>NZ_JACVEE010000001.1 GCF_015355755.1 Nocardia sp. XZ_19_385
ACGGCTGCACCATGGTCACCGTCGATGTCGGCGTCGGCCCCGACGGCGTGCTTCGCCTCGTCGAGCTCGGCGGTGTGAACAGCTGGGGCATCTACGGATCCGACGTCACCGACTTTATCGCCGCGATAGAAGCCGAGGCCCTCGCCCGCGCGGACATGTAGAGCCGGATGTGCAGCCTGTTTCGCATGTCGAGCGGTCAAGATCATCCTCGTGGCGAGGCGAGTTCGGAACGCACGCTCATGCCGCTGAGCGCTCGGTGCCGCAGTCGTTGGAGTGAAAGGCAACGCATGTGCGTCTCGGACGAAAGATGTAGTCAATCCATCTCTTCCGCCGCAGTCCCTTCCTTCCCGAGTCGTGGGGAAGCTTCAGCGCGGAGATTGCAGTCGATGTATGGAGATGGGATCCCAAGTGAAGGTTCCGGCAGTTGGATCTTGGTGCACTGCAACGAAGTGCATTGCATCGACTGTGAGTTCTGCGTCGATATCGATGGGCTCGAGGGCCAGTTGGAGCGCTGCGGAGTCGGCATCGATGATCCCGTAGCCAAGCGAGACGTGCGGCCGATCCGGCGCAGCGGCCGGCGGTCGTTCGGCTCCGAAGACCTGCTCCGCCGCAGAGCGGGTGCCATCGAGCAAACGTTGCCACTGCCCGTCCGAGGGCGCGTCCATGCCGACACTGTTTTCATGGACGACTGGGCCGGTCATAGTGAGGGTGAAGGCAGAAGTTTCTGCGGCGAGCGCGTCGAGAGTGCGACTGAATCGCAGAAGCCTTTGCTCGTCGACCTCGTTGCGCCACCATGGGATTCGTGTGATGGTGGCGTGGCGCCACTGCGAGGCTACCGTCGCGCAGATGTCGAATCGGGCGATCACGTCCATCGCCGGCTGCGCGGTACTCGCGAAGTCTTGGTCGGGAATGACGTAGACGTGCAGTGAATCGCGCAGTTGTGGCCATCCGAGAACGCTGGGGTCGAAGAGGTTTCGCACTGCCGAAGCCTAGGTGAGGGTAGGGCGAGCACTGTCCGGAATGTCCGCACCGCTGAGTGAAGCAACCACGCTGCGGCAGCCGACGGATGGGAGTCGGCCCCGCTCAGAACGTCCGCATCTGCCGCTGAGAGCGAATCCCGGCGTGTCGTCGGGGCGAGCGCGTGAACCCCGTCGTACGCGAGAACTTGTCCGACCCATGTCCTGGGATCCACGAATGTATGGATCTGCTGGAGGAGCGGTGGATCGAGCTCGGAAGACCGTAACCGCAGACATCCTCTGCTGCCGCTGGGCGCGCGATTCGACTGGCCCTTAGTTGATCTCGCGAACGAACGCTATGCCGATGACAGGTCGGCTCATGCAGGTTGAGTGACGATTCCTGTTGTCGGTTCCGTCGGGTCGCCGAACCAGTGCGTCAGTGTCGCATGTAGTGAGGCGATGGTGGTGTCTGTGGGTTGGTCGATATCTGCTGCCCAGGCGATGTGGGCGTCGGGGCGGATCAGCAGGGCGTCGGCGGGGCGTTGATCGGTTGTGGCGGTGTGGATGTCGATGCGTTGGCGCCATTCGCGGGCGGTCGCACGGAGATCTGCGCGGTCGCTCAGGTCCAGCAGCAGCGGTCGTCCGTTGCGCATGAGTTCGGCGATGTTGGTGGTGCCGGACTCGGTGCGCAGGGGCAGGTTGGGAGTGAAGGCGCCGGTGAGCGCGTGATCGGCGGGTCCGGGCAGCGGGGCGTGGAGGTCGCTGCTTGCAAGTAGTGCTCCGATACGCTTCAGCGGTTGTTCGTCGTTGAGCAGATCCTGGAACAGTTCGCGCAAGGCGATGGCGTCGGGGTCGTGTCCGCGGGCCAGCGCTGCTTGGGCGCGGGTCTGGAGTAGAGCACGCGCGCCCGCGAGATGGCGTTCTCGATGGTAGGTGTCCAGTAGACCGTCGGGTGCCCAGCCGTGGACGGCGGCGGCGAGTTTCCAGGCCAGGTTTGCGGTGTCGAGCAGGCCGATGTTGAGTGCGGCCCCGCCGGCTGGGAACAGGTGGGCCGCGTCACCGGCCAGGAATACCCTTCGGTCACGGTATCTTTCGGCTTGGCGGGCCTGGGCGTGGAAGCGCGAGAGCCAGATCGGTTCTCCCAAGGGGATTTCCGTGCCGAGCACCCGGCTGATGCTGTCGCGCAGTTCGGTGAGGGTTATGGGCGAGTCGGAGTCGGATGACGTGGGATCGTCTTCGGTGGCCGAGACGAGCAGGACCTCGGGGGTGAACGAGGCGAGGGCCAAGACTCCGCGGTCGGTGCGAGTGAATCCGGAACGGATTATGCCGATGCCGGGGACGTCGAGGTCGCCGCTGTCGAGCAGGGTGACCGTGTCGGGCATCGTGACGTGGCCGAGCCGGGTCACCTCCGGATAGGTGTTGCCGGGGAACGGGATTCCGGCCTTGTCGCGGATCTCGCTGTTGCCGCCGTCGCAGCCCACCAGGTATCCGGCGGTCACCCGATACCGCCCGTAGGGCCCGTCGATGTCGACGGTCACGGCGGCGTCGTCTTGGCTGAACTCGAGCACCTCGTGGCCGCGGCGGATCTCGGCGCCGAGTTCGGTGGCGCGGGCGGCGAGCAGTTCCTCCAGTCGTGGTTGCGGGATCAGCAGCACCTGCAGTGGCGATTCGGTCAGCGGCGCGAAGTCCAGACCGACTCCGCCGAAGGGGAATCCGGGCGCGGGGCCACTGTAGGAGGCGTGCTCGGCGAATCGTTCGAGGAGGCCGCGGTAGTGCAGTAAGGGCACGATCTGCCCGGCGAGCCCGTTGGCTTTGGGGGTGTCGCGGGGTTGCGGTTGCCGTTCTACGACCAGGGGTCGCACTCCGGCCAGGCACAGTTCGGCCGCGAGCATCAGGCCGGTTGGGCCAGCGCCCACCACAAGCACGTCGGTGTCCATCGGTATCACTTCTTCCCCAGGGTGATCCAGCGTGGGCGGCGGCGCCCACGCTGTCAGTTTTGTTTGACAATTGCAGTCTGTCAAACGAAACTGACAGCGTGGAGACGGACGAACTCACGAAGCGACTGAGCTCGACCGACCCGTCGGTGAGCCTGCGCGCGGTCGGGGCGCTGCATCGGCTGGCCGAACGAGTCGAGGCGGGTGCTGTCGCGCAGGCCCGCGCCCAGGGCTGGACCTGGGAACAGATCGGCGACGCACTCGGAGTGACGCGCCAGTCGGTACACACTAAGCACGGGAAGTGAGAGGCACATGTGGGATCGGATTGCCAAGTCCACTCGCCTGGGCGCGGTGCTCGACGCCGCCCTGCGCGAGGCGGCCGAGCAGGGCTCGACGCGGGTGGGTACCGACCACTTGCTGCTGGGGTTGCTGAGTGAGCCCGAGTCCGTACCCGCTCACGCGCTCGCGGTGAGTCGAGAGCAGGCCCGAACGGCCCTCGATGTCCTCGACCACACCGCGTTGGCCGCCCTCGGTCTCGGACTCGATCTCCACGGAATCGAAGCCTCCAACCTTCGGTCGCGGCGGATACACCTGGGCCGCAACAGTTTCAGCTCGAACGCATGGGCCGCGCTAGGCGTTGCTGTCGACGCCACCGGAATCAAGACCAGACATCAAGCACCGAACCATTTACTGCGTGCACTGCTGTCACTACAGCCACCGGACCCGGTGAACCAACTCCTGACCGAACTCGACATCGACTGCGCTGCGACGCTGGATCGGCTCACCGAACTCGAAAAGCGCCACCCGCGCGGGCAACTGTCAGCAGATGCTGATGTGTAGGGTGTGCCGTGGTGAAATTCCGCAGTGATGAAGGTCCGTCAGTACTCTTATTTCAAACTGCAAAGCACCACACTGTCCCCGGTCGAGTTGACTGCACGTCTGCTTGTCGAGCCTGATGAGTTCGAGGTCAAGGGAAGCCTCGGTCGACGAGGCCGGCTGAGGGGCTGGCATATCTGGAAGATCATCGAGGAGACCAACGAGGCGGTCGATGATCAGATTCAATGCTTGATTGACAGGCTCGCGCCGGCGCGCACCCAGTTACTGGCGTTGGCCGCGGACCCTGACATCGATTCAGTGCTGCAGATCGTGCGCTACTTTCACGATCCCGACGGAGTCCATTACGCCCCCGCTGGCACACCTTTCGACAGGGTCAGAGAGTGGCCTCGCCCGCTGGGATGGCATCTGCCTCGGCCGGTCCTCGAATTTCTGGCCTCGACAGGTACCGAGCTCGACGTCGACGAGTATTACTGTCGTCGCTGTCTCGCCTAAGGCGCGCTGGCTTTGGTTGATCGCGCCCGCCGTGTGGAGAGGGTAGCTGCCCGTTCGAGTCGGGCCGAGTCCGGAGGGAGTCCGCAGAAGGTTGCGGACTCCCTTAAGCCTCTTGAACGCACTGATCTGCCGCGACCCGCGCGTTTCGAGCCGGCCAGAGCGGGCGCGTGGAAGATCAACGGGCTGAGTGACTCCCGACCCGCAGGCAGTGCGCGCTCATGCCGATATGCGACTGCTCAAACCGCGCCGGAGGACTGGGTCGTGACGAGCACACCCGCTGCGCGAAGCGCAATGGCTAGAACCTCCATTTCGACCCGAGTTCCACTGAGCCCTCTGCTGCGGAGCTCCTCTGCCATCGCGCGGGCTTCGGTGAGCGACAGCGCTTTGACCTTTCGAAGAGCCCGCATCTCTGTCGCCGGCGTGGCGCTACCCGCGGCGAGATGAAGATCGGTCGGGCCGTTAGCAGCCAAGATCGCTGCGCGCATCCCGGGCAGCGGTGTCGGGTAGCTGCATTCGTGCCAGCAGGCTCCGCACTCTGGGCAGTCGCCTGCGATGTCCCATTCATGGGTGCCGGCCGTGAGCACCTCGGTGACCGTGACTTCGATCAGCGACCGGCATGTGATGCATTCGGTGGTGTAGGGCGCGGTTTCGAGCACGACGTTCACCTGTCGAGCCTAGATTCGATGTTCCGCCGGGGCGTGGTGCTGAGAAACGCACCCTCATGCCGCGTGCCGCGCTGTTCGAACCGGCCAGGAGTGGATCACACCGCGACAGCACCTCAGCGCACGAGTATCCGCTCTTGCCGAGAACCGTGCTGGAACTAGATCAAGGCTGGGTGCAGGCATGTTCGCGATTGAACGAGCCGACGCTTCCGGTGCCGGTGGGGAGGTTGCGGGTGGCGTCTGCGTATGCCTCCCCCGGGGTCGCCCCCTTACCGAAGCCCACGATCGGGAACCCTGCGACGATCGCGAGCGGACTCGTCACGACTGCACCGCAGCCGTTCGCGAACGTCACCATCATCCGGCAGTCGATGATGCCTTGCCCCTTGCACGCTCGGTCGGCGGCTCGAATGGCGTCGGCTTCCGTCGGGTGGTTGACCGAAAACGCGTAGACGTTGCCCCACACGCTGAGGGAACCGGCGCCCCAGTTGACCGGGTCGGCGTCGGCGGGCGGTGCCGCAAGAACAGCAGCGGCGGTCACCGAGAGCGCGGCGGCCGCAAAGAATTTGTTGAACATGTGGCGTGCTTCCTCTGCGCGCCGACCAAGGTGCGGCGATCGCATGGAAGATACCGCAGCGCATGGACTCGAGATCGCCCCAAGTCTTCGGGGCACGGATTGGTTGGCTGGCACGGCTTCCCACCGCACGCACATGCCAATTATCGAGTGGTGGGCGTCGAACGAGCGTTGATACCGTTCATGGGTTTGGCGACGACGAAGGGCCGTACATGCCGGCGATGCGGCGATTCTGGATCGAGTTCGAGCGGGGCTACCAGCGGACCCTCTGGTGGCTCGCGCCGTATGCCGGCGTCACCGGATACGACGAGCAGCACTGTCTGGAAATGGTGGCGGACCTGATCACCGACGGCGCCGAGTTACCCCCGGTGCGCCGCATCACCCCGGACATCGTGGTTGACGAAAACCTGCCGGTGAATCTTCGGGCACTCGGAGTTCCGGTATGGCCAGGTGTCTGGTACCCGCCGATGAACCTGAAGTACGGTCCGAACTTCACCCGACTACCACCGTGGAATTCGGATCGAACTGCCGACTAGCCGTTGTTACGAAGGTTGGACCGCTGCCGCAAACCGGAATTCGCTGGTCCTAGCGAGAACATCCGCTCATGCCGCTGGGCGCGCCCGGCGAACGCACCATGAGCGCGCAGTTCGAGGTGGTCGAATCGTCACTCGAAGGGGCCGGGCAGTGGGCCGAAGACCCCATTGCCCCTGCGGACTTCACACACCTGCCATCCGCCGTGCTGCTCGGTTACGAAGGCAATCTCCAGATCCGTGATACCGGTGTAGAACCCGAGCACGCTGACCGAATCCCCGGCGGCAGCCGACGCGGTGAACTTGTCGGGCTTTGGTTCATAGAACCGGTCGAAGGCTGTCCGGACCTGCTCGTCGCTCCGGACAGCCATTTGCTCTGCCAGGCTGCCGCAAGCGAGGCGGCGCAGTGTCGCGACGTCGCCCGCGGCGGCGGCCTCGATGTGGTCGCGCACAGCCCGCTCCGGGCTGCCCGGCGATTGCCCGGGACTTTTCGAACAGCCACTGACCATCGCAATCGCGACAACGCTCAAAGCTGTCACAACTCGCATTGTTCCCCCTTTCGATCGGCCCGCTCCGTACTCATCGGCAGCGCAACCCTGGCCCTGCGCTGATGCAGCCAACAGTAGACGTCCCGCGCCGGCGCTTCTCGTGCTGACAGAAAGGGCCAGTGGGGTATCTCGAAAGATCAACGCGGCCAGTGGATTTGGCTCTGGCCGAACACACCCTCACGCCGATGAGCGGGTATGGGCTGATCCGATGTCCGGGCATGGGCCGGGGCCCTCGCGCTGGTCGTCAGCAGCTTGTGTTCGCGGCCGTGCCTGCGATGAGAACGAGGAGATACCCGGCCACCATGACGAGGATCCCCGTGCTGGTCAGCACGAGTGATAACGAGTTGATGCGGCGGTGATTCGCCCACAGATACATCAGCAGGAACAATCCGACCGCGAGCATGATTATCGAACCCGTGACCTGGATGCCCTCGAGTAGCTCGTAATCCCGGTCTCGCTGCCCGGAGCTGCCGTGCGGGCTCACATCGCAGTAGTCGCCGTTGGCCGGGGTGATCACATATCCGGCCATGGCGATCGCCGGTCCAATGAAGACCGAGCCGACGATGTAGATCACTGCAGGCAACAACGGCCGGTTCTTGGTCATGGTGTCAGACCATAACCATCCACTATGGCGGCCCTGCGGTTGTCGTGTGGAAGCTTTGTGTCCGGTAAACATCCGCAATTGCCGCTGCGCGGGCGATCGTTTATCCTTGGGGCGCAACCGATTTGGTGTCTCGGCAACCTTCTGGCATGAGACTGCTTGTAGTGGTCGGCATCCGGCCGACCAATCCGAATGTTCGGCCGCCGCAGCGGTTTTGCAATCTCAAGGCCATTGCCGACGAGATACTGGGTCATGCAGAAGCGACTTCTTCGCACGACCACCGCGGTCGTGGTGACCGGATCTGTTCTTCTTGTGGTCAGTGGCTGCAGTCGAACCGAATCGCGTGGGCTCCCCAATACACCGCGTGAACTGCGCCATGCCTGTATCGAAGGTTCGTATTCCGGTGCACAACGCGCGTATTATCCCGACGCCGCCGCCGTAGCAGGATCGACGCACCCGATCGCTTTGTTCGTCACCGATCACCTGACCAACGGACGCGGAAACGACTACCTCGACTACTCCTACCAGCCATACTTTTCAACCGGCACCCGCCAAACTGCGAACCTGCAAACCCTGCAGCTCATCGCGTGCGCCCATCATGATGTCTCCGACGGCGGCCAGACAATCGGCATCTGTCACTTCGACGAGCCATCCTCCATCGACCTACCGGTCGTCCGTTCGACGATCACGGTGCTGGTGTTCGAGCTGAAGACCGGCAAGCAATACGCCGAACTAGAATTCGTGCCCAACACCTTCGAGTGCCCGCGTGCCACCCGGACCACGAAGGGCAGCGAGCACAGCAAGACGCTGCCCGCACTCCCCAGCACCGAGAAGTACGTCGCGGAAATCACCAACGCCATCCCCGGCGCCCAGGTCGTCAACTGACAACAGTCTCGTCCCGGCACGAGACGTGCTTGCCCGGCTGTGGCATCGCAAACCGGAACGCTGCCATCTGCTGCCCGTCGAAACGGTCGGCGATTCCATACACAGCCGAGTACGGCCCCGGGGGAATCCGGATGCCGGCGACCGGGAACGACCCGGGATGAGCGAACGGGTTCGAGCTCCGGCTGCCCGTATCTCGCCTCAGCGCACATTCGCGAATGCTGCTGCGCGGGGTGATTTTTAATGAGGAACACGCCCGGCTGTATCGCGTCGAAGCCCTGATCCGGTGCCATCGTGAAACTCGCGTGGCGGGCATCCGGCCCGCCCGGCAGCCTGAGGAGATCCGTGTGAGCGGCGGTATGGGTAACAAGGCAACGGTTCTGCTCGCCATGACCGAACTGTTCGGGGACCGGGACGCATCCGCCGTTGATCGCTGGATTGCCCCCGACTACATCCAACACAACTTCCGGGCCGCCGACGGTGCCGAAAGCCTGCGCGGCTTCATCGCCGGGCTTTCCGCGGAAACGCACTACGACGTCGTCCGTGTGCTGGTCGACGGTGACCTGGTGGCTTTACATGGCGTCTACCACGGTTTCCGGCCAGGGGTATCGCTGGTCGCCTTCGATATCTTCCGGGTGCACGAGGGCAAGCTCGCCGAGCACTGGGATGTGCTGACTCCGGTCGTCGAGCACACTGTCAGCGGGCGCAGTCAGGTAGACGGCCCCACCGAGGTCACCCACCCCGAGCTGAGCGAGCGCAGCCGTCAGATCGCGGCCGGTTTCGTCGAGACGGTACTCATCGGCGGGCACACCGAGGCGATCACCGACTACATCAGCACCGAGCAGTACTACCAGCACAACCCGCTAGCCGGCGACGGGCCCGACGGTTTCGCTGCACTGCTGGCCCAGTGGGCCGAAAAGGGCATCGTGATGACCTACGACACCCTGCACCGGGTAGTGGCCGATGGTGAGTTCGTGCTGACCCAGTCCGAGGGCAGCCTCGCAGGCAAACCGACTGCCTTCTACGACCTGTTCCGAATCCCTGACGACAAGATCGTCGAGCACTGGGACGTGATCAACGAAATTCCCGTCTCCTTCGTCCACCACAACGGCCCATTCTGAGGACGGATGCTACTTGCCCTTGGAGCCGCTGGCGGACAGCGATTCCAGCAGGCAGCTCCACTGCGGCGCGCCACCGGGGCAGCCCGGGGAGGCCACCTGATCCGCCGGATCCGCCTGCCCGGCCTGTTCGGTGGACTGCAGCGGCAGTCCGGCGGCGGAGGCCGGGATCGCGGTCGCCAAGGGCGCCATCAGAAGTACACCGGCGAGTAGGCCGACACGAACCTTGTTGCGCATCACAGTTCCTTTCGGGCGGCCGGGGGTCGGCCATCGCAGCGAAGCTACCGAGATAGCCGCTCTGCCCGACAGACCTCGAAAGGCTTGCCCCCGAAAGCGGGGGCGGCACAGTGACTTACGCCGCGACACCCAGCTCCGAGTTGAGTGCGTTGTCATGGGGGTACGAGGTCACTCCGCGTCCAGGTTGTACTCGATCCAGGGGATGACGTATTCGTCGATGCAGTCCTGCTCCTTCTCGTGCCGCACGGCTGCCCTGTCGGCTTTCGCAGGTGGCATAGGCTCGGCATGTGGATAAGCCGCCGCTGTACCGGAAGGACAACACCACCACGTGGGGCGTTCGTCCGCGCGGTGGGGAGTACCGGCATCGGCGCAACACCAAGCGGACTGTGAAATCCGATGTGACGCAGGAGGGTATGGGGCGGGCGAAAGGTCGGGGGCGTGACTACACGCCACTTTTCCGTTTCCTGCTCTCGCGTGTCGGCTCAGACTGGGAGGCGACATTCGCCGAGGCCAAGTCCAGGCTCGATCAGAGTGAACCGATTTTCTGGCTCGTAGCGGTGCAGGAACCCGACCGGCGAGATTACGTGCGGATCGGTGAGTCGACCTATTACAGCGGGTTGTACGTCGCCTCCGATGGAACGCTGCAAATTGTGAATCCGGATATCAATGCATCGAGTCTGGACCCTCAGTGTGCGTGCTGCACCCATACGTTCAATGGCATCCGATTCACAAGGCCCGCCCCGTCGGGTACGTCACCGAGCTAGCCTCTCCGCTATCAGGGAGAACCGCACGGGCTGAAGTCATCTCGTCATCGGCAACGCACTTGGAGCGCCAGGAGAATTTTCTCGGCTAGGATGAGTTCGTCTACTGAGGTCTCGTCGATCACCTGCGCAGTCTGCCGGTACGGCGCTGGGCTGAACCACCTGGTAGCCGTTGGCGCTTAGTCCTCGTCTTCCTGGACGAGCATCCGCATGTAGCGGTCGAGGAACTCGCCGTCGGCGATGGAGCCGGCGCAGTCGAGCCAGTAGTCGGCGATGACTGACGGGACGAGGTGGTCGACGGCGATGATCGCCTGCCGGAGCCGGTCGAGGCGCGCGGGGTCGTCGGTGTCGGCCCCGAACCAGATCTGCTGAACCAGCGGTTCATCGCCGTCCGTTTGACGAAGCAGGACGCGTCGACGCCATAGCAGTAGGCGTCGTCGTCGTAGCTGCCCATCGGGTCCTGTGCGCCCTCGCCGAAGCCTGCCGATGCCGTCGAGACGAACCGCCGGACCCGCGGCATGATCGGTGTGAGCGCGGCGTCGGCCTGCGCGAACGTCAGCCCGGCGGCCGCGTAGTGGCGAACTCGTAGGTCACGCGGCCCACCCTAGGCGGATTGCCAGTACTTCTACGCGTAACGAGGTGGACTCCACAGGCGCTTTGCTGGACAAGGCACAGAAACGGAGATCTGTGGGCTGCTGCGGCACTACTCTGACTCGAGAGCCTGGCGGGAGAACGGATCGTGGAACAAGACAGCACCGGCGAGTCCAGCGGCAATCTGCCTGAGCTCGGTCCCGTCGATGATCTCGCAGTTCTGGAAGAACGTCGCGAGCTTGCCGAATCCTATACAGATGACGATCGCTACGATGAGGCCGCCAGATTGTATGAGGCCAATGTTCGCGACGTCGAGCGGCTCTACGGCCCAGACCACGACGAGACGCTACTCGCTCGGGAAGACCTTGCCGCGGTGCATAGTATGGCCGACCACTACGACGAGGCGATCGCGCAGTACGAGGCGCTGGTGCGCGACTGTACGCGGATCCGCGGTGCGGACGACGACAGAACCCTCAACACCCGCCAATACCTTGCCTCGGTGTACAGGTGGGCGGAGCGGTATGGCGAGGCGATCGTTCTGTTCGAGGCATTGTTGCGCGATTGTGAGCATCTCCGGGGTGCCGACGACGCCAAAACCCTTCGCGCACGCAAGAGTTTGGCCGAGGTATACACGGCGGTGAAGTGTTACGAAGAAGCAGGACGCCTGTGCGCGGCAAACCTTCGTAGCTTGGACGCCACCCTTACCCTGGACGACCTCGAGAACCTCAGCGCCCAAAAGGATCTCGGATGGATCCTCTCGCGGGCATGCCAATTCGACGCTGCTGTTGCCTTGTATGAAAAGCTCCTTCCCAGCTACCAGCGAACATTGGGCCCCGACCACGACACAACCCAGCAAGTCCGCAAAAGTCTCGAACACAACCGATCTATGGCCAGGAGCGCTCCGCCCTCGATGCGTGACGACGTCTCCGATGCGCCGCGCGAAGAAGTCTCCACCGTGGCCGGCGATGCTGCCATCGTGGTGCGCTACGCCGACGGCACCGTATCCACAGCGGTGCCCAGGGCCGCCGCCGATCCGGCCGACAGCGCGATCGTGCGGGAACTGGTCACGATTGGAACGACGCGGCGCTTTCTCCGAACTATAGAAACACGGCGCTTTCTCGGATTCGGCGCGCGCGAGCGCTCGATCGCAGCCGACGAGCGCACGGTGGAGATCGGCCGCTTGTTGAACGAGCAGGGCGGCCTCGAATCGATGCGAGCCGTCCATGCCGCAGTCGCAAGTCGAGTCCGCCACATCCCAGGTGTGGCGCGCGAACTGGAAGTGAGCTGGAACGGTATCGGAAAATGGCAGGGCTGAGGTCATGCCGTTCGTTCGAGCGCCGAGAAGGTCAACTGGGCGCCGCCCGAAGGTGACCGGCGATAGATCAGGTGCAGGCATGGTCTCCCATGCTTCAGGGGTGTATTGATTGGTGATGCTCGAGAAGGAGACCTTGACCTCCGTCGCGCGTCGATTCGCCGCCGGGGACATGAGCGCGGTGGCCGAGGTCGGCGGCTGGCGTGCCCTCGATGTCGAGGAGCAGGCGACCCTCCGAAACCTGTTGCGGGACATGAGCGCTGAGCAAACGCCGCGTCCGCTCGGCGAGGAGAACGGAGATGTTCTCTTCACCTGGGTGGCAGTGCCGACTGGGGATCACGCGGCGTTGCTCGATGAGCTCGGCCTCACCTGTGCTGCTGTCCCTGCGACTCAGGAGCTCGGCCTGGGCGTGTGGGGTTCCGGTGGGGTGTATCTGACTCCCCAATGGGATGGTTGGACACTCATCTGCGGCCATGCGGTTTCGATAGATTCCACTGACGCCACGCCCTCGGAGTTGGAACGGTTGAGTCTGCGATTCGGCGCCGCCCACTGGTACGGCTCTGACTACGGTTGTGACGGGTGGGCAATGGCCGAGCACGGTAAGTTGTTGCGGCTGTGTATGTTCGGCGACGCGCTGGAGCAGGATATGTTCGTCGGTGAGCCACATCGGGCTGAAGTCGACGCGACATTGACCTGGTACGCGGACGTCGAGGACGACGATGGTGATGATGATCGGCCACGTTGTGGTCCCGCGGCAGTCGCAGCATATGGATCGGTAGATCCGACGGCAGTCGGACCGCACACCCGAGTCGAAGGGCACGGCCTGATCGCCGTCCACGATCCCGCGACGGCGCCGATCGGCGTGTTCCCGGTCTAAGTCCTGGCCCCGCCTACCGGCCGGGCTACCCGCGAGAGTTCCTCGACCAGATCATCACCACCTTCCGTACGGGCGATCGTGTTGGATTCCGTTTTGGGCCAATACGATTCGTATGGGACCGTCGTTCCGATAGGCAGGGGGCGCATGAGCGAGAGGGTGCCGACCGACTACCGATCCGGTCCATTGCGTGGCCGCGCCGTGGGGTGGCCGAGCGCGTGGCCTATTGCATCATCTGGATGTGTGGGTGCTCAGGTGATGCCGGGCAGACTCGGATGATTTCAGCGTTGGCGTCGGAGACACAGATCCGGGTCGGACTGCTCGGGCCGCCCTGTACAGGACCCCAGGCGAGGTCGGCGGCCTGGTCCTCGTACGGGATCCAGTGGTGGATGTTGGAATACCACTCCGTGCTGTCGATCGTCAGCAGCGGCTCGGTCGGGGCGCCGCAGGTGGGGCAGGGGTTCGGATAAGGATCTGTCATGCCCCAATTGATATAGCCGCCGACCTTGAAGCCGGGCGCGATACACAAGTTCTGGTACTCGATGCCGAGCTCGTCGATGGCCCACCGGTCCAGTCGTTCCCGCATCTCCCGCCCGAACTCGAGCGAGCTCGGATATTCGATCACCTCTTCCGGATGGATGAAGCACGGCTCGGGTACGTAGGTCACGTTGTCCACTGCCGCCGGTTCCGGTGGGGCGAGCAGGATGTCGGTGACCGCCGCCGCGGACCGCCAGAACACGGCGGTCGTGGGCATTCCGTCGCTGTGAAATTCGAAGGGGCACCACAACACCTGCAGCAGATCCGCACCCTCGGGTGGACGCAGACCGGGCACGTCACGCACGTACAACTGGGCGACCGGCAGCATCGCGATGGGCCCCTCGGGAACGTCCACCTTCTCGATCCGCTCGAGGAGTGCCCGCTCCTCGGTCGTGTTTCCCCATTCCGCCCTGCTTTCGTCGGCCAAATCGATGCGCCGTCGCAGCCGGGCCTCCGCCAACGACATCGGCGGGAGCGGTCCCGAGTCGTGGCCATCCTCGGAACAGTGCGGCCATGGCTCGTTCGCCGGCCACAACAGTGGGCCGCCGATCGAACTGTCCTGGGGCGATGGGCTTCCCCGGCGTGGGTGCAGTCGAGTCGCGGTGCGGGCCAGTGGCGCCAGCTCAGGAAAGACGGCCTCGAGATCGGCCGGACGGGGCGGGGTAGTGCGAGTCATACGACGACCAACTCCTCGAGATCTCTGCGGGAGATCCATGCCTCGCTCCACAACTCCGACCACGGTCTCCAGTTCATTCCGCGAACCCTACGACCAGCCACCGACAAGTTCGGCATGCGTGCAGGCCGAGAATTGGTGAGAGCACTGCCGCGACCCGCATGCTCTTGCCGGCTTCAACGCTGAATTCGATTGTCGAGGGATGGGTCTTCGGCCAGACCCGTTACCCGGCCTGATTCGGTTGTCGGTGGCGAGCGGCTTAGGCATCCATCTTCCGCGGGGTGCCGTCAGGTGCGTCGACTCTGCGCACTCGGGTGGTGGCCGCGGTGACGGACTTGCCCTTGCGGTTGGTGGGGCGCAGCAGGGCGACGGGGTTGCCGTCGTGGTCGACGAGGGTCGAGTGTGGTTCGTTGTCGGCGAAGGCGTGGCGTTCGCCCCATTGGCGCAGACTCACGACGAGGGTGAAGAGGTCCTGGCCCGCGTCGGTGAGTTCGTAGAGGTGCCGTTTGCCGCCGGGGACTGTGCTGGTGGTGAGGATGCCGTGGTCGACCAGTTTGCGGAGGCGGTCGGTGAGGATGTTCTTGGCGATGCCGAGGCGGCGCTGGAATTCGGTGAAGGCGGCGGGGCCTTCCATCGCGTCGCGCACGATCAGCAGGCTCCAGCGGTCGCCTACGAGGTCGACGGTTCGCGCGACGGGGCAGGCGGGGTCTGTCCACTGGGGGCCTGGCGTGGTCATCGAGCTCTCCAATCGGTTGCGATTTGAAACCATTATGCCCTACGGTTGAATTGGTTTCGTTTTGCTACTGATTTCGGAGGGTGTTGTGGTGATAGGGATTACGAGGTCGCAGCGATGGGTGCTGGCGCTGGTGTGCGCGGTGGCGGTGTCGACGATCTATGCGATCCAGCCGGTGCTGGAGGCGGCGGGCACCAGCCTGGGGTGGCCGCCGGAGTCGCTGGGCGGGCTGGTCGCGGCCGGACAGATCGGTTATTTCGCCGGTCTCGTGCTGCTGGTCCCGCTTGCGGACATGATGAATCGCCGTCGGCTCATCACCGTGCATCTGGTCCTCACCGCGACGGGAGCCGCGGTCGCGGCCGTGGCTCCGAACGGTGCTGTCGCGGTGATCGGACTGGCGGTCGCGGGCTTGTTCGCGGTCGTGGTCCAGGTGACCGTCGCCTATGTCGCCGCGCACTCCACGCCGGAGGAGCGCGGCCGCAATATCGGCGCGGTCACCTCCGGTGTGGTGCTCGGCATCCTCGGCGTACGCATTGTCGCGGGCGTCCTCGGCGACACCGTCGGCTGGCGTGCCGTGTACGCGGTACTCGCCGCGCTCTGCTTGGCCCTAGCCCTCACCGTGCATCGAATCCTTCCCCTGGACAACAGAATTCGTGGCCCGCGGTATACGCAAGTGCTGGCGTCGATGGGGCGGTTGGCGCGCACGGATCGCCTGTTCCTGAACCGTGGGCTGATCGCCTTCTTCGTCTTCGCGTCCTTCGGAACACTCTGGAGCGGGCTCGCCCTGCCCCTCGGCGCCGAACCGTGGAACTTCGGCGCCACACAAATCGGCCTGTTCGGATTGGCGGGCCTGGCCGGTGCGCTCGGCGCGGCGCGGGCCGGACGATGGGCCGATGCCGGTCGCGCGCAAGCGATTACCGGTTTCGCGCTGGCGTTGCTCGTCGGCTCCTGGTTGCTCATCGCCCGGACCGAGTCGACCCTGTGGCTGCTCCTCGCCGGCATCGTGCTGCTCGACTTCGCTGTGCAGGCAGTGCATGTCAGTAGTCAGCACCTGCTGACCGAGGCGCATCAGCAACGCGCCGGCACCGTGATCGGCGCCTACATGGCCTTCTATTCACTCGGCTCTGCCGTCGGCGCGCTCACGACGACTTGGGCCTACGGCACCTGGGGATGGGCGGCCTCCTGCTGGGTCGGCGCGGCCTACGCCCTGTCCGCACTCGCGCTGTGGGGCGTCGACGCTGCCCATTCATCGAGAACCCTTGTTGACAATTGCGGCGCGGAAACTGATGGTTACCCGCAGCTTTCACGCACTTGTCAGGAGTGACCGATGACTCAGCCCGACGCAGGCATGCGACTACAGCGCAGCAGCCGCGACACCAGCATGCTGATTCCGCGCCTCACCGAATGGCTGGGCACCCAGCTGCCGGAAGCCGCCGAACCGAGCGTCATCTTGCGGTCCGGCATCGACAGCAACGGCATGTCCGCGGAGACCCTGGTTCTCGATATGACATGGACCGAAGCCGGAGTCGAGCGGGTGGTCGGCTTGATCGGCCGGATGGTGCCCGCGCCGGGCGACTTCCCCATCCTCGAAACCTATGCCCTGCGTGCGCAATTCGATGCGATGCGCATCGTGGCCGAAGCCAGCGACGTCCCGGTCCCCCGGGTGCGATTCCTCGAGCCGACCGGTGCCGTGCTCGGCACACCGTTCCTCCTGATGGACCGTATCGACGGCTCGGTGCCGCCCGATGTCATGCCCTACACCTTCGGCGACAACTGGCTTTTCGATGCCTCCCCCGCACAGCAGCGACGACTGCAGGACAGCACGATCGAGGCGCTCGCCAAACTGCACGCCATCCCGGACGCGCCGGCCACCTTCGCCTTCCTCGACCCCGAACAGCCAGGTTCGAGCCCACTCGCGCGCACGCTGAACCGCGCTCGGTCCTGGTACGAGTTCGCCGCTCGGGACAGCGGTCCGTCACCGCTAGTGGAGCGAATCCTGGTGTGGCTCACGGCGAATCTCCCCCACACATCGAAGGCCGAGACCGTGCTGTCGTGGGGTGACGCCCGCATCGGCAACTGCATGTACCGGGACTTCACCCCCGTCGCGGTGCTCGACTGGGAACTGGCGACGATCGGCCCGCGCGAACTCGACCTGGCCTGGCTGGTGTTCGCGCACCGCGTCTTCCAGACCATCGCCAGCACCTACGGCATGCCCGGGATGCCGGACTTCCTGCGCGAGGCGGACGCGAAAGCGGCCTACGCCGAATACTCGGGCGTGGAGGTCGGCGACCTGACCTGGTACACGATGTTCGCCGCCCTCAACTACTGCGTCGTCTTCATGCGCTCGGGCGGACGCCAAGTCCATTTCGGGGAGATGGCACGCCCCGACGACATCGAGATCCTCTTCCATCACAAACCGCTCGTCGAAGAGCTGCTCGCCGAGCTCGGCGCGTAGCCCTTCCTGCCCTCGGCCCGAAAACTACTTGGGGAGCACCACTCTCGTGAACGAGCAACTGAACGAACTGGCCTACTACTGCGTCACCCGGCACCCCGCCGATGCCCGGGTCCTGTTCCCCGAAGCCCGAACCGCCGAGGAGATCGGCCTGGGCTCGTGCATGATCGGCGAGCGCATGACCGTCAAGGACTCCGCGGTGCTCTCCGGTGGAGTCGCCGGGTGCACAACGGATCTGGGCATCGCGGCGGCCGCCACGAATCACCACACCCGGCATCCGATGGTCACGGCCACCATGGGGTCGACGATGCAGGCCCTGACCGAGGGCCGGTACGCGATGGCGTTCGGGCGCGGCATGGCGGCCAATTGGAAGGCGATCGGCCTGCCCGCTGTCACCGAAGCCCAGCTGCGTGATTTCGTCGGCATTCTGCGCCGCCTCTGGACGGGCGAGACCATCATCAATCACGAGGGACCGGCCGGTTCCTGGCCTGTCCTGTACCACCAGAACGGCCTCGAGGACGCGCCGCCGATCGGCTTCGTCGCGGTCGGCCCGAAAACCCTCGAACTCGCCGGCGAGATCGGCGACTTCGTCATCCTGCACACCTTCTTCTCCGACGAGGCGACCACGAATTCCGTTGCGGCGGTCCGCCGTGGGGCCGAACGCGCGGGCAAGGATCCGGACAGCGTCCGGATCTGGTCCTGCCTGGCGACCGCGAGCGACGCGCTCTCCGAAGAGGATCGGTTGCGCCGGCGCACCGGCCGCCTGGTCACCTACCTACAGGCCTACGCCGACATCCTGATCAGCGCCAACGGCTGGGACCCACAGTTCTGGGAACGAATCCGCGGCACCCAGCTGTTCCTCGACGCCGCCGCGGCCGGACCCATCGACGCCTCCGCCTCCGTCGAAGTCCTGGAGCAATTCCAGGACCTCATTCCAGACGAATGGCTGAGCTCCGCCGCGTACGGCACACCGGAACAGTGCGTACGGAAGATTTCCCGCGAGCTCGATCTCGGCTGTCACTCGGTGATCATGCATGGCGCGAGCCCGCACGAACTGGCGTCGGTGGTGGCGGCCTACCGAGCCGACCGCCCTACCCTGCGCCGGGCGGTGGCGGCGAATCCCGGAAAGTTCCTCTGACAGGCAGCCGCAAGGTATCGCCATCGAGCCTGTACGTGGATGACCGGGAGCGCGGGCTGTGGTAGTCATGGCAATAGATCGGCCCGCGATCCGAGGCCGGCCGAGAGTTCGGGGGGAATTATGACCGCGATAGCCAAGTTCGGTGCGATCTCGCTCGACAGCCGAGATCCGCAGCACCTCGGGAAGTTTTACCGGGAGTTGCTGGATTTCGAGATCCGGTATGAGACCGACGAATTGGTGGTGCTGCAGGGTGCGGGGGTGATGTTGGCGATCGAGCGGGTGGCGGACCACAGGCCGCCGGACTGGCCGAGCAACGAGGTTCCCAAGCAGATGCATCTCGATCTGTTCGTCACCGACCTCGATGTCGCCGAGCGTGCGGCGATCGATTGTGGTGCGGTCAAGCCTGATTTTCAGCCCGCGCCCGATCGCTGGCGAGTGCTCATCGATCCGTCGGGGCATCCGTTCTGCCTCACGATCCCACCCGGATGAGCAGGTCTACTTCAGGACGTTGATCGCGCGGGCGACGACCAGGGCGGCGAGCACCAGGGAGATGGCCGACTGGAGCATCATCGCGGCTTTTGCCCAGCGCGACATCGGCATCACGTCGGTGGGGCTGAAGGCGGCGGCGTTGGTGAACGCGAGGTAGAGGTAGTCCATGAATTCCGGTGCCCAGTCGCGGTTCGTCAGGTGGGGGCTCTGCATCTGGACGAACAGGAAGTCCGGCAGTGGTTCCCGGGCGTGGGCCCTGGCGGCGGGGCCGCCGCGGTCGAATTCCCAGTAGGCCAGGGCGAATACCACCACGTTGTTCAGCCAGACCGCGACGCCCGAGCCGAGCAGTTTCATCGGGTCGTCGCTGAGCGTGCCGTCGATCAGCCCGGAAACCAGCAGGACCACCGACCACACCGTCGCCAGGCTCAGCAGTCCGGTGAGCCCGAGGCTCACGACGCGCAACCACTTCTCCTCCCGGTTGAGTCGCACCGGGTTCGCGACGAGCAGGACGACCAGCAGCATGGCCTCGACCGCGGGCCAGGCCCACGCCGGCTGCGGACGGAACTGCGCCGGCAGCCACAGCTGCAACACCACCATCCCGACCACGGCCGCCGTTGCCGCAACCCGCGATTCCCCGGCGGTCCGCTTCCGCCAGGCGGGCACGTCATCGACACGGTCCGTCACGACGGTCAGTATTACCCGCCGAGCAGTCATTCCGACGTTGCGGCACACCGCGACCGGCACCGGATTCGGACTGAAGCCACCGGTGTTATGCACCGGCTTTCAGTGGTCCACCCACAATCCACTGGTGCCCGAACGGATCTCGCACCCGTCCCTGCCGGATCCCATAGGGCTGATCGGCCACCTCGAACATGATCTCGCCACCCGCGTCGGCCATCCGCTCGGCGAGCTGGTCGGGTTCATCGACCACCACGCTCAGCAACACCCCTCGCCCCTTATCGCTGTCGACCGCGTCGGCGTCTTTGAGCTGGAACACCTCGCCACCAGGCAATTCGAGCTCCGCGAACACCACTCGCCCGTCCGCGTCGTGCCGCTCCCCCAGTACGGCGTCGAAAACCTTGCAGTAGTAGCGAATCGCCTCTTCGGCGCCCTCGACGACCAGCTTCGGCGTGATCTTCTCGATATGCATGGTCCAATCCTGACCGGTCGTCGCGGCCTTGGCTTGGACGTTTGACACCTCACGTGTCCACGACAACGCGCCGGACCGTTTCGCAACGATCCGGCGCATCGACTCGACGGGCTACTTCGGGGGTGCGGGAACCATCGGGTCCTTGCAGGCCGGGAGCTCCGGCGGGCAGGGAGCCAGGATGGTGGAGAAGTACTGGTATGCCGAGAACAGGGCGAGCGGCCCGCCGACGGTGAGCAGACCCACCATCGCGCCGACCGCGCCGAGGGTGGCCGCACCGAGGACACAGCCCGCGATGGTCGCGCCGACCCACGGCAGCAGCAGGGCGATGACGGGGCTGGCGATGGTCGCGCCCGCCGCGCCGCCGACCAGGCAGCCGACGCCGCCGCCGAGTACCGCGCCGATGATCGCGCTGATCGCGCTGCCGATGGTGAGACGCTGGGCGAGGACACCGAGCGCGCCCTGGTCCCGCGGAGTGAAGGATTCGGCGACGGTTTGCAGGGCTTGGTCGGTGCTGACGACTTCGCTCGGCGCGACCGCGGCGACCGGTGTGCCGCCCTCCCTGGACGGGGTGAGAACCGCTGTGCTGCCGTCGATTTGCGCGGCGATCGGGTACGCCGTGGCGTCGATGCGATAGGTGAGCGGGATGGCGGCGACAGGAGTGTCCTGCGCGTCGGTCACCACGAGCTGATCACCGACTGTCAGGAGTTTGCCGTTGCTGGTGGACAGCACCGCGGAATCACCCTGGCGGCTCACTTCGTAGTGCACCTCGTGCTGAGCGGGTGCGGGCTCGGCATTGGTGACACCGGAGCTGACGCCGAGAGCCACGGCCGCGAGCGCGGCAGTGACCACTGATCTGTGCAATTTCATGGTGAACCTCATCAATGGATATCAGAGCTTGCCGCGGCGCCGGACTGCGCCGCGGCGGTTGGGGTTTTGCCTATTTGCTGGTGTTGATCACGTCACCGGTGAGCGTCCAGTGGTCGCCTTCGAACCGCTGAATCCGCATGGCTTCGATCGGAAAGGCGTCGCCGGGGCCGGTTTTCACCGTGATACCGGGCAGCAGCAGATCAACACCGACGTTGTCTAGTGCGCGCATGGCGTCCCGAAGCCCTTCGCGGGTGGGGCATTTCGCCGCCGCCATGGTTTTGTGGAAGCTCTGGGCCATCGCCCAGCCGACCGCGGTGTACTGATTGGAGGGGTCGGCGCCCGGGGCGTATTGCGCCACTTTCTCCCGATAGGTGCGCATTCCGCTGTCGGCGGCCCACTGTGCGTCGGCGGGGTCCTTCATGAACGCGACCGACACCACGCCTTGCACGTTCTGGAAGCCGACCGGTTTGAGCATGCTGACGGTGTTCGCGACCTGCGCGAGCACATGCAGCGGGTTCCAGTCGGTGTTGCGAGCGTCGGCGGCCAAGGCCTGGGAGGCGAACTTCGGCGTCGAGAAGTTGAGCAGCACATCGGCTTTCGTGTTCGCCAGATTGCGCACTTGTGGTTCCACGGTGGGGTCGGTGACTTCGTAGCTCTGCTCCCCCACCACCTTGACGCCGCTACCGGCGATGGCTTCGGTGAAGCTGGTCAGCAGATCCTTGCCGAAGTCGTCGTTCTGGTAGAGCACCGCGACGGTCGCGTTCGGGCGCTGTTCACGGACGTAGCGTGCGAACGCCTGACCTTCGGCGCGGTAGCTGGGCTGCCAGCCGATGGTCCACGGATGTTCTGTGTCGGTCCCCCATTTGGTGGCACCGCCCGCGACGAACGCCTGCGGCACCTTGCGCTGATTCAGGTAATCCCACACCGCGGACGAGGTCGCCGTGCCGAGGGTGGAGAAGACCGCGAATACCTGATCCTGTTCGACCAGCCTGCGGGTTTCCTCCACCGTTTTGGGTGGCTGGTAGCCGTCGTCCCGGATCAGGTATTCGATCTTCCGGCCATCGACCCCGCCCTGCTCGGCATTGAGGTAGTCGAAATACGCGCGCACCCCCTTGGGGAGTTCGCCGTACGCGGAGGCGGGCCCCGACAGCGGGTAGACACCGCCGAGCTTGATGCTCGTATCGGTGATGCCGGTGGTCTGCTGCCCCTGGCAGTCGCCCTTTCCAACGGTGCCGCCGTCGCCGTCCCGGCCACCGCAGGCGGTGACCGTCAGCAGGACGGCCACCGCCGCTCCCGCGGCTCGGATCGCCCTGGTGCGCATCGTTTTCCGGAGATGGGATATTTCGAGCATTCGGCCTCCTGCCCCACGTTTGAGACGCGGGGAAAAGAATCCTTGCGGGACAGCGACATCCGCTGCCCGGCTTGGTCAGGAGGTCAGCGTAAATTCGCTGGTCAGCGCGCGCATCGGTCCCGGCGGCCCAAAGTCGGCCCGCGATATTGGCCCCGTGGGACATGGCCCGAGCGGCCTCCGGTCGTGTTGACACGCCCGCCGCGGCGATGTTGTATCCGCTTATGTCAGCTGGGTCACATGTGGACAGTCCCTGGTATCCGGACGAAGTGCAGGCCGAGCGCAAACGCATCATCGGCAACGCCTATGACCATGCCGAGCAGATCGCCGACGCCGGGATGGCGGCGATCCTCGCGCAGATCCCCAGTTACGCGGCTCGCGATCAGACCTTCCACGCCGATGTGCACGACCAGCTGGCCAGGCTGACCCGCTCCGGGCTCGGCGCGTTCCTGGATCACCGCAAGGTCACCGTCGACGACGTCGCCTACGCCCGCCAGGCCGCGGCCCGCCGCGCCCGGGCCGGGCTCACGCTGATGGATTACATCGCGGCGTTCCGGCTGGGGCAGCAGGCGACCTGGAAGACGCTGCTGTCCTTCGCGGGCGAATCCGAGGCCGGGCGGCAGGCCGCGTTGTCGATGGTGGTCCCGCTGGCCCGCTACAACGATCTGATCAGTGCCGAAGCCGCCAATGCCTACCTCGAATTCCAGCAGTCGTGCACGGCCGATTCCGGGCGCGAAAGTCAGGAACTGCTGGAAAGTCTGCTCGCCGGCGCACTGCCCGAGCGCGGGCCGCAATTGGCCCGGGCCAGCGCGCACGGCATCGGCGCGGAAAGCACCGCCGCGATGGTGGTCGTCACCGCGACCGTGCTCGGCACCCCGCGGCGCGCCGAGCAGGACGGAACCGACAGCGAGGCACGGCAGCTCGCCGCCGCGGCGCTGGCGGGCGTCGGAGTCAACGGCTTGCGCACCCTCGCGGTCGTGCGCGGCGCCGAGATCATCGCGGTGCCCGCACTGGGTCGCCGCGCGAGTACCGGTGAACTCGTTGAGCGGCTACAGGCGATGCAGGTGAAACTGAACGCGGCCGGCATCACGCTCGCCGTCGGCGTCAGCACCGTTGTCACCGGTATCGTTCAGCTGCCGAAGGCGTACCAGCAGAGCCGCAGTGCCCTCGACCTGCTGCCCGAGGCGGGTGGCGTGCTGGCGCTGCCGCACCTCACACCGTTCCGATACCTCATGGTGCGCGCCGACGAGACCGCCCGCGATCTCATCGACCCCCGGATCGCGGCGGTGCTGTCCGACGACAAGATTCGGGGCGGCATGCTCGCCGACACGATCCGCGCTTTCGCCGCCGCCGACATGAACATTCGCGAAGCCGCGGACAAACTCCGCATCCACCACAACACCGCCAAATACCGGCTGCGCCGCATCCAGGACCTGACCGGCCGCAGTATGCGCAGCATCGACGATCTGATCGACCTGCTGGTGGCGATCGAACTACAGCCCGGTCCGCCGCGACAACCGGTTATCGGTTCTGCTTAGTCGCGGCGGACCGGGCTGCGGGGTTCTAGTTGCGGCGGGTTACTTCCCGGGCGATCGTCGCCAGCCGCGCCTGGGCCGCCGAAACGACATTCTGCCGATTCTTGTTCGCTTCCTCGTAGGCGAGGATCGCTCGGACATCGGAGGATTCGGTCAATTCCTTGATCGCGGAGACGGATTGGTTGACATTCAATTCGTCGTAGTCGCTGATCGGCAGCTCCCGGGCGTCGAGAATGCCGGTGGCGGTCCGGGCCGAATGCAACGCGTCGGCCGTGCCTTTCGCACCTTCTCGACGGGTCACCCGCTCGGCGGTCTCGAGCGCGGCGTCACGCGAGGCGGTGAGGGTTTTGACCGCGACATCGCCTGCCCGCGAGCCACGTTCGAGCAGTTCGCCGAGCGCGGGCGGGGCCGAACGGAAGGTGTCCAGCGCCCGGTCGAGACCGCGCGCGGACCAGGACACCGGGACGTTGACCAGCTTGACCGCGGTCCCCGTGGCAGCTTGCAAAGGCGTGCGGCGCAGCGCGGCCGGACCGCCGAGGGCGTCCTCGGCCAGCACGGTGCTCAGCCAGTCCACCGTCGCCGAGTGCGCGTCGATCAACCGGTCCGCCAAAACCGCGACCTCGGGTTGCTCGGTGCTGCTGGCGAGCGCCTTCAGGTAGCGCGCCCGGTCGAGCAGCTGGTGCTCGAGTGCGAGGTCGCCGAGCAGGGCCTCATCGAACGGTTGAGCCTGTTCGGCCATCGCCTTGACCGCGGCGGCGAGGCGTCCGAGGAACGGGCCGATCACCGCCGGAACGCCACCGAGGTCGCGGATGGCGGCCTCGATGGCGGCAACACGGGCACGGGCGTTGTCGGCGTTCTCGGACAATTCACGTTGCACAGCTTCGGTCCGAGCTTGCGCGATCCGGGTTTCCGCGATCTGGATTTCGGTGTTGGTCAGATCTCGGACGGCGCGCAACTGTGCCAGCAAAGTCTGGTGGCTCATGAAAAAATTCCTTCGCTATCGAGGAAAGGTTCGGCGCGACGGTGCACCATGACGGGCATCCACCGTTGGTGGACACGTCTTCGGCCTACCACTGAGAGACCGCGCCAAACCTCAGAACCAGAGTCCTGCAACGTCCTTCGACAGCGAGCCGCAGCTAGAGCGCGGTGACACGAGCCAAGGTCCGGGCGCTCCCGTCGACTTCGAGCTGCACATGCAGTGCGGTGTCGGAGCGCCAGGCACGGATGCCCACGTCGTCACCGGCCAGCACCGGACCGGCGTGCTCGAGAATCACGCGATGCGGCCGGGCACTCAGATCCGGGAAGCGCGCCAGCGCTTCCTCGACCGCCTCCCAGTGCACCGCGTTGTTGACGTGGCCGTAGTGGTCGACATCGGTGACCCGCAACGGGAACGGCCAGAGTTCGGTGTCGGCGGCGGCGCTTTCGGCGAGGGCGGCCCGCCAGCGCAGCCGGTGGTCGGTGGTGGCCGCGAGCATCGGCGCCATGAACCGATCGCTCATGCGAGCGGGCCGGCCGGCCTTGATGTCGACGTGGATGAGGAACATCTCCGTCTCGATCAGGCCGCCGTTCTCGCTTTCCACCTTGATGCGCATGTTGCACCAGCGATTCGACAGCGCCGCGGGCCAACGCCGCAGGTGCACATGATCGCCGAACTCGATCGGGCGCAGCACATCGATTACGGTGCGGCGCACGATCCACCCCTGATGCAGGTCGCCCTCCTCGACCGCTTTGAGGTGGTCGTAGCCGATGTCCTGGAGGTACCGCGCCACCGCGTCCAGCCGTAGCCGCTGCCGGCCATCGGTGTCGCCCAGTCGCACCGGCCATTCCTCGTGGAATGCCCGGCTCTCGTCCAGGCACGCGGGCAACGGAAATACGATGTCTGCCAACCGGTCGACGGTCGTGGCGGTATCCATGAACGCTCCTTCCCGAAGGTCAGGCGAGAGCGTACCGACCGGCCGACACCGTGCACCCCTCCGACACGTCGGAGGGGTGCACGGGCCGCTCGGCTCATCCCATGAAGGTGCCCAATATTCGGCCCACCTGGGCCATGTTCTCGGGTTGATCGAAATCTCCGTGCGCGCATTCCACGTCGAAGATGTCCATGTGTCCCCGGATGTATGGACGCCAGGCCTCCTCGAGCTCGCCCTTCGGGTCGTCCGGTCGATTACCTTCGGCGTCCACGGTGGCCGCGAAGATGGTCGCGTCGCCGTCGAAGCACGGGGTGCTGAACCCGGCGAGCAGTTTGCTGTTGTTGATCAGCACCTTCGTCGCCCGCTCCGCCAGGCTTTGGATCTCGGACGACTCGAGCTGCTCGCCGAACCTTTCCGCCACCCAATCCCGGATACTGTCCAGGGCATCGTCTTCCGAGAGTTCGGGTTCCGGATCCGAGGTCACCGGCGGTTTGCTGTCCATGATGCCCAGCATTCCGACCGACATCCCCCGCCGCTCGAGTTCACTCGCGACCGAGTGCGCGACGATCCCGCCGTAGGACCAACCCAGCAGGTAATACGGCCCCTCGGGCTGGACCCGGGTGATCTGGTCGATGTAATCCTCGATCATTTCCTGGTAGGAGCCGGCCAGCGGCCCGCCGCCCAGCCCACGGGACTGGATGGCGATCACCGGACGGTCGGAGAGGTCGCGTCCGAGCCGCTGGTAGAACCAGCCGAGACCGCCGCCGGGATGCAGGCACCACAGCGGCTCCCGCGATCCCGAGCTCTTCAGGATCAGCACCTGATCGAAATCCATGCCCGCGGCGGCATCGTCGTCGAGACGCGTCGCCAGTTCGGCGACGGTGGGGGCGTCGAAAATCACCCGTACCGGGACTTCCACTCCCAGGGTCGCGCGGATTTGGCTGGTGAGGCGGGTCGCCAGTAACGAGTGACCGCCCAGTGCGAAGAAGTCGTCGTCGATGCCGACTCGGCTGACACCCAGTATCTCGCTGAAAAGCCCCGCCAAGACGTGTTCCCGATCCGTGCGCGGCGCGCGGTATTCCTTGGCCGACAACAACTCCGGGTCGGGCAGCGCTTTGCGATCCAGCTTGCCGCTCGCGGTCAACGGCAACGCATCGAGCACCAGCACCGTCGCCGGCACCATGAACTCCGGCAATCGCTCAGCCACCCAGCGCCGCACCTCAGCGGCGAGCAGGCCCGCCTGCGGATTGTTCGCGTGTCCACCGAGAGCGCCTGCGGCAGTGGGCGTGCGGTACACATCGGTCAGTGCATTGCCCGCCATCGTGCCGGATTCGAGGAAAATCGCCTCCATCCGTCCGGGTTCCGCCGACCAGGTGACCGCCGTCGTGTAGCCGAGTTCCTGCCCGAGCACATGCAGGTCCTCGGGCAGCAGCCCGACACCCGCCCGATCGGCCGCGGCGTCGAGCGTTCCTTCGAAAGCGGCTGTGCGCACGCTGGTTCGGTCGTCTTCCGGCACAGGATGACCTGCTCGGATTCGGCGCGCGGCGTCGATCTGACCGAGCAGTCCGGCGTGCGGGATACCCGTGACCCGGATGCCCTCGCCGTGCTGGGCACGCAAGAGTTTCCGAAGTCCAGCGATGTCGCGGAACTCGAATTCCGGTACGCCCGCGACAGATATCGGTGTCACCGGGTTCTTGTGCAGGACGACGTCGTACCGGTACCGCGTCAACTCGTTCACCGAGTATCCGCGCTTGAGCTCGATCGCGACGGCGCCGAATCCGGCTGCGTCACGGCACAACTCCGAGAAATACTCCGGCGCCAGCAGCAGCTCTTGCTCAGCGGCAATGTCGCGGCGGACGCGATCGTCCACCGCCACCGGATCCTCGCCACCATTGCGGCTGATCTGCACCGCGGTCGCGAACTCCTCCAGCAACGCGAAATTGCGTACGTCACCCACGAACACCGCGCCACCGGGCGCCAGCAGTCCCGCGACCCGCTCGAGCACCGTCCGCAGATACGCCTGACTGGGGAAGTACTGGATGACGGAGTTCAAGACCACAGTGTCGAAATAGCCCTCCGGCAAACCAGTGACGTCATCGGCGGCCTGGGCACGCAGCTCGACCCGATCAGCCCAGCCCGCGTCGAGATCACCCAACTGCCTGCGCAGTGCGGTGATCGTCGCGGGCGCGAGATCGGTCGCCCAGTATTCCGCGCAGTCCGGCGCGACCTGCGACAGCAGCAGACCCGAACCGACGCCGATCTCGAGCACACGCCCCAGACCCAGCCCACGGATCCGTTCGACGGTCGCGGCCCGCCATTCCCGCATCTGCTCCAACGGAATCGGCTTCCCGGTGTAGCTGCTGTTCCAGCCTTCGAAACCCGCGCCGAATTCGGCCATGGGCTCCAGTTCGGGCTGATCGATGTCGGCATCGGCGTACAGGTCGTCGTAGACCCGCCGCCACTGACCGACCAGCTCGTCTTCACCGACGGCCGGCCCGGACCGATCGGCGACCACGTATCCGATCAACTGTTTGCCGCCGGCGTCGATCTCACGCGCCACCACCACGGCTCGAGACACCGAAGGATGCTGCGCCAGAATGGTTTCGACCTCGCCCGGTTCGACCCGGAAGCCACGGATCTTCACCTGATCATCGCTGCGGCCCGCGAACTCCAACTGGCCCAGAGCATTCCAGCGCACGACGTCACCGGTGCGGTACAAGCGGCCGCCGGCCGGGTCGAACGGATCGGCGACGAACCGCGCCGCGGTCAGCCCGGTCTTCCCGAGATAGCCCCGCGCCAACTGCTCACCGGCCACATACAACTCACCGGCCACCCCGATGGGCACCGGAGCCAACCACGAATCCAGCACGTACACCCGCGTATTGGCGACGGGCGCACCGATCGGGACTACCGCACCCGCGATCTCGCCGGGCACGCTGAGCGCCGTCACATCGACCGTCGCCTCGGTCGGGCCGTAGAGGTTGTCGATCCGAATGTCACCCCACCGGGCCCGCAGCGTCTCGACCAGACCGCGAGTCAGCGAATCGGCTCCGGTATTCACCTGCCGCAGACTCTGGAACGGATTGCCCGGCAACGAGTCCGAGTGATCAGCCAGCGCCGACAGCAACGGCGGTGTCGCGAACATCTTCGTCACCGACCGGGTCTCGACCAACCGGGCGATCTCCCCCGGGTCCGAACGCTGCTCGGCCGCGACCACCAACGTGGCACCACCGCACAGCGCGGGCCAGATCTCATAGGTCGAGGCGTCGAACGCAATCGACGAATGCACCAGCACCCGGTCCGCAGGCTCCACCGGCCACGCCTGCGTGACCAGGTTGACCACGTTATGGTGGGTGATCCCAACACCTTTCGGCACTCCGGTGGATCCGGACGTGTAGATCACATAGGCCAAGTCTTGCGACCGCAGCACCCCGGGCCGAGCATCAGCGATACCGGTCATGTCCAGCATCATCTGGGGCGACTCGGCGGCGCCATCGAGGTAGACGTGCGGAATCGCCGCGTGGCCGGGCAACAAGTGCGCGGTAGCGGAGTCGGTCACGACGGCGAGCGGCGCGGCGTCGGACAGGATGAACGCCAGCCGATCCGACGGATAGCCCGGGTCGATCGGCAGATACCCGCCACCGGCCTTCAGCACACCCAGCAATGCCACGATCAGGTCCACCGACCTGGGCAACGCGACCGCGACGATGTTCTCGGGGCCAGCTCCGCGCGAAACCAGGGTGTGCGCCAATTCGTCAGCGCGAGCGGCGAGTTCCCGATACGAGATCTCGATGTCACCGCACACCACAGCGACGGCATCCGGAGCCTTGGCCACCTGTGCCTGGACCAGTCCGACCAGGGTGCGGTCCGAGTCGAGGGCGACGGCGGTGTCGTTCCAGCGACGCAAGACCAGTTCTTGTTCGCTGCTGTCGAGGACGTCGATCGATCCGACCGGACCGCCCGCACCCGACACCACCTGCCGCAGTATTCGCACCAGCCGTGCTGCTATCGCCTCGACGGTGGACCGATCGAACAAATCGGTCGCGTACTCGACGAATCCGGCCCACTGCTGGCCCGCGGGGGTGTTCGCGATGTTGAAGAACAGGTCGAACCGCGAGGCCGCGAGAGAGGCGTTGTAGGGCTCGAACTCGACCCCCGAGAACTCCATCGAAGGCAGGGCGTTGTTCTGGAATGCCAGTGACACCTGGAACAACGGATGATGCGCGGCCGACCGGGCCGGGTTCAGCATCTCCACCAGCAACTCGAACGGTGCGTCCTGATTCTCGTAGGCAGCCAGCGATTTCGCCCGGATCTGGTCGAGGATCTCGGTGAACGAAGTGCCCGGATCGACTGCGGCGCGCAGCACCCAGGTATTGACGAAGAACCCGACGAGATCGGTCAACGCGTCATCGGTACGACCGGCGATCGGGGCGCCGATCGGAATGTCCTCCCCCGCACCGAGTTTGAACAACAGCACCGCCAGCGCCGACTGCAACACCATCGACACCGTCGCGCCCGCATCAGCGGCCAGCCGCTCCACTCCGGCGCGCACCTCGGCGTCGATTGCGAACAGCACCATGTCACCGCGATAGCTCGCGGTCCGCGGGCGCGGCCGATCCATCGGCAAACGCAACTGCTCCGGCAGACCTTCGAGCTCCCGGCGCCAGTAGTCGAACTGCTGCGACAGCACGCTGTCCGGGTCCTCCGGCGACCCCAGCAATTCCTGCTGCCACAAGGCGTAATCCACGTACTGCACCGGCAGCGGCCGCCACCCCGGCGCGCGCTGCTGCAAGCGCGCCGCGTACGCCGTCGCCAGGTCCTGCAGCAACGGGCCCATCGACCAGCCGTCACCGGCGATGTGATGGATCAACAGCACGAGCACGAATTCGTCGGCGCCGCATCGGAAGACGCTGGCGCGGACCGGAATCTCGGACGACAGGTCGAATCCGTACCGCACCGCCGCTGTCACCGCCGCGTCCACGCCGGCCGGATCGACGTCGGTCACCGTGAACGACACCTCGGCGCTGTCGACATCGATTACCCGCTGTGACGGCACACCGTCGGCTTCGACGAAGGTGGTCCGCAGGCTCTCGTGCCGGGCGACGACATCGTCGATCGCGGCGCGCAACACCGACACATCCGCGCCGCGCAACCGCACCGCGAACGGGATGTTGTAGGTGGCGGACGGCCCTTCCAGGCGATGGATGAACCACAATCGCCGCTGCGCGAACGACAACGGAACGATCTCCGGCCGCGGGCGAGGCGCCAGCGACGTCCGGACCTGGTGCCCGGCATCGAGCCGGGTGGCCAGCAGCGCCACTGTCGGAGCGTCGAAGACCGTCCGGATCGGGACCTCCACCCCGAGCACCGCCCGGATCCGGCTGACCAGGCGGGTGGCCAGCAGCGAATGCCCGCCCAGCTCGAAGAAGCTGTCGTCGGCTCCCACCCGCCGCACGCCCAGGATCTCGCCGAACAACTCGGCCAGCGTCCTTTCCCCGGCGGTGCTCGGCGCACGATATCGGGCCGAGGACACCATCTCCGGTTCCGGCAACGCCGCGCGATCCAGTTTCCCGTTCGCGGTCAGCGGCAGCGACTCGAGCACCATCACGACCGCGGGCACCATGAAGTCCGGCAAGCGCTCGGCCGCGAACGCTCGGACCTGTCCGCCGTCGAGCTCGTTTCCGGCCGGGCTGGTCTGATCGGCGACGACGTATCCGATCAATTGCTTGCCGCCGGTGTCGGTGTCCCGGGCTACCACCACGGCATGTGACACCGAAGGATGCTGAGCGAGTGCGGATTCGACCTCGCCGGGTTCTACGCGGAAGCCGCGGATCTTCACCTGATCGTCGAAGCGACCCGCGAACACCAACTGCCCGAGGGCATTCCAGCGTACGACGTCACCGGTGCGATACAAGCGGCCGCCGGCCGGATCGAACGGATCGGCGACAAACCGCGCCGCGGTCAGACCGGACTTGCCGTGATAGCCGCGCGCCAACTGCGCACCAGCGACATACAGCTCACCCGATACGCCTACAGGAACCGGCGACAACCACGAATCCAGCACGTACACACGCACATTGGCCAGCCCGGACCCGATCGGCACCGAGACGTCCGCGCCCGGAACCGTATCGGTGTCGAACAGCGTCGCGAACACGGTGGTCTCGGTCGGCCCATAACCATTGGTGACACGCACATCACCGATACGGGTTATCAGTCGGCTCACCAATCCGGAGGAGAGCTCGGCGCCACCCGCGATCACCTGAGACAAACTCCGGAACGGGTTGCCCGGCAATGGTTCCGCATGGTCGAGCAGTGCCGACCACAGCGCCGGAGTAGCGAACATCTTGGTCACTGCCCGATCCGCGATCAGCTCGGTGATCTCGGCGGGATCCGAACGCTGCGCACCAGCCAGTACCAGCGCCCCACCACGGATCAGCGCGGACCAGATCTCATAGGTGGAGATATCGAAGGCGACCGAGGAATGCACCAGCACCCGCTCCCCGGGACCGGTCGACCACTCCTGAGCAGACACATTCAGCACGTTGCGGTGCGTGACAGCAACACCTTTGGGCACACCGGTCGAACCCGACGTGTAAATCAGATACGCCAAATTCTCCGGCCGCGCGGCGGGGAGACGATCGAGGCCCGCCCGGACGTGCGTGCCTTCTTCGAACGTGTCCAGAAAGAGCCGAGGTGTTCCGGTGTCGGGAAGGGTGCCGGCGGTGGCATGGTCGGTCACGACGACGACCGGGGCGGCGTCGGCGAGGATGAACGCCAGCCGATCCGAGGGATAGGCCGGGTCGATCGGCAGATAGCCACCGCCCGCGCGCAATACCGCGAGCAACGCCACGATCAGGTCCGCCGATTTGGGCAGTGCCACTGCTACGACCATGTCGGGGCCGACGCCCTGCGAAATCAGCTCGCGGGCAACCTGTTCGGCTCGCAAGTCGAGTTCCCGGTAGGTCAGCTCGGTGTCCGCGCTGATGACGGCGATCGCGTCCGGTGTCGCGGCGACCTGTGCTCCGATCACGTCGACGACGGTGATGTCGGGGAAATCGGCGGTGTGGTCGTTCCAGCGGCGCAACACCAGCTCACGTTCGTCGGCGCCGAGAACATCGATGCCGGGCACCGGGATATCCGGGTTCGTCACGAGCTGACGCATTATTCGCGCCAGCCGTGCCGCCATCGCCTCGACCGTGGACCTGTCGAACGCATCGGTGCGGTATTCCAGGTGCAGTGTCAGCGTGGGGGTGGCATTGGCGATGAGGGTCAGGGGGTAGTGGGACGGCGTGTTGGGACGCGGGTCGGTGATGACGAGGCCGCTGGTGCTGGTCGCTTCGCCGATTCCGGCCTGGTCGATCGGATAGGACTCGAACGCGATCAGGGTGTCGAACAGGACATTCAGCCCGACTGCCTGATGGATATCGCTCAAACCCACATGGTGGTAGTCGAGCAGTGCGACCTGGCGTGCCTGCAAATCGGTCAGCAGATCCGCCACGGTGTCACCGGCGCCGAAACGCACACGCACCGGGACCGTGTTGATGAACAACCCGACCATCGAATCGATACCCGGGATCGAGGGCGGGCGACCCGAAACGGTCGCGCCCGCGATCACATCGCTGCGGCCGGTCGAGCCGGCCAGCAGAATCCCCCACGCGCCCTGCACGATGGTATTCACGGTGATGCCGAGCGCCGTGGCTTGCAGGCTCAACGCCTCGGCTGTCGCCGGTGCGAGCGGCGCTTCGACCCGCACGACCCCGGCCGCGGCGGACGCCTTGCCGCCCGCCAGCAATGTGGGTTCTTGTACACCCTGGAGTTCCTGCGCCCAGGCTCGCATGCCCGCCTGGGATTCCTGCCGGCTCAACCACTTCAGGAAGTCGGTGTAGTCGGGTGCCTGCGGCATTGCCGTGGTGTCGGCGCCGGAGGCGTAGAGACGCAACAGGTCCTGGATGAGCAGCGGCAACGACCAGCCGTCCAGCAGCACGTGATGGGCGGTGATCACCAGATCCGAGCGTTGCGCGGTCAAAAGCACGAGCGTCAGCCGCAGCAAGGGCGGAACCGCGGTATCGAAATGCGTGTCCCGATCCTCGATCAGCAATCGCTCCAGCGCCGCAGCCTGGGCGTCTGGTGCGAGCTCACGCAAATCGGCGATCCGCCAGGGCAATTCGACTCCGTCGACGACAACTTGGATCGAGTTGCCCGCGGCGTCAGCGGCGAAGGCCACGCGCAGGTTCGGATACCGGTCCAGCAGAGCCTGCCCGGCCGCTCGCAAGCGCGCGGCGTCGACCGCGCCGGCCAATCCGAAGACGACCTGCATGTGATAGGCGTCGAAGCCCGAACCCGCCATTTCCTGATGGAACAGCAGGCCCGACTGCATCGAGGTCAGCGGCCAGACATCCACCAAACCCGGGTAGCGGTTCTCCAGGGCCTCGATCTCGCCCTGACCCAACCGCACCAGCGACACATCCGACGGCGTCAAGCCGCCTGCCTCCGCAGCCGTGGCATGGCGCGCCAACCCGAGCACGGCGCTCCGCCACAGCTCGGCCAATTCCTGTATCTCGTTCTCCGCCAGCACTTCTGCGGGCGCGGCGAACATCGCCTGCAATACCGGTCCGGCGCCGGTGTCGACCACCATCGCGTTCACGTCCAGCACCGCGAGTGCGGGCATCGCCGAGGTGGCCGGGTCCAGCGGAGTGATCATCTGTCCGGCGTCCACCGCGGGTGTCCAGCCCGCTCCTTGGAGTCGTTGCGGCAAGAGGTCCGTGGAGGTGAAGCGACCCAGATAGTTGAACCCGATCTGACCGGCGGAGAACCGTTCCAGCTCAACAGCAGTGTCCGGATTCAGGTACCGCAGCAGACCGAAGCCGATGCCCTTGTCCGGCACCGCACGCAGTTGCTCCTTCACCGACTTCAACAACACACCGGCAGCAGGACCACCAGCACAGAGCTGATCCCACTCCGTACCCCCTGCACTCAAACGCACCGGGTACACACTGGTGAACCATCCGACGGTGTTCGACAGATCGGCACCGGGAACGGCGCTTTCCTCGCGACCGTGGCCCTCCAACCGGACCAGCACCGAGTCCGCGCGCACACCCTTTTCGTCACGCCAGCGGGTAACCGCCGCAGCCAAAGCCGCGAGCAGACCGTCGTCGACGCCTCCGTGGAACAACGCGGGCAACATCGTCAGTAGAGTCTCGGTCTCGGCCTGGGGAATCTGCACCTGCACATTCCGGGCGGTGGCCTTGACGTCGATCATCGGATCCAACGGCCTGCTGCCCAGCATCGGATCGGGGCCGTCCAATACCGAAGTCCACCAAGGCAACTCCGCCATTCGTTCCGGTCGGCTCGCCTGTTCGACCAGTCCGTGCGCCCACCGCCGCACCGAAGTCCCCGACTCCGCCAGCACCGGCCTCGATCCGGCGGAGACCGCCTGCCACGCCAACGCCAAGTCCGGCAACAGGATTCGCCACGAAACGCCATCGATCACCAGATGATGCGCGACGATCGACAACCGGCCCGCACGCGTGGGTCCGGCGTCGAACCATACGAACTGCACCATCACACCCGCCGCGGGAGCCAACCGGCCCGCGGCCGCCGCGAGCTGCGCACCGACCACGCTCGCACTGTCGCCGCTCTCCTGGTCCGCGGCGGAGATCTCGACGTGGTGCAGCAACTGGTCGACATCGACCGCGCCCGCCGGGGCTACGTCGAGCCCTGCGCCACGCTCGTCATCGACCAACCGCGACCGCAGCATGTCGTGACGATCGAGCACCGCCGACAACGTCGCCACCAAGCCCGCCCGATCGATACCCACCGGCAGATCCAGCAGCAACGACTGACTGAAGCCGTCGAACCCTGATCCGCCCACGCCCCGGACCCATCGGGCCACCGGCAGCAATGGCATCCATCCCACTCCGCCGCCGGGCAACTCCGCCAAAACGGGGACCGCCGCACCACGATCGATCGATATTGCGGCCAGCGCCGCTGCCGTCCGGTGTTCGAACACCTCACGCGGACTGATCTCGACGCCCAGCTCCCGAGCCCGTGACACCAGCTGGATCGACCGGATACTGTCGCCGCCCAGCTCGAAGAAGCTGTCGTCCACACCGACCCGATCCAGGCCCAGCACTTCGGCGAACACGCCGGCCAGCACCTGTTCCCGGTCCGTGCGCGGTGCGCGATATCGCGCCGACGAGCTCAACTCCGGCTCCGGCAGCGCGGCGCGATCGAGTTTCCCGGTCGGTGTCAGTGGCACCGAATCCAGCACCAGCACTACGACCGGCACCATGTAGTCCGGCAACCGCTCGGCCGCGAAGGCGCGCACCTCTCCCCCGTCGAGCCCCTGCTCGGCTGAGCTGGTTCGATCGGCGACCACATAGCCGACCAGCTGCTTGCCACCGCCGCCGATGTTGCGCGCGACCACTACCGCCTGCGACACCGAAGGATGCTGCACCAGAACGGTTTCCACCTCGCCCGGCTCGACCCGGAACCCACGGATCTTGACCTGATCGTCGACCCGGCCCGCGAACTCCAACTGCCCGACGGTATTCCAGCGCACCACATCACCGGTGCGGTAGAGCCGACCGCCGCTCGCATCGAACGGATCAGCGACAAACCGCGCCGCCGTCAGACCAGCCTTACCGTGATACCCGCGCGCCAACTGCGCACCGGCCACATACAACTCACCAGCGACCCCGACAGGCACCGGCGACAACCACGAATCCAGCACGTACACACGCGTATTCGCCACTGGCGCGCCGATCGATACCACCGCGCCGTCAGCCTCATCGGGCACGACGAGCGCCGTCACATTGACCGTCGCCTCGGTCGGACCATAGAGGTTGTCGATCCGGACCGCACCGAGCCTGGCCAACATCGCCTCGACCAATCCGCGGGTCAGCGAATCGGCTCCGGTGTTCACCTGCCGCAAACTCCGGAACGGGTCACCCGGGACCGAGGCGAGGTGCTCGACCAACGCCGACAGCAGTGGTGGTGTCGCGAACATCTTTGTCACCGACTGAGTTTCGGCCAATCGCGTGATCTCCGCCGGATCCGAACGCTGCTCGGCGGCGACCACCAGGGTGGCGCCACCGCACAGGGCAGGCCAGATCTCATAGGTGGAGGCGTCGAACGCGACCGACGAATGCACCAGCACCCGGTCCCCGGGCTGCACCGACCAGGCCTGAGCGACCAGGTTCACCACGTTACGATGGGTGATCCCAACACCTTTCGGCACACCCGTGGAACCGGATGTGTAGATCAAATACGCCAAATCCTGCGGCGTCGCCACGGCGACCCGCCCCGGGCCCGATACCGCGGTCGCTTCGACGTCGTCGAGGTAGAGGCGAGGCGCGGTATCCGGCAGCAGCCGCGCGGTCGCGGCGTCGGTCACCACGACGACCGGAGCGGCGTCGGCGAGGACGTACGCCAAACGATCCGAGGGGTAGGCCGGATCGATCGGCAGATACGCACCACCGGCTTTCAGCACCGCCGACAACGCGACGATCAGGTCCGCGGAGCGGGGCAGCGCGACCGCCACGATGGCATCGGGGCCCACCCCCTGCGCCGTCAAACGGTGTGCGAGCCGCTCGGCCCGCCGATCGAGTTCCTGGTAGGTGAGCTCGGTGTCCGCGCACACCACAGCGACCGCGTCCGGTGTCCGGGCGACCTGGGCCTGGAACAACCCGTTCAGGGTGTGGTCCGCGACGTCGACCGCGGTGTCGTTCCACCGATGCAGTACCGACTCGCGTTCCTCGGCACCGAGCAGGTCGATCGACCCCACCGGAATGTCGGGGTCCGCCACCACCTGCCGCAGGACGCGAGCCAGCCGCTCCGCCATCGCCTCGGCCGTGGGCCGGTCGAACGCGTCGGTGCGATATTCGAAGCGCAGTTGCAGTGTGGGATTCGCCGCGGCGAAGATGGTCAGCGGGTAGTGGGTGGGCGCGTCGGAGCGCAGGTCGGCGATGGAGATCCCGCTGGTGGTGGCCGCGGCGCCGATTCCGGCCTGGTCGACAGGATAGGACTCGAACCCGATCAGGGTGTCGAACAGGGCATTCAGTCCCATCGCGCGATGAACATCGCTCAGACCCACATGGTGGTGATCCAGCAGCGCGACCTGCCGCGCCTGCAAACCGGTCAGGACTTCCGCGAGGGTGTCCTGGGGGCCGAAACGCACACGCACCGGGACCGTGTTGATGAACAACCCGACCATCGAATCGATATCCGCGATCGCGGGCGGACGACCCGACACCGTGGCGCCGACGACCACGTCACGACGACCGGTCAACGCGCACAGCAGAATTCCCCACGCACCCTGCACGACGGTATTCGCGGTGATCCCGAGTTCACCGGCCCGCTTGCTCACCAGTACCGCGGCGTCCGCGTCCAGCGGTACCTCGATGCGCTCGATCCCGGCGCCCTCGGCACTACCGGTTTCGCCCGCGAGCAGGGTGGGCTCGTGAATCCCGTCGAGTTCTTCGACCCAGGCCTGGACACCGGCCCGTGAATCCTGCGCACGCAACCACTTCAGGAACGTCTTGTAATCCGGTGCTTGCGGAAGCACGGCGGCATCGCCCGAACCGTAGAGCTGCAACAGGTCCCGGACGATCAGCGGCAGCGACCATCCGTCCAGCAGCACGTGGTGAGAAGTCAGCACCAGCTCCGAACGGTCCGCGGCCGTCAGCACCAGCGTCAAGCGCAGCAACGGCGGAACCGCCATATCGAAATGCGCGTTCCGGTCCTCGATCAGCAGCCGCTCCAGCGCCGCACCGCGTTCGGCCTCGTTCAGCTCGCGCAGATCCGCGACGCGCCAGGGCAATTCGACACCGTCGAGGACAACTTGGATAAGTTCGCCGCGGGGGCCTGCGACAAAACCCGCTCGCAGATTCGGATATCGGTCCAGCAGGACCTGACCGGCCGCGCGCAACCGGTCCGGATCCACCCGGCCGGACAATCCGAAAACGACCTGCATGTGATAGGCGTCGAGGCCCGAATCCGCCAGCACCTGATGGAACATCAAGCCCGACTGCATCGAGGTCAGCGGCCACACGTCCACCAACCGCGGGTACCGCCGCTCCAGCACCTCGATCTCGCCTTGGTCCAACCGCACCAGGGGCACATCCGACGGCGTCAAACCGCCCGCGTCCGACGCGGTGGCGTAGGCGGCCAAGCCCAGGACCGCGCTGCGCCACAGCTCGGCCAGTTTCTCCGTCTCGGCCTTTTCGAGAACACCCGAAGGTGCGGTGAACGACGCCTGCAGCACCGGGCCTTCGCCAGTGTCCACGACTATCGCGGTGACATCCAATGCCGACATCACCGGCATGTCCGGATCCGGGGCGGCGTTGGCTCCCACACCCTCGGCCGGGGTCCAGCCCGCTCCTTGGAGCCGTTGCGGCAAGAGGTCTGTGGAGGTGAACCGGCCCAGGTAGTTGAACCCGATCTGCCCCGTCGAAAACGGTTGCAGCTCACCAGCAGTGTCCGGATTCAGATACCGCAACAAGCCGAAGCCGAAGCCCTTGTCCGGCACCGCACGCAACTGCTCCTTCACCGACTTGAACAACACACCCGCAGCCGGACCACCGGCACAGAGCTGATCCCACTCCGTTCCCTCCGCACTCAGACGGACCGGGTACACACTGGTGAACCACCCGAGAGTGCTCGACAGATCAGCACCGGCTACAGCGCTTTCCTCACGCCCGTGACCCTCGAGCCGAACCAGCACCGAGTCCTCGTGCACGCCCTGTCCGTCACGCCAGCGGGCAACGGCCGCAGTCAGAGCCGCGAGCAGGCCGTCCTCGACACCACCGTGGAACAGCCCGGGCAGCATGGTCAGCAAGGCCTCGGTCTCCCCTGCCGGGATCTGGACGCCGACGCGATGCACGGTTCCCATCAGATCGACGGCCGGATCCAGCGGCCGAGCACCCACGATCGGGTCGGGGGCATCGAGAACCGCACGCCACCAGGGCAACTGCTCCACTACCGGCGGCGCGGACGCTCGCTCGACCAGCCCGTGCGCCCACCGCCGCACCGAAGTCCCCGACTCCGCCAACACCGGAGCCGATCCAGCCGAGACGGCCTGCCACGCCAACGCCAAGTCCGGCAACAGGATCCGCCACGACACCCCGTCGATCACCAGATGATGCGCCACGATCGACAACCGGCCCGCACGCGTCGGCCCGGCATCGAACCACACGAACTGCACCATCACACCCGCCGCGGGAGCCAACCGGCCCGCAGCAGCCGCCACCTCCGCGTTCGGGTCATCGGAAGATGCTGTCTCGACGCGGTACAGAAGTTGCTCCACGTCGATCGCGCCGGCGGGAGCCACATCGAGCCCCGGACCTCGCTCGTCGTCGATCAACCGCGCCCGCAGCACATCGTGGCGATCGAGCACCGCCGACAACGTCGCCACCAGCCCCGCCCGATCGATACCGACCGGCAGATCCAGCAGCATCGACTGCGTGAAGCGATCGAATCCCGCGCCCAGCCCTCGTACGAACCGCGCCACCGGCAACAACGGCATCCATCCGGTACCGCCACCGGCCAGCTCCGCCAACACCGGATCCGCGACGCCGCCGCAGCGCGCGGCAGCCGCCAATCCCGCTGCTGTCCGATGCTCGAACATTTCCCGCGGACTGATCTCCACGCCGAGCGTCCGAGCCCGCGACACCACCTGAATCGACCGGATGCTGTCGCCGCCCAGCTCGAAGAAGCTGTCGTCGACGCCCACCCGGTCCAGACCCAGGACCTCGGCGAAAACGGTGGCCAGCACGCGCTCCTGGTCGGTGCGCGGTGCGCGGTAGCTCGCCGAAGCGGCGAATTCGGGCTCCGGCAACGCGGCGCGGTCGAGCTTTCCGTTCACGGTCAACGGGATCGACTCGATCACCATCACCACCGCCGGAACCATGAACTCGGGCAACCGCTCGGCGGCGAACGCGCGCACCTGTGCGCCCTCGAGCCCGGCCGCGTCGGCCACCACGTAACCGATCAGCTGATTGCCACCGGTGGCCTGTTCGCCGACGACAATCACAGCTTGGGATACCGAAGGGTGCTGCGCCAGGACGGTTTCGACCTCACCGGGCTCCACCCGGTATCCGCGGATCTTGACCTGATCGTCGGCCCGCCCCTCGAACTCCAACTGCCCGCTCGCCGTCCAGCGCACGATGTCGCCGGTGCGATACATCCGGCCACCGGCCGGGTCGAACGGGTCGGCCACGAAGCGGGCCGCGGTCGTACTCGTCCGCCCCTGATAGCCGCGCGCCACTTGCTCGCCCGCCACATACAACTCGCCGGGCACCCCTACCGGTACGGGCGCCAACCACGAATCCAGCACGAACACCCGCACATTCCCCGTGGGACGCCCGATCGGGACGGCAGCGCCCAACTCGATGCCCGCGGCATAGTCGGTCACGCAGGCTGTCGTCTCGGTGGGCCCATAACCATTCAGCAACTGCACATCGGCACACTGTGCATCCAACCGGCGAGCCACGGCCGTGGTCAGCTGGGCGCCACCGGCGACGACCCGGCGCAGGCTGCGCAACGGGCTGCCCGGCACGGCTTCGACGTGATCGAGCAACGCCGACAACAGCGCCGGTGTCGCGAACATCTTCGTCACCGCGTGGTCCTCGACCAGCTCGGCGATCTCGGCCGGATCCGAACGCTGCTCACTCGCGACCACCAGCGCGGCGCCACCACAGAGCGCGGGCCAGATCTCGAAGGTCGAGGCATCGAAAGCCACCGACGAATGCGCCAGCACCCGCTCCCCGGCACCGCCCGACCACGCCTGGGCGACGAGATTCGCCACGTTGCGGTGGGTGATCCCAACGCCTTTCGGCACACCGGTGGAACCGGACGTGTAGATCACATACGCCAGATTCCGCGGGTCCACCGCGCCGACGCGCTCCAAGACAGACTGGTCCCCCGCATCGGCGCTGTCGAGTTCCTCGCGGAAATCAGGCGAGTCGAGACAGATGCGCGGCGCAGCCGTGGGCGGCAGCAGCTGCGCGGTGACCGACTCGGTCAGCACAGCGACCGGAGCGGCGTCGGTCAGGATGAACGACAACCGGTCCGTGGGATAGCTGGGATCGATCGGCAGATATCCACCCCCGGCCTGCAGCACCGCCAGCAGCGCCACGATCAGGCCCGCGGACCGCGGCAACGCCACCGCGACAAGACGATCCGGGCCGGCACCGCGCGAGACCAATACCCGCGCCAGCCGCGCCGCCCGCAGATCCAGATCCCGGTACGTCAGCTCCGTGTCACCGCAGACGACCGCGAGCGCGTCGGGAGTCCGAGCGGCCTGCGCCCGGAACAGCTCGACCAGCGTGGTGTCGCAGGGTGCGCCGATGCTGCCGTTCCACTTTCGCAGCACCGAAGCGCGTTCCTCGGCATCGAGAACGTCGATCGAACCCACCGGGACGTCCGGCTCCGACCCGACCTGTCGCAGCAATCGCACCAGCCGCGACACCATCGCCTCGACCGTGGCCCGATCGAACAGCTCGGTCGCGTATTCGACCAGACCGCTCCACTGCGCACCGGCGGCCGCGTCGGCGATATTGAAGAACAGGTCGAACCGCGACGCCGCAACGGAAACGCTGTACGGCTCGAATCCCGCACCCGGCAGTTCCAGGGCGGGCAGGGCGTTGTTCTGGAAGGCCAGCGACACCTGGAACAACGGATGATGGGCCGCCGACCGGGCCGGGTTCAGCAACTCGACGAGCAACTCGAACGGCACATCCTGGTTCTCGTAGGCGGACAGGGCTTTCGCCCGGACCTGACCGAGAACCTCGGTGAACGACATGGCGGGCGCGACGTTCGCGCGCAGTACCCAGGTGTTGGCGAAGAAGCCGACCAGGTCGGCGAGGTTGTCGTCGGTACGTCCGGCGATCGGGGTGCCGAGCGGAATATCCTCTCCAGCACCGAGTTTGAGCAGTAGCACTGCCAGCGCCGACTGCAGCACCATCGACACCGTCGCGCCCTCACGACCGGCCAATCGTTCGACGGCGGTGCGGATCTCGGGATCGATCTCGAACGGCACCACGTCGCCGCGATAGCTGGCCACCCGGGGCCGCGGCCGATCGGTGGGCAGCCGCAGCTGTTCGGGCAATCCGCCGAGTTCGTCACGCCAGTAGTCGAATTGCCGCGACACCCAGCTGTCGGTGTCGTCGGGCGACCCCAGCAGTTCCTGCTGCCACAGCGTGTAGTCCACGTACTGGACCGGCAACGGCTCCCACTGCGGCTGCCGGTCCGTCAGGCGAGCCGAATAGGCTACGGACAGGTCCCGCAGCAGCGGTCCCATCGACCAGCCGTCACCAGCGATGTGGTGAATCAGCACGACGAGCACACACTCGTCGGCGCTGTACCGGAACACGCCGGCGCGGATCGGAATCTCCGACGTCAGATCGAACGCGTACCGCGCCGCGGCGGTCACCGCCGCATCGACCTCGGTGGGATCGAGCTCGGTCTCCGTGAACGGAATGTCGATGTCGCCGATCGCGAGCACCTGCTGGACGGGCACCCCGTCGGCGTCGGCGAAGATGGTGCGCAAACTTTCGTGGCGGGCGACGACATCGCCGATCGCGGCGCGCAACGCCGGCACATCCAGCCCGCGCAACCGCACTGCGAGGGGAATGTTGAAGGTGGCGGAGGGACCCTCCAACCGGTGGATGAACCATAGTCGCCGCTGCCCGAACGACAACGGGATCGCTTGCGGCCGAGGCACTGCCGACACCGCCGGACGGGTCTGAACCCCGGTATCGAGCCGGGTCGCCAACTGCGCCACCGTCGGCGCGTCGAATATCGTCCGGATCGCGACCTCGGCGCCCAGGGCTACCCGAATCCGGCTGGCCAGGCGCGTCGCCAGCAGTGAATGGCCGCCCAGCGCGAAGAAGTTGTCATCGATGCCGACCTGTTCGAGTCCGAGAATGTCGGCGAACAACGCTGCCAAGCGGTGTTCCTCGTCGGTGCTCGGCGCCCGATATCGCAGCGCCGACCGGAGATCCGGGATCGGCAGTGTCGCACGATCCACCTTGCCGCTCGCGGTCAACGGCACCGAGTCGATCACCAGCACCACCGTCGGCACCATGAAGTCCGGCAACCGCTCGGCCGCGAATCGGCGCACCTCGGCACCATCGAGTTCCGGGGTGTCCGCGTTCCCGTTGGTACGGATGCCGCTCTCGGCGGACGTGGTTCGATCGGCGACCACGTATCCGACCAACTGCTTGCCGCCGGTGTCGGTTTCCCGCGCGACCACCACGGCTTGCGACACCGAAGGATGTTGTGCCAGAACGGTTTCCACCTCGGCCGGCTCGACCCGAAACCCGCGGATCTTGACCTGATCGTCGACCCGCCCCGCGAACTCCAACTGCCCGTCGGCGTTCCAGCGCACCACATCACCGGTGCGGTAGAGCCGACCGCCGCTCGCATCGAACGGGTCTGCGACAAACCGCGCCGCCGTCAGACCGGCCTTACCGTGATATCCGCGCGCCAACTGCGCACCGGCCACATACAACTCACCAGCGACCCCGACAGGAACCGGCGACAACCACGAATCCAGCACGTAGGCCCGCATATTGGCCACCGGACCGCCGATCGGCACCACCGCGTCCGATCCACTGTCGGGCACCCGATAGGCGGTCACGTCGACCGTCCCCTCCGTCGGGCCGTACAGGTTATCGATCCAGACACCACCGAACGCGGACTGCACCGCGCGCACCAATGCCGCGGTGAGTGTGTCCGCACCGGTATTTACCTGCCGCAAACTCTCGAACGGATTGCCCGGCAACGATTCCGAGTGTTCGACCAGCGCCGTCAACAGCGGCGGTGTCGCGAACATCTTCGTCACCGACCGGGTTTCGGCCAGCCGCGCGATCTCCGCCGGATCCGAGCGCTGCTCACTGGCGATCACCAGTGCCGCGCCACCACACAGGGCAGGCCAGATCTCGTAGGTGGAGGCATCGAACGCGACCGACGAATGCACCAGCACCCGATCCGCGGGCCCGGCCGTCCACGCCTGAGCCACCAGGTGCGCCACGTTGCGATGAGTGATCGCAACACCTTTCGGCACACCCGTAGAACCGGACGTATAGATCACATACGCCAAGTTCTGTGTGCCCGGCAGTCGACGGGCGACGGCGTCGTCCACGGCGGATACCGGTTGCTCGGCGGCATCGAGGTCATCGACATGCAGCTGCGGTATCGCGGTGTGCGGCAAGAGTTCCGCGGTCGCGTGATCGGTGACGAGCGCGACCGGCGCGGCATCGGCGAGGACGAACGCCAGCCGATCCGAGGGATAGGCTGGATCGATCGGCAGATACCCGCCACCCGCCTTCAGCACCGCCAGCAACGCCACGATCAACTCCGCCGAGCGGGGCAACGCGACCGCGACGATACTGTCGGGACCCACCCCGAGCGTCACCAGGAAATGCGCGAGCTGATCGGCCCGGGAGTCCAGGTCCCCGTAGGTCAGCTCGGTGTCACCGCAGAGCACCGCGACCGCATCCGGTGACCGATCGACCTGCGTCTGGAACAGCTCGATGAGGCTCAGTTCGGGAACGTCGGCGGTGGTCTCGTTCCACCGCTCCAGCACCCGCTCGCGTTCCTCCGCGTCGAGTACATCGATCGACCCCACCGGCACGTCCGGGTTGGCCGCGATCGCGCGCAATATCCGGGTGAACCGCGCCGCGATCGCCTCGATCGTGGACCGGTCGAACAGGTCCGTCGAGTATTCGACGTGCATGTCCCAGCCGGGTCCGTCGCCATTGCCGCGGGCACCGTCAGCCGGTTCGCCGACGTTGAAGGCCAGATCGAAGCGGGAGGTCTTCGCGTCCAGGGCATACGGTTCGAACCCGACCCCCGCCAGCTCCAGCGTCGGCGCGGCGTTGTTCTGCATGCTCAGCAGCACCTGGAACAAGGGATGGTGTGCTGCCGAGCGGACCGGGTTGAGCAGCTCCACCAGCAGTTCGAACGGGAGATCCTGATTCTCGTAGGCGGCCAGGGCTTTCGTTCTGACCTGGCCGAGAATGTCGGTGAACGTAGCGTCCGGCGACACCTGGGTCCGCAGCACCCACGTGTTGATGAAGAAGCCGACCAGGTCGTTCAGGGCGTCGTCGGTGCGGCCCGCGATCGGCGAGCCGAGCGGAATGTCTTCCCCGGCACCGAGTTTGAACATCAGGACCGCCAGTGCCGACTGCAACACCATCGAGGCGGTCGCGCCGTCCCGGCCCGCCAATCGTTCCAGCCCGACCCTGGTCCGGCCGTCGATACCGAACACCATCAGATCGCCTGCGTAACTCGCCACCCGCGGCCGCGGCCGATCCACCGGCAGCCGCAACTGCTCCGGCAGGCCGTCGAGTTCGGCACGCCAGTAATCGAATTGGCGGGACCGCACGCTGTCCGGATCATCCGGCGAACCCAGCAGCTCCTGCTGCCACAGCGTGTAATCCGCATACTGCACAGGCAGGGGCTGCCACTCGGGCTGCCGCCCCTGCCGCCGCGCCGCGTAGGCCTCCGAGAGATCCCGCAACAACGGCGCCATCGACCAGCCGTCACCGGCGATGTGATGGATCAGCAGCACGAGCACACACTCGTCGGCGGCACACCGGAAGACGCTGGTGCGTATCGGAATTTCCGAGGACAGGTCGAACGCGTAGCGGGTCGCCGCGGTCACCGCCCCGGCCAGCTCGGCGGGCGCGACATCGGTGACCGTCACCGGTACCTCGACCTCGCCGATGTCGAGGACGCGCTGGGCGGGAACGCCGTCGGATTCGACGAAGATCGTGCGCAGACTCTCGTGGCGGGCAACGACATCGCCGACCGCGGCCGCGAAGGCCGAGGCGTCGAATACGCCGGCCAACCGGACCGTCACCGGCATGTTGTAGGTCGCCGACGGTCCTTCGAGCTGGTGGATGAACCACAACCGGCGCTGGGCGAATGACAGTGGAATCATCTAGCTCACCTCTCGATTCATCCTGCGCAGAGCCGGCCGGCGTGATGGCGCGAGCTGCGGCCACCTGGCGGCGAGTTCGGCGACGGTGGCCGCCTCGAACATCACGCGGATCGGGACTTCGACGCCGAGCACTGCCCGGATCCGGCTGGTCAGACGAGTCGCCAGCAGGGAGTGACCGCCGAGCGCGAAGAAGCTGTCGTCGATACCGACGCGGCCGATGCCCAGGATTTCGGCGAACAATTCCGCCAAGGTCTGTTCCCGCTCGGTGCGCGGCGCGCGATAGTTGCTCGCGGACACCCATTCCGGGGCCGGCAGCGCCGCGCGATCGAGCTTGCCGTTGGCGGTCAACGGCACCGCGTCGATCACCATCACCACCGTCGGCACCATGAAGTCGGGCAACCGCTCGGCCACGAACCCGCGAACACTGGTGGGCAGCAGGGTGTCCTGTGGGTTGTTGGCATACGCGGATGGGTCACCCAGCTCGGCCGGAGGCGCGTACACATCGGTCAGTGGCCGCCCCTGCGCCGTCGCGTCTTCGAAGAAGACCGCGTCCATCCGGCCCGGTTCCGCAGACCAGGTCACGGCCGTCGTGTATCCGAGTTTCCGGCCCAGCGCGTGCAGGTCCTCGGGCAGCAGACCCGCTTCGGCCCGGTCGGTGATGGCGTCGAGGGTGCCTTCGAAATCCGCTGCGAGCAGGCCGGTTCGATCACCGGCCGCGACCGGCAGTCCCGCCCGGATCCGGTCCGTGACCGCGATCTGACCGGCCAGCCCGGCGTGCGGGATACCCGTGACGCGAACACCGTCGGGATGTTCGGCACGCAGCAGCGCGTCGAGCGACTCATGGTCGCAGAACACCACTTCCGGGGTCTCGGCGGCCGACAGCGCTTGCGTGCTGGTCTTCCGCAAAACCACGTCGTATCGGTACCGGGTCAGCTCGTTGATCGAGCAGCCGCGTTTGAGTTCGATATCGATCGCGCCGATATCGAGGCCACGACCCAGCGCGAGGAAATACTCCGGCGCCAGCAGCAGTTCCTTTTCCGCCGCGATATCCCGGCGGACGCGTTCCTCGACCACCACGGGGTCGTCGCCGCCGTAACGGCTGACCTGCACGGCGGTGGCGAACTGCTCCAGCAGGGCCAGATTGCGGACGTCGCCGAGGAAGATCGATCCGCCGGGAGCCAGCAGCCGGAGGATCTGCTCGATGACGCGACGGAGGTAGCGTTCGCCGGGGAAGTACTGGACCACGGAGTTCAGAATCACGGTGTCGAAATAGTTTTCGGGCAGTCCGGTGACGTCGTCGGCCGGCTGAGCGCGCAAGACCACACGATCGGCGAATGCCGCGTCGAGTTCGTTCACCTGGCGCTGCAGCGTCTTGATTGTCGCGACCGAAAAGTCCGTCGCCCAGTATTCGGCACACTCCGGCGCCACCTGGGACAGCACCAGGCCCGAACCCACACCGATCTCGAGCACCCGCTGGGGCCGCAGTTCCCGAATGCTGTCGACCGTGGCCGACCGCCACTCCCGCATCTGCGCCAAGGGGATCGGCTGCCCCGTGTAACTGCTGTTCCAGCCACCGAAATCAGTGCCGAACCCGTTCGTGCCGGCCAGCTGCGGGTCGTAGTCCTGCTGGGCGTTGCTGACACTGTTCGCGTCCTCAGCACTGCCGCCCGCCGCGGAGTACAGGTCGTCGTACACCCGGCGCCACTGCCCCACCATCTCGTCTTCCCCGAGGACCGGCCCGGTCCGGTCGGCGACCACATACCCGACCAGCTGGGTGCCGCCGACATCGCCGTCGTGCGCCACGACCACGGCTTGAGACACGGCGGGATGTTGCGCCAGAACGCTTTCCACCTCACCCGGTTCGACGCGGAAGCCGCGGATCTTGACCTGGTCGTCGACCCGGCCCGCGAACTCCAACTGCCCGTCGGCGTTCCAGCGCACGACGTCACCGGTGCGATACAACCGGCCGGCGCCGTCCGGGTCGAACGGGTCGGCCACGAACCGGGCCGCGGTCAGTCCCGCGCGCCCGAGGTAGCCGCGCGCCAACTGCGCACCGGCCACATACAGTTCGCCCGCGACGCCGACCGGCACGGGGGCCAACCACGAATCCAGCACGAACACCCGGGTATTCGTTCGCGGCACCCCGATCGGCACCGGGCCGTCGTCCGTGGTCACCGCGTCGTAATGGGTCACGCACGCGGTCGTCTCGGTGGGACCGTAACCGTTGACCACGCGCGCGTCGGGGTACTTCGCATGCAACCGGTGCACGACGCCGGCTGTCAGCTCGGCGCCACCGGCGATGATCCCGCGCAAACTCCGCAGGGGGTCGCCCGGCAGGGATTCGTCGTGATCGAGCAACGCGGACAGCATCGGCGGTGTGGCGAACATCTTCGTCACACCCCGGGTCTCGATCAGGCGGGTGATCTCGACCAGATCCGAGCGCTGCTCCGTGGCCAGCACCACCGTCGCGCCGCCGGCCAACGCCGGCCAGATCTCATAGGTGGAAGCGTCGAAGGCGATCGAGGTGTGCACGAGCACCCGATCGGCGGCGCTGGTCGTCCACGCCTGTGCGACCAGGTTCACCACGTTGCGGTGCGTCACCGCAACACCTTTCGGCACACCGGTGGAACCGGAGGTATAGATCACATACGCCAACTGCGCCGGCTGCGGCAGACCGGGCACGACGCCGTCCGCGCCGACCTGACGGGTATCGATGCAGAGGAGTCGCTCCGGCGGGCAGGGCAACAGGTGCGCGGTCGCCGAATCGGTGACCACGACGACCGGATCAGCATCGGTGAGCACGAACGCCAGCCGTTCCGAGGGATAGGCCGGATCGATCGGCAGATACCCGCCACCGGCCTTCAGCACGCCCAGCAGGGCCACGATCAGCTCCGCGGTCCGGGGCAAGGCGACCGCGACGATACTGTCGGCGCCCACCCCGCGCGCGACCAAGGTCTGCGCGAGACGATCGGCCTGACTGTCGAGTTCCCGGTAAGTCAGTTCGGTGTCACCGCAGACCACCGCGACCGCATCCGGTGTCCGTTCGACCTGTGCCTGGACCAACCCGACGACAGTGGATTCACGGACGTCGACGGTGGTCTCGTTCCAGCGATACAGCACACGGTCGCGTTCGCCGGCATCGAGCACATCGATCGACCCGACCGGCGTACCCGGCTCGGCCACCACTTGGCGCAATATCTGCACGAACCGGGCGGCCATCGTCTCCACCGTGGACTCGTCGAACAACTCCGTCGCGTACTCGACGAACCCGCCCCACCCGGCACCCGCCGGTGCGTCGGCGACGTTGAAGAACAAGTCGAATCGTGCGGCGGCGATGGAGGCGTTGTAGGACTCGAAGCGCAGTCCCGGCAGTTCGAGGGTGGGCAGCGCGTTGTTCTGGAACGCCAGCGACACCTGGAACAGCGGATGATGGGCTGCCGAGCGAACGGGGTTGAGCAGTTCGACCAGCAGCTCGAACGGGACGTCTTGGTTTTCGTATCCGGCCAAGGCTTTCGCCCGGACCTGGGCGAGGACCTCGGCGAACGATGCACCCGGCGCCACCGCCGCCCGCAGCACCCACGTGTTGACGAAGAACCCGACGAGATCGCTCAACGCGTCATCGGTACGCCCGGCGATCGGGGCGCCGATCGGAATATCTTCTCCCGCACCGAGTTTGAACAACAGAACCGCCAGCGCCGACTGCAACACCATCGACACCGTCGCGCCTTCGGCGGCGGCCAATCGCTCGACCGCCGTACGGATCTCGGGCTCGATGTCGAACAGCACCATGTCACCGCGGTAGCTCGCCACCCGCGGGCGCGGGCGGTCGGTAGGCAGTCGCAACTGGTCGGGCAAACCGTCGAGTTCACTACGCCAGTAATCGAATTGGCGGGACAGCACACTGTGCGGATCTTTCGGCGACCCCAGCAGCTCCTGCTGCCACAGCGTGTAATCCACGTACTGCACCGGCAACGGCCGCCACTCCGGCGCCTTGTGCTCCAGTCGCGCCGCGTATGCCGTTGCCAGATCGCGCAGCAGCGGCGCCATCGACCAGCCGTCACCGGCGATGTGGTGGATCAGCAGCACGAGCACACACTCGTCGGCGCCGCATCGGAACACGGTGGCGCGGATCGGAATTTCCGAGGTCAGGTCGAACCCGTACCGCATGGCCGTGGTCAACTCGGCGTGCTCGACCGGCACGCCATGGGTGTCGATCACCGTGACCGGCGCTTCGATACCCGCCGCGTCGAGGACCCGCTGGGACGGGACACCGTCGGCTTCGGCGAATACCGTTCGCAAGCTCTCGTGCCGGGCGATCACGTCACCGACCGCCGCGCTGAACGCCGCCGCATCGAACGCGCCCGTCAACCGGACCGCCAACGGCATGTTGTAGGTGGCCGAGAGCCCTTCGAGGCGGTGGATGAACCACAACCGCCGCTGCGCGAACGACAACGGGACGACCTCCGGGCGGGGCCGAGCCGACAATGCCGGGCGCAGTTGCACTTCGGCGTCGAGCCGGGTCGCCAGCTGGGCCACCGTCGGAGCGTCGAACACCGTGCGGATCGACACCTCGACACCCAGCACCACGCGAATGCGGCTGGTGAGGCGAGTGGCCAGCAGGGAGTGACCGCCCAGAGCGAAGAAGTCGTCGTCCATGCCGACCCGGTCGAGGCCGAGGATTTCGGCGAACAAGTCGGCCAGGATTCGTTCCCGCTCGCTGCCCGGCGCCCGGTACTCCCGGGCGGCGGCGAACTCCGGATCGGGCAGCGCCTTCCGATCGAGCTTGCCGCCGGCGGTCAACGGCATCGCGTCGAGCACCAGCACCGTCGCGGGAACCATGAAGTCCGGCAACCGATCAGCCGCCCAGCGACGCACGTCGGCGGCCAGCAAACCGGCCTGCGGATTGTTCGCGAACGCGCTGAGAACGCTCGCCGAAGCCGGTGCGGGATACACATCGGTCAGCGGACGGCCCTGAACCGCAGCGGGTTCCAGGAAAACCGCCTCCATCTGCCCCGGCTCCACCGACCACGTGACCGCCGTCGTGTATCCGAGTTCTTGCCCCAGCACATGGAGGTCCTCGGGCAGGAGACCCGCACCCGCCCGGTCAGCCATGGCGTCGAGCGTTCCTTCGAAACCGACGCCGCGAGTGCCGGTGCCGGGGAGTCCGGCGCGGATTCGCTGCGTCACCTCGATCTCGCTGGTCAGTCCGAGGTGCGGGATGCCGGTCACGCGGATGCCGTCGGGATGCCGGGTCTGCAACAGCGAGCGCAACCACTCGTGGTCGCGGAAAACGGCTTTCGGAGTATGGGCGACCGAGAATGGCGCCGCCGGGGCCTTGTGCAGGACGACGTCGTAGCGGTACCGCGTCAACTCATCGACCGAGTAACCGCGCTTGAGCCGGATATCGACAGCATCGAAACCGGCTGTCGCACCGCACAACACCGAGAAGTACTCCGGCGCCAGCAACAGCTCCTGCTCGGCCGCGATGTCCCGGCGAACCCGATCAACCACCGCCGCCGGGTCGTCACCGCCATTGCGGCTGATCTGCACCGCGGTCGCGAACTCCTCGAGCAACGCGAAATTGCGCACGTCACCCACGAACACCGCACCACCGGGCGCCAGCAACCCCGCAACCCGCTCGAGCACCGTCCGCAGATAGGCCTGACTGGGGAAATACTGGATGACGGAGTTCACCACCACAGTGTCGAAATAACTTTCGGGCAGACCGTCGATATCGTCGGCCGGTTGCGCCCGCAGTACGACACGGTCAGCGAATTCCGCGCCGAGTTCGTTCACCTGTCGTTGCAGCGTGCCGATCGTCGCGGCCGAGAAATCTGTCGCCCAGTATTCGGCGCAGTCGGGTGCGAGCTGCGACATCAACAGACCTGAACCCACGCCGATTTCGAGCACCCGCTGTGGCTGCAATTCCCGGATGCGGTCGACAGTGGCCGACCGCCATTCCCGCATCTGCTCCAAGGGAATCGGCTCGCCGGTGTAGCTGCTGTTCCAGCCACCGAAACCGGCGCCGAGCTCGGTCACAGGCTCCAAATCGGGCTGGGCGCTGTCGCTCCCGGTGTCGGCGGCCGAATACAGCTCGTCGTACACCCGACGCCACTGACCGACCAGTTCGTCTTGACCAACGGCGGGGCCCGACCGGTCGGCCACCACATATCCGACCAGCTGCTTACCCTCGGAGTCGCCGCGCGCGACCACCACGGCCTGCGAGATCGAAGGATGTTGCGCCAGAACGGTTTCAACTTCGCCCGGTTCGACGCGGAAGCCGCGGATCTTTACCTGATCATCGCTGCGGCCCGCGAACTCCAGCTGCCCGCTGGCATTCCAGCGCACCACATCACCGGTCCGATACAACCGGCCGCCCGTCGGGTCGAACGGGTCGGCAACGAACCGCGCGGCAGTCAAACCCGCACGACCGTGGTACCCGCGCGCCAACTGCGCACCGGCCACATACAGTTCGCCCGCTACGCCGACAGGAACCGGCGCCAACCACGAATCCAGCACGTACACACGCGCATTGGCGACCGGCGCGCCGATCGGCACCACCGCACCCAGCACGTCGCGCGACGCATCGGGCACGGCGAAGGCCGTCACATCGACGGTGGCCTCGGTCGGACCGTACAGGTTCTCGATCCGGACACCGCCGAACCGGGATTCCATCGCGTGCACCAGTGCCGTGGTGAGCGTGTCAGCTCCGGTGTGCACCTGCCGCAAACTCTGGAATACGTTGCCGGGCAACGATTCCGCGTGTTCGACCAGCGCCGACAACAACGGCGGCGTCGCGAACATCTTCGTTACCGACCAGGTTTCGACCAGGCGTGTGATCTCCCCCGGATCCGAACGCTGCTCGCCCGCGACCACCAGTGCGGCGCCACCGCACAGGGCAGGCCAGATCTCATAGGTCGAGGCGTCGAACGCGATCGACGAATGCACCAGCACCCGATCCTCGGACACCACGGGCCACGCCTGAGCAACCAGGTTCACCACGTTGCGGTGGGTGATCCCCACGCCCTTCGGCACACCCGTGGAACCGGACGTGTAGATGACGTACGCCAAATTCTGCGGGGACACCACGACATCCGGGGTCCAGTCGGCCACGTCGACGGTGTCGAGGTCGTCCAGGCACAGGTGCGGTATCGCGCTGGGCGGCAACTCTTTCGCTGTCCCCCGATCGGTCACGACGACAACCGGATCGGCGTCGGCCAGCACGAACGCCAGCCGATCCGAGGGGTAGGCCGGATCGATCGGCAGGTACCCGCCGCCCGCCCGCAACACACCCAGCATCGCCACTATGAGATCGGCGGAGCGCGGCAAAGCCACCGCGACGAGGGTGTCGGGCCTTACTCCCCGCGCAGCCAGCGCTCGCGCCAGCTGCCCGGCGCGGGTATCCAGTTCCCGATAGGTCAGCTGGGTGTCCGCGCAGACCACCGCGACGGCATCCGGCGTTCGACGGACCTGCGCCTGGAACAGCTCGACCAGCGTGGTGTCGGGGACCGTGAGAGCGGTGTCGTTCCAGCGATCCAGCACCAGTGCGCGTTCCGCGCCCGCCAGCACCTCGACCGACCCGACCGGGACACCCGGGTCCGAGACCAGCTGATGCAGCAACCGCACCCAGCGCGCCGCCATCGTCTCGACCGTGGACCGATCGAACAATTCCGTCGCGTACTCGACGAACCCTTCCCACCCGGCGCCCGCGGGCGCATCGGAGACGTTGAAGAACAGGTCGAAGCGCGAGGTCGCGGTCGGCGCGGGGCGGCGCTCGATGCCCACCCCCGAAAGCTGGAGGTCCGGCAGCGTGTTGTTCTGGAATGCCAGCGTCACCTGGAACAGCGGATGATGTGCGGCCGAGCGGGCCGGGTTGAGCAGTTCGACGAGCAACTCGAACGGAATGTCCTGGTTCTCGTATCCGGCCAGGGCTTTCACCCGTACCTGGCTCAGGATCTCGGTGAAGGAGGCTCCCGGATCCACGGTCGCGCGCAGCACCCAGGTGTTGACGAAGAAGCCGACCAGATCGGTGAGGGCGTCATCGGTACGCCCGGCGATCGGGGCGCCGATCGGAATATCTTCCCCCGCACCGAGTTTGGACAGCAGCACGGCCAGCGCCGACTGCAGCACCATCGACACCGTCGCGCCTTCACGAGCCGCCAGGCGCTCGACGGCGGCCCGAATCTCGGGATCGATGTCGAACAGCGCCATGTCGCCGCGGTAACTCGCCACGCGCGGGCGCGGGCGATCCATCGGCAACCGCAGCTGCTCGGGCAGACCGTCGAGCTCAACCCGCCAGTACTCGAACTGTTGCGCCAGCACGCTGTGCGGATCGGCCGCCGAACCCAGCAACTCGCGCTGCCACAGTGTGTAATCCACGTATTGCACGGGCAACGGCTGCCACTCCGGCGCCCGATGCTCCAGGCGCGCGGAGTATGCCGCCGACAGATCCCGGAGCAACGGTGTCAACGACCAGCCGTCACCGGCAATGTGATGCATCAGCAAGACCAGCACCACGTCGTCGACGTCGCACCGGAAGACGTCGGCGCGGATCGGAATCTCCGAGGACAGATCGAATCCGTATTGCGCTGCCGCGGTCACCATCGTGTCCAGCTCGGCCGTCGACAGGGCGTCGGCCGCGGTCTCGGTGAACGGCACCTCGACGCTGCCGGCATCCAGCACCCGCTGCGACGGCACGCCCTCCGCGTCGACGAAGATCGTGCGCAGGCTCTCGTGCCGGACGACCACATCGTCGATCGCGGCGCGCAACGCCGAGACATCCGCGCCGCGCAGCCGCACCGCCAACGCCATGTTGTAAGTGGCGGAAGGGCCTTCGAGCCGGTGGATGAACCACAGCCGCCGCTGCGCGTACGACAACGGCACGATATCCGGACGCTCCCCGGCCGACAGGCTCGGGCGCACCCGCAGACCCGCGTCGAGCCGGGCGGCCAGCTGCGCCACGGTCGGCGCGTCGAACACCGTCCGGATCGGCACCTCGACGCCCAGAACCGACCGGATCCGGCTGGCCAGGCGGGTGGCCAGCAGCGAATGACCGCCCAGCTCGAAGAAGTTGTCGTCCGCGCCGACTCGGTCCCGTTTGAGGACCTCGGCGAACAACTCGGTCAGGACCCGCTCCTGCTCGCCCTCCGGCGCCCGGTACCCTGCCGACGACACCAATTCCGGTTCCGGCAACGCCGCGCGATCCAGTTTCCCGTTCGCGGTCATCGGCATCGCGTCGAGGACCATGACCGCCGCGGGCACCATGAAGTCCGGCAACCGCTCAGCGGCGAATCGGCGCACGTCCTCCCCGGTTTGGTCAGCGACGACGTATCCGATCAATTGCTTGCCGCCGGTGCCGAGATCGCGGGCTACCACCACCGCTTGCGATACCGCAGGATGTTGCGCGAGAACGGTTTCGACCTCGCCGGGTTCGACACGGAAGCCCCGGATCTTCACCTGGTCATCGATGCGGCCCGCGAACTCCAGTACCCCTGCCGAGGTCCAGCGCACGACGTCACCGGTGCGATACAACCGGCCACCAGCCGCATCGAACGGATCGGCGACGAACCGGGCGGCAGTCAAACCAGCCTTGCCGTGGTAGCCGCGCGCCAACTGCGCACCAGCCACATACAGCTCACCCGCGACACCGACAGGCGCCGGTGACAGGCACGAATCCAGCACGTACACACGCACATTGGCCAACGCGGACCCGATCGGCACCGAGACGTCGTTCGAAACCGCATCCGTGTCGAACACCGTCGCGAACACCGTGGTCTCGGTCGGCCCATAACCATTGGTGACCTGAACATCGCCGATGCGGTCTTTCAACCGACCGACCAATCCGGAAGGAAGCTCGGCGCCACCGGCGATTACCTGCGACAGACTGCGGAAGGGGTTGTCCGGCAAGGGTTCCGCGTGATCGAGTACCGCCGACAGCAACGCCGGGGTCGCGAACATCTTGGTCACCGACCCGTCTGCGATCAACCCGGTGATCTCGGCCGGGTCCGAACGCTGCGCACCGGCCAGCACCACGGCGCCGCCACTGATCAGCGCGGGCCAGATCTCATAGGTAGAAGCATCGAAGGCAACCGAGGAGTGGACCAGCACCCGCTCCCCCGGGCCGGTCGACCACGTCTGGGAAGCCAGATTCAGCACGTTACGGTGGCTGACAGCAACACCTTTGGGCACACCGGTGGAACCCGAGGTGTAGATCAGATACGCCAAAGCCTCCGGCCGCACCGGCACGGCCCGGTTGCCGATGTCCGCGCCACTGAAGTCGAGGGTATCGAGATAGAGGTGTGGCGTAGTGGCGTGCGGCAATACCCGTGCCGTGTCGTGGTCGGTCAGGACGACGGCAGGCGCGGCATCACCGAGGATGAACGCCAGCCGATCCGAGGGATAGGCCGGGTCGATCGGCAGGTACCCGCCACCAGCTTTCAGTACCGCGAGCAACGCCACGATCAGATCCACTGATCGGGGCAGGGCGACCGCGACGATGACATCGGAACTCACCCCGCGCGAGATCAATATCTGCGCGAGCCGATCGGCGCGACCATCGAGTTCCCGATACGACAACTCGCCGTCGGCGGCCACGACGGCCACGGCGTCCGGGGACGCGACGACTCGTTCTCGGAACAGCTCGACCACCGTGCTGTGCCGGTCGACCGGCACAGCGGTGTCATTCCACCTGTGCAGCACCAGTTCTCGTTCGTCACCGCCGAGAACATCGATTGCTCCCACCAGGCTGTCCGGAGCCGCCACGACCTGCCGGAGTGTCCGCACCAACCGCGCCGCGGTGGCCTCGATCGTGGACCGGTCGAACAGGTCGGTGGCGTACTCGATGTAGCCCTCCCAGCTACCGGTCGGGCCGTCACCGATGTTGAAGGTCAAGTCGAAGCGCGAGGTGGTACTGGCCGGGGAACGACCGTCGACCTCGACTCCCGGGAGCTCCAAGGCGGGCAGGGGGTTGTCTTGCAGGGTCAGCAGGACCTGGAACAACGGGTGGTAGGCCGACGAGCGGGCCGGGTTGAGCAACTCCACCAGCAACTCGAACGGTGCGTCCTGATTCTCGTACGCCGCCAAGGCTTTCGCCCGGACCTGAGCGAGGATCTCGGCGAACGACGCCGCCGGATCGACCGCGGTGCGCAGCACCCAGGTGTTGACGAAGAACCCGACCAGATCGGTCAACGCGTCATCGGTACGACCGGCGATCGGCGCACCGATCGGAATATCCTGTCCCGCACCGAGTTTGAACAGCAAAACCGCCAATGCCGACTGCAACACCATCGACACCGTCGCGCCCTGATCGGCGGCCAACCGCTCGACCGCCGTACGGATCTCGGGATCGATGTCGAACAGCACCATGTCACCGCGATAGCTCGCCACCCGCGGGCGCGGCCGGTCGGTCGGCAACCGCAACTGCTCGGGCAGTCCACCGAGTTCGGCGCGCCAATAGTCGAACTGGTCCGACAGCATGCTGTCAGGATCGGTCGCGGACCCGAGCAGTTCCTGCTGCCACAGCGTGTAATCCACGTACTGCACCGGCAACGGCCGCCACTTCGGCGCCCGCTGTTCCAGCCGGGCCGCGTAAGCCGCCGACAGGTCCCGCAACAGTGTGGTCGCCGACCAGCCGTCACCGGCGATGTGATGGAACAAGAACACCAGCATCCAGTCATCGACGCCGCGGCGGAACACCGAGGCCCGGATCGGGATCTGCGTGGACAGATCGAACCGATACCGCGCCGCCTCGGCGACTGCCGCATCCACATCGACGGCATCGGTGACGATCACCGGCACCTCGATGCTGTCGAAGTCGACCACCCGCTGGGCCGGGATGCCGTCGGTTTCGATGTATACGGTGCGCAGACTCTCGTGCCGGGCAATCACATCGGCGACCGCCGTGGCGAAGGCGGATGTGTCGAACGCGCCCGTCAATCGTGCCGTCAGCGGGACGTTGTAAGTGGCGGAAGGGCCTTCGAGCCGGTGGATGAACCACAACCGCCGCTGCGCGTACGACAGCGGGACCACGTCCGGGCGCTGCCGGGCCGACAGCATCGGGCGCACCCGGATACCCGCGTCGAGCCGAGTCGCCAGCCGCGCCACGGTCGGAGCGTCGAAGACCGTCCGGATCGGGACCTCGACCCCCAGGACCGCTCGAATCCGGCTGATCAGGTGTGTGGCCGACAACGAGTGCCCGCCCAGTTCGAAGAAGCTGTCGTCGGCGCCGACTCGGTCGCGGCCGAGAACCTCACCGAACAGCTCGGCCAGCACCTGCTCACCTGCACCGCGGGGGGCGCGATACCGGCGCGAGGACACCATCGACGGCGCCGGCAACGCGGCGCGATCGAGCTTCCCGTTCGCGGTCAACGGCACCGTGTCGATCACCAGCACCACCGCGGGCACCATGAACTCCGGGAGCCGCTCGGCCGCGAACTGTCGCAGTTCCCCGCCGAGGGCCGCCCGCGCATCGTCGTCGCCCGATTCGCGGTCGGTGACCACATACCCGACCAGCTGCTGGTTGCCGCCGATGTCGCGAGCTACCACCACGGCTCGCGAGACCGAAGGATGCTGGGCCAGAACGGTTTCGATCTCACCGGGCTCGACCCGGAAGCCGCGGATCTTGACCTGATCGTCGGCTCGGCCGACGAACTCCAGAACGCCTGCCGTCGTCCAGCGCGCGACATCGCCGGTGCGGTACAGCCTGCCGCCACCGGCCGGGTCGAAGGGATCGGCCACGAACCGCGCCGCGGTCAACCCCGCTCGGCCGCGATAGCCCCGCGCCAACTGCGCACCGGCTACATACAATTCGCCGACCGCGCCCACCGGAACCGGCGCCAACGCCGAATCCAGCACGAACACCCGCATATTCCCCAGCGGCGTCCCGATCGGGCTGCCACTCCGATCGGCATGTGCCGCAACCAGATCGAGCCGTGTCACGTGCACGGTGGTTTCGGTGATTCCGTACATGTTCACCAGCGCCGGCCCGTCATCGCCGCCCGCCGAGTACCACCTGCGCAGGTGGGCGGGGTTCAGCGCTTCGCCGCCGAAGATCACCATGCGCAGGTCGGAATCCGCTCGGCCGCTGACCGAGCGAGCTTCGGCGAGCGCGTTGAAGGCCGAGGGAGTCTGATTGAGGACGGTCACTCCCGCGTCGACCACCAGATCCCACAGCTGTGCCGGAGTACGCACGACATCCCACGGCACGACGACGACGCGGCCGCCGTGCAGGAGCGCACCCCAGATCTCCCAGACCGAGAAGTCGAACGCCTGGGAATGGCACCAGGCCCAGACGTCGCCGGTACCGAACTCGCACCACTGAGCTGTACTCAGGAACAGCGAGGCGACGTTGGCGTGGGTGACGGCGACGCCCTTCGGCGTGCCGGTGGAGCCGGAGGTGTAGATCAGGTAGGCCATGTTGCCGGGCCGAGGCGTGGCGGTGCGCGCGACACCGGAAGGTGCTGCCTCGGCGTCCTCGAGCAAGATATGCGGGACATTGCTGTGCGGCAGCGATTTCGACGTAGCACCGTCGGTGAGGACCGCGATCGGCGCGGCATCGCCGAGCACGAATGCCAGCCGTTCCGGCGGATAGGCCGGATCGATCGGCAGATAGGCGCCGCCGGCCTTCAGCACCGCCAGGATCGCGACGATCAGCTCTGCCGACCTCGGCACTGCCACCGCCACGACACTGTCCGGCCGCACGCCATGCGAAATCAAGGTCCGCGCAATCTGTTCGGCCCTGCGATCGAGCTCTCGGTAGGAGAGCTCGGCCGCACCGGCGGCCACCGCCACCGCGTCCGGCCACTGCGCCACGCGCTCTTCGAACAAGCCGAGCAGGGTCGCCGCCGAATCGACCGGCGTCGCCGTGTCGTTCCACGTCTCGAGCACCAGGCTGCGCTCCGCGCCGAGCAGATCCACCGCCCCGATCGGCGCGGCCGGATCGGCGACCGCCTGCCCCAGGTAGCGCGCGATCGATTCGAGATAGCCGTGCAGGTCGTCCTCGGTGTAGACCCGCGCGTCGCCCTCCAGCCGCAGGTAACCGCCGCGCGCCGCCTGGCGCTCATAGGAGAAGATGATCGACAGATCCCCGCTGGTCCCGGCCGAGAAGACCTGGAGGTCGGCCGTGCCGTCCGCCATCCGCAACGCCCCGAAGAACGACATGACGTTGACGACCGGGCCCAAGCCGTCAGCCTTCGCGTTCGACATCTTCAGGTCGCGCCGGATGTTCGACATCCCGTAGCGCAGATGGTCTTTGGCGCTGGAGACGCTGTCGTGGATCCGCTCGGCGAGCTCCGCCAGCGACAGGCTGTTGCTCGACCGCACCAGCAGCGGAACCGTATCCGAGAGCTGGCAGGGCGTCCGGCTCGCGATGGCCGTCTGGTTGGAAACCGGCATCTGGACGCAGAATTCGTCACGCGACGCGTGCCGCTGGACAGCGGCCGCCGCCACCGCCATCAGCAGGTAGGGCAGCCGGAGACCGATCGATTCCGCGGAGCTGGTCAGCTCCCGCAGTTCCACACCGGACAGGCTGCGGGTGCAGCCGACTCGCCCTGGTTTGGCGTCGGGCTCGGCGTTGCCCGGGAGCCGGACGGGTTCGGTTCCGGCCGGGATCGCCCGGCGCCAGTACTCCTGGTCGATCGGCTGTCGGTCGCGACGATACGCCCGGTCACTGTCGAGGATGTCTTCTGCGCTCACGAAACCGGCGGGCGGGACCGGGGTCCCGCTCACCGAGGCACCATAGACATCGAGCACGCGCTGGGTCCACGTGGCTACGCCGACACCGTCCATGATGATGTGGTGAAAACACATCGACAACACATGGTGTCCGTCACCGACTTTGAGTAGCGCGACCCGGAGCAGGCAATCTCGCTCGAGATCGAAACCTACCTCGCGTTCCCGCGACATATAGTCGAGCGCAGCCGATTTCGGGTCCGGCCGGTCGGTGAGGTCGAGGTAAGTCGGCTTCCAAGCACTGACGTCACGCTCGACCTGCTCTGGCCCCTCGGACTCCGCGACGAAATTGACTGTCAGCGACTCCGATTCGGCAAACACCCGGCGCAGGGCGTCGAAAAAGCGGCGGATTTCCAGCTCGGCGTGGATATCCGCGTAAACGATACAGTTGTTCGGGATGTCTGACAGCTCGTGCGCCAGCCACAGTTCTTTCTGAATCGCCGTCGAACTACGCCGGAGTGAATTTGTAACGGATTGCATGGCCTATTTCCCTCGCTTGTCGCCTAGGCTGGGCGGTGCCGATCCACCGGCCAGCAACGCCAAGCACCAAAACCATTGCTGCACTTGCTCAGACGGCACTACTCAGCCGGAGCGCACCGCAGCCCGCACCCGAGCGTCCCTGCCCGGATCCCGGGGTGCGCAAATAGACCCTGACCTCCACTGACTGCGCTGTAGCGAATTTGGACAATCGTTCGACTTTTCCGAAGTCGAAGCCCCCGACCCATGGCGCGGCGTACTGGATCAGTATGTCGCAATCCGGGCGAATGTCGTTGTAATACTGCATAATTCGCCGCCGTACCGGGGATTAACAAACTTCCGTACGGTTATATCACCCATACAGTGACCGAATACCGAATACCCGGTTCGTTCACAGCATGACCGATGGTCGGGACAGCAAATTAGTGAAGCATAAGCCGGTGTCCGACAATCAATTCGGTCACCGATGAGCAAGGGGGCAAGCAAAACCGGGTAACGCGCGCAGGAGCCGTGCAGTGGGTGTACTGGGCCTAAACGTTGAGTGACGCGGATGCGGTTGCGGCTGAGTGTGTTCGTCTGTTGTGCGGACCATGATAATCACAGTGCATGCACCAGCCGGTGTTAGCCCGGTCGAGACGCGTGTCGCGCCCGCACCCAGTCCTCGCTAGCCGACCAGCTTTTCGCCCCGGAGCCAGTCGTAGGCGACGTCGGAGGGGTCTTCGCCGTCGATGTCGACGCGGCCGTTGAGGTCCTGCATGAGCTGGTCGGTCAGGCGCTCGGAGATGGTGCCGAGCAGGGCGCGAAGCTGGGGGTACTCCTCGATGATCGCGCCGCGGACGACGGCGGTGCCGCTGTAGGGGAGGAAGAACTTCTTGTCGTCGTCCAGGACCGACAGGCCGAGGTTCTTGACCCGGCCGTCGGTGGTGTACACCATGCCGAAGTTGCAGGGCGCGCTCTTGGCCGTCGCCGGGTAGACGACGCCGGCGTCCATCCGGGTGACGTTGGCCGCGGGCAGGCCGTTCGGATCGTTGTACGGCATACCGTATTTCACCAGCATCGGCAGGAAACCGTCCGAGCGGCTGAAGAATTCGTCGTCGACGCAGAAGGTGCGGTCGGCGACGGGCAGCGCGGCGACATCCGACAGCGACTTCACCTGCAGGCGTTGCGCGGTCGGGGTGGACGCGGCGAAAGCATAGGTGTCGTTGAAGTTCGCCGGGGGCAGCCACTCCAGGTTGTTGTCGCGCTTCTCGATGTCGTGCACTCGCTGCCACAGCTCGTGCGGGTCCACGATCGTCTCGGTCTGGTTGTGGTAGTTCACCCAGCCGGTGCCCGTGTACTCCCACAGGATGTCGGCGTCACCGTTGAGCTGGGCCTGCCGCGAGGACGCCGATCCGGGCGCCCCGGTCAGGTCGGTGACCTCGGCGCCGGCCGCGGCCAGGTAGGTCGCGGTGATCTTGCCGAGCAGCACGCCCTCGGTGAAGCTCTTGGAGGTGACGACCAGCTTCGCGCCGTCCAGCGGCCGCGCACCGTCCGGGAGGCTCGAGTCGTGGAACGTGCCCGATGAGCTCACCAGCCCGCACCCGGCGAGCAGCGTAACTACCAGTAGCGCAATCGATCCGGCCCGTATCGACCTCATGACACACCTCGCGGAGTCGCGGCCAATTCGACCAGCCGGCCGAGCCAGTCGATGACCAGCGCCAGCAGACCGACCAGAATCGCGCCGGAGATGAGCAGTTTGGGCAGGAACAGGGTGACGCCGGTGGTGATCAGCGTGCCGAGGCTCGTCGCCCCGATGAAGGTGCTCAGCGTCGCGGTGCCGACCAGGATGACCAGCGCGGTACGCACGCCGTTGAGAATCACCGGGACCGCGAGCGGCAACTCGACCTGGAACAGGGTGCGCGCCGCCGAGAAACCGATGCCGCGGGACGCCTCGATCGTGCGCTGGTCCACCTGCCGCAACCCGACGATCGTGTTCTGCAGGATCGGCAGAATCGCGTACACCACGAGACCGACCACGGCGGTACGGAATCCGGTGCCCAGCCAGAACGTGAACAGCACGAGCAGGCCGACCGCGGGCGCGGCCTGGCCGATATTGGCGACATTGACGGCGACCGTCTCGAACCGCTGCAACGCGGGCCGGGTCAGGGCGATACCCAGCGGAATCGCGACCACGACCACGATCAGCGTGGCCACCACGGTCAGCTTGATGTGCGCGAGGATCGTGGTCTGCAAATTGGCCCAGGCCAGCGATGCCTGCTCGGTCGAGGTGAAGGTGCTGGACCGGTACCAGAGCAGGTAGCCGATACCGATGGCCAGGATGATGATCGGCTCGAACCAGACGTCGATCGGTATGCGGCGCAACCGATTCATGTCGGCTCACCGGGCGCGGTGACCGCCAGGGATCCGGGTTCGTCGTCGGCGGCGACCACCGGGGTGGGCGCGGGATCGGTTCCGTCGACGTAAGTTTCGTAGGAAAGGTCCTCCTCTTCGGGGTGCCCTCCGCGAGCTTGTTCCGGATCAGCTCGGTCACCGCCCCGATGCTCAGCGAGCCGACGACGGCGCCGCGGCCATCGGTGACCAGCGTGGCTCCCTGACTGGTCGCGAGCATCTCGTCGAACGCGTCGTTGAGCGTCGAGGATCGCGCCACGACCGGCAACCGGCGATCCAGGAAGTCCGAAACCTCGGGTTTGGTCGCCACTTCCGTGAGCGAGGGCCACGACCGCGGCCGCCCGGCCGGGTCGACGACCACGATCCAGCTGTGCCCCGCCGCCTTCGCCCGGGCGATCACGTCCCCCGACGGTTCACCGATCCGAGCGGTGAACACCTTGTCGTACTCCACATCTCGCACCCGCGACACCGTCAGATAGGCCAGCTTCGCTCCGGATCCGACGAACTCCTCGACGAACGGCGTGGCCGGATCGGTGAGGATCTCCTCCGGTGTGGCGTACTGCTCGATGTGCCCGCCCTCCGACAGGATCAGCACCTTGTCCCCGAGCTTGGTGGCTTCCTCGAAATCGTGGGTGACGATCACGATGGTTTTGCCGAGCTCGTGCTGAATCGCGATCAGGCTGTCCTGCAGGCGAACCCGGGTGATCGGGTCGACCGCGCCGAACGGCTCGTCCATGAGCAGCACCGGCGGATCGGCGGCGAGCGCCCGTGCCACGCCGACGCGCTGCTGCTGTCCGCCGGACATGTCCTTGGGTAGCCGGTCCGCGAAGGTGCCGGGATCGAGGCCGACCAGGTCGAGCAGATATTCGGTGCGCTCGGCGATCCGCTTCTTGTCCCAGCCGAGCACCCGCGGAATCGCGCCGATGTTCTTGGCCACCGACCAGTGCGGGAACAAGCCGCCGGATTGGATGACGTACCCGATGGACTGCCGCAGCTTGTCCGGATCCTCTTTCGTGACGTCCCGGCCGTCGATCAGGATCCGCCCCTCGGTGGGCTCGATCAGCCGGTTGATCATCTTGAGGGTGGTGGTCTTCCCGCAGCCGGACGGGCCGACGAACGCGACGATCTGGCCCGCCTCGATCTCCAGGTCCAGGCGTTCGACCGCCGGTTTCTCCTGTCCCCGATAGCGTTTGACGACACCGTCCAGCGCGATCGACGCGCCCGTCACATTGCGTTCCGCCGGAACCGGCCGGAGGGTCACAGCATCGGTCATGACAGTCCCTTCGCGATGGTGAGGCGTCCCAGCAGGACGAGGAGCGCGTCGAACACCAACGCGATCGCGACGATGAGAATGGTTCCGGTCAGCGCCATTTCGAGGGCGTTCGCGCCGCCGAGCCGGGACAGGCCGTTGAAGATCAGCGATCCCAGACCAGGGCCCAGGACGTAGGCGACGATGGCGGCGACGCCGACCACCATCTGGGTCGAGACCCGGATGCCGGTAAGGATCACCGGCCAGGCGATCGGCAATTCGATGGTGCACAGAATCCGCCACCGGGACAGCCCGATACCGCGCGCGGACTCGATGACCGAGGCCGGCACCGAACGCAATCCCACGATCGCGTTACCGATCACCGGCAAGGTCGCGAAGAACGCCAGCATGAGGAACGAGGGCACCACGCCGAGCCCGAACGGGACCAGCAGCAGTGCCAGCAGTGCCAGCGAGGGAATCGTCAAAGCCACCCGGCTGGAAGTCAGCGTGAGCGAGGACAGCAGCGGCAGCCGATAGACCGCCACCGCCACCACCACGGCGACGATCGTCCCGACCAGTACCGTCTGCAACGCCAGCGACGCGTGCTGATAGGTCAGGAACGTCAGCAGCTCGCCCCGCCCCCGGATATAGCTCCACAAATGCACGGGATTCCCCTTGTCGGCCGAAGACCGGGTCGGTTCCTGTCTGCATGATCACCGGACACGTGAGCCACTGGACAGTAGTCGATCGCGCACGCCCTGCCAGCGGGCGGCGCGCGGTAGTTGACATGCTGTTATGCCGTTGTGGCCTTATGCCGCCCGCCGCGCCTGGACCGGCGAGTAGTACCCGGCATCACCGGCGATCACGACGCTGGATCGCCCGTCGACGCCGACCGGAATATCACCGGCCAGCGTGATCCTGGTCAGTTTGCGGCGCTCGGCGCCGTCGTAGTCGTCGATGGCGTAATGCTGGGTGGCACGGTTGTCCCAGATCGCCACGTCGCCCGGCGACCAATTCCAGCGAGTGGTGTTCTCCAGCCGGGTGATCCGGTGCTGGAACAGCTGGAACAGCGCCTTCGACTCGCTGCCGGACAGCCCTGCCAGTTCCTTCACGAAGCAGCCCAGCAGCAGGGCACGCTCCCCTGTCTCGGGATGAACCTCGACCACGGGATGCTCGGTCTCGAAGTACGCCGATTCGAACTCGCGCCGATAGGCCGCGGAATTCGCCTCCGACGCGCGGCCTTCCCCGGCGTAGTCGTACAGGTTGGTGTGCCGGGCGCGCAGGCTCTCGGCCAATACTTTGAGTGGTTCGGGCAGCGCGTCGTACGCCGCGACCGTCGAGGCCCAGGTGGTCGAGCCGCCGTAACTGGGCAGCGTGACCGCTCGCAGGATCGACGCCTTCGGCACCCGATCGACGAAGGTGACATCGGTGTGCCAGACGTTCGAGCGGCCGTGCTGCGAATCGATCGCCAGGCTCTTCGACCCCGTCGCGTTCAGCGTTGGATGCGGAGTGGTCGGGCTGCCGAGCAATTCCGCGAACTCGTACTGCCCGTCCTCGGTCAGATGATCCTGGCCTTGGAAGAAGATCACCTTGTGCTCGTGCAGCGCCGATCGAATGGCGGCGACCGTGCGTGCACCCAGGTCACCGCCGAGTCGCACCCCCTCGATTCGCGCGCCGATGTGAGCGCCGAGCTTGACCACGCGCACCGCGGTTCCGGATTCGGCAGAGCTGGCAACGGACATGCGTGGGGCCTTTCGCTGGAACCGGGCAACTAGCGAGACGAAACCACCTTTCGACCGGCGCGAACACCTTTAGAGTCACTGCGATCGAATCCCGTTGAGCACTACTGCATGATGGGCGCATGCTCCCCACCGACGACCTGGCCCGGGCAGCTCGCCGCCGAGCCGTGATCGACACGCCCCTCGGGAAGGTCGAGTTCGCTGTCACACTCGGATCGACTGTGCTGCCGGCCGAGCCGGATACCCTGTGGCGCTTGCCGAACGGTGCGCACCTGCACCGCTGGCAACACCACACCGCGACGGTGGATCTCCTGATCGGGAGCATCGACGTCCCGGCCTGGGACGGCGGTGCCCCGGTCCCGATGTGGGCTGCGATCTGGCAGGTGAAAGCCAAAACGGCGGTGTCCGGACTGGTCGTCGCGGCCGAACTGACCGACCTCCCGGCCGACGCCTTCGGCGGCCCGGACTCCGGCGAATGCCTGGCCGCCGTCAGCGTCGAAAACGAGCACTTCATGGTGTCGATCGGCGGCCCGGACTCCGAACTACTCGCCCTGCAGGCCGCGGACGGCCGCCTGATGCCCGCCGACTGGGCCGACCTGCTGCCACCCAACGTGCCCGAGGGTTCCACCGAATACGGTGTGCACTACACGGATCCGGCCGGGGTCGCCTGGCACCTACCCGGCCTGGCCGCCGCGGAAGTGGCCCGCCTGTGCGTCGCCACCGCCTGGTGCCCGCACGACGACGACCGCCCCGCCGCCTGGTTCGCAGTCGACATTCCCCTGGACACCGCCTACCTGCACCTGGTTGCGGAGCCGGGCTGACTGGTAGCCCAGGCGAGTGGTCACCCATCCGACAGGCTGGTGCGGAACCGGGCGCGGTAGGCGGAGGGGCTTACGCCCAAGTGGCGGAGGAAGACTCGGCGGAGGGATTCGTCGCTGCCCAGGCCGGAGCGCCGGGCGGACCCGGTGACGGATTCACCGGATTCCAGCATGGATTGGGCGGCTTCCAGGCGGACGGTTTCGACGAAGGCGGCCGGGGTGGTGTCGAGATGTTCGCGAAACAGGCGGGTGAGGTGGCGGACGCTCAGGGCGACGCGGGTGGCCATGGCGGGCAAGGAGTGGTCAGCCGCCGGGTCGGCGAGGATGTCGTCGAGCAGGGCGCGCAGTGGATCGTGGCGGGGACGCGGTAGCCGGGAGGCTACCGAGAATTGGGATTGGCCGCCCGGGCGTTGCAGGAATACCACCAGGTCCCGGGCTACTTCTCGGGCCAGGTGCGCGCCTTCGTCTTCCTCTACGAGGGCGAGGGCCAGATCGATGCCCGCGCTGACTCCGGCGGAGGTGTAGACCGAGCCGTCGCGGACGTAAATGGCATCGGGTTCGACGGTGATTTTCGGATGGGCGCGGGCGAGAACACCGGTATGCCGCCAATGAGTGGTGGCGCGGCGGCCATCCAGGACACCGGCCTGAGCCAAGGCGAATGCCCCGGTGCAGACCGAGGCGATGCGGCGCGCGGAGGCGACGAAAGCCGGTATCGCCTCGACCATTTGGACGGAGCGGGCGCGTGCGGCAACTGGCTCGAACCGGGCACGATAACGGTGTGCGCGCCGCGGATTTCCGCGTAGGACGCGCCCACCGTGAGACTCGTGCCCGCCGAGGCGCGAACCGGTGCGCCGGTCGGCGAACAGAGGACGAGTTCGTAGTCGCCACCCAATTCCGTTGCGGTACTGAAGACTTCCATGGGCGCGGTGGCATCGAGCAATCGGACGCCTTCGTATACCGCTACCGCGATCATGCGACTCACCTGGTCAGACTAATGGCCGAATCTGTGGGGTTCCCGTCCGGATGGCCATGGCGGCGCGCGGGGCATGGAGACGAAGCTCGAAATATGACAACGATCGCTGATATCCGGATCCCCGACAGCACCCTGGCTCGCGAGGCGACCGAGTTGGTCCGGGATGCCGCCACTCCCCTGATTTTCGACCACTCGCGGCGCGTATTCCTGTTCGGCTCGCTCCAGGGCCGACGTCGCGGCTTGGACTTCGATCCCGAACTGCTCTACGTCGGCGCGATGTTCCACGCTCTCGGGCTGACCGAACGTTACCGGGACGCCGAGCAGCGCTTCGAGATCGACGGCGCGGACGAGGCGCGAAAGTTCCTGCACGCCCACGGGATTGCCGACGATCGCGCCGAACTGGTGTGGACGGCCATCGCCCTGCACACCACGCCCGAGATTCCGGCCCGGATGGCTCCCGAGATCGCCCTGGTGACGGCCGGCGTGGAACTGGACGTGCTCGGCATCGGATACCACGATGTGTCGCAGGAGGTGCGGGACGCGGTGGTGGCAGCGCATCCACGTCCGGATTTCAAGAAACGTATCCTGGCCGCGTTCACCGACGGCATCGCGCACCGCCCGGCATCCACCTTCGGAAACGTGAAAGCCGATGTGCTGGACCGTTTCTCGCCCGGCTACGTGCGAACGGACTTCGTCGATGTCATCGAGGGTTCGGAGTGGCCCGAGTGATCGAGCCGGGCGCGTTCACGCCGCGTTAACGCCATGCTTCCTACGTTGGGCAGGTGAATCGACTACTGGCGGTACTCGTCGGCGCAACCGTTCTCGGCGCTGTCGCCTGCACCTCCGATGTGGACCAGCCCGGCGCTCCGTACGCGGCATCGGTCGAGCGTTGCGAGCCCGCTTTGGCGGAGGGGTTGGACCGATGGGCGGCAGCAGGTTTCAGTGGCTCGATCGCCTACCTGGTCGAGGGCGCGACCGTGTGCGCGGCCGGGTACCGTCTGGCCGATCGAGATGCCGAGGTGCCCAACGTTTCCGACACAGTTTTCAGTATCGGATCGGTGACCAAGGCGTTCACCGCCGCCGCGGCGCTCGACCTGGTCAGCCGCGGCGAGCTGGGGCTCGATGTCACTGCGGGCGAGCTACTTTCGGAGCTACGCGGCCCGGCGGCGCGAGTGACGGTGCGGCAGTTGCTGTTACATACCGGCGGACTCACGGGATCCCATGGCCAGGACTATTCGCCACTCGACCGCGAGGCCGCGATCCGCGCGCTCGGCGGTCTCGAGTCGGCCTTCGAGCCAGGTTCGGCGTTCCTCTACTCCAACGCGGGCTACACGCTGCTGGCCCTGCTCGTCGAGGAGGCGTCCGGTACCGGCTATCGGGAATACGTGACATCGCGATTGCTGAACGTCCCGGGCGGCCCGGTCGCGGCGGGTTTCTGGAACGGCGAGCCCGCCGCGCCCGGACCCCGGGCCGTCGGCTACCAGGAGGACGGATCACCCGGCGAGGGCAGCGATTTCGGCGGACCGCACTGGGCGATCGAAGGAAACGGCGGGCTGGCGATGTCGACGGCGGAGCTGGCGCGCTGGGCGGGGGAACTGTTCGCCGGGCAGGTGCTCGGCCCACCGGCGACCGCGATGCTCACCTCGCTACGTTTCGAGCGCGGCGACGGTGTCGCGGAGATCCCGGGGTGGGTGGCGTTCGGCCCGGACCGCTACGGCGAACCTGTCTACGCGACGGCGGGTGGCGGCGGCACCGGGCACAACGTCACCGTCGTGGTGCTGCCCGAGAGCCGCCGGGTGCTGGCGATCAGCTCCAACACCGCCGACGTGAGCGCGGAGGAATTGCTGGCGGCAGTCGGTCCGGCGGTCGTCGCGGGTGCACCGATACCTGTGCCGCGCACCGGTGGTGCCGTCGATCCCGCGGCCGTCGCCGCGATCACCGGCACCTATCGGCTCGACGGCGGTGCGACATTCGGTGTCGCGGCGCAGCAGGATCGGCTGGCCGTCAGCGCGACCGGCGCCGAGGCCGTCGCGGTCCTGTTTCCGCTGCCGGAAGGATACGAAGCCCAGGAGGTCGCTGCTCACGAAGCGGCGGTGCACGCTTTGCTGTCGGCGCCGAAAACCGCTGCGGGACAGGCCGAGCGCGAGCAGGTGGTGCGGATCGTGGGCCCGATCGACCGGGTAACTCTGGCGGGCACCATCATTCGGGACGGTGAGCTGCGCACCTACGTCGAGGTCGGTTCCGGCGGCTCGTCACGGCTGTTCTGGTACGCCCTCGACGAGGCGGGCGGGGTCGACGCGGCCGAACTCGATACCGCACCGCCGACCGTGCTCTTGCGCACCGCCGGTGCGGCTTATCGACCCGACGACCCTGCCGGGCGCGGCCCGGCGCCGACCGTGCGATTCGAGGCCGACATCATGACAATCGAGAGCCCCGCCGGACAGCGCACCGCCGTGCGCGTGCGCTGACCGCGAACGGCTGTCAGGCTCGACCTATGCGCATTCTGCTGGTGGAAGACGACGCCGAGCTCGCGCAGCTGCTCGCGCTCGGCCTCCGCAACGAGTCGTACGCGGTCGACCTCGCCGGCACCTACGCCACGGCGGATATGTTATTGCGCACCAACGATTTCGACGTCGCCTGTTTCGACCTGGGCCTGCCCGACGGCGACGGGCTCGAACTCGTCCGCCGGCTCGGCACCGACCCCGAACTACGCCGCCCCGTGCGAACGCTGATACTCACCGCGCGCGACGCGGTCGCCGACCGGGTGGCCGGATTGGATGCGGGCGCGGACGACTACCTGGTCAAGCCGTTCGACTTCGCGGAGCTGACGGCTCGGCTGCGCGCGCTGGCCCGCCGCAAGGACATGCACGACGCCACGTTGCGCGTCGGCGACCTCACCATGGACCTCGCCGCGCACCGTGTGTGGCGCGCCGGGCGGGAACTGCGCCTGACCGCACGCGAGCTGTCGCTGCTGCGCTATTTCATGCACCACGCCGGGGAGGTGCTGTCAGCCGAGCAACTGCTCGAACATGTCTGGGACGCGAACGCCGACCCGTTCACCACGTCGGTTCGGGTGATCCTCTACCGCTTGCGCCGCAAGCTCGGTGATCCGCTGCCGATCGTCACCATCCCCGGCGCGGGCTACCGGCTGGTGACCCCGTGACCCGCTGGTGGCGGACCCTGCGGGTGCAACTCGCGGTCCTCGGCTGCGTGGCGATCTATCTGCCGGTAGTCCTGTTGTCCGCGGTCAGCCTGCTGACTGTGGACGAGTCCATCGTGACCGACGCCGGCGTCGAGGTGGCGACGACGACCAGCAGCCGGCCGCCATGGGTGTTGCTGACCGCGCTCGCCCTGGCCCCCGTCGCGGCGGGTATCGCCTGGTGGTGGGCCGGGCGGGCGGTGCGGCCGATCGAGCGGGTCCGGGCGGTGGCCCAGGAGATCGAGGCCGCGGACCTCGGCCGCCGGATCGGTCTGCGGAGCGGGCCCGCCGAGCTGGTGTCGCTGGCCGCGGCCTTCGACGCCATGCTCGACCGGCTGGAACAGGCCGCCGATGCCCAGCGCCGCCTGGTCGAGGAGACCAGCCACGAGCTCCGCACTCCCTTGTCGGTGCTGGCGATGAATGCCGATGTCGTGCTGGCACATCCGGAGCCGACACCCGAGCTCTACCGGGCGGGGCTGGTGCGGTCGCGGGCTGCCGCGCAACGCATGCTCGGCTCGATCGAGCAGTTGCTCGCCGATGCGCGCGGCCGGGCGCGCGTACTCGATCGGCGACCCGCCGACCTCGCCGCGACAACCCGCGAGGTGGTGGCCGAGTGCCACTTGCCCGCGTCCGCCAAATCCATCGAATTACACTGCGACATACCGGACTCCGTACCCGCCGCGGTCGACGAGCCCACGCTCCGGCGCGCGATCGCCAACCTGGTCGACAACGCGGTGAAGTACGCACCGCCGGGCTCCCGCGTCGAAATCGTCCTCGAGACAGGCACTTCCGGCGCGACGGTGGTGGTCACCGACCATGGTCCCGGCATTCCCGCCGACCACCAACCGCACATCTTCGACCGCTTCTGGCGCGGCCGCCAAGACCCGGACGGCGCCGGTCTCGGCCTCCCGATCGCGCGCCAAGTCGCCCTCGCCCACCATGGAACCCTGACCGTCCGATCGCCCGGCGCAGCAGGCGACGGCGCCGAGTTCCGCCTCCACCTGCCCTGCTGGTCGCCGGGTAGTCAGTGATTGGGTTGCGGCACTTCGGCTTCCGGACCTGGGTTGCGGAGGGGGGCGCCGACGTGGTGCAGGTGCCTCAGCGCCTCGCGGTAGGAGGCGATCAGCCCGGTTTCGTGGTACGCCACACCGATTTCGGAGCAGTAGTCGCGGACGATCACCTGGGCGTGGCGCAGGTTCGGCGTCGGCATGCTCGGGAACAAGTGGTGCTCGATCTGATAGTTGAGTCCGCCGAGGGCGATGTCGGTCAGCGCGCCGCCCCGCACGTTGCGGGAGGTCAGCACCTGGCGGCGTAGGTAGTCGGGGCGGTCGTCGCCGGTGAGGGTGGGCATGCCCTTGTGGTTCGGGGCGAAGATGCAGCCCATGTACAGGCCGAACAGGCCCTGGTGGACAGCGAAGAACGCGAGGGCTTTGTCGGGTGGCAGCACCGCGAACAGTGCGGCCAGGTAGATGGCGAAGTGGGCGAACAGCAGTGCGCCCTCCAATCCGCGCTGTTTGACCGACCGGTTTCTGAGCGCACGCACGCCTGCCACATGCAGGTTCACACCCTCCAGCAACAAGAGGGGAAAGAACAGATACGCCTGCGCCCGGCCGAGGAGACGAGCCAGACCGCGGCTGGCCCGCGCTTGCTGCTGTGACCAGACCAGGATGTCGGGCGCGACATCGGGATCGAGTTCCTCATGGTTCGGGTTGGCGTGATGGCGGGTGTGCTTGTCCTGCCACCAGCCGTAGCCCAGGCCGATGCCGGCGTTGCCGACGATTCGTCCGACAATCTCCGTCCGCTGCCGTAGCCGGAAGACCTGACGATGCGCGACATCGTGCATGACCAGTGCGATCTGAGCGAACGCGACGGCCATGAACGCCGCGACCAGCAGCGTCCACCACGAGTCGCCGACCAGGACGAACGCCGCCCAGCCCGCCGCGAACGCGATCCCGACCAGGCTGAGCCGGACGGCGTAGTAGACCGGACGCCGGTTCATCAGCCCCGCGTCGGAGATCCGCCGCAACAGGCGGGCGTAATCACCGTCGGCGCCGCGCCGCGGCGGAGTTGACTCTGAGACCAAGGCAGATGTCGTCATAGATCTTCCTGAGAGCTGGGCCGGAAACGCCACCGCCGTCGACGAAACCGGTCGATGTCGGAGCGGGCGCCGTTGTCGATACCCCGAAGCTATCGGCCGGATTCTCGTTCGCTGTAATCCCTTGGTATGACATGAGATCGGACTGCGGTGTGATATTCGATGTCTACCACAGACCGGAGCTACCGGCCGGTTGTCATCGAACACCTCCAGTCCGGCCTGCACCGACCGGATATTCGGCGTGGACGTCGCCGTCGAACAATTTCCAGTAGAAGGCGTTCATCGGCATCATGACTGGCGTGGCGTTCAGCGAACACTCGCTCGGCGGTCGACAGGTCGAAATGCGGCGAGGTAACCAGCCCGAAGTCGCTGAGGTAGATCCGCTCCCCATCGCTGCGGATGTTGCCGAAGTGTCCGTCCATGTGCAGCAGCTGCCGTTCGTCGAGGAACGCCACGATCTCGGAAAGCTGCCGCGCGACTGCGGTGGCCTTGTCCGCCGGGTTCTCGCGCAGCCACTCCGGCATCGAGTACGGGATGTATTCGCAGAACAGCACGAGGCTCGACGCTGCAGCAGCCAGCGCCTCCAGACGAGCACGCACGGCCGCGCAGCCGCCCTGGGCGGCCACCACCCGGTCGATATCGGAGTGTTCGGCTGCGATCGGCGACCGGCCGGGCAGAACCCGCCAGTGGTAGAGCATCGGGAACGACTGTGTCTCCCCGGCTAGTACAGCGTCGGTGACGACGATGTTCGCCGCCAGTTCGCGCCATGCGTTGAAGCTCGGGCCACTGATCCCGTACTGGCAGAACACCGGCAGCTCGAACAGGTTCGCGGTGGAGCTCGGGTGGGCGAGCTCTCGATCGGTCAACGGAATAGCTTTGGCGAATACCGGCACGCCGTCGACCTCGACGACCGACGAGCCGCCACCCACCCCCACGCTGCTGGACGACGTCGTGTGCAGGAGCTCAGCGAGCTGAATGTCGCTGCGGGAGGCCAGGAATGCCGAGAGTTCCCGATGGCGGTCGCACCTGACAGCTGTCATAGGACGAGTCTGCCAGCGGCGCAAGGACATCGGCATTCGTTGATTACTGAAGACGGTCGGCGATCACCGTGGCGATCTCGGTAGCCCGGGCGCAGAGATCGTCCGGGGCCCCGGGATCGGCGGCGAATTCGAACGCGAACAATCCGCCCGAGGCAACTGCACCCCAGATCTTGCAGTTGCGGTGGCCGCTTTCGCTGCGGTCGTCGACCAGGAACGCGGGCTGCCCGGCCAGGGTCACCGTGCGGAAGTTCTCCTCACCGCGCCGGAGGTTCTCTATGTCCTTGTAGGTGTGCCACGGGTCAGGCTGGAAGTACATCTTGATCGGGTGGGCGGCCGTGGGCAGGGTGAGCCACTGGCAGTAATTGTTGGGTTGTGAGCCGGCGAGTCGGCCGGGGCCGGCGAACCCGAATCGGTCGATGTCACTGGGCCCCAGCACATTACAAGGGTGATAGATCAACTGAGCCAAAGTCCACGGCGGGGTAGGCGGGGGCGTGTCGCTGGGCCCGACGACCGTCGGCGGCGGCGCGGGCGTCGCGGTCCCCGATGTTTGACATCCGGTCGCCGCGGCCGCGAGGGCCAGACCCACTACCCCGATACTGCGATTCCAGTCCCGAATGCGCTTTCGCATGATTAATTCCTCCCACCCGAGATCACAGCACATTCCAGGCGCACGTGCAGTCCGTGCCCCCGGCACCGGTCTCGATGAGTTTCGCCGTGGTGTCCCGTCTCTATTCACAGACCGATCCGATGCGCCAAAAGGAGAAACCATGACCGCCACCTACACCTTCGACGTCTTCTCCAGCCTCGACGGCTTCGGAGCCGCCAGCGGCAACTGGACCGGCTACTGGGGCAAGCAAGGCCCTGAACTCCTCGACCACCGCCTCGACTTGTACCGCGACGAGCAGCGAATGGTCTTCGGGGCCAACACATATCGGGCGTTCGCGCAGATGCTGGCCGCGAGCACCGAGGAATCCGAAGTCCGCGACCCCTGGGTCACCCGGATGATCAACCTGCCCGCAACGGTGGTGTCCTCCACGCTGGAGGCTCCCCTCGACTGGCCCGACGCAACCATCGCGAGCGGTGACGCCGTCGACATCGTCGCCCAGCTCAAGAAGGAATCCGACGTCCCGCTGCGCTCCCACGGCAGCCTGTCGATGAACCGCGCGCTCCTGGCCGCCGGCCTGGTCGACCGCGTCCAGGTGACGCTCTTCCCCGTGATCACCGGCCAGACCGGCCTCGAACCAATCTTCCTCGGCGCAGCCGACTTCGACCTGGAGCTGATCGAAAACCACACCCTCGACGGCAACATCCAAGAACTCATCTACCGCCCCACCCTGCACATCTGAGCTCTTGACAATGACTTAGGCATTAAGCAAACTCCCTTATTCATGGAGGTCGAGGTACTCAAGGCGCTGGCCAACCGGCGGCGGCTGCAGATTCTGGAGTGGTTGCGCGACCCGGTCACGCATTTCCCACCGCAGATCGATGGGGATTTGGAAACCGACGGTGTGTGCGGAGTTCTGATCGCCCAAAAGCTGCAGGTCAGTCAGCCGACCGCGGGGGAACACCTGAAGCTGCTCGTCGGTGCCGGGCTGATCGACGCGACGCGGATCAAGCAGTGGGTGTTCTACCGGCGCAACGAGGTTCGGATCGCCGAGGTCAAGCAAGCCTTCAACGAGGGATGGTGACAGGTCGTGGATTTGCCTGAGGATCGTGCTGATGCCTATGAGAGGCTGATCGCATTGCTGGACGAGCACGGCGCCGCATATCGGACGATCGACCATGCGCCGGAAGGCCGGACCGATCTGGTCAGCCGGTTGCGCGGGCACGCGGTACAGCAGGCCGCCAAGTGCGTCGTCGTATTGATCAAGGTGGATAAGAAGACACGGAAATATGTGTTGTCGGTCGTGCCCGGCCACGCCCGCGTGAACCTGGATGAGCTCAAGGCGCACTATCAGGGGCGCTACGCCGGATTCGCGGACAAGGAAGTCGCCGAACGCCTTTCCGGCAGCGTCAGCGGCACGATCTTGCCGATGACCTTCACCGACGAGCTCGAACTCGTCGTCGACCCCTTGCTGCTGGAACACGAGGAGATCTTTTTCAACGCCGCGCGCTTGGACCGCTCACTGGCGCTGGCAACCGAGGACTACCGTCGCATCGCCCGGCCCCGGGTGCACTCGATCGCCACACTTCCGTCGTAACAGCACAGTCACTCTGGACTCGATGCGGCGACGGATGTGCCTGTATCGCGGATAGCCTGAGCACATGGAACATGTTGCGCGGCAACGTCTTGCCTCGTCGTTTGGTACAGCGGCGGTCGCCTATTCCGAGCACCGCCCGGACTACGCACCGGCGGCGGTGCGCTGGGCGCTGGAGTCCGCGCCTGGCCCGCGCGTGCTGGATCTCGGTGCCGGAACCGGCAAGCTGACCGGAACGCTGGTGGCGCTGGGTGTCGATGTCGTCGCGGTCGAGCCGGACCCGGCGATGCTGGCCGAGCTGCGGCGTGCGCTGCCGGAGGCGCGTGCCCTGCCGGGTAGTGCCGAGGCGATACCGCTACCGGAGGCGTCGGTCGATGCCGTGCTGGCCGGAAATGCCCTGCACTGGTTCGACATGGCTGTCGCGGGACCCGAAATCGCCAGGGTCCTCGCGCCGGGCGGCGTCCTGGCCGGTCTGTGGAACGTCATGGACAACCGAGTCGACTGGGTCGCCGAGCTCGAGCGGGTCAGCGGAGCGCGGCTATCGGGCCGCGGGACACGGTCAGCAGTTGGCGTGACGCGACAGCAGGCATGCACCTGCCCGACTCCGGCGTGGACGCTCGGTTCGGCTCACCCGAGCAGGCCGAGTTCCCGCACGGGCAGCGTCGCACCGCCGACTCCCTCGTAGCGACACTCGCCACACGCGCGGGGGTGCTGGTCATGGCGGAGCAGGAACGAGAGGCCATGCTCGACCGGATCCGCGCTTTCCTCGCGAGCAGACCGGAAACCGCCAACGGGGAATTCACGCTGCCGATGCAGACCGGTGTACTGCGCGCTCACCGGGTGTGAGAACCGCGACGGTTCAGGTACTCAGCTCCAGGCTTTGGGCAACGAGGTCCAAAAACACCCAGATGTCGCCCTTCATGTACGCATCCGGTTCCTCGGAACCGCCGAGGAACGGGTACGGCGCGGCGATGTAGACCTCGCGCTCCTCGAGGGGTCCGAGCAGTTGCTGAATTTCCGCCACGTGGGGCGGGCGGAGCACGTATTTCATGAACACCCGGTCGAGCAGTACATCGGTGATGAAGTCGTCGATATCGATGAAGCGGCCGTAGCTTTGGGCCCGCGCCTCGTAGGGGTGCAGCACCGCGTATTCGCGAGTCTCGCTGTTCCGCAGGAAGACATGCCCGAGTTCGGAGTATCCGCGCACCGTGTCGTACTGCGGGAAATGCGGCTCCCAGGCCGGCATCACGTCGCCGATGTGGCGCGCCTCGATCAGCCGGAAACAGTCCGATTCCACGCGAGCAGCCTTCTTTCTTTTTGTGTGTTCCCGGCCCAGAGGTTAGTCCTGACCAGGGTGGCCCGAGTGCCCCGGGTTCAAGATCGCGGCCCTAGGCATGGCAGCTGCGGAATCGGGTACGCCCACCTCGAGCAAGGAGGTGGAACATGAAGAATCCGCGCCGACCGGCGCCCTTGGACCTGAATTTCCCCGCCGAGCCGGCACAGCTGGCCGAGACCCGCCGAGCACTCCGACAGTGGCTGGCCGACCACGCCATCGACTCCGACCAGGCCTACGACATCCTCGTCGCCACCGACGAGGCCTGCGCCAATGCCATCGAACACGGCTGCCGCGACCGCCAGCACGGCTCCATACATTTGCGCGTCCGCGCCGAGGCCGATTACCTCCGCATCACCGTGCGTGACAACGGCCACTGGAAACCCCCGTCCACCCATCACGACCACCACCGCGGCCGCGGCCTGGACCTCATGCGCACCCTCATGGACCAGGTCGACGTCCAGCCCACCCCGCGGGGCACCACCGTCGACATGCACAGCAAACTCCCGGGGTCGGCCCGCCGGCGGTTCTCCGAGATCCCCGGTCTGGTAGCGCTGTAAAACGTTCCGGAGTGGGGTCAGTCTCGGGTGACGCGCTCGTGGGCGGTCAATACGATGTGGTCGGTGCGGCCACGCAGGTCCGGCGTGTCCCGAGCGACCCGCCGGAACTCCTGAATCATCTGCGCCGCCAGGTCACGCACCTTCGTATTGGTCTCCTGTGAGCGCCACTGCAGCACCCGGTACGCCTGCTCCGGGCTGATCCCGTAGACCAGACTCAACGCGCCCTTCGCCTGCTCGATCCTGGCGCGCGCCTCGATGATGTCCGGCAGGACGTCCGAGACCGCTTCGCTGCGCTCTTCTTCCAGCGTCTCGGTGACATCGAGGTAGTAGCCGAAAACCCCGGCCACCTCGCCGCTTTCGTCGACCAGCTGATCGCCGACAACCATCACCTCGCGGACCGCGCCGCCGGTGTCGACGATCCGGTGGTGGCCGCAGATCGGGTCACCGGCTTCCACGGCTATCGCGATACTGCACTCCACCGGCTCCCGGTCGTCGGGATGTTTGTGCGAGAGCAGCAGTTCCGTGGTGGGCTCCACCTCGCCCGGCGCATAGCCATACATCGCCGCGACGTCGTCGGACCATTCCCACCGCTGGTCAGCGAACCAGAAGCGAAACCAGCCCACGCCTTCACACCGCCCCGCGGCGAGCACGCTGTCGACGATGCCCACCGGTTCGGCTACGGGCGATTGTTCTGGACTCATCCGCACAGTATCTGCCCCGCGGGCCCGTCCTGGGTAGCCGGATCGCAAAACAGCCGACCCCGCCGGTTAGTATCGCTTCGCCTCACGGTCGAAAAAACGCGCCGCTGAGCCGAGTTGGCGCGCCTTCGTGGCGCCACCCGAGTTGATCGGAGGCTGCGTTGTTGAAGCGTGCCCTCATGGGTGCGGACACCCTGCCCCTGGCCCGCCTCGGCGGGAACCCACACCTACTGACCACCGTCGTGTCGCAGCCCGCCCGAATCATCTTGCGCGACGCGATGAAGCAGCCACCCGCATCGCAAGAACAGCTGCCTACCACCGGGTCTGCCGGTGTGCTGCCTCCCGAGGCAGGCCTGGGCGCGGTGACGCAACCGCATCCGGGCAAAGCTGCCACGCCGATTGCCCGGTCGGTCCGGTCACGCGCGGTGTCCTCGGTGCTGTTGGTCGAAGGCGATCCGGGAGCCGCCCTGTTAGTGGCGGAACTGGTCGCCGACGGGTCGGCCGAACTCCAGGTGGAGTGGGTGCGATCGCTAGCGGAGGCAGGTGCGCGACTGGCCACCGGCCTGCCGGATTGTGTGCTGCTCGATCTGCATTTGCCGGATGCCCAGGGGCTCGACGCATTGGCGCGGCTGCAGGGGTTCACCGACGAGGTGGCCGTGGTGGTGATGACCGGTCGCGACGAGGAACAGACCGGGTTGGCCGCAGTGGCCGCCGGCGCCCAGGACTATCTCGTCAAAGGCCGCGTCGAGGCCGAACTGTTCGGCCGCGCCGTGCGATACGCGATTCAGCGTAAGCAAGCCGAGCGCATGTCCGCGGCGCTGCGGGTCAGCAATCTGCGCGCCGAGGCGAACCTCCGTCTCGAGCGGGGCCTGCTGCCCAAACCGCTGCTGCGGGGCGAGCCCGTCGTGGATGTGGCGGCGCGGTACCGCCCCGGCCGCGACAACACCTTGCTCAGCGGGGACTTCTACGATGTCGTGCAGGAGGCGGACGGCACCGTGCACGCCCTGATCGGCGACGTGTCCGGGCACGGTCCGGACGAGGCCGCGATCGGAGTGGGACTCCGGTTGGCTTGGCGCACTTTGGTTTTCAGCGGAGTCACCGGAGTCAGGCAGATGCGCCTGCTGGAGGAAATCCTCGTCGCCGAGCGGACCGGCCACCACACCTTCGCAACGGTGACCACGGTGTACGCCCCACCAGGAGCCGAATCACTACAGGTGGTGCGCGCCGGCCACCCGGGGATGCTGGTGCGCTCCCCCACCAAGACCGAGTGGGTCGAAGTTCCGGGCGGTCCCGCACTCGGTTTTCGCCCTGGTCGCGCTGAATGGCCCGTCGCGGAGCTGACTTTGGCGGCGGGCTGCGGGCTGATGCTCGTCACCGATGGCTTGTTCGAGGTGCGCGTAGACGACCGGGGCACGCGTCTCGGCGAAGCCGGGCTGCTGGCTATGGCCAATACCGTGACAGCCGACCAGGCCGCGGATTACCTCGACGAACTGATCGGTGGTGTGGAGTCCGCCGCCGCGTCGACCGGAGGTTTGGAAGACGACGTGGCGGTCGTGTATTTGCAGTGGCGACATCCTCAGGACTTGCTGCCACCGCCCGGCGGACCCTGGCTCGTCCCCACCTGAATCCCGACCACACAGGTGTCGTCGTCGGTGTCGGCGTCGCTGCTGTCGAGCAGATGGTCCAGGCGATCGTCGAGGGTCCCGGTGAATTCGGCCGAGACGGTCAGCAGCCGTTCCACACAGTGGTCCAACTCCCGGTCGCGGCGCTCGATCAGTCCGTCGGTGTAGAGCAGGAGGGTGTCGTCCGGCTCGAGCTGGATCTCGCCTTCCTCATAGGTGGCTTCCGCCACGGCGCCGAGGATCATGCCCCCGATCTCCGGGAGGCAGGACGCTTCGCCATCCCGGATCAGCACCGGCGGCAGGTGGCCCGCCCGAGCCCAGCGCAGGATCCGGGTCTGCGGGTCGTAGAGGCCGCAGATCGCTGTGGCGAAGATGCTGTCGGTGAGGTGATGCGCCACCAGGTTCAGCCAGGCCATCATCTGGCCCGGCCCGGCCCCGGTGGCAGCGAGACCGCGGAGCGCGTTGCGCAGCACCACCATTCCGGTCGCCGCCGTGATGCCGTGACCGGTGATGTCACCGACCGACACCAGGATCTCCTTGGTCGGCAGCACCAGCGTGTCGTACCAGTCGCCGCCGACGAGATGTTCCTGTTCGGTGGGCCGGTAGCGCACCGCGATGCGCAATCCGAAGGCGTCGGTGGACGGCTGGGTGTCCGGCATGATCGCCTGCTGAAGCTGCCGCGCCAGGTGACTCTGCTCGGCGGCGTGCGCCTCGGTATCGGTCAGCCGGTCGCGCGTGGCCGACAACGCGATCTCGGTCCAGTGCTGGGCCGAGACGTCCTGGTAGGCGCCGCGAATGGCCAGCAGGTGCCCGGCCGAGTCGAGCGCCGGTTCGGCGATGATCCGAATGTGCCGGGTCACCCCGTCGGAACGGATCAGGCGGCAGGCGGTGGAGGCGGGGCGGCGATAGCGCAGCAGGGTCCGCAGGAACCGCCGCACCGCGTCGGTGTCGGCATCGTGGACGTGCCCGGGCAACTCCGCCAGCGGAATCGGGTCGGCCCCGGCAGCAAGCCCGTAGAGGGCGAAAATCTGGTCGCTCCAAGTGATCTCGCTGGTAGCCGCGTTCTCCTCGAACCCCCCGACCCGGCCCAGACGCTGGGCATGCTGGAGCAGGGCGGCCAGCCGGGCCGCCTGATCCTCTACCCGCCACACCACCAGCACCGCGTCGCCGTGGCGGCTGATGCTGAGCGCGGCCGCGACGGTCAGCGGAATCTGGTCGACCAGTTCGGTCAGCATCACACGATCGGCGCGATAGGTGTCGCCGGTGGCGAAGACGTGCTCGATCCGCTCGAACAATTGGCCCTCGGTGCCGGCCATCGGATACATCTCGAGCAGCAGCGAGCCCTGGATCAGGCCACGCGGGCGGCCCGCCAGATCCACGAAACAGGTGTTGACGTGATGGATGCGGAAGTCGGCCAGCGCACCCTGCTCGTCGAGATGAGGCACCATCACCAGACACGGATCGAACAAGCCGTCGGCCAGCCGCACCAGCTCGGCGACGTCCTGCCGGTGCGCCGCCCACACGGCGGCCAGATCCGACTCCAGAGTGTGCGCGCACAGCTCGGCCAGCGCTTCCATCTGGCGATGTATTTGCGTGGGCTGCAACTCGATCGGCCGCGGCCAGCAGATCTCGAGCACGCCCAGCAATTTGCCACCGGCGGCCACCGGAATCGCCGCGCGGCCACCGCTCCGGTCGCCGATGGACGGCAGCCCGGACAGGCTCAGGTCCTCGATCCATTGCGCATCGCGCCGCACCATCGCCTGCCGCGCCGGGGTTGCCACCCCCGGCGGCACATAGCGCCACCGCTCGGCCTCGTGCGCGCTGATCCCCGCGAAACCCGCCAGGGTCAGCGAGGAATCGGTGCCCGCGGACCAGATCGCCACCGCCGTCGCACCCAATGGCGCGACGGCGTGTTCGAGGACGGACTCGGCCACCCGCTGGGTGTCCCCCGCCGCCAGCAACCCGCTTTCGGCGGTGCGCAGCCTGACCACCGTGGTCGACTCGTCCGGCGTGGCGGTGCTGAGCAGAAACTCCCCCACCGCCGCGCTGACTTTGTCCTGCGCCGCCTGGTTGACCAGCTCGGCCGCCAGCTCGAGCGCCGTCACCCCGGCTTGCTCGGACAGGATGTCCAGCTGATTGGCGGCCTCCGCGGGCCCGCATCGAAGGCGTTCGACCAGAACACCTTTGGCCATCTCGATCAGCGCCCGCCCGTCCGCGGTGGCTTGGGCCTGCTGGACCTGCTTGCGTAGCCGCTCCACAGTCGCCGCGAGGCGGGTGACAACGGGCTGGGTGGCCGAAGGCCCGCTCGGCCGCTCCACGGCGATGTCGCCGGTGTCCGGATCACTCATGCGGTGAGCCAGCGCTCGATGCACGCGAGCAACGCATCCGCGTCGACCGGCTTGGTGACATAGTCGTTGGCGCCCGACGCGAGGCTCTTGTCGCGATCGCCCAGCATGGCCTTGGCTGTCACGGCGATGATCGGCAGATCCTCGTACTGCGGCATCTCGCGGATGGTCGAGGTCGCGGTGTAGCCGTCCATCTCCGGCATCATCACGTCCATCAGGATCAGATCCGTCTCGGGATGGGCCAGGAGTCTGTCGATGCCTTCCCGCCCGTTCTCGGCGTGCAGCGCGTGGATGCCGTGCAGTTCCAGAATGCTGCTGAGCGCGAACAGGTTTCGGGCGTCGTCGTCGACGATCAGGACAGTTCGACCGGCGAGCATGCTGGCGGGCCGCTCGGGTGCGGCAGCCGGCGCCTCCTCGCGTCGCACCAGCGGCAGCACGTCCCCCGGCGCCTCCGCCGTGACATGCAGGGCGATCCGCTCGCGCAGTTCGTCGAGGCTGGACAGCAACTCCAACGGCTGGCGCGCGCTGCGCTCTTGCAGCAGACGCTCCTGTTCCGGGTCGAGGCGACGGTTGTGGACGAGGACCGGGACGCTGTTCAGCGCGGCGTCTCCGTCCATCCGCTCCAGCAACACCAGCGCGGCGCTGTCGGGCATGTCCAGCTCCAGAACTACGCAGTAGAACGCTTCGGCGGCCATCGCCGCGGCCGCGTCCTCCACGCCGATCGCGGTGACGACCTGGACGGGTCCGCGCGGATCGTTGCCGGCGGCGAGGTCGGCCACCGCGCTCTGCGCGACCAGCGAGAGCAGCCCACGCGGGCGCTCCTCCACGACCAGCAGCTTGCGTTGCTGCTTCGGCGCGAAGACCGGCGTGAGCGCCGGACGGCTGTCGGCCGGCTCGGTGCCGTCACGCTCCGGGTAGGGCGCCTCCTGGAAGTCCGGGCGAGCGACCGGCAGGTAGAGGGTGAACGTACTGCCTTGGTCGAGAGCACTTTCCGCGGTGATCGCCCCACCCAGCAGGTAGGCGATCTCCCGGCTGATCGACAGGCCCAGGCCGGTGCCGCCGTACTTGCGGCTGGTGGTGCCGTCGGCCTGCTGGAACGCGCCGAAGATCGACTCGAGCTGATGCTCGGCGATGCCGATGCCGGTATCGACCACCCGGAAGGCGATAGCCGGGCCGTGCCGGCGCACGGCGGCGGGCAGTTCGCGCGGCTCGGCCGGCGCCATCCGCAGCTCCACCGCTCCGGTCTCGGTGAACTTCACCGCATTCGACAACAGGTTGCCCAGCACCTGCCGCAACCGCGAATCGTCGGTGAGCAGATCCACGGGCAGGCCCGGGGCGGTCGTGATCCGGAAACCGAGACTCTTCTGCGTGGTCACCGGCCGGAAGGTGGCCTCCACGTAATCGAGCAGCTTGCGCACCGGCACGTACTCGGGCGTGATGTCCATCTTGCCCGCCTCGACCTTGGACAAGTCGAGGATGTCGTTGATCAGCTGCAGCAGGTCCGAACCCGCCGAGTGGATGATGCCCGCGTACTCGACCTGCTTGGGCGTGAGGTTGCGGGTCGGGTTCTGCGCCAGCAGCTGAGCGAGGATGAGCAGGCTGTTCAACGGCGTGCGCAGCTCGTGGCTCATGTTGGCCAGGAACTCCGACTTGTACTTCGAGGCGAGGGCGAGCTCCTGCGCGCGGGTCTCCAGCTCTTGGCGCGCCTGCTCGATCTCGAGATTCTTCGCCTCGATGTCGCGGTTCTGCATGACCAGCAGCGCCGCCTTGTCCTCCATCTCGGCGTTGGATCGCTGCAGTTCCTCCTGCCGGATCTGCAGTTCCTCCGAACGCGCCTGCAGCTCGGTGGTCAGGCGCTGCGATTCGGCCAGCAGTTCGTCGGTGCGGGCGTTGGCGACGATGGTGTTGACGTTCACGCCCACCGTCTCCATCAGCTGGTCGAGGAAGTCGCGATGGATGCGGGTGAAGTGGTGCAGCGAGGCCAGTTCGATCACACCGAGCACCTGCTCCTCCACCACGATCGGCAGCACGAGCAGGTTGACCGGCGCGGTGCGGCCCAGCCCGGAGGAGATGGTGACGTAATCGCCCGGCACGTTGTCCACCGCGATCGTGCGGCGGCTGCGCGCGGCCTGACCGACCAGGGACTGGCCGAACGCGAATCGCGTTCCCGCGCCCTGCTCTTCAGGGCTGCCGTAGGAGCTGATCAGCAACAGCTCCGGCCGCTGCGCGGTTTCGTCGGCCAGGTAGAACGCGCCGAATTGCGCCGAGACCAGCGGCGCGAGCTCATCCATGATCAGCTCGGCGACCACATTCAGGTCGCGCTGGCCCTGCATCAGGCTGGAGATGCGGGCCAGGTTGGTCTTGAGCCAGTCCTGATCCTGGTTGGCCTTGGTGGTCTCGCGCAGCGACTCCACCATCGAGTTGATGTTGTCCTTGAGTTCGGCGACTTCACCGGAGGCCTCGACGGTGATGGAACGGGTCAGGTCGCCCTCGGCGACGGCGCTGGTGACTTCCGCGATCGCGCGGACCTGACGGGTCAGGTTGCCCGCCAGCTCATTGACGTTCTCGGTCAGTCGCTTCCAGGTACCCGAGACGCCCTCGACCTCGGCCTGCCCGCCCAGCTGGCCCTGCGACCCGACCTCGCGCGCGACGCGGGTGACTTCGGCGGCGAAGGCGGAGAGCTGATCGACCATCGTGTTGATCGTGGTCTTCAGTTCCAGGATCTCGCCGCGCGCGTCCACGTCGATCTTGCGGGTCAGGTCACCCTGCGCGACCGCGGTGGTGACCTGGGCGATGTTGCGGACCTGGTTGGTCAGGTTGTTCGCCATCGAGTTGACGTTGTCGGTCAGGTCTTTCCAGGTGCCCGCCACGTTCGGCACGCGAGCCTGTCCGCCGAGCTGGCCCTCGGTGCCGACTTCACGGGCGACGCGGGTGACTTCGTCGGCGAACGCCGACAGGGTGTCGACCATGGTGTTGATCACGCCGGCGAGCGCCGCGACCTCGCCCTTGGCCTCCACGGTGATCTTCTGGCTGAGATCGCCGCGAGCCACCGCGGTGGCGACCTGCGCGATCGAGCGCACCTGGTTGGTCAGGTTGGAGGCCATGACGTTGACGTTGTCGGTCAGGTCTTTCCACGTGCCCGAGGCGCCGCGCACGGTGGCCTGGCCGCCGAGGTTGCCTTCGGTGCCGACCTCGCGGGCGACGCGGGTGACCTCGTCGGCGAAGGAGGACAGCTGATCGACCATCGTGTTGATGGTCTCTTTGAGTTCGAGGATTTCCCCGCGCGCGTCGACGCGGATCTTCTGAGTCAGGTCACCACCGGCGACCGCCGTCGTGACCTGTGCGATCGAACGCACCTGCGCCGTAAGGTTGTCGGCCATCACGTTGACCGACTCGGTGAGGTCCTTCCAGGTCCCGGAGACGCCCTTCACATCGGCCTGACCACCGAGCCTGCCTTCGGTGCCCACCTCACGCGACACGCGGGTGACCTCGTCGGCGAACGACGACAACTGATCGACCATCGTATTGATGGTGTTCTTGAGCTCGAGGATCTCTCCGCGCGCGTCCACCCGGATCTTCTGAGTCAGGTCACCCCCGGCGACAGCGGTGGCGACCTGCGCGATCGAGCGCACCTGCGCCGTAAGGTTTCCCGCCATGAAGTTCACCGAGTCGGTGAGATCGCGCCAGGTTCCGGAGACGCCCTTGACGTCGGCCTGACCACCGAGGATGCCTTCAGTGCCGACCTCGCGGGACACACGCGTGACCTCGTCGGCGAACGAGGACAACTGATCGACCATCGTGTTGATGGTGTTCTTGAGTTCGAGAATTTCTCCGCGTGCGCCGACCGTGATCTTCTGGCTCAGGTCGCCGCCCGCGACCGCGGTGGTCACCTGCGCGATATTGCGGACCTGGTCGGTCAGGTTGCCGGCCATGAAGTTCACCGAGTCGGTGAGATCGCGCCACACGCCGCCGACCCCGGGCACCTCGGCCTGGCCACCCAATTGGCCCTCCGAGCCCACCTCGCGCGCCACGCGGGTGACCTCGTCGGCGAACGACGACAACTGATCGACCATCGTGTTGACCGTGTTCTTGAGCTCGAGGATCTCCCCGCGCGCATCCACATCGATCTTCTGCGACAGATCGCCCTGCGCTACGGCGGTGGCAACCTGCGCGATGTCACGCACCTGGCTGGTCAGATTGCCCGCCATCGCGTTCACCGAGTCGGTGAGATCCTCCCAGGTGCCCGATACGCCAGGCACTTCCGCTTGACCGCCCAGCCGCCCGTCGGTGCCGACCTCACGCGCGACGCGGGTGACCTCGGAGGTGAACAGCGACAGCTGATCCACCATGCCGTTGAACACCGTCGCGATCTCACCGAGCAACCCGTCGGCGTCGGTGGGCAGCCGGGTGCCGAAATCGCCGTCACGCACCGCCGTCAAACCGGCCAGAAGCTGGCGCAGCTCAACCTGATCCGTGGGCGGTGCCGCCGTATGCGTCATTCCTCATCCTTGTTGGTCGACCGATCAGAACCGAACACGTCTCCGGCCCGGGTGGACACGCCGAGCCGCCGCGACGCCACACGAGAGATCGGCGACGAGCGATGGTCGCCGACTGCGGAAGACCCACCCGGAGGTGACTTTACGCCCTGCGCGTTCTCGGTGAACCCCACTCCAGGTGCGGTAGATTCGACTGATCCACAACCCCTCGACCGCGCGCGGAGTATCGAGAACATGACAGCTGGGGCCAATGCGAGGGATTTGCGGGTGCAGCACCAATTGCTGTCGACCGCCGCGGTGCTCACCGTCGAAGGTGAAGTCGACCTGAGCTCGGCGCCGGAGCTGCAGAGCGCCACCGACGAAGCGTTGCGGGCCGGCCGATCAGTGCTGGTCATGGATCTCTCGGGGGTCACGTTCTTCGGTTCCGCGGGCCTGAATGTCTTGATCCGCGCCCTGCGCGTACTCCCCCCGAACGGGCTGCGCGTGGTCATCTCCGCCCCTGTCCAGCGAGCGATCGAAGTCACCGGCCTCGACAGCCAGATCCCGTTGCGGACAACCTTGGAGCAAGCGCTAGAGGTCTCGTCCGAACCGCTGCACTGACCGCCGCCGTGGTGGTCACGCGCCGGTGACCACCACAGTTCTCAGAGGCTGAGGTAGAAGCGAATCGTCGTGCCCGCGTCGCTGGTGTGCACGCGCACCAGATCCGCCATGTAATGGACCAGAATCAGGCCTCTGCCGCCCATCTGTCCCCGCGCGGGCGGCTTGCGGCCGGCCAGCGGATCCGGCATCCGGCCGCCGTCGCGAACCTCACACACCAGCTGCCCCGGTTCGGCCCAGATCGCGAGCTGCCCACGGCCACCGCCGTGCACCACACTGTTGGTCGTGAGTTCGCCGACCGCCAGCTCGGCATCCTGCAACCGCGTACCCCCGAGACCCAGCCGCCCGGCTTCCGCGACAGCGAAGGCCCGAACAGCCCTGAGTTCCGCTTCGGCGAAGGAGAAGACAGCGGCGCCCGGCGCCGGCACGAGCGGCTCGTTGTAGCGGGCCACGATCGCCTGCCAGTCGTAGGTGTCGCTGGCGTACTCGCGCCCCTGACTGATGAGGGTGGGGTGGGTGACCCGCGCGTCGGCCAATACGGCCGGGTCCAAACGGGTTTCGTCGTAAGGGCACAGGATCGTCACCGGGCGGCCCTCGAAGGCCGCGTTGATCAACGCTTCGTGTTGCGCGCACGCGGGATATTCCACCTCGCTGCGCCCCGCCCAGATCGGCTCGCCGATGATCCGCACCCGTCCCTGCGGGTGCGCGTCGGCGAATCCGCGGAGCACCTTGGGGATGATCCGGCCCGGATTGCGCCCGGCATCGGTCATGTCGAGAAACAGGATGTTCTCGGCGTCCGAGCCCAACCCGCTCTTGATCAGTTCCAGGTTCGGTCCGGGCACCGCGACGGCCACCGGTTCACCCGCCGCGATGCCCTCGCGCAGGAACGACACGGTGTGCTGGGTGTACTCCTCCGCGTTGCGGTAGAACAGGGCGGGGTGCACGAACGCCTCGCTTGCGGCAACTGCGCTCATCGTGGCGTCACCTCGATTCGCAGGTTCGGCCAGAACATCTCTAGGACACGCGGCAAATGTGAAGGCGGTCGTTCGACCACGACCCGCCCGGCGGGCAAGTCCATCACGGTCACCGCCAGCGCCGTCGCTCCGGACACATCGATGAAGGCCACATCCGACAGCTCGATGAACGACACGTCGGTATGGCGCTCGGCCAACTCGGCCAGGGCATCCTCCCAGGAGGATCGGGTGACCGCGGTGATCTCACCACTGGCACGCACCCCGGGACGATCAGGCAACGGCATTACCTCCAAGGCGGTCATCCTGCGCACCCCCAGTCGAGCGCTTCGGACTCAGCCGCCGTACGTGGAGCATCCACGCTCGGACTCCTTCATCACGGTTGGCCGCCACGACTGTCGCCATTGCGACTGGCAGCAGGAGGATTCTTCCAGTCGCCTACTGTATCCCGGCCGCGCGGGCCGGTTGTCACCCAAGGGGGTAACTGGAGCGGGCCGGGAAATCGGTAGCATCGTCGTGCGAGCTCGTAACCCCTGGACTCGAGCGGAATGAGCAGTGGCGATGGTCGGTATCACCGCGTTCGACGCATTGGCCCAGATCAGCGACGCATCTCCGGAAGCGCCGCCGGTCGCGGAGCAGCTCCAGCAGATGCTCGACTATTTGACCTGGCTCGTGCTGGGGTCCGGCGTTCTCGCAATCGCGTTCGCGGGCGGCAAGTTCGCCTGGGAGAAGTGGACCGGCAGCTGGCTGGAATCACCGAAGATCGTGGCCGGAGCCATGATCGGCGGCCTGCTCGCTACCAGCGCCGGAACCATCATGAACACACTGCTCACCTGAGGACAGGATCCAGCCGACCTAGGAGTTCGGATGCTCCGTAGATCAGGAACGATCACAGTCGATTTCGAAGATCAGCACGAGCCCGGGTGCATCCTCGTCGTCACCGGTGAGGTGGACGCGCACACCACCCCTTGCCTGGCCGGCGCGCTGGAACGCACCCTGCACGAGCATCCGGCCCGAGTCCTGGTGGACCTGAGCGACGTGTTGTTCATGGACGCGGCCGGGCTGGTCGCGCTGGCGTCGGCCAATGCCAGCGCGTGGCCGCATACGGTGTTCGCGGTGATCGCGACCGGCGCCGCGGCGCGGCCGTTGCAGGTAACCGGTCTGGACTCCGCGATTGCGGTCTACCCGCACCGGTCGATGGCCCTGGCCTGCACCGCCGACGCCCTCGAGTTGCCCGATCGCGTAGCGCGGGGCGCCGCAGGCCTTTTCGACTCCGCGCTGGGTCAGCCCGCGCCGGTCCGGTCGGCGTGACATGAGTAACGGACAGCCGCCACCCACGAACGGCGGCGGCACGGTGACCATGGTCGAGGCCGGCACGTTCTGCCTGTCGGATCAGCTCGGCGACATCCACGGCGGACTGGCCCAAGGGTTCTTCTACCGGGACGCGCGCGTACTCAGCCGCTGGGAGCTGCGTTTGGACGGCCACATCCTGGAGCAGCTCGCGGTCCTGCCCGCCGAGGCATTCCGGACCACGTTCATCGCGCGCGTACCGCCCCGCCCGGGTCTCGCCGACGCCACGGTTCTGGTGCTGCGGCAGCGGATCATCGGCGAGGGCATGCACGAGAACATCGTGATCCGCAATCTGGGTGACGAGGACACGGCATTGACGATCACGCTGTCCGCCGACTCCGATTTCGCCGATCTGTTCTCGGTCAAGGACGGCCGGTTGAACACCACCGGATGCGAGATGACCGCCACCGACGGCGCGCTGCGGCTGGCCGACCGCGAAGACACCGGCCTCGGGCTGTTGATCACCGCGACCGGCGCCCCGATCATCCATCCGGGCACCCTGACCTGGCACGTGGTCGTACCGAGTCAGGGCAGCTGGCAGAGTGCGGTCGAATGCCAGCCGGTGGTGGGACACCAGGCCGTTCCGGTCAACGTCCACGACGACAACGAGACCAGCCCCTCGGGCAAAATCCGGCAGTGGCGAGCCAATGCCACCAGCCTGACCGCCGACGGCCCCGGCCTGAACACCATCCTGCAGCGCACGGAAAGCGATCTCGGCGCCTTGCGCATGACCGACGCCGAGGACGGCTCGGAGTACGTGGCCGCGGGCGCGCCATGGTTCATGGCCCTGTTCGGCCGCGACAGCTTGATCACCTCGTGGATGTCGCTGCTCCTGGACTCCGACCTGGCCCTTGGCACCCTGCGGCGGCTGGCGAAACTGCAAGGGCGCAAACAGGATCCGCTCACCGAGGAGGAGCCGGGGCGCATCATGCACGAGATGCGGTACGGCCCGAAAGGCGATCAGGTCCTCGGCGGCAGCGTCTATTACGGCACGGTCGACGCGGCCCCGCTGTTCGTGATGCTGCTGGCCGAATGCTGGCGCTGGGGTGTCGAGCAGAGCGCTGTCGAAGAGTTGCTGCCCGCCGCCGACGCCGCGCTGGCCTGGATCGACGAATTCGGTGACGCCGACGGTGACGGGTTCGTCGAGTATCGGCGCAAAACCGATCGGGGCCTGGCCAATCAAGGCTGGAAGGACAGTTGGGACGCGATCAGTTTCGCGGAGGGGCAGCTCGCGGATCCGCCCATCGCGCTGTGCGAGGTGCAGGGCTATGTCTATGCGGCGCGGCTGGGCCGGGCGGAGCTGGCGGAGGCCTTCGGCGACCTCGACGCCGCGACCCGGCTGCGCGCACAGGCCCAAGACCTGCGACTCCGTTTCGATGAGGCGTTCTGGATGCCCGAGTCCGGCTGCTACGCACTCGCACTGGACCGGAAGAAGCGGCAGGTCGACGCCATCACCAGCAATGTCGCGCACTGTTTGTGGACCGGCATCGTTCCCGACGAACGGGCCGCGGCTGCCATCGCCCGCCTGGCCGCGCCGGACATGAACAGCGGTTTCGGCCTGCGCACCCTGTCCTCGCAGATGGGGCGCTACAACCCGATGGGCTATCACACCGGCTCGGTCTGGCCGCACGATACGGCGATCGCGGTCGCCGGTCTGCTTCGCTACCAGCACATTCCGGGCGCTGTGGAGTTGGCGCAACAACTCTCCGCCGGACTCGTCGAAGCCGTGCTGGCGTTCGGCGGGCGGCCGCCGGAATTGTTCTGCGGTTTCGCCCGCGAGGATTTGTGGCTGCCGGTGCCGTATCCGACGTCGTGTTCGCCGCAGGCGTGGGCCAGCGCGTCGCCATTGCTGATCATGCGCTCGTTTCTGGGGTTGGCGCCGTCGGTGCCCGAGCGCGAACTCACCGTCACGCCGCGGTTGCCCGCGCGGGCAGGACAGATGCGGCTGGCGGATCTTCGGCTCGGTTCGGCGACAGTCACTCTCGTCGCCGAGGGATCGACGGTGAAGGTCGACGGGTTGCCCCCGGATTGGCAGCTGGAGCAGTCCTAGCGCCCTTCGTGCTAAGCCGTCGTCGTGGAGAAAACCCCTTCGCGAGCCCGTTCCAAGGCGGCGTGCAGGGCTCCGCGCAGCACCGGATTGCCTTCGACCTCGGTCGTCGCCACGCGCGGCCGGGTGGGTGATATCCGGGCCACGGCCCGCTCCACTCGATCGGCCAGCGCAGCACCTCCGGCCTGGCCGAGTGCGCCCGCGAGGACCAGCAGACCCGGATCGAGCACGATGTTCACCGCTGCGGCGCCGTAGGACAGCCGCCGGGCCAACTCGTCCAGGAAGGCGTCGCCCCGCTGGTCTCCGTTCTGCTCGGCGGTGACCGCGGACTGGACCGCCTGCGCCGCGGACTGCTCGGCGAAACCGTGTGCGCGGGAGAGGTTTCCGATCTCGTCGGCGTTCATCAGCGAAGCGAAGCCGCCTGCCAGCTTGGTCATGCCCCCGGTGGCGGACTCGGTGACCCCTTCGGGCAGCGGCACTCCCGGCACCGGCAGATAGCCGATTTCTCCCGCGCCCCCGGACACCCCGCGGTGCAGCCGCCCGCCGAGGGTGACGGCGAGACCGATGCCGCGGTCGATCCAGAGCAGGGCGAAGTCTTCGTGGCCCTGCGCCACGCCGTACGCGCGCTCGGCAAGAGCGACCAGGTTCACGTCGTTCTCGATCACCACCGGGCGGCGCAGGTCCGAGCGCAGGGCCGCCAGGACACCTTCGTGCCAGGCGGGCAGGTCGAAGGCGAACTGCACGTCTCCGGTGCGCGGGTCGACCACGCCGGGGGTGCCGATCACGAAATCGCTGAGCTGGTCGATCGAAACGTCCGCGCGCTCACAGGCTTTCAGCACCGCGAGATGGACCACCGCCACCGGATCCTCGGCATCGCTGGGGTCGACCGTCACCTGGCTCACCAAAGTGCCTGTGATGTCGGCGATTCCGGCCGTCACCACGCGCGGCCCGACATCGACACCGGCGACATGCGCGCTGCCCGGAGTGATGGCGTAGAGGACGGCATTCGGACCGCGCCCGCCGGCCTGCGTACCGACGACCTGGACCAGGCGCCGCGCCTTCAGGCGGTTCAGCAACTCGGCGGCGGTGACCTTGGAAAGGCCGGTGCGCTCGCCGATCTGGGCGCGGGTCAGCGGACCCGCGCTGAGCAGCGCCTCCAGCGCCGCGCGGTCGTTGAGCGCGCGGAGCAGTCGAGGAGTACCCGGTCCCGGTGCCATGTCGGCCCCTTCCGCCGCGTGTCGATTTCGTCGAAAATCACCATAACGCAATTGATTAGGAAAGTTTCCTGTTAGTTTCTACGCATGCGTCGGGCTGCAGTGGAGCCGGACGCCGCGGAAAGGAAGCACCACTGTGAGGATCGCGAAGTTCGCGGCGCTCGCCGCCGCTGTGATGATGGGGCTCGCCGCCTGTGGCGGCGACACCGGGGAATCCAGCACCAAGACCTTGACGGTGTGGCGGTTCGGCGAGCCGACCGCCGATGACACCGAGATCATGAGCCAGGTCGGTGCGGAGTTCGAGCAGGCCAAGGGCGTCAGCGTCGAAGTGGAGTGGATTCCGTGGCCGAAGGTCACCGAGAAGCTCACCGCCGCAGCCGCCGGTGGCGACGGACCCGACGTCACCGAAATCGGCAACACCCAGGTCGTCACCTGGGCCGCGCAAGACACCCTGCTCGACATCACCGACCAGGTGCGCGCCTGGACCGAGGGCCAGACCATCCCGAAGCACCAGTGGGCCAACGAGACCATCGGCGGCAAGACCTACGCCGTGCCGTGGCTGGGTGCCACCCGAGGCGTCTACTACCGCAAGGACTGGTTCGCGGAGCTCGGCATCCAGACGCCGAAGAACTGGGCCGACCTGCTCGCCGCGGCCCAGAAGATCAAGTCCGCGAAGGCCGTTGACGGTTTCGCGGTCAGCGCCACCTCCGCGGACGCGCTGCACGGCTTCGCCCCGTTCGTCTGGGGCAACGGCGGCCAGATCGTCGCCGACGAGGGCGGCAAATGGGTGTCGAAGTTGAACACCCCGCAGGCCAAGGAAGCCCTCGCCTTCGTCACCGACCTGGTCAAGAAGGAACAGGTGTCCTCGGAGGGTGTGCTCACCAAGGACTCGGTCGAGATCGGCAAAATGTTCGCCAATGGCAGTGTCGGCATGTTCGCCGAAGGTCCGTTCGGCAAGGGCAATCTGCTCGCTACGAACAAGATCACCGACGCCCAGCTCGGCGTCTTCCCGCTGCCGGGCAAGACCGGCGGGATCGCGGGCCAGTTCGCGGGCGGCAACGACCTCGCGATCTGGAAAGACACCGGGGCTCCGCAGCTTTCGTTCGAATACCTCCAACTGCTCGCGGGCAAGAAGTACACGGACGCCTACGGGATCAAGGCCGGGTTGCTGCCGTTCTACCCGGACCTGCTGGCCGGCGACGCCTACGCCAAAGATCCGTGGCTGAGCAATTTCATCCCCGCCATGTCCCAGGCCCGGACCTACGCGGTGCACGAGAAGTGGATCAAAGTCGAGGAGTCGGTGGTGCAGCGCGCCATCAAGGACGTCGTCACCGGCAAGGCCTCCGTCGACGCCGCCGCCGATGCCGCGGCGAAGGCGATGGACGAGACCCTCAACTCCTGACATGCACGAGGCTTCGCAGGACACCCGCGCGTACCTCGGCCGTCGACTGCGGCGGCTGACTCCGTACGCATTTCTCACGCCGAGCGTCGTCGTCATCGCGGCACTGCTGATCTACCCGATCTATCGCATGGTCGTGATGTCGACCCAGCAGGTCGGGCTGCGGCAGGTGCGCGGCGCTCCGGCCGAGTCGGTCGGAACGGCGAACTACCAGAAGATCTTCGACAACGAAGTCTTCTGGAGTTCGCTGCGGAACACGCTGATCTTCGCGGCCCTGGCCGTGACCGCGACGCTCGTGGTCGGAACCCTGGTCGGCCTGTTGATCCACAAACTGGGCAAGATCATGTCCGGCCTGGTGATCACGGCGGCGATGCTCGCCTGGGCCACCCCCAGGGTCAATGTCGCCGTGCTGTGGAAATGGCTGTTCGATGATCAAGGCGGCGTGGCCAATTGGCTGCTCGGGCTATTGCCGGATTGGCTGCCGTGGCGCGACGACTGGACCGGGCACACCTGGTTCCTGGACCGCACGTCGATCTACTTCGTGCTGCTGCTGTGTGTGGTGTGGTCGTCGTTCCCGTTCATCGCGGTCTCGGTGCTCGCCGGCCTGAAAAGCATTCCGGGTGAGCTGCACGAGGCGGCGCGGGTGGACGGTGCCGGGCCGTGGCGCACCTTCTGGAGCATCACCTATCCGTTGCTGCGCCCGGTGTTCGCGGTGCTGATCGTGCTGTCGATCATCTGGGATTTCAAGATCTTCGACCAGCTCTTCATCCTGGGCGGCGGGACGGGGATGTCACAGGACGCCTACAACATGTCGCTCTACGCCTACAGCCAGGCCTTCGCCAGCCCACCCGATATGGGCATGGGCTCGGCCATCGCCGTCGTGCTGACCGCGATCCTTTTCGTTCTCACGCTCGTCTACATTCGCCAGATCGCACGACAGGAGGAGTTGCGATGAACCGCCGCCGCCTCGGCCGGGCCGGGGTGAACTCCGCCGCCGTCGCGGTCATCCTGCTGTCGCTGTTCCCCGTCTATTGGATGGTGGCCACCGCGCTGAAACCGCACGGCGACATCGTTTCCGGCGAGGTCGACCTGATTCCGGACGACCTGACCTTCGAGCACTTCGCGCAGATCTTCAGCCAGGGAGCCGGCGGCACGTCGATCTGGGTGTACCTGCTCAACAGCGTGATCGTCGCGCTGGGCGCGGTACTGATCGGCTCGTTCTTCGCGCTGTTCGCGGCAACCGCGGTGGCGCGCTTCCGGTTTCGTGGTCGAACCACGTTCCTCATTCTGTTGATCATCATTCAGATGGTGCCCGCCGAGGCGCTGCTCATCTCGCTGTTCCTCGTGGTCAAGGACCTGGGCCTCTACAACCAGCTGGCCGGCCTGGTCGTGATCAATGTGGCGACGACGCTGCCCTTCGCGGTCTGGATGCTGCGCACCTTCGTCGCCGCCGTGCCGAAGGAACTGGAGGAAGCGGCGGCCATCGACGGCGCCGGGCAGTTCGTCATCTTCGTCCGGATCCTGTTCCCGCTGGTGGCGCCGGGACTCGTTGCGACGAGCATCTTTTCGTTCATCAACGCGTGGAACGAATTCATCTTCGCCTACACCCTGATCAGTGACCACGACAAGTACACCCTGCCGGTGTCGCTCACCTGGTTCACCACACAGAAGGGTGTCGACTGGGGACCGATCATGGCCATGTCGACGGTCATGACGATTCCGGTCGTCCTGTTCTTCCTCCTTGTCCAGCGCCGCATGGTGTCCGGCTTGACCGCCGGCGCCATCAAGGGATAGCCGCACCATGACCGACGCTGACCTTGCCCGCCTGGCCCGGGCCACTCTCCTGGCTTCGTTCTCCGGAACGGCCGCGCCCCCATGGCTGCTGCGGGAACTGGAACAAGGCCTCGGCGGCGTCACGCTGTTCGCCATCAACGGCAACATGCCGAGCGCCGAAGAGCTCGCCGGGCTCACCGCGCAGCTGCGTACCGTCTCCGACCCGATCGTCACGCTCGACGAGGAGGGCGGTGATGTCACCCGGTTGACGCACGCGACCGGTAGCCCTTATCCGGGCAGCGCCGCACTCGGCGTTGTCGACGATATCGAGCTCACCCGACGGGTGCATCGCTCGATCGGCGCGGAGCTGGCCGCCGCGGGCGTCAACCTCGACTTCGCCCCCTCCGCCGATGTGAACACCGCACCGGACAATCCGATCATCGGGACACGGTCGTTCGGCTCGGATCCGGAGCTGGTGGCGCGGCACGTGCGCGCTGCGGTCGCCGGACTGCTGGACGCCGGCGTGGTCGCGTGCGTGAAACACTTTCCGGGCCACGGGGATACGCGAGAGGACTCGCACCTCGACGTGCCGGTGCTGGAGGCCGACCTCGAACTACTGGAACGGCGCGAGCTGGTGCCGTTCCGCGCCGCCATCGCCGCGGGCGTCCGGGCCATCATGACCGGGCACCTGAGCGTGCCCTCGATCGGCGGCGCCACCCCCGCCACGCTGTCGCGCGCAGTGGTTACCGGACTGCTGCGCGAGCACCTCGGCTATGAGGGCGTCGTCGTCACCGACGCGTTGGATATGAAGGGCGCGTCCGGCTCCATCGGCATCCCGGAGGCGTCAGTACGCGCGCTGGCCGCCGGAGCCGATCTCCTGTGCCTCGGCCCGAAGGAGCACCGAGACAGCGTGCAGGACATCGTGTCCGCGATCGTGAATGCCGTCCGCACCGGGCGACTGCCACGCGAGCGACTCGCCGGCGCCGCCGACCGCGTCGCCGAACTCGGGAAATGGCTCGGCGAACCCAGCGCAGTCCAAGTCGATCGAGGCGTCGGTCTAGTGGCCGCGCGGCGTGCAATTCAAGTCAAAGGCGTTCTGCCCGTGTCGAAGACGCCGTTTGTGGTCCAGCTGTCCGCGCCGGGCAACATCGCAGTCGGTCCCGTACCGTGGGGTTTGGTCTCGGCCGGGAACGAGGTCGACGCAAAAAGTACCGACCCATCCGATCTGCTGACCCACGCCGCCGGCAGATCGCTGATCATCGTGCTGCGCAACGCACATCGGCACCGCGAGCAACGAACGCTGACCACCGCACTGCTGGCCGCCAGACCGGACGCGATCGTGGTGGAGATGGGACTACCCGTGTGGCAGCCCCCCGGCGCGGTCTATATCGCCACCTACGGTGCCGCCCACGCCAATTCGCAGGCCGCCGCCGAATTACTCGGTTTGACCGGCAACGAAGACGCCTACATTTTGGCGTAGCGCGCCATCGCGAAGCTGTAGAGGCCGTAGGTGATGATGCCGCAGCCCGCGATGATGAGCAGCGCCACACCATAAGGTTGTGCGCCAAGGGTTTTGAAGGCCCCGTCGAGACCCGTGGCCTGGTCCGGTTCCGGTCGGGTCGCGGCGAGGATCACCAGCAATCCGATCGCGGCGATCGCCAATCCCTTCGCGATGTAGCCGATCAGGCCCAACCGTCGCACCAGGTTGCTGGTGTTGCCCTCGAGGTCGTCCAGGAACTTCTGACCAGCCCCCTTATAGATGTGGTAGCCGCCGATCGCGATGATGATCAATCCGACTACGACGAGGGCGATCGTGCCCGCGGTGCTGCGCATCAGGTAGGCGGTGGGTCCGGCACTCTCGCTACCGCTGGATTTGCCGCTGCCGCGGGCGAATCCGAAGGCGGAGAGGGCGAACGTGAAGTAGAGCACCGCCAGGGAGAACGCCTTCACCCGATCGATCGCCTCGGATGTCTTGCTGTCGGCGTCGGGTCGCGACGAGCTGCCGAGTGCGGCTTCCGCGAGGCGCCACAGCGCCATCAACGCGAACGCGACGGTACCCACCCACAAGGCGATGATCCCGCCGGGCTTAGCGGCCAGTTCGGTCATAGCCCCGGATTGGTCGGCGGTGCCGCCCGCACCGCCGAGAGCGATACGGATCGCGATATAGCCGATGATCAGGTGGACGATGCCGCTGACGATGAAACCCGCGCGCGCGAAACGCTCGAAGACGCTGTTCTGAGCAATCCGGCCTGCGGTAGAAGACGAATTGTCGTATTCCTTGGACGGACTGTTCTCGGCCATGATGCCTGCTTGCTCCCCCGCTCGAACTGGACGTCGGGCAGATACCCGGTGGCGCAGGATCGAAACAGCGGAAATCCTGTGGACTCGTCGGTAACCGTGCGGAACACTGTCGGCAGCAACGACATCCGTTCACTCCCGCCGAGTGGCCCACCGCTAGAACAGAATCGAAGAAAATGACACAACTCCGACTCCATGGCCTGCGCGGGCTGGCGATCGTCATCTCGCTGCTGGCGGTCACGGTCGTACTTATTCAACTCGTCTGGTGCGTGCAGATCTGGCTGGCCAATAACACGGTTGTCGAAACGCACAGTTGGGGAAAGACCGCGAGCCATGGCGGCATCGCGCGCATGCCCTTCGTGTACTCCACGCTCGGCTGGTTCTTCGCGGTCCTGGTCGCCGGAGTGCTGCTGATTGTGTGGCTCTGGCGGGCCAGGGCCAACTCGGAGATGTTGTGTCCGGCCAAGCATCGCCTGGGTCGCGGCTGGATCGTCGGGGCCTGGTTCACCCCGATCCTCTCGTTCGTGTTTCCGGCCATTCTGGTGGAAGACGTTGTGCGGGCCAGTGATCCAGCGGCAGGCGGAGGTCGATCCACGTTGAAAGGCGTCCCGCACAGTGGGCTGGTGTGGGCGTGGTGGATCGTCTGGGCGTTCGCCTGGGTTTCGGTCGTGGTCGAACGAGTCAACTTCCAGGCGACCAACGAATACCATCGGGAGATCGACGAGGCTGCTGACGCATGGACGTCGTGGGCGTGGTCCTACACGGCCATGACACTGCTCTTCGGTCTCGCGGCCGGCTTGCTGATCGCGATTCTCGTGCGTGTCGAGGGGTGGCAGGCCCGGAGAGACCCCGTGTTCTAACCACGTACCGTCGGTCCGGTGCCAGTTATCGAAATCCTTGTCATCCTGGTCGCCGGTTTCGGTGCGGGGGCGATCAACGCTGTGGTGGGAACGGGAACGCTCATCACCTTTCCGACCCTCGTCGCATTCGGCTATCCCCCGCAGATCGCGACGATGTCGAACGCGATCGGGCTCGTCGCCGGGAGTGTGTCCGGGACATGGGGTTATCGGCGTGAACTGCGCGGGCAATGGCCGATGTTGAAGCGGCTGATACCCGCCTCGTTCCTCGGCGCGCTGCTGGGCGCGTGGCTGCTGCTGCACCTGCCGCCGTCGGTGTTCGCCGCGGTCGTTCCGGTTCTGATGATCACCGCACTCGTGCTCGTCGTACTTCAGCCCCGCATCCAGGCCTGGGCCAGACGGCGCTCCGAAGCAGCAGGACGCGCCGCCGATCACCTCAGTCGAACGAAACTGACGCTGCTGATCTTCGGAACCTTCGCTGTCGGCATCTACGGGGGCTACTTCACCGCCGCACAAGGAACTCTGCTGATCGGTGTGATGGGAGTGCTCGTCTCCGAACCGATTCAGCGAATGAACGCAGCCAAGAACCTGTTGACGGGGATCGTCAATGTCGTTGCGGCCCTGAGCTACACGATCGTCGCGTTCGACCGGATCAGCTGGAGCGTCGCCGGTCTGATCGCCGTCGGATCTCTCATCGGCGGAGCGGTCGGAGCACGCTATGGCCGCAAGCTCTCGCCCGGAGCGTTGCGGGCCGCGATCGTCGCGTTGGGCCTGGTCGGGCTGTGGCGCCTCCTGGTCTGAGCCGCGGGCTGCGGCTGCTCAGAACGTTATCGCTTGGACGATCTCGTTGACCAGCGCCTGCGTGGGTTCACGTTCCTCGCCCGCTGCCATGACCTGCTCGTAGAAGCGGCCATCGCTGATGGGCAAATGGAGTATGGACAGGCGCATATTGGCCCGGTTTCCGGCGACTTCGGCATCGTTGGTGATTACGCTGCTGAAGGCGCTCTGATTCAGAAGGCCCGCGATATTCGCCTTATGCTGCGCGATCGTCGGTGGATGAGACGGGCCGAGTTGCATCTGTCGCGTGTTGCAAAACAGGAAAGACATCGGTACTCCAGCCATTCGAAGGACAGGATAGACCCGTAATTTTACGCCCGGAGCCCGGCAAACAAAACAAAAGATTCTGGACACAAAAGGCGGATATTTCAAATTGTGAGCCGATTTCGCCGACCGGCCATTTCGAGTGCCGCAAAAGGCCGCCTTTCCATCTGTATTCGACTGTGGGCGTGCATCGTTCCCGCGCCCCGCGCTGCTGTGAGCGGATCCGCTGACAGCAGCGCGGCGCGCTTTTCGAGGTATCGCTGGGGCACGGTGGATTCATGGCACAAGACGACAAGACGCCGAGTTTCAACTGGCGCGTACGAGAACAGCTCTTCGGCCGCCGGATTCTGGTGCTCGATGGTCCGCTCGACGACGATAACGGGGCGCTGCTCATGACGCAGCTGCTGACGCTCGCCGCCGAGGATCCGGAGGCCGGGATCTCGCTGTGGATCCACTCCCCCGGTGGTTCGGTTCCGGCGATGCTCGCCATTCGCGATGTCATGCGGCTGGTGCCGTGCGAGGTGTCGACGCTGGCGCTCGGGTTGGCGTGCAGCGCTGGACAATTCCTGCTCTCGGCCGGAACTCCGGGGCGGCGGTTCGCCTTGCCGCACGCGCGGATCCTCATGCATCAGGGATCGGCCGGAATCGGCGGCAGCGCGGTAGAGGTCGAGGTGCAGGCCGGCGATCTGCGGCACACCGTGCAGACCGTGCTCGGCCTCATCTCCGAGGACACCGGGCAGCCCTACGACCAGATCTTCGACGACTCCCTGCACGACCGCTGGTTCACCGCGACCCAAGCCCGGGAGTACGGGTTCATCGACGGAATCGTCGACTCGTTCTGGCAGGTCGTCCCGCAGCGGCAGAAGGTGGGAATCGCATGAGCGAGCATCGCGAGCGAATCATGTGCCAGCGCGCGCTGCGCATGACGGAACCGAGCGCCAGCGAGGTGGAGTCATGAGCAGCTACACGATCCCGAATGTCATCGCGCAACATCCGCGCGGCGAGCGAATCATGGATGTGTACTCACATCTCCTCACCGAGCGCATCGTCTACCTCGGCACCCCTATCGATTCGGGCGTAGCCAACGCCCTCATCGCCCAGCTGCTGCACCTCGACGCCGAGAGCCCCGGCCAGGACATCAACCTCTACATCAATTGCGAGGGCGGCGATTTGACCGCCATGCTCGCGCTCTACGACACCATGCAACACATCCACTCCCCCGTGGTCACCACCTGCGTCGGCCAAGCCATCGCCGTCGGCGCGGTACTGCTGACCGGCGGCGTCGCAGGCCGCCGCTCGCTACTCCCGCACGCCCGGGTCGTCCTGCACCAACCCGCCGCCCGCGGCCAGGGCACCATCCCCGACCTGATCCTGCAGGCCGACGAACTGGTCCGGACGCGCGCGCAAGTCGAAGCCATCCTGTCCAAACACACCGGCCAATCGGTGGAAACCCTCCGGCACGACACCGACCGCGACCGCGTCTTCACCGCCCAGGCGGCCATCGATTACGGCATCGTCGACCAAGTCCTCGAGCCACGGGACTGACCGGGTCAGAAGACCGGCGCGATGGGCAACCGTCGCCTGCGGCAGGCTCCAGCCGGGACCCCACTGCGGCGGCGCGTACCGCCTGCGGTGGGATCTCCCGGCCAGAGCCCGCTGGATTCAGTGGGCTACACCACCGGGGAATCCATTCAAGATCATCAGGCCCTGATGGCGGCCCGTACTCGCGCGATGCCGCCCCGAAGTCCTGATGATCATGAAGTGCGGTGGGTACCGGCGTGCGCGGGCAGGGCGGGTGGTGTTGCGGGGAACCGACAAGCAGGGAGCCGTGCGAGAAACGCTATGCCGCGAGGAGTAGTCCGTTGTAGCGGGAGTTCGCACGCGGGGCGATCGAGCGCGTCGAGTCGGGCCGGCTGTGCCGGATCAAGTCGTCGGCGACCTGATGGATGAGACCACCGAGCGAAGTGCCCAGCGCCCCAGCCATAGCGGCAACCATCTCACTGGAAGGCTCCTTGAGCCCGCGCTCGACCTCGGAAAGATACTGCGGCGAAACCCCCGCCCGCCCAGCGGTTTCCGCAAGCGTCTCGCGCTGCTCCTGCCTCAGCGTGCGCAGGCGCTGCCCCAACGCCTCGCGCCACAGAAGTTCACGAACAGCCCGACGTCCACCCGGAGCCGACGGCCGCCGATCGACCGGAACCAACGGCCGCCGTTCGAGCGGAGGCGCCGAAGACAGCTCCCGGGAAACCCCCGACTCCGCACGGTGAGGCTGATGGTCCCGCCCCCCGGGAATCGCGCGCAGTCGCGGCGTCTCGGCCCGCGGAATCTCAACGCTCGGATGCTCGCTCATAATTGGAGCGTACGACCGCACCCCATTGCCGCGCCTGCCCATCTGCTCTGGGCGAACACAGCCATGGGCAGGCCCGCACACCCCGTGATCGTCCGCGTCGAGACCTTCCCCCACCAAATTGGCGCCAAGGACTCCGACGCCTACACCGAATACTGGCCCCTCCTCACGTGGACGCAAGTTCCCGGGGCGCGGTCACGGGCGGTGGTCGGCATACCCCCCGCCGGTGGGCACCCGTACCGCACTCCACCGACGGGAGTCATATCGGGGCATTTCAAGATCACCTAACCCCGATGTAACTCCCGCCGATGACCGTCGGAGCCCGAAGTTGGTGGCCCCCACTGCTCAGTGCGGTTTGGGGCGTCAGCAGGGCTTGCCGGTTTCGGCGTGGAAGCAACCGCCCTCGGCTGGGACCGGCGGCGGAGGTGTGAATCCGGGTGGCCATGCGGTCTTCGAGTTGTACTTCACCCCACCGAGGAGTGCCCCGTTGAGGTTCGCGGACTCGAGGTGCGCGTCGCCGAGATCAGCCCCGGCCAACGTGGTACCACCCATCTCGGTGCCCTGAAACCACGCGTCGGTGAGAGTTGCGCCCGTGAAGTCCGCGTTCTCCAGGCGTGCTCGGTCGAACGAGGCAAAGGAAAGGTGGCCGCCCATCAGGGCAGCTCGGCGCAGATCCGCATGCTTGAGGGTCGCGCCGGTCAAGTCTGCCGCGCTCAAATTGACGCCGGTCAGATCGGCATTCTCGAGACGGGTCCAGGCAAGGTTGGCTGCCGCGAGGTTGACGCCGGTGAGGTTCAGCCCGGTCAATCGCAGTTCTGCCAGCCGAGATCCGGACAGATCGACGGGATGCGTGTCGTGCTGGCGATCGCGGCGGCTGATCACGACGACGGCCGCCTGGATATCGAGTCCGACGCGTTGGCCGGCCGCGGGTCCATCGGCAGGCGAGTGGGTACGGACGAACGCACCGAGCACGTCGAAGACGGTCATGTGGTCCTGCGGGGAGTCACGGGCGAGGCGCTCGAGCAGATAGATTCCGCCGAGCCGAACGTCGATCTTGTCCGAGCTGAGTCCCTCGACCGCCTTGCTGAACCGTTCCGTCACCTGGGTCTGCTGCGCCAGCCGGTACTGGTCCGCAGTCGCCGCAAGCGATTTGCTGGTGAACCACAGTGCGCCGAGTGCTGCGACTGTTGTGGCGATCGCGGCCAGTTTCGTCCATCCGCCCCATCCGACCACCGCGAGCACCACCCGCCTGAGCACACTGCCCTGCGGTCTACTAGTGGAATCCGGTTGTCGCAGTCCAGAACTGGGCCGCGAAACGGATCGGCGTCGTCGGCGAACGGGCCGTGGCATGGTCGTCACGCCGAAATCCTAAGCGAGCCAGGGCGTTCCGCAGGCGCGCAATAGCGGTCTCCGCACCGTTGCCACAACCTCGTTGGTCCCGTACTCTGCACCCATTAGTTCAGTCACTAAACTTAATTGGGGTCGCCATGCGTCAGCCAACCCGCGCGGATAAGTTCTCCTTCGGACTGTGGACGGTCGGCTGGCGGGGTGTGGATCCCTTCGGCGATGCCACCCGGCCCGCGTTGGATCCGGTCGAGGCGGTGCACCGGCTCGCGGAGCTCGGGGCCTACGGCATCACCTTTCACGACAACGATCTCTTCCCCATCGACGCGACCGAGGACCAGCGCCGCGCGCACATCGATAGGCTCACCGCGGCGTTGCAGGACACCGGACTCGTCGTGCCGATGGTGACGACGAACCTGTTCAGCCACCCGGTGTTCAAGGAAGGTGGCCTCACCGCCAACGACCGCGGCATCCGGCGCTACGCCCTGCGCAAAGTACTGCGCAATGTCGAACTCGCGGCCGAGCTCGGTGCACGCACCTTTGTCATGTGGGGCGGGCGGGAGGGCTCGGAGTACGACAGCGCCAAGGATGTGCGTGCGGCGCTCGACCGCTATCGCGAAAGCTTGGACCTGCTCACGCAATTCGTGCTCGACCGGGGTTACGACATCCGCTTCGCGTTGGAGCCCAAGCCCAATGAGCCGCGCGGCGACATCCTGCTGCCCACGGTGGGACACGCGCTGGCGTTCATCGCCTCCCTCGAACACGAAGAGCTCGTGGGTGTGAATCCCGAAGTGGGACATGAGCAAATGGCGGGTCTGAACTTCACCCACGGCATCGCCCAAGCGCTTTGGCACGGAAAACTCTTCCACATCGACCTCAACGGCCAGCGCGGCATCAAATACGACCAGGACCTGGTCTTCGCGCACGGAGACCTGATGAACGCGTTCAGCCTCGTCGACCTGCTCGAACACGGCGGCCCGGACGGCTCCCCGGCCTACGAAGGTCCCCGGCATTTCGACTACAAACCCAGCCGGACCGAAAACATCGACGGCGTCTGGCAATCCGCGGCCGCCAACATGCGCAATTACCTGCTGCTCAGAGACCGAGCCAGCGCCTTCCGCGCCGATCCGGAGGTCCAGGACGCACTCGAAACGGCGGGGGTCACCGAATTGCGAACCCCCACAATGGCTCCGGGAGAAGGCTACGCCGAACTGCTCGCCGCCACCGATTTCGACATCGACAAGGCGAGCGAGCGCGGCTACGGCTTCGTCCGCCTGAACCAGCTCGAGCTGGAACATCTGACCGGTGCCCGGTGAACCGCCCATGACACTGGTCGCCGGCGTCGACTCCTCCACGCAGTCTTGCAAACTCGTCGTCCTCGACGCGGAAACCGGCGCGCTGGTACGGCACGGCCGCGCCGCACATCCGCCGGGGACAGAAGTCCACCCCGAAGAGTGGTGGCGAGCGCTGTGCGCGGCGATCGATGAGGCAGGCGGGCTCGACGACGTCGCCGCGGTCAGCGTCGCAGGACAGCAGCACGGCATGGTGGCGCTCGACGAGGAGGGCCGGGTTGTCCGAAAAGCCCTCCTGTGGAACGACACTCGATCCGCTACGGCCGCCACCGACCTCATCCGTGACCTAGCTGCCGACCAGTGGGCTCGGCGGGTGGGGATCGTTCCGGTGGCCTCGTTCACCGTCAGCAAGTTGCGCTGGTTCGCCGAGCACGAACCGGAGAACGCCGCGCGCACCGCGGCGGTCTGCCTGCCCCACGACTGGCTCAGCTGGCGCCTGCGCGGTGATCTCGACCTGCGCGCGCTGACCACCGACCGATCCGATGCCTCCGGGACCGGCTACTACGACTCGGTCGCCGGCGAATACCGCACCGACCTGCTCGGGCTGGCGTTCGGACGATCGGATGTCCTGCTCCCCCGGGTACTCGGCGCACGCGAATCAACCACCGCTGCAGCACCATTCCGGGTCGCCGTCGGCGCCGGTGACAACGCGGCGGCGATGCTGGCGCTGGATGCGGGATCGGACACGGTGATCTCGCTGGGGACTTCGGGGGTGGCGTGCGCCGTTACCGAGCACCGTCCCGCGGATGCTTCCGGGATCGTCGCCGGCTTCGCCGATGCCACCGATCAGCACCTGGCGCTGGTGTGCACGCTCAACGCCGCCCGCGTGCTGGAGGTGACCGCGCGGATGCTGGGGATCGAGCTGGACCGGCTCGGCGAGCTCGCCCTGTCCGCGCCGCCGGGCTCCGAAGGCGTGGTGTTCGTCCCCTACCTCGATGGCGAACGCACACCCGATCTGCCCGACGCCACCGGCGCGCTGCACGGCCTCACTTCCGCCAACTCGAACCCGGCGAATATCGCCCGGGCGGCCGTGGAGGGCATGCTGTGCGGTATCGCGGCAGGGCTCGACGCCCTTGCCGCACAAGGCATCAGCACCGGCGGCGTCCGGCTGACCGGCGGGGCCGCGGCCGCACCGGCCGTCCGGCAGATCGCCCCGGCGATCTTCGGTGTGCCGGTCGCCGTCCCGCCGAGCGCGGACTACGTGGCGATCGGCGCGGCACGCCAGGCCGCCCAGACAGTGCATGCGAATCACGAATTGCCGCCCTGGACCGAACATCTCGGAACCCTCCGCTGGTTCCGGGCACCGGCCGCAACGCGGGTTCGGGAGCGTTATCGCGTCGCGGCCGAAAAGTACCTACCGCGGTGAGGCCCGCGACCAATTCGGGTCACCTGCAACAGGTCCGGCTCGGCAATCTGTCCACCGTCCTGCTCAGCTTGGTGGACCGCCCCGGTTCACGCGCCGATCTGGCCCAGCGCGTCGGACTTACCAAGGCCACTGTCGCCAGTCTGATCGAACCGCTGCTCGACCAGCGGATCCTCATCGAGGATGCGGCCACCATCTCCGGACGCGGGCGGCCGTCGAAACCGCTGCGTTTCCACCCCGAGGCGCCGATCGCCCTCGGCGCGGAGATCAATGTCGGCTACCTGGCCGTCACCACGACGGGCATCGACGGCGCGATCCTGTCGACTCGGCACCTCGACGTCGACAACCGCCGCCGGTCGGCCGAGGACCTCGTCGGCCACCTCATCGACCTCATCGAGCAGGACGAAACCTACCGCGGGCGCAGGGTTTTCGGCGCGGGGTTGGCTGTTCCCGGCATCGTCGTCGGCGACACCGTCGTGCGGGCGCCGAACGTGCCAGGACTGACCGGTGCCCGATTGGCCGATCGCCTGCGCACCGCACTCGGACTGGACATCGTCGAGGTCGACAACGAAGCCAATCTCGCTGCCCTGGCGCATCTGTGGCCCCGCAAACTGGCCGGAGACGACTTCCTGTACGTCTCGGGCGACGTCGGGATCGGCGGCGGGCTGGTGACCGGCGGAACTCTCTACCGTGGCGTCAGCGGCTTCGCCGGCGAGCTCGGGCACATCAGCATCGAGCGTGCGGGACGCCGTTGCCGCTGCGGCGGCCAAGGGTGTGTCGAACAGTACGCCGGGCTCGACGCCATCCTCGGCGATGCCGGACTGGACAACCTCCGCGCGCTGTCGAATGCGTTGGCGGACGCCGATATCGACGCTCGCGGCGCCGTCGCCCGGGCAGGCGCCGCCCTGGGTGTCGCGCTCGCGTCCGTGATCAACATCTGCGACCTGACCACCGTCGTTCTGGGCGGTTGCTACGCGGAGATCTTCGAACCGCTGGCACCCGCTCTCGGTGCGGAACTCGAGCGCCGCACCCTCGCCGCCAATTCCCGCCCGACCACCGTTCTCGCCGCACCAGTGCGTTCCGATGCGGCAGTCCGAGGCGGCGCCGCTCTCGTGGCCCGTCGCGCATGCACCGAGCCTGAGCGACTGCTGCAGGCTGCTCACACCACCTCGTAGACCTCCTGAGCATCACGGCTCAGCAACCGGTCGGTCATTTCCAGCTTGAGCTGTGCCAGATGGGCCTCTTCCTCCTCGGTTCGACTCGGTTTACGCGACAGCACGATGAATTCGTCGACGACGAAACCGTCGTCGCGCAGCTGCACCGTCACCACGTCACCGCGATAGTCGAACTCCCATACGTAGCGCTCGAGCGCTGTACCCCGTTCGGGCTTCTCCAGTTCAGCGGTGACGGTGTAGCGGTCCTCGGTGACGGCACGCAGCACCATCTCGATCGAGTCCCGGCCACCCGGGCCACGAAACGCGGTCCGCACCTTCACTTCTCGGCGATTCACCGAGGTACCCAGCAGGGGCAGCGCCACCCGCATGGCGGTAAACCCGTGCGCCACTCCGCCGGGATAGCCGGGACCGTGGTACTTCATCAACTCCTCGAAGGTGAATTCCAAGGTGGTCGAGCCTTCACAGACGGTCAGCGACATCGGTTCTCCTCCTAGGTCCGCGTCGCCCAGAGCAACGCGGAGTACAAGAATTGGGTGGCGCCGGGCATGAATCCGGAGCCGTGGTGATAGACCGGATCCATCGTGGTGACGAGCAGCCTTCCCGGCGTACTGATTTCGTCGATGTAGAGCAGCGATCCGTCGCGCTCGCCGGTGACGGTCTCGAGATCGACCAAGCTGACCGCCCCGGCAGGCGGTTCCAGCACACCGTGGTAGTGCCAGCGCACCGCGCGTTCGGCGAAGTACGGCCAGGCCGGATGATCTGGTTCGCGTAGCCGGATTCGATGGTCTTCCCCGGTGCGCCACCACCAGAAGACCGTCGGCCGGCTGTCCTCCCGAACGCCGGGAAGCCATGTGCCGACCGAGTTTTCGCCGAACAACACCACGGTCGCACCACGGTCCAGGCAGGCGAGCAGCGCCGATGACCTCGGAATCAGCAGATCGGGCCGTAGCCGATCGCTGACCACCACCACGTCGGCGTCGGCCAGTTCGGCCGCCACCAATGTGCGGATATGGACCGGTGTGATCCGATACGGCGCGAGCGCCGGATCAGCGAGGGTTGCCAGCTGGGCGTGGGATCCGCCGTGGACGAAAACGACTCGCTTCACCGCTGCCCCAACCATGACAACAGCTGTCCGGCAAGGGCACTCGCGCCACGGTCAGCGGCGGCGAACTGCAGCAGATCGTTGCCGCCGTGCACGAGCACTTGTCCTGCACCGAGCGGGTATACGTAGTCGATCGGGCACGCCGTCGGCCCGATGGTGTGGATGATCTGCGCGCCATCGGGCAGGTCGAGATAGTAGCCGCGGCCATAGAATCCGGCGACGCCGATGCGTTCGAGCTCCTCGAACGACAACCGCCCCGGCGTGCCGGTGTTGTACAGGAACAACCGCGCATCCATACCGGCCCACACCGGATGCTCCGACACCCGGGTCAGCGCGAGATCCGCGGGCTTACGGAAATCCAGTGTGCGCCAGCGGGTCAGGCCGTCCAGAAATATCCGCTGCACATGGCCGTTCACCAGCACCCGGCCGCCGTCGAAGACGAAGCGACTCAACCACTCCCGATGATCGGCCAGAAATTCCTGATCGATGTCCGCCGCGAGATAGATGCCGGCTACGGCAGTGAGATCAGCGTGCGGGAGATCATAGACATCGATTCCGCGCCACCCGCCGACCTCGGTGACGCCGGGTTCCATCACCGCGCGTAGCACCGTCACAGCACACCCTTGCCGAAGTCGGGAACGATCAACCGGCGCACCATCGTCGGAGTCTGCACATCGGCGGTGACGATCGCGAGTTCGTACAGCTCGCTCAATACCTTGTCCGTCAACAACTCCCGGGTCGGTCCGACGCGCTGATCGACCGCATCGACCATCAACACGACCCGTTCGGCGATGTGCAGCGCATGATCGGGATGGTGCGTCGTCATCACGACCGCCATTCCCTCGTCGGCGAGCGAGCGCAACAGCGTCAGCACCCGCGCTTGGTTGCGCAGGTCGAGCGCCGACGCGGGTTCGTCGAGAACGATGGTGCCGCAATCGGATACCAGCGCCCGCGCGATCAGCACCAGCTGCCGTTCGCCACCGCTGAGCCTGGCGTAGTCGCGCTCGGCGAGGTGGCTGATACCGACCCGGGCCAGTGCCGCGACGGCGGCGCGGCGATCGGATCGGGTCGGCGCACCGTAGATCTTGACTTGACGCGCACGGCCCATCAGCACGGTGTCGGTCACCGAAAAGGAGAAGACCACCGCATGGCTCTGCGGGACGAAACCGACGTTTCCGGCGAATTCGACCGTCCCTTCGGTCGGCGGAACAAGTCCGGACAGGCATTTGAGCATGGTGGTCTTGCCGCGCGCGTTGGGACCGAGCACCGCGAGCACCTCGCCGGGCCGCACGTCCACCGACACATCCCGGAATATCCAGGGCCCCTTGGCGGAATAGCGAAACGATACCGACCTCGCCTCAATCATCGGCACCCCACAGCTGGCGGCGATTGCGAACCAGGAGCAGCACGAAGAAGGGGGCTCCGATCAGGGCAGTGAGTATCCCGATGGGTATTTCGGCGCTACTGAGCGTCCGCGAAAGCGTATCGATCAGCGTGAGATACGACGCGCCGAGCAACGCACTCGCCGGGACCACGATTCGGTTATCGGTACCGACCATCATCCGGACCAGATGCGGAACCATCAGCCCGACCCAGCTGATCACGCCGGCGACCGCCACCGCACCGGCGGTGATCAGCGCGACGCAGGCCAGCAGCACCGCCCGCATCCGAGCGGGTTTCAGACCCAGGGATGCCGCGTCCTCATCGCCCATTGCCAGGATGTTCAGCCGCCACCGCAACGCGATCGCCACCGATACTCCGATCGCGATCGGGACCAGCGCGACCAGCACCTTGTGATAGCTCGCAGTGGCCAGTGACCCCAAGAGCCAGAACACAATCGAAGGCAACTCCTGGTACGGATCGGCGATGTAGGTAACGAAGGACACCATCGCCTGGAACATCGCGCCGACGACCGTGCCGCCGAGAATGATCATCAGCAGCGGAGATCCGGGAGTCGCCCGGGCGATCAGCAGCACCAGGACGAGCGCGAGGACTCCGCCCAGGAACGCGCCGCCGACGAGGTAGAGGCCGCCGATGCCGACCAGCAGCATCAGCACCCCGCCGAACGAAGCACCGGCGGAGACGCCGAGAACTTGCGCGCTGGCCAACGGATTCCGGAACACCGCCTGCATGACCGCTCCGGTCACCGCCAGCCCCGCGCCGATGATCATCGAGAGCAGCACCCGCGGCAATCGGATGTCGAACACCACACTGCGTTCCTGCGGGTACCAGGTCTGCTCGAGCGGAAATACCTCACCGAGCAGTAACCGGGCGACCTCGGCGGGGGGAACGTAATACCGGCCCACCGCGAGGGCCGCGACCGCGACGACGACCAGGACTATCACCAGCACTACGAACACCGCGGCAGTCCGCCATTGTCGAGGCGGCAGGTCTACCTGATCGTCGTGCTCTTTCGGCGGTGCATCGACCTCAACGGCGGAAGTGGTCATAGCTCGCCGAATCCGCGTTCATATCCAGCCGCAGCACCTGATCGATCTCGGCTTCGGAAATCTGGTAGGCGAACAAGTTGTCGAAACTGCGACGAATGTTTTCGCGAAGATCGCCGGTAGCCGTCTGCGGGTAGAGCACCTCGTGCATCCACTGCCACATCAACGGTGACTCGGCGCTGGGGACCTGCCACCGGTAGCCGCCGAGCGGAGTCTTGTACACCCGCCGGTTCTGCACGGCGCTCACGCCGGCCAGCCGTGGATCAGCATAGATTTCGGCAGGGGTGCTCTCGTCGAATCCACTGATCATGATCACCTCGGGATTCCAGGTGAGGATCTGTTCGGGGCTGACCTGCCCGGCTTCGGAAAGCAATCCCTTGATCACCAGATCGGCGCCGACCAGATCGAACTGGAAGCCGTCATATCCTTTGGGACTGGTCGTCGAATACACCTCACCGGCGCGCGAGAGGATCATCGCGCGGGGCCGCGGCGTCGTCTCGGCGGCCACCTCGGCTCGCGTCGCCGCGATCTCCGAGTGCTGCCAGCTGATCAGTTCCCGGCCGCGCTCGGGCTTGCCGAGCATCTGCGCGAACAGGGTGATCCAGCCTTCCAGATCCTCCTGGGTTCCATACTTCAACCCGGCCACCGGGAATCCGGCCTTTTCGATCGGTTCAGTGATGTCCGGGCCGCGATCGCCCCACTGCACAACGACATCGGGCTGGAGTTGGTGCAGCGTCTCGATATTCGGCACGAAGTTGGGACCCGAAACCACCGTCGAGTTCGCCGACTGCGGGAAGATCTTCGCGAACATTCCCCCCTTGTTGGCTACCAGGGTCGACTGATTGATCCCCACGACCCGGTCGTAGCTGCGATCTACCGCGGCGAAGATCGATGGCGCCGGGAAGACCGTAAAGGCGACCTTCTCGACGGCCCCGGTGATCCGCACCGGCTGACCGCGCTGGTCGACCAACTCGATCGTCGAGTCGGCGGCCTGCTCGGCGGTGTTCGCCGCACGATCCGAACATCCGGACAAGGCCGCTGCCGCCACCAGTCCCACCGCGGCAACTCGCCGCATCGAACGTCCTCGAGTACTTACTGGTGAAGCGTGCAACGACGGCCCTATCTTCCGGTTGATCTACCGATGCGTCACAAGAATCGCCGCCGGTACGTTTGGGTAGCCTAACCTACAACTTGCGCGTGCGGTTGTGCCCCAGATCTCGAACGCGGCGAGGTCGGGTAGCGGGATTTATGAGAAACGCTAAGGTTTTGGAGTTCTTGGCTACATCGTTCGAACTTGGGATCTGATGAATGGTTGAGGTAGAGATCGCGCGGCCGCAAGCTCCTGCCGAGCAGCGAGAAGACTTGCGGCAACAACACGGTCGACCGTTGTGGGCGGCGGTCGCGGCGGTGTCGGGCGGTGTGCTGTTACTGGCATTGCAGGCGGCGCGATACGGCAGCTGGCTGGTGGACGATGCGGGAATCACCTTCGCGTACGCGCGCAGCGTCGCCGACGGTTTAGGCCCGGTGTTGCAGCCCGGCGCCGAACCAGTGGAGGGATTCTCCAATCCCACTTGGCTTTTGGTGCTGGTGCTAGGCGAATGGGGCGGTCTGTTCGACCGTGGCATCCTCTTCGGTGTCCCGGACTTCGTCCTCTATCCGAAGGCGATCGCGCTGCTCTGCTGCGCCGGGATCCTCGTCGCCTGCTACATCGCCGCGCGCCGGGTGTCGCGGTGGCCCGCGCTGGTCACGTTCGCGACAGGCGTTGTGCTCGCCGCGATTCCGTCGTTCGTGATCTGGTGCTTCTCCGGACTGGAGAACTCGTTGTTCGCACTGTCGGTGTGCGTGCTGGCCGTCCACCTGTTCCTGGCGGTGCTGGACCAGCGGCTGTGGACACCGGCGGTGGCGGTGACAGCCGGTGCGATCGCGGCGTTCGCGGCGTTGACCCGGCCCGACGGCCTGATCTATTTGGCCGCATATCCTTTGGTTTCGGTGATTCTGGTTCGGCGTGCCGACTGGCGCACCGGACTTCGGCATGTGCTGTATTCAGGTATCGCGTTCGCCATTCCGTTCGGGGCGTATCTGGTGTGGCGAATCAGCGAGTTCGGCAGGCTCGTCGCGAATACGGCGGTCGCCAAGCATCAGGCGATGCCGACCGTGCACGACCTGACCAGAGTCGGCGAGTTGGTGCAGTACGCGGGAGCGCCCGCGGTCATCGCGGGCGTCGGAGTGGTCGGGCTCGCCCTCGCCGGCCCGAGCAGATGGCGTGACGGCGTTGCCGCACTGCTGGTTCCGCTGGCATTGGCGATGGTCGCCTATTGCGTGCTGCAACCGGATTGGATGGGGCAGTTCCGGTTCGCCACTCCGGTGTGGGTACTGGCCGCGTTCGTCGTTGTGACCTCCGCGGCGGAATTGCTTGCCCGGCTGCGCACGCGCGGCCGGGCGCTGGTCGCGCTGACACTGGTCGGCGCGCTGATCCCGTCCGGTGTCGCATTGGCCGACGCAGCCGAGTCCTATCGCGCCGATTCGGATGTGCCCCTGTGCTGGATCGCCCTTCGGTTCGGCCAGTACGTCAACGGCTACGCCGACATCATCGGCCTCCAGCAAGGCAGTCTGCTCGCACCCGACATGGGCGGAAGTTCGCTGACATCGCGACTGCGGCTGATCGATATGGCCGGGCTCACCGAATCACGGATCGCGGACATCTACGCGGGCACGGACAGCATCACCCTCGAGGATTACGTATTCGAGGAACGCAAACCCACTTTCGTGCACACCCACGGAGAGTGGTTCCGCAACGAGCTCACCCTCGACCCCCGAATGGGACGCGACTACTACCAGATCCAGCGATACCAAGACGCGGCGTTCGGCGTGGACGAGGACTGGGTCCGCAAAGACGTCGTGCGCGACGAGGAGCAGCTCCAGCAACTACGCCGGTATTCGGGTGAGGTCCTGCCCCACCTGTTGCCCGACTTCCAGAAGACGGGTGAATGCGGAGCAGTGCTGCGACCGGGCCAGACCATCCCGCGCTGATGGACCGCGGTGCACGATCCTTCTCGGGGCCACGCATCACCCTGTAGGGATCCTGGTCGAAAGCGCGCGAAAAGCAACGAGCAGGAGAGTGAACGGCAGCGCGAGGGCCGCCAGGCCGAGCAGCACCGGGCGCGGGCCCGCCAGGTCGATCAACGCACCAGCGCCGGCGAGTGCGAGCATGCGGACGGTGGCCGTCGCCGCCGTGCTCGCGGCGATCACCCGGCCGCGCACAGCATCCGGGGTGATGCGCTGCCGTATCGTCGCCACGACAATGACCCCGAGCGCCGACGCGCCGTCGAGCACGAGCACTGTCGCGGCCAGCCACAGCGGAGCCGCGAACAGGGCGAGCACACCGACCGCGGCACCGTTGACCAACAGCACCGCTGCCAGCAAGAGCGGCCACGGAGCGGCGTCGCAGAACCGGGCAAGCACAAGGCTGCTCAACAGGCCGCCGATACCCGCCGCCGACACGATGAGCCCCGTCGTGAGCGGCGTCAGGCGCAGCTCGTCGTTGGCACGTACCAGCAGCGGCAGGAACGCCGCCGCCGCAAGCAGATTCAAGTAGCACGCACTCGCCAGCAGCACAGCCTGCGCCCGGTTCCGCCGCACCAGCCGAAGTCCGGCCAGCACGGACTCGTCGCCGGAATTCCCGGGTGCTGGAACATTTTTCGGCAACCGGGCCAACAGCATGGCCGATATCCCGAAGCTCACCGCGTTGGCCAGGCACGCCACCAGCGGCCCCAGCGACTGCAGCAGCCAGCCACCCGCAGCCGGTCCCGTCAGCGTTGCCGCAGCGTCCGAGCCTTCCACCAAACCGTTGGCGCGCATCAGGTCTCGGTCTCCGACGAGGCTCGGCAGGTAGCTGCCCGCCGCCGCATGGAACACCGCGTCGCCGATGCCGGTAATCAGCGCGAGAAGCGCCAGCGGTACCAAACGCGCCCCGCCGAGCATCACCTCCGCGCCGATCCCGGCAAAGGCGACTGCCCTGACGACGTCCACCGTCACCATCAGGCTCTTGCGTTCCCGGTGGTCCACCAAGGCGCCGACATGCAGTGCTGCAAGTACCTGCGGCACTTGGGCCGCCGCGCCGACCAGGCCCGCCGTGACCGCGGAACCGGAGGCCCCGAGCACTGCCAGCGGCAGCACAACGTCGGTGACGCGGTCGCCGAGGATGCTCAGGGTCCGTGCGACGAGGAAGTACGGCAGCGGTTTTCGCATAGGCATGCGGTGTCCCTGCTGGGCTACGGGCAGGACCTCGGGCTAGCGCACCGTTGTGGCAGCCGGAGAACGTTGGGGTCGAAGAGGTTTCGCACGTTCGAAGCCTAGAGAGTGGATGGTTACATCGTCACGAACGTCCGCCTCTGGCTCCCCTTTCGTCGCGCGCCGCCATCGGGCGAATAGTCTTTCAGCCCGAGAGACCTGATGACTACTGAGATATCTACCCTCTTGTGCGAAACGGCATTTAATGGCCTGCGCCAATAGCGCCAGCCCACTGCCAACACCATGACCTGGGGTGGGCCATCTCTGACGACGGATCGAGTGCGTGAATGTGGCTCATTCGAATTCCTCGTTGTGCGCAGCGGAATTTTATGTCCTATGCGGCAGATCAATAACGTCGGATTCATGAAGTGGAATTTTCTTTCGGCCGAAGAACTTTCAGCGGCCTTGCGTGCCGGTGAGGTGACCTCGGTGGAGCTCACCGACGCGGCAATCGCCCGCATCGAGCGCGACGACAAGGTGATCAACGCGATCTGTGTGCCGGACTTCGACCGTGCGCGGGCCGCCGCGCACCGTGCGGACCAGGCGCGCGCCCGCGGCGAGGACCGCCCATTGCTCGGCATTCCGGTGACAGTCAAGGAGTCCTACAACATGGCCGGGCTGCCCACGACCTGGGGCATGCCGCAGCACGCGAACTATCTGCCGGCCGAGGACGCGGTGCAGGTGTCGCGGTTGAAGGCGGCCGGCGCGGTACTGCTCGCAAGACCAATGTGCCGTTGACGCTGCGAGATATCCAGAGCTTCAACGAGATCTACGGCACCACCAACAATCCGTGGGATCACAGCCGCACGCCGGGTGGATCCTCCGGCGGATCGGCGGCGGCCCTGGCGTGTGGATTCGGCGCGCTGTCCATCGGCTCCGACCTCGCCGGTTCGCTGCGCACCCCCGCGCATTTCTGCGGCATCTACGCGCACAAGCCGACACTCGGGCTGGCGCCGACCCGCGGCATGGTCGCGCCGCCCGCGCCGGCCGTGCCGATCAACCTCGACCTCGCCGTCGTCGGTCCGATGGCGCGCACCGCCCGCGACCTCGCGCTACTGCTCGACGTGATGGCCGGACCGGACCCGCTGACCCACGGCGTCGCCTACAACATCGCACTGCCGCCCGCGCGCCACGAGCGGCTGTCGGACTTCCGTGTCCTGATCATCGAGGACCACCCGCTCATTCCGACCGGATCCGCTGTGCGGGCAGGCGTGAACCGGGTCGCCGAAGCGCTCATCGACGCGGGCGCCCACGTCGAACGGCACAGTCCCCTGCTGCCCGACCCGACCGAAGCGGCGACGCTCTACATGCTGCTGATGCTGTCGAACGCCGCCGCGACTCTTCCCCTTGACGTGTACGAACAACTGCGGACCCATGCCGCCGCCCTGAGCGCGGACGACCGAAGTCTCGATGCGGCGCGGTTGCGCGCCATGGTGCTCAGCCACCGCGACTGGGTCGAGGCGAACAACCGTCGCGAACTCCACCGCCACGGCTGGCGGCAGCTCTTCACGGAGTTCGATGCCGTGGTGTGCCCCATCACGCCCACTCCCGCCTTCCCGCACAACCACAACGGCGGTCTGGAGAACCGGCACATCGACATCGACGGCGTCGCCTACCCGTACTTCGACCAGCTCGTCTGGGCCGGTATGGCCACCATGCCCGGCTTACCTGCCACCGCCATCCCCACGGGCCTGTCCCCCGACGGCCTGCCGGTGGGAGTGCAGCTCATCGGTCCGATGTTCGAGGACCGCACCCCATTACGGCTGGCCGAACTACTCGAGCAGAAGATCGGCGGCTTCCGGACACCGTCGTAACTGGGTGCCGACCCACGGACGGAGCGGCCGCAGAAATCGCAACCGGCCACGACCCAAACCCGTTGCAGAAGTTAACATTCCATTGCCACGGGCCCTCGAGGCAGCGCACGGAAATGTCGCTGAGCGCTCGCCCGCGCAGCCCGCCCGACGCCGCGGGTGGGAGTGCACTCACATTCCGATTATCGAGTGGTAGACGCCGATCAGCTCTGGGATCATCGGTGCCGGTGGGAGGGAATGGCGGATGACCACGGTGCGGCGATTCTGGATCGAATTCGACCCGCAGGAGTCCTTCGACGCCCGATTCTGGCAGGGCGTCGGTGTGACCGGATTCGATGCGCGGGATTGCCTGTCGATGGTTGCGGATCTGTTCCCCGACGGATTGTTGCCACCTGTGCACCGAATTACCGTCGACATCTCGCTGGCCGAGCCACTGCCGGTGAATCCCCACCATCTCGGAGTCCCGGTGTGGCGCGGCGTGTGGTATCAACCCGTGAACATCGCAATCGGGCCGACCCGCGACATCGACCGAAGAGCCGCGCCCCGCGACTACCCGCCACCTATCACAGCATCGCACCGCCGATCAGCGGGACCTCGACGAGTACCTGCAAGCCTTCCGCGACTACTTGTTCGGAACTCGCCCGGAACCGATCTACCCTCCCTCCGGGGAGCGGCTTTCCCCCGACGCGCAACCACGACTTCCCGAAGACGCGTGAAACCCTCCGGGGTCCAGAACGTCTCGTAACAACCGCCCTGAACCCACACCGCTTGGCGCGCGGTTCCGTTGGCCGCCAGTTGATCTCGCGAACGCACGCACATGCCGATGTTCGAGCCTCCAGGGCAGCTCGACTACGTGGCAGGCATGTCTCCGAGTTGATCGACCGAAACCTCATACACGCCGTTGCCTGAGGGGTCCGACACGCCCGCATGTAACTCGATGGTGGCGACATGTCGTCCGTGCTGGTCGTGTTCGACGTGAAGAACGTCGCAACCTAGCCGCCAGGGAACCGGATACGCAGAGGTTAGCGTCAGGCGGTCTTCATTATCGAGTACAGGAGCCTTTTCGATCAGTGCGACAGTTGCGTCATCCGCCTGCTGGAACTGAATCTCAACGAACCCTGGAAAGTCGTCATCGACCCATTGGGTCACTATGGCATTCAGATACGTGATGTGCAGGACCCGGTTGATCTTGCGGTTGCCGGCGCGGGAAAGCCGGTGCCGCTGTTGATCACCCGGCCAGGAGGAGGCGGATGCGGTCCAGTGTGGTGGTTAGGGTGTCCTGGTTCGAGTAACGTCGCATTAGGGCCAAAGAAACAACAGGTCAGGCCCGGTCTAAGACCGCACCTGACCTATTTTTGCTTCGACAGGAATTTGCTGAAGCGTGGTCATGTATCCCGCATCGCAGCCAGAGCCGCCTGTGCGGCTGCAACCACCAGCGGCCACTCTGAATCGCCGAGGTATGTGGCATCCGGTGCGTTTCCTAGTCGGCTAATCATGGGGCCGAGTACCTGGTCCAACTCGATCAGTCGGTCGACCTCTGGCCCATCTATGAGCACGGTGCCGATCCTGCCGCGAGGGTCGGGGACGACTACGCAGTCGTCGTACAAAATACTTACGTTCACGTCTAGGTCGTCGTAAAAATTCTCTTGCGGGAATTCACGATCTATCCAGACTCGTTTTTGATAGTCCAGATCGGCGAACGATTCGAGTGCTTCTATCACGGACTTGCGCATCTCGGGATATTGAACATCGGTCATGGTTTATCCCAACTCCTCCAAGTCAGCCATTCGCTTAATGGTATATGTGCCATCTCTGGGTTAGTTTTGATGCTTCCGTCGATGGGCTTTCCATCCCGACCTATTACCTTGCCCCCGGATCGGATAATGACGTGGTCCACCTGTTGTGTCGGATACTGACTGGTGGGGTCGCCCTGGTCGATCCGTATACCGTTGCCCTGGTCTTTAGGGTCCTCCCAACGCTGTCCGACCTTTTTGCTGTTCGGTTTCCCTTCTCCCCACTCGCTCGGGACTTTGTCGATGGCGGACTTCGGGGGAAATTGTACGGGAGCATCGGGCTTACCGTCATTATCTAGATCAATTTCGGTAATCAATATCGGCAGGTCGGCAACGGCGGTCAGTGCGCCTTTCGTCAGTGCTGCCATGGTGAAGGCGAATCCGCTCAGCGCGGTGAGGAACGTGTTGGCGGGACCAGCTAAAGCTCCGGCGGCTTGGTCCAGGAAGTCGATCTCTTCTTGGCGTTCGCTGGGTGTCTTTTGCTCATTCGGTTTCTTTTGCTTCGTTGGTGGCTCTTTGACCCGCACCATCGAAGTCCCGATCTGAATGGCGGTGACGACCACCACCATGGTGAACTGGGTGTTCATGTCCGAGCGCATCGTGGTCAAAGCAGCCTTGTGGGCGTCGACTCCGGCCGCGATGTCGCGGGCCGCGGCTTCGATCTCGCCCACGCTGGTAGCGAGCGTACGAAGATGGCCTGCGAGATTCGGGATGTCGTCCGGGACTTTGGATCCGTAGCCACGCTCCAGTCCGGAGGCGACCGTTAACAGGCGTCCCTTGCCGCCGTATACGGGGTCCGACTGAGCGAAGGTCTTCCACGCGGTTGCGGCGCGCGCGAGCTTGTCGGTGTCGCCGTCAGGGACTTCGCCACCAGCGACAAGCGCGGTGACTTTATCTTGCAGTTCGGTCCAGTCCGTCTCGAGTCCGCGACTGTTGGTCCCCGATGACGCGACGCCGGTGACTACGCCCGCGCCATAGGGTAGTTCCGAGGGGAAGCCACTGGGTAAGGCCGGTAGGTCACCCTTCTTGGGGTCGCGGTTGGCTTTGTACTCCCCGCACTTCCAGTTGTAGCCGGCCGCAGTCAGTATGTCCCCGAAGTGTTGCAGGGCTTGAGCGCAGCTGGTCGCCACCAGTGTCACGGCGGCGGCGCGGTCGTCGTAGGCTTTCGACCACGTTTTTACCGCCTGGTAGCCACCGGCCATCGCGCTGGTTTCTAAAAGGACGGTTTGCAGCGAATTGTAGACCGTTTGGAATTTCTCCGACAAGTCGTAGCATTCCCTGGCCGCGCTCTCGTAGGATTGCGGGGAGATCGAGCCCACTGAGTTCAGCCACCGCTCATTCTCAAATTGATCTCCGCTGCCGCACTGTAGGCGTCGCGGGCGGTGACGGCGGCGTCGTGCATCTCAGTGATTCCTTCGACCACCGCGGCTGCCCCGGTCGCCCATTCCCGGTAGGCTTCCGCCTGGGCGGTGGCAGCGGCTCCCTGCCAGTTTTGTTGTATGGACGCGATTCGGTGGTTGATTCCGTCGAGACTTTCGGTGAGGAACCCAATGAATCCATTGGCGCGGGTGACGAGCTGGTCTAACTCATCGATATCGAACGTGAAGTCACGTGAGTTGTCGGCCATCACATGTTCAGTTCTGGTAGGTCGAGCGAACTCAGGTTGATGGAATTCGAGATGTCTTGGTCGGTAATGGTTTTGCTTGCGACACCCAGGAGTCCACCCATGGCGTTGAGGGCGTCCAACACGTCGGCGGCGCCCTTCTTGGTTGCAGTCCAGCCGTCCCCGAATGCATCTGCCGCCGCACCGCTCCAATTGTCGAGAACACTCGATACGTCGCGGTCAAGCGAACTCAGTCCGGTGATCAGAGAATCCGCGACTTGCTGGATGTAGACACCGGCATCAGTCACCTCGCTTGGAACCATCGCGAAATCTGTTCCGGGCGCATCTGATTCAGTCGACACGCGAGCCCCCTCCTCAATATGTCGAGACCAACGTAGCGACACTCGGGCACGGAGCGCAACAGCAAGGTGTTGACCTGCGGGGGCTCCCAACTGCGTGTCCGATCGACAAGCGCCCTGTCGGATCCGGAACGCCCGGCTGCCATCCGGCAGCCGAGCGTTCCGGATGCGCGGCCGCGTACACGGCCCTTCCCTGCTCTTTGCGAGCGAACTGCAGACTCGGGCGCGACCGACGTGCGCCCTGTAACGCCGCTGTGCGCTTGTCTGCCCGATGAGATCCACTGCAGCTCAAGACATCCGCACATGCCGGTGATCGGGCTGTGCGCCCGATTCGCCGTGGGGACTGGGTGCACTGCGAGGCATTCGGAGCACGGCGCGCCACCGTAAAATCGCAGGACTATCCCGAGTGATTCTGCTTCAGTGGCTAGGTGATCAAGATGCAGGCCGTCGTCGAGGCACCGAACTTCGATTTCGAGCCACCGCAGCCATGGCCGGTTGCATCGGTCCCCGCGTATTCATGGGTGCCGATCGATGGTGGTTGCTCAGATGCTGAAGTCGGACTGTTCGTGAGCGGGCTAGCTCGTGGGCTCGATGTCGCGGAACCGGCTGGCAGGGACGAGGTGGTGGCGGGCTTGCTGGCCGAGGAGACCCTGATCCAAGCTGGTGGTCTGCGGTTGACCGACACCGTCACGGGGGCAGTCGTGGTGCCGGGATGTTGTGCGGGGCTCGAGGATTGGCGTGAGTGGGCGGATGTGCTCACTGGAACGGCGCCGTGGCTGGGCCATGACCCGTTCCCCGAAGTCGAGATCGGTGTCGAGGATCTGCATGTGTGGCAGGACAGCGGCGAGAACCGCCATGATGCGAGCAGTGTCGTGGTGGCGCGCTCTTTGCTGCCGGACCTGCTGAACCAGGTGCACCAGGACCTGGTTGGATTTCTCTCGCGTGTGAAGACCTGGAGCGAGCGTAATGGGTTGGGCAGGAACGGAACCGCCCTTGTTGAGGCGATCGCCCGCGACTTCGGCGTCACCGCTCCGTTGGAGCTCCCGGCCGATTGAACCCAACCGCGAAGACCCTTGGTGCCGTGCAGAACATGCTGTCATGCTGCGACCCGCGCGTTCTGAGCCACCCAGCGCGGGTCCGCGGAACCTCAACGGGCAGAGATTATTTCAGCCTCGGCAACGCACAACAAATGCCGATGACCGCCGGAGGTCCATCTCAGGAAATAGGTTGATGAATGGAAACCTATTGGCCTACAGTAACCTTTGTGAACGACGAACCGTCCCCGCAAGCTCAGCTCGCCATCGCCGCCTCGGCCACCCTGCGAGCCCGCACCGCAACGCCCATGCCCCAATGGGTTCCACCGGCAGCAGCACTGCTGGGAGCCTCCAGCCTGCTCGTGGTAGGCCTTGCCCGCCCCGAGTCCGACGACGCGAGCTTCTGGTCGGTCATGGCCATCGGAGGCGCACTATTCTGCGTTTTTCTTGCCCTGATGATCTGGGTATGGCGCAGGGAACGCAACAGCGGAGTCGCTCCGCGGTACTTGCTGGACCTGCCTCGGCGGCGCTGGCAACGGGTTTCGCTGTTTCTGCTGGTTGTACTGGTGCCCAGCGTGGTGCAAGGGCTCCTCGACGGATGGGCCCATGTCATCTATGCCGTGCTCCTCGGCGGTATCGGATGGTGGGTGCTGGAACGGCAGCGGCGGGCTACATGCCTGAGCTGAGCGAGGTGCTGGCCTCGCTGCCGCGTTTGAAGCTGGTCGCGTTCCTGGAAGGCTGCAAGCACGCCGAGTTCGGCACCGTCGCGGAGCTGTGCGAATTGAACAAGTCCACGCTGTCGAAAGCGATGACCGTGCTCGAGGACGCCGGCTACGTCGCGGTCCGCAAGGGATATCTAGGGCGTAGGCCGAAAACCTGGCTCGCGCTGACCGATCACGGTCGGCTGGCCTATCGCGAACACCAGGCCGCTCTGGCTGCTCTCACACGAATGGCACAACAGGCAGACGCCTCGACCCGGCCACCACCGGCCGAAGCGTGAAACCCGCCCACGCCCGCTAGCCCAACAACGCACTGCAATATCGCTGGACGCGCAGTTCGGTTGGCCGCCAGTTGATCTCGCGAACACGCACATGCCGACAAGCGCGCAGTCGAGCGAAGATTTGCTGCCGCCGAGGGTCCTCACATGTCAAGAGCGTATTCGGTGTCGGGTTGTTCGAGGGTGATGGTGGGCGGTAGCCTACGGACCGGGGGGTTCAGGCAGTCGGCATGAGATGCGGAAAGCCGTCCTCACCCGCCAATTCAACTGTCACACGGGGGTTTTCGAATGTCTCAGATCGATGCGACGCAGGCGGGCGTGCAGTCGCCCTACGCGAACGAGCCCGCGGTTCGGCGATTGACCCGCCTTGCCGGATCCGCCGGAATCGCGCTGGGCATCGCGCTTTTGGCCTGCTCTGTCGGACTCGTGGTGTCCGGGCTGGTCAATCCCGAGTACCTGATCGTCGTCTGCGTGGTCGCGCTGTTGCCCGGGATTCCCGGCCTCAGCCTGCTCACGGCGTCGCGGCGGATTCTGCGCGGCGAGATCAACGGAACGACTAGGGCGACCGCAATGTTGGTCGCCATAGGTGGCCTCGTCCTGCTGGGGACGGTGGGCGCCATCATCGAAGGGCCTTGGCCCGCGAAGATTCTGATGGTCGTTCTCGCCATCGGCACTTTCACGACCGCGACCTTCGTCAACCGTGCCGATCGAGCGTTGAAGGGCCAATAGCGGAGGCTTGGTGGTCATCGCGCTTGTGCGGAATGCTGTTGCTATGACCGACCTACCCGGGTACTGGGATCCTATGACTTCGATTCCGCCGGACTACTTCAACTTCACCCCTAACGACGGAAGTAAGTGGGCGGAGAAGCATTGGCTGAACGTGCCAGGCCCCATCTACACCGGCCAGACCGATACCTGTTGGACCGGAAGGCATTACGCCCCTCGACACGTCCTGTATGGCGGCGAGTACTACAACGAGTTCGTCTACCGTCAACCGAAGTCGCCCGCTGAGGTCGAATGTCTGCTGAACGCAGCAAACGATGACCCCTACGATGGCTACGCCTTCGACGGTGACTCACGGTGGACACCCGCGACCGTCCGCGCGTGGTGGAGTGATCGCAACAAGGTCGAACAGCATCTCGCCGGATTGCTAGCCGAGTGGACCGAGGAAGGTGTTGACGCCCAGTACACCGAGGCGGCAGTAGGTGTACGGGATTTCCTCGCCTACCTGGCCACTGACCTCGAGAACGACCTGCGGGCGTATCTCTTCAGATTGGAGAATGGTCGATACCCCGACGCGGACGACCAACTGCCGACCCTATAGCCAAAGGCTCTTCCAGAGGGCCGGGCTACACTTCCGCGCTATGCGAGGTGCCGTGGCCTTGGGCGAGATCACCTGCCCATCAGGTGAACTGATATTGATGGATGGAGGCTACCTCGGGGTGTGGCCGGGCGGTGTGCCTGCCATTTCCGTCGCCGGTATTGCGACTGACCGGCGGTTGCCCGTCACCGCGACACCCGACGCGGACTTCGGTTGGTCTCATTTCCGGATCGAGGTATCCGACGAACCCGTCGAGGAGATCCGAGCACTCGGCGACATCGGCGTGGACTGGGCGCGTTTCGTATTCGCCGACGCTGCAGCGCTGCGCCACTGGCAACATGAGGACTCGGTCGACGGCCGAGCTGACGTCGTGTTCTGGGGCCTGCACGAGGGTGAAGTGGCCGAAGAATTCGGTGTCGGTCGCACCAGCACCCCGGGAGAAGATGTTTATGGCTGGCTCGATCTGCCCGAAGCCGAGGCCTTGGAACGCGCGCAAGCTTTGCAAGACCGCAAGTCGGCTGCGCCGGAACGCCGATTTGCTTTCGATTTCCGCCCACACTCACACCACTGGCAGGTGATGGCCGGGGTCCGCGCCTCCGAGTACGAAGCAGCCACTATCGAAGTCGGAGGCGCGGAAATCATGTTCGCGATGACCTCCGTCGGCGACGGATTCTTCCCCGCGCGTTTAGAACTGGGCCGATCCGGCGCCCCGGTCGCGATACAGGTCACCGTACAAGGGACCGACGAATAGCGGTGTGATCGCACCCCGCCCCGGGCCGCAACCTGATGCTGCGCGGCCCGGCACGCGCCATTGTCGACACGCCACGGCTGAAAGGTGAGCGCTCAGCCCTCGCCGTCGAGGTTCAGCACGACCAGCGGAATCGGCCGATCAATCTTGGACTGGAAGTCCGCCAGCAACGGGTTCTCGGCCAGCACCCAGGTCGCGAACTCGTCGTAGTCCGCGCCTTCGAGCACCTTGCCGGTCGCCTGGTAGGTCTTACCCCGGAGCTCGACGGTGACCTGCGGATTCGCCTTGATGTTGTACCACCAGGCCGGGTACTTGTCCTCGATGAACGAGCTCACATACATGGTGTCGCCCCGATACAGCGGACCCAGCGGAGTCGTGTGCCGCTTGCCGCTCTTGGCCCCGGTGGTGGTGAGCAGGATCAGGTCCCCGCCCGCGTAAGCACCGCCCACCTTGCCCGAGTTCTCCCGGAACTCCTTGATCACATCATCGTTCCAGTTGGCGATGCTGCCCTCCTGGTCCCACGCCTGGTTCCACGGGGCGTCCGGATCGTTGTAGTCGGTGATGTCGGCCTGATCAGGCTGTCCCGCAGTCGATTCGATTTCGCTCATGATTCGAGTATGTCCGGAAAATAGGACAGTTACAGTCCTAACTCGACGACAGATTCGACGTATTTCAAGCCGATGCCCTGGGGGCCCAGCAGTTGCACGTCGACATCGTCGTGGGGACGATGAACGACATGGCGCGGCCTGCGGAATCGGTGCGATACGGCGGAATCGAATTGCGTCGATGGCTGCGAACCGACGAGGACACGCTGCATCGGATCGTGAACGAGTCGCTGGCGCACCTGCGGCCATGGATGGGCTGGGTCGCCCGCGCCGGTGAGCATCCGCGTGAAGCAGTGCGGCGGTCCCTGGGCGAGGCTGCTGGCGCCTGGGAATCGGGTGACGGGTACAGCTATGCGATCACGGTGCGCGGGCAGGTGATCGGGTCGTCCGGTCTGCGAAGGTGCGGCGAGCCGGACGCCTGGGAGATCGGCTACTGGGTTCACCCCGCACAGACCGGGCACGGGTACGCCACCGACGCCGCCGCCGCACTCGTCGAGCAGGCCTTCTCTCTGCCCGGCATCGAGCGGGTACAGATCTGGCACGACGCAGCGAACGTCGCGAGCGCGGTGGTGCCGCGCCGATTGGGTTTCACCGAGATCGCTCGCCGGTCACCCGCGCGCGATCCGCTCACGCCCGGGGAGATCGGGATCGACGTGGTCTGGGAACTTCTGCGGGCCGAGACGCGCTGATCACCCGCAGGTGGCGGCGTTGAAAGCCGCGCGCAGAGCAGCCGAACCTTCGGTAGTGGCGACCAATTGTGTCGCCGTAACTGTCACCGCCCGGCCGGCGGCCGTCACTCCAGCGAGGGTGCGAAAGCCCATGATTCCGCCACCATGACCCCAGACCGCGACATCGCAGGGCACCGCAATACGCACCAGGCCCAAGCCGTAAGGAATGTTCTCGCGGTTGACCAGCGGGACGGTCACTTTCTGCATCTCCGCCAATTGCGCTGCCGGTAGCAGCTTTCCGCCCAGCAGGGCTGTGAAGAACCGATTCAGATCAGCGCCGCTGGCGACCATCGCCCCCGCCGAACCAGCCCACGAAGTGTCCAAGTCGGTGTAGTCGATCCGTTGACCACCGCGTTCGTGATAGCCCCGCGGATGCGGGCCGCGCAATCCGGTTTCTCCCGGTTTCGGGTAGTACGTCGCCTGCAATTCGAGCGGTTCGATGATCCGCCGGTTGATTTCGACGTCGACCGGCTGCCCGGTGACCTGCTCGATCAGCATCCCGGCCAGCAAATAGTTCGTGTTGCTGTACTCGCCCTTGCTGCCGGGCGAGAAGCGAGGCGGCGAGCCCAGAACGCGCCGCAGGAGATCGGCTGTGTCCATCCTTTGCCACCGGACTTCCTCCGAGTCGAGGGGGAGGTCGGGCAGCTCGGTGTAGTCGGTCAGTCCGCTGGTGTGCTGCAGGAGGTTTCGGATGGTGATGCCGCCGTGGCCAGTACCCTGCATGATGCCGGGGAGGTACCGCTCGATCGGTGCATCCAAGTCCACTTTTCCGTCGGCGACCAGCTGAAGCACGATCGTGGCGATGAAAGTCTTGGTGTTGCTGCCGATTCGGACCCTGCCGTCGTCAGGGAATCGGGCGCCAGTCACGAGATCGCCCACTCCGGCGGTCGTCACCCAATCTTTCCCGTGCTCTGTGATCACAATCTGGGCACCTGGCACTCCGGCTCGAACCACCGCGTCCAGTGTCTGCGTAAGCGCAGCCTGCCTGGATGCTTCATCTAAGTCGTCCTTGTGCGTCGCAGTGCCACACCCGGCTACCGCGCACAACAACACCCCAGCCGCCATTGCAACGCGAAATACCCTTGTACTCAACGGATTCCCTCCACCGATTCGGCTTCGTGTTCGATCACGGCCCAATCGAAGACTAGGCAGACTCCCAGCAACCAACCACCTTGCCAGCACCCGAATCGCGGTACCGCCCACGCGCCGGTTACCGGTAGCGCAGGCACTACGCGCAACCCAAGGACCAGGAGACTATCCGTACTTTCGCCGGTTGCAACGCAAGGCGTCCCCGCGCGCCGCTGTGCAAACCCGGATGACCGCACCTGCCGCGACGGGCGCATCCGCGGCATCCAGCCTGCCCTGACCGCATCGGTGGTCCCGATTCTCGACCTCTCTCCCGACAGGCATGATCAACTGATATCGAGGGCCGAACACTTTGCGCGACTGAGCACTTACACAGGAGGATCGATCGTGGCGACCACCATCCTCGGCGGAGGTATCGCCGGCACCGCTCTGGCGGGAGCGCTGGCACGCACCGGCGACAAGGTCACTGTGTACGAGCAGCAACGCGACGGCGCGACCGGTGGCGCGTTCCTGTTCCTCGACGATCGCGGCCATACAGCGCTCACCGAGTTGGGTGTGGACGTAACCGCCCTGCACGCGGCCTCGCACCCGATCCTCGGCCTGGACTACACCAACAGCGTCGGCGTGCACTCCTCGCGCATGAACCGTGGGCACCGATTCTGGTTGCGCGCCAACCTGATTGCGGTACTACACGAGTTTCTCGACACGTCCGGAGCCGACACCCACTACGGCGTCGCGATCACCGATATCGATGTGGACGCGGGCACGCTCACGCTACAGCGCGAGCACCAGCCGACCGTCACCTTCGCCGACGAGTTGGTCATCGCCGCCGACGGCATCGACTCCGTGGTGCGCGCCCACCTCGAGCCCCCACGCGCCCCGATCTATGCCGGAGACATCGTCATCTACGGCATGACCACCGCACCACTGTCGCTGCCGACACCCGCAGCGGTACTGCACTTTTACGACGAGATCACCCCACAGGGCAAAGGCGCCACCTTCGGCCACGTCTGGGCCGAGGACACCTCCGCACTGTGGTTCCTGCGTATCCCCCGAGACCCGCTGCCGACCGACGACCTCGGCTCGCGGCCTGTAGGAGAATGGGCGGACGAGGTCCTGGCCGCCACGCCCTCCAACACGAGTCTGCTGGAAACCCTTCTCGCCCAGACAGATTCGGTTCACGTGTCCAATGCCCGCAACGTACCGCTGGACGGCGCCGCCACGCCGCGACTGCCGGTATTGCTGGTCGGCGATGCAGACCACGCCATCACCCCCGCAGCCGGTGTCGGAGCCCGCGATGCTCTCGAGGACGTGCACGCGGTCTACCAGGCCCTCACCCGAGGCGACTCCCCTGCCGAGGCGATGGTGGAACGACGCGCACAGATCCGAGCGGATCGCGAACGCGCGCAACGACTTATCCGACAGAGCACCGGCCGTGCTCCCTCGATCTGAATCAGCTCTCGCGGCAGTCTGCTAGGAACTCGGTTCGGTGCTGGTGTTCGCGCCGGAACTCTCAGTCAGTGGGAAGGTTCCGCCGCGGGCATCGAGTTCCCAGCCGAGTGCCAGGGCACCCTCGATGAGCTGTCGGATGTCGTCGGCGCCGGGATAAGCGCCATCGGTGGCAGCTGGTGTCCAGCCCACGCCCACGTTCTTGGAGAGCAGATCGGTGATCCGATTGCACACCGATGAGGACGGGTGCGGCTGCTCACTTACGCAGGCCCGCAAGGACTTTGTCCAGCACCTGGCGTGTGGCGACCTGGAGTGCTGGCAGTGCCGGAGTTGATGGCAGAGTCGTTGTGCCTGACCCATCGAGGACTGTCTGCCTGTGACCACCGTCATGGGTCCACGACGGAACCAGCCCGGTACCCACCTCGTCTAACCTATTGACCCGCACCAACCTTCGAGGATGCTAATGACAGCTCAATCCGGTTCCACCCAGAGCGACTTCGCCCTGGTACCCGATGAAGTCAGCGATGCCGGACGCTACGTCCAGCAGGTCGCCGAATCGCTGATCAACGGCCTGACTTCCCTGGAGACGGATATCTCAGCGCTGCTGTCTAATTGGCGAGGGACCTCCGCCGATTCGTTCAATGCGGGGTGGACCGAGACCAAGCAGGGAGCCGACACCGTTCTCGATGCCCTGGCCGAGATGTCCGAGCTACTCGGTGTCACAAGCAAAACCCTCGACGACCAGGACAAGGTGCGGGCAGATACCACTGTGACGTTCACCGGGTCGCTGGACCTACCGGGGTTGTGATGGTCGAGAATGCACAGCCTTTCCGCGTCGATCTCGACGAGCTCGAGCAGATCGTGGCCCGAGTCGCAGGGTTTACCGGATTCCTCAACGACAGTCTCGACGGGTTGCAGCAACGCATCTCCGCCGTGCAGCAGAACTGGAACGGCGCCGCCGCAGACGCGCAGGCGGAGGCCTATCGCGACTGGCACACCGGGGCAACCGATGTTTCCGAGGGGATCGAGACCATGCGCAAAGCCGTCCAGGCTGCGCACGACCGGTATACGGCCGCTATTGCCGCGAATCTTGCGATGCTGGGCAGGTCGTAGGACTCGATGACGACGTTGATAGTCGATCCGGCCGTGTATTCCGCGGCCGGCGCATCGCTGTATTCGTTTGCCACCACATGTCATCGGACGTTCTCCACACAGATCGCCGCGATGCGGGAAACCGCCAATATGGGTGGGGCTGTGGGCGAATCCAAGGCGTGGTCCACGTCCTACGATTCGACGGTCAAAACGGCGATGAGTATGACCGAGCTGCTCGTCACCGCGATGGGCAATTACGCCGGCATCCTGAACCAGCTCGGATACAACCATGCACTCGCGGATTACGTTGCGGGAACGGGCCGCCCGGAACCGACGAAGCCAGCGGATCTGTACCCGGCCTGGTCGACATGTCTGGTGCCGCCGCCCGCGGCGGGCGGGCCCGGAAGTGGCCTGTTCGACGATGTCGGGTTCGCGGTGGAGGCGCTCGAGAAGTTCGGCGTTGAGATGCCCGACGGGGAGCCGCATGACCTGCTGACCGCTGCCGAGGCCTGGGAAAAACTCGCCTCTTCCGAATCTGGGATTGGCAATCTGCCGACGCTGCTGGATCAGCTGGCGAAGAGATTCGAAAGCGAAACCGCACCCGATGCGGCCCATGTCGACGAGGACATCCGGGCGGTGAAAAGCTCCGCCGAGGGTGTGCTCACCCTCTACAAAGACCTCGCCAAATCCTGCCGCGACCACCGCGCCGCGATTCTGGAGTTCCGCACCCAATTAGGGCAGCTGCTGGTAGATCTCGCCAAGGATCTGGCGCAAGAAATCGCCGAGACCGTCGTCCTCAGTGTGATCGCGGGTGCATTGTCCGCCGGGTTCGGCGCAGCGGCGATCGCCGCTGCGAAGGCGGGCAAGCTCGCGGTGAAGATGAAGACGTACGTCGACCGAGTGCTGGTCGCCAAACGGGCCGCCAAATTCGTCGACAAAGTCACCGAGACCGGGGATGATCTCGCGGCAAGACGAGCCGAGCTCCAACGCATCGCCGACCTGATGGCGCAGCGTACCGCCGATATCGCCCGTGTCGCACGCGAAAAGTTGCAGAGCTCGCTGGACTATGCGCTCGGCAAGGAACCGATGAAACACGTCTTCGAACCCAAGCACAAACTGGATGGGCTGGTGAAGTCGCTCGGTGGCGAGGAAGCGACGATGAAGAAGTTCATCGAGAGCGTGCAAGGTGTGCCAGACGGTGTATACGAGAGAAACAATCCTCTGGTCCGCACCATCAACGGCCAGACCGTCGAAATCCGCGGCGCCATGATCAACGGTGTCTTCAAGATCGGCACCGCGTACATTCCGTGACGCAACGCGACAACTGAGGAGAGACGATGAGCACACCGATTGAGCCGAGAGCCTTGACCGAACTCGAAGCCAGCGTCGTGACCAAACTGCTGTCCTTCTCGGACAAAGCCGCTGCTGGTGACTACCTGGCTCAGGTTCCGTTTGCACAGGTTGTTGCTACCTGGGGTGAAGGTTCCCCGAGCGTCGATCTGATGGTTCCCCCCGGAGTGATGGCCGCATCCGATTCAACCACCGGAATCTTTGTCGAGGGAGGTGTCACCGACCGCAATGGGGCATCGATCGGCGAAGTCATTCTGTGGGTCGAGGACGGCAGACTCGCTGGAATCGAGCACACCTGGTACTCCGACCAGCGCCCGAAATCGCTGCCCCACCCCTCACAGCTAGTGATTTAGTACAGCACCTCAAAGTCACCGCGCCCGTCACCAGAGGTGCTCGAGTGAACACTTTCTGCCTCCCCGCGCGGCGACTACCCGCGTTTGGCGTGCAGGCCGACATCTGTTCGGGTGGAGACTTTCGGGGATGCCGGTGCGGCCTTGGATGCCGCCCAGCGACCCGACCGGCACCGAGCCGTCAGCCTTCCGGGAATCGGGGTTGCGTTGCTCCCGGGACTCCTGGCGATCGCCGCGGAGACCGTTCACGTGCAGTGACCTGGAGGAATGCGGCGAAAGCGCCGCCAGTAGAAGGAATATCGTGAGCGTGTTCAAGTGCACTCGAGCACGCGCCACGGTCTTTCGTCTCGTAGGACGAGAAAGTGTGTCCGAAGGGGGACTTGAACCCCCACGCCCGTTAAAGGGCACTAGCACCTCAAGCTAGCGCGTCTGCCATTCCGCCACCCGGACAGGTGATGTGTTCAGTTGTGGCGCAGCCGAGTACAAGATCAACTGCGCTCCGAAACTATAGACAATAGGGGTGGCTGGACGCCAATCGCCTCCGCGGGCAGACCGGCCGGAGGGCCGGACGCGCGCTAACCGGCGGAGATGAGGATCGTGTAATCGTCACGCCGACAGGTGAACTCGTTCCGCACCGATCTGGTCGATCCGCTTGCGACCCCAGACGCCGAGCGGCTCCAGCGCCGCGTTGAGCGCCGAACCCAGTTCGGTGAGTTCGTATTCCACGCGCGGCGGGATCTCCGGGAAGACCTCGCGGGTGACGATGCCGTCCTCTTCGAGTTCGCGCAGATGCTGGATGAGCATCTTCTCCGACACCCCGGGCAGACCGCGGCGCAGCTCACCGAAGCGGCGCACGCCGTGCTCTTCCAGCTCCCACAGGATCAGCACTTTCCACTTGCCGCCGATCACGTCCATGGCGGCGTCGATGCCGCAGAAGTATGGCCCGTGTCTCTTCGCGCCCATCGCTTCCCCTTCGCTAGCTGGTCACACACCTACAGGTAAGTACCCGACGAAATAGTAGGTACTTGTCGGAGCAACACGCTTCCCGCAGGGTTGATTCCAGCGCGCTGGCCACGAAAATCATCCAGCTTCGAAGGAGTTGACCCGCAATGGCGGAGCACACCACAGTTACAGTTCTCGGTCTCGGCGCGATGGGCCAGGCGTTGGCCTCGGCGTTCGTCAAGGGCGGCCATCCCACCACGGTGTGGAATCGCTCCCCCGGCAAGGACGCCGACCTCGTCGCCGCCGGCGCGACGGGTGCGACCTCGGTCGCCGAAGCGGTCCAGGCAAGTCAGGTGATCGTCGCGGTTCTGCTCGACCACGCCTCCGTCCACGACACCCTCGACCCGATCGCCGACCAACTGGCCGGACGCCAGCTGATCAACCTGACCAGCACCGCCCCCGAACAAGCCCGGGAACTAGCGCACTGGGCCGCCGGGCACGGCATCGACTACCTCGACGGCGGCATCATGGCGGTGCCGCCCATGATCGGGCAGCCGGGTTCATCGATCCTGTACAGCGGTTCGCAGACGGTGTTCGACGCGAACCGTTCCGCGCTCGAATTGCTCGGCGACGCAGAGTATTTCGGGGAGGACGCCGGACTGGCATCGCTCTACGACTTTGCGTTGCTCGCGAACATGTACGCGATGTTCACCGGGTTCATGCATGCCGCGGCCATGGTCGCCTCGGCCGGCCAATCGGTCTCGGCCTTTTCGCACCGGGCCGCCGGCTGGGTGACCGCCATGGCACAGAGCATCCCCGAGTTCGGCCGCATCATCGAGTCCGGCGACTACACCACCGACGTGCAGCATCTGGCGTTCCAGAAAGCGGCAATGGACGCCATCGTCAAAGCCAGCCGGGACGCCGGCGTCGCCCTCGACCTGGTCGCTCCGATCAAGAACCTGATCGATCGTCAGGTCGCCGACGGGCACGGTGCGCTGGCCTTCGAACGGACCTTCGAAGAACTGCGCTGAACCCGACGCGGGAGCCGGAAATCACACCGGCTCCCCCGCCCGGCGCAACTACCCGAATCCCCAGCTCAGACCCAGCTCGGCACGGCGATTTGGTCCCAGCCGACACATCCGTTAACCTTGCTGAGCACACCGGTCCGGGTGGCGGAATGGCAGACGCGCTAGCTTGAGGTGCTAGTGCCCTTTAACGGGCGTGGGGGTTCAAGTCCCCCTCCGGACACCAAATGGCCGAAATCCATTGCAGTGCAATGGATTTCGGCCATTGTCATTTCTTGCAAGCCAGTTCCTGCGCCCCGTACAGATCCCCGCCGTTGAATGTAGAGGTCGGTGCTGCCGTCGGGCAGCGCGACCTGGTTTCAAGGTTTCGCCGGGCGCTTTGGCAACCCTGGCGCTACCGTGGCGTACCGGGTAGCGAACGACTGCACCGGTGATTACGTCATGGGTGCCGCTCGATGACTCAGTCCGCTCGCTGACTACCCCACCTACCTGCGCCGTCACTTTGTGAAACCGCAGGTTTCCTGTCAGGATCTGGCGGTGATCGGTGAGATTTCGCAGGCGACTTTGATTGGTCGAGACCGGCATTCGGCCATGCTGAGAAACCTCCTGGATCAGGCGGTCACCGGAAACGGCTCGGCGATGATCCTGCGTGGGCAGGCAGGTATCGGAAAGTCGGCTCTGCTCAGCGTTATTCGGGCGATAGCAACCGACCAGCGATTGACCGTGGTTGCCGCAGCCGGTGTCGAGAACGAAGCAGACTTGCCTTTCGCCGCGCTGCATCAACTCCTGCGTCCCCTCGAAGGCGAAGTGTCGAAGCTTCCCATTTCGCAGCAGCGCACGCTACGCGCGGCGTTCGGACTGGAGGACGGATCTCCCGACCTGTACGCGGTGGCGTTGGCCACGCTGCAGCTGGTCGCCGAGGCCGCCGCGGTATGTCCGACGGTGCTGATCGTCGACGATCTACAGTGGATCGACAGCTGTAGCGCGGATGTGCTCAGTTTCGTCGCGCGCCGGATCGGCAGTGACGCGGTTCTCGTGCTCGGCGCCACCCGAACCGGATCCGAGGACTCCGCCCGCCGCGCGGGGCTGCCGGAGGTCATGGTCGAGCCGCTCGATGAACGAGCCGCCGCCGCCCTACTCCAGGCGCAGGCGCCCACCCTGCCGAGCAACGTGCGACAGCGACTGCTCAGCCAGGCCGCTGGAAATCCGTTGGCGCTCACCGAGTTACCGCGTGCGATGCGCCAGACCACGGATCGGATGGTCGAAGATCTGCCGTTGACCGCCCGTCTCGAAACCGCGTTCGCCGCACGTTCGGCCGAGCTCAGCGAGCCGGCTCAGGCCTTGCTCGTCGTCCTCGCCGCCGATATCAGCTGCGATGTGGGCCGGCTGTTGCGGGCGGCCTCCACGCTCACCGGTATCCCGGTCGGTGCGGCGCACCTGCAAGAAGCCATCGACGTCGGCTTGGTCGAGATGGCGGGTGCGCTACTGCGCTTCCGGCATCCGCTGATGCGTTCGGCGACCTATGTCCGGGCGCCGCTGACGCAACGGCTCGGCGCGCATTCGATATTGGCCGAGGTTCTCGCCGACTTCCCCGACAGACAACTCTGGCATCGCGCCGCGGCCACGCTCGGCACCGACGACGCCATCGCCACGCAACTCGAACACTATGCGCACCGATCGAGAAACCGTGGCGCCACCATGGCCGCGGTCGCCGCCCTGGATCGCGCGGCGAAACTGTCCGAGCGACCCGACCGCACGACCGCCCTACTCCTGCACGCCGCAGAACTGGCGAGCGAGACCGGCGCGCGCCGCGGGGCCATAGATCTGCTGGATCGGGCCGACCTCAGCGTCTTGGGGCCGATTGAGCTGGCGCGCCTGGCAGCCGTCGAGGAAATTGTCGGGTTCAATCGCCACGAGGATTCCGACCGTCGCATCCGGGAGCTCGTGGATATCGCCGCCGATGTGCACGATGCAGGCAGTACCGATCTCGCAGCAGCGATGTTGTGGTTCGCCGCAGCGCGATGCTCTACCCAGGACGCCAGCGACGAATCCCGCAAATACATTGCCGCCCAACTAGATTCCCTGGGCCTGCCCCCGCACCACCCCCAGGTATTGGCTATCGGCGCGTTCTGCCTGCCATGGGAACGCGGTGCCGGGATTCTCGAACAACTCGACCAGCTCGATCCGGGTCGCGCCGACGCCGACACTCTGCGCCTGCTCGGCTACGCCGCGCTGTTCCTCGGCGATTTCCGCCGCGGCACTGCCTACCTCGACAACACCGCCGAAATCAGCCGCAGCCAAGGACGACTCGGCCTGCTCTCAGGCATCCTCGGTGCCGGGAACTGGATCCGTATCTGGCTCGGCGACTGGGACAGGGCACGCGCCGAATCCGAGGAAGCCCGCGTCTTCGCCGCAGAGAACGGCCAGGAGTTCTATCTAATTACCGGGCACGTCAATTTGGCCATGATCGCCGCCATGCGCGGCGAATCCGAACTGTCCGCCGAGCATCTGCGCACGGTCGCCGCCAGCCCATTGGCCGCCGGGATGCGGTGTATCCAGATCGCCGCTCAACAAACGCGCGGCCTGCTCCTGCTGTTGGCCGGGCAAGCAGTGGATGCGTTCACCACACTGGCGCGGGTCTATGACCCGGCCGACCCGGTGAGCCACCCCATGCAACGTTGGTGGGTCGCACCCGAACTCGCCGATGCCGCGGTTGCCTCCGGAAATGCCTATACCGCAAGAGAATTGCTGGCCGACCTCCCGACGCTAGCGAAACGCGTCCCCGCCTCGATGTTGCTCGTCGTCGACGAATACAGCCGCGCGGTACTCGCCGATGACACCGAGGCCGATGCCGCGTACACCGCCGCACTCACCGGCCACACCGGTGCATGGCCGCTGTACCGCGCACGACTGCAACTCCATCACGGTCGACGGTTGCGCCGACTACGCCGCACCTCCGAAGCCCGAGAACCGCTGCGCGAGGCCCGCGATACCTTCGACGCCCTGGGCGCCGACCCCTGGGCCCAAGCCGCACGCAACGAACTTCGCGCCGCGGGCGAAACCAGCGACCGCCGCTCCCCCGCCGCCCGCGACCAACTCACCGCCCAGGAACTACAGATCGCCTCCCTGGCCGCCAAGGGATTGACCAACCGCCAGATCGCGGAAAAGCTCTACCTCTCCCACCGGACCGTTGGCTCCCATCTCTACCGCATCTATCCACGCCTGGGCATCAGCAGCCGAGTCGAACTCGCCAGAGCCATCTCAGCGACGGGCTGATCGCGGACCTCGCCAACGCCGGAGCCAGACCCGGATCCGCCGGTCCTGTGTCGAAATATGTTGAACGGATGAATGTTAACCAGGCAAGATTCTGCTACGTTCGGCTTGTGGACGATGGACTCGGGGACTTGCTGCATCGCGTGGTGTACCTGCTCGGAGAGGCCGCGCGGCGGCGCGTGGACGACTCCGGGGCGCTGACGTACAGCCAGATACGCCTGCTGGGGACGCTGGAAGAAATCGAGCCGGTGACCCAGCATCAACTGGCGCAGGCGCTGGCAGTATCGGACCCGGCGGTCAGCCGGGCCTTGCGGCCGCTGGAAACAGTCGGATTCGTCGTGGTCGAGCCCGACCCCGAGCATGGACGGCGACGACTGGTCAGTACCACCGAAGCCGGCCGCAATGCCTTCCATGGCAGCGACAGGCCGCTTCAGAACGAGCTGCGTGACGCGCTGCTCGAAGCGGGCTTCCCGTACGAACGCTACCTGCGCGACACTGCCGCGCTGGCCAAGCTCCTCGAGCCGCGCCGATAGCCCGATTCGGTACCTCGCAGTGCCTCACGCTCGATAAACGAGAGTCTTGACTGGTTAATATTAACCATGCAACACTCGAGGTCATGAACGAGATGTCCTACGTCGCCCAGTCGGCTTTTCCCCTGGTCTGGATTGTGATCGCGGTGGTCGGCGCACTGATCCGAACCCGGCACAGCCCCTCCCGGGCAGCCGCCCTCGAAACCTGGCAGCGGTGGTGGGCCGTCGCCGCACTCGGCTGCGGCAGCCTGTGGATTACGATCGCCTTCCTGACCATCCCGGATGTGATGGCCACCGCGATCGGCTTCGACCGGACCCCGTTCCAGTTCGAGATCGCCTTCGCCAACCTCGGGCTCGCCGTCATGGGATTCCGCGCCGCCTCGGCCACCGCCCGCGAGCGCATAACCATCGGCCTCGGCGCCGGCATGTTCCTGTGGGGTGCGGCGATCGGCCACCTCTACCAGTGGTTCGCCCACGGCGACCATGCTCCCGGCAATACCGGTGGAGTGCTGGTCTGCGACCTGCTCTTCCCCGCGGTCATGATCGTCCTCGCGCTCCGGTCGCGACAGCTCTCCACTACCGGGCGGCCCACGTTCGCACCCGCCTGAGAACCCCGCCGGCGCCCTAGCCACCAGTAAGGAGCCCTGCCATGTCCGCCGAGCCATTCGAGGTCAGCATCACCGAAGCCGAGATCGCGGACCTGTGTGAGCGATTGCGACGCACACGGTGGCCCGAGCGCGAGCCGGTGGACGACTGGTCACAGGGGTTACCGCTGGCGTATGCGCAGGAGCTGTGCCGCAGCTGGGCCGAGGACTACGACTTCGGGTTCGCCGAGCGGCTGAACGTGTTCCCGCAGTACCGCGACACAATCGACGGACTGGGCATCCACTTCCTGCACGTCCGCTCGCCGGAGCCGGACGCGTTCCCGCTCGTGCTCACGCACGGGTGGCCGGGTTCGGTGCTCGAGTTCCTGGAGATCCTCGGCCCGCTGACCGACCCGCGCGCGCACGGCGGTGACCGGGCGGACGCATTCCACGTGGTCGCGCCGTCGTTGCCCGGGTACGGCTGGAGTGACAAGCCGTCGACGACCGGGTGGAACATCACGCGCATCGCGCGCGCCTGGGACACGTTGATGGTTTCGCTGGGTTACGAGCGGTACGGCGCGCAGGGCGGTGACTGGGGTTCGGCGGTGTCCGGTGCGCTGGGCGAGGTGGCGCCCGAGCGGGTCGCCGGCGTGCACCTGAACCTGGGGTCCGTGGCGGCGGGCACGTTCGACGACCCGACGTCCGCGGAGCTGGCGAACCTCCGGGCCGAGAAGGAGTTCCAGCGCACCGGCCGGGGATACTCGGCGATCCAGGCGACTCGGCCGCAGACCCTCGGCTACGGCCTCACCGACTCCCCGGCAGGCCAGGCCGCCTGGATCGCCGAGAAGTTCTGGGCCTGGACGGACAACAACGGCCACCCCGAGGACGCGTTGACGCGGCGGCAGATCCTCGACGAGATCTCGGTCTATTGGTTCACCGCGTCGGCCACGTCGTCGGCGCGCCTGTACTGGGAGAGCTTCGCCAACTTCCGGGACAAGGTGACCGCACCGTCCGGCCTGTCGGTCTACCCGCGCGACATAACCCGCCCGTCGAGGCGGGAGGCCGAGCGGCGGTTCACCGATCTGCGCTGGTTCGAGGAGCTGCCGCATGGTGGCCACTTCGCTGCGCTGGAGCAGCCGGAGTCGCTGGTCGAGCAGGTGCGCGGGTTCTTCCGCCTGTTCCGCTGACGGTCCGGGTGCGACCAGTCCCCGCAGGTTCTGGTCGCACCCGGAAACCGGGTGACGGTCACATGAGGTCGTGCAGCATTCGGCCTACCAGACTCATGGTTTCCGGCCGGTCGAAGTCGCCGTGGGCACAGTCCATTTCGATGACTTCGATGCGGCCGCCGATGTAGGAGCGCCAGGCTTGTTCGAGCTCGCGCTCGACGTCGGCTCGGCGGTTTCCGGTCACGTCGAGGGTGGCGCCGAAGACCGTCAGGTCGCCGTCGTAGAAGGGTGAGGTGTAGCCCTCCCACAGTTTGCAGTTGTTGACGAGCACCTTTGTCAGACGCTGCACCAACTCCTGGATGACGGGGGCCTCGAGCTGGTCCCCGAACCGGTCGTCGGCCCAGGCCTGGATACCGGCCATGGCTTGCTCATCGGTGATGTCGGCGTCCGCGATCGCGCCCTGCGGCGGCTCGCTGTCCAGGACACCCACGAATCCCACCGGGATTCCACGCCTGGACAATTCGGCCGCCATCGCCTGCGCGACGACGCCGCCGTAGGACCAGCCGAGCAGGTGGTAGGGCCCCTCGGGCTGGATGGTCCGCATCCGATCGATGTAGTCCGCCACCATCTCCTGCATGGAGCCCGCGGTCGGCCCGCCATCCAGACCACGCGATTGGATGGCGTACACCGGCCGGTCGGGCAGCTGCCGTCCGAGGTGCTGGTAGAACCAGCCGAGGCCGCCACCCGGGTGCAGGCACCACAGCGGCTCGCGCGAGCCCGAACTCTTCAGCATCAGGACCGGATCGAAGTCCGTGCCGGCGACGCCGCCTTCGCCGAGCCGGGTCGCGAGCTCGGCGACGGTGGGCGCGTCGAAGATCAACCGGACCGGGACGTCGACGCCGACCACCGCCCTGATCCGGCTGGTGAGGCGAGTGGCCAGCAGGGAGTGCCCGCCGAGCGCGAAGAAATCGTCGTCGATGCCGACGCGGTCGAGTCCGAGGATCTCGGCGAACAACTCCGTCAGCGTCCGCTCCCGCTCGGTGCGTGGACCGCGATACTCGTTGCCGGACAACAACTCCGGGTCGGGCAGCGCGGCGCGGTCGATCTTTCCGTTGGCCGTCAACGGCATGCTGTCCAGCGCGAGCACCGTGGCGGGCACCATGAACTCCGGCAGTCGCTCCCCCGCCCACCGGCGGACCTCGGCGGCGAGCAGTCCGGCCTGCGGGCTGTTGGCGTACCGCGCCGGTTCGGCGAGGGACTCCTCGGGCAGGTACACGCCGGTCAGCGGCCGCTCCGCCACGGTGGCGGCGTCGAGGAAGACCGCCTCCATCTGGCCCGTGGTGGCCGACCAGGTGACCGCCGTGGTGTAGCCGAACCGCTCGCCGAGTACGTGCAGGTCCTCGGGCAGCAGGCCGATGTCGAGCCGCGCGGCGTGGTCGCCGACTATGCCCTCGAAACCGACCGCGGACGCAGCGTCCGGCCCGTCGGCGAGCACCGGCCGGCCCGCCTGGATCTGCTGCACAGCCTCGATCTGACCCGTCAGCCCGGCGTGCGGGATTCCGGTGACCCGAAGGCCGCCGGGGCGCCGGTCGCGCAGCAGCGCGTGCAGCCAAACATGGTCGCGGAACTCGGCTTTGGGCGTTTCGGCGACCGACAGCGGTGCCGCCGGAGCCTTACGCAGGACCACGTCGTACCGGTACCGCGTGAGCTCGTTCACCGCGTATCCGCGTTTGAGCTCGACGTCGACGGCCTCGAAGTCGAGGACGCGGGCCAGCGCCGGGAAGTACTCGGGCGCGAGCAGCAACTCCTGCTCGGCGGCGATGTCCCGCTTGACCCGATCGAGCACCGCCGCGGGTTCCTCGCCGCCGTTGCGCGCGATCTGGACCGCGGTGCTGAACTCCGTCAGCAGCGCCAGGTTCCGGACGTCGCCGATGAACACCGCGCCACCGGGGGCCAGCAGCCGCAGGATCCCGTCGAGTACTCGGCGCAGGTACTGCTCACCGGGGAAGTACTGGATGACCGAGTTCAACACCACGGTGTCGAAGTAGTTCTCCGGCAGCCCGTCGGTGTGGTCGGCGCCCCGCACGCTCAGCTCGACCCGGCCGACCCAGTCCTCCTCCAGCTCGCCGAGGCGGCGCCGCAGCGTATCGATGGTCGCGGCGGAAAAGTCCGTCGCCCAATACTCTTCGCAGTCCGGGGCCACCTGCGACAGCAGCAAGCCGGACCCGACGCCGATCTCCAGCACGCGCCGCGGCGCGAGCCCGCGAATCCGCTCGACCGTGGCGGACTGCCAAATCCGCATCTGATCCAGCGCGATCGCACCGCCGGTGTAGCTGCTGTTCCAGCCGCCGAAGTCCGCGTCGAACGGCACACCGCCGTCGTCCGCAGCGCCGTCGGGTTCGCCTGTGGCGGAATACAGTTCGTCGTAGACCCGCAGCCACTGGCCGACCAGTTCGTCTTCACCGACGGCCGGTCCGGAGCGCTCGGGCACCACGTAGCCGATCAGCTGTTTGCCGCCGGTATCGGTCTCCCGTGCGACCACCACCGCCTGCGAAACCCCGGGGTGTTGTGCCAGCACGTTCTCCACCTCGCCGGGCTCCACCCGGAAGCCGCGGATCTTGACCTGATCATCGACCCGGCCGACGAACTCGATCGTGCCGGCCGGGGTCCACCGCACCACGTCGCCGGTGCGGTAGAGCCGCCCGCCCGTGGGGTCGAAGGGGTCGGCCACGAATCGGGACGCGGTCAAACCGGACCTGCCCCGGTAGCCGCGCGCCAATTGCGCTCCGGCGATGTACAACTCGCCGGAAACGCCGGCCGGGACCGGACGCAAGCCCGAATCCAGGACGAACGCGCGCATGTTCCCCAGCGGCCGCCCGATGGGCACCGCGCCCTCCGGGTCCGGGCCAACGGCGAAGGTCGTCGCGAACACCGTGGTCTCGGTCGGGCCGTAGCCGTTGACCAGTTCGACCTCGGTGGCGACGGCGCGGAACCTGCGCACCAGATCCGCGGAAAGCTCCGCACCACCGGCGATCACCTGGGTCACACCGTCGAATGCGTTGCCGGGCAATGCTTCGGCCCGCTCCAGCAACACCGAAAGCAGCGCAGGTGTCGCGAAAAGTCGTGTCACCGAATGCTTCCCGACCAGTTCGAGCATCTCCCCTGGGTCCGAACGCGACTCGCGCGCCAGCACCAAGCCGCCACCGGCGCACAGGGCCGCCCACATTTCGTAGGTCGAGGCGTCGAAAGCCATCGACGAATGCACGAGTACACGTTCGTCGGGGCCGGTCAACCAGCCTTGAGAAACATGCGTCGCCACGTTGCGATGCGTGATACCAACGCCTTTCGGCACACCGGTCGAACCGGAGGTGTAGATCACATACGCCAGGTTCTGTGGCCGCACAACCGGGCGGCATCCGGTCACCACGCCCGCAACTTCGGGTTCGTCCAGATACAGGCACGGCACGGAGGTGTCCGGCAGGGCCTCGGCGGTGTCGCGCTCGGTCACCATGACGACCGGTGCGGCATCGGAGAGCATGAATGCCAGCCGATCCGACGGATACGCCGGATCGATCGGCAGATACGCACCACCCGCCTTCCACACCGCGAGCAACGCCACGATCAACTCCACCGACCGCGGCACCGCGACGGCGACGACGCTGTCCGGCACCACACCAAGGGAATTCAGCGTTTCCGCCAACCGCCCGGCGCGGGCGTCGAGCTCCCGATACGACACCTCGACACCGGCGCAGACCACGGCGACCGCCGCTGGCGTCCGAGCCGCCTGCGCCTCGAACAACCCGACGAGGGTCCCGTCCGGAGCGAGCTCGATCGTCCGGTCGTTCCACCGGCGCAACACCGTCTCGCGTTCGTCGGCGTCGAGGACATCGATAGACCCCACCGCCGCACCAGGATCCGTCGCTATCGCCCGCACGACGCGCACGAACCGCGCTGCCAGCGCCTGCACTGTCGACCGGTCGAACAGGTCGGTCGCGTACTCGATGAGCCCGCTCCACGGCATGCCTGCCGGCGTGTCGGCGATATTGAAGAACAGGTCGAATCGCGAGGCGGCCAGGGACGCGTTGTACGGCTCGAAACCGACGCCGGGCAGCTCGAGGTTGGCCAGGCTGTTGTTCTGGAACGCCAGGGTCACCTGGAACAGCGCGTGATGGGCCGCCGAACGCGTCGGGTTGAGCAGCTCCACGAGCAAATCGAACGGCGCGTCCTGATTCTCGTACGCGGCCAGCGCTTTCGCCCTGACCTGGCCGAGGATCTCGGTGAACGCCGCGCCCGGGGACAGTCGCGTCCGCAGCACCCAGGTGTTGACGAAGAAGCCCACCAGGTCCGCCAGCGCCTCGTCGGTGCGGCCCGCGATCGGCGAGCCGAGCGGAATATCCTCGCCCGCACCGAGTTTGAACAGCAGCACGGCCAGCGCCGACTGCAGCACCATCGATACCGTCGCGCCCTCCCGGGCCGCCAGCCGCTCCACGCCGGCCCGCAGTTCGGCATCGATGTCGAACAACACCATGTCGCCGCGATAGCTCGCCACCCGTGGGCGCGGGCGATCGGCCGGCAGGCGCAACTGCTCGGGCAGGTCCGCGAGTTCGGTGCGCCAGTACTCGAACTGCCGCGCCAGCAGGCTCCCTGGCTCGTCGGCCGAACCGAGCAGATCCTGTTGCCAGAGCGTGTAATCCACGTACTGCACGGGCAACGGCTCCCACTGCGGCGCCCGCTGCCCGAGTCGGGCAGCGTAGGCCACCGACAGGTCCCGCAGCAGCGGCGCCATCGACCAGCCGTCCCCGGCGATGTGATGGACCACCAGCACCACCACACAGTCCGGCGTGCCTGGCCGAATCACGGTGACCCGCAGCGGGATCTGACTGGACAGGTCGAAGCCGTAGCGCACGGCCGTGGCCACCGCCGAATCCAGCTCGGCGGGGTCCGCGTCGGCGACGACCACGGGAGCCTCGACCGAGTCCAGGTCGAGCACCCGCTGTGCCGGGATGCCGTCGGCTTCGACGAACACGGTGCGCAGGCTCTCGTGCCTGGCGATCACATCGCCGATCGCCGCGCGCAAGACCGCCACATCCAACCCGCGCATCCGCACCGCGAGCGGAATGTTGTAGGTCGCCGACGGCCCTTCCAACCGGTGAATGAACCAGAGCCGCCGCTGCGCGTACGACGCCGGAATCACCTCGGGGCGAGACCGGACCGCCAGCGGGGCGCGCAGCTGCGCGCCGGCGTCGAGCCGGGTCGCCAGCAGCGCCACTGTCGGCGCGTCGAAGACCGCCCGGATCGGCACCTCGATGCCGAGCACCGCCCGGATCCGGCTGGCCAGGCGGGTCGCCAGCAGGGAATGGCCGCCGAGCTCGAAGAAGTTGTCGTCCACGCCGATCCGGTCGCGACCGAGCACCTCACCGAACAGCTCGGCCAGCACCCGCTCGTCGTCGCCGCGCGGCGCGCGGTACTCCGCCGACGAGGCGAACTCCGGCGCGGGCAGCGCCCGGACGTCGAGCTTTCCGCTCACGGTCAACGGCACCGAGTCGATCACCAGCACCGCGGCGGGCACCATGTACTCCGGCAGCCGCCGTGCGGCGTGCTCGCGTACCTGTCCCCCGTCCGGCCGGACGCCGTCGCGCTCGGCCAGCACATAGCCGACCAGCTGCTTGCCGCCGTTGCCGGTGTCGTGCGCGACGACGATCGCCCGCGACACCGAGGGATGCTCCGCGAGCACCCTTTCGACCTCGCCGGGCTCGATCCGGAATCCCCGGATCTTGACCTGATCGTCGACGCGGCCGAGGAACTCCACCTGCCCGTCGCGATTCCAGCGCACCACGTCGCCGGTGCGATACAGCCGCCCGCCGGACGGATCGAACGGGTCGGCCACGAACCGGGCGGCGGTCAGCGCCGCACGGCCGAAATAGCCACGGGCCGTTTGGGCTCCGGCCAGATACAACTCACCCGCGACTCCGACCGGGACCGGCCGCAGCCACGAATCCAGCAGCAACGCACGCACATTCGTCAAAGGACGACCGATCGGAACCGACCCGTCCGTCGCACCCCGGTCGGCGACACATACCGTCGCGAACACCGTGGCCTCTGTCGGCCCGTAACCGTTTACGATCTCGATCTCGGGCGCGAGTTCCCACAGCCGCCGCGCCAGCGCGGTGGTCACTTCCGCGCCGCCGACGACCGCTTGGGCCAGGCTGCGCAACGGCCGGCCCGGCGCGGTCTCCACGCGGTCGAGCAGTGCGGGCAGCAGGCCCGGCGTCGAGAACACCCGCGTCACCGACCTGGATTCGATCAACTCGACCATTTCGGCCGGGTCCGAACGCAATTCACCGGTCAGCACGAGCGTGTGGCCGCCGCACAGCGTCGGCCAGATCTCGTAGGTGGAGACGTCGAACGACACCGACGTGTGCATGAGCACGCGCTCGTTCGGACCGGTAGACCACCGCTGGCTCACCAGATTCGCCACGTTGTGATGCGTGACGGCAACGCCCTTGGGCACACCGGTCGACCCGGAGGTGTAGATCAGGTACGCGAGGTTGTCCGGCCGGACCGCCGCCCGGTCGACTCGTTCCGCCGCTTCGGTGAGTTCCAGCGTGTCCAGGTGCAGGTGCGGAATCGCCGTGTCGGGCAGAATGCCCGCGGTTGCGTGATCGGTCAGTACCACGACCGGTGCGGCGTCGGTGAGGATGAACGCCAGCCGATCCGAGGGATAGGCCGGGTCGATCGGCAGATACGCACCGCCCGCTCGCAACACCGCGAGCAGCGCCACGATCAACTCCACCGACCGAGGAACCGCGACGGCGACGACGCTGTCCGCCCCGACGCCACGCGAAACCAGCTCCCGCGCAAGGAGATCGGCGCGGTGAGCGAGATCCCGATACGTCACCTCGGTGTCGGCGTCCAGCAGGGCGACCGCCTCCGGCGACCTGAGCACCTGGGCCTCGAACATGCCCACCAGAGTGCGGCCGGGCTCGATCGCGGCGGCGGTGTCGTTCCACAGTCGCAGCACCAGCTCGCGTTCGTCGGCGCCCAGCAGGTCCACCGAGCGCACCGGCGCGTCCGGGTCGGTCGCCACCTGCCGCAGAATCCGGCCCAGCCGCCCGGCCAGCGCCTCGACCGTCGGCCGATCGAAGGAGCCGGGGCGGTACTCGAATTGCAGAGTCAGGGTCGGCGCGGTGTTCGCGATGACCGTCAGCGGGTAGTGCGTCGGCGCGTTCGGGCGCGAGTCGCGCAGGGCGAGACCGCCGGTATCCGCGACCGCCCCGATACCGGCGTGATCGACCGGGTAGGACTCGAACACGAGGAGGGTGTCGAACAGGACTTGCACGCCGACGGCCCGATGGATCTCGCTCAGGCCGACATGGTGGTAGTCGAGCAGGGTCGTCTGGCGGGCCTGCAGGTCGGTCAGCAGGTCGGCCAGCGTGTCCGCCGCGCCGAAACGCACCCGGACGGGCACGGTGTTGATGAACAGGCCGACCATCGAGTTCACACCGGCAATCTCCGGCGGGCGACCCGACACGGTGGCCCCGGCGATCACGTCGTGGCTGCCCGTCGCCGCGGCGAGGACAATCCCCCACCCGCCCTGCACGATGGTGCTCAAAGTGATCCCGAGCTCCGCCGAGCGCCGGGACAGTGCCGCGGCAGTCTCCGGCGACAGCGGCACCTCGATGCGCGCCACCTCCGGCAGCGCCGCCGTATCGGGCTGATCTGTTCCGCGCACGCTGTCGGCGAGCAGGGTCGGCTCGTGCACGCCGTCGAGCTCCCGGCGCCAAGCCTGCACGCCCGCCTCGAAGTCCTGCTCCCCCAACCACTTCAGGAAGTGCTTGTACTCGGCGGCGGGCGCGGGCGCGCCGGAACCGCCGTAGCGAGCGAACAGGTCCACGATCAGCAGCGGCAACGACCACCCGTCCAACAGCACGTGATGCGCTGTCAGGACCAGCTCGGAGCGGTTCGGGCCGGTCCGCACCACCATCAACCGGAGCAGCGGCGGCACCGTCATATCGAAGTGCGCGTCCCGGTCCTCGGCGAGCAGCCGCTCCAGCGCCGCCTCCCGTTCGCCGTCCGGCAGCTCACGCAAATCGACTACCCGCCAGGGCAATTCCGCCTCGTCGAGGACGACCTGAATCGCGTCGCCGCGCCGATCGGTGACGAACCCGACGCGCAGGTTCTCGTATCGATCCAGCAGTCCCTGCCCGGCCGAGCGCATCCGCTCGACATCCACCTCGCCGACCAGGCCGAGGACGATCTGCATGTGGTAGGCGTCGAAGCCCGCACCGGCCAGTTCCTGATGGAACAGCAAGCCCGACTGCATCGACGTCAACGGCCACACGTCGGTGAGGCCCGGATACCGCTGTTCCAGCACCTCGATTTCGCTTTGATCGAGGTTCGGCGCCAGCACGTCCGAGGGGGTCAGCCCGCCGCCGCCCGCCGAGATATGCGCGACGAGCCCGTCGACCGCCTCCCGCCAGAGCGCCGCCAGCTCCTGGAGCTCGGACTCGCCGATGATCGCCGTGGGCGAGGCGAAGATGGCTTGCAGCACCGGTCCTTCGGCGGTGTCGAGCACGATCGTGTTCACATCGAGGGCGGCCAGCGCGGGCGTCGACCCCATCGCCGGATCCATCGGCGTGGTCAGCTGTTCGGCCTGGACCGAAGGCGTCCAGCCCGCGCCGCGCAGCCGGTTCGGCAGCAGATCGGTCGAGGTGAACCGGCCGAGATAGTTGAAGCCGATCTGCCCGGCCGAATACGGTTGCAGCGCTTGGGCCGTCTCGGGGTTCAGGTAGCGCAGCAGCCCGTAGCCCACACCCTTGCCGGGCACCGCCCGCAACTGCTCTTTCACCGATTTGACGAGTGCGCCGACGGCCGGCCCGCCGGCGCGCAGCTCGGTCCAGTCCACTCCGGACGCGGTCACCCGCACCGGGTACATGCTGGTGAACCACCCGACCGTCGTCGAAAGGTCGGCGCCGGGCACGGTGTCCTCCTCGCGCCCGTGCCCCTCCAGCCGGATCAGCACCGACTCCTCGTGCACACCGTCGAGCTCGCGCCAGCGTCGCACGGCCGTCGCCAAGGCGGCCAGCAGCCCGTCCTCGGCGCTGGCGTGGAAGGCCGCGGGCAGTGCGGTGAGCAGTATCTCGGTGTCGGGCACCGGAATACGGACGAGGGCGTGCCCCACGTCGGCCACGAGGTCGATCGCCGGGTTCAGTGGCCTGCTGCCGAGCAGCGGATCGGGTCCGTCGAGAACCGAACGCCACCAGGGCAACTCGGCCACCCGTTCGGGGCGGGCCGCCTGCTCGACCAGTCCATGGCCCCAACGGCGCAGGGAGGTTCCGGTCCTCGGCAGCACCGGCGTGCGTCCGGCCGACACCTCCTGCCACGCATTGGCGAAGTCGGGCAGCAGGATTCGCCACGAGACGCCGTCGACGGCCAAGTGATGCGCTACTACGGCCAACCGGCCCGCCTTGTCCGGCCCTGCGTCGAACCACACGAACTGCGCCATCACTCCGGCGCCGGGCGCCAACCGCTGTACCGCGGCCGCCATCTCCGACATCACCGACCCGGCCGTCTCCGAGGACACCGGCACCTGGGTCACCAGCTGCTCCACGTTCACCGAGCCCGCCGGCGCCACGTCCAGTCCGGGCCCGCGCTCGTCGTCGACCAGCCGCGATCGCAGCACGTCATGGCGGTCGAGCACCGCCGACAACGTGGCCACCAGGCCCGCCCGATCGATGCCTACCGGCAGGTCGAGCACCATCATCTGCGTGAAACTGTCGAATTCGCCGCCCAATTCGCGCACGAAGCGCGCGACCGGCAGCAGCGGCATCCACCCGGTTCCACCGCCGGGCAGCTCCGCGAGTACCGGCGCTGCCGCGTCCCGCCCGCTCGCCACCGCGGCCAGCGCCGCGGCCGTCTGGTGCTCGAACACCTCGCGCGGGCTGATCTCCACGCCCAGTTCCCGGGCCCGCGCCACCACCTGGATGGACCGGATGCTGTCTCCGCCCAGCTCGAAGAAGCTGTCGTCCACGCCGACTCGATCCAGGCCGAGGACCTCCGCGAAGACCGTGACCAGCACGCTCTCCGCCGGCGACGCCGGCGCGCGGTAACGGCGCGTCGAGGTCACCTCGGGGTCGGGCAGGGCCTTGCGATCCAGTTTTCCGTTCGCGGTCAGCGGCATCACGTCGAGCACCATCACGGCCGCCGGCACCATGAAGTCGGGCAGGCGCTCGGCCAAGAACTCCCGGATCTCTCCGCCGTCGGCCCGGTCTGCCACCACATAGCCGATCAGCTGTTTGCCGCCGGTCTCGGTGTCACGGGTGACGACCACCGCCTGTGAGACCGAGGGATGTTGCGCCAGTACGGATTCGATCTCTCCGGGTTCGACGCGGAAGCCACGGATCTTGACCTGATCGTCGACGCGTCCGACGAACTCCAGCGCTCCCGCCGAGGTCCAGCGCACCACGTCCCCGGTGCGATACAACCGGCCGCCCGCCGGATCGTTCGGGTCGGCGACGAACCGTGAGGCCGACAAGCCCGGCCGGCCCTGATATCCGCGTGCCAGCTGCGCACCGGCCACATACAACTCACCGGCGATGCCGATCGGGACCGGCCGCAGCCACGAATCCAGCACGTACGTGCGCATATTCGCCAAGGGCCGCCCGATCGGCACCGAGCTCGCCGAATCCGCGTCCGCGGGGAAGGTGGTGGCGAACACGGTGGTCTCGGTGGGCCCGTAGCCGTTGAGCACCTGCACGTCCGCGGCCGTGGCCCGGACCCTCCGCACCAGTGCCGCGGAAAGCTCCGCGCCGCCGGCGATCACCTGTGCGAGACCCTGGAACGGATTGCCGGGCAGCGTTTCCGCGTAGTCGAGCAGCACGGCCAACAGTGCGGGAGTAGCGAAAAGTCGTGTCACCGAGTGGTTCTCGACCAGGTCGAGCATTTCGCGCGGATCCGAACGCAATTCACCCGCCAGCACCAGACCGGCACCGGCGCACAGGGCCGCCCACATTTCGTAGGTCGAGGCGTCGAAAGCCATCGACGAGTGCACGAGCACCCGCTCGGCGGGGCCGGTCAACCAACCCTGCGAAACGTGGTTCACCACGTTACGGTGCGTGATACCAACGCCTTTCGGCACACCGGTCGAACCGGAGGTGTAGATCACGTACGCCAGGTTCTGCGGTGCGGCACCGGAGACCGCGGGCTGCGCTGCCTCGGCGGGATCGAGCGCGTCCAGATACAGCGGTGCCGTGGTGTCGGGCAGGATGCTCGCGGTGGCGCGGTCGGTCACCACGACGACCGGTGCGGCATCGGACAGAATGAACGCCAGCCGATCCGACGGATACGCCGGATCGATCGGCAGATACGCACCACCCGCCTTCCACACCGCGAGCAGCGCCACGATCAACTCCACCGACCGCGGCAGCGCGACCGCGACGACGCTGTCCGAGCCCACGCCACGCGCCCGCAACACCCGCGCCAACTGCGCGGCTCGGCTGTCGAGTTCGCGATACGACACCGCGCTGTCCCGGAAAAGCAGAGCGTTCGCATCCGGCGTGCGGGCGACCTGCGCCTCGAACAGCCCGACGGCGGTGCTGCCGGGGACGTCGAGAGCGGTGTCGTTCCAGCGGCGCAGCACCAGGTCACGCTCGTCGGCGCCGAGCAGGTCGATCGAGACCACCGGCACCGCCGGGTCGGCCACGACCTGCCGCAGGATGCGCACCAGCCGGCCCGCCATCGCCTCGACGGTGGCACGATCGACGTCGTCGGTGCGGTACTCGAGGTACAGCGTCAACGTCGGTTCGGCGCCGGCGATGACCGTCAGCGGATAGTGCGTCGCGGCATTCGGCCGCAAATCGGTGATCGCTATCCCGCTGGCGTCGGTGACCTCGGCGATCCCGGCGCGGTCCACGGGGTAGGACTCGAACGCGATCAGCGTGTCGAACAGGACGGACACCCCGGCGGCCTGGTGGATCTCGCTCAGGCCGACATGATGGTGGTCCAGCAGCGCGGTCTGCCGCGCCTGCAGATCGGTGAGCAGCTCGGCCACGGTGTCACCGGAACCGAAGCGCACCCGCACGGGCACGGTGTTGATGAACAAGCCGATCATCGCGTCCACCCCGGCGATCGCCGGCGGACGGCCCGACACGGTCGCGCCGATGGTCACGTCGTGGCGTCCGGTCACGGCGGCGAGCTGGATGCCCCAGGCCGCCTGGACGACTGTGTTCACCGTGACGCCCAGTTCGCCGGCCCGCCGGTTGATCGCCGCACCGATCTCGGCGGTCAGGGGTACCTCGAACCGCGCTATCTCGGCATCGCCGTCGGTGCCGCGCACGCTGCTCGCGAGGAGGGTGGGCTCGGTGACGCCGTCGAGTTCCCGGCGCCACGCGCGCACGCCCGCCTCGGAGTCCTGCTCCCCCAGCCACTTCAGGAAATCGCGGTAGCTGGGCGGCTGCGGCAGGTCCGCTACTGCCCCGCCGGAACCGTAGAGGTGCAACAGTTCCCGGATCACCAGCGGCAGCGACCAGCCGTCGGTCAGCACGTGATGGGTGGTCAGCACCAGCTTCGAGCGCTCATCGCTCAGCAGCACCAGCGTCAGGCGCAGCAGGGGCGGGACCGCCATATCGAAGTGCTCGCGCTGATCCTCGGCGAGCAGCCGCTGCTCCGCCGCCTCCCGATCGGCCTCGCCGAGCTGGCGCAAATCCACTGTCCGCCAAGGCAGTTCGACTCCGGAGACGACCACCTGGATCGGATGGCCGTCAGGGCCGGGGGTGAATGCCGCCCGCAGATTCGGATACCTGTCCAGCAGGCCCTGACCCGCGGCCCGCATCCGCTCGGGCTCGACCGGCCCGGTCAGCCCGAACGCCACCTGCATGTGGTACGCGTCCAGGCCCGGACCCGCCAGCGCCTGATGGAACAACAGCCCCGCCTGCATCGGCGTCAGCGGCCACGCATCGACCAGACCCGGATAACGCGCCTCGAGGCCGTCGATGTCGTGCTGCCCCAGCCGGACCAGCGTCAGATCCGATGGGGTGAGGCCGCCCGCGCCCGGTGTCGCGGCGTATCGGGCGAGGCCGGTCAGCGCGTCGCGCCACAGTTCGGCCAGGCGCGCGGTCTCGGCCTTGGTCAGCACGCCCGTCGGCGCGGCCAGGACCGCTTGCAGCACAGGGCCTTCGCCGGTGTCGACCACCATCGCGGTGACATCCAGGACGGCCAGCGCCGGCAGCGCCGGGTCGGGAGCCGCGGCGGCTGCCGCGTCACCGGCCGGGGTCCAGCCGGCACCCTGCCACCGCTGTGGCAGCAGATCCGCGGTGGTGAGCCTGCCGAGGTAGTTGAATCCGATCTGGCCGGGCGAGAACTGTTGCAGCACAGCGGCGGTATCGGGATTGAGGTAGCGCAGCAGTCCGTAGCCCATGCCCTTGTCCGGCACCGCACGCAGCTGCTCCTTGACCGACTTGACCAGCGCGCCCGCCGCGGAACCACCGGCGCAGAGCTGATCCCACTGCGCCCGCGCCGACACTCGCACCGGGTACATGCTGGTGAACCAGCCGACGGTGCTCGACAGGTCGGCACCGGGAACGGCGTCCTCTTCGCGGCCGTGTCCCTCCAGCCGGATCACCACCGATTCCGTACGGGCACAGTCGGTTCGGCCCTCGGCCTCGTCGCGCCAACGGGTGACCGCAGCCGCCAAAGCCGCCAGCAAACCGTCCTCGACCCCGCCGTGCAACGCCGTGGGCAACGCCGTCAACAGCGCTTCGCTGGCCGCCGCCGGAAGCTGAACACTCACCTGTTCGACGGTCGCCATGACGTCGACGGCCGGATCCAACGGCCGCCGGCCCAGCATCGGGTCGGGCGCGTCCAGAACCGCACGCCACCAAGGCAGTTGGTCGACTACTCGCGGCGTGACAGCCTGCTCGGCCAACCCGTGCGCCCAGCGGCGCATCGAGGTGCCCACCGCGGGCAGCACCGGCGTCATCCCCGCCGCGACATCCCGCCACGCGGAAGCCAAGTCCGGCAGCAGAATTCGCCACGAGACGGCGTCGATCACCAGGTGGTGGGCGACGATCGACAGCCGGCCCGCCGCGGCGGGGCCGGAGTCGAACCACACGAACTGGATCATCACCCCCGCCGCCGGAGCCAGACGTCGCGTCGCCGCGCGGACCTGCTCGGTGATCACCGAGCTTCGTTCCTCCGAATCGTGTTCGGCGGCAGGGATTTCGACGCAGTGCAGCAATCCGTCGACCTCGACCGCGCCGGCCGGGGCCACCTCGAGCCCGGCGCCCCGCTCGTCGTCAATCAGCCGCGACTGCAGCACACCGTGTCGCTCGAGCAGCGCGGTCAAGGTCGCCGTCAGGCCCGCCCGGTCGATGCCGACCGGCAGCTCCAGCAGCATCGACTGCGCGAAACTGTCGAATCCGGCGCCGAGCTCGCGCACGAATCGCGCGGCGGGCAGCAGCGGGGACCACCCGGCCGCGCCGCCGGGCAGTTCCGTCAGCACCGGTGCGGACACCTCGCGCCCGGCCGCCACGGCGGCCAGCGCCGCGGCCGTCTGATGCTCGAACACCTCCCGCGGACTGATCTCGACCCCGAGTTCCCGTGCCCGCGAGACCACTTGGATCGAGCGGATGCTGTCGCCGCCCAGCTCGAAGAAGCCGTCGTCGACACCCACCCGGTCGAGGCCGAGCAGCTCGGCGAACACCGCGGTCAGGATCCGCTCCTCGGCGGTACGCGGTGCGCGATACCGTGCCACGGAGGTGATCTCCGGCACCGGCAGCCGGGCTGTATCGACCTTCCCGTTGGCGGTGAGCGGCACCGAGTCCAGCACCAGCACCGCGACGGGCACCATGTAGTCGGGCAGCCGCTCGGCCGCGAACGCGCGCACGTCCGCGCCGTCGAGTTCCGCGCCGCCCGGTGCGGACCGGTCCGCGACAACGTAACCGACGAGCTGCTTGCCGCCGCCGTTCGCGTCGTGCGCGATCACCACCGCCCGCGAAACCGCGGGATGCCGCGCCAGCTGGTTTTCGATCTCGCCGGGTTCGACGCGGAAGCCGCGGATCTTGACCTGGTCATCGACCCGGCCGACGAACTGCAACTCCCCGTCACGATTCCAGCGCACTACGTCACCGGTGCGATAGAGCCTGCCCCCGGCCGGGTCGAACGGGTCGGCCACGAACCGCGCGGCGGTCAGTGCCGCCCGTCCGCGATAGCCGCGCGCCAATTGCGCGCCCGCGACGTACAGTTCGCCGGGGACGCCGATCGGCACCGGCAGCAACCGCGAATCCAGCACGAACACCCGCACATTCCCCAGCGGCCGCCCGATCGGAATGGGGACTGCGTCGGCCACGATGTCGTGACTGGTGACGCAGGCCGTGGTTTCGGTAGGCCCGTACCCGTTCAGGAGCCGGACACCGGCGGACGTCGCCGTCAGTTTGCGAACGAGATCGCCCGTGACTTCGGCGCCGCCGACGATGATTTGCCGCATACCCCGCAGCGGATTGTCCGGCAGGGAATCGGCGTGGTCGATCAGGGCCGACAGCATCGGCGGCGTCGAGAACATCTTCGTCACCGAGCGGGTAGCCGCCAGCTCGGCTATCTCCAGCAGATCCGACCGCGCTTCGCGCGCCACCACCACGGCCGCGCCACGCGCCAGCGTCGGCCAGATCTCATAGGTGGAGCCGTCGAAGGCGATCGAGGAGTGCGCCAGCACCCGATCGTCCGCCTCGAGCGGCCACGCCTGTGCGGTCAGGCTGGCGAGGTTACGGTGCGTGATACCAACGCCTTTCGGCACACCGGTGGAACCGGAGGTATAGATCACGTACGCCAGATTGTCCGGCCCCAGCCCGGCGGCCCGAGCGGGCGCGAACTCATCGGCCGTCATGTCCGTGTCGTAGATCAGGTGCGGAGCGGCCGTCTCCGGCAATGCGCCCGCGGTCGCGGCGTCGGTCACGACGAGCACCGGCGCGGCGTCGGAGAGAATGAACGCCAGCCGATCCGACGGATACGCCGGATCGACCGGCAGATACGCGCCGCCCGCCCGCAGTACGCCCAGCAGCGCCACGACCAGCTCGGCGGACCTCGGCAATGCCACCGCGACAACGCTGTCCGGGCCCACCCCGCGCGAGATCAACACCCGCGCAAGACGATCGGCCCGCTCGTCGAGCTCCCGATAGGAGAACTCCAGCTCGCCGCAGACGAGTGCCGTCGCCTCCGGGCACGCGGTGATCCGCGCATCGATCGCATCGACGATGGTGCCCTCGGCAACCGGGACGGTGGTGTCGTTCCACCGGCGCAACACCAGCGCGCGCTCGTCGGCGTCGAGCACCTCGACGGACCCGACCGCCGTGCCGGGGTCGGCCGCCAGCTGCCGCAGGATCCGCACCAACCGCGCGGCCATGGCCTCGACCGTGGACCGGTCGAACAGGTCGGTCGCGTACTCGACCAGGCCGTTCCACGGCTGACCGGCCGGCGCGTCGGCGATATTGAAGAACAGATCGAATCGCGCGGTCGCAATGGACGCGCCGTAGGGCTCGAATCGGACGCCGGGCAGCTCCAGGGCGGGGGCGGTGTTGTTCTGAAATGCCAACGACACCTGGAACAGCGGGTGATGCGCCGCCGAGCGAGCGGGATTCAGCAGCTCCACCAGCAATTCGAACGGAACATCCTGATTCTCGTACCCGGCAAGCGCCTTCGACCGGACCTCACCGACGAGCTCGGTGAACGGCGTCTCCGCGGTCACCCGCGTCCGCAGCACCCAGCTGTTGACGAAGAACCCGACCAGATCGCCGAGGGCGTCGTCGGTGCGGCCGGCGATCGGCGACCCGATCGGAATGTCCTCGCCCGCACCGAGTTTGAACAACAGCACCGCCAGCGCGGACTGCAGCACCATCGACACCGTCGCACCGCTGCGAGCGGCCACCCGCTCCACCTCGGCGCGCAACGGCGCATCGATGCCGAAGGCCACCACGTCCCCGCGGTAGCTGGCCACCCGGGGCCGCGGCCGATCGGTGGGCAGTCGCAGCTGTTCGGGCAGTCCGTCGAGCTCGGCGCGCCAGTACTCGAACTGCTCCGACACCAGGCTGTCCGGATCCTCCGCCGACCCGAGCAATTCCTGTTGCCACAGCGTGTAATCCACATACTGCGCCGGCAACGGCGCCCAGCCGGGCGACCGATCGCGCAGGCGCGCGGCGTAGGCCACCGACAGATCGCGCAGCAGCGGCGCCATCGACCAGCCGTCGCCCGCGATGTGGTGGATCAACAGGACGAGCACGCAGTCGTCGGCGCCGCACCGGAACACGGTGGCGCGCACGGGAATCTCGGCGGACAGGTCGAAGGCGTACCGCACCGCCGAGTCCACCCGCGCCGCCAGCTCGGCCGGCGCCGTCTCGATGACGGTCACCGGCATGCGGCCGGGCTCGAGGACCCGCTGCACCGGGACACCGTCGGCCTCGACGAAGATGGTGCGCAGGCTCTCGTGCCTGGCGACGACGTCACCGATCGCGGCGCTCAGCGCGGACGCGTCCACGCCGTGCAGCCGGGCCGTCAACGGCAGGTTGTAGGTCGCGGACGGACCTTCCAGCCGATGCAGGAACCACAGTCGCCGCTGTGCGAACGACAGCGGCACCGCGTCCGGGCGCGGCCCGGCCTGCAGTGCGGGCCGCGGCCGGGCACGGTCGCCGAGGCGGGTCGCCAGCTGCGCCACCGTCGGCGCGTCGAAGACCGTTCGAATGGGCACCTCGACGCCGAGCACCACCCGGATCCGGCTCACCAAGCGGGTGGCCAGCAGCGAGTGGCCGCCGAGCGCGAAGAAATTGTCGTCGGCGCCGACCCGGTCGTGGCCGAGGATCTCGGCGAACAAGGCCGCCAGCATCTGCTCCTGCAGGGTACTCGCGGCCCGGTAGGCCACCGACGAGGTCAGCTCCGGCACCGGCAGCGCACCGCGATCGAACTTCCCGCTCGCGGTCAGCGGCACCGAATCGATCACCATGACCACCGACGGCACCATGAAGTCCGGCAGCCGCTCGGCCGCGAACCGGCGCACCTGCCCGCCGTCGAGTCCGTCCGCGTGCCCGTCGCCCTCGACCGAACCGGTCCGGTCGGCGACCACGTAGCCGACAAGCTGCTTGCCGCCGCCGCTGTCGCGTGCGACCACCACCGCCTGGGACACCGAAGGATGCTGCGCCAGTACGGTTTCGACCTCACCCGGCTCCACCCGGAAGCCACGGATCTTGACCTGATCGTCGACCCGGCCCGCGAACTCGAGCATCCCGCCCGCCGTCCAGCGCACCATATCGCCGGTGCGGTACAGCCGTCCGCCGGACGGGTCGAACGGATCGGCCACGAACCGCGCGGCGGTCAACTCCGGCCGATTGTGATAACCCCGAGCCAGCTGAGCACTGGCCACATACAGCTCACCGGCGACCCCGACCGGGACCGGCATCAACCACGAATCGAGCACGAACACCCGCGCATCGGCGACCGGCACACCGATCGGCACGACCTCGCCGACGATATCGTCGAGGATCGGGTACGAGGTCACGTTCACCGTGGCCTCGGTCGGGCCGTACAGGTTGTCCACCCGCGCGATCCCGCACTTGATCTTCAGCGCGTCGACCAGCCCCGCGGTGAGCGTGTCCGCTCCGGTATTCACCTGCCGCAGGCTCCGGAGCGGGTTGTCGGGCAACGCCTCCACATGATCGACGAGCGCGGACAGCAACGGCGGCGTCGCGAACATCTTCGTCACCGACGCGGTCTGCACCAGCCGGGTGATCTCCCCCAGATCCGAGCGCTGTTCCCCGGCGACCACCAAGGTCGCGCCACCGCACAGGGCGGGCCAGATCTCATAGGTCGACGCGTCGAAGGCGATCGAGGAATGCACCAGCACCCGGTCTCCGGGCCCCGCGTCCCACGCCTGCGCGACCAGCGTCACCACATTGCGGTGGGTGATACCAACGCCTTTCGGGACGCCGGTCGACCCGGAGGTATAGATCACATACGCCAGATTCTCCGGGCGCACCCCGGTCACCGGCTCCATGCCTGCCGCGTCTTCGGCGACCATCGTGTCCAGGCAGAGCAGCGGTGTTTCGTTGTCCGGCAACACTTTCGCGGTGGCGGAATCGGTCAGCACGACAACCGGTGCGGCGTCGGCGAGCACGAAAGCCACTCGGTCCGAGGGGTATCCGGGATCGATCGGCAGGTAGGCACCGCCGGATTTCAGCACGGCGAGCAACGCCACGATCAGCTCCGCCGACCTCGGCAAGGCCACCGCCACAACGCCATCCGGCCGTACTCCGCGCGCCCGCAGCAGCCGTGCCAGCGCACTGGATCGGGAATCGAGTTCGCCGTAGGTCATCTGGTTGTCACCGTGGACGATCGCGACCGCGTCGGGCGTCCGCTCGAGTTGCGCCCGGAACAACTCGACGAGGTCGGCCTGTGAGTCCACCTCGGTCGCGGTGTCGTTCCATCGCCGCAGCACCAGCTCGCGTTCGTCCGCTTCGAGTGCGTCGATCGAGCCCACCGGGGCGGCGGGCGCGGCGACGACAGCCCCCAGGATCCGGGCAAACCGCGCTGCCATCGCCTCGATCGTCGACCGGTCGAACAGGTCGGTGGCGTACTCGACGTGCATGTCCCAGCCCGCCGGCGCGTCGCCGATATTGAAGGTCAGGTCGAACTGCGAGGCCATCGCGGGCAGGCCATAGGGTTCGAATTCGACGCCCGACAACTCCAGTGTCGCGGCGGAGTTGTTCTGGAAGCTCAGCAGCACTTGGAACAGCGGATGGTGCGAAGCCGACCGCGCGGGGTTGAGCAACTCGACGAGCAGCTCGAACGGGATGTCCTGATTCTCGTAGGCGGCCAGCGCCTTCGCGCGCACCTGGCCGACGATCTCGGTGAACGACGCCGCGGGATCGACCGCGGCCCGCAGCACCCAGGTATTGACGAAGTAGCCGACCAGTTCGTTCAGAGCGTCGTCGGTGCGGCCCGCGATCGGCGAACCGATCGGGATGTCCTCGCCGGCGCCGAGTTTGAACAGCAGCACCGCCAGTGCCGACTGCAACACCATCGACACCGTCGCGCCTTCGCGGCTCGCCAAACCCTCTACGGCGGCGCGCATCTCGGGATCGATCTGGAAGACCAGCGTGTCCCCGCTGTAGCTGGCCGCCCGGGGTCGCGGCCGGTCGGTGGGCAGCCGCAGTTGCTCCGGCAGACCCGCGAGCTCCGCGCGCCAGTACTCGAACTGGCGCGACAGCAGACTGCCCGGGTCCGACTGCGAGCCGAGCAGTTCCTGCTGCCACAGCGTGTAGTCGACGTACTGCACCGGCAGCTGCTCCCACTCCGGGGCGCGCCCGGAGCGGCGAGCGGCGTATGCCTGAGACACATCGCGCAGCAGCGGCGCCATCGACCAGCCGTCACCCGCGATGTGGTGAATCAGCAGCATCACCACGCATTCTTCCGGCGCGTACCGGAACACGCTGGCGCGCAAGGGGATCTCGGTCGACAGATCGAAGGCATACCGCGCGGCGGCGCGCACCGACGCGTCCAGGTCCGCCGGCTTCTCGTCCGTGATCAGGATCGGTATCTCGACCTGGTCCGCGTCGATCACGCGCTGCCCGGGCACGCCTTCGGCCTCCACGAAGACGGTGCGCAGGCTCTCGTGCCTGGCGACGACGTCGCCGATCGCCGCCGCGAAGGCGGCCGGGTCGAACGGACCGGTCAACCGGACTGTCAGCGGCATGTTGTAGGTGGCCGACGGCCCCTCCAGCCGATGGATGAACCACAGGCGGCGCTGCGCGAACGACAACGGAATCATCACAGGCCCGCCTCTCGGTTCGTCCGGGTGACCGGCAGGGCGAACCCGCCCCGCGCGCAAGAACTGTCATCGATGCCGACTCGGCCGTCGCCGAGGATTTCGCTGAACAACTTGATCAAGGTCTTCTCTCGCTCGGTGCGCGGGGCACGATAGTTTTGGGGGATCTGCTCGACCGCGAAGGGTCGGCGAGCCTCGAGTTCGTGGTGTGGCCAAACATCATTCGCCGAAGGTTTGCCTCAGTCGGCGAACATGGCTGCTGGTCCTGCTGGGCTAACTCACCGAAAAGCACTGATCATCCACGCGTCCTCCAGATCGTTTGAAACGAGCATGACGAACACCGAACTCGAGATTGGTTAAGGCGCAGGCTACTTCACGCATCAGAGGGTCGCGCCGAGCGACACGGACAGGCGAACGAGGTGTCGGTGAACGCCACACCGGCATTCGACACGTCGGTCAGCACGAAATCCGGGAACACCCTACATGTCTCCGCCGCGGGGTCTCGAGGGTGTGCCACCTTCGGCGAGACCGGACTTCCGCGCCCCTGCAGCGCCAGCTACCATTTGCTGGGACGAGGCTACAGCGGCAGCACAGCCATGGACGACGACGGATGGATCGGTGCCGACCAAGACATCGACCGTTTCCTGCCACGGAATCTCGACCTAGATCTGCGCGCCTATGCACTGAGAGCTTGATATCCGCCGAGGGCTCATAGACCTCGAGCCGCAACCCTCGGGCCGCCACGGCCTACTTGATGTCAGCGACAGGCGGACCGAAGAAGATCCCAGCGGATGTCTGTGCGCCACATAGCAACTGGTGTGCGAGAAACTTGGCCAGGCCCGCGTCAACCTTCACCGTTGTAGCGACGACAGTGTTCGCCAGCTCGTCACTGAGCGTCGTGCGGCCGAATTCGCCTCGGATGCCGAGTATTTCGCAGACTATCGAAACGACCGGATCCCGAGCCTGGACGACGGTCCCTACCGCGGAGATTGGCTATCGGAGGTTGATCGCGGATTCCGCCACGTGGGAGTCGATGCGATCGCCTTCACAGCGTTCGAGTACGGCACACCGGCAAACCTCCGCACGAGATCGACAGCGGTTACGGCGCAATCCAGGCCTGTGCGCAGAGCAGGACTATGTCGGAGCTGAGTACTCCGATGCCGACGGTCCACTGCCACCCGGCAGACCTGAGGTGTCTGTGTACAGATCGGTTCGGGCCCGACCCACCTGCTCCGCCCACCCTTTCAGGTCGGCTACCTCGACTGAAAAGTCGCTCACTCGGTCCCCCTCACGCCCACCGCAATCGGCCACTGTGGCACCCATCGCACCCCATGCGACGAGGACCCTACCGTCCAGTTCACTTCAGCTGCAAGCGATCCGGTCGGAGCCGGCATCGGCGGCTCGGCGGGTGTTGACAGCTCCAGGTCGAGCTCGGCGAGGCCGGGCCGGAGCTCGTGGGATTCGGGACACTTCCGGTGCTCGCGCCGGCGTCGCAGTTACCGATAACCCGCGGCCGGGTGCCCTTTCGTGGGCTCGAGAAAGACGAGTAGCTGAACACTCATGCCGCTTCGCTACCAATCGCGAAGGATCTCGAGGTGTCACGTTTCAACCACCCACCATTGCGAGGAGGACCCGGTGACTACAACAACCACCGGTCCGGCGCCCGGACTGACTCTAGACGAGATGCGAGCAGCCGCCCCTATTCCGGCCACGGAGACGATGCCGCCCGATATGGCAGCGCTGATCAAGCCGGACAGCGGAATCTACATCCGGTCGGACTACACCCCCAAGACGGCCTTCCAGGTCGGTGACTCCCCCGGCGCCACCGCTGATTGGCGGGTCCTCGAGTCGGACGGCCAGATCAGGTCCACCATTCCAGGGCTCGCGCAGACCGAACTCGAGATCGACCCCCGTGCGGAATCGCCGACCGACGACACACACATCCGGGGGTACCGCCCGCCGTGGGTCGAGCAGCGATACCTCCCCGATCTCGCGCCGTATCCGGTTTCCGCCCACCAGTCCGGCCTCGCCGAGGATCGGATGTTTCTGGAGGCCTTCGCCGCCGAGGCGGAGCGGTTCCCGTACCCGTGGCGCACGATCGGCAAGGTCTACACCCCGACGGGCGGCGGGAGCGGGGTCCTGGTCGGCCCGAACCTCGTCCTCACAGCCGGACACGTCATGCCGTGGGACCAACCGAACTGGTGGGTGCAATTCATCCCCGCGTATCGGGCCGGCGACCCGAACCCGACTCCATTCGGCTCGTCGTACGTGTCCGAATTTCGCGGTTATCGGCCGCAGGGCGGCGAGGTCTTCGGCTACGACTACGCCCTGTGCCGGCTGTACCAACCACTCGGCAACGCCCTCGGGTGGATGGGCACGCGCAGCGCTGGAGACAGCGACATCGAGAGCCGCAATTACACGTCATCCGGCTACCCGGATACCTTCGGGGGCCGGCCTGCGGTCAACTTCGCGCTCGGCATCCGCGATATCGACAATGACGACCCCGGTAGAGAATACGAAACAGTGCACCATGTCTCGGACGGATGGTCGGGAGGACCGCTCTGGTACTTCGCGGGCACCGATCCGTACACCGTCGGAATCACGAGCGGGAGCGAGAAGGACGGATTGGATCCGAGACGGGACGTCTACGCCGGCTATCGGGCGATGACCGATCTCGTCAGATTCGGGTTGGACAACTGGCCGTGATCGAAACAGATACGGCCGCACGAACTTCCGTGCGGCCGTACGAGCTCGGGTTTCCGGACGAACGGGACGACCTTACGCAGGGGCGCCGAGCGGTGGGTGGTCGAGCACACGGGGCCGGTACTCGACCAGCTGAATTCCGCCGTCGAAGGTGCGGTGCTCAATCATTTCGAGGGCAACGTCCGGATAGCCGTCGTAAATGCGTTCTGCGCCCGTGGCCCCGGTGATCACCGGGAACATCACCACCCGGAAGCGGTCGACGAGTCCGGCTCGCAACAGGGACCGGCATAGGCTCAGGCTGCCGATCGTGCTCAGGAGCCCCGAACCACTCGACTTCATGGCGCGGACCGCCTCGACGGCGTCGTCGCGCACGAGCGTGGAGTTGGCCCACGTCAGTGGCTCCGCGAGCGAGGAGGAGAACACCACCTTGGACGCTTGCGTGAGCTCATCCACGGACGCCTCTTCTTCGGGCCTGAACTCGTCTTGGCCGTCCGGGACCTCGCCGACGGCGAACCCTGACATCAGCCGGTAGGTGTTCGCTCCCATCAGGTAGGTGACCTTGGGCTGCTCGCCGAGCCACGCGAGGTACTCCTTGCTCTCGAGTCCCCAGAACCCGGGCCAGCCTTCTCCCGATGCGTAGCCGTCGAGGGAGGTGATGAAGTCGACCAGAAGTTCCGACATGGAGTGTCCTTTCCTAGGGTGTCACGAGTTAGGACCGACCGGGAGCCGAAAACTCATCGGCCACGCTGCGGGGTCTGCCCCTACAGCCCTTTGAATCCGTGCGACGTCGCGATGACGATCGCCGTCTCGGACGGGTATACCTGGCCCTGCTGCTGCAGGTACTCCAAAGCCGCAAAGCCCGAATTGGAGCTGACCTCCCAGCAGTAACCGTGCTCCCACATCCGCTGGTGCCGGGCAGCGGCCTTCGAGTGGTCTACTGCCACGGCCCCACCGCCGGAACCCACGGCGGCGGCGATCGACTGCTGGGTAGTCGTGTCGCCACCGATTGAGACGAGGTTGCCGGTCTCCCCCGGAAAAGCAGTCCGCCAATCGACACCGGAGTCCAGGACCGCTTCCAATCGCGGGAACGGCTCGACCAGATAAAGCCGGGGCACCGGCTTTCCCAAGTCCACGAAACCTTGATAGATCCCGAAGGCCAGATCTCCTCGGGAACTGGGGACGATGAGCGCGTCGGGCGTGCACTCGGATGCGGCGATTTCGTACGCGATCTCCTTGAAGTACTGGATCCCGAAGGGCGAGCTTCCCACTACCGGGACCGCGAAGTTCGTGGCGTTGAAATCCTTGCCATCCGCACACCGATCCGCGACGTATTCCCAGCGCTGGTCGTCGGTTTCGAAGATTTCTATATGAGCACCCAACGCTCGGACATGGCCGGGAATCGGCCCGACGACCGACTTGGACATCGCGATGACACAGCCGAGCCCGTAAGCGGCGCTGAAAGCACTCAGCGACAGCGCAGCGTTACCCGACGAGGCCGCCACGATCGTGTCGAAACCGGCTAGGTATGCCCAGCCGACAGCGCCGAGGCTGAATCGGTCCTTGTGCGAACCAGTCGGATTGCGGCTCTCATCTTTCGCCCACACACCGGGCCCCAGCCCCAAACTGTCCGGCAGTCGAAGCAGCGGAGTCCTGCCCGACCCCAGCGTGATCGGATCGACAAGCGGAACCAAGCTCGCCGGCGTGTCCAGCGTTCGGTATGCGCATCGCATGTTGGACGGTGCGCCTGCCTCGAAACAGCTCGGACAGCCCCGCGGGAAGTGGGCGACCTCGTATTCGCGCGCGCACGAGATACACTGTAGCCCAACAAGATTCGGGTTCAATCTAATTCTCATGTTCGACCTGGGTTCGCGCGACGATCCGAGCGCCCACACGCTCGGTGGTTTCGCCGGTGATCACCAGTAGAAAGTCCTTTCGAAACGAGTCGTATTACGACTGCAGGTTAGTTCCGCGAAATCGCGGCCGGGCTCGTTGCGTCGTTGAAGGTTAGTTCGGGCCAATGCCGATCCTGAGGCGATCGATGATCAGGCGAGCGTGTCGAGGAAGAAGTCACGGGCAGCGCTGGATGCTCGTTCGAACTGTTCCTCGTACACCGCGAAGTGCGGGCCGGGTATCAATACGAGCCGCTTGGGTTCTAACGCTTCGGCGTAGCTCTGCAGTGCGATATCGCTGGGTGTGAGGGTGTCCTGTTCGGCGATCACCATTAGCAGAGGTGTCGGTGATACGCGTCGTATGAACGCTTCTGGGGTGTAGGACTGGAACTTATCGATGCTCGAGACGGTGACCTCGTTGCGCCAGGTCGGCACCTGGGGGCCGTTGGCCATCAGCCATTGGTAGGCCTCGATGCCGGGCATAGCGACGAAGTCTGTCGGGTTTTCGGAGGCCGCTTTTATGGTCTGATGGGGCTTGCCACTAGCGCGGGCCAGGCGGTCGGCAGCGATAGCCGCGTGGACGAGCGGCAGCATGAATGTGGGGACCAGGCTTCGGAAATTGGCCCACCCGTTGGTAGTCGGTACCTGGGAGACAACCGCACGTACCCGCCGGTCGGTCGCTGCGACCACCAGGACGTGTCCGCCTGAGAAGCTGGTCCCCCAGACACCGATGCGCTCGGGATCGATCCCCTCCAGGGTCTGAGCGAAGGTGATCGCGTCGCGATAGCCCTCGATTTGGGCGGTAGGGTCGACCTCTTGACGGGGTTCGCCTTCCGAGGTCCCGAATCCAGGGTGGTCGTATACCAGGCAGGCCAAGCCGGCAGCGCTGAACACGTCAGCAAAAGGTGCCACCCATTCCTTCACCCCCGCGAATCCGTGCGTCATGACCACGAGCGGTGTAGTGCCCCGTGCATCGTCTGGCCGATACAGCCAGCCCCTCAAAGTCACACCATCACTGGCGAATTCGACATCGACGCGCATGAAGCCCCCTCCGGTAGGTCCGTCTTCCAACGAACGTACGGTCTACTGGCCCCTGTGTCGACGTTTGCTCACCTGGCTAATTCACGCAAACCCCTTATCCCGCAGCGTATCCGGTGAATTCCTGCGCGGTCGTTGTCACCATGCGGCCGCCGAGCGCCTGCACCGCCGTGCGGAAGTTGGGCCGCTCGCTGGGTGGTAGCGCGATCGACCAAGCGGTTGAACCGTCTGCGGCGTCGATCGCGTGCACGGCGGCGCCGTCGGACAGGATCAGGTGTCTACCGTCGGTGATGCCATCGAAGCGGGAATAGCGGGACGCGTTGGCGAAAGGTGTTGGCCGCCGCCAGATCTGGTGTCCGTCAGTGAGATCCAATCCTGAGAGCTCGGAGCCCTCGCGGGATCGCACGATCACCGTTTTGTCCACTACTCCCTGGATGGCGCTTATACGGCCGGTGACATCTTCCATACCGATCTGCGCATTGGTCCACAAGGCTCGGCCGGTCGTTCGCTCGTAGGCACTTTCCCCGGTGAGGATCGGCGGCATCGCCGCGGTCGCGGTCGGAAACCACTCGGAGATGAAGCCGGGGTTGCTGACCTCGCTGATCGCGTCGCCTCGGCGATCGAGAAAACGCACCCGATCCGGGCGCCAAATATTTTCCTGCTCGGCGATCAGGCCGCCTTCCAAGGTTCCGACGATGGGTCCGGTGAACAGCGGCTCGCCGGTGCGCAGATCGTAGAGGCGGACACTGTGGTCGTGCCCATCCTGGAAGTAGTCTCGGCTGCCGATCCTGGGAGTGACCGGGTCACCGGGAAGAGGTGTCGGGTACGTTCGCCGCCAGGTCGCGGCGATGTCCGCGAAAGTCCCCCGGGTCACGACGGCGGTCATCCAGTCCGGAGTCCGGCCGGTGACCGAGACGACGCCGTCCCACACCGCCACGTCCATGACCTCGAAGTCCGTCGTCTGGTCGCCGAGTATCGCCCCGGTCGCAGCCTCGATGATCAGCACTCGATGTGCGCCTCGGCAGGCGAGCTTTCCGTCGAAGATCTGCTCACGGCAGGTGTCGAGCTCTCCGACCTCGGTCGTCCATCGCACCTGCCCGGTGCCTGGATCGATGCCGTGCATCCGCACCGGCCCGACCCCGCGTCCGCTGGTTTCGCCGGGCCCCGGCTCTCCGGGCACCGCGGTCGCGGCGACGATCACCGTGCCGGCGTCCATCGGCGACCCGTAACCGTAGTACCGGTCCAGGCCCTGCGGCGCGGACAGCAAAACCGCGCCGGGTTCATCGGACAAGTCAGAAGCGCGCAATGTCCACTGCGGCACCGGAGTCGAATCGAGCGGGGACGAAATCCGAAAGCGGCCATAGCCTTCGGAGGTCGCCTGCGGATCCCGTGGTGCTCGGTTCATCCACACGACCGCGGCGACACCCGCCACCACAGCGACGATCAGCACCAAGATCCCGGCCCGGCGGCCAGTGGCCCACCTTCCAGCGCTGTGCACCGGCGGCCTCCCTATAACTCTGGACCAGCCGCTGACCGATCCGCGCGAATACGCAAGGTATCAGCCAGCTTCGGCATGCCCGAGGGGAAGAGGCGCTCTCCGCCTCAGTCGACCGGTTTCTCCGGCATCGCCGCGCGGGAATCGTCTACACGCTCGGTGACAAGCTCGAACTCGCAGTCGTGACGCTCGGTGCCCTGCACCACCGCGCTTTCGACGAGGGCAGCACCGTGTTCTTCGCGCAGGATCATCGGGTCCGAGCGCACGTCCTTATAGAGCGAGACACACAGGAATCCCATCACCAGCACGAAGGGCAGCGACACCACTGTGGTCACGGCTTGGAGGCCGGTGAGCGCGCCGCCGAGGTTGTCGGCGTCGGCGATGATCAGCATGATGGCGGCGACAGCGCCGGTGGCGGTGCCCCAGAAGACCACCGTCGGCTTGGACGGTTCGATGCCGCCCTTCTCGGACAAGGTGCCCATCACGATCGAAGCGGCATCGGCGCCGGAAATGAAGAAAATGCCGACCAGGATCATCACCAGTACGGCGGTTACCGAGGCGAGCGGATAGTGATCGAGCAGATGGAAGAGGGCGAAGTTCGAGTTGACGGAGCCATCCGCCTCGGTCAGATCGCCGGTCGCACGCTGCTGGAACAGGCCGGCTCCGCCGAGGATCACGAACCACACCAAGCTGACGATGCTGGGCACCAGCAGGACACCGGTGACGAACTGACGGATCGTGCGGCCGCGGCTGATCCGGGCGATGAACATGCCGACGAACGGGGTCCACGAGATCCACCACGCCCAGTAGAAGATCGTCCAGCTCGACAACCACTTCTGGACATCCGCGTCACCGCTCATGCCCGTCCGCGAGGCCATCTCGGCCAAGTTCGAGAGGTAGTCACCGAGGGCGGTGGGCAGCAGGTTGAGCATGAACAGCGTGGGGCCCGCGACAAAGATGAATGCCGCGAGCAGCACGGCGAGCACCATATTGATATTCGAGAGCCATTGGATGCCGCGGTCGATTCCGGAGACTGCCGACACGATGAAGGCGAGGGTCAGGCCGGTGATGATGGCGACGAGGCCGATCTTGCCGATCGAGTCGATCCAGCCGTTGAACTCCATGCCCGCGCCAATTTGCAACGCGCCCAACCCGAGTGAGGCCGCGGAGCCGAAGAGTGTCGCGAAGATCGCCATCATGTCGATCGCGCGTCCGCCGATGCCGTCCGCGCGCCGCCCGAGAATGGGCCGGAACATCGACGAGATCAGCTGGGATCGTCCCTTGCGGAAGGTGCCGTAGGCGATGGCCAGTCCGACCACGGCGTAGATGGCCCACGGGTGCAGGGTCCAGTGGAACAACGACGTTGCCATCGCGACCTCGATGGCCTTCGAAGTCTCCGGCTCGACAGTCCCCGGCGGCGGACTCATGTAGTGCGACAACGGTTCGGCGACGCCCCAGAACATGAGGCCGATGCCCATGCCCGCGCTGAACATCATCGCGATCCAGGACGTGGTGCGGAACTCCGGTTCCTCCCCGTCGGCGCCCAGCGGAATCTTGCCGTATCGACTCGCCGCCAACCAGATGACGTAAACGACGAACATCGAGGCGACCAGCACGAACAGCCAACCGGTATTGGTGATCACCCACGACTGCGCGTCAGCAGAGGCCGTGCCGAGGCCTTTGTGATCGAGGATGCCCCACGCCACGAAAGCCAGCGAGGTGATTGCGGTGACGCCGAAAACCAAGCGATCGAGCCCGAGCTTGGTCGGCGGCTTTCCAGCATCGCCGTGGGTGCGGTCGTCCAGTTCGTCGAAACTCCGGTCGGCGTCTATCGGCATCAGATCCGAGCCTTTCAGATTGCGTACGCACGCTGCCCTGACTGCCCCGCATTCACACCCAGCAACCGTACAGCGTCGCAGCAGATGTTCGGCTCAACGAAGCCGTCCCCGATTTCGTGGAGCGAAAAATGTTTCGGTGGGTTGTCGATCTATGCCATCACCCGTTCGACCTAGGGATGTAAGAAGGATCCACACCTACCCCAGGAGCCAAAATCATGAAGTACATGCTGATCATGCGCGCGACCGACGAAGCCTGGGCCGCGGGCGGTGACATCGATTTCGACCAGATGCTCGAGACCATGGGCAAATTCAACGATGAACTGATCCGCGCCGGGGTCCTCGTCGCCGCCGAGGGCCTCGAAGACGCCGCCGAGACCGTGGTCGTCGACTACGCCACCGAACCCCCCGTGGTCACCGACGGTCCCTACGGCGAGACCAAGGAACTGTTCGGCGGCTACTACATCCTCAATGTCGCGTCGAAGGAAGAGGCGGTCGAGTGGGCCAAGCGGATGCCGATGACCGGGCCCGGAGTAAAGACCGAGATTCGCCGGGTCGCCTCCATCGACGAGTTCCCGCAGGACAACAAGTGGATCCTGAAGGAACGCGCCTGGCGCGAGGCCACCGGTCAGCTCTGAGGACGCCACCACGATGACGCACCACTCCGGCCGGGAAGCCGTGGCCGCGGTCTGGCGGATCGAGTCGGCCCGGATCGTCGGCGCGCTGGCCCGCTACACCGGCGACTTCGCGATGGCCGAGGATCTCGCGCAGGAGGCGCTAGCCGAGGCGCTGGTGACGTGGCCGCGTGACGGCGTGCCACGGCAACCGGCCGGGTGGTTGCTCACCGTCGGGCGGCGCCGCGCGATCGACGCGTTCCGGCGCCGCGCCGCACTCGACGACCGGTACGCCACCCTCGCGGGAACTCTCGGCGAGGGTGGCGTGCTGGCCGGCGGCGCGCCCGCCGAGCCGGCGCAGGAGGACGCGCAGGTCCTGTGGGATCCCGACCAGATCGACGACGACGTGCTCGCGCTGATGTTCATCTCCTGTCATCCGGTGCTTTCGCGCGAAGCCCGCTTGGCGTTGACGTTGCGCGTGGTCGGCGGTCTGTCCAGTGACGAGATCGCCAAGGCGTGCCTGGTGCCGACCGCGACGGTGCAGGCACGGATCACCCGGGCCAAGAAGACACTCGGCGCCGCCGAGGTCGCGTTCGAGGTGCCGCCCGCGGCCGAACGCCGGGCCCAGCTCGGGTCGGTGCTCGGCGTCATCTATCTCATCTTCACCGAGGGCTCCTCGGCCAGCGCGGGCAGCGATTTGATCCGAGCCGATCTGGCCGGTGAGGCCGTGCGGCTCGCGCGGGTCCTGGCCCGCCTGATGCCCGGCGAAGCCGAGGTGTACGGGCTGCTCGCACTGCTCGAACTCACCGCCGCCCGATTTCCCGCCCGCACGGGTCCCGACGGGGAACCGGTGCTGCTCGAACAGCAGGATCGGCGGCGCTGGGATCGATCCGCGATCCGGCGTGGCCGGGCCGCGCTGGGCAAGGCCGCCGAAGTCGGCCGTGGCCTCGGTTCCTATGGTCTGCAGGCCGCGATCGCCGAATGTCATGCTGTCGCACCCTCGGTCGAGGCAACGAACTGGGAGCGGGTGGTGCTGCTCTACGAAGCGCTGGGCAGGCTCGCGCCCTCCCCGGTGGTGGAGCTCAACCGCGCCGTGGCGGTATCGATGGCAAGCGGGCCCGCCGCCGCACTACCGATCGTCGACGAACTGGCAGCTGGTGGGGCACTGGCGACTTCGCATCTGCTGCCGAGCGTGCGCGGTGAACTCCTCACACGGCTCGGCCGCACCGCCGAGGCGCGCGCCGCGCTTACCGAGGCGATCCAGCTGTGTGGCAACGACCGCGAGAAGACCGTTCTCGCACGGAAGCTCGCCGCCCTCGAATAGTGCTGCCGAAGCCTGGTCGACGGTGCGCTATCGTGATTCCCCATCGCGCGGAGCGAACCACCGAAACGGTGTGTAGCGCGAGGTCACCGATCGATTGTGTTCGACTTCGTCGAGTATCGCAATGACGAGGCTATCTACGAAACGTCCTACCGTTCAACGTAACCGCCCGTCGCACAGGCGTGCTAACGGGTCTCATCGCACGCTCGCATGGGATCGGAGGGTTAGATGTCGCTGTCGGTGTTACCTTCCCCGCCAACGCAACACGACGACGGCGGCAACGGTACTCCCCTACGGCAGCCGACCGACCAGGATGTCGTGCGACGCCGGCCCGGAACGCTGTCGCATGCAGTGCTTCTCGGCGGGGTCGCGGTGACCACGGCCGTGTTCGCGGGCGGTGCTTGGCAGCGGCGCTGGATCTCCGACGACGGCTTGATCGTGCTGCGCACCGTGCGGAACCTGCTGGCGGGCAACGGCCCGGTATTCAATCTCGACGAGCGTGTCGAAACCAATACCAGTACCGCGTGGACCTATCTCGTGTGGTTGTTCGGCTGGCTGACCCAGGCGCGGCTCGAATACGTCGCTCTCGGACTGGCGCTCGGCCTGTCGGTGCTGGCGATCGTCGTCGCGATGCTGGGGTCTGCTCGATTGTGGGGCGGGCCGTCGTCGTCTCTGCTGGTTCCGGCTGGTGCGATCGTCTATATCGCGGTGCCGCCGGCGGCCGATTACGCGACCTCGGGTCTGGAGACCGGTCTGGTCATCGCGTGGCTGGCGGTGCTGTGGTGGTTGCTGCTGCGGTGGTCGCAGGGTGCGGGCGGTATGGTCGCGGCGTTCTGGGCGGGGCTCGCTCCCCTGGTGCGACCGGAGCTCACGGTGGCCGGCGCGCTCGCGTTGCTGATCCTGTTCTGCGCACCGGTTCCGCGAAACCGGCTGCAGCCGTGGGTTTTCCGGATGCTGATGATCGGCGTGGCGGGGGTGGCTCCGCTGGGGTATCAGGTCTGGCGGATGGGTTACTACGGTCTGCCCTACCCGAATACCGCGGTCGCCAAGGACGCCGGCGGTGCGAAGTGGCCGCAAGGGTGGACCTACCTGTGGGATCTGGTCGGGCCGTACCGGTTGTGGCTGCCGCTGCTGGTTTTGGCCGGGACCGCGATTGTCGTGGTGCGGCAACGGAAATGCCGCCGAAGCGCACCGGCCGGGTGGCGCGACCGGTTGCGCTCCCCCGGCGCTGTCGTCGCCGTCCTGGTCGGCAGCGGCGTCGCGCTCGTCGTGTACGAGTTGCGCGTCGGCGGCGACTTCATGCATGGCCGGATGCTGCTGCCGCAGCTGTTCTGCCTGCTCCTGCCCGTCATGGTGCTGCCGATTCCGATGCCCAGAGCTCTGCGCGCGCCGGAAATGCGCCGTCCCCCTGCGGCTTTCGTCGTCGTGATCGCGGCCCTGCTCGGGATCGCCGTCTGGGCGGTGGCGGCTGCCCGAACGACGGCCGTCACCGACGGCATCGAAATCCGCGCGAACGGCATTGTCGACGAACGCATCTACTACGTGCTGGGTACCGGCCACGATCACCCGATCCGGGCGGAGGACTATCTGGACTATCCGCGCATGCGGCCCATGATCCGGGATATCGCGGAGACGCCGAACGGCGGACTGCTGGTCAACCTGCCGGATCAGACCTATTGGTACGTCGTGCCGCCGCCCCAACCCATCCCCGATGGCGGTGCGGGCCATACCGTGTACTTCCTGAATCTCGGCATGACGAGCATGAATCTGCCACTGTCCGTGCGCGTCATCGACCCGGTGGGACTGGCGTATCCGCTGGCGGCGCACACCGATCGCCTGACCGATGGGCGCATCGGGCACGACAAGAATCTCGATGCCAGCTGGGCGGTGGTCGATGCCGGCGTGGTCGATCAGCACCCGTGGCTGCCCGCGCATATCGACGACGTCTGGGTGCGGCAAGCGCGAACAGCCATGTCCTGCCCGGCAACACAGGATCTGCTGGCCTCCACGCGGGCGCCGCTCACGCTCACGCGCTTCCGGCACAACGTCATGCAGTCGCTGAGCTTCGCCGGCACGCGCATCGATCGCATTCCCACCTATGAGATCGCGCGTTGCCTTCTGCCCGCGCCCACACCGAAGTGACCCAGACCCGAGGATTCGGACCGAGAATGCCCACACCGGTGGCCGATCAAGCAGCACGGCACGACATTTCGACGCGCATGCTCGGAGCCGCGTTGCTGGCAGCGGCGGCGGCACTCGTCTGGCATGTCTACGCCATTCCGATCCGGAGCCCGTACTACGGACTGTTCAACAACGATGTCGACCAGTACGTCTACACCGCCGGCGGCGAGGCCGTCCGCTACGGAGTCAGCCTGTATGACACTCCGGTCTTCTTCGACATGGAGTTCACCTATACGCCGTTCGCTGCCCTGTTGTTCGTCGCGTTCACACTGACCGTCCCGGTCGTGGCCAAAGCGCTGTGGTGGGCGGCGATCATGGCCGCCCTGATCGCACTGGTCGCGGTCTGCCTGCGTGCGCTGCACTACCGGAACAGCTGGCGCACATGGGTTTTCGCGGCTTCCCTGGCGGTGCTGTGCACGGCGTTCGAACCGGTGCGGTCCACGATCTGGCTCGGGCAGATCAATATCTTCCTGGTGCTGCTCGGCGTGTGGGATCTAACTCGCGCCCGCACCGCGGCGCTGCGCGGTGTGGGCGTCGGCATCGCGGCCGGAATCAAACTCACCCCCGGGTTCTTCCTCGTCTACCTCGCCTGCACGCGCCAGTGGCGGGCCTTCTGGATCGCGACGACGACCTTCGCGGCCACGGTCGGTGTCGGCTTCCTGATCCGGCCCACCGACTCCACTACCTATTGGGGACGGCAGTTCGACGCGACCGGGCGGGTCGGCCCGGTCGATTCGCCCGCCAACCAATCGGTCAACGGATTCCTCGCGCAAATGCTGCGGTTCTACGACATCGACCGCTTCGCCGTGGACGGTCCCACCTCGACGGTGTACGTCACACCCACCTGGATGTGGCTGGCCGTAGCCACTCCGCTGGTCCTGTTGGGGCTCGCGGCGAGCGTTCGCGCGTATCGATCCGGCCAGGTGTTGCTGTCGGTGACGCTGGCGGGCATGACCTCAGCGTGTCTGTCCCCGTTTTCCTGGGGGCATCACTGGGTGTGGTTCGTGCCGTTGTTCGTCCTCGCCCTGCATCACGCGCAAACCAGCACAGCGCGCCTGCGATGGTCGATGCCGGTGGTCGTCTTCCTCGTCAGCTTCTGCTGGTGGTGGAACTATCCGGACCGGGAGCCCATACGGGACGCGCCCCACCCCATCGGCATCGGATTGTTCATGCTGCCGCGCGACGATATCCCCATGTGGTGGGCGCATATCGCCGTGCCCTTCTACTCGTGCTGCTATCTACTGCTGTTCATCGCGACCACCGTGTATGTCCTACGGTTCGAACCCGAAAGGCGCGTGTCGGACCCGGAGGTTGCCAAGGTTGCTCGAACAACCGATTCGTCCGGGCAGCGACGCTGATCAGAGTTACCGTCGCGTCTGCGCCGCAGCGCTTCGGCTGTATGGCAATCTTGGAAACGGTGGTCGAAAGAACCGGGGTCCGTTGCCGACCTAAGGCGGCTTCTCGATGAGTGACAACCGATCCCTATTTCGCCGGTGGTGGCGAGATCGGGTTGACTACGACCAGCTGGTCGAGACGTTCGCCTCGCATGGGGCGCTGGGCCCGTTCAAGTTCATGCTGGGTACCGGCGGACTGGTCATGCTGTGCCTTGCGGTGCTGGCGCCGGTGGCGCAGGGCGATGCTCCGGGACTGGTCATCGAGGTGCAGGGCGTTGTCGAGGCCGCCGTGGCCGGGGTGTGGATGCTGCGCTGGTGGTTCTTTCCGTGGCCGCGCGAATACGAGTCGCTGGCCTGGATTGTGCTCTTCGATCTCGACACCGCCATCAACGAGCTGATCACTCATGACCGCGTCATCGGGGTGCTGGGGATCGTGCTGCTGGCGGCGATGGGCGGCTATGTGGCGGTGTTCCATGGTCCGCGGATCCTGGCTCTGCACATCGGCTGGACTGTGCTGACCAGCGTGCTGATGGCGGGTTTGATGATCGGCGGCCGGCTGCCGGCCAACGACACCAGCCGGCGCGCCGATATCGCCGTCGGCCTCGGTGTCGTGCTGGTGATGGTGGTCGTGGTCGGCGTCGTTCTGCCGTTCATGCAGTTCAGTCACTGGCTGCTGCGGGTGGATGCGTTGTCCGACCCGCTGACCGGGCTGTTGAACCGGCGTGGCCTGGACGCACACCTGTCGTCGGCGCTGAACGGCCGTGGACGGCGAAGTACCGCAGCGTTTGTCGCCACCCTGGATTTGGACCGGTTCAAAGCCGTCAACGACACCTACGGTCATCCCTTCGGCGACGAGGTGCTGATTCACGCGGCGCAGCAACTGCGGGAAGCGGTCGAACCCGATGCCCTCGTCGCACGCACCGGCGGAGAGGAGTTCGTGGTGGTCGGATCTTTGAGTGCGGACCCCGCCGCGACAGGTGAGCGATTACGCCAGGCGATCGCGAGCATGTCAGAGCTGCCCGTGACGATCACCGCGAGCGTCGGCGTCGCGGTTCTCGACGCGTCGCAACCACACGGCGAAACCTATTACGGTGAGCTGCTTCGCGATTCCGATTCCGCGATGTACCGCGCGAAACACGAGGGCGGCAATGCCGTCCATGTCGCCGCCACGAAGGCTGCGCCCGCTGACGACTGAGCCCGCTGCTAGCGGCCGGAGTTGTGTGCCCTATCGATACCCAGCGTGGCGATCAGATCTTCGTGCAGTTCGAACCAGACCCGGTGGGCGGAATCGGCTTTGGTGCCGGTAACCATCTCGGGGTTATCGGCGGCCAGAGCGAGGGCGGCGGCGAAACGGGAGTCGTACCCGGAGAAGCGGGCGATACGGTCGGTGAGCCGAGTGGTCAGCGGAGCCAATTCCGCTGCGAGGCTTTCGAGTTCGACGAGGATCTGTCGATCCCGCTGCGCATCCCGGTGGTCGTTGTCCTGCATGCTGCCGTCGGGCCGGATCACCAACTGCCAGGCCGTGCAGGCCCGCACCAGCCGTGCGTTGAGCGGAAGAAACTTGCGATAGACCTCTGCCACCAACGCTTTTGCCGCGCACGCGGAAAGCTCGTCGGCGAGTTGCCGTTCGTTCTCCGCGCGCCCGCTCTCGGTGAGCGACCACCCCGCGTCCGCACCGAAACGGAACCGGCTGATCCAGCGACATGTCCGGAATTCGCGCACCTGCGCTTCCGCGAGGCCGACCGGCATGCCGTATCTATCGGCTACCGCCTGCGTGTCGACGAACCCGCCGAGGCGGATCGCATGCAGTGCGAGCAACGAACTGGATGAAACGTGCGTCATTCCGGGCCTTTCCCGCGAGCAGCCGTGGTGCCAGACATCAACGTTGGGTCGAGCGCACGGCGTGAACCTGTCCCGTGGTCCCATCCACCAAGATCGTCCGGTAGTTCGCCAAAGTCTGCATCGCACCCTTGGCCGCCACCACGGCTGGAATCCCGAACTCGCGGGCGACAATTGCCGCGTGGGACAGGATCCCCCCGGTTTCGGTGACCACCGCTGCGGCGATGCTGAAGAGCATGGTCCATGCGGGGTCGGTCGTGCGGCAGACGATGACATCGCCCGGCCGAACAGCGTCGAAGTCATCGACACTGTGCACGAGCCGAACCGGGCCGGCGGCAACACCTTTGCTGCATGCGACGCCGCTGATGAGTGGCGCTTCCGGGCCCGTTTGCCGCACCTGTCGATCCATGCGTCAACCATAGGTTGACGATTCTGTCCTCGTCAACTACTAGTTGACGGCAAGGCGTCAGTTCGTGGATTGCTTTCGCCGACAACGAGATCGATCGAGGAGTCACACATGGAAACTCGCGCGAACGCCGCACCACCCGACACCAGCACACCGCGCAGGCGGGCGACAGTCGTCGGCGCCGGTATCGCCGGTTTGGCTGCCGCGTTGCGGCTGTACCAGCAGGGCTGGGAAGTCGTCGTGCTCGAGCGATCGCCGACTCGACGCAGTAGCGGTTATCTGGTGAACCTGCACGGACCGGGATACGCGGCAGCCGAGCGGCTCGGGCTGCTACCGGCGCTGACTTCGCGCGATATCGGGTTCTTCACCTCGGTTCTCGTCCACGCGGACGGCCGGGAGAAGTTCCGGATTCCCGCCGCTGTCGCCGAGGCCGCCGTCGGCAATCGGGCACTGAGCGTGTTCCGCGGCGACCTGGAGTCGGCGCTGTACGACGCGGTGGCGGGGTGCGCCGACATTCGTTTCGCCACCACTGTGCAAGCCGTCGCCCAAACCCCCGGGGAAGTCGTCGTCACCCTCGGCGACGGCACCAGCCTGCGGACCGAACTGCTCGTCGGAGCCGACGGCGTGCACTCCCGGGTCCGCGAGCTCGTATTCGGCGCAGAGCAAGAATATTTCGTGGACCTGGGCCACATGGTTGGAGCTTTCCCGCTCGAAACAGTTCCCGAGCACGTACCGGAAGGCGCCGGCACCACTTTTATCGGACCCGGACGCACGGCCGCGGTAATGAACCTGGGGCCGGAACGGTCCTCGGCGTTCTTTGCCTACCGCTGCTCCGACGCGAAATCTGAACTGGCCCTTGGCGCAGCGCCCGCACTGACCCGGGCGTTCGAGGATCTCGGCGGCGGCGTCGCCGACGCCCTCCGCCAACTCGACTCCGGCGCCTACTTCGACTCGGTCGGACAAATCGTGATGGACCGCTGGCATCAGGGCCGAGTCGTGCTGCTCGGCGACGCAGCCTGGTGCGTAACGGTATTCGCCGGTTACGGCGCCGCCCTCGCACTCGACGGCGCCGACCGGCTCGGCGCCGCATCAGCAGCACACGGCGACGACATTCCTGCCGCACTCGGCGCCTGGGAGACAGCGTTGCGTCCCGAAGTACTCCAGCGGCAGGCACTGGCCCGAAAAGGAATGAACCGATTCGCCCCACCGTCACGCGCACACGTCTGGGCCGGTGAACTGATGCTGCGCGCCATCCAGCTTCCCGGCATTCGCGGACTGGTCCGGCGCTCCATCCAGCGCGCCAACAACTGACGGGGTCGTCGATCAGGTGCGCTCTTTCCTGGAGATTCCCCGGCAAGTTAGCGTGTGGTCCGTGTGGGTTCGCGAATACACCGAAGCCGATTGGACGCAGGTCTGGCCGATCATGCGTGAGATCGTCAGGGCCGGTGAGACTTTCACCTACGACCCGGCGTTGACCGAGGATCAGGCACACGACATCTGGGTGATGGGGCCGCCTGCGGTCACTGTCGTAGCCGTGGCCGGGGATCGGGTGGTGGGCACCGCCAATGCGTATGCCAATCGGCCGGGGCCGGGCGCACACGTGTCAACGGCCAGTTTCATGGTCGCCGCGGACGCCCGCGGCATGGGTGTCGGTACGGCGCTGTGCCAGTTCGTGCTGGACTGGGCGAAGGCGCAGGGCTTCGTCGGCATGCAGTTCAACGCCGTGGCCGAATCCAATTGCCGGGCAGTCGAACTCTACAAACGGCTGGGATTCGAGATCGTGGGAACCGTGCCCGGAGCGTTTCACCACCCCACGCGCGGCCGGGTCGGTCTGCACGTCATGTACTGCGAGTTCTGAGCCGTCGGTGCGGCACGCGGCTACGGCGTCGGCTGTCTGCTTTCGCGGGCGTTCTCCAGATGCTTCATCACCCAAGCGGCGCTGGCGCCGTGGACGACCACGGACAGCACGATCGTGAATGCCGCGATCGCCCATATCGCGTCGGCTTCCGCGCGGAAATCTGCCTGGGTCAAGCCGTAGGAGACGTAATAGATCGAGCCGATACCGCGGACACCGAAGAAGGCCGTGACGGCGCGCTCCTTGGGCTCCATCTCATCGCATCCCTGTAGTGACAGCCACCCGGCGACCGGCCGGATGACGAAGACGAGCAGGACGCCGAGCACGACTCCTTGCCAGGACAGTGCGTCGAGCAGGCCTGTGGTGAGTGCGGCACCGAGTAGCAGCAGCACTACAAGAGTGAGGACATGCTCCAACTGTTCGACGAGGCCATGCATCTGTTCGTGGTATCCGCTGTCGCGCTCGATACGTCGAATGGCGATCGCGCACACGAACACCGCGAGGAATCCGTAGCCGCCGACGAGTTCGGTGAGCCCGTACACCGCGAACACCGCGGCCAAGACGACGATCGGTTCCCCGCGGTCGGCTAGTCGTGCGTCCTTGATGGGAAATCGGAACAAGCCGCGCCCGAGCAGGTCGCCGACGATCGCGCCGATGAGGACGCCGACCGCGATCTTGCCGATGAGTTCCCAGGCGAACCAGCCGGCCAGCCAGCTCTGCACCGAGCCCTGGCTCGCGAGGAAGATCGCCAGATAAACGAAGGGAAAGGCCAGGGCATCGTTGAAACCGGCCTCCGACGTGAGCGCGAAACGTACTTCGTCGTCCTCCTCGGCCGAGCCCGCACCACCCGGCGTCGGACCCTCGACCTGCACATCCGAGGCCAGCACCGGATCCGTCGGCGCCAGCACCGCGGCGAGCAGAGCGGCGGCGGCCGGCGTCAACGCCGCCGCCCACCAACCGAACACCGCCACGGCCGCGATACACAACGGCATGGTGATCAGCAGCAGACGCCAGGTGGAACCCCAGGTGCGCCAGTCCAGCGGACGGTCAATCGCGAGCCCGACACCCATCAGCGCCACGATCACGCACAACTCCGCGAGGTGCTCGATCACGGTCGGGTGCGACAGCGGGGATACCGCCTCCAAGCCGGCCGGCCCGATCACCACCCCGACGACGGCGCCGACCCCCAACATCAGCATCGGAGCCGTAATCGCCCGATCCTTGAAGAGCCGAGGAAGCGTCGCCGCCAACAGCAGTGCGACCCCCGCTGCCAGATACACCCGTTCAATATTGAGATTGGTCATCGTTGTTGCTGCGCCACCGCGCAATTCACCTGTCGTCCGGAGCAGAAAATCAAGATCTACCCGGCCGCTGCCATCCGAAACTCACCCGAGGGCGATCACCGGCGTAGGCAGGTTGAAACCGGCATTGGGCACCGAGGCGAAGTTGAGGAACGGGATCGATCCGGCGACCGCCGGCAAGATATTCGCGTTTACCCACCCCGCGCCAGGCGCGTAGGGCAAATCGATCGCCACCGGTTGACCGCCGGTCTGATCGGCGTCCAGACGGTCCAGCCGGAAGAGCCGGGTGAACCATGGGGCCAGGTCAGTCGAGGTCGAGGTCGAGATCGTTGCTGAGCAATTGGCCGGCGTCGGCAGTCCTGGGATGGTTGGCCGGACACCCGTGGGCTGCACGTGCGCTGTTACTCGGTGCGGCTGGGCCGGGTCTCGGTCGATCCACATGGTGTAGTCGATGAAGCAGTTCAGTGTGTCGCCCATGACGTATCCGCCGACCGGTCCGGGAGTGCCGTTCATCGGCAGCAAGGCTGCATTCGCTGCCGATTCCTGCCCCACCAGGGGGGCTGCGAGCAGTGCGACTGCCGACACTGAAGCGACGAGCGCACTCTTGGCTAACATCTGCCGAAACATTGAATCCCCTAGTTAATCACTGAAGGCGCCAAGAAGGACCCCTGCGCAAGCCAGGAGAATAGTCGCGCAGCATCACTCTCGCAATCTCGGCTCTCTAGCGACTCCTGGCGCAGATGTCGGCGTGGTCAGGGGCCGCCCTGAGCCCGCGTAGGCTCAGACAGTGAAGCAACTGACCGTCGGTGTAGTCGCGACCTCCCGCAAAGAGGACGAGCACCGATTGGCGATCCATCCCGCCCACTTCGACCGCATCGATCCCGCGCTTCGCGACCGTGTTCTTCTCGAGCATGGCTATGGAGAACGGTTCGGTTACACCGATGAACAGCTGGCGCCGCTGGTCGGCGGGCATCGCACTCGGGCGGAGCTCTTCGCGGAGTGCGATGTGCTGTTGTTGCCGAAGCCGCTCCCCGAGGATCTCGAGAATCTGCGCCCCGGGCAGGTGGTGTGGGGGTGGCCGCACTGTGTGCAGGACGAGCGGATGACGCAGCTGGCTATCGACCGCGGGCTGACGCTGATCGCCTGGGAGTCGATGAACCACTGGACGAAGGAGGGCAACTTCAGTGTCCATGTCTTCCACAAGAACAACGAGCTGGCGGGTTACTGCTCGGTCATGCACGCGCTGCAATTGCGGGGATCCACTGGGGATTACGGCCGGCGGATGCGCGCGGCGGTAATCAGCTTCGGTGCGACTGCCCGTGGCGCGGTGCGGGCGCTGTCAGCGCTCGGGATCAGTGATGTCACCGTGCTGACCCAGCGCAGCGTCTCGGCGGTCGCCTCACCGTTCGCGTCGGTGCGAATGCAGCATTTCGCGCGCGATCCCGCCGATCCCAGCCGGATCCTGGCTCTGAAAGCGCCGGAACCCGGCCCGCTGGCGGAGATGCTGGCCCAGTACGACATTGTCGTGAACTGCATCTTCCAGGACACCGAAGAACCACTGATGTTCGTGGAGAACAAGGACCTACCGCTGTTCGCGCGCGGCACGCTGTTCGTCGATGTCTCCTGCGATGCGGGTATGGGTTTCGAGTGGGCCCGTCCGACGTCGTTCACGGACCCGATGTTCACCGTCGGCGACGACCTGCACTACTACGGCGTCGACCACAGTCCGTCATTCCTGTGGAACTCCGCCACCTGGGAGAACTCCGAGGCGCTGCTGGAATACCTGCCGATCGTGATGGCGGGACCCGACGCCTGGGACGGCAACGCCACCATCCGGCGCGCCATCGAGATCCGTGAGGGCCGGGTCCAGAACCTGCGGATCCTGTCGTTCCAGAACCGGGCCGCGGCCTACCCGTACGCCATCGCCTGAAAGCCGTTGCAGCGTCACGGCTTTCGTCATTGGTCGAGGACGGCCACGAGAGCCGTGGCGAGCAGGGCCACGGCCCGATCCTCGTCGCGGCTCAGGTGCCGCAGGGTATCCAGTGCGATGGTCCCCGGCATCTCGGCGAGCGCCTGAGTCAGTCGCATGCGCACCGCCGAACCTGCTGTGGGAGAAGCGAGTTCGTCGACCAGAGCACTCATGATCCGGTCGGCCCACTCGGGATCCTGGGCCATGGTTCCCAGCAGCTCGGCGGCGTCGACATCGTTCGGGCCCTCGACCACCGTGCTTATCAGTACCGGCACAGCGCGGGTCACACCCCGCGCCCCCAGTGCGAGAGCGGCGTGCCTGCGAACCGTGGCGTCCGGGTCGTCGAGTGCGGCGGTGAGCACGGTGGTCACCTCGTCGCCGGGTAATTCCGCGAGTGCCACGATCGCGCGCCGCCGCACCTCGGCATCCGCCGAATCCAAGCCGGCTGCCACGCTCGCCACCGCGGCACCGCCGGCCCGGGCGAGGGCCCACCGCAGGGCCCCGGCGACATTCGCGTCGGATTCGGTGAGGATGGCCTCGGCCAGTAGCTCGGCGGGCATCGACGCGTCCTCGGCCGGGGCGAGGACGGCCTGCTGCCGCCGCGCGGCACTGTCCGAACCCAGTTCGTGCAGGAGCTCGACGGTGCGCAGGACGTCCTGCCAGCCGCTGGGCCCGGTCGCGTCGACCGTCCGGAGCCGTTCGAGGAGTTCTTGCTGCTGCTTCAGCCGTTCTTCGGTCTTTCGGATGAGGCTGCCGACCAGTGCGGACGGGGCGAACCCGGGATCGTCGAGGGCGCGGCCGATCTCGCGCAGCGACAGTCCCAGGGATCGCAGGCCCTCCACATGGAAGATCCGCCGGATGTCGTCCGGGCAGTACTCCCGGTAACCACCCATGGTGCGGCCGGTCGGGCGCACCAACCCGAGGGCGTCGTAGTGCCGGAGCATCCGGGCACTCACCCCCGAGCGGCGCGCCACCTCACCGATCAGCAAGCAGTCGTCTCCTTCCACTCCGGACCGAGCGCGGCCACTCGCCGCGCCGCGTCGACTGCGAGGTCGAATCCCCCGTCTGGATCATCCAGGAGCCGCTGCGTGGCTTTGGCATGCGCGCGCACCGCCGGGTCGTTGCTTGCCGTCGCTGTCCGCAGGCTCGCCTCGATGACGGGGCCGAGGGCGACTAGGGCACGGCTCAAACTCAACTGTGTCTCCCGGTCGCCGCGGGCGAGTTGCGTGGCCAGTTCCGCGGCCAGCACCTCCCGCTCCCCGTCGGGCACGAGAACGATCGCGGCGCGCCAGGCACTGCGCGCGACCTCGTCGTCGGCGTCGTGCAGCAAGGACCGCGTGATCGCGGGCCACGCGCCCGGGTCGCCGATCTTGGACAGCGTGTGCAATGCCTGGCTGCGGGCTTGCGGGCGCTCGGACAGCAGTTCCGCGCGCAATTTCGGGACCGTGATCTCCGACGGCAGCCGGGTCAGCGCCCAGGTGAGCATGTCCCGCACGAAGAAGTCCGGTTCGATCGCGCACCGCGCTACGAGCGCGTCGACGAAACCGGGCTCGGCATGGGTACCGGCCGCCAGGGCCGCCTGCAGCCGTGTCGACGACTCCCCGGCGGCCAATGCGCCGAGCAGTCGCGTGTTCTGTGGGTTCCTGTGTGTCGAGTTGATGGGGACCACCTCCGACGGCCAGTGAAGACCTTGCCACAGTGACAAGGTCAAGTTCACCAGCGAAACGTCGGGGCGGTCCCTCGGTCGATCACAAAGCGAATCCGAACGCCGTGCGGCGCAGCACGGCGTCGGCCGAGTCGAGTGTCGCGTCCTGCGCGAGGATGTCCTCGTACAGGCGCAGCAGGGATCGGCCCGGTCCCACGCCGAGTTCCTCGTCCAGATGCCGCCGGGTGCGATGGAAAAGGCGCAGCGCCTCGGATTGCCGGCCGCCACGGTAGAGGGCCAGCATGAGTAACTCGCACAACCCTTCTCGCGTCGGTGACGCGGCCATCAACCGTTGCAGCTCGGCGGCGGCCGATCGATCGTCGCCGAGCAACAGCCGGGCGCACACGAGGTCTTCCCAGGCGAGCAGGCGCCGCTCTTCCAGGAACGCCGCCGCTCCCCGACATCGTTCGCCGCTGTGCGTGTTGAGCAGCGCGGGTCCGCGCCACAGCCGCAATGCTTCGTCGAGCAACCCGAGGGCGCACCCTGGATCGTCCGGCAGTAGACCGGATCCACGAGCGGAGAGATCGAGAAATAGATTCCCATCCACCAACTCACGCGGGATATCGAGGATGTACCCGTTGTAGACCGCGCGCAAGGTAATCGATTGCCCGTTTCCGCCGGTACATCGATCCAGGGTCCGCCGGATACGGGTCGCATTGGCTTGCAACGCGTTTCTGGAATCCTTCAGGATTTCGCGAGGCCAAAGTTCTGCCACCAGTTCGTCGTAGTAGACAGTGCGCCCGGCATCCAATGCGAGAGTGGCGAGTAGCGCGCGCAGTTTGCTCGATCGGAGCTCGGTGCGCACACCTTTGGCAACTATTGACACGGAGCCGAGTAGATCAATACGGACAGCACTCCGATGTGCCTCGTCGTTGATCGGTTCAGGAGTCTTGTTGACAACCATTACCCATCCTGAGTTTTTGTGCGAGGGCACCCCTCTTCGGGCTGAGCGAAAGCCGCTGCGATACAACCAGTTTCGAAACCAATGTCGGTCAGACTATCATGACCGTCCGGTAAGAACAGTTGAATTCCGTTGGAACTCCAGCGGTTCCAAATCGGTAGCCGTTTCGCTATGCGAACGGGTTTCCGGGTTGCCTGGCATTCGTCCTGCTAGCGCGGGTGCGGGCCGGTCCGATTCACGCCGCGCCCGATGCTGTGGCACCCCTTCGAGCTGTGCATTGTGCATAACCCCTGGTCGATGGGCCCTGACGGGCCGGCCCCGGTCGCAAGAATGCGTTCGTCCGGGCCGCGAATTGCGGTCAGCGTTTTTGTCAGCGGATCGGTCAGCGCGGTAGGCCAATGTGTTGAGTCGTGACGGCGTCGGATTTTCTGCTCGAGCACATTGCCGGAGCTTGGTTGAACGGAGATGGCGCGGATTTGCGTGCCGATACACCGTTACTGGAGCTCAACATTATTTCCTCGGCCGAAGTCTTCGACCTGGTTCATTCGATCCAGGCCGAATTCGATATCGCGATTCCGTTGCCCGAGATCAAGCCGGAGAATTTTCGCTCCGTCAATACGATCGCGGATCTCATCGAGCGTTATCGAAAGAAATAGAGGGGCCTGGAGATGACCGATCTGACACAACGCCGTTCTCCCGATGGCCGGACCGATCGCGCCGTGTCCGAGGTAGTCATCTCGACGGCGATGCGATATACCCAATATCGGCGCGACCAGCTCGATCTCGATGCCGAGCTGGAGGGCGATCTGGGCATCGATTCGGTCGTCCTGATCTCCATCATCGACGACGCCGTGAAGGAGTTGGCGCTGCCCAACGGCCTGTCCGCCACGATCTCGGCGCCCAGCCTGCGCGAGCTCATCACCGAGCTGGAGACCCACACCGGCACGGCCGGCGGACAACCCGAAGTGCCGCCCACGACCGGTGAACAATCCGAACTCGCTGTCGGAGAATTGGATTCGTCCGCCCCGCCGGGCACGACGGCGTGGGACGGCCGGTCGATGCGCGATTTCATGGACAGCCGGGAACCCGATTTATATGCCGACGCCCGGGAATTCGCCGCCCACCGCCGCGACCGCGAGACCGAGCACCTGTATTGGTATGGCATGCCGCTGCATTCGCGGTGTACCAATCGGGCGGTTATCCGTGATGAGCTCACCGGGCGTTCGCGCGAATACCTGATGTTCGCCTCGAACAATTACCTCGGCCTGGCCAACCACCCGGATGTCATCGACGCGATCTGCGACGCGACCCGATCCTATGGGGCCACCAATACCGGGTGCCGCATCATCGGCGGCACCAATCAGCTACACCTGGAACTCGAACGCAAGCTGGCCGCGTTCAAGGGCCGGCAGGCCTGCATCGTCTATCCGGGCGGCTATGCCGCCAACCTCGGGTGCATCTCCGCGCTGACCGGCGCCCGCGACGCGGTCGTCGTCGACAAGCTCAACCACATGAGCATCGTGGACGGCGCCAAGCTCTCCGGTGCGGTGCGAAAGATCTACCGGCACAACGACATGGCCGACTTGGCGCGGGTGCTCGAACGCAGCGCCGACCAGGTCCGCGGGATGCTGATCGTCACCGACGGGGTGTTCAGCATGCACGGCGATATCTGCGACCTGCCGGAGATCGTGCGGCTGGCCCGGGCGCACGGCGCGCGAGTACTGGTCGATGACGCGCACGCGACCGGCGTACTCGGCGTGCGCGGATCGGGCACCGCCGAGCACTTCGGGCTCAAAGGCGAGGTCGATCTGGAACTGGGCACGATGAGCAAAACCCTCGCGGGTATGGGCGGTTTCGTGGTCGGCGACGAGGACGTGATCGACTACCTGCGCTTCTACTCCAATTCCTATGTGTTCGCCGCGACCATCCCGGCCGGGGTCGCCGCGGGCCTGATCGCGGCGCTCGACGTGATGGAGCGCGAACCCGAGCGAATCGTCGCGCTGTGGAACAACATTCGTCATCTCCGGCGGCTGCTGACCGACGCCGGGTTCGATCTCGAGCACACCGAGAGCGCGATCGTGCCCATCGTCATCGGCGACGAGCAGCGCGCGCTGGAGATGGGGCGGGCGGTACGAGCCCGCGGGCTGTTCTGCCAGACAGTCGTCTTCCCCGGCGTTCCGCTCGGTGATGCCCGGTTGCGGATCAGCGTCACCTCCGAGCACACGCCGGAGGACCTGGAGCTGGCCGCGAAGATCTTCGTCGAAGCCGGGGCCGAGACGGGGGTGCCGGCCGCCCGGGACGAGCTACGGCTATGAGCGCGCGGCCGCTGCCCAGCGTGGTGCGCATGCCTGTCATCGAGTCGGTCGAGCAGGCCTCGCGGCCTGCCCTGGTCGGCGGCAGGACCGTCACCTACGGCGAGCTCGTGCAGACAGTCGGCAGAGTCGCGGCCGGGCTTCGCGGGCTCGGGGTGACCGTCGGCGATCGGGTCGTGATCTGGATGGACAAGGGGCCGGAGTACGCGCACGCGATTCTCGCGGCGCTGCATGCCGGTTGCGCGTACGTGCCGCTGGATGGTGGCCATCCCGCGGAGCGCGTACAGACGATCATCCAGGACACCGAGCCGATCGTGGTGTTCACCGACGCGCGTCACCTGCCCCTGCTCACCGAGTCCGCACTGCCGGAGTCCGTGAAAGCTGTTGTGGCCGTGGCGGACAGCGTGGCGCAACCCGCCCTCACCTGGAACGAGTTCCTCGGCGTCGGTGATCGTTTCGAGCGCAACCCAGGGCTCGCCGAGCTCACACCCGACGACCTCGCCGCCATCCTGTACACCTCCGGCTCCACCGGAACGCCGAAGGGCGTGCAGATCTCGCATCGCAATCTGTCGGCGTTCATCGGCTGGGCGCGTGGCGAATTGGCGGTCAGCGCCGACGACGTCTTCGCCAACCACGCCTCGTTCAACTTCGACCTGAGCACCTTCGACCTGTTCGTCGCGCTGTCGGCCGGTGCGGCGGTGTGGATCATCGAGGACGAACAGGCGCGGGACGCGGCGGCGCTGGCGGCGGGCATCCGCGAATACGGGGTCACCGTCTGGTATTCGGTGCCCTCGATCCTGGCGCTGCTGACGGGCTGCGGTGCGCTCACCTCCGAGGTCGCGCGCGGCCTGCGGTATGTGCTGTTCGCGGGCGAGGTCTATCCGAAACCGCGGCTCAAGGAACTCCTCGTCGTGCTCGGCGACGCGACCCAGGTCTACAACCTCTACGGGCCGACCGAGACAAACGTCTGCACCTATCACCGCCTCACCCCAGCGGATCAAGAGTCCGACGACCCACTGCCCATCGGCCTGCCCGTGGATTCCGCGACCGCGCTGATCGTCGACGCGGACGGGCAGGCGCTGACCGGGCCGGAGGCGTTCGGCGAACTGGTGATCGAAGGCGACTGCGTCACCCCGGGCTATTGGCGGCAGGAATCGGAACCGGCTGCGGCACAACACCGCCGGCACCGTCATCCCACCGGTGACCTGGTCAGCTGGGTGGACGGCAGGCTGGTCTATCACGGCCGCAAGGACCGCATGGTGAAGGCCTCCGGATATCGCATCGAACTCGGCGAGATCGAGTCGGTGGCCCTGCGGCATCCGGCGCTCGAGGAGGCGGCGGTCATTGTCACCGGCGAGGGCCCGGACGCCAAGCTCACCCTCTTCTACACCGTCCGCGCCGGCGCGGACGCGCCCGGGCTGCTCGCTCTCAAACAACACTGCGCACGGTTCCTGCCGCGATACATGGTGCCGCGCAACGCCACTCGCGTGCCGGCGATGCCCCGCAATACCAACGGCAAGATCGACTATCGAAGTCTGGCAGGAAGGAACCGGCCGTGAAACTCACGACCCTGACCAAAGTGGCCACCGACAGCAGGCTTCCGCTGCTGTTATCCCTCGCCAGGAGCTTCGTCACACCCCTGTATCGCGCGGCGTTTCTCACCGGTGCGCTGAGTAGTGGTGTGCTGCAGCGACTCTCGGGGACCGGTGCGGATGCCGAGACGCTCGCCGACGCGCTCGGCATCACCGACGACCGGCGGCTGCTGCGCGCCTGGCTGGACGTCGGGGTGCGGCTCGGCGAGCTCAGCGTCGACACCGGCACCTACCGGCTGAAGAGCCGCACGGCCAAAGCTCTTGCGCTACCGCGCAACGACGCCGTGGCCGCGGCGCTCGAGGAGGTTGTGCGGTTCCATCTGCCGGTGCTGCTCAACGGCCCGGCGATGCTCCAGCACGGGCATCGGCTGACCATGGCCGACCAGGACGGCGCCATCATCGCCCGCTCCAGCCAGGTCGTGCAGCCGTTCGTGGAGGAAGCCATCGAACGTGCGGTGGATCCGGGAGCGCCGCTTCGACTGCTGGAGATCGGTTGTGGCAGTGGTGATTACGTGCGTCACGCCGCCACCTTGAATCCCCGGCTCACTGCGCTGGCCGTCGACTACCAGGCCGAGGTTGCCCAGGAAGCCGCCGCCAATGTCGCCGAGTGGGGTCTGTCCGACCGGGTCGAGGTCCGGCACGCGGATGTCCGCGAACTCGACCTGGAACCGCAGTTCGACCTGATCACCATGCACAACAACATCTATTACTTCCCGGTCGAGGACCGGACCAAGCTCCTCGAACAGGCACGATCCCTGCTCGCACCGGGCGGGCGGCTGCTGCTCACCACCTCGTGCCGGGGCGGCAACCTCAGCATGGAAGTGCTGAGCCTGTGGTTCGAGTACGCCGATTTCGGCGGATCCTTGCCGGAGGCCACCGAACTCGCGGATCAGTTGCGCAGCGCGGGATTCGGCGAGGTCGAAGTTCGCCGCCTGATCCCCGGTGAGCAGTTCTGCGCCTTCGTCGCCGGTAACTCTCGGGAGCGCACAGCATGAGAAAAAAGACTGTCAGTGACCTGATCACGGTCCTCGGCGCGGCCGATCCTCGTCCCCAGGAATCGCTGGGCGGCAAGGGCGCTCGGCTCGACGAGCTGCTGCGTGCCGGTCTCCCGGTGCCGCCCGCCTTCTGCCTCACCACCGAGTTGTTCCAGCGGTTCCTGGCAGAGGTCGGCGTCGACGTCGAGGACGAGCCCGCGAAGGTGCGCGAGACGATCCTGGCCGCCGAGGTCCCCGCGGATATCGCCGCCGCCGTCGCCGCGGCCTATGCACAGCTCGGGCAGCCGCGGGTGGCGGTGCGCTCCTCGGCGAGCAAGGAGGACTCCGCCGCGTATTCGTTTGCCGGACAGCACGACACGGTGCTCGACATCGCCGGCGACGCCGCCTTGCTGGAGGCGGTGAAGACCTGCTGGGCCTCCCTGTGGTCCGACCGGGCGGTGGCCTATCGGGAGTCCGCGGGCGCCGGCACGATCGCCGTGGTGGTGCAGCAGATGATCGATGCCGACACGGCGGGTGTGCTGTTCACCCGCGATCCCATCAGCGGGCGCACCGACCGGTTCGTCGTCGACGCGTGCTGGGGGCTGGGAGAGGGATTGGTCTCCGGCCGCGTCACCTCGGATTCGTTCCTGGTCGACCCCGCCGGTCCCGAAGTCGTCGAGCAGAACGTCCGGTACAAGGTGATTCGGTGCGCCCCGGTCGGTTCGGGCGCGGTCGAGCTGGTGAAGGTGGATGAAGCCTTCCGCAACGTGCCGTGCCTGACCGAGAAGCAGCTCTTCGAACTCGCCGCGCTGGCCGAGCGGATCCGCGATCACTATGGCGCCGAACAGGATATCGAGTGGGCGGTGCGGGATCGGGTGCTCTATCTGCTCCAGGCCCGGCCCATCACCACCGGCACACCGCAGACGGCGCGGCTGAGCCCGTACAACGACACGCAGCCCACGCCGATCGAACACGGCACGTTCTGGACGCGCATGGACATCGGCGAGATCTTCACCGGTGTCATGACGCCGCTCGGGCTGTCGTTCGCGAAGTACTACCAGGACAACGTGCACGGCGACTGCATCGCCGGAACCGGTGTGCGCGACCGCGGCGAGATGCCGCTGCACATGGGCTATTTCCAGGGCTACGTCTACCTCAACGTCTCCTACACCGCGCACATCCTGAGCCAGAGTCTGGCCACCCGGGACCAGCAGCCGTTCGATCTGCGCTTCGCCAGCGAGGAGATCGACCTGGCCGACTACCGCAATCCGTTCGGCTCCTACCCGCTCGGGGTGTCGTGGTTGCGGTCCACGCTGTTCTGGTTCAAGACCGCCGCCCGTGAATTCCGGGACGCCAAACCGCGCGCCCAGCGGATGACCGAGTCGCGGCACTACGAATACGATCGCGCGCACCGGATCGACCTGCGCAAGCTCGACCGGCGCGAGCTACACGACGAAATGCGCCGCCGCTTGGCGTATTTCCACGATATGAACGTCGGCTACATGCCGTACTTCCTCAACGCCTTCGGCTTCTACGGTGTGCTGGAGGGGATGTGCGGGGCCTGGCTCGGCGCGGCCGGGGAGCGCGTGCAGAACCACTTCAAGACCCGGATGTCGAATCTGCGGACGCTCGAGGCGGCGCGCGAGGTCTGGGAGCTGGCCGAGGTCGCGCGCACCCAGCCCGAGGCGTTGCGGATCATCCGGGCCGGATCGGCCGCCGATGTGGCGGCGCGGCTCCGCAATGACGAAGCGGGGCAGGCATTCTGGACGACGCACATGGAACCGTTCCTGCGCGAGAACGGAACTCGCGCGCATCAGGAGATGGAACTGACCCACCCGCGCTGGATCGATGACCCCGCGTACGTGTTCCAGATGATCCGGCGCTACACCGAGGAAGGGTTCTCGATCGGCAACGTGCTCGGCGCGGAAGACGATCCGCGGGCGGCCGAGGCGATGCGGGCCGTCGAACGGTTGCCCGCGGCGAAGCGCCGGGCCGTGAAGACCGCGCTGTCGCTGTACGAGACCTGCAGCTCACTGCGGGAGACCGCGCGGCTGGCGATGATCACCTCGATCTGGCTGGTCCGCGACGTCGTCTACGAGGTGGGGCGGCGGCTGATCGAAGCGGGTCTGCTGCGCTCCCCCGACGAAGTCGCCTACCTGGATTTCGCGGACATACAGCGCTACCTGGCCGGCGGCGATCCACACGAAATCGTCTCTCGCACAAAGCTGGAGGAGGCGCGGCGCACCTTCCAGAACTACGCCCGGCTGCCCGCCCCGCCGCTCAGCATCATCGGCGAATGGGACGTCACGAAGTCCGTTCGGCCGCTGCCGGAGGGCGCCCGGCTGCCCGGTCTCGGTACCAGTCCGGGGCAGGCGGTCGGCCGGGCCCGCATTGTCGAAGACCTGGCCTGGCAGGCCGACGAATTCCAGTTCGGTGAGATCCTGGTGACCCAATACACCGACTCGTCGTGGACTCCCCTGTTCGCCATCGCGGGCGCGATCGTCACCGATATCGGCTCGATGCTCTCGCACAGCTCGATCGTGTCGCGGGAGTTCCGGGTGCCCGCCGTCGTCAACACCAAACACGCCACCCGCGTGATCAAGACCGGCGATCTGCTCATGGTGGACGGGGACCGCGGCGTGGTCGAGGTGATCGACGGATGAGCGAACCCATCGCCATCGTCGGCATGGCGTGCCTGTACCCGCGTGCCCGCGGCGTGGAAGCGTTCTGGAACTTGCTCAATGCACCGGATCCGCCTTGTGGCGCAGCGGATTTGAGCGACGTCGAGGTCGACTTGGCGCAGTTCGGCATTCCTCCGGTGCAGCGCCGGTCGATGGCACGGATGCAGATGCTCATGCTGGAGGCGGCACGACAGTGCCTGGCCGATGCCGGGTTCCCCGAGCGGGCGCTGCCCACCGAGCGAACGGACGTCATCGCAGGCACCTGTTTCGGCCTGGATCGCCAGTACGCCAATGCACTTCGCGTCGCGGGCGCCGGGTACGGGCGTGCAGTCGAACGTGCCGCGGCCCTCGATCACGACGAAGCAGTCCGCGCTGCGGCGCCCCGTCTCCGCCGGGAAATGCGGGCCAGCCTGGTCGCGCGACTGGGCGCCGCACCCCACGACCGGGTCGGCGAAATGGCCAGCACCATCCCCGCCCGAATCGCCGCGGCATTCCGCCTGCTCGGCCACACGATCACCCTGGAATCCGCGGACGCCACCTCCTTCGTCGCACTGGAACACGCGATGCACACCCTGCGCAACGGCGCCGCCGACGCGGTCCTGGTGGTAACCGGACAGCGCCACGAAGGAGACTTCGCCGCCGACGCCCTCGCCGCCAAGGGCCTGACCACGAATTCCCCCCTCTCCGAAGGCGTCTCGGCTCTTCTCCTCAAACGCCGCGACACAGCCCGGCACGACGGCGACCGCATCTACGCCTCGATCCTCGAAGGCGCCCTGCGCCACGAACCCCGCCCAGGCGTCTTCCGCTACTCGACCACCGCCGAGGAACGCTTCCGCATCGCCAAGGAATGCCACGACGCCGCCGCAGTCCACCCCGCCGCCGTCCGCTACATCGAAAGCGTCGGCCCCGGCATCCCCGACGTAACCGACGCCGAAATCCGCGCCCTCACCCGCCTGTTCAACAACACCACCCCCCAAACAGTGGCCTTGAACAGCACCCGCGACCGCCTCGGCCACACCTACGCCAACGCAGGCCTAGCCGGCATAACCGCCACAGCCCTAACCCTCCACCACGCCACCCTCCCACCCCGCCACACCCCACCCCCCGACCTCACCGACACCCCCTTCTCCTCCCTCGAGAACCCCCACCCCTGGCCCCCTGAACCAGAATCCGACACCAGATACGCAGCCCTCTGCGGCTCAGCCCTCGGCGGCACCTTCGGCTACTTCCTGCTCGAAAGCGGAAACGCCACAAGCAAGCCCCACGACCTCGCCGAACGCGCAGAATCCGACAGCTCGCGTCGCAGGACAGAACCCATTCCGACCGCCGGACCAGACAGCGGGAGCGGTGCGGACCCGACTGCCGCTGCAAGTTTCAGCCCCGAACATCGCACCGCGGAGTCCGCTTCAGCTGAATCCGGCGCAAGTCGTCGCCACGGGGACTCGACCGCGAATGCCGTCGCTGGACTCGCCACAGTCCGCACCGCCGGATCCGACAGTGACAGTCGCACCGCAGAGCCCATTGCCATCGTCGGTTTCGGTGGGGCGTTTGCGGGTGGGGCGGATGCGGCGGGGCTGTGGCAGACGATCAAGTCCGGGCGGAGTGGGTTGGGCAGGTTGCCGGAGAGTGTGTTGGATCGGGAGTTGTATTTTGCGCCTGGTGAGATGACGTTGACGCATAGTTATTGCCAGGTGGGTGGGGCGGTGGGGGTGCCGGAGCGGCCGCCGGTGGGGGTTCGGATTACTCCGCATCGGTATCGGGCTATGGATGCGGCGCAGCGGCTTGGGCTTTCGGTGGCCGATGAGATGTTGGGCCGGTATGCGGGGCGGGCGGCGTTGGGGGCGGGGACCGGGGTGGTGGCGATCGGGAGCACGCTCAGTTTGACGAGTGAGCGGTTGCGCAATGCTGAGCGGTCGGTTGCGGCGTTGGAGGATGCGCTTGCTGCGACGGAGGCTTGGGCTGCGCTGCCGGAGAGCGGGCGGGCGCGCGTGCTGGAGCGGGTGCGGCGAATCCACGACCCGGTGAACGGGCCACTATCACCCGTTGATTTGGACGGGTGCCTGGCGAGTGGGATTGCCGCGCTGGTGGTCAATGAGTTCCAGCTGTCCGCGATCCCGATAGCGGTCGAGGCGGCGTGTGCTTCCACACTGGCGGCGGTCGATGTGGCGATCAATGCGTTGCGGATGGGGGGCGCTGATTTCGCGATTGCCGGTGGGGTCGAGTTCGCCTGCAACCCACGTGATCTCGTGTTGTGCTCGGCATTGGGGCTGTTGTCGCACACCAGGATTACCCCGTTCGATGTCGAAGCCGACGGTTTCAGTCCGGGTGATGGTTGTGCGCTGTTCCTGCTCAAGCGCCTGTCCGATGCGCGGCGTGACGGTGACGAGATCGTGGGGCTGATTCGTGGTGTCGGCGGCTCCAATGATGCGAAGTCGCTGATCGCGCCGGATGTGGCCGGTCAGGTGCGGGCGATGCGGCGGGCCTTCGACGCGGTCGATTTCGAGCCCGCGGCGGTGGACTATCTGGAGGCGCACGGTACCGGTACCCGTGTGGGTGACCGCGTCGAAATCACCGCGGCGGCACAGGTTTACGGAGACGCGGAGCGGGATCGCCCGCTGGTGATCGGGTCGGTGAAGGCGGTCGTCGGACATACCTTCGCAGCTGCGGGCGGCGCGGGATTGCTCGAAGCGCTACAGGCCATGCGGGCCAAGACGTTTCCGCCCAACGCGAGCCTGCGCACCCCGAACCCGGACTTGCCGCTCGCCGATATTCCGGCGGTGCTGCCGACGACGGCCGAACCGTGGCCCGCGACACCTGGCCGACCGCGGCGGGCGGGCGTGAGCTCGTTCGGTACCGGCGGCATCAACTACCACCTGTTGCTCGAGGAATACCGGCAGGACGGCAACTCATGAACTTCGAGCTTTCGCCCGAGATCACGGCCATGTGTGAAGCGGTGACGGGATTCGCGCAGCGGGACCTGACCGGTCCGGATTCCTTCGAGCCCATAGACTTTCGCCGCCGCTGGGAGCTGGCAGGTAAGCAGGGCATCCTCGGGGCCACGGTTCCCACGCAGTACGGCGGCAGTGGCCTGGACGCGGTCGCGGCCGTCGCGTTGATGGAGGCGCTCGGATCAGGCTGTGCCGATACCGGTTTCGCGTTCTCGGCCGCCGCGCATCTCTTCGCCTGTCTGATGCCGATCACGGAATTCGGCACGGAGGAGCAGTGCCGGCACTGGCTACCGCGGCTGTGCTCGGGGGAACTGGTTGCCGCACATGCGATCACCGAAGCCGAGGCAGGCTCCGACATCTTCAACATGAGTGCCCGAGCAGTCCGCGACGGCGACCACTACGTGCTGAACGGCACCAAGGTGTTCACCACCAACGCCCCGATCGCCGACGTGTTCCTGGTTCAGGCTGTCACAAGCCCGGGTAGCGGCTTCTTCGGCGTGACCGCCTTCCTCATCGGGGCCGCCACCCCCGGGCTGCGGGTCGGTCCGCCCTACGCCAAGATCGGGTTACGCGGATCCCCCACGGCCGAAGTTCATTTCGCCGATTGCCGGGTACCGGCGGACTGCGTGCTCGGCGGCGAGGGCGCCGGAGCGAGCGTCTTCACCGGCTCCATGAAGTGGGAACGCACCTGCCTGTTCGGGATCTACCTCGGCGCGATGCGCAGGGTGCTCGACAGCACCATCGTCTACGCGGGCGAACGCGTCCAATTCGGTTCGCCCATCGGCGAATTCCAGGCGGTCAGCCACCGCATCGTCGACATGCTCGCGCGCCTGGAATCGGCCGCCCTCCTGCTGAACAAAGCCGCCGTCGAACTGTCCCGCGGCGGCAACTGCGAGGTGTCGGCGGGTTTGGCGAAGATCGCCGTGAGCGAGGCCGCGGTGCAGATCGGCTTGGACGCGATCCAGCTGCGCGGCGCTCTCGGCGTCACCGCCGGCGACGCCGAGACCCTGCTGCGGGACGCGGTGCCGTCCCGAATCTTCTCCGGCACCAACGAAATCCAGAAGAACAACGTCGCCCGCGCATTGGGCTTGGGCCGCAAACGCCGCTGAAGGAGCCACGCCATGGACCTCATCGTCCATCTCATCCGCCTGCACCCCGACACCGATCCCGCGGAGTTCGAAGCCTGGGTCCGCGAGACCGATTACCACACCTGCCCGCGGCTGCCCAGCGTGCGCGCCTTCAGCGTCCAGCGCACTGCCACACCGGGGCACTACTTCGAGGTGATCCAGGTGAGCAGCCGCGCCGACTTCGAGCAGGACATGCACACCCCCGATTTCAAGGGCCTCGTCACCGCTTTCGACACCATGGCGACGGTCACCGCGGAATACGAGGGCACCCGGATCGACCCCGGCTACCAGGCCTAGCGCCGCTCTGCCGACGCCGCCAGCTCCTCCGGCTGCTCGGTGCGGCGCGGGTGGTGCTCGCCGATGTGCGGCAGGACGCGGTCCAGCCACGCGGGCAGCCACCAGTTCCAGTCGCCGAAGAGCTTCATCAACGCGGGGACCAGCACGAGCCGGACCAGGGTCGCGTCGATCGCCACGGCGACCGCGAGCGCGAAGCCGAACTGCTTGAGCTCCAGCACCTGCGCGGTGACGAAGCTGCCGAAGACCGCGACCATGATCGCCGCGGCGGCGGTGATCGGACGTGCGGTGTGCTCGACACCGATGGCGATGGATTCGTCGGTGTCGTGGCCGTCTTCCCACGCCTCCTGGATTCGCCGAATCAGGAAGACCTCGTAGTCCATCGACAGGCCGAACAGCAGCACGAACACCGTGATCGGCAGATACACCTGCAAGAAGCCGGTGCTGGTGAAGCCGAGCAGCCCGGCGCCGTGGCCCCATTGGAACACCGCGACGGTCAGGCCGATCGCCGCGCCAGTGGCGAGCAGGTTCATGATGACGGCTTTGATCGGCAGCACCACGCTGCGGAAGATCAGCAGCAGGAACACCAGCGACAGGCCGAGTACCAGCAGCAGCACCCAGGGCAGCTTGGCGGTCGTCTCGTCGGACAGATCGACGAAACTCGCCGTCGCCCCGCCGACCAGTACCTGATCGCCGGTCGGTGGCGCCAGGTCGTCGCGAATGTGCTCCACCAGCGCGATGGCCTCGCTGGAGTCGATCGCGACCTTCGGCACCACATTGAGCAGAACCCGGCCCTCATTCGGCAGCGTTTCGATCTGCGCGACGCGCGAGTCACCGGACAGCTCCGTCGCGAGCCGGCTGGCCCGTTCCTGACCCGCGGCGTCGAGCGGACCGTCGCCCGGCGCGGTGATCACGATCTGGATCGGCGAAACAACGCCCGGGCTGAACGAACGGTCGAGCACCTCCTGCGCGCTCGCGCTGGGCCGTCCCGCAAGGGATTTCGTGCCGAGATCGATGCCGTACTTCAAACTTCCGACCGGCAGCGCGGCCACGACCAGCACGATGGCGACCACCAGCGCGTAGATGACCGGGCGGCGAATGACCAGGTGCGCCCAGCGCGCCCAGGGCCCGGCGGCGAGATGGGTGTCGGACCGCACGTCCGCCGGACGCCACCGCGGTGGCAACTGCCAGCCGTTGACGCGCGGGCCCAGTGCCGCCAGCACGGCGGGCAGCAGCGTGAGCGCCGCGATCACGGTGCAGATCACCGAGACCAGCACGCCGATCGAAATCTCCCGGAACAGCGGCGATTTCAGAATGAAGAACGAGCACACCGAAATGCCCACGACCACGCCGGAGAACAGGATCGTGCGCCCGGAAGTGCGAATGGCCACGCCGGTCGCCTCCGCGATCGCGTCCGGATCGCGCGTGGTGACCCCGCGCCGGGCCAGTTCCTCCCGGAATCGGCTCACGATGAACATCGCGTAGTCGATCCCGATGCCGGTGCCGATCATCGTCACGATGGTGACCAGGAAGGCGTCGAAGGTCATCACGAAACTGAGCAGGTAGATCACGCCGAAGGTGAGCATGAGTCCGGCGATGGCGAGCAGCAGCGGCAGTGCCGCGGCCATTACCGCGCCGAAGGCCAGCACCATGATCACCAGCGCGATCGGCAGACCGATCCCCTCCGCTTGCGAGGCCGCCGTCGTCTCCACGACGGTCAGGTCGTTGGTGATCGGCGAGTAGCCGGTCAGATACGCCTCGATCCCGCTGCCCGCCGCTTCGTCGATGGCCTCTTGCAGATCACTTGCGCGACCGGGCAATTGGTCGGTGTCGCCTTGCATGCCGACGACCGCCAGGGCGGCGCGGCCGTCCGGTGCGACCTGATCCTTGGCCAGCGGGTCGAACGGGCCGATCACGGTGACCACGCCGGTCGAGCCGCGAGCGGCGACGACGACCCGGTCGATCGCAGCGCGCTGATCCGGATCGGAGACCTGCCCCTGCGGGGCGTCGAAGACAATGACGTCCTGTTCGTTGCCCAGCCCCTGGAAGTACTGCTGAATCAGGTTCGACGCCCGCGTCGACTGCGCGCCGTCCACGCCGTAGTTGGGCGCCTTGAGTTCTTTGGAAAGAAGCGGAAATGCCAAGCCGCACAGGATGATCAGCACCAACCAGGTGACGATCACCAGGCGACGCCGGCGGGCCATGTGCGCACCCCAGCTGTGTTGTCTCACGGTCAGCCTCCAGACAGCAGCGAGCGCACGGCCGCGGCCGTGCCCTCCAGGTTCAACTCGGGATCGAAGACGGCATGCATGAGCAGTCCGTCGAGTAGTGCCGCGACGATGGTCGCGATGTCGGCCGCCGGCACGCGTGTGGTGAGTGCACCATTGCCCTGGCCTTTTTCGATGAGATCGGTGAGTGCGACGCGGTAGGCGCGCATCTCCGCGGCGATCGGTTCGCGCAGCGCCGGATCGCGGACGCCCTGCCGCAGGATCTCCAGCAGCAAAGCCAGCGCCGGATCGGTGAGCGAGCCCGCGGAATACCAGGCCAGGGTGCCTTCGACGACTTGCTCGAGGTCGGTCGCCTGGCGCGCGAATGCCAGCGGCTGCGCCAGCAGGTTCCGGGTCGCCGCGGCGGCGGCTTGGCCGAGCAGATCTTCTTTGCCGCGGAAGTGATAGCCGACGACGCCGTGGCGGACGCCCGCCCGGGCGGCGACCGAGCGCAGGGTGACCCCGCCCCAACCGGCCTCGATGATGATCTCCACGGTGGCGTCGATGATCGCGGCGCGGGTAGCGGCGCCCTGGGTGGCGCTGTTTGGCCGAATGGCCTGTCCAATCGCCTTGTCCATATGGACAAGCATGGCACCACCAGCGCCTTCGCGGGCCGGAATGCCTACAATTCGCGGAAACACGCGTCCGGATTCCGGCGTGGGGTGTGCGGAAAGCTCGTCGTCGGGAAGCCGAGCCGGGCGATGAAGAAGGGCCGGCCGGTCATGCCGAACCGGGCGCACAAGCCGGCGCGCAGGTCCTCGTGCTGGACCACGATGCTGACCGGATGCAGCACCAGACCCGAGCGGGTCACGTGCAGCCAGTAGTCGCAGAGGCGCTCCCCCGCGGTGATCAGGTTGTCGTCGAGATCGCCGGATTCCGGCAGGCTCAGCGCCACGACGACCGGCGCGGTGCGGACCACCCGTGCGAGCTGTCCGGCGAGCAGGCGCGGGAATCCGATCACCCGCAGTGCGCTCATCGTCCGCGGTGCGAGCACCCAGCGCCGCAGCAGCTGCTGCGCGGGCGATAGCGGACCGAACAGGTGCGCGAAGGTGAAGCCATCGCCGCGCGCGTCCGCTTCGGCGGCGTCGCGCCGGATGAACGAGTGCGTCTCCTGCCACGCCTGCCGGTGGCCGAAATCCCTGCCGCCATAGCGTTTCACGTAGTCGGCGAAGCGATCGAGCTCGTCTTCGGTGCGCAGCTGCCGAACCTCGATCGGCGGATTCGTGCCGCCCAGATGCTCGCTGAGTGCGGCCAGTGTGGTCGTCGGGATCGGTCGCGCGCTGTATGGCCCCCGGTTGGTTTGGCGGCTGGCGGCGAGAGCACGCAAGCTCGACAGGGATTCGCGTTGCTCGCCCGTCCAGTGGAATTCGGTCAGCCGCAACGGATTCCACTCCGCCGGCAGGACCCGCGACGGCGTGTCGACCGGCGAGACATCACGGTGCGCGACCCAGCCCTGCGCGGCCAGCGCTCGTTGCAGCAGCCGCCAGTACAGCCCGCAGCTGACCCGCATCTCCGCGTGATGCGCGGGCAGCGCGCCGATCTCCCGGCTCCGATCCACTGCCAGCACAAGGAATTCCGGCACCGGCGACCCCTTATCGAGCCCGCGAGCGCTGGGCAACCGCGCCACCGCCCACGGCTGGCAGTTGTGCGACGACGGACTCGTCGCCGCTACCGCCAGCGCCGCCGTCAAAGCTTGACCGAAGGGAATCGCGACCCGCTGCCGAGCGTGTTGGGCTTTCATGCTCTCCTCCGCCGTCTACCAAACCAAAGCCAGGGCATACCCGGCGATTTCACCCGCCCAGGCGTGGCGCGGCCAGGGCAGCGCCGCGATCTCGCGACGCAATCCGGGGCCCGCCCGCCAGAGGAAGGAACCATCGGTCCGCCACGCGGTGAGGACCACCTCGCGCGGATCGATGCGCAGGCCGAAGCCGTAGTGCTTGAGCACCGCCTCCGTGCACGCCCAGCGCAGCGGAACCGGCATCGTGTGCAGGCGCGAGCTGGCCGCGCTCACGCCCCGGGCCGCCGGGCCCAGCGCGTGCACCAGCGGCGGCGCGAGCCTGCGGTTCCGCTCCAGATCGACGCCCACCGGTTCGGTGGTGCACACGCCGATCGCGAATTCACCGGAGTGCGAGATGCCGATTTCACCGCCGGCGTCCACGAAAGGCTTGCCCGCGCTGGGACCCTCGCCGATCACCTCGACGACGATCTCCTGAGTCTGTTTGATTATTCCGAGGTGCAGGCGCAGATATGCGCAGACCGCGCATTTGGCCGCCAATCGTCCGGCCAGCCATTCGAACCGGCGTTTCGGCGTCCACAATGTCGCGGCATAGGCTGCCTCGGCCGTGGACAGGTGCCGCGCGATCGTCGCCGCAATATGCTCGGCAGACTGTTTGCGTAACCAATCCACAGACACGGTCGCAATTGTCAGTCCGCAAATAGTGTGCGTGATGTGCAAAGGACTCGCCGGATCCAGAACGACGGCCTCGTCCAGCGCCGATACCGGGAATTCTGATCTCTCGGCAATGCTCCGGTCCCGGTCACGACCCCGGAACATGTCGGGTGCACCTCCTTGTCGGTCCTGTGGCGCCGGCCGGTGCTGCCATTTTCGCGGCCGCCGCTGACAGTTCGGCTGACACTTTCCTGATGCGATCGCCGATCCCCGGAAGTATTGACGCACCAGCGATTTCGTGGCTAGATTGAGCGCAATTCTCATTTCCGGGAATTCATCCGACCAAATTCGATCACCAAGCTTTCAACGTATAGAGGTGGGCATGAAAACGTTGTCCTCGGATTCTGTTGTCTCTGCGAGTGACTGGGTCGATTTGCTCGCCACGCGCGCCCGGCGGAGCGGGGATCAGACGGCCTACACATTTCTGGACGAGAACGGCCACCAATCCGGCAGCCTGACCTACCGCGAACTGGATCGCCGGGCGCGCGCCATCGCAGCGGTGCTGGCCGAACAGTTCCACAGCGGCGATCGGGCACTGCTGCTCTACCCCGCCGGGCTCGATTACGTCGCCGCGTTCTTCGGTTGCCTGTACGCCCAGGTGATCGCGGTGCCGCTCTACGAGCCAGGACGCGGGCGGTCCGAGCAGATCGAGGTGATCGCGCGGGATTGTGCGGCCGCCGGCGTGCTCACCACGCGCGAGATCGCCACCGCGCTGCCCACTTTCGGCGACGAGCTGTCCTTCGCCCGGCTGCCGCAGGTGGTCACCGAGGAGATCGCGCCGGCCGCGGAGTCCGCCGCCGAGCCCTCCGCGATAGACCCCAAGACCATCGCCTACCTGCAATACACCTCCGGCTCGACCGCCACGCCGAAGGGCGTGATCATCGACCACGCGATGTCGGTGCGGCAGTGCTTGGAGATGGCCTGCAGCTGGCAGATCGACGCCGACAGTGTGGTGACCTCGTGGCTGCCGCACTTCCACGACTTCGGGCAGGTGACCGGAGTGCTGATGCCGGTCTTCTCGGGCGGCCGCGCGGTGCTGATGGCGCCCGCCACCTTCGTGAAGAATCCGGTCCGCTGGCTCGACGCGATCACGAAGTATCACGGAACACACAGCGGCGCACCCAATTTCGCGTTCGACCTGTGCGTCGACCGGACCACGCCGGAGCAGCGGGCGGCGCTGGATCTGAGCAGCTGGCACCTGCTCAGCAATGGCGCCGAGCCGGTCCGCAAGACCACCTTGGAGCGCTTCGAGATCGCTTTCGCCCCGTGCGGGCTCCGGGAAACGGCGCTCTCGCCCGGCTACGGCCTGGCCGAGGACACCCTCAAGGTGACCTGCTCCACCGGCGAACAACGCTACCTCGCGGAGCGTTTCGACGTCACGGGGCTCGCCCGGCGCAAGGCGGTGCCGACCGCGGAGCCGGACGGCATCGACCTGGTCGGTCACGGAACCACGGTGCTGGATACCGAAATGGCGATCGTCGAACCGGAATCCGGGCGTCAGGTCTCCGAAGGCGAGGTCGGCGAGATCTGGGTGCAGGGTCCGTGCGTGTCGCCCGGTTACTGGGGGCGGCCGGAGGAAACCGAGCGCACCTTCGGCGCCCGCATCGCCGGCGCGGACGACACCCCGTGGCTGCGGACGGGCGATCTCGGATTCGTCTATGCCGGTGAGCTTTTCCTCTGCGGACGGCTCAAGAACCTGATGATCGTCAACGGCATGAACTACTACCTGGAGGACATCGAGGCCACCGTCGTCGACAGCGACGACGCCTTGCGGGCAGGTGGCGTCATCGCCTTCGCGGTAACGGAATCCGGGCAGGAGGACCTTGTGCTGGTCGCCGAGTGCCGCACCGATATCGACCGCGAGCTCGAAAGCCTGGCGGCGTCGATGCACGACGCGGTGGCCAAGCGGCACGGCATCGCCCCCGCGACAGTGGTTCTGGTGCAGCCGGGTGCGGTACCGCGGACCACCAGCGGCAAACTGCGCCGCCAGCACTGCATGACCGATTTCGTGGCCGGGCGACTACCCGAGACCCAGCGCTGGGTGCGCCCGGCGCCGGTCGAACCCGCGCGGACCGCGACGAACGGCAACGGCCGCACCGCCATGCGAGATCTGGTGCGGCAGGGCCTGTTCGAACAGATCCGCGCCTGGATGGCCGAGAACAAGCCCGACGCGCCGGACCTGGATCCGGATCGTTCGCTGGCCGAACACGGACTCGGCTCGGTCGATCAGATCGATCTGCACGAATGGCTGGAATCGTGGGCGGGCAAACGCTTCCCGCCCGAACTGATCTGGGATTCCGAGACAGTCACCGAGATGGTGCGGGTGCTCGCGAACATCCTGGCTCCGGGGGGTGCGCGGTGAAGCTCCGGGCCGCGGTGGCCGGCCTGCCCTCGCGCACGGTGAGCAATGCCGACATCCTCGACATGATCGCCGAGCACAGCGCCCGGGACTTCGACGGCGACCTCGACGGCACGCTGCGGACCATCGACAGCTACCTGCGCTACGCGGGCTCGCGGGACCGATGCTGGCTCGACGATGGTGAGCGTCCCATCGATCTGCTGCGCGGCGCCGCGAAAACCGCACTGGCGCAGGCGGATATGCGGGCCGAGGAGATCGATCTACTGATCTACACCGGGATCGGGCGCGGCTTCGTCGAACCGGGCGGCGCCTACCACTCGGCCGCGGCGATCGGGCTGAGCAACGCGCACTGCTTCGATCTCCTCGACGCCTGCATGAGCTGGACGCGGGCGCTGCAGGTGACCGAGTCGCTGATGCGCACCGGACCCTATCGGGCGGCGATGATCGTCAACGCGGAGTTCAGCCTGCGCGACGGCGGGGCGGTGGTGCCGCATCTGTTCCGGCTGCCGAACGCGGCCGCGCTGGAGTCCAGGTTCCCGGCCTACACGCTCGGGGAAGGTTCGACCGCAACGATTCTCACCGCGGAGGACCACGAGCCGTGGGAGTTCCATTTCGCCTCCCGGCCCGATCTGGCACCGCTGTGCAACGTGCCGCTGGAAGGCTACGAGGGGTATTGCGACCCGTCGGACAAACTGGCGGCCAACGGGGTCGGCTACTTCACCTCCTTCGGCTTCGAGATGCACGAAACCGGGCTCGCGGACGCGTACGCCGTCTTCGACCGCTTGGGCGTCGACACCGAGAAGGTGGCCGCGCTGTTCACCCATGCCTCCAGCAAGCGCTACTGGCAGATGATGGCCGACCAGGTCGGACTGGGTTCGGCGATCCATCACGTGTTTCAGCGGACCGGCAATATCGTGTCCGCCTCGGTGCCCGCCGCCATCGCCTCGGCGCTCGACCAGGGCACGTTGCAGCCCGGCGACCGCGCGGTGGGCTGGGTCGGCAGCGCCGGAATGTCCTTCGCCGTATTCTCCTTCGTCTTCTGACGACCAAAGCCGAACGGGTGAGCCATGTTCAGACATCTCGGCAAGGTTGCCGGCAATGGAATGCGCGGGGTCGCCGCGTACTCGATCGACTCGATCCGGCGGCGCGAAGTCTCCCGGGAGCAGCGCCAAGCCGACGCCATCCTGGCGTTCCTGCTGCGGATGGGGCCGATCTACATCAAGATGGGCCAGATCGCGGCGACCCGATCGGATCTGCTGCCGCAATCGTGGGTAGACACGCTGCGGGTGCTGCAGGACCAGACTCCGCACATGACCGAGGCGCAGACTCGGCGCGCGATCGAGCGGGAGTTGGGTGACAAGATCGAAAAGACGTTCAGCTCTTTCGATTTGACGCCGATCGCCAGCGCGTCGGTCGCTCAGGTGCACATCGCGGAGCTGCTCGACGGGCGCAAGGTCGCGGTGAAGCTGGTCAAGGATTCGGTGCCGGAACAGATCGAGGACAGCCTGTCCTCGATCGGCGCGATGGTGAAGCTGGTGCACGCCACGGTGCCGCCGGTGCGGTATCTGGACGTGCCGCGACGGTTCACCGAGGTGGCGCGGCTGTTGCGGCCGCAGGCCGATATGGCACACGAGGCCGAGAAACAGCAGCGCATCGGCGAGAACCTGCGGGCGCATCCGTTCGTGAAAGTCCCCGCGGTGCTGCCGGAACTGGTCAGCAAGCGGATGCTGGTGATGGAGTACATGCACGGCATTCCGGGCAAGCACGTCGAGACCGTCTCGTTCCCGCGGCCGCGCCTGGCCCAGCGGCTGCAGGACATCATCTACACGATGCTGTACATGCACGGCATCTGCCATGGCGACCCGCATCCGGGCAACGTGATGTTCAGCCCCGAAGGGGAATTGGTGCTGCTGGACTACGGCGTCACCGTTGAGCTCACCGAGGACGAGAAGTGGGGTCTGTCCTCTTTCTATTACGCCTGCACCCGCAAGGAATGGGAGATCGCGGTCGATCGGTTCACCCGCTACTTCGTGATCGCGGGCGAGGCGGTGCGGGAGCGGCACGACGACTACGTCGCCGACATGATCGAGGTGTTGCGGTATCACTTCGACATCTCCACCAACCGGTGGTCGACGGTGTCCTACTTCAATGACGTGAATGCGGTACTGCGACAGTATGATTCGCGATACACCACGAACTTCACGAAGGTGGAGCTGGTCTTCCTCTCCGGCGAGGGCTTCGCCTCCCAGATCGATCCGGACATCGACATCTGGGCGAACGCACGCAAATTCACCGACCGCTACTCCCCCTACATGAGCGCCGAGGTCGAGCGGCGGTTCGAAGACGACTTCACCGACCAGATGCCTACCTCGCTGAAAATGCGGGACCGGGCGCGGTCCTCGCTGGTCGCGCCGACCCACATCGACCGCTACTTCTTCCCCAGCGGATTCCCGGTCTTCGTCAAGGAAGCCGTCGGCGGCAGCATCCGGGATTTCGATGGCAACGAATACATCGACCTGTCCGCCGGATACGGGCCGCACCTGCTCGGCTACGCGCATCCCGCGATCACCGCGGCGATCACCGAGGGCGCCGCGCGCGGGCTCGTCAACGGCATCGGCAACGCCGCCGAGATCGAACTGGCCGAACTGCTGGTCGACGCCTTCCCCGCCGCCGAGCAAGCGGTGCTGTGCAATTCGGGGACCGAGGCGATCATGTTCGCGATCCGCATATGCCGGGGTTACCGGCGGCGGACCCTGGTGGCGAAATTCGAAGGGCACTACCACGGGTCCTCCGATCAGGGTCTGGTCAGTTCGTGGTTCCGCTTCTCCGGTGATCGGGCGCGGCCCGAACCGGTGGCCGGGTCGCTCGGAGCCGATCCGGCGACGGTCGCGGGCACCGTCGTACTGCAGTACGGCGATATCGCCGGATTGCAGCGCTTGCGCGAGCACGCCGACGAACTCGCCTGCGTCATCTTGGAACCCATGCCGACCTCGGTGGTCGCGCTGGACGTCGAATTCCTCACCGCGTTGCGCGAACTGTGCACCGAGCTGGAGATTCCGCTGATCTTCGACGAGGTGGTCAGCGGCTTCCGGGTCGCCTACGGTGGCGCGCAGGTGATGGTCGGCATCGAACCCGACCTGACCTGTCTCGGCAAGGTGATCGGCGGCGGTCTGCCGGTGGGCGCGGTGGTCGGGCAGCGCCGGTTCATCGAGATGGCCAAGAGTTCGCAGGACCCGTTCTACGACTACGAGAACCGGGTATTCGCCGGCGGCACCCTGAGCGGCAACTCGCTGACCTGCACGGCCGGCCTCGCCGCGCTGCGCCACCTCGGCGCCCACCCGGAGATCTACGACCAGCTCGACACCCACACCGAGCGCCTCGCCGACCTCATGCGGGAGGCGACCCAGCAGCGCGAGATCGCCTGCCGGATCTCGGCCCGCAATTCGATCTTCTCGCTCAACTTCAGCCACCGGGCGGCCGGACTTTATCGAGATCGCATGGCGGGCAGCAACTTCAAAGCCACCATCGCCCTGGCCTACTACATGCGCAAACATCAGGTCTACATGGCCGAGATGCACAGCTTCCTGATCAGCGCCGCGCACACCGTCGAAGACCTCGATCAGATCGCGCACGCCTTCGGCAAGAGTCTCGACGAAATGCTCGCCGACCAGCTCTTCGTCACCTAGGCAGCCGACACGCCGCAACGGCGCACTTGACTGTGCCGTTGCGGCACAGTCAAGACTGTTCCCTAGGTGGCGCGTCCGCGCCGCCGGATCCGGTGCCGGAGGGAAGACAGTCTTGGCGTGGAGTACCCGGGAGCTCGAGCTCACGGGGTTCGTGCGGCAGGCCGCGCCGGTCGAGGTGGCGCCGGAATTGACTGTCGCGGGCGAGCTCTCCGCTGCCGATCGCGCGTTTGTGGTCGTCATGTCGCGGGTGATCAGCGCGCCAGGCACTCGATGCGTATAAGCAGCTGCTGCAAGATCCTGAGGCGCTGCCGGCGGGCGCCGAGCTGGACCGGCTGCCCGCTGATGCCGATGAACGAACCTGGGAGCCGGTTCGCGGCGGATCGCCGATACCGTCGAGGTGGCGATGACAGACCTTTACAACCCTGCCCAGATCGATGTCATGCAACGGGGTAGGACGCAAGCTCCGGACCGCACGCACCGAAGGGAACTGATTCGATATGAGGTCATCTCTGCTCGGCCGACTGGTGTTGGCGGTTCTGTTGTTGCTGGCGCTGGGCGCGTGTTCCCGGTCGGAGCCTGCTCAGTCATCGGAGTTGCAGCGGTTCTATGACCAGAAGCTGTCGTTCGGGCCCTGCGCTGGCTATGCCACAACTGCCGCCGACGACAAAATCATCTCCGGCGATCCGGGATTTCAGTGTGGCCGGATGGAAGTGCCGCTGGACTACGGCGATCCTTCGGGCCGGACCGCGCAGATCGCGCTCCTGAAAGCGCCCGCGCGCGGGAAACCGATCGGATCACTACTGATCAACCCCGGCGGGCCGGGCGGGCCCGGAATGAGCATGGCCGCCGTCGCCGCGAAGAACATGGCGAAAAGCCCGGTGACCGAGCGGTTCGATCTGGTCGGGTTCGATCCCCGTGGCGTCGGCGCGTCCACCCCGGCGATCAGCTGTTTCTCCGACGCCGAAATCGATGCGGGTGAATCCGTGATGTCGGTGACGGTCGGCGCGGGAAAACTGACCGAGCAGGACGCCCGCAGGGTGGTCGAGAAGTGTGCCGCCGGGTCTGGCGGCGCGGATGTGCTCGCGCATGTCGGCACCCGGGATGCGGTGCGCGACATGGATATTCTGCGCGCGGTCCTTGGTGACGAGAAGCTGAGTTTCCTCGGCCAGAGTTACGGCACCCGGCTCGGGGCTGTCTACGCCGAGATGTTTCCGCAGCACGTGCGCGCGCTGGTACTCGACGGCGGCATCGATCCGAACGCGGGCACCGTCGAACGGCGGCTGACGCAATTCGGGAGTTTCCAGCGCTCCTTCGACAAGATGGCCGCCGACTGCGCCACCCGCCCCGACTGCCCGCTGGGCACCGACCCCGGCACAGCCACCGCGAACTTCCAGAACATCGTTCGCCCGCTGATCGACCAGCCGATTGTCACCGCGAGCGGGCGGAAACTGGACTTCAATGCCGCGTACGGCGCTGTGACCGCCGGACTCTACGACTCCGCGGCCTGGCCGGTGATCGTCAAGGGCATCGCGGAGATCCGGGCCGGGCGGGGCGACACCCTGCTCGCGGTGGGCGATATCTTCGGCGGCCGCGACCAGGATGGGCACTGGGCCAATTTCGCCGAGGCCAACTTCTCGATCAACTGCCTCGACGAGCAACGCCGCACTCCCGAGCAGGAAGCCGACCTCAAGCGACGGATCCAGCAGGTAGCCCCGTTCACCGACTCGGGCCGAGGTGCCGACGGCGCCCGGGACGCGTGTGAGTTCTGGCCCGCCGCACCCACTCTCGACTACCCCTACGCCACCGGCATCGAAGGGCTGCCCGAGACCTTGACGGTCTCGATCACCGGCGACCCGTCCACTCCCTACGACGGCGGCGTCCACCTGGCCGAAACCCTCGGCGGTGCGGTGCTGACAGTCGAAGGGGAACAGCACACCGTGGTCATGTCCGGCGCCAGCGACTGCGTGAACGGCGTGGTTGCCGACTACCTCGTCGATCTGAAGGTTCCGGCGGCCGACACCCGCTGCACCCTGTAACGACCGCGCCGAATCACGGCCCGAACGGAGATCCGATCTGTCCGGTTCGCCCGTTGTTACGATCACTGATCGCTCCACTAAGCACTTCGGTTATCCAGTTGCACCCGATTGCGACCGGAAGGTGAGCGCTTCATGGATCAGGAAATCTTCATCGTCATCGCCGTAGCTTTGGCAACGGTGACGCTGTTCGTCCTCGGGGATCGGTTGCGTCCGAAGTCGTGGCGGCAGACGAGTGACGAATCGTCCGGCACGCTGGTGCTGGATCTGATCAAGACGCTGTTCACGGCGGCGGTCGCGTTCACCTTCGTGGTGTGCTGGCAACAGCAGCAGACCGCGCACAACCACACCGTCGCGGAGGCGAAAGCGCTGGTCGATGTCTACGAGGCGGCGCAAGCGCTACCCGAAGTGGAACAGCGGCGGGTCCGTGACCTGGTGCAGGACTATACGAATCAGGTGATCTCCCAAGAGTGGCCGCTCATGGAGAACGAGCATCAACTCAGTACGGCCGTCGGCGCCCAGCTGGAGACGATTCGGGAGACGGTGGTTCCGGTGCGTTCGACGGATTCGCTCGTCACCGACGCCCGTTCGCGGACTCTCACCGCACTGGACCGCGTCACCCAGGCCCGCGCTGATCGAGCGATCGATGCCGGACGGATGCTCCCCACCTTCCTGTTTGCCATCCTGGGCATCGGTTCGCTTCTGGTGTTACTGAATCCGGTGCTGTCGGGGATGCGGGTGACGTGGCGCAGCGTGGTGATGACCGCGCTGCTGGGGGTCGTGGTGGGAGGCGCGCTGCTGGCCGTTCACGAATTGCAGCGGCCGTTCTCCAGCGTCATCGGCGTGCCGACCGATGCGTTCGCCTATGCCCAATCCCAGTTTCAGCTGATCGACGACGGCAGCCGCGACGAGTGAGGATTGCGCGCATGGACCTCGTTGGTCCGGTACGGCGAAGAGCTTGCGCGGCAAGGAAAGTCGTTGCCGCGAGCGTGCTGTTGCCCATGACGTTGACGTTGGGCTGCCCGTTCGCCGCTGCGGTGCCGCCGGATCTGCCGTTCATCGGCGAAATCGCCACCGGCTCGGGTGGCGGGGACGGCACGTCACCTGGAGGTTCCGAGGCGGGGACTCCGCTCAGATTGGGGCCGCTGAGTGCGACTGCCCAAGAGTTGATCCAGAGCGGTAGCGCGAGCGGGAGCACGCAGCCGACGGATGCCTCGGCGGACGCCGGGAAGGAAATCGCGCTCCGTCCTGCCGTCGCACCCGGGCTCGACAGCGGGAGCGTGGAAACCGCTTGCGCGGGTAGCGCGGTGCTCGGCGGATCGATGCTTGTGCTCGCGTTGCTCACCGGGAGTGGGATGAGTTCGGGGTCGGCGCTGCTGGGTTCGTCCGGATCGGTGGTTTTCGGTTCCTCCTGGTCGGTGGTGGTGGGCTCGGCAGCGGTGGGGTCGGCCGCTTCGGGCTCGGGCGGGTCAGGGATGAGTGGGTCTGCCCTCGGTGGAGCGCTGGGAAGCGCCGGTCTAGGTAGCGCGGCGGTGGGTAGCGCCGCGACCGGGAGTGCGGTGCTGACGTGCCTGGCGCTGTTGCTGCCGTCTCCGTCGCCGCCGGCGCCCGGCATCCCCCTGGCGATTCCGCCGTTTCCCGGCCAGGTTCCGCCGGTCCCGGGGCAGGGTGCGCTGCTGGGGCCGGGAGTCAGTCAGGTGGCGCAACCCACGCCGCCGGTCGGCTCGGACCCGGCGACTGCCGAAGTGGCGTTACCGGGCGTCGCGGGCTTCGAACCGGCCGAGAATCCGGTCGGGTGGGATCTCCTCGAAATCGTCGTGGTGTTGATCGTGGCTATTCTGGTCACGCAGCGCGCGTCGTCGGTGCCGGACCGCAAAACTGTTGAGCGCGAGCCTGATTCGGAATAGATGACGGACTTGACCTCAATGTTGGTTGAGCTCTTACAGTGATGGTCATGAAACCACGTCCAGTGCTGCACGATTCGACTCGTCAAGCTGTCGCCGACACCGAGGCGACCGCCTTGGCGGCACAACTCCAGAAAGGCGGCGACTCGGGCGATGCCGATGTCTATGACAGCTGGTTCGCCGCGGACATCATGTGGGGCAGCCCGAAAGGGGCCACGCTCGTCGGGTATGACCAGCTCAACGCCATCCATCACCAGCTCATGAAAGCTGGGGTGGCACCGGCATCGCGGTTCGAAGTCGTCGCTGTCCAAGCGCCCGCACCCAATGTCGTTGTCGCTCACATTCGCCGACAGGCCCTCGAACCTGGTGGTTTCTCCGAAATGGCGATGTATGTCCTCGTCGAGCGGGACGGGGAATGGTGGCTGGCCGCCGCCCAGAACACGCCCATCACAGGCTGAGGTCTATAACTTTCGTCGGGGGTAGGTCCGGTCGTTCGGCAGATTTTCTCGGCTGTGTTGTTCCCTAGCGTCGACGGCATGCTCAGATTGCTCTCCATCCTCGCCATCGTGGCTGGTCTCGGTGTGGTCGCGCTGCCGGTGTCGCAGGCGGCTCCCGCCGGGCCGCTGACGCCAGCGGTGATCGACGACTACCTCGAAGCCGCACTCGACAGCACCGGGTTGCCCGGGCTGTCGGCAGTTGTCACCCAGGGTGACCGGGTCGTGCACGCCGGTGGTTACGGGCACGATTCCGGCGGTGGCCCGGTCACCGCGGACACTCCGATGCGGATCGCGTCGCTCAGCAAGTCATTCACCTCAACCGCGGTCATGATTCTGGTCGATGAAGGCCGAATCTCGTTGGATCGCACGGTTTCCGAACAGCTGCCCGGATTCACCGCGGCAGACGCGCGCGCCGCCGAGGTGACCGTGCGGCAGTTGCTGAACCAGACGTCGGGGCTGACGGACTCGACCGTCGATATCGGCCGGCTCCAGGGGGCGACGTCGCTCGCGGACTATGTGTCCCGCCTGGACACCGCCGCGCTCGCAACCGATCCCGGCACGCGCTTCAAATACTGCAACGTGAACTACAACCTCGCGGCGCGGCTCGTCGAAGTCGCCAGCGGTCAGAACTTCGGCACCTTCCTTGCACAGCGTGTGTTCGGACCGCTCGGGATGACGGACAGCGCCGTGAGTGCCGAGAACATCGCGCCCGCCGAGGGATACAATTCGATATTCGGCGCCTGGGTCTCCCGTCCGGAACTGCCCGGCTTTCTCGAAGGCAGCGGTAGCGGCGGCGTCATCACCTCCGCTGCCGACCTGGGCAAGTGGTTGATCGCACAGAACGGCCGTGGTCCACAACTGCTGAGCCCGGCAGCGCTGGCAACGACCCACACGCCGTCTCCGGTCGACGAGTACGCGATGGGCTGGGCGCCGGAGGACTCGGACCCCACGCTGCTGGTACACAGCGGGAACCTGTTCACCTACACCGCTTTCCAGGCCATCGACCCCGCCACCGGATACGGGTTCGCGGTACTCGCCAACAGTGCCGCGCTGCACGATGACACCTATGACATCGTCAAGGGCCTCGTGGCGCTGAGCCGGGGGCAGACACCGGCGGAGATCGGTGGTCAGCGGCAGATTTTCGAGCTGGTCCTCGCCCTGATCGCGCTCGGCACTCTGGGTCTGGGCGTCCTGGGAGTGCTGCGGTCCCGGCGCTGGGCGCAACGCTGCGCTGCGCGGTCGTGGTGGCGGATCACGCTGCGATTGCTGCCGCTGGCAATTCCGTTACTCCTGTTCGCCGCGTATCCGCAAATCATTTCGGCGATCACCGGTGGTCGAACAGTTACCTGGTCCCAGCTCACCTATTTCGCCGCGCCGCTGTCAATAGCGTTGCTCGTTGCCGCCCTCGCCGGGGCCTCGACCGCGGTGCTTCGGATGGTCCGGCTGCGCTCGGTAAGGTCGGCGGGATGAAGAACAGCGCACTCCTCGCAATCACCGCGGCGGGCGGCGTGCTGAACGGACTTGCCATGGAAGGGCTTCCACCCTGGAGGCAGGCCTTGTTCGCGGCGCTCGCGGTCGCCGCATACCTACAGGGACGCCACCTACCGGTGCGCCGAGGCGGCGAAGTCCTCCTGGTAGCCACCGGCGCGGCAGCCACGATCGCGGTGTTCGAGATCTCCGAGGCAGTCAGCGCCGTCATGACACTCGCCCTGTTCGTGATGCTCCCCTGGCTGATCGGACGCTTCCGCCGCCAGCAATCCGAACTGATCACCGCCGGCCAGGACCGCATCGCCCACCTGGAACAAACCCAGGAACTAGCCGCCGAAAGCGCCCGCCTACGCGAACGCGCCCGCATCGCCACCGACATGCACGACTCCCTCGGCCACGAACTGGCCCTCATCGCCCTACAAGCGGGTGCCCTCGAACTGAACCCCGACCTAACCGAACCGAACCGCCGCTCCGCCAGCAACTTACGCGCCTCAGCAGTAGCCGCCACCGACGAACTCCGCCGAACCATCGCCCTGCTCCGGACCGAAACAGCCACCGCGGAACCACCGCACATGCCGGTCGCCGCCTTGGTCGCCCGAGCCCGCGCCGCAGGCATGACAGTGCTGCTAGAAGACGACCTATCCTCCGATCCCCCTCCCCCACTGGCGGATTCGGCCCTTCGCCGAATCATCCAGGAGACACTCACCAACGCCGCACGTCATGCACCCGGAACCCCGGTAACCATCCGGATCGAACAGCATGGCGATGAGTTAGCAGTCGCAGTGACCAACCCTCTCACCGGCACAACTCCATCCACAGCCAGCGCAGGCAAGATGTCGCCCCGCCCCGACTGCCCAAACCCGTTCCCCGCGAGCGCGGACAGCAGATCAGCCGGCCGCACCGATGCAACGCCAGCGCCGACCGGCACAAGCAGTGGCTTGATCGGCCGCACCGACGCAAATCCATCCCAGCCGAGCACGAACAGCGGATCGGCCGACCGAACCGGCGCAAGCCCATCCCAACCGAACACGAGCAGCAGATCGGCCGACCGAACCGGCGCAAGCCCATCCCAACCGAACACGAGCACCGGATCGGTCGGGCGCACAGCCACAAGTCCATTCCCCTCGAGCGCTGGCAGCGGGCTGATCGGCCTCGCCGAGCGGGTCGAGCTTCTGGGCGGGACGTTCCAGTCCAGTTCCGAGCGCGGCGATTTCACCGTAACCGCCCGCATCCCACTGTCAGCCCCGACCCGAGCGGCGGCACCGTGATCCGCGTACTGCTGGCCGACGATGAGGCCATGATCCGCGCGGGCGTACGCGCAATCCTGGACACGGATCCCGGCATCGAGGTCATCGCCGAAGCCGCCGACGGACACCAGGCCATCGAACTCACCCGATCCCACAACCCCGACGTCGTCCTGCTCGACATCAGAATGCCGAACCTCGACGGCCTCACCGCCGCCGCCGAACTGCGCCGCCTGCACCCCGATGTCCCGGTCATCATCCTGACCACCTTCGACGAGGGCGACTACGTAGCCCGCGCCCTCGCCGCCAGCGTCAAAGGCTTCCTCCTCAAAGCCTCAGACCCGCGCGAACTCCTGATGGGCGTCCACGCCGCCGCCAACGGCGCCGCCTTCCTCTCCCCCCGAATCGCCCACCGAGTCCTCACCGAACTCAACGGCAACACCCTCGAACGCCACAGCGCGGCCCGCGACAAGGTAGCAACCCTGACCACCCGCGAACGCGACGTCCTCACCCTCATCGGAAAAGGCCTGTCCAACAACGACATAGCCAAATCCCTCCACATCGCCGAAGGCACAGTCAAAGCCCACGTCAGCGCAATCCTCCAACGCACAGCCACCGACAACCGCGTCCAAGCCGCCATCCTCGCCCACGAGGCCCGCCTCGTCGAGCCTTACTAATACCGAGAGGCAGCGACGGCAACCCGGCCCGCCGTCCACCTCAACCGCGCATCCGCCTAATCCGCCACGGATACATCGACAGCCGCCCCCACACCGCCACCCACAACTACTGACGCCGAACGGCACACACACCCGAACTGCAGCTTGAGATTGCAACCGCAAATCGGCGGAATCGCGACGATTCGGAGACCGGTCGCCGCAAATCGCGAGACCACACGACCTTCACCTCAACCACGTGCCACTCACCGACCCCACAGCAGCCGACGATAACGCCGCCCCATGGCGGCCACGCACGGCCCCGCCGCCAACCAACGATGACAGTCGCCGAGCGGCATACCATGACGGACCTACTCGGCGTTCGCCTCAACCAGGTGCCGCTCGCTGGGAATGTCGTGGTTGATTGATGGTGTGGGAGGTGGGAGTCTCCCTTTATGGCGACCGATGAACCGTTGTCCGCTGCTGAGCTGTTCGATGCGATCGGTGTCGAGTACGAGCGGGCGTTCCGGGAATTGCCCGAGCAGGGTGCGGCGCTTGGTTGGTTGTCGGAGCAGTTGCCGGGTGGAGCGCGGGTGATCGATGTCGGCAGTGGGACCGGGGTGCCTAGCGCACAGGTGTTGTCCGGCAACGGCTTTCGTGTGGAGGGGATCGATGTTTCGTCGGTGATGGTTGAGGTTGCGCGGCGGCAAGTTCCCGGGGCGGTGTTCTATCAGGCCGATGTGCGGGATTACGAAGTCGAGGCGGGCGGTGTGGATGCGGTTTGTGCGTTCTTTCCGTTGCTGCAGATGACGCGGGCGGAGATCGACGCCTCGCTTCATCGGATGGCGGGTTGGTTGCGGGCGGGTGGTTATCTGGTTCTGGCCACTGTGCCCGCGGATATCGAACAGGTTGATGTCATGTTCATGGGTCGGCCCGCGCGGGTGAGCAGTTACGGTGAGGCGGGGCTTTTGGCGTTGCTGGACGACGCGGGCTTCGAGGTTCTCCAGTCGCGGCAGAGCACGTTCACTCCTGATCACCCACAGGCGATTCCCGAGCCGCACCTTTTCGTCTATTGCCGGCGCCGCGCTTGACCTTGATCCGCTGCGCCGCGAACTGTGGATTGGCTCGGTCTATTCAGCGCTCACCGGAATGGTGACCGCTCAGGCCCCGCGCCGGGTGAAGGGCTCGGCGAGTTGGTCGAGATATCCGACGGGGTAGTTGGGTTTGGCGGCCATGCCGAGGTCGTCGCTGGTGAAGCGGCGGGACGGGTCGTAGCTGTGGGTGCGGAGCAGGTGGTCCCAGAGCAGGGTGAACAGGCCGAAGTTGACGTCGCCGATGCCGGGCCATTTGAGGTGGTGGAAGCGGTGACCTTCGTTGAGGGCCAGTACATGTTTCAGCGGGCCGACACGGTAGTCGGTGTTGGAGTGCTGCATCAGGAGTTGAACTGCAACGGCCAGGGACAGGGCGGCGGCGACAGGGACCGGAAGTCCGAGCAGGATCAGCGGGGCCACGCCGGCGGCCATCTCGATCGTTTGGTGCAGTGGGTGTTTCATGAGGCCGTTGAGTCCGTAGAACCGTTTCACGCTGTGATGCACGGCATGGAAGCGCCACAGCACACCGATCTTGTGGCTGGCGTAGTGCGTGAGGGTGATACCGATGTCGGCGAGCAGGATCGCGATCAGCACCTGGACCACGAAAGGTATTGTGACCGGCCAGATTCCGTCGCCCGGGATTACCGCGGCGAGCACCGGGATGACGCCGACACTGGCGAGGATCAGGGTCTCGTTGACGAAGGTGTGCGCGGTGTCGCGCTGCACGTCGCCGTGGGAGGCATTCCAGTCCTGTTCGTAGGGCAGCATTCGTTCGGCAAGGAACGACAACGCGATCGCCGTGACGAGCAACGCCAGCAGCCAGAGTTTGTTCGCGCCGGAAGCAGCGAGGGCGATGCCGACGCCGTTGATGCCGAGCAGCATCAACGGCGCGTAGCCGTATCGGATGACGGGGTGCAACAGCTTGACCATGGATCAAGCCTCGCCGGACGGCATGGGCGGACGCTTGAAGAAATCTGCTGACCTGAAGGGTGTTTTCAGGCCCGCCAGCCGGTGGCGTGCAGTGCTTCGGTCGGGGTGATGCCGAACATGTCGCGGCAAGTCCGGGTGAGATGAGCGCTGTCGGCGAAACCGGCGGCATGAGCGGCTTCGGTCAGCGAATCGCCGTCCCGGACGGCATCCATGGCCCGCCGCAATCGCGTCCAGCGCCGCCACGCCGCGTACGGCAGACCCATCTGCTCGGCGAACACGTGCGACAGACGGCTCGGCGAGAGCGCCACCTGAGCCGCCATCTCGACCAGCGTCGGCGGCCCCGCCGGGTTACCGGCTGCCAGCCGTAGCGCGTCGGCCACCGCGGCATGTGATCCCGGTGGATGCGATCCCATCGACTCCCCTGGCAGCAGCACGCCGGGCCGAGGCGTGGCCGCGGAGATCCAGCTCGCTACATCCTCGGCAGGCAAACCGCGCAATCGCGCGATCGCTGCTCGCCCGGCAATGCTGTCGGGATCGAGATAAGCCAGCAGCCCGGCGGTTCCCGGCTCGGCCCGAACTTCGTGGCGGGCGGCGGGCGGGATGATCGCGATGGTCGCGGCCATGGTGCGTCCGGCAGCATCGGTCAGGCTGACCTCCCCCGCGGTGACCAGCAGAATTTGGACCGCAGCATGCGAATGCGCCGCCGTCTCCCCGATTTCGCCGGTGAACGCCATGAGCCCAGGTGTGAAGACAAGACCACCGGACCATCGCGTTTCAGACATCGCGTGAGTGTAGACAGGACGAGCGCCCCTGCCCGGAGAGCAGCGACGGAGCGTATGGGACCGCACGGCATCAGCTCGGGAACGCGGCAAGATAGCCGAATACAGACACTGCAAAGTTGCACGGGGAGTGATCACTCCACCCCTGTCTCTGTTGCAGCACACGGATATCCGGTGGCACTCGCCGGTCGCCGCCGCGCCTGTCATGGGACGGTTGATTGGGGCGCTGCCCGCAGACAGATGCCGAACCACGTCAGCAGCCTCGCCCGAGATCGCCACCGCCGCGCGGCGGGTGGAATTCGCGACCGAGCTCCACCGACGTCCCAGTTAACCTGTCTGGGCGCATCTGCACGGACTGTGATCCTGGCCCTCGATGGCCGGATCAAAGGTGGCCAGGAGCCGCACCTCGCTCCGGCGCATCGCGATTCGGTGGTAGCGCAGAAACTATCCGCTGTGCTTGCGCTTGACGGCCGCGATACCGCGGACGGTGCTGAGGATCGCGATCACCAGAATCGTCAGCAGTTGCAAGAGGTTCCACGCAACCGGGTCGGAGGGCGGCGGTGTCCAGGCCAGCGGTGCGCCGGGAACCCTAGGCGCGACAGGAGAATCCGGTACATCGGCCAGCAGCTCCAGCGGGGCGGCCGTGACAGGACCCGGAACCACCGGCATCACCGGAGCCGGACCGGACGGAGCCGGAGCGGCAGGGTCGGGCGGGCCGAGCTCGAGCGGGTTACCGGGCGTGGGAGGCACGCCCTCGAGCGGCCACAGCAGGCAAAGAAGCGCACTGCCGGTGACAGCGCTACCGACCGCAGCGCTGCCGACCGCGGCGCTGCCCGTCCCGGAACCACTGGAGCCAACACCTACCAACCCGTTGCCGAGCCCGCTGCCGGTGGCACTACCGAGAAAGATCAGCGCGCTACCGACCGCAACACCAGCGGCGCACGCCGACCGAACACTGCCGGAGTCGGGTTGCGGCAGCTCTTCCCGCTCCGCCGCCACAACAGCCGATTCGGCCTCGCCCACTTCGTCGACCGCAGGAGCGATTTCAACCGCGGGAGCAACCTCCATTGCCGGAGCAACCTCGACTGCCGGCACCGAATAGCTGCTGGCGCTTCCGGTTCCAGGATGCCACCCCGCCAGCGGGACACTCGGCCCCAACTCCATCACGATCCCGTCGAACGCGCTCCCAGCCGCTGCGGACCCCGGAGAACTACTGCCGCTGACAATCTCGTTGATCGGCGGCCACGGATCGGCCCCCGCGCTGACCGGCCGACCAGCGAGCAGGACTGCGGCAAGCGGCAGCGTCGACACCAGGGTCCACGCTCTGATGTGTGCCATGTGCGGACATCCCATCGTCGTCGTTGCCCGGCCAGGTCGGCGCTAGGTGATGCGGCGGTAGCGGGAAAGCGCTATCTCGAAGGCGTCTTTCGAGACGATGTTCGCGCCGGAGAACGGCCGATCGAGACCGTAGATCGCGACGATCGCCGCACCGACCACCAGCCCGAGCAGGGCAGTCATCACGACGCTTCGCAGGGTGACCAGAACACCGGAGATCAGCGCGCTGAACAACAGCAGCGCCGTGCTGAACCACAGCGCGGTATACAGAAATCCGGGCATCCCGAGACTCGCGTCCAGCGCACGGTCGTGGCGGGCTTGCGCGACCGCGTCGAGACCGGCCAGCGCGGCGGTCCGCGCATCCTCGGCGTCGGGCGACTGAATCGCCATGACGGTGTCGCGCAGCGAATCCAGTGTGCGCTGGGTGGATTGGCTCAGTCGGCCTTCCTCGTCCATGACGGTCCATTCGTCGGTGACGACCTGTTCGGTGTAATCCCGGACCAGCTCCTGGACTCGGTCGTGGTCGGGTTCGGACATCGCATGGGCGGCCCAATAGACGTCGACCAGCGCCTTGGATTCGGCGACGGTGTGATTGTGCGCGTTGTCGTACTGCTGCCAGCAAATCACTACGACGAACGCGGCGACGGCGAGGAACAGCGTGTTGACCAGGTCGACCACCATGCTGCCGGAGCCGTCGTCGGCCTGGCGCCACGATTTCGGCCGTAGGCGGTCTCCAACGACGAAAACAATTACCGCCGCTACCGCAAGAGCAACAGGAACGAGCAATTGTTGGAGCAGCTCAATTAGCATGGCACGCGCCCTTTGGTTCGAAATGGTCACCGGACGGCTTGCGGCGGAAAACTCGAATAGGCGTATAGCTCAGCGTATTTCAGTGCGCCGTCTGATGATATTCCGCGAAATCGCTTGCGGCAGCGAATTACCGAAGTTTGATCATGCTCATTTGGATGGTTTCGACACGTATTCGATTGGATCAACAGTGGATAACGCAACGCTCTCCGCCGGTTCCCGACGGAGAGCGTCATCCTGGCCCTGGAGACCGCTCAGGCGGCAACCGGCTCCGGCTTCGGCTCGGGTTCTGGTTCCGCTTCCGTCAGCGGAGCCGAGGGCTGGTCGAACACCTCTTGATCGAGGATCCCCTCACGCTTGGCGACCAGCACCGGCACCACCATCTGCCCCGCCACATTGGTGGCGGTGCGGATCATGTCCAGAATCGGATCGATCGCCAGGAGCAGGCCCGCGGCCGCCAACGGGAGGCCCAGGGTGGACAGCGTCAAGGTCAGCATCACGATCGCGCCGGTCAGACCCGCGGTCGCCGCCGATCCGAAGACCGACACGAACGCGATCAGCAGGTAGTCCCGAATCCCGAGGTCGATGCCACTGATCTGGGCGACGAAAATGGCCGCCACCGCCGGATAGACGGCCGCGCAACCGTCCATCTTCGTGGTCGCTCCGAACGGAACCGCGAACGAGCCGTATTCCCGGGGAACACCGAGGCGTTCGATGGTGATCCGCTGCGTCAGCGGCATGGTGCCGATCGAGGAGCGCGACACGAACGCCAGCTCCAGTGCGGGCCAGGCCTTGGCGTAGAAGCGAATCGGGCTCACGCCGCCGACCGTGCGCAGCAGCACCGGGTAGACGACCGCGAGCACGATGAAGCAGCCGATGTAGATGGCGGCGGTGAAGGTGGCCAAGGGCTGCAGCAGGTTCCAGCCGTAGCTGGCGACGGCCTTGCCGATGAGCCCGGCGGTGCCGATCGGGGCGAGCCGGATGACCCACCACAGCGCCTTCTGCACCAGTTGCAGCACCGAGTCGGCAAGGTCCAGAACAGGTTTGGCGGCGTCACCGAGTTTCAGGGCGGCGATGCCGAAGACCAGTCCGAGGAAGACCAGTTGCAGCACATTGCCATTGGTGAAGGCTCCGACGACGTTGGTCGGGATGATGCCGGTGACGAAGTCGGTCCAGCCGCTCTTGTGTTCGGGCACCTTCACCCCGGTCAGCGATAGTTCGACGCCGCGGCCCGGGTTGGTGATCAGCCCGAGTGTGATGCCGACGGCGACCGCGATCAGCGAGGTCCCCAGGAACCACAGCAGGGTGCGCCCGGCCAGGCGGGCGGCATTGGTGACGTGCCGCAGTCCGGCGACGCTGACCAGCACCGCGGTGAACACCAGCGGCGGCACCGCGAGCTTGAGCAGCTGGACGAAGATGCTGCCGATTTGGGTGAGCGTGGTGGTGAGCCAGGCTGCACCGGTAGTGCGGGCGATGAGGCCCGCGGCGACGCCGACGGCCAAGCCGAGCAGGATCTGCACGCCGAACGACCAGCGCGCCGGATTCAGGCTACGGGTCGAGACGGCGGGGGAATCGGGTGAAGACATGGGAAAACTCCAAGCGGAACGGAACTGACCGGGCGATGGGCGCGGGTCAGCGACACAGGTGGGCGGCGAGGCGGCCCAGGTCTACGTGCAGCCTGGCGACCAGGTGCACGACCGTCACGGAGTAGTTCACAGTGCTAAGAGAATAAGGGATTCATCCGACCTTTCGCGGGCGGGTCCTCGCAATTGATCAAATCTGCCCGAAATTGTGAAATACCAAGCAGATTGGATCAGTGGCGGTAGCGTGGCCGTCACCCAAGCGCCCGCTCGGGCGCGCCGACCCGAACCACTCGGATGAAATATGCGCAAGATCTCTGCCGTCGCGGCCGCGCTCGCCGGCCTGCTCGCAACCTCGGTCCCGGCGTCCGCGAACCCCGCGCCCCAGATCGGACAATATGTCGCCCTCGGTGACTCCTACGCGGCGATCGCCGACGCCACCGCCACCTCCGGGGTTCCCGGATGTTTCCGCTCGACCAGCAATTACGCGAACGTCGTCGCGGCGTCCCTGCGTCCGATCCAGTTCGTGGACAACAGCTGTAGCGAAGCCCGCACCCAGCACATGACCGAGTCGCAGTTCGTGGTGGGAGCGTTCAACCCACCGCAGTTCGACGGACTGAACGCCGACACCGACCTGGTCACCATCACCATCGGCGCCAACGACCTCGATCCGGTGACCGCCCTGGGCACCTGCGGGGCGCTCGCCGCGACCGACCCGCACGGCAATCCGTGCGAGCGTTTCCAAACCGCCAGCGGCACCGACCAGCTCGCCGAGCTCGTGCGGAACCGCATCCGGCCGCGGGTGCTCCAGGTGTTCCACGATATTCGCGCCCGCGCGCCACACGCGACCATCGTTGCGGTGGGCTATCTTCCGCAGTTCCCCGAATCCGGCGGCTGCTGGCCGGCGGTTCCGGTCGCCAACGGTGACGTGCCCTACCTGCGCCGGATCTTCCGCAGTCTGTCCCAGGTACTGCTGGACGCGGCCCGCGAGGTCGACGGCATCGGTGTCGACCCCTCCGGTATCACCGGTCACGACATGTGCCAGGCCCCCGGCGTCCGCTGGGTCGAGCCGCTGGTCCCCGCCGCCCCGACCACACCGCTGCACCCCAACGCCCGCGGCGACCGAGCCTTGGGCGAACTGATACTTGCCGCCCTGGACTGAACGGCCGACTCGGCGGTGCCGGAAACCTCTGTCGGTGACCGACTTCCAGAGCCGCTGACCCCTTTTAATTCACCTGGGCCCGGCGGGCGATCATGAGGTGTTGCTGCGGGAACGCTGACAGCGGACCGGAATTCGCCGGAACTTCGCCCCCAGCTAGAAGTCCCGAACTGAACCGATGAACCCCAAAGTCGGACAAGTAGTACATACTACTGCGTTGGGGGGCGGCAGAATGCCTTCCACTTGCTGGTAGAACGAACCTCCTCAGGGGCTTATATGAGTGACTTGACCACGCGTACGCGAAACACCCGACGACTCCGGGTCGGTCGGCGGGGCATCGCGCCAGTCGTTATGGCGGCGTCGGTGTTCGCCGCGCTGGTGACCGGTTGCACCTCGAACGAATCCTCCTCTCCCACCACCTCCGCCGCGCCACCGTCGCAGCTGCCCGAAGGCAGCCAGCTGGTGTCGGAGTGCTCCAAGACCACCCAGACGCTGCAGTCGGTGCACATGGATCTGAATGTCACCAACATTCCGAACCTGCCGATGGAGAAGATCGACGCGGGCGTCACCAATCAGCCGCAGGGCCAGGGGGCGGCCCAGGGTGAGGCGAAGATCCGCACCAAGCCGGAAGCCGACTTCATCGAGGCCAAGTTCCTGGTCGTCGACAAGACGCTGTACGCGCTGACCGACGGCTCCACCTACACCAAGATCGGTCCGGCGGAGAAGATCTACGATCCGGGCGTCCTGCTGGACAAGGACAAGGGCCTGGCCAACGTCATCGCCCAGATCAAGAACGCGAAGGCCGAAGGCCGCGAGAAGATCGACGGCGTCGACACCGTGAAGGTCACCGGCACCATCAGCGGCTCGGCGATCGATCCGATCGTGCCGCGGGCCGGCGAGGGCATCGGCGAGCTGCCGATCACCGTGTGGATCAAGGACGTTGCGCCGCCGACCACTTCGGCCACCCAGTTGCCGTCCACGGCCGCTTCGCCGGGCACCGGCCCGAACCTGATCCGCGCCATCGTGAAGAAGGATCAGGGCGAGATCAAGCTGACCCTGACCGATCACGGCAAGCCGGTCAACGTGCTCAAGCCCGGCAGCTAGTTCTTATCGACCGGTATCGAGGACCGGTCCGGGAGCGTGGGGGCGGCTTCGGCTGTTCCCTGCTCCCGGACCGGCTTTCCCGTTTTCGGGGCACGCTCGTACCCCGAACATGCAACGCCCAAACCGGTTTAAGAGATTGTTCAGTGAGATGCAAGCAGCCGCACGGAAGATTCTGTCGTAACGCTCAGAACAGCTCCGCCCGCGGCGCAAGCTATGACCCTGTTCCAAAGGATAGACATGACGACGAGTGACCGCCCCGCTACCGAGGAGCAGGAATTCCGTCGGCCGCCCGGCCCCCCGCCCGGTCCCCCTCCGGTGTCGAACGTCTGGGTGTACAACGGCAAAGCCTACGACCTGAGTCAGTGGATCTCCAAGCATCCCGGCGGCGAATTCTTCATCGGCCGCACCAAGAATCGCGACATCACCTCGATCATCGGTTCCTACCACAAGGATCCGGAGCGGATCGGGCGCATGATCGAGCGTTACGCCCTTGACCGCCAAGCGATCCCGGAAGACATCCATCCGAAGGCGAACGCCCCGGACTTCCTGTTCAAGGAAGGTTTCGACAGCTGGCGCGACACCCCGAAGTACCGGTTCGACGACAAGAACGACCTGCTGCACAAAGTCAAGGCGCGGTTGAAGGAACCGGAACTGGCGGCCCGCCTGCAGCGGATGGACACGCTGTTCAACATCGTGGTCGGCGTGCTCGCTGTGCTGTACTTCGCGGTGCAGGGGTTGCGTCTGGCCGATCCGAAATGGATGCCGTTGCCGGTGTTCGTGATCGCAATGGTGGTGCTGCGTAGTTCGCTCGCCGGATTCGGGCACTACGCGATCCACCGGGCGCAGAAGACCCAGCTCTCGAAGATTTTCGTGAACGCCTTCGACATGAATTATGTTGCGCTGGCGTTCGTTACCGCCGACGGGCACGCGCTGCTGCACCACCCGCACACGCAGAGTGAAGTCGACATCAAGAAGAACGTCTTCACGATGATGATGCAGGTGCCGCGGTTGTACCGGATTCCGGTGCACACCATGCACAAGTTCGGGCACACGGTGACCGGCATGCTGATCCGGCTGCTCGATGTCTGCCGCCTGGTGCGCCAGGTCGGCGTGCGCGATATGTACGGCACGCGACGCGGCGCGATGGGGCATTTCGTCGGCTCGTTCGGTGTGCGGTTCCTGCTGATCGCCGAATTGGTGGCGTTCACGCTGGCCGGCGATTTCTGGGCCTGGGCACTGCAATTCGTCGTCACCATGTGGGTCAGCACGTTCCTGGTGGTGGCCAGCCACGACTTCGAGGTCGACACCGACGAACTGCATTCCGACACCGAGGACTGGGGCGTGAACCAGCTCGAGCAGGCCTACGACCTGCGGGTGGTCGGCAACCGCTACGTCGACTGCTTCCTGTCCGCGGGCCTGAGCTCGCACCGGGTGCATCACGTGTTGCCCTACCAGCGCAGCGGTTTCGCCAATATCGCGACCGAGGATGTGGTGCGCGAAGAGGCGGAGAAGTTCGGGGTGGAATGGCTGCCGGCGAAGAGTTTCTTCACCGACCGGTTCCCGAAACAGATCCAGACTTACCTGCTTTCGCCCTCGCGCGAGGCGGAGGAGAACAAGTGGGGCTTCATGCGTGAGCATTTGTCGCCCTCGGCGTTGAAGACGTGCGTCACCTACACGGCGCAGGGCTTCACCGGAATCGGAACGGTATAAACCGGTTCCGCTGTTTATCGGAGACGGTGCCGTCTGGAGGGTGGCGGCCCGGTCCCCATATATTCTCTCGAAAGGAAGAAATTCGTGTCTGTGACAATCGATGAGGGTGGCGCTCGGCCTACAGTGTTCGCGGAGAACACAGGTCGGCACTTGGTGGGGGCCGAGCACGGATACGGAGTGCTGCCGCCGGCTCCCCCGACCTCGGTGGCGGTGATCGAAGGAATCGCGACCGGGTCGCCGAGTGAAATCTACTCGCAGGCCGAGGCGGCCGACAAGGTCGCCGCGCTGTTCGCCGATCCGGCGCAGCAGGCCCGCATTCCGCGGATCTACCAGAAGACCATGATCGACACCCGCCACCTGGCGGTCGACCCGCTGGACCCGGATTTCCTGGCGTTCAGCCGGGAACCCGCCACCATCCGGCAGCGCATGGACCTGTTCCTGGAGTACGCGGTGCCGCTGGCGGTCGACGTGGCCGGGCGGGCACTCGCGGGTGTGGCGGATCCGGCCGCGGAGATCGGGCAGTTGGTGTTCGTGACCAGCACCGGGTTCATCGCGCCCGGAGTCGATGTCGCGGTGGTCAAGAAGCTCGGGCTGTCGCCGTCGGTGAGCCGCGTGCTGATCAACTTCATGGGCTGTGCGGCCGCGATGAACGGCATCCGTTCGGCCACGGACTACGTTCGGGCGCATCCGGATAAGAAGTCTTTGGTCATCGCGCTGGAGCTGAGCTCGGTGAACGCCGCGTTCGGTGACAACGTCAACGACGTCATCATCCACAGCCTGTTCGGCGACGGGTGCGGCGCCGTCGTGATCGGCGCGAGCCAGGTTCATCAGCCGCTGGCGCCGGGCAGCGTGGTCATCCGGGACAGCTTCAGCCGGCTGTTCGACGACGCCGAAGACGGAATCGTGTTGCGCGTCAACGACAATGGGATCACCTGCGAGCTGGCGGAGAGCCTGCCGGAGTACATTCTGCAGGGGGTCGATCCGGTGGTCACCGAAGCGTTGCAGCGCAACGGATTGCAGAAGTCCGATGTGGATCTGTGGGCCATCCACCCGGGTGGGCCGAAGATCATCGAGCAGTCCGCGCGCTCGCTCGGGATACCGCCGGAAACGGCCGCGCCCAGCTGGGACATTCTGGCCGAGCACGGCAACATGCTCAGTGTCTCGCTGATCTTCGTGTTGGAGAACATGCTGAATCGTCTGGTCACTCCGCAGGCTGCGCTCCCGCAGAGAACGCAGAGCGACAAGCCGATCTCCACGGGCGTGGCGTTCTCCTTCGCGCCGGGGGTCACCCTCGAGGGAATGATCTTCGACATTATTCGTCGATAGTCGCCGCTCACATTTCGAAAGAAGCGCAGTAGCAATGCAACTGATCAGATTCCTGCTCTCGATTTCCCGGGTGCGGATCGCGGCCGTGGTGCTCGCGGGCCTCGTCTGCGGTGCGGCCAACACCTACCTGCTTACCCTGATCCGAGGGGTGGTGTCGCCGGAACCGCACGCGTCGGTCACCGTGCAGAACTTCGCCCTCACCGGGCTGGTCATCCTGGTCAGCGGCGTGCTCTCGCAGATCCTGCTGCTCCGGCTGGCCCAGGACGCCATCTACCGGTTGCGGGCCGACCTGAGCTCCAGCATCGTTTCGGCGCCGCTGGAACATCTGGAACGGCTCGGAATGCACCGGCTGATGGCGACATTGACCGAGGACGTGCGGTCGCTGTCGCAGGCGGTCACGGCGATCCCGAGCATCTGCATCGACGTGGCCACCATCATCGGCTGCTTCGTGTTCCTGGCGGTGGTGTCCGGGCCGATCTTCGCGATCACCGTCGGCGGCACGCTGCTCGGAATCGCGTGTGTGGAGACGTTCCTCAAGCGGGTGCGCAGGGTCTACCAGGCGGCGCGCGAGAACGAGGACGCGCTGCTGCGGTCCTTCCAAGCGGTGACGCTGGGCATCAAGGAACTCAAGTTGCACCGCGGGCGGCGGCGCGACTTCATGGACCGGCATCTGCTCGGCACCTCCGGTGAGCTGCGCGACCAGAACGTCGACGCGGGCTCGAAATTCGCTGCGGCGCAAGGCATCGGGCAGATTCTGCAGCTCGGCACGATGGCGCTGATCCTGTTCGTCATCGCCTCCGCGCTGAACCTGCCGCACGATGTGATGGTCGCCTATGTGCTGGTGACGACCTTCCTGTCGATGCCGATGCAGAACTTCATGCACCGGCTGCCGGACCTGCTGCGCGGTGATGTGGCGCTGGCCAAGATCCGCACTATGAATCTGTCCATGGAGACGCTGCACAACGAGGAGCAGCTGCCGTATACCGAGCGGCCCGCGGTCGAGTCGGCGCGGTTGGAGTTGGCTGGTATCAGTTATAGCTACCGGACCGAGTTGCCGCCGCCGTTCCCGCCGCCGGGGGCTCCGGGGCCTGGTGCTCCTGGCCTGGGTGCTCCGGGTGCTCCGAGGCAGGGTCGTCCGGGTGGGCTACCCAAGGGCCGTGGGCAGCATCCGCCGCACTTCCCGCCGCCTGGCGGCCCAGGTGGCCCGGATGTCAACGGCCACAAACGAATCCACCACGGTGGCGCCGACGGCATGCCAATGCCGATGGCTCCCCTACCCAGCCCCGACACCGACGAAGGCTTCCACCTCGGCCCACTCGACTTGGTCTTCGAACCCGGCCAGATCACCTTCATCGTCGGCGGCAACGGCAGCGGCAAATCCACCCTCGCCAAACTCATCACCGGCCTCTACGTTCCACGCACCGGCCGGCTGGCCCTCAACGGCGAACAGATCGATCACGAGAACATCGAGTGGTTCCGCCAGAACTCCTCCGCCATCTTCACCGACTTCCACCTGTTCGAGGAATACCTCGGTTTCGACCGCCCCGACCTCGACGCCGAAGTCCGCCGCTACCTCGAAGAACTCCAGATCTCCCACAAGGTAACCGTCGAAAACGGCCGCCTCTCCACCATCGACCTGTCCCAAGGCCAGCGCAAACGCCTAGCCCTCCTCACCGCCCTCCTCGAAGACCGCGCCATCTACATCTTCGACGAATGGGCCGCCGACCAGGACCCCAAATTCCGCGACGTCTTCTACCGCGAAATCCTCACCTCCCTCAAACAGCGCGGCAAAACAGTCATCGTCATCACCCACGACGACCGCTACTTCGACTGCGCCGACCAGCTGGTGAAACTGGACTTCGGCCGCGTCGCAGAGCAAACCACAGCGGCGGTTGCGGAGTAGCGCAACAGGTTTCGCAACCGGAATCGATCAGGAAGGCTCCCCATGCGATGGGGAGCCTTCATCTGCTTCTGGCGTATCCACGCGACGTCCGGCCGGGCCAAACCGGCGGTGGTCATAGCTGGTGCGGGGCGCACGGCGTTGCCCGATTCGCACCTGGGAGGTCGCTTTCGACACGTCCGCGCGGTGCCCGCCAAATGGGGCTTCCAGCACGCCCCTGCGAGGTGGTGGCCGTTCGATACCGGGTGGCGGGCTGGTTTCGGTACGTCCGCAGGGTGGCGGGCGGATGTTGCGGATTCCGAACCGGCGGTGCGTCGTTGCTGGTGCGGGCGCACGGCGGTGGACGGATCGCGTCTGGGAGGTCGCTCGCGGCGCGCCCGCTCGGCGCCCGTCAGATGGCGGCTTCCAGCACGGGAGGTGGTGGCCGTTCGGTACCCGGTGGCGGGCCGGTTTCGGTACACCCACAGGATCGCGGCGGTTGTTGCCGATCCCGAACCGGCGGTGCGTCGTTGCTGGTGCGGGCGCACGGCGGTGGCCGGATCACATCTGGGAGGCCGCTCGCGGCACGACCGCTCGGCGCCCGTCAGATGGCGGCTTCCAGCACGGGAGGTGGTGACCGTTCGGTACCCGGTGGCGGGCCGGTTCCAATACGTCCAAGGCAGATGGTGGCCGTTCGGTACCCGGTGGCGGGCCGGTTCCAATACGTCCAAGGCAGATGGTGGCCGTTCGATACCTGGTGGCGAGCAAATTCGATACGTCCGCAGGATCGCGGCGGTTGTTGCCGATCCCGAACCGGCGGTGCGTCGTTGCTGGTGCAGGCGCACGGCGGTGGCCGAATCGCACCTGGGAGATTACTTTCGGTACGCCGCGCGGCGCCCGTCAAATGGCGGCTTCCAACACGCCCGCGGGAGGTGGTGACCGTCACCCGACGGCGGGCCGCCTTCGGTACGTCCGCAGGGGGGCGGCGGATGTTGCCGATTCCGAACCGGCGGTGCGTCGCTGGTGTGGGCACACGGCGGTGGACGATTTGCACCTGGGAGGTCGCTTGCGGCACGCCGACGCGGCAACCGTCAGATCGGCGCTTCGCCACGCGCCCGTCAGGTGGTGCCCGATCGGTACCCGACGGCGGGCTGGTTTCGATACGTCCGCAGGGTGGCCCGGCGGTTGTTGCGGATTCCGAACCGGCGGTGTGTTGTCGCTGGTGTGGGCGTACGGCGGTAGCCGATTCGTATTTGGGAGGTCGCTTGCGGTACGCCGCGCGGGATCCGTCAGATGGGCGTTTCCAGCACACCCACACGACGTGGTGACCGTTCAATACCTCGTGGAGGGCTGGTTTCGGTGCGTCCGCAGGGTGCGGCGGCTGGGGATCGAACAAGCTTCCCAGACGGGTGGTGAAATAGGCGTGCTGGTGACGGTTCGGTACCCGGCAGAGGGCTGGTTTCGGCGCTTCCGCAGGGTGGCGGCGGTGGGGGATCGAAAAACCTTCCCGGACAGCGTGGTCCAGTAGTGGTGCTGTGGTCCAGAGATCTTGCCCAAACCATGCGGGGCACGTTGGCAGCCCTACCGGACTTACCCCTCACCTTTCGTGCGGACGCTCGGTTCGGTCCTCGGTCACCCGGCTGTGGTCCAGTCCAAAACACTCCAGAAAGACAGAAAAGAGAATCGGTGTGGATGAACGGCAGCCGGGGCGCTGTGAAGACAAACCGGAAAGACCGTCTCCCGTAACCTGCTGTGTAACAGGCGCTTTCATACGTTCGTCCAGTGTGAAGAGATCGAATTCAGACCCGATTTTCGATAGCTATCCGCTGTGAACGGCGATAGAATTCACACATGCGTTCGACCAGCCCAGCGGTATCAGCACAGCGGGTCACCGACCCGCTACTGACCGCCGCCACCGACCTCACCGCCACCACGGTGACGCTGCTCTCGGATGAGGCTGTGCTCGAAGCGATACGCGAGCTCGAACGCGCCCGGCGGGTGCTGGATTCCTTCGCCCACAAACTGATCGTGCGCGCCACCGAAGGCGGACTCCCCGCCCGCACCGGCGCCGGCACCACGAAAAAACTACTCATCCAAACTCTTCGGATCTCCCACGCCGACGCCGCCGCCCGCATCGCCGCCGCCACCAGTTTGGGTGTGTGGCATGACATCCCAGGCGAGGAGATGGAACCCCGCCACCCGGCGACCGCGGCCGCCCAAGCCGAAGGTGAGATCTCCACCGATCACGCACGTGAGATCGCGAAAGTGCTCAAGCGTGTCCCAGGCTCGACCGCGAACGCCGATTTCGAAGCCGCCGAACACATCCTGGCCACCGCCGCCCGTGCCGTGATGCCTGAAGACCTCACCAACATCGGCCGAGACATCCTGGCACGCCTCGACCCCGATGGCAGCCTCACCAACGACACCGACCGTCAACGTCAACGCGCCCTGCGGATCGGTAAACAACGCGCTGACGGGATGTCGGCGATCAGCGGCGACATCACCCCTACCCTGCGCGCCCTCCTCGACCCAGTGGTCGCGAAACTCGGCCGCCCGGGGATGAACAATCCCGACGACCCGCAAAGCCCTTCTGGCAGCACCGAACACATCGATCGGGAGGTGTTGGATGCTGCGGCGAAGCGCGATACCCGCAGCGCCGCCCAACGTACCCACGACGCGTTGGTCGCCCTGTTGTCGCCGGGCACCGACCCCGCCAACCTCGGAACCCATCGCGGACTGCCCGTCTCGACAATCCTGTCGATCAGTGTCGAAGACATCGAGAACGCCGCCGGGGTCGCCACCACCGCGACCGGGGGCACCGTCCCCATCACCGAAGCGTTGACGCTCGCCCAACGGGCTCTGCCGTGGCTGATGGTGTTCGACCATGCCGGGGTACCACTACATTTGGGACGCACCAAACGCCTCGCCTCGGCCGGGCAACGGCTGGCGTTGATCGCGGCCCTACGGGGCTGTACCCGCCCGGGCTGCGACGCACCCGCCAGCCTTTGCGCGGTCCATCACGTCACCGACTGGAACAAAAACGGCGCGACTGACATCGGCAACGAAACCTTGGCCTGCGACCGCTGCCACGCCTTGGTCCACGACGGGCCCGGCGGCTGGAAAACCGTTGCCCTCAGCAAGGATTCGGACTACCCGGGTCGGACCGGGTGGATCGCACCGCCCCACATCGACCCCACCCAAACACCACAGGTCAACCACCGCCATCACGCCAGCGAACTCCTCGCCGAAACCCTCGCGCGCATCCACCACCACCGCGAACGAGACCGAGCACAACGTCGACGCTGGCTCCACGGTCTAGCGCCAGACACACCTGCTGCCTGAACCCGTGGTGCCACACCCGTTCGGCACCACGGGAAATCGGCGCGTCCACCGGTGGACGATAGCGGTACCACCGACATCGACAGCGAAACCCTGGCCTGCAACCACTGCCACGCCCTGAGCCACGCCGGACCCGTGCGTCCGCTGGCTGACCCCTACCCCCAGCCGCACCCCGCATTCAGACAATGCTTGTCCCCGAACACAGTTCAACATTCCGGGGTCGTGCTCAGTGGATCACTCCACCCCATCAATCCCAGCCAAGCTCCCCCGCCGAACTGCCTCCACCATTCACCGACCATGACCACGTCCGTTCTCGCCGCGCAGTTGCGGGGCCGGGTTCGCCGCCGATTGTCGCCGTGGTGGCCAGGCGCGCCGGCCTCCCGACCGACATTCGGTCACGCTGCGCGCGTTGCCCGATTACGACGCCTTGTCGGCGTCGAACTCACTGTTCCGACAACAGAAACGAGATTCCAGTGACCACAACGCAGCAGAGATCGGGTACCGCGAGCATCGGCTCGACCAAGCCTCTCGGTGGGTTGCCCTCGATGCTGGCTTCTGTAGCCCGGGTAATGCGACGATCGCTCGCTACTGAGAAGCACTCGCCGAGTAAGTGCGTGACGAAGACTGGTCCCAGCGCCAGATCGCTGACCGCGAGGCCAAAGGCACCATCATGTGGATCCGCACCGTGAACTTCCCGCAAGTGACACATTGAAGGACATCAACCTCGATCACCTGCGTTCAATCGGTCGGGATGTGTTGGCGCACTTGGCACCGCCACCTTCGTTTCCCTAGCAGAAAACGTGATCGTGCTGGGCCCGCCCGGGATCGGCAAACCCACCTGGCAATCGGACTCGGCGTCACAGCCACTCATGCGGGCTAATCGGGTACTAGCGCCAGAGTTGTTCGATAGTGCCCGGGTGCATGGCCGGATTCGTCCCGCTAGCGGAGGAGTTCGGGATCGGCGGCGGCGAGCAGCCGGTCCAGGATTTCGTGGTTGTGGAATGCCTGACGGAGGTGGGTGGCGGGGCAGCGGAGGGCGTCGAGATCGGTGCTGTTGACGATGAAAGTGCCTGCCTCGGAGTCGAAGCGGAACCTGTCGGCGAGTCCTGGCAGGTGGGTGTTGACCACGGACTCGGCGAAGCTGTTCCAGCCGTGTGCGTTGGGTTCAGCGTCGTGAGCTTCGAACACGTCCGTGGTTTGTTCCATTTCGCCGTCGGTGTGGATCAGGCGGTACTGGCCTGAGCCGTCGTACTGGAAAGCACGAAGGGCGTGACGCTTTCGCGGTTGGTCATCGCTCGATGCTTGCTCCGGCGGCGACAGTGGATTGGCCGCGCGAGTGGGGTGAGGTTTGGCGGGGCGTATGGGAGGCATTCCTTCTGTGATCGTGTATCGCGTTATGAGGAGGTTCCCGTGCCGTCTGGGATCCGGAAATTGCTGCCGTTCGACCGGGCCGCGGGGTGGGTGTCGGAGCAGGTGAAGGCGCGGGTGCCGAGCGCGGATATGGCGGAGCGGGATCCGGAGTTCGTGGCGCGGAGTTTGGAGTTCAGCTGGCGGCTGGTGCGGGTGTATTTCCGGGCGGAGATCAAGGGGATCGAGCGGGTGCCGGCGGAGGGGCCGATCCTGTTGGTGGGCAATCACTCCGGCGGGAATGTGTCGCCGGAGGTGGTGGTGACGACGTTGGCGTTTACGCGGCATTTCGGGCCGGAGCGGCCGTTCTATCAGTTGGCGCATGATCTGGTGATGGCGTTTCCGGTGCTGGGCGGCTATTTGCGGAAGTTCGGGACGGTGGCCGCCAATCCGGAGAGTGCGCGGGCCGCGTTGGACAGCGGGGCGGCGGTGCTGGTGTATCCGGGCGGGGATTGGGAGGTGCATCGGCCGGCGTGGGAGCAGGATCAGATCGATTTCGCGCAGCGCACCGGGTTCCTGCGGCTGGCGTGGGACGCGAATGTGCCGATCGTGCCGGTGATCAATTATGGGGCGCACGAGAATCAGTTGATTCTCACCCGAGGTGATCGGCTGGCGCGGCTGCTGCGGCTGGATCGGATGTTGCGGCTCAAGGTGTTCCCGATCTCGATCGCGCTGCCGTGGGGGCTCAATTTCGGGGATCTCGCGGGACATATTCCGTTGCCCACCAAGGTGACTGTCGAGTTCCTCCACCCCATCGATCTGCGCACCGCGCTCGGTGACGAACTGGATCTGGACCGCGGCTACGACTATGTCACCGGCATCATGCAGCGGGCGCTGAAACGGCTCGCCGACGATCGCACGCTGCCGGTGATCGGCTGAGCGAAATAACAGACATATCGCCGACCTCCCCAACTGACGCCCGCGATCTTCCACAATCGGAGCCATGCCGAAACCCTGCTTGCTGTTGCAGCTGCGTCCCGAGCACTCCGCGTCCGACGACGAATACTTCGCCATGCTGCGGGCGGCCGAACTGGAGCGGGAGCAGGTGGTCCGGATTCGAATGGATCAGGACTTCCCCGATGTCGACCTCAACGACTACGCGGCGGTCATCGTCGGCGGCGGCCCGAGCAATATCAGCAATCCAGAGCACCAAAAATACGACTACCAGCGCGAATTCGAGCCGAAGCTGCGCGGGCTCGTCACCGAGATCGTCCGGCGAGACCTGCCCTACCTGGGCGCCTGCTACGGATTGGGGATGCTGGCGGAGGTGCTCGGCGGCAAGGTCGGCACCGAGCGCTACAGCGAACCGCCCGGCGCGCAAACCATCGAACTGAACGACGCCGCCGCCGCGGATCCCTTGCTGCAAGGCCTCCCCGAGTCGTTCCGGGCGTTCGTCGGCCACAAGGAAGCCTGCCAGGAAGTGCCGCCGGACGCGGTGCTGCTCGCGAGCTCCGCGGGCTGCCCGGTGCAGATGGTCCGCGTCGGAGAGCACGTCTACGCGACCCAGTTCCATCCCGAACTGGACGGCAACGGCTTGGCCCTGCGCATCGAAACCTACCGGCACGCGGGCTATTTCGACCCCGACGAAGCGGACTACCTGATCGAGCTCGGGCACAAGGAGTCGATCACGGTCCCGATGGAGATCCTGCGCCGGTTCAGCGCCCGCTACCTGAGCGAACCGGCCTAGCGCTACTTCTCCGGCTCCGGATCGCTTGCGCCGCGGACGACTTCGGTGCTGTGGTCGGAGCCGGGGGCGGTGGCGTCCACCTCTTCGGGAGCCCCGGCTTCGGTGGTTTCTCCGGTGATCAGATCGATCTGCTCACCGATGTAGCGCAGCGTCACCACGGCCACGGCGGCCACGGGGACGGCGAGGAAGGCGCCGACGATCCCGTAGAGCGAGCCGCCAGCGGTGATCGCGAGCAGCACGATAACGGCGTGCAGTTTCATGCTCCGCGATTGCAGAACCGGTTGCAGCACATTACCTTCCAGCTGCTGCACGGCGATGATGATGCCGAGCACGATCAAGGCGGTGGTGACGCCGTTGGCGACCAGAGCGACCAGCACCGCCAGCGCACCCGCGACGAAGGCACCGACGATCGGAATGAACCCACCGAGGAAGGTCAGCACCGCCAGTACCAGCGCCAGCGGGACACCGAGGATCACCAGGCCCGCGCCGATGAACACGGCGTCGATCAGGCTGACGAGGGCCTGCGTGCGGATGAAACCGCCGAGGGTGACCCACACGCGGGCCAGCACCTGCTCCAGGTGGGTGCCGCAGCGGCTGCCCGTCACCTGGTGCAGCCACGGCAGGAAACGCGGCCCGTCCTTGATGAAGAAGAAGGCCAGCACCAGTACCAGGAACAAGGTCACCAGCACCGAGGTGGCCGTGCTGACACCGCTGAACACGCCGGAGGCGATCTGCTCGGCACTGGACTTCAGGCGGCTCGTGACGGCCTCGACGGCGGAGTCGAGCTGCTCGTCGCGCACCCGCAGCGGCGGGCCCTGCAACCAGTTGCGGACCTTATCGATGCCTTCGGTGGCTTTGTCGGCGAGGTCGGGCGCCTGGTCGACGACCGACGGCACAATCAGCGCGATGATGCCGGCCAGGATGGCGATGAACCCGAGCAGCGACACCGACGCCGCGGCGGCGGGCGGCCAGCCTTTCTTCATCAGCCAGCCCGTCGGCGGCCACAGCACGGTGGCGACGACGATGGCCAGCAGGACCGGCAGGATCACCACCCACAGCTTCGCGATCAGGTAGCCGAGGACCCAGGCGCCCGCCGCTATCGCCACCACGCACAGCGCCCACTTGGCCAGCCATACGACACCACGGCCGATGACCTCGCCGCGATCCGGTCGACTGTCGGTTTTTCCGCTGCTGAATGCTTCGCTGAGCCCGCTCACGCCCGCAAGTCTCGCATGCCAGTGCGGCTGGAGCAGGGATTGAACGCCCCGGTGGCGGCCGAACCGCGATGCTGACCGCCGAGTCCGCCAGCGTGTCGCCAACCCAGGCCGGGGCACAAACGCACTGTGCGGGAAACAGATTCGGCATGGACGGGGGAGCACGAACGCAAACGCTCTCGCCGAGGCGGGAAGGCAGCGTAATCTTGGTGGATGGACCCAGTCACGTCGACTGTCGGCGTTGAAGAGGAGTTCCTGCTCGCCGATCCGGAGACGGGTGCGCCGGCCGCGAAAAACGAGGCGGTCGCCCGAACCGCCAAGGAATACGGCATCGACCTGCAGCTCGAGCTCACCCGCTGTCAGGTGGAGACCAGCACCGACGTCCACTCCAACACCCCTGAGCTGCTCGGGCAGTTGCGTGAGCTTCGCCGCGGGGTGGCCGCCTGCGCGGACGCGAACGGCGTCCAATTACTCGCGGCCGGGATACCGCCGACGGTCCCGGGCCGCTTCCCGGTCACCGACACGCCCCGCTACCAGCGGATCGCCGAGGGTTTCGGGATGCTCGCCCAGGAGCAGGGCCTGTGCGGCTGCCACGTCCACGTGGCGGTCCCGGACCGGGAAACCGCGGTCCAGGTGAGCAACTATCTGCGGCCGTGGCTGCCGTTGTTTCTGGCACTGACCGCGAATTCGGCCATCTACCGCGGTGTGGAAACCGGGTACGCCAGCTGGCGCAGCATCCTCTGGCGGCGCTGGCCGAGCGCGGGCCCACCCCCCTATTTCCACTCCGTCGACGAGTACGACTCGATGGTGGCGATGATGCTGTCGAGCGGGATCATGCTCGACGAGCAGATGGTCTATTGGGATGTCCGCCCATCGATCCAGTGGCCGACCGTCGAGGTCCGCGTCAGCGACGTGCCCGCCACCGTCGAGGAAACAGCCCTGCTGGCCGCCCTGGTCCGGGCGACGGTGCTGCGGGCGCGAATGTCGTTGGCGGAGGGCATGACCGCGCCACCGGTAGCCGCGGACGTCTTGCGGGCCGCGTACTGGAAGGCCGCGCGCACGGGACTCGACGGCGACGTGGTGGCCCCGATAGACGGCCGCATCCTGCCCACCCGGGACCTGCTCATGGAACTGATCGACCACGTCTCCCCCGCCCTGGACGAGTTCGGCGACCGCACGTTCGTGACCGACACCGTCGCCGCTGTCCTCAAACGTGGCAACGGCGCGATCCGCCAGCTCAACGCGTTCCGTTTGCGCGGCAACGTCGAGGACGTGGTCCTGGAACTGGGCAACGCGACCCTGGAAGGTTGCCGGGCCTGAGCCCTGATTCCTGTCGGTGCCCGGGAGTAGCGTGCTGGACATGACGGGGCTGGGACGGGATGAATTACGCACGCTGCTAACCGATCTGGGGGCAGCCGACTTCGGCACGTGGCGGCACGAGGATGTGGTCGCGGCGTGCACGAAACTCGGGTGGGAGGTGTCGCGCGACCAACTCCCCCGCTGCGAGACAGCGGCGGTTCCTGGAGTGGTGCGGGGTGCGTATCTCACCGAGAACTGGGATCGGCGGCACGGCGGGGATTCCGAGATGATGCAGGTCTATCTGTGCGCCGCGGTCATCACACCAGAGGCGTTCCGCGACTATCTCGCGGTCGCGACAGAGGTGTGGGGTGAGCCGTCCCTGTACGGCGGCAACGGCGACGCGTTCGTGCGCTGGCGCGGGAAAACCACCACCAGGCAACTCGAGGTCAGCTACCGCGGTGACCTGACGGTGCGGGTCTTCGCCACCGAAGCGTGGGAGGGCTGGGATTACCGCAGCTGGGAATACGGCGAAGGCCTCGGCGAGGTGCCCTACACCTGGATCGGGGAGGATGACCATCCGAGCCTGATCGGCTGCTACTTCGGCGGTCGGCTCGTGCACAGCTGGGACGAACTCGCCGAGGCGCTCGCAATGACGTTGCGCGACATCCACTTCGGGATGCGGACGCTGGGTACCGGCAATACGAGCCCCTCGCCGGATCATGTCGTGGTCACCCTGGCGGCGGCCGACCCGGTCGCGGACGACACCCGATGGCTGCAGCTATCGCAAGACCTCGAAGAACTGGTCATGGTGACCTCCCCCGAAGGGCGTTCGGAGGAGGTGTTGCGCGAGCATGGGTTCGCACCGGACGAGTACGGCGCGTGGACCCGCGAGTTCTTGCCCGGGCCGGAAACCGCGGAAACCGCCGCAAAGCTGGCCGTCACACTCCTGGGTGAGTTCGGCCTCGCCGAGCCCGCGCAGGTCAGCGGCGAATACTTCCGCAACTCCAGTCCCTACCGCCGCTTCAGCTTGCACTGCTTCGGGGTGGAACGGTCCCGGTAACACCGACGTGGGCCACCGCCCACACATGATGAAATAGCCTGATGAGCACTGAAGAAGACAAGGTGATCGAACTAGCGGGCAAAGTCTTCGATCTGGCGCGCCAGGGCGACGCCGACACGCTCGCCGCCTACCTGGACGCCGGGGTCCCCGCCACCCTCACCAACGATCGCGGCGACGGCCTCCTGATGCTCGCCGCCTACCACGGCCACCGCGACGCCACAGCCGTGCTGCTGATGCGCGGCGCCGACGCCAACCAGCTCAACGACAGCGGCCAGACGCCCCTGTCCGGCGCGGTGTTCAAGGGCGACAAGGAGATCATGCGCCTGCTGATCAACGCGGGCGCCGATCTCGACGCGGGCACCCCGTCGGCCCGCGACACCGCCGCGATGTTCGGCCAGACCGAACTCCTGGAGTCGCTGGGCAAGCCTGAGCAGTAGCTCTACCTGTTCTTCGCCACCGCGGCCATGGCTTTGCGGGCGGCGACCAGCACGGGATCCCACACCGGGGAGAAGGGCGGCGCGTAGCCGAGGTCCAGCGCTGTCATCTGCTCCACGGTCATCCGGGCGGTGAGGGCGACGGCGGCGATATCGACACGTTTACCCGCGCCCTCCCGCCCGACGATCTGGGTGCCGAGCAAGCGGCCGGTGCGACGTTCGGCAAGCATCTTCACCGTCATCGACGCGGCGTCCGGGTAGTAGCCCGCGCGGCTGGTCGACTCGATGGTGACGGTGACGAATTGCAGTCCGGCCGCGTGGGCGTCCTTCTCCCGCAGGCCCGTTCGCGCGACCTCGAGGTCGCAGACCTTGCTGACGGCGGTGCCGACGACGCCGGGAAACGTCGCGTATCCCCCGCCGATGCCGGCGCCGATGATCTGCCCGTGTTTGTTGGCGTGCGTGCCGAGCGCGATGTGCATTTGCCGGCCGGAGACGAGATCCAATACTTCGACGCAGTCGCCGCCGGCCCAGATGTTGTCGTGGCCGCGGACCCGCATCGACAGGTCGGTCAGCAGGCCGCCGTCCTCGCCGAGCGGCAGGCCCGCGGCCTCCGCCAAGGTCGTTTCCGGCCGCACACCGATGCCGAGGATCACCACGTCGGCCGGGTATTCACCGTCGGCAGTCCGAACGGCCGAGACGCGCCCCGAATCGCCGGTACGGATCTCGGTGACCTCGGCGCCGCCGACGATCTCGATATCCATGCCGCACATGGCTTTCCGGACCAGCGCACCCATATCGGGGTCGAGCGTGGACATCGGCTCGGACGCCCGGTTGATCATGGTCACGTCATAGCCGCGCTTGATCAGCGCCTCCGCCATCTCGACGCCGATGTAGCCCGCGCCGACCACGACCGCCTTCTTACCCTCGGTGTGCTCGAGGGTGTCGATCAGCGCCTGCCCGTCCTCCAGCGTCTGCACACCGTGCACACCCCCGGCGTCGATGCCCGGCAGCTCCGGACGGATCGGCCGCGCGCCGGTAGCGAGCACGAGTTTGTCATAGCTACACCAGGATTCGGCCCCGTCGGCATCCCGGACCCGCACTCTGCTGCCGTCGACATCGAGCTCGGTGACCTCGGTGCCCAGCCGCAGATCAATATCGCGCTCCCGATGCTCCTCCGGCGTGCGCGCGATCAGATCCTCGCGGTCCTTCACATCCCCGGCGACCCAGTACGGGATCCCGCACGCCGAGTAGGAGGCGAACCGGCCGCGTTCGAACACCACGATCTCCAGCTCGCCGGGTTCGCGTAGCCTGCGGGCCTGGGAGGCCGCCGACATACCCGTCGCGTCGCCTCCGACGATCACCAGTCGCTCACTCATATCCGCCACGCTACGTCGCGCCACCGCCGGATACGCGCGCCCGGCATCGGCATGTTGCGGGCGCACTCTTCGCTATCCCTCGATCGAGTTTCGCCGCTTACCCTGCGGCAGTCCGATCTTTACCGCACACTGATCTTCTGCAAACGCTGTGTGAGGGCAGCGTTTTCGCTGTGGGAGCATCTATGAGCACTACCGATGACGAACGCCGGCTCGCCGAACTCGGCTACAAACAGGAACTGGCGCGATCCTGGTCCGGATTTTCCAATTTCGCGATCAGTTTCACCATTGTCTCGATCCTGACCGGCGGTCTCGCCAGTTACGGCATCGGCTTGGCCAACGGCGGCCCGATCACCATGGCGTGGGGCTGGCCACTGGTCTCGATCATGGTGTTGTTCATCGGCCTGGCCATGGCCGAATTGGCTTCGGCCTACCCGACTTCCGGCGGCCTCTATTGGTGGGCCTCCGAACTCGGCGGCCCGGTGTGGGGCTGGTTCACCGGCTGGTTCAATCTCATCGGCCAGATCGCGGTGACCGCCGCCATCGATTACGGCGCCGCTATCTTCACCACCTCGGTGCTGAATGTGATCGGCATCGAGATCGGCACCGACCGCACCGCGATCTTCATGGTCTTCGCCGCCATCCTGGTGCTGCACGCGGTGCTGAACGCCATCGGCCCGCACCTGTCCGCGGTCATCAACAATATTTCGGCCTGGTGGCATGTGGCCGGTGTCGCGGTATTCGTGCTGGTGCTCGGTATCGGCGCGGAAAACCATCAGAGCATCGGCTTCGTGTTCACCGAAACCGTCGACAACAGCGCCGTCGGATTCGGCGGTGTCGCATTCAGTTTCCTGCTCGGCCTGCTGCACGCGCAGTACACCTTCACCGGTTACGACGCGTCGGCGCACATGAGCGAGGAAACCCACGACGCGGCCCGGACGGCGGCCAAAGGGATCGTCAACACCATCATCGTGTCGGCGGTCGCGGGTTATCTGCTCATCATGGCGGTCACCTTCGCGATCCCGAATCTCGACGACGCCCTGGACCCGGAGAAGAACAACGGCTACCCGGTGATCTACATCCTGGAGAATTCGCTGAATTCCTTCTGGTCCGGCACGCTGCTGATCATCGCCGCGGCGGCTCAATTGTTCTGCGGCTACGCCTCGGTCACCTCCGCTTCCCGCATGCTGTTCGCGTTCGCGCGCGACGGCGCGGTGCCCGGTTCGGCGCTGTGGTCGAAATTGTCGGTCCGCAAGGTCCCGGTGAACGCGGTGCTGTTCATTTCCTTCTTCGCGTTCCTGCTGCTGATCCCGTCCATGCTGGTCCCCGCGGCGAACGCGCCCGTCGCCTATGCCGCCGCCACCTCGGTCGCCACCATCGGCCTCTATATCGCCTACGGCATCCCGATTCTGCTGCGTCAACGGCACGGCAGCCGATTCCGCACCGGCCCTTGGCAACTCGGCCCCTGGTATCGGCCTATCGGCATCGTCGCCCTGATCTGGATCGCCCTGATCAGTGTGCTGTTCATCCTGCCCACCGACGACCGCGGCTACCCGTGGAACGACGAATTCACTTGGACGGTAGTCAATTACGCCCCCCTCACCCTGGTGGCGGTGGTCGGCGCGATCGGCATCTGGTGGTTCGTTTCGGCCCGCCGCTGGTTCACCGGACCCAAACGTAATGTGGCCGAGCCGCCGGATACCGCCGAAACCCCGGTCGGCGCCTAACTGTCCGGGTCGACCGTCGCCCGCACCACCGCGAACTCCCGAGGCAAATCCGAAAGAATGCCGAGTGCCGATGGCGCCCAAGTGGTTACGGTGGTGCGGTGAGTTACGTGTACATCATTGTGCCGGCGGGGGTCGTGTCCACACCCGATCAGGTCATGGCCTATTACCGGTCCCAGGCGGGAAGACCGATAGAGGATGATCTGCAGTTGACGCTGATTCCCGGAATGGAGTCCTGGAATCGGGCTATTCCCCTGTCCCGGGCGCATGCGCGGGTGCGGCTGGAGGCGGCGGGCAATGCGGTCCGCATCACCGCCGCCGACCGCCTCGACCGCCGCCGCACCCGCGGCTCCGCAGTCGATTACGCGGCGCCCGCGGTGCGGCGGATCATCGAAGCCCTCATCGCCGGTTTCGGTTACGCCATCTACGACGCGCGGAGCCACACCCTCAGTCCGGCGGACGGAGATCGGTGACTACCGCGCGTACGTGATCAGAGGTACTAGTGCCCCGGCAGCACGCAGGCGGCGTCGAGGCCGAGCACGCGATTGAGGCGGCCGAAGGCGAGCCAGGAGCCGATGCTCATGGACAGCTCCACCACCTCGGCCTGGGTGTACTGCGCGAACATCCGCTGCCAGAATTCGTCGTCCAGGTTGTGGTGGTCGACGGCGTAGCGTTCGGCGTATTCCGCCGCCAAACGGCTCCGCTCGTCGAGGATATCGCTTGTGCGCCAGTCGGTTACCGCATCCGCGAAGCCTTCCTCGACCTTCAGCCCGTCGCGTTCGGTACGCCAGTCCAGGCAGAAGATGCAGCCGTTGATCTGCGCGATGCGCAGCCGCGCGGCCTCGAATTCACGCAGTCCGAGGGTGGTGTGCTCGTAGACCGCCAGCGAGAAGCCGGAGGCGGGAATGCCGATGCCCGGCACCATTTCGCCCCACACATAGCCGATCGGGTCCTTGCCCTCGGGTACATCGATGATCACGGATTCTTCCTTCCGAGTTTGCCGACCGCCGGAGTAAGCGGCACGTCCAGTGCGTCGTAGAGGCCGGGGTCGGCCGCGGTCAGCCAGGGAATGGCGTTCACCAATCTGCCTGCGGCCGTGGCGTTTCCGCCCGCCGACCGGTTGCCGCCCTCGTCGGAGCATTCGATGCTGACCTCGATGTGCGGGCGGCCCTCGATGATCACGCGGTGCGCGCCCTCACCGTCGGGCGGCAGCGGCCAGTCCCGGGCGCAGTCCGCGTGGATGCGGGTGACGTGCTCGATGATGATGCGCGGCTCGCCGGCGACGATGCCCTGCACCTCGAACCGGATCGCACCCTGCGTCCCGGCGTCGAAATCGCCCATGAGCTTTGTGGTCACGGTCGCGTCCAGGGCGCGGCGATCCACGGTCTCGCGGATCTCGTCGAGTTCGACGCCGAGCCCGCGAGCCAGCAGCCGAACCTGCCCGCCCCACACCATGGTCGGCACCGAGGGGGCCAGCATCGGCGGCTCGTATTCCATCGGCTGGCCCATGCCGACCAGCCAGCGCACCGAGTCGGGCTGGTCGTAGGTGGTGTAGTCGAAGATCTCCTGGCAACGGACCACGTCCACGGTGCCGGCCAGGCCGCTGATCAGCAGCGGCAGCACATCGTTGCCCCAGCCCGGGTCGACGCCGGAGACGAACAGCGAACCGCCGCCGGCCGCGATCGCGTCGAGCACCGGCTGCCGGACTTCCGGTGTGGCACTGCGCGGATCGTAGAGCGCGTACACCGCGGGCGAGACAACCACCGCGCCCGCACCGATGGCTTTCATGATGTCGGCGAGCGCGTCATCGGGGCGGATGTCGCCGGAGGCCGCGTACACGATCGCGCGCGGGCTCGCGGCGAGTACCCCGTCGATGTCGTCGGTGGCGGCGACCCCCAGTTCGTAGTCGAGACCGGCGAGCGAACCCGCGTCTCGGCCTACTTTGCCGGGGTTGTGCACCAGCACACCAGCCAGTTCGAGCTCCGGGTGGGCGTCGATGGCACGAATGGCCGCACGCCCCATATTGCCGGTGCCCCATACCACAGTGGGGATCATCGCCGAAGGGTAGCAAGTGCTTGGTTGGTTAAGTGCGGTTTTGAAGCGACAACTGTCGAGTCAGCGGAAGCAGGGGTCCGGCAACGCGTTTCGCGTGCACTCGACGGAGCTCAGGGGGTGGCGTTGTACCGGGTGAGGTACTGCGCCAAGCGAGCCAGGTCGCCGTCGGGCCAGTCTTCGAATCGCACCGCGAACGCCGCTCGCCGCGCGGCTTCGGCCGCACCCGCTACCCGGCGACCCTCCGCTGTCGGGTGCAACCGCAGATTGCGGCGGTTGGCCGGATCCACCTCCCGGGTCAGGTATCCGAGTTTTTCCAGGGCCGCGATCTGCCTGCTCACCGTCGACTTGTCGAGCAGGAAATGCTCGGCGACCTCGCTGGCCTGACAACCGTCGCGCTCGATGAGCAGGTCCAGAATGCTCGCCGCGACCAGCGACAATTCCGGATGCAGCTCGGCGGCGCGACCCCGAGCGCGGCGCGCGAAGGCCGTGAGTTCGCGCTGGATGGCGAGGATCGCGTCCCCTCGTGGCAGCTCGTCCGACATGGTTGTATGATACAACTAATCGCATAGTTGCATTTACCAACCATTGGGAGTTGTTCCTTTGAAGACCTCGGCAGCAGAGCTGCGACATGTGGCCACGCATCTACTCACCCCGCTGCTCATGTGCCTGGGCATGGCCTTGGCCTACCTCGGCGCGTTCCATCAGCCCGAGCCCAACCATTTGCAGGTGGCTGTCGTCGGCACCGCGCCGCAAGAGATGGTGCTGGCGCAGACCCTGAAGGACAAGGCGGGCGACGGGCTCGAGGTGCTGACCCTGCCCGATCGCGACGCCGCGATCAGTCAGCTGCGCGACCGCGACCTGGCCGGCGCCTACGTCCCCGACGCGCACCATCCGGAACTGCTTGTCGCCAAGGGCAGTTCGGACACCACCGCGATGGCGGTCGAGCTGGTCTTCAAGCAGGTCGCCGGACAGCAGGGCGTGCCGCTGACGGTCACCGACATCGCGCCCACCGCACCCGGCGACCCCACCGGGCAAGGCATCTTCTTCTTGCTTGTGGCGCTGAGCGTCGGCTCCTACGGCAGCGTCGCCGCTATCGGCGCGGCGGGCGCGGGCCTGAGCATGCGGATGCGCGCGGCGATCGGCGTGGCCACCTCATTGGCAGTCAGCATCATCGGACTCGCGGTCGCCGGACCGGTATTCGGCGTCATCGACCACGACTACGCGGCGATCTGGGGCATGTCGTGGCTGTACTCCGCGGGCATCGTGCTGGTGGGCATCGGCCTGCACACCTTCCTGAAGCGGTGGACCACGCTTGTTCTCATGTTGCTGTTCGTGATGCTCAATTTCACTTCCTCCGGCGGCATCTACCGGCCCGAGTTACAGAACGGGTTCTTCGGCGCGCTGCACTCGTTCTGGAACGGGGCGGGTTTCGTGGAGGGGGCGCGCAGCTTGCTCTACTTCGACGGCGGTGCGGGACTCGGCGCTCGGATCGCGAGCCTGGTGTTGTGGCTGGTCGCAGGATTGGCTTTGCTGGTGGTCGCGGCGCGGTATGAGCGCAAGCAGGCGCCTGTCACTCCAGCGCCAGTGCATCGAAAGATCGAGGCAGAGGAAGAGATGGAAGAAGCCGTCGGGGTTTGAGCCTTGGCAAATACGGCGAAGCTGTCGGGGTTTGAGCCTTGGCAAATACGGCGAAGCTGTCGGGGTTTGAGCCCCCGCGCTGCGCATCTCAGGGGCACCGGGTAGGGTGAGGGCATCACGCGCCGTCTCCCGGTGCCTCGGCCGTTCGGCCCTCTCCCAAATTTTGCAGTAAAGCACTTATGTGTAACCGTCGGTTACACATACATTCCAGGCTCTTCGTCTACCTAACAGCGCCTGAAGCAAACCGCGTGTCCGCATTCGAAATCCTTTACAGAACAAGCGAACACGTCTGTTTTCCGCGACCGTCCCGCGACTCGCCGAAACACATCGGCGAGTCGGCTGTCAGCGAGTACGGTGTACCGCGCCGCACAGCGCAGACATGGCGATGATCATCGCGGAAAGGCGGAGCGCTACCGATGTACGAGCCGTATTCGCACCTGTCTGCCCAGAATTCGGCCGACCACCTACCGCTAGCCGCTCGCTACCAATCCGCCGACCCCATCCGATGGCACGGCAGCCTGGTCTATCCCATGTACTCCGAGCAGTTCGGCCCCGCGCCCACCACGCTCACCATGTACACGGTCTCGGCCGCGCCGCCGAACGGGCTGCGTGGGCACGGCATCGGCCTGTCGGTCACCGACGGATACATCGGCATCGAGGGCCGCCAACTCGGCGGCGTCGACGTGTGGAGCGACGTGCTCTCCGGCGGCGTCACCTTCGACCTCACCCCCACCAGCCCGAAGGCGATGTTCACGCTGACGCCGGTATGGGTCGACGAAACCGGCGCGCAGAAATCGTGGATCGGCAACTACGGCATCGTCATCGAGGACTCCCCCGACGGGCGCATGGTGCTGTGGTGCAGCGTCGGCGAGGGGCCGCCCAATTTCGCGAACTTGGTCATCGGCATGGACACCTCCGCCGCCGCACCGCGCAGTTGGTTCGCCGCCGAGCCCGGAATAGAGCAGCCCGGGCATTCGGTCGGCGGTCAGGTCGCCCAGTCGGCCGCGCCGATCCCGGTGTCGCAGCAATGGTTCGAAACAGCCGGGCAGATCATCGCCGAACCGGCACCCCAACCGACACCCCAACCGGCCACGCCCGCAATCGGCTCCCCGGAATGGTTCGCCGCCAGCGGGCTGCCGGACCCGCGCACCGACGCCGACGCCTACACGCCGGGCCGAGCATGGAACACCGGCAACGGCGCGCGTCCGCCGCAATCCGCCAGCGCTCCGGCGAATGAGCAGGCCTGGTACGCCGACGCGACGCCCGCTGCCACGCAGCAGGATTGGTTCGCGGCGGGCAGGCCGGCCGAGCCGGAACAATTCGCTGGATACGGCATGCCCGGGCAAGCGCCGAACTGGCCCGCGGATCCAAACCAGTCCGCGAGCGCCCCGATTACCGGCCAGAACGGCTTCGGCGCCGACTGGCAGTCACGCTTCGAACCGGATCAGTTCGCGGACAGAACCGAACCGACGCTGGGGCCGGCGCGGCAGGCGACGGCAGTGGAGCCGGGGTGGCAAGCACCAGCGCCGGAGCCGGGGTCGCAGGCACCGGGTCGGGAACCTGGTTGGCAGGCGCCAGGTCGAGAGCCGGGGCTGCCGGCACCCGCTCGCGAGCCAGGATTGCAGGCGCCGGTTCTGGAACCAGGGTCGCAGGCACCCGCGCGGGAGCATGGGTGGCGGGCACCAGGTCACGAGCCAGGGCTGCAGGCTGCGGCTCTGGAGCCAACATCGCAGGCACCCGTGCAGGAGCCGGGGCTGCTGACGTCGGCTCGGGGACTTGCCTGGCAGGCAGGTCGGGAACCTGGGTCGCAGGCACCGGGCCAGGAGCCGGGGATGCAGACACCAGTTCGGGAGCCAGCATCCCAGGCACCCGCGCAAGAGCCCGGGATGCTGACGTCGGCTCGGGGGCTGGCCTGGCAGGCAGGCCGGGAACCTGGGTCGCAGGCACCGGGCCAGGAGCCGGGGATGCAGACACCAGTTCGGGAGCCAGCATCGCAGGCACCCGATCGGGAGCCGAAGCTGCACGCGTCGGCTCTGGAGCCGGGGCTGCAGGCCTTGGCTCGGGAGCCGGGGCTGCAGGCGTCGGGCCTGACTCCGGGGCCGCAGACGTCGGGCCTGACTCCAGGACCGCAGACGTCGAGTCTGACTCCAGGACCGCAGACGTCGAGTCTGAATCCAGGACCGCAGGCCTCGGCTCGGGAGCCAGGGTCGCACGCTTCAGTTCTGGAACCAGGGTCGCAGGCGTCGGCTCGGGAGCCGAGGTGGCAGGTCTCAGGTCGGGAACTCGGGCAGTTGGCGGAGTCTCCCGGAGCATCGGCGCCGGGTGGCGTGGAGCGGGACTGGTTCGGCAACGAGCGTCCGGCGCAAACCTCCAGTTGGGCAGGGGCTGGCCAGCCGGGGTCTTCGGCAGCGCAGTCCTGGGACGCCGCGGCCCGGCAGCCGACAGTTGGCACTGGCACTGGCACAGGCACAGGCACAGGCACAGGCACAGGCACTGAGCGCAACATTGCACCGCCTGCAACCGGCGTTGGCGACTGGATGTTTGCAGCGCAGCAGGCGTCTTACGAGTCCATTCAGGCCGTGTCGAGCGCCGGGCAGTGGGCGCCGGGCGAGCTTCCCGGACACACCGGCGACACCGAGTGGCAGGCGGGGTCGAGGCGGGGCCAGGATCCCGACACTGGGATGCGCGGTGCCCTGTATGACCTGGGTGTGGCGATGTACACGCGCGGGGAAGAGGATCAGGCGTGCGGGTTATGGGCGCAGGCGGCGGAGGCCGGGCATGCGGCGGCCGCCTACGACCTCGGGGTGGTGCGGTTCCGGCGCGGTGACATCGGGGAAGCGGAACGCTGGTGGCGCACCGCCGCCGACCGCCGCGAACCCCGGGCCATGGCGGGGCTCGCGGAACTGCTCGATCGCCAAGGAAATTCTGCCGAGGCGCGGGTGTGGCGGGCGTGTGCGGCCGAGGGACGCTCGGAGGTCGATCAGTCGGCCTGAGCGCGCAGTTCGTCCCGGGCGGCCATGAGCGCGAACCCGAGCAGGTTCAAGCCGCGCCAGCGCGCCGGATCCTCGACGCGCGGATCGTCGGCGGCCAGGCCGATCCCCCAGATCCGATCCACCGGGCTGGCCTCCACCAGCACTCGCTCGCCGGTGCGCAGCAGATAGTCCCGCAAGTCCGGGTCCTGCCCGAACTTGGCGACGCTCCCGGCCACCACGATCGCGAATCGCTCGGCATTCCAAGCTGCTTCGTCGAACCCGCGCACCTGGCGGCCGAGGTCCTTCGCCTGCTTGGGATGCGTTGCCGCCAGCACTCGCTCGGCCGTCTCGGTGTCGCCGAACAGCATCGCCTTGCCCCACATCATGTAGTGCTCCGCGCTGCGGAAAGTCGCTCCGTCGACGGTGAATTCCGCGGGCCACCATTGGCTCAGCGACCCGGGACCGATGCTGCCGTCCCGCTGCGGCTGGTGACCCCAGAACTTCAGGTACTTAACTTTTCCTCCATGCTGAAGGAAGGCAGCCAACTCCTCGGCTGAACGTATGCTCACGCCGGAGAGTCTGCCGCACACAACCGACCGGGTTCGAGCGAGTTTCGCTCAGGCCAGCGCGAAGGTCAGCAGCTGCGCGGGCCCCGCCGCCTCACGCGACCACGAATAGCCGAACCACACTCCCGGCGTGATCTCCCGAATCTCGTCGTACAGTTGCGGACTCGGTGACGGCCGGTAGTCCAGCACCCAGGACGGACCGCCGTCGAGCAGCGCCGGGCCGCGGAACACGTCCGCGGGCCACCCCTCGATTCCGGCCGGAGTGATCCGGTTCAGCACGTGCCCGCCATCCGGGCCGGTGTAGAACGTTTTTCCGATCCAGATCGCCGGCGTCCATGCCTGCATGTCGATCGGCCGGATCACCCAGCCGTTCTTCGGGCCCATCGGAACCGCGCCCGGCGAGGCATCACGGAAGAGGGCGTCCTGTTGCGCCGGATTGCAGCGGAAACGCAGGGAATCGACGGTTGCCGCACGATCGCCGCTATACAGCACACAGCCGCCGCCGTAATCGGCGTCGGCATGGGCGACCGGCAGTGTGAACGGGGCGACGACGAGCGCGGCCCCGAGTCCAGCGGGCACGATCCATCGCATCAGAGCAGATAGACGAGCTGTATGACTGGTACGCATAGGAGCCTCCAGGGGCTTGCCCGACCTAGTTGGAATGATAGTTCGCTACTAGTTTGCTGTCGATCTTCGTCGACAATGCCCGCTGGCTGGGCCGATAAACCATTTCCGCTGAATCGGAGCCGCCGGTATGTTGTCCGATATGGGTAGCCCAGGCATAGGCAGCGCGTGCGCTGTCGGCGCGTTCTACATTCGACTGCGCACGGTGGCCTGGGCTCGGCCGGCGCACCGTGACCTCCCGATCGCGCGATAACCGCGCGCGCCGTTGATCTTTCGGCGCTGATCGGATTCCTTACCGACGTTCCGTCGGTCACACTGTGCACCGGCCTGGGTCCGGGCGAATCACTGGTTCCTGATTCGACCACTCCGTCCGGAGGACACCCATGTCCCGCAATCGTTCCCTTCCGCGTGCCCGCAGCAGCCACACGAGCCCTCGCAAGCGGCTGTCACAAAATTTCCTCGCCGGTGCCGACACCGCCCGCCTGCTGATACGCGCATCCGGAGTCGGTGACTCCGACCTCGTTGTCGAGATCGGCCCCGGCGACGGCATGCTCACCCGCCAGCTGCTCGGCACGGCCGACCGGGTGCTGGCCTACGAGATCGACGGCCACTACGCCGCGCGCCTGCGCCGCCGGTACGCGGACAACAACCGAATCCGTTGCTATCACAGTGATTTCCGGACGATGGCGGCGCCGAGCGAACCGTTCGCGGTCGTCGCCAACATCCCGTTCGGGAGCACCACCGACATCGTGCGGTGGTGCCTGGCGGCTCGCCACCTGACCTCGGCGACGCTGCTGGTGCAGGAGGAATTCGCGCGTAAGCACACCGGCGACTACGGTCGCTGGACCAAACTCGCGATCGAGCATTGGCCGTGCGTCGCATGGGAATTGGGGCCGCGGGTCAGCCGGCAGCACTTCCATCCGGTCCCGCAGGTCGACGCGGCGGTGCTGCACCTTCGAGTTCGTTCGCAGCCGCTACTCCCCCACTCCGCGCTGCCGGACTATCGACGGCTGGTGGAACTCGGCTTCTCCGGTGTCGGTGGGTCGCTCGCGGCGTCGCTAGGCCAGGCGTTTCCGGCACGCGTTGTCCGTAAAGCCTGTGCGGGCGCGGGCATTCCGCTGGAACAACCGGTCGGCTTCGTCGCTCCCGGCCAGTGGCTGAAGCTCTTTCACGCACTCGGCTAGCTGATCGGCAGCCCGCAGTCTTGTCCGGATTGGCCTAGGGTTTCGGGTTGGATCAATTACAGGGGCGGTGTGGTCGGCCGCCCGGGGAGGAATTGTTCGTGACGAACCCGAGTCAGCAGCAAGCACAGCAGGGGGTCGGTCCTGCGCCGCAGGATGCATATCCGCCGCAGTATTCAGCCCAGGCTCCGTATCAGGGTGTGGGGCAAGGTGGTCCGCGGCAAGTACATGGCGCTCCAGGGTATCCCGCGGCCTACGGCCAGCGGCCCGGGTATCCGCCGCGGCCGAGCCGCCCGGGGTCGGCGCTCGGGCGGGTGGCGGGCGGGCTACTGCTGGTCGCGACGATCTTGGCGATTGTCGAGCGCGTGGTCTGGGGACGGATGGACTTCTTCCACGAGGACTTCTGGTACGACGCTCCCCTCTATCTCGTCTGCCTCGCCGCGATCGGCTCCGCGATCGTGCTGCTGATCGGGGTGCGCGCGCCCGCGGCTGCCGTGGCCTGCGCGGCAGGCTCGGGCATGCTGTTCGCGACAGGATTGACCCCGATCCTGGCCTACGGGCGGTTCTTCGGCATGGCATCGGTCCCCCTGCTGGTGCTCGTGCTGAGCATTCTCGCCAACCTGGCCGCACTCGTCCTGGCGGTGATCTCCGCCGCGAAGACCGGCAGGGCTACGACCCCAACACAACCGCCCGCGCGGTGGGGTCAGCAGCCGATGTCGCCGCAGCAGGGTCAGTGGGGTCAGCAGCCGGTCTCGCCACAGCAGTATCTGCCGCCTCAGTGATGCTTTTCTGCCCCATGTGACTCGCAGGTGGCCGATCTGCTGTCGTTGGGCTACTGCTGTCGGCAGCCGACGTTACGATGCAGCCATGGCGCATCCGGCTCCGGTGGTTTCGGGGGCGACGGTCGCGGCCGGCCGTTCGCCCGGTACCGGGGTGGCCGAGGTGGTGGAGCGGTTCGCCGAGGCCTGGCGGGACGCGCAAGCACCGCCGGAGATTCCCGCGTTCCTGCCGGATTCGCCTGCTATCCGGCGGGTTTCGCTGATCGAGTTGATCAAGGTCGACCTGGCCAACCGGTGGAGCCGGGGGCAGCAACCCAAGCGGCTGGCCGACTATGCGGCGGAGTTGCCGGAGCTCAGCAGTTGGCCCCTGCCGCCGGACTTGATCTATGAGGAGTTCCATGTCCGGAAGAACGCCGGGAGCGCGGTAGATCTCGCGGAGTACACCGCCACCTATCCGGCTCAGGCAGAACAACTTTCGGAGCTGCTCGGCACAGACGACTATCACAGCACCTTGATGTCGGCGGCGGAGCCGGTCGCCCTCGACGATCTCGCGGCCGGGCAGCGGATCGATGACTTCGATCTGATGACCGGGTTGGGCCGGGGCGCGTTCGCACGGGTTTTCCTGGCGCGGCAGCGGTCCATGCAGCGGCTGGTGGCGGTCAAGATCTCGCAGGACAAGAGTTCTGAGCCGCAGACGCTGGCGCAGCTGGATCACGACTACATCGTGCGAGTCTTCGATCAGCGGATCCTGGAGGAGCGCAGGCTGCGGCTGCTGTACATGCAGTATGTGCCGGGCGGAACCCTGTTCAACGTTTTGGAGCGGGTGCGTAAGACCGGGCCCGCGCAGCGTTCGGGCGCGCTGCTGCTCGAAGTCATCGATGGCGTGCTCGAGGACAAAGGTGAGATCCGGCCCGGGGAGTCGCAGGTGCGAGACCAGCTGGCGCAGCTGTCGTGGCCGGAAACCATTGCCTGGCTGGGTCGCCGGCTGGCCGAGGCGTTGGATTACGCGGATCACCGCGGCGTCCTGCATCGCGATATCAAACCGGCGAATGTGCTGCTGACCGCCGAGGGTGTGCCGAAGCTAGCGGATTTCAACATCAGCTTCAGCGGCAACGTGTCCGGGGCCAGCCCGGTCGCGTATTTCGGCGGCTCGCTGGCGTACATGTCGCCGGAACAGCTGGCGGCCGTGCATCCGGACAAGCCGGGAACCGCGGCCGACCTGGATATTCGCAGCGATCTGTTCGCGCTGGCGGTGGTGCTGTGGGAATTGCTCACGGGCACGAAGCCGTTCGCCGACGACGGTGTAACCGGCGGGGACCGCACCACGCTGGACGGCATGCTGCAGCGTCGCGAGGGCAGTCCGGAGGCCCTGCCGTACGAGAATCTGCCCGCGGATTGTCCAGCGGCCTTACGCCGAGCCCTGGCTCGCGCGCTGGAACCCGACCCGGACAAGCGCTGGGCCAACGGAGCCGAAATGGCGCAGCAACTCGATGTCTGTCTCGACGCGCGCGCCCGCGATCTGGTGGATCCGCCACCCCGAAGTGCGCGACTACGCGCCCGGATGCTGATGCATCCGATCATGGCCTGCGCCATCGCGATTCCGAATGCCCTGGCGATCTGGTACAGCTACCACCACAATCGCACCCTGATCATCGGCAAGTTCGACGCCCAGGCTCAGCACCGATTCGATCAGATCGCGCTGACCACCTACGGGCTGTGTTTCCTGGTGGGATTCCTCGTCACGAATCTGCTGCTGGTGCGCCTGTGGTCGACCGCGCGGGGTCTGCGGCGCGGCAACTCCTACGACGCACCCGCCCTGGCCCGGGTCCGCGCGGACACGCTCCGGCTGGGCACCCGCAATGTGCTCACCTGTTTCGCGCTGTGGGCGCTGGCGGGCGTCGTGGTCCCGCTGTCGGTGCAGCTGTCCGGCAATCATCTCGGCGCCGCCGACTATGCGCACTTCTTCATCACCCAGATCGTGTGCGGCGCGATCGCGATGGCGTATCCGTACTTCCTGGTGAGCTTCTACGCGGTGCGCTGCCTGTATCCGATGTTTCTGCCGCACGGCGGTGCTGGCGGGGACGACGCGCGCCGGCTGGAACAGCTGGACCGCCGCAGCACCTATTTTCTCGCCATCGCCGCGGCGGTTCCGCTGCTCGGAGTCGCCGGGGCCACTTTCATTCCGGTCGACGACATCGGCTCGGTAATCCTCGCCATCCGGGTGTTGTGCGTGGGCAGCGCGCTGGCCTTCCTCGCCATCTACTGGCTGTTCCGCATGCTGGAGAAGGACCTGAACGCGCTGCAACGCATCGTCGTTCGCTAGCCGAGGAGCTCAGTTACCGGTCTTGGCGGCCGGGGAGGTTGCGGTGTCGGACTTGGTGCACAGCGCGTGCTGAGTGTCGTTGACCTGCTGGACGTACGGCGCGACCACACCGTTGTCGCGCAGCACCAGGTCGGCCTCGATGTCGTTGAACGAACCGACGTAGGCGCTGGGGACCTTCTCCGCCTGCAGCAGCGCGACAGGGCCCGCAGTCTCCTGCGCGGCGAAAGCGGCCTGGCTCATGCCCGCGCTCGCGCAGATCGTCGACGGCGCCTCGCCGGTCTTGCCCGCCACGACCACCATCTCGTGGTCGGCGTGCGCGGTGCCCGACATCGCGACGAGGATGCCGGTGACCGCGACACCGATACCGAGTGCACGGATTTTCATATAAAGCCTTTCCGAACCGTTGTTGTTCGAGCGTGAGCTCGGCTCGGGGCGGTCCCGAGCACCACGGTTATTCGGCCCGGAGGTGCGGACGGATGGGTCGGTTTTCCCAGACGTCCGCCGGGGGTGCGGAGGAAGGGGGCCGTCAACTCGGTTGGACGAGTGTCCGTTTCAAGATCTTGCCGGTGGCGTTGCGCGGCAGCGCGTCCAGGAAAGTCACATCACGCGGCACCGAAAATCTGCTCAGCCGATGCCGGATGTAGTTGCGCACCATGTCCCGATCCAACCCGAACCCGGGCCGGGTCACCACGAACGCCGCGAGCCGCTGCCCGTACTCCCGATCCGGCACACCCACCACGGCCACCTCACTCACCTGCGGCAGATGCGACAGCGCCTCCTCCACCGGTCGCGGGAAGACGTTCTCGCCGCCGGAGATGATCATCTCGTCGTCTCGCCCGGCCACGAACACCAGGCCGTCGGCGTCGATGTAGCCGAGGTCGCCGGTGTCGAGCATGCCCTCGGCCTCGGGCGGCGGCGTCGCATCGGTGTAACCGTCGAACAGCATGTGGTTGTTGACGAAGATGCGCCCCGTCACCCCGCGCGGCACCGGCCGGAAGTCGTTGTCGAGGATCGCCACCTTGGTGCCCAGCGGCGGCCGCCCGGCCGTGGTCGGCGCGGCCCGCAGATCGGCCGGATCGGCGATCGTGGCCCAGGACACCTCGGTGGACCCGTACACGTTGTAAAGGGTTTCGCCGAAGGTCTCCTGGAACCGCTGCACCGTCGAACCGGCAAGCGGCGCACCACAACTGGCCACAATGCGCAGACTGCTGCGGTCGTAGTGCGCGAGCACGTGCAGCGGCAGGTCCAGGATCCGGTTGATCATCACCGGCACCACCACCAGCGCGCTCACCCGATGCTGTTCGATCAGGCGCAGGGTGTCCTCGGCGTCGAACCGTTCCGGCAGCACCACACTCGCCCGGATCGGTGTGCTGATCTGCAGCGCCGCCAGCCCCCAGGTGTGGAACAGCGGCGCGGGCACGAGCATGGTCTCGTCCATCCGGAACGGAATCCGGGACAGCAGTGCGGCGACGGTGCCGAAACCCTTGGGGTGCGGGCGGCGAGCGCTTTTCGGGGTGCCGCTGGTGCCGGAGGTGAGCACGATCAACCGGCCCGGCTGCCGCGGCCGGGAGAAGGCCGGCGCGTCCAGGCCCATCAGATCGTCGAGGTTGATCGGGCCGTCGGGTCGCGGCGGCGAGGTGGAGTAGCGCGGGATGGTGGGCGAGACGTACTTGAGCAGGTGGTCGTATTCGTCGTCGCGGAAGATCGCCGCCAGCCCGTGGCGCTGCACCACTTCTTCGATCTGGCCCGCCGACAACCCGGTGTTGAGCAGCACCGTGTCGACGCCCAGTTTGCCTGCGGCGACCATACATTCGACCATCGGGGCGCTGTTGCGGGCGAGCAGTCCGATGCTGGTGCGAGCGCCGAATCCGAGGGTTGCCAGGGCGGCGGCCAGCTGATGGGTGCGCCGGTGCACCTCGGTGAAGGTGTAGGCGACATCGGGGTCGATCAGCCCGAGCCGCTTCGGGGTGTAGGCCGCGGCCGCGGCGTACCCGCCGGCCAGGTTGAAACCCCACTTGGCCAGTCCGCCGAGCTGTTTGATGCCGCGGTCGAACCGGTAACTGCGCACGACGCCGGTGGTGACGAGTTGCCTGGCGATGCCCATCTGCAGGCGGGTCGCTGAGTCCTCACCGTTGATCAGAATCGACGTGGGCCTTCCCTGGACCGCCTCGGCGATGCGCGTCAAACCCGCTCGCACCCAGTCGATTACGGCCATATTGTCGCGCTCGGCCAGGCCCGGACCGCCGCCGTTGGCGAGGATGCGGCCCGCACCGAAAACGGTGACGTTGACCCGCGTCTTCTCCCCTTCCAGGTTCGCATCAATGGTGTCCCGGAGCCGGATCGAGACGAAACTTCCGGTGCTCGGGCATTGCAATTCGAGAATTTCCCGCTCCCGCGCGACAACGAGATGGATTGGCGGTACCGTGATTTCCGTACCGGAGGTGCTTGCGCGAATCAACAGAACCACTTGCGTTTCTGAAGTTTCCGCGCGCTCGGCCGCTCCGATACCGGTGAACATTCGCGTGTAGGTCTGCGGCTCCAGCAGCAGATCCCACATCGCCATGCGCTCGACCTCGTATTCGAGCTCGACAGTGATGACATCGGTAACCAATGGCGTGCAATTCTGTAGGCCGATCTCAAAGTTGCAGACAGATCGGCATGTTTCTCGTATTTGTACTCACCGGTAACACCTAGGTCAAGAGCCGATTTCTTTGCTCGATGATTGCCACTGACGTGTCAACCCCCTTCCGTCCGCGAATCATCCCAGCACTGCGCACATCCCGGCAGAATATGATCGAGTAAACCTCGGGTCACAACTCGAGAAATCCGCGCGCGCAATGCTGTTCGCGTGGGTGCGCAGAACGGGAGAACGATGACCGCCAGAGCCGAGCTGGAACGCGAATTGGGGGGCCCGCTATCCGCCCTCGACCTGCTCTCCGAGCCCGAAATCCGCGAATTACTCATGACCTTCCGCTCGGCGCGCCGGATCGAGGCGGCGATGCTGAACGACTCCGTGGACAGCGTGATCGGCACCCTCCCCTGGCCGCTGCGCACCCCCGCGAAGAAGATCATGTTCGGCAATCGGCTGCGCTGATGACGGATCTGGTCACCAAAGCCCAACTGGTGCTGCTGGCGCGGACGCTGCACGTGCCCGTCGAGCGCCTCGCGCATCTGGAGCGCCTCGGCGCCGAAGCCCTGCACGAGCTGCAACAGCGCATGGCAGCGGTCATTTTCGCCCAGCACGCAGCGACCTTCGAGCGAATCAGCAAGCTGGTGCCGATCATCCCGCTGAGCATCTCGATCCCCTTGGTACAGAAGCTCGTTCCGCCGATGATGACCGGGCGGGCGGCCGGCGCGGTGGGTGTGAAATATCCGAAAAAAGCCGCGGATGCCGTGTGGATGCTGGAGCCCGGTTACGCCGCGGATTGCGCACCGTATCTGGACCCGCACACCGTCGGGCAGCTCGCCGATGTGGCCCCGCCGGAGCCAATTGTGCAGATCACCAACGAGGTGCTGCGCCGCGGCGACTACGTGACCGCGGGCCCGTTCCTCGCCTATGCCACACCGACACTGATCCGGGCCATCGAAGCGGGCGTCGCCGACGACGAGGGGCTGATCCGGTCCGCGGCCTACGCGTACTCGGGTGAGAACCTCAGCGGCGTCATGCGGCAACTGCTGCACGGGCGATCGCACCGGATCCCGCAGATGGTGGCGACGGTGCTGGCAGGGTCCGCGGAATTGCAACTGGCCGCACTGTCGGTGTTCGCGCGCTGCGACAGCGATGTGGTCGGCGCGGTCGGCGAGCTCATGTTCGAATTCGGATCCACCGCGGCTATCACCGAATTGATCGGCACGGTCATCGCGGCTGGAGCGATTCCGGAGCTGCTGCGCTTCGTCGGAAACCTGCGCCCCTCGGCGCTGGACAGTCTGGCCGCGAACCCGATCATCGGCGACCACACCGGCATGTCGGCGCTCGTGGGCGCGCTGGAAGGTGCCGACGAGCCCGCGCTGTGGCGGGGCCTGCTGTGCTGGATCGAACGCACCGATTTCGAGGTGCAGCGCCGAATCGCCAGGCAGATCACCGAATTGACCGATCCGACGCTGCTCGCGGTGCCCGGCGCGGCCACCGAGGCGCGGATCTGGCCTGCGCTGCTACGGATCCTGTCCGAAGCTGATCTGGACACTCAAGCCCAGATCGGCGAGGTCTGGGCTTTGCTGACCCCGTCCGTACGCGCGGATTTGCAGCGCCGGGTAAAGGACCTGCGCTTGGACACCAGGCTGGCCACACTCACCGTCACCTTGGACATCTACGCGTAAACCGCTGCCCGCGTGCGCCTCTCGCCCCGACGACCGAGGCGCACGCGGAACAGCGGAGCTTTACACCGGCGTGTAATCTCGCGCGGCAATGTATTCAGGCCTTCGGCCGGGTGCGGCGAACGGCTCCACGAGGGTGTTCTCCACGCTGTTGAACACCAGGAAGATGTTCGACCTGGGAAACGGCGTGATGTTGTTCGACGAGCCGTGCATGATGTTGGAGTCGAACAGCAGCGCCGATCCGGCCCGGCCGGTGAACTGGGTGATCCCGTGCCGCTCGGCCAGCACCGCGATGTCCGACGGCGTCGGCACCCCGATCTCCTGCTCCTGCAACGACTCCCGATAATGCTCGGCCGGAGTGCTGCCCTGACACGGCACGAAGGTGCGGTGCGAGCCGGGCATCACCATCAGGCTGCCGTTGACCGGATAGTTGTCGGTCAGCGCGATCGACAGGCTCACCGCCCGCGGCGCCGGCATCCCGTCCTCGGCATGCCAGGTCTCGAAATCGGAATGCCAGTAGAAGCCGTTGCCGCGGAACCCGGGCATGTAGTTGATCCGGGTCTGGTGCAGGTACACCTCCGAGCCGAGCACCTCGCGGGCCGGCCCGGAAATCCGGGACTGCCGCACCAGATCGGCCACGGCGGCGCTGAGCTTGTGCACCTCGAACACCGAGCGCACCCGATTACCGGACCGCTCCCGGATCACCCGATCGTCCTCGGCGAGCGCGGGATCGGTTGCCAGGCGGGCGATTTCAGCGCTGAACTCGGCCACTTCGGCGGGGCTGAGCAGATCGTCGAGCACCGCATAGCCGTCGGTGCCGAAGGTGGACAGGGCCTCGGTGCCGATCTGCCCCCACACCGTGGGATCGACCCGCTCCATGTGCTGGCGCGCCCCACCCGTACGGGTCGGGTAGTGATCCGTCAGACTCGTATCAACGGTGTGCTGCAACACCATTCGCTACCTCCCTCAGTTGCTCGGGACGGCGACCAGTGGGTAGACGCCGTTCTCGTCGTGGACCTCCTGCCCGGTGACCGGCGGATTGAACACACACAACATCCGCATCCGGGTCCGGGTTTCCAGGCGGTGCTTCTCGTGCCCGTCGAGCAGGTACATCGAGCCCGGCCCGAGCGGATAGGTCACGTTGTTGTCGAGGTCGGTGAGCGTGCCCTCGCCCTCGACCAGCCACACCGCCTCCACGTGATTCTGATAGTGGAAGACGTGGGTGGTGCCGGCCTCGATGGTGGTCTCGTGGAAGGAGAACCCGACACCGTCCCCGCCGAGGATGATGCGCTTGCTGCGCCAGCCTTCGTCGGCGACATCGCGATCGGTGCCGGTGATCTCCGCGGTAGTACGAACGATCACTGGTTACGCTCCCTTGTCCATGTGGTGCAGGCGCTGCCAGCCGGTGCACACGGTGTCGATGGCGCCGGTGAGCAGGTGCAGGCCGAGATCGAGTTCCTCGTCGGTGATCGTCAGCGGCGGCAGCAGCTTCACGACCTCGTCGCTGGAACCGGAGGTCTCCACCAGCAGACCGCGTTCGAAGGCGACCTGGGTCACCTTGCCGGCCTGGGACGGATCGTCGAAGGCGATGCCCTGCACCAGGCCGCGCCCGCGGGTCGACAGGCCCGGGAAGTAGTCGACGACCTGACCGAGCGCCTCGCCGATCCGCACACCCTTGGCCTCGGTGGACTGCTGCAGGGTGTCATCGGCCCAGTAGTGCGCCAGCGCCGCCTCGGCGGTGATGAAGGCCGGGTTGTTGCCGCGGAAGGTGCCGTTGTGCTCGCCCGGCGACCACACGTCGTGCTCGGGCTTGAACAGCACCAGCGCCATCGGCAGGCCGTAGCCGCCGATCGACTTGGACAGCGTCACGATGTCGGGGGTGATGCCCGCGACCTCGAAGGAGAAGAACGGGCCGGTGCGGCCGCAACCCATCTGCACGTCGTCGACGATCAGCAGGATCTCGCGCGCCGCACACAGCCCCGCCAGATGCCGGAGCCATTCCGGGCGAGCGACATTCACGCCGCCCTCACCCTGCACCGTCTCCACGATCACCGCGGCCGGGCGGTCGAAGCCCGAGGACGAATCGTCGAGCACCCGCTCCATCCACTGGAAGTCCTGGGTGGTGTTGTCGAAGTAGCCGTCGTAGGGCATGTGGGCGGCATGCACCAGCGGCACGCCGGCGCCCGCACGCTTGGCCGCATTGCCGGTCACCGACAGCGCACCGAGGGTCATGCCGTGGAAGGCGTTGGTGAAGCTGAGCACGGTCTCGCGCCCGGTGATCTTGCGGGCCAGCTTCAGCGCCGCCTCGACCGCGTTGGCGCCGGTCGGGCCGGGGAACTGCACCTTGTAGTCCAGGCCGCGCGGCCGCAGGATGGTGTCGCGCATGGTTTCGAGCAGCTTGCGCTTGGCCGCGGTGGACATGTCCAGGCCGTGGGTGATGCCGTCACCGGCGATGTAATCCAGCAGCGGCTGCTTGAGCACGTCGTTGTTGTGGCCGTAGTTCAGTGCGCCGGCGCCGGCGAAGAAGTCGAGGAATTCCTTGCCCTCCTCGTCGCGTAGCCAGCTGCCCTTGGCGGTGGTGAACACCGTGGGCCAGGAGCGGCAATAGCCGCGGACATTGGATTCCAGCTCTTCGAAGATGGTCGTCTCGGCGGTGATCACTTTCGGGCCTCCTGCTTACTGACGGACAGATCGATCGGGGCAATTCGGTAGAGCTCTTCGGCTTCGTGGCTGTCCGGGAACATCTCCGGATCGAACATGGGAGCCTTGGTGATCTGCGCACCACGACGACGCGCCACCGAGCTGAACATCGCGATGGAACCCGGGTTGTCCGGTGCGATGGTCGTCTCCAGGACCGAAACCCCGTGCGGGGCAACGGTGTCGAGCAAATGCTGAATCAAAGCGGTACCGGTGCCGAGGCCCTGCTGGGCCTGCTCGACCGCCACCTGCCACACGAACACCGTGTCGGGCGCTTCCGGCCGCAGGTATCCGATGACGAATCCCACGACGCGGCCGTCGACCTCGGCGACCACCGAGGTACCGGTGAAGTCGCGACACCACAGCAGGTAGGCGTAGCTCGAATTGGTGTCGAGCACTTGCGAATCCTTGGCGATTCGCCAGATCTGCGCGGCGTCACCGACGCGCGGAGCGCGCATAACCGGTGCGGCGAGGCGGTCGATTTCAGCGACGGTGCTGTCATCGAGCGTGGGCAAGGTTGGTGTGGACATACATCTCCCTTTTGGGTCTGCAGTACTTACACAGCCTTACGACTGAACTTTGCGGTGATCTTGTCGAACTCTTTGCGGTTGCATTACGAAGAGATCACAACGCCTGGTAGGAGGGCATAACGAAATAAGCCTCGTCACAATGGAGTCGGCGTTCTACCGGAAATACTGCGGCTTAGGTTTGAAGATCTAATCGGTAGCCGAGTCCGCGCACGGTGACCACGATGCGCGCGTCCGATGGATCACGTTCGATTTTGGTGCGGAGCCGGCGGATGTGCACATCGACGATGCGTTCGTCGCCGAAAAAGCCGTCGTCCCAGATGCGTTCGAGCAACAGGGCGCGTGAGAGCACGCGGCCTGGGGTCTCGGCCAGTTCACACAGCAGCCGGAACTCGGTGATGGTGAGGTGAATTTCCTCGTTACCGCGCCGGACCGCACCGGAATCCGGGGTCAGCACCAGTGGTGCGCCCGGCAGCGCGTCGAGCACGATCTCTTTGGGTGTGTCCCGCTCGGCGGTCAATCGGGCCCGGCGGCGCAGGGCGCGCATGCGGGCCGAGATCTCCTTGATCTCGAACGGCTTGGTGACGAAATCGTCGGCGCCGGCCTCCAGGGCGGCCACCACGTCGTGGGTGTTGTCGCGCGAGCTGATCACGATGATCGGCACGTCGTGCTCGCGGCGGATCTCGCGGATGCAATCGAAGCCATCCATGTCACCGAGCATCAGCTCGACGATCATCACATCCGGTGCACCCTTGCTGCGCAGATAGGACAGTGCGTCCTCAGCCTCTTGCGCCTCGGAAACGTCGTAGCCTTCGTCCTCCATCGCCAGGCGCAATTCGCCCCTGACGTTCTCGTCCTCGTCAACGATCATCAAGTTGGTGCTCAACAGGTCCTCATCCCTTGCCAGAGCGGACCCGCGTGCAGTACGGAAGTTTCGCATCCCCATACCGACGCGACATTCCGCCTTCGAGCAACGTGCCAACCTCCGGGTTACCCGAACCAACCGTTCGGTAAACCCCACATCGGAGGGTGGGTTAGTCGCTGGCTATCCACAACCCTTGGCCTTTACCCGCCCGAAAAGCAAGTCGGCGGTGACCTTCGACACAATCCTTGCAACCCGGGAATGCAGCTCGAACCGCACCGCAAAGAATGCGCCGCGACACGAAAGACGAATACCCGCAGAGGCTTTCGTGTCTGTTTGCCGGATGCGCCCCTGGGTAGCTGTCGAATATGGGCTTCTCACTGCGCACCAAGGTGTCGGAAACGCTGCGTGGCGGTTCGCTGTTCGCGCTCGGCATGGGCCTGAAGGCGGTCGAAATACCCATACACGCCTTCGAGTCCGGAGTGAAAGCCGCAGCGCACGGGATGGAAACGCTGACCCCTGAACACCTGCGCGACGATCTGGCCGCACTGATCGATCCGAGCCCCGAGCGCACCCAGCGGCGGGTCGCGGTGCACGAGGATCGAGCGTCCATCGAGGTGCACGGCCTGGCCACCGGCAAGCACGCCGCGCTCACCCGGGAACTGGATCGCGAACTGGAACGCCTCGGCTCGGTGCGCGAGTGGAAGGTCAACACCGTCACCGGGCGCGTGATCGCCGAACTCGAGCACGGCGCGGACGACTTGCAGGAGCTGCTGCACGTCATCGAGCACATCGAGGACAACGCCGATGTCAGCGACGTGGGCTGGAGTCGCCGCACCGAATTCCCCGCCGATCGAGAACCCTTGCTGGCCGCCGGAATTCAGGTCGCAGGCGATTTGGCGGCGATCGCGGTGTCGACCGCCGGACTGGTACTCCCGTTCCAGCCGCCGCTACGGGCGTTGCGCGGAGCCGCCGCCGTCATCGATACGCAGCCCCGGGTACGCCGCCTGCTCGAAGCCCGATTGGGCCGCACCCGAGCCGATCTCGTACTCGCCCTGGCCAATGCGCTCGGCAACGCGGTCAGCGACAGCGCCTCGGAAAGCCTGGCGAACCTGCTGGTCGACACCGTGCAGCGCACCGCCACCCTGACCGAAGCGCTGGCCCGCCACACGCTGTGGCGAAGCTGGGAAGCGGAACTGGCGTCGTCGCACAGCCCGGGCGTCGCCGATCCCCTGCCGCCGCATACCCGGCCCTGCGACCTGCCGCCCGGCCCGGTGGAGCGGGTGGCCGACGAGACCGCGGCGGGCTCGCTGCTCGGGGCGGCCGCGTTCGCGGGCAACGCCAGAGCCTCCCAAGCGGCCGACGCCCTGCAACTGGGTGCGCCGAAAGCAGCGCGTGCGGCGCGGGAAGCGTACGCGGCAACGGTTTCCACGACCCTCGCCCGCGCCGGCGTGCTGACCCTCTACCCGGCGGTGTGGCGGCGGCTGGATCGGCTGACCACGATGGTGATCGACGGTGAAGCCCTGTTGACTTCGCGGCGCATCGTGCTCGACGCGGAAGCCATCGATCCGCGGTGGCGCGACCGGGGTGATGAGGAGTCGAAATCCGAAGCAGCCGAGGACGAGCTGCGCGCCGCCGCGCAGGTGTGGAGTGCGGCGCAGCGACTTCTGCGCGCGGCGGAGAACAAGAACGGTTCCAGCGGCGAAACCTCACCTGACCGACGTCTGCGTCTGGTGCATCCGAACAGCGGTACTCCTGATCGCGGTGCGACGCTGCGACCGGCGTGGCGGGAACTGCGCGACGGTGATCGCCCGGTTGGGCGGGTGCTGATCGGCCGCGAACTCGACCGGCGGGCGCACGCCGTGCTGACTTCGGCACGCAATGCGGGTTTGCGCGTAGTGCTGTCCGCAGGTGCGGACGGGGCCGAATTGCGCACGCTCGCCGACGAATTCCTCAACGTCGGCATCTCCCTGAGCAAGTACGTGCACGAACTGCAAGAAGACGGCCACGTTGTCGCTGTGCTGAGTCCTCGGGCGCATAAGGCGCTGGCCTGGGCGGACGCTGGAATCGGCCTGTGCGGCGAGGAAGACCACGCGCTGCGACTGCCGTGGAGCGCGGATGTGGTGTGCCGCGACCTGACTCAGGTGCAGCGCGTGCTCGCCGCGGTCGCACCCGCCCGGGCCACCAGTGAACGCGGCCGGGCCCTCGCACTGTCCGGCTGCGCACTCGGCGCGCTGCTGCTCGCCACCGGTCCCGGACGCCGCGGCCGCACCTCGCCGATGATCACCGCCCACGTACTCGGCCTGGCCAACGGCGCGTTCAGCGGCTGGCAGGCGGTGCGCGGCGTCCCCTCGACCGCGCTGGCTCCCCTGTTGCCATGGCACGCACTGGAACCCGACGAGGTCCTGTCGCGACTCCCGCAGCCACAGCCGGTCGCCGAGCGAACCGCCCCGGAACAGTCCAGCCGGGAACGGATCCTCGCCCCCCTCGCCCCGGCCTTGTCCTTCGGCAAGCACGTCCGCGACGAACTGGCCGACCCACTGACTCCGATCCTCGGCGTCGGCGCCGTCGCCACCGCCATCCTCGGCTCACCGTCCGATGCGATCCTGCTGTCCTCGGTGCTGACGGTGAACGCGGTGGTATCGGCCCGACAGCGCCAGAAAGCCGAGAGCGCGCTGCATGAGTTGCTCGCCGGGGAGGAGTTGACGGCGCGGCTCGTCGACCGAGAAGCGTTGAGCAGCAAAGCCTCCAGCGGCACCGGCCTCGGCGGCGGGTCCGGCGCGAGCAGCAACGGTGGCTCGGGTTCGGGTGCAATGCAATTGCGTACCCGGGACTTGCGGGGGCTGAACCTGAGCGGTGCTGCTCTTCCGGGTGAGGAAGTACCCGCGCATCAGCTGACGATCGGCGATCTCATCGTGCTGCGGGGCGGGGATGTGGTGCCCGCCGATGCGCGTCTGCTGGTCGCCGATGATCTGGAGCTGGACGAATCCGGTCTCACCGGGGAATCGATCACTGTGCCGAAGGAACTCGCGGCTACTCCGGGTGCGGGGCTCGGCGAGCGGGCCTGCATGGTGTTCGAGGGAAGCACGGTGGTGAGTGGTTCCGCGCTCGCGGTGGTTGTCGCGGTCGGGGCGGAGACACAGGCCGGGCGCGCGACGGCCGGTGCCATTCCGCCGGAAAAGGGCGGTGTGCAGGCGCAATTGCGGCGGTTGACGCAGCGGGCGCTGCCGTTGACGCTGGCGGGTGGCGGCGCGGTCACCGTGCTGGGCGGGTTGCGTGGGCGGGTGTTGCGTACCGCTATCGCCGATGGTGTCGGTGTGGCGGTGGCGGCTGTGCCCGAGGGGCTGCCGCTGGTGGCCACGGTCGCGCAGTTGGCGGCCGCTCGGCGGTTGTCGCGCTACGGAGTCCTGGTGCGCGCCAGCCGAACCGTGGAGGCGCTGGGCCGGGTGGACACCCTGTGTTTCGACAAGACCGGGACACTCACCGAGGGCCGGCTGCGGCTGACCACCCTCGCCGATCTGAACGAGCAGTGGGAGCCGGATGCCGAATCCGACAGCGCGCGCAGACTTTTGCGGGCCGCGGCCCGGGCCTGCCCCGATCCTGCCGACGGGCCGGTACTGCATGCCACCGATCGTGCCGTGCTGGATGCCGCGGAGGTGCTCGGCGACGATGCGCACCAGTGGGATCCGATCGACGAGATCCCCTTCGAACACAACCGCGGCTATGCCGCCGCGCTGGGACAGACCACCAGCCGACTGCGTCTGGTGGTGAAGGGCGCACCCGAGGTGGTGCTCCCCCGCTGCACCAAGATCCGCACCGCCGAGGGCAAACAGGGACTGCCGCAGGAACTTCGGGAGCAGGCCGAACAGGCCGTGCGTCAGCTCGCCGAGCAGGGCCTGCGCGTGCTGGTGGTGGCCCGTCGCGACCTGTCCGATCGCCCCGACGACGTCGAGGACATGGTCGGCGAACTCACCCTGCTCGGGTTCCTCGGTCTCGCCGACACGCCGCGCGCGCAGAGCCTGCCGCTGGTAAATGCGTTGCAGGACAACAACATCAGCGTGCGAATGATCACCGGCGACCATCCCGTCACCGCCGCGGCGGTCGCACGCGAACTCGGTATCGCCGCCGACGCGGTCACCACGGGCTCGGATCTGGACCGTCTCGACGACAACGAGCAGACCGAACTCATCGAGCGCAGCACAGTCTTCGCCCGGGTCAGCCCCGAGCAGAAGGTGCGCATCGTCGCCGGCCTGCGCCGCGCCGGGCACGTGGTCGGCATGACCGGCGACGGCGCCAACGACGCCGCCGCGATCCGCACCGCCGACGTCGGAATCGGTTTGGCCGCACACGGTTCCGCCGCTGCCCGCAACGCCGCGGACCTGGTGCTCACCGACCCGGATCCGACCGCGATCCTGCACGCACTCGTCGAAGGGCGCGGCATGTGGCAGCGCATCAACAACGCCGTCGGCGTGCTCGTCGGCGGTAACGCGGGCGAGGTCGCGTTCACCCTCTACGGCACCGCCGTGGCCGGCGCCGCCCCGCTGGGTACCCGCCAGTTCCTGCTCGTCAACATGCTCACCGACATGTTCCCCGCCCTGGCCCTCGCCCTGTCCCCGGACCGGAACCGCCCGGACCCCGGCATCGACTCGGCGAAAGCCGCCGAACACCGCGCCGCCCAGCTCGCCGAGATCCCGCCCGCCAGCCTCGGCGCGGAGCTGGCCCGCACCATCGCCATCCGCGGAATCGCCACCGCCGCAGGCGCTTCCGGCGCCTGGACGATCGCCCGCTACACCGGCACCCAACGCCGAGCCGCCACCGTCGGCCTGGTCGCCCTGATCGGCACCCAACTCGGCCAAACCCTGCTCTCCGGCCGCACCAGCCCCCTCGTCTGGGCCACCACCGCCGCCAGCGCCGGCGTCCTCGGCGTAATCGTCATGACCCCGGGCCTATGCCACTACTTCGGCTGCACCCCGCTGGGCCCCGTCGGCTGGAGCATCGCCACCACCTCCGCCATCGCGGCCACCGCGGGCGCAGCGGTCCTGCCACGGATGCTCCCGGCCTTCGGCGAGGAGGACGCCAGCGAGTCCGCCTGAGCCGCCCGCCATCTCGTGAGCTCATGGTTTCGGAGCTCGCAGGATCCTCGTCATCCCTGCGATCTCCGGGCCGGAACACCTAGTCCCACACATCCCCCCGGTGCTCGCCGCGAACGCCAGCGTCTGATGCTCAGCGCTCATTCCGAGGACCCGAGTCCCTAAGGCCCCCAGCTGATTTCCTGGTTCAAGGTCGCGGCCCGGGCACCAGATGCGGCGGCTTTCGTAGAAGAACAGGGCCCGCGATCGCATGGATCCCGGGCCCCGCTCGTCGAAAATGGTCTGCGCAGCTTCACCACTCGTCGCGTGGGATCTCCAGGCGGTTGAAGTTGCTCGGCGTGCCGTCTGGGCGCTTTTCTTGATACAGGAATCTGCAGTGGCGGGCGCCGAAGGTGTCGAACCACTTGTCCCACTCGACCGGCTGCAGGATCGCGCCGCCGTAGCCGGGGAAGTCGAAGCGCAAGGTGTCTAGTCGGCCGTTGTATTCGCTGAACGGGGTGGTGGCGGGGCGTGCGCCGCGCTGTTCGGCCCAGCGGCGGATGACCTCGTGGTTGCGGGTGACCAGGGTGCGGTCCGCGCGGTCGGGCTGCTCGGCGGGGGAATTGATTTGCTGTGCGGGTTTCAGCGTTCGAGCATCGCCGGGTCCGGGATGCGGATTCCGGGCGACTGGTCGTCGCTGGCGGTCCATGACGACCCTCCTTAGCTCCCTGAGCTTTGGTTCCGGTTCTCCATGAGGTACCCGATGGTAAAGCGCGGCAAACCGGGCGCGGTCAGTTAGCTGAGATTTTCGCGGCGGTTTGCGCTGCTCGGGGTGGGTACCCAGAACCCATGACCGCTATGCCGATCAACGGGCCCGGGCTCACGCATCCCCCGCTACCCGAGCCGGATCCGGTGCCACCGTATCCCGCACCCGATCCGTTCCCGGAGCCGAATCCTGTTCCGCCGCTACCGCCGGACCCGACCCCGATGCCGAATCCCGACGATCCGCGTCCGCCGCTGCCACCGGTCCCGGGGCCACCGCCGATACCGCGGTAGACCACGCCAGCCCTAGTCGCGCAGCGCTTGTTCCCGCAGCGCGGTCAGGGTTTTGGACAGGATCCTCGACACGTGCATCTGGGAGACCCCCAGCACGTCGGCGATCTGGGTCTGCGTCTTGTTCTCGAAGAACCGCATGATCAGCACCTGGCGTTCCCGGTCCGGCAGGTCCTCGATCAGCGGTTTGACCGCCATGAAGTCCTCCACCAGATGGTAGGACTCTTCCTCTTCGCCGAGGCTTTCCAGCAGCGGCAGCGGGGCGTTGTCGATATCGTCGCCGGCCACCGCGTCGATGGACTGGGACTGATAGGCGTTGCCCGCGATCAGCGCCTGGGTGACCTCCACCAGATCCACATCGAGTTCGGCAGCGATCTCCCGGGCCCGCGGCACCCGGCCCAGCCGCTGCGACATCCGCTCGATGGTCGGACCGATGCTGAGCTGAATCTCCTTGACCCGCCGCGGAACTCGCACCGCCCAGGTGTTGTCACGGAAGTGCCGGCGCACCTCACCCATGATCGTCGGCACCGCGAACGCCAGAAACGAAGAACCGCGGCTCACATCGAAGCGATCCGCGGCTTGCACCAACCCCAGTCGTGCCACTTGCAGCAGATCATCGAAGATCTCACCACGTCCGGAGAACTTTCGCGCGATGTGCTCCGCCAAGGGCAGGCAACGCTCGATCAGTTCCTCCCGCATGGGTTCGCGGCGCGGGTCGTCCGGATCCAGTGCGGCGATCTTCTCGAAGAGCGGCTCGATATTGTCGTAGCTGTCACCGGGCGATCTCGACTCACCCGTCATCAGCCACCCCTCGCACCCAGCTGAAATCCACCATCGTCGGGAACCCGCCCACCGTCGCGTCGAACGGTTCCTGCACGGCGGCAATGGAAGCCGTCAGGGTCCGCACGATATGCCAGCCGAAACCGGCCTGCCCCACTACCGCCTCGGAGGTCGCGACCGAGCCGACGTGGACGAACATCTGCCGGTCGTCATAGGTGAATTCGCACTCGAGGGTGGAGTCCGGCACCGCCTCCATGATCAGCGACGTGGCCACCTCGTCCAGGGCGAGCCGGATGTCGGTGACCTCGTCGAGCGCGAAATCGGCTATGAGCGAGACGGTTTCGGCGAGGGCGCGCAGCATTGTGAGCTGGTCGAACTGAGCGGGTAACCGCACCCCGATCGTCGTCGTCTTCGTTGAGGATCGGGAAGTCCACTCCCCCATTGCCCATCACCACCTTGTTCGCGTCGCCGGTTGCGCGGTCCGGCCACCGGGCACAGCCCCATGCTCTAACCGCGACGTTCCTCACGGTGCCGCTTACCCGGTGCGGGCGGGAGCAAACACGAACCTGGTCAGCTACCCGCCTGGATGCGCTCGTGCGCGGTGAGCAGCAAATGATCGAATTCGGTGCGCATATGCACTGGCGAGTGCACCATCGCGCCGATGTCGGCGACCAGCTGGTCGGCCAGCGCGCGCAGCTTCACGTTGGTTTCCTGGGACCGCCAGCTGAGCACCTTGAACGCCTGCTCCGGGCTGATTCCGTAGACCAGCATCAGCGCGCCCTTGGCCTGTTCGATCACCGCGCGCGCCGCGTACAGCTCGGGCAGGGTGTCGTCGAGGGTTTCCTGCCGGTGCTCCTCGAGGGTGTCGGTGACGTCGACGTAGTAGCCGGCGGTGCCCACGACCTCGCCGTCGTCGTCGGCCATCCGGTCGGCGACCACGATGACGTGATGCACGTTGCCGCCGGTGTCGATGATGCGGTGCCGGCTGGAGAACGGATCGCCGTGCTCGACGGTCTTGGCGAGCGTGCTGGCCACCTGCGCACGGTCCTCGGGGTGCTTGTGGGTCAGCAGCAGCTCGGTGGTCGGGGTGACGGTGCCGGGCGTGTACCCGTGCATCACCGCCACCTCGTCGGACCATTCCCAGCGCTCGTCGTCGAACCAATACCGGAAGTTGCCGACGCTTTGCGGCTTACCCATTCCGATCACACGGTTCAGCGCAACGGCATCCTCGGCGTCCGGGTCCGCTTCGTGAACCGATCCACTCTCCATCACAGCGCCAGTATGCGTGGCGTAGAGCGTGCGAGCGAGTGGATCGGCCGGTTCGAGGACCAACGTCATTCAGGCGTCGAGGGCCGCCCGCATCGAGGGGTAGTTACCGAACATCGGCCGGACTCCGGTGAGTTCGAAGGCACGCTCGATGTCGCGGCGACCGGCCACGATCCGGAGGTCGACGCCGTTGCACGCGGCCCGCTGCCGGGCCGCGCCGAGGCTGGCGGCGGCCCGCAGGCTGACGAACCGCGCGGCCCGCAGATCGATCACCACCGCGGGAGCGCCGGAATCGATCGCGTTGTCGAGGGTGGCGCGAAATTCGGGATAGACGGCGGCGTCGAGCTCGCCTTCCACCCGCACCACCACGCTTCGTCTACGGCGGTCGACCCGTTGCGCCCAGGTACGGCTCGGATGGAACCGTGGCGTCGAATCGTCCGCTGTAGCGCCGTCGGCAGACACGTGAGCACCGTTAAGAGAGTGCAGCACAACTGCATCCGTAGGCATGACATACCTCCCACAATCAGGGGGGATCTCCGGTTCACAACAGGTGCGGAGGGGTCTGCGGGAAGTGAGCGGCGAAGTGGGGAGTTCGTATGGGGGAACTCGTGTCGCAACGCTCCCGCCGACCTAGCACCGAGCGTCTCCTCATCGAGGCGGTCGCTGTGAATCCGGGGTCGGCTGTAGTCTCAACCTTTCCCTAGTTTGGCACGCCCGCTCCGTTCTGTACACAAAACCGGCGCAGCACCGGCCCGGGGCGCGATCGTCACGGTTTGGATCACGCACCCCGCCCTCACCCGGTCGAACAGCGCCTGCCCGGGTTTGCCGCCGCAGTTCACTGGGCATAACCGCCACAGATCGTCTGCGCCGTTGATGGGAGTCCGCCGTGAAGATTGCAATGGTGGCCGAATGTGCTTCTCCGCTAACCGAACTCGGCGGGGGCGCCGCCAGCGGGCGGACGGTCGCGGTGGGGGCATTGGCGGCGGCGCTGGTCCGGGCCGGGCACGAAGTCACGGTGTACACCCGTCGGCAGGATCCGCACACCCGCACCGAAGTTCCGGCCCGGGAGGGTTATCGCGTGGTGCACGTCCCCGCCGGGCCGCCGCGGCCGCTGCCGCGCGACCAGATCCTGCCGCATCTGGGTGAATTCGGGACGTTCCTGCGCAAGCACTGGGCGCTGCGCCGCCCCGAGGTGGTGCACGCGCACTTCTGGATGTCGGCGCTGGCCGCCGAATTGGCCGCCCGCTCACACGATCTGCCGGTGGTGGTGTCCTTCCACGGGCTGGGCACGGTGCGCCGGCGCTTCCACGGCCTGGCCGATACCAGCCCGCGCCCGCGCATCCGCTTCGAGCGGCTCATCGCCACCCGCGCCACCCAGGTCCTGGCCACCTGCTCCGACGAGGTCACCGAGCTGACCCGGATGGGGGTGCCGCGATTCCGGATTTCGGTGGTACCCGGCGGAGTCGATCTCGCGACGTTCACCCCGGACGGCGGCGCGGCCGGGCGACGGCAGCCGCATCGGCTGCTGGCGGTGGGAAGACTGGTGCGCCGCAAGGGATTCGACCTTGCGGTGCGCACGCTCGCCGAACTGCCGGATACCGAACTCGTGATCGCGGGCGGCGCTGTCGGCGACGGCCTCGACGAGGACACCGAAACCCGTCGCCTGCGCCGTTTGGCTGCCGATTACGGTGTGGCGGAACGGCTTCGGATGCTCGGACCGGTATCGCACGCGACCATGCCGCGGTTGTACCGCTCGGCCGACGTGGCGCTGTGCACGTCCTGGTACGAGCCGTTCGGACTGGTCCCGCTGGAAGCCATGGCCTGCGGGACTCCGGTCGTCGCCACCGCGGTCGGCGGGATGCTGGACACCGTGGTCGACGGCGTCACCGGAAGACTAGTCGCGCCACCGGAACCCGCGACCATCGCACGGGCGGTACGCGCCCTGCTCGACGATCCGGTGCGGCGCGAATCCTGGGGCGCCGCGGGCATCCAGCGGGTGCGCGAGCGCTATTCCTGGGATCGCATCGCCGCCGAGACCGTGACCACCTACGAGCGCGCCACCCCGATCCGCAGCGCTCCGCTCCGCCCGGCCCCGCTGCCCGCGGTAGCCACCGCGCGCTAGCGCTCGTCCGCCGCATCCGCCGACGCCGGATCGGCCTCGGATCTAGCCCGCCACCGCCAGGGGGTGAGCAGCCAGGCGACGACGAACAGCGCCGCGAGGACCGCGCCCGCCACCACACCCGCGTACGCCTCTTCGACGACGACCTCGAAGACCAGAATCACGGCGCCGGTGAGCGCGACGCCCAGCAGAGCCACCCCGATCATCGCGCACCGATGCGCTGCGGCCACCACGTTCCCCATGCGCTGCCGCCGGAACAGGATCCGATGCCAGGACACCGGCGCCACCAGGAACACCGTCGCTCCCACCGCCGTGGACACGGTGACCAGATACAGCACCCGCAAAGGGCCGGAAAGATGCGCGAAACCGGACTGGAACGGCAGGATCAGCAGAGCGCCGATCAAGAATTGGATACCGGTCTGGACGACGCGTAATTCCTGGATCAGGCTTTCCCAGTTGCGGTCGAGACGTTCGGTGTCAGTCTCGGACCGGCCGTGCGGGAACCGGCCCTCCCCCGGGCGGCCGCCGTGCTCGTTCACCTGAATCTCCTCCCCTGCTCGATCTCCAGGGGTAAAGACCCGTATACCCGCTGTCACCACGATTAACCGCGAAAGCGCCGGGTACCACCGCCCTATGGTTCCGACCACCGAAGAGCTGCTGCACGCGCTGACCCGCACGGTCACCACCCTGACCGGTACCGGTATCCGGTTCGCGGTCGCGGGCGGTTGCGCGGTGTATGCCCGGGGCGGGCCGGTCACCCATCACGACGTCGATATCTTCGTCAAACCCGAAGACACCGACGCGGCCGTGGCGGCACTGGCGGAGGAGGGCCTGCGGCTGTGCGAGCCCGCCGAGGACTGGCTGACCAAGGTATACGACGGCGACACCCTGATCGACGTGATCTTCCGCCCGAACAATCGCGACGTCACCGACGAACTGCTGGATCGCGCGGAGGAAATGCGGATCGGCCCGACGATGGCGCCGGTCGTCAGCGGCACCGACCTGATGGTGGACAAGCTGCTCGTGTTCGACGCGCACCGGCTGGACCTGAGCCCGCTCCTGCACATCGCCCGCGACCTGCGCGAACAGGTCGACTGGACGGCCGTGCGGCAGCAGACCGAACATTCGCCGTACGCGCGCGCCTTTCTCGGCCTGCTGGCCGATCTCGGGATCGCCGACACCGGAATCACCAACGGGGGCACCGACACCGAGGGAGGCAAGTAGATGGAGACACCGCAATATGTCGTCGCGCATCTGCGCCGCGCACTCGCCGAGGATCCGCGTACCTGCGAACTCGGCATCCACGTCACCATTCGCGGTGAGGTGGTGGTGCTCGGCGGCGAGGTGAGCAGTGTGGAACGCAAACAGGCCATGGAGACGGTGATCCGGGAGCAGCTGCCGACGGCGCGCATTCACAACGACGTGCACGTCACCCTGCCCTGCGCCCCGGAGGGCACCGAAGACCTCTCCGCGCCCGAAAGGAGTTGAGCCCCATGCGAATCGCGGCCGTGGGTGATATCCATCTGGGCGCGGAATCGGCCGGCCAGCTGCGGCCGGCGCTGCGCGAACTGCCGTTGCGCGCCGACGCGCTGCTGCTCGCCGGTGATCTGACCCGGCACGGCACCCTGGAGGAGGCGCGGGTGGTGGCGAACGAAGTCTCCGACCTGGGGCTGCCGGTGATCGCGGTGCTGGGCAACCACGACCACCACAGCGACCTGCCGGACGAGATCACCGCGCTGCTCTGCGACCACGGCATCACGGTGCTGGAAGGCACCTCGGTCACCCTCGACATCGGCGGGGAAACCCTCGGCGTGGCCGGCTGCAAGGGCTTCGGCGGCGGCTTCGCGGGCAAGTGCGCCAGCATCTTCGGCGAACGCCTCATGCGCGAATTCGCCGGGCACACCGTCGATGTCGCCGAATCGCTGCGCAGCGCGCTGGCCGATCTCGACACCGATGTGACGGTGGTGCTCACCCACTACTCCCCCATCAGCGACACCCTGCACGGCGAACCCCCGGAGATCTACGCGTTCCTCGGCTCCTATCTGCTGGGTGAGCCGATCGATGAGTTCCAGGTCGATCTGGCGCTGCACGGGCACGCGCACGCGGGCACCGAACGCGGCACCACCCCGGGCGGGATCCGGGTGCGCAATGTCGCCGAACCGGTGATCCGGGCGGCGTATGCGATCTACGAGTTGCAGCCCGCGCGCGACAAGGCGGCCCAGCCGCTGGCCACCCGGTGATTGACCGTGCCGAACCCGGGTATCGCTGCCAAGGCACCTGTTCGACAGTTCGGCCAGAAAAGGAGCTTCCTAATGGTTGGCGAGCAAGATTTTCCGGATCATGAACGCACCACCAGAAGTCACGCCGGCGAAACGCTCGAGGACACCCGCAATTGGCCCGGCATTATTCTCGTGATGCTGGGCATCGTCGGGCTCGCGCTGACTGTCACCGCCGCGGGCTACGGATTCGAGGGCTGGGCGATCATCGGTGTTGTCGCCACCGTGCTGTGCCTCGGTATCGGCGCGTTCCTCGTTTTCGCCGAGCACCGCCGGGTCCGCAAGGAGGAGACGCACAGCTCCGACGATGGCGGGCATTGATGAACGCTCGCTCGTTGTGTTTGCTCGCCGCCGCGGGCGCGCTGTTGCTGACTGGATGTGGCAGCAACGTGCCCGGAGGCGATTCCGAAACTCCGATCGGCCCCGCCACCCCGACTCAGCCGAAATTCACGATGACCTTCAATTCGACGACGCCGAAGAGTTCGGAAATTCCGAACCCCGATCAGATCACCGAGGTGGCGGCGAACCAGTTGTGCGAGATGTTCCGCGACGAGCTCGGGGATTGGAAATCGCAGGGTTCGGTGCTGGCCCGGGTGGGTTTCAACGGCACCGTGCACAACTGGGGGCTGCGCAACGGCGGCCTCAACGACCTGATTGTCCGGGACCGCACGGTGATCGACACGGCCACCACCGCGGCCTGCCCGCAGACGCGTGACGAAGTGCTCGAAGCGCTCGATGTTCCCGACCTCGCCTCCGGCTTGGCCGGATTCTGATTCCCTTCAGCCCCAGGAGAATTCGATGAATCTGAGTACTGTGACCACCGCCGCCGTCGCCGGCCTCGCCGCGGCCGCTCTGTTCGCCGCGGGTTGCGATGAGGCCGAGAAGGCCGTGAACAAGGGCGGCGAAACGCCGTGCAGCGAATTCACCAAGCAGGACAAGGAAAAGCAGCGCACCACCGTCGCGAAGTTCCTGGAACAGGAGCAGGGTGGCGACGTGCCGAACGATCAGACCGTCGACCGTTCCCTCACCGCGATCGAGTTGATGTGCTCGGCCCAGGCCAACCCCGACACCCCCATCAACAAGGCCGACCTGACCGGAATCCTGGTCCCCAAGTAGAGATCTGCGCCACACCCTGTTTCGAGCGGATGCGCCGGGATATCACCGGAATACGATTTGCCGCCTCCGGCCCGCTCGACATCGGCGTCGAGCGTCGAAAGCCGCACCACCAGGACGTTCCCGCCCGGGCGGTACGGAGGTCGGCGGCCGGCTCGCGGACGGGGACGCCGACGCTGCCGCCCTCGTCCGCGAGTTCGCAAGGGCGCCAGAGATTTACCGCCGGGAGGCGTAGCTGATGTCCTCGACCGCAGACCCGGCCGTAACCCTGATCCTGCGGGCTCGCGGCCTGGGCGGACTGCTCACCGCGCTGCCCGCCCTGCGCGGGTTACGCGCCGCTCGCCCACACCATCGCCTCGTGCTCGCCGCGCCCGGCTGGCTACGCCCGATCGTCGACATGACGGGCTGCGTGGACGACCTGCACGCCACCCCGATCCTGGGTGACCTGCGCTGGAACGCGCCGCCACCGACGAGCGCGGTGAACCTGCACGGACCGGGCCCCGAAGGCATCGCCGATCTGGACGCCACCGACCCGGAGCAGCTGATCACCTATCGGCATCCGGATTTCCCGCTGGTGCGCGGCCCCGCCTGGCCGGACGATCTGCACGAGACGCTGCGCTGGTGCAAACTGCTCGAATCAGCCGGGATACCAACGGATCCGGCCAGCATCGAGCTGGATCCGCCGCCGGAGGCCCTCGGCCAGCGCACCCACGTCGTCATTCATCCGGGCGCGAGTTCGCCCGCGCGGCAATGGCCCGCGGAGCGTTTCGCGACTGTCGCCTCCCGTCTGCAGGCCGCCGGTCACCCGATTCTGGTCACCGGCACCTCCACCGAACTTCCCCTTGCCCGCTATGTAGCCGAGCACGCCGGTCTGCCCGAAACCTCGGTGGTGGCAGGCGAACTCACGCTGCAACAGCTGGCCGCCACGGTCGCGGGCGCGGCGCTGGTGATCTGCGGAGATACCGGCGTCGGCCACTTGGCCACCGCCTTCGGCACCCCCTCGGTGCTGATCTTTGGTCCCCTCTCCCCCGCCCAGTCCGGTCCGCCCGCCGGGCGCGCGGCGCATATCGCGCTGTGGGCCGGGCAGACTGGCGATCCTTACGCCGCCGAACCAGATCCGGGCTTGCTCCTGGTCAGTGCCATGGAAGTGATCGATGCCGCCGAGCGCCAACTGAATATCGCGCGCCAGTTGCCGACAATGGAAAACAACGTCATCCAGTGAGCCCGAAGTCTTAAATAAAAAAAGCCCGCCCGGCGGATTCGCCGGGCGGGCTTTTTTCGATGATCGACGTAATGATCAAGGACTAGTCCTGCTGGTGTGCGCGCTGACGCTTTTCGTCGACGCCTGCTTCCGCACGTGCTTTCTCGGCGGCTGCTTCCTTCTTGGCGGCTTCGCGCTGGGATTCGGCCTTGTCCTGCTGGGCGCGGCCTTCTTCGCGGACATCGTCACGTCCGAAAACGGTTCCGGCGGCCTCTTTGGCCTTACCCTTCACGCCCTCGACGGTGCCTTCGAAGCCTTCCTGGGGACCGCTCTTACGCTCGGTCACGATATATCTACCTCCGAAATTCGGTTATCAGGTGGACACTTGCCGTCTACCCGCCGTAACCGGGCTCAATCAGCCGCGGCGAGATTTCCGGACAGGTTTCGGTACCACCCGATCGGCTATCTCCCGCCTATGACGTCACTATGGACGAAAGACGCCGAGGTGCCGGCCCGGCTGCGGCTCACTCCGGGACTCCGGTTCGACACCGTCGTGATCGGGGGCGGGATCACCGGCCTGGTGACCGCGCTGCTGCTGGCCGAAAACGGCGTCCAAGTGGCGGTCCTCGAGGCCCGCCGGGTCGGTGCCGCGGCCAGTGGGCTGAATACCGGGAAGGTCAGTCTGCTGCAGGGGACGCGGGCGCAGAAGATCGCCCGGATGCACTCGATCAGCACCCTGACTCGCTACGTCGAGGCCAATCGCGACGCCCAGCAGTGGCTGGTGCGGTTCTGCGAGGAACACAACGTCGACCACCAGCGCGAGCCCGCGCTCACCTACGCGCAGACCGCCGGGGAAATGAAGCAGGTGCGTGCCGAGTACGAGGCGACCCAGCGGGCAGGCCTGCCCACCGAGCTGGTGGGCGATCTCGAGGTGCCGTTCCCGGTGCATGGCGCGGTCCGGCTCGACGATCAGGTACAGGTCGACCCGATGGCGCTGATCGCCGCGCTGGCCGCGCAGGTGGAGGCCTACACCGCGCCGATCTACGAATCCACCCGCGCCCACGGTGTGCGCAGCGGACCCGACGGTGACCTGATCATCGACACCGAGCACGGCGACCTCGCCGCCCACTCGGTGGTGCTGGCCACGGCCATGCCGATCCTCGACCGCGGCGGCTTCTTCGCCCGGCTCGAGGCGGAACGCTCCTATCTGACCGCTTACCGTGTGCCGCAACCGATTCCGCGCGAGATGTTCATCAGCGCCGGCCAGCCCACGAAATCGCTGCGCTACGCGCCGACCCCCGACGGTAACGTACTCGTCGTCGGCGGCAACGCGCACGGCGTCGGGCGGACGGATTCGGCGAAAACCCATGTCGAGGCCCTGGTCGACTGGACCAAGCGGTGGTTCCCCGGCGCGGAACCGCTCTACAGCTGGTCAGCCCAGGACCACCATCCGATCGGCGAACTCCCCTACGCGGGGCCGCTGCTGCCGGGCCAGGATCGGATCACCGTGGCCACCGGCTTCGCCAAGTGGGGCCTGACCAACGGCACCGCGGCCGCGCTGGCGCTGGCCGGGCGGCGCACCGGCAAGCCACCGGCCTGGTCCGGAGTGTTCGAAACCTGGCGGCCCGCGGAATTGAAGGGCTGGTTCTCGGCGCTGAAAGCCAATGCCGGAGTGGCGCAACAGATGGGCAGCGGCTGGTTGCTGCGGCTGTCCGGCGGGCCCGGCACCGCGCCCGAAGAGGGCTGCGGGAAGGTCGAACGGCATGGCCTGAGCCCGTCCGCGGTCTGCACCGTCGACGGCACCACCACCGAGGTCTCCGCGGTGTGCCCGCATCTGGGCGGCATCGTGCGCTGGAACGACGTGGAGATGTCCTGGGATTGCCCGTTGCACGGGTCGCGCTTCGCACCCGATGGCACGGTCCTGGAAGGCCCTGCGACCAAGGGCCTTTCGCCGCGGGTGGTGCCGCGGCCGATGCACTGACTCGCGGGTCGCCTGATGCGGGAAGACAGAATTGCTGTAATTGCCTCAGGAACGCCCGCCCAGTTGTAACGTGTTCTAGATCTGCCGCCCAGGAGGGGTTGCCCAGTGGTGCGGCGGATCTGCGACACGTGACTCTGGGAGGGGCTCTGTGGCTCGACTGTCGATGCTGACTGCCGCTGTGGCACTGGCTGTTTCGTTCACGGCGCTGCCACCCGGCTCGGCCGGTGCGGCGGTGTACAACTGGCCCGAGATCGAGCAGAACGCGGTGCCGCGGGCGGAGTGCGGGCCCGGTTCGCTGCCGGAAACCGGTGTGCAGGGCGATGTTCCGGCCGAGGATCGGCTCAATGGGCGCAGCACCGCCGGATATCGCTGCAACACCTCGTTCGTGGGTGGATTGCAGCAGCAGGGCGGCGGGACGCTGTCGGCGGTCTATGACCACTGCTCCTACACCGGTACCTTCTTTCCCGGGAACCTGCTGAACAGCGCCGCGCCGGGCGTGCACGTCATCGATGCGTCCGACCCGGCGAACCCGGTGCAGACCGCCAGCCTCGACGAACCCGCCATGCTCGGCGGGACGTGGGAGAGCCTCAAGGTCAACCACGCGCGAAAACTGCTGGCCGCCACCGCCGTTCCCATCACGACCGGCACCGCCTACTTCTCCATCTACGACATCTCCGACTGCGCGCATCCACGCTTGCTGAACCCCGGGCCCGGCACCGACCTGACGATGCCGCTGCCGTTCCTGTCGCACGAGGGCGGCTTCTCCCCCGACGGCAACACCTACTGGGCCACCAGCACCAGCCCCGGCCTGGTCACGGCCATCGATGTCAGCGATCCGTCGAATCCGCGCGTCATCTGGCACGGGCTGCAGTCGCTGACCGCCCACGGGTTCGGGATCAGCCCCGACGGCACCAAGATGTATCTGTCGATCCAGAACGGGATCAACATTCTCGACATCAGCGCCATCCAGCGCCGCGACCCGTATCCGGTGGTGCACTACCCAATTCGGTCAACTCCGACCTGGCTTTCATCGGCGTGCCGGTCTGGAATTTCGTGCCGCTGGCCCGCGAAATGCTCAACGGCAAACTGCAACCAGGCCAGGCGCTCGGACCGCGCTCGGGCATGGTCACCAAGAACGACATGTCCGCCGACATGTGCCTGTCACCGCCGGTGTTCCGGGGCACGCAGATCTGGACCACCTGCAGCGACAACGGATTCCTGATCTTCGAACTGGACAACAACGTCTACACCCCGCCCGCCGATCAGGAGCCGACCGTTGGCGCGTAAGCAGCTGCTGCTCGCGGCGGTGTGCCTGATAGTCGGTGGGGCGCTGGGCTTTTGGCTGCACCCGCCGTCGCCGAGCGCTCCCGGGCCGGTGCTGTCGCCGGTGGATATCGGCTTCGCCCAGGACATGGCGGTGCACCACGAACAGGCGGTGCTGCTCTCGCGCACCTTGCCCGCCGGCGCGAGCCCGCAGATCCGCGGCATCGCCGAACGCATCGTGCTCGCCCAGACCGGCGAGATCGCCCAGCTGCGCGGCTGGCTACAGCTTTTCGAGCTGCCGCTGACCACCGCGACGCCGATGCGCTGGATGCAAGGACAGCACGACCACGGCGGCGCACCGATGCCCGGCATGGCCTCCGTCGCCGAAATCACCACCCTGGCCGGACTGCGCGGCGCCGAGGCCGAAATCCTGTTCCTGCAGTTGATGATTCGCCACCATCACGGCGGCATCGATATGGCCCAGGCCGCCTTCAACACCGGCTCGAACGCCGCGGTCAAACGAGTGGCGCTGGACATGGTGAACGAGCAGGGCAACGAGACCGGCCAGATGACCGCGCTGCTCACCGCCCGCAACGCCCAGCCCCTGTCGTGATTGTAGGGTTACACCCAAGCGCCGGAGCATGTCCGGTCGCCGAGCGAACGAAGGGACAGCGGGGATGTCGGAAACCTCGGTCGAGGTGCTCCTGGACGACTTCGAAAACAAGGACAACTGGGACGTCGCCGGCGCCGGCGCCGGCCGCAGTCACCTCACCACGTTCGCCGAAGGCGCTCCCAACAAGGAACTCCGGGCCTACATCGACGGCCGTGCCGGCGCCGACCACCGCGCCCTGGTGCTGCTGATCAAGTCGGCCGCCGACGACCTCGAGGTCGACCTCGTCACCAAATCCGGTGAATCCTTCGCGGTCCCCGGGCAGCTGGAGGCACTGAACCTCTGGGTGCGCTCACCGCACGCCTCGATCCGGATCTTCGCCAGCCTCGGCAGCACCGAGGGCTCCATCCACGAAGTGCAACTGGGCAAGGTCACCGCCAGCGCCGAATGGCAGCACGTCAAGCACCAGCTCGACGCCCCGATCGACGGCGCCAACCTCAAGGGCCTGAAGATCCGCCTGATGGCAGTCACCAAGCAGACCGGCGAGCTGATGATCCTGCTGGACGACCTGACCGCCCGCACCAAGCACGGCTAGGTGATTGATTTTTTGTTGTAAACCGGTTGCCGGCCGGTGCGGTCAAGCCTGGACCGGCACCTGGTAGATGTTGTCGGCGGGGTGTCCCGCGCGCTGATGGATCCGCTGCACCGCTTCGGCACTGGGCGCCTCGGACAGGCAGAAGACCATCCCCGACTCGGGGTCTGCCCAGGCGTGTTTGAAGTTCACGTGCTCGTCGTCCTGGATCGCCAGGTCGGCGTTGTGGGCTTCGGTCAGGGCTTCGGGAGTAACTCCCTGCATCGTCGTATGCACATCCATGAACTCGGGCATGGCAAGTCCCTTTCTCTGAGACTTCTCACTATGCTCCCTTGTCCGTCGCACCGCCATCACCTGCGGCGATGACGTAGGCCCTACCGGAGGAGAGCCCCACCAGGTGGCCGTCAGCCGCGGCTGAGGGTGATGGTTGTCCAGGCTCCCAGATGGATCCGGTCGCCTGCGTGTACCGGTACTGCGGTGTTCTTCGGAATATCAGTTTCAGCGTCGTTGAGGCTGGTGCCGTTGGTGGAGCCGAGATCGGTGATGGTCGCGGTGTCCTCGGTCAGGTGCAGCGTGGCGTGGGCGCGGGAGACGCCGGCGTCGGCGGGTGGGATGCCGAGGTCGATGTCGGGGTTCACGCCCTGCGAGACGCTGTGTTTACCGATCAGGATGTCGCTGCCGTGCAAGGTGATTCGGCGTTCCGGGAAGTAGGCGGGGAAAGCGACCTGGTCGGCGTCGGGTCCTTTGCGGGCCTGGACGCGCTCGTAGAAGGCGCGGTCGGCAGTGATGGTGGCGACCCAGGCGAGCTGCGGGACCGGGGTGGGTTCGGGCGGAGGCTCGAATACCGCGGGCTGGCCCACCAGTGTCGGAGCCGGGTCGATCAAGGTAGATGCGGCGGGCGGCTGGGCGGGCGTGCCCAGCACGAAGTCGTGGCCGCACCCTTCGCAAAACCGGCTGCCGGCGCTCGGAGTGCCGCATTCCGGGCAGGCCGCCGCCGTCGGGGTTGCGGCATGCGACGGCTGCCCGATCTGGGTGCCGCACTCGTCGCAATAATCGGTCGATTCCGAGGAGTGCCCGTCGGGACAGATAACCATCAGGACTTCTTCGGCGGGATCCGGACGGTCTTGACCGAGCGGGCCTCGAGGGCTTTTTCGTCGAACGCCTCGACCTTGGTGCGCAGCCGGACGGTGCCGTCGCGCTCGACGTCGACAACATTGCGGAGCAGCTTCGCGGTTTCGGCGTTACCGGCCTGGGTGGCCAGTTCCACGGCGCGGCGCAGTTTGGCGGTGGCGGTGTCGACGTCGCCGCTCTTGCGGGCGTCCAAGCCTTCCTGCACCACCTGGGCGAGTTCGGCCTGATCGGTGTATTTGGCGACGCGCTCGCTGATCCGGGCCGAGAGCTGGGTGTCCTCGGTCCACACCGCACGCACCAGCCCCTTGCCGACCTCCTGATCACCGGCGAAGACGGTAACTCGCGCGGCGGCCTTCTCCCGGCCGGGCGGCGCGGGTTCCAGGCGCACCTGCAGGTGGTATTCGCGTTCCTCCGCACCCCAGGAGCCGAGCGGGAAGTCCCGCACCTGCGGGCTGTTCTCCACCTGTAGGCCGGTCAGGTCGAGGACTGCCGGACTGACCTGTTTGACATAGTTGACCGTGGCCCCCGCCGGCGTCCAAACCCGAAGTCTCAGTTCGGGAATCGCCTTGGCCAGCGAACTCTGCATCATGGCGGTGAAGTCGGCCGCGAGCTCCTCGCCCTGCTCGACCACGTCGGTGCTGCCGTGCAGCGCGTTGGAGATCAGCTGCATTTCCTTGACCACGTAGTCTGCGCCGACTCCCCGGCAGTCGCAGGTGAACAGGCCTTCGGACAGTTTGATCTCGGCTTCGAGGGTTTCGGGTTCCTCGTGCTCGTTCTTGCCGTCGGTGAGCAGAATGGCGTGCACCATCGCGCCCTCGTGCTTCTTGGCGAGCTGGCGGGCCAGCCCGAGCCAGGTCCCCATCGCGGTCCCCCCGGACGGTCGCAGCTTGTCCAGTTGCCGGCGGGCCGCGGCCACGTTCTGCCGCGTCGCGGGCAGCGAGGGCTCGTCTTTGGGAAAGATCAAGCGCGCCTTGGCGGTGCCCTCGATGATGGCGAAGCGGGTGCCTTCGGGCAGCACGTCGAGCGCGGCCAGGGTGGCCTCACGGGCGCCCTGGAACTTGCGGCCGGTCGCCATCGAACCGGAACAGTCGATGATGAGGATCTCGACCCGCTCCGGGGGCGGCTCGGCGGCGACGAAATCCGCTCCCGCTTCGACGGTGACGATGGCGTCGACCGTGTCCGCGCCTTCGGCCAGATACTCGTTCTGGTCGACGGCTACCGAAATGCCTTGGTTTTCCACAGTGTGCTCCTGCTGGATAGCTCAGGTGATGGGTGCCAGTGCGACGGTGATGTTGTCGCGCCCGCCGCTGCGCAACGCGAATTCGACGAGTTCGCGGGCGGCGGGCATCCGTTCGGCCGCGGTCGCGATGACGGCCAGGTCGTTCGCGCCGGGCCGGTAGTTCCACAGGCCGTCGCTGCACAGCAGCAGCACGCCGGGGCCCGTGGTGGTGAAGGTGCCGACACAGCTGTCGGCGGTGGGTTCGGCACCGGAATCGGCTCCCAGCCAGCGCATCAGGTGATGGGCGCGCGGATGCTGCATGGCCGTTGCTTCGTCGGTGCCGAGGTCGACGAGGGTCTGGGCGTAGGAGTCGTCCTTGGTGAGCTTCTGGGAGGGCCGGCAGACCGACGCCGACGATTCGGTGCGCAGCCAATAGGCCCGGCTGTCACCGATATTGGCGTGCGCGATCTCGAATTCGCCGGTGCCGTAACCCCGGACGATCGCCGAGACATAGGTGCAGGAGGGTGCGTGACCGTTGGGTTTGGCGGTGGCCCGGACCGCCTCGATGGCGGCGAGAAGTCCGGCGTAGACGGCCTCCTCCGGCGAGTCGCCGTCGGCGAGGGCGCTCAGGCAGCCGTCGACGCCCGCGCGCACGGCGGCTCCGGAGGCCGCCTGCGGGTCTTCCGAGGAGGACACACCGTCGCTCACCACGATCACGGTGGTGCCGGGAATACCGCCGGGCCCGTCGATGACCGCCGCGGCGACCGAGTCCTCGTTGCGCGCATGGCTCAGCCCGCGATCGGTGGCGACATACACCGCGCCCAGGTCGGCCTCGAAACGGTCTGGCTGAGTACGCAATTGGCCACAACCACGGCAGTAGCCGTCACTGTCGTGGTCTTGCCCGCCACAGCTCTCGCAACTCGACGGCCCGGCCGGCGTGCCCGCTTCGTCCACCGGCCGCGGCAGCGCGACCCGGCGCGCACCGATCTCCTGCCCGCATTCCTCGCAGTAGCGATCTTTGACACCCACCGGGGCCTGACAGTTGGGGCAGGCGGTGGTGCGCTGCCGTTCCGCAGGGATGGGCAGAGGCTCGGTAGGCACGGTGCCCGCGGTGGTCGGGTTCAATTCGGCGCTCACAGTGGGGATCGAGTCGGGCAGGGACGGGTGGGTGGGAGCCGCGTCGGGCGGCCGCTCGGCGTTCATAGTGTGGTTCTCGGTCGGACGCGGTTGGCGCGGTCGACCATCTCGAAACGTGCCCACATATCGGGTGTTTCGCGTGCCAGGTCGCGGTAGCAGCGTTCCAGGCCGGTGCGTACGCCTTCCAGATCGAAGGGTGCGCCGAGCAGCGGCGTATGGCTGGCGGGAGTTTTGCCCGCGGTCAGCCAGGCGAGGGCGGCGTCGAGCACCTGCATTCGTACCTGGGCGCGGCGGCGAGTGGACTCGATGGTGAGGGCCTGCACGCGGTCCCCCGCTTCGCGCAGCACCGGCTCGGACAGATCGTCGGGGCCGCGATCGGCGAGAATCGTTGCGACAGCGGCGATCCGGGCCTCGGTGTAGAGCGAGGAGGAGGCTTCGACCTCGTCGAGCACGGCCACCGCCCCGTCGCGGTCGCCGCCGTGCCGGCGCAGCCGGGCCAAGCCGAAGGCGGCGCTGACGAACGCGTGATCGGTGCGCCACACCAGTTCGTAGTAGCGGGCAGCCTGGAAGCGATCCGCGGGCACCCCCGCCATCTGCGAATCGCCTTCCGCCGCACCGGATCCGTTGGTGTCGCGGCGGCCCGCGGCGGCGTGCACCGCGAGTTCGGCGACCGCCGCCAGCGCGAGTTTCGGGGCGGGTTCACCGGGCAGCGCGGCGTAGACGGCGTCGAATTCACCGTAGGCGCCCCGGAAGTCGGCGGCCAGCAGCCGAGCCTGGCCGCGATACCAGGCCAGCCGCCAGTCGCCCGGTAGGGCGGTGGCCAGGTCGTCGATGCGGCGGAACGCGTCGTCGTGGTCACCGATGTCGAGGGCGGCGCGGACCAGCCGCAACGGGATCTCCACCGATTTCTCACCCGTGGTGACCACGGCCTGCAGCCCGGCGTTGAGCGCAGGTTCCAGTTCCGCGGGTGAGGTGCCGCCGGTGGTGGCCAGCAGCGGGGCGCCGCTGTCGCTCGGGTCGACCAGCGGAACCGGCAGTGCCGCAATGATATCGGCGGATTCGATGACCGTGTCCGCGCCGATGCCGAAGACCGCGCGGGGTGGCCCGAAGAACGCCGACATGCCCGGGCGGGGCACGCCGTCATCGGTGGCCAGCACCTCGCGCAGCACACCGGTCAGCTGATCGGTCATCTCCTCGGTGGAGGGGAAGCGCGCGTCGGCTTCGGTGTCGGTGGCGCGCAGCAGGAATCGGTGCAGCGAGTCGTATTTCGCCAGCAGCGGTTCCTCGGCGGGGTCGGGCAGCGGCCCGAGAATGCCGTTGTGCAAACCCAGCCGCAGCATCAGCACGGCCAGCGTGCGCCCGACGGTGTAGATCTCGGTGGCCACCGTCGGCCCGGTCTCGGCGATTTCCGGAGCCTGGTAGCCGGGTGTGCCGTAGATGGGGCTCGACTCGTCGTCCATCGCGATGACCGCGCCGAGGTCGATCAGCTTGAGATGGTCCTCGGACTGGATCACGTTGTCGGGCTTGAAATCACAGTAGGCCAGGCCGTTGGCGTGCAGATAACCCAGCGCGGGCAGCATGCCCAGCATGTAGGCGATGGCCTGCGGCGGCGGCAGATGCCCGCCCTCGGTGTCGCGGTGGCGGCGCAGGATCTGCTTGAGCGAAGTGCCGCCGACGTATTCCATCACGATGTAGCCGACCGCGATACCGTCGTCGCCGACGTGCTCGACGAAGTTGAAGATCTTGACGATGCTGGGGTGCTCGACCTCGGCCAGGAACCGCTTCTCCGCCAGCGCCGCCTTCATGGCGTCCTCGTCACCGGAGTTCAGCAGACCCTTGAGCACCACCCAGCGGTTGCCGACATTGTGGTCCACGGCCAGATAGATCCAGCCGAAACCGCCGTGGGCGATACAGCCTTTCACCTCGTACTGGCCGCCGACCCGATCCCCGGCGACGAGCTTCGGGGTGAAGGAGAACTTGGTGCCGCAGTGCGGGCAGAAGCCCTCGCTGCGGCCCGGGCGGCCGTCACGGCTGCGCCCGACCGCGCGACCGCAGCTGCCGCAGAACCGTTTGTCCTCGGCGACTTGCGGATTGGTCAGGATGGCGCCGAGCGGGTTCACCTTCGGCTGGCGTGGCATCTCCACCAGACCGCCGCCGAGGCCGCCGCGTTTGCTCTGGCTCGACGAGGAGCGGCCGGTGCGCACCGAACGAGCGGAGCGGCCGGTGCCGGTCGAGGCTTCGGTCGTCGGCATCGCCGCAGACGACGTCGTGGGCTGACTCGGCGCGGCGCCGCAGACGTCGCAGTAGCCCTCGGAAATGCTTCCGGTGCAACCGGGTTCGGTGCAGGACTGGCCTTCGGTGGGTTGGGTCGGTGGCTGTTCGGCCGACTCCTGGGTTTTCGCCTCGGAGGGCGCGGTGCCGCAGCGGTCGCAGTAACCATCCTCGATGGCGCCGCCGCAACCGGGCTCGGTGCAGGTCATCGCGTCCTCCCCGCTTTCTTCTCCCCGATCAGGTGCTGATAGTCGGCGACGGCACGGGTGACCGCCGCCAGATCGCAGGGCTTACGAGTGAGCAGCCCGGCCGCGATCTGATAGGCGGCCAGCACTTCCCGGTCCTCGCTGACGCCCAGCCGCGCGGCCTTGGCTTGATAGCCGCCCAGGCGTCCGTGCAGTTCGGCGCGCCGGTCCAGCAAGCCCTGGGCGAGGGCTGCGTCGGCGTTCGCGGCGTCCGTGGCGTGGGCGATCCGGGTGCGCAGGCCGAGCAGCGCCACCGCTGGACCGGAATCGCTTGCCAGCTTGGATAATTCGGAACCAAGCAGTGGAGTCGGGTCCGAACGCGTGGGCAGCGGCGCGGTGAGGATGCGGCGTTCGGCATCGGCTTTCACCTGCGCGGCCCGATCTCTGGCCTGCCGCAACAACTCCCACCGCCGCCTGGTCTCGGCGACGGCCGCGGGCCACTCCGCGGTGATAGCGTTCAGCTCGGTGAGCACCGTCGACTGCTTGCGCACCGCCGCGCCGATCTCGGCGATACGCGCGTCGATCTCCGCGGTGGTCAGCGAAAGTGGATCGGTGCCTGCGCGCCGCATCAGCGCGTCGATGTCGGCTGCGATGGCACGGAATTCCGGTGTCACACCCTTGGCGAGCTCCACCTGCGCCTGCAGCGGGCCCAACCCCGAAGCCACCCGGCTGTTGACCGCGTCGACCCCGTCGAGGAACTCGGCGATCCGCGGGAAGGTGGCGCGCATACGGTCCAAAGTATCGGCCAATCCGACGAACAGCACGTGTTCGCTGGGACCGGTGAGCGAGCGCTGCGCCATCGGGATCGGCGTGCGCCCGGCCTCGTGCGGGCGGCCGCGCAGCAACTGCGTCAGCTCGACCCGCGCGCGGTCGTCGACCCGGCCGCGGGTGCCGCGCAGGGTGCGCGCCCGATCCAGGATGGCCTTCATCCGGCCGTGGTCCTCCCACATCAGATCCAGCGCCTGCCGCACCGGCTGCCAGCGCTGCGCGGTCAGTCCGGCCGGCGGGAAATGGCGGATCAGGATCAGCCCGGGATGGTTGTCCAGCTCCAGCAAGGTGCTGGTGATGGTGTCGAATTGCTGTGTGCGGTCGGATAATTCGCGATCGATCTCGGCGACGCTGAGCGGCAGCATGGCGGCGGCCCTCACTCGCTGTACCGGGTGGCGGGCGGGCCCGGGGAGGGGCCCAGCTGCGACAGATGCTTGGCGTAGATGCTTTCCCAGCTGCCGTCGACGCGCAGGCGTTCGATCACGCCGTTGACGAAGCGGACCAGGTCGGGGTTGTTCTTGGCGATGCCGACCGCGTAGGCGCCGCTGCCGATCGGGTCGCCGAGCACCGCCAGGTTGCGGTCCTGTGCGACCAGGCCGTGCAGGATCGGCTCGTCGGCGCTGATCGCGTCGACATGGCCCTGTTGCAGCGCGGCCAGGCAGTCGGTCCAGTTGGTCACACCGAGCACCGTCAGGCGGATCGGCAGGGTGAACAGCGGGCCCGCGGCGGTGGTGCCGCTGGCGACGCACACCCGTTTGCCGGCCAGGTCGGCGCTGCCCTTGATGCCGGAGTTCTTGGGCGCCGCGATGCGTTGCGTCGCACGGTAGTACACACCGGAGAAGTCGACATCGCGGCGGCGCTGGCAGGTCGCGGAGAAGGTGCGCACGATCAGGTCGACCTGCCGGTCGCGCAGGGCTGTGATGCGTTCGGCGGCGGTCACCGATCGCAATTCGACCTTGGAGCGATCGCCGAAGAGGCTGTAGGCGATCTCGCGCGCGACCTCGATGTCGAAGCCTTCGAGTTCACCGGTGTTCGGGTTGCGGAACCCGAACAGGTAGGTGTTCTGGTCGACGCCGATCCGGACCCGGCCGTTGGCCACGATCCCCGCCATCGGGGAACCGGCGGGCATCGCGCCCGGCTGCGGCAGCGCCTTCGGGGTCAGGCTGGTTTCGGCATCGCACTCCCCCTCGGCTTGCGGCGCGGAGGTGATCGGAGTCAGTTCCGGCGGTGTGGGATTCACCAAGGCCACCGTGGTCGTCTCCGGTACCGAGGAGTCGGCCCCGCAGCCGGCGAGCAGCAGCGCCACACCCAGCAGCGGCGCCCAGGCGCGGGTCCTCACAGGAACTCCTTCACACGCGGCCACAGTCCGATGATGACCGCCGCGGCCGCGAAAAGCATCAAAAGTAGTGTGGCCGAGGGACTGTAGGACAGGGCGTCGCCGGCGGAGTCGACACCGCCGCGCAGCTCACCGCGGACCCGGGTGAGCTCTTGCCGCAGGGACTCGTCCAGGCTGGCGAATTTGGTGGCCGAGGTTTCGGCGCCGCGGCCGATGGCCTGGTCCACCGCCTCGGTGAACTTCGCCGCCTGATAGGCCTCGACCTGTTTGCGATGCCCGGTGGTCCAGCTCTGGAATCGTTGCGAGGCATCGGATTCGGCGCCCGTGACCGCGGTGAGCCGGTCCCGCAGCGCGGTGGTGTGCTGGGTGAAGGTTTCCTCGCCCTCGGCGATGTCACCGCGGGTGATCAGCTGCAGCGTCTCGGCGGTGCGCGCCTGCTGCGCCAGAATCCGGGCTTCGGCGAGGGTTTCGAAGCGCTTGGCGGCTCCGGCCTCGCCGCCGTCGAGTGCGGATCCGGCCAGCGTGGTCGCGACCACCACCCAGATCATCGCCAGCGCCGTCGCGCCCGCGGCCACGGCGAGCCCGACGTTGAACCGGCGGTTGGTGCGCTCGAGCAGCACGTATGACCCTGCACCACAGGCGATCAGGACCAGCAGCAGCAATGCGAGGCTGGCCCATGGCAGTGCGCCGATCCGGCCCTGCTCGGCGTTGACCGCGGCGAATCGGTCGGTGCTGAGCTTCTCGGCGTTCTTCAGCAGCGAATCCTGCATGAGCGCCGAGGCTTCGCGCAGATAGGCTGACCCGACCGGGAAACCCTGCCGGTTGTTGGCGCGCGCCGTCTCGACAAGCCCGGTGTAGGCGGGCAATTCGGCGCTGATCCGGGCGACGATCAACCGGGTTTGCTTATCGTTGGCGCCCACGGTGGCGTCGGCCAGCGCGGCGGCCGCGTCGGCCAGCGCCGTCTGGTAGCGGACCCGCACATCGGGGGCTTCGATACCGCCGGAGAGGAAAGCCTCCGCGGCGGCGGCATCGGCGGCCGAGAGCGAGACGTAGAGGTTCTGGGCGGCGTAGGCCAGCGGTTCGGTGCGATCCAGCGCCGACTCGTGCCGGGATATCTTGCCGCTCAGCTGATTCGCGCTGGTGAACCCGGCGAGCAGGCACAACGTGACGACGACGAGTACGACGACGCCGATCGCGCCTGGCGTAGTCGCGGCGAAGCGCCGCAGCCACAATGCCGCATTGCGTACCGCCGCTGGTAGGCGAGGTCTCACACCGTCCCCCCTTCAAATCCCGGCCGGTGTCTACGCCGCGATAGTACGTCAGCCGCCAGCCCCGCGCCGCCCTATTAATCGGCAGGCGATGTCGGCTCGACTCGGGGTTGCCGGGCGCTCGCCACCGCGGCCCCGGTGATCACGGGCGGCCGCCGGGAAGGAGCGGCGGCGCCCGCTACTTCTGAGCCGTCAGCAGGCTCAGGTAGCTGGGGTGTGCGGGATCGAGAACGATTGCCTGCCCGCGGATCTGGCGCTTCTTCCAGGGTGCGATGAAGTGCCGGGGGAAGCTGCTGCGACTCACCGAGACGCGGAGGCGATGGCCGGCGCGCAGGAGCGCCTCGGTGGGGTTGATTTCGATGTCGATGTCGAACGGCACGCCCGGGGTCAGCGGCGCGGCGCTATCGGCGGTGAGGGTGTGCATGGGAAAGAGGAGTTCGCCGTCGACGTAGTCGCTCTGGCCGGGATCGGTTGCGCGCAACGACGATAGGAGCGCCCCGCGGGTGAGGGGCACCGAGGCGCCGTCGGGGTGCACGGCGCACACGGTGACAGCCCAGAAGGCGTCGGTGCCGTCGGCTTCGGCGCGCAGGTGCAGGTTCATCGGGCCGGTGAGCACGGTGTCGGCGGCGAAGGGGTCGCTGGTGAAGGTGACCGCGGCGGCTTCGTTGCGGCGGTCGTCGTTGCCGAATGCACGACCGAACAGCAGGGACACGCCCATGCTCATCACCGCGGTGTTGTTGGAGGCCGCGCTGCCGCGCACGGCGGGTAGTGGCATGCGGTATTCGACGTCGACCGGACTCTCCGCCAGTCCCGCGTCACCGGCGGAATGCGCTGCGGTGCCGGTGCTTTCGCCGGTCAGGTAGAGCCTGCGCACGCGCGCCGCGGGGTCCGGGAAGCTGTCGCGGCGCACCCATACGCCGTCGCCCTGGCGGCGCACGGTGATCGGGCCGTAGCCGTCGATGCCGTTGTCGATGCCCTTGACCCACTTGTCGAAGAACGCGCATTGCAATTCGTCGAGCGCCTGCGGATTGCCCGCGTCGCCGAAACCGGAGCCGGGCGTCAGATGATAGGAGTCGTCGACGAGCACCTGCTTCGGGCCACCGGACACCGGGATACGGTCGTAGAGACGGAAATTGGACCGGTTGTAGACATCGTGCCAGCCGCCGTGGATCCAGGTCGGGACGGTGATGTCCTCGTATTTACAGAGCCGGGCCGCCCACATCGGGTTCAGGTACCCGTCCTCGTGGTCCGCGGTGAACGCCAGCCGCAGCGCCCGGCCGAGCCAGCCGGTGCTACCGATCGTCCGGTCCCGCAGGAACTTTCCGGCGATCCCGGCGCGCAGCAGGCCGGGCCAGGCCGGCAGCCATTTGCCGCCGTTGACCGCGAGCATCCAGACGATGATGCCCGGCGTCGGCACCCCGCCGGTGAGCCCGAGTTCGCGCACCGGGTTCTCACCCGCCTCGATCGCGAAGCACGCCTTCACACCCTCGGCCTGCTGCCCCGCGGTGAGCAGGGCCGCGATGGCGCCGTAGGACAGGCCCTGCACCGCGACATCGCCGTTGCACCACGGCTGTTCGCGCACCCACCGCACCACTTCGAGATAGTCCCGCTGCTCCCGTGGGCTGAAGAAATCCCAAGTGCCGGTGGAGCTTCCGGTGCCGCGCACGTCCACCATCAGGCCGACGTAGCCGCGCGAGACGGCGGTGCGGTTGATAGCGAAGGGCTCCAGGACCCCACCGGCGGGCGTGCGCAGCACATCCCGGGCGGTCATACGGGTGCGGTCGGACGGCTCCAGACGCGCGGCCAGGCGGCGCAGCACGGTGTGGAACCGCATGCCGTGCCGGTTCAGCATCTTGTTGTAGGCGGTGAAGTTGATGATCGCGGGCAATGGTTCGGCGGTCGGGCCGGAACGGTCGCCGGGACGCAGAATATCCGCGGTGAGCACCGCACCGTCGGACATGGCGATCGGAACGGTATTGCGCCCGAACAGTTTCGGGTATTTCACCGGCCCGATGTCGAAACGCGCATCCGGTGCGGCGGTACCGGCGGTGGTGGACAACGGCTGACCCATGACGACCCTTCGCGACAACTGTCTCAGATGCCTGCCTATGGTGCGCGCACAACACCCGGCTTGTCGAGTTCGGCTTTATCCAGGACCCGATGCATGCCCCAGTTCATGCCCCGCATCGCCAAGTTGTAGGTCACCGGGAGATACCGCTGCGCGTAATAACCGACCCGGATATCGGGCGAGGTGAACACCATGTACCGGTTGCGCTCCACGCCCCGCACGACAGTCTTGGCCGCCGCATCCGGCGTCACCGCGTGCCGCACGAACAACCCCATCGCCTTCTGCACCGCCTCGGCTTCGCGGTCGACGCCCGCGATATCGACCCGGTCCACCATGGGTGTGGCCATCGCGCCCGGGCACACCAGGCTGACGCCGATCTTGTGACGGCGCAGATCGAACCGCAGCACCTCCGAGACCCCGCGCAACCCGAATTTGCCCGCGCTGTAGGGCGCGTGCCACGGCAGGCCGAACAAACCCGCGGCCGAGGACACGTTGACCAGGTGCCCGCCACGCCCGGCCGCGATCATCGGCGGCAGGAATTCCTCGATCACGTGAATCGGGCCCATCAGGTCGATATCGATGGTGCGCCGCCACTGCTGATGGGTGAGGCGTTCGACGGTGCCCCAGGTCGCGATGCCCGCCACGTTCATCACGATGTCGACGCTGGGCAGTTCGGCATGCACCTTCGCCGCGAGCGCGACGACCGCGGCGTGATCGCTGACGTCGGCGGCTTCGGCCAGATGCACTGTCGCTCCGGCCGCGCGCAGGTCGGCGGCGGTACGCTGCAGGCCGTCGTCATCGATGTCGGTGAGTACCAGTGCCGCCCCCTTGGCGGCGGCCGCTTGCGCGATGCTGCGGCCCAGGCCGCCGGCCGCCCCGGTGATCAGGCAGCTCTTGCCGTCGAACTTCGTCATGGCACGACCATAGCGGTCTACGAACACTGTTGTCTATTTATGCTCCCGGCGCGTTCGCCCCCGCGAAAAGCAGGCCGGGGACCGCGCGGGTGGGAGAGCATAGAGCCAGCCCGAAACAATCAGCGACAGTGGAGGTCTGCGATGACCACCGTGCACGGTGCCCACTCCATCCAGGTCCGTAACCCCGCAGACGGCACAGTCGTCGGCGAAGTCCCCGATCAGGACCGGGACGCCGTCGACGCGGCCGCCCGCGCCCTGCGAACGGCGCAGCCCGCCTGGGAGGAAATCGGCCCCGCGGGGCGCCGGAAATGGTTGCTGGCCTGGCAGGATTGGCTGATCGACAATTCCGCCCGGCTGTCGGAGGTAGTGCGCTCCGAGACCGGGAAACCGCGCGCGACAGCCGATATCGAGGTCCCCGCCGCGGTCGACCTGATGAAGTACTGGGCCAACAACGCCGCCCGGTTCCTCGCCGACGACCATCCGAAACCGCACAACCTGCTGGGCAAAACCAAACAGCTCACCACCTGCTACCGCCCCTATCCGGTGGTCGGCGTCATCACGCCGTGGAACTTCCCGCTGCTCAACATCTTCTTCGACGCTCTGCCCGCGCTCATGGCCGGCGCCGCGGTCCTGGTCAAGCCCTCCGAGGTGACCCCGCTCAGTGCCGTCGAGATCGCCCGCGGCTGGGCCGAAATCGGTGCGCCCCCGGTCTTCTCAGTTGTCACCGGATCGGGCAACACCGGGCACGCGGTGGTCGAAACCGCCGACTACATCCAGTTCACCGGCTCCACCCGCACCGGCCGCAAGATCGCCGCCGCCTGCGGTGACCGCCTCATCCCGTGCAGCCTCGAACTCGGCGGCAAGGACCCGGCCATCGTGCTGGCCGACGCCGACCTGGACCGCGCCGCCAACGGCATCGCCTACGGCGCCATGTTCAATGCCGGTCAGGTCTGCATCTCCATCGAACGCGTCTACGTCGAGGAGCCGGTCTACGACGAGTTCGTCGCCAAACTCACCGAACGGGTCGCCGCGCTCCGCCAAGGCGACGACGCCCAGCCCTACAGCGCCGACGTCGGCGCCATGGCGACTCCGGCGCAGCGCGACATCGTGCAGCGCCACGTCGACGAGGCGCTCGCCGCGGGCGCCCGCACCACCGTCGGCGGAAAGTCGACCGGCACCGGCACATTCTTCGAACCCACGGTGCTCGTCGACGTCGACCACAGCATGTCGTGCGTGACCGAGGAAACCTTCGGCCCCACCATTCCGGTGATGAAGGTCGCCGACGAGGACGAAGCGGTCCGGCTCGCCAACGACTCCATCTACGGGCTGTCGGCCACCGTCTGGACCGGGGACAAACAGCGCGGCGCGCAGGTCGCGCGGCGATTGGAAGCGGGAGCGGTCAACGTCAACGACTCCTTCGCCAACATGTTCAGCTTCGCCCTGCCGATGGGCGGCTGGAAACAATCCGGCATCGGCGCCCGCTGGGGCGGCGCGGCCGGTATCCGCAAATACTGCCGCCAGCAAGCGATCACGGTCCCCCGCATTCCCACGCAGAAATCCGAGGTCACCTGGTTCCCGGCCTCGAAGGTGCGGACCCGCGCCGTGATCTCGCTGCTGCAGGGCATGGCCGCGCGTGGCAAGCGCCGGCTGCCGGGGCTGCGCTCCTGAGCCACCGATCGCGCCGGGGCAGGATGACCGGGTCAGCATCCATCGACCAGAAAGCTCGCGATGACAGTCGAATACGAGAAGGCAGGCCGGGTCGCCGTGATCCGCCTCAACCGTCCGGAGAAGCGCAACGCCTTCGACTCGGCGATGACCGAGGGTTTGGATCGCGCGCTCAACGAGCTGGAGGACGATCCGGAAATCTGGGCGGGCGTGCTGACCGGTGTGGGACAGGGCTTTTCGGCGGGCACCGACCTGGCCGCCGGATCCGGCGCGCACACCGAACGCGGCGGCGAGTACGGCATCATCCGGCGGCATCGCAGCAAGCCGCTGATCGCCGCCGTGGAAGGTTTCGCTTTCGGCGGCGGCATGGAAGTAGTGCTGGCCTGTGATCTCGTGGTGGCCGCGCGCAACGCCAAATTCGGCCTCCCGGAGGTGCGCCGCGGTGTGATCGCGACCTGCGGCGGGCTGTTCCGCACCCAGCGCGCGCTGCCGCTGAACATCGCCAAGGAAATGCTGCTCACCGGCGATCCGCTGCCCGCCGAACGGGCCTACCAGGTGGGGTTCGTCAACGCCTTGGCCGAGGAGGGCACTGTCCTGAAGACCGCGACCGAGTTGGCGCATCGGATCTGCCGCAACGCCCCGATCTCGGTGCGGGAAAGTCTCATCGCGGTGGAGCGCAGTAATTCCACCGACGACGAAACCGCCTGGCACATCACCGAACAAGCCATGCTCACCACGCTTGCCTCCGAGGACACCCGCGAAGGGATCACGGCCTTTCTGGAACGTCGCGAACCACGTTGGTCCGGCCGATGACCCGAGCCATTCGCGCCACATGACGTTCGAACACATCTACCGTAGGCATCGCCGCTACCGGATCACCGAGGCGCGGACGAAGTGCAGCCGCGCCGCATCGCCGAGGAACTGATCGCCGCCACCCCCGCCAGACTCGGGGCGGTGATCCCAGGGCCTGGCCGGAATAGGAGCACGCATGCCGCAGGACCTGCCCGCCGCCGAGGATCTCATCGACGTGGTCGCCCGGCATATCGCCGAGCACACCCGGGCCGCGTTACCGGGGGCGCGCGGTGTGGAAGCCCTGGCGGCGGCGGGGCTGCTGAAACTGGTGCGCGGCTTGCCGATCGGGCAGATCGCGGTGCTGCAGGGCGTCGCGTGGTATCTGACGAAGCGCACCCGGTCCGCGCTGCACGGCTCGGTCGCTTTCGAAACCCGCATTGCCGCAGACCTTTTGCTGATCGCCAAGCGTGAGATCGAAATGGGTGCCGGGATCCGGTTGGCCGACGAGCATCGGCTGCGGCGGCTGCTCGGCACCGACGGTTCCTATTCGGAGCTGGAACAGACGCTGGTGCAACGGCTCCGGGATCCCGCCCCGGTCGACTGGGAGCCCACCCTCGCCTACCTGCGCGCCTCGGCTGCCGAACGGTTGCGCATCGCCAACCCCGAGTACACGCGCACCGAGTCCCGCTGAAATGCCCACCGACACAACATTGCTCGCGCGCGACCTCACCGAAGTCCTCGCCCCGCAGCTGACCGGTCCGCTCACCGTGCTCGACCTGCGACGGCTCACCGGCGGCGCGGCCCGCGAAACCTGGTCCTTCGACGTCCTCGACGCCGAGGGCACCCGGCATCCGCTGATCCTGCGCCGCGACCGCACTCAGAACCCGGACGAGTTCGTCGGCCGCAAGGACGCCCTGGACCGCGCCGGGGAATTCGCCCTGCTGCGCCACCTGCACACCGCGAACATCCCCGTGCCGCGGCCAGTGGCCGCTCCGCAGCCCGGTGACGTGCTCGACGACTGCTTCCTCATGGAACGCGTCGACGGCGAAACCCGGCCCTGGGTACTCATTCGCAGCACCACCCTCGAGGAGGTGCGTCCGCGTCTGGTCCGGCAGTTGGGTGCGGCCCTAGCCCGCATTCACTCCTGCACCGCCGCCGAGCTGCCGTTCTTGCCGCAGCGCCCGCTCGCGGGGCAACTCGACCTCGTCCGCGATCTGCTCGATCGCGGCGGCCCGGCCCGCCCCGCGCTGGAAGCCGGGCTGCGCTGGTGCCGCGACCGCCTGCCGAGCATCGGCCCGCGTCCGATGCGGTTGGTGCACGGCGACTTTCGCACCGGCAACTACGCCGTCGGCCCCGACGGTCTGCAAGCCGTGTTCGACTGGGAATTCGCGCACATCGGTGACCCCGTCATCGATCTCGGCTTCGCCTGCCTGCGCTCCTGGCGCTTCGGCGCCGACGACCAGGAGTTCACCGGCATCGGTTCGCGCGCCGACTTCTTCGCCGCCTACCAGGCCGCCGGCGGCACCCGCATCGACGAGCGCCTCGTGCACTTCGGCGAGGTCCTGAACACCTTGGTCCTGGCAGGTGAATTCCTGTGCCGCGCACAGGGATTCCGGTCCGGAGCCGAGCGCACGGTGGAATCCGCCGCCATCGGCCGCCGGATCGCGGAAGTCGAATACGACCTACTCGCCCTCCTGGACCGAGACTCCGAGGCCTGAGATCACCCGCCGTTCTCGAACAACGCGCGACAATATGCCGTACCGGAGCCGGCACACCGGGCGGAGGCACACCTCAGCAGCCGGTGCGGCGAACTCACGAGTACTGACAACGTCATAGGAATCGGGTATCGAAACCCGAACGCCGGAACCCTTACATCAGTGCAGCCGGTTAGGGATGCTTCGGAGACCTGCCGGGCAGCGAGCCCTACGACGAAGTGGTGACGGCATGAAGACCCAGACACGTGGCGAACGTCCTGACTACGAAGTGCTCGTGGTGGGCGCCGGGTTCGGCGGGATCGGGATGGGGATCCGGCTCCGTAACGCCGGTATCGATAATTTCATCATTCTGGAGCAGGCCGGGGATATCGGGGGCACCTGGCGGGACAACACCTATCCCGGTGTGGCCGTGGATGTTTCGTCGTTCATGTATTCGTTCTCCTTCGAGCAGAATCCGAACTGGTCGCGCGCCTACGCGCCCGGCGAGGAACTCAAGGCTTACGCCGACCACTGTGCTGACAAGTATCGGCTGCGGTCGAAGATCCGCTTGAACACCAAGGTGACCGGCAGCGAGTTCGACGAGAACCAGCATCTGTGGCGGGTGTCGCTGGACAGCGGCGGCATACTCACCACGCGATATCTGATTCTGGGGGTCGGCGCTCTGACTCAGCCGAAACTGCCTGACATTCCCGGCGTCTCGGACTTCGCGGGTAAGACCATGCACACTGCCCGCTGGGATCACGATTGCGACCTGGACGGCAAACGAGTCGCGGTCATCGGCACCGGCGCGACCGCGGTGCAGGTGGTCCCGGCAATCGCGAAAGCGGTTGCGCGACTCGATGTTTACCAGCGCACCCCGATCTGGTGCGGTCCGAAACCGGATCTGCTGATCCCGGATTTGCTGAAGGCGGTCTTCCGGTGGGTGCCCTTAGCCCAATCGAGCGCCCGGATGGCGGTTTCGGCCGCTACCGAGGCGGTGATGACGCTGGGCATCGTGCACCACAAGCAGGTGCCATTGCTGGTCGAGAAGATCGAGTCGGCGTGCATCGCCCACTTGCACAAGCAGGTGCCCGACCCGGAACTGCGGGAGAAGCTGACACCGAAGTACGGCTTCGGATGCAAACGCCCGTCGTTCTCCAACGACTATTACGCCACCTTCACTCGCGACAATGTCGAGCTGGTCACCGACAGCATTCAGCGGATCACCACCGACGGCATCGTGACTGCCGACGGGTGCCGCCGCGAAATCGATACCCTGATCCTGGCTACCGGATTCAAGGTCTTCGAGCGCGGAAACACCCCGCCATTCCCCGTCTACGGACGCGGTGGGGTGGAGATCGGCCAATGGTGGGACCAGAACCGATACCAGGCCTATCAGGGAATCGCGTTGCCGCTCATGCCGAACGCGTTCTCCATCACCGGCCCGTACGGATTCACCGGCGCCTCCTACTTCCAGCTGATCGAAAACCAGACCCGGCACGCGCTGCGCTGCATCGAGTCTGCCCGGCGCCGGAAGGCGACCTATATCGCGGTCAGCCAAGACGCGCACGACCGATACTTCCGATGGGCACTGAGTCGCACCTCCGACACCGTTTTCTACAACAGCTGCGCCGGATCCAACAGCTACTACTTCGACAAGCACGGAGACACTCCGCTGCTGCGCCCGTCCTCGGCGGTCAGCGCGTGGTGGGACAGCCGCAATTTCAGCTTGAAGGACTACCGCTTCGAATCGCTGTCGACGCTGCGGGTGACCGGTTCCCCGCCGGTCGACGTGGAGGCCAGCGCCTGAGCGAGTGCGGGCGCGACATCGCCGACCGCGATCTTTGTGCCCGCCCTCCCCTGCCATTTTTGTTCGGCGCATCCGACGAGCTCTGAACAGGACTCATATTTGGATGCGCATATCTACAGACTGGGATGCGGTCGCCGCCGCCAGCATTTGGCACAGATAAGCATTCCGGGTGGCGGCCTGCGCTACGGGCTACGGGCTGCGCGATGCGGGCTACGGACTGCCACCATCCCCTAGTCCGGCGTCCAAACTGGCGCGGAGTTCGGACAGTAGCGTTTCGACCTGGTCCAGCACCTCCCCCGAGTAGCGGCCAAGCACTGCGTCCTGCTGGGCGTTCAGCGGGCCGAAGAAGTTGTCCGCCAGCTGTTTCACGTCGCCGCTGCTGCGCAGAGTAACGATGCGCCGGTCGCGATGTTCGCGGGTTCGGGTGAGGTAACCGGCCTGTTCGAGGCGGTTCAGCAGGGCCGTCATGGCGCCTGAGGTGAGGGAGATGCGCTTGCTCAGGAGAGCCGGCGACAAGGGGGCGTCACGCTCTTCGGCAGCGCAGATCTCGAGCAGAGCGAACGCGTCGGTGGAGTGGACGCCGAGGGAGACAGCGAAGCGGCGGCCGAGCTCGGTGAACGCCGAGCCGTAGGCGCGGAGTTGTTCGCCGAGGCGTTCTCGTTGTGCGGCAACGGCGTTCGGCGTCTTCGGCTGCGCCATCCGAGTGCCTCCCTGGGGTCTCGCGGTGGGTGGTCGTGGTTGACAACCTACCGCCCTATCAATGTATCTTCATCACAAAGATACTTCACCATGGAGATACATTGAATAGTGCAGCAGTAACTCATCCCGCTCGGCAGTGGCTGGGCATCGTCGCGGTGTCACTCGGCGTGGCGCTGATCGTCGTGGACATCACGATCGTCAATGTCATCCTGGCGCCGATCATCGCGGACCTGTCGATCGATTCCGTTCAGGCGCAATGGGTTCAGGAGTCCTACGCGATCGTCTTCGCGGCATTGCTGTTGCTCGCCGGGCGATTGTCGGACCTCTATGGCGCGCGCCGGCTCTTTCTCGTCGGACTGCTCGTTTTCGGCGCAACCAGCTTGCTGGCCGCACTCGCACCGAACGGGGAGCTACTGATCGCGGCACGATTCGTGCAGGGCGTCGGCGGGGCCCTGATCCTGCCGACCTCCTTGGCGCTGGTGAACGCGACGTTCACCGGCAAGGCGCGGGCCCAGGCGTTCGCGATCTGGGGCTCGACCATCGGTGCGGCGGCGGCCGTGGGTCCACTGCTCGGCGGGTGGCTCGCGGACTTCTCCTGGCGGTGGGCGTTCGGCGTCAATCTGCCGCTGGTGGCGGTAATTCTGGCCGGGGTGCTGATTTTCCTGCCGAAGTCGCCGCGCATCCCCGGACAGGTCGACATGCTGGGCGCGGCGCTGTCGGCAGTCGGGCTCGGTGCGCTCGCCTACACGATGATCGAGGGGCGCACCCACGGGTGGCTCCTGACCACCGAGCCGCTCGCCATCGGCGGATTCACCTGGCGCAGCGGCCCCTCCCCCGTGTTCGTGCTGTTCCTGGTGTCCGCACTGGTGCTGGCCGGGTTCTGGCGACGGCAGGCAGCGCTCGGCCGGGCCGGTGCTGAGCCGCTCATGGATGTGCGCCTGTTCAGCATTCCCTCGTTCCGCAACGGGAATGTCGTGACGCTGGTCGTGGGCCTCGGCGAATTCGGGATCATCGCGGTGTTGCCGCTGTGGTTGCAGTTCGTGCTGGATTACAGTGCGCTGCAAGCGGGTCTGGCGCTGTGCGCGCTCGCGGTGGGCAGCTTCTTCGCCAGCGGGGCAAGCTTCTCGATGGCCGCTTCGGTGACCGCGCTGGGGCAGGTCCGGATCGGGTTGCTACTGGAAGCGGCCGGGCTCGTCCTGCTCGGAGCTATCGCGGCGACCGACAGTGCGTGGTGGTGGATCGCTGTCGCCCTGTTCGTCTATGGCATCGGCGTCGGGTTCGCCACCGCCCAGGTGACCAATGTCGTTCTCGCCGACATTCCCGCGGCGAGCGCTGGGCAGGGATCGGGGATCCAAAGTGCGGCACGCGAATTAGGCTCGGCGCTCGGTATCGCGCTGCTCACGACGCTGTACTTCACGTCGCTCACCGGCAGTCTGCGCGATCGCCTCGAGCAAGGGGGACTTTCCGGCCCGGATGCCGGGCAGCTCAGCGAAACAGTCACCGACAGTGCCGGTTCGGTCATCCCCGCGTTGGCGGCCGATCCCAGCACAGCGGCGGTGGCCGGCGCCGCCCGCGAGGCGATGACCGTCGGACTCGAGGTGTCGAGTTATGTCTGCGCGGCACTGCTGGTCTTGGCGCTTGCCGCGACGGTAACCCTCAGACCAGCTCGGGGACCAGCCGCGCCCCGGAAGTCACCGAACGCGCACGATATTCCTGTGGTGGACAACCCTTCCAACGCCGGAACGCGCGAATGAACGACGCCGCCTCGGCGTAACCGAGGCGGGCCGCGACCTGTTCGGTGGTCATATCGGTGTGCACGAGCAGTTCCTCGGAGAGCATCTGCCGTACCTCGTCCAGGAGCGCCCGGAACGAGGTTCCCTCTTCGCTCAGTCGTCGCGACAGGGTGCGCGCGCTCATGAACAGGCCGGCCGCGACGGTGGCCTGATCGGGGATCTCCCCCGGGTTGCGCACCAGCATGTCCCGCACCGATCCGGCCACCCCGGTGCGGGTCCGCCGCCGCGCGAGCAGGTCACGACAGAGCTGCTCGCAGGTTCCGCGGGCCCGGTCGTTGGCGCGGGGCAGCGGCATGTCCAGGTAGGCGGCGTCGAAGGCGACCACATTGGCGGGAGCCCCGAAGGCCGGTTCGACACCGAAAGTCTTGCGGTAGCGGGAGGTGTCGGCCGGCGCGGCATGCCGGAAGCCGACCCGGTGGATCGGCACCGCGACGGAGAACACTTCCCGGCCGATCGTCTGGATCCCGGCAAACGCCCGTTCGGCGAGGAACGCGCGCAGGTCCTCGGGAATCACGTTGCCGTCCAACAGGAATCGGCCTTCGCCGTCGCGCTCGGTGAAGGTGAGCTGCCCGAACGCGAACCCCAGATCCAGATGCCGCAGCGCCACATCGATCACTTCACGCAGCGTGCGACTGGACAGCAGCGCCAGTCCCCACGGCCCGTACAGCGAAATATTGTGGCGCCCACCGGCTTCCACGCCAAGCCCCGATTCATCGCCGAACCGGGCGAGCAGATTACGCACCACCTGGACTTCCTGGCGAGCGGTGATCTCAGCGTCTGGGTCAATCCCGGTTCCGGGTGCCAGCGTGGTGCCTTCCAGGCATTCCGCCACCGTCATGCCGCGTTCCTCGGCCAGCCGGATGAGTACATGCACACTCGAAGTGCTGCGCGGAATATCCCAGTCGAACATATGGTGCTCGTCCTCAAAGCTACAGTGTTGTTTGGCGAAATGTATCAATCGACCAGGTGATCTGTCGGCAGAATGCCGAAATATTGTTACCCGCCATAATGCCTGGACGGTGCGACTGGGCACTGCGAACAAATCGTTGCCCTAGGCCACGTCCGCCCCCTGAATGTTCTCGGCGATACGCTCGACATGTCTGGGACAGAATGGCAGCAGCGGCATTGTTCAGTGTGTGCGCACCGTCGGCAGCGTCGCCGCGTCAGGCGTTGTCGCTCAGGGTAATTCGCCGAGCATCAGATCGATCGCGGCGATGATCCGTTCGACACCGAATTGTTCCGGGTCGTCGAGGACGCGACGGGACAGCGTCTGCAGACAACCCTGCACGAGCTCTACGAACACGTCCAGGTCGACCTCGTCCGCCCGTTCCCCCGGCGGACGCCCGGCCAGCCAGTCCCCCAGCAGCTGCCGCAACGGCACCCGGAATTCGTTGCGCGCCTTGCGAATATGGTCGCGCAACAGCGGCGGAACGCCGTCGATCGGGAAGTACACCAGCCGCCAGGTGCCGGGCATGGTGCGCACATCGGACAGGAACCGCCCCAGCGCCGCGAGTAGCACTTCCCTTGCCCGCGTACCGGATTCGGGCTCGGCGAGCAGTGCCCGGCCGACCGCCGCGCGCATCCGGGAGGTCTCGCGTTCGATGAGCGCGGCCAGCAGTTCGTCACGGTTACCGAAGGAGTCGTAGACGACCGGCCGGGTGACTCCCCCGTGCTCGGCGACCGCGGCAATGGTGACCTCGGCGAACCCCGCGGTGGTGACGATCCGCAGCGCGGTGTCGAGCAGTTGTTCGCGGCGGTCGGCGGGTAGTAGTCGTTTGGCGTAGCGGCGCCGGGGTGGCGGCGCCTCGGTCCGAGACCTGGCCATGCTCAACCCCTTCCGAGACCGGTCGAGGCGACCGCGCGGCGGGTCAGCCAGTGCAGGGTGCTCGCGACCGCGTCGCGGCGCTGCGGGCCGTCCTCGGCCAGCACCAGGCGGGCGGCGGTTTCCGCGGCGCTGATCACCGCGTAACTGAACAACTCGGCGTCGATCTCGGTGTCCCCCATGGCCGCGACAATCCCCAGCATGGCCTGGGTCCGGACACGCAGCGCCGCACGGCCGCCGGCGACGCGCTCGTAGGCTGCGCGCGGCATGCCCTCACCGGGCATCAGCACGAACCGCCAGGTTTCGGGGGCTTCGAGCACGACATCGAGGAAGATGTCGGTGGCGCGCAGCGCGATCTCGGCCGGGTCGGCGCCGGGCTCGGCCTCCGGGATGGCCGCCGAGGCCATGAGCAGCGCCCGCTCCTCCTCCCGGTCCAGCAGGGCGTCGAAAAGGCCGTCGCGGTCGCTGAATTCGGCATAGACGGCGGGGCGGGTGAGACCGGCGGCGCGGGCGATGGCGTGCATGCTGACGCTGGCGTAGCCGTCCCGGACGATCAGTTCGCGGGCCGCGTCGAGGATGTGCTCGCGGCGCGTGGACGACACCCGCTCCTCCATCATGGTCGGTCGTTTTCTTGAAATCCCCGGTTCGATCGACCCGGCCGGGCCAGTGTACGCAACGAGCCTTTCGCGGCTGTCACACAGACCCGGAAATCTGTCGAATTTTACGTGCTCCGTGGCAGTTTCGCCGCGAAATTGACGTCGTTGTTTTGTGGTCTCGCCGATCTTTGCCGTTTCCGCTTCTCCGGCCCTGGGGTTCGCCACAATTGTCAGGGAGAATTCACGAAGGGGGCCCGATGGTTCCGGACGACGGCGGCCCGGCGACCGCCATCCACATTGTTCGCCGAAACGTGACCGACACAGCGATTTCCGGCGTTCGGACGTTCGGCCGCACGGTCGACATGGGCATCGAATCGGTGCGCGGGGGCGTCGCCGATCTGATCGGGATGCGCTTCCAGTGGCACGAAATGCTGCGCCAGGCTTGGTATCTCGTCACCGTCACCGCGATTCCGGCGATTCTGATGGCGGTGCCGTTCGGGGTGGTCGTCTCGGTGCAGGTGGGCAATCTGATCCATCAGCTCGGCGCCGACTCGATGATCGGCGCCGCGGGCGGACTCGGTGTCATCCAGCAGGGCGCGCCGATCGCGACGGGCCTGCTGCTCGGTGGCGCGGGCGCTTCCGCGATCGCCGCCGATCTGGGAGCACGCACCGTGCGCGAAGAGATCGACGCGTTGCGCACGATGGGCATTTCACCGGTGCACCGGCTGGTGATTCCGCGGGTGGCGGCGATGCTGCTGGTGGCGCCGCTGCTGAACATCCTCATCGTCTTCGTCGGCGTGGTCTCGGGGTACGCGGTGGCGATCAGCGCGCAGAACGTGACGCCCGGCAGCTACTGGGCGACCTTCGGCTCCTTCGCAGTGGTGGCCGACGTGTGGATCTCCATCGCCAAGGCCATGCTGTTCGGGTTCCTGGTGGTGATCGTGGCCTGTCAGCGCGGCCTCGAAGCCAAGGGCGGGCCGCGCGGAGTGGCCGACGGGGTGAACGCGGCCGTGGTCATCTCGGTGGCCTCGATCATCGTGGTGAATCTCGTGATCACCCAGGTGGTCACCATGTTCATGCCGCTACGGGTGGCGTGATGCCGTCTTCCGCTTACGCTCCCAAGGGCCTCGGCTGGGCCTATCGCATTGCGCGCCAACCGGATCGGCTGTTGAAGCCGGTCGAGAACACCGGATTCATGCTCGGTTTCGTCTTCCAGGCGCTGTGGGCGATTCCGTTGACGCTCAAGCGCTATCGCGCGCAGACCATGCGCACGATTACCGACATGACCTGGGGCCGCGGCTCGGTCATCGTCGGCGGCGGGACGGTGCCGATGCTCATCGTGCTCGGCATCGCGATGGGCGCGGGTGTGGGCATCCAGTCCTTCGCCGCGCTGGACCTGATCGGTCTCGGCCCCGTCACCGGCGTGGTGTCGGCGTTCGCCAACACCCGCGAACTGGCGCCGATCGCCGCGGCGGTCGGATTCGCGGCTCAGGCGGGCTGCCGGATGACCGCCGAGATCGGGGCGATGCGCATCTCCGAGGAGATCGATGCCATCGAATCCCTTGGGCTGCGGTCGATTCCGTTCGTGGTGACAACCCGGGTGATCGCCGGGGCGGTCGCCATCGTGCCGACCTTCCTGATCGCGCTGATCCTGTCCTACCTGGCCTGCTCGACGGTGATCGTGCTGCTGCACGGGCAGGCGGGCGGGGTCTACGACCACTACTTCTTCCAGTTCACCAGCGGCTACGACGTGTTCGCGGCGGTGGTGAAGATCCTGGTCTTCGGCGTCACCGTCATCCTGATCCATTGCTACTACGGCTTTTTCGCCTCCGGTGGCCCCGAAGGCGTCGGCATCGCTTCCGGCCGGGCGGTGCGGGCCAGCTTCGTCGCGATCATCGCCTTGGACATGGTGCTCACCATCGCGCTGTGGGGCATCAATTCCGCTATCGAATTCCCCGGGTGAGCGCACATGCCGAATTACGCGATCCCCGGTGTGACGATGGGCAGGCGCGGCGCCCGCACGGTCGGCGCGGTCGCGCTGGTCGTGGCCGCCGTCGCCGCCCTGACCTGGCGCTCCGGGCTCGACGACGCACCTGACGGCGTCCTGCGACTACAGCTGCGCACCGAACAGATCGGCCAGGGCGTCATCCCCGGCACCCGGGTCCGCCTGGACGGGGTGATGGTCGGGTCGGTCGCCGAGATCGCGCCGGCCGGGCCGGGGCAGCAGCTGATCACGCTGGATCTGGAACGCACCCAAACCGGCTCTCTCACCGATGCGTTGAGTGTCGACTACGCCCCGGAGAACCTCTTCGGCATCAGCGCGGTGGCCCTGCGCGCGGGCACCGGCGGCGCTCCCCTGCGCGACGGCTCGGTGGTCGATCTGTCGGGCCGTCACGCCGCCAGGGTCAACGACGTCACCATGGGCGTACTGCTGCAGGCACTCACCGAAACCTCCACCGAGGTGCTCACCCCGCAACTGAGCGATCTGATCCACAAGTTCAGCAGCCAATTGCGTTCCTTCACACCGCTGTTCGAAGCCATCATCACCCTGAGCACCGCGGTCGCCGACACCCAGCGGTATCCCTCGGACTATCTGCTCGACCAGTACGCGGCGTTCTTCGGCGGAGCGGGCGAGTTCACCGGCGCCACTTTCCGGCTGGTCAACGCCATCCTGAATATCGAAATCTTCGTCACCGACCGGCCGCGCTACGACGCGTTCATCGACCTGGTCGTCACCGGCGTCCTCCCCGCCATCGGCAATGTCGGCGCGGTGGCCGAGGAATACTTCATCGGGTACACCACGGCGCTGACACCGGTTGTCGCCGCGGTCGCGGCCACGGTGCCCGATCCGAGGCGATCCAAGGCCGAGATGGACGAAATCGTCCGCAGGCTGCAGCACATGTTCATCGACACCCCGGACGGCCCGGCCCTGAACGTGGCGGTGACGCTGCGCGGAATGCCCGGCCTGGCTATCCCGCTGCTGGGCGAGCAGGGGTACAGCGCGCTGGGAGGGCCGCGATGAAACCCCTGTCCCTGCGAGCCATCCTGGTGCGGCTGACGCTGTTCGCGGCGGCCATGCTCGCCCTGCTGCTGGTCATCGTGAACGCGATCACCCGGCCGATCGACGGCGAAACCTCCGCCTATACGGCCGAATTCACCGACGCCAGCGGCCTGAAGACCGGTGACGACGTGCGCATGTTCGGCGTGGGGGTCGGGAAGGTCACCGCCATCGAGCTGAACGGCAGCCGCGCCGAGGTGCGGTTCACGGTGCAGGACGAGCGGCCCGTCTACGACACCAGCGTGATCGCCATCCGCTACCAAACACTGACCGGTCAGCGATATGTCGACGTCCGCCAGCCCGACAAGCCCGGGCTGCTGCTGCCGCGCGGTGCGGCCATCGGCGCGGCGAACACGGTGCCGTCGTTCGACATCACCCAGCTGTTCAACGGTTTGCAGCCGGTGATTCAGGAGTTCTCCCCCGGTGCGCTCAACCAGTTCACCGAGAGCATGCTCGCGGTCATCGAAGGCAACGGCTCCGGCATCGGACCGGCGCTGGACGCGATCGAGAAACTCAGCCGCTACACCACCGATCGACAGGCCGTCATCTCAACCATCGTGGCCAACCTGCACACCATCTCCAACCAGATCGGCGGCAAGTCACCGCATCTGGTGACACTGCTGGAAGGGATCGCCGAGGTGGTCACCGCCTTCCGCGCGCAATTGGACGGCCTGCTCGACTTCGCCGCGGTCGCCCCGACCGGGCTCGGACCGTTGAACCGGCTGATGGACACCCTCGGTTTCACCGAGCCCGAGAATCCGGACGTCTACAACGACCTGCTTGTGCTGTTCCCCGACCCGCAGGCCGCGGCCGACGCGGTCGGCAAGCTGCCGGGGCTGCTACAAGCGCTGAGCAATCTCCTGCCGCCTGCGAATGCCGCCGCCAATCAGGTCAGTCTCACCTGTTCCAAAGGCAATGCCGAACTGCCGCAAGTGCTTTCGGTGCTCGTGGCCGGACAGCGGGTGGCGATATGCAACGGATGACGCTCTTCTCGATGGAACGCTGGTTGCCGCTGGCGCGCACCCCGGACCGGCACGAAGCAGCGACACACCGCCGGGAATTCCGGCTCGGCATCATCGGGGCTGCGTTCGTCGCGGTGCTGCTGGTCGCTACGGCTGTCATTTATGTTCTGCCGCTTGGTAAATCGACCTACACCGCGGAGCTCTCCGAGGCGCAGTCGATCCGGGAGGGTGCGCAGGTGCGGGTCGCGGGGATCACCGTCGGGTCGGTGACCGAGCTCGAGTTGCTGCCCGACCGGGTGCGAATGCGGTTCACCGTCGACCGCGAGGTGTTTCTCGGCGCGGACACCAGCCTGGAGATTCGCATGCTCACCGCCGTCGGCGGGCATTACCTGGCGGTCTTCCCCGCCGGGGACAAACCCTTGGGCAAGAAGATGATTCCGCCCGACCGGGTGCGCCTGCCCTACAGCCTGGTGCAGACGCTGCAGGACGCGGCCGCTCCGGTGTCGGAGGTGGATGGCGACACCCTGCGCAACAATCTTGCCGCCCTGCAGGAGTCGATCCAGAACAGTCCCGATGCGTTACGTCAAATGGGCACTGCCACACAGAGTTTCGTGACCATTCTGCAGCGCCAGAATCAGGATGTGTCACGAGCGCTGACCGTTCTGGACGAATACCTCGGTGCCGTCGATGTCCACAAGTCACTGCTCGGCACCTTCGTCCGGGAGCTCGGCATACTACTCATTCTCGGCCTGAACAAGCGTGCCGAGATCGAGGTGGCACTGACCATTACCGCGCAGCTGCTGTCGCGGATCGCGGCGCTGGAACCGTCCTATCGGGACATCTTGAAGCCGATGACGAGCAAACTGCGAGAACTGCTGCCGCAACTGGAGCAGCTGAGCAACCAGCTGGATGTGGCATTGCCCGCGTGGAAGGAGTTGCGCGAACGGCTCGTCGCGGCAACCACTTCCGAGGAGGGCCTCGTCATCGATCACTCGATGCTGAACGTATGCGTGCCGGTGCCGGGGCGGGGGTGCTGAGATGATCAAGCGGATCCTCGGCGCACCCGGATTCGTCACCGTCGCGGGCGCGCTCGCGTTATCGATCGTCACGATCATCGCGTATCTGATCGTGTTCGATCCGATGAAGAAGACCATTTCCTACTGCGCGATGATGCCCGACGCGGTCGGGCTCTACCCCGGCAACCACGTCACCATGCTGGGCATTCCGATCGGCACCGTGGACACCATCCGGCCCGAAGGCGCCGGTGTGCGGGTCGAGTTCCAGCTCGAAGCCGAACGGGCGCTGCGCGGTGAGGTGACCGCGACCACGGTGTCCGACAGCCTAGTCGCCGACCGCAACCTTGCGGTGCTCGGCGATGCTATGTCGGCGGACCGCTGGGATCCCGGCACCTGCATCACCAAGACCTTCACGCCGAAGAGCATCAGTCAGACGCTGCAAGGCTTTTCGCAGCTCGCCGATCAGCTCAACGGCGCCACCCGGCCCGGCGAAAGGACCCGCATCCACGACAGCGTCCTCGCCTTCGAGCACGCGACCGCCGGCACCGGGCCTGCGCTCAACAAACTGATCAAGGACCTCGGTCAAGCCCTGCGCGCACCCGACGCCGCCATCGGGCATATCGGATCGCTGCTCGACTCGTATTCGGGACTGATCAACAGCATCGCGATGAACTGGGACATGATCACCGATGTCCTGGCCCGCGCCGGTACCGGTATCGCGTTCATCAACGAGCTGTGGGATACCGCGGTGCGGCTGATCAACTCGCTGCTGGTGATCCTGCCGTGGTTCAACGAGATGGCAAGGGAATGGGGGCGGCCGCTGCTCGGGGCGCTGGACGGCGCGCTGCCCGGGCTGCGGCTGCTGGCGGCGAACGTGGCGACGTTACAGCAGATCGTCACGATGATTCCGCCGATCGTGGACGCTTTCGCGCAGATGCTCGACCCGGTGACCGGCAAACCGCGGCTGACCTACGCACCGCCGAAAGTGGCGCTCCCGCAGGAACAAGCCGATCAGATCTGCGCGGCCGTCAACGCGCTGGTGCCAGGGAAATGCCGGACCGATGCCAACCTGGTACCGCTGCTGCTCGGATCGGCGGGTGCGTAATGCGCTGCAAGCCAATTCTTTCGGTCGCCATCGTCTTCCTGGTTACAGCCTGCGGCTTCGACCCCTCCCAGGTGCCGGTGCCCGGCGCGAATGTCTCCGGCCCGACCTATCAGGTGCATATCGAACTGGCCCATGCCCTCAACCTGCCCGCCCAGGCCAAGGTCGTCGCCAACGGCGCCCACATCGGGACCCTGCGCGAAGTCCGGGTGGTCGACCCGGCACCGGAGCAGCCCGGGCGGGTCGAAGCGATCGTCGCCATCAGCGACTCGGTCCAGTTGCCCGTCGACACCACCGTGCAGCTGCGGCAGAACACCATCCTCGGCGACATCTTCATCGGACTCAACACGCCCGCAACCGGTTTCGGTAAGACGATACCGCCGGGCGGCACCATCCCGCTCGCGCAGACCCGGCCCGCGCTGCAGATCGAAGACCTGCTCGCGGGCATGTCCACCTTTGTCGGCGGTGGGGCGGTGCAGCAGCTGCAAGACATGATCATCCGGCTGAACCGGGTGCTGCCGGAGCAACCCGCCGAGACCGCCCGGATCTTCGACGTGCTCGGCAGGGACGTGGAAGACGTTGCGGGGAACCTGGATTCGGTCGATCGATTCCTCGACGCGATCGAGAAGGATCTCGCTGCGGTCCTGGACAATCCACGCGAGCTCGGGGAATTGCTCAGTGCGCGCGGCGCGATCGAGATTCCGGCCGATGCCAAATCTCTGGTGCTGACCCTGGGCGTGATCGGCGGGCTCGGGATCGTCGGACATGCGGTGGAATGGCTCGGGCCGCTGCTGGAGGCCAGCGATGCCGCAGCCAAAGCCCTTGTCCCGCTGCTGTACTCGAATCGGCCGCTGGATCTGACGGCGCCGTCCAACCTGCACAGCCTGGTGGCGCTGATCCGGGACAAGATCATCCCGTTCGTGCAGCGCGGGCCGAAGGTGGCTATCGGACGGATCGAGGTCGAGGGTGCGCCCGCGGTCGCCGCCGACGAGCAGGTCGCCGCGATCATCAACACGCTCAGGATGATCGGGGTGGTCCGATGAGTTTCGACAGTGTCTCCGAAGCGCGCACCCGGCAGCTCGGATCCCTGGTATCGCTGCTCGCGATCGGCACGATCCTGGTGGTCGGCGCCGCCTATCTCACCTTCGGCGTGGTCAAGGTCGACTGGTTCGCCGAACGGATGACCGCGACCATGGTGGTGCCGGATTCCGGTGGGCTGCTGCCCCGTTCGAAGGTGCTGCTCTCGGGGATCGAGATCGGCAAGGTCACCACCGTCCAGCACATCGGCGCCGGGATCGAGGTCGCGTTCGATTACGACGCCGACTACCGAGTCCCGGTGACCAGTAGGGTGCGGATCGAGGCGCTGTCCGGTCTCGGCGAGCCGTATGTCGAGTTCCGGCCCACCCAGGGCGGCGGGCCGTTTCTGCGCGACGGGGAGCGCGTCGACGCCGCCGTGATAAGTGCACCGGTGTCGATCCCCGATGTCGCGCGGACCGCGACCGAGTTGCTGCGGCAGCTGGATCCGAAGGCGTTGAGCGCGATCGTCGCGAATTTCAGCATCGGGCTCGCGGGCACCGAAACGGTGATTCCGCACCTGTCCAGGTCCACCGATCTACTGGCGGCGACGCTGCTCAGCCGGACCGAGCTGATTCGCAAGATGCTCCTCGACATGCAGGCCGAGGCGGAGCAGATGGCGTGGGGCGGCGAGCAGCTGAGCGGAGCCTCGGCCACGTGGGCCGATTTCGGGCCACGCGTCGCCGAGGTCGCCGCCTCGATCGCGCGCATCATCCGGATCGGTGACACCCCCGCCGACTACCTCACCGACACCGAGGAAATGACCGGGCTGGTGCCGCTGCTCAATCAGGTGGCCGGCAAGGTGGACAAGCTCGGGCCGGAGCTGCGCAAGCTGCTGCCGGTGTTCGAGCCGCTGTTCGCGATGCTGCCCGGACTGATCTCACGCATCGATCTGGGGGCTCTGATCTCGCAGGCGCTGCATTCCACCAGTCCCGATGGTGCGGTGCAGTTGCAGATCGGGATCAGGTGACCGTCGGGACGCCTACCCCGTCAGCGCGCCTGGTGCGCAGCATGGCGATGCTGATCGCCAAGAGCCACAGCATCATCAGGCCGCCCATGGTGGCGGTGGTGCCCCAGCCGTTGGCGGCGTAGAAGTTCGCGGGGTTGTTCCCGAAGAACAGCGACGGGACGAACAGCAGCTGCGCCGCGGCCAGGAGGTAGGCCGACCACACCGTCCAGTCCGGCAGCAGTCGCGCCTTGGACATCGCGAAACCGAAGGCGCACAGGAACAGTGCCATCAGCAGCTTCGAGATCGAGCCGTACAGGATGTAGGTGCCGGTCACGGTGATGGTCGGATCGATCGGCTCCGCGGCCTCGATCACCGCGCCGACCTCCAGGCCGGTGGAGACGAACGAGACGGTGATCCACATCAGGCCGGCCGCGGTCACCAGCCCGCCCGCCCATTCATACTGCGGCGCATGGGCTTTCACGAGATAGCGGAGTCCGGACATGAAGACGACGAACAGTGTCAGGCCGGTGAGACCGAACAGGCTGCGGGTGAAGACGTTCCAGTCCGGCGGTGGGCCGGAGTAGAGGAAGTAGAGCGGTAGTTCGACCAGCGTGAGCGCGGTGGCGATCAGCCCGGCGGTGCCGATGACTGTGCGGATCATGGTGCTGTCCATCGGGTTTCACTCCAGACGGCCGCTGCCGCGGCCATTAGTATATGTCTTATACTTTAAGTGTTATACCCTGGCGTGTACAAGCCGCATCAGACTGGAGAGTGAGATCAGTGATTGCCGACCTCCCCGACGATCTGGCCCGGCTCTGGCGCGTACCCAAAGGCTCCCGCCTCGGCCGGCCCGCCGCACTCGACGTGGACGTGGTTGTGCGCACCGCCATCGAACTGGCCGACCGCGACGGCCTGCCGGGCGCCACACTCCCCAAACTCGCCGCCGAACTCGGCGTCACCCCCATGTCGCTCTACCGCCACGTCGGATCCAAGGACGAACTCCTCACCCTGATGGGCGACCTCGCCTTCGGTCCCCCACCGGAATACCCACCACCACACAACGATTGGCGCGCCATGCTGCGCCAATGGGCCCACGCGCAATGGGCAGTCCACCGCCGCCGCCCCTGGCTCGCCCACCTACCGATCTCCGGCCCCCCGCGCGGCCCACACCTCCTCGCCTGGGTCGACGCGGGCCTGCGCGCCGTGCGCGACACCGGCCTGGACCCCGCCGCGAAACTCGGCACCCTCACCGTCGTCAGCGGCTACGTCCGCCACGCCGATCTGCTGGCACAGCAACTCGCCGAAGGCTGGCTGGCCGACGGCACCGCCCAGCCACGGCACGAACAAACCTACGGCCGCCAAATGTCAGCCCTGATCGACCCCAACCGTTTTCCCGACGCAGCCGCCCTGTTCGCCTCCGGGCTGTTCGAGTCGCCACCACCGACCACCGATCCCACCGGCGACGACTTCCACTTCGGACTGGATCTGATTCTCGATGGTGTGGCAGTCGCGATAGCGCGCTGAGGCTGGGCCGACAGGTCGTCAGTCGCCGAAGATCTCATCGACGGAATCAGCGGTCGCCGCCCGGACAGTCCAAGTGCGAAGTTGAGCCTCTTCGGCGTGCAATGTGCGCTCTCGCATTTCGTCCGACAGCGACATTCCGCGAGCCGCGAGAACCTCTAGGAGCACCTCGGCAAAACCTTCAGCCCGACCTTCAGCGCGGCCTTCAGCCCGGCCTTCTGCCCTGATCTTCTCGTAGAACTTGTCGCGGTAGACGGTGGTCATGAGTGCCTCCAAGGCTTTCTGGATGTGCTGGGAGGATGCCTCGCGTATGGCGGAATTGTAGCGACATTTCCGATCCTCATCGAGGTTTGCTATCGCCGCCAAGACGAGGTGCTGGTTGACGGCAGCGTTCAGGTCGAGTGCGCCTGTCAGACAAGCCAGTACGGCCAGTTCCGGATTCGCGGTAGCCAGGCCTGGATCCGTGGGATCAGGGGTGTTGGCCGGACCTATGACATGTGGGGTGAGGGTGAAACCACGGTGGCCGAGGTGGATGGGACGTGCGCAAGCACGGGCCACCCTGTGCTTACGCGCGACCACGATTAAGTGAACGTCGCAGCGGTGGGTTGCGTGGGCGTTCACCACATAGGCCGGCCAACTGCGTCGCTTGTGCGGCTTCGGCTCGGCTGTCTGCGGCTCGATGATCGCGACGAGGCGCTGGGCCTCCGACGCGAGCAGCACGACGAGGTCTGCGCGGTACTCCTTGGGTTTCGGTGGGTCGCAGGTGCTGAGGTCGCTGTCTGCGATGGTGACGGTCGGGTGGTTTGGGGTGGGGACGCCCATCGCGCCGAGGAGCGCGAGGACCAGCTGTGGGTTGTTGCGGCACAGCTCGCGGATGGTGTCGTGAACTAGGCCTGGCATGGGGATGATCATGGGGCCGGGGTCCGACAGGTGGCGGGCTGTAAGTCGGCTACCTGCAACGATATTGGAACGCGGTCGGGCGTTTCCGGGACTCGTAGCTCAACCGGGAGAGCAACGGCTTTGCACGCAGCCCCGGTCGCATCGACCGGCGTGGCAGCGCGGGCAGCGCGGTGCGAGCTGGGAGGATTCTGTGTTGAAGGTTGTTCCCGGTTGCACCCCAACAGGAGGACGTACCGTCATGCCAAGGATTCATATCGCACTGATCGCGGCCACCATCGGCGTCTCCACCGCATGCGGCAGTGTCGCAGCCGCACCACCGTCCCAGGGCGATATCGCCAGATCACCCGCGCTAGTAGCGGCGCAGGATATGACAATCACGATCAAATTCGTCGGCGACGGCAGCCCGGAACCTCTCCAACTGCACGTTGAGCCCGATGACACGATCGAATACGTCAAGACCTTGATCGCCGACGAGACCGGGATCTCTCCGGACGCCCAGCGGCTTATCTACAAAGGCAAGCAGCTGGAAGACGGACGCACACTGTCGGACTACGACATCCAGAACAATGCGACGCTGCACATGGTCCAGCGGTAGTGGACAGGCCCTGACCCCCATCTGCCGAAGATGCGGGCATCAACCGGCACGCCCAAGCTGGCGACAGGCCGGTGCCACATCGTGTGAAAGGCAAGGAAATGCGCCCTGTCCGCGCCATGAGGACGGCTCGTCGGGGTGGTGCGGTCGCGATGGCGTTTGTGGTCGTTGCCGCCGCGCTGGTCTCGTCGACGGCATCGGCTCCGGGATGTGCGGCACCGGACCCGGCAACGCCGAAGCGGCAGGTGCGGGCGGAGTGGATCGCCAGCGTCGAGAACATCGACTGGCCCTCACGCCCTGGCCTGAGCGCAGCCGAGCAGCAAGCCGAACTGGTCGGCTGGCTCGACGAAGCGGTGCGCAGGCGGTTGAACACAGTTTTCCTGCAGGTGCGCCCGACCGCCGACGTGTTCTGGCCTTCGGCGCTGGAGCCGTGGTCACAGTGGCTGACCGGCGTGCCGGGCCGCGATCCCGGCTACGATCCGCTGGCGTTCGCGGTCACCGAAGCCCACCGGCGTGACCTCGACCTGCACGCATGGTTCAACCCGTACCGGGTGGCACTGCACACCGACCCGAGCCGGCTCGCCGCCGGGCATCCGGCCAGGCTGCACCCCGACTGGATCGTGGCCTACGACGAAAAGCTGTACTACAACCCGGGAATCCCGCAAGTCCGGCGGTTCTGCCAGGAGGTCATCCTGGAGGCGGTGCGCCGATACGACATCGACGGCGTGCACTTCGACGACTACTTCTACCCCTACCCTGTCGCCGGGCAGCAGTTCGATGACGAGGCGACCTACCAGCGCTACGGGGCGAGCGAGTTCCCCGTCAAGGCCGACTGGCGGCGCCATAACGTCGACCTGCTGATCTCGGAGCTGTCCCAGCAGATCCGAAACCTGCGACCGCAGAGGCAATTCGGCATCAGCCCGTTCGGGGTGTGGCGCAACAACGTGACCGACCCGGACGGCTCGCGCACCTCGGCCGGCGTGCAGTCCTACGACGACCTCGGCGCCGACACCCGCAAGTGGGTGCGCGAGGGCTGGCTCGACTACATTGCGCCCCAGCTGTATTGGAGCATGGGGTTTCCCGCGGCGGACTACAGCGAGCTGGTCTCCTGGTGGGCATCCCAAGTGGACGGCACCGATGTCGCGCTGCTGATCGGGCAAGCCAACTACAAGGTAGGCGTTTCGACCCAGTCTTCTGCATGGATGGACCCCGCAGAGCTGTCGAACCACCTGAGCCGCAACCGATCCCAGCCGCAGGTGCGTGGCGATGTCTTCTTCTCCGCCAAAGCGATGCGTGCCAACCGGCTATCCCACATGGACATCCTGACCAGCACCCATTACCGCCGACCAGCGCTCGTCCCGATACCACCCCGGTCCACAGACAACACACCGCACCGACCTTTCCTCCACACCGCCCGAGCCGATCCCGCCGGCATCACCCTGCACTGGACGCACACCGACCCATCAGCGACATCGGTTGCGGTATACCGGATCCAAGGCACCCGCGCACCCAACAGTTGCGACCGCACCGACGCCACAAACCTGCTCGGCACCGCCCGGGTGACGGACAGTCCACTGCAGTCGTTCACCGACACCACCGCCGACCCCGCCCACCACTACACCTACCTACTCACCCTGCTCGACAGGACGCACCATGAGAGTGCACCGAGCAACCCACGATCGGTATCACCCCGCACGTAACCGAAATAAATAGGTTTCGCGGGAGCGGGGCCGCTGCTATCTTGGTGATACACAACAACGGAGGGATCGGAAATGATCGGGCATCGGGAATTCGAGGTGAGTCGGCATGTGGTCGGCGGCTGCTCGAAGCATGCCTCGGTCGCGAAATATGCGGCGCATCCGATCGGTCCTTGATGAGGGTTTGAGAACTCGTCAAGGGTCGCACCACAGAATGTGGGAGCGGCCCTGTTTTTTGTCCGCAGCGTTTATTCGACGCGCCAATTTTCTTTATTCCCGGGCTCGTAGCTCAACCGGGAGAGCAACTGTTTTGCACGCAGTCGGTTGTCGGTTCAAGTCCGATCGAGTCCACGCAGAGCGAAGCCAAAGCGGTCGCGGCACCAGTTTGTGGAACTGGTCGTAGCGGGTTCGAGTCCCGTCGCTCTGCCCAAGGGGGCGATGAGCCTGGTGGCTCAACCTGGCTGTAACCCAGGTGCTCGCGCATGGCAGGTTCGATCCCTGCCGCCCCCACTGGTGGATCACCCGATCCGCTTACGGCGCAGTTGCTCTGCTGGTACGGGCATCCTGACTTTCACTCAGGAGGTCGTCGGTTCGATTCCGATCTGCGTCACGCCTGCTTAGTTCAAGGGAAGAATGCCTCTCTTACAAAGAGGAGACGGGAGTTCGAGTCTCTCAGCGGGTACTACCACGACGGTTGATCCCGTCTCGCGCTCGTAGCTCAGTTGGTAGAGCTCCGGTCTCTTAAACCGGATGTCGCAGGTTCGATCCCTGCCGGGCGCACGCCTCCATAGCTCAATTGGCAGAGCAGCTGACTTTTAATCAGCGGGTCGTGGGTTCGATTCCTACTGGGGGCACTTCGCAAGTACCGCCATGCTGCGTCGAGCGGACCCTGCACAATCGGAACCATGGTTGCTCACTCTTCTGATCGCGTTGAGACCCCCTCACCCGCCCAGACCTACGGGTCGTATCTGGCGCTGGATGAGGTGCTCGGCGCGCAGCATCCGCGCTCGGACGAGCACGATGAGATGCTGTTCATCGTCATCCATCAGGTCTACGAACTGTGGTTCAAGCAGCTGCTGCATGAGTTGGGGCACCTGCAAAGGAAACTGGCTGCTGGGAACACTGCTCATGCGCTGCATACGTTGCGTCGAGTGCTGAATATTCTCAAAGTGGTTGTCGCGCAGATCGATGTGCTGGAAACGATGACGCCGCGGCAGTTCACCAGTTTCCGGGTCCGGCTGGAGGCGTCGAGCGGCTTCCAGTCCGCGCAGTTCCGCGAGTTGGAGGCGGTGCTGGGCCGGCGGGACGAGGGGGCGTTCGCGCACTATCCCGAGGGTGGTGCGGACCGGGAGCAGATTCTGACTGCGATGTCGCAGCCCTCGCTGTACGACTCCTTCCTGCGTTACCTGGCCGTGCAGGGTTATCCGATACCTGCCGAGCAGCTGGAGCGGGACGTGCGTATCGCTGCCGCGCCGGCGCCGGAGATTCAGCAGATTCTGCTAACCGTTTACACCGATGACGGTGGCCCGGCACAGGTCGCCGAACGGCTGGTCGATCTGGATGAGGGACTGCAGGAGTGGCGGTACCGGCACGTGATGATGGTGCGCCGCACCATCGGTGACAAGCCGGGGACGGGTGGGTCCTCGGGCGCGGACTACTTGCGCGGCACCCTCTTCCAGCCGGTGTTCGGCGATCTGTGGGCCGTCCGGAGCCGACTGTGACCACTATCGACGATCTGCGTGCCAGTCCAAATGCGCTGTCCGCGTATTATTCTCGGTTCCGGGTCGACCAGCGGCTGCTGCTGACCGGGCATTCACATCAGGCTTGGCCCGATGTCGCGTTGCGCGGTCACCTGGAGGCGTTCGACGACGCGGCCGACGCGGTGGACGGCAAATGGGAGCGGGCCCTCGGCAAGGCCGAGCAGGTGCGCGCCGGTTTCCGCCGGATGCTCGACGATCCGGCCGCGGACCTCGCCCTCGGCGCCAACACCCACGAGCTGGTGGTTCGCTTCCTGTCCAGCGTGGATCTGCGCAGGCGTCCGCGGCTGGTTACCACCGCGGGCGAATTCCACAGTGTGCGCAGGCAACTGGCCCGGCTGGCGGAGGAAGGTATCGAGGTGGTCCGGCTGGCGCCGGATCCGGTGGACACCCTTGCCGCACGGCTGGCCGGAGCAATCGACGATCGCACCGGCGCGGTGCTGGTGTCGTCGGTCCTGTTCGAAACCGCGCGAATCGTGCCCGGACTCGGCGACCTCGGGACCGCGTGCGCTCGGCACGGGGTGGAACTGCTGGTCGATGCCTACCACGCGCTCGGCGTGACACCGTTCTCGGTGCCGGGGCTGGGATTGGACTCGGCCTGGGTCGTCGGTGGCGGTTACAAATACCTGCAACTCGGGGAGGGCAACTGCTTTCTGCGGTTGCCGCCGCATGCCTTGTCCGCGCGCCCGATCATCACCGGCTGGTTCGCGGAGTTCACGGAACTGGCCGGTCCGGGCGCGGACCAACAGGTGAGTTATGCGCCGGGCGCGGCCCGCTTCGCCGGCGCCACCTACGACCCGACCAGTCACTACCGGGCGAGCCACGTCTTCGACTTCTTCGCCGAGCAGGGCCTCACACCCGAGTTCCTGCACCGAATATCCCTGCACCAGAACGAATTACTGGCCCGGCTGTTCGACGATCTGGACGCTGCGCCCGACCTGATCACCCGTGACCGCACCGCCGCACGGTCTCGGTTCGGCGGTTTTCTGGCATTGCGAACTCCCCGCGCGGCGGAGCTGCATCACGGCCTCGCCGAGCGCGGCGTAGCCACCGACTTCCGCGGCGAATACCTGCGATTCGGCCCCGCGCCGTATCTGTCGGACCGCCAACTCGAGTCCGCGATGGCGGCCCTCGGCACGGTGCTGCGCAATCTGCGCCGCAGCGCGCCGCCCTGAACGACTATGCGGCGCAGCCGATTGCACGTCCTGCCGCCGCGGGCACGCCGTGCCGGTTCACACAGTCGAGGCCTTCGCCGACGTCGATCACGTACCAGCCCATGTGCCCGTTCCGCGAGGAGTACTGGAACAGGTACATGACCGGATGCAGGGTGCCCTCCGGATGGCTCATCGCCGAGGCGTAGGTGCCGCTGCACCGTGCGTTCTGGAGATCGGCCATCGGATACTTGGGCGTACCGGTCATTCGCAACGAGGTGATCAGGTACTCGCGGGTCACCACGGCGCAGGGTTGATCCGCTGACGGCGTGTCCGAAGGCAGGGGCGCCGCCGAGGAAGTGGTGCTCTTGGTGGCAGGCGCTGTGGTCTCGACGTCAGGCGCTGGGGTTTCCGCGCCGGGCGCGGTCGTTTCGACGGTGGACGCCGTGGCCGGGGCGGTCTTGGACGCGGTGCTCGATGCCGAGGGCCCGGCATTGGACGCGCCCTCACCGCCACACGCAGTGAGGGTCACCGCAGCGACGGCCGCGACGGCCGCGAGCAGAATATGTCGGGTCATGTCGTCTCCCCGGGTAGGGGCCGCCCTCATTGGCGGCCGCTCCCAGACTGTCTGGCCGACAGAGGATTTCGTTTCATCCGCGAACTATGGCAGATCCCACACCCGGTACCTGTATCGCTACGACCGACGTGACCGATTGGCCGCGAACGTGATTCAGCGTTCTCCCGGATTGCCGAGGCGGGCACCGCGCCCGCCGACCGGGGATCCGCGCGGCGCGGGCCACCGCGGCTACGGTAAAACGCCATGGACACCGTCGTGGTCGCCCTACCTGTGCCCGTCCGTGACTCGCGGCCGGAGCCGACCGTCCCAAGCCTTCCCACAGCCGGCAGGAACGCGCGACCGGTAATCATCGCGGCCGTCTGCCTGATCCTCGGACAGCTGACAATCCGAGGCTGGGTGGCCGGTAGCGGATATTTCTACTGGGACGACCTCATCCTGGCCGGCCGGGTCGCCAGCTATCCACTGTGGTCGGCCGAGCTCCTGCTCTACGACCACGACGGGCACTTCATGCCCTTGGCCTTCGCCACCGCCTGGCTGCTGACCGAAATCGCGCCGCTGGCGTGGGCCGGTCCGGTGGCGTCGCTGCTCGTCCTGCAACTCGCGGCATCGATGGCGGTGTTGCGCATGCTTGTCGTGCTGGTGGGCGCACGACGGATGATCCTCGTCCCGCTGGTCTTCTATCTGTTCTGCCCGTTGACACTTCCGGCTTTCGCGTGGTGGTCGGCCGCGCTGAACGCGCTGCCGCTGCAAATCGCGCTCGCGTGGGTGATCGGCGACGCGGTGCTGTTGGGGCGCGGCGCCCGGCGGCGGCATATCGTGTCCGCGCTCCTCGTTTTCGTTGCGGCGCTGTTGTTTTTCGAGAAGGCGGTGATCATTCCGCCGGTCGCGGTTGCCGTTGCCGCCCTCGCCAACTACGTCGCCGAGGGCCGGGTCGGCTGGCGGGAGGTCTGGCGGCGTGGTGCGGGGTTGTGGGCCGGGTCCGCGGTCGTGCTGGTGTTCTGGGCGATCGGATATCTGGCGGTCGTCGATGTTTCCGTCCCCCAGCACAGCGTGGGTGAACTGCGCGAGCTCCTGCCGCATGTGACATCGCTCGGCTTCGTGCCAGCTCTTTTCGGCGGGCCCTGGATCTGGGAGCGATGGGTCCCGTCGACGCCGTGGGCGGACCCACCGGGCTGGGCCGTCGCTGCGGCGTGGGTGACGCTGGGTGCTGTTGCGGCACTGTCTATCCGGGGCCGGTACAGGGTGTGGGCGGTCTGGCTGACAACAGCCAGCTACGTTCTGGTCGCCCAGTTGCCGGTCGCGCTGGCCCGCAGTGGGCCCAACACCGCGGGCGAGATCATGCAGTCTCTGCGCTACTTCGCCGATATCGGCGTGATCCTCGCAGCGGCAGCAGCATTGGTGCTGAGCGCCCGGCCTCGACATGGTGTCCGCGCCTTCCGGGCCGGTCCGCGGACAACGGCCGCCGTGCTGTCGCTGTTCCTGGTGAGCAGCCTGTGCACCACCTACACCTTCGTGCGGTCGTGGCGCACCGGCCCGACCCACACCTACCTCACGAACGTCAAAACAGCGCTGGCCGAACACGACGGCGCGCCGCTCCTCGAGCAGGAACTACCGTGGGATGTGCTGAACCCGCTGGTATATCCACAGAATCTGGCCAGCCGAGCGCTTGCCGCCGTCGCACCTGCGGGCACCTTCGCCCAATCGACGCCGCAGCTTCGGATGATCACCGATTCCGGGACGATCGTCGACGCGTCGGTCTGGTGGAACCGCAGCATCCTGCCAGGACCAGAGCCGGACTGCGGCTACCGAATCCGCGGCGCCGACCCGGTCCCGCTACTGCTTGACGGCCCCATGCTCGAGCACGAATGGACCGCACAGCTCAACTATCTCGCGAACCGCGACGGCTGGATAACACTCGCCTTCGAACACGGGCGGCCTGTTTCAGCTCCGGTCCGACAGGGTCTGAATACCGTCTTCGTTCGAGTAATCGGCAGTGGTCAGAGGCTCAAGATCGCAACCCACACAACAGGTCTCGCACTCTGCGTGGGCGTCGGTCCGGTCGGTGTCGCGTCCTACGACAACTGAACGTCAGCAAGGTCGCGACAGCGACTAGAGTCGGACGCGCTTGTGCCGACCACCTTCGATGACGGAACCCGGTGATGATCGAGCTCGTTCTTGCGGCAGTCGCGGCGCTGGAAGCCGTGGGGTTGGTCGTGTTGGCCGTGTCGCTGCGGCGCAGTCGCCGGGAATTCGATGCGCTCCAGCGCCGGGTCGATGCCCGGCAACAGCTGATGATCACCGGCCGGGAGGCGGTCAAGACCGTCTGGGATACCGCGAACATCCTGCGCAAGAAGGGGTTTCGCGGTGCGGTGCTCTCCTCGATCGAAGACTTGGCCGGGTGGGCCCAGGTCGAACGACCAGATCTGGCTCGGCTGACACCCGACGGGCACGTCGTGATCGCGTTCTCCGATATCGAGGGATCCACCGCCCTCAATGAACGCCTGGGTGACCGGAACTGGGTCAAACTGCTCGACCGCCACGACCGGCTGATCCGCAAGTTCGTCGCCGAGCACGGCGGGCACATCGTGAAAAGCCAAGGTGACGGCTTCATGATCGCGTTCGCCGAGCCCGAGCAGGCGGTGCGTTGCAGCTTGGATGTGCAGCACGCGCTCGGCAACGGCGCCGCACTTGCCGGCCGCGAAAGTATTCGGGTTCGCATCGGCATCCACATGGGCACATCGGTGCGGCGCGGCGATGATCTGTTCGGCCGCAATGTAGCCATGGCGGCGCGGGTCGCCGGACAAGCCGACGGCGGGGAAGTTCTGGTCAGCGACACCGTGCGGGAATCGCTTGTCGCCGAGCGGGATATCGCCGTGGTCGCCGAACGCGAAGTCGAATTGAAAGGCCTGCACGGCACCCACCGTCTCAGTGTGGTCGAACGCGCCGAGCAGGATCAATCGACACGGCGGGTCCGTCGCTGACCCCCTCGATCAGCGGACGACGACCTCAGCGGCGATACATGTTCTCGATCGCGTCGGCATAGCGTTCGGCGATCACGTGGCGTTTGACCTTGAGAGTGGCGGTGAGCTCGCCCGACTCCTCGGTGAAGTCATGATCGAGCACAGCGAACTTCTTGATGGATTCGGCGTGCGAGACGGTGGTGTTGGCGTCGTCGATCGCCTGCTGCACCTCGGCCTGGAGTGCGGGATCGGTGCGCAGGTCGGCGACGGTCGCGTTCGCCGGCTTGCCGTTGGCTGCCTTCCAAGCCGTGAATGCCTGCGGGTCGAGGGTGGTCAGCGCGGTGATGTAGGCACGTCCGTCGCCGAGCACGACGGCTTGCGAGATCAGCGTGTGCGAACGGATGAGGTCCTCCATCGGGCCGGGTGAGACGTTCTTGCCGCCGGCGGTGACAAGCAGGTCCTTCTTGCGTCCGGTGATCGAGAGGAAGCCGTCCTCGTCGAGTTCACCGAGGTCGCCGGTGCGCAGCCAGCCGTCATGCAGTGCGGCCGCCGTGGCTTCCTCGTTGTGCCAATACCCGGCGAACACCACACCGCCGTCCAGTTCGATCTCACCGTCCTCGGCGATCCGGACCGCGTTGCCGCCCAGGGCGCGGCCCACGGTGCCGACCTTCACCGAACCCGGAACGTTGACGCAGTGGGCCGCGGTGGACTCGGTCAGCCCATAGCCTTCATAGATCGGGACGCCGACGCCGCGGAAGAAATGCCCCAGCCGGGCCGACAGCGCCCCGCCACCGGAGATGGCGAACTCGCAGTCCCCGCCCAGCGCCGCCCGCAACGGCGAGTACACCAAGCGGTCACACAACATGTGTTGAATGCGCAGCAGCGGTCCCGGTCGGTGCGCGAATTCTCCTGTGTGATCAACTTTTTCGCTCCACCGGATCGCGGTGCGTTCCGCGAATCGGAACACCGCGCCCTTGACCTTGCCGCCCTCATGCGCCTTCTTGTACGCACCGTCACGAACCTTCTCGAACACCCGCGGTACCCCGAGGATCGTGTGCGGCCGGAAGCGGGTGAACTGTTCGGTAATGGTCTTGAAGTCCGACCAGTGTGCCTGTGTCATTCCCCCTTCGAGGCCGGCCATCGAGACCGCGCGAGCCAGCACGTGCGCGAGCGGGAGGAAGGTGAGCATCCGCTGCCCGGGACGGGCGACGTCGCCGATACTGGCGTTGAGAATGCCGCGCACCTCCGAGAGAAAGTTGCGGTGCGTGAGCATGCAGCCTTTGGGGCGACCGGTGGTGCCGGAGGTGTAGACCAGCGATGCCAGATCGTCGGCGCGCAACCCGTCGAGCCGCTCCCGCAAGACCGCGTCGGAAATGTTCGCGCCGTCGGCGATCAAGACGTCTTCGGCTCCGTCGCCGATGACCAGCATCCGCCGCAGCGTGTCCGGCGCACCGTTGAGCAACTCCTTGTGCCGGGTGGTCTCCACCACCGCCAGCGCCGCAGTGGAATCCTCGAGGATCCAGCGCACCTGATCGGCGGAGGACGAATCGTAGACAGGCACGGTGACCGCACCCGCGGCCAAGATCGCGAAATCGAGCAGCGTCCATTCGAACCGGGTCGCCGACAGCAGCACCACCCGGTCCCCGCGCTGGATCCCGTTGGCGATCAACCCCTTCGCGACCCCCGAGACCAGCCGCGCGAACTCCTCGGCGGTGACGTCGAGCCAGCTATCCGCGACCGGTCGCGAGAACAGCACACGTTGCGGTGCCTGCTCGGCCTGGTTGTAGACCGAGCGGACGATGGTCTCGTCCTCGGCGATGGTGAATGTGGTCGCCGCGGCGAACTCACGCATGATCGTCTCCCATGGTCGGATCGAAGTGCTGGAAGCGCCGCAGCGCGCGGGCGAAGTCTGCCAGTTCCCGGGGCGTCCAGTCGGCCGTGCGCTCGGCGAGCCGGGCGCGATCTTGTCCGGTTGCCGCCTCGAGCGCCGCACGCCCGGAGCCGGACAAGGTCAACGGATAGCCGGCGTGCAGAGTGCCCTCCCCTGCCTGCACCCAGCCCGCGTCCATAGCTGCCCGCAGCTGCCGCGACACCGTCGATCGATGCACACCGAACGCCTCCGCGATTTCGGTCGCACGGCAGCCCGGATTCCGGTCGATATAGGACAGCGCCGCCTGCTGCGCGAACGACGGCAGCCCCGCCGAGGCAGGGCGACCCGCGATGATCTCGCGAACGATGTGCATCAGCGCGTCGTGAACTTCGACGAGTTCGGGAGACCACTGCCCAGGTGGGTGTTGCATAGCGCAACTATAACCCCGCAAATGTGTCGCGAATTTTCCGACCGGCCCGAACCCGGACGGAATCGGGCGACCCCCTTGACGATGAGGCCTGCGTCACGCAGGGTGGCACTGACTTAGTAAGCGCTCAGTAAGTAGAGCCGGAGCGGGCGCGCCGACGGCAGTCGACCGCTCGGCTCTACTCCGAAAGGACCACGCTGTGACCCGATTCGAGGGGCCCTGATGAGCGGCTCACCCGAGAGCGACGATCTACCGGGCCTCGATCTGGACCGGCTCACCGGCTGGCTTGCCGCCAACCGGCCGGATCTCGCGAAGGGGCCGTTGCGCGGTCACCTGATCGCCGGCGGGAAATCCAATCTGACCTATGAAATCACCGATGGTGCAACGTCATTCGTACTGCGCAGGCCACCGCTGGGCCACGTGCTCGCTACCGCGCACGACATGGTCCGGGAACATCGGGTGATCAGCGCCCTCGCCGGGACCGATGTTCCGGTGCCCGCCACCTACGCGCTGTGCGAGGACACCGAAATCATCGGCGCGCCGTTCTATTTGATGGAGTTCGTCGCCGGGACGCCGTACCGCAGCTCGGCCGAACTCGAAGCGCTGGGTCCGGCGCGCACAGCCACGGTGTCCACCGGTTTGATCGACACGCTCGCCGCTCTGCACACCGTCGATCCGGCCGCGGTCGGGCTCACGGACTTCGGACGGCCGGACGGCTTCCTGGAACGCCAGGTGCGGCGCTGGAAGAAACAACTCGACGCCTCACACTCCCGGGACCTGCCCGCCGCCACCGAACTGCACGCGCTGCTTGCCGAACAGCAACCACCACAATCGGCGACCGGGATCGTGCACGGCGACTACCGGCTCGACAACGTCCTGGTCGACGCCCAGGGACGCATTGCGGCGGTGCTGGATTGGGAGATGGCAACACTCGGGGATCCGCTCACCGATATCGGTCTGCTGCTGGTCTATCAGCGGATGGGCGCACTCCGGATGCCCGGCGTGACCGATGTGGCCACCGCGCCGGGCTTCCTTACCGAATCCGAGATGCTGGACCGATACGCCCGCCGCGCCGGTCGCGACCTGACCCACATCGGCTTCTACGTCGCGCTGGCCTCGTTCAAGCTCGCGGTGATCGCCGAGGGCATCCATTACCGCTACCTCCACGGCCAGACCGTGGGTTCGGGTTTCAGCACCGTGGGCGACATGGTGGACCCGCTCCTGCGCGCCGGCCTCGCCGCCCTGCGCGCCAACGACAAATGATCATCCACGCCGATCAGGAGTAGAGATGTTCGAGCTCTCCGACCATGCCCTGCGGTACCGCGACGATCTGCTCGCCTTCATGGACGAGCGGATCTATCCCGCGGAACCGATCTTCCACGCGCAGCTGACCGAATCCGGTGACCCGCACTTCCAGCCGCCGATCCTCGAGGAACTCAAGACCGAGGCCAAGAAGCGCGGTCTGTGGAATCTGTTCCACCCGCATCCGGAGTGGGGCCCGGGCCTGACCAATTCCGAGTACGCGCCACTGGCCGAAATCATGGGCCGCAGCGCGCATCTGGCGCCCGAAGCCACCAACTGCAGCGCCCCCGACACCGGGAACATGGAGGTGCTGACGCTGTTCGGCACCGAGCAGCACAAGCAGGAGTGGCTGGCGCCGCTGCTGGCCGGCGATATCCGCTCCGCCTTCGCTATGACCGAACCCGCGGTCGCGAGTTCGGACGCGACCAACATCCAGTTGCGGATGGACCGCGACGGCGACGACTACGTGCTCAACGGCCGCAAATGGTGGACCTCCAACGCCCTGCACCAGAACTGCAAGGTGCTCATCGTCATGGGCAAGACCGATCTCGACGCGCCGGTGCATCGCCAGCAGAGCATGATGGTGGTCCCGCTCGATACGCCCGGCGTGACCGTCGTACGCGGTCTCACCGTGTTCGGCTACCAGGATCGAGAAGGCCACGCGGAGATCGTGTTCGACAACGTCCGGGTGCCGCGCACCGCGTTGCTGGCCGGCGAAGGCGACGGGTTCATGATCAGCCAGGCGCGCCTGGGACCCGGCCGCATCCATCACTGCATGCGTGCCATCGGCATGGCCGAGCGCGCCCTCGATCTGATGATCGATCGGGCGCAGGCGCGCACGACCTTCGGTGCGCCGGTGGCCGACCGGGCCAATATCCAGGACTGGATCGCGGAGTCCCGCATCGAGATCGAGATGGTCCGGCTGCTCACCTTGAAAGCCGCGTATCTGATGGACACCGTCGGAAACAAGAACGCGCGCACCGAGATCGCCGCCATCAAGGTCGCGGCGCCGCAGATGGCGCTGAAGGTGATCGACCGGGCCATCCAGGTGCACGGCGGCGGTGGCGTCTCCGATGACTTCCCGCTGGCCAGCATGTACGCGCATGTGCGGACATTGCGGCTGGCAGACGGTCCGGACGAGGTACACAAGCGGACCATCGCACAGCGCGAACTGCGCCGCCGGGATCCGTCCTGGGGCCGGAAAGCCTGAGAAACCCGACCAATTCCACAAGGAGTTCCGAATGACGAAAACCCAGCAGGTGCGCCTGGCCGAACGGCCGACCGGTCTACCCACCGCCGATACCTGGAACGTGACGACGACCGAACTGCCCGACCTCGAGCCCGGCCAGATCCTGGTGAAAGTCGCCTTCATCTCGCTGGATCCGGCCATGCGCGGCTGGCTCAACGATGTCCGCTCCTATGTGCCGCCGGTGGGTATCGGTGAGGTGATGCGCTCGCTCGACATCGCCACGGTCGTCGAGTCGACCCACCCGGACTTCGCCGTCGGCGACACCGTCAGCGGCATTTTCGGCGTCACCGAATACGCCATCAGCGACGGCCGCGGCGTGCAAGCGGTCGACCTGAGCCTCGCCTCCGGCCCCACCTGGCTGGGTGCGCTCGGGATGCCCGGCATGACGGCGTATTTCGGCCTGCTCGAGGTGGGTAAGTTGCGCGCGGGCGACACCGTGCTGGTCTCGGCGGCCGCGGGCGCGGTCGGCAGCGTGGCCGGGCAGATCGCGAAAGCCAAGGGCGCCACCGTGATCGGTATCGCGGGCGGCGCCGAGAAATGCCGGATGCTCACCGAGGAGCTGGGTTTCGACGCGGCGATCGACTACCGCGCGGGCGATGTGCTGCGGCAGTTGCGTGCGGTGGCGCCGGACGGTATCGACATCTACTTCGACAATGTGGGCGGCGAGATCCTCGATGCCGCGCTGGCCAACCTGCGCCGCGGCGCCCGCGTCGTGCTGTGCGGGGCGATCTCGGCCTACAACGAGCAGAAGCCGCCGCCGGGCCCGTCGCGCTACATGTCGCTGCTCGTCTTCCGGGCGACCATGACCGGGTTCGTGGTCTTCGACTACGCCGACCGCTACCCCGAGGCCGGCGCGCAGCTGGCGCAATGGCTGGCCGAGGGACGGATCAAGACGCGCGAGCATGTGGTCGAGGGCGGCGTGGCCCAATTCGGCGAGACCCTCAACATGCTGTTCACCGGCGCAAATACCGGCAAGCTGGTGCTGGCGGTCTAAATGACCGAATCAGCGGACCGCTCACGAGCGGACGAGACTCGAGCGCGGCTGTTGGATGCCGCCGTGATCGCCTTCGCCGAGCGCGGCTTTCACGGCGCCACCACCCGCGACGTCACCTCGATCGCCGGATTGAGCACCGCGGCGATCTACGTGCACCATCGATCGAAAGAGGAACTGCTCTACCAGATTTCGCATACCGGCCACCTGGACACCCTGGCGCGCATCCAGGCCGCGATCGCCTCGTCGGCGAATCCGGCCGAGCAGCTCATCGCCCTGGTGCGGGACTTCGCGATCCACCACGCCCGGTGCCACACCGCCGCCCGCGTCATCAATTACGAACTCGCGGCGCTGAGCCCCGAGCATCAGCATGTGATCAAGGGCATCCGCCAGACCATCGACACCGAGGTGCGCACCCTGATCGAACACGGCGTCGCCGAAGGCCGATTCGACAACCCGAACCCGCAGATGGCCGCCGTCGCCATCCTGTCGCTCGGCGTCGACATCGCCCGCTGGTACCGCGAGGACGGCGCCTGGACACCCGAGGAGCTGGGTGACCACTACGTCGATCTGGCCCTGCGCATCGTCGGCGCGCGTCGCCCCGACCAGGCCTAATCCGGCAAAACGGCGAGAAAACTCACCCGATGACAACATTCTGCCCAGCACACGCTATTGTTGATCAGGTGCGTGACATGTCACGCCAAGCGTCGTAGATCGCATTCGCTTCGCAACCAGCGCTTGCCGCATCCGCTCTTCTTACGGCGATCGATTTTGCCCATCGGCAATCTCGCCATTCGTGCCCCCGGCGCGGACCCGCAAGGTCCGCAGACGGCTCGGGCACCACCTGATGCCCGAAAGGCACCGCAACACCTATGACTTCTGCTGACATCTCTTTTGCCACGCTCGGCGTGAGCGCCCCCCTGGTGAAGGCGCTGACTCGCGCCGGGATCACCGAACCCTTCCCGATCCAGACCGATACCCTGCCGGATTCGCTGGCCGGGCGCGACGTGCTGGGCCGTGGCCGGACCGGCAGCGGCAAGACCCTCGCCTTCGCCATTCCGATGATCCACCGTCTCGGTGGCGGTCTCGCCGGTAGGCGCGCACCGAGCCGCCCGACCGGCCTGGTGCTGGCGCCCACCCGGGAACTGGCCACCCAGATCGCGACCGCGCTGGAACCCCTCGCCCAGGCCCACCGCATGACCGTCACCACGATTTTCGGTGGGGTCCCGCAGAACCGTCAGGTGCGCGCGCTGCGCGCCGGTGTCGACATTGTCGTCGCCTGCCCCGGCCGGCTCGAGGATCTGATGAACCAGCGTCTGATCTCCCTGGATGCCGTCGCGGTCACCGTGATCGACGAGGCCGACCACATGGCCGACCTCGGCTTCCTGCCCGGCGTGACCCGCATTCTCGCGGCCACCCCGAATGATGGTCAGCGCCTGCTGTTCTCCGCCACTCTCGATAATGGCGTCAACAAGCTGGTCAGCCGCTTCCTGCCGGACGCCAAGCTGCATTCCGTCGATGAGGCGAACTCGCCGGTCGCCGCGATGACCCATCACGTTTTCGAAACCGCCAGCGTCGACGCCAAGCGCGAGATCATCCACAAGCTCGCCTCCGGCTCCGGTCGGCGAATCCTGTTCATGCGCACCAAGCATCAGGCGCGCAAGCTGGCCAAGCAGCTGACCCTCGCCGGAATTCCGGCCGTCGATCTGCACGGCAACCTCTCGCAGGGCGCCCGCGACCGCAACCTCGCGCTCTTCGCCGCCGGTACCGCCCGTGTGCTGGTGGCGACCGATGTGGCCGCGCGCGGCGTGCACGTCGACGATGTCGAGCTGGTCGTGCACGTGGATCCGCCCGCCGAACACAAGGCGTACCTGCATCGTTCGGGCCGTACCGCCCGGGCCGGCAACGCCGGTGATGTGATCACCCTGGTGCTGCCGGGCGAGCGACGCGACCTGGCCGATGTCATGCGCAAGGCCAAGATCAACGTAACCCCCCAGCGGGTCACCGCCGATTCGCCCGTGGTGGGCGAGCTCGTCGGCGATATCGCCGCGTTCGTCGCCCCCTCCTACAGCGAGCGGGCGGCACGTGAAGACGACCGTCGCAGCAGTGGCGGGCCGTACCGCACCAGTGGCGGTGCGCGTCAAGGTAGTGGCGCACCGCGCCGGAGCGGTGGCGGACCGCGCCAAGGTAGCGGCGCCCCGCGCCAAGGCGGCAGCCGTCGCAGTGGCGGTGCGCCGCAAGGGCAGTCGCGCCGTCCGTCCGCGCGCGGAGCAGCCGCATAAGCACGATCCCGCTCCCGGACTAGCGGAAGTACGGGTAGTCCTGCACCCAGTGGAATCCGCGGCTGCGCAGGGTGAAGCTGTTCGGATCCACACGTTCCAGGGTGACGACGACCGGATGGTCGTGCAGGTTCCCGCGAAGTAACAGCCGGTCCGGGGTTGGTCGCTCAGTAGTCAGCATCGCGAATGCCGGCTGCTCGGCGGCCAACCCGGCCGCCGCTGTGATGAGTCGCAGCTGCCCGTCCCGGAATTCGGCGCGCACCGGCACCAGTTCGCCGTTCATGCGTTGATAGGTTGCCGCCTCGGGGTCGTCGAAAACGATTCGCTGCCAACGATTCTCGTCGGTTGTCAGCGGCGGCAGCGCCTGCCCTGCGAGGGTGAAGTCCCGCACCTGCCAGATTCCGTACAGCTCGGATTTGGGGCTGGCGGCACTGTACTGGTCTTGCCAGACCACCCACCGGTCATAGCCGCTACCGAGCGCGACCCAGAGGCCGAGGGCCACCTGAATCCACAGCGCTACGCGGTTCTTCCGGGCGTTGGTGAACAGCGCGGGCTGGGTCAGCGGCTCGCAGGCGCGCTGCCACACGAACACATCGACCAGCCGCCGCAGATATGGGGCGAGCAGCGCCAGGCTCAGCAGCAGCAAGTGCAAGGCGAGCAGCTTTTCCGGTATATCGAAAGCCATATTGAGCAGCAGGATTTGGGCCGTGCTCGCCAGGCTCAGCACAGCGCCCAGCACCGCCGTCCGAGGCACGAACAGCAGCAGCCCGGCCACCACTTCCACTGCGCCGAGCACCATTTCATACGGGTACGAGCTGCCGACCTGAAGCCACAGCACCGAGGCGGGGCTCAGATCGCCGTACGGCTGCAACAGTTGTGCGAGCGTGGGGGCGGGCATCTGGGTCGGAATCAGCTTGGCGAACCCGAAACCCAGCATCGGCACGCCCAGGCACACCCGCAGGAACAGCGTGAACCACGCCAGCAGGCGGGGGTGCGAGGTCCGGCGGTCGAAGGCCGTCCATGCCGCAGTGGCCAGCACCGCGGCTACCAGGATGCAGAACACCAGCACCCAGACCGCCGTCTGGTCGCCGGCTCCGGAGTCCTCGTGCAGCGCCGCGTCGACCCCGAAGACTGTTCTGCCGACCCAACCGGTGACGGGGTCGGTCAGTGCCGTAATCCCCCACGGCCCGATGTATTCGCGGAGCCGGCGGCCCAGCAGGCCCAGCAAGCCGAGCAGCGCGAACGGGATCAGAACGAGGAGCAGGCAGTACAGGCCGAGATAGCCGACGCAGAAGCGGAATGCGATGCGTGTCAGCGGATTCCAGCCGGTCCGTGGGGTAACGGTGCTGGTCACTGCTGCATCCTCGGGTCCTGGGTGGGGTCGGCATATTGGGCCGGGCAGCCGTCGTACTCGGCTTCCGGGCGTAGCTCGTAGTGCCAGGGTTCGTTGGTGTAGATCTGGCACAGCCCGTACTCGGCGCCGTAGGTGGACAGCCAAGCCGCAGCCTTGGCAGGCCCGATATCGACCGCGTCCCCCGACACGTGAGCGGACGTTTCCGGCGTCGCCACCCACCGGGCGGCTTCCTTCGCCGAGCGGTACTTCGAGATCGCGGCACGAAGGAGTTGTTCTTGCTCTGCCCGGGAACGCCAACCGCTGTTGACGACGAACTCGACGCCGTCGTTCGCGGCATCATCGGCGGCTCGGCGCAACGCGTCGAGTAGAGCGGGGTCGAGGTTGGCCACCGATGGATGTGTGTGGTCGAGACCGTCGTAGTCGCTCGACCATGCGGCCGAGAAGGGAGACGCGAGCGACTGGTAGACGAGAACCCCGATCGGCGCGGCGGTGACGACCACCAGGGCTGCGAGGACGGCTGATCGGAGACGGTGACGAGATGCTGTTCGTGCTGGTTCGCGGTAATTCATGCCTTGCAGTCAAGGCAGCGCGGCGTTGCGGGCACGTATGCGGTTTTCAATACGCCGACGATATGTTCCAGCTGGAAGAATCAAGCTTCTATGCGCGTGCTGATCGTCGAGGACGAACCTTATCTGGCCGAAGCCATCCGCGATGGCCTGCGCCTGGAAGCCATCGCCGCCGACATCGCCGGGGACGGCCACACTGCCCTGGAGCTACTGAGCGTCAACGCCTACGACATCGCCGTCCTCGACCGCGACATCCCCGGTCCCTCCGGTGACGAGATCGCCGCACGCATCGTCGCCTCCGGCAGCGGCATGCCGATCCTGATGCTCACCGCCGCCGACCGGCTCGACGACAAGGCCTCCGGATTCGAACTCGGCGCCGACGACTACCTCACCAAACCGTTCGCACTCCGGGAACTCGTACTCAGGCTCAGAGCACTCGATCGCCGACGCGCGCACAACAGACCACCCGTGCGCGAGATCGCAGGCCTGCGTCTGGACCCGTTCCGCCGCGAGGTCTACCGCGACGGCCGCTACGTCGCGCTCACCCGGAAACAGTTCGCCGTGCTCGACGTTCTCGTCGCGGCCGAAGGCGGTGTCGTCAGCGCCGAAGAACTGCTGGAACGAGCCTGGGACGAGAACGCCGACCCCTTCACCAACGCCGTGCGCATCACGGTCTCGGCTCTGCGCAAACGCCTCGGCGAACCCTGGCTGATCGCCACCGTCGCCGGCGTCGGCTACCGCATCGACACCGGACCAGACGGAGGCGAGCGTGGATAGAGCACCCGGGTTGAGCGTTCGCCTCAAACTGACCCTCAGCTATGCCGGGTTCTTGATGCTGGCAGGTGGCTTGCTGCTTGCCGTCGTGTGGGTGTTCCTCCTGCGCTACGTGCCCGATCGTGCGACCCGGCCCTTGGTCCCCGGTAGCGGACCCAACCGCGCCGAACTGCTGGCCGCCTTCGGCCCGAAGGCAGCCTGGGCGGTCGCGTTTCTGCTGGTCTTCGGTCTAGCGGGCGGATGGGTCCTGGCCGGACGGATGCTCGCCCCGCTGACCCGCATCACCAACGCGACGCGCATGGCCGCCAACGGGTCGCTCTCGCACCGCATCCAGTTGGAAGGCCGCAACGACGAGTTCCGCGAACTCGCCGACACTTTCGACGCCATGCTCGCGCGGCTGGAGGCACACAATGCCGAGCAGCAGAGATTCGCCGCCAACGCCTCCCACGAACTGCGCACCCCACTGGCGATCACGCAGACCCTTCTCGACGTGGCCCGCAACGATCCGAACCGCGACACCGGTGAACTGGTCGCCCTCCTGCACACCGTCAACACCCGGGCGATCAACCTCACCGAAGCACTGCTCCTGCTCAGCCGCGCCGACCAACGGTCCTTCACCCGAGAACATGTCGACCTGTCCCTCACCGCCGAGGAAGCTACCGAAACGCTGCTCCCCCTCGCGGAAAAACGCGGCCTCACCATCGAGACCTCCGGCGATATGGCCCCCACCATCGGCTCACGCGCGCTGCTACAGCAGCTGACAACGAACCTGGTGCACAACGCGATCGTGCACAATCTGCCCGAACAGGGCACCGTGTGGGTGACGACCAGCGTTGGCCCCGAGACTGTGCTGCTCACCGTCGAGAACACCGGCGAAAAGCTGACTCCGCAGCGGGTTTCCACGCTTGTCGAGCCGTTTCAGCGCGGCACCGAACGCCTCCGCAGCGATCACGCGGGCGTCGGCCTCGGCCTGGCCATCGTCAAAAGCATCACCCAGGCACACGACGGCACCCTCACCCTCACTCCCCGCCCGGCCGGCGGGCTCCGCGTCACGGTGCAATTAGCACGGCTTGCTCACTGGCCGTAGGTGTAGAAGCCCTCACCGCTGCTGACCCCGAGTTTGCCTTTGTCGATGTAGTTCTCCTTCAGCCATGCCGCCAGCTTCTGCGCCTCGGCGTCGCCGTGGGACAGGATGTTGTAAGGCGTATTGAGGCCGATGACGTCGTACATTTGGAACGGGCCCACCGCTGCGCCGGTCCCGATCCGCCACACCTTGTCGACGTCGTGCGGGGCGGCATAACCACCCGCGGCCAACGCAGTGGCGGCGTTCAGCAACGGGACGAGCAGCGAATTGAGCACATACCCGGCCTTCTCCTTGTGGACCGGGATGGGCACCATCCCGATGTCACCGGCAAACGCGACGACGGTGTCGAACACCGCCGGGTCGGTATCGGCTGTCCCCATGATTTCGGCGGTGTTGTACTGCCACACCTTGTTCGCGAAATGCAGGGCGAGGAAGCGGTCCGGCCGGCCGGTGGCGTCTTTCATGTCGCTGGGCAGCAGGGTCGAGGAGTTCGTCGCGAAGATCGTCTTCGCCGGTGCCAGCTCACCGAGCTTGCGGTAGGTGTCCTGCTTGAGACTCAACACCTCCGGGATGGCCTCGATCACCAGGTCGGCATCGCCCACGGCTTCGGCCAGATCCGTCGTGAGGGTGATGCGAGTGCGGGCCTCGTCGGCCTTGCCCTCGGCCGCACCGGCAACATTGTCGGTCTTGTACGCCTGGACCAGTCCGCCGAGGGTCTGCTCGGCCTTGGCGAGGACCTCGTCGCTGATGTCGTATGCGATGACTTCGAATCCGCTGTACGCGCTCTGGAATGCGATCTGGGCCCCCAGCACTCCGGTCCCCAGCACCGTCACCTTCTTGATCGTGGACATCCCATCTCCTTCGTCTCGCCTGGTCGGCTACGTGTGGCGTGTTCGTCCCTGTCGAAAGCCTGCCATGGCCAGCCCCGTTCTACAGTTGGCGATGGGTGCTCTGCTCGGTGTCTGCCCTGGGGCGGCCCGCTCGATTTAGACTTGCCGGGTGTCAGGCTGTCACTCGCCCCTCGGTGCCGGAATCGCATGAGGGCCGTCAGGTACGACCGCTACGGCGGCCCAGAAGTGTTGTCGATCGCGGAGATGCCGGTGCCTGCCCCGGGGCCGAAACAGGTACTCGTCCAGGTGCACTCGACGTCGATCAACCTCTCCGACTGGGAGACGCTGCGGGGAACGCCGCTGTATTCGCGCATCGGCGGGCTCCGGGCACCTCGGCGCCCGGTTCTCGGATCCGATATCGCTGGGCGGGTCGAAGTCGTCGGATCCGAGGTCACCCAGTTCGCACCGGGTGACGAGGTCTACGGCGACAACCTCATGCTCAAGGGCGGGTTCGCGGAGTATGCCGTGGTTCCGGAATCGGCGCTGGCGCGCAAACCGGCCGCGCTGAGCTTTGCCGAGGCGTCGGCCCTGCCGCAGGCGGCGGCGATCGCGTCGCAGGGCACGGCCGGCGTCGCAGCCGGTATGAAGGTGTTGATCAACGGGGCGGGCGGTGGATCCGGATCGTTCGCGATCCAGTTGGCCAAGGCTGCCGGGGCGCACGTGACCGGGGTGGACAACGCCGCCAAACTGGCGTTCATGCGCACGCTCGGCGCGGACGAGGTAATCGACTATCGCGCGGACGATTTCACCCGAACCGGACCCTACGACCTGGTCCTCGACCTCGTCGCTCACCGGTCGGTCTTCGCCTATCGCAGGGCGCTCGCGCCCCACGGCCGGTACCGCTGCGTCGGCGGCACCACTCGTGCGTTGCTGCGGACGACCACGGTCGGTATGGCCGCCGGATTATTGACCGGCCGCAGGCTCGGAGTCCTCGCGGTGCGGGAAGGGCCCGCGCACTTCACACCCCTCGCGGAGTCGTGTGTCGCGGGACGGGTCGATATCCACATCGACCGCAGCTTCCCCCTCGACGAAACCGCGGACGCGCTGGCGTACGTCGGTGCCGGACACGCGCTCGGCAAAGTGGTGGTCGCGATCCGCTGATCGAACCGGGCCGACCCCGAAAGGCCGGCCCGGAATTTCGATCGAAACGGATCAGGCGAGATCGAAGCGATCGTTGTCAGCGACCTTCACCCACGCGGCCACGAAGTCGTCGACGAACTTCGCGCCCGCGTCCCGCTGCGCGTACACCTCGGCCACGGCACGCAGTACCGAGTGCGAGCCGAAGACCAGATCGTTGGCGGTGGCAGTCCATTTGGTCGCGCCGGAGCGCCGGTCGACGCCTTCGTAGACGTTCTCCGCCGCCTCGGCCGGCTTCCACTCGGTATTCATATCGAGCACGTTGACGAAGAAGTCGTTCGTCAATGTTCCTGGGCGGTCGGTGAATACGCCGTGCTCGCTGCCGCCGTAGTTGGCGCCGAGGGCACGCAGGCCGCCGATCAGGACCGTCAGCTCCGGAGCCGTCAGGTCGAGCATGTACGCCCGGTCCAGCAGCAGGCGCTCCACCGGAGCCTTCTCCCCGGTGCGCACGTAGTTGCGGAAACCGTCGGCCCGCGGTTCGAGGACCGCGAACGTCGCCACATCGGTGTCCGCCTGCGCCGCATCCGTCCGTCCCGGCGCGAACGGCACCGTGACGTCGTGACCGGCGTCCCTGGCCGCCTTCTCGATGGCCGCGGACCCGGCGAGGATGATCACGTCGGCCAGCGAAACCTTCTTGCCGCCGGTGGCGGAACCGTTGAAGTCCTGCTGGATCTGCTCGAGCACCGGCAGCACCTTGGCCAGCTCCGCGGGTTCGTTGACCTCCCAATTGCGTTGCGGCTCCAAGCGAATCCGGGCACCGTTGGCGCCGCCGCGCTTATCGGTGCTGCGGAAGCTCGCCGCCGCCGCCCAGGCGGTCTTGACCAGCTGCGTGACCGACAGGCCCGACTCCAGGATCTTGCCCTTCAGCGCGGCGATGTCCGGCTCGTCGATCAAGACGTGGTCGACGGCGGGCACCGGGTCCTGCCACAGCTGCGGTTCGGGCACCCACGGGCCGAGGTAGCGGCTGACCGGTCCCATATCGCGGTGCAGCAGCTTGTACCAAGCCTTGGCGAACGCCTCGGCCAGCTGCTCCGGATGCTCCAGCCAGCGGCTGGTGATCTCCCGGTAGACCGGGTCCTCGCGCAGCGCCAGGTCCGTTGTCAGCATGGTGGGTTTGCGCGCGGGCCCGTCGAACGGATCCGGGATGGTGGCCGCGGCGTCCTTGGCGGTCCACTGCCAGGCGCCGGCGGGGCTCTTGGTCAGCTCCCACTCATGGCCGTAGAGGTTTTGCAGAAAACCGTTGCCCCACTTGGTCGGAGTGGCGGTCCAGACGACCTCGAGGCCGCTGGTGATGGCGTCCTTGCCCTTGCCGGTGCCGTAGGCGCTCTTCCAGCCCAGGCCCTGCTGCTCGGTCGGCGCGGCTTCGGGTTCGGGACCGACGAGATCGGCGTCGCCCGCGCCGTGGGTCTTGCCGAAGCTGTGACCGCCGACGATCAGGGCGGCCGTCTCCTCGTCGTTCATGGCCATGCGGGCGAACGTCTCCCGGATGTCGCGCGCGGCGGCGATCGGATCCGGCTGACCGTTGGGGCCCTCCGGATTCACATAGATCAGGCCCATCTGGACGGCGCCGAGCGGACCCGACAGCTCACGATCACCGCTGTAGCGCTCATCGCCGAGCCAGGTGTCCTCCGGGCCCCAGAAGATCTCCTCCGGCTCCCAGATGTCGGGGCGGCCGAAGCCGAATCCGAAGGTCTGGAAGCCCATCGACTCCAGGGCGACGTTTCCGGCGAACACCAGCAGGTCGGCCCAGGAGACCGCGTTGCCGTACTTCTGCTTGACCGGCCACAGCAGGCGGCGGGCCTTGTCCAGGTTGGCGTTGTCGGGCCAGCTGTTGAGCGGTGCGAAGCGCTGCGCGCCCTGACCGCCGCCGCCGCGCCCGTCGGCGATCCGGTAGGTGCCCGCGGCATGCCAGCTCATGCGGATGAACAGGCCGCCGTAGTTGCCGTAGTCGGCGGGCCACCAGTCCTGCGAATCGGTCAGCACCGCCGCGACGTCGGCCTTGAGCGCCTGGACATCGAGCTTCTCGAATTCTTTGGCGTAGTCGAAATCTTCGCCCAGCGGATTGGCTTTGGACGAATGCGCGTGTAGCACCGAGACATCGATCTGCTCGGGCCACCAGTCCTTGTTGCTGTGCGGGCGACGGTCGGTCTTCGGCTTCGGGGACGAGATCGCCGGGTTCTCGCTCTCGCTCTCGCTGTGCGTCGCGGTGTCGGGGGCGGGGGCGGGGGCGGGTGGACGACTATCAGATGTCACGATATTCCTTCCTGAAGGAGTGGTGCGAGTTCCCTGAGCACTTCGAGCAGCGGCCGGTCCGGATCCAGAGCGAGGTCGTGCTCGCGGGCGACGGCATCGACCACGCTCCAGGCGTAGCCGGCCACGGCGGTGATCAGGGCGGCTCGGGTCAGTGCCGGGGCGGGGTCGCGGACCCACCGGGTCACCGTCGCCTCGACCATCGACACGATCGCGAAAGTCATTGTGTCGACGGCGGGTTCGTCGACGACGCCGACCACACCGGCCAGGCCCGAGACCAAGCGCCGCGTGCGCGCCGCGACGGCGGTGACGAGACCGGTGGCCGCGTCGATATCGTCCGGATCGCCCACCGCCGGGCCTTTACGCAGGAAATCATGCAGCCGCTGATGGTTCTCGAACCAGTCCACCACGGCGTCCACCGCGCGGACGAGGATCTCGCGAATCGACCCGAACGCCACATCCAGCGCCTCGTCGAGAGTGTCGGTGAACTGCTCACCGACCGCCGTGCGCACCCGCCGATCGAGGTCGTCGCGCCCGGAAAACTGCCGGTACACCACCGATTTGGCCAAACCGGCCCGCTCGGCGATCTGCTGCATCGAGATCTCGCCGCCGGGCGGTGTCTGCTCCAGCAACTCGATGGTCGCCGCGATTATCTGCCCTCGCCGGCTCTCGTTGTGCGGCTGCCACCGCGCCTGCCGCCCACCCAGGGCGGTCGACGCGGCTGACTCGGCGCTCGGCACCGCCCAAGTCTAAAACACCCGACTGCGGGTCACCGGCTGCCGATCGACTCGGACAGGAATGGCCAGGCGGACCGCAGATCGTCCTCCCAGTAGCCCCAGGAATGGGTGCCGACCGGCCGATCGTGCACGGTCACCGGAATGTCGAGCTCCCGCAACCGATTCGCCAGGTTTGCGGTGCAGTAGTGGATGGCCGCTTCGATGGGGCCGCCGAACAGAATCTGGACCGGCAGCGGAATTCGGCCCTCCTGGACTCGGCGATCGGCCGGAGTGTCGTGCGGCGCCGCCGGAATGCCGCTGCCCGTACTCAAATACACGGCGGTCCCGCGCAATCGCTCCGCGTTGACCAGTGGGTCGTTGGCGCGCCACAACGGGTCGTTACGCGGGCCCCACATGTTCTCGACGCTCTGCCCGCCACCCCAGTTCTCCACCGTCAAGCGCACGAACTCGTGCCCGATGGGGTCCGACGTCTGCGCGCACCCGCTGAAGGAGGCGACGCTTTTCCAGAAGCCGGGCTTGGCGATCGCGAGGTTCAGCACCGAGGTGCCACTCATCGAGACGCCGACCAGCGTTCGATTCCCGTTGGCTCCCAAGAACTCTTCGATGACCGGAGGCAGTTCCTCGTTGAGGAAGGTCTGCCACTTGTTGCGGCCCAGCACCGCGTCGTCGCGCACCCAGTCGGTGTAGTAGGAGTTGGCGCCACCGAAGGGGGTGACGACGTTGACATCCTTGCCGCTCAGGAAACCGACAGCGTCGGTCTGCACATCCCAGCCGCTCTCGTTCGGGCCGCCGCCGGAACCGTTGAGCAGGTACATCGTGGGCCGTGGTCGCGTGGTGTCCGCGGCACGCACGACCTGCACCGGAATCGGCCGGTTCATCGCGGGCGAGAACACCGTGACGGTCTGCTGGCGGTCGTTCACCTCCTGCACAGAGACAACACCGGGCGCTGCCGCGGCGGTGTCCATCGCACCGGCCAAGCCCGCGGCTGCCAGCGCCCCGACCGCGACCCAGCGCACTGTTGTCGCGCCGATCCGCCATGTCACCTCGGCGAGACCGGGGGGCGTGGATGATGCCGATCGCCGTTTCCGCAAGCTGGTGCCTCTCGTTCGCTGAATCACTGCCCGGACGGCAATGCAGGAGATTCGTCCTGCAACCGGACTCGGTTTGGTTCAGCTGTGAGTGGTCCGCGGAAACCTAGTGGGGGTGCTCGCTTTCGGCCGGTTGGCCCATCAGCAATTGGACGATGGACTGCACGAATCCTTCAATCCGCGCGCGCGGATACTCGTCCGGTTCGTTGATCGCGAGCCGGCCGAGCATCTCGGCGATGGTAAGCAGCGAGTTGGTCAGCAAGGCTGAATCCATTGCGGCCCAGCGTGAATCGATGGCCAGGCCCATCCGCACCAGCGCCTCGGCCTGGTCGAAGATGCCCGCCCGGGAGCTGCGGATGGCGTCGCGATATTCGTCGGGCGCGCTGCCGGGGCCCGCGAGGACGAGCCGCCACCGGGTCGGATTCTCCAGCGCCACAGCGACGAACGCCTCGACTGTCGCCGACGCCGCGACCACCGGATCCGCTCCGATCAGATCGACGGGCAAGGTGTCGGAGACCTGTTCCAGCGCCAGATCGCGTTCGCGTTCCAGCAGCGCTTCCACCAGATCGGCGCGGGTCTTGAACACGGTGTAGAGCACCGGCTTGCCGACCCCGGCCTGCTGCGCGACGGCTTCCATGCTGAGCTCGTGCAACTCGACCCGCTCCAGTACCGCGAACGCCGCGTCCAAGAGCTGGGCGCGACGCTGCTCGGCGGGCAGGCGCGGCGCATACCGCCGGCGCGGACGTTCCGTGGGTCGAGATGTGCTCACTGCCGATTCGCCTCCATCGCGCCCATCCTGCCAGCTCGCGGGATCGATCTGTACCTGCACCCTAACAAAAGCTACGCACCCGTTGTATTCGTTCCGCGCAATTGCTACGGTGGCGTTGTATTCATTGGGCGCCGCAGAGGAGTTTCCATGACCTTCGATCCGACCACTCTCCGCCGGGCGGATTACGGCTTCTTCGGGCCCGATTCCCCGAGCTGGAAGATCTGGACCGCCCCGACCGCCGTGATCGGATTCCAGCGCGCGGTAGCCCTCGAGTTCTTCGACCCGTTCCTGACCGCGTCGGTGTCGGACACGGCGAAGATCTACTCCGACCCGCGCACCCGGCTCGATATGACCTTCGCGTACTTCCTCATCGTCGCGATCGGCGATACGCCGACCGCGATCAAAGCCTCCGAGCATCTGATGGAGCTGCACGCGCGCTCGACCGGCATCGAACCGGTCACCGGCCGCCGATATAGCCCCAACAACCCCGAGACCCAGCTGTGGATCCACCTCACCGGCTGGCACTCGGTCCTCAAGGCCTACGAGATGTTCGGTCCGGGTCAGCTCAGCACGGAAGAGGAGAACCGCTACTGGGCGGAATGCGCGGTCGCCGCCGAGCTGCAAACCTGTAATCCCAAGGATGTTCCGCGCACTCGCGAGGGCGTTCAGGAGTACTTCGAGAATGTCCGTCCGCGCCTGTGCACCACCGAGCGCGCGCTCGACGGCATGCACCAGATGCTGTTCACCTCGCCGAAGCACGGGGCGGGCCTGACCTATGCCCTCGGCGCGCGCCTGCTGGCGACGGCTTCCATTGCGACACTGCCGAAGTGGATGCGCCGGCTCGGCCAGTTCGATCAGTGGCGCCTCATCGATCTGCTGGTGCGGCCCGCCGGGCGGATCCTGGTGTGGCTGTTCACCCTGTTCAACAAGCGCGGACTGATCCTGGCCGCGCCGATCATCGCCCCGATGGCGGGCAAGATCCTCGAGCAGCACGTGAAAATGGAGCCGCCCGCCACGCTCGAAACCCGTTCTCCCGCAGACGCTCGCGCCCTGTACGGAACACAGAATCGCCGGGCAGTGCCTGCCGCCGGTTGAGTCAGCGGGCCTAGGGATCACCGGTCGGCGAGTCAATTGCGTTGGCCCCGTGTGGAACCCGGAAGTCATGATCGATTCCGGTCGCCAGGTCGTCACACGGGACGCGCACCAGATCCGCGCGGGCGTTCAGATAGGTCTGCGCACCCGAATCTCCCACGGCTACTGCGGATATCGAGATCCAATGTGCGCGCGCGAGCACCACGGGATGTCCGGGTCCGGCGTGGAACACGGCGCGCGCCAAGCCGCCCGGTGTGTTTCGCGCCGCGGCTAGGACGCGGGCGACCGCGGCGGCACCGACATCGGGGGTATCCACCGGCATGATCACCGCGTACTCGGCTCCGGTCTCGGCGGCCGCTCCGAGTCCGGCTCGGAGCGAAGCGCTGAGTCCAGTCGCCCAGTCCGCGACCCACACCGGCCGGGCTCCCGCGGGCAGGGCAACGGACTGCACCGATGGCCCGGTCGCGCCGAGCAGCACGATCACCGAGTCACAACCGCCCTCGCGCAGTGCCGCCACCGCTCGGCGTAGCCAGGCACCGCCCTCGGCCAGGGCTTTCGGGTAGCCGTAGCGCTTGCCCGCGCCCGCGGCGAGCACGATGCCGAGCGCGCATGGGTCGCCCTGATTCAGCAAACCCGCGCAGTGTCGAGCGCGATGTCGTTGGGCCGCACCGGAATCCGGGGCAGATCCAGTCCGGTGGCGGCACGCAGCGCGTTCAGGATGGCGGGGGTGGAGGACAGCGTGGGCGGTTCGCCGACCCCGTTGAGTCCGTACGGCGAATCCGGGTGCGGGAACTCGAACATTGTGATCGGCATCGGTGGCACGTCGAGAATCGTCGGGATCAGGTAGTCTGTGAAGGACGGGTTGCGCACCCGCCCGAGCTCGTCGACGACGATCTCTTCCATCAGCGCCAAACCCAGGCCCTGTGCGCTGCCGCCCTCGATCTGGCCTTCGACGGCCAGCGGATTCATGGCCTTGCCGACATCCTGGGCTACCGCCAGTTCGACGACGCGCACGAGTCCGAGGTCGACATCGACGTCGACCACGGCGCGGTGCGCGCAGAACGCGAACGCGATGTGCGCATTGCCCTGGCCCCGTTCGGGATCGATTCCCTCGGTGGGCCGGTGGTGGTATTCGCAGACTTCTTCCAAGGTGTCCGCGCCGACCACATCGGCGATCGACGCCACCACCGTGCCGGTGAGCGCGTCGACGATCGCGTCGCCGCCGAGGGCAAGCCCGGTGGCGTTGCGGCCGAGCGCCTTTCCGGCTCGGCCCAGCACTTCGCGCGCGAGTTGACGGCAGGCGCCTTGCACCGCGCCGCTGGACATCCAGGTCATCCGGGATGCCGACGCGGAGCCCGCATCGCCGATCTGGGTGTCGGCGGGCAGGACCACCACCCGGGTGACGCCGAGTTCGGTCGTGGCGATCTGCGACTGCACGGTGGTGATCCCCTGCCCGCATTCCGCGGCCGCGGTGTGGATCGACACGACAGGTGCGCCGGCCGCGATCGTGAGGGTCACGCGCGCCGTGGAGATGTCGTCGACCCCGCCGGAGTAGCCGATTGCCTTGACGCCCACCGCGTATCCGACGCCGCGGCGAATGCCCTCCCCGCGCGTCGTATTGCCGACACCGCCGGGCAGCGTGCGCGGATCACCCGATGCCGCACCCGTGGGCATCGGCCGCTCGCGCAGCGCCTCGAGCAGTTCACGAACCGGGGCGGGTCCGTCCACGGCCTGGCCGGTCGGCAGGATCGTCCCGGTGGTCATCGCGTTCCGCAGCCGCAGTTCCAGCGGATCCATCCCGAGCTCGCGGGCGAGCTTGTCCATGTTGGACTCACAGCCGTAGGCCGACTGCACCGCGCCGAACCCGCGCATCGCACCGCACGGCGGGTTGTTGCTGTACACAGCCAAGCCGTCGATCTCCGCGTGCGGGACCTCGTAGGCCCCGGCCACGAAATACGACGCGTTCGCGATCACGACCGGCGAGGTGGAGGTGTAGGCGCCGCCGTCGAATATCAAGCGCGCCTTGACGTAGACGAGTTTGCCGGCGCGGGTGGCGCCGTGTTCGAAGCGCATCTTCGCGGGATGGCGGTGCACGTGCCCGAAGAAGGATTCGTAGCGGTTGTACATCATCTTCACCGGCTTGCCGAGGCGCAGCGCCAGCATGCAGGCGTGGACGTGCACCGAGAGGTCCTCGCGGCCGCCGAACGCGCCGCCGACACCGGCCATCGTCAGCCGGACCTTGTTCAGTGGCAGCGCCAGGCATGGCGCGATCTGTTCGAGGTCCTTGTGCAACCACTGGGAGGAGACGTAGAGCTCGACTCCGCCGTCCGGTGTCGGGACGGCCAGACCCGATTCGGGGCCGAGGAAGGCCGGATCCTGCATGCCCACCTCGTAGTCGCCGACGACAACGACTTCGGCTTCCGCGCGGGCCTGCCGCATATCGCCGTGCCGAATCTTGACGTGCCGCACCAGATTCGAGCCCTCGTGCAGGGAACGGGTGCCCTCCTCGAGGGCGCGCTCGGAATCGGTGACCGGCTCCAGCGGTTCGTACTCGACCGCGACCAATTCGGCTGCTCGCCGCGCGATTTCGGGGTCGGCCGCCGCTACCAGCGCTACCGCCTCACCCTGATACCGGACCTGGTCGATGGCGAGGACGGGCTGGTCCGCGATCTTCATCCCGTAGGTCTTCGCCCCCGGAACATCCTCGTGGGTCAGCACCGCGTAGACGCCGTCGAGCGCCAGCGCCTTGCTGGTGTCGATCGACCGAATCCGCGCTGCCGCATGCGGACTGCGCACTGTCGTCGCCCACACCATGCCGTCGATCCACAGATCCGAGGAGTAGGCGAACTCGCCGGTGACCTTGAGCGTGCCGTCCGGGCGGAGCGCACTGGCGCCGACGCCCTTGCCCTGCTGTGTCTGCGCGCCTTGCACCAGGGTTGTCATCGTGACCTCCGGACCGATCGCGGGCCGAGGGCGGCGGATCGAGGCGTAGCGGGTGCTCTACTCATGAGCTGACTCCTTGGAACTGCGGCGTTTTCGAGACGCCGGTGGCTGTCGAGGCCGCCAGTCCATTCCCACCCGGTCGCCGCGTGTACCACGCGGCAGTCGGCACATTCCCGACCAGAGCCCGCGCTGAGTCTACACGTGTAGACACCGTCTGGCCAGGGCCCGAGCCCGTACGCTTGGTTCGTGCAACGGACCACTCGCAACGATGTCGCCCGGCTGGCGGGCACCTCACCGGCCGTGGTGAGTTACGTGATCAACAACGGCCCCCGCCCGGTCGCGGCCGCGACCCGGGACAAGGTGCTGGCGGCCATCGCGGAGCTGAACTACCAGCCGAACCTGATGGCGCGGGCCCTGCGTTCGACGCGCAGCAACACGATCGGGCTGGTCGTTCCCGACAGCAGCGAGGGCTTCTTCACCGAGCTGGTGCGTGCCGTGGAACGAGCGGCTTTCGCCGACGGTTCGCTTGTGCTGCTGGGCAATTCGGGCTATTCGCAGGACCAGGAGAACCGGTACGCGCGCACACTGGCCGGTTTTCAGGTCAACGGCCTGCTGCTGGTGCGCTCCGAGGTCGACGGGCAGCGCAGCGCGAGCGCCGATTTCGGTGTGCCCGTGGTCTATCTGAACTATCGAGCGCCGCGCAGCGCCGACGCGACGTCGGTGACGCTGGCCAACCGGCACGGCGGACGACTGGCCGCGGAGCATCTACTCGAGCATTCCTATCGCCGAATCGGTTGTCTCACAGGCACATCTCGATCCGGCCCGGTGGCGGAGCGGGCGCGCGGCTGGGCGGAAGGGATCCGAGCCGCCGGGGGCGACCCCTCGTCCGTGGTGCACACCGGGCTGGACCGGCGGACGTCGCGCGAGCAGGTCGCAGCGTGGCTGCGACAAGCTGACCGGCCGGACGCCATCTTCGCCGCCGCGGACGGCCTAGCCCTCGATGTGCTTGCCGCAGCGCAGGAATCAGGCCTGCGGGTTCCGGACGATCTGGCCGTGGTGGGGTTCGGCGCGACCCAGCCCGCCGCGCACAGCTGGCCGCCGCTGACGACAGTCGGCCGGTCGTTCGACGACTTCGGCCGGGCGGCGGTGTCGACTCTGGAGGCGGTGCGGGCGGCGGACGCACGTCAGCCCGACCACACGCTCACGGTGCAACTGATCCGCAGGCACAGCTGCGGATGCCCGAAAGATTGCATGTAATATGGCGATGTTGACGCACAAGGAGGCGCCCCCGCCATGTCAGAGTCGCCAATTCTGCAGAGCATCTCTTCCGGCGAACTGCTCACCGACCGCACATACGAGGCCCTCAAAACCGCGATTCTCCGTAACCAATTACCCCCGGGCACAGCGCTGAGCGTGCCCGAACTCGCCCGGCAGCTCAATGTCAGCCGCACGCCGGTGCGCGAAGCGGTGCAGCGACTGATCTACGAAGGATTGGCCAACCACGTGTCGCGCCGCGGGGCCGAGGTCAGCAAAGTCGACATCGCCGACTTGCGGGAACTCTATGTGGTGCGGGAAATGCTGGAGGGGCTCGCCGCGCGCTTGGCGACCGCGCGTCTGGACGCGGCGGGCTTGACCGCGTTGCGGGAGATCCTCGCCGAGCACGAGCGGGTCCTCGGCAGCGGCACCGATCACGCCGCGCACGTCGAACTGGATATCCGTTTCCATCGCACCGTGCGCGAAATAGCCGCCAACCCCCACCTCACGGCGACCTTGGAACCCATTGCCGGGCGGTCACATCTGGCGCTGCATTCGCTGTGGCGCAGCGTGGACGCACCCCGATTCGCGCTGGACGAACATATTCAGATCGTCGAAGCCATGGCCACCGGCGACCCGGAGTACGCCGAGACGGTGGCGCAACGCCATATCTCCCGGCTGCGAGTGCGGTTGTCACAGGCGACGACCCGGGAGGATATGACCGGCGATGCCCCACGGCGCCGGGAGTTCTCCCTGCTCGCCGGCGACGCAACGCCAGAGGGACCCCAGCGGCGCGAAAAGTACCGCGCCCCACTGGAGTCCCCCCGCTAGCGGTTACTTCGCGGCGTCCAGCGCCGCCTCCTCGGCCCAGGCCGACGGGGTGTATCCGCTGTAGTGATCGGCGTGCGAGTTCGTCGCCGAGGCCTGCGTGATCTCACCGCGCAGGTAGGCCTCCGCCTCGGCCTGATCCTTCGGCGGCGGGGTCGGGGCCAGCCCGAGCAGTTTCGCCATGTTGTTGCCCAGGTAGCCCTCGAGGTCGTCCTCGGACAGGTCCAGCCCCTGCGGGGGCTTGTGGCACAACACTTCCAGTTCCCGCGCCCACATGCCGGGCTCGTTCGGCGGCGAATCGGTGCCGAAGACCATCTTGCTCTTCTTCATCTCCTTCGCGAATTCCACGATCCGAGATTGCAGCAGCCAGCCGGATTCACCGATGACATTCGTCGAGTCCTGGATCATCCAGAACGCCTCGAAACAGTAGACGCCACCGGTCTGAATGCCGAAGTGCCCCAGGATGAAATTCACGCCGGGGAACTCGCGGATGATCGGATAGAACTGCGTCGGAATCGAGTACGGGCCGTCACCGGTGTGGATCAGCACCGTGACCCCCAGCTCGTCGCAGACGCGCAGCGCGGGACGCAACCAGTCCAGGGCCCGGTCCGGGCGGTAGGAGTGCATGTTGGCGTGCAGCTTCATCATTTTGTAGCCGTGTTCACGCACGTGGAAAGCCAATTCGGCGGCGCCGTACTCCGGGCCGAAACGCGGGTTGTAGATGAAGTTCCCGACGAAGCGGTCCGGGTACTTCTGCACCAGCGAGGTCACGTAGGCCTGATAGTCGCGAATGCCCTCACGGCCGGTGCGATTTCCCTCCCGCCAGGCGGTGTTTCCCGGCGGCGGCATGATGCAGCTGACGTCGACGCGGCGCGGTTTGCCGTTGATCCAGAACGGTCCGTCCATCATTTCCAGGGTGCGTTCGCCGGTGAATGGCTCGCCGGTATGCCGCCATGCTTCGTCGACGAGATTCGTCGGGTGGACATGGGTATCGATGATCATTTGCGATTCTCCTCGATCAGGTCGGAAATAGATCCCCGGCCGCGAATCACCGCACCTACGGGCCGCGGATCACACCGCGGCGGGCCGGCCCGACTGCCGGCTCGATGAGACCGAGTTCAGCACAGCCGAATCCGCGTGTCAACGGATTGCATGTAATCCTTGCGAGCCTCGTTCCGCGATCTGACCTGGTCAGGTGGCATTCTGCTCGGGCCAAGGTTTTCAGAACGATCCAACTGAGGGTTGACAACGGCTGGGCCTAGCCGTTTACATGTATCCGTGACCACGGCATGTGTGCCAGGTCACACTGCCGGTGACCTCCCGCTCCTGGGTTAAACCGTTCGGCACGCGCCAGGCCTTGCCCTGGCCCGGGGAGATATCTCCCCCTACGCCAACGGATTTGAGGCGGCTATGCCGCCCGGGAAGGCAGCGGCGGCCATGACACCTCCACTCCCCCAGCACTGCGATCTCCTACTCACCGGCGGAACCGTGATCACGGTCGACGACGCGCGAACCGTGCACGAACCGGGGGCCGTCGCCATCACCGGTTCACGGATCGTCGCGGTCGGTTCGTGCGCCGAACTCGCCGAATGGCACGCCGATACCGTCATCGATTGCACAGGCCGGGCGGTGCTGCCCGGCTTCGTCGACGGCCACAATCACCTGTACCAGGCCTTGGCCCGCGGCCTGGGCGAGGGCATGTCGATCGTGCCCTGGCTGTGCGAGTTCATGTGGCCCTACTCCATCGCTATGACCTTCGAGGCCGCGGTAGCCGCCGCGCGCCTCGGTGTGGTCGAAGCGCTCCGGGCGGGCACCACCACCATCATCGACAATCACTACGCCCCAAGCGATTTGCTCACCACACTCGCCGTCGCCGACGTGATCGAGAAGGCGGGGCTGCGCGGCGTCGTCGCCCGGGGTGTGATCGGCGACCGTACCGAGATCGCCGCCCGGCGCGGTCAGCCCCAGGGGCTGTTCCGGTACAGCGCCGCCGACGAACTCGCCATGACCCGGGAGGCCGTGCAACATCGGCCCAAAGGCTCGAAGGTCGAAATATGGCCCGCGCCACTGAATCTCACCTATGTGGATCAGGATCTGGTCCGCGGCTGCGTCGAACTCGCCGCGGAGTACGACACCAAATGGCACACCCACTGCTGCGAGAGCAGCAAAGACCCGCAGAGCTACTTCGAGGCCTATGGCGTCCGCCCGGTCGAATGGCTGGCCAAGGAAGGCTTGCTCGACGAGCGCGCGACGCTGGCCCACGCCATCTGGCTCGATGACTACGAGATCGAGCAGGTCGGCGCGGCCGGGGCGGGTGTCGCACACAATCCGGCATCGAACGCCTACCTCGCGTCGGGCACGATCCGGCTGCGCGAGCTGCGAAACAGCGGTGCGGCAGTGTCTTTGGGCAGCGACGGCCCCAGTTGCGGGCACCGGCAGGATCTTTTCGAAGCCATGAAGCTGTCGATCTTCGCCCAGCGGCTGACCACCTTGGACCCGACGGTGTGCCGCGCCGAGGACGCACTCGAGCTCGCCACCCGCGAGGGCGCCCGCTACGCCGGTATCGACGCCGGTGTGCTCGAGCCCGGCCGGCTGGCCGACGTCATCGTCGTCGATTTCGACCGGCCGCACCTGCGCCCGCTCCACCGTGCGGTGAGCTCGCTGGTCTACGCGGCGCGTGGCTCGGATGTCGAGATCACGATCGTCGGCGGTCAGATCGTCTACCGCGACGGACGGTGCCTGTTCATCGACCAGGACGCGGCGGCCGAACAGGCCGAATACCAAGCCGGACAACTGATCTCGCGCGCGGGCATGTCCGGCCTGCGCATGCCCTGGTCGCACTGACCCGATCCCCGCACGGCCGCGGCCCGGCCCGCTCCCGACTCATCCCACCGCACCGCCGGCCCAGGAGTAGTTATGAAAATCTTCACCCGACCACGAAGCCGGTCGGTAACCCCGAAAGACCCCGTCGATTCGATTCCGCCGGTGCGGCACCTGATTCCGCTCGGCCTGCAGCATGTGATCGTCGCCTACTCCGGCATGGTCACCTTGCCGCTGGTCATCGGATTGGGCATCGGATTGTCTCCGGCGCAGATCACGACACTGGTCACGGCGAACGTCTTCGTCAGTGGCCTGGCGACGCTGCTACAGACCCTGGGCCTGTTCAATGTCGGCGTCCGGCTGCCGATCGTGATGGGCTCCACCTTCACCGGCATCACTCCCGCGATCATCGTGGGCAAAGAGTCCGGCTTGCCCGCCGTGTTCGGCGCGACCATCGTGGTCGGGCTCATCACCTGGCTGGTCGCACCCTGGTTCGCCCAGTTGACACGGTATTTCCCACCGATCGTGACCGGGACGACCATCGCGATCATCGGGTTCTCACTACTGCCCAAGACGGCGAACATGATCGCGGGTTCCGCGTCGGCGGCCGACCACGGCTCACCCAAACGCTTGTTGCTCGCGGGCGCCACCATCGTGCTCGTGGTGGTCCTGGAACGGGTCATGCGTCCCGCCATCGGCCGATTCGCGATCCTCATCGCACTCGCCGCCGGAACCTTGGCGGCCTGGCCGCTCGGGTTGACCAACTTCTCCGCCACCAAGGACGCGCCGATATTCGGTGTCGTGGAACCGTTTTCGTTCGGTACGCCGACTTTCGTCCTGTCCGCGATCCTTCCGATGCTCATCGTGCAGGTGGTCAACATGGTGGAGTCGACGGGTGACACCTTGGCCGTCGGCCAGGTGGTCGGCCGGAAGGTCGGGCCGACCGACATCGCCCGCGCGTTGCGCGCCGACGGGGTGGGCACCGCGCTCGCCGGGGTGTTCAGCAGCTTCCCGTTCGTCACCTTCGGCGGCAATGTCGGGCTGGTCAGCATCACCCGGGTGATGAGCCGATACGTCGTGGCCACGGCCGGCGTGATTCTGGTGCTCATCGGTTTGATGCCCAAGCTCGGTGCGGTGATCGCCTCACTGCCCGGACCGGTCCTCGGCGGTATCGGCGTGGTCATGTTCGGCACCCTGGGCGCGATCGGCGTCAAGCTGATGCTGGGGGCTGATTTCAGCAATCCCCGCAATCACCTCGTCGTCGCCATCGCGTTCGGTTTCGGGCTCATCCCGGTGGGAGCACCGGACTTCTACGACCAGCTACCCGGTCCGCTGCAGACGGTGCTGTCCAGTGGTATCGCGGCCGGTGGTATCGCCGCATTCCTGCTCAACCTGTTGCTCAATGGCGTTGAGCCAGACCAAGATCCGCAACCGGTCGAGGATGACGAGCGCCTGACCGCCGACCCTGTCAACCAGGCCGACCCGCAGGCTGCGAGCTGAAATGCCATGACGGACAAGGAATTGAACCCCGGCGTGCGACCGGAACCTCCCGACACAGCTGCCGTCGACGAGCGGCCGCCCCTGTTCTCCATGGTGCTCCTCGGCCTGCAACACACCCTGGTCATGTACGCGGGTGTCGTCGTGGTACCCATCGTGGTCGGCACCTCCCTCGGTTTGTCCGATGCGGATATGGCGAACCTGGTCAGCATCGACCTCCTCCTCGCCGGGATCGGCACCCTCCTCCAAGCCCTCGGCCTCTGGAAGTTCGGCATCCGCATGCCGCTGGTCGTCGGCGCGGCATCCAGCGGCATCGTTCCCATGGTGCTGGTCGGCCAAAGTCAGGGACTGGCAACGGTTTACGGATCACTACTGGTCTCGGGCCTGGTCTGGATCCTGGTCGCCCCGTACTTCAGCATGCTGTTGAAGCTGTTTCCCGGGGTGGTGACGGGTACGGTCATCGCGCTGATCGGCCTGACCCTCATCCCGGTCGGAATTCGGCTCATCGCCGGGTCCGATCCGAACTCACCGGAATACGGTCGACTCGGCCATATCGCGCTGGCCGCTTCGACCATGGCATTGATGGTGGTTTTCCGGCGGTTGTTCAAGGGCCTGCTCGGCCAACTGTCGATTCTGATGGCGCTGACCATCGGGGCGATTGTCGGATGGTCAACGGGGATAGGCAGTCTCACCGATATCGGTGCCGGACCGATCGTGGGAATGATGAGTCCTTTCCACTTCGGCGCTCTGCAATTCCATATCCCGTCGATCCTGCTCTTTCTCGTCATCGTCTTCGTCATGATGGTCGAGGGCGCGGGGCAGGGACTCGCTGTCGGCGAGGTGGTGGGTAAGCCGGTGGGTCCCAAGGACATCGCGGCGCTGCTGCGCGTGGACGGTCTGGTGACGGCGTTGAGCGGTGTCTTCAACGGGTTCGTCTACACCACCTTCGGACAGAACATCGGCCTGATCGCGTTGACCGGGGTCCGCAGCCGGTTTCCGGTGGCCATCAGTGGGGTGATCCTGCTCGTTCTCGGTCTGGTGCAACCCGTCGGCCGGATCGCCGCCGCCATCCCGGGCCCCGTGATCGGGGCGGCCGCGATCGTCACCTTCGGCGCGTTGACGGTGACCGGTATCCAAATTCTGGCGCGGGTCGACTTCGGCCGGTCCAGCAATCTGATGATCGTCATGCTGTCGCTGGGTATCGGGCTGGTGCCCGCGTACGCCCCGCGCTTCTACCACCAGCTGCCCACCTTCGCCGAAATGTTCTTCAAGAGCGGTGTCGCCACCGGCACCATCCTCGCGCTCGTACTCAATGTCGTCTTCCACGCGCGGCGGCGAGCTGCCCCAGACAACGAGCCCGCCACCGCCAACGAGAAACCCTCTCCATAGTGAGAAAGTCCGTCATGCCATACGAATTCGCCGACAATGCGGGTGCGTCCGATCGACCTCGATTGGTCATCGGTATCACCGGTGCCAGCGCACCACACCTCGCCATCCACCTGCTCACTTCCCTCAATCGCCTGAAAACCGTTGAGACACATCTGGTTATCTCGCGGGCGGCACATCGCACCCTCGAACTCGAGACCGGGCTGCGACCCGACGACCTCATCGAACTCGCCGACGTGCACCACCAGCGCGGTGATATCGCGGCGAGCGTCGCCTCCGGGTCCTTCCTCACCATGGGGATGGTCGTGGTGCCCTGCTCGATGAAGACCCTCGCCGCCATCGCGCACGGCTATTCCGATGACCTGCTCACCCGGGCGGCCGACGTCTGTCTCAAGGAACGGCGGCGGCTGGTGCTGGTCACCCGCGAAACACCGTTGAGCCTCATTCATCTGCGCAATATGACGGCGGTGACCGAGGCGGGCGCGATCGTGCTGCCGCCGGTGCCCGCGTTCTATCAGCAGCCGACCTCCATCGAGGATCTGCTCGCGCATCTGAGCGGAAAGATCCTCGACCAGTTCGGGATCGAGCACGACCTGTCGCCGCGCTGGCATGGACCTACCGCGACGCGCCAACTGACGGGAGTGGCCCGATGACCTATTCCGAACTGTCCCAGCGGCAGGATCCGCACGATTTTCTCGAGCGTTATCTCGCAACGCATCCCGAGGATGTGCTCGCGGTCGGCGATGTCGTGCCCGCGGATCAGGGCGTGACCGGGTTGATCTACGAACTGGCCGCGCGCGGCCGGGACGAACTGCTGCTCTGCCGCAAAGTCGACGGTGTCGCGGTCCCGGTGGTGAGCAATATGTTCGCGTCCCGGCGGCGGATCGCCCGCATGCTGGACACCGAGCCGAGCGGTCTGCACGAGGCCTTCGCCGCGCGGGCGGACCGGCCCCTCGCGCCGCGGGTGGTCGAATCCGGGCCGATCCTCGAAATCGTCGAGACCGGTGCGGATGTCGACCTGGCGACGGTGCCGATGCTGCGCCACTTCGCCTCGGATCGGGCGCCATACATCACCAGCGGCATCATCGTCGCGGAGGATCCCGATACCGGCGTGGGCAACATGAGCTATCACCGCTCGATGGTCCACTCGCCCACCGAGCTGGCGACCAGTCTGCACTCGCGCGGCGACCTGTGGCGCATGCTCGCCAAGTACGCCCAGCTGGGCAAACCGATGCCCATCGCCATGGTGATCGGCGGGCATCCGCTGTTCATGCTCGCCGCCTCCGCCCGCGTCGGCTACGAGGTCGACGAGCGCCACATCGCCGGCGGCCTGCTCGGCGAGCCGCTGGAAATCGTTCGCACACCCAGGCACGGCATCGGGGTTCCGGCCTGGTCGGATTTCGTGCTGGAAGGCGAGATCGATTCCACCGCACAGGTCGAGGAGGGCCCCTTCGGAGAATTCTCCGGCTACTCCTCGAATCGGTCCACCAACAATCTGGTGCGGGTCACCGCGATCATGCGGCGGCAGCAGCCGATGCTGTTCGATGTCGAAGGCGGCAATACCGCCGAGCATCTCAACCTCGCCAGAATTCCGCGCGAGTCGGAGATGGCGGAGAAACTGAAGTCGCGCTTCCCGGATGTGACCGCGGTGCACTATCCGACATCCGGGACGCATTTCCACTGCTATGTGGCGGTGCGGCAAAGCCGTCCGGGTCAGGCCCGTCAGATCATGCTGGGTCTGCTCGGCTGGGATCCGTACGTCAAAACCGTGGTCGCCGTCGACAGCGATATCGACATCACCGACGACTCCGCGGTGCTGTGGGCGCTGGCGACCCACTTCCAGCCGCACCGCGACATCCTGACCGTCGACGGGTTGCCGGGTTCACCGCTCGATCCGTCCTCGACCAGCGACGGAACCACCTCCCGGCTCGGTCTCGACGCGACCCGGGGGCCGGGCTTCGAAGGCAAACGGATCGAGATCTCGCCGGACGTCCTGGCGCACGCGCGCACCATCCTCAATTCCCTTACGCCAACAGGAGATAACCATGTCTGACAGCGGGAAGATCCCGGTAACCGTCCTCACCGGATTCCTCGGCTCCGGCAAGACAACTTTGGTCAACCACATTTTGACGGCCAACCACGGGCACCGAATCGCGGTCATCGAGAACGAATTCGGTGAGATACCCATCGACAACGATCTCGTGCTGAACGCGGACGAGAAGATCATCGAGATGAGCAATGGGTGCTGCCTGTGCTGCACGGCGCGCACCGATCTGATCGAAATCCTGCGCTCCCTCTTGGCGCGCAGCGACCGTTTCGATCGCATTCTGATCGAAACCAGTGGGCTCGCCGATCCCAACCCGGTCGCCCAGACCTTCTTCGTGGACGACGAGATCGCCGCGAACTTCGCGCTCGACGCCATCGTCACCTTGGTGGACGCCAAACATGTCCGCGGCCATCTCACCGAAGTCGGTGACGACGGTGTGGGCCACCAGGTGGTCGACCAGATCGCCTTCGCGGACCGGATCATCATCAACAAGGTCGACCTGGTCGACGCCGAGACCGTGCGGGAGGTCGAAGCGTCGGTGCGGGCGATCAACGCGACCGCCGACATCATCACCTCGCAGTACGCGGCGATCGATCTTACCGACGTACTGGGCATCGGCGCCTTCGACATGGCGCGGACCATGGCGGGCGACCCGCATTGGCTCGACGAGGACAACCATCAGCACGACCCGAGCCTGACCTCGGTCGGCATCGAACTCGACGGCGGCTTCGACCAGCCGGCGCTGGAGTCCTGGCTCACCGCCCACCTGGCCGAACGGGGCGGCGACGTGTTCCGGATCAAAGGGCTCTTCGCCGTCGCCGACGACACTCGCCGCTTCGTCCTGCAAGGCATCCACAGCATGTTCGAGATTAGGCCGACCGCGCCGTGGCAGGGCGAAAACCGTTCCGGCAAGGTCGTTTTCATCGGACGTGACCTGGACCGCGCGGAACTGACCCGCGGCCTGCAGTCCTGCCTCGCCGGGTGACGGCGACCCCAACTCAACGCACAGGAGTGCTCCGATATGGAATTCTTGCGACCCGGCTCATGGGCCGAAGCGCTGGCGGCGAAGGCCGCCTACCCCGAGGCGGTTCCGATCGCCGGCGGCACCGACGTGATGGTCGAGCTCAACTTCGACGTCAAACGTCCCGCCGTTCTGCTCGACCTGACTCGCGTCGGCGAGCTTACGGAGTGGGCGCCCGCGGGCAGCTCCCTGCGCATCGGCGCCGGGGTCAGCTACACCCGCCTCATCACCGAACTCGGCGACCCGTTACCGGGGTTGGCGATGGCCGCGCGCACGGTCGGTTCACCGCAGATCCGCAACCGCGGCACCGTCGGCGGCAACCTGGGCGCGGCCTCCCCCGCCGGTGACGCGCACCCGCCGCTGCTCGCCAATGACGCTGTTGTGGAGGCACATTCGGTGCGCGGCGTCCGGCACATCCCGATCACCGACTTCTATCTCGGGGTCAAACGCAGCGCGCTGGCCGCCGACGAACTCATCGCCGCGTTCTGGGTCCGGCCGGCCACCGGCCCGCAGCAGTTCACCAAGATCGGGACCCGGAACGCGATGGTCATCTCCGTGACCGCGTTCGCGTTGTCGCTGCACCCCGATCGCCAGGAAGTCGGCACCGGATTCGGTTCGGCGGCACCCACTCCGCGCCGGGCGGTAGCGGCCGAACAGTTCCTGAGCGAGGAACTGACCGCCACCGGACGGTGGGATTCCCGCGCCGAACTCGACCCCGCGGTCATCGCCCGCTTCGGGCAACTGGTCGCGGCGGCGTCGGCACCCATCGACGATGTGCGCGGCACCGCCGAATACCGCCGCCACGCCTTGACGGTGCTGGCCCGGCGAACCCTCGCCTGGGCCTGGAAAGACTATGCGAGAGAAAGGAAGGCGGCCTGATGCGTGTCACCTTCACAGTCAATGGCGCACCCGTGACCGTCGACGATGTGTGGCCGGGCGAGAGTCTGCTGTACATCCTGCGCGAACGAATGGGTCTGCCCGGCTCCAAGAATGCCTGCGAACAAGGCGAATGCGGTTCTTGCACAGTGTTCTTGGATGGCTCGACGGCGTGCTCGTGCCTGGTGGCGGCCGGGCAGGTCGAGGGCCGCTCGGTGCGGACCGTCGAAGGTCTGGCCAAGGGAGCCCAGCTGGATCCGATGCAGCAGGCCTTCGTGGAGGCCGGTGCGGTCCAATGCGGTTTCTGCACACCGGGGCTCATCGTGCAGGCCAGCGACCTCATCGACCGGAACCCGGAGCCCTCCGACGTCGAGATCCGGGAGGCCCTGGCCGGAAACCTCTGCCGCTGTACCGGATACGAGAAGATCCTCGACGCGGTCCGGCTCGCGGCCCAGCGGAAGGCCGCGCGGTGACGGGATCGCACCGTGCGTGACATCGCGCACCAGCTGCTGGAATGGCAGTGCGGCGGAGTCGAATACGCGCTGGCGACGGTGATCGGCACCAGCGGCAGCGCGCCCCGGCCGCCGGGCGCGGCGATGGCGGTGTCGGCGGACGGCCAGGTGCTGGGGAGCGTGTCGGGTGGTTGCGTGGAAGCGGCCGTGCACCAGTTGTGCCTGGACACGCTGGAATCCGGGCGCGCGGTCCGGCAGCGCTTCGGTTACAGCGACGACGACGCCTTCGCGGTCGGGCTGACCTGCGGCGGCGAGGTCGAGATCTTCGTGCACCCGGCTCCGGGCGCGGCGCTGGCGCCCGCACTGGCGGCGCTGACGCGTGCGGAGCCGGTGACGGTGGTGCGCTCGCTCGGCTCCACGGTCCGTACCAGCGTCGTCGCTGGCGAGCCGGTGCACGAAACCGGTTTGCGCGGTGCGGAATTCGTGGAGTCCTACAGGTCACCGCCACGAATGCTGATCTTCGGGGCCATCGATTACGCCGCCGCTCTCGCCGCCCTGGGCCGGTTCCTGGGCTACCGCGTCACCGTCTGCGATGCCCGCGCGGTGTTCACCACCGCGGCTCGTTTCCCCGAAGCCCACGAGGTCGTCGTGGATTGGCCGGACCGCTATCTGCGTTCGCTGTCCGTCGACGCCCGGACCGTGGTGTGCGTGCTGACCCACGACGCCAAGTTCGACCTGCCGCTGCTGGAGGTCGCTTTGCGGCTGCCGGTCGGCTATGTGGGTGCGATGGGGTCACGGCGCACCCATGTCGAACGACTGCACCGGCTACGCGAAAGTGGTCTCACGGACAGCGAATTGGCGCGGTTACGATCGCCTATCGGGCTCGATCTGGGCGGCCGCACACCAGCGGAGACGGCGCTATCGATCGCCGCCGAAATCATCGCTGAGGTACGCGGCGGCACGTCCGCTCCCCTGGCGCTGACGGGCGGCGCCATTCATCGATAACCCTGCGGAAAATGAGTTGGCACAGAACACGAATACTGGTTTTCTAGACCCGTACCGGGAAAGTCAACCAGACGGGGTCTGGGATCGCTTGCTAAGCGAATCGGGGCGTCAGCGCCCAGGGGATCGTGCCCTCGGCTTTCCGCGCAACACCCTGGGAAGGTCATGCGGACCGGCGTCCGTCACCGTTTCGAAAACGAATGGTCCCCGTGCGCAACGGGGATGGGGATCGACACCTCGGCCTTCTTCCATTCAGCTGCTGGCCTGTGGGCGACGGTCGGGGCGATATCCCGCCAGCGCCTCGTACGCACATTTCCTACCGTCGGTCGATATGACTGCTGATCCGGTGACCGAGATACCCGCCGATATTCGACTGCGGAGTTCGGTTGTTTTGTTCATGTCCCTCGCGGCGGCGCTCGGGACATCCACCATTTATCCCTTGCAGCCCGCGATCGCCGATGTCGCGGAATCGCTGGGTTCACCGATCACGGCGATCGGGCTCGCGCTCGCGGGCGGGCCGATCGGATACATGGTGGGCCTCGGGCTGCTCGTCCCCCTTGTCGATCGCTTTCCGCCCGGACGTGTGCTGGCGGCCCAATTCGGCGTCCTCGCAGTCGCTTTGGCACTGAGCGCCGCGGCGGGAGGGGCGTGGCAATTGGGGCTGACGACCGCCGCGATCGGAGCCTGCTCGGCGGTCGGCGCGGGCCTCAGCTCGGTCGCGGGCCGGCTGGCCCCTCCGCATCGGCGTGCGACGACCCTCGGCATCGTGACGGCGGGGATCTCGGTGGGGATCCTGGCCGGGCGGATCGTCGGCGGCTGGCTTTCCGACGAGATCGGCTGGCGTGGAATGCTTCTGACGTTCGCCGCGGCGAGTGCGCTCATCGCCGGGTGGTGCCTGATGCTCCTGCCGGACGCTCCAGATGCGGGTGGCCGCGGTTACCTCCAGACCCTGCGCTCCCTCCCCCGGCTTCTCGTGCGGGATGCCACGCTCCGGGTCGCGGCAAGTGCCGGCGCGTTGTGGTTCTTCGCGTTCTGCGCGGCGTGGGCCGGGCTGGCGGTCGCGCTCTCCGAGCCCCCGTTCTCGTATTCGGCCGAGCGGATCGGCCTGTACGCCCTGGCCGGGCTTTCGGGGATTCTGGCGACGCGAGTGGCCGGGACGTGGACCGACCGCGTCGGCGCGCGGCGCGTCATCCTGCTCGGTCTCGCGCTGGCCGGGGTCGCCGCATTTGTCGCCGGGTTCGCCCTCACCAACACCCTCGTGACGCTCGTCTGCCTGGCGCTCTTCGATGCCGGGCTTTTCGCCGCGCAGGTGGCGAATCAGAGCACGGTTCTCGCGATCGACCCGGCGGCGCCGGCTCGATTCAACAGCGCCTACATGCTCGTGTACTTCGTGGGCGGCAGCCTCGGCACCGCGTTCGGTGCGGCGGCGGTCGAGTGGTTCGGCTGGCCGGTCACCGCGATGATCACCGCGGCGGCAATCGGAGCCGCCGTGATCATCGTGGTCCTTCACACCCCAGGCCGGACCGCGACGTGACTTGCGCCATATCAGAAGTAGGTCGACGCGCGATCAAGAGTTCCGTACGCTCACTTAGGTAACCCTAATTCGGAGGTGTTTTTTGGCTCGCCCTCGCACCACCCTCGTCGTCCAGAACACGATTCGCCTGACCGATCACATGATCAGAGTGCATCTGGGCGGTCCCGGCTTTGCCTCGTTCCAGCCCAACGAGTTCACCGACGCCTACGTCAAACTGGCCTTCCCCGGCCCCGACGGGGAGACCGTCCGCACCTATACCGTGCGTTCGATCGATCAGGCAGCACAGGAAATCGCGATCGACTTCGTCTACCACGGTGATGAAGGCGTCGCGGGCCCGTGGGCCGCTACCGCCAAGCCCGGCGACACCATCGAACTCATGGGTCCCGGTGGCGCCTACGCCCCGCGCCCCGACGCCGACTGGCACCTGCTCGCGGGCGACGACTCCGCCCTGCCCGCCATCGCCGCCGCATGCTCCGCGCTGCCCGCCGACGCGGTCGGCCGCGTGTTCCTCGAAATCGACAGTCCCGCAGACGAACTGGGCATCGATAAGCCTGATGGTGTGCAGCTCACCTGGATCCACCGCGGCGACGCGGCCCCCGGCGAGAAACTCGCCGCCGCCGTCCGCGCCGAGCCCTGGCTCGACGGACAGGTCCAGGTTTTCATTCACGGCGAAGCGCATTCGGTCATGCACGAACTGCGCCCCTATATCCGCAAGGAACGCGGAGTCTCCGCCGAGTGGGCCTCCTCGATCTCCGGCTACTGGCGCCGCGGACGCACCGAAGAGGGTTTCCGGCAGTGGAAATCCGAACTCGCCGAACAGGAGAAGGTCACTCGATCGGCGGTGTAACCGAAAGCGCCCGCCCGGCCAGGAGAACAGGCCGGGGCGGGCGCTTTCGCGGAGCAGCTCAGGCGGGCGTTGTTTTCCAGGTGCTGACGGCCCAGATAACGACGACGTCGAGCGCGATGATCAAGATCGACCAGGCCGGATAGTAGGGCAGGGCCAGGAAGTTCGTCACGATGGAGACGGCCGCGAGGGTGATTGCGGCGACCCGGCCCCAGGTGGTCCCGGTAGCGAGCCCGAGCGCGCAGATGATCAGCAGTATTCCGACAGCGATGTGGATCCAGCCCCAAGTGGTGAGGTCGAATTTATAGGTGTACTCCGGGCCGATGACGAAAACGCTGTCGTCGGCGACCGCGGAAATACCCTCGAGCAGGTTGAGCAGACCGACGGTGAACAGCAGGATTGCTGCGCCGATGGCGGTTCCCATGGCAATCCCCTGACGCATCGGGTATTCGGGATCAGGTGACGAGTGGGACATGAGCGGATCCTTTCTCGGAAAGATCGAAGTGCACTAAGGCTTGACCGTTGCTTTCATGACCGCCTTGGCGTTGCTGCCCTCGACGCCGATCTTGATAGACGCCTGCCCCGGAGTGTCACCGGCGACAAGTTTGGGTGCGTATGCCCAACCCTTGTCGTTGGTGGTGATGGTGACCTTTTCCCGCCGCAGCTCGCTGAGACCGTCCTGGGTCTGGTGGCTGGAGTTGTCGGTCTTGGCCAATTGCTGCAGGAAATAGGAGTTGGTGTCGCCGTCCACTTCAAAGGTCACCTGGACACCGGCAACCGGCTTGCCGTCCGCCAGGGCCTGTACGCCCAGCTTCTTCCCGAACGACATTCCGACCTTCGCAGCCTGGTCGCTGGACGGCTTGCCCGGCTGTAGCTTGTCCACCTTCCGTGGCGCGTCACTCACCCTGGCCTTTTTGTCTTGGTTACTGCATTGGCTCTTTTCCTGGTCGGTCATCGGGAACGCCTTGACCGTGGTCGAGCCCTTGTCCGTCGGGACAGGCACGAGCACCTCCGACGGCATGTGCCAGTACTTGTTCTTCTCCTCTTCGCGGAAGGCGTGATGCCCCTGCATCCTGGCCATAGCCTTGGTGAACCAGAGCTGGCCGATATGTAGAGCGGGGGTGTTCAACCCTTGCGAAATGATGTCCTTGTTCGACTCGCCCCACTCCCGGCCCCACTCGGAGCTCACGGTCGCCTTCACATTGACGACACCGATTTTGAATTCGGACTCGATCGAGCTGCCGACGGTGACATGTTCCTGCCAGGTCGTTTCGTGCTCCTTGCTCACATTGGTCGGTTGCATCTCGGTCGTGCAGTTGACAACCTGGGTGATCAGCACAGGATCCGGCGAGCCGAACGGCGCGGGCTTACCGGTGTTACCGACGCCGTGATGGGAACAGCCCCGTTCCGGTGTGACTCGCTCACATTGGTCTCGGAACAACCGCATCGGACCGTTTCCCAGCACATCATCGGTCGGGATCTCCCACAGACCGGCTCCCCAGGTCTGGTCGGCCGGGAACTGGTCGCCCGGATCGCCCTCCGCCGTGCTGATGTCGCCCCATCCGTTGGCCGCAGCAGGCGCACCGCTCATCGGGTCGTCGCCGTACTCGAATATGCGGACCGCGCAGTCCCGGTAGGTGCTGTAGGAGCTGATCTTGTTTTCCAGCCACCAGGGAAACTCCGACCACCACCCCGACGACTTCGGCTTGCACGCCTCGCGCACCTGGTTATCGGCCACCGAGAAGATGACCGATTGGCCCTCGAACTTCTTGTCCGCGTAGGCGATGAACGGCACGGCGCGGCCGCCGGGATTCGGTTTGTCCAACTTCGCCCGCAGCTTTTTGCTGAGTACCGCGGTGGTCGCGTCCGGCGATATGTCCTCGGTGTCCAACCCCGTAGCGAAGGCGATCGCCTTCCGGAAGTTTTCGAAGCAATCCGATTTCAGCGACTTGTTATCGGGCTTTTCGGTCCCCTTGGCTTTATTCAGCTGGACCACGCAGTGCTTCTGCGACTCGGCCTCCGCGCGGACCGGCATCAGCCCGGGAGTGGCCAATCCGATCGCCACCGTCCCGGCGAGCAAGACCCTGAAACGAAACCTGGACTGCCAACACCGCATCGCGACCTCCTCGGCCACTCGCTGTTCGCTCCGTATATCGATAGCCGACCAATCACCAGAACTTCACCCGAGGGGCGACGACACGTAGAGTAGCTGTGAATTTGCTGCGGGCTGGGTTACGAGGCCCGATCAGCGTGTTTGATCTCCGCAAATACCCGGTTATCAAATGTGCCGTGCCGTCGGCGAGAATGACTCCCCGGTTCATTCCCGCCCCGAGAGGAATCGATGACCACCGCACACGACCGCCGCTGGCGTCGCCGCACACCCGATGAAGCCGTCCTGGCCGGGGGAACGACGCTCAAGCGCAGCCTCGGCCGGCTCGACCTGACCGCCATGGGCGTCGGCACGATCGTCGGCGCGGGGATCTTCGTCATCACCGGTGTGGCCGCCGCCGAGAAGGCCGGTCCGTCGATCGTGCTGTCGTTCCTGCTCGCCGGGTTGGTCTGTGTGCTGGTGGCGCTGTGCTACAGCGAACTCGCGGCAATGGTTCCGGTGTCGGGCAGTGCCTATACCTACACCTACGCCACGCTCGGTGAAGGGCCCGCGTTCCTGGTCGGATGGAATCTGCTGCTGGAGTTCGTGATCGCCGGGTCCGCGGTGGCGATCGGGTGGTCCGGAACCACGGTGTCGGCGCTGGATTCGCTGTTCGGCATCACCCTGTCGAAGGCGATCACCGCGGCACCGGCCGAGGGCGGCGTCGTGAATCTGCCCGCCGTACTGATCATCGGGCTGCTCGTGGCGGTGCTGGTCGGCGAGGTGACGTTGACCGCGAAGATCACCAAGGCTCTGGTCGGGGTGACCATCGGTGTGCTGGTGCTGGTTGTCGCGGTGGGCGCGCCGCATATCGATCCGGGAAACTGGGTGCCGTTCGCGCCGTTCGGCTGGAGCGGAGTGGTCGGCGGCGCCGCCATCGCGTTCTTCGCGTTCCTCGGTTTCGATGTGGTGGCCGCTTCGGCGGAGGAAGCGCGCGACCCGAAGAAGGACGTGCCGTTCGCGATCATCGGCACCGTCCTCATCGCGACCCTGCTGTACGCGCTGGTCAGTGCGGTGCTGACCGGAGTCGCGCCGTTCGCCTCGCTGAACAACAGCGCGCCCATCGCGACCGCGTTCGGGGCGCTGAACATCGGCTGGATCGGCAACGTCATCGTGGTCGCCTCGATCATCGCACTGACCAAGGGCGTGCTGCTGATCATCTACGCGCAGGTGCGGTTGGCTTTCGCCATGTGCCGCGACGGACTGCTGCCCAAACGGCTCGCCGCCACCGGCGAGCACGCCACCCCGGTCCGGCTCACCCTGGTGCTCGGCGTGTGTTGCGCCGCGATCGCCGGGCTGGTGCCCATCGACATCGTGGTCGAACTGGTGAATATCGGTGCGCTGTCGGCATTCGCGGTGGTGTGTGCCGGTGTGCTCATGTTGCGCAAACTCGAACCGGATCGCGAACGCCCATTCCGCACACCGCTGGTGCCGTTCGTGCCGATTCTCGCGCTGATCGGTTGCGCGCTGATGGCGCTCACCCTGGACGGGCTGACCTGGGTGCGATTCGCGGTGTGGGTCGCTATCGGGCTGGCGGTGTATTTCGGTTACAGCCGCCGGAATTCGGTGCTCGCCACGGCGATGCGCGGGGCCGCCAAGATATGAAACACTGCCGGGATGTCTGATGACGAGAAGCAGATCCGGGTCCTGATCGAGCGCTGGGCGGGTGCGGTGCACGCCGGCGATCTGGAGACGGTACTCGCCGATCACGCCCCCGACATCGTGATGTTCGATGTGCCGCCGCCGCACGAGGGTGTGCGCGGCCTGGACTCCTACCGCGACGTGTGGCCCGGATTCTTCGCCTGGCAGGCTTCCGGCGGCAGCTTCGACATCGTGTCGCTCGACATCGTCACCGGCGGTGAAGTGGCGTTCGCTTACGCGCTGCTGTTGTGCGGCACCGCAGAGGAATTCGCGAACAACCCCGGCAAGCGGCTGCGGCTCACCCTCGGGCTGCGCAAACAAGACGGCCGCTGGACCGTACTGCACGAGCATCATTCGTTCGCCGACGAGAGCCTGGAACCCGGACTCGACTGACGGTTTGCAGCCAGTGCCCAGGTCGTGTCATCGGGTGTAGCGGTGCTTGACCCCGGCCGGGAAGTAGTCGGGGTCGCCCGCGGGCCGCAACTCCACATGCGGCAGGTGCCGCTCTGCCGGAACGTAATTGGCGTATTCGCTGTTGTGGCGGAGCAGTTCGTCGCGGACGGCCTCGGCGACCAGCCGGGTACGCTCCCCCGTATTGGCTGCCTCGGGGGCGAGTTCGACGGTGAGGCGCAGCAGCCGGTTCCGGTCGGCGTCCTCCCAGGCCTCCATCACGAACTTGCCGGTCACCCAGTCGCAGAGGGCGGGTTGTTCCAGACCGAGGGCGACGGTCTCGGGGAAGACGTTGGCGCCGAACACCGATACCGCGTGCAGCGACCGGCCGAAGACGTAGACGAACGGCAACTCCGGTCCGGCAACAGGATCGAATCCCTGCGCCCGGCAGATCTCCATCAGCTCCGCGTACGGCAGCACTCCCCCGTCGTCGGCGAGGTGATAGCGGATCAGCGGGACCCCGGAGTCCGCGGTGAACACCAGTGTCCCGTCGACGGTTTCGAAGTATCGATCCGCCGGGTCGTATTGCAGCAGCGTCGGCAGTCGCTGCCCGCCGAACACCTGCGCCGCCACGGTCAGACGCCCGGCCAGGAAGCGCCGGATCGCCACGCTCAGCGGCGTCTCGTTGCCGAGCACGCCGCCGTCGGCCGTCCCGTAGAGCGCGGCGACGTCGCGGCGCGGGTCCAGGCCCGCTCGGACGCCCATGAGATCGCGCCACTGTTCGCTGAAAACCTCGCCCGCACAAACCAGCTTGACCGCATAACGCGACCACCGCAGCCCTGCCCGCAACCCGGTATCGATCACGTCTTTCAGGAACGGCGGATAGCCGAACAGCACCACTTGATCGAAGTGCTCCCCCAATTCGGGTATCACGCGCAGGATTTCGGCCTTGTTGTTGCCGGGCGCGACCACCGTCAACGGCAGCCGCGCGGACAGTTCACGCAGGCAGGCGAGCGTGTACACCCCGCCCACCCACGTGCCCAGCGGAAAACACACCACCGCGAGGGTGCGCCGGGTACCCGCACCGAACCCATCGACCAAGACCTGTTCGAACCGCCCGGTCGCGGCGGCTTCGTCCGCGGTCGAACGCGGCCAGAAGGTCGGCGTCCCAGTCGAACCGGAGGACACCGCGATCACATCGCATCCGGTCAGATCCCCGCCCCGGCACCGCTCAGGCAACGGAAACCGTTGGTGATAGTTCGCTTTGGTGACCAGCGGCAGACGAGCGAACGCCGCGGCATCGGTGATCTGCGCCGCATCGACCCCGTGCTCACCCAGAAACTTCTGATAGGCGGGCACAGTGGCCGCGGTGCGCTGGAACAACTCCAGCACAGCGGGAAAAGGATCGGAGAGCATCTGGCGAGCGGCCTTTCTGCGCGACGAACCTGCGTCGCCCTCAAACCTACCGGCGCCCATCGGCACTCGCGTCCGAACTGCAACCGTGCGAACCGGGGCTGTGCCGCAAAATAGATCGTGCGGTCAGTGTTTTCGGGTAGATCGGGGGGCAAGTTGAGACGCCGTGCTTTTCATGGACCCAGCAGGCTGGCGGGGGCGTGCATGGTGGTGGCGCTGACCACGGGTTGTGCCGGGTTGAATACGGTGCCCGGGCATCCGGTGGCCGCGCCGGAGCCGTTGCCGACTGTGGCCGATTACTACGCTCAGCGGGTCGAGTGGCGGCCGTGTGTGGAGAGCCCCGAGGCTGATTGCGGTGATATTCGGATTCCCGTCGATTACGCGAACCCGGGCGCCCAGGCCATCACCATGCCATTGGTCCGGTTGCGCGCGACCAGCCCCGAGGGCCGGCTCGGGGTGCTGACCATGAATCCCGGTGGTCCTGGCGAATCGGGTTACCAGCAGGTGCTGGGGGCGCTCGACCCGGATGACACCGGGCTGCGCAAGTTTCGTGTGCGCTATGACCTGGTCGGGTTCGACCCGCGTGGGGTCGGCCGCACCGCGCCGGTCCGCTGCCTCGACGACCGAGCCACCGACGACTACTACGCCACCGACTTCACGCCGACCACGCCCGAGCAGCTCACCGAAGTGGCTGCGGCACATCGGGATTACGCCGCCGCCTGTCTGCGCAATACCGGTCGGCTGCTGGGTTTCGTCGGGACCGAGTTCGTCGCCAAGGACATGGACGTCATGCGTTCGGCCCTCGGTGAGTCGAGATTGAACTATCTCGGCTTCTCCTACGGCTCGCGACTGGGCCTGTTTTACGCCGAGGAGTTCCCGGATCGGGTCGGGCGGATGCTGCTGGACTCGGTCGACGACCCGAGCTCCGCGCCCGACCGCTGGGAATTCGACGACACGAGCTCGTTTCCGGTCTCGACGCGGCTCGCACCCCGCGACCAGGTGGTCTACGACATGCTGAGCACCTGTGCGGCCCGGTCGGATTGCCCGCTCGGCAACGACGCGGCAGCCGCGATGACGGCGCTGCGCGCCCTTATCGACAAGGTCGACGCCAACCCGATCCCGGTCGACGACGGCCGCAAACTCGGCTCGAATCTCGCGCTACTCGGCTTGTTCGAAACCACTTACGACGCCAGTTATCAGAAGCGGTTCGAGCAGGCGATCGTGGCGGCGCAACGGGGCGACGGAACACCACTGGCGAAACTGGCCGACAGCTATGTGGGTCGCGGCGAGAACGGCCGGTTCTCCAGTTCGGATCCCGCGTTCTGGGCGATCCAGTGCGCCAACGACGACCCGGCCCGCTACCGCACCAAAACCGAGGAACAGATCATGGACGCCCTGAATCGGGTGGCCGAACGCTATGCGGCGTCCGGGCCGCTGTTCGGTGCGAACCGGGTGTTCAGTACGCCACTGTGCCTGTTCTGGCAGGTGCCGCCGAGCCGGGCCTCGGCCGGAGTGGACGCGAAGGGCGCGCCGACCATCGTGCTGGTCAACAACACCGGGGACCCGGCGACACCGCTGGAAGACGCCGAACATGTGGCGGACACCCTGGACAACGCGGTTCTGGTGGTCAACGAGCACGACGGGCACATCGCCTTCGACAACGGATCGGAGTGCGTGGACGGGATCGTGCTCGGCTTCTTCTTCGACGGCGAGCTGCCCGCGCCCGGAACCCGGTGCCGCCGTTGAGTTTCCGCTCAGCAGTTGTCGCAGCACGCGGCCGGTGCGGCGCCGACCGGCGGTGTCGCGCAGCAGACGTCGCCTTTCCAGGCGTTGCGGCCTTCCTTGACGGCGATGACCGCGATCACCAGTGCCGCGATCGGATCCGCCCATGACCAGCCGAACAGACTGTTCAGCAGCAGGCCGACCAGCAGAACCGCCGACAGGTAGGTGCACAAAAGCGTCTGCTTGGAATCGGCGACCGCCGAGGCCGAACCCAGTTCGCGCCCGGCCTGGCGCTGCAACCACGACAGCACCGGCATGATGACCAAACTCGCTGCCGCCAAAGCGATCCCGACCGAGGAGTGCCGCGCCTCGCCGACGCCCAGCAGCGAGCGGACCGCGTCGACGGTGACGTAGGCGGCCAGCGCGAAGAAGGAGAACGCGATGATCCGCAGCGCCACCTTCTCCCGCGCCTCGGGATCGCGACCGGCGAACTGCCACGCCACGGCCGCCGCCGAGGACACCTCGATCACCGAGTCCAAGCCGAACCCGATCAACGCCGTCGAGGACACGCGAGCGCCTTCGGTGAGCGCGATGCTCGCCTCGAGCACGTTGTAGGTGATCGTCGCGGCCACGAACCAGCGGATGCGCTTGGCCAGCAGAGCGCGCCGGTCAGCGACGGTGTCCAGCGCGGGCATGCCGAGGTTCGTCATCAGCAGCACTCCCCCTCGGCATCGTCGGAGCAGCGGCAGGCCGGATCCACCGCGAGCACCAGCCCGAGCAGGTCGTCGAGAGCGTGGCTGATGCGCTTGTCCGCGAGTTCATACCGGCTGCGCCGACCCTCCGGCACCGCCACGACCAGACCGCAACCACGAAGGCACGCAAGGTGATTGGACAGGATTTGGCGGGAGACCCCGAGTTCGTCGGCCAGCTCGGCCGGATATCCCGGGCCTTGGCGCAGCCGCAGCAGAATCCGGGTCCGGGTCGCGTCGGAGAGCGCGTACCCGAATCGGGCCAGAGCTTCGTTCTGAATGGCGGTCTGCACACACTGACAGTACAGCAGAATCTGTATTCAGAAAATCGTGTACAGAGCCACCGCGCTAGGGTTGGCCTCGTGACCTGGACCGTCGGCTTCGACCTCGATATGACCCTGATCAACTCCCAGCCCGGTGTGGCGAAGGCGCTCGACACCATCGCCACCGAGTTCGGGCTGCCACTGCAGGGCGAGCAGATCGCCGCACGGCTCGGTCCCCCGCTACCCATGCTCCTGGCCGACGCGGGCGCACCCGAGGACCTCATCCCGGCCATGGTGGCGCGCTACCGCGAGCTCTACCCGACCGTCGTCCCCCTCGTTCCGGCGATGCCCGGTGCGGACGCCGCACTGGCCGCCGTCCGGGACCGCGGCGGCCGGGTCCTCGTCGTCACCGGCAAGCACGAGCCACTCGCGAAGCTGCATATCGACGAACTGGGCTGGCACGTGGACGATCTCGTGGGCGACCTGTGGTCCGCGGGCAAGGCCGACGCACTGCGCGCGCACGGCGCTTCGATCTATGTCGGCGACCATGTGGGTGACATGCAGGGTGCCCGCGCGGCCGAGGTGCACGCCGTCGGGGTCACGACCGGCCCCTGCGCTGCCGCGGAACTCCGCGCGGCCGGCGCCGACGTCATCCTGACCAGCCTGACCGAGTTCCCTTCCTGGCTCGTGAATTACCGAACTGCCACTCACCTGTCCTGAATGGATTTGCGGCGTGGGGTGCCCGCGCTCGGGGCTTGGCCCAGGATCCCGAGGAACTTCGGGCATTCCATATGGCTCGGCGCCGGGCACGCGGCGGCATGCCGGAGTCCGTCGCGCATCGCGGTGAGTTCGCCGATCTTGCGGTCCAGTTCGTCGGCTTTGGCGGTGAACATCTCCCGGTCGAGGTGCGGCTGCCCGTCCGAACCGAACATGCAGGCGATCTCGTCCAGCGAGAATCCGGCGCTGCCCGCCACGGTGATCAGCGAAAGGCGTTGCAGCACAGCCGGGTCGAACAGGCGGCGTAATCCCCGGCGGCCGGTCGAGGCGATCAGCCCCCGCTCCTCGTAGTAGCGCAGCGTCGAGGCGGGCAAACCGGATCGCCGGGCAACTTCCGCTATATCGAGAACATCCATGGTTGACCTCAAGTCGACTTGAATTGACACAGTTTAGGCATGAAACCCACGCAGCGGAATGAAGACCAGCAGGCACGCTGGAACGGACGGTCGGGGAACGCCTGGGTCGAGGCGCAGCACGTCGTCGATCAGGTATTGCGGCCGTTCGAGGAAATACTGGTCGACACCGCACGCAAACTGTCGGCGCAGCGGGTGCTCGACGTCGGCTGCGGCACCGGCGGCACCACGATAGCCGTCGCGGCTGCCCTCGAATCGAGTCAGGTTGTCGGCGTGGATATCTCGGAACCGATGATCACCGCCGCGCGCGCCCGCGCGCCCCATCCGGCGGTAACGTTCTTGCAGGCCGACGCCCAAACCCACCCCTTCGAGCCGAGCTTCGATCTGATCATGTCCCGTTTCGGCGTCATGTTCTTCCAGGACCCCGGGCAGGCCTTCACCAACCTTCGTCGCGCCGCGACCGGCACCGGCGAACTGCGCTGCATCGTCTGGCGCGATCCCGAAGAGAACCCCTTCATGACCACCGCCGAACGCGCCGCCGCGCCACTCCTGCCGGACCTCCCCACCCGAATCCCGGACGCCCCCGGCCAATTCGGCCTCGCGAACAAGGACCGGACGGCGAGCATCCTGGGCGACAGCGGCTGGACCGATATCGCCATCGAACCGCTCGACGTCGAATGCGCCATGCCCGAGGACGTCCTGACCTGGTACTTCTCCACCCTCGGCCCCGTGGGCATCCTGCTGGCCGGGGTGGACGAGACCACCCGCGCCCGCGTCGTCGAAACCGTCCGCCCCGCCTTCGACCCCTTCGTGCACGGCGACCAGGTCCGCTACACCGCCGCCTGCTGGATGCTCAGCGCACACGCCTGACTCACCGAATCTTGCGCTGACCCACCGCATCCGAGCTAGCGTCGGTGGGGTGACTGCCATCGTATGGGTGAAACCGGAAGGCGCCGAACTGGCCGAGGTCGAGCTCGGCCAGGATCGGCTCAGAGCGACAGGGACCGCGATCGGCGGCGATCCCCTGCCCTATCAGCTGGAGTACGACCTCACCACCGGTGAACGCTGGATCACCGAGCGGTTGTTCGTCAAGACCTACGGCCCCGGCTGGTCCCGCTCGCTCGAGCTGATCAACAACCCGGCCGGCCGCTGGACGATCAACGCCGAAGCCGAGGGCCAAGTCGATCTACCACCACCCGGCGGCGACCCGGCTGCGGTCACCGGCGCCCTCGACTGCGACCTCGGCCTGTCCCCGCTCACCAACACTATGCCGGTCCTGCGTGGCGGTTTCCTGCAACGAGGCGAAGGCGAACACCTGATGGCCTGGGTCTCCGTCCCGGCCCTCGTGGTGATCCCGTCACGCCAGACCTACCGCCACGCCCGCCCCGGCGTCGTCAGCTACGCCAGCGAACGCTTCACCGAGGACATAGTTTTCGGCGCGGACGGCCTCGTCGAAAACTATCCCTCGATCGGACGACGCATCCGCCCTTGAGCTAGGCCGCCTTGTACTTGCGGAGGTATTCGCCGGTCAGGGAGGTGGGGTGGGTGAGCAGCTCGGCCGGCGTACCCGTGAAAACGATTTCGCCGCCGGCCTTGCCGCCGTCGGGGCCCAGGTCGATGACCCAGTCGGAGTGGGCGACGACGTCGAGGTTGTGTTCGATGACGACGACGGTGTTGCCGCGTTCGACGAGGTTGTCCATCAGAGCGAGCAGCGTGTCGACATCGGACATGTGCAGGCCGGTGGTGGGTTCGTCGAGGACGTAGATCGAGCCGGTGTTGCCCAGTTGGGTGGCGAGTTTGATGCGCTGGCGTTCACCGCCGGACAGCGTGCTCATGGCTTGGCCGAGGCTCAGGTAGTCCAGGCCGACTTCGTTCATGGTGCGCAACTTGGCATTCAGCGCTTTTTCGGTGAAGAACTCCAGCGCTTCCTCGGCCGAGAGTTCGAGCACGTCGGCGATCGACTTGCCGCGCAGCTGGTGCACCAGCACCTCGTCGGAGAAGCGGCGGCCGTCGCAGGCGTCGCAGTGTGTGGTGACCGGGTCCATGTAGGCGATTTCGGTGATGATCACGCCGCGGCCCTCGCACTGCTTGCAGGCGCCGTCGGAGTTGAAGCTGAACAGGCCCGGGGTCTGGCCGCTCGCCTTGGCGAACAGTTTCCGGATCGGGTCCATCAGGCCGAGGTAGGTGGCGGGCGTGGAGCGAGAGGAGGCGCCGATGGCGGATTGGTCGACGAAGATCGCCTCGGGGTGCGCGGGCACGAACACATCCCGGATCAGCGAGCTCTTGCCCGAACCGGCCACACCGGTGATCGAGGTGAGGATGCCGGTCGGGATCGCGACGGTCACGTCTTTCAAGTTGTGCACGGTGGCGTGCTCGATCAGTAGCTCGCCGTTGGCCTTCCGGAACGACTCCTTGACCCGGAAGGCCCGGCGCAGCCCGGCGCCGGTGGGGGTATCGGCTTGCTTCAGTTCGTCGAAACTGCCCTGGAACACCACTTCGCCGCCGTGCACGCCCGCGCGCGGGCCGACATCGACGATGTGGTCGGCGATCTGGATGACATCGGGATCGTGCTCGACCACGAGCACGGTATTTCCTTTGTCCCGCAACGCCCGCAGCAGATCGTTCAGCCGGCCCACGTCGCGCGGATGCAGGCCGACGCTCGGCTCGTCGAAGATGTAGGTGAGACCGATCAGCGTGGAGGACAGGTGCTTGATCATCTTGAGCCGCTGGCCCTCACCGCCGGACAGCGTCGAGGTCGCGCGATCCAGGCTCAGGTAGCCGAGCCCGATATCGATGATCCGCTGCAGAGCGGTGCGGATCGCCTCGGCCAATCCGAGCGCGCCCGGGTCGGTGATCTCGTCCAGCACCGCCAGCAGGTCGCTGATCTGCATCCGCGACCACTCTGCGATATTGCGCCCGTTGATCTTCGTGGCGAGCGCCGCCTGGCTGAGCCGCGCCCCGTCACAGGTGGTGCAGACGCCCTCGGTGAGGAACTTCGCGATCTGCTCGCGCGTCTTCTCGCTCAGCGTGGAGGTGTCGCGCTGCAACCGGGTGCGGGTGAATTTCGCCGCCAGCCCTTCGTAATTCGCCTTCCACGAGCCCTTGGCGAAGGTCAGCTCCACCTGGCCGCCGCTGCCGTAGAGGAAATCCTGCCACTCCAACTCGGTGTAATCGGCCAGCTTCTTGTCCAGGTCGAACCGGCCCGAATTGCCGTACAGCTGCCAATCACCGCTGCCCGGTGCGTATCCCGGCAGCAGGATCGCGCCCTCGTTCAGCGACTTGCCGCGATCCACCAGCCGATCCGGATCCGCCTGCGCGCGGAACCCGAGCCCGTCACAGTCCGGGCACATGCCCTGGGGCACATTGAACGAATAGTCGTAGACCAACCCCGACGACGGCGACCCGAACCGCGCGAACATCGCCCGCACCATCGAATAGATGTCGGTCATCGTGCCCACCGTCGACCGCGGTCCACCGCCCACCGGCTGCTGATCGATGATCACCGGCGCGTTCAACCCCTCGATCGCCTCGGCATGCGGCCGCTCGTACCGCGGCAGGAAGTTCAGGATGAACGCCGGAAACGTCGCATAGAGCTGCCGCTGCGATTCCACGGCGATGGTGTCGAACACGATCGATGACTTCCCGGAGCCGGAAACGCCGGTGAACACAGTGATTTTGTTCTTGGGGATCTCCAGCGAGACGTTGCGCAGGTTGTGCTCGCGGGCGCCGAGGATCCGGATGACGGCAGCGTCGGGCACGGCGGAATCGGTAGCAGGCATGCCGACCACCATGCCATGAGATACCGACAAAATACCGCACGTAGAGTGACGTAAATCACATGCATAGCGGGAGTGAATCATCGCAAGTGGCGGCTCGCCACCTTTCGCCTACCGCAACTCACCGACGAACTCGGCGGGAACCTCCTCCAGGCCGGTTCTCGTGTCGGCTGGTGGACGGCACGCAGCTGCAACGACGCGGGCTGGAGCCACGATCTCGACGAGATCGTCAGCGCCGCAAAACAACTCGCCGACCAAGCCCACTGACCTACCTCGATGGGTTTTACCGCGGCCTGCGCCTTCTGGCCCGAACCACATCACGACCCGAACCCAGCCCCCCTCGATCGCGTCGCGTCCGCACTGTTGATCGTCAACGAGAAGGACCCGGTAACACCGATCCCCGGAGCCCGCGCAGTCCGCACCGCTATCCCGGGCTCCCGGCTCATCACAGTCTCCGGCAAACAGGCCCACCTCGCCCTGCCACAGACCCTGCCCAACGGACTACCCGGCTCGATCCCCGCCACCAGCACCTGCGCCACCACCGCGGCCATCGAATACCTTGTGCCCGGCCGACTCCCGGACACCGACACCACCTGCCGACCCGACCGATAAGAGTCGCTCATCGACCGGCGCAGCGGTCCAGAAAGTTTCACATCAGGGCGGTGACTTCGGCCAGATGGGTTTCCAGGAGCCAGTGGCCACCGTCGAAGGTGTAGGAGAAATCGGGGGATGCCGCGCTGTAGCCGAAGCCTGGGAAATCGGGAGCTACTGTTCGCCAGCGATCGGCCACGGCGGGCATGAGATCACGGAATTCGAAGGAGGTGATGGATATCCATCAACCGCCAACCGGCAATGGCGCACCGCACTCATAGGAAATCCTCCCTCATTTCGTGTGATCACTTCTTCGCGCGGTACCCACGGAGGAAGTGATCATTCCCGGGTGTGAATGCATAGCGATAACGCATCATTCGCCCTGGTTACGAGTCCGTAGAGTCGGGGGGTGAGTCGCGATCCGTACTGGAACCACAACACGCGCTACCACCCTTGGCTGCTCGGGCAGGTGCCTACGCGAGCACGCACTGCGCTCGATGTCGGCTGTGGCGACGGGCTGCTCGCACGGAAATTGAGCACGCGGTGCGATTCGGTGCTGGGTGTCGACCTGGATCCGGCCATTCTCACGACCGCGGACAAGACGCCGAACATTCGGTACGAGCGGGCCGATTTCCGCACCGTGCGTGGCACTTTCGACTTCGTGGCAGCGGTGGCAAGTCTGCATCACGTGCCATTGACCGAGGGTTTGTGCGCGTCGCGGCGGCTGGTGGCACCGGGCGGCACGCTCGCGGTGGTGGGGCTGTCGAAGCTGACACTGCGAACCGACTGGGGTCAGCTGGCGCTCTGGCCCGCGGTGCTAGCGGTCGATCTGTGGCCGCCGCGCCCCAGCGGGCCACCCGCGATGATCGTCCGCGACTCGGCCGACACCCTCGCCGAAATTCGTCGCGCCGCGGCCTCGGCATTGCCGGGCGCGCGAATCCGCCGCCGACTGATGTGGCGCTACACGCTGAGTTGGACTCGGCCCGCGAATTAATGGTGCATTGATCTGAAAATCGTTCCGCCGCGTCGCGATGGGTTAACAGTGTTCTGCCCCTAGAGTGAGTGCTGAATATTAGCTGTTCATACCCGCGCACGCCGATTCGAAGGGTTGATCAGATGACCGCACCGCAACTGGATCCCGTGGTCGGAGAGTTCGTCGACGCACTCAACGCGCACGACCACGATCGACTGTTCGCCTTACTCGCCGAGGACGCGACCATGTCCGATGACGGCGTAACGCGCAATATCGGCCAATGGACGTCCCGGGAAATCTTCGACAGCAACGGCCGGATGAAAGTCGAATCCGTCGGCGACAACGGCCGTGAATTGGTCGCCGATTACACCAATTCCCGCTGGGGCTCGATGCGCACCAACTGGCGATTCGTGGTGCGCGACGGCAAGATCAGCCGGTTCGAGACCGGGCAGGCGTGATCTAGGCTCGGAAGGCTGTCCGGCCCCAGGTCACCAGGAGGAATGATGAAGGTAGGCACCGGTTTCGTTGTCGCGGCGCTCGCAGTGCTGCTCAGCGGCTGCACCGATGTCGAGAAGGCACTCAACCGCGGCGGCGACACCCCCTGCAGCGAGTACGTGACCCAGGATCAGGACAAGAAGCGCGTGACGATCACCAAGTTAGTCAAGCAGCAGACCGGCGAGAAGAACGAGCCCGCCGGCACCGTGGTGGACGCGACGCTCATCTCGGTGGACCTGCTGTGCGCCGCTCAGCGCAATGCCGAGACCCCGATCAAGAACGCCGACGTGGCAGGCATTTTCGTCAACAAGTAGGCCGTCTTTGGACACAGCAACGGCGCCCGTCCACTCCGGACGGGCGCCGTTCGCTTATCCGATATTGAACGGCTCACCCCACAGCGTGACCCGGGATTCGGCACGCGCGGTACTGATGTCGACCCGGACGAACGAACGCGCCCGCGCGGTGCCGCCGTTGCATCCGTCGATGCTGAACGGTTCATCGGTCCAGGTGACGCTGCCCTGCCGGCCGAAAACCTGGTGATACACCCGTCCCGGCACCGAACTCTGTTCGCGCGGACGGATATCCAGCAGATACCGGGCGATGGTGCGCCCGGAGGCGAGGGTGATCATCCGGGAACGATCCGGTGCGTCCGTCGGCGCCATCCCGGCCAAGCTGGTCGCGCTGTTGCCGACCGTGGACAGCGCGTCGATATCGGCTTGGCAGGCAACGACATAGCCCGGGTAGATCTTGGTCGCCGCGGTCGCGGCGTCCCGGCCGGTCACCTCGACGCCGCCGCGCCCGCTCACCCACAGGTTGCGCCGCCCCGCGACCAATCCCGGATTGAGCTTTGCGGATTCGCCGGTGAGGCTGACCGTGACACCGGTGCCGTCGCCGAGATCGCGGGTGATCTTCCCGTCGGGTAGCGCGAGAAAGGTTTCGGCCGTGGCCGGACCGGGCGCGCCACCCCATCCCACGAGCACGAGCGCGGCGATTCCGAAGGCGGACCTTTTCGAACGGCGACCGGCAAGCAGTCGCAAGCGGTTGCGCGCGTGACTGTTCCTACCCTGCCTGCTGATCATGTGCTCCCTTATGCGTTCGGCTGTGCGCGAGAGGTGAATCGAGCTGAGGTAGAGCTGCGGTAACGACGCGGCAAAGAATAGCGGTGCGTTTACTAGAGCCGCACAGGGGTACGGGATGCCGGCCCGCGCCGGGCGGCCGGGCGCCGAAAGCTAGGCGCGGCAGGCATGCATACGCCATGATGTGAGCACGAATACGAGTCGCTCGATCCTTACGACGACGAGGTTGACGAGGTGGCCCTGTTCCGCACACTCACCCAACAGCGGGCAGAACTGGAAAAGGAATGGTCCAGGTGGGCCACGTCCGCCTCGAGCGCTGCCCGGCTAACGCCGCGGACGCCCTTGCTGCGCAACGAAGTCGCGAAATCCTGGGAGCGCTCGCTGCACACCGTCGACCCCGCGCGCACCGTCGCGCCGGGCCTCGACGACGCCGCCGACCGCTGGGCGGAATCCCCACTGCGCGGGCCGATTACGGCGCTCGCCGATCAGTTGCGGGCCATCAGCCAGGAAGCCGGTTACGTCGCCGCAGTTACCGATAACACCGGCACCATCGTGTGGACGTGCGGCGACCGCACGATCCGCCGGCAGGGTGAATCGGTGAACTTCGCGCCCGGCGGCTGCTGGGACGAAAGCCACATGGGCACCAACGGTTTATCGCTGGCCTTGCATTCCGACAGCCCGGTCACGGTGTTCTCCGCCGAGCATCTGGTGGCCGCGCTGCACGGCTGGGTCTGCTATTCGGCGCCGATCCACGCGCCGGACGGCCGCCAGCTCGGTGTGCTCGATCTGTCCAGCCGCTGGGAGCGCTCGCATCCGGCGGTGCTGTCCTCGGTGCGCGCCTTGGTCACCGCGGCCGAAACCATGTTGCGCGCCACCGATCTCGGCCCCCGCACGGGCGTGCGCCTGGAATGCCTGGGCACCGCCCGCCTGCTCCGGGACGGCCGCCCGGTCCCGTTGCCGCCGCGCCAGCTCGAGATCCTGGCCTTGCTCGCTCTGGAACCCGACGGCTACACCCCGGATCAGCTGCACGCCGCCGTCTACGGCGACCGCCCGGTGTCGACCAGCACCCTGAAAGCCGATGTCTCCCATCTCCGCCGGGCCACCGGCGGCGAAATCGCCAACCGCCGCTACACCCTGACCGGACCGCTGTCCTGCGACGCGGTGGACCTGGTGTCGGCCATCCAATCCGGTGACACCAGCTCGGCGGTCTGGCTCTACCGCGGCCCGCTGCTGCCCGGTTCGGACACCCCGGGCGTGCTGGAGTGGCGCGCCTACCTCGATGTCGGCGTCCGCACCGCGGTCCTGGCCAGCGACCGCCCCGAGCACGCGGTGGCCTTCGGCGAGCGCGCTCCCGACGATCTCGAGATCCACGAGCACGCCTTGCGCCTGCTGCCCGCCGACGACGTCCGCCGGGCCGTGGTCAGCGCTCGTCTGCATACCGCGATGCGGCACTGAACCCGGGCGTTCGCCCGAGAACGCACGGCACCAACCTCGCTCCAACCTTTGCGCGTAATAGTGGGCCGCACAATGTTAAGCGTGTGAGGAGCGATCGAGCGCCATGATCTACGCCAAGCCAGGGTCCGACACCGCCATCGTCGGATACGCCAGCCGCTACGACAACTTCATCGCAGGTGACTGGGCGCCTCCGGTCGAGGGCCGCTATTTCGACAACCCCTCCCCGGTGGACGGCGAAACCTTCTGCGCGGTGGCGCGTTCCACCGCCGCCGATATCGATATGGCCCTGGAGGCCGCGCACCAGGCCGCCGACGGCTGGGCCGCCACCTCCCCCACCGAGCGCGCCAACATCCTCAACAAGATCGCCGACCGGATCGAGAACAGTCTCGAGCCGCTGGCGGTCGCCGAAACCTGGGACAACGGCAAGCCGGTGCGCGAAACCCTCGCCGCGGACCTGCCTTTGGCGGTCGATCACTTCCGGTACTTCGCCGGCGCCCTGCGCGCACAGGAGGGCAGTGTCGCGGAGATCGATGCCGACACCATCGCCTACCACTTCCACGAACCGCTGGGCGTGGTCGGGCAGATCATCCCGTGGAACTTCCCGATCCTGATGGCGGCCTGGAAGCTGGCTCCCGCCTTGGCCGCCGGGAACTGCGTGGTGCTCAAGCCCGCCGAACAGACTCCGGCATCGATTCTGCTCGTGGTGGAATTGATCGCCGATCTGTTGCCGCCGGGCGTGCTCAATGTGGTCAACGGATTCGGCGTGGAAGCAGGCAAACCCCTGGCTTCGAGCCCGCGGGTGGCGAAGGTGGCGTTCACCGGCGAGACCACCACGGGCCGGCTGATCCTGCAGTACGCCAGCGAGAACATCATTCCGGTGAGCCTGGAACTAGGCGGCAAGAGCCCCAACATCTTCCTACCCGATGTGATGGCCGCCGACGACGAGTTCCTAGACAAGGCCATCGAGGGTTTCGTGATGTTCGCGCTGAATCAGGGCGAGGTGTGCACCTGCCCGTCGCGGGCCCTGATCCACTCCTCCATCTACGACGAATTCCTGGAACGTTGCGTCGAACGCACCCGGGCCATCACGGGCGGCAACCCGCTCGACGACAGCACCATGCTCGGGGCCCAGGCCAGCAACGACCAGTACGAAAAGATCCTGTCCTACATCGACATAGGCCGCCAGGAAGGCGCCCGCGTGCTCACCGGAGGGGAAGCACGCAAGGTCGAGGGCTTGCCCGGCGGCTATTACATCCAGCCGACCATCTTCGAGGGCAAGAACTCGATGCGCATCTTCCAGGAGGAGATCTTCGGACCGGTGGTGGCGGTGACCCGCTTCGACACCACGGCGGAAGCGGTCCGGATCGCCAACGACACCCTCTACGGGCTGGGCGCAGGCGTGTGGACGCGGGACGGGAACACCGCTTACCGGATGGGCCGTGCGATCAAGGCAGGCCGAGTGTGGACGAACTGCTACCACGCCTATCCGGCACACGCGGCTTTCGGCGGATACAAGAAGTCCGGCATAGGACGGGAGAACCACAAGATGATGCTCGAGCACTATCAGCAGACCAAGAACTTGCTCGTCAGCTACTCCCCTTCCAAACTCGGGTTCTTCTGATGCAGAACCGGATGCGACAAATGCACACCAGGGTCCACAGGGTCGGCATGACCGACGCGGCACGAGTGGTGTTGCGCCGCTTGATCGAACAGCACGGGCCGGTGCTGTTCCACCAATCCGGCGGCTGCTGCGACGGCAGCTCGCCGATGTGCTTCCCCTCGCGCGAATTCCACGTCGGCGCCGCCGATGTGCTACTCGGCCACCTGGCCTGGCACACCGAATTCTGGATGAGTGGCGACCAGTACAAGCTCTGGAAGCACACCCATCTGACGGTCGACGTGGTCGAGGGACGCGGCGGCGGATTCTCCTTGGAGGCGCCCGAGGGCGTGCGGTTCATCATCCGGTCCCGGTTGCTGACCGAAGTCGAACTCTCCACCCTGGCGGCCCTGCCGCCGCCCCGCACCGGAGCCGACGAGCTCACCTGAACTCGCCCCCCGGCTGCCATCCCCGAGACCCGGTGATGGCTGGGTGGTGAGGTCCTTGGCAACTTCACCACCCAGTGCATTACCTGCCGCGCCGGCCGACTCGCCGCAGACCGAGTCGGCCGGCCCGGGGGGGTCTTCTACCTTCCGGGCAGGAAGCGGATCACTCGCGCGACCGCCATCAGGAACGGCTGCCACTTGTCCTGTGAAACCAGCGGCGGCGCATCCAGATTCAGGAACCGGGTGACCACGACCGTCTGCGATTCGGTGAACTTCAGCAGGCCGTCGGGACCGTGCCGGCGACCGACACCGGAGATGCCCATGCCGCCCATCGGTGCGGCGGTGGTGCCCCAGGCCGGGGCGTAGCCCTCGTCGACACACACGGTGCCGGCGTGCAGGCGCTGCGCGATCTTCTCGCCGTCGGACTTGCTGGCCGCCCACACGCTGGCGTTGAGGCCGTACTCGGTGTCGTTGGCCAGCCGGATCGCCTCTTCCACGTCGGCCACCGGGTAGATCGACACCAGCGGGCCGAAGGTTTCCTCACGGCCGCAAGTCATCTCGTCGGTCACCTTGGAGAGCACGGTCGGCTCGTAGAACAGCGGGCCCAGATCCGGGCGGGCCTTGCCGCCGGCCAGGATCTCCGCGCCCTTGGCGGTGGCGTCGGCTACGTGCTTGGACACCGTCTCCAGCTGGGATTCGGAGATGAGGCTGCCGATGTCGGCCGAGTAGTCGTAGGCGGCACCGAGTTTCGCGGCCCGCACCGCGGCGACGAACTTCTCGGTGAACTCCGCGGCCACCGACTCCTCGACGTAGAGCCGCTCGATGGAGATACACAGCTGGCCGGCATTGGAGAAGCACGCGCGCACCGCCGCCTTGGCGGCCTTGGCCAGGTTCGCACCCTTGGTGACGATCATCGGGTTCTTGCCGCCCAGTTCGGCGGAGAAACCGATCAGGCGGGCGCCGCACTGCTGGGCCAGGGCGCGGCCGGTGGCCGAGGACCCGGTGAACATCAGGTAGTCGCAGTTGTCGACGATGGCGGTGCCGACGACGGTGCCCGGGCCGGTGACCACGGCGAGCAGGTCGCGCGGCAGCCCGGCCTGGTAGAGCAGTTCGGCGGCAGCCAGCGCCGAGTACGGGGTCTGGCTGTCCGGCTTGACCACCACGGCGTTGCCCGCGAGCAGTGCGGGGATGGAGTCACCGATGGAGAGCAGCATCGGGTAGTTCCAGGGCGCGATGACGCCGACCACGCCCTTGGGCTGCGGGGTCACCGCCGCCCGGTTCAGCACCGGGAACGCGCCCGGCACCGACTGCGACGAGAGCAGCTTGGGTGCGGCCTTGGCGAAGTAGCGGGCCGCGAACATCATGCCCATTACTTCTTCCTGGGCCGCCCAGCGCGCCTTACCGGTCTCGGCCTGGACCACGTCCATCAGGGGTTCGCGGTTGGCCACGACCAGCTCGCGGAAGCGGGTCAGCACGGCGGCGCGTTCGGCGGGCGTGCAGGCCGCCCAGCGGACCTGCGCCTTGCGGGCCTTCTCGAACGCGGCTGTGACGTCGTCGGCGGTGCCGACGGGCACGCTGCCCAGCACGGTGCCGGTGAAGGTCTCGGCGATCGTTTTGCGGGAGCGGGACGCGGGATCGTCGATCGCCGCGAGCGTGCTCAGTCGCTCGAACACTCCGGCTTCAGGCGCGGGCATCGTCGCCTCCTCGTTTTGTAGTTACTGGCGGGTACACACAATCTACGCTGCCGCCCGCCACGCCGGAACACCCTCACCCCCGCGCGTTGCGTGGCCGATCCAGACGTTGTGACGAATCATGATGTGGCAGAACAAAGCTCGGTGCAGACTGACAAAGCGAGGGTTTCAGATAACCGCGCCGATCGGTTTGTCAAATCGAGTCCCGCTCACCGGAATCCGAATCCCTTATGCCGGTTTCACTGGTTTAGGTTGTCTCAATGTTCAGAGCGAGGCTCGGCGTCCGCGCCCGGATCCTGGCGATCGCGCTCATCCCGAGTTTGACTCTGCTCGTGGTCGGCGTCACCGCAGCCGGATTTTTGGTACGGCAGGGGAATTACGCCAAAAATTGGGCGATCGAGATGCAGCGCGTCATCGGGCCGACCGCGGAGATGATGGAAGCGATCCAGCTGGAGCGGCAGTTGACGCTGCAACGCACCGCCGGCGACAAAACCCTCGGCCCCGCCATCACCGCCGCCCGGACCCGCCTCGACACCGCTATGAAGAACGTCGTCGAGGTCTCCAAGGGCCTGATCAAGATCGACCCGGAACGGCTCGAGGGCAAGTTCGAGGACTCCGACAAACTCGCCACCGGCGTCGCCCAGGCCCGTGGCGCCATCGACGTCGGAATGCTGCCGGCCCTGGAAACCTACGGCTTCTACAACAAGCTGATCGACGTCATCTCCATCGGCAGCCAGATCGCCCAGCAGACCGCGCCGAACGCCGAGACCGCCACCGAGCTGACCGAATCGATTCGCCTGCTTTTCGCCGGTGAAGCCATGTCGCGCAGTTACGCCGTCGGCCTGGCCAACCTGACCCGGGACGGCGAGGCCGTGATCCCGATCGCGGAGTTCAACCGCCAGGTCGGCTTCTACCGCACCGAGGTCGGCTTCCTCACCGCCGACCTGGAAACCGAACAGGCCCAGGCAGCCGGCAACTTGGTTTCCAGCACAGCCTGGCAGCAGCTGTCCACGATGGAAGTCGCGATCTCCGAGCACTTCGTGCACGAGGACGTCCACGCCGGCGCACCGACCGCGAAGCCGGACGACGACCACGCCGAACTGCCGTTGACGACCGAGCAGTGGCAGGGCGCCGCGACCCAGGTCAACAACGCGCTGATCCAGATGTGGGTCGACCAGACCCGCCACGCCCACTCGCGAGCGCAGGAGCTGGGCGAGCGCAACGAGGCCAACTCGCTCTACGGTGGCGCGGGCGTCATCCTGACCAGCGTCATCGCCTTCCTCATCGCCCTGTGGCTGGCCAACCGGATCATCCGCCGCCTCAAGCTGCTGCGTGGTGAGACCCTGGCGCTGGCCAACGACCGCCTGCCGGAACTGATGTCGCGGCTGCGCGCCGGCGAAAAGGTCGATCCCGCGGACGAATCGGCGAATCTGGACTTCGGGCACGACGAAATCGGCCAGGTGGCAAAGGCGTTCGAGCAGGCCCACGCCGCCGCCGTGACCGGCGCCATCGCCGAAGCCCGCACCCGTGAGGGTGTGCAGGCGGTGTTCCTCAATATCGCGCACCGCAGCCAGATCGTGGTGCACCGGCAGCTGGAGATCCTGGACGAGGCCGAGAACCGGCAGGAGGATCCCGCGCTGCTGGAAACCCTGTTCCGCCTGGACCATCTGGCCACCCGCGAACGCCGCAACGCCGAGAACCTGATCATCCTCGGCGGCGGCCAGCCCGGCCGGCAGTGGCGCAGCCCGGTGCCGCTGATCGACCTGGTGCGTTCCGCGGTCGGCGAGACCGTCGACTACGCGCGCGTGCGGGTCTCCCGGCTGCCCGAGGCGCACATCATGGGCTCGGTCGTGGCCGACCTCATCCACCTGCTCGCCGAGCTGGTGGACAACGCCACCTCGTTCTCGCCGCCGCAGTCCAAGGTCGAGGTGTTCGGCAACGTGGTCGGCAAGGGCCTGGTCGTCGAGATCACCGACCAGGGCATGGGCATGCCCGAGGGCGAGCTCGCCCGGGTCAACGAAATGCTGCGCAATCCACCGGATTTCGGTGTCGCGGCGCTGTCGGTGGACTCCCGGCTCGGCCTGTTCGTGGTCTCCCAGCTCGCGGCCCGCCACGGTGTCTCGGTGCGGCTTTCCGATTCCGACTACGGCGGCATCCGTGCCATCGTGCTCATCCCCTCGGCCATCCTGGCCGCCGATTCCCATATCCCCCTTGCGGAATCGAGCCTCCCGGAGCCGGGCCGGCGGTACCGTCAGTCGGTGCAGTTCACCGGTGAACCACTGCCCGAACGCCCGCCCGTGCGCGCGCTGGAATCCGAGTCCACGGCCGTGCTGACCGCCCCGCCGGCAGCAACCCCGGCCTACAACCCGCCCGCGGTGGAACCACCGCGGCTGACCTCCTCGCGCAGTTTGCCGCCGCACTCCGACGCCGCGTTCGGCTCGGGACCGCGCACGGATACCGCGCTCGGCTTGCCGCCACGCTCGGAAGGCGGTGTCGGGCCCGACGGCCGGCCACTGCTGCCGCGCCGCAGCCGGCAGGCCAACCTCGCACCACAACTGGCTCAGCAGCCGCCGCCGGCGACCGCACCCACGCCACTGGTGGAACGCGCTCGGTCCGCCGAGCAGGCCCGGGACCTGATGTCGGCCATCGAGAACGGAACCCGGCAAGGGCGCCGCGCGCATCCGGCCGACCAACAAACAGTGTCCAATTCTAAAGATGAGGAAGGCTACGGTGACCGCTCCCCAAACCGGTGATCTGAACTGGCTATTGGATGATCTGGTGGACCGGCTGGCAGGGGTTCGGCACGCGGTGGTCTTGTCCACCGACGGGCTGCTGCTGGGCCGCTCTACCGCGATGAGCCGCGAAGACGCCGAACATTTCGCCGCCATGTCGTCCACGCTGTACGGGCTGGCCCGCAGCGCGGGCGCCCGCTTCGACGGCGGCGGTGTCCGGCAGGCGGTGATCGAACTCGACCGTGCGGTCCTGTTCGTCACCTCCGCGGGCACCAATGCCTGTCTGGCACTGCAGGCTTCGGAAACCGCCAACCTCGGCATGGTGGCCTATGAAATGAATGTCACCGTGCAGCGCGTCGGCAACTATCTATCCACCCCAGCGCGCCTGCCATGACCCGCAGGGGGGAACCCTGGTTCGACGAGGCGGCCGGGCCTTTGGTCCGGCCGTACGCGCTCACCCGCGGGCGAACCATGGGGGCAGGACATGATCTGGACATACTCACGGTGGTCGTCACCACCGACCCGGCGCCCACTCTGCGCCGGATCGAACCGGAGTACGCCCGAATCATTCACCTGTGCAAAGCCCCCCACGCGGTGGCAGAAGTCTCTGCCAACTTGAAACTTCCCTTGGCAGTGACGAAGATCCTTGTCGGAGATTTGATCGGCGAGGGACATCTGATCTTCCGGTCACCGGTACAGCCGGAGACCGGTCCCGGCGATCTCAACGTATTGCGAGCGGTTCTGGATGGCATCCGAAAACTTTGACCAGCACAACCCGAACGCGCCCCGGCTGGCGGCGTCGGTCAAAATCCTTATCGCCGGCGGCTTCGGCGTCGGCAAGACGACCATGGTGTCGGCGATCAGCGAGATCACCCCGCTGCGCACCGAAGAGCTGATCACCGAGGTGTCCAGCGGCGTCGACGATCTGTCCGGTGTGGAGCAGAAGCACACCACCACAGTGGCTTTGGACTTCGGGCGCATCACCATCGACCAGGATCTGGTGCTGTACCTGTTCGGTACGCCCGGCCAGGACCGGTTCTGGTTCCTCTGGGACGAGCTGTCCCGGGGCGCGCTCGGCGCGGTGGTGCTGGCCGACACCCGGCGGTTGAGCAATTCCTTTGCGGCAGTCGACTATTTCGAACGCCGCGGCGTTCCGTTCATGGTCGGGGTGAACTGCTTCGACGACGCACCGCGGTACACGGTGGACGAGGTGCGCGACGCCCTCGACCTCGACCCGCAGACCCCGGTGCTGCTCTGCGATGCCCGCAACCGGGACTCGGCCAAGAACGCGCTGCTGGTGCTGATGGAGCACCTCATCGAATTGGCCGGTCGCGCACCGGTTCCCAGCTAATTCGCCGCGACGCGCACGCGCGTCAGGCCGATACGGCCCCGCTTCGATCCGTTCGAGGCGGGGCCGAGTCGGGTTGCCTCAGATCTGGTGCAGCCAGGAGATGAACAACAGCACGCCGGCGCAGGCCAGGAGTACAGCCAGCGGCAGCGACCAGAAAGCGCCGGTGCGGCCGAGTAATCTGCGCGCCAGTCGTACCTGTAGCTGCCCGAGGCCCGCCAGCCCGATCGCCCATACCGGCAGCAAGCCGATACCCAGTGCGGCGTGCACCGCCCACGCACCACCCAATGTCGGGCCGCCCCAGGAGTTCTCGTAGTCGTCGCCGGTGAGCAGCGGGTACGCGATGCCTCGCACGGCGGCAACGGTGGCCAAGAACAGCAGGAACCAGGCCAACAGGCCCATGCCGCCGCTGAGCAGCGTGTGCGCGGCGGCGCGGAGAGCCGACGGTTGTGGGTCGAAACGCACGCCGAGCAGTCGCCGGGGCACCCGCAACCGCACCGCCAACGGAGCGAAAGCCAGCGGGAGTGCGGCCAGCGCGTAGGCGGCCCAGCGCAATACGGAGACAACCGTCTTCATCCCACGACCGTAGCGCGCGGGAGCGTTCAGCTCAGCTGTCCGGCGGCAACCAGGTCGTCGAAAAGTAGCTGATCGACCGGGGGCACCAGCTCCCGATCGGCGTAGGCAAACCAGGCGAGGGCGTCGATCTCGCTGCTCGCGGCGAGCGTGCCGCGGTAATCGGCGGTGTAGCAGCTCATCCGGACCAGCAGTCCGTTGTCGGCGGCCTCGTAGGTGCCCACGTGCGCGACGGTGTCCGGGAGCAGCGCGACGGTGAGTTCTTCTTCGATCTCGCGCAGCAGAGTCTGCAGATCGGTCTCCGTGCCTTCGCGTTTGCCGCCGGGGATGTAGAAAACATCCTTGCCGCGCGGGCGGGCGCACAGGATCCGTCCGTCCTCGATCCGCACCCACGCCACTGTATCGATCAGCCGTTGCTCCGCCACGGCGGCAGCCTATCGCCCCGTCGTCGCAGCCGATAAGTGCGCCGGGACGACGTGGTCAGCCGGGCAGCAAAGTGTGGTCGCGGGCGCCAGGGCCGTAGACGGGATGCAGGTCGCGCGCGTGCACACGCTCGCCGCAGGACGAGCAGTGCGGCTCGATAGTCGCGACGTGGCCGCAGCTTTCGTGCACCGCCTGGATCGGCGGGCCGTCCGGGGCGGCCCATTCGTCGCCCCACTGCCGCATGGCGTTGACGACCGACCACAGCGCGCGGCCCTTGGCGGTGAGCCGGTAGTCGTAGCGGATCGGGTTCTGCTGGTAGGGCTCCCGGGTCAGGACGCCGTGGGCGACAAGGTGTTCCAGGCGCTGGGTGAGCACGTTGCGGGCGATGCCGAGGCGGGCGCGGAAGTCGTCGAAGCGGGTTACCCCGAACAGCGCGTCGCGCACGATGAGCAGCGTCCACCACTCCCCGACCACTTCCAGGCATTGCGCCACCGAGCAGTTCATGTCCTCGAAGCTCATCCTCCGCATGCGCCCAGCCTAGTCGGTTGCTTGAAACAACCCACTCGTTTATGGTGCGTTTCATGATGCAACTCGCTAGTGGGAGCGGAGAGCCGTCGTGAATGTTCCTGTCGCACCGGAAGATCCGTCACCGCGGCCGCCCGCTGGAGCCCCACTACCCGCGGGCAACCCGTCTCTGGATTCCCAGGGATCCAGACCTGGGCTGGTTCTCGCCATCGTGTCGATCGGCGTGCTGCTGTCGAGTCTCGATCTGTTCATCGTCAACGTGGCGCTACCCGACATGGCGGCGGATTTCGGCGGCGCCGACATCGCCGGGCTGTCCTGGGTGCTCAACGCCTACGCGATCGTGTTCGCCGCACTGCTGGTGCCCGCCGGACGGCTCGGTGACCGCAGCGGCACCCCCAACGCCTTCCTGCTCGGGCTCGCGCTGTTCGTACTCGGCTCGGCCCTGTGCGCGACCGCGTGGGATGTCGGGTCGCTGGTGGCGTTCCGCGTGATCCAGGCGATCGGCGGCGCGATCCTCACACCCACCTCGCTGGGCCTGGTGCTGGCGGCGACCCCGGCCGAGCGCAGGCCGACAGCGGTCCGCTTGTGGGTCGCGTTCGGCGGACTCGGTGCCGCGCTCGGCCCCGTACTCGGTGGCGTACTCGTCGAATTCGGCTGGCGCTGGGTATTTCTGGTGAATGTGCCGATCGGCGTGATCGCGCTCATCGCCGGAGTGCGCAAGCTGCCGAAGCCCGCCGGTGGCGGCGGACGATTCCCAGACCTGGTCGGCGCGCTCCTGCTGGCCGCGGGCATCGGGGCCTTCGTCCTGGCACTGGTGCAGGGTGCGGACTGGGGCTGGTCGTCGACCGGCACCCTTGGCGCGTTCGCTGTCGCCGTCTTGGCGGGTACTGGTTTCGTGTTCTCCTCGGCCCGCCATCCCAGCCCCGTGGTCGACCCCGAACTGCTCCGCATCCCGAACTTCGCCCTGATGGTGACCAACGGCATCCTGTTCAACATGGCCTTCGGCGCCATGCTCCTGTCCTTCGTCCTCTGGTCCCAAGAGGTGTGGGACTGGTCGGCCCTCCGCTCAGGCCTCGCCGTCGCCCCCGGCCCCCTCGTCGTACCGATCGTCGCGATCCTCGCCGGCAAACTCATCGCCCGAATCGGCCCAGGCCCCGTAATCGCCTTGGGCGGCACCGCTTTCGCAGCAGGCCTGCTCTGGTGGGCAACAGCCCTCACCCTCGAACCTAACTACGCCGCCGGCGGCCTCGGCGGCATGCTCCTAACCGGCCTCGGCGTCGGCCTCACCCTCCCCACCTCCTTCGCCACCGGCACCGGCGCCCTCCCACCCCACCGCTTCGCCACCGGCTCAGCGGTTTTGAGCATGTCCCGCCAAATCGGACTAGCAATCGGCGTGGCACTGTTCGTCCTGGTGCTGGGCTCCGCCGCCGATCCCCAAACCACGCTCGACGCATTCCAGCGCGGTTGGTACGTCATCGCGGGTGTGGCATTCCTCGCCGGTTTGGTCGGATTGGCTGCGCGGTTGCCTCGGCCAGTCGACGCGAAGCCTGCCCCCGCTCAGCAGGCCAAGCTGAGGAAGACTCGCCGCGACTGACCGCCGGAGTCATGGATCGCAACCCGAAGCCATGGATTCGGGTCCACCAGATGTTCGTTTCCAGCCTCCGACTTCAGCACGTCCGCACCATCCCATTGCTCGAGCCAGCTGATCGGAACTCCTGGCTTGAAGCGGACGAGTTCGGACCGTTGTTTGAATTCGGCGACTTGGTCCGCAGACATATCGACAACGGCAACTAAGACCTGGTCATGACCCACCAACTTCTCGTGATAGGAGACCAATTCCACCGCATCTGGAAACCTCAGGTTGCCACATTCTGTCAGGTTATCGAACTTATCGGCATCACTTGTGCACGCTGGAATCAGGAGAATAATTGCACATGCCGATACAGTCGCAATAATTCTCGATGACAGAGTACTGATCACAGGTTTTGGGTCCAAGTCTCTACGTAGGGTGATTCTCCCCTGGCAATGAAGCTTCGAGCCAATCCACCCTCCTCCAACACTCGCGCAGAGTTATTTGCGGTTCTCGGAAACCCTTCTACGGGATCCTTGAGCGACATGTCCAGATGGTCGAAATTGTAGTAGTCGCAAACATAGATCTTGTAGGATACCTGAGCCCGAAGACCATCCAGCAGACCCGGCGCGAGGACTGTGGTATCGCTACCTACCGCCACCGCAAATGTTCCTAACGCCTTCGCCACATCGGCATCATCGACGTCATGTACACCTTGCCAGTTGGAGGTGATCTCCCTCTTGACACCGGTCTGCGGGTCCGCCCTTGCCAGCTCATAGATTTCATCGAAACATCTGGACAATGCCGCTTTGACGGTCGCCGAATTGCTAACCTTCAAGTATTCTTCGAGACTTATCGATATTTCTTCGTTGGACCCTCGGTTCTCCAAGTAAATTCCGAGCATTCTCGATGCGAAACTATAGCCTCGGACGTCGAAATAGCTCTTTACCGATGCCACTAGAGCGGAATTTTCTGCGGCCTCCGACTTACTGAGGGACTTCGAGCCGTGCGCTGCCGGGTTCCTGGGCGCTGGTGGATTTTCGAGCGGTCTATGCAATGCTGTTCTCCCACCAAACGTTGTCGCCGTAGCCGTACCGCGTTGCACCGAGGTCTACTGCCAGCTTCTCTGGGACCTCGAATCCGGTCGAGTCGAACGTGGGCAACGCCCGCCCCGGTGAGTACTCCAGCGCCTTGACCAGGCGCTCCAGCAGGGTGGCGATGACGCTCTTTCTGGATTCCACCGACTTTTTCAGTGAGTCGACCGCAGAGATGATTTCTCCCTTCATCGAGGCGTCTACCGCCTGATTGACCAGTCGTGCCCAGACTGCCAGTGGCAGGTTGAATCCCAGGTAGTTCATCGGTTGCAGCAAGCCGCTACTCAGAGCCATCGCCTGGTTGTAGACGTGACGTTCCAGACATTCGCCGCCGTTCTGGACAATCTTCGATATTTGCTCGAGATCAGTGCTTCTTTCAGAAATCCTCTGAACAAGGGTTGTCATAGTGGTCGTGAACGTGTCCGCTGCCGTGCCAGACCAACTGCTCCGCAACCAGTTTCCGCCCCCCGAAAGGTTTTGGGATGCCACGTAGTCGTTGACGCCGAGCAGTCCGATCCGTTTGCCGATGGCTTGCAATGCCTCCCAGTCCGCTTCCAGCGGAGTCAGGTAGTCAGCTGTGGGCTTGATGCCAATTGCCACCTGCAACGGTTCGTCGTAGCTCGAGAGCTGTCCGATCGCGTTCGTCACCACCTGCCGGACGGTGTACTGCTCCTCTGGGACCTCCGACAGGCTAGGCAGCTGTAGGCCATTGAATCGTTTGGCACCCCGGTTCGGCTGGCTGGATGCGCCGACGTCACCGAAGGCGTCAACCGATGCCGCCGACAGGGCTTTCGCGGAGCCTCCGTCGGTCGCCAGGTACTTCGTGACCGCGGTGGAGAGGTTTTCACCCGCCGTGCCGACCGCACTCAGATCCGTTTGCTGTGCAGCGGATACGGCACTCCGGAACTTTTCGAAGGCCGGTGCCAGCGATGCGATGAGCCCTGAGGACCCACTGGGTAGTAACACCCCCGGCAACAGTCTCGAGGCGTTCGCTTCGAAAGTCGTTCCGAGGTCTTGCAGGTCAAGCTTGAACCCCGCGAGGCTGGATACGTCGACAGTAAAGCTATCCACGTCGGCTCCGCAGAGTTGACCACGCCTGCCCGGCGCCACCTCGAGTGATCGACTGCCCACCACTCGAAGAGGGCAGGATGTCGCTGCAATGCGGTAGGTGCACAGAACCCCCTCTAGATCTTGATGGGAGTGTACAGCGGCAGATCGGGCGTCTGTTTCCGGAAAGCCGTGCAGCAGAGGTGGATTGAGCTGGTTGGGTTCGCCGCGTGAGTGCAACAAATCCCGAGTGATCGGTGCGAACGTTCGGCTCGCACCGATCATCAGGGTTCGGAGCTATTCCTCGGTGGGGCGGCCGTCGCACGATGGGTCATCGTGGGGCGGCGGTCCATAGCACGGGCTCTTGGGGTCTACCTCGGGGCTGTAGGAGGTGGTGGTCGGCGGCGGGGGCGTGGTTGCGTCGCACCGGGGGTCGTTGTGCGGAGGGGGCCCGTAACTGGGCGGTTGGGGTCCGCACGACGACCGACGCACGGTAGCGGCGCATTTGCCACGCCGAGCGCCCGGCCTCACGAAAAACCGGGCGCTCGGGTGTTCTCAGCGGCTCAGGCGCTGGAATCGGCGCACCGCCAGCGGTAGGAAGATTGCGGTGAGGATCAGCGGCCAGATCACCGCCATCAGGACCGCATGCTGTTCGATCCAGGTGTCACCGCTGCCGACCGGGCTGCCGAACAGTTCGCGGGTTGCCGCGGCTGTGGAGGAGATCGGGTTCCAGGAGGCGATCGCGCCCAGCCAGCTCGGCATGAGTTGGGGGGCGACGAAGATGCTGGAGATCATGGTCAGGGGGAAGGCGACTGCGAAGAGGCCGCCCGCTGCCTCCGGGTTCGGCACCAGCAGGCCGAGCCAGACGCCGACCCAGATCAGGGCGAACCGCAACCACAGCAGGAGTGCGAAAGAGACTATGGCGCCGAGGATTCCGCCGTCCGGGCGCCAGCCGATGACCAGGGCGGTCAACATGAGGATGGTCAGCTCGGCGCAGGCCACCAGCAGGTCGGTGACGCCGCGACCGGACACCACCGCGGACGGCGCCATCGGCATGGAGCGGAACCGATCGATCACGCCGTTGGTGGCGTCGTAGACGACCAGGGTCGCGGTGTTGATGAACCCGAACGCCATGGTCATCACGAACATGCCGGGCATCAGGAAGTCCCGATAGTCGCCGCCGCCGGGGACGACCATGGCGCTGCCGAAGACGTAGCCGTAGAGCAGCACCGACAGGATCGGGAAACCGAGCTGCCAGGCGATGTTCACCGGCTGGCGTTGATAGTGGGTCAGCCCGCGCCGCACCACATTCCAGCAGTCGGCGACCACCCAGAACAGGCGGGAACGGTTCGGGAGAGTTTCGACGGCGGACATCACGCGGCCTCCTCGGTGGTTTCGGTGCGGTGGCCGGTGAGCTGCAGGAAGACATCGTCGAGGCTGGGCCGGCGCAGGCCGATGTCCTCGACGACGATGCCTTCGTCCTGCAACGTCCGCGCCACTTCGGTGAGGGCGGCGACGCGGTCGGTGACCGGTGCGTGCACCCGCCGTTCGACGTCGTCGATCTCGGGTTCGCCCTCACAAACGCGCGCAACGACTTTCGCGACCGCCGGCAGATCTGCGACCTCGCTGGCCACCACCACGATCTGGTCGCCGCCGAGAATGTTCTTGAGCCCGTCGGGGGTGTCATCGGCGATGGCCCGGCCCTGATCGATCACCGTGATGTGTGAGGCCAGCCTGTCGGCCTCTTCCAGATACTGGGTGGTGAGCAGGACGGTGGTCCCGTCGGCGACCAAGGCGCGCACCGATTCCCACACCTCGCCGCGGCTGCGTGGATCCAGGCCGGTGGTCGGCTCGTCCAGGAACAGCACCTCCGGCGCGAGGATCATCGACGCGGCCAGGTCGAGCCGGCGACGCATGCCGCCGCTGTACTTGCCGACACCCTTGTCCGCGGCGTCGGCCAGCTCGAAACGTTCGAGCAGTTCGACAGCGCGCGTTTTGGCCCGGCGACCGCCCAAATGGAAGAGCCGCCCGAACATTTCGAGATTCTGCCGCCCGGTGAGCACCTCGTCGACGGCCGCGTACTGACCGGTGAGACCGATGGCGGCGCGCACCTCCCGCGGCTGCCGCACCACGTCGAGTCCGGCCACCGTGGCCTGCCCGCCATCCAGGCGCACCAGTGTCGAAAGGATCCGCACCGCAGTCGTTTTCCCGGCGCCATTGGGACCGAGCAGCCCGTGCACGGTGCCCCGGCGCACCGTGAGGTCGAAACCGTCCAAAGCGTTCTTGTCCCCGTACTTCTTGCGGAGCCCTTCGGCTTGCACCGCGTATTCGTTCACCCTCATCCTCCCGAATCGGAACTAACTGAGTACATCGTACCCTATTATGGGTACAACGTACCCAGTTAATTTCGATTCGATTAGGCTGACCCCCATGACCAGCACGGAAACCAGCGGCAGCGGAGATATCGCGCGCACCCTAGACCTGCTGTGGGACAACGGCCCCCGCCCCAGTCGCGGCCCGAAGCCCGGGCTCACGCTGGATCAGATCGTCGAGGCCGCCGTGCGGGTGGCCGACACCGAGGGGCTGGGCGCGGTCACGATGCGCCGGGTCGCGACCGAGCTCGGCATCGGCACCATGACGCTGTACCGGTACCTGCCCGGCAAGGGCGAGTTGCTCGATCTGATGCTGGACCGGGTGCAGCAGCCGACGCCGGCCGACCACGGCGCGCCCGGCTGGCGGGCCGCGCTCGAGCGCATGGCCTACGAGACGCTCACGCTCTACCGCCGCCACCCGTGGCTGATCCAGGTCAACCAGACTCGGCCGATCATGGGCCCCGCGGCGATCCAAGGCATGGAACTGATCCTGGGACAGATCAAACCGATGGGATTGACCGACCAGGAACTGATCGGCGTCGTCGTCACCGTCGACGGGTATGTCACCGGCGCGGCCCGCAGCCAGCTCTATCACGAGGAAGCCGAGCGCAAATCCGGCCTCACCGACGCCGAATTCTGGGAGGCGCAGCTGCCGGTCTTGGAGCGCGAACTGGCCTCGGGAAAGTATCCGCTGATGGCGACCCTGTCCGAGGACGCGTTCGACCAGAGCTTCGACCACTTCGGATTCGGGCTGCAAAGCATCCTCGACGGGTTCGAGGTGCTGGTGAATCGGCGGGCCTGAGACTACTGAAAGCGCTGCGCGTTCTCGGCCACCCACTGCTCGAAAGTGCGGGCGGGACGGCCGGTTACCCGTTCGACCGTATCCACGACGGTCGCCGATTCGGCCGGCGGCGCGGCGTACCAGCCGATGACGTACTCGGCGTCCTCCCGGGAGACGCCGGTGGCCATCAGCCGGTCGACTGCCTGCTCGTGGGTCATCGGGACGAAGGCGATCTCACGCCCGGCCGCCCGAGACAGCAGCGCGATGCGTTCCCGCGGTGTCAGCGCCTGGGGTCCGGTGAGGTTGTACGCGCGGCCTGAGCGACCGTCTTCGAGCAGAGCGACCGCGGCCACCGCGCCGATGTCGGCCTCGTGCACGAGCGCGCTCGGGAGGTCGTAGGGTTCGCGGACTACACCCTCGGCGCGAATCGAATCGACCCAGTTCAGGGTGTTGGACATGAATTCCTGCGGCTCCACGCGGGTCCACTCCACACCCGAGTCGGCGATCGCCTCCTCGGTCGGTCCGACCGCGCCGCCCCACACCACGGTGATGCGCCGGACGCCGGAATCGACGGCCCGCTGGACCAGTTCCGGCCCCACTTCGGCGAGACCCGCCGTCACGGTGACGTGCAATCGGTCGATGCCCTCGAAGGAGACCGTCTTCGGCGCGGTGTGCGTACCCTCGACCAGTTCGACGCCCGACGGCAGAACCTGTACGGCCGCAGCGGGACTGCGCGTCAGCGCGCGGACCTTCTCCCCGCGCTCGAGCAGTTCTCGCACCACGTGGCGGCCAGTGTTTCCGGTGGCGCCGGTAACCAGTGTCGTCATTGTCGAAATCCTTTCGTCGCACGCGACGCTAGGACCTCAACAATGCTCGAGGTCAAGAAGCGTTAGGCAGATACGACTTTCACGACATCGATGCCGAGCGCCGCGGCGACCCTGGAAGCTGCGGCGTCGAGTTTCTTAGCGGGCGGTTTCGCGCCGTCGAACATCGACACAACCAAGTTGCCGCCGTCCCTCTCCCAGGTACCCGCGATGCGGCCGTCGACCACGACGAGCGGGGCGATCCAACCCGCTGTCCTGCTGACATCGGATCGGTGTGCGGCGGGCAGCAATTCGGTGTCCTTGGTGCCGGGACCGAGGACGTACTGGTCGAAGGCGCCCAGGAAGTGGACCGACTTCTGGGGCTGCACGGCGGCGAGTTCGTCGGCGTGCTCGGCGCGGATGTAGGCCTTGGTGCCCTCGATATCGACTTGCGTGAGAGCGTCACCCAAGTCCGAGAACCAGCCGCGGACAGCGGGTTTGCGGTTGTTGTTGCGACTGAGCCAGCCGTCGAAGGCATCCGGGGTGGCCGGGCCGTACGCGCCGAGATAGGCGGTGACGGCGGCGGGGGCCGCCGCGTCCGGTTCGGGGAGGCTCTTCCAGCCCGCAATCAGCTTGGCGGGGGTGGTGAAGGTGACCCGATTGCCCTGTGCCGCACCGTGACACAGCGCGCCCTGCCAGGCCAGCGGCTTGAGTAAAGCGCCCCAACCGGACTTCAGCTCCTCCCCCATTTTGTGGAACGCCTTGTCCGCGAGCAGGGCTTCGACCAGCTCGTCACGAGTCAGCGCCTTGTTCTCCAGGATTTGCGAAACGGCCGCGGTGAGCGCCTCGACCTCGGCTGGGGTAGCGCCGAAAGTCTTTTGCCAGGAGGGCTTTTCCCAGATCCGCGTCGCGGCCATCAGCGGCAGGAAGGCAGCGGCCGATTCGGGGGTCAGCGCGTGCAGCGTCCCGCGCATGGCCCAGGTCTTGAACAGCGTGCCCTTCGAGAGGGCTTGGGAGAGGGCTCCGGACTTGGGAGTCTTACGGCGCAGCGCCACCGCGGCTTCCGCGGCCGAACCGACTTGGGTCTGCACGCCGCAGAGTCGTTCGACGATGACGGGCACCTGCGCCGAGGTCGGATCCGAGATGTACTGGCGTGCCAGCCGCCACGTGAACACCTGATCCCAGCTGACCTGCACCGCCGCCTCCTCGCTCGACTAGAGCCTACTTCCGATCAGCGCGGCGCCTGCCGGGCGGTGACGCGCCGTAAGGCCGCGCGCAGACCCGCCGATTCCTCGGCGCTGATCTGATCGACGAAGTAGCTCAGCACCAGATCCGAGCGGCCGCCGGACTCCAGCGCTTCCAGCATCACCCGCGCGCTGTGTTCCTCCCGGGTCACCGTCGGCCAGTACCGGTAGGCCTTGCCGGCGCGCTCACGCGCCAGCCAGCCCTTGCGATGCAGATTGTCCATGGTGGACATGACGGTGGTGTAGGCGATCTCGCGTTCGGCGCTGAGTTCCTCGTAGAAGTCGCGCACCGTGCTGTGCTCGGAATCCCGATCCCAGATCCGGTCCATGATCACGGCTTCCAAATCTCCGAATCCACGCACCGTGCCTAACTCCCTCACCACTGATCATCTTGCCGCCAGAGTACCGACCGTACGGCATTCCTACGGACTCGAACCGTAGATTCCGCCGAGCCGATTCCCTCCACGCGCGAGATATGCGAACATATGTTCGATCGAATGCCGGCGCGACGAGGAGGGCTTCCCATGACAGACGAATCCCGCGGCCACCCGCGCATCCAGGCCCGGGCCGAGGCCACGATCCTGCACGCCGACCTCGACTCCTTCTACGCCTCGGTCGAACAGCGCGACGATCCGCGGCTGCGCGGGAAGCCGGTGATCGTCGGCGGCGGTGTGGTTTTGGCGGCCAGCTACGAAGCGAAAGCGTTCGGGATTCGGACGCCGATGAACGGCGGGCAGGCGATCCGGCTGTGCCCGCACGCCATTGTCGTGCCGCCGCGCATGAGCGCCTACGCCGAGGCGAGCAAAGCGGTGTTCGAGGTCTTCCGGGACACCACGCCGATCGTCGAGGGCATCTCCATCGACGAGGCGTTCCTCGATGTCGGCGGATTGCGCCGGATCGCGGGCGAGCCGGTGGCGATCGCGCAGCGGCTGCGCGCGGACATCCGCGACCGGGTCGGCCTGCCCATTTCGGTCGGCATCGCGCGCACCAAGTTCCTCGCCAAGGTCGCGAGTGCGGTGGCCAAGCCCGACGGCCTGCGCCTGGTCCCGCCTGACGGCGAATTGGATTTCCTGCATCCGCTGCCTGTCGAAAGGCTGTGGGGCGTAGGCGATGTCACTGCGGCGAAACTGCACGAGCACGGCATCACCCGGATCGCTCAGCTGGCCGAACTGGGCGAGAGTCCGCTGCGCGCCATCGTCGGTCCCGCCGCTGCCCGGCATCTGTTCGCCCTGTCGATGGCCCTCGACCCACGGCGGGTCGAAACCGGCCGCCGGCGACGCTCGATCGGCGCGCAACGCGCCCTCGGACGCAACCACCGCCCACCCGAGGAAATCGAGGCCTACCTGCACGGCCTCACCGACCGGCTCGGCCGCCGCCTGCGCGCGGCCGACCGCGTGTGCCGAACGGTGGTGCTGCGCATGCGTTTCGACGATTTCAGCCGCGCGACCCGCTCGCACACGCTGCCCGAAGCCACCGATTCCACCGCCACGATCCTGTCCACCGCGCGCACCTTGCTCGCGACGGCCACGCCAATGATCTCCGAGCGCGGCCTCACCCTGATCGGCCTCGCGCTGACGAATCTCGAGGATGCGGACACGGCGCAACTGACCCTGCCGCTGGAGTCGCGCGCCGACAACACCCTGGACGCGACGCTCGACGATCTGCGCCGCCGCTTCGGCTCGGCCGCGGTTACCCGTGCGGCGCTGCTGCACCGCGGCGAGGGCATTTCCGTTCCGCTGCTTCCGGACTGAGCACGGCTCAGTGCGCGGCCAGGTGACCCGACAGCCGCTCGTGCCGTTTCTCGGAAGCTTCGTTCAAACCGATGATCTCCACCCGCTTGCCTTTGGCGGCGTACTTGGTGGTGATGGCGTCGAGGGTGGCCACGGTGGAGGCGTCCCAGATGTGCGCCTCGGACATGTCGATCACGACATTGGGCGGATCGCCGAGGTAGTCGAACTGGTACACGAGATCGTTGCTGGAAGCGAAGAACAACTCCCCGCGCACCTTGTACACGCGGGTATCGACAGCGCCGTCCTGATCGATGTCGGCGTCACCGATCTTGTCGACCTCGGTGAAGTGCGCGACCCGGTGCGCGAAGGCGACCATGGCCGTCAGCACACCGGCGATGACGCCGTAGGCGAGATTATGGGTGGCCACGGTCACCGCGACGGTGACGAGCATGACAGTGGTTTCGGCGATCGGCATGCGGCGCAACGTCTTCGGGGCGATCGAATGCCAGTCCATGGTCCCCACCGAAACCATGATCATGACCGCGACCAGTGCAGCCATCGGGATCTGACCGACCAGTCCACCGAGGCCCACCACGAGGATCAGCAGGAACACTCCGGCCAGGAAGGTGGAGATACGGGTCCGGGCGCCGGACACCTTCACATTGATCATGGTCTGGCCGATCATCGCGCAACCGCCCATACCGCCGAAAAATCCGGTGACGATGTTGGCGATGCCTTGGCCCCAGCCCTCACGGGTCTTGTCGGAGCGGCTGTCGGTGATGTCGTCGACCAGTTTCGCGGTCATCAACGATTCCAGCAGGCCGACCAGCGCCATCGCCAGCGCGTAGGGCGCGATGATCCGCAAGGTGTCCAGAGTCAGCGGCACGTCCGGGATCAACCACGACGGCAGGCTCGACGGCAACTCGCCCTCGTCGGCGACATCGGGCACGTTCAGTGCGAACACCATGGTGAGGGCGGTGAGCGCGACAATGGCCACCAGCGGGGCCGGAACCACGGTGGTCAGCTTGGGCAGCAGCACCATGACCGCGATCGCCACCGCGAGCATCGGATACACCAGCCACGGCACACCGATCAGATGCGGCAGCTGCGCCAGGAAGATCAAGATGGCCAGCGCGTTCACGAAGCCCACCATCACGCTGCGCGGGATGAATCGCATCAGCTTCGCCACCCCGGCTACGCTCAGCACGATCTGCAGCAGACCGGCGACGATCACCGTCGCGATCAGGTAGTCGACGCCGTGCTCACGCACCACCGGCGCGATGACGAGCGCGACCGCGCCGGTGGCCGCGGAAATCATGGCCGGGCGGCCGCCGGTGATCGCGATCGTCACGGCCATGGTGAACGAGGCGAACAGGCCCAGCCGCGGATCGACCCCGGCGATGATGGAGAACGAAATCGCCTCCGGGATCAGGGCGAGGGCGACAACCAGACCGGCCAGCACCTCCACCCGCAGCCGTTTCGGGCTGCGCAGCGCGGCCAGCACCGAGGTATCTGGCGCGCCGCCGGTCCGCTCTGTCGTCGACACCATTCGAACTCCGTTCACCGATTCCGCGCACCCGGGGCAGCGCCGAACCGGTCAGGCCGGTCGACGGGAAGCATGGGAGCCGAGCGGTGTGGCAACCAGCAATCGCCCAGCGACGGTGAACCTACCGTTTCGGGCAGGCAGGTTCACAATGCCGTCGGCAACGGAGTGGCGCGGGTCTCAGCGACTACAGGCGCTCGATGATGACCGCGTTGGCGAGTCCGCCTGCCTCACACATGGTTTGGAGGGCGTAGCGGCCGCCGGTCTGCTCCAAGTGGTTGAGCATGGTGGCGAGGATGCGGGTGCCCGACGCACCCAGCGGATGACCGAGGGCGATGGCGCCGCCGCGCGGGTTCAGCTTGGCGGGGTCGGCATCGAGGTCGTGCTGCCAAACCAGCGGCACGGGAGCGAAGGCCTCGTTCACTTCGTAGGCGTCGATGTCGTCGATCGTCAGGCCGCCCTTGGCCAGGGCCTTGCGGGTGGCCGGGATGACGGCGGTGAGCATGAGCAGCGGGTCGTCGCCGGTGACGGCGAAGGAGTGGAAGCGGGCGCGCGGGCGCAGGCCGAGCTGGTTGGCCTTCTCCTCGCTCATGATCAGTGCGGCCGAGGCGCCGTCGGTGAGCGGCGAGGAATTGCCCGGGGTGATCGACCAGTCGATCTCGGGGAAGCGCTGCTTCATCGCCTCGTCGACGAACGCGGGGCGCAGCCCGGCCAACCCTTCCGGAGTGGTGGTGGCGCGGATGGTTTCGTCGGCGGTGAGGGTGCCCGCGGCGACGAGTTCGTTGTCGAAGCCGCCGGCGGCGGCGGTTTCGGCGGCCAGCCGGTGCGAGCGGGCGGCGAACGCGTCCAGGGTTTCCCGGTCCAGCTTCCAGCGCTGGGTGATGATTTCCGCCGCAATGCCCTGCTGGATCAGGCCTTCCGGGAAGCGATGCGCGATCGGGCCGCGGTTGGCGTCCTTGCCCTGGGCGTTGGAGAACATCGGCACCCGGCTCATCGACTCCACGCCGCAGGCGATGGCGATGTCATAGGCGCCGGCGAGCACGCCCTGCGCCGCGAAATGCGCTGCCTGCTGCGAGGATCCGCACTGCCGGTCCACGGTGGTGGCGGGCACCGATTCCGGGAAGCCCGCCGCCAGCACCGCGGTGCGCGAGATATTGAACGCCTGCTCGCCGCTCTGCGTGACGCATCCGCCGATCACATCGTCGACCAGCGCCGGGTCCAGGTCATTGCGCTCGATCAGCGCTTCCAGGACGCCCGACAGCAGCGTTGCCGGATGCACATCCGACAGTCCCCCACCGGGTTTCCCCTTTCCCGAGGGCGTGCGAACAATGTCGACGATGACGGCGGAAGTCATGGCGGCTCCTAGCTCAGCGCTGCCGATCAGCGGGCGAACGGCGATTAACTTAGCCCACCATACCGCGCGCGGCCTCTTCCTCGATACGCGGGAATTGCGCCCCCATGGCGTCGGCGAGCGCACGCGCCGCCGACAGCGGGCGAACCATGACGGTCAGCTCGTCGATCAACCCGTTCTCGTCCAGATGCAGGAAGTCGCAGCCGTTCACGGTCTTGCCGTCCACCGTCGCCTCGAAGACCAGGGCCTGGTCTCGGCCATCGGCGCTGACGATCTCGCGGATGTAGCGGAAATCCTCGAACACTCGCAGCACGCCACGCAGAATCGCGGCGGTGATCGGCTTCCCGGGATAGGGCTTGAACGCCACCGGACTCGTGAACACCACGTTCTCCGCCAGCGTCGCCGCCAGCGCGTCACCGTCGCGCGCCTCGATCGCCTTCTTGAAGGCCTCCATCGCATCCACCTCGCATATGCAACTCGTTGAATAGGTAGACCTCACCCTAGCCCTGGAACCCATGCAACGGGAACCCCCAGGAATCAGTCCGTCGCGGCCTTGTGGCGCTGGTAGTAGCGGGCGACGCGAGCGCGATTGCCACATCGTTCGGGGGAACACCACTGGCGGCGCGGGTGCGCGGGGAGGAAGAGCATCACACAGTCGTCGGCAGCGCAGCGTTTCAGGCGGGAGATGGACGGGCCGGTGAGCAGGTCCACGGCCGCGTCGGCCAGCGCGGCGGCCAGCCGTGCGCTCGAATTGCCTTCTCGCACAACAGTTGCCGAGAGCGTTTCGCGTGTCCAGGCGAGGCGGCGAACCGCCGGCGCGGCAGATATGGCGGCGTCGAGGCCGCGCAGGGCCGGGGCCGGAGGGCGGCGGTCGTCGAGTAGCGCGTCGAGCACGGCCGAGAGGTGTTCGCGCACACCTTGCACCGCATCCAGGTCGGCTCGGGTCGGGCGCAAGGACGCTTCGGGGAGGCGATCGGCCTGCAGGCTCAGCCATCGCCCCAGCTGTTCGGGTGTCCGCAGCAGATCGGTGCCGACCGGGCGGGTGTTCACCAGGTCCAGGGGCAGGGGTTCGCCGATCAGCGGTTCGAGCTCGGTCACAAACTAATGGTAACTCATGGGCTTGACACATTAGCCAGTACGCGACTATTACTAATGCATCCAGAGCGAGAGAAAGCATGTGAAGCCATGAACGTCCTACCCTTGGTCCAGCACCGCAGCATCGATGTCGACGGCGTCGAGGTGTTCTACCGCGAGTCCGTGCCCACCCACGCCGACGCTCCGGTCCTGTTGCTGCTGCACGGCTTTCCGTCCGCATCGCACCAGTTCCGGCGGCTCATCGACGCGCTCGGCGCCGACTACCGGCTCATCGCCCCGGACTACCCCGGCTTCGGGAACACCGTCGCCCCAGCGGATTTCGAGTACAGCTTCGACCGGCTGGCCGATATCACCGAGGGATTCGTCCAACGACTCGGCCTGACCAGCTTCGCCGTCTACGTCTTCGACTTCGGCGCGCCCGTCGGTTTCCGGATCGCCACCCGTCATCCGGAGTGGATCAGCGGCCTGGTCGTCCAGAACGGCAATGCCTACGAGGCCGGATTGTCCGACGGCGCACGCGATTTCGTCGCGCTGCGACCAGAGGTCGAGGGCGCGGAGGACACCATCCGCGGGCTGCTGACCCTGGAGGGCACCCGCGGCCAATACGAGCACGGCGTCCCCGACCCGAGCGTGCTCGCCCCGGAGAGCTGGACCCTGGATCAGCACTACCTCGACCTACCCGGCCGCAAGGAAGCCCAGGTCGCCCTGGCCTTCGACTACCACTCCAACGTCGCGCTCTACCCCGAATGGCAGTCCTGGCTGCGCGAATACGCTCCCCCGGCCCTCATCGTCTGGGGCGCCAACGACCCCTTCTTCCCCGCCCCCGGTGCTCACGCCTACTTGGCCGACCTCCCCCAGGCCGAGCTCCACCTCTACGACACCGGCCACTTCGCCCTCGAAACCCACCTCCCCGAGATCGCCCCCCGCATCGCCGACTTCCTCGACCGCCTCCCGAACCCGGCCGAGCGGCAGATGGTTGCGGCATCGGCCGAGTGACATGGTGTGGCCTCGGTCAGGTCGCTAGGGCGAGCATCCAGAGCGGGAGGAGGGCGGCGGCGAGAACGGTGGATTTGACGACGGCCGCTGCGACGAGGTCGATTTCGCCGTCGTAGCGCTGCGCGTAGATGAAGGCGTTCTGCGGGGCGGGCATGGCGGCGATGACCACGAACATCGCCAGAGTTGTGCCCTCCAAGCCGAATACGTAGCGCAGTGACGCCCACATCAGCAGCGGGAAGACGAGGCATTTCACGGCGATCAGGAGGTACTCGTCGCGGGTGACCGGACGCCAGCGCATACCGAAGGTGCCGACGTGCAGGCCGAGCGCGAACAGCGCGACCGGCGCCGCGGCCGCACCGGCGAACTCCAGGCCTTCCAGGAGCGGTTCGGGCACGCGCAGATTGACGAGGTTGGCCAGCACGCCCGCGGTGCACGCCACCACCACGGGCGTACTGAGCGCGGACCCCACCGCACGCAACACTCCCCGGCCTTCTCCCGCCTCCTGGTCGGACCGGCCGTGCTCCAGCACCGTGAGCACGATAACGGTGAGCACACACACCTGGAACAGCACGATCGGAAAGATCGCCGAGGCATCCCCGAACAGGAAGTCCAGCACCGGAAGCGCGAAGTAGGCCGCGTTCACCTGAACCGCACACATGCACCGCAGCGCGACCCCCGACGCATCCGCCCCGACCACCCACTTGCCGAACACCGCCACCAGAATCAGCGTGACAATCGCGGTAGCCGCATACCCACCGACCGCGGCCGGCGCGAACAGCGCACCGAGATTCGCGTGATACAGCTTCGGAAACAGATAGGCCGGAATCGCGAACAGAAACGCGAAGTCACTGAACGCCTTCGCCGCATCACTGGCCAGCACCTTCCGCGCCCCGAACACCGCCCCCGCGCCGAACACGATCAGCACCGGGGCGAGCTTCACCAGAGTCGCCGCGACGCCACCAATCATCACATCACCCCATCAATCCACGCCAGAACGCCGCCCATTGTGCTCCCGACGCTCGAAGAAGGATCAGTCGGCACCTGGCTGCGGCAACTCCCCCGTCGACCGCGTCACTTCGATCATTCGACGGCGGCAATACACCGAGCCTCACCGAACATCGCATCGAGCCGATCGCAACCGGTGGAGTCAGAGACCGGTCACGGTGGGTAGAAGGCGTCGCCGCCGACCTGGCCCGGGTCGAGGATGTGGGCGAGGAAGAGGCGGGTGGTGGGGGTGGGGGTGCCGGTGGTGATGGCGTGCCAGGGGCGGTCGAGGGGGGTGCCTTCGACCGGGAGGATGGCGAGGATGGCGGAATCGAGGTCGGCTTCGACGGCGTCGCTGTGGATCAGGGTGACGCCCAGGCCTTCTCGGGCGGCGGCCAGGACCGCGCCGTGGGAGCCGAGGGTGAGGGTGGGTGGGTTGATGCCGAGGTGGCCGAGGAGTTCCTGGGTGGCGTCGCGGGTGCCGGAGCCGCGGCCGCGCAGCAGCCAGGTGCTGCGCAGCGGATGGCGGCCGGGGGTGCCGACGACCACCAGGCGGCTGGGGCGGCGGGCGCGGGTGACCAGGGCGGCGTCGCGGGGCGGGCGGCCCGCGATCACCAAATCGGTTTCGTGGTGCTGCAATTCGACGAACAGCACGTCGCGGGGGTGCACGGACAGGCTGAGTTCGACCTCGGGATAGCGCCTGCGGAACGACGCCAGCGGGCGGAGCAGGACGTACTCACCGGCGGTCGCGACGACCCCGATGCGCAGCCGCCCGGTCTCGGCCTGCTGGACCGCGGCGTGCGCCTCCTTCATCAGACCGAGGATGCTGCGGCAATACCCGGCGTAAACCCGCCCCGCCTCGGTGAGCGCGATGCCGCGACCGGTTTTGGCGATCAGCTTGGCGCCCAGCTGTTTTTCGATGTGGGCGACCGCCGCGGACACCGCCGCCTCGGTGACGTGCAGCTGGCTCGCGGCGCGGCGGATGCTGCCTTGCCGCGCGACGACCAGGAACGTTTCCATCCGCGTCGCGCTGACCGTGCCCATGCCATCGAAGGTAGCAAACTTAAAGAAACGGTTGAGTATTCGCAGGAACAATCAAATTGTTTGTGATCTCCGCTGGCCCCATCCTGGAATTCCCACGGACTCAGGAGGATTCATGGCCGACGGAATCGAACGGGATCGCTGGGATCCAGGCGTGCAGTCCTACGCGTCGATGGGATATTACGCGCCCGACTATCAACCTTCCGATACCGATGTGCTGGCGGTGTTCCGGGTGACCCCGCAGCCCGGTGTGGATCCGATCGAGGCGGCGGCCGCGGTAGCGGGCGAATCCTCCACGGCCACTTGGACTGTTGTGTGGACCGACCGTCTCACCGCGCACTCGAAGTATCAGGCCAAGTGCTACCGGGTCGAGGAGGTCCCCGGCCGGCCGGGCGAGTACTTCGCCTATGTCGCTTACGATCTCGACCTGTTCGAGGAAGGCTCGATCACCAACCTGACCTCCTCGGTGATCGGCAATGTCTTCGGTTTCAAACCGCTGCTGGCGCTGCGCCTGGAGGACATGCGCATCCCCGTCGCCTACGTGAAGACTTTCCAGGGCCCGCCGCACGGCACCGTCATGGAACGCGAGTACCTCAACAAGTACGGCCGCCCCCTACTGGGCGCGACAGTAAAGCCGAAACTCGGTCTGTCCGCACGCAATTACGGCCGGGTGATCTACGAGGCCTGCATGGGCGGCCTGGATTTCACCAAGGACGACGAGAACATCAACTCCCAGCCGTTCATGCGCTGGCGCGACCGGTACCTGTTCGCCATGGAGGGCGTGAACCGGGCGACAGCCGACACCGGCGAGATCAAAGGCCACTACCTCAATGTCACCGCCGCCACCATGGAGGACATGTACGAGCGAGCCGAATTCGCCAAGGAACTCGGCAGTGTCGTCATTATGATGGACCTCACCGTCGGCTACACCGCCATGCAGTCGATGTCGCATTGGGCGCGGCGCAACGGCGTGCTGCTGCACCTGCACCGGGCCGGGCACTCCACCTTCACCCGGCAGAAGACGCACGGCGTGAGCTTCCGGGTTTTGGCCAAGTGGTGCCGCCTGATCGGCGTGGACCACGTGCACGCGGGCACCGTCGTCGGGAAGCTCGAGGGCGACCCGGCCACCACGAAGGGTTTCTACGACACGTTGCGAGAGAACCACATTCCCGCCAACCCGGGCAACGGCATCTTCTTCGATCAGGACTGGGCCAGCCTGCCCGGCGTGATGCCGGTGGCCTCCGGCGGTATCCACGCCGGCCAGATGCACCAGCTGCTGGACCTTTTCGGCGACGACGTGGTGCTGCAGTTCGGCGGCGGCACCATCGGTCATCCGCTGGGCATCGCGGCGGGCGCGGAAGCCAACCGGGTCGCACTGGAGGCGGTTGTCAAGGCGCGCAACGAAGGTCGCGATCTGTTGAAGGAAGGCCCCGAGGTCCTGCGCAAGGCCGCCGAATGGTGCCGCCCGCTCGATGTCGCACTCTCCACCTGGGGTGATGTGACCTTCGACTACACCTCCACCGACGCACCCGACGCGGTGCCGACGGCCACCCTCTGAAAGGCCCGCTCATGTATCTGCGTCACGGAACCTTCGCCTATCTCCCGGAATTCACCGACGCCGACATCGCCGCGCAAGTGCGCTACGCGCTGCTCAACAACTGGCCGGTGTCGATCGAGTACACCGATGATCCGCATCCCCGCAACGCCTACTGGCAGATGTGGGGGCTGCCGCTGTTCGATCTCGACGAACCCGACGGCGTGCTCGCCGAAATCAATGCCTGCCGAGCCACTTTCCCGCGGCATTACGTCCGGGTGCTGGCCTACGACGCCCGCTTCGGCCGGCAGACCACCGCGCTGAGTTTCCTGGTGCAGCGCCCGGCGGTCGAACCGGGTTTCGAGCTGACCCGCACCGAGGGACCGGACCGGCGTCAAACCTACGGTCTGCGCTCCTATGCCACCGAGAAACCACAGGGCGCGCGGTATGGCGGGTGAGGGCAACGGTTTCCGGCTGCACCGGCCGAGCGCCGAAGCGCCCCGGCCGGGGCAGTCCGCCGCGCCGGAGCCGCCGCCCATCCTGGATGACGATGCGGTGCTGGATCTTTCGACCGATATCGCGGGCGACGACGTCGAACTGACCCTGCACCGGCTCGACGCGGAACTGGTGGGCTTGGCGAATGTGAAGCGGCGGGTCCGGGAGATCGCGGCCCTGCTGATGATCGACCGGGCCCGGCAGCGTTTCGGGCTCGAATCGGCCCGGCCCACCATGCACATGAGCTTCACCGGCGGCCCGGGCACCGGCAAGACCACGGTCGCGCTGCGCATGGCCGAGCTGCTGCACACTCTGGGCTACATCCGGAAACCCAAGGTGCACACCGTGACCCGCGACGACCTGGTCGGCCAGTTCATCGGGCACACCGCGCCGAAAACCAAGGAGGCGATCGCCAAAGCCGCCGGTGGCGTGCTGTTCATCGACGAGGCCTACTACCTGTTCCGGCCGGAGAACGAGCGTGACTACGGACAGGAGGTCATCGAAATCCTGTTGCAGGAGATGGAGAACGAGCGGGCCAGCCTGGTGGTGATCTTCGCGGGCTACCCGGACCGGATGGAACGCTTCTTCTCCGCCAACCCCGGTCTGTCCTCCCGGGTCGCGCACCACCTGGAGTTCCTCGATTACACGCACGAGGAACTACTGGCTATCGCCGCTCTCATGGTGGCGGAGCAGAACTTTCGCTTCGACGACGCCGCCCAGACCGCCTTCTCCGAATATCTGGCCCGCCGGATGGAACGGCCGCGTTTCTCCAACGCCCGCAGCGTCCGCAATGCCCTGGACCGCTGCCGACTCCGGCAGGCCAAGCGGCTGGTGGACCTGCACCGCCCGCTCACCAAAACCGACCTGATCACGCTGACCGACCGAGATGTCTACGGCAGCAGCATTTTTGAGCCTGGATAGCCACCGATGCCAGAAGGCCTGAAGACCCTCACCCGCTACACGATCGAAGAGGAGCACCGGCATCCCGGATCGTCCGGTGAATTCTCCGCCCTGGTGAACGTCGTCGCCACCGCGACGAAGATGATCGCCAATCAGGTGACCCGGGGCGCGATCGTGGGGTCGTTGGGCGCGTCCGAGCCCGACAACCTGCCGCCCACCGTGCATCGCAAACTCGACGCCATCGCCAACGACATCATGGTGTCGGAAACCCAATGGACCGGCCATCTTTCGGCGCTGCTGTCGGAGCAGATGAGCGGGGTCCATCCGGTGCCGGACGTGCGTCGGCGCGGGAAATATCTGCTGGCCTTCGATCCGCTGGACGGTTCGTCCAATATCGACGTGAACCTGCCTGTCGGAACGATATTCAGTGTGCTGCGGGCACCGGCCGGGAACGGTGCTGAGCCGTCCGACGCGGACTTCCTGCAGCGGGGCACCCAGCAGGTGTGCGCCGGATTCACCCTGTACGGACCGGCGACGATGCTGGTGCTCACCACCGGTCGCGGAGTCGACGGGTTCACCCTCGATCGCGAGATCGGCGCGTTCGTGCTGACCCACCCGCGCATGCGAATCCCCGAGGAGACAACGGGTTTCGCGATCAATGCCGCCAACGAGCGGTTCTGGGAACGGCCGGTGCGTCGCTATGTGCACGAGTGCCTCGACGGGGTGGAGGGCCCGCGGGCCCGGGACTTCAACATGCGCTGGGTGGCGTCCCTGGTCGCGGACACCTTCCACATCCTGACCCGCGGCGGGGTCTATTTGTACCCCTACGACAGCCGCCCGCCACAGCGCCCGGGGCAGGTGGCGCTGCTCTACGGTGCGAACCCGATCGCGTTCATCGTCGAACAGGCCGGGGGCTGGGCCACCACCGGCGGCGAGCGCGTGCGCGAAGTCGTTCCCGCCCATGTGCACCAGCGGGTTCCCTTCATCTTCGGTTCCCGCAACGAGGTGCAGCGCATCGAGCACTACCACAGCGAACCCGAGGAGGGTCCCCGCTTCGACAGCTCCCTGTTCGGGACCCGCTCACTGTTCCGCCCAGCAGGCCGCGCCAATCCCGTGTAACCCCAGGAGGTGCCATGTCGGTCAAACATCCCGTCGTCGCGATCACCGGATCCTCCGGTGCGGGCACGACCAGCGTCACCCGCACCTTCCAGGAGATCTTCCGGCGCGAAGGCATCTACGCGGCGATCGTGGAAGGGGATTCGTTCCACCGCTACGACCGCAACGAGATGAAAGCGGCGATGGCCGACGCCGAACAGAACAGCAATTTCACCTTCTCGCATTTCGGCGAGGAGGCGAATCTGCTGAAGGAACTGGAGACCTTGTTCCGCGACTACGGCGAGACCGGCGTCGGTTCGGTGCGCAAATACCTGCATGACGACGGCGAAGCGAAGCCCTTCGGCCAGCCCGCGGGCACCTTCACGCCATGGGAGGACTTGGCGCCCGGCAGCGACCTGCTGTTCTACGAGGGCTTGCACGGCGCGGCGATCACCGATTCGGTCAACGTCGCCCGCTACGCCGACCTGCTCGTGGGCGTGGTCCCGATCGTCAACCTGGAATGGACTCAGAAGGTCATCCGTGACAAGACCGAACGCGGCTACTCCAGCGAAGCCGTGATCGACACCATCCTGCGCCGCATGCCCGACTACGTGAAATACATCTGCCCGCAGTTCTCCCACACCTACGTCAACTTCCAGCGCGTCCCCACCGTCGACACCTCGAACCCCTTCATCGCCCGCACCATCCCCACCGCCGACGAAAGCTTCGTGGTCATCCGCTTCGCCGACCCCAAGGTGATTGATTTCCCTTACCTGCTGTCGATGCTGCACGACTCGTTCATGTCACGGCCGAACTGCATCGTCGTCCCCGGCGGGAAGATGGAACTGGCCATGCAACTCATCTTCACTCCCCTCATCCTCCGGCTGATGGACAAGCGGCCCAAGCGATCTCGCTGATTCCGGCCACGTCGAAGATCCTTGAATTATGCTGTGGCATAGGGTCGGAACGCGGACGAGAGATGAGGAATCCCAATGAAAAGAGTTCTCGGGGGCGTGATGGCGGTCGCCGCCATCAGCGTCGGCATGATCGTCACGGCGCCGCCGCAGGCCCAGGCGGTGCCCGGCTGCGTCATCAGCTGGTGGGATAAGAACGCGCTGGGCGTGGAGTGCCGATCCAACTCCTACAAGGAGTTTCGCATCAAAGCACTCTGCAAGAACAACGCCTGGTCGCCGTGGGGTCCCTGGGCCAAACAGCCCGGGCAGGCATACGCCTACTGCAATGCCATCAACCAGCAGGTAGCAAACCCGAACTTCAACTATCAGCACCAAACGCGCTGAGCCGGCCGGGGTCCGGTGCGATCCACCGGGCCCCGCCCCACAGCGGGCAGCGCCGCCGTGCCCCATGAAATTATGCTAAAGCACTAGACCTGGCCGTGCTGGGAATCGAAGGTGGCGGTGCGGGCGCCCAGCAGAATTTGGGCGCCGGGCCGCAGGGGCTGGGGGTGGCCCGGGATTACGCGGGTCCATTCGGGGTGGCCGGGGGCGCGCAGGTGCGTGCCGTTGGCCGAGCCCAGGTCCAGGACGGTGACATCCCAGTCGATGAGGCGGATTTCGGCGTGGGTGCGGGACATACCGCCGGAGGCGTCGTCGAGGCGGACGGGGCGGGCGCCGCGGCGGGCGGCAGCGGAGTGCTCGGGTTCGCGGCCGAGGACGCAGTCGGCGTCGAGGATGATGATGGTGCCGTCGTCGAAGAGGAGCAAGCCCAGCGGCGGGCGAACGCCATCGGTCAGGAGGCCGGTGCGTTCGTCCATGCGCATACCGCAGACCGCGCAGACGGTGACGCGGGGGTCATTGTGGTGCTGGCGAGCGCATTTGAAGCCCTTGACGACGGCCGGACCGGCAGTCGGCGCGGGGGCCAGGATGTCGCGGAACGGGTCGCGCAGGACGGCCGGTAGGGCATCGGGGGTCGGTATGGCGTCCGGCGCCGATTCCGGACGGGGTTTCGACAGTGAACGCGCCTGCGCCACAGCGTGATCCGCGGCAGATTGGGAGCGATCCCGAGTGGTCGGACGTTCGGCGGGCGGGCGATACACCGGCTGTCCGTACCAGAGGACGCCGCCGGAGCCGGGAACCGCGCCGTCCGCCAGGACGCACACACCGCGCACTCCGGGCAGGTCGAACTGCTGGTCGCCCTCGTCGACGAAGACCCCGGCACCGACCTCGGGCCCGGGAATCACCAAGCGGTCCACCGTGAATCCGGCCTCGCCACCGCGCAGCACCTCCGAGCGTTCGGCGCCCGCGAGCACCGCCGACACCCGACCGTGCAGGAAGACGGCCACCCCGGTGGTGGTCGGCGTGAGCACCCCGAATTCGACGGCCTCCTCGTCGGCGAGCCCCATCAGCCAGTTGGTGGCCAAGCGCGCGAAGGCTTTCCCGCTGCGCTGCTTTTCCGACTTGGCCGCCGCCCGCACCAGCCCTTGTACTTCGAGCAAGGCCGCACCGGCCGCCGAGGCTCGGGTCGCGGGCGCGTCCTCCCGATTGGCGACGACGATCAGCACGCCGTCGGCGGCGGCGACGAGATGGGTGCCGGCGAGCACCTCGATGTCCGGCATCTCCCCTCCCCTCACCGCGAACCAGCTTTCGCGAATCGTACCGACGAAAACCCAAGCGGGAGGACGGCTAAGCAGCGGCGGCACGCGGAATCTGGCGAACCTGCTACGGCGGAGGTGCACGCGGACGTACCATCCCTGCGTGGCCGACGCGAACCGTTCCACCCCGCTGCGAGTGCTGGTCTACAGCAACGATGCCGATACTCGGCGCCAGGTAACCATGGCGCTGGGCAAACACCCGCACCCGGATCTACCGGAACTCGAATACCTGGAAGTCGCCACCGGCCCGGTAGTGATCGCCCAGATGGACGCGGGCGGGATCGATCTCGCCATCCTCGACGGCGAATCCGCCCCCACCGGCGGACTCGGCATCGCCAAACAGCTCAAGGACGAAATCGAGCACTGCCCACCGGTTCTCGTCCTGACCGGCCGCCCCGACGACGCCTGGCTGGCGAACTGGTCGCGGGCCGAGGCCGTGGTGTCGCATCCGATCGATCCGATCAAACTGACCGACGCCGTCGTGAGCCTGCTGCGCAACCGCGCCGCCGCTTGATCTTTCACTGAGCTATAGCTCAAACACATCATACGATCACCGCTGCGCACGCAGCGTCTCCCAGCGACCTATGAGCAACCTTGGTCAATGGGGTTGACAGTGCGCCGCGGTGATCAACTGCGTCGTGCGCAACTCATCGGTAACACCGATACCGATGGGTAGCATCAGCATTCCCGACACCCCGGACCCACCTCGCGGTTCGTCACGTGACACCGCGCGCGGATTACCACCGTTTCTGTCATGAATCGCAGTTCTGAATTCGATCAAAGACGGGAACCATTCGGGTAGCCTGCCCCGGGTTCAGTTGTAGTCTGTGCCGTAGCTCACACGAGCGCGGGCACGGCATGAGACCAGCCCCGACCGACCGGTCGACATTCACCCGTCCCAGCTCACAAGGAGGGGAACCGATCCCGTGAATTTGGAAATGCCCACGCTCGTCCTCGGCGCCGTCGCAGCGGCGTTCGGAATCTTCTCGATCATCATGGCCTCGCTGATCGGACCGAAGCGCTACAACCGGTCCAAGATGGAGGCCTACGAGTGCGGTATCGAACCGACGCCACACGCCATCTCGGGCGGCCCCGGAAACGCTGCGGGCCAACGCTTCCCGGTGAAGTACTACCTCACCGCCATGCTCTTCATCATCTTCGACATCGAGATCGTGTTCCTCTACCCGTGGGCCGTGCACTTCGATTCGCTCGGCGTCTTCGGGTTCGTCGCCATGGCCTTGTTCATCGTCAATGTCTCCGTCGCCTATGCCTACGAGTGGAGCCGTGGCGGGCTCAGTTGGGACTGAAAAGACAATGGGTCTCGAAGAAAAGCTGCCCAGCGGATTCCTGCTGAGCACCGTGGAAGACTTCGCCGGCTACCTGCGCAAGGGTTCGCTGTGGCCGGCCACCTTCGGCCTCGCCTGCTGCGCCATCGAGATGATGGCAACGGGCGCAGGCCGTTTCGACATTGCCCGGTTCGGCATGGAGGCCTTCCGCGCCTCCCCGCGCCAGGCCGACCTGATGATCGTCGCCGGGCGCGTCAGCAACAAGATGGCGCCGGTGCTGCGGCAGGTCTACGACCAGATGACCGAGCCGAAATGGGTTCTGGCCATGGGGGTTTGCGCCTCCTCCGGCGGCATGTTCAACAACTACGCGATCGTGCAGGGCGTCGACCATGTGGTGCCGGTCGACATCTACCTGCCCGGCTGCCCGCCGCGGCCGGAAATGCTGCTGAACGCGATCATCGCGCTGCACGAGAAGATCCAGGAGATGCCGCTCGGCGTGAACCGTGAGGAAGCGATCCGCGCCGCCGAACAGGCCGCGCTCGCCTCCACCCCGACCATTCGGATGGAGGGTCTGCTGCGATGACCTTCGACGCTCCGCAGAACCCCACTCGGGAAACCGACGCCGCCGCCACCGCGGGCCCGGAAGGCACACTGCCCCAGGAACATCCGGGCACGCCGGGCGAAGAGGTGATCGGCGTCCGGCACGGCATGTTCGGCAGCACCGACACCGGCGACACCTCCGGTTACGGCCGTCTGGTCCGCCCGGTCACGCTGCCCGGCGGCAGCCACCCGCCCTACGGCGGCTACTTCGACGAGGTCGTCGCCGCGCTGCGCGCCGCCCTGGCCGCGACCGACCTCGCCCTGGAGACGGCGCTGGAGAAGGTCGTGGTCTTCCGCGGCCAGCTCTCCCTGCACGTCCGGCGCGAGCACCTGGTGACCGTCGCGCAGGCCCTGCGGGATTACGCCGCACTGCGTTTCGAGCTCTGCCTCGGCGTCAGCGGCGTGCACTACCCCGACGACGCGGGCCGCGAACTGCACGCGATCTACCCGCTGATGTCGATCACCCACAATCGCCGGCTGCGGATCGAGGTCTCCGCACCCGACGACGACCGGCACATCCCGTCGCTGTTCGGCGTGTACCCCACCGTCGACTGGCACGAGCGGGAAACCTACGACTTCTTCGGCATCATCTTCGACGGCCATCCGTCGCTGACCCGCATTCTCATGCCGGACGACTGGCGCGGTCACCCCCAGCGCAAGGACTACCCGCTCGGCGGGATCCCGGTCGAATACAAGGGCGCGCGTATCCCGCCGCCCGACGAGCGGAGGGCTTACAGCTAGTGAACGACATCGACACTCTCCCCACGGTCACCGTCGCCGGACAGGACTGGGACCAGGTCGCCGAATCGATCGAGGGCGCGGCCGAAGAACGCATCGTCGTCAATATGGGACCGCAGCACCCGTCCACGCACGGCGTGCTGCGCCTCATCTTGGAGATCGAGGGCGAAACCGTCAAAGAAGCCCGGTGCGGTATCGGCTACCTGCACACCGGTATCGAGAAGAACCTCGAATTCCGGAACTGGATGCAGGGCGTCACCTTCGTCACCCGGATGGACTACCTGTCCCCCTTCTTCAACGAGACCGCCTACTGCCTCGGTGTGGAATCGCTGCTCGACATCACCGAGCAGATCCCGGAGCGCGCCACGGTCGTTCGCGTCATGCTCATGGAACTCAACCGCATCTCCTCGCATCTGGTGGCCCTGGCCACCGGCGGTATGGAGCTGGGTGCGCTCACCCCGATGCTGTTCGGTTTCCGGGAACGCGAACTGATCCTGGACGTCTTCGAGACCATCACCGGCCTGCGCATGAACCACGCCTACATCCGGCCGGGCGGCCTCGCCCAGGATCTGCCGGACGATGGCGTGCAGAAGGTGCGTGAACTCCTCGATCTGATGCCGAAACGCTTGCGGGACATGGAGCATCTGCTCACCCAGAATCCCATCTGGAAGGCCCGCACCCAGGACATCGGCTACCTGGACCTGACCGGCTGCATGGCCCTGGGCATCACCGGCCCGTGCCTGCGCGCCACCGGTCTGCCGCACGATCTGCGCAAGTCGCAGCCGTACTGCGGTTACGAGACCTACGAATTCGACATCCCCACCACCACCGGCTGCGACTGCTACGGCCGCTACGTCATCCGGGTGGAGGAGATGAAGGAGTCGCTCAAGATCGTCGAGCAGTGCCTGGACCGGCTGCGGCCCGGCCCGGTCATGGTGTCGGACAAGAAGATCGCCTGGCCCGCCGACCTGAAGCTGGGCCCGGACGGACTCGGCAACTCCCCCGAGCACATCGGCAAGATCATGGGCACATCCATGGAGGGACTCATCCACCACTTCAAACTGGTCACCGAGGGCATCCGGGTGCCCGCGGGCCAGGTGTACACGGCCGTGGAATCCCCGCGCGGCGAACTCGGCGTGCACATGGTCAGCGACGGCGGCACCCGGCCCTTCCGGGTGCACTACCGGGACCCCTCGTTCACGAATCTGCAAGCGGTGGCGGCGATGTGCGAGGGCGGCATGGTCGCCGACGTGATCGCCTCCGTCGCGAGCATCGATCCGGTGATGGGTGGTGTCGACCGATGACCGAGATCCTGCTCAAGCTCTCGACCCGGCCCGAGCCCTATCCCCCGGAGGTCCGCGAGCGCCTGGCCGTCGAGGCCAAGGAGATCATGGGCCGCTACCCGGTGGCCCGCTCGGCGCTGCTGCCGATGCTGCATCTGGTGCAGGCCGAAGAGAGTTTCGTGTCCAGCACCGGCATCGAATTCTGTGCCGCCATGCTGGGATTGACCGGCGCGGAAGTCACCGCGGTCGCCACCTTCTACTCCATGTTCCGGCGCACCCCGACCGGGGAGTACCACGTCGGCGTCTGCACCAACACGCTGTGCGCGGTGATGGGCGGCGACGAGATCCTGGCCCTGCTGGAACGTCACCTCGGCATCAAGCACGGCCAGACCACCGAGGACGGCGCGGTCACCCTCGAGCACATCGAGTGCAACGCGGCCTGCGATTTCGCGCCCGTCGTGATGGTGAACTGGGAATTCTTCGACAACCAAACCCCGGAATCGGCACAGGCATTGGTGGACGCGCTGCGCGCCGGCCAGCCGGTGACCCCGACCCGGGGCGCGACGCTGTGCACGTTCAAGCAGACCGCCCGCATCCTCGCCGGATTCCCCGACGAGCGCCCCGGCGTGCTCGACGGTGCGGCGGGCGAGGCGACCCTGGCCGGCCTGAAGGTTTCGCGGGAGGAGAACGCATGACCACCGCCCTGACGCCGGTCCTGTCCCGTTACTGGGATGACCCGGAGTCCTGGACCCTCGACACCTACTCGCGTCACGACGGCTATCAGGCGCTGCGCAAAGCACTTCGGATGGACCCGGACGCGGTCATCCAGACCGTCAAGGACGCCGGTCTGCGCGGCCGTGGCGGCGCGGGCTTCCCGACCGGTCTGAAGTGGGGCTTCATCCCGCAGGGTCCCGGACCCGACGGCGTGACGAAACCGCACTACCTGGTGGTCAACGCCGACGAGTCCGAACCCGGTACCTGCAAAGACATTCCGCTGATGCTGTCGAGCCCGCACGCGTTGATCGAAGGCGTGATCATCGGCTCGTACGCGATCCGCGCCGCTACCGCGTTCATCTACGTGCGCGGCGAGGTGGTGCCAGTGCTGCGCCGTCTGCAAGCCGCCGTCGAACAGGCTTATGCCGCAGGCTATCTCGGCAAGAACATCCTGGGCTCCGGTTACGACCTCGACCTCGTGGTGCATGCCGGCGCGGGCGCTTACATCTGCGGCGAGGAAACCGCGCTGCTCGATTCCCTGGAAGGCCGCCGCGGTCAGCCCCGCCTGCGGCCGCCGTTCCCGGCCGTCGCGGGCCTCTATGCCTGCCCGACCGTGGTCAACAATGTGGAATCCATCGCCTCCGTGCCGCCGATCATCCTCAACGGCATCGAGTGGTTCCGGTCCATGGGCAGCGAGAAGTCGCCCGGCTTCACGTTGTACTCGCTGTCCGGCCATGTGGCACGCCCCGGGCAATATGAAGCGCCCCTTGGCATTACGCTGCGCGAGCTGCTGAAGTTCGCGGGCGGTGTCCGAGCCGGGCACACGGTCAAGTTCTGGACCCCGGGCGGTTCGTCGACCCCGCTGTTCACCGACGAACACCTCGACGTCCCCCTCGACTACGAAGGCGTCGCCGCCGCCGGATCCATGCTCGGCACCAAGGCCCTGCAGATCTTCGACGACACCACCTGTGTGGTGCGCGCCGTGCTGCGCTGGACCGAGTTCTACGCCCACGAATCCTGCGGCAAATGCACCCCTTGCCGCGAAGGCACCTACTGGCTCGTGCAGCTGCTGAAGCGCGTGGAAGAGGGCCGGGGCACCGAATCGGATCTGCAGAAGCTGCTCGATATCAGCGACACCATCAACGGCAAGTCGTTCTGCGCGCTCGGTGACGGCGCGGCCAGCCCCATCGTCTCCTCGCTCAAATACTTCCGGCAGGAGTACGAGATGCACCTCGGCGGGGCGGGCTGTCCGTTCGATCCGGCGCGCAGCACGGTCTGGGCGGAAGGAGAGATCCGATGACCTCCACTGTGAGCTCCAACGAAAGTGGTTTGTTGCCAGCCGATCTCGTCACGCTGACCATCGACGGCACCTCGATCAGCGTGCCGCCCGGCACCCTGGTGATCCGGGCCGCCGAACTCATCGGCATCCAGATCCCCCGTTTCTGCGACCATCCGCTGCTCGAACCGGTCGGCGCCTGCCGGCAGTGCATCGTCGAGGTGGAAGGCCAGCGCAAGCCGGTCGCCTCCTGCACCCAGACCGTCGCCGAGGGCATGGTGGTGCGCACCCAGCTCACCTCCGAGGTCGCCGACAAGGCCCAGGAGGGAGTGATGGAGCTGTTGCTCATCAATCACCCCCTGGACTGCCCCGTCTGCGACAAGGGCGGCGAATGCCCGCTGCAGAACCAGGCGATGTCCTCCGGGCGGCCGGAATCCCGGTTCGAGGGCGTGAAACGCATCTATCCCAAGCCGATTCCGCTGTCCACGGCGGTGCTGCTGGACCGGGAACGCTGCGTGCTCTGCGCCCGCTGCACCCGGTTCTCCCAGCAGGTGGCCGGTGACCCGTTCATCGAACTGATGGATCGCGGTGCGCTGCAACAGGTCGGCACCGCGCAGGCCGAACCGCTGGACTCCTACTTCTCCGGCAACACCGTGCAGATCTGCCCGGTCGGCGCGCTCACCGGGACCAGCTACCGATTCCGGGCCCGCCCGTTCGACCTGGTTTCCAGCCCCAGCGTGTGTGAGCACTGCGCCTCCGGTTGCGCCCAGCGCACCGACCATCGGCGCGGAAAAGTGCTGCGCCGCTTGGCCGGTGACGATCCGCAGGTCAACGAGGAATGGAACTGCGATAAGGGCCGCTGGGCATTCGCCTACGCCACCGAGCGCGACCGCATCACCACTCCGCTGGTGCGCGGCTGGGACGGCACGTTGCATCCTGCCTCCTGGTCGGAGGCCCTGGCGGCCGCCGCGGGCGGATTGGCCGCGGCCTTCGGGAACGCGGGCGTGCTGGTGGGCGGCCGGGTCACCGAGGAAGACGCCTACGCCTACAGCAAGTTCACCCGAATCGCGCTGGGCAGCAACGACATCGACTTCCGCACCCGGGTGCACTCGGCCGAGGAGGCGGACTTCCTCGCGGCCTGTGTCGCCGGGCAGGGTGTCACCGTCGATTACGACAGCCTGGAACGCGCGCCGATCGTGTTGCTCGCCGGTTTCGAACCGGAAGAGGAGTCGCCGATCATCTACCTGCGTCTGCGCAAGGCGGCCCGCAAGCGCGGTTCGGCGGTCTACTCGCTCGCGCCGTACGCCTCGCGCGGCCTGGAGCGCATGTCCGGCACCCTCCTGCCAACCGTGCCCGGCGCGGAACCCCATGTGCTGGAGGCACTTCGAACCGGCGCCGCCGAGATCGCCGACAATGCCGCCCGCCTGCTGCGCCAGCCCGGCGCGGTGATCCTGGTCGGCGAACGGCTCGCCGGTATCCCCGGCGCGCTCTCGGCCGCGGTGCACCTCGCCGAGGAAACCGGGGCCGCTCTGGCCTGGGTGCCTCGTCGCGCCGGGGAACGCGGCGCGATCGAATCCGGCGCCCTGCCGGGTCTGCTCCCGGGCGGTCGTCCGGTCGCCGATCCCGCTGCGCGTCAGCAGGTTCGGTCCGCGTGGAATGTCGGCGAGCTGCCCGCGACCCCGGGCCGCGACACCGCGGGCATCCTGGACGCGGCTTCGGGCCTGGGCGCACTGGTCATCGGTGGCGTCGACATCACCGATCTCCCCGATCCCAGCGCCGCGCTCGCCGCCATCGACGCCGCCCGCTTCGTGGTCAGCCTGGAACTGCGGCACAGCCCGGTCACCGACCGGGCCGACGTCGTCTTCCCGGTCGCCACCGCGATGGAGAAGACCGGCACCTTCCGCACCTGGGAGGGCAGGCCGCGCCGCTTCGAAGCCGCGCTCGGCGACTCGATGGTGACCCGCACCGCCGCACCGCTGTCCGACGGACGCGTACTGCACGCCATCGCCGACGAAATGCGCGTCCAGCTCGCGCTCCCGGACGCCGCGGCGGCCCGCGCCGAGCTGGCCGAACTCGGGATCTGGGACGGGCAGCCGCTCCCTGCTCCCGCGCACCGCCCGCACCCGGTCACTCAACCGACCGCAGGCACCGCCGTCCTCGCTTCCTGGCACATGCTCCTCGATCAGGGCCGCATGCAGGACGGTGAACCCAACCTGGCCGGTATCGCCCGCCCCGCGGTGGTCCGGCTCTCGGCCGCGACCGCCGCGGAAATCGGTGCCGCGCAGGATGATCCGGTCACTGTCGGCACCCAGCGCGGCTTGGTCACGCTGCCGCTGATGATCACCGAGATGCCCGACCGGGTGGTGTGGCTGCCGCAGAACTCGCCGGGTTGCTCGATCACCGAACAGCTCGCCACCGCACCCGGCGGCGTCGTCGAGATCCGGCGCGCCGACGAGAGCACGAAGGGACGCCGCAGTGAGTGACTTGAGTCTTTTCGGCCACGATCCGATGTGGCTGATCATCGCGAAGTCCCTGGCCATCTTCGTCTTCCTGTTGCTCACCCCGATGATCGCGGTGGTCGCGGAACGAAAGATCGTGGCGCGCATGCAGATGCGCGTCGGACCCAACCGGGTCGGCCCCGGAGGTTCGCTGCAGGCGGTCGCCGACGGCGTGAAGATGGCCCTCAAAGAGGACATCATCCCGGCCATCGTGGACAAGCCGATCTACGTGCTGGCGCCGATCATTTCGGTGATCCCGGCGTTCATGGCGTTCGCAGTGATCCCGCTCGGCGGCGAGGTCTCCATCGCCGGGGAGCGCACCGCGCTGCAGCTCACCGACCTGCCGGTGGCAGTGCTCTACATCCTGGCCATCACCTCGATCGGCGTGTACGGCATCGTGCTGGCGGGCTGGGCTTCGGGTTCCACCTATCCGCTGCTCGGCGGTCTGCGTTCCACCGCGCAGGTGATCTCCTACGAGATCGCGATGGCGCTGTGCTTCGCGGCGGTGTTCCTGCACGCGGGCACCATGTCCACCTCGGGCATCGTCTCCGCGCAGAGCCCGACCTGGTTCGTGTTCCTGCTGCTGCCCTCGTTCCTGATCTACTGCGTGTCCATGGTCGGCGAGACCAACCGCGCGCCCTTCGACCTCCCCGAGGCCGAAGGCGAGCTGGTCGGCGGCTTCCACACCGAGTACTCCTCGCTCAAGTTCGCCATGTTCATGCTCGCCGAATACGTCAACATGGCAACGGTTTCCGCGCTCGCGACCACCCTGTTCCTGGGTGGCTGGCACGCGCCGTGGCCGTTCAACATGATCCCGGGCGCGGACGCGGGATGGTGGGGTCTGCTGTGGTTCGTCGCCAAGGTGTGGACGTTCCTGTTCGTGTTCATCTGGTTGCGCGGCACGCTCCCCCGCCTGCGCTACGACCAGTTCATGAATCTCGGCTGGAAGCTGCTGATCCCGGTGTCGCTGCTGTGGGTCATGCTGGTCGCCGGCGTGCGGGTCGCCGAAGCCGAAGGTCTGCATATCGAGACCCCGGCGCTGGTGATCGGCGGCATCGTCATCACCGCGTTGATGGTCGGCATGTTCCTGCGGGCGGGCCGCAAACCGAACCTGCCCCCGCTGGCCGACGAACCGATGACCGCGGCGGAATCCGGTGTGTTCCTGGGCTTCCCGACGCCACCGCTGCCCGCCGACGTGCAGCACCGTGATGTCACGAAGGCGAATTTCCTGGAGCCGCTCAGCGGTTTCGCGGTCACCGCGGCGACGATGTTCAAGAAGCCGAACACCGAGTACTACCCGGAACAGAAGGTGCCGACGGCGCCGCGCTACCACGGGCGGCATCAGCTCAACCGGCATCCCGACGGCCTGGAGAAGTGCATCGGCTGCGAGCTGTGTGCCTGGGCCTGCCCCGCCGACGCGATCTATGTCGAAGGCGCGGACAACACCGAGGCCGAACGCTTCTCGCCGGGTGAACGGTACGGCCGGGTCTACCAGATCAACTATCTGCGCTGCATCGGCTGCGGCCTGTGCATCGAGGCCTGCCCGACCCGGGCGCTGACCATGACCAACGACTACGAGCTCACCGACGACAACCGGGCCGATCTGATCTACGAGAAGACGAACCTGCTCGCGCCGATGCAGCCCGGGATGGAAGCACCGCCGCACGCGATGTATCCCGGTGCGACCGAAGGCGATTACTACCGCGGCACGGTGCCCGGCGGTATTCCCGCGGTCGATCCGATCTCGGATGAACCGGTCGGCCGGGACAAAGAGCCAACGGCGGTCGGAACCGAAGGAGTCGCACGGTGAACGAATTCCTGTTGGCCGCAGAGCCTTTGACGCAGACCGGTACCGGCGAGGCGGTGCAGTTCTGGATCCTCGCCCCGCTCGCCGTGATCGGCGCGCTCGGCATGGTGTTCTCCTCGAAAGCCGTGCACTCGGCGATCTGCCTGGCCGCCACCATGATCGCGCTCGCCGTCATGTACATCGCCCAGGACGCACTGTTCCTGGGCGTCGTGCAGATCGTGGTCTACACCGGCGCGGTCATGATGCTGTTCCTGTTCGTGCTGATGCTCGTCGGCGTCGACTCGGCGGAATCGCTGAAGGAGACGATCAAGGGCCAGCGCGCCGCCGCCTGCGCGGTCGGGCTCGGGTTCGGCATCCTGTTCATGAGCGGCATCGCCAACGGCATCCGCGATTCCGGAATCACGTTCCCCGCCACGGGGTTCGCCGGACGCGACGTCATCGGTGAGCTCGCCGAGCTGATCTTCATCAAGTATGTCTGGGCGTTCGAGCTCACCGGCGCGCTGCTCATCGCCGCCACCATCGGCGCCATGGTGCTCGCGCACCGCGACCAGCTGGAGCCCAAGCTCGGCCAGCGCGAGATGTCACGGATGCGGTTCCGGGACGGCAAGAGCCGCGCGACCCCGCTGCCCACCCCGGGCGTGTACGCGCGGCACAACGCGGTCGACATTCCGGCGCGCCTGCCCGACGGCTCGTTCGAAGAACATTCGGTGAGCACCATCCTGCGGCACCGCCGCAACAAGGCACTGACCGAGGCGGCCGTCATCTCGGTCGGCTCCGAGACGGTCACCTCCCAGGCAGACGAGGAAGGCAAGCGGTGAACCCCGAGAACTATCTGTTCCTGTCCGCCCTGCTGTTCACCATCGGTGCGGCGGGAGTGCTGCTGCGGCGCAACGCCATCGTGGTGTTCATGTGCATCGAGCTGATGCTGAACGCGGTGAATCTGGCATTCGTCACCTTCGCGCGACTGCACTCCAACCTCGACGGTCAGGTCTTCGCGTTCTTCACGATGGTCGTGGCCGCGGCGGAAGTCGTTGTCGGCCTGGCGATCATCATGACCATCTTCCGCGCCCGCCGCTCGACCTCGGTCGACGACGCCAACCTGCTGAAGTTCTGACATGGATACGGCAACGCTCTGGCTCATGCCCGCCCTGCCTCTGGCAGGCGCCGTAATCCTCCTGCTCACCGGACGCACCAGCAACAAGTGGGGCCACCTGCTCGGCAGTGCCGCCGCGGTGGCCTCCTTCGGCGTCGCGGTGATCGCCTTCTTCGGCATGCTCGGTCGCGATGGGGCCGCCAGGGCAATCCATCTCGATCTGTTCGAGTGGGTCCCCGTAGCCGGTCTGCAAGTCGACTTCGGGCTCCAATTGGACCAGCTGTCCATGTGTTTCGCGCTGCTGATCACCGGTGTGGGTTCGCTGATCCACATCTACTCGGTCGGCTACATGGAGCACGACCCGAACCGGCGGCGGTTCTTCGCCTATCTCAACCTGTTCCTCGCGGCCATGCTGCTGCTGGTGCTGGCGAACAACTACCTGGTGCTCTACCTCGGCTGGGAAGGCGTCGGCCTGGCGTCCTACCTGCTGATCGGGTTCTGGCACGAAAAGCCCACGGCGGCAACGGCGGCCAAGAAGGCGTTCGTGGTCAACCGGGTCGGCGACATGGGCTTGGCGATCGCCATGTTCACCATGTTCGCCACCTTCGGGAGCATCGGCTTCGGCGATGTGTTCGCGGCCGCACCGCAAGCCAGCGAGGGTACGCTGACCGCGATCGGTTTGCTGCTGCTGCTCGGGGCTTGCGGTAAATCCGCGCAGGTGCCGTTGCAGTCCTGGCTCGGGGACGCGATGGAGGGCCCGACCCCGGTGTCGGCGCTCATCCACGCGGCCACCATGGTGACCGCCGGCGTCTACCTGATTGCACGGTCCGGGCCAATCTTCGACCTCGCGCCGAACGCGCAACTCGGCGTGGTGATCGTCGGCGCGGTGACGCTGCTGTTCGGTGCGATCATCGGCTGCGCCAAGGACGACATCAAGAAGGCGCTCGCGGCCTCCACCATGAGCCAGATCGGTTACATGTTCCTGGCCGCCGGACTCGGACCGGCCGGGTACGCGTTCGCGATCATGCACCTGCTGACCCACGGCTTCTTCAAGGCCGGGCTGTTCCTCGGGGCCGGTTCGGTGATGCACGCGATGGACGACGAAACCGACATGCGACGGTACGGCGGCCTGCGAAAGCTGTTGCCCGTCACCTACATAACGTTCGGGCTCGGATATCTCGCGATCATCGGGGTGCCGCCGTTCGCCGGGTTCTTCTCCAAGGACAAGATCATCGAGACGGCGTTCAACGCCGGCGGGGCGAAGGGCTGGACGCTAGGCACCGCGGCTTTGATCGGTGCGGGGCTGACCGCGTTCTACATGACCCGCGTGATGCTGATGACGTTCTTCGGCAAGAGCCGGTGGAAGGAAGACACCCACCCGCACGAGTCGCCGCGCACCATGGTCGGCCCGATGATGGTGCTGGCCCTCGGCTCCGTGTTCTCCGGTGGCCTGCTGGTTCTGGGTTCGTCGCTGCAGAACTGGCTGACGCCGGTCGTCGGTGAACACCACGGCGAGCATGTGCTGCCCGCCTGGGTGGTCACCGCGATGGCGTTGAGCGTGGTCGCCATCGGTGTCGGTGTCGCCTACCGCGAGTACGCGCAGCGTGAAATCCCCGAGACCGCACCGGTTCCGGCGAGTGTGCTCACCGTCGCGGCCCGCAAGGACCTCTATGGCGATGCCTTCAACGAGGGCGTGTTCATGCGGCCGGGCCGCCACTTCACCCGGGCGCTGGTGTTCCTCGACAACCGTGGCGTGGACGGAATCGTCAACGGCACAGCGGCATTCATCGGCGGTATGTCGGGCCGCGTGCGCCGAATCCAGACCGGATTCGTGCGCTCCTACGCCCTGTCCATGTTCTCCGGTGCCGCCCTGGTCGCCGCCGCGCTGCTGGCGGTGAGGATCTGGTGAGCAACCAACCCACCGAGCCGCGTCGTCTCGGCCCGCCCGCCGTAACTCGTCGTCCCGGCACGTTGCCGGCCGGGACCCACACAGCTCCCCGGAGTGAAGGAAGGCTGCGGTGAACAACTTCCCCTGGTTGACCACCCTGTGGCTGGCGCCGGTCGCCGGCGCGATCGTGGTGCTGGTCCTGCCTGCGTCCCAGCGCAACCTCGCCCGCATCGTCGCCTTCGCCTTCGCGCTGGCGACGCTGGTCTTGGCCGTGGTGACGGCGGTGCGCTTCGACCCCGGTGGCGATCAGTACCAGTTCGTCGAATCCCATGAGTGGATCCCGGCTTTCGGCGCGGGCTACACCCTCGGACTCGACGGCATCGCCCTGGTTCTCGTCCTGCTCACCACCGCGTTGGTACCGATCCTGATCCTGGCGGGCTGGAACGACGACCGCGAGGTCGGCGGCGGCAAACGGGTGATGCACACCTATCTGGCGCTCACCCTGCTGGTCGAGGCCATGGTGCTGGTCTCCTTTGTCTCCCTGGACATCCTGCTGTTCTACATCTTCTTCGAAGCCATGCTCATCCCGATGTACTTCCTCATCGGCGGCTTCGGGCCCCGCGGCGGCGACATTGCCTTGCGGCAGCAGCGGTCCCGGGCGGCGGTGAAGTTCCTGCTGTACAACCTGTTCGGCGGACTCATCATGCTCGCCGCGGTGATCGGCCTCTACGTCCTCACCGCCCGCGAATCCCTCGGCCCCGACGGCACCGGCAGCTTCGACCTGCGGGTCGTGGTCGCCGCCGCCAACTCCGGTCAACTCGGTGCCGGACCGGCCGTGCTCAACGCGCTGTTCCTCGGCTTCATGTTCGCCTTCGCGGTGAAGGCGCCGCTGTGGCCGCTGCACACCTGGCTGCCCGACGCCGCCGTCGCCGCGACACCGTCGAGCGCGGTGCTGATGATGGCGGTGGTCGACAAGGTGGGCACCTTCGGCATGCTGCGCTACTGCCTGCTGCTGTTCCCCGACTCCGCCGGAACCTATGCGCCAGTGGTGATCACACTCGCGGTGATCGGCATCATCTACGGCGCGGTCCTGGCCATCGGCCAGACCGATGTGATGCGCCTGATCGCCTACACCTCGATCTCGCACTTCGGGTTCATCATCCTCGGCATCTTCGCCATGACCAGTCAGGGCCAGACCGGCGCGACGCTGTACATGGTCAACCACGGCATCTCCACCGCCGCGCTGTTCCTGATCGCCGGATTCCTGGTGTCGCGCCGCGGAACTCGCGTCATCGCCGACTACGGCGGGGTGCAGAAGGTGGCGCCGGTACTGGCGGGCACCTTCTTCATCGCCGGTCTCGCCACGCTGTCACTGCCCGGGCTCGCGCCGTTCGTCAGCGAATTCCTGGTCCTGGTCGGCACGTTCAGCCGCTACCAGGTGGCCGCGGTGGTCGCCTCCGCCGCACTGGTGCTGGCCGCGGTGTACGTGCTGTGGATGTACCAGCGGATGATGACCGGGCCCGTGACCAAAGGCAACGAGGGCATCAAGGACCTGGTCCCCCGCGAGTACGCCGTGGTGGTGCCGCTGATCGCCGCGCTGATCTTCCTCGGGGTGTATCCGAAACCGGTGCTGGACTTCATCGATCCCGCGGTGAGCCAAACGCTGACCACCATCGGCGTCAAGGATCCGGAACCTGTCATCCCCGCCGTTACCGAGGCCGGACCGGCCGCCACTTCCGGAGGTACGCACAAGTGAGTACCGCAGTTCTCGCGGCCACCGTGCCCGCGCCGAGTATCGAATACAGCCTGATCCTGCCGATGCTGCTCGTCTTCGGCGCGGCCGTGGCCGGGGTGCTCGTCGAAGCGTTCGTCCCGCGCCGCGCCCGGTATGTCACCCAGGTGCTGCTCGCCATTCTCGGCTTGGGTGCGGCGCTGGTCGCGGTCATCGGGTTGGCGGGCACCTCCGCGACCGCCCTCGTCGGCGCGGTGGCGATCGACGGGGTCAGCCTGTTCCTGCAGGGCGCCATCCTCGTGGTCTCCCTGCTCGGGATCGTGTTCATGGCCGAACGCCACGCCCAGCCGGTGGCCGAAAAGCGTTCCGGCCCAGGCACTTGGGCGTTGAACGCCGCCCGCCCGCGCGTCGTCGACGCCTTCACCCCGCAGGCCTCGGCGGTGCCCGGCAGCGCCGCCGAACGCACCGCCGAGAACGCGGGCATCGCCACCACCGAAGTGTTCCCGCTGACCATGCTCGCCGTCGGCGGTCTGCTGCTCTTCCCCGCCGCCAACGACCTGCTCACCATGTTCATTGCGCTGGAAGTGCTTTCGCTGCCGCTCTACCTGCTGTGCGGGCTGGCCCGGCGGCAGCGGCTGCTCTCCCAGGAGGCGGCGCTCAAGTACTTCCTGCTCGGGGCGTTCTCGTCGGCGTTCTTCCTCTACGGAGTCGCCCTGCTGTACGGGCAGGCTGGCACGGTGAAACTGGCCGGAATCTCCGACGCCCTGATCGCCCATCCCTCCAACGCGCTGCTGGCATTGCTGGGCGTGGCGATGCTCGCGGTGGGTCTGCTGTTCAAGATCGGCGCGGTCCCGTTCCAGTCCTGGGTCCCGGACGTCTACCAGGGCGCGCCCACTCCCGTCACCGCGTTCATGGCCGCCGCCACCAAGATCGCGGCCGTCGGCGCGCTCGTGCGAGTCATCCAGATCGGGGTGCCCAGCCTGCGCGACGACTGGCGCCCGGTCCTGGCCGCCATCGCCATCGCCACCATGGCGCTGGGCGCGGTGCTGGCCATCACCCAGACCGACGTCAAGCGCATGCTCGCGTATTCCTCTGTCGCCCATGCCGGTTTCCTGATGATCGGCCTGGTCGCCGCCACCGACGCGGGCACCGCCGCGATCCTGTTCTACCTGGTCGCCTACGGCCTGGGCACCGTCGGCGCCTTCGCCGTCGTCAGCCTGGTCCGCACCCCCGCCGGCGACGAAGCCACCGCGCTGTCCCAGTGGGCCGGTCTCGGCCGCCGCTCCCCTTGGCTCGCTTCCATATTCGCGTTGTTCCTGCTCTCCTTCGCCGGTCTCCCCTTGACCTCGGGCTTCGTCAGCAAGTTCGCGGTGTTCCAAGCCGCTGCCGCCGACCACGCCACCTTCCTGGTCATCGTCGGCGTCATCTCCAGCGCCATCGCGGCCTTCTTCTACATCCGCGTCATCGTGCTGATGTTCTTCACCGAACCGTCCACGGACGCACCGATTGTCGTGCCACCGGTGCTCACCTGGTCCGTGGTCGTCATCACCGCCGCGGCCACCTTGGCGCTCGGTGTCTTCCCGCAGCCACTGCTGAACCTCGCCGAACAAGCGGCCGTTTTCGTCCGCTGACCTCTCGGAAACCGACGGCCGCCCGGATCCCGATCCGGGCGGCCGTCGGCGTTTCCGCGGTCGTCGAACGAATCTGCCCGACGCTCTATCTTGTTGCGGCCATTGCGCGAATCTTGGGCACGGGGGTAGGCGTAGCGTTGAGGCGCGAAGTAATCGCAAAGTCTCTCGGTGTGTCCGACGCCGCTGGATCCGTGCACGCACAGGACACAGGAGCCCAGATTGTCCGCAACCGATACACAGACCAAGCCCGCCGAGGACCAGAGCGCCACGAACGACGGCGGCTGCCCCGCATGTAAGCATCCGCGCGACGCGCACGACCAGATCTCCCAGCGCTTCTGCGACGCCACCGCCGCCGGCCACCTGGACCGCGGCTGCGTCTGCCCTCGCGCCAACTGAACCGCTGCCCCGGTCGTGACCTGAGTGCGCAGCAGGTGCTCGGGCCCCAGCCGAACCGTGTCCTACCTGCAACGGAAGGGTAGCCCAGCGGCCCGGCGGCGCAGGCACAGTTGACACTATGTCTGCCCTCGCGCGGGTCCGGCTCCCCCTGCTGCTGGCCACTCTGGCCGCGATTCCGGCGACCGCGCTATGCGCCGGGCCCGGGACGGCCCAGCAGACCGCTGTCCTCGGCGGCGGGTCGGGCATCACCATCGGCGACCAGGTCGCCTGCACGCTGACCACCATCGGCTACGACCGCGAGCAACGCCTGGTCGGGCTGACCGCCGGGCACTGCGCGGACCTCGGTATGCCGGTGCTGGCCGAACGAACGGCCGAGGCGGGGGCGGTCGGCACGGTCGCGCTGGTCGATTACGACGACGACTACGCGGTCATCGAATTCGACCCGGCCAAGGTTGTCCCGGTCCGGCAGGTATCGGCGACCCGGATCGACGGGATCGGCGAACCACCCCGGCCCGGGGATTTGGTGTGCAAGATCGGCCGCACCACCGGGTTCGGCTGCGGGATCGTGTGGGACGCGCATCCGTGGTGGTTCCAGAACGAGGCGGGATCGCAGTCCGGGGACTCCGGTGCGCCCGTCACGCTGGGTGATCGCCTGGTCGGCATGAATGTGGGTCATGTTCAGGCCGACACCTCGGCGGTGGCGGTTTCGGGCCAGTCGGTGGCGGTGCCGGTCCTTGATCCGGCGGTAGCTACCCAGATCGGGATGATCCTCGCGGATATCGCCGAGGCCGGCGGTGTGGGCGCGGGCTTCCGCCCCGTGTGACTCCGCATCACCGCTTACTACGACCGGCAGTAGTATGTGCCGGTGCGAACACCGGCGGAGGAAGCGGCGCGACTGCGCCCTGCCCCGTCGGCTGCGGCCACCGGCGGATCCCTCAGCGGTGCCCTCGTCGGATCCGCCTGCGGTGCGGTGAGTATCGCGGCGCACGCCCTCGGCGGCGGCGTGGTCTCCCTTGGTGATTCCTCGGTCGCTCTATTGCTCGGCGCCTGCGCCCTGATCGGAGTCGTCGTCAGCGTGCTCCGCCGCTCGGCAGCCGCGCCCGGTCTCGGCGAGCTCGTGCTGCTGCTCATGGCGGGTCAGGCGGTCGGGCATACGGCGCTGACGCTGTCGCCCTGCCATCAGCAGGTGTCGCACTCCGCCGGGCTCATGCTGCTGGCGCACGTGCTGGCGGTTCCCGTGGGCGCGTTGCTGATTCGTGCCGCCGAACTCGGGCTCGCCCGCGCAGCATCCAGCGTGCGCGAGGCCGTGCGCGCGCTGCACACCCGGCCCGTCGCACCGCACGCACCGTTCTCGATCGTCACGGTCGTTCCGGCGCTGACCGCGCGACGACTGCTCATCAGCTCCGGAATCGGGACTCGAGGGCCACCCGCGTACGCCTGAAGCGTTCCCTCACTTTCCGCACCGTCCCGATCGGGTCGCCGGAATTGCAGTCCGTGCCACTTCGCATCGTCTGCGTTCTCGCAGGTTCTGCCGAACTTGTCGTCGTGCACGGCTGACGGCTGCCCGCTCCCATAGATTCGGAGTACATCCATGTCCCTGACCACCTCCCGCCTCGCCCGCGGCGCCGCCGCCCTGGCCGCGGTCCCGTTCCTGCTCGTCGCCTGCTCCTCGAACGACGCCCCGGCCGGCAAGTCCGCCGCGGACCAGGTGTCGATCACCGACCAGTGGGTCAAGGCCGCCCCTGGCGGCATGTCCGCCGCGTTCGGCAAGATCACCAACGACAGCGACCAGACCGTCACCGTCGTCGCGGGCTCCAGCCCGGTCTCCAGCAGCGTCGAACTGCACGAAATGATCACCAAGGCCGACGGCACCAAGATGATGCAGCCCAAGCCCGGCGGCTACACCATCGCCCCGCACGCCGCCCTGACCCTGAAGCCCGGCGCCGACCACATCATGTTCATGGGTCTGCACCAGGAGTTGCGCACCGGTTCGGACACCCCGATCACCCTCGTCTTCGGTGACGGCACGTCCAAGACGTTCACCGCGCAAGTCCGGGACTTCCCCGGCAACCAGGAGAACTACGGCACCGACGGCGAGCACGGCGCCCAGCCGACCCCTGCCCCCGGTGCCTGAGGCGAATTCGCGGTCCGGCTTCACCCGGCGGCGCCTGATCGGCGGTGGCGCCGCCGCGGCGGGCGCGGCCGGGCTCGGCCTGGGCGCGGTCGCGCTGACCAGAGCCGAGCCCGCGCCTCAGCACCGGCCCGCACCGACCGCGACCGAACCGTTCTACGGCCGACATCAGGCCGGGATCACGACCGCGCCACAGGATCACGTGGCGTTCGTCGGATTCGATCTGCGTCCGGGCACCACCCGCGAGGACATCGCGGGCATCCTGCAGATCTGGACCGGTGACGCCGCCCGCCTGACCGCGGGCACCCCTGCCCTCGCCGACACCGAACCGCATCTGACCCAGCGTCCCGCCCGACTCACCGTCACCTTCGGATTCGGGCCCGCGGTCTTCACCGTCGCGGGCTTGGAGCACCGCAAACCGGAGTGGCTCCGGCCGCTGCCGCCGTTCCGCATCGACAAACTCGAACCCCAGTGGAACGACGGAGATCTGCTGATCCAGGTCTGCGCCGACGAGGTAACCACGGTGGCACACGCGGTACGGGTACTGTGCCGCAGCGTCACCACCCTCACCACGGTGCGCTGGGTCCAACGCGGATTCCGCAACGCCGCCCCAGGACAAACCCCGCGCAACCTGATGGGCCAGGTCGACGGCACCGAAAACCTCACCGCCGCCACCGATTTCGATCACCTGGTCTGGGACGACGGCGCCACCCACCCCTGGCTCACCGGCGGCACCTCGCTCGTCCTGCGGCGAATCGCCATGAACCTGGAAACCTGGGACGAAATCGACCCGGACGGAAGGGAACTCAGCGTCGGCCGCAAAATCGACACCGGAGCACCCCTAACCGGAACCAAGGAATTCGATCCACCGGATTTCGAAGCCACCGACCAGCACGGCATCCCGATCATCCCGCAGTCGTCCCACATCGCCCGCGCACACCACACCCACGATGGTGAAAGGTTCCTACGGCGCGGCTACAACTACGACGACGCCCCCGCCCCTGGGCAGGTCTCCAACTCGGGCCTGCTCTTCGCGGCATTCCAACGGGATGTAGACACGCAGTATCTGCCGGTCCAGCAACGGCTGGCGGACTTCGACGCCCTCAACGTGTGGACCACACCCGTGGGGTCGTCGGTGTTCGTCATCCCGCCGGGCGTCGAGTCCCCCGGCGCGTACATCGGGCAATCACTGTTCGAAGGCTAGATCCACAAAGCAGCGCACCGAACCAAATCGGCAGGACGAAGGCCGAGCGCAAGCGAGGCTTCGTCCTGCCGATTACGACCAAAGGGTTGCGACCAACACATTCACGATCGCGAGTCCGCCCGCAGCATGGGTCATCCACGGAATATCCTTGCCGCGCTTGGCATCCGCTCGCCCCATCTCGGCGAACGCCGCGACGAGCACGGAAATAACCAGCTTGATCCCGATCTTCATCATGTTGGGGTCCTTGCCGAGCGAGTCGATCGACTCGGCCAACCCCACCAGGATCACACCGGTGATGATCTGCGCCCGAGCACCCCAGACCATCACTTCGTTGACCTTGGGCTGCCCGGCCGCATATCCACCGACCACCGCGGCCATCCCCAGCAGATGGGTGACAACCACCAGGTTGTAAACGAAATCCATGACGCTCCGATTGCTCCAGAAGGACAGTCCTACCAGCTGAAATACCGGCGCTCAGCCTAGCCCATCGGAGTGGTCCGCGACCTGTGGGTTCGTGTGAAACCTGGGATCGGTAGGAGGCTCACGCGACATCTACTTACCCCATGACAACTTCTCAACCTCCCACGAACCAACCGCAATCCGCCGGCCTGGACAAGAAGACCAGCGCGATCCTGTCCTACGCGCTGGGCTGGCTCACCGGAATCATCTTCCTGTTCATAGGAAAGAACGACCCCGACGTGAAATTCCATGCCGCCCAATCGATCGTCTTCTTCGGAGCGGTCTCGGTGGTCAATATCGTTCTGAGCCTCGCCGGCTCGCTCCTCGGAGTCCTGGGGATCATCTTCAGCCTCGCCGGACTCGCAGTCGCGGTCTTCGCACTCATCGTCTGGATCATGGCCATGGTCCAGGCGAACAACACCGGCGGTGTCCGCGCGCCACTTCCCATCGTCGGCAAATTCACTGCCCCCTACGCCGATCAGCTGGCCAACTCGGTCAAGTAGCGGCATATCCGAAGAGCAACGGCCCGAGGCTATCTCGGGCCGTTGTCGTCTACTGATGCGGCCGGACGACGATCGCCGCGCGCCGATACCAGAAATTGGCGTTGTTTCCTTCGTTGCCCATGTACCCCTCCAACTCTGACGCGAAAGGCTCCAGCGCCGATGTTGTTGCACCCGTGCACAACTCCTCGTCCAGGACCCGCGCCGCCTCGGGCTTACCGGCTGCTCCCGACCGATCGATCAGCCACGTCAACGTGAGGTCGGACCAGCGCAGCTCGCCGAGCTCATCCGAGCCCGGCTCCAAGGGAAGACTGGAACGTACCGGAAGTCGTGCGACATCATCGGAGACCGGGTCGATCATCTCCCCCTCGTCATCGAAATCCACCTCGGAACGTTCGACGCATTTCCATCCGTCCGCAACGCGTTCCCAGCGCTGCCGATAGATCAGCATCGAGGTGGTGTAATCCTCTTCCTCATAGCATTCCTCGGCCTCCGCCAGCGCCAGCGCGGTGTCGTATCCCGCGATTTCGGCCGCCGCGAGCAGCATTCCGGTGCGGCCCGCATCGCCGCCTTTGAGCCGGTCCCACCCGAAACCGTTCTGAGAATATTGATGATCCATCAGGTAGACGAGTTGCCGGGGTGGCCGGGGTGCCGACTGAGGGTAGGAATCCGCCGATTCGACCGGTGTGGTGAAATGCGCGCGCAATTGCTCGGCCAACAGCGCGACCGACGAATGCCGGGCGAAATCGGTGCCGTCGGGTCCGGTACGTCCCTTCGCCATCAGGTTGTAGGTCAACGTAATTCGGTATCCGTCGGTGACCGGCAGCACCTCGTGCTCACAGTCGCTGTAGAACGCGACGAAGGACAACCGCTCCGGCGACCCTTTGTCGATGACCCGCGTCCCCTGCTGCTCGATCACCAGCTCCCCGCCGGTGAACGCCGAAGGCAACGTCACCACCAACGTGCCGATCATGCCCTCGGTCTTCTCCGAATCCTGGTGGCGCTGAAAGAATTGCCCCGGCTCATACACCAGCATCGAATGCAGCTCCGCGGACAACTCACAATCCGCGGACAGCCCCAGCTCGCCCCGCAGGGTGTCCAGCAGGGGCAGCAGCGTCTCGTGCCACCGCCCCTCGTCGATCGCCACCCGCTCCCGCGGAACCTCCCATGTGTCACGCACATTCGCGTCCAGCAGCGTCTGCTCGCGCAGCCCATACCGCGCCGGACGCGCGACCTCGCACAGTCGCCGCGCCTGACCCGGCGGCACCGGCAACTCGAGCCGCCCCACCCCCTCCACCTCTACCACGAGGTTCTCCGCCGACCCTGTGCGCTGCGCGGCGAATGACCCCGCCGACGACACCGAACCCATAAGCTCACCGATCGCCCGTAAAGTGCTGTCCGACATCACGTCTCCCTTGTTCAACAATGTTCACAGGCATCCTCTCGAGTCCCACCGACAATCCGTGCGGGAGCCTGCGCCGGGAGGGGGTGGGCCGCGAAACCCTCTGAATGGGTTCGGGTTCCGCGACTTCGGAGTCTCCTACCGGACCCACGCGATTTCTCCACATTTGGTCACCGGATCGGACACAACTGGTCGATACAGTGACCGCGTGTTCGCTCGTGATAAATCGTGGAATCGCTTGAACCGTCCCGCGTACATATTGCATGTCGTTGCCGTCGGTGCGCTGGCTGTGGCGTGGGCGGCGATCGGGCTCGGACTGTACTCGGAGCCGGGCGCGGATCCACGGTTCGAGCTCGAAGCGGGCGGCCGTTTCGCGGCCAACCTCATGGTCTATTGGCCGTTCCTGCTCGTGATCACCCCACTGCTGGTCATCACCGGCATTTTCGGGCTGATGCCATACCGGTTCGCGCCCGGCGGCACCATCGTGGGTGCGGTAGTTGCCAGCTTGTTCGCTCAGTGGGCAGGAACCGAGCTGTACCTGTCCGATTACAAGCCGGCGTTATCCGGACACCTCGACACGAGCCTCGTCGCGGCGTGCTTCGCACTTGCCACAGCGTTCGCGGCAGCCTTCCTGCACTTGTACGGCAACCGATCCGGTCGCACGCGCGCCGCCTCGATACGAGGCGGAGCAGTGCTGGTAATCGCCATTCTCGTCAGTGCGATGGTCACCATTCCGCCGCTGATCGCGGGCAGCGACACCCCATCCGGTGTCCTGGCTCGGCTCATCACCAACCCCCATTGCGGCAGGAACTTGTCGGACTGGACCGACGAGGGACAGACGACCGTCTACACGGGCGGCGCAACACAGTCATATCCGCCGAAAGATCTGCCCGACAACGCATTCGGGGTCGTAGTCAAACTGCGTAACGGCGCAGGCAGCGTCGAAACCACCCCGCCGACCGCGCTCTCATTCCAAGCCGAGCTGCCATTGAAGTCGGGCCCGCCGGGAACCGAAGTGATGCTGTATCAACCTGGCACAGGCACCGAGTTCGCGTTTACTCACCTGCGCGCGCCGAATTGCGAGCCCGGCAGCAGCCGGGTGGTTTCCGCGTCCTACCAATATGCGGACTACGGCGGAACAAACACATCTCAGATTCAGGGCACGCTATCTCGTAGGGACTAACGCGATCAGCCGATCGCTGGTGCGAGATATTCCAGCGCATAGCCATCGCCGGAGGGGGTCACGCGGGCGATGCCGGGTGAGTCGAGGTGTGCGCCGGCTACGAAGTGGTGTGGTTGGGTCAGTTGTTCGAGGAGGGCCGCTCGCGCGACGCGGGCCTGGGACTGGTTGCCGTCGAGCTCCCAGGACACGCTCGGCCGATCGAATTGGAGCGTGGGGACGTGAACGGTGTCGCCCCAGGCGAGCACCCGTCTCGCAACGAGATCACCTGCAGATCGCCGAATTCGAACGTGGCATGGTGCCGGTCACTCGAGATCAAACGCATGGAACCTCCATCGTGTGGACACACATAGCGTGTCCCGGGCGGAGGCGAGATGATCGTCCACTACCTCCCGGCGCAGGTCTCTTTGGGGCTGCTGCCCGCATACCCGCCGGGTACGGAGAAACAACTCGTGGTACTCGAAGGCACCCTCACCGTCGCTATCGGCGGCATCATCGAGACCCTGAATACAGGCGACTCCATGTTCTTCCAGGCTGACGCGGACCACGGCTTCGCCAACCGAACGAACGCTCCCTGCGAATACATAATGGTCATCTCGCGCAGAACCTGAAGCGTGCAATACCACAGAATGCGGACCAGAGTTGTTGCGGCTCGGAACATCCCGAGAACTGCGGTCGGGCCGAGGTGCGCGAGGCGGGTAGCTACGCGCCAATATTACCTTGACGAGTCAATGTAATGAGCTTTACCTTGGATACTCAAGGTAAAGGAGGCTGCGTCGTGCATGGACAATCCACGATTCCGGCGATGACCGAGTTGGCGGCGACACTGGGCGTCGCGATCCACGATCCGGCGCCGCCCCGCGAGATCCGCTTCTCCCGTGCGGGCTGCCGGCTGCACGGATTCGACTGGGGCGGAACCCGATCCCCGCTACTGCTGCTGCACGGCGGCAGATTGACCGCGCACACATGGGATTTCGTCTGCCTCGGCCTGCGCGGCGCCGCCCGGCTGGTCGCACTGGATCTGCGTGGACACGGCGACAGCGACTGGTCCGGCGACTACCGCATCGACACCATGGCGGCCGACGTCGTCGCCGCGGCCGACCATCTCGGCTTCGATCGCGTCGGGCTGGTCGGCATGTCGCTCGGCGGCGTCGTCGCGGCCCACGTCGCCGAGACGCGGCCCGACCGCGTAGAGCGACTGGCGCTCGTCGATGTCGCACCTGGCGTGAACTTCGAAAGCACCCGGCGCATGCGGGAATTCATCACCGGACTCGGCCCGGTGCGGGAACTCGAAACGGTGGTGGAGGCCGCGGTGCGGGTCAATCCCCATGCCAACCGCGCGACTGTCACCTATCGCATGAGCACGCTGTTTCGCCGCGCACCCGATGGCGCTTGGATACCTAAGGCCGATCCGAGCCCACCCGACTTCCCTGCCATTCTCGCGGCCATCGATCGGCTGCCCGCCCAGCTGACCCGGATACCGGTGCTACTGGTGCGCGGCGAACGCAGCAGAGCACTCCCCCAAGCCGCCGCCGAACAGCTGGTCGAGCGCATTCCGGACGGGAAACTCGTAGTCGTACCGGACGCGGGTCACAACGTCCAGGAGGACAATCCGGCTGCGCTGATCACCGCCTTGCGCGCCTTCCTGACACGCTGACTGTGACGAAAACGCCTGGCGTTGCCGCCGAAATCGACCGGAACAGCCGATCGATGACCGCCTGATCCCGCACCGGTGAGCGAGTGTCGAGGGTGGGCCCGAGCGCCATGTCCGAATCCAGCCGGACATCGGATGATCATGTCCGTTGAATAGCTTTCATGAGCGAAACCCAAACTCCGGCAACCAAAACGGCCTTGGTAACCGGCGCGAGCCGGGGTATCGGCCGTGCCATCGCCGAACGATTGGCCCGAGACGGTGCACTGGTAGCAGTACATTTCGGTCAGAACGACGCCGCAGCCAAGGACGTAGTCGCCGGAATCGAGGCCGACGGTGGCCGAGCTTTCGCGGTTCGTGGCGACCTCGGCTCCACCGACTTCGCCACTCTGCTGGACGACGTGGACGCAGGCTTCGCCGCCCTCGGCGCTCCCGCCGGCCTGGACATCCTGGTCAACAACGCGGGTATGACCATCATGAAAGGCGTCGACACCATGACGCCCGCGGAATTCGACACCCTCTTCGCCACCAATGTCCGCGCCCCGTTCTTCCTGATGCAAGGCGTCCTCGACCGGCTCGATGACGGTGGCCGCGTCGTGAATCTGTCCTCGGCCGTCACCCGGTTCGCGATTCCCGACATCCTGGCCTACACCATGACCAAAGGCGCCATCGACTGCTTCACCCGCGGCCTCGCGCAGGCCCTCGGCCCGCGCGGCATCACCGTCAACGCCGTCGCCCCCGGCTATGTACTGACGGATATGAACGCCGGGCTCATCGACAACCCAGACGGCCAGCGCGAAGCCTCGTCCAACGTCGCCCTCGGTCGCGTCGGCCGCCCCGCCGACATTGCCGACATCGTCTCTTACCTCGTCAGCGACGACGCCCGGTGGATCACCGGCCAAACCCTCGACGCCAGCGGTGGTACCGCCCTCTGAGTGGGTAAGACCTGCTGTGCCGCAGGCGATTACGGCGTATTGGCACGACCCGCGCGGTCCAATGCCGCCTCAGAACAGCCGATCACCCGGCACGGGCATCGTCTACATGTGTCCGGGCTCCTCGTCATCGATGACATCCTGGATCGCGTCGATCTGGTCCTGAACCACCTCGGCGCGCGCCACCAACTCGACCCGATCGGGCTCGGTGAGACTCTCGGCACCGAGCTTCTCGAAAACGCATGAGAGCACTGACCGTAAGTCCTCTAGCTTGCTGTCTGACTCCACGGGACCTCACCCTACGTCCGAACCCAACGAACATCCGCCGCTGCCGAAGAGTGTGTTCAGCCGACCGCCTTCACCACCCGCCTAGCAGCGTTCATACTGACGCGCGTAGGGCTGCGACTCCGGTGAAACATCGCGCCAGGACGGCTGGCAACCGCCGATGAAGACCGCGAACTCGGGACCGTTGCGTGTTTCGATCGTGTAGTCGACCACGGCACCGGGCTGCGCCAGGTAGGGAAGATGTTTGTCGGCGAGTTGTGTTGCCTGCGCAGCGGTGAGTTGCTTTTCGACGGGAGGGTAGATCGCGACGTCCAGGGTGCGGCCTGCTTTGCCGGGCGGGTCGTATACGGATATCTCGACGAAGCCTGGGGTGGGTTGATCGGTCAGGAACCACTCCCAGAGGTCGAGTTCGCTATTGGACGGGAAGCGGGGTCGGCTGAATGGGACGAAGGGTCGGCGGTCCGCGTTGAGCCACCCGGGTTCCAGTCTCGAGCGATTCTTGAACCCGCTCTCCACAGGAACGGTGGCCACCGTCCAATCGTTGGGCGCCAGTTCGGGAAAGTCTTGGATGATTCGGCGCATCGCCGCGGTGGCACGGTGGGGTTCCGCTTCGGAGCCTGCTCCGACGCCGATGGAGTTGCTCATGTGGTCTACGTCGATGCCGCGTGACGACCAGTGCACCTGTGTGCCGGGGGCTGAGATTCTCGCCCAGGTGTGTGCCGAGTTCGCTTCCCAGCTCACGTCCCGACCGAACCGCCAACTCGCAGAATAAGAGTCCGTCATGCGCTCGAGATCGACGCTGGTCTGGTCGCCGTGGTAGCGCGGCGGAAGCTGCTGGGCGCCCATGGCGCGCACCACGGACGCGGCCTCGTCGGGTGTGGTGCCCTCCTCGAGCTGCACATCGAGCCGGGACGCGTACGTGCGGGACTTGCCCTCGTAATCGAACCAATGTGACGCATCGATTACCCCGGGAAGAGCGTGGATGGCAGTTTCGATCACGCGTGACCAGTTGTCACGCTCGGTCTGATCGGGTCCGTGCGCCGGAAGAGTACATCCGGTCAGCAGGACTGCCGCCATCATCAATATGACGGCCGGGGTGGTTGAGCGCATAACGTTTCATTCTGGCGTCCGGGGTGCCGGGCGATGCTAGCGAATTTCGGTCACGACGTCGGCCAGATCATTTCCGGCGACATTGCTCCGTGGGTGCGCGGCGCCTGATTCGCGCTGCCGTGCGGTACGTCGGGCGCACCGCACGGCAGCTCGTGCTCAGCGCACCACGTCGTATACGAGCTTGGTCACCCCGTTGGAGTAGGCCGCCGAATCCCGCAGGCGCAGTTGCTGTTTGTCCCGGTCCGCCCGGCTGAACAGGCTCTTGCCCGCGCCCAGCAACACCGGGAACACCAGCAGGTTGTACCGGTCGATCAGATCAGCGTCCGCCAGCCGCCGGGCCAGCTCGGCACTTCCGTGGATGAAGACCGCACCGCCATCGCCCTGCTTCAGCGCGGCGATGTCCTCGGTGGACCGCAGGATCTCGATCGGACCCCAGCCCTCGATCAGCTCGTCCTCGGCGAGGCTGGTCGAGACCACGTACTTCGGAAGTTCCTTGTACGCGGTGTGGTCGGCGGAGTCGCGCCAGAACGGGGCGAAAACCTCGTAGCTGCGGCGACCGAACATCAATGCCGTTGTGTCGGCGAGTTCTTCGCCCTTGAGCGAGTAGGCCTCGGGAACGAACTCGGTGTCCATCACCCAACCGCCACTGCGGTGCCCTTCCTCCTTGCCGCCTGGCGAGTCGGCTACACCGTCCAGCGACATGAAGCCCGTGTAGACCAGTTCACGTGTCAAAATTCCTCCTGAGATCAGAAAGCGGAGTACCGCCGGTGAACGCCCGGGTGCAGACCTCCCGGGCGGTTTGTACTTTCGCCGGTCTCCCTGACACCGTCCTGACACCGATCTGACACCGGCCTGCCGCTCACCTTCGACGTAGTCGCCGGTGCCGCCTATCACGCCGAGCGAGCCCGCCAGGGCGGTGGCTCAGCGGGTCGACGGTTTGTCCCGTCGTCGCAGCCGGATGCTGTTCGCTCAGGTCGGTAATCTCTGTCCGGTGACCGACGCTACCGACCTGATGCGGATGTATCTGGCCGATCCAGACCAGCCTTTCCCGCCTGTCGAGCTCGCGGATCCGTCCGGACTGGTCGCCTTCGGCGGGGACCTGTCGCCAGAGCGGCTGTTGGGCGCCTATTCCGCGGGCATCTTTCCCTGGTACAACCCCGGCGAAACGATCCAGTGGTACTGCCCGGACCCGCGGAGCATCCTCGTGCCGACCGACCTGCGAGTGACCAAGTCTTATCGCCGAGCTGTCGCCAACGCCGACTACGGGGTGACCATGGATCGCGCCTTCGCCGATGTGATGTCGAATTGCGCTGGCCCACGCGACAAGGAGACCGGAACCTGGATCGGCTCCGACATGATGGCGGCCTACCTGCGACTGCACCACCTCGGTTATGCGCACTCAGTCGAGGTATGGCGCGACGGCGACCTCGTCGGCGGCCTGTACGGCGTCGCATCCGGCCGCTCCTTCGCCGGCGAGTCCATGTTCTCCCGCGCCCGTGACACCTCCAAGATCGCTCTGTATTGGCTCTGCGCCCAACTGGCCGCCTGGGATTTCGCCCTCATCGACTGCCAGGTCACCTCCAGCCACCTCACCTCCCTCGGCGCCATCGACCTCCCCCGCGCGGACTACCTGCACCTACACACCGAGGCCGCCACCCGCCCCGGCCTCCCCGGCCCCTGGCAGTTCGAAATCCCGGTCCCCCACTCCCCCAACCACCTGTAGCCGCTGCGCTGGTATCCGCTTCGCCGGTGTCGGCGGCGACATGCCGGAAGCGCACGCCGACAGCCAGGCCGGACACACCCGCGGGCGCCGGGTGCTGCTCACCTGAACCTGCCGCAGTCCAGGCGTGACAGACTGGCCTAGGTGGCGAATTCGCCTGCGCCGCAGGGACCATGGCCGGTACCCGAGGAGCGATCGTTCGACAGCGAAGGATTTCCACCATGGCCGCGATAGAGGACGTCCGCGCACTGGGTACCGAGCTGGAGCGCTCGTATCCGGTCTATGTACGCGGCAGGTTGAAGTTTCGCGTCAAGCAGATCGTCTACGTGGCATTTTCCCTCGACGAGACGGTGATGGGTTTCGCGTTCCCCAAGGAGGAGCGGACCGCGCTCGTCGCGAGCGCGCCGCACAAGTTTCAGCTGCCATCTGTATCGGACATGCGCTTCAACTGGATCCACTCCGACCTTGCGGCACTGGACCCGACCGAGGCCCGGGAACTCGTCGTCGATGCCTGGCGCATGGTCGTCCCCCAGAAACTCTCCCGCGCCTACGATCTCGCCCATCCGCACGGGCCGGTCTGAAACCCGGCGTCGGGCCAGCGGCGCGACAGGGCGGCCTGCAAGAGGTCTGCGAGCTTCTGAGCTACACCGTCGGGACGCTGCCCCAGCACATCGGCTTGGAACCGGTCAGCAGGCAAAGAGCGTTGAGCGTCGCCTCCAGCAGATAGCCGGAGCCGGATGAGGATCCGGAATCGCTGACGGCTGCGGCGGAATTCGAGGGCAGCGAGTGGTTCGGCACGGCTGCGGCGACCGGGGCACTGCCGATGGCCAGCGCCAAGCCGACCGCCACGGTGGTGATGGATTTGCGGAAGCGTGGGGAATTGGTTTTCGTTCGCATGGTCGGTGACTATGCACGGCCGAGCCGGGGTGTCCAAGCCCGGAATTCCTTGGTGTGAGTCGGGAGGGCTCAGGTCAGTACGACTGACCGAGCAGCACCCGGCCGTCGATCGGCCGGGTGCTTGTCCGTTCTCAGCTCGCTTGGTATTCCGCGCTGCACTCGCCGTTGGTGTAGTTCTGGCCCTCGCCGTGGTTGAAGACGTTCAGGTTCAGCAGGATTCGGCCGGGCTTGGTCTCCAGGCCGGAGATGGTCAACGTGTTGTCGGGGCCTTTCACCTGGGCGGAGGTGTCTCCTACCCCGCTCCTGCCGGTGTCGAGATTCGCCCACGTGACGGAGAACTTCTGGTCGTAGGCGAAATCGGTCCCCGCATTGGTGTGCAGCTTCAGATCGATGGAGCCGTTGGCGGAGATCGCGAAGACTTCACTGGACGCCGGAGTCTGGAACGGTTCTACCGGAACGGGGTAACTCATCGTGCATACCGGGGCCGCCGGATCATTCGGGGCGGCGAAGGCGGCGGGTGCGCCCGCGGCGGTTACTGCGAGGCCGGCGATAGCGGCGATCCGGAATAGGGCCGAGCGGGTACCTGATTTCATCGAACCGTCCCATCAAATATCGAGATGTACTGGATGAACGTGGTTGCCGTGCTGAGGAATAACTGTCTGCAGCGTCGGCAATCGACACCAGCCTAGCGACGGCAGCGGAAGCGCGGCAACATGCCAGGAACCGCGAACTACCTTCTACCAGAAGGGATCTCGAGTAGCAAGACGTCAATACAATTGTGGCACTGCGGTTCTGGCTATGGCCAGCTCACCGGCCAACGCGATCAACGCCGGTGCGATAGGGCGACGGCCGCGCTTCAGCTCGACTGCACGCCGATCAGGTAGGGAGGCTGCTCATTTGCGAAGGGCCGCAAGAACTTGGTCCAGTTGCTGACGGGCGGCGGCCGCGACTGAACACTGCGCGCCACAGCCTAGCCTGAAACCACCTGTGTCACGAAGAGCGCAAGAAGCCCGGTGCACAGCAGGTACCGCCCGCCAAACCCGAATCAGACCGAGTAGTCCATTATTTGGGGGTGAATCAAGATCACCTGAATGCCCGAGCCGCCGAACTGGCGAATGACCTCGGGATCCGGGCACCGAAAATGAAGTCCACCCGCCTGCTACCTAGACGATGGTTCCCCGAGGGTGTGCTGGCCTACACGGTGTTCCTCCGACCTACGCTCGTCGTCGCTCCGGCATTTCACGACAACTCACCCGCCGAGCAGGACGCCCTCCTCGCTCACGGGCTAGCCCAGGCCGACTTGTGCAGAACGACACTGCTCAAGTTCGTCGCTGCCGCACTGGTGTTCACGGCTCTCACCTACGTGCCGGTGAACATTCACGCGACAGTCGGCGACTACTCGTTCTACACCGGGCTGTTCATCGGCGTACAGCTACCGTCCGACATGTTCTGGTTCGCCGAAACAGTCTGGCTCAGCACGCTTGTCGCCGCGGCGGTCGCGTGGGGCCGGCGCATCGTCTACCGTGCCGACCGCTGGATCGCGGACATGCTGGGCCTACAGGCCATGAATCATGTGCTGGCCGTGGCGCGCCGGGTCCGCTACCAGCGGCGCGGTCTCTTCGGTATGTACGTGAACCTCTTCGTTCCCAACGAAACCAAGCGCGCTGACGCCGTCTCCTGTTTCGAACTTCTCCCGGCCTGACTGCACGATGGAGAAGTTATGGCAACGGAGATTCACCAAATGAAGATAAAACGATGGATGGAGAACACCGATGACCGACCTGATCCAAGCTGATCCGTGGGCGGGCGGGGCGCTGACCGCGGTGGTGTGCAACCCGGCCTTTTGGATGAGCATGTTTGCCGTCGTCGCGTTGATTCTCCTGCTGTTTCGCGACTAGTTCTCCGGAATCCGCGTCACGGTGGATTTATCAGCGCGCGGAACCACTTTCGATGAATTCACGGACGAAGCAGAGCGGGCAGTGGGGGTCGAACGGCCTGGTGATCTCGGTCGAGGCGGTGGTCGATGGCGCCGCCGGGAGTTCGTTCGGCGCGGCCGCGGCCAGGCCGGGCTGCAGGGCGAGCGCGGCAGCAAGCGCACCGCCGGCAATGACATTCAGCATGGGACGGGACATAAGATCCTCCACGTTGATGCGATGAGCTGTGAGGGTAGCAAGGCCCGGCGCTGCGGTCATGCCCCCAATTCCAGATGGGCGCTGCCAGTGCAGCTCTCGTGCTGTGCGGTCGGCTCAGGTGCAACCGGTGTGCGCGCGGGCGACGGTTCGGCGAGCATCGCGCCAGGCGATCAGAGCGGTTCGCAGCCGGGGTGAGGGGAGGTCTTCACCCCGGCGTCTCGCGCGCAGTTGATCGACCAGCCAGCCCGGAGCGTCAGCCTGTTCGACCGCCTGGCTCTTGGTCAGAAGTGCACCGTTGCCCAGCGCATAGCGGCCACGAGCCATCGACGTAAGGCCGAGATCGGCGATGACCGGATCCAGCCACATCCATGGGCGCCGGGCGGCCCACGCCCAGTATCCGGTCAGCTCGGCACGGGCCGCTTCGCGGATATCATCGTCACCCATCGGGGGCAGCACAGCGCGCGGCGAACGGCCGAAAACGGCATACCCATGACCCACTAGTTCAGCCCTGGTGATTCCCGAAAGAATGCGGTCAACCAGCAATCCGTGCGTCCACGTCGGATGCGTCATCCGGATATCGGAGACCTTCCCGGCCTCGACGTAGACGCACCCGAGGTCGAGACCAGCACCAGCGTCCTCGTCGAGACAACGATGCACCGCCGTGAGGTCGGCCTGCCGGTGGGTGTCGACCGGGCCGTCGGCCAGCGCGACCAAGTCGATATCGCTGACCCCGGGAACGTAATCCCCCGTCGCCAGCGATCCCGCGACGAACAAATCGCTGATCCACCCGAGCTCCGCCAGCCGCCTGCCGAACTCTGTCACGACAGGCACCGAGGTCACCATGAACGCAGTCTACGGACCCACGCGTTCGAACCGGCCGGAGTGGGCGCGTGGAATGCCAACGGGCGGAGCGATTCCCGAACACCTGGCCGGGCGCGCTTATGCCGATGAGTGAGCTGGAGGTGTTACGGGATCGAGTCCTTGTGCTCGGTAACAGCCTTCGAGCGCGACCCGACAAACAGGCATGAATCTGAAACATATTCCCGTACAACAGTTCTCGGTTCGCGCTGCCGCGATCGCCACGACGGTCGCGGCCGCGCTGGTCGGATTCGCCGCACCCGCCGCCGCCGGCCCCACCGACCCCGTCGTCCAGTTCACGCCGACCCTCACGCGAGTCCCGGGCAACTGTGCTGCCCTCATCAGCGCCGAGACCGTGCCCCAGCCACGCTCAGGCGAGTTCGGTGTTCGAGTGAAAATCACTCAGTTCGGGCAAGGGTGCAAGGCCTATCACCTCGGAGTGAGCTGGCGGAATCTCGATACCGGACGGACCAGCGGACAGGTGCACCCGGTCGACGGGACCGTTGTCAGCGGCGCGCCGGACGGGGTGATCACCGGGTTCGGCATGGGCCCGGGAGCCGGCAAGGTAGAGGCTCGGATCGTGACCTACTCCCAGTACTACCCGCAGCCTCAGGAACTGGAGCACTTTTCAGGCCGTGCGACCTTCACTCTCAGCTGAGCAAGGCGCTGCGCGTAGGCATGACGACGCGCAGTGGGCCGGGCGCGGGGACCCGGTCGCGGGCGTTCATGGCAGGCAGCGGAGTAGCTGGCTGCGGATTTGTTCTTCACTGGGTGGGTTTGTTGTCGCCATGCCGCGCAACGTGATTCCTTGTGCGACGTCGGTGAGCAGGGCGGCGGTATCGGGGTCGGTGTAGTGGGAGTACATGGTGCGGGTGGCTGCGGTGAAGCGGTCCGCGATCGGGCGCAACCCGGGGCGGCGGATGGCCGCTATGTATAGCTCCAGCTGCACGGTGGTAATTGTGCGATCGGGGCCGAAGCAGCCGATCAGCGCGGTCGCGGTCTGGTCGACGAGTTGGCCGATCGTGAACTCGGGGTGCGAGGCCGGGATGGCGGCCATGATGGCGGCGTAGTCGGCTACGCAGATCTCGAGGGCGGCGGCGAGGAGGTCTTCCTTGTCTTTGTAGTGGTAGGTCGTCCCGGCGATGGGGACGTCGGCGGCTTCCGCCACCGCGCGGTGCGTCAAGCCCTCCACACCACGTTCACCGATGACCCGGATCGCCGCGCGAGCGATGCGCTCGCGACGGTTCGGATCGAACCTGCGCCGACGCACGCTCCTGGCGCCGGCCTCGGCCTCCTCGGCCATTCTTGCCTCCATCGCTGCTGTTCGAGCTGGTCATACACCCTTCAGGGCACATTTGTACCAGGTGCGAGCTGTGACACTTTTCCTGGTGATCGCATGCCATCCTAAGGTACAAATGTACTTATAGGTTCGAGCGAGTCATCCACGAGAAGGAGAAGAAGATGCCATTCGTACCCTGCCTCGGCGTGAAAGACACCGCCGCGAGCAAGAAGTTCTACGAGCAACTCGGATTCACCGTGGACAGCCAGACCGCGACCGAGGGCGACGACATCCACATGGTGCTGTTCGACGGCCAGTTCTGCGGGATGCTCTACCGCCACGCGCAACTGGAGGACTGGCTGCCGCCATTGAAGGGCAAGCCGGTCGGGTTCACCGGCATGTTCTATCTCGAAGTTCAGGACTTCGAAGCCATGGTGGGCAAATGCGCGGCGGTCACCGAGATCATCCGAGGCCCGTCTACCGATCACACCGGTACCCGCGAGTTCTATATCGCCGATCCGGACGGCTACATCATCGGGATCAACGACGCGGCCTCGCGCGCGAACAGCGACCTGGTCGGCCAGTACACCACCGAATCCTGAGGAGAGCGATCATGAGTTTCATGGCACCCGGACAGGTTGTCTGGTTCGAAATCGGCACCCGCGACTCCACTGCCGCCGAAAAGTTCTACAGCCAACTGCTCGGCTGGAATTTCGAAGTCGACCCGGATTCCTCGGTCGACGGCCGCCGCTACATCCGCATCATGGCGCCGGGGGCGCAGTGGCCGATGGGTGCGATCAGCGAAAGCGATTCCAGCGGTGAACAAATCAATGTGTCGGCGTTCTCCGAAGATGTCTCCGCCGATGCCGACCGGTTGCGCGAGGCCGGGGCCACGGTGCTGGTACCGGCCACCCAGGTTGCCGATGTCACCTGGTTCGCGGTCCTGGCCGACCCGCAGGGCAATCCGTTCTCGCTGTTCTCCCGCACCAGCAATGCGAGCCTGAAGGATCGCGCGGCCGCGACCGAGGAGCACTTCGAGCAGTCCTCCTACACACCCGCGCCCGGATCATTCGCGTGGTTCGAAATCGGAACCACCGATGCCGATGCCACCCGCGAGTTCTACAACAAGGCATTCGGCTGGCGGTTCGAACTGGACGAGACCGCCGGTGGCAAGCCCTATTACAACGTCTTCACCGGCAATCAGTGGCCCTCGGGCGGCATGTACGACCACGGTGCCGAGGGGACGGACTACCTGATGCCGAGCTTCCGCACCGATGACGTCACCGCGCGGTCCAAGGCGGCCGAAGATCTCGGCGCGGTCATCGAATTCGGTCCCGACAGCAATCCGGACGGTTTGGTGTATTCGCGGATCATCGACCCCAACGGCAACCGTTTCGGCTGTTCACCGCGCCTGCGCAGTCCTGACCCGAAGGAGAGCCGTCATGAAGATCGCGTTGCTCGGAACCGGCGCTGGCCTTGACCATGGCCGATGCCCGGCGCGTGGCCGACGCGGCCGCGGCCAGTGACCGGCAGGTCTTCGTCGACATGTTCGACCGGTTCAGCCCCGCCCACCGAATCCTGTTCGAGGCAGCACATTCCGGCACCTACGGCCGACTCCTGGAGCTGGAACTCGAGCTGCGTACCCCGCTGCTCTGGCCCGGCTACGACCTCGGCCTGGATTCCATCGCCCTCGATGTCATGCATGGCGATCTCGATGTCATGCATGGCGATCTCGACGTCCTCACCCGCGTCCTCGAACATCGCTTCGGCGACGGCCAAGATTTGGATTCGGCGGTCATCGAATACACCAGCTCTGGAACCCGCACCCTGAAAGCCGAGGGTCCCCAGAACTATGCCGCGATGATCGACCACGTCCTGACCTGTCTGCGCGGGGAAACCGAGAACGAGATCTCGCCGTCGAGCGTGCTCGACACGCTGGCGCTCACCCTCGACATCCACCACGCTATTCAGCAGCGGACCGCTTAGCGCAGCAGCGCGTCGGCCTTCGTCTCGACCGCACGAAAAGCGGCCGGCGCCTCTACATGCACCCAATCACCTGGTACCGCACCGTTCTCCGTATCCGGGGCCGGGACGTAGGCGGGCGGTGCGAAGCGCACCTCGCTGAGCCGACCGGCGGCGGTCACCCGCGCGGTCTGCTCCGGTCCACGCCATTCGGCGAACCACAGCTTGCCGAACCGGCCGACGTCGAGACGCTGACCGTCGCTCAACCTGACCGCCACCTCGGCTCCGACGTGCTCGCCCCACACCAGCCACCAGCGGCTGTCGGGTTCACCATCGATCTCACCGGAAACACCCACCGCCATATCGCCGCGACCCGACCACACCCGCCACGACGACTCGTCCGCATCGTCCGTCTCGTGGTGATCCGGATGGTCTATCCGGAAATGCCCATCCGCCGCCCGCCACCGCAGCATCACCCCGGACATCGGCAGTCGCAATTCCTCGAAACCCATCGGCCGTCCCTCTCGGTGTAGTCCATGCCGCCACCAGAAGTACTGGCGTGGCCGTGGATTCACACCTCGCCCCACCGAATACGGCCAATCGCAGCGGATCTTGACTACCGAGTACCCGCCTCGCTCCGAGACCAAACCGTGACCTCCGTAGCGCACCGGAAGGGGCTGCTTCTTTAACCCCAACCGGCATCGGTGGTATGCCCACACCACCGATTGCTAACCCAAAGCAAGTACGCGCGGCGGCTCTGATCAGCGCTGCGGGGGTGGCGATTGGTGGATATTGAGCAGCAGGTGGTCGAAAGCGGTGATCGAACTTGCCTGCATCGGCGGGATTCTCGGCACGGCGGCGATCAACGCTTCGGCGATGTCACGCAGTTTGGTGTTGGTCTCCTGCGATCTCCAGATCAGGACCTTGAAGGCTTGCTCGGCGCTGATGGAGTAGATGAGCATCAGCGCACCCTTGGCCTGCTCGATCGCCGCGCGGGACTCGATGACGTCGGGTATCACCGCGTCGAGGGCGTCGCGTTCGGCGTTGGCGATGGTTTGGCCCAGATCCAGGTAGTAACCGGTCGTGCCCACTACGACGCCGGCGTGGTCGAGGACACTGTCCGAGACCAGCATCACCTGATGCTCGGTGCCGGCGGTGTCGAGGAAGCGATATCGGTCAGCGAACGGTTCGCCTCGGCTCAGTGCGCGAGTGATCGCCTCGGTGACGTCGATGTCGTCCTCGGGATGTTTGTGTGTGAGCAGCAGGTCGCTGGTGGGTTCGACCTCGCCGGGGGTGTACCCGTGCATCAGATAGATTTCGGGTGACCATTCCCAGCGCCGGGTGCCGAACCAGAATCGGAAAGTGCCGACCTTGGGCCCGCCGGTATCGAGCAGCACATGCCGGTCACTGCTCGCAAGGTCCGCGGCCTGATTGCTGCTCGACGCACTGTCGTGGGTCGTCCTCGCCTTATCCATTGGCGCGTCTACTCCTTCGATGAAACGGCTTGGCACCGTTGCGGCCTCGAAGCCTGGACAGAGACGGGATCCCGAAACCGGAAGGGCTGGCTTCGAACCCGATCCGCGCTATTAGAGATATCCAGAGATTATGGGCGCTAACAGGCCCCGGCGCAGATGCGCCGGGGCCTGTATACGGAAGAGGGGATTGTTTCCGACGACCCCCAGCTGCGGATCCGCGGCCGTCTACTACATGGTGTCGTGGGTTTCTGGATCGCGGGTTCCCTGGGTGCGGGACGTCGCGGGCTCGTTGTCGCCGGACCGGTAGATCGTGGCGTCGTAGGTGCCGGGACGGTATTCGCCCGTGCGGTGCTGCGCGGGCCGGTAATCGGAGGCGACCTGCAGGCGCCGGGCGTCGGAGCGGACCCGGAACGCGGTGATGATCTCCATGATGCCCAGCACCACCAGCCAGATACCCGCCACCCAGGCCAGGGTGACCGCCGACTCGAACGGCCAGATGATCAGCACGATGCCGGCGATCGCGGTGAGTACGCCGAAGAAGCCCATCCAGCCCCGGCCCGGTAGTCGCGGTTCGGAGACCGCGGTCATCAGCGAGCTGATACCGCGGAACAGCCAGCCGATACCGATCCACAGGCCGAGCAGCCACACGGCGGTGAGTTCGTCACGGAAACAGAAGAGCCCGATGATGATCGACAGCACACCGCTGACGAACGCGAGCACCCGCAGACCGGCACGGGCCGGTGCGCCGAATGCCGCGATCAGTTGCAGGACACCGCTGATCAAGAGATAGACGCCGAAGATCACCCCGGCCACCAAGGCGGTCTGCCCCGGCCAGGCCAGGACGAGCACGCCGAGCGCCACCGACATGACGCCCATCAGCAGAATTGTTTGCCAGGCCCCGCGCGCGAGCGTCTGCAGAGGCCCCTCGATCGGATTGTTTGGAGTCGTCATGACGCGATGTTAGGCCGCACGAGCATAGTTCGCTGAATATTTGCCAGTCAACGCGCCGGAGGTGCGTCGAACGCACTACGGAGTCGACGCTCCGATATTGACCATCCAGTCGACACCGAACTTGTCCTGGCACATGCCGAATTCGTCGCCCCACATCTGCTTCTCCAGCGGCACGGTGACGGTGCCGCCCGCGATCAGCTTCTCCCAGTAGCCACGCAGCTCCTCGGCATCGTCGCCACTGAGACTGACCGAAATGCTGCTGCCCGGTTTGTAGTCCATGCCGGGCGGGGTGTCGGCGGCCATCAATGTGAAGCCGCTGGGCGTCTCCAGCCGGCCGTGCATGATCAGCTCCGCGCCGCCGGCGGCCTGGTCGCCGAATTCGCCGAAGGTATTCATGCTGAGCTCGCCGCCGAAAACCTCGCGATAGAACTCGAGGGCGGTGCGGGCGGTATCGCTGAAGCCGAGGTACGGGTTGAGCTTGGAGACCATGGGGACACTCCTTGCCGTAGGCGCCATCTGCAGGTTACTGCGCCCGGCGCAGGTGTGCGATGGATAACGCATACCTACCCGGGGGTTTATCGCCTGGGCCCCTGGGGAAGTCATCTCGAAGTGGCTCTGTGAAGGGTCGGGTTCGGTGCGTCTATCGGGTGGCTAGGAGAAGAGGGTGGCGGTAGTACTCGTGCTGCAGGCACGCGGGCTGGGTGATCTGCTCACCACAGTCCCGGCGCTTCGTGCGCTGCGCCGGGCCAAGCCACGCGACCATATTGTTTTAGCCGCTCCGCATCGTCTCAAACCCATCATCGACCTCACCGCCGCCGTCGATGCGATCGCGCCGACGCTGGAGCTGGGCGCGCTGCGCTGGGACGAGCCGGCGCCGCAGCTCGCGGTGAATCTGCACTGGCCGAGCACCGAAAGCATCGTGGAACTGACGAAAACCGACGCGGGCCGGATCCTGAGCTACCGCAATCCCGCCTTCCCCGATCTGGAAGGCCCGGTGTGGCAGACCGATATGCATCCGGTGGAGCGCTGGTGCCGGCTGCTGGAGTCGGACGGGATCACCGCCGACCGCCGCAACCTGGGCCTGGTGCCGCCGGTGTCCACGACCAGCCATCGCGACAGCGTCGTCGTGCATGTCGGGGCGGGCAAGAAGGCACGGCGCTGGCCCCCCGACCGATTCGCCGCCGTGGTCCGGCATCTCCTGGTGCTCGGCCGGGAAGTGGTATTGACAGGTGACGAGTCCGAGCGGGACATCGCGCTGAGCGTGGCCGCGCGGGCCGGGCTGCCGACCAGCCGGGTGCTCGCGGGCGATCAGAGCCTGCTGGAATTCGCTGCCACCGTCGCCGAGGCCGCGCTGGTGGTGTGCGGCGACACCGGCGCCGCCCATCTGGCGACCGCGTTCGGCACCCGCACGGTGCAGCTGTTCGGGCCGACGCCGCCGCGCTGGGGCGGACCGCCGCCGCACCTACTCGGCCGGCACGTGGTGCTGTGGGCCGGGCAGATCGGTGACCCGGATGCCGACACCCCCGACGCCGGACTGCTCCGGATCGGCGTCACCGAGGTGATCGCCGCCGTCGACAAGCAACTCAGCCAGCGGCACTGGCCCGGCACCGAACGGCGCCGCGCCCCCTATCGCCGGGTCGGTTAGGTCTGGCCTTCGGCCTCGCTCAAGGCCGCCGAGTAGGCGGCCAGGGCGCTGGGCCAGAACTGTTCCAGGTAGTCACGGGCGTCGGCGAGACCGCGCGGATCCAGGGAGTAGAGCCTGCGATTACCGTCGGGGCGCACCATCACGAGCCGGGCATCACGCAGCACCTTCAGGTGCTGCGATACCGCTGAGCTGCTGATTCCCATCAACGCCGCCAGGTCCCCGACGGCGCGCGGGGCCTGCGGCAGAGCCTCGAAGATGGCTCGCCTGGTGGGGTCGGCGAGCGCCACCAGCGCCCGCACTCCTTTAGTCGGCACTTAAGTAGTGTGATCGTTTGGCATACTTTTGGCGAATTCGGGGAAGGGGTATGTTTTCCCAGGTCGTTTCCGAATATCGGATTGTTCGTTACCCCTTCGTGATCTTCGAACAGGGCTTTTAGCCGTCTGTGACGGTTGCCACATGATTACGGGAGCCCGATAACCCTCCCGTACGTTCAAGTCATGCCCGTAACCGATCCGTTATCTTCGCGGCGGTCCGGCGGTACTACGTCTGCCCGCCGCCGCGCCACCGCCACGAAAGTGGCCACCGTGTCAGCGGTTGTCACTGCCTCCCTCGCAGTCCTGGCCGGCGCCGATCAGCACATGGCCGACACCGGCCGACTGGACGCCGGCAAGACCATTGACCTCAGCACCGAGGTGCAGCCGCAGCAGTCCGCCCAGGCCGTCGCGTTCACCCTCCCCGAGATCCCGCAGATCCCCGGCCTCACGCCCGGCACGCTGCCGTGGGAGCCGCACAAGCCGGCCATCGAAACTCGGCCGCGCACCGTCCGCCCCGTCGCGGGCGCACTGACCTCCAACTACGGTAGCCGCTGGGGTGCCATGCACAACGGCATCGACTTCGGTGATGCGCTCGGCGCCCCGATCGCCGCGGTCACCGACGGCGTCGTCATCGAGGCCGGCCCCGCCTCCGGCTTCGGCATGTGGGTCCGCGTGCAGCAGGACGACGGCACCGTCGGCGTCTACGGGCACGTCAACGAGATCCTCGCGCAGGTCGGCCAGCAGGTCCACGCGGGCGACATCATCGCCACCGTCGGCAACCGCGGCCAGTCCACCGGACCGCACCTGCATTACGAAGTGCACCACCCCGAGTTCGGCCCGATCGACCCCGCGCCCTGGCTCGGCGGGCGTGGCGTGGCCATCGAGAGCCTCGGCGGCGAATAAGCCACACCCCGCGTGCGCCGGTCGATGAGGGACCTGCGCAAGCCCGACTGCCCCGCGAACATCGCCGTTCGCGGGGCGTTCGGCGTTCCAGGGGCGGGCTAGCACCCCGGTATTACGTGCGAATGGCGCTGCAGCGGGAGGTGCGGCAGTGCCTCCGATTTCTAATTTCAATGCATGGCCACGATCGAGATGCCCTCGGCAGCACCGGATTCCAGCCGCGCCCGGCACCGCAGGCCCGCGCCGGACCTGCCCCGGATCAGCGGCCCGCTGCATCGCCCGCTGCTGTCCATGGTGGTCGCGATGACCGCGCTGGTGGCGTGCTCGATCGGCGGGATCGTCTTCGACGACCGGACGCTGCTCGGCGAATCGGTGTGGGTGAAACCGCTGAAGTTCGGGTTCGCTTTCGCGCTCTACGGCCTCACGCTGGCGTGGCTGCTGGCGTTGCCGCACAAGGGATCCCGGGCCACCTGGTGGCTGGGCACGACCTTCGCGGTCACCGGGTTCGCCGACGTCGGGTTCATCGCCGTGCAGGCCGCGCGCGGCACCTACAGCCACTTCAACAACCTCGAGACCGACACCGTCAACGCGATCGGCCAGAAGGTGTTCATGTCCGGCGTGCCGGGCCTGTTCCTCGCGAATCTGGTTATCGTGCTGATTCTTTCGTGGCAGAAGCTGGTGGACCGGCCGACCACGCGGGCGATCCACGCCGGGCTCGCGCTGGCGGTACTCGGGATGGCGCAGGCGTATCTGATGGGCTTCACCGGCACGCAGCGGGTGCTCGATGCCGACGGCAAGAGCGTGGAGCTCGTGGCCGGGCACACGGTGCTCGACGAGACGACACGCACCGAGGCGGCGCGGGACGTCGCGGGCCTGCCGGTCATCGGCTGGAGCACCAGCGGCGGCGACCTGCGTATCCCCCACTTCCTCGGGCTGCACGGCATCCAGGTGCTGCTGCTCGCGGTGATCGTGCTGGCCTGGTTGGCGCCGCGGTACGCCTGGCTGCGTGCCGAACGCACCCGCGCCGCCCTGATCGGCGTGCTGGCCGTGGGCTACACCGGAGTGTTCGCGCTGACGTTCTTCCAGGCGATGCGCGCCCAATCGCTGGTCCACCCGGACGCCATCACCCTGGCCTGCTTCGGCGGCATCCTCGCGGGCACGGGCCTGCTCGGGTTGACGGTGTACCGGCGAGCTACCGCAGGCGCTCGGCGTCTCGGGTGAGTTCGACCAGGGTCTTGCTCAGCATCGCCAGCTCCTCGGCGCCCGCGCCCTCGCTGATCGCGGTCGCCACATCCTCGGCCGCGCAGCGGGCGGCGAACCAGCGGTCGGCCAGGTCCGCGGCCTCCTGCGCGCTGAGCACCACCGAGTCGCCGGGAATCCCGGTTCCCTTCAAACTGTTGCGGTGTTCGTAGGCGCGTTGACGACAGGATTGACGGCAATACCGGCGACGGCGCCCGGCTTCCGAATCCACGATCTCCCGCCCACACCACAGGCAAGACGACAGCAAGCGGCGCGACATGAGGCAGAACAGTAACGCCTCGGGTGAGGCGTGGGAAAACCACGACACGCCAACAACTACAATGCTTAGGTTCACCGTCGCCGCAGCCGTGCCGGGAACTTAACGACACAGGCTGGTCGTTGTACTGAATGGTTCAACGAGACTCGAGCACACAGGGAGAGGCACACCATGGCAGATCGCGTACTCCGGGGCAGTCGGCTCGGAGCGGTGAGCTACGAGACCGACCGCGACCACGACCTGGCTCCGCGTCGGATCGCCCGGTATCGCACCGACAACGGTGAAGAGTTCGACGTCCCGTTCGCCGACGATGCCGAGATCCCGCCGACCTGGCTGTGCCGTAACGGCCAGGAGGGCACCCTCATGGAGGGCACCACCCAGGAGACCAAGAAGGTCAAGCCGCCGCGCACGCACTGGGACATGCTGCTGGAACGCCGCAGCAAGGAAGAGCTCGAGGAGCTGCTCAAGGAGCGCCTCGACCTGCTCAAGACCCGTCGCCGGGCGTAGTACCAACAACGTAAAAGGCCGCTTCCCTTGGGGGAAGCGGCCTTTCGCGTATTCACCTCGCTAGTGGCTGGCGACCTTGCGGTAGCGCAGCAGCGCGAGGGGTGCGGCGACGAGCAGGATGGCCAGCGAACAGCCGATCGCGTATTCGACGCAGTGCTCGGCGGCCCACCCGGTGGCCGGGGCGAAACTGGGTGGTGCGCCGTTGTCGAAGAGCTGGCGGCCGGCTGCGGCGACCGCCGTGATCGGGTTCCACTCGGCGACGGTGCGCAGCGGGCCGGGCAGGGTCTCGGCGGAGATGAAGGCCGAGGAGATGAAGCTGAGCGGGAACAACCAGATCAGGCCCGCGCTCTGCGCCACCTCGACCGTCGGTGACAGCAGGCCGGTCAGCGCGCCGACCCAGGACATGGCGAAGGCGAACAGCAGGATGATGCCGAAGGCCAGCACGGCGTCGGCGATACCGCCGTTGATCCGCCAGCCCACCACATAACCGCAACCCACCATGACGGCCAGGCTGAGGACATTGACCACCAGATCCGAGAGCGTGCGGCCCATCAGCACCGCCATCCGCGACATCGGCAGCGTGCGCATCCGGTCGATGATGCCCTTGTGCAGATCGCCCGCCAGTCCCACCGTGGTGAACGCCGCGTTGAAAGCGACTGTCTGGGTGAAGATTCCGGCGAGCAGGAACTCCCGGTACTGGCTGCCGCCCAGCGAGGCGCCGAAGATGTAGGCGAACAGGAACACGAACATCAGCGGCTGGATGGTCGCGGTCACCAGCAGTGTCGGCACGCGCAGGATCGTCAACAGGTTCCGGTACGCGACGATCGCGCTGTCCCGGAAAACCCGCATCGGCGGGTTGGCGATCTCCGGCGTCATCGCCGATTTCGGGGGCGTGGGCGCGGTCTCCGCGTCCTCTTTTCGGAGCACTGCACCGGCGGTCACGACATGATCTCCTCTTCTACCTCATCGGTTTCGTTCTCCGACTCGGTCTCGGTCTGGGCGACCGTGCCGGTCAGGGACAGGAATACGTCGTCCAGGCTGGGTCGGTGCACACTCGCGTCGAGCACGCAGACACCGGCGTCGTCCAGCCGGCGCAGCGCCTCGACCATGGTCCGGGTGCCGTCGCCGACCACCACGGACGCCTCGTCGGTGCCCGGTTCGTGGGTGGGTTCGCCGACGCCGACCTGAGCCAGCACCCGCAGCGCAGGCTTGATCTCCTGACCGGCGGCCACGGTGACGGTGAGCCGGTCGCCGCCGATCGCGGTCTTGAGTTCGTCGGCCGAGCCGCGGGCGATCACCCGCCCGCGGTCGATGACGGTGATGCGATCGGCCAGCAGATCGGCTTCCTCGAGGTACTGGGTGGTGAGCAGCACGGTGGTGCCGTCGTCGACGAGGTCGCCGATCACCCGCCACATGTCCAGGCGCCCACGGGGATCCAGGCCGGTGGTGGGTTCGTCGAGCACGACCACCGCGGGCCGGGCGACCAGCGCGCCGGCCAGGTCGAGCCGGCGGGCCATGCCGCCGGAGTAGGTGCCCGCGCGACGGTGCGCGGCGTGGTCCAGGCCGAGCGCGTTCAGCAGTTCCTCGGCTCGCGCGGAGGACTGGCGCGGTGACATGCCGTAGAGGCGAGCCACCATGCGCAGGTTCTCGTAACCGGACAGGTTCGCGTCGACCGCGGCGTACTGCCCGGACAGGCCGATGCGGCGGCGCGCGCCCGCCGGGTCGCGCAGCACGTCCACCCCCGCCACCCGCACCGATCCGGCGTCCGGCCGCAACAGCGTGGTGACGATCCGGACGGTGGTGGTCTTGCCCGCGCCGTTGGGCCCGAGCAGCCCCATCACGGTGCCCGCCGGGATCTGCAGATCGATGTTGTCGAGCACCCGGATCTTCCCGTAGCTCTTCACCAATCCGAGCACTTCCACGGCCAAACTCATGAGACGCCCCCTCGCAGGCGCGGCGTGAGCCTGCTCTGCCGGATCTTCGCGGCCAGCAGCGTGCTCAAGTCGTGCGAGCTGTAAGGGGTTGTCTCCGTTGCATTCTCAGTGCTGCCCGAATGCACCGCGCTATGTGCTGGTGCGTCTGCGGTCCCGCCGCTGCCCTCACTCATTTAGACGGTCTCCTTCTGGTCGGTGCGACGTGACGTGGTTTCGAGATGCCGGTGCAGCACCGGGCCGATCGAGGCGAGCGATTCCGGGGTCGTCATCGCCGAGTGCCGGCACGGCAACCGGTGATCGTGGATCGCACCGGTGACGAACGGTTCCCAGACCGCGGCGCAGCGGCCCGGGTCGGCGCGGTTGATCTCGTCGGCGGCCGCGGTGAAGAACACCAGGTCGCCGTCGAAGGTGCGCGGCCGGAACCCGTGGGCGAGGACCGTGCCGTTGGTGTAGCCCGCGTACAGGCGTTCCAGGTGGTCGACGGTGAGCGCCGCGAACGGGCCCGGCCGCGAGCGCAGCAGTTCGGCCGCGTCGCGCAGGTTCATCCCCGGATCCAGTTCCGCCGCGGTGTCTCCCAGCATGTCGCTGCCGAATTCCTCGATGATCTCGGCGACGCTCGGAATGGCGTGTTCCAGCCATTCGTCGGAGAGCCGGTAGCTGTCCATCATCGACAGCAGTGCGACCTGCTCCCCCGCCTCCTGCAACTGCACCGCGATCTCGTGCGCGATCAACCCGCCCAGCGACCAGCCGAGCAGATGGTACGGCCCGGACGGCTGAATCGACTTGATTTGGGCCACATAGTGTTCCGCGGCCCGCGCGATCGAGTCGAACCCGTCCTGGCCCGCTACATGCGGGGCTTGCAGACCGTACACCGGGCGGTCCGGCGAGAGGTGCGCGAGCAGGCCCGAGTAGCACCAGGCCAGCCCGATCGCGGGATGCACACAGAACAGCGGCGCCGGACCGGAAGCCGCGGTTACCGGCCGGATCGGGAGCACCGGAGCCAGCGCCGCCGCCATCGCCGCGCCCGCACCACCCGATGTTTCGAGCCGGGTGGCGATGGCCGCCGGGGTGGCTTCGCCGAACATCAGCTGCACCGGCATGTCGATACCGGTACCGCGCAGCTGCGCAACGACTTTCGTCGCCAGCAGCGAGTTGCCGCCGAGTTCGAAGAACCCGTCGTCGGCGCCCACGGTTTCCACGCCCAGCACGCTCGCGAAGGCCGCGCACAGCGCCGACTCCATCGGAGTGGCGGGCGCCCGGTAGCCGACGGCCGCGGTGAACACCGGTTCCGGCAGCGCCTTGCGGTCCAGCTTCCCGACCGGGCTCAGCGGTACCTCGTCGATCAGCATGATCGATTGCGGGACCATGTAATTCGGCACCAGCCCGGACACGTGCTGCAACAGCTCCGGCACGCCGGGCCCGGAACCGTTGCACGGCTTCACATACGAGACCAGCGCGGTGACGCCGGCCTGCGTGCGGTGCCCGATCGTGGTGGAGAACTCCACGTCCGGATGCTTGGCCAGGGCGGCGTCGATCTCGCCGAGTTCGATCCGGAAACCGCGAATCTTGACCTGATGGTCGGTGCGGCCGACGTACTCGATCTCGCGCGGTGCGACCGGGGCCGGGTCGGCGGGGCGCGCACCACGCACGGACACCGACGGTCTCGGCGGGGGCGCCATGGACGACGCGGTGCCGCGGCCGAACCAGCGCACCAGGTCGCCCGTGCGGTACATGCGTTCGCCGGGTTTGCCGTATGGGTTCGCGATGAACCGCTGCGCGGTGAGCCCGGGCCGGTTCAGGTAGCCGCGGGCCAGCGCGTTGCCGGCCAGGTGCAGCTCCCCGGTGACGCCGACCGGCGCCGGGTGCAAACGACCGTCGAGGATCGTCGCGCCGACACCGCGAATCGGACCACCGATGGTGATCGGCGCACCCGGCTGCATCGGTGCCGAGATGACCGTGACGATGGTGGTCTCGGTCGGCCCGTACACGTTGTAGAGGTTGCGGCCCGGACCCCAGCGGGTGACCAGGTCCGGTGGCAGCGCCTCGCCGCCGACCAGCACGTGCGCCAGCTCGGTGACACCGGTCGGGTCGACCGTGCCGAGCGCGGAGGTGGTGATGAAGGCGTGCGTGATCCGCTCCTCGATGAACACCTCGCGCAGGTCGGCGCCGCCGACCACACCGGGCGGGGTGATCACCAAGGTCGCCGCGCCGCCGAGGGACAGCAGCAGGTCGAGCATGGCGGCGTCGAAGCTCGGCGTCGCGAAATGCAGGACCCGGCAGCCGGGTTCGACGCCGAAACGCTGCGCGGTCTCGTTGGCGAAGTTGGACAGGCCACCGTGGGTGACGACCACGCCCTTGGGTGTGCCGGTGGATCCGGAGGTGTAGATGACGTAGGCCGGATTGTCCACGCGCAGCGCGGTATTGCGCTCGGCCGCGGTGATCGGCTCGTCCGAGGCCGCGAGCACCTCGGCCCGGAAGGCCGGGTTGTCCAGCGTGAACCACCGGGTCTCCCGGCAGGCGATGTGCAGCTGGTCGTGGTACTCGGCGAGCGTGACGCCCATGCGCGCACCGGAATCGGTGAGCATGTGCCCGATGCGCTGCGGCGGGTACAGCGGGTCGACCGGCACGAACGCCGCGCCCGCCTTGGCCACCGCGAGCATCGAGGCCACCGATTCCACCGAACGCGGGATTCCCAGGGCCACCAGGGTTTCCGGTCCGATGCCACGCTCGATGAGGACGCGTGCCAGTCGGTTGGTCCAGCGGTCGAGCGCGTCGTAGGTCACCTGGGTCTCGGCCGCCCGCAGCGCGATCGCGGTCCGGTCGACCGCGACTGCCCTGGCGAACACCTCCGGGAAGGTGATCGGGCGGTCCGGTTCCGCGCCGCGCACCTGGGCAAGCCCGGCCCATTCGGCCTGGTCCAGGATCTCCAGGTCGCCGACCGGGGCGGTCGGGTTGGCGGCGATCGCGGCGAGCAACCGGGTCAGGCGCTTGCCCAGGCGCAGCGCGGTCTGCTCGTCGAACAGATCGCTCGCGTAGTTGACCGACAGCGTGATGCCGGCGGGTTCCCGTGTCTCCGTGTGGGTTTCGGTCAGCGTGAACTGCAGGTCGAACTTGGCGATACCGGCGTCGACGTCCTCGGCGTCGATGCGCAGCCCGGGCAGCTCCAGCACGCGCACCGGATGGTTCTGCACCGAGATCATCACCTGGAACAGCGGATGATGCGCCTGCGAGCGGGCCGGGTTGAGCACCTCGACGAGCCGCTCGAAGGGCACGTCGGCGTGCGCGAAAGCGTCCAGGTCGGCGTCGCGCACCCGGTGCAGCAGGTCGGTGAAACCGGCCTCCGGGTCGACCTGGGCGCGCAGCACCAAGGTGTTGACGAACATGCCGATCATCCGGTCCAGCGCGGGGTGGCCGCGGCCGGCGATCGGGGTGCCGACGGTGATGTCGCCGGTGCCGGTCATCCGGTGCAGCAGGACCGCGAGCGCGGTGTGCAGCACCATGAACATGCTGGCGTTGTTGCCGCCGGCGATGGCGTGCAGTTCCCGGTGGGTGAAGGCGTCGATCGGGCATTCCACCAGGCCGCCGCGGTAGGACGGCACCGGTGGGCGGGGCCGGTCGGCGGGCACGCTGAGCAGTTCCGGGATGCCGTCGAGCCGATCCCGCCAGTAGGCGAGCTGGCGGCTCGCCACCGACTGCGGATCGTTCTCGGTGCCGAGCGTATCCCGTTGCCACAGTGTGTAATCCGCGTACTGCACCTCCGGTTCGGGCCAGCCGAATGCCCCGCCTGTGCAAGCCGCCCGATAGGCCAGGGCGACGTCGGCGGCGAGCGGTTCCAGCGACCAGCCGTCCATGGCGATGTGGTGCACCACCAGGACGAGCACGTTCTCGGTGGACGCGGCGGGCGGCAGCACGCCGTCCGGGTCGGGCCGCTCGGAGACGGTGATCAAGGCGGCGCGCAGCGGCACCTGGTCGGCCAGGTCGAATCCCGGTGCGGCGAAACTCCGTACCGCCTCGGCGACCTCATTGCGCGTCACGGTGGCCACGAACAGAGTGACCGCCGCCTCGGCGGGGTCGAGCACCCGCTGCTCCGGGATACCGTCGAACTCCGGGAACACGGTGCGCAGCGTTTCGTGCCGGCGCTGCACCTCGTGCAGGGCGCGCACCAGCGCGTCCACGTCGAGCGCGCCCGTCATCCGGAGCACCACCGGGATGTTGTAGGCACCGTCGGAGTTGGCGGAATCCGTTGCGGCCGGGTCGACTTCGTTGAACCGGTTCAGGAACCACAGCCGGCGTTGCGCCGCCGACAGCGGAATCCGGTCCGGGCGTTCCCGGCGCACCAGCTGCGGACGCGCCTGGTCCTCCCCCGGTCGCGCGTCGAGCAGCGCGGCGAGTTCGGCGACGGTCGGCGCGGCGAACACACTGCGCACCGCGAGCCGGACATTGCTGGCCGCGGCCAGCCGAGCCACCAATTGTGTTGCCAGCAGCGAGTTTCCGCCGACGTCGAAGAAGCTGTCGTCGGCGGAGACGGTGTCCGCGCCGAGCAGCTCGCCCATCACGCGGGCGACCAGCTTCTCGGTCTCGGTTTCCGGGGCCCGGGCCACCGACGCCGCGGCGAACTGCGGCTCGGGCAGCGCGGCGGTGTCGAGCTTGCCGACCGGGGTCAGCGGGAGTTCCTGCAACACCGTGATCGCCGCCGGAACCATATGCGCCGGCAGCTGATTGGCGATATGGACGCGCACCGCTTCGGTGTCGATGCCCCGCGCGTCGGCGGGCTGCACGAACGAGACGATCCGGTCCATGTCCGCGATGCGGCGCACCTCGGTGTGCGCGTACCGCACACTCGGATGCCCGGCCAGCGCGCTAGTGATCTCGCCGAGCTCGATGCGGAAGCCGCGCACCTTCACCTGATGGTCGCTGCGGCCCAGGTAGACGAGCTCGCCCAGGTTGTTCCAGCGCACCACGTCACCGGTGCGGTACATCCGCGACCCGAACGGGCCGTGCGGGTCGGCGACGAACCGGTTCGCGGTGAGGCCCGGGCGATCGAAATAGCCACGCGCCACACCGAATCCGCCCAGGTACAGGTCGCCGGGCACACCGACGGGCACCGGACGCATCCGCTCGTCGAGCACCAGCGCGCGGGCGCCGCGCACCGGGATGCCGATGGTGACCGGCTCGCTCGGGCTCAACGGCCCGGCCACGGTGATGACCACGGTGGTCTCGGTCGGGCCGTATCCGTTGAACAGCGACCGTCCCGTCGCCCAGCGGGCCATCAGATTCGGGTCGAGCGCCTCACCGCCGAGGCAGATCGCCTGCAGATCGGGCAGCGACCAGCGGTCGCGGTCGATGGTGGCCAGCGCGGCCGGGGTCAGGAAGGTGTGGGTGACGCGCTCGCGTTCCATCAATGCGGCGAGTTCGTCGCCGCCGTAGATATCGGGCGGGCAGATGACCATTCCCGCACCGGAGCCCCACGCCAGCAGCATGTCGAAGATGGAGGCGTCGAAACTGGGCGTGGAGAAGTGGAACGCGCGCGAGTCCCGGTCGACGCGCAAACGGTCGCGCAGTTCGTCGGCGAGGTTGGACAGGCCGCCGTGGGTGACGGCCACGCCCTTGGGCTTTCCGGTGGAGCCGGAGGTGTAGATCACGTAGGCGAGGTCGAAGATCTGGGTGGTGCGGTTGCGCTCCCAGTCGTCGACCAGCACGTCGTCGTGCTCGGCCAGTTCGCTGATCAGGCCCGCGTCGTCGAGCAGCAGCCACTCGGTGACGCGGCCGCCGTCGTGCGGGCTGCCCGCCGCGCGCAGCCGGGCGGCGTTCGCGGACATGGTGATACCGGTCCAGCAGCCGGAGTCGGCGAGCATGTGCCGGACGCGGTCGGCCGGGTACTTCGGATCGATCGGCACGAACGCCGCACCGGATTTGGTGACGGCGAGCGCCGCGACCACCGATTCGATGGACCGGGTCAGGCCGAGCGCGACCCGGTCGCCGGGGCCGATGCCGCGCTCGATGAGGGCGCGCGCCAAACGGTTGGAGACCCGGTCGGTTTCGGCGTAGGTGAGGGTGATCGGCTCGGCGTCCGGATCGGGCCGGTAGCTGAGCGCCATCCGGTCCGGATGTATGTGCGCGGTGGCGGTGAAGCAGGCCGCGAGGGTGCACGGCGGGTTGGCCGGCGACCCGGTGGCCGGGGTGAGCAGGCGTCGTTCGGTTTCGGTGCGGGCGTCGATGTCGCGGATCAGCACCCGCGGGTCGGCGGTGACCGCGGCGAGCACGCGCAGCAGCCGGTCGGCCAGGGTCTCGATCGTCTGGCTGTCGAAAAGTTCGGCGGCGTAGACGAATTCGAAGGCCTGACCGGGCTGGCCGGGGCCGTCGCAGGCGACGGCGGTGGCGCGCAGCTCCAGGTCGAACTTGGCCAGCGCGATATCGAGTTCCTCGGCGCGCAATGCCAGGTCCGGCAGTTCCAGGGTGGGCACGGGGCCGTCCTGGACGGTCAGCGCCACCTGGAACAGCGGCGGCCGGCCGACGGAGCGCACGTCCTTGCCGAGCTCTTCCACGATCCGCTCGAACGGGATGTCGGCGTGCTCCATCGCGGCCAGTTCGGTGTCGCGGTCGGCGCGCAGCAGCGCGGCGAACGGACGGTCCGGGTCGACGTCGGAGCGCAGCACCAGGGTGTTGACGAACATGCCGACGAGTTCGTCGAGCTTGGCGTCGGTGCGGCCCGCGACCGGGGTGCCGATCACGATGTCGCGGCCGCCGGTGACGCAGCGCAGCAGCACGGCCAGCGCCGAACGCAACACCATGAACAGGCTGACGCCTTGTTCGCGCGCCAGCTCGTTCAGCGCCTGCTGCACCGGGTCCGGAACCGTGAACTTGACGGTCCCGGCCTCGTGGCTCGGTGTCGCGGGGCGTGGACGGTCGTAGGGCAGCGGCAGTTCCTCGGGGATACCGGCCAGCGTGCTCCGCCAGTAGGCGAGTTGACGGCCCGCGAGGCTCTCCTCGTCGGTTTCGGCGCCGAGCACGGCGCGCTGCCACAGCCCGAAGTCCGCGTACTGCACCGGAAGCGGCTGCCAGGCCGGCGCCTCGCCGTCGTGGCGGGCCACGTAGGCGGCGGCCAGGTCGCGGGTCAGCGGACCCAGCGACCAGCCGTCGGCGGCGATGTGATGCAGCGCGATGCCCAGCAGGTAACGCTCGGAATCGCTGCGCAGCAAGGTGATTCGCAGCGGAAACTCGGTGGTGAGGTCGAAGCCGCGGCGCGCCATCTGCCGCAGCGACTGCTCGGCGCCGGACGGATTGGTGTCGATCGGCGTGACGTCCGGCATCGCCTTGGCCGTCGGCAGCACGCGCTGGTGCGCGCCCTGGCTGTCCTCCGGGAAGACGGTGCGCAGCACCTCGTGCCGCTCCACCAGATCGGTGAGCGCGGCCCGCAGCGCCGCCACATCCAAATCTCCGTCGATCCGTATGACGAATGCGATGTTGTAGGCGCTGGATTCGGGTGAGAATCGATTCAGGAACCACAGTCGCTGCTGCGGCAGCGACAATGGAATGCGTCCCGGACGCGGCGTGTGCACAGCCAGCGCCAGCCGCTGCGTCCGGGGCGCTTCCGCGAGTTGCTCGGCCACGCCCGCGACGGTGGGCGTCTCGAAGATCGCCCGCACCGGCAGGTCCACCCCGAATTCCGCGTGCAGTGCCGCGGCCAGGCGGGTGGCCAGCAGCGAGTTGCCGCCCACGTCGAAGAAGCTGTCCTCGGCCCCGCTGACGGGATGCCCGAGGATCTGCCCGAACACCTCCGCGACGCGCTGCTCGGTGTCGTTGCCCGGCGCCCGGGACGAACCCACGGCGGCGAACACCGGTTCCGGCAAGGCCTTTCGGTCCAGCTTGCCGGACTGGGTGACCGGCACCTCGTCGAGCAAGATGACCGAGGCGGGCACCATATAACCGGGCAGCCGCTGCCGCGCGGTCTCCGCGACCTCCGCGCCGGTGACCGGCTCGTCGGCGGTGACATAGGAGGCCAGGCGGGGCTGGCCGTGCTCGTCGGTGTGCACGACAGTCAGCGCGAAGCGCACGCCTGGATGCGCGCGCAGCACATGATCGATCTCGCTGAGCTCGATCCGGAAGCCCCGGATCTTGATCTGATCGTCGGCGCGGCCCAGGAAGCGCAGCAGCCCGGCGCGGTCGGCGATGACGAGATCGCCGGTGCGGTACATGCGTTCGCCGCGCCGGCCGTGCGGGTTGGCCGGGAAGCGCTGGGCCGTCAAGCCCAGGCGGCCGAGGTAGCCGCGCGCCAGGCCGGGCCCCGACAGATAGAGCTCACCCGCGGTACCCGGCGGCACCGGGTGCAGCCGGCCGTCGAGCACGAACAACCGCATACCGCGCACCGGAAGACCCAGCGGCACCGGCTGTCCCGCCTGCATCGCCCCCGAAGCCGTGGCGGCGACGGTGGCCTCGGACGGCCCGTACATGTTGTGGATCCGGTGCCGCCGCGACCAGGCCGCGACCAGTTCCTCCGAGCAGGCCTCGCCGCCGACGATGACGGCCTCGAGCTGGTCCAAGCCTTCGTCGGGCACCGTCGCCAAGGCGGCCGGGGTGATGAACGCGTGCGTGATCCGTTCCGTCCGAAGCAGACTCGCGAGCTCCCGGCCGCCGTACAGGCCGGCCGGGGCGACCACGATGGTCGCGCCCGCCGCGAAACCGAGCAGCAGCTCCAGCACCGAGGCGTCGAAGCTCGGCGAGGAGAAGTGCAGGGTCCGCGCCGCATCGGTGACACCGAACAGGTGCATCTGCTCGTGCGCCAGCGAGGCCAGACCGGCGTGGGTGACCACCACGGCCTTCGGCTTCCCGGTGGAGCCGGAGGTGTAGATCAGATATGCGGGATGGGAGACGCGCAGCGGATGATGCCGCTCCACGTCGGTGATCGGATCGGTGGTGTACCGCGCGGATTCCGCGGCGAGCTCGTCGGTTCCGAGCACCAGCCAGTCCACGGACTGCTTGCGGTGCTTGCCCTGCGCGGCCGGCCACGCGGGCATGGCGGCCAGGCATTCGGGGATCGTCAGCCCGAGCATGGCGCCCGAATCGGCGATCATGTGCCCGATCCGCTCGGCCGGGTAGCCCGGATCGATCGGCACATACGCCGCACCGGTTTTCGCGACGGCCCACACCGCGGCGATCGAGTCCAGGCTGCGCGGCAACGCGATCGCGACCACGACCTCCGGACCGGCGCCGTGCTCGATCAGCACCCGCGCCAAGCGATTCGAGAGTTCGTCGAGCTCGCGATAGGTGGTCTCATGACCCTCGTAGCGCACCGCGACCGCGTCTGGCAGGCGCTCGGCGATCTCGGTGAGCATCCGGGGCAAGGTGACCGAGGGCTCGGCGGGCGAGCCCGCGATCGGCACCAGGTTCGCGGCTTCACGACGGTCCAGGATCCCGATGTCACCGACCGGGACGTCCGGCGCGGCGACCACGGCATCGAGCACCGCGACGAACCGGCGAGCGAACGCCGACACGGTGCTCTCGTCGAAAACATCGGTGGCGTAACCGAATTCGGCGGCGAGCGGGCCGTCGGCCTGCCCGTCGTGCACCTCCAGCTGCAGGTCGAACTTGGCGATCCCCGCGTCCAGCGGCAGGATCTCGGCCCGCACCGGGGCGCCGCCGACGCCGGGCAGCTCGATGCGCAGTTCGGGGGCGCGGTCGTAGGACAGCATCACCTGGAACAGCGGATGCCGCGAGGCCGAACGATCCGGATTGACCACCTCGACGAGCCGCTCGAACGGCACGTCGGCGTTGGCGAACGCGTTCAGGTCGGTTTCCCGGACCAGGTCCAGCATCGCGCCGAAGCCCACGGCGGGATCGACCTCGGTGCGCAGCACCAAGGTGTTGACGAACATGCCGACCAACTCGTCCAGCGCCGGATCGGAGCGGCCCGCGATGGGCGTGCCGATCGCGATATCGCCGCTGCCGCACAGCCGGGCCAGCAGCGTCGCCAGCGCGGCGTGCAGCACCATGAACATGCTGACGCCCCGGGCGGCGGCGAGTTCGCTTGCGGCCCGGCGGGTTTCGGCGGAGATGGTGAATTCCACCCGGCCGCCGCCGGTGCCGCGGCGCAGCGGGCGCGGGCGATCCAGCGGCAGATCCAGCTGATCGGGCAGCCCGTCGAGGGTGTTGCGCCAGAAGCTGAGCTGGCGGCTCAGCGCACTGGTCTCGTCGGATTCGTCGCCGAGCAGCTCGCGCTGCCACAGCGCGAAGTCGGCGTACTGCACGGGCAGCGGCGACCACGCGGGCGCGGTGCCCTGGGCCCGGGCGGCCACGGCCGACATCAGGTCCCGCGCCAACGGCGCGACCGACCAGCCGTCACCGCAGATGTGGTGCAGCACCAGCAGGAACACGTGCTGGCCCGGTCCGGTGGACCACAGCGCCACCCGGATCGGGGCCTGGCTGCGCAGATCGAAACCGTACCCGGCGAATTCACCGGCGAGCGCGGCGACGTCGGCGCCGGCGGCCTCGATCGGGTCCAGCGTCAGCGGGATCTCCGCGGCCGGATGCACCACCTGGTACGGGCCTTCCGCGGATTCCGGGAAGGTGCTGCGCAGGCTCTCATGCCGTTCGATGACATCGATCAGACCGGCCCGCAGCGCGGCCACATCGAGTGGGCCGTCGACGCGGACCGCCAGCGACATGTTGTAGGCGGCGGCGTGCTCGGCGAACCGGTTCAGGATCCACAGCCGCTGCTGGGCCAGCGACAGCGGAATGTGTTCCGGGCGTTCTCCGGCAACGAGTTTCGGTGTCTCGGTGGGTGTGTGGGTGGCGAAGCGGACGGTGAGCGCGGCGATGGACGCGGCCTCGAACAGGTCGCGGATGGTGAGCCCGGCGCCGAGGGCGGCGTTGATCCGGGCCACCGCGCGCGCCGCGACCAGGGAGTTGCCGCCGAGGTCGAAGAAGTTGTCGGCGGTGCCGATCTCGGACGGTTCGAGGTCGAGCACCTCGGCGAAGATCGCGGCCAGGGTGCGTTCGACCTCGGTGCGCGGTTCGGCGCTGACGCGATGCGGGCGAGCCACCGCGGTGGCGGCGGGCAAGGCTTTGCGGTCGATCTTCCCGTTCGAATTGAGCGGTAGTTCATCGAGCGCCACCAGCATGGCGGGCACCATGTAACCCGGCAGGGTTTGGCGCAGGGCGGTGAGCAGCGCGGTGGTGTCGATGGTGTGGCCGGGCGTCGGGACGACATAGCCGATGAGCTCGTCGCCCGCGCGCCCGGTGCGGGCCACGCAGACGGCGCGCGCCACGGCCGGATCGGCCAACAGGGCGGACTCGATCTCGCCCAGTTCGATGCGCAGGCCGCGGATCTTCACCTGGAAGTCGGTGCGGCCCAGGTAATCCAGCACACCGGCGGATTCGTCGGCCGGGTGCGCGCCGTGGTCGGGGTCGACCTGCCAGCGGGCGAGGTCACCGGTGCGATACATGCGGGCGCCGGGGGTGAACGGGTTGGCGACGAACCGGTCGGCGGTCAAGCGCGGCTGGCCGAGGTAGCCGCGGGCCAGCTGCACACCCGCCAGGTACAGCTCGCCGACGATGCCGGGCGGCACCGGCTGCAGATCCGCGTCCAGCACGTAGGTCTGGGTGTTCCACACGGGGCTGCCGATCGGCACGTTCACCGGGTTGGCCGGGCACGGCCAGTAGGTGACGTCGACCGCGGCCTCGGTGGGCCCGTACAGGTTGTGCAGTTCGGCGTGCGGCAGCGCGGCCCGGAACTCGTGCGCGGTGGCGGCGGGCAGCGCCTCGCCGCTGCAGAAGACCTGGCGCAGGGTGGTGCAGCCTCGGACGTCGGTGTCGGTGACGAATACCGACAGCATGGACGGCACGAAATGGGCTGTGGTGATGTTTTTTTCGACGATGACCCGAGCCAGGTAGACCGGGTCGCGGTGCCCGTCGGGCGTGGCGACGACCAGCCGGGCGCCGATCTGCAACGGCCAGAAGAACTCCCACACCGACACGTCGAAGGTGGCGGGGGTCTTCTGCAGCACCGCGTCGGTGGCGTCGAGCGGGTAGGCGTGCTGCATCCAGCGCAGCCGGTTCACGATCGCGGCGTGCGATACGCCGACACCCTTGGGCTTACCGGTGGATCCGGAGGTGAAGATGACGTAGGCCAGATGGTCGGTGCGCAGCGGCGCCCGCCGGTCGGCATCGGTGACCGGCGCACCGTCGAAGCCCGACAGGTCGACGGTGTCGAGGGCCAGGGTGGCCACGCCTTCGGGCAGGGTGAGTGCGTCGCGCGCCGCGGTCAGCACGCAGACCGGCCGGGCCTGGCGGGCGATCTCTTCGATCCGCTCGGCCGGATGGTCCGGGTCCAGCGGCAGGTAGGCCGCGCCCGCCTTGATGATCGCGTACATGCCGACGACGAGTTCGATACCGCGGCGCAGGCACAGCCCGACCACGGTGTCCGGGCCCGCGCCGCGGGCAATGAGCAGCCGGGCCAGACGGTTGGCCCGGTCGTCGAATTCACCGTAGGTCAGTGTCTCGTCGCCGAATTCGAGCGCGACGCTGTCCGGGCAGAGGCCGGCCTGGATGGCGAACAGCCCGGCCAGGGTGCCCTGCTGGACCGGCGCTTCCGTGGCGTTCCAGTCGTAGAGCACCAGATCGCGTTCGGCGTCGGTGATGGCGGTGAGAGTGGTTGCGGGCGTGGCGGGTTCGGCGGCCAGGAAGCGGCCGAGGAAATCCAGGAAACGGGCGTGATGGGCGCCGACCTCGGCGTCGGTGTAGAGCCGCGGATTGGCTTCGAAGTCGACGTGGATGCGCCCGCCGTCGCCGTTGTAGAGATTGATCGACAGGTCCTCCACCGGGCCGGTGGACAGCACGTGCAGCGAGCCGGGCAGGCTGCCGAACTTCAGCTCGTTGTGGAACAGCATGATGTTGACCATCGGTCCGAAGAACCCGCGCGCGTCCCGGGAGTAGCCGCAGTCGCGGCGGATGTCGTCGTGCCGGTAGCGCTGATGCCGCAGCGCGCCGGTGATCTGCAGTTCGGCGGCGCGCACCGCGTCGGCGACCGTGGTTTCGGCGCCGAAGCGGATGCGGATCGGCACCACGTTCGACACCACGCCCGCCGAGCGGCGCAGCGCGACGGTGGTGCGCGCGGACACCGGAAGGCTCAGCACCACATCGGAATTGCCGGTGACCGAGCGCACGTAGCAGGCCAGCGCGGCGGCGAACAGGGTGGAGCTGTGCGTGCCGAAGGCCGCCACGGCGGCGTTCATCGCGGTATCGGTGGCGGCGTCGAGTTCCCCGGCGGCCGTGCGGCGGCCGGCATCGGGGGCGGAGCCGGGGACGGCGGCGTTGGACAGCGTGATCGCGGAGCCGGCGCCCGCCAGCTGCTCGGTCCAGTAGTCGCGGTCGTTGCGGAAGCGGCTGGAATCGCGGTAGGTCTGTTCGTCGGCGTAGATGGCGGCCAGCGCGGTGGCGCGGGAGACGGCGGGCTCGGTGTGGTTCTCCAGGGCGGAGTAGATCTCCGCGGTGCGGGTGAGGGCGTTCATGGCGCCGTAGCCGTCGATCACGATGTGATGGGCGCGGGCGTACCAGATGTAGTCGGCGTCACCGACGCGCAGAATCGCGTTGGTGGTCAACGGATCCCGCTCCAGGTCGATCGGCGAGGCGGAGTGTGCGTCCATCCAGCGCAGCGCGGCGGCCCTCGGGTCGGCTTCGCCACGCAGGTCGATGCGGGCCCAGCCGGGCCGGCGTTCCATATCGATCATCTGATGCGGGATGCCGTCGATCTCCATCAGGCGCACATGGCCGACCTCGGTTTCGGAGCCGAACCGTTCGATCGCGTAGAGCAGCCGGCCCACGTCCAGATCACCACGGATCTCGACGTACTGGGCGATGGTGAGCGGCACCTCCGGATGAATCCGCTGCGCGTACCACAGGGCCGTCTGCGCGGGCGTGAGCGGAAAAGGTTGTGCCGAGAATTCGCCAGAAGAGCATTGGTCTACGCGTTCGGTGGCCAATGACCTCATCAAATCACTCCGTTCTGCCGGTTCAATCACCGCATCGCCGTGCAACCCCAGGCGGGGTGGTGGTCGGGCGACGGGTGGGCGCAGTTGACGCAACTCCCCGAGCACCACCACGACCCGCGCGCACGCGCCAGCCGTAGGACGTGATCCACGACCTATGATTCGGAGCATCAAGACCAACGGATGGTCGCGGATGTGGATTTGTTTCACATCGAAGTGCGTTGGCAGAGCGTCGATTTCGACAGCTAATTTACGGCTAACAGGCGGATTTTGCCGGAATGAGCACTGGAAACACCCCATCAGGTGAGCGGGAGAACCGCGCTTCAGACTCTGTGGCTATAACCTGGCGAACAGCGTGCAGCGGCCCGGAGCTGGTGTCTTTCAGTCACACCGGCCCCGGACGATACCGGTTGTTCGGTTAGCGGGGGTGCATCGCCGCGCGTCAGCCGAGCGGCTTGGCGAGGGTGTCGGGTGCGGTGGCGTCCGCGCTACGAGCCCTGCGCCGGGCCAGCAGCGCCGCCACCACGGCAGCACCGGTGAGAATAACCGACAAATATTCGGGCAGGGAGCCGAATCGGGTAGCGAGTGTTGTGCTGCTGCGCAACGGAAGCTCGGCGACGAGGGCCGCGGGGACGAACAGCAGGGTCTGCTGACGCACCACGCCGTCCGCGGTGATGATCGCGCTGACGCCCGAAGTGGCGGCGACCACCAGGGCTCGCCCGTGCTCGACCGCGCGCACCCGGGACATGGCCAGCTGCTGGTAGGTCATCTCGCTGTCGCCGAAGGTGGCGTTGTTGGTGGGCACCGTGAGCAGTTGCGCGCCGGCGCGCATGGAGTCCTGGAAGGCCCGGTCGAAGGCGACCTCGTAGCAGGTGGCCACACCGATGTCGACGCCGTTCGCGTGGACCGCGCCGTCACCGTGGCCGGGCACGAAATAGCCTGCGCGGTCGGCATAGTCGGAGAAGAGCCGGAAGAACGAGCGCATCGGCAGATACTCGCCGAAGGGTTGGACGATCTTCTTGTCGTGCCGGTCCTGCGGGCCCGCCGCACCGTTCCACACCATCACCGAATTGGTGGTGGTGCGGTCGAAGTTGACCAGCACCGCGCCCACCAGGATCGGCGCCTTGATCTCCTCGGACGCCCGCGAGATCAGCTGGCGCGCGTCGGCATTGCGCAGCGGATCGATATCGGACGAATTCTCCGGCCAGATCACGACATCCGGCTGTTTCGCTGTCCCCGCCGCGACTGCCCGGGCCAATTCCTCGGTGCGCCGGACGTGGTTGTCCAGCACCGCGCGCCGCTGCTCGTTGAAATCCAGACCGAGCCGCGGCACGCTGCCCTGGATCGCGGCGACCGTGATCATCCGGTCGCCCTCTTCCGGGGCGGGCAGCGCGGTCCGAAGGATCACTCCGGTGAGAGGCATGATAGCCAGAGTTGCTGCCGCAGTGATAATTCCAGCCCTCGAACCCAGGGTGAGCTGGGATTTTTCCGGTATGGCGGGCCTATCCGCGGCGCTTGCCGACGAGGGAGCCGAGTTCTCCGACGACCGGTCCGAGTGCTCCGGCGGCGCGGCCGGGTTCGATGCGGCGGCTTCCCCCGCCACCTCCAGGCGCCGCGGTGAGCTACCCCGGTCGGCTGTGGCCCACAGCCGGTCGATCACTGCGGCAGCCCCGGTTCCGGTGAGTGCCACCGCGAATCCGACCAGCGGCGCGCCACCGATCATCGCCAGCGGCAGAAACCATCCGTCGGCCTGTCCGAAAGCGATTCGCCCCCAAGGGAATCCGCCGAACGGAAAGCTCGACCGCACCCATTCCGTCGCGACCCATGCCAACGCGATCCACAGCGGCCAGGCGCGCAGGTTCCCGAGCAGCCGGGTGAGCATCCCGAACAATCCGACATACACCGCGCACACGGCCGACAGCGCCAGCCACGGCACCGGCCCGACATAGATTCCGGTCCACGGCAGCAACGGCAAAAAGAACCCGAGCCCGGCGAGCAGCCCATACCCGAATCCCCCGCGCAGCTTGCCATTGCCGCGCACCACCAGCGTCAGCAGCGCAATCCCGACCGGCGCCAGGAACCAGAACGGACGCGGCGGGAAACTCCCGAACAACAACAGACCAGCCAGCAACGCCGCCACCGACCGGCTCAACACCGGATACCGCCCGACTGTCTCCGTCACCCGTAGCACCACCGCGCCGCGCCCCTCACTCATCGCCCTGCACACTCCACATCGACAACCGGTACGGGACAGGCATTCTCATGACAACACCCGCGCGAGCTGACGAAGGGGCGGGTGCGCGCATGACCTACGGGTTCAGGCTTCATAGATGGTGACCCCGCGGTGCACTGTGCGCAGGCAGCGCGGCAGGCGGGCTTCCGGGTGCAGCGGGGGCAGGCCAGGGACGCGCGAGCGGGGGTCGGTGGACCAGCGCTGCACGGTGTCGGCGGCGGCAGCGACGACGAGGTCGTCGGCTTCCCAGATGGCATAGGACGCAGGGGCACCTGGTACCAAGGTGCCCGCGAGGCCGTCCCGGACTCCGCCGGCGCGCCAGGCGCCACGGGTGGCGGCGGCGAAGGCGGCGCGTGGGGAGATGCCGTTGCCCGAGGTTCGATGGTTGGCGGCAGCGCGTATGGCGGCCCACGGGTCGAGCGCGGTAACCGGGGCGTCGGAACCGATGGCGAGGGAGATACCCGCGGAAGCCATCGCGGCGAACGGGTTCAGCGTCGCGGCGCGTTCCTTACCGAGACGCGCGGCGTACATACCCTCCGGCCCACCCCAGGCTGCGTCGAAACCTGGTTGCACACTGGCGATTACGCCCCACGCGCCCAGCTTCGCGATCTGCTCGGCGTCGAGCATTTCGGCGTGCTCGACGCGATGCCCGCGAGTGGCCACCGCGGGACCGCCGAGCGCTTCCACGACTCGTCCGAATCCGGCGACCACCGCGTCAATGGCGGCGTCGCCGATGACGTGGAATCCGGCCTGGATCCCCGCCTCGGTGCAGGCTTGCACATGCGCGGCAACCGCATCCGCATCGAGGTAGGGGCGTCCGATGCTGTCGTCGTCGGCATACGGTGCACGCAGCCACGCGGTATGCGACCCGAGTGAACCGTCGACGAACAGATCACCGGCGAGCCCGTGCACCCCGAGCTCCTGCACCAGCGCCTTCGCCTCCTCGGCGCTCCGCACGGCCTGCCCCCAGTACGCCCGCACCTCCACACCGTGCTCGAACTCCAGCAGCTCCTGAATATCGGTGCGCCCCGCGATATCCGGACCACCGCACTCGTGCACGGCCACAACCCCCTGCGCCGCCGCCGCATCCAGAGCGGCCTTCCGCGCCGAATCTCGTTGCGCCCGAGTCAATCCCGCCAGCGCCGCGCCGCGCACCAAATGGTGCGCGTCAGCCCGCACCGGCTCCCCCGGCGTGTAACCCACCGCCGAGCTCACCTCCGCCACCGAGTCCAGCAGCGCCGACGAGGCAACCGCCGAATGTCCGTCCACCCGAGCCAAATACACCAGCCGCCCCACCCCAGCGGCCGCGTCGATCTCCTCAACCGTCGGCGGCCTACCACCGGCCCATCGAGTCTCATCCCACCCGTCGCCCAAAATCGCACCCTCAGGATGCGCGGCGGCAAAATCGTGAACCAGCGCCAAGCACTGCTCGAGCGATTCCGCTCCAGCCAGATCGAGCCCCGTCAGCTTCAACCCCAACGCCGTCACATGCACATGCGGATCCACAAACCCAGGCGCAACAAACGCCCCATCGAGCTGAATGATCTCCGCATCCGGATGCAACGCCAGCCCCGGCTTGTCCGCCCCCAGCCAAACCACCATCCCATCGGTAACCGCCATAGCGGTCGCGTCAGGCGCACTGGAACTGTAAATCCGACCACCGATCAGCAACTGGGTACCCACGAGTGACCAGTCTGCCGCATCGCCCCACTACACCCGCACACCACACACGCCGATATGCCGCACCACACATAGGGCCGGACGTCAGTGGCTCCATATCGCGTCAGTGTCAACTGCCGCTGCAGCAGCCCTACGAGCCTGCGTGTTCGCCGACCTGGTCGGGCTCCGCACGGCAGGCACCGTCACAGATTGATCGTGAAACCGGCGATCTGCACCGAGTCGCCTCGGGAACCGTCCTGGATCTTCGTATAGCTGTCGTCCACGGGGTCTGTGAAAAGCGTCCACATACCACTCTCCGGATCCACCACCAGGTATTCGGGAACGCCCGCGCTCGCGTAGATCCGCCTCTTGGTGGCGTAATCCGCCTCGCGGCTGGAATCCGACACCACCTCGGCGACGAACAGCGTGTTAGCGGCATCCAGAGCCGCGCCGGCCGGGTATACGGCGAAATCCGGAGCCGGCGGGTACTCCCAACCCGGAATGCGCATCCGCACATCGGACTCGCGCTGAACCGACGAATCTTGCGTGCGCACTTGAAATTCCAGCTCCCGGATCACATGCCAGTGGGCAGGGCGCTGCGGCGACATCACGATCTGGTCCCCCTTGACATCGATCCGATACCCTTCCGGCGCCGGAAGGCCGTATGCCTGATCCAAGAATTCGTAATGCACAACCATGGAGAGCCCACCTCTTTCATAGGCCGTCGGCGATCAACATCCCAGTATGCCAGCTCTTCTCGTGGGCAACTGGCATGGCGTTCGCCGCGGCGTCAGCTGTCTCCGTACCGCGCCAGACTTCCGCTGTCGAGATCGAATCCGAATGGCTCGGGCAGCGTGATCGTATCGCCGAAGGTGCCGCAGAGATTGCCTCGGTACACACCGTCTTCGGGATCTGTGTGCAGCGCCCAGGTACCGAGCCGAGGGTCGATGACCAGCAGCATCTTGACGCCCGCGACGGCGTACCACCCGTTCTTGTCCGTGATCAGTCGTGCTTTCTCCGACATGGAAATCACCTCGACGGCGAGTTCGACATCCGCCGCGTCAGCAAGCCATTCGTCGTCGTCCTCCCAGGATTCGGGCAGGACGATCAGGTCGGGGGTGCAGTAGTCGTCGTGATCATCGGGGATCGGGATCGACGTGTTCTCGAACGCGGCCAGCCCCTGCGGGATTCGCGGCTCGATCTGCTGCCGAATGCGCCTGATGGTGCCCGCGTGCACGCCACGCCGGGGCGGTGACATTACGAGGTTCCCGCCCAGAATCTGCACCCGCAGGCCCGTCGCAGACTCGACCTGTTCCGCGACGGCGCGCAAGTTGCCCGGGCGCGGGTGCATGGCGGGGAGACTCATGGACGATCCCTCCAACCCTTGCGAACGGCTCGAGCCTGAAGCTATCGCAGCAGGTCGTGCGCGCGTCTCAGACCGCCGGGCCGATGATGCGGTGGGCGTTGCCCTTGCCGTCGTCGTACCACTGCTGGACGACGACGCCGTCGATGACTTCGCCGCGGTCTACTACCTCTTCGCCGTCGATGACGATGCCGCGGTAGGGCATTTGGGCGCGCAGTTTGCTGACGCGGCGGTCGGCGACGGAGCGGACCAAGGGGCGGACGAGGAAGCGGGTGGGGGGTAGCAGGAAGAGGAGGCCGATGAGGCCGGTTACCAGGCCGGGGATGAACATGAGGAAGCCGCCGGTAGCGACCAGGGTGGCGTCGGCGACGGCGGTGCCTGGGGTGATTTCGCCGGCGCGAGCGCGGCGGAATTGTGCGAAGACGCGGCGGCCCTGGGAGCCGATCAGGAGGATGCCGATGGTGGAGACCACGATGAGCGACAGGATCGCGGGGACGACGCCGAAGAAGTGGCCGACGGCGACGAGGGCGGCGAGCTCGATGACGGCGTAGAGGAAGAAGATCAGGGCGGGCATGGCGATCCTTTCGGACGATCTACTGGTATCAACGTCCTGATCGAGGAGAATTCTCCCGGTGGGCCTGGGAAGGCCCTGAGATTTCGAGCACGCTCAGCCGCCGGGGCGGACCAGGCCCGTTTCGTAGGCCAGCACCACGGCTTGCACGCGGTCGCGGAGGCCGAGTTTGGTGAGCACCCGGCCGACGTGGGTTTTCACGGTCGCTTCGGACAGGAACAACTGCTCGGCGATCTCGGCGTTGGAGCGACCCGCGGCGATCTGTTCGAGCACTTCGCGTTCGCGAGCGGTGAGCACATCGAGGACGACCGGGTCGCGCATGCCGCCGGGTTCTTCGGCGATGAGACGGTCCAGCAGGCGCTTGGTCACCTTCGGGGAGACCACCGCGTCACCGGCGGCGACGCTGCGGATCGCGGAGATCAGATCTTCGGGCGGGGTGTCCTTCAACAGGAAGCCGCTGGCGCCGGCGCGCAACGCACCCAGTGCGTGTTCGTCGAGGTCGAAGGTGGTCATGACGAGCACCTTGCTGTGGCCCGCTTCGACGATCTGCCCGGTCGCGGTGACACCGTCGACGACCGGCATCCGCACGTCCATGAGCACCACGTCGGGCCGCAGTTCCCGGGCGCGCGACACTGCGGCGGCGCCGTTCTCCGCCTCCCCCACCACTTCGAGGTCGGGGTGCGCGCCGAGGACCATTTTCAGGCCCATGCGCATCAATTCCTGGTCGTCGACGACGAGAACGGTGATCGGCACGGTCTCAATCTATCGGCACAGCAGAGCTATTCGGGGTGGCCGGGGGTGAGCGGGATCGTGGCGTGCACTCGCCACTTGCCGTCGGCGAGCCGGCCGGTCTCCAATGTGCCGCCGAGGACCGCGATGCGTTCGCGCATGCCGAGCAGCCCGAGCCCGCTGCCTTCGATCGGATGCGCCGGCGGCCCGTGCACCGGCAGGCCCCCGGAGTCGGTGACGTCGACCAGCACGTCGGACTCGCGCCGCTGCACTCGCACCCAGGCCTTGGGGGTGGCTCCCGCATGCCGCAAGGTGTTGGTCAGCGACTCCTGAATGATCCGGTGCACACCGAGACTGACCTCCGCCGAGACGCCGTCGAGTTCGCCGGTCAGTTCCAGGTCCACGGCCAAACCGGTGCCGCGCATCATGTCCACCATCGCCGCGATACCCGCGGTGCCGTGTTGCGGCAACTGGTCCGGGGCATGCTCGGTGCGCAGTAGCGCGACGGTGCGCCGCAGTTCCCGCAGTGCCTCGCGTCCGGTCGCCGAGATGGTCGTCAGTGCCTGTTCGGCGGTGTCCGGGTCGCGGCGCAGCGCGTACTTCGCGCCGTCGGCTTGCACGATGATGACGCTGACCGCGTGCGCGACGATGTCGTGCAGTTCGCGGGCGATGCGGGTGCGTTCCCGGGACACCGCCTCGTGGGTGCGGCGTTCCCGGTCGTAGTCGGCGACCGCGAGCCGCGCCGCCACCTCGGTGTCGTACTTGTGGCGAGCGCCGTTGAACTCGGCGAGGGTCCAGCACAGCGCGTAATACATGACGATTGCCCAGCTCGTGGTCAGCACCGGCTGCCGCAGCAGCACGATCGACATCGCGGTGTCGAGGACGAGACCGGCCAGCAGCAGCAGACCTTCGCGGCGGCCGACGTAGGCGACCAGCGTGTAGAGCATGATGCCGAGCGCGATCAGCGCCGGATGGATTGTCATGTCGTCGAGCAGGTAGCTGAGCACGGTAGTGCCGATGGACAATCCCAGCAGGGTGGCCGCCATCGCCCGGGGGTAGATGCGGCGCAATGCCACGGGCAACGGCAGCAGGCCGCTCAGTACCAGGTAGACGACCGGATGTTTGCTGTCGTCTACGCCGGCGAGGATGTCGATGACCAGCAGCCCGAACGCCAGCATGGAGTCGGCGACGACGGGCTTTCCGCGAAGCCACAAGCTGAACTGGCGCATGGGATTCAGACTATGCGGGTGGTCGGGGCAGGTCGGTGCACTGTCCCCGTCCGTGTTTTTGTTGTTCGGGGAGGTGGGGGTGTCCAGGGGTTGGAGCAGATGGGTCCCGGCGTTCGCCGGGATGACGGGGAACGGGCGCTGTGGATACCCGCGGGGACGCAAACATGGGATGTCTGGTTTTCTTACGGCGTGGATTTGGGAGATTGGTCCGTGTTGATCGCGGCGGCGGCCGCCGCGGGCTGGGTGGATGCGGTGGTCGGTGGCGGCGGATTGATCATCTTGCCGACGTTGCTGTTGGTTGCGCCCGGTATCGCGCCGCAGACCGCGCTCGGCACCAACAAGATGGCGGCCGTCGCGGGTACCGCCGCCTCGGTGGCGACCTTCGCGCGCAAGGTGCCGATCCAATGGAAGATGATGGTGCCCGCCGCTGTATTGGCCGCGATCACCGCGGCGGTCGGCGCGGCGGCCGTGTCGCTGATCGACCGCGAGCTGTTCATCCCGATTGTGCTGGTGGTGCTCGTCGGCGTGGCGCTGTTCGTCACCTTTCGGCCTTCGATCGGGGTCACCCTGGCCACCCATCCCCCGACTCGCCGCAAGGCAATATTGGTTGTCGCGCTCGCGGCCGGGCTGATCGGCCTCTACGACGGCCTGATCGGGCCCGGCACCGGCACCTTCCTGATCATCACCTTCGCCACCCTGCTCGGCACCGAGTTCGTGCGCGCCGCCGCGATGGCGAAGGTGATCAACTGCGGGTCCAATGTGGGTGCGCTGATCTATTTCGGGTTCACCGGCCACATCCTGGTCGCCCTGGGCGCGGCCATGGCGGTCGCCAATATCGCGGGCGCGGTGCTCGGCTCGCACATGGCTCTGCGCAACGGCGCGAAATTCGTGCGCGTCGTCCTGCTGGTGGTCGTCGTCGCGATGGTGGCGCGGCTGGGCTGGCAGCAGTTCAGCTGAGCCGCTGGTTGTTTCAGCCGACCGGTTCCGGCGCCTTGGTCGAGGCGAGCCACGGCTGTAACACCTGCGAGGTGGTCTCGTGGATCCGCCGGTGCAGACGTTCGCCGTCTTCGGGGCCCGAATTCGGTTGCTGGAACAGCACTGTCAGCGCGCCCGAGACCGCACCCACGACCGCACCGACCAGGGCGGCGGCGCCGACCTCGTCGAGCTCCTCGGGGAACGCGGCGTGCAGCTGCCGGCCGATCTCACGCTGCGCCACCAGCTGTGCGTGCGCGGCGCGCCCGCTCACCGCGGGCACGGTCCGCGAAACCTGAGCGCGGACAGCGGCGATGCGGGCGTTGAGATCGTCGACGAGGTGCTCACCGGGGTTGTCGCCCGCCGCACGCAACGCGCGCAGCAGCACCTCGACGGGCCGTTCCCCGGGATGGCGGGAGCCGATGGCGGCGACCGCGGCCCGGACCCGCTCGTCGGGTTCGGGGAAGAGTAGCTCTTCCTTGCTGGCGAAGTAGTTGAAGAAGGTCCGGGTGCCGACCTCGGCGGCGGCAGCGACGTCGGCCACCGTCGTCTCCTCGTAACCTCTCTCCTCGAAAAGCTCGATAGCAGCTTCGAGGAGAGCGCGGCGGGTACGTTCCCGTTTACGGTCGCGGAGGGCGGATGGTGGCACGCGGGCACAGTACGGCATATGGCGCGGCAGGCGGTGTAACCACGGGTTTCCCGCGCGCCGCCCGATCTTGAAGGGCCGGTCCTGTAGTCGCTCAGGACAATTCGTCCGGGGTGTAGCGTAGCTGGAGTGCCTTCCGGAGTAGACGCCGAATTTCTTGCGCTACCGCTGTCGACGCTCGCCGACGCCGCGCTGTCCACCGCGCGGGTGCTCGGCGCCCAGCATGCCGATCTGCGGGTGCACCGTCTCGTGACGCAATCCATCCGAATACGGGACGGCCGCGTAGAGGCGATCAGCAACGCCACCGATGTCGGGCTCGCGGTCCGGGTGATCGTCGACGGAACTTGGGGTTTCGCCTCGGCCGCCGCCCTCACCTCGGACACCGCCGCCGAGGTCGCGCAGCGGGCGATCACCGTCGCGAAGACCTTGCGCGCGCTCAACCGGGAAAAGGTCGAGCTCGCCGACGAGCCCCGCTACGACAACGCGCAGTGGGCCTCGCCCTACGCGCTGGACCCGTTCGCGATCCCGACCGCCGACAAAGTCGATGTGCTGCAGGACTATTCGTCCCGCCTGTCCGCCGCCGACGGCGTCGATCACGTGACCGCCTCGGTGCTGCAGGTCAAGGAACAGACCTTCTACGCCGACACCGCCGGATCCTCGATCACCCAGCAGCGGGTGCGTTTGCATCCGGTGCTGGAGGCGATCACCGTCGATTCCGCATCGGGCGTCTTCGAATCCATGCGCACCCTGGCCGCCCCGGCCGGGCGCGGCTGGGAGTACGTCACCGGCGCCGACGGAATCTGGGACTGGGACGGCGAACTCGCGCAGATCCCGGCCTGGCTGGCGGAGAAGGTGAAGGCGCCCAGCGTCACCGCGGGTCCCACCGATCTCGTCATCGATCCGACCAACCTGTGGCTGACCATCCACGAATCCATCGGCCACGCCACGGAATACGACCGCGCCATCGGCTACGAATCCGCCTACGCCGGAACCTCGTTCGCCACCCCCGACAAGCTCGGGACGCTGAAATACGGCACCCCGATCATGCATGTCACCGGCGACCGCACCCAGACCCACGGCCTGGCCACCGTCGGCTACGACGACGAGGGCGTGGCCGGGCAGCGCTGGGATCTGGTGCGCGACGGCATCCTCGTCGGCTACCAGCTGGACCGGGTGTTCGCCCCGCGCCTGGGCCTGGACCGCTCCAACGGCTGCTCCTACGCCGACTCGGCGCACCACGTGCCGATCCAGCGCATGGCCAATGTGTCGCTGCAACCGGATCCGGAACGTGACACCAGCACCGCGGAACTGATCTCGCGGGTCGAGGACGGCATCTACATCGTCGGCGACAAGTCCTGGTCGATCGATATGCAGCGCTACAACTTCCAGTTCACCGGGCAGCGGTTCTTCCGGATCCGCGACGGCAAGCTGGACGGTCAGCTGCGCGATGTCGCCTACCAGGCCACCACCACCGACTTCTGGGGTTCCATGGAAGCGCTCGGTGGACCCTCCACCTGGCAGCTGGGCGGCGCGTTCAATTGCGGCAAGGCCCAGCCCGGTCAGGTGGCGGCGGTGAGCCACGGCTGCCCGTCGGTCCTGGTGCGCGGCGTCAATATTCTCAACACCCGAAACGAGGCGGGATCGTGAGCGAGCGCAGCGAGGGAACCGAAAACACAGCACTGCCAGTCAGTGCGGAACCGAGCGTCAGCGAGGTGCAGCAGTGACTGCCACAACGGTTTTGGCCGCTCCCGAAGTAGTCGAGCAGGCACTACGCCTGTCGCAGGCCGACGAGGCCATCGTCATCGTCACCGACGCGCACGAAGCGTCGCTGCGGTGGGCCGGGAATTCCATGACCACCAACGGATCCTCGGTGTCACGCGCCTGGGCGGTGGTGTCGATCTTCCGCGACGGGCCGAACAGCGCCCGCGTCGGCAGCATCAGCTCCACCAGCGTGAACGCCGACGAGGTCGAGGCCGTGGTGCGCGCCAGCGAAGCGGCGGCCCGCACGGCGGAGCCCGCGAAAGACGCCATGCCGCTGCTGGATCCGGATTCGCTCGATCCGGACAGTCTGGACTGGGACCTGCCGTGGGACGGTTCGCCGCTCACGACCGACATCACCGTTTTCCAAGACGTGGCCCGCGATCTCGCGACCGGTTTCGACGGCACCGACAAGCTCTACGGTTTCGCCCACCATCAGGCGCAGTCCACCTGGCTGGGCACCTCGGCAGGGATCCGCCGGCGCTGGATCCAGCCGACCGGATCGATCGAGATCAACGGAAAACGCGGCGAGGGTGCGGATCTGGCGAGCGCCTGGGTCGGCGCCGGCACCCAGGATTTCTCCGATGTGGATGTCCCCGGCCTGCTGACCGAACTGTCCCGCCGTTTGGATTGGTCCAAGCGCCGCGTCGATCTGCCCGCCGGTCGCTACGAAACCCTGCTGCCGCCGTCGGCGGTCGCCGACCTGATGATCTACATGAACTGGTCGATGGAGGGCCGCGGCGCGCACGAGGGCCACACCGCCTTCTCCCGGCCGGGCGGCACTCGAATCGGTGAGCGGCTCACCGATATTCCGCTCACCCTCTACTCCGATCCCGCGGCCGCCGGACTGGAGTACATCCCGTTCGTCGCCACTTCCGCGTCCTCGGAGTCGGTGTCGGTCTTCGACAACGGCTTGACCGCACAGCGCGTCGACTGGCTGCGTGAGGGCGTCATCCAATCGCTGGTGTATCCGCGCGCGACCGCCGCCGAATTCGGCGCTGCCGTCACGATTCCCGGCGAGAACCTGCTCATGTCCGGCGGGGCGGACACCTCCCTGGAGGACATGATCGCCCGCACCGAACGCGGTCTGCTGCTGACCTGCCTGTGGTACATCCGCGAGGTCGACCCGGCCACGCTGCTGCTGACCGGCCTCACCCGGGACGGCGTCTATCTGATCGAGAACGGCGAGGTCACCGCCGCGGTGAACAACTTCCGGTTCAACGAGAGCCCGCTGGACCTACTGCGCCGGGTCAGCGAGGCGGGCCGCACCCAGGTCACGCTGCCTCGCGAGTGGAAGGATTGGTTCACCCGAACGGCGATGCCGCCGTTGCGGATTCCCGACTTCCACATGTCCTCGGTCAGCCAGGCGACCTAGGAGTTTCAGTGCGGGCGTGACACCTCGTAGGTGCCGTCGTGGTCGGTGACAGTGACCGCGACGGTCTTCTTCAAGCCGTCGATCTTGACGCTGCATTCGTAGCTGCTACCCACGACCACGGGCAGTTCCGCGGGGCATTTGACGTCTTTGACCGCGGCGATGCCGTAGGAATCACCCAGCACCTCGGCGATGCCTTGCTGCACGGCGACCGGGTCGAGATTGTCCGGCACGGCAGCGGCGGCCTTGGCCACCGGGGTGGTCGGCAGCGCGCCGATCGGGGCGACCGCGGCCGGCGCCTGGATGGCGGCGGTGGGCGTGGGTTTCGGTGCGGGCGTGTCGTTTTCGCGGATATTGACCACGACGAGTCCGGCGATGACACCGGCGACGGCGATCGCGACGGCGGCGATCACTCCGGCGATGATGACGGGAACCCAGCCGTTGTGGTCGGGTCCGTGCTCGGGCTCTTCGGGTTGGGCGATCGGGTACGGGCGAGAGGCGTTCGGCCGTCTGGTCGGTGCAGTCATACAGTCCCTCCCTCTACTGGGGCAGAGTCGAAACAAGGTGTTCGGCTGTGGACCACCCCCGTGCCAGAGGGAGGATAGCCGAGCGCGTGCGGGCGCGCCGCGAGTCGTGCCGATTCGACCGGCCCGACATGCCGGGCCCGCGCCGATCGGCGAGTGATCAAGGGGCGGGGGTGATCTCGAGGCCGATCGTGGCCGCTTTTCCGCGGCGCAGGTTGCTCCCCAGAATGACGAGCGGGCCAAGAATGAAGTACTTCTTTTTCAACAACTTGCGCACCCGTTCGGTGCCCGCCGCGTCCAGCACCCGCCCGGTGCCTTCGACGACTTCGCCGTGCGGTTTGCCACTGGGGTTGCACGGCTGCAGGGTGACGGCGGGATTGCGGCGCAGTCGCTTCACCTTCCAGCTGTCGGTGACCGTCCAGATGTAGAGCTTGCCCTCGGACTCCACGGCCCAGACCGCGGTGCCGACCGGGGTGCCGTCCTTGCGGAAGGTGGTCAGCAATACGTAGTCGGCCTTGCCGACGGCCCCGAGGGTGTTGGTCATGCGGGTCAGCCTACTGGGCGCTGGATCTTGTTGCCTCAGTCGGTTGTTCGATACTCCCCGGCCTCCAGGCGTTCGATCAGACCGCCGGTCCAGCCGGTCAGGTTCGCGAAGACGCCGCTCCAGAGTTCGAGCATGTCCGGGAGGTGCGGTGGTTCCTGACGGTCGGGGAATTCCGGTTTCATCGCGAGTAGTCCGTCGCGGATCTCAGCACTGTGACGCTGCTGTTCGCGCAGCTTCTCGAGGATGTGCGCGCGGGGCAGCGCGTCCATGAACGCGATGGCGGCGCCGAGTTCCTCCATGTCGACACTCACCAGGGCGATGTCCATGAGCTTGCGGAATTCGGCCTCGCCGTCGGGGGTCAATTCGTACAGGGTTCGGCCGGGCCCTTCGGCGCTGCTTTCGGTGCCGAGCGTCTCGAGCTTGCCTTCGGCGGTGAGCTGTTTGAGGGCGTGATAGATCGAGCCCGGCTTCGCGTTGGTCCAGGTTTCGGCGCGCCAGGACAGCAGTTCGCGGCGCACGGCGTAGCCGTGAGTGGGTTGCTGACGTCGGATGACGCCCAGCACCAGGAGACGGACAGCTGCCATGGGAGCCATGGTACTCAAACTTGACTTCCAGGCGGAGCGCGGCCTAGTTTGAAGTAGTCAAAATTGATTAGCCCTGTTCAGAGGAGAAATCATGGTCGACACTCCAGTCCCGGTGCTGTGGAGCGCGCAGGCCGACGAAACCCTCGACTTCTACAAAGCCATCGGTTACGCAGTCGTCTACGCCCAGACCCGGCCGTACGTCGCGATTGCCGTCGAGCGCAATGGCGGCCACTTGCAGTTCACCGCGCCGCCGGCCGGCCTGCCGAGCCCGTTCGAGTCGCTGGGCTGCCTGGTCGCGGTCGACAACGTAGCCGACCAGCACCGCGATCTCACCGAACGGCTACGCGCCCACTACGGGAAGATCCCCGCGAAGGGCTGCCCGCGGATCACCCGGTTCCGGCCGGGCCAGAGCCGGTTCACCCTGGTCGACCCGCACGGCAACTATCTGCTGTTCATCCAGCGCGATGAGCCGTCGGAACTGGAATACGGCGGGTCGTCCGAACTCGAGAACCTGGCCAAGGTGCTCGATAACGCCCGCATCCTGCGAGACTTCAAGAACGACGACAAGGCAGCCGCGCGCGTGATCGAAGTCGGCCTGCGGCGGTTCGGCCCGGAATCCGAGCCCGTGGAACGGGGGCGCGCGCTGGCCATGCTGGCGGAATTGGCTGTCGCCGAGGGCGATTCGGCAATCGCCGCGAAGTATCGGGCGCAGGTCCGGGAACTGGACCTGTCGGCCGAGGACCGAGCGATCGTCGCCGCGGAACTCCAGGCGGGTACCGACCTGGAGCAGTGGTCGTCCGAGTGATTCCACCTCGGGGCGAAAATCCGCCACCTGGGGTGACCTGACCCCACCCCAGGGTCACTGTTGCGCCACTGACACAGCTGGGACGTTTAGGGAGCCAGAACAACACCTATTCAAGGAGGCTCCCATGGCAGTCCAGTTCGCGACCAGTTCGGTCACCGTCCCTTCCGGGACCGGCCGTCGCACCATTCAGGGCAGCGTCACGTTCAACGCAACCGTGTTGCGGGCAGGCGTGGCGCTCAACGGTTTCAAACTCGACTACGACAGCGAAGATCACCACATCAACGTCGTGGAAGCCGACACCGATATTGTCGCGATCAGCGGCAATACGGTGCGGTTCCAGGTCGAATGCCATTACGCGGACAAGAATTTCGACGACAAGTACCAGGGCTATGTCAGCGCCCTGGTGATCGCCGAAACCGCGTAACGTCCGGACTCACGCCGCCAGCGTCAGCACCTGTGGGCCGTCTTCGGTGATGGCGACGGTGTGCTCGGAGTGGGCGGTGCGTGAACCGTCGGCGGAGCGGATCGTCCAGCCGTCGGCGTCGGTGTAGATGCGGTCGGTGGTGCGGGCGAACCACGGTTCGATGGCGATGGTCAGGCCGGGGCGCAGGGGGTAGCCGCGGCCCGGGCGGCCGGTGTTGGGGATATGCAGGTCCTCGTGCATGGTGCGGCCGATGCCGTGGCCGCCGTATTCCAGGTTCACCGGGTAGCCGTAGGATTTCGCGACCGCGCCGATGGCGGCGGAAATATCGCCGATTTTGTTGCCGGGCAAGGCAACCGCGATAGCGGCAGCAAGCGCTTCCTCGGTAGCACGGACGAGCCGCTCATCCTCCGCGGCGGCGTTGCCGACGATCACGGTGGTGGCCGCGTCCGCGGCCCAGCCGTCGATGACGACCGCCAGATCCATGGTCAGCACGTCCCCGTCGCGGAGCAGGTAGTCGTGCGGAAGGCCATGCAGGACAGCGTCGTTGACCGACAGGCAGACGGTGTTGCGGAACGGGCCGCGCCCGAACGAGGGCGAGTAGTCCCAATAGCAGGATTCCGCGCCGCGCCGCCGGATCCGTTCGCGCACATGCGCTTCCAGTTCCAGCAGATTCACCCCCACCTTCGCCCGGGTACGCAGGTCGGCGAGCACCTCCCCGACGAACTGCCCGGTCACCCGCATCCGCTCGATCTCCGCGGACGACTTCAACTCCACCACCGCATTCACCTCTCATTGGTATTTTAATACCAACGTAGCGGGCTCGGTATTAAAATACCAATCACCGTGCTACCGTGAGGTCATGGTTCGTCTTCCGCTCTCTGCCGCCCAAATCGAGGCGGGTCGCCGACTCGGCGGGCTGCTGCGCGCGGCCCGCGGCGAGCGCGACCTCACCGAAGTCGCCCGCGCCGCGGGCATTTCACCGGAAACCCTTCGCAAGATCGAAACCGGCCGCCTGCCCTCCCCCGCCTTCGGAACCGTGGTGGCCTTGAGCCAGGCACTCGACCTGCCCCTGCAAGACCTGGCCGACACCTGCCGCTCCGCCGGTCTCGCCGAATCCGCCTAGCGCCCCGCGCTCGGCGGACCCAGGTTCGAGCACTCAGCCGCGGTGCTTGCGGAAGAAGGCGCGCACGTCGTCGACGAAGAGGCCGGGCTGTTCCATGACCGCGAAATGGCCGCCCTCGGTGTGCTCGGTGAAGTGCTCGAGGTAGCCGCCGGGGTTCATGGCCGAGCGCATCACCGGGCTGGCGTTGAAGACCGCCCACCCGGTGGGGACATCCGATGGTGCGACCCAGTCCAGGCCCGAATGCGCTACCTCCCACAGGTATTGGGCCGCTGTCGCACCGCTGCGGGTGAACCAGTAGATGCTGATCGTTGTCAGGAGGCGGTCACGGTCCACCGACTCCTCCGGTGAGCGGGCAGGGTCGGTCCAGTTCTGGAACTTCTCCGCGATCCACGCGAGCTGCGCCACCGGCGAATCGGTGAGGGCGGGCCCCAGTGACTGCGGCCGATGCTGTTGCAGCACAAGGTATCCCTTCTCCTGCGCCCACTTCGCCTGCTCGACGGCGATCAGCGCGAGCTCGTCCTCGTTCAGATGTTCCGGGATCGGGATCTGCTCCCCCATCAGCCCGAGCATTCCCGAATCGGTCACCACATGACTTGCGATCACCCGCTGCGGCAGCGTCGCCGCCAACCGCCCGGTAATCCCCGCCCCCACATCACTGCCCTGAGTGGCGAACCGCTCGTACCCGAGCCGGGTCATGAGTTCGGCGAACGCTTCGGTGGTCCGCTTCATCTCCCACCCCGTATCGGCCAGCGGCGTGGAGAACCCGAACCCCGGCAGCGACGGAATCACCACATGGAACGCATCCGCCGCGTCCCCACCGTACGACTGCGGATCGGTAAGGGGCCCAATGACATCGAGGAATTCCACCACCGTGCTCGGGTACCCGTGCACCAGCAGCAACGGCACCGCCGTCGGCTCCGCCGACCGCACATGGAAGAAGTGAATCGGCTGCCCGTCGATCTCGGTCATGAACTGCGGGAAGGCATTCAACGCCGCCTCCTGCTTCCGCCAATCGAACGCCCCACCCCAATACTCGGCCAACTCCCGCAGATACCCGCCGGGAATCCCCCGGCTCCAATCGTTTTCGGTCCCGGCCGGCAACACCGGCCACCGCGTCGCAGCCAGCCGCTGCCGCAACTCATCGAGCTCGGCCTGCGGGATGTCGATCTGGAAGGGGCGAATTTGCGCTGTGTTCGTCATGAGGACCACTCTTCGCCGCAATGCGGAAGACTTCCTTCCGCATTCGAGAAATCGGTGGCGGGGAATTTGTGCGAGACTCGCCCAGGTGAGCAACCCTGACGATGCGGACGCGACCCGGCTGGCCAGCGAAGCACTGCGACGCGGAGATCCCACTGGATGGTTCGAGCAGTTGTATGCGGAGGCTGCGGCGGGGTCGGCCATCGTGCCGTGGGACGCGGCGGCACCGAATCCGCTGCTGGTGGAATGGGTATCGCGGCGTCCACCTGCACATGCTGATCAGCGCGCACTCGTCATCGGCTGCGGCCTGGGTCGCGATGCCGAATATATTGCCGCGCAGGGGTTTCGGACGACCGCGTTCGATATCTCCGAGACTGCCCTCGCGACTGCCCGGGCACGTTTTCCGGAATCCACGGTTGATTATGTGGTGGCCGATCTGCGCTCTCCGCCCGAGCCCTGGGTCGGTGCGTTCGACCTGGTGGTGGAGGCGATCACCGTGCAGTCGATGCCGCTGTCGGTCCGCGATCAGGCGATTGTCCAGGTGTCGAGCCTGGTGGCGCCGGGCGGCACGTTGCTGGTCATCTCCGGTATTCGAGCGGAAGGTGAGGACGTGGACGGGCCACCGTGGCCGCTGACCCGGTCGGAGATCGACGCCTTCGCCACCAATGGGCTGAAACCGGCTCTGGTCGAAGAACTTCCGCGGCCGGACAAGCCGAATGCCTTCCGCTGGCGCGCGGAGTTCCAGCGGCACTAGGTGCCCGCGGTGCTGCCGCCGATGGCGAAGTAGACGGTCATGAGGACGAACAGGAACCAGCCCGCGCCCTGCCAGATGACCCAGTTCTTGCCGCGCCGCCAGGCGAGGTAGGTGATGACGAAGGCGCCGATGCCGCCGAGGAGCAGGACCGCGCCGGGGCCGAAGACGACGGCGACGCGGGCGGAGGTGTCGCAGAGGACGACGTCTTCGCCGGAACAGCGGGCGCGGGCGGCCGCCCACCAGAAGGTCAGGGCCGCCACGACGACGGCGAGGCCGATGACCGAGAGCGTGTAGGTCGCGGCGCGGCGGAAGGTGCCCTCGTCGGAGAATCGTTTTTCGACGTCGTTGACCATGTCCAGACCTCCTCGCGGTGGATCGGAGCCTGTCGGTACCCATCATGCCCCGACCGGCGGGTTCATGATTGCGGAAGGAAATCTTCCGCGATCGGTGCGACGATCGCTGGATGCTGGAAACATCGGCTCGGCTGCTGCGGCTGCTCGGCCTGCTGCAACTGCATCGGGATTGGACCGGGCCCGCCCTGGCCGAGCGACTGGGGGTGTCGACGCGGACGATCCGCACCGATGTCGAGCGGTTGCGGACGCTCGGGTACCCGGTGGTGGCGACGCCGGGGGCCGCGGGCGGGTATCGGCTGGGGGCCGGGAGTTCGCTGCCGCCGCTGCTGCTGGACGACGAGGAGGCGGTCGCGGTGGCCGTCGGGCTGGCGACGGCGGCCAATGGCGCGGTGACCGGGATCGAGGAGACCTCGGTGCGGGCGCTGGCGAAACTGGAGCAGGTGCTGCCGTCGCGGCTACGGCATCGGGTGCAGGCATTGACGGCCGCCACGGTGCATGTGCCGGCCGGTCCGCGACCGACCGTCGACGCGGGGGTGCTGACCGCGATCGCGGCGGCTATCCGGGCGAGCGAGCGGCTGCGGTTCGACTACGAATCGTATTCCGGCACGGGGACTTCCGGCACGGTGTCGCGGCGGGACGTGGAACCGCATCGGCTCGCACACTGGCGCGGGCACTGGTATCTGGTCGCCTGGGATACCGGGCGGCGGAATTGGCGGACCTTCCGGGCCGATCGGATGACGCCGCGGACGCCGAACGGTCCACGCTTCGCCGCGCGGCCGATCCCGGAAACCGATGTGGCCGAGCGGGTTCAGCGCGGGGTGGGGTCGGCCATGTGGCGGTATCGGGCGCGGGTGCGGTTCGCCGCTCCCGCCGCCGACGTGCGCGCCCGCATGCCCCTGGCGGTGGAGATCGAACCGGACGGCCCGGATCACTGTGTGGCGCATGTGGGTTCGGATACGCCGCAGCAACTGACGTCGTATCTGGGGCTGCTGGATGTGGATTTCGAAGTGCTGGACGCGCCGGAACTGTCCGCGCAACTGCGGGCGATGGCGGCGCGATTCCAGCGGGCAGCGGGCGAGCAATAGCGGGGAGCGGGAGCGGCAATCGGTGCCCGACGAATTGAAATGCGAGTGCACCCGATGTGAATACAGATATCCCCGGCCGTTGGGCCGGGGATATCCACTATGGATTTATCGATCGAGTACTACTTCGATCATTGGTTGGCGCCGACAATGCCACCGATGATGCCGCCGATGAGACAGCCGGGAGCGAACCCGACGAAGAAGAACAGGAAGCCGATCAGTGCGCCGACTGCGCAGCCGATCAACACGCCGGCGACGGTGGTTCCGGCGTCACCGATGTTCTGCAACGCGGGTTGCGGAGCCGGAGCATTGACCGGCGTCAACGTCAGCTGGCTTGCGGCCGCGTCGACTTCCGGAACTACCTGGACCGTGCCGGCGGCGGTCTGCAACGTGGTCGGCACCGAGGCCAGCACAGCCCCGTCCGGCGCGACCACGGTGATTCCCGTGGGCGTGAGCTCGAACTTGCCGGAGGCCAGCGTGAGAGTGGCGGCCGAGTGGTCGGGCGCTACGGCCGCGGCGTACTGGACACCGCGGTCCACGCCGCTGAACGCCGGTTGCTGAGCAACGGCGGGCGCACCACTGGCGGTGGCCGCGGTGACGGCGGTGGCGGCGGCGGTCAGTACTGCTGCCGCTACCAGTTTTCTGATCATCATAAGATTATCCAATCATCCAGCCGAATCGACTATTTGTTCCCCGAGATACGGACATGGGACTCAATAATCATGCGCCTGCACGGCATTGGATGTACACGGAATGAAGACCCCAGAATTGGGGGATTGATTTCGCGCCGAAGGTAATTCAGAATTCCGCGTCGCGAGAGTGGTTCCGGCACAACAAACCGATGCGTCGTTTTGTTGTGCGGCCTGCGCTGCCGAAGTCACGGACTGGACACAGGGTAGCGCCCATTACAACGAAATCGCAGCAATTCCAGCGTGATCCGGGCGCGAGCGGTTACCCGCGCCCGGCACACCGCTATTCGAGTTCGCCCTCGGTCTCCAGGTACACCTGACGCAACCGGTCCAGCGTCTCCTGCTCCGGCGCCGCCCACATGCCGCGCTCGGCCGCCTCCAGCAGACGCTCGGTGATCCCGTGCAGCGCCCACGGGTTCGACTGCTCCATGAACTTGCGGTTCACGTCGTCGAAAACGTAGCTCTCGGTGAGCTTCTCGTACATCCAGTCGGCAACCACGTCGGTGGTGGCGTCGTACCCGAACAGATAGTCGACGGTGGCGGCCATCTCGAACGCGCCCTTGTAGCCGTGCCGGCGCATCGCCTCCAGCCAGCGCGGGTTCACCACGCGGGCCCGGAACACCCGCGAGGTCTCCTCGGAAAGGGTGCGGGTGCGCACCGCGTCGGGCCGGGTGCTGTCACCGATGTAGGCCTCGGGGTTCTTGCCCGTCAGCGCGCGCACGGTGGCGACCATGCCGCCGTGATACTGGAAGTAGTCGTCGGAGTCGGCGATATCGTGCTCTCGGGTATCGGTGTTCTTGGCGGCCACCGTGATTCGCTTGTAGGCGGTGCGCATGTCCTCGGCGGCGGGTGCGCCGTCGAGATCGCGGCCGTAGGCGAAACCACCCCAGGCGGTGTACACCTGCGCGAGGTCGTCGTCGGTGCGCCAGCTCTTGGAGTCGATGAGCTGCAGCAGGCCCGCGCCGTAGGTGCCGGGCTTGGAACCGAAGATGCGGGTGGTGGCGCGGCGCTGATCGCCGTGCTCGGCCAGATCCGACTGGGCATGGGCGCGCACGTAATTCGACTCGGCGGGCTCGTCCAGGTCGGCGACCATGCGGACGGCATCGTCGAGCAGGGCCAGCACGTGCGGGAAGGCGTCGCGGAAGAAACCGCTGATGCGCACGGTCACGTCGATGCGCGGGCGGTCGAGTTCTGCCAGCGAGATGACCTCCAGGGTGGTGACGCGACGGCTCGCCTCGTCCCACACCGGGCGGACGCCGAGCAGCGCCAGGACTTCGGCGATATCGTCGCCGGAGGTGCGCATCGCGGAGGTGCCCCACACCGAAAGGCCCACCGAGCGCGGGTATTCGCCGTGATCGGTCAGGTAGCGCTGCACCAGCGATTCCGCCATGGCCTGACCGGTTTCCCAGGCCAGGCGCGAGGGGACGGCCTTGGGGTCGACGGAGTAGAAGTTACGGCCCGTCGGCAGCACGTTGATCAGGCCACGCAGCGGGGATCCACTCGGACCGGCCGGGATAAAGCCACCGTTGAGGGCGTGCAGGACCCGCTCGATCTCGAGATCGGTCTGACGCAGGCGCGGCACCACCTCGGTGGCCGCGAAACGCAGCACCGAGGCGACCGCTGCCAGTCGCTCCGAATCCGTGGGACCGCCGGACGCGGGCTCGTCGGCCGCCCGGTGGCCGTCCAGAATCGCGGTCTCGAAGTCGGCGACGAGCTGGTCGACCGCTCCGGCGGACCAACCCTCGGCCTGCAGCGCGCCCAGGAGTTCACGCGCCCGCGCCTCGACCACGTCGACCCGGCCGCGCACCTCGTCGCCGGACTCGCTGAGCCCCAGCGCTTCTCGCAGGCCGGGCACGTTCTGCTCGCCGCCCCACAGCTGGCGGGCACGCAACATGGCCAGCACCAGATCCAGCTCGGTCTCCCCCACCGGCGCCTGCCCGAGCACGTGCAGGCCGTCGCGGATCTGCACGTCCTTGATCTCGCACAGCCAGCCGTCGACGTGCAGCAGCATGTCGTCGAAGACGTCCTCGTCCGGGCGATCGGTCAGCCCCAGGTCGTGGTCCATCTTGGCCGCGCGCATCAGCGTCCAGATCTGCTGGCGGATGGCGGGCAGCTTGGCCGGGTCCAGGGTGGAGATATTGGAGTGCTCGTCGAGCAGCTGCTCCAGTCGCGAGATGTCGCCGTAGCTTTCGGCGCGCGCCATCGGCGGGATCAGGTGGTCGACCAGGGTGGCGTGCGCGCGACGCTTGGCCTGGGTGCCTTCGCCGGGATCGTTGACCAGGAACGGGTAGATCAGCGGCAGATCGCCGAGGGCGGCGTCGGTGCCGCAGGAGGCGGACATCCCGAGGGTCTTGCCGGGCAGCCATTCCAGGTTGCCGTGCTTGCCCAGGTGCACCATGGCGTCGGCGCCGAAACCCTCAGGGGCCCTGAGCCATCGGTAGGCGGCCAGGTAGTGGTGGCTGGGCGGCAGATCCGGGTCGTGGTAGATCGCGACCGGGTTCTCGCCGAAACCGCGGGGCGGCTGCACCATCAGCACCACATTGCCGAAACGCAGTGCGGCGATGACGATTTCGCCCTGGGGATCCTGGGATCGGTCGACGTACATTTCGCCGGGCGGCGGGCCCCAGGCTTCGACGACGGCCGCGCGCAGATCCTCGGGCAGCGTCTCGAACCACTTCGTGTAGACGGCGGCGCCGATGCGAATCGGGTTGCCCTCCAGCTGTTCTGCGGTGAGCCAGTCCGGGTCCTGGCCGCCCGCGGCGATCAGCGCGTGGATCAGCGCGTCACCGTCTTGTTCCTCGAGACCGGGGATCTCACCCGGTGTGCCGAGATCGTAACCGGCGGAGCGCATTTCGGTGAGCATGCGAATCGCGCTGGCCGGGGTGTCCAGGCCGACGGCGTTGCCGATGCGGGCGTGCTTGGTCGGGTACGCCGACAGCATGAGCGCGATTCGCTTGTCCGCGTTCGGGATATGCCGCAGCCGGGCGTAGCGGACCGCGATGCCCGCCACCCGGGCCGCGCGCTCGGCGTCGGGCGCATAGGTGGACAGGCCGTCGGCGTCGAACTCCTTGAACGAGAACGGCACCGTGATGATGCGGCCGTCGAACTCCGGGACCGCGACCTGGGTCGCGACGTCCAGCGGGGACATGCCGTCGTCGTTGGCCTCCCACTGGGCGCGGCCGCTGGTCAGGCACAAGCCCTGCAGGATCGGGACATCCAGCTCGGCGAGCGCGGCCACATCCCAGGCTTCGTCGTCGCCACCGGCCGAGGCGGTCGCGGGCTTGGTGCCGCCCGCCGCGAGGACGGTGACGACCAGGGCATCGGCGGTGCGCAGGGTGTCGAGCAGTTCCGGTTCGGCGGTGCGCAGCGAGGCGCAGTACAGCGGAAGGGCTTTCGCGCCCGTGTTCTCGATCGCACCGCACAGGGCGTCGATGTAGCCGGTGTTCCCGGCCAGATGCTGGGCGCGGTAGTAGACGACCGCCACGGTGGGGCCGTCGACCTCGGCGGCGTCGCGCTCCAGCTCACCCCAGCTGGGCAGCTGCACCGGCGGCTCGAAACCGTGGCCGGTGAGCAGCACCGTGTCGGACAGGAAGTTGTGCAGCTGGCGCAGATTCTCCGCGCCGCCGGCCGCCAGATAATTGTGCGCATCCGCGGCGACGCCGCCGGGCACCGTGGAGCACTCCATCAGCTCCGCGTCCGGGGCGATCTCGCCGCCCAGCGCCACCATCGGAATCCCGCTGGCCCGCACCGCTTCCAGGCCCTCTTCCCAGGCGCGCTTGCCACCCAGGATGCGCACGATCACCAGATCAGCGCCGTCGAGCAACGCGGGCAGGTCTTCGACGAGCAACCGGGCCGGGTTGCCCCAGCGGTACTCGGCCCCGCTGGCGCGGGCACTGAGCAGGTCGGTGTCGGACGTGGACAGCAGCAGAATCACAGAAACGGCCTTCCTCGGGTTACGCGCCCATGGGTGGGTTTTGCTGCTCGCCGGAGAGGGTCTGGCTGTTTCAGTGGCGCGACCGCACCGGGATTGCACCGGTTTCCTCGTCGCCCGCCGAGCAACCAGATGCTACCCAGCGGTGCTGGGCGCGCCGAGGCCGGATGCGCGGGTCTGCCGACTTCGCCTCGAGATCGGCCCCGGACGCCTAGGCTCACCCGTCGTGGAACTGATTGCGCACGACTCGGATTCGGTGCCCGCACCGATCGGCGGCTACACCAACGGGCTGGAGGTAGCCGACGCCACGCGCCTGCTGTTCGTCAGCGGCCAGATCCCGGAGGACCGGTCCGGCGCCGTCCCTTCCGACCCCGCCGAGCAATGCCGGCTCATCTGGGCCAACATCGTGGGGACGCTGTCGCAGGCGGGCATGGCCACGACCAACATCGTCAAGGTGACGACCTACCTGAGCGAACGGTCGCTGGCGGACGTCAACACCAAGATCCGCCAAGACGTGCTCGGCGATCACCAGCCCGCGCTGACGGTCGTGATCGCCGAGATCTTCGACCCGGCCTGGTTGCTGGAGATCGAAGTGATCGCCGCCGCCTAGACGGCGAGGCGCCACAGCGAGGTGACTTCCTGGCCCCGGGCCCGATGCAAGGGGTCGGTGACATCGGAGGCGCGCGGGTGGCGCGGCGAGGTGTCGTATCGAGCGACCACGCGCAGTCCGGCGTCGGCGATGCGGCCGAGCAGTTCCGCGCGAGTCCGCAACCCGAGGTGCTCGGCGAGATCGGAGAGGACGAGCCAGCCCTCACCGCCCGGGGTGAGGTGCTCGGCGAGACCGTCCAGGAATCGATGGAGCATGTCGGACCCGGCGTCGTAGACCCCGAGCTCGAGGTCCGAGGTCGGCTGCGCCGGGATCCAGGGTGGATTGCAGACGACCACGTCGGCGCGCCCACTCGGCCACACGTCGGCCTCGACGACCCGCACGCGGGAGGCGAGCTGGAGACGGTCCATGTTCGTGCGGGCACACGCCACCGCGCGGCGGTTGATGTCGGTGGCTACGACCTGGGCTCCGCGCCGAGCGAGAATCGCGGCGAGTACCCCGGTGCCGGTGCCGAGATCGAACACGACCGGCTGATCTACGCCTTCCGGCCACGCTGTCTGGGCGACGAGTTCTAGATACTCACCACGGATCGGCGAGAAGACGCCGTAGTCGGGGTGGACGCGTCCGCTCAGCGCGGGCACCTCGACACCCTTCAGATGCCATTGATAGGCGCTCATCACGCCCAGGAGTTCGGGCAAAGAGACGCACATCTCCCCGGCTGCGTCGCCATATGCGTGTGTACAGGCTTCCCGCACATCGGGGGCGCGCCGCAGTTCGAGCGAATAGTCGGGTCCGAGCTGGACCATGAGCTTCCCGAGCAGCTCGGCGCGCTCGGCCCGTTCCGCCCGATGGCTGAAGAACTGGGTGGCCGCGTCACTGCCGGTCGGCACGTTGCGGCGCCGGCGTTCGAAGAGTCGCTCCATGGCTCGCATGAGCTGACGGGCATTGTGAAAGTCGCCCTGCCACAGCAGACCGGTGCCCGCCTGGGCCAGGCGATAGGCCGATTTCGCGGTCGTGCGATCGTCGACCACGACAACCTGAGCAGGTCCGGTCGCGGCGTTCTCGGAATGCCAGCGAGCGGAAAAGGTCGATCCATTGTCGGACCAGGTGATGGTGGAAATGCGGGACTCCTGACGGAAGGATCACGGTCGATTTTCCGCTCGTATCCGGCTCCATGATCGCACGGGCGCGGTCAACTCCCTGGTTGCGGGCGCTTGCCGGTGCGGGCGTAGAGGAAATCGTCGACGATCCGGGCACAGTCGGCCGGGGTGACCTGGCCGATGCCGATGAGTTTGGTGAACACCAACGGCCCGACCAGCTGGGCCAGCGCCGAGCCGACGTCGAGATCGCCCAGGAGTTCCTGGGCTTCAGGGGTATCCAGCACCTGATTGAAGGGCACGCTGTACTGATCGATGAGGCGTTGCCGCAGGGCGGTGAGGGTAGGCGCGTCGGCGGAATCGGTGCGGTCGGTGCCGGTCGCCAGCCAGGCCAGCGTCGTAACCTGCAGTGGCGCATCACGAATCGCGGCGAACTGCCGTTCCAGCAGGGCGATCAGGCGCTCCCGCAGCGGGCCCGGCGCGGGGGTTTCGATGGCCGGCGGCAGCAGTCGCTCGATGGTGGCGGCGCGCAATTGCACGGCATTGTCGAAGTGCCGGTACAGGGTGGTCTTGGCGACTTTCGACAGCTTGGTCACGGCCTCGACCGTGATCGCTTCCAGCCCACCGGATTTCAGCAGGGCGGCAGCGGCGTCGAGCAGCCGGTTGCGGGACCGCAGTCGCCGCGGGTCGACATCGCTGTCCTCAGTCGCGCTCATGCCGGAAAGCATTCCTCTCGTCGAGGTCTATCGCCAGCCACAATACTTGTGCTACCACTAGTAGCGTAACGATACGGATAGTAGCGGAGTTCTGATGAAAACCACCCGAACCGGATCCGGGCTCTCGGCGGCGCAGCGCTGGCTGCTCGTATTGTCCTGTCTCGCGGTCACACTGGTCATCGCCTCGATGGCGGCGCTGTACACCGCGCTGCCCGAGGTCGCCGCGGCCACCGGCGCCAGCCAGCGTCAGCTCACCTGGATCGTGGACGGCTACACCCTCACCCTGGCCTGCTTGGTGCTGCCCGCCGGCGCGCTGGGCGACCGCTTCGGGCGGCGAAAGGTGTTGATCGGCGGCCTGATCGCGTTTTCGATCGCCTCGGCGGCGCCGCTGTTCCTCGACGATCCGGTCTGGCTGATCGTCGCGCGGGCGGCGGCCGGTGTGGGCGCGGCGCTGGTCATGCCGTCGACGCTGTCGCTGCTCACCGCGGGCTTCCCCGAGGAACGCCGGGGCGCCGCGGTCGGGCTGTGGGCCGGAATCGCCGGTGCGGGAGCGGTTCTCGGCATCGTCGGGTCTGGTCTGCTGTTATCTCAGTGGTCCTGGATGTCGATCTTCGTCGCGATGACGGTGGCCGGGCTCGTGCTCAGCGCTGCGTCCTTCACCGTGCCCGAATCGGTGGATCAGGGACGGCCCGCGCTCGATCCGCTCGGCGCGCTGAGCGCCGCACTCGCCGTGGGGCTCGTGGTGGTCGCGGCGATCGAGGCGCCCGAACGGGGCTGGCTCGATCCGCTGGTGCTCGGCCTCTTCGGTGCCGGGCTGATCGCGGCCGGATTGTTCACGCTCGTCGAATTGCGGGTCGCCAACCCGATGCTGGATGTGCGGCTGTTCGCCGATCGCGGATTCGGCAGCGGCACCGCGTCGATCACCATTCAATTCTTGATCTCGTTCGGCACGTTCATGCTGCTGGTGCAGTTCCTGCAACTGATCCTCGGCTACTCGCCGCTGCTGTCCGCGGTCGCGATCGCACCGATGGTGGTGCCCATGGTGGCCGTGTCCGCGGTGGCGCCGTGGCTGGCCGACCGGATCGGGCTGCGGTGGACGACGCTGGCCGGGCTGGTCATCCTCGGCTCCTCGATGCTGGTCATGTCCCGCCTCGACCTCGGCGCGAGCTATCTCGACGCGCTGTGGCCGCTGCTGCTCATGAGCGCCGGACTCGGCCTGTGCACCGCGCCCGCGACGACCGCGATCATCGCCGGAACGCCCGAGGAGAAGCACGGGGTCGCGGCCGCGGTCAATGACGCGGCGCGCGAGGTCGGCGCCGCGATCGGCATCGCGATCATGGGCAGCCTGCTCGCCGCCGGTTACAGCGACCGCATCGCACCCGCCCTGCCGCAACTGCCCCAAGCCGCCCGCGAACCCGTCGGCGACTCCCTCGCCGCGGCCCTGCAGGTCGCCGAACGCGCTGGGCCGCAAGCACAACCGCTCGCCGACTTCGCCAAGGAGGCGTTCATGCACGGCGTGCAGCAGGCAGCGCTGGTGGTGGGCTGCCTGACGCTGGTAGCGGCGGTACTGGTCGCGGCCTGGGCGCCGGGGCGGCGGAAAGTTCAGGTCGCCGAACCGGTCGCGGCCGAACCGGAGCCGGTCGCGGCGTCGAAGCCGGGCTCGAGCTGAGCAGCGGGAACTCGTAGGCTCGAAGGGTGACGCGCGAGGTTCCCGATTCCTGTCCCGGTGTGCTGCGGCTGCATCAGGCAGCCGACGGACCGCTGGCGCGCGTACGGGTACCCGGCGGGCGGCTCGAAGCCGCGCAGTGGCAGGTGCTCGCCGAGGCCGCCGCCGGGCTCGGCGACGGCAACATCGAGCTGACCTCGCGCGGCAACCTCCAGTTGCGGCAGGTGCGCGATGCCGCCGAGCTGTCCCGGCGACTGGAGGCGGCGGGCCTGCTGCCCAGCCACAGCCATGAACGCGTCCGCAATATCGTCGCCTCGCCGTTGGCCGGCCGGGTCGGTGGGCGGGCCGACATCCATCCGCTCGTGCCCGCCCTCGATGCCGGATTGCGCGCCGCGGAACGACTGGCGGAGCTGCCCGGGCGGGTGCTGTTCACGCTCGACGACGGGCGCGGGGACATCAGCGGTCTCGGTGGCGATATCGGTGTGCACGCGATCACCGCGGACGAATTCGCACTGGTCCTGGCCGGAAGCGACAGCCGGATCCGGGTGTCGGCCGCCGACGCCGTGGACGTCATGCTGGCCGCCGCGCACGGATTCCTCGCGCTGAGTTCCGGGCAGTGGCGGCTGCACGAGGTCGAGGGCGGAGTCGCCGGGGTGATCGATCATCTCGGCCTGTCCCCCACCGCCGAACCGGTGGAATTCGGTGCCGCCCAAGATATTCCGATCGGCTGGCTGGAACAGGACAACGGCCTCGTCAGTCTGGGCGCGGGCGTGCGGCTGGGTTCGCTGCCCGCCCGCCTCGCCGAGTTCCTTGCCGCCATCGAGCGCCCGATCTTCGTGACGCCCTGGCGCAGCCTGGTCATCACCGATCTCGAGGAGGGCGTCGCCGAACAGGTGATCCGGGTGCTCGCGCCGATGGGCCTGATCTTCGACGCGAAATCGCCCTGGCTGCTGGTCAGCGCCTGTGCCGGACAGCCCGGGTGCGCGAAATCGCTCACCGACGTGCGCACCGATGTCGCGGCGGCTATCGAATCGGGGCGAGTGCTCCCCCTGGGCGAGACCAACCTTGCGCCGGGAGCCGCCGCGGGACGCCAGCACTGGTCCGGATGTGACCGCCACTGCGGCCGCCCGCGCGGCGCGGTTACCGATATCACCGCCACCCCGGACGGCTACCGCATCGACTGAGCTACGGCGGGCAATCACCTTGTCCCGCAGAATGATTTGCCTTCCCGGCGGGCTCTCGTCCGGAGCCCGCACATGACGCACTCCTGCACCCGAATTTGCGCATTCCACGCAATGCCGCTACGGTAGGTGCATCTCCATCTTGTGGACGTAGGTGACAACTCCCTCCCGCAAGGCCCCGCAATCGCCACGACGGTCCCGCATGCCGCGCCCCGGCTCCAGCCATCTCAGCGCACGCAGCGAGCGTCATTCCCATCAGGCGGAACTCCCGGCGACCCGCCGCATCCAAATCACACCCTCAGGGGAAACATCATGCAAGACAACACTATTCAGACGATGCCGGTCAGCGGCATCCTCGACATCACGAACAACCACGCCGCGCTGCGCGTCGACGGCTACCTGCCCGGCCCGGACGACGTCCACGTACCGCCGCGACTGGTCCGCGAATACGGGCTCCGCCGCGGCGACATCCTCACCGGCACAACCGGATCCCAGCGCGAAAGCGCCAAACTCCGGCCGCTGGCCGGAGTCGGCAGCATCAACGGCCTGCCACCCGGCAACGCCAGATCGCGACCGCACTTCGCCGACCTGACCCCCATCTACCCGCAGGACCGGCTCCGCCTGGAGACCGAACCGCACGAACTCACCACCCGCGCCACCGACCTGGTGATGCCGCTCGGCAAAGGCCAGCGCGCCATGGTCGTCGCACCACCCAAAGCAGGCAAAACCTCTGTCCTGCAAGCGATTGCGCACGGCATCGCCAAGAACCACCCGGAATGCGAGCTGATGCTCATCCTGGTCGGCGAACGCCCGGAAGAGGTCACCGACCTCTCCCGCTCGGTCCCGGCCCAGGTCGCCGCCGCCACCTTCGACCAGCCCGCCCAAGAACACATCGCACTCGCCGAACTCGCCATCGAGCACGCTAAACGCCGCGTCGAAATGGGCCACGACGTAGTCGTGCTCCTGGACTCCCTGACCCGGCTGGCCCGCGCCTACAACCTCGCCGCCGCCGGTTCCGGCCGCATCCTCTCCGGCGGTGTCGACGCCGGCGCACTCGCCCCGCCGAAGAAATTCCTCGGCGCCGCCCGCAACATCGAGAACGGCGGCTCACTCACCATCATCGCCAGCGCCCTCGTCGAAACCGGCTCCCTCGCCGACACCGTCATCTTCGAGGAGTACAAAGGCACCGGCAACGCCGAACTGAAGCTCGACCGTCAGATCGCCGGCCACCGCGTGTTCCCCGCGATCGACATCGACCGCTCGAGCACCCGCAAGGAGGAGCTGCTCCTCACCCCCGACGAGCTCACCGCCACCCGCTCCCTGCGCAAGACGCTCGCGGGCCGCGAGCCGCAGCAGGCGATCGAACTGCTCCTCACCGGCCTCAGGCAAACCCAGACCAACACCGAATTCCTGACCCAGATCCGCAACGCGGGCTGACTCGGCACCGGTGTAGTGATTCTGCCCCAGCGCAATCCGCCGGTGCCGGCCAAACAAGTGGCGAGCCTGTCACTGCTCAGCCGCGGAGGGCCTGTAACGCCACATCGCCCTCCTCGACTAGTCGTGCAGCTCCAAGGTGCAGCACTTCACGCCGCCGCCCGCGCGGAGTAGCTCTGAGAGATCCAGGCCGACTGGGTTGTAACCGTTGGCGCGCAACGCTTCTTGGAGGTTGTGGGCGCGGTTGCTGATGAAGACGTTGTAGCCGTCGGAGACGCCGTTGAGGCCCAGGACGACCGCGTCTTCGTCGGTGGCGACGATCGCGTCGGGGTACAGGGCGCTCAGGATGGCGCGGCTGTCGGGGCTGAAAGCCGCTGGGAAGTAGGCGATGTTGTCCTCGTCGAGGGCCATCAGGGCGGTGTCGAGGTGGTAGAAGCGCGGGTCGACCAGTTCCAGGGAGACGACCGGGCGGCCGAAGTAGTGCTCCACCTCACGGTGCGCGGCCACCGAGCTACGGAAGCCGGTGGCGGCGAGGATGCGCTGGCCGACGCGAATGAAATCGCCTTCGCCCTCGTTGGTTTCCTGGGACGCGACGACCTCGGTGAAACCACGCTGGGCGAACCAGTGGTGGTAGGCGGGGCCTTCGGCGGCGCGTTCGGGATGGGTGAAGCGGGCCGACATGACGCGGCCGCCGTAGGCCAGACCGCTGTTGGCGGCGAAAACCATGTCGGGGAGGCCGGGTTCGCCGGGGACCAGATCGACCTGGTGGCCGTGCTGTTCGTAGACCGCGCGCAGGGTTTCCCACTGGGCGATCGCCAGGGCGCGGTCGACGGGTTCGGCCGGGTTCATCCAGGGGTTGATGGCGTAGAAGACGGCGAAGTGGTCCGGGCGGCACATGACGAAGCGGCGCGGAGACGGCCGTCGCGCTGGGGTGGGATCGGAGGTGGCTAAGGGGACGGCAGTCGGCGGAGCCGACGGGGTGGGTGAGGGCTGTGTGGCTACAGAAGTCATCGTTGCTCCCGACGTCGGCGCGGAGTATTCAGGCTGCCACGAAGGTAAATGACCTACCATTGCGCCAGGAACATCAATCTGTTGCGCAGTTGATCGTGCAGACGGCGATTCGTTGCGTGAGATGCGAAAGGGTGTGACGTGGACGACCTCGACCGCCGGATTCTGGGGCACCTGCTGAAATCGGCGCGCGCCTCGTTCCAGGAGATCGGTTCGGCGATCGGCCTGTCCGCGCCGGCGGTGAAGCGCCGGGTCGATCGCATGGTCGCCAGCGGGCAGATCACCGGTTTCACCGCCCTGGTCAACCCGGCTGCCCTGGGCTGGACCACCGAGGCCTACGTCGAGGTCTACTACCGCGACAACATTTCCCCGGCCGACCTGCGCCGCAGTCTGGAACCGATCCCGCAAGTCGTCGGCGTGTGGACGATCGCGGGTGAAGCCGACGCCCTGGTCCACGTGATGGCCAAGGACATGGCCGAGATCGAATCCACCGTGGAACACATCCGCGAGAACACCCGCGTCGGCCGCACCCGCAGCTCCATCGTCATGTCCCGCCTCCTGGAGCGGCCCCGCACCTGAGGCGGATCGGCCCTCCTCATAGGCTGGGGCGCATGTCCGACGTGCGTACCAGCTACCTCACCGACGGGGCCGAGATCTATCGGCGCTCGTTCGCGACGATTCGCGCGGAGGCGGAGCTGAGCCGGTTCCCGGCGGACGTTTCGCAGGTGGTGGTGCGAATGATCCACGGCTGCGGGCAAGTCGACCTCGCCGAGGACATCGCGTTCTCCCCCGGTGTGGTCGCGGCCGCGCGGTCGGCGCTGCGCGCCGGTGCGCCGATTCTGTGTGACGCGAACATGGTCGCCTCGGGCGTCACCCGCAAGCGCCTGCCCGCGGACAACGAGGTGATCTGCACCCTCGCCGACCCGCGCGTCCCGGAACTCGCTGCCGCCCTGGGCAATACCCGTTCCGCCGCCGCGCTCGAACTGTGGCGCGACCGCCTCGAAGGTGCGGTCGTGGCGATCGGCAACGCACCGACCGCACTGTTCCATCTACTCGACATGCTCGACGCGGGCGCGCCCCGCCCGGCCGCGGTCCTCGGCATTCCGGTCGGCTTCATCGGCGCCGCCGAATCCAAGGACGCGCTGACCGAGTACGGCGGCATCGAATACCTGACTGTGCGTGGCCGGCGCGGCGGCAGCGCGATCACCGCGTCTGCCCTGAATGCGATTGCGAGCGAACAGGAATGAGTGACGTCATGCCCGGCAAACTGTGGGGTGTCGGCTTGGGGCCGGGCGACCCGGAGCTGGTTACGGTCAAGGCCGCCAAGATCATCGAGTCGGCCGATGTCATCGCGTTTCACAGCGCCCGGCACGGTCGCAGCATCTCGCGGGGCATCGCCGCGCCGTACATGCGCGCGGGTCAGCTCGAAGAGCACCTGGTTTACCCGGTGACGACCGAGACCACCGATCACCCGGGCGGCTATCAGGGCGCGATCGACGAATTCTACGAAGAAGCCGCCGAACGCCTTGCCGCCCACCTTTCGGCTGGCCGGACGGTCGCGCTGCTCGCCGCGGGCGATCCCCTGTTCTACAGCTCCTATATGCACATGCACCGCCGCCTGGCCGACCGCTTCGAAGCCGAGATCATCCCCGGCATCACCTCGGTCAGCGCGGCCTCGGCGGCCCTCGGCACGCCACTGGTGGAGGGCGAGCAGGTTCTCACTGTCCTCCCGGGCACCCTGCCCACCGATGAACTCACCCGCCGCCTGCGCGACACCGACGCGGCCGCGATCATGAAGCTGGGCCGCACCTTTCCTGGTGTGCGCCAAGCACTCTCGGACGCCGGGCGGCTGGGCGACGCCTACTACGTCGAACGCGCCAGCTCCACCCGGCAGCGCGTCCTCGCCGTCGCGGATGTCGCCGACGCGGACGTGCCCTACTTCTCCATCACCCTGGTCCCCGGCCCCACGCCGACCACCCCGCTTCCGCGCACCAAGGCGACAGCGACAGCGACAGCGACAGCGACAGCGACAGCGACAGCGACAGCGAGGCTAGCCCAGCCCGCCGACGCACCCGCCGAGTCAGATGCCGATGTCGTCGCACCGACGACACCCAGCATTCTGGCCGGGTCCCCCACCGGTTCAGCTGCCCAGCAAGGCAATTCGCCGCAGCTGTCGGCGAGCGCGGTTACGAGCGGCGAGGTCGTCGTGATCGGGCTCGGCCCCGGGTCGCCGGACTGGACCACCCCCGAGGTGCGGCAGGCGCTGGCCGAGGCCACAGATCTGGTCGGCTACACCACCTACATCAACCGGGTCCCGGAACAGCCGGGCCAGCGCAGGCACGCCAGCGACAACAAAGTCGAATCCGAACGCGCCGCCATGGCACTGGATCTGGCGAAGAACGGCGCGAAGGTCGCCGTGGTCTCGTCGGGTGACCCCGGCGTATTCGCCATGGCCGCAGCGGTTCTGGAGGAATCCGCCGATCCGCAATGGCACGGCGTCCCGGTCCGGGTGCTCCCCGGCCTCACCGCCGCCAACGCGGTCGCCAGCCGAGTCGGCGCACCCCTCGGCCACGACTACGCCATGATCTCCCTCTCCGATCGCCTGAAGCCGTGGAATGTTGTGGCGCAACGCCTTTCGGCAGTCGCCGCCGCCGATATGGCCATCGCTATCTACAACCCCGCCTCCTCCCAGCGCACCTGGCAGGTCGGCGCGATGCGCGATCTCCTGCTCGAACACCGCAAGCCCGACACTCCGGTGGTGCTCGGGCGGGACGTCGGCGGCCCCACCGAATCGGTCCGCGTAGTCGCGCTCGGCGATCTCGACCAGGCCGACGTCGATATGCGCACCCTGCTCATCATCGGCGCTTCCACCACAACGGTTTTCGAGTCGCCGGACGGACCCCGCGTCTTCACCTCCCGCCGATACGGCACATAGTGGCCCGCGCGCTCGCTTGACCCTCACACGGCGTCAGACCATAGACAGAACAGGTCATGTTCACTATCGGAGACTTCGCCCACCTCGGGCGCGTGTCGGTGCGAATGCTGCGTCATTACGACGCGGTCGGCCTGCTCCCGCCCGCGCACGTCGACCCGGCCTCGGGCTACCGCTTCTACGAGGTCGCCCAGCTGTCCCGGCTCAACCGGCTGGTCGCCCTGAAAGACCTCGGCCTGACCCTCGATCAGGTCAAGGTCGTGCTCGACGAGCAGATCTCGCTGGAGCAGTTGCAGGGCATGCTCTCGTTGCGGCGCGCGCAACTGCGGCAGCAGATCGCCGCCGACGAGGCCAGGTTGCGCCGAGTAGAGGCACGTCTGCGAGCGATCGAAAGAGAAGGCGTCATGCACACCGACGACATCGTGCTGAAGAAGATCGACCCCGTCCGCGTCGCGCGGCTCACCGAGAAGGCGGTGTCCTACGCGCCCGAGGACATCGGTCCGGTGATCCAACCGCTCTACCCCGAGATCTGCGCGCGCCTGGAACGCGCGGGCATCGCGATCACCGGACCCGGCATCGCCACCTACGAGCCCGCCGAGGGTGACGGCGTGCTCGTCCACGCGGGCATGCAGGTCGCTGCGCCGCCTGCCCCGGAGTTGGATTTCGAGATCGTCGACCTGCCCGTGATCGAGCAGGCAGCCACCGCGATCCACCGTGGTTCGATGGACCTCATCGACGAGACGTACCAGTCCGTCGCGCGGTGGATCGAAGACAACGGTTACCAGCAGCGCGGATTCGCCCGCGAGATCTACCTGCATTGCCCTGACGACGTCGCGGACTGGGTGACCGAGATCCAGATGGCGATCAGCAAGCCGTAACCGGAGCGCCGCCGACCGCTCCCGGCACCGATCAGCTAATATTCCACTATGGAACATCGAGAGGTGAAGGGAGCGTTTCGGTGAGCGAGACCACGACCCGGCGCAAACCGCTGAACTCCACGGCGGCGTCACTGCTCGGCTTCCTGCACGAGGGGCCGATGTCCGGCTGGGACCTGACGAACACGGCGCAGGAAAGGATCGGCGACTTCTGGACCATCACCCAGAGCCAGGTCTACCGGGAGCTCGCCGCGATGGATACCGCCGGCCTGGTGGAGAAAGGGGCCGTGGGGGCCCGCGACCGCACGCCGTACCAGATCACCGCGTCGGGCCGGGAAGCGTTCCACGAGTGGATCTCTCGCGATCCAGGAGCCGAGACCATCCGGGTGCCGCTGCTGTTGACGCTGGCCTTCGGCGACCATCTCGAGCCGGGGCATCGCGATCGAATCATCGCCGCCAACAGGGAGATTCACCAGAAACGGCTCGACGGCTACTTGGCCCAGGAGCAGATGGAAATGCCGCCGCATTTGCGCGCCACCCTGGCCTTCGGCATCACCTACGAACGTGGCGTCCTCGAGTGGTTCGAGCGGCTTCCCCACCTTCTGGCGGACTGACCCAGCGAATCGAGTATGCAGATCGTGCAGTTTCACCTGCCTGGGGGCCGAAATCGCCCGGAATCGGTGGGGTTTGCACGATCTGCATACCGCAACCATTCCCAGGCGCCGTGGGGCGTGTCGACTACTGTGCCGCCAGGAGGCAGGGCCGGGCGTTCGACGACCACCACCGGCAGGGCTGATTCGCGGGCGGCTGTCAGCTTGGCTTCGGTGAGGCTGCCGCCGCTGTCCTTGGTGACCAGTGCGGCTATGCGGTACTCGGTGAGCAGCTCGGATTCCTGCTCTACCGTGAACGGTCCACGCGCCAGCAGCAATTGATGCCGGGTGGGCACCGCACCCTCGGGCGGATCGATCGCCCGGATCAGGAACCAGTGCTTATGCAAACCGGCGAAGGCGGCGACGCCCTGGCGGCCGATGGTCAGGAAGACGCGCTCGCCCAGCTCGGCGAGCGCGTCGGCGGCTCCAGCCAGATCGGGTACGCGAATCCAGCGGTCGCCGGGTTGTTCGGTCCAGCCCGGCCTGCGCACATGCAGCAGCGGCGTACCGAGTTCTGTTGTGGCAGCGGCGGCGTGGGCGCTCATCGTGCCCGCGAAGGGGTGGGTGGCGTCGACGACGGCGTCGATCTCGTTGGCCGCCAACCAGTCTCGCAAGCCGTCCGCGCCGCCGAAGCCGCCGATGCGCACCGCGCCGTCGGGCAGACGCGGTTCGCGAACGCGTCCGGCGAGCGAGGAAACGATGTCGAATCCACGCTCGCCGGAAGCGAGATGGGCCAGTTCCCGGGCTTCCCGGGTGCCGCCCAGAATCAGGATTTTCAGGGCTGCCCGCTGAAGTAGGCGATGCCCGCGTTGATCAGGCTCGGGCCACCGGCGATGAGCAGGCCGATGAGGGCGCCCGGGAAGATACCGATGCCGAAGAAGAAGAACCCGATGATGCCGCCGATCACCGCACCGAGCGAGGCCCGCTGCAGCTCGGAGAAGAACCACTCCTGCGAGCCGATGGCCTCGGCCTGCAGCTTCGGCGCGTCGGCGCTGAGCGTCACGTCCTTCAGGTCGGGGGTGAGGGTCAGCTTCTGGCCGGCCTCGTCGATGGTCGCCGCGATCGGGATCAGCTGCTCGCCGACCTTGGCGGCCAGCGGGATCTGGGTGACGACCGCGCCCTCGGTGTTCTTCACCGTGACGTACTTCTTGTCGGCGTCCAGGCTGAACGCGCCACCGGTGAGGGCGGCCACGATCGACTTGTCGGCCAACTGCACCGCGTAACCCACGCCCTGGTCCTCGCCCTGGACCGCGGGCGCCGCCTGGTTCTGCACGGCGGGAGCGGGCACCGCAGGCGCCGCACCGGCGGTGCCGGCGGCGATACCGGTGGCAGCGGCGGCGATGATCGCGGTGGCGGCAAACTTCTTGTATCTCATAGATCTCCCCATCAGGAATATGGACCCGAAGATCAAGGTCGGATCTCGGGGCCGACCCTACCGGGGCCACGCAAGGGAATCACCTGCAGAATGGGGATTTCACAGCGAGGCAGCCTTGACCACCGACCACTGGGTGACCGGCAGCTGCGGCCGCCAGGTGGTGAATCCACCCAGCGATTCCGCGCGGTAGATCTGAAACTTCCGCAGTTCACCGCCGTGCCGGGCGGCCCAATTCAACAGCAGCGCTTCGGATTCCGCCGTCACCGCATTGGCGACCAGGCGACCGCCCTGGCGTAGTTGTGACCAGCATGTCTCGAGTACGCCATCCTGGGTCAGGCCGCCACCGACGAAAATAGCGTTCGGAGGCGTCAACTCGGTGGATTTTTCCAGCTCCACCAGCACCTCGCCGCGCACATCGAGGTGCGGGACGCCCAGCGCGGCGGCGTTGCCGGCGATCTGCCGCCGCCTGGGTTCGAGCCGCTCGAACGTCACCGCCCGGCATTCCGGATGCGTCCGGCACCATTCGATCGCGATGGTCCCCGAACCGCCGCCGACATCCCACAGCAACTCTCCCGGTGCCGGGGCCAGCGCGGACAGCGTGAGCGCCCGCACCTCATGCTTGGTGAGCTGGCCGTCGCCGTCGTATCGGGAGTCCGCCAGCCCGGGGATGCGGGTCGTCCGCGGATGTCCGGGGTCGGCCACGCATTCGATCGCGACGATGTTCAGCCGGTCACCCGGTTCATGCTTCCACTCCTGCGCATCATCGGAGTAGGTCCGCTCCCCCGAGCCGCCGAGCTGCTCCAGCACCGTCATCCGCGACGCCCCGAACCCGTTGCGGCCCAGCAACTCCGCCACCTGGGCGGGGCTGTGCTCGTCGGCACTCAACACCAGCACCCGCCGCCCGTCGGCCAACTCCGGCAACACTGTCTCCAACGGCCGCCCGACCACACTGACCACCGGCACCTCTGCCAGCGACCAGCCCAGCCGCGCACACGCCAGCGACACCGACGACGGCTGCGGCAACACCCGCAACGCCACCGCCCCGAACAACCGCACCAGCGTCACCCCGATGCCGTAGAACATCGGATCCCCGCTGGCCAGCACCGCGATCTTCCGGCCCGCGTACTGCTCGAACAGCCCGGGCAGCGCGGGGACCAGCGGCGAGGGCCACGCAATCCGCTCAGCCGCAACCTCTTCCGGCACCAACTCCAGCTGCCGTGCCGACCCGAAGACAACCTCGGCTCCCCGCACCGCCTCCTGCGAGATGCGACCGAGTCCATCCCACCCGTCGGCCCCGATCCCGACGACCGCGATCGGCTCACCCGACCACACCGGTGCGGTCATCGCCCCCGCCTGCGCGCAACTCGGCCGGAGCTGAATCGCACGCCCGCTGTGGGTCCCACAGCAGACGCGCCAAGCCCTGCCGCTGTCGCGGCATCAGTCCACATGGCCGTCGGATTCCACTGTCCGGGGCCGACTTCCGCGCCCCGGGCAGCGGCCCGTCGAGCGACCGAGCCAGGCGCAACGGGTGAGATCCGACCACGCGCGCGGACCAGCGGGGCGCTGTTCATCGCGGCATCCGCCGCCAGATCGACTGCGGCACAAAACGGGTCGCGAGAAACACCAGATTCAAGACGCGCGGCACGGCAACGCGTGCGGAACGCTTGCGTAATCCGGCGACCACCGCATCCGCGACCTGGTCCGGGGTGCTGGAGAACGGCGCGGGATCCATCCCCTCGGTCATCCGCCCGATGACAAACCCGGGGCGGACCAGCATCAGATGGACTCCGCTGCCGTGCAAGGCGTCTGCGAGACCGCTGGCGAAACCGTCCAATCCGGCTTTCGCGGAACCGTAGACGTAATTGGCCCGCCGCACCCGCACCCCGGCGATCGAACCGAACACCACGATCTGCCCGTCACCTTGCGCCCGCAGCAGATTCGCGAGCACTGTCAGCACGCTGACCTGCGCGACGTAATCGGTGTGCACCACCGCCACCGCATGTGCCGGATCACGTTCGGCCCGAGCCTGATCCCCGAGAATCCCGAACGCGAGCACCGCGACACCGATCCGTCCGTGCTCGGCCGCGATCTTCTCGAGCAGTGCCGGATGCCCAGCGGTGTCGTCGGCGTCGAACTCCACACAGTGCACCGCGGCAGCACCGGCCGCCTCGATCGCCGCGACCTCGGCGCTCATCTCGGCACTGAGCTCGGCTCGACGCCGCGCCGCGAGAACGACTACCCGCCCGGGCGCCAACCGCCGCGCTATCTCGAGCCCGATCTCGCTCCGTCCACCGAGCACCAGCACCGGCCCGTCGGCAATCCCGCGCCCACCTCGCAATCCCATGCGCCCAGTCTGTCATTGCCGCTGCCCGCGCTGCCGCTACGGTCGTGCCATGCCGATCACCCCCGCCCAGCTGTCACCCGCCGCCCTCGACTTCCTCACCGAGCGCCACCTCGCCACCGTGACCACGCTGCGCACCGACGGCACCCCGCACGTGGTCGCGGTCGGCTTCACCTGGGACCCGGAGGCCGGCATCGCCCGCATCATCACCGACACCAAAACCACCAAGGCGCGCAATGTCCGAAAGTCCGGCTATGCGGCGGTGAGTCAGGTCGACGGCGCCCGCTACCTGACCCTCGAAGGCCCCGCGACCGTCCTCGAAGACCCGGACAGCGTCCACGAGGCCGAATCCCGCTACGCCGCCCGCTACAAAACCCCGCGCGAGAACCCCACCCGCGTCGTCATCGCCATCCGAGTCAGCCGCGTTCTGTGCAGCCGCACCCTCCGCACCACCCCGTGATCGCCGACCTCGCCACGATCATCGAGTAGGCCGGGCCACGGCGACCGATGGAATGTCAGAATAAGGGCAGGCTGGGCTAAGCTAGGCCACGCTTACTCGAAGGACACACCGATGAAACGCTCAATTCTGCACGTGGCGGTCGTAATTGCCACCGCTACTTTCGCTCTGACTGCCTGTGGCAACGACACCGCCGAGAACTCTGGAAGCCCCGCCGACTGCGCGAGCACCGGGGATCCGAAGACCCTCACCGTGTACTCCGGACGTTCGGAGAAACTGGTCAAGCCGCTGCTGGATTCGGTGGGCGCGGACGTGCTGGGTGAGGGTGTCCGGCTCCAAGCCCTCTACGACCAGAAGCCGGTGAAGATCCTCGAGGAAGGCCGGCGCAGCCCGGCGGATGTGTGGTTCGGGCAAGACGCCGGGGAACTCGGCGCCCTGGCCAAGCACGGCCAGCTCGGCGAATTGCCGGACAGCGCAGTGAAATCGGTGCCGAGCCAATATGTCGATCCGAATCGGCACTGGGTCGGTGTCACGCTGCGCTCGCGCGTGCTGGCCTACGACCCCCGCCAGGTGCCCGCGGCCGATCTGCCCGGCGGCATCGATGCGCTGGTCGATCCCAAGTGGCGCGGCAAAATCGGATACGCCCCCACCAACGCCTCGTGGAAGAGCTTCGTCACCGCGCTGCGGGTGCTGCGCGGCGACGACGGAGCGCGGGCCTGGCTGACCAAGTTCAAGGCCACCGAGCCGGTGGAGTTCGACAAGAACGGCGCGGTGCTCGATGCCATCGACCAGGGCCAGCTGAGCTTCGGCCTGATCAATCACTACTACTGGTTCATGAAGGTGGGCGCGCAGGGCGCCGACAAGGTCAACGCCAAGATTCACTACTTCAAGGGCGAGAAGGAGCCCGGCGCGCTGGTGAACATCGCGGCCGCGGGCGTGCTCGCCTGTTCGGACAACAAGGAGGCCGCGACCCGGCTGGTCGAATTCCTGCTCGGCGCAAAAGCCCAGCAGTACTTCGCCGACGAGACCGGTGAATACCCGGTGCTCGCGGGCGTGAAATCCAAGCACGCGCTGCCGACGCTCAACGAGCTCAGCCCGCCTCCCATCGACCTGAACAAGCTGGAGTCCCTCGAGGCGACCGAGGCGATGCTGAAAGATGTCGGCCTGCTCGATTAGGTCCGGCCGGGTGCTGTTGCCCCTGGCCGCCCTGCCCGCGATGTGCGTGGCGCTGCTACCCGTGGTCTACACGGTGTTGCGCGCCACCGATCGCGGGTGGGGGCCGGTCTGGCGCTACACCTGGTCCGACCGCACCGCCGAACTGGCGTCGAACACCCTCACGCTGGTGGCCGCGGTCACGCTGAGCGCCGTGCTGCTGGGTACCGCGCTGGCTTACCTGCTGGTCCGCACCGATCTGCCGTTCCGGCGAATCCTGCTGCCCGCCTTGGTGATCCCGCTGGCCATTCCGTCTTATGTGTCGGCGTTCTCCTGGCTCACCCACTTCCCCGGCCTGGCCGGCTTCACCGGCTCGTGGCTTGTATTGACCACCAGCAACACGCCATTGGTGCTGCTGCCGGTCTACGCGGCGCTGCGCGGCGCCGATTCGGCGCCGGAGGAGGTCGCCCGGTCGCTGGGCGCGGGCCCGGTCCGTGCGTTCTGCTCCGCCACGCTGCCCCAGATTCGACTGCCTCTGCTGGCGGGCGCTCTGCTCGGGGCGTTGTACGTGCTGCACGACTACGGCGCGGTGGCCATGATGCGCTACGAAACCTTCACCAAGGGCATCCATTACGCCTACAACGCCAGTTTCGATCGCACCGCCGCCAGCGTGATCAGTCTCGTATTGGTCGCTCTGGCACTGCTTTTCGCCCTCGGCGAGACCGCTGCCCGCGGCCGGGTCACGCCCCGGATCGGCGCGGGCAGCCCGCGCCCGGCGACCCCGGTGCGGCTGGGCCCGGCCCGGGCGCCGGCGCTGCTGTTGTGCGCGGGCGTCGTCGCCGTATCGGTGTTGATGCCGCTCGGCGGGTTGCTGCCCTGGCTCATCGGGCGCGGCACGGGCCGCCTCGATCTCGGGGAACTCGTTGCGGCCCTGGGCAATACGGTGTCCTTCGCGGGGTGGGGTGCGGTCGGCGCGATGCTGCTGGCACTGCCGGTCGGCATCCTCGCCGCACGCTCGCGCGGTCCGCTGGCCCGCGGCGTGGAATTGGCCGCCTACGCGGGATACGCGGTGCCCGCCATCTCGGTGGGCCTGGCGCTGGTGTACTTCGGCATCAACGCCGCACCGTCCTGGTATGGGCGCGGGCAGATGGTAGTGCTCGCCTATATCGCCTTGTTCCTGCCGATTGCCATCGGCGCCGTACGGGCCTCGGTGGCCGCCGCGCCGCCGCAGTACGAGGAGGTGGCCAGGGCGCTGGGCAGCACCGGGTTCGGGGCGCTGGCGCGGGTGACGGTGCCGCTGTCGGCGCCCGGCATCCTGGCCGGGGCCGCGCTCGTCTTCGTCAGTTGCGCAAAGGAATTGCCCGCGACGCTGATCCTGCAGCCGCCCGGCCGCAACACCCTCGCCTTGGAGCTGTGGCGGCACGCCGAGGTCATCAACTACACGCAGGCCGCGTGGTACGCGCTGGCCCTGGTGGTGCTGTCGGTGCTGCCCACAGTGGTGCTGCAAAGGCTCGCGCAGGGTCGTCGGGGCAGCCTCGCCGCGGTGGCCGAGGACACCGAATCGATGAAAGTGGTTGTGCGCCAATGAGTGAGTTGCAGATCCGCGGCGTTGACGCGGGGTACGGGGGTGACCGGGTCCTGAGCGGGGTCGATCTGTGTGTGCCCGCGGGCAGCCTCACCGCGGTGCTCGGTCCTTCCGGCTGCGGCAAGACCACGCTGTTGCGCACCGTGGCCGGATTTCTGCGTCCCACGTCGGGCGAGATCAGCGTGGGCGGACGGGTGGTCGCCACCGCCACCTCCGCGCTGCCGCCCGAACGCCGGAAGGTGACCATCGTCCCGCAGGAGGCGGCGCTGTTCCCGCACCTGTCGGTTGCCGCGAACATCGGCTACGGGCTGCGTGGCTGGGGTGCCGCGGCCCGGCGCGGCCGGCGGCGGCGGGTGGCGGAATTACTGGAGGTCGTCGGGCTGGCCGGTTACGCCGACCGGCGCCCGAATCAGCTGTCGGGCGGTCAGCAGCAGCGGGTGGCACTGGCCCGGGCCCTCGCCCCCGGACCGGAGGCCGTGCTGCTCGACGAACCGTTCTCCGCTCTCGACGCGGGCCTGCGCGGCCAGGTGCGCGATCAGGTGCGCGAGATCCTTACCGAACTCGGGGCCACGGCGGTTCTGGTCACCCACGATCAGGACGAAGCGTTGTCGCTGGCCGATCAGGTCGCGGTGCTACGGGAAGGGCGTGTGGCGCAGGTCGGCCCGCCGGAGGAGATCTACCGCAAACCGGTCGACATCGCGCTGGCCCGATTCCTCGGAGAGGCCGTGCTGCTGCCCGCCACCGCCGTCGGCACCGAGGCCGACACCCCGCTGGGCCGCCTGCCGCTGACCGGCAAGGCCAGCGGCGCGGGATCGCTGCTCCTCCGTCCCGAACAGCTGCGCCTGGTACCGGCGGCCGCCTCTCCGAGCGCGGCCACCGTCCAGCGGATCAGCTTCCACGGGCACGACGCGGTAGTCCTGCTGCGTTCCCGCACGGGCGCCGACCTGCTGGCCCGGGTGCCGGCGCCCCTGCTCGTGCGGCCAGGAGACGAGGTCGGTTTGGAGGTGACGGGCCGGGCCGTTTTCTACCCGGAACCCTGACCCTCGACTCACCAGAGGATGGGCAACCTTTCCGGGATCCGCTTCATGAACCGGGTGCGCCACACGAGTTGATCCATCGGCACCCCGAGATCGAACCCGGGCAGCCGCTCCAACAGCACCTCGATCCCGATTTGGGCATGCCGCCGCCCCAAGGCAGTTGCCGGGCAGTAGTGGCGGCCACCTCCGAATGACAGGTGCGCGTTGGCATTCGGACGGTTCAGCTGGATTTCTTCGGGCCGGTCGAATGCGTCGGCGTCGAAATTGGCGCCCTCCACCAGGACCAGCACCAGCTCGCCCTTGCGCACCAGCACATCGCCGAGTTCGACATCTTCGAGCGCGAGTCGCGGCAGGCCGTCGCCGATGGACAGGTTGATCCGCAGCAATTCCTCGACTCCGGCTGGGATCAGCGCCGGTTCCCGGGCCAGCCGCTCCTTCAGCTCCTTGTGCTGGATGAGGGACAGCAGGGCCATGGTGAGGAAGCCGCCGGTGGAGATCACTCCGGCGCCGAACATGGTCACTCCGACCGTGGCCAGCATTTCGTCGGTCAGATGGGCGTACTCCGGGTTGCCGCGCAAAGCGGCGAGGTCGGCCATGAGTCCGGTGGTGGCCGGGTCGTCGAGGCGCTCGATCATGTAGGCGATGTCGCGGTCCCAGTTGAGGACGGCGGCCGGGATCGGCCCGGCGGAATTCATGAACGCGATATGCAGGCTGCGCATCAACTTCGGCGCGTCGTCCGGCGGGATGCCCAGGATGTGGCAGTGCATCGCGGCCGAATACGGGTCGGCGAAATCGTTGCGCAGGTCCGCCGTCGGCCCCGCGGCGATCATGGCGTCCACCAACTCGGTCGCGGACTTTCGCATGAACTGTTCCAGCCCAGGCGATTTCGGGTTTAGCGCCTTCAATACCGCCTTGCGCAGGCCCGCCCCGGTGATGTTGCCCATGTTGTTGACCACCTCCGGCGGGATGGTCAGCGCGTACTGTCGCGGTGCGCCCGGCGCCGAGGTGTCCTTCAGCGAGAACCGCTCATCTTCCAGCACCTTCTTGCACAGGGCATGCGAGGACACCAGCCACGCTTCGGCGCCGGCGATGGTGCGCACCTTGCACACCGGCCGGTTGGCGCGCAGTTCGGCCACCTCGCCGGGGATGCGGTCGCCGCGGGAATCGAACGGGAAATCGAGAATTGGTTCAGTAACTGTCGTCATCGGTGTCTCCGATCGGCGTAACGATGGCATGGCCCTGATTACGTGAGGCCCGCAGACCGGAACCTCGGGAATACAGCAATTCCGCCATCGGCAAAAGTTGGTGGTAGCAATTCAGCGACGACGGAACGCCGAGAATGGCTGGAGTGTCGAGGAAGAGCGGCGCTTCGGCGCAGATGTAATCCCGGCAGACCCGACGTTGGTGCGTGCTCGGTTTCGCTCCCCCGAGCAGCTTCGTCGACAGGAAGCGATCCACCAGGGCATCGCACATTTCGCGAAATTCTTCGTCGTCGGCCAGACGCTGCCCGAGATCCTCGAAGAGCGCCCGATAGCCGTCGATCGACCGGAACTCCGACATCGCCCGAGCTTGGAGCCGGTGCCCGGACGGGTCGAGTTCCTCCATCGTCGAGGTGACCTTGGCGCGCACGCCCCGCAGATTCTTCACCGCTTTGCGGCGTGCGTCATCCTCGGAATATCCGAGCGCCTGATGCATTTCAGCGACGTGAACATCGGTGTAGACGAGGTCGACCCGATCGAAATGACTTAGACCCCACGCGGCGAGATCGCGGATGCGATTGCGCGAAAAATAACTATTGCCGGGAGATATCCCGATTATTGCGTGGTCACCGTCGCCGTAAATGACATTGCAATGTGAGGTATACGGCCGGACTCGAAACCCTTCTCGCGTAAGAATCGTTTCGGATACTCGATGCACAGACGTTGAGGCGATAGCCGTCACACGAATCCACTTTACCTTCCCCTGCCGCTATTCGCTGTGGGCTCCGGCGACCACCGTGTAGAACACCCCGGACGGTAGTCGGATCGGCACATCCCGCCAATGCGGTCCGAATCCGTGTAACCGATCCGTTATAGTCAATAGGCATTACTCCAATACCGAAGCAGCGCAACACATCCCAGCTCTGTAGGTTCCGTCAGTGGCCCAGCACCCAGGCCGATGGGTATTCGGGCACAAGGCTCAACGCTGGTCGACACGCCGCCCCGTTCAGAGGACCATGATCCACATCCCTTGCTGACAGGAGGCACCGTGCGCGCTACCAGAATCGTGGCCAACCTTCCCGTGGCCGACATCCAGGCGGCGAAGACCTTTTACACCGACTTCCTCGGCTTGAGTCTCGAAGAGTTCAACCTGGGCTGGGTGGCTCGCTACACCTCCCCCGGCACCGGCGCGAATGTCCAACTGGTCACCCACGACGCAACCGCACCCGAAGACTCGGTCATCTCCGTCCACACCGATGACGTCGACGCCGCATACGACGAAGCCCGCAAACTCGGCTACGAAATCGTGCACCCACTGACCACCGAACCATGGGGCGTACGCCGATTCTTCGTCCGCGCACCGAACGGCAGCGTCATCAACATCGTGAACCACCGGGACTGACCAGCCCCTCCTGCGACCTCTAAGGTTCCAAAGCGGTCGTGTCAGGGGATGGCGAAGAAGTCTCGTCGGGCTGCGGCGGCGAGTTCTCGATAGCCCATGCCGAAGGTGTGGGCTGCTTTTTGGTAGGCAGCGACGGCGGCGTGCAGAGGATCGGGCCGGTCGCGTGCTTCGAAATAGGTCAAGAAGGCTTGGTATTGCTGGATGAGTTCGGTTGATCCGGGCACGCCGGAGACGGTGGTCAATGGTACTCGCCGGTCGTGCTCGATCCGGTGGATCGCTGCTGAGTAGTGCTCGAGTTCAGGCGGCGGCGTTCGTTCGGTTCCCAAGGCGGCCAGTCCCTGTTGGGCCCAGTCGAGGGCGAGCAGGCCGGCGTGTTCGATGGCGCGGTGGGCGCACCAGTAGGCGAACGCGCGTTGGCGTTGTGGGTCGAGTGCCTCGATCAGGTCGAGGATGTCGCGGTCGAATCCGGAGATGTAGTAGGCGGGAATGAGTTGCGCCAAAGCTGGGCTCGGTGGCCTGCCACCCCAGTCGCGGGTGAGTGCGCGGGTGGCTTCTGCTTCGGGACTGTGGACGCCCACCTTGACGATGGTGCCATCGGATGCGTGCACGCAGACGTAGGACTCATCGAGCGGCGGTGCCGGGTTGACCGGTCCGGTCGCGACTTTGTCGAGCTTGACGGCGGTGATGGGGGGCGGGCTGGGCGAGGTTGTGCTCGCCCATAGGCGCAGGCGATGGTCCTCGGTGGGTTCGCTGACCTCCATCCCGCGCTGGCGGTCCCGGCCTCGGGCGCTGGCACGGACTCCGTAGGTTCCCGGCGGCAGCGGTGAGAATTGTTGGGCGCGTTCACCGTCCAGGCGCATCACGTGCAGTTCGGATCGGGATTCGATGGTGGTTTCCTCGATCATTTCCCACGCGTGGTCGTCATCGGTGCTCGGCGCGGTGTCGAGCAGCTCGAGGACGAGGTTGACCGGACCGTAGGCGACGCCGGTGATCACGGTGAGGAACCCGGGACCGGTTTCGAGGAGCTTGCCTTCGGCGGTGATCTCGAGGGTGTCGGCATCGATTGCGCCGACGGTGAATTGGGAATGGTCGGCGAAGACCGTTCCGACACGTAGGCTCATCAACCTGCCTTCACATATCGGACGCAACCGCCCTGAGCCGACTACCACTGCACCACCGCGTTCGCTCGGCGGGCTGCACCTGGCCGATAGTAACTGCTCTAGCGCTGCAACAGACTTCGCGAAAGGAAACCCGCCCGTGGCCGGTTCTCTCACCAGCCTGAACGTGCAAGCGACCGGGTAGCGGCGATGGGCGCGGTGGCCGCTGGCACCATGGACCACCATGAACATCATGTTGTTCCACTCCTCGGCCGGACTGCGGCCTGCTGTACACGAGGCTGCTGAGCGGATGCGGGCGGCGGGTCATGAGGTGTATGTGCCGGATTTGTATGACGGGCGTATTGCCGACAGTGTTGAGGAAGGGGTGCTGATCCGGGACGAGATCGGGCAGGACGAGTTGCTGCGGCGGGCGGTGGTTGCGGCGGCGCCGTATTCCGAGAAGGGGCTCGTGTATGCCGGGTTCTCGTTGGGGGCGTACTTCGCGGCGAGTATCGGGCTGGCCGATGTGAAGGCGCGGGGGCTACTGCTGTTGCACGGGACTTCCGATGTGCCCGAGGACATTTCGGTGGACGGGTTGCCGACGCAATTGCATGTGGCCGATCCTGATATGTACGAGCCCGACGACTGGCTGAACAGCTGGTATCTGGATATGCAGCGGGCCGGGGCCGACGTGGAGGTGTTCCGGTATCGCGGTGCGGGACACCTCTACACCGACCCCGGGTTGGCGGATTGGGATGCCGAGGCGGCCGAGCGGACCTGGCAGCTGGCGCTCGGCTTCCTCGACTCGCTGGGTTAGAGGACGGTGAGTCCGTGCGGGCGGTTGTTCATCGACTCACAGCCGTCCGCGGTGACCACCACGATGTCCTCGATACGGGCGCCCCACTCGCCCCGGAAGTAGATGCCGGGTTCGATGCTGAACGCCATGCCCTCCTGCAACACCAGGTCGTTGCCGGCGACGATGTAAGGCTCCTCGTGCACGGACAGGCCGATGCCGTGACCGGTGCGGTGCACGAAGGCATCGCCGAATCCGGCTTCCACCAAGACGTTTCGGGCGGCGGCGTCCACCGCTTCGGCGGTCACGCCGGGGCGGGCCGCAGCCACCGCGGCGGCCTGGGCCTGTTCCAGGGCGGCGAACTTCGCGGCGATCTCCGAGCTCGGTTCGCCGATGCTGTAGGTCCGGGTGGAGTCGGAGTAGTAGCCGGGATCGACCGGGCCGCCGATATCGATGACCACCACGTCACCGGGTTCGATGCGCCGGTCGGAGACACCGTGGTGCGGGTCGGCACCGTGCGGGCCGCTGCCGACGATGACGAACGCCACCTCGGTGTGTCCCTCCTCGACGATGGCGGCCGCGATGTCCGCGCCGACCTCGGCTTCGGTGCGCCCGGCGACCAGGAACTCACCCATCCGGGCGTGCACCCGGTCGATAGCGGCGCCGGCGCGGCGCAGCGCGTCGATCTCGGCCTCGTCCTTGGTCATTCGCAGTTCCCGCAGCACCGGGGTCGCCGAAACCGGCAGGCCGCTGGTGGACCGCGCGAGCGGGATCAGGTGCAGGGCGGGCATGGCATCGGCGACCGCGATCCGGGACCCCGCGTGCAGGGTCGAATGCACCAGTTCGTAGGGGTCGACGCCGTCCACCCAATCCAGCACCCGCAAGCCCAATTCGCCTGCGGCGGAACCGGACAGCGACGCCAGCTCCAGCTTGGGGATCACCACCGCGGGTGTCGCTTTGTCGGAGGTGATGACCAGGCAGGTCAGCCGCTCGAAGGATTCGGCGTCCGAGCCGATCAAATACTGCAAATCCGGCCCCGGGGTGATGAGTAATGCGTCGAGCGAAGCCGCCCGCATCAGTTCCACTGCCCGTTCCAACCGGTCCCGGTAAACCTCCGCCGCGAACCTGGACTTCGTCTGCGAACTCATAGCCTCCGACGTTACCCGCCGCCGGAAGCGGCCACCACAGCGCAAACCTTCACTGCACCGAGGCGCACTCGCTACCCGCCTGCACTGCCGGGGATGTTTCCATGGATGCATGGAAAGACACTCAGGGGCGAGCGGGCCGCGGGTTCCGATCCACGATGTCCTGCGAGGTCTCGAAATCCACCCGCTGGAGCCGGGCGACACGGCCATCGAAGCCTTCGTCCTGGTCAAGCTCATCGACGCGCAGGGCAACGCCAGCTGGGCGTTCCGCACCACCAACCGGCTCAACCGCGAGGAACTGCTCGGTGCGCTGACCGTCCAGGTCGACATTCTCCGCAAGGAATTGCGGGATCTCTGGGGCTGAGCCTGTCGGACGGTGCGAGTAGCCTCAGCGCCGTGACTTCTACCGGTGGGCCTCTGTTGCTGCTCGATGGCGCCAGTCTGTGGTTCCGTGCTTTCTACGCGATCCCGGACAAGATCACCGCGCCGGACGGGCGATCGGTGAACGCGTTGCGCGGCTTCACCGACATGGTCGCCTCGCTCATCACCAAGCACTCGCCGAGCCGGCTGGTGGTGTGCCTGGATCTGGATTGGCGGCCACAGTTCCGGGTCGATCTGATCCCGTCCTACAAGACGCACCGCCTGGATACCTCCACCGTGGCCGAGGCCGGCGCCGAAGAGGTGCCTGATCTGCTGACTCCGCAGGTCGAGATGATCCTCGAGGTTCTCGAAGCGGCGGGCATCGCGACCGGCGGCGCGGACAGCTTGGAGGCCGACGACGTGCTCGGCACCCTCGCCACCCGGGAACGCACCGACCCGGTCGTCGTCGTCAGCGGCGACCGCGATCTGCTGCAGCTGGTCCGCGACGATCCCGCCCCGCCCATCCGGGTGCTGTACGCGGGCCGCGGCCTGGCCAAGGCCGAACTGTTCGGCCCCGCCGAGGTGTCCGCGAAATACGGTGTGCCGCTGGAGAACGCGGGCCCCGCCTACGCCGACATGGCGACCTTGCGCGGCGACGCCTCCGACGGCCTGCCCGGCGTCGCCGGCATCGGTGACAAGTCCGCCGCCACCCTGATCAACCGCTTCGGTTCGCTGGAGGCTCTCGTCGCCGCCGTCGACGACCCGGACGCCGACCTGGCCCAGGGCATCCGCGCCAAACTCCGTGCGGCACACGACTATCTGAAGGCTGCCGCCCCGGTGGTGCGCGTGGTCCGTGACGCCGAAGTCCAGCTCTCCCGCCCCGACCTACTGCCTGCCACGCCCGCCGACCCGGATCGATTGCGGGAGCTGGCCACCGCCTACAACGCCGAAAGTCCCGTCACGCGCCTGATCACCGCGTTGACGTCACGCTGATTCGACCGCACCGCAACGACATTCACGAGGAAACCACGATGGGAACCTGGGGTACGGGTGCGTTCGACAACGACATGGCCGCGGACTGGGCCGGTGATCTGCAAGACGCCGCACCGGTAGACAGACCGCGGCTGCTCCGCGCGGCCCTGCAGGCCGCCGTGGACAATCACCATTACCTCGAACACGACGAAGCCTGCGCGGCGATCGCCGCCGCGGCCATCGTGGCGGCGCTGGTCCCGGACGGTCCGCCCGTCGCTGCCAGCTATACGCCCAACTTCTTCATCGAAGGCGGCGCGCTCGAGCTACCGGACGACACCACCGAATTGGCGGTGCGCGCTCTCGACCGAGTCTTCGGGGAGGAGTCCGAGTGGCATGAGTTGTGGGACGAGGCCGGGTCCCTCGACGAGGCGCTGCTCGCACTCGCGCCGATCCGTGCGGCGCTCAGCCGGAAAAACGAGGGCACCCCTCCCCTGCGGTGACCTCGTTCTGCCGCCCCCTCGGGCCGCCCGCGCCGGAGCACGAGCCACCCGCGGGGGCCTCAGGATGACAAGGCAGACGCCTAGTTCGGGCGGCCGACTTCGTAGGTCCCGTCGTCCCTGGTGATCTTGACGTTGACCTTCTTCTGCTCACCGCTGACCTTGAGGGTGCATTCGAAGGTCGCGTCGATCTCGACCTCCTGGCCGGACGGGCAGGAGACATCGGCGACGTCGGAAATACCGTAGGAGTCGGTGAGGACCTTCTTGACGCCCTCTTGGACGGCGGCCTGGTCCAACTTGTCCTTGGCGGTGAGCAGCAGGAAACCGGCGACGATCGCGCCGAGCAGCACCACACCGGCGACCGCCAGGATGATGATCAGGCCCTTCTTGCTCTTCTTCGCCGGGGTCTGCTGCGGCACCGGCTGGCCGGGCTGGCCCCACTGGCCCTGCGGCTGCTGACCCCACTGCTGCTGGGCGCCGGTCTGCTGGCCCCAATCCTGTTGCGGCTGTTGGCCCCACTGCTGCTGCGGCTGACCACCGGTCTGCTGGCCCCACTGCTGCTGCTGGCCCCACTGCTGCTGCGGCTGACCAGGGGTCTGCTGGCCCCACTGCTGTTGCTGCGGAGGCGGCGTCTGATCGCCCCAGTGCTGGGTGGGCTGCGCCTGGCCGGGCTGCTGCTGGCCGCCCCAGTGCTGGGTCGGGCCGGCTGGGCCGGGGGTCTGGTCCGCGCCCCAGTGCTGGGTGGGATCGTTGCGTCCCTCCCCGGGATCGTTCGGTCCGTACGGGCCGCTCATCTTGCCTCCACTCGCATCGTTATACATACGGTAGCCCCCCGCGCGAGACTCGTCGCCATGCGACTACTCCACGGTCGGTACGCGAAAGAAATCAAATCACAATCGAATCCACCGTGTCTGATGCCGCGCGCGTTACCAACCTTGCCACGTTACGCCGCGTCCACCGCGACGACGCCGCGCCGGATCGCCCGCACCGCTTTGGCCGCGGTGCCCGCGACCTCGACATCGTCGGCGGTGTTGTGGATCTGATCGAGCAGGTCGATGACCTGCCGGCACCAGCGCACGAAATCACCGGCCGACAGCGGGCTGCCCTGATCGCCGCTGGCCAGCAGCGATTCGGCCAGTCCGTCGCCGCGCGCCCACTTGTAGACGCCGGTGAGGAAACCGAGGTCGGGTTCCCGGGTGGGCGGCAGCTTGTGCCGGGACTCGTCGGTGCGCAGCTGACTCCACACGGCGACCGTCGCGCCGACGGCCCGCCGGATCGGTTCGGTGGGCCCGGTGAGGCCGAGATAGCCACCCTCCTGGCGGGATTCGTACACCAGCGCCGACACCACGGCAGCGAGTTCGGCCGGGCCCAGTCCACGCCACAGGCCGTCCCGCAGGCATTCGGCGACCAGCAGATCGGCTTCGGCGTAGATCCGGGCGAGGCGGCGGCCGTCCTCGGTGACCTCGCCTTCGTGCACGAAGCCACGTTCCTCCAGCAGCCCGAGAATCCGGTCGAAAGTGCGCGCCAGCGAATTCGTTGTCGCGGAGACCTTTTGGCGCATGGACTCGGTTTCCCGCAGCACCCGGTTGTAGCGCTCGCCGATACGGCTCATCTGCTCGCGGTCGGACCGCGCGTGCGCCGGATGCGAGCGCAGGGAACGCCGCAACGTGTCCAGTTCGCGGTCGTCGGCCGCGATCGCACGCTTGTCACGCCGCTTCCGCCCGGGCGCTTCGATCCCGGTGCCGCGCAACGCGGAGGCAAGATCACGGCGGGCCCGCGCGGTGCGGTGGTCGACGCGGCGCGGCAACCGCATGTGCCCCAGCGCTTCCGCGGGCACCGGGAAATCGGCCACCGACACCCGGCCCGCCCAGTGATCCTCGGTGAGCACCAGCGGACGCGGATCGCCCGGCGTCGCATCGGGTTCCAGGATCACCGCGAGTCCCTGCCGGCGACCGGACGGGATCGCCACCACATCGCCGCGCCGCAGCCGGACCAGCGAATTGACCGACGCACCGCGCCGATCGGAACGCTTCTGCTGTTCCAGGGACCGTTCGCGCTGCTTGATCCGCTCTTGCAGCGAAATGTATTCGAGGAAGCCGCCTTCCTCGCCACCGAGCTGACCGCGCAGCTTGCGCAGCTGCCCCTCGTTGCGCTCGATGCCGCGCACCAGCCCGACCACCGAACGGTCGGCCTGGAACTGCGCGAAGGAGCGTTCCAGCAGGGCCCGCGCTTCGTCGGCGCCCATCCGGTCGATCAGGTTGATCGACATGTTGTAGCCCGGCTTGAACGAACTGCGCAGCGGGTAGGTGCGGGTGGAGGCGAGGCCGGCGACGGTGCTGGTGTCGACCTCGGGCTGCCACAGCACCACCGCGTGGCCTTCGATGTCGATGCCGCGCCGCCCGGCGCGACCGGTGAGCTGGGTGTATTCGCCGGGGGTCAGCTCGGCGTGCGTTTCGCCGTTGTACTTCACCAGACGTTCCAGCACCACCGTGCGGGCGGGCATGTTGATGCCCAATGCCAATGTCTCCGTGGCGAATACGGCCCGTACCAGCCCGCGCACGAACAATTCCTCGACGGTGTGCCGGAACGCGGGCAGCATGCCGGCGTGGTGCGCGGCCAGGCCGCGGTGCAGCGCCTCGCGCCACTCCCAGAAGCCGAGCACCTCCAGATCGCCCTTGGGTAGATCACCGGTGTGCTTTTCGATGATCGCGTTGATCTCCGCGATCTCGTCGGGACGGCTCAGATCCAGCCGCGAGCGCAGGCACTGGGCCAGCGCGCCATCACAACCCGCGCGGCTGAAGATGAAGGTGATCGCGGGCAGCAGGCCCTCGTCGTCGAGCTTTGCCAGCACCTCCGGGCGCGGCAGCGGACGGAAATCACGACGCTGGCCGCCACCTCGATGCCGCGGCGCCCACCCGTTCATCCGGTCCGCGGATTCCCGCTGCCGGATGTAGCGGACCAGATCCTCGTCGACGAGCACCTTCTGCTCGCTGGAGCTGGAGTCGAACAGGTCGAACATGCGCCGCCCGACCATCACGTGCTGCCACAGCGGCACCGGACGGGTCTCGTCCACCACGACCGAGGTGTTGCCGCGCACCGTCTCCATCCAGGCGCCGAATTCCTCGGCGTTGCTGACGGTCGCGGACAAGCTGACCAGCCGCACATCCGGCGGCAGGTGCAGGATGACTTCCTCCCACACCGCCCCGCGGAATCGGTCGGCCAGGTAGTGCACCTCGTCCATCACCACATACGACAGTCCGCGTAGCGCGTCGGAGGAGGCGTAGAGCATGTTGCGCAGCACCTCGGTGGTCATCACGACCACCGGCGCGTCCGGATTCAGCGACTGGTCACCGGTGAGCAAACCGACGCTGTCGCGCCCGTAGCGCTCGGTGAGGTCGGCGAACTTCTGGTTCGACAGCGCCTTGATCGGCGTGGTGTAGAAGCACTTTCCGCCCGAGGCGAGCGCGAGATGGACCGCGAATTCACCGACGACGGTTTTACCCGCGCCCGTCGGAGCGCACACGAGTACGCCGTGGCCCGCCTCGAGGGCGGCGCACGCATCGCGCTGAAAAGGATCTAGGGAGAAGCTCAGCTCGGCGGAAAACTTCGCGAGCTCCCCCGACGCCGACCGGTGATCTGTCACATTTCAGAGCGTATCGGAGTAGTCCGACACTGGTCGCGTGGATTTTCCCGCGGGTTCGGAGATCGTGTCCGGGTTCTCGACCGGCGCGGGCTCATCGATGGAGGACGTCTCGTCGTCGGCGAGGGCCTGTTCTTCCTTGCGCGCGCGTCGCCGGTCGTTGATCCGGGCGAACTGCACCGCGAACTCGAACAGCACGGTCAGCGCGAGCGCGAGCGCGAGCATCGAGAACGGATCCTGCGGTGTCACGATGGCCGCGAATACGAACAGGCCGAAGACGATGCCGCGTCGCCACGCCTTGAGGCGTTCGTAGGGCAGCACGCCGATCAGGTTGAGTCCGATGACGATCAACGGCGTTTCGAAGCTGACGCCGAAAATGATCAGCAACTGGATGATGAACGAGAAGTACTCGGTACCGCTCAGCGCGGTGATCTGGACGTTGTCACCGATGGTGAGCAGGAAGTCCAGGGCATGGGCCACAACGACATACGCGAGCACGGCGCCGGTGGCGAAGAGCACGGTGCCGCAGGTGACGAACCCGACCGCGTACTTGCGTTCCTTGGCGTAGAGGCCCGGGGTGATGAACGCCCACAGCTGATACAGCCAGATCGGCGCGGCCATCACCACACCGGCGGTGAAACCGACCTTCAACCGCAGCATGAACTGCTCGAACGGCGCGGTCGCGAGCAGGCGGCAGGCGCCGTCCGGCGTCAGGGCGGCCCGCGCGCTGGCCGGCAGCGCGCAATAGGGGCCGCGCAGGATCTCGCCGAGACTTTCCACACCGAAGAACGAATGCGCGTACCAGAGGAACCCGACAATTGTGGTGAGCATCATGGCCGCGAGCGAGATCAGCAGCCGGGTGCGCAGTTCCTGGAGATGTTCGACCAACGACATGGTGCCATCGGGATTGGTCCGGCGCTTGCTACGCCGGGGATCGAACGGGATTCGCATAGCGGTAGTGGGCCCCTGTGTCTGAACAGCGCGGAACCGGGTGAGCTCGACTCACCCGGGGTGGAGCATCCGGCTCTTACAGCGACTTCGACTCGGGCTGCGCCTGCGGCTGCGCGACCGGATTCGCCGGCTGCGCGGGCGGCAACTGCTGCGGAGCGACAGGCTGCGCGGCAGGGGCCGTGGAGCTGCCCTCGTTCTGCATCTGGCTGACCTCGCTCTTGAAGATGCGCAGCGAGCGGCCCAGGCCGCGGGCCGCGTCCGGCATCCGCTTCGCGCCGAAGAACAGCACGAAAACGGCTGCGACGATCAGCCAATGCCAGATGCTGAACTGGCCCATGGTGTACCTCCCAAGACTGTGGTGTTTCTGATGCTACCGGACCAGGAGCGGCGAATTTGTCTGCCCCACCGCCCGAACGCCCCGGTAAATCGGCGTTTGCCAAACGTTAACGCACGGTGGCGGCCGCAACTTGGAGTTGCTCGAGAAGTTCGGCCCCGGTCCAGGTGCGCTTGTCGCCCTGCTCCGCGGCCACAATGAGTTCGATGAGTCGCTGGTTCACCGGTGTCGGCATGCCGACCATGGCCCCCAGGCCGACGATTTCGCCGCAGAGCCAAGAGATTTCGGTTTTCCGGCCGAGCGCGAGGTCATCGGCCATGGACGAGCGCGCCACCGGATCGATGTTGAGGATTTTCGCGGCGACACGCCGGAAAACTCCGTCGGGCACCGTCAGCATCCGCGTCATCAGCGCGGGCGGCAGCGGGGTGAGCCGGGCGGGCTCGATCCGGGCCCGATTCATCGCCGCGAGGGCTTCCTGCTGGGTCAGCGCCAGGCAGCGGCGATAGTTCCGGTCGCCGAGCTGCTCGCGCAGCGGCCGCCCGGACAGCGCGTTGATCGGGTTGTTCAGGTTCAGCAAGAGTTTCGCCCACTGCACCGGCAGCAGGTGCGCGTGCCGCCGCCAGCCGAGCCCGGATCGGGCGAACAGGTCTGTGAAGTCGGCGAGCGCCGGATCGTCCTGGATCGCGATATCGCCCTCGGTCCCGCGATGGAAGCGCCCCTGCGGGTGCTGCACGACGTTGAACATCACCATCCCGGCCAGCACCACGCAGGTGGGCAGGATCTCCCGGATGACCACGTCGTTGCCGATGCCGTTCTGCAGGCTCAGCACGACGGTGCCCGGCCGGACCTTGCCGATCAGCCCGCGCACCGCGTCCGCGGTGGCCGCCGATTTCACGGTGACCAGCACCAGATCCGCGGACCCGGCCTCGTCCGGCTCGGTGGCGACCTCGAACCGGTCGCTGCCGAGGGTGACCTCGCCGCCGTCCAGATCGGTGAGCCGCAGTCCGGTCGCGCTGATCTGGTCGAGCACCCGCGGCCGGCCGACGAAGGTGACCTCCGCACCGGCGGCCGCCAGCTTCCCGCCTGCGAACACGCCGATGCTGCCCGCGCCGAGTACCAGGACGCGGTGGGGTAATCGCTCCCGGCTCACGGTGTGCCGGCCTCCTCGTATCCGGCGGCCGCATAGGTGGCGAGCGCGGCATTGGACCGTTCCCGTACGGCCGCAACGAGTTCCGGCGGTCCGAGCACCGTCACGCCCGAGCCGAAGCCGAGCAGCAGCCGCGCCATCCAATCCAGCGTGGCGAACCGCATCGTCGCCTCCAGGCTGCCGTCGGGGTGCACCGCCATCCGGTGCATCGGGTACTGGTCGAGTACCCAGCCGTAGTCGGGACGAACGAGCAAGCGCGCCAACGGCACCGCGGGATCGTCCTGGAACAGGTCCAGGGCCGCGGCTTCGGCGGTGGCGTGGCTGGGCGGGCGAGCCGCCTCGTCCAGTTCGGTGGCCGCCTCGATCCGGTCGAAGCGGAACAGCCGCACGCCCTCGGCCTGGCGGCACCAGCCCTGCAGGTAACTGTTGTTGTCTACGAGCACGATCCGGATCGGGTCGACGACCCGCTCGGAGACCACGTCGCGGCTGGCCGAGTAGTAGACGATCCGCACCGCGCGCTTGTCGGCGAGCGCGGCGCGCACGGTGGCGACGGGATCTTTCCCGCTGCCCGGCCGAGCCGTCACCGGCGGCGCGGGCACGATACGTCCACCGGTGATCGCCGCTTCGATCTTGGCGATCGCGGCGTGCGCGGCGGTCGGGTCGACCATGCCGGGCATGTCCACGATCGAGCGCAACGCCACCAGCAGCGCGGTCGCCTCGGTCGAGGTCAGCCGCAGCGGCCGGTCGATACCCGCCGAGAAGGTGACCTCGATGCTCTCCTCGGAGAACGACAGGTCGATGAGGTCGCCGGGGCCGTAGCCGGGCAGGCCGCACATCCACAGCTGATTCAGGTCGCTCATCAGCTGTTTGGTGGTGACGCCGAGATCGGCGGCCGCGTCCGCGGCACTGATGCCGGGATTCGCGATGAAGTACGGAATCATGTTGAGCAGCCGCGAAAGCCGCACCGAGAGACGGGAATTCGAACTCACGACAGCGCGACCTCCGTACGATCGAACACCGAGCGCAACCGCGCGACCACGTCGGCGCGCAGATCCTCGGGCGCGAGCACCAGCGCGTCCGGGCCGAGCCCGGTGATCAAGCGCGCCAGCCAATCTCGCGACCGGATCGGTACCTGCACCACCATGCCGCCGCGGTCACCGATGGCCCGCTCCTCCATCACTTGGCCGAGCCGGCGGATCTCCTGCCCGCGGCCGTCGGCCACCCACACCGTCGCCGATCCGCTGACCGGGGTGTTGCTGGTGACGCGATCGACGATCTCGCGCAGGTCCACCTCGTCGGGTTTGCGCACGGTGTTGGACGGGCCGTAGGGCGTCACCTCGTCACCGATGCGGGACAACCGGAAGCTGCGGACGTCGTCGCGATCCCGGTCGTGCCCGACCAGATACCAGCGGCCGTGCCGGGTCACCACACCCCACGGCTCCACATCACGCATCAGGTAGGGCGCGTTCACCGCGCCGCGATGCTCGAACCGCACCGCCTGCCCGGCATCGATCGCGGCGAGCAACTTGCCCAGCACCGGCTCCGAACCGCGGGTGCGCGCCGGCACCGCGGGCGCTGTCACCGCGACATCGGCTTCGACGTGAATGCCGGCCGCCCGCAGCTTCAGCAGCGCGGATTCCGCGGCCGCCGCCAGCTCCGGGGACTCCCACATCTGCACCGCGACCGCGACCGCCGCCGCTTCCTCGTCGCTGAGGTCGATCTCGGGCAGCTCGTAGGCGTCCCGGTTGATCCGGTACCCCTCGACGCTCGAATACCGGCTCACCGGCCCGATTTCCAGCGGAATGCCCAGGTCACGCAGTTCGTTCTTGTCGCGCTCGAACATTCGGCTGAACGCCTCGTCGCTCGCGGACTCCTCGTACCCCGCGACGCTGTCGCGGATCCGCTCCGCGGTCAAGAACTGCCGGGTCGACAACAGCGCGATGACCAGATTCATCAGCCGCTCGACCTTGGATATCGCCACCCGGTAGAGCGTAATAGCCCGGGGGCGCCGCACGCGCGGCGGCGCACAGATCCCGCATGATGGAACCATGATCGTCGCCTTCTCTGTCACCCCGCTCGGTACCGGTGTCGATGTCGGCCAAGCCGTCGCAGAAGCGGTGCGGATCGTGCGGGCCAGTGGCCTGCCGAACCGGACCGACGCCATGTTCACCACGCTCGAAGGCGAATGGGACGAGGTGATGGCGGTGGTGAAACAGGCCAGTGACGCCGTGCTCGCCGTCGCGCCACGTTGCAGCCTGGTGCTCAAGGCCGATATCCGGCCGGGCGTCACCGATGGGATGACCTCGAAGGTGGCGACCGTCGAACGTTATCTCGCGGACGGGTAATCGCCGCTCGGCCAGCAGGTTTGCCCCTCCGATGCCGGGTATCCGGTAGGTGGATGGGAGGCAATGATGCAACGGCCTCGAGTGATTACACACAATGTCGTCTCGGTGGACGGCAGACTCGCGGTTTCGCCGCGCACGCTGCTGATGCTGGACGATCGCTGGCCCGCGGGCGGAGACGGCTATCTCGATATCCTGCGCCGGCATCAGCCGCAGGTGCTGCTGGAAGGCAGCGGATCCCTGGTGACCGACGACCAGCGGCCCGCCCTGCTCCCCGCGACCGACCTGCCGCCGCACGTGCTGGGCAGCGACTATCTGCCCGCCGAAGTGCGGGCGAAGGCGAGCGCCGGGTGGTTCGTGGTGCCCGACAGCCGGGGGCGGGTGCGCTGGACGTACAAGGAATTCCCGGGTGCGGAGATGGCGGGCTGGCACCTGCTGGTGCTGGTCGCGGTCGCGACGCCGCTGCGGTACCTGGCGTATCTGCGGCGCGAGCAGATCCCTTATCTGGTGGTCGGGCGGCGGCACGTGGATCTGACCGCGGCGCTGAAGGTGCTGCGGGCCAGGTTCGCCGTGGACACCGTCGTGGCCACCGGCGGCGCGCGGCTGGGCGGGGCGTTGCTGCGGGCCGGGCTGATCGATGAGATCGAGACGGAGATCGTCCCGATCGCGGTCGGCGGCACCCGCACGCCGATGATGTTCACCGCGCCGGATCTGGAGCGCACGGTCCGTCCGACCCGATTGCGCTGTCTCGGAGTCGAATCCAGGCCGCACGGGCGAGTGCTGGTGCGCTACGCCGTGGACAACGAAGCGCCACCGCCGCCGAAAAAATCCGGGCACCAGCTCGCCGCGGCCGATCATCCACGGACCTCGTCCTGACGCTCGTGCCGCGGCAGACTGTCTACTGCGAGATCTGGGTCTGCTGATAGCAGGCCAGGCGCCAGCCCGCCTTGGTCAGCACGTAGGTGCTGGACATGATGCCGCGGAAAGCCGGTTCGGCCCCATCGCGGTAGGCGATGCCGGTGTAGACCAGCACCTTGCTGTCGGACCCGACGTCGACGAGCCGGGGATCGTCGATCTCGTAGGCCCGCCACGGCGGCGCGTCACGCAGCGATTCGACCACTCCGGCGCGATCCAGCACCATGCCGTTGGCCAGGATCATCACCGCGTCGTCGGTCATGAGTTCGCCGTAGAAGGACGCGCCGGTGCTCGCACACAGCGCGTCCCACCCTTGGCGTTCGATGTCGAGCAGTTCCTTCAGTTCCATGGGGTCGGTATACCCAGGAACCGGCGGCTACATCGAGGCGATCAGCCGGTCGACGCGCTCGTCCACCGAGCGGAACGGATCCTTGCACAGCACGGTGCGCTGGGCCTGGTCGTTCAACTTCAGGTGCACCCAGTCGACGGTGAAGTCGCGGCCCGCCTCCTGCGCGGCGGTGATGAAATCGCCGCGGAGCTTGGCGCGGGTGGTCTGCGGCGGGGTGTCCACCGCGGCGTCCACGGCCTCGTCCTCGGTGATCCGCTTTGCCAGGCCCTTGCGCTGCAGCAGGTCGAAGATGCCGCGGCCGCGCTTGATGTCGTGGTAGGTCAGGTCCAGCTGGGCGATCTTCGGGTCGGACAGCTCCATGTTGTAGCGGTCCTGGTAGCGCTGGAACAGCTTGCGCTTGATCACCCAGTCGATCTCGGTGTCGACCTTGGCGAAATCCTGGGCCTCGACCGCGTCCAGGGTGCGGCCCCACAGGTCGACGACCTGGTCGATCTGCGGATCGCGGTCCCGGTTGCGCAGATGTTCGACGGCGCGGGCGTAGTACTCACGCTGGATATCGAGGGCACTGGCCTGCCGGCCGCCCGCCAGGCGGACCGGACGCCGCCCGGTCATGTCGTGGCTGACCTCACGGATCGCGCGAATCGGATTGTCCAGGGCGAAGTCCCGGAACGAGACACCGGCCTCGATCATCTCCAGCACCAGCGCCGCCGTGCCGACCTTCAGCATTGTGGTGGTCTCGGACATGTTCGAGTCGCCCACGATGACGTGCAGGCGGCGGTACTTCTCGGCGTCGGCGTGCGGCTCGTCGCGGGTGTTGATGATCGGGCGCGAGCGGGTGGTCGCCGAGGAGACGCCCTCCCAGATGTGCTCGGCGCGCTGCGACAGGCAGAAGGTCGCGGCCTTCGGCGTCTGCAGCACTTTGCCCGCGCCACAGATCAATTGGCGGGTCACCAGGAACGGCAGCAGCACATCCGAGATCCGGGAGAACTCGCCGGCGCGCACCACGAGGAAGTTCTCGTGGCAGCCGTAGGAGTTGCCCGCGGAGTCGGTGTTGTTCTTGAACAGGTAGATGTCGCCGCCGATACCTTCCTCGGCGAGCCGCTGTTCGGCGTCGATCAGGAGTTCCTCGAGCACGCGCTCACCGGCGCGGTCATGGGTGACCAGCTGATGCAGGCTGTCGCACTCGGCCGTGGCGTACTCCGGATGCGAACCCACATCGAGGTACAACCGAGCCCCGTTGCGCAGGAACACATTCGAGCTCCTGCCCCAGGACACCACCCGGCGGAAAAGGTACCGGGCCACCTCGTCGGGGGACAGCCGACGGTGACCGTGGAAGGTGCATGTCACACCGAACTCGGTCTCGATCCCCATGATTCGTCGCTGCACATGTTCGACATTACAGCCATGTCATGTACTTCCGTGGGGCCGCGGACAACACAGGCCATACGGGTTCACAACGATTTGACCGGAGCGACCGCACGCAAAAGCCCGGGCCCGCGCTGCGTTGCTGCAGCGCGGACCCGGGCTTCGGCTGTCGGATTACTCCGGTTTCGGCGCGTCCTTGGTGGGCTCTGCTTCGGCCGGCTTTGCCTCGGCGGGCTCATCCGCGGCCGGAGCCGCGGTTTTGCCCGGATTCAGCAGCTTCTCCAGCGCCGAGTTGGTGACCCGCCGGAAAGCACGGCGCGGCCGCGCCTGCTCCAGCGTGGCTACCTCGAGCTGTGCCACCCCGATGGCCCGCTTGTCCGGGCCCTCGGGCACTCCGGCCTGCAACGCCTTGACCGCCACACCGATGGCCGCGGTGAGATCCAGGCCGGCCTTGTAGGAGCTCTTCAACGCACTGACGATGGGCTCGGTCGTGCCGCCCATCACCACATACTCGCGCTCGTCGGCGATGGAGCCGTCGAAGTTGATCCGATACAGCACCGATTCGGGCTGCTGCTCCGGATACCCCACCTCGGCGACGCAGATTTCCACCTCGTAAGGCTTGAGCTGGTCGGTGAAGATGGCGCCGAGGGTCTGCGCGTAGGCGTTGGCCAGCGCGCGACCGGTGACATCGCGCCGGTCGAACTGGTAACCGCGCAGATCGGCCTGCAGGATGCCGTTACGGCGCAGGTTCTCGAACTCGTTGTACTTGCCCACGGCCGCGAAACCCACGCGGTCGTAGAGCTCACTCACCTTGTGCAGGGTCGCCGACGGATTCTCCGCGACGAACAGCACGCCCTTGTCGTATACCAGCACGATGACACTGCGACCGCGAGCGATGCCCTTGCGCGCGAGCTCGGTCTTGTCGCGCATGATCTGTTCGGCCGAGGCGTAATACGGCAGTGTCATGCGGTGGCACCCCCTTCAACCTCTGCGGCCTCACGATCGGCGACGATCCCGCGGGTGATCGCGGCCAAACGCTCCTCGGACACCTCGTCGGCGCCGTCTTCGTTGATCACGACCGCCGTCGGGAAGATGCCGCGCACCAGATCCGGACCGCCGGTGGCGGTGTCGTCGTCGGCCGCGTCGAACAGCGACTCGATCGCGATCCGCAGCGCGCGTTCCTCGTCGAGTCCCTTGGAATACAACTTCTTCAGCGACGACTTGGCGAACATCGACCCGGAACCGACAGCGGCATAACCGAATCGCTCCTCGCTGCGCCCACCGACCACGTCGTAGGTGATGATCCGGCCCTTGCGGTCCGGATCGACGGTGTGCTCGTCGTAGCCGACCAGCACCGGCACCACGGCCAGGCCCTGCATGGCGGCAGGGAGGTTGTCGCGCACCATCTTCGACAGCTTGTTGGCCTTGCCGTCGAAGGTGAGCGAGACGCCCTCGATCTTCTCGTAGTACTCCAACTCCACCGCGAACAACCGCACCATCTCGATGGCCAGGCCCGCGGTGCCCGCGATACCCGCCGCCGAGAAGCTGTCGGTGATGTGCACCTTCTCGATGTCCCTGCTGGCCAGCAGGTTCCCCTGGGTGGCACGCCGGTCACCGGCGATCAGCACGCCGCCGCGGTAGGACACCGTGACGATGGTGGTGCCGTGCGGGGCGAGGTCCGACGCGGCGGTGCCACCGGCTGCTGCGGTGGCACCGTCGATCGCGGCGAACCTGTTGCCCGGCAACAGCTCCGGTGCGTGCTGACGCAGATGCTCGATGAACGAGGACAGTGCGTGCCCCGGTTGGAGACGCATCGGGTCACCTGCTGTCACTGGCCGCCCTTCTGCACGTACGCACGGACGAAGTCTTCGGCGTTCTCTTCGAGCACGTCATCGATCTCGTCGAGCAGGTCGTCGGTCTCCTCCGCCAGTTTTTCGCGGCGCTCCTGACCCGCGGCGTCTACACCCTCGGGACCCTCGTCCTCGTCGCCGCCCCCGGTGCGCTTGGTCTGCTCTTGTGCCATGGCAGCCGACCTCCTCTGTCCTCATCATGACCGGAACTGAATTATGAGCACGGTCCCGATCATGAGCAATGTGCGTGCTCGTCCTTCAACCCTACCCAGCAACACCGGCGGGATGGCGTATCTGTGTTCAATTCGCCGTCCGCTTGTGTTCGGTTATGTAGTCAGCTGTTCCACCAAATCGGCCGCGGAGTTCACTCCATCGAGCAGTTTGCCCACATGTGCCTTGGTGCCGCGGCGCGGTTCCAGCGTCGGGATCCGCACCAGCGAATCGCCGCCGAGGTCGAAGATCACCGAATCCCAACTGGCGGCCGCGATGTCGGCGCCGAAGCGGCGCAGGCACTCGCCGCGGAAGTAGGCGCGGGTGTCGGTCGGCGCGTTCGTCATCGCGTCGAGCACCTGCTGCTCGGTGACCAGTCGCTTCATCGAACCGCGCGCGACCAGGCGGTTGTAGAGGCCCTTGTCCAGGCGCACGTCCGAGTACTGCAGGTCGATCATGTGCAGTTTCGGGGCGGACCAGGCCAGGCCCTCACGCTGCCGGTAGCCCTCGAGCAGGCGCAACTTGGCGGTCCAGTCGAGCAGGTCGGCGGTCTCCATCGGGTCGCGTTCCAGCAGGTCCAGCACCATGGCCCAGTTGTCCAGGATGTCGCGGGCGCGCGGGTCGTCGACGCCTTCGCGGTCCATGAACTTCGCCGCCCGCTCGTGGTAGAGCCGCTGCAGCGCCAGGCCGGTCAGTTCGCGGCCGTCGGCCAAGGCGACGGTGGCGCGCAGCGTGGGGTCGTGGCTGATCTGGTGCACGGCGGTGACCGGGCGGGCCAGCTGCAGATCCGAGAGGTCCTCGCCGGCCTCGATGAGGTCCAGCACCAGGGCGGTGGTGCCGACCTTGAGGTAGGTCGACATCTCGGCCAGGTTGGCGTCACCGATGATGACGTGCAGGCGGCGGTACTTGTCGGCGTCGGCGTGCGGTTCGTCGCGGGTGTTGATGATGCCGCGCTTGAGCGTGGTCTCCAGGCCGACCTCGACCTCGATGTAGTCGGCGCGCTGGGAGAGCTGGAATCCGGCGTGATCGCCGGACTGGCCGATGCCGACGCGGCCGGAGCCACAGATGACCTGACGGGAGACGAAGAACGGGGTCAGCCCGACGATGATCTGGTTGAACGGGGTGTCGCGGCTCATCAGGTAGTTCTCGTGGGTGCCGTAGGAGGCGCCCTTGCCGTCGACGTTGTTCTTGTACAGCTGCAGGCGCGGGGCGCCGGGCACGCTGGAGGCGTGCCGCGCGGCGGCTTCCATGACCCGTTCGCCCGCTTTGTCCCAAATGACCGCATCGAGCGCGTCGGTGACCTCGGGCGCGGAGTACTCCGGGTGCGCGTGGTCGACGTACAGCCGCGCGCCATTGGTGAGGATCATGTTGGCGGCCCCGACCTCGTCGGCGTCGATCACCGGGGCCGGGCCGTTCATCCGGGACAGGTCGAATCCGCGCGCGTCCCGCAGCGGCGACTCCACCTCGTAATCCCAGCGGGTCCGCTTGGCGCGCGGCACACCCTCGGCGGCGGCGTAGGCGAGAACCGCTTGCGTGGAGGTAAGAATCGGGTTCGCCGACGGCTCGGTGGGAGTGGAGATGCCGTATTCGACCTCGATACCGATAATGCGCTGCATACCTCGAGCCTAGGCGACGCCCGCACCCGAGCCCTCCGCACCCGGGCTGCGGCGCGCCCGATCCCATTCCGGCAGGGGATGTTCGGTCCGTCGAGCGGCGGACCCGAAGTCATCCCGGGGGTGGTACTTCCGGAGGATCCTTCGGCTCGGGGGCGGGGCTGATAGTCGGTGTATGACCGAATCGACAGTCGATCCGCCCGCGGAGCTCACCGGGCGGCATCACAAACCCGAAGAGCCGGTGGTTGCCGCCCGACCGTCCCGGCTGGTCGCGCTGGACGTGCTGCGCGGCATCGCGATTCTGGGCACCCTCGGTACCAATATCTGGATTCTCACCAATCCGGAGGGGCTGCTCGGTTACGTCAGCGAACTCGGCGCGTCCGCGGACAACGGCTGGATGTGGGCCGAGCGGGCGCTGCAGCAGGTGGCGCAGGGCAAGTTCCTGGGGTTGCTGACGATCATGTTCGGCATCGGGCTGGCCATCCAGCAGCGGTCCGCGGTGCGCGGCGGGCGGCGCTGGCCGGGTAAGTATCCGTTGCGGGCTGGACTGCTATTCCTCGACGGTGTACTGAACTTCGTGCTCGTCGCCGAGTTCGACGTGCTGATGGGGTATGCCGCGACCGGTCTCGTGGTCGCCTATGTGCTCGCGACAAGTGAACGGGCGCAACGCCGTTGGCTGATCATCGCGGCGAGTGTGCACACCGTGATGCTCACTTTGATCGGGCTGGTTATCGCCTTCGCGCCGCAGCAGGACTCGGCCCCGCGCAAGCCGCTGGACCCGAATCCGTACGCGGACGGGTCGTTCTGGGATCTGGTGCTGTTCCGGCTGGAGAACGCGGGCGGGTTCCGGATCGAGGCGATCTTCGTATTCGCCATGTCGGTGGCGTTGTTCCTGGCGGGCGCACGACTGTTCCGGGCGGGTTTGTTCACTGCGGAGGGTGCGCGAATCCGTAAGCGGCTCATGATCATCGGTGCGATCGCCGCGCCGATCGACCTGGCGGCCGGGATCGCGGTGGGCGGCGACATCGTGGTGTTCACCCGATACGGCACCGCGCCGTTCGTGGCCTTCGGCTTGCTGGCGCTGGTCGCCGAGTTCTATGTGCGGCGGCCGCGGGTCGGGTTCGCGGGCCGGCGGCTCACCGAGGTCGGGCGGACCGCGCTCAGCTGCTACATCCTGCAGAACCTGGTGGCCTCGGTGTTCTGCTACGGCTGGGGTTTCGGGCTCGCCGCCCGGGTCTCCCCCGGCGCCTACGTGCCGTTCACCATCGGCATGTACCTGCTGGTATCGCTGATCATCATCACCGCGGCCCACCTGTGGTTGCGTCGCTTCGAGCGCGGTCCGGTGGAGTGGTTGTGGCACAACAGCTATCGCTTCCTCGCCAGGGAGCGCTGAAACCCGCGATCACCTGATCTCGGTGCGAAACACGAGTAGTGCGCTACTCGTGTTTTTCGCAGGTGTGGGCGGCACGATGGAAACATCTAGTCCACAAGGAGATTGCATGAAAGCCTCGGTCCGCGAGGTCTGGCTTCCGTTCAACGCGCCTTTGCGAGCACGCGGAACGCTTGCCCCCAGCCCGGACGAGACTGCCGCCATATTCCGCCAATTGCAGGAACTGGAAACACTTTTGCGCGGCCGGATGGTGCGCCACCACAGTGGCTCGGTCATCATGCCCTTCGCCGCCTTCAACTCCTGGCCGGCCGACGCGCAACTCGGGTTGCTGTCCATGGGCTGGGCCATGGGCCCCAAGTTCCATTTCCCGCGCTTCCAGGACGCCGCCTGCACTCGCGACTGGCTGCGCTGCGCCGCCACCTGCCGGATCAACCCCGAGTCCGGCACCATCCCCCGCCGCAACGACCGCAACCAGCAGTTGTTCCGCAATGCCTTCCGCGTCGAGAACGAAGACCTCGATCCGGAAGCCCTGCTCCTGCGAGTTCGCTGATTACCGGAAAGCCCTGCAACAGCACTGCCGGTTGCCCGTACAACGGCGTGTGGGTTGCGAACTCGTGGGGGTTTGGGGCAATTTCACCGGCGAGACGGGCGGCGGCCCGGCCGAATTCACAGCGCCTCCACCTCGCCTCGGTACAACGAGGTGCATGCCTCGTTGCGACCGGCGCTACCGCATCCTCCCGTTGGCCGCGTTCGTGCTCGCGTTGCTGGCGGCGACGCTGACGCCGGTCACCGCGCAAGCTCAGACCGCCAGTCGGCATGTTGCGCTCTTCGGGGTCGACGGATTGTCCTGGGATTCGATACCGCCGGCCGATACGCCCACCCTCGATGGACTGATAGCGGCCGGTTACAGCTCGCAGAGTTGGCTCTACGCACCGCCGTTCGCGCCGACGGTGAGCGGGCCCGGGTGGTCCACCGTCCTCACCGGGGTCTGGCCGGACAAACACCGGGTGCTCGGGAACGATTTCGCCGGACATGATCTCGGGCCGTATCCGGATGTTCTGAGCCGAGTCGAGGCTGCCGTTCCGGGCGCGAAAACCTATGCGGCGATGGACTGGAAGGCGATCGACGACTTCATTCTCGGGGACACCATCGATCGGAAGCTGGTACTGGAGGACGACTATCGGGTCAACGACCGCAAGATCGCCGCGGACGCCGCGGCCTGGATTCCCGCGCACGGCCCGGCCGCATCGTTCGTCTACCTCGGCAATGTCGACGAGTCCGGGCACACCTGCGGCACCGCGGGCGCCTGCTACCGACCCGCGATCGAGGCGGTCGACCAGCAGATCGGGCAGATCATCGACGCGATCCAGCGGCGGCCGGACTTCGCCTCCGAGGAGTGGCTGTTCCTGGTGACCACCGACCACGGCCACACGCCGGCCGGTGGGCACGGCGGCAATTCCCGGGCCGAACGCCAGTCGTTCATCATCGCCGCGGGCGCAGGCATCACACCCGGTAGACCGGCCATCGAACCGCGGCTTGTCGACGTCGCGGCCACGGCGCTGGACTTCCTCGGCATCGCGCGGCCCGGCCTGGACGGTGTGCCCGTCACCGAGCCCCTGAACGACCCGTTCGACACCGTCGCGACCGGTCTGCGGACCCGCGTCGACGAGCCCGATATCGCTGCCGCCCTGCATGGTTGGACCCACGTCGCGCCCGCGGGCTGGAGCGTCGACAATGCCGGGATGCGCGGTGGCGGGGTCACCGAGTGGCAGGGCTGGTCGTTCACCACCGACGAGTTCTGGACCGCCACCCAGCGCGGTCAGTCCCGGGAATCGAATGTGCGGTCGCGCGGGGTGTTCGCGGTCGCCGATTCCGACGAGTGGGCCGACAAGATCTTCAGCGGCCGCTTCAACTCGCGCCTGGTGTCACCGCCCGTGCCGGTCGCCGGGAACGCCACCGCCACCATCGCCTTCGTCTCCCACTACCGCAAGCACGGGGCCGAAACCGCCACGGTGACAGTCTCTTTCGATGACGGACCGGCCCGTTCGGTACGCACCTACACCGGGGACGTGACCGCCAGGCCGGAGCACCTCGAGGTCGCCGTCCCCACCGGCGCACGCACCATGCGGGTGGCATGGGAACTGACCGGCGGCAACAACGACTGGTACTGGGCCGTCGACGCCCCGGTGATCGCTGCCTCCGGAACCACGGCCGACATAACGTGGTCGAGGTGAGCCGCGGCGTCGTCGTCGACTGCTGAAAAATGGCAACCTGACCTGCGGTAGTCTCGTGGTAGTCTGGGTTGTGGGTATCGAATGGTATTTCGCGCTGGGTCAGATCCTCGCCCGTGCCGGAGTCGATTCCGACGATGTGTTCGACCTGGTGAACGCCTGGCTCGCCGGGGAGCGGCCGGTGTGGCTCCGGCCCGCCGACGACAGGGCGACGGGGATCCGATACGTCGTGTTGTGGGGTCGCACCGGCAGTGGCGCGCCCTTGGCGGTCCTGGCTCGCGCCATGGGTCCGGATCTGTACATCTGCGGCGCCGGACACCTGCAACCCGAACAGGTCACCGAATTCGAGAAATGGGAGGCGACCCACGATGACTGAACCTTTTCCCACCAGTGCCGAGGACATGAAGGCGATCATGGACCGGCTCACCTACCGGGACGATGAAGCAGTCGCGGTGCCCGTGGTGACCGGACAGGACACGGGGCGCGATCTGGTCCCGCGCTCGGTCAAACTGCCCAATGATCTCGACAGTCGGTGCAAGGCCCGCGCGTTGCGCCTCGGCCTGAGCCAGAGTGCCTACATCCGATCCCTGATCGAACGCGACCTCGCCCAGACAGAGCATCATGACCGTCCGGTGATGTGGTCGGATCTGGCTCGAATCGTGACCGAGCTCAGCCGCACCGCCTGATCGCTCCAGGAGCCCTGCTTTACCGTGGGGCCATGGAGTTCTCGCAAGGGTGGGACAGCTTCGCCACGCTGGTTGATGGGCGCTGGGTTGATCGACGGCCGCGGCGGCCGGAGGTTGCCGAGCAGCTTCGGCGGGAGACTCGGTTGATGCCTTGGCTGGCACCGTTGTTGCCGCTGCCGGTGCCGGTCCCCTCGGTAGTCTCGGACGAACCGCTGGTCGTGCGGCATGCGCTCGTGTCTGGTGAGCCGCTCGAGTCTCCGAGTGCCGAAGATGGTGTGGCGGTCGGGAAATTTCTGCGCGCACTGCACGACAGTTCCGTCGCCGAAGCGGTTCGGCAGGGGTTGCCGCCGACGGCGGAAACCGAGAGCAGCTGGGTTGCGGAGATCAGCCGATTCAAAGCTCAGGTTGTGCCGTTGATTCCTGTCTCGCAACAGGATTCGGCGCTGACAATCCTCGAGGCACTACGGGAGTTCCCGGCCGATACGGTCGTTCATGGCGACCTCGGCCCTGAGCATGTGCTGGTAGACGGCGGGCGGGTCTCCGGGGTGATCGACTTCGGGGACGCCCACGTCGGCGATGCCGCGATCGACTTGGCCTGGGCGCTGCACGGCGCGCCGAAGGCATTTGCCCACGCTGTCGCCGCCGCCTACGGAGTCACCGGCGAGCTGCGTCGGCGAGCACTGGTCTGGCACCAGCTGGGGCCCTGGCACGAGGTGACCTACGGCGCGGATATCGGCGATATCGCTGTCCAGCAAAGCGGTTTGGCCGGTGTGCTCGAAAGGCTGAAAGGTTCCGGCGAGATACCTCTACGGTGAACGCATGCCGGATGCCGTGCGCCCTGACGCACTCGTAATCGCTCCTGCCACCCGCGACGACTGGGCGATTGTCGTCGAATGGGCCGACCGGGAGGGCTGGAATCCGGGCGAGGGCGACGCGACCACCTTCTTCACCCAGGATCCGGACGGATTCTTCCTCGGGAAGCTGGATGGCGAGCCCGCCACGGCGGTATCGGTCGTGAATTACGGTGCGCACTACGCATTTCTGGGTTTTTATCTGGTGCGCCCCGAGCTGCGCGGATACGGCCTCGGCATCGCCACCTGGACAGCCGGGCTCGCGCATGCGGGCACCCGCGTCGTGGGCCTCGACGGCGTACCCGACCAGCAGGCCAACTACCGGCGCAGCGGCTTCGAACTGTCCTGCGCATCGTCGACGGCCGCCTGACGGGATACGGAACCATTCGCCCCGCAAGGCATTCGATGCGCATCGGCCCCCTGTTCGCCGACACCGCCGCCGACGCCCGCCAACTCCTGGCAGCGCTGGCCGCGGTGGCGGACGGCCCACTGGCGGTGGATGTCCCGCTGTGCAACGACTCCGCCGTCCAGCTGGTCGAAGAAGCCGGCCTGAAGCCGAGTTTCGAAACCGCCAGGATGTACACCGGGCCGGTCCGCCCGCACCGCGTGGCCCGAATCTTCGGCACCACAACCCTCGAACTCGGCTGAGCGCCTACACGTCGAAGTACAGATCGAATTCGTAAGGATGGGGGCGGACGTTGATTTCGGCGATCTCGGTGTCGCGCTTGAGGCGGATCCAGGTTTCGATGAGGTCGTCGGTGAAGACGTTGCCTTCGGTGAGGTAGTCGTGGTCGGCTTCGAGACGGTCGATGACTATTTCGAGGCTGGCCGGGGTTCGGTTGACCTCGGCGGATTCTTCGGGGGTGAGTTCGTAGAGGTCTTTGTCGATCGGGGTGGCGGGTTCGATCTTGTTCTTGATGCCGTCCAGGCCGGCCATCATCATGGCGGCGAAGGCGAGGTAGGGGTTGCCGGAGGAGTCGGGGCAGCGGAATTCGAGGCGTTTGGCGAAGCGGTTGCTGCCGGTGACGGGGATACGGACGGCGGCGGACCGGTTGCGCTGGCTGTAGACCAGATTGACCGGGGCTTCATAGCCGGGGACCAGGCGTTTGTAGGAGTTCACGGTCGGGTTGGTGAACGCCAGCAGGGACGGGGCGTGCAGGAGCAGGCCGCCGATGTAATGGCGGGCGAGGTCGGAAAGCCCGGCATAGCCGGATTCGTCGTGGAAGAGGGGTTCGCCGTCCTTCCAGAGAGATTGGTGCACGTGCATGCCGGAGCCGTTGTCACCGAACAGCGGTTTCGGCATGAAGGTGACCGTCTTGCCCGAGTTCCAGGCGGTGTTCTTGATGATGTACTTGTAGAGCTGCAGGTCGTCGGCCGCGGCGAGCAAAGTGTTGTATTTGTAGTTGATTTCGGCCTGCCCGGCGGTACCGACCTCGTGGTGGCCCTTCTCCAGTTCCAGTCCCGCGGCCTGCAGTTTGGTGCACATCTCGTCGCGTAGGTCGACATCGTGGTCGTAGGGCGCGACTGGGAAATAGCCGCCCTTGGGCCGGACTTTGTAGCCGCGGTTCAACGTCCCGTCGGGATTGAATTTCTCGCCGGTGTTCCACGAGGCCGACGCCGAATCCACTTCGTAGAAAGCGCGGTTCATCGAGGTGCTGTAGCGGACGGAGTCGAAAATGTAGAACTCGGCCTCGGGCCCGAAGTAGGCGGTGTCGGCGATACTGGTGCTGCGCAGGTACTCCTCGGCTTTGCGGGCGACATTGCGCGGGTCCCGGCTGTAGGCCTCGAGGGTGTGCGGGTCGTGCACGAAACAGTTCATGTTCAGCGTTTTCGCGCCCCGGAACGGATCCAGCCGGGCGGTGCGCAGATCCGGCAGCAGCAGCATGTCGGATTCGTGGATGGACTGGAACCCGCGCACCGACGAACCGTCGAAGGCGAGACCGTTCTGCACCAGGTCGTCGCCGAACATGACGGCCGGGACCGAGAAGTGTTGTTGCACACCGGGAACATCACAGAATCGGATGTCGATGTATTCGACGTTCTCCTCGCGGATGAAGTCCAGGATTCCTTCGGTGCTGTGGGCAATCGACACGGCTTCGCTCCTCGCTCTCGCGGCTCATGGGTATCCGCGGATCGGCGAGGCGACCGTCCCATGCGACCGGACCGCGGCGTTGCGGGTCACGGCAGGTGCTGCTCGCCGATCTCACCATACGACTTATGCATCGCGATCGGAGCGGGAATCGGCGCGCCGCACAAAGATCGACGGCCGGGTTCGGCATTCTGCCGATACCGCCGCCAACGGTGGTGCGGTGAGCTGAACCACACGGCCGCCCGAGGTCGGGGGTGTGCCAATTCCGAAAGGCTCGATATGAATTCGTCTCCGCTGCGTCTCGCGGTGGGTGTCCTGTGTTGCGCGGTCACCGCGGGCGTCCTGCCCGGGTTCGCCGCGGCCGACCCGGGCCGCACCTGGTATGTCGGCGCGAACGCGGCGGCGGACGGAAATGGTTCGGAGGCAGCGCCTTTCAATACGCTTGCCGCGGTCTCGGCCGCATCCGGAGACGGTGACAGCATCGTCGTGCTGCCCGCGTCCACGCCACTGGACGGCGGTATCGCGCTCAAAACCGGCCAGAAACTCCTCGGCCGCGGCGGCGCGCTGACGAATACGACCGCGGCCCACGACGGTGACGCTGTACGGCTGGCGCCCGGCACCGAGGTCCGCGACATCATCGTCGCGGGCGCGCAACGCGCCGGAATCTACGGCCGCAACGTGGGATCGGTAGTGATCAGCGGAAATACGATCACCGACACGAACCGCGGCTGCCAGACCGGCTTCGTCGTCCAGCCGTTCCCGCCCATGCTCGGCGTCCCGTTCGGCATGTCCCTGCCCGCGGCCCCGAATCTGATCTCGCTGACCAACGGCTACGCGGGCATCATGGTCGACTCCGATTCCGGCGCCAGCACCCTGTCCATCGACCGGAACACGGTGCGCGACACCGCCTGTGGCGACGGCATCGATGTCCGCACCAGCGGCACCGCGCAGGTGACCGCCACCCTGACCGACAACCTCACCGAGGACATCAACGAGGGCCTGACCAAGTTCTCGGTCCTCGCGGTGGGCATGCAGAGCACCGGCACCTCCGCCTTGACAGCTACCCTGCGCGGCAACACCCAGCGCCGAATCGCATTGCCCGCCAATGATCCGAAGAACGCCGTCGCCGACAGCGAGGGCCTGTTCATCAATGCCGCCGAACGCGCGCGCATGCGAATCACCATCGACCGCAACCGCTACGAGCATGGCGGCGGCCACTTCTCCGCCAACGGCATCGAATTCGTCACCAGCAACGGCACGCCCGACAGCGAGGTCACCCTGACCAACAGCGAATTCCGGGACGTGCCGGGCGATATCGTGCAGAACCTGAACCTCAGCAACGAGGGCGCCCGCCAGGTCATGACCATCGACGGCCTCATCGCCTCCGGCTCCAGTTTCCCGGGCGAGGTGCTCAACCCGATCGTTCCCGGCAACCTCGGAACCTGTTTGTTCTCGGCCAGTTTCGGCCGCGACAACCACACCGCGCTGACCCTGCGCAACGCTCACCTGAGCCAGTGCAGCGCCGACGGTCTCGGCGTCTACGCCTACTCCCCCGCCGGCCCGAACCCCGCACGCCACCTCATGACCTTCGCCGTCTCCGACACCACGATCTCCGGCGCCACCGTCGCCGACCTGCACGTGCGCGCCGTCGGTGACCTCACACTGACCGGCCAACTGGAACGCACCCGCGTCGCCGGAGAGATCGCCCTCGGCCAGTCCGGCGGCGCCCTGGGTCCCGGGTCGGTGCTCGATTTCACCGGCGGCCGCAACTGCCTCAGCCCCACCGCGAGCGAGGCGCTCGCCCGGTCACCACTGCCGGTCAACGTGGGCACCGGACTGTCCTGCGGATAGCCGTGAGCCGGAATTGCAGGCGAACTTGGTCAAGTGCACAAACACGCGGCACACAGTCTTCGCGTTTGCCGCTAGCCGAGGGCCGGGTCCGTGCGCTCTCCTTAAAGAGACGCTGAGGTCAGCACCGTTTGCACAGGCAACGGTGTGTCCTCGACCACGATGAGTAGACAGGTTCGGGTTTTGGTTTCATCGACAGTCCCGGCGGGCAAGGCCCGTCCGGACACGTTGTGCGCCGCCTTCCAGGCGAACGTGGCGAAGTACGGCGACGCGGTGGCCCTGCGCACCATGGGTGGGGCGCAGTCGCTGACGTGGCGGGAGTACGGGGATCGGGTCCGCGCGATCGCGGCGGGACTGGCCGGGCTGGGTGTCGAGCCGGGTGACACGGTGGCGCTGATGATGACCAACCGGCCCGAGTTCCATCTCTGCGATACCGGCGTCCTGCACACGGGTGCGACACCGTTCTCGGTGTACAACACCAACCCGGTGGATCTGCTGGCCTACCAGTTCGGCAATGCCGGCAACAAGGTCGTGATCTGCGAAAAGCAGTTCGCACCACAGATTTTGGAGGCCGTGGCGAAGGCGGCAGAACAGGGCGCGAAGGTCGAGCACGTCCTCTGCGTCGACGAAGCCATCGACGGCACACTGTCGCTGGCCGAGGTGGAAGCGAACCCCAAGGCGGACTTCGACTTCGAGGCCACCTGGCAGGCCGTGGATCCCGAGGGCCTGCTCACCATCGTCTACACCTCCGGCACCACCGGCCCACCCAAGGGCGTGGAGCTCACCCACACCAACTTCATCGAAAATGCCCGCATCATCGAGCAATTCGGCGGCGGTGGCCTGGATGACCGGGTGATCTCCTACCTGCCCGACGCGCACGCCGCCAACCGCTGGTTCGCGCACTACCTGACGATGCTCGAGGGCGGCCAGATCACCACCGTGCCCGACTTCAAGCAGGTCGCGGCCGCGCTGACCGAGGTGCATCCCACGGTGTTCCTCGGCGTGCCCCGGGTGTGGGTGAAAGTCAAAGGCGCACTGGAGGAACGCTTCGCCAACGAGAAGCCGCTCAAGCGCCGCCTGATCAACTGGGCCGTCGGGGTGGGCCGGGCCCGCGCCCGCGCGGCGTCCGACGCCCGCACCCTCGGCGCCGTCGATCAGTTCCAGTACCGGCTCGCGGAAAAGCTTGTCCTGCTACCCATTCGGGAGAAGCTCGGCCTGGACAAGGTGCGCGTCGCGGTCACCGGTTCGGTGGCCATCCCGCCGGAGGTCCACGAGTTCTTCCTCGGCCTCGGCCTGCCGTTGTGTGAGGGGTACGGCATGACCGAGTGCACCGCGGGCGCCACGCTCAACGGCCCGGATCGGGTCAAGATCGGCACCGTCGGGACCCCGCTGCCCGGTGCGGAGATCAAGCTCGCCGACGACGGCGAGGTGCTGGTGCGCGGCAAGATGGTGATGCGCGGCTACCGCAACGACCCGGCCAAGACCGCCGAGACCGTCGACGGCGACGGCTGGTTGCACACCGGCGACATCGGCACCATCGACGCCGACGGCTACCTCTCGATCATCGACCGCAAGAAAGAACTCATCATCAACGCGGCCGGCAAGAACATGTCGCCGTCCAATATCGAGAACACCATCGCCGCCTCGACCCCGCTGGCGGGCACCGTCGTCTGCATCGGCGAGCAGCGCCCGTTCAACACGGCACTGATCTGCCTGGATCCGGATTTGGTCGCCGCGTTCGCGCAGCGGAACGGGATCGCCGCCGCCTCGACCGCCGAGCTGGCCAAGGATCCGCAGGTGCTGGCCGCGATCGAGCAGGGTGTCACCGAGGCCAACGGCAAACTCTCCCGGGTAGAGCAGGTCAAGAAGTACATCGTGCTTCCGGATGTGTGGGAGAACGGCGGGGATTGCCTGACCGCCACCGGAAAATTGAAGCGGAAGCCGATCTCGGCTCGCTACACGGCTACGATCGAGGATCTTTACTCGAAGTAAGTTGGGGAGACAGCAATGACGCTATCGCGCACCCGGAGGCCCAGATGAGCACTACTGGCGAGGCTCCCCGCCTCGGGGGCGACCGGGTGCGCGCGGCTCGCACGACGCAGCTCTTCGATGATCTCCATCGAAGAGCCGCGTCGATGGTGGACGGTTTCTACTCCGCCCTGCCGCCATACACGCAGATGCCGCAGTCGCTGGTGGAGACCGATTTCGCGCGCGGCACCAAACTCAACGTGGACCTGTTCTTCGACTATCTGCGCGGTGGCGCGGAGCCGTCGGAGGAGGAAACCCGCGAGCTGATCGAATTGGCGATGGGCCGGGTGCGGGACGGCACGCCGCTCACCGATGTCCTCGACCGCTACCGGCTCGGCGCGACCTTCCTGTGGGAGCGATTGCGGGAGTCGGCCGCGCCGGGCGAGCACGAGGCGCTGCTGGATGTGTCGCTCACGCTGCTGAAGTACGTCACGCTGGTGACCACCCGGATCGCCACGGCCGCCACCCAGCGCTCGCACGATCCGCGCTGGGAACTGCTGGAACGCCGTCGCGGTATCGCCGACGCGCTATTAACCGGGCAGGACCCGGTCGAATGGGCCAACGATCCGGTGATCCCGGTGGCGGACGCGTTCCTGGTCGCGGTGTTCCGGTTGTGCGGCACCAACGGCGGGCCGGCCTCGGCGCTGCGGCATCGGGTCGAGGCGATCCCCGGGGTGTTCCTGCGTTTGGAAGCGGGCGGGTGGACGGCGCTGATCCCGCTGCAACCCGGCGACAACGGTGCGAGCACCCTGGCCGGGCTCACCGCGCGACTACCCGCACAACAGCCCGGGCAGGCGCCGCCGTACTGGGTCGGCGTGGGCGCGGCCCGGACTCGATCCGAGATCCCCACGATGTTCGCCGAGGCCCGCGTGCTCGCCGAACTCGGCCGCTGCCTGGCGCGGCGCGAGATCTTGTGCCGCCGAACAAATCTGCAGTTCGAGTACACGGTGGCGGTCAGTGACGCGGCGCGGCCCGGACTGGCGTCGGTGCTGGCGCCGCTCGACGCGCAGCCGATGCTCGCCGAAACGCTCGAGGTGTTCGTCGACAGCGGGTTCAATCAATTGGCCACCGCGCGTCAGCTGAACGTGCACCGCAATACGGTCACCTATCGGCTGTCGCGGGTCAACGAACTCACCGGACTCGACCCGCATCGCCCCGCCGACGCGATGACGTTGTCGGCGGCCCGCCTGGCCCGCCGCCTGGAATCCGCGTCCTTCGCGCCTTAGTCCGCTCGCTGTCGCGGCCTTGATCTTTGGTCGAGAGCACAAAGCATCTACCGTTCATCTTGCGAATTGGTGGTAGTACGACCCCTCGACTGTGCGGTGTGCTGTACAGCGACGATGAGGTCACCTGCGCGGGTTCGCGTTCGCCGTGGCCTCGACAACTCCCCAGATGAGGTTCAGGTAGTTGAGAATGACGACCCGCGCGGTGATCGTGGCCGCGATCACCGCCATCGGCTTGACCGCCCAGACTGTGCCCGCGCACGCGGTACCCGCGGCGGGCCCGGTGCCCAGCGCGCCCGCCAACTTCGGGCTGCCCGCCGATTACCAGGCGACGCCGGAGAAGTACGGCATCGCCTACGAACTCGGCCATGTCGTCCCGCTCTCCGACGGCACCCAGCTGCAGACCGAGGTGCGCTACCCGACCGATCCGGCGACGGGTCAGCGCGCCGGCGGCGAGTTCCCGGTGGTCGTCAACTTCACCACCTACGGCGCGCTGTCCAGCTCGCTGGCGGCCGCCGTCACCAGCGTGGTCGACACCCTGAACATTCCGCTGCCCGATCATCTGAAGGACGCGCGCCGAGTCATCAACCAGGCCACCAGCGCCCAGGACATGCTGGTGCGCCGCGGCTACATCGAGGTCATCGCCGACGTGCGCGGCACCGGCGGCTCCACCGGCGCCTGGAACCCGGCCTCCAAGCAGGACGGCATCGACGGCGCGCAGCTGGTGGATTGGGCGTCGAAGCTGCCCGGCTCCAACGGCAAAGTCGGCATGTACGGGTATTCGTTCCCGGCGCTGTCGGCGCTGCGGACCGCCGAATCCATCGGTCCCGGTTCGCCGTTGAAGGCGATCGTGCCGATGGCCATGCCCAACAACATCTTCAACGAGGTGCTCGGGCACGACGGCATGATGAGCCCGCTGCTGCTCACTGTCATCTCGGTGATGGTGCCGTACCTGAGCCTGATCGGACCGTTCATGACGGCGGTGGTGTCGCCGCAGACCTTCCTGAAGGCGCTCGGCGATCATCTGGCGGCGCTGGTGTCCTCCGACAGCACCATCAAACTGCTGCTGGAGGCGTATGCGGGCGGGCCGCTCGCCTATGACGGAAACTTCTGGCAGGAACGGCGATTCGAGACCGAGCTGCACAAGCTGGTCGAGAACGACATCGCGATGTACCAGGTCGGCGGGCTGTGGGATCTGTACCAGGAGGGGCCGTTCCGCAACTACTCGCAGCTGCAGAACATCTCCGCCGGGCGCGATCAGTTCGCGCCGATGGCGCCGGGTCAGGCGACCGATGGACGGTTCCAGCTGATGATGGGCCCGTGGTACCACGTCGGGCTCGGCTTCGGGCCGGGGTCGCGGATCGACACCAATATGATCACCGTCGCCTGGTTCGACCGGTTCCTCAAGGACATTCCGAACGGCGTCGACGAACTCGACAACACCCTGCATGTGATCGATCCGAACAATGTGGCGGTCTCCACGGCGCGCTACCCGTTCGAGCAGGCCGCGATCCAGCAGCGGTACTTCGACGGTGACCGTCTGGTCGCCCAGCCGCCGACCGTCGCCGACGCCTCGGATCGCTTGGACTACACCGGAATCGACAACATCTGCAACCGGCAGTCGCTGGGCCAGTACGCCGCGGGCCTGTTCGACTTCCTGTTCCGGTTGTTCACCGCCTACAACCCGTGCACCGAATGGGTCCAGGAGCCGGTGGCGGGCCGCAAGTACACGATGGATCCGGTGACCGAGCCGACCATGCTGGCCGGCCCCGGCAGCGTCACCTTGTACGCGTCCTCGACCAGCACCGACGCCGCGTTCCAGGTCTGGCTCGACGATGTCGCACCGGACGGGACGGCCGTGAACATCACGGGCGGTTCACAATTGGCGAGCCAGCGCACGCTGGAGGAGTCCAAGACCTGGCGCGGACCGGACGGCACCATCTACGGCCCGGAGCATGTCGTCCGCAAGGACACCGAGCAGCTGCTGGTCCCCGGTGAGGTAGTGAAGATGGAGATCAAGATCCGGCCCACCTTCTACCGCCTGGAGCCGGGCCACTCGCTACGCCTGCGCATCACCAGCGGCACATTCCCGTCCACGATTCCGATCCCGAGCGACCTGCCGCGCCTGCTCGGCTCCTCGCAGCAGATCCACCGCGACGCGGCCAGGCCCTCCAGTCTGGTCCTGCCGCTGGCTCCGGCCTCGGCCTTCTGACCTGCTGACAAATCCCCCGGCGGACTCCGCCGGGGGATTTCTGGTCAGGCCGCACGCGAAACCCAATGGCTATTTATCAGCTAACATCGACGGGTTCTCCGAGATCTTCCAGGCGTCACCTCATGGAATGAGGAAGCCCGCGTGGACAGAATTATCCCGGCGCTGGGAATGCTGCTCGAAGCGGTATTCCGAGGCTATGCCGTTGCCTTGTTGCTCTGCTCGGCGATGGTGATGGCGCGTCAGTTCCGCGTGCCGCTGCGGCGTTTCGATCAGTGGGTGCCGCTGGTTTCGGTAGCCCTATCGGTCGCGGCATGTTGGCGAAATCCGGCAGCGGTCGTAGCGATGGCCGGCGGGTACGGCGTCGTCATCGCACTGCGGCGCCGGTGCCCTTATCTCCATCCACCCGGCGCAGCCGTCGTGGCCTACGGGGCGTTGATCTTCCTCGTGTCTGCCCTGTGGCTCACCGGTCGCGCGCTCGACCCAGCGTTGAGCCCGATGAGCCGAGCGCTGTTGCTGTCGTTCACGTTGCTCCTGGTCCTGGGTGGACCGACAGCGCTGCTGCGGACCTTCCTCGGGCTCGAAGCGCTGTATCGCGACAGTTGGCGCACGCCCGATCAACCCTGCGTTCCGGGCCCGGCCCACACCGCACCCCGCGTATCGATACACGTGCCCTGTCATTGCGAACCGCCGGATGTCGTCATCGCTACCCTCGACAGCCTCGCGGCCCTGGACTACGACAACTTCGAGGTCCTCGTCATCGACAACAACACCAGCGACCCCGCGCTGTGGCGACCGGTGGAAACACACTGCGCGCGCCTCGGCCCCCGATTCCGCTTCTTCCACGTCGAGGGCCTGGCCGGCGCGAAAGCGGGCGCTCTGAACTACGCCCTGGAACGAACCTCCCCGGACGCCGGGCTCATCGCGCTGGTCGATGCGGACTATCACGTGAGCCCGGACTTCCTCGCCGAACTGGTCGGCCATTTCGGCGACACCCGACTGGGATATGTCCAGTCGCGCTACGACTTCCGCGACTGGACGCAGCGGCGCTTCCTCGCGATGTGCTTCTGGGAGTACCGGTTCGCGTTTCCGACCGTGATGCGCAGCTTGTACGAACGGCAGGCCGGATTTCCGATGGGCACGATGGGCATTCTGCGCAAGTCCGCGCTGTACGAGATCGGCGGCTGGGCGCCCTGGTCGCTGACCGAGGACTCCGAACTGGGGCTGCGGCTGCACGCCGCGGGCTACCGCGCGCTGCTGGTGCAACGAACCTACGGGCACGGGCTCATACCGGAGCGGTTCGCCGACTACACCAAGCAACGATTCCGCTGGACTTATGGTCCGGTACAGACCTTCAAGCAGCACTGGCGGCTGGTCGTCCCGGGTCGATCGTCGGGTGCCAATGCCCTGTCGGGCACCCAGCGGATGCTGCAACTCTATTGGGCCACAGCGCATGTGCCGACCGCGCTCGGCATCGCCCTGGGCACGCCGTTGCTGGTCGCTGTGATCGTCTCGATGATCGCGCACCACGAGCCGTGGGCGATCGGCACGAACACGATTCTGGCGGCCGGCATCGCGGCCGGACTCCAGCCGATGCTGCGGTGGACCGCATTGCACAAGGCCACGGGTGCGGGCTGGGCACAGGTGCTGGCCAGCACCCTCGCCTCGGCCGCGCTTACCTACACCATCGCCGCCGCCAACTTCAGCGCGCTGTGCACCAGTAACACCGCCTGGCGCCGCACCGACAAGTTCCGCGCACACAGTCATGGGGGCAGCTGGCGGGCGCTGCGGTACGCCACAACGGAATTGGCGCTCGGCACCAGCCTCGTCATCGCCGCGGCACTCACCTTTCTCACCGATCACAGCGGCATGTTGATCCTTCTGGAAGCGGCCCTCGCCCTGCGCGGGTGTCAACTTCTGGCAGCGCCCGTCGCGGCCGTCCTCGCGGCCGTCGGCATCAATCGAGCCCGGCGCGCGGAACCGGTGCCGGTCTGCTGAGCACTGTCGGATCGCACAAATCCCGGCAGATTTCCGCCGGGGACTTCTTGCGTAACTAGCGAATTCCCCCTCAGCTCACCGAAACCCGCACCACACACCGACCGCCCCGATAGTCTCAGCGATGGATCCGATCCTGGATTCGCAGCAACAATCCGGGGGGCGGCCCCCGGTCCCCCGGCCGGCCGTCGCCATACTTGCCGGGAGCGTCCGATGGAGAAGGCTCTGGTCACCAACGGGGTATCGGCGCGGACTGCCACGGCTTTCCTGCGCCCCGGCATTCTCGCCTTCGGCGGCGCCATCGCGCCGTCGGACCTGCACGCCCATCACGCCGTCCAGGTACTCACCGCGTCCACCCCGATCACCGTGATGGACGCGAGCGGCACCCGCCACCGCGGCACCCACGTCATCGTCCCCGCCGACGCCCCACACCGCATCGACGCGGGCGCCGACCACGGCGCCGCCCTCTACCTCGATCCGGAAACCGTGGCCGGCGCCGCGGCCGATCGCCGCGCCCACGAAAGCGGCTGGTCCCCCACCCAGCACCCGCTACCCGTCGACCTCACCCGCGCCGCCCTGGCCGACCAGGTCGCCGCCATCATCGGCGATCTGCGCTGCGAGTCGACGGCCCCCGGCGGCGCTCGCCACACCGCGGTCACCGAGGCCCTGCGCGTCCTACCCACCCTGGTGCCCGACCGATCCATCCGCGGCGCCGACGTCGCCCGCCGCGTCGGCCTCTCCCCCGCCCGCCTCTCCCACCTCTTCGCGGCCCAGGTCGGAATCCCGTTGCGCCCCTACATCCTCTGGCTCCGCCTCCGCGTAGCCATCATCCGCGTCCACTCCGGCGACGACCTCGACACCGCCGCAACCGCCGCCGGCTTCGACGACACCGCCCACCTCACCCGCACCTGCCGCCGCACCTTCGGCTTCTTCCCCGCCGCCCTGAACCGCGCCGCCCAATGGGACCTGGGCGAAGGGGCTTGGCAGCCGGTCACCTGAACCCCCACTGCCAGTCAGCTTTTCGCCGTCGACTGCACCGTGAACGGCACCCGGCTACTGATCCCCGCCTCTTCGGCGGACAGGACCCAGGCGTAGCTTCCAGGTTCCAGCGGTATTCCTGGCCCGAAGTTGACGACCGCGATCGCACGGTCCGCGTCTGCCCCCACCTGAAGAGATGTCTGAAATTGCAGGGCACCCAACGATTTCTGTTGCGCGGGCTCCCCGCTGCCGTCTACTAGCGCTCCAGTGATCCGCACTTCGTCATCCAAACGCTCACCGGGTTCCGACTCGAGGAACATCACAAGCGCCATGGGAGGCGTGGGGCTGACAGTCTCGTTCCAGCCCAGACCCAGCGCATGCACCTTTCCACCCGCGGCGACCTGAGCCGAATCCGCAAGAAGGACCAGTAGTTTCATCGGATCTGGACCTGAACTGTCATGGTGGTCGTATTGATCCCAACCGTTGCGGGAGTTGTTGCTGGTCTGGCGTCTTCGGCTCCGATCATCGATGTGACCACGTTGTGGACCGCATAGGCGACGCTGAACCCCACTGAGCTGCCGCCGGATTGCACCTCGACGACATCGGATGACGCCGCGGATGCAGGCTTCGGCAGGTCCACCGGTTCGACATGGTGGGAGATCCTGGCACCGATGGCGAGTGCGTATCGACGGATGGTGGACAGGTGCGGGTCCGCGGTGAGCTTTTCGAAGTTGGTGACGACCGAGCGATGACGGCCAATAGCGGCGGCGACATCCGCCTTCGACATACCCGACTGTTTCCGGAGCCGAACCAGCTCTTCCAACAGCTCGTCATCGGCAGCGACGAGGTCAGCGGCCAGCGCTTCGCGCGGGTCGGACATGTCGATCCCGAGCTGCCTTTCCAGATCCTCGAAACTATCCATGTGTTGAGGTTAACCTCAACATCCGCTTCTGTCAGCCATCCGCGCCACGATCCACACCTTCAGGCGCGCTACCGCCGCGGTCACGTGCTCGTTCTGAATCAGATCCCAGATCTTGCTCAGTGTCGAGTCCGGCTTTCGACTTGCCACCAACCACACGAGCCAGTCCGCAAACCGTCCGTCCGGAGCGCCGACGTAGAGCCGGTAATGCCATCCCTGCAGGTTTCCCGGGCGCGGATACTTCAGCTCGACAACTCTGTCACCCTCGCGCACCACCTCATATTCGATCTCGCGCACGGTTCCACGGTGCGCACGCTTCATCAAAGCGACCAGCTCCTGCCGCAGCAGAGTCCGATCGACCGCGCCGGGCGCGGGGGATCCATCGGGCTGAATGGCGGCGTCCGCGCCTACGGTGATCTCTTGCAGTTCCTGGGTGAACCCCGGATTCACATCCGATTGCAGCCGGAGGCCGAATGGCCACAGTGCATAGCCATCGTCGTGGGACATCGCTTTACCCCCCCCCCCCCCCCAAGCCGTTTCGTGGATTCCCCAGAGGGCGATGCCAGCGCCCCTCCACCGGCATTGATATCAGATCGCTCTGACACATGTCGCCGAATTTGCCGATCTGCGGCTACACCTCATCCAGCTGGAATGGAGGTGTGCCGGTGCCGACGATGCGGAGGTTGCCCCAGGGGTCACGTTCCTGGAGGCGGGCAGGGGTGGGTTGACCGTCGGGGACGGTGAGTAGGACTTCGGCGCGGCCTGGGTCGGGGAGGTCATCGGTGGCGGAGATGCGGCCGTACCAGTGGTAGTGGCCGTCTATGGGGTCGGGGTGGCCGGACAGGGTGACGTGGACCGGGAGCAGAATGCCCGGGGCGTCGAGGGTTGCTGGGCCTGAATAGTCGTGTGCGGGTTCGCGATCCGCGGGCACGGTGAGGTCGTAGTGGTGGGGGTCGGGGCGGCGGAGGGCGTGGCGGCGCCAAGTGGCGGCGCGGGGGTGGGTGGCTCGGCGGAGGTATTCGTGCTGGGTGGCGGCGCGGACTTCGATGCGGGTGCTGGAGGTGCGGTAGAGGAGTTCGAGGCAGCGGCGGATGTAGCGGGTACGGCGTTTGGCTTCGGCGGCGGAGGCCGAGTGCAGGAAGAGGTTTGGGAAGCCGTGGGCGGCGACGGACAGGAACGTGGTGGCGGACCAATCCTGGGGCAGGGTGCATCCATTCGCGAGCACCGTTGGGCGCGCGGCGGATTCGAGTACGACGGCCCGGGGGCGATAACGCCGACCGTCGGCGGCGTGGACCTCCCAGCGGTCGTCGGTGGCGTCGAATTCGAGGCGAGTGACCGCGCTGAGCAAGAGGACATCGCCCAGGTCAGCGGTGCACAGTTCCTCGGCGACTCCGAGGGAATCAATGACAACGAGGTCGGGGTCGCCCATCAGAGCAGTCCTCGTTGCCGCCAGATCCATTTGCCTACCGGACCGATCAGGCCCTGTTTGTCCAGGAACGCACCGAGATTCGCCGCGCCGGTGGCCAACGCCTTACGAGCGTAAGGGTTCTCGGAAGCGATGCGGCGGGCAGCGCGACCGTCGAGACCGGCGCGGTCGTACATATGCCGGTTGGTCAGCAGGTAGACGAACAGCGGGGCGGCGATGGCGACACACAGTCGGGTGTAAGCGATTTCGGCGGCCGACATGGTCGGCACGCGGCGGGCGAGGGCGTCGCGGGCGAAGCCGATGTGGCGGGCTTCCTCGGTGACGTGGATGCGCATGGCCCGCGCAACCAAGGGCTGTAACTGTGGGTCGTCGAGGGTGCGGCGCTGCACGGCGTCGAAGATCTCCTCGCCGACCAGGGCGCCGACCCAGGTCATCGAACCGCGCAGGAAGATCTGCAGGGAGCTGATGGCAAGGCGGCCAGGCAGATTCGGCCAGTAGGGGCGGGCTTCGATGCGGTCGATGAGTTTGCCGAACATCATCATGTGGCGGCATTCGTCGCCCATTTCGACCAGCGTGTAGTGCGAATGCCGAGAGGTGGGGTCGTCGGTCATGAGCTCGCGCAGTAACAGGCGGTTGAGCAGGTTCTCGAACCAAATACCCACCGAGAGCACGTTCGCCAGCTCCTGGCGGGACAGTTCGCGCTGCTGCTCCGGGGTCATCGATTCCCACAGGTCGGTGCCGTAGAGCGACACCAATTCCGGTGGGAGGAAGAACTTTCCGGGATCCAGTGGCGCGTCCCAGTCCATGTCCACGACGGGGTCGTAGGACTTCTTCACCGATCCGGTGAGGAGACGTTGCGCCAAGGACTCTGCGGCGGGGATGGCTACGGCGTCGTTGCCCATATCGGCTCCAACCCTCAGGTATGCGAGACAAGCTGTAACACTCAGATTAGTGATACACCCTGTCTCAGTCAATGCCCGAGCGAGTACCGTAATGCTGTGACCACCAACGGAAAACGCGAAGCCGTCGACGGCCGCGCGACCCGCTGGGACGGGCACAAGGCGCGCCGCCGCGCGGAAGTCATCGATGCGGCGATCGCGGCCATCGAGGAGCACGGCGTCGAGGTGTCGGTGCGTCAGGTCGCCGATCGCCTGCAGCTGCCGCGCCCGGTGGTCTATCGCCACTTCGAAGGCCGCGCCGATCTCGACGAGCAGATCCGCCGGCGCATCCTCAGATCCCTGCTGACCCAACTGATGCCGACACTGGACCCGAACGGCACCGTGCACGACGCCGTGGCCAAGGCGGTCGGCGCCTATGTCGGCTGGGTCGCCGACCACCCGAATCTGCACCGCTTCCTGAGCGATTCGGCACCGCAACCCGATTCCGCGCTGACCAGCGCCCGTAACCGCATCGGCGGCCGCCTCGCCGACCTGTTCACCGTCGGGCTGACCCGCTTCGGCATCGACCCCGCCCCCGCGCGTCCGATGGCGTTCGGCATCGTCGCCCTGGCCGACGGCGTGGTGAACAGCTGGCGCGCCGACTCGTCGTCCACCCTCACCTCCGAGCAGGTCGAGGCGATGCTCACCGAATCCGTGCTCGCCCTGTTCGAGGGCAACGCCCGCAGCCTCGGCGTCCCCCTGGCCCGCGACACCATCGTCAGCGAACTGCTGACCCGCACCGAGACCGCAGCCCTGGTCGACCGGTAAGCTCAGGCCCATGGTCACGCGGTTGCAGCTGAGGGTGCTGGCGGTTCTCGCCTGCCTGCTGCCCGCGTTGGCGCTGTTCGCGGCGCCCGCCAACGAGTCCGCCGCGCTCGCGATCCTCGGTGTTGTCGCCGCCTCGGCACTGCTCGCGCTGGTCTCGCTGCGCTCGGCCCGCCTGCTGCCGATGCGGCTGGCCCGCTGCGGCCCGCCGCCCTCCGCGCAGCGCCGCCGTCGCGGTTCCTATCTGCGGCAGAGCAATCCGGACACCGCTGGTCGTCCGCGTCCTCGAGCACCCGGTCTGGTCCTCGCCTGACGGCTCCCCCACGGGGTCGTCGGCTTCGCTGACCATTCCCGTTTCCGTGCGGTTCGCGCACGCCTCGAGTCAGGTGCTCGTTCATGTTCGATTTCGTCTATTACCCCGTGTCGGCCGTGCTCTGGTTGTGGCACACCGTCTTCGCCGCCGTGCTCGGCCCGACCAGCGGTCTGGCCTGGGTGCTCGCCGTGGTTTTCCTGGTCGCCTCGCTACGGGCGGTGCTGTTCCTCCCGTTCCTGAAGCAGGCCCGCACACAGGCCGTGATGCAGCGGTTGCAGCCGCAGATGAAGGCCATCCAGAAGAAATATCCCGACGACAAGCAGCAGCAGTACCTGGAAATGCAGAAGCTGCGCAAAGAGCACGGCGTCAGCATGCTGGCGGGCTGCTTGCCCGCTCTGGGCCAGGGCCTGGTGTTCTTCGGCCTGTTCCACGTGCTGCGCTCCTTCGACCGCACCGGGACCGCGGGGCATCTGCCGTTCGGCTCGACGCCCGCGCCGATGACGGCGGAGCAGAACGCCGACACGGCCAACTACTTCTTCGACGCCCCGGAGGTCCAGTCGTTCTTGCAGGCCAAGCTGTTCGGTGCGCCGCTGTCGGGCACGCTGGCCGGGCATCCGACCGTCGCCATGGCGGCTGTCGCGGTCACACTGATGCTGATCGCCGCTGTCGCAACACATTTCACGGCGCGCGCCTCGATCGCCCGGCAGGACCCGAGCGCACAGCAGATTCCGATGATGAACACGCTGATGCTGTGGGTGTTTCCGGCGGGCGTCCTGTTCGGCGGCGCGTTCCTGCCGGTGGCGATCCTGCTCTACTGGGTGTCGAACAACGCGTGGACGCTGGCCCAGCAGCATTTCGTCTACCGGCGATTGGATGCCGAATCCGCCGCCGCGGCAAAGGAAGTGGTGGTCCGCAAGGCCACAGCCCCGAAACCGGGGGTGAAACCGCAGCGCCGCCGCTAGAACGCCGGGCGCGCCCGCAGGTAGTACTCGGCATTGAGACCGATCAACAACTGCCGCACCACGATCGGCGCCCAGCTCGCGGACGGGTCGTGCACCACCTCCGGCTCGATCAGCTCGAGTGTGCTGCCCTTCCACTCGAGCTGGAAAGCGCCGGCGGCGGTGAGGTTCTTGACCCAGTCGACCTTCGGACCGTAGGTGAGCGCCACCCGATACTCGCCCTCACTTTCGAACACCGTCACCGGTGTCCGATACGCGCGCCCGGATTTTCGGCCCTTGTGCACGATCGTCCCGAAGGGCGGAACCCGGCCGGCGAGCAAACTCGCCGCCGGGTTCGTGACGTGCCGGTTGAATCTCGCGAGTGCGCGGGGAAGCACCATGGGCCGGTCCTCTCATCGGGGAACGCGCTGACCTCACGGTACTCTCGGCCGGTGTCAGCGCAGCCGAACTCGCAGCCTCAACAGAGTGAAATGATCGCGGTCTATGACCGGCTGGGCCGGGTGATCGGCGCCGAGGACCGGGCGCGGGTGTACCGCGAGGGGCTCTGGCACGCCAGCTCGGGTGTGCTGGTCCGCTCGCCCGACGGGGAGCGGGTCTACGTGCACCGGCGCACCGACACGAAGATGGTGTTCGCGGGGATGCACGATTGCCTGGCCGGTGGCGTGGTCGGCCCGGGTGAGGATCCGGAGCAGACAGCGGTGCGCGAGCTGGCCGAAGAGCTCGGGATCGTGTTGCCGGAGGGTACGAGCCCGTTGCCGATGGCCAGCGCCGCATGGGACGGCGAGTGGAACGGAAAACCCATGCGCTGCCACCTGTTCGCATACGAACTGCGCTATGACGGCCCGATCCGGCATCAGCCGGAGGAGATCGCCGACGGCTGGTGGTGGACCGACGCCGAATTGCGCGCGCACCTGGCGGATCCGGAGTGGCCGTTCGTCCCCGACACCCGGGTTATCGTCGAGGACCTGATCGCATGAAAAACGGCCCACCGGAATCCCGGTGGGCCGTTCTGGTCGGGCAGCGGTGCGTCAGCCTGCGCTGAGGGAGCTCAGATTGAGCACGTTCTTAAAGAGTTCGGTCAACACAGCGAGCATCTCCATGAGGTGAATCCTTTTATCGACGAGTGGGATAGGAGCCCACAGCATCGCGGGTGTCCACGTCACGCCGGTGAACTCCGGATGTCATCCTCGCGTTGAAACCCTCACCACGCAATCGATCGGACAGTCAGCTGGTCGACGCGACCGACCCGGCCCACGCCGCGAACGCGCCCGGATTGCGGGTCTGCAGCAGTACCCGTCCGGGGCCGACGAAGTCGAAGACGAACCCTTCTCCGGATTTCAGCGACTGGATCGACCGCCCGGACACCGCGCGCCGGATGGTGAAGTTCATCGCCAGGTCGTAGGCCACCACATGCCCGGTGTCGATGGTGATCGGCTCGCCCGGCTGCAGATCGATGACATCGATCGCGCCGAACACGCCGACCACGACCTCGCCGTCGCCGTGCGCGCGCAACCCGAAGCCGCCCTCACCGCCGAAGAGGTTCGCGAATCCGCCCCATTTGCTTTCCACCTGCACACCATGGGAATTGGCGATCCATCCGCCGCGGCTGATGAAGTACGGCCGGTCCTGGGTGATCTGCAGATTCAGCATGTCACCGGGGAGCGCGGGCGCCACATCGACCCACCCGCCCTGCGGCGGCGCGGTGAAGGTGGACACGAAGAACGATTCGCCGGAGAGCACCGACCGCTTGAGCCCGGCCAGAATTCCGCCCTCGGCCTTGGCCTGTAGCGTCACGCCGGCCGAATGGGCCACCATGGCACCGCTTTCCACGCGCATCGGCTCGCCGCCTTCGAGGAAGCACCGCGCGATGGTGGAGGCGGGATTGTGGCGCAGTTGTACCTTCATATTTGCCGACCCTACAGCGATTCAGCCGAGGTTACGCAGAGCTTCGTCGGTGCGCGCCACAACCGCGCCGCCGCCGTCTCGCAACACGATGGGACGCTGGATCAACTTGGGATTCGCGGCGAGCGCGTCGATCCATCGATCCCGGTCGGCGGCGGTGCGACCCCAGCCCGAGATGCCGAGATCCTTGGCGACCTGTTCGCCGGTGCGGGTGATGTCCCACGGCTCGGCGCCGAGCCGTTTCAGCACGTCACGCAGTTCCGCCGCGGTCGGCGGATCATCGAGGTAGCGGCGCTCGGTGTATTCGATTCCGGCCGCGTCCAGGTGCGCCATCGCATTGCGGCTTTTGGTGCAGCGCGGGTTGTGCCAGATCTCGGTGGTCATGGCGTCCAGATTAGAGGTGCATCAGCACCGGCCAGACTTCCGACCAGGGGTGTCGCAGGCCACTGCACAGCCAGACGGTGACGTTCTGGGTATTGCCCGGGTAGCCGAGGCGGGTGTCGACCTTGCCGACAGGTTCGACGTCATCGAATTGCCAGCGCAGGAAGTCTTCGTTGAGGCCGACCGCGATGATGTCGGTGGCGTTGTCCGGCGGAGTGCCGAAATAGCCGAAGCCGCGGCTGGCGCTGTAGACGGGTGGCAGTTCGGCGCGGGCGAGCTGATCCAATGCGCTTGCCTGCCAATAGGTGTCGGTGATGATGATGGTGCCGTCGCGTTGTTGCGGAGACAGTTCGTGGTAAATCTGGGTAACTTCTTCGGTCAGGTCGGGCCAGCCGAATTCACCGTAGACACCGATGTCGATGGTGGCTTCGGCGTCGTTGCGCGGCGGCCGGATCTGGGCGGCCGTGCGCCACGGTGTGTCCGACAGGACAAGGCCGACGGCCACTACAGCGAGGACGGCGGTGGCGAAAGCGACTGCCTTACGATCGGGAATCCGCAGTCGCCCAACCAGTTTCACCACACCGACCGCACCCGCCGCCAGCGCCACCCCGTACATCCCGGCCATGTAATAGATCCGGCCGCCGATCAGCAGGAAGATCGCCACGAGCAACACCAGGGTGGCACCGAGGAACCGGTAGGGCCGCAGCGTGCGATGCCGCAGTAGCGCCCACGTCCCGTAGACCAGCAGGACCGCGCCGAGGTACCCGGCGGTGAGCAGCGCCAGCGGCACGAACATCAGGCGGCCGCCGAGCACATCCTGCTCGCCGCTGATCACCGCGCCCATATGCAGTTGCGGCCAGCCGTGTTTCGACTGCCAGATCAGCGTCGGCACCGTCGCCAGCACCACGATCAGTCCGCCGAGCCACAGCAGCGGCCGGCGCACCAGCTCCCGGGGCCCGAAGATCAGCGCGGTCACCGCGACACAGATCCAGAAGAACGGGATCAGCCATTTCACCTGCATGTCGACGGCGGTCACGAGCGCGGCGCACAGCAGCAGGCCGTCGCGGCGGGTGCGGACCCAGCGCACTACACACCAGGTGATGATCACCCACAGCACGGTGTCGACGGCGTTGGTAGTGAGGATCTTGCCCTGCAACAGCAGGAACGGGGAGGTCGCGTAGCCCAGGGTCGCGAGCAGTTGCGCCCAGCGGCCGCCGCCGAACTCCCGGGCGATCAGCGCGGTCAACACGATCGCCAGCACCGTCAAAGCGACTGCGGGCAAACGCAATACGAAATACGAACCGGGGGCGATGGTATCCATCGCACGGGCCAGCAGTGGCAGCACCGGACCCTGATCGGCATAGCCGAACGCGGGGCGGCGGCCCGCGGCGAGGAAGTACAACTCGTCGCCGAAGTAGCCGTAGCGGCTGATCGAGAACAGCAGCACCGCGGCGGAGACGACCGCGACCACGCAGATCTCCCGCCACGCGATCGGATGCACGGAAGTCGTCAGGCCAGGCGTGTGACGTGCTTCGATGTCGGTCACGCAGCAGAATGTAGCGGGAAACGGCCAGCGGACCTCCGACCTGCGCGGGCGAGTCCCGGCGGCAATCGGCGGCCCGGACGATACTGGTGCCATGAGCGAGCACAAACCCGCCGAAAACCCGTTCGGCACACCGACAACCAGCGGACCCGAGCCGCTGCTGAAGCGGCAGCAACTGGTCAACTCCATCGTCCGCACCATGCTGCGCGTCCCCGGCCTATCCCGGCTGGTCGGCAAGCGCCTGCTGGTCCTGCACGTGGTGGGGCGCAAATCCGGCAAGGTGTTCGACGTTCCGGTCGCCTACACCCGGCATAACGGCACCATCCTGATCGGCACCGCCCTGCGGCCCTGGGTCAAGAACCTGCGCCCCGGCACGCCGGTGACCGCCTCACTGGGCGGCAAGCCGCGCGAGTTCGATCCGCGCGTGCACACCGGCGAACTGGACGTCATGCGGCTCTACGAGGTCATCGCCAAGGACAATCCCACCAACGCCAAGTTCAACGGCATCGGGTTCGCCGAGGACGGCTCCCCGGTGAAGGCCGATATCTATCAGACCTGGAGGCTGGGCGGCGTCGTCATCGAGCTGACCCCGAACTGAATATCAGCGCACGTATTCGTCGGCCACCTCCAGCACCTGGTCGACGAGCTCCAGTCCGGCGCGCAGGTCGTCGGCGGAGGTGGTCAACGGCGGCGCGATCTGGAATCGATTGCCCGCGTTGAACGGCCACACGCCGTGTTCCTTGGCGGCGGCGGTCACGCGCAGCATCGGTTCGGCCGCCGCTCCGGTCGCGGCGAACGGAATCAGCGGCTCCCGGGTGCCCTGGTCGCGGACCAGTTCCAACGCCCAGAAGAACCCGAGGCCGCGCACCTCACCGATGCTGGGATGCCGAGTAGCCAACTCCTGCAAGCCTTTTCCGAGCACCTCCGCGCCCACGGTGCGCACATGGTCGAGAATGCCGTCGCGTTCGAAGATGCCGATGGAGGCCACGCCCGCCGCGCACGCCAGCGGATGACCCGCATAGGTGAGGCCGCCCGGGTAGAGGGTGTCGTCGTAGCGTTGCGCGATCCGCTCGGCCATCAGGACGCCGCCGAGCGGAACATAGCCGGAGTTCACGCCTTTGGCGAAGGTGATGATGTCGGGTTCGACGTCCCAGGCCTGGACCGCGAACCACTCCCCGATCCGGCCGAAGCCGACCATCACCTCGTCGGCGATGTAGACGATGCCGAATTCGTCGCACAGCGCCCGGACGCCGGCGAGATAGCCGGGCGGCGGGACCAGGACACCGTTGGTGCCGACGACGGTCTCCAGGATCAGGCCCGCGATGTGGTTCGGGCCCTCCAGCTCGATGACCTGCCGCAGATGACTCAGCGCCGCCGCCGTCTCGTCCTCGGGACTGGTTGTGCCCCACGGGGATCGGTACGGATAGGGCGCGAAGAACCGCGTCACGTCGACATTGGTGGGTTCCGCGCCCCAGCGGCGCGGTTCACCGGTCAAGCCGATCGCCGTGCCCGTGCCGCCGTGGTAGGAGCGGTAGGCGGCGAGCATCTTGGTGCGGCCGGTGAAACTGCGCGCCAACCGCACCGCGTGCTCGACGGCTTCCGCGCCGCCGGTGGTGAACAGGATCCGATTCAGCTGTCCCGGTGCGCGTTCGGTGATCAGCCGCGCCAGGTCGCTGCGCGCCTGATTGCCGACCGTCGGTGAGATGGTGGCCAGCAGTTGCGCCTGCTCGACGATCGCGGCGACCATCTCCGGATGCTGATGGCCGATATTGACGTTCACCAGCTGGGAGGAGAAGTCCAGATATTTCTTGCCGTGCTCGTCCCAGAACCAGGACCCGGACGCCCCCGTGATCATCGGAGGCTTGGGGCCGCCCTGCACACTCCAGGGGTAGAAGACATGATCGTCCGCGCTCATTTCCCACCTTCCGTCAATGTCACCTGGATGGGCTTGAAACCCGTTCCGGTGACGTCGGTTCCGCCGTCTTTGAGCAATTGCAAAGCCTTGGTGACGTATTCGCTGGTGTAGGCGCTGGCGTCCGGATCCTTCGTCAGCACCGTCGCGCCCTCCGCGTTGCGGGTTTCCTTGGCGATCTTGACCGTTCGGTCCCAGGCCGCCTTGTCGACCATGCCGATCCCGGCGGGCGAGGGCCAGATCAGTTTGTTCACCTCGTTGATCTGCCACTGCTGATGGCTCGCGCCCAGGGTGCTGCCCGCGGCGACGGTGATGTCGCGGCACTTGTCGACGTTGTCGCGGCAGAAGGCCCAGCCCTTCAGGGAGGCGGCCAGGAAGCGCACGGTCTGGTCTTGATATTTCGCGTCCGCGAGCTTCTCGGTGTTGGCCCAGATCGCGTCCTGCAGCATCGCCACCCCCTGGTCGTTCCAGTCGATGGTGGTGAAATCGTCCGCGGTGTAGAGCTTTCCGGTGGCGGGGTTCTTGGTCTCCAGCAGCTGCGCGTACTCGTTGTAGGACATGGCCTGGGCGGCGTTGATGTCCTTGGCGAGGAAGGCGTTCATATCGAACTGCTGCTGCACCAGTTTCACGTCGCGGGACGGATCGATGCCCGCCTTGGTCATGCCCGCGAAGAGTTCGAATTCGTTGCCGTAGCCCCAGTTTCCGACGGTCTTGCCCCGCAACGCCGCCGGGTCGGCGATGTTGTCGGACTTGAACGCGACCTGTTTGGTGCCCGAGCGCTGGAACACCTGCGCCACCTCGGTGATACCGGCGCCCGCTTCCCGGGAGGCCAGCGCCTTCGGCACCCACGCCACCGCGTAATCGGCCTGCCCCTGGGCGAGCACGGTCTGCGGGACGATATCCGTTCCGCCGTCGAGGATTTCGACGGACAGGCCCTGCTCCTTGTAGAAGCCCTGATCGACCGCGGCCAGGTAGCCCGCGAACTGCCCCTGCTTGAACCACTGCAACTGCAGGCGGACCTTGGTCAGGCCGTCGGCGGTGGTGCCCGAGCCGCTCTCGGTGGTACTGCAGCCGGTCAGCGCCGCCGCGGCGAGCACTGCCAGCGCCAGACAGGCGCGCAATCTCCGTGTGGGTCTGGTCATTTCGATCTCCTGAGGACGAGCCGGGGCTTGCGAGTGAGTAGTTCCAGTAGGACGACGGCGGCAAGGAAGACCAGGCCGACGAGCATGGCGCCGGCGACGTAGGCCCAGGCGCGGGGATAGGCGGTGTTCGAGGCGGCGGAGATGATGCGGGAGCCGAGGCCGTTCTGCAGGCCGCCGAAGTATTCGGCGATGATCGCGGCGATCACCGCCCCCGGTGCGGCGATGCGCAGGCCGGTGAACAGGTGCGGGAGCGCGGCGGGCAGCCGGACGGTGCGAGTGACCTGCCAGCCGCCGGCGGCATAAGAGGTCATCAGGTCCTGATGCACCTGTGGCACCTGGCGCAGACCCTTGACGGTGCTGACGAACATCGGGAAGAACACCACGATCGTGACGACCATGCGGCGCGGAGTGTCGGTGGTGGTCGAATACATCGAATTCAGCAGGGGCGCGAGGGCGACGATCGGGACGGCGGCGGCAGCGGCGGCCAGCGGGCTGAGCAGTCCGTCGACGATGTGGAACCGCACCGCCACCATCGCGGCGACGATGCCGAGGACCGCGCCGAGGAGCAGGCCGACCACGGCGTTGGTGCCGGTGGCGGTGGCGGCTTCGAGGATGCGGCCGAAGTTCTCGCCGAACTGCTCGGCGATGGCGGTGGGTGCGGGCAGCAGGAAAGACGGGACGCCCGCCGCGACGGTGAGGATCTGCCAGAGTGCCAGCCCACCGATGCCGAAAAGGACCGGCGGAAGTATCGATTTCAGCGATGTCATCGGAGGTCCCGGCCGGGCAGGTCGGCGTGACCACCGTGCAGGGCCTGGCGGACGGCGGCCACGGCCTCGAAGAACGGTGCGCTGGAGCGCACTTCGTCGGCGTCCTCTGCCCCCGCGCGGCCCCAGCCGCCGGTCTCGACGATGTCGGTGATGCGGCCGGGGCGTGGTGACATCACCACCACCCGATCCGAGAGGAACACCGCCTCCGGAATCGAGTGCGTCACGAATACCACTGCGGCACTGGTCTCCCCGGTGATACGGAGCAGTTCGGCCTGCATGCGTTCCCGGGTCATCTCGTCGAGCGCGCCGAACGGTTCGTCCATGAGCAGCAAGGAGGGTTTGCGTGCCAACGCCCGCGCGATCGCGACGCGTTGCTGCATACCTCCAGACAGCTCGGGCGGATAGCGCGTGGCGAAGTCGGTCAGCCCGGCCATCTCCAGGAGTTCCGCACTGCGCCTGCGTCTTTCAGCCTTCGGAACCTTGCGCAACTCCAGCGGGAGTTCCACATTCGCCTGTACGGTGCGCCAATCCAGCAGCCCGGCCTGCTGGAAGGCGATGCCGTAATCCTGATCGATTCGCGCCTGCCGCGCGGTCTTGCCGTGCACGGCCACGGTGCCGCTCGAGGGCTGCTCCAGATCGGCAATGATCCGCAGCAGCGTGGACTTACCGCAGCCGGAAGGACCGATCAGCGAGACGAACTCGCCCGCACCGACCGTGAGCGAGACCTCCGACAGCGCGGTCACCGAACCAGCCGAGAAGAGCTTCCCGACTCCGCCCAGCACGACCGCCGCGACCGCGTCGGCCGCGACCTTACTGGCCGCCACTGGGTTGGTATCCGCCGAGTCAGCTGCCCCCGGCTCGACGGCGACCGTTTCAGCTGCCGCCTGGTCGGCCTCCACCTGGTTGGTCTCTGCCTGGTTGGCGGCCACCGTGTCAGCTGCCGCCTGGCTGGTCTCTGTCTGGTTGGCGGCCACCGTGTCAGCTGCCGCCTGGCTGGCTTCAACTTGGGTAGCGGCTACCGGGTTGGCGGCCGCCGGGGCAGCGTCTCGGCCCGCTGTCGGCAGAACGGCCTCCTCGCCCTCGACGGTGGCTGCGGGACGGGATAGTTCGGTGTCCTGTGCCGGGCGTTGCTTGGCGATCAACGAGTACCTCCTGACGAACTGCCGACCCCGGCGGGACGGCTGTAGCGGCGTAGCGCGAATTCGGCGAGCGCGACCACGCCGGTGACCGCGATACCCAGCAGCGCCGCGGCGAGCACCGCCGCGTACAGCCGGGACGAATCACCGGTGGCCTGCTGGGAGAAGACAATGATTTGGCGGCCGATCCCACCGGCGGTGCCGGTGGAGATCTCGGCGACCACCGCGCCGATCACCGACGCGGCAGCGGCCAGCCGCAGCGCGGGCAGAAAATGCGGAACGGCGGCGGGAAACCGCAAGTGCACCAACGTATCCCACCAGCTCGCCGAGTAGCTGTGCAGCAACTCCACCGACGCCTTGGACGGCGCTTGCAGCCCGCGCAACATCCCGACCGCGACCGGGAAGAACGCCAGATAGGAGGCGATCACCGCGATACTCATCCACGGCCGCCACGGCTCCCCCGCGATCACGATCTTGCCGCCCCAGCCCGCGACAAGGGGCGCCAGTGCGATCAGTGGAACCGTCTGCGAGACAACGATGTACGGCAACAGCCCCCGCTCGACGAAGGCGAACCGCTGCATCAGCACCGCCAGCCCCACCCCGACAACCGTCCCGATCAGCAAGGCAGTAAGAGCAAGGACGAAGGTGAATCCCGCTGTCCTGAGCAGGGTTTCACCGACAGTCCGTTTCCCGTCGGCGTCGCCCATAACAGTGAACACCCGCCATACGTGCGGCATCGCAGCGTCGCTGGTGCGCGGCAGGACTCGCTGGCCGCCGAAGCTGACGCCCTGTACCGGAACCAGCAGCTTCACCAGCTCCCACAGTGCGATGACCAGCAGCAGAGCCCCGACGGGATAGCCGACACGCCCCAATTTCCACGATTTCGCTTTCATCGCGACACCGCCCTGTCGTCCCGAGCCCAATCACCGGCGTCCCGCGCCTTGGCTCCGGCACCCCGCACCCACTCCCCCTCATCGCCAGGCCAAGTTCCGTCACCCCAGGCGATCTCCCGGTCGTCACGCCCCCGCTCTCCGCCACCAGGACGAAGCCCGGGATCCGTCGCGCCGACTGGCACCCCGGAAACGGCCGAATCCCACGTGCCCCTGGATTCCGGCGTTCGCCGGAGTGACGGGGTGAGGTCCGCGGCGAGGGTCGCACTAGTTTTCAATGCGCGGCCTCCGTTGCCGTCACCGGATGCGCGATGCGCGGCAGCACGGACTCCCCGTATGCCTCCAAAGTGGCCGTCTTGGCGTCGTGCTGGAGGTAGACGGCGAATTGGTCGACACCCAGCTTCTCCAGTTCCCGCAGGCGGGCGACTTGATCGTCGGGCGTACCGATCAGGCAGAACCGGTCCACGATGGCATCCGGCACGAAGTCGGCGTGGGTGTTCCCGGCCCGGCCGTGCTGGTTGTAGTCGTAGCCCTGCCGACCCGCGATGTAGTCGGTGAGTGCGGCCGGGATCGCGCCGCCGGTCCCGTATTTGGCGACGATGTCCGCGACATGATTGCCGACCATTCCGCCGAACCAGCGGCACTGCTCCCGGGCGTGGGCCAAGCCGGATTCGGACCCATCGGTGACATACGCCGGTGCGGCGACGCAGATCTTCACCGAGGACGGGTCCCGGCCCGCTCGCTCCGCGGCCGCCCGGACCCGCGCGATGGTCCACGCGGTGATGTCCGGGTCGGCCAGTTGCAGGATGAACCCGTCGGCGACTTCCCCGGTCAGGTCGAGGGCGCGGGGGCCGTAGCCCGCCACCCACACCTCCAGCCGCGAAGCCGACGCCCACGGCAGCCGCACCATGGTGTCCCCGATCCGGGTGCTGCGACCGTTGCCGAGCTCCCGGATCACCTGGATGGAATCCCGCAGTGTCGCAAGGGTTGTCGGCTTCCCGCCGAGTGCGCGCACCGCCGAGTCCCCGCGCCCGATCCCGCAGATGGTCCGGTTGCCGAACATGTCGTTCAGCGTCGCGAAGGTGGACGCGGTCACCGTCCAGTCCCGGGTGGCCGGGTTGGTCACCATCGGCCCGACCACCACTTTGCGGGTGGCGGCGAGGATCTGGCTGTAGATGACGTACGGCTCCTGCCACAGCAGATGCGAGTCGAAGGTCCACACATGCGAGAACCCGTGCGTCTCCGCCTGTCTGGCCAGTTCGACCACACGGGAGGCTGGGGGCGTGCATTGCAGCACCACACCGATGTCCATCGGGCCGTCTCCGATCTAGATGAGGTTCTGCGAGAGTTCGCGTTTGATGTAGCGGCCGTGGCCCGCGCTGCCCAGGTACTGCCCGTTGTCCACGATCACCCGGCCGCGCGAGAGCACGGTGTCGACGTGGCCGTCGATTTCGAAGCCCTCCCAGGCCGAATGGTCCATGTTCATGTGGTGGGTCTTGTCGTAGCCGATGCTGGTGTGCCCGTTGGGGTCGTAGATCACCACGTCGGCGTCGGCGCCCGGCGAGATCACGCCCTTGCGCGGGTACATCCCGAACATGCGGGCCGGCGTGGTGCAGCAGACCTCGACCCAGCGTTCCAGCGAGATCCAGCCGTTCTTGACCGCCTGGAACATCAGATCCATCCGATGCTCGACGCCGCCGATACCGTTCGGGATCTTGCTGAAGTCGTTGCGCCCCAGCTCTTTCTGATCCTTCATGCAGAACGGGCAGTGGTCGGTGCTGACCGTGGAGACGTCACCGGTGCGGATGTAGCGCCACAGTTCGTCCTGATGCCCCTCGGCGCGGGACCGCAGCGGTGTCGAGCACACCCACTTGGCGCCCTCGAAACCCGGTGCGCCCAACTGCTCTTCGAGCGACAGGTACAGATACTGCGGGCAGGTTTCCCCGAAGACGTTCTGCCCGTTGCCCCGCGCGGTGGCGATCTGTTCGAGCGCCTGCTTCGCCGAGACGTGCACCACGTAGAGCGGCGCGTTCGTCAACTGCGCCAGCATGATCGCGCGATGGGTGGCCTCCTCCTCCATCTGCCACGGCCGCGAGGTGCCGTGGAAGTAGGGTGCCGTGTCGCCACGGGCGAGGGCCTGCTCGACGAGCACGTCGATGGCGATGCCGTTCTCGGCGTGCATCATCATCAGGGCACCGAGCTCACCGGCGGACTGCATGGCCCGCAAGATCTGCCCGTCGTCGGAGTAGAAGACACCCGGATAGGCCATGAACAGTTTGAAACTGGTGACGCCTTCGGACACCAATTCGCTCATACCCTTGCGGGATTCGTCGTTGACCTCACCGATGATCTGGTGGAAGCCGTAGTCGACGGCGCAGTTCCCGGCCGCCTTCTGATGCCAGAGACCCAGCGTGTCCTGCACGCGCTCACCGGGTTTCTGCACCGCGAAGTCGACGATCGTGGTGGTGCCGCCCCAGGCCGCGGCGCGAGTACCGGTCTCGAAGGTGTCCGAAGCTTCGGTGCCGCCGAACGGCAGCTGCATATGCGTATGCCCGTCCACCCCACCGGGAATCACGTACTTGCCGGTGGCATCGATGACCGTGTCCGCGGATGCGCGCAGATCCGCGCCGAGCGCGGTCGAACCCGGTTGCAGGACAGCGACAATCGTCTCGCCGTCGATCAGTACATCGAGCAATTGGGAACCGGTGGCGGAGACAACGGTGCCGCCATGAATAAAAGTAGTCATCACGGCTCCAGCAGCGGGCCGTAGGCGTCCGGCCGACGATCGCGATAGAACGCCCACCGGTCCCGCACCACCTTGAGCAGATCCATGTCCAGGTCCCGGATCACGAGCTCGGGATCGGTATCGGAGGCCACCTCGCCGACGAACTTGCCCTCCGGATCCACGAAGTAGCTGGTGCCGTAGAAGTCGTTGTCGCCGAACTCTTCTACACCGACTCGGTTGATCGCCCCGATGTAGTACTCGTTGGCCACCGCCGAGGCCGGTTGCTCCAGCTTCCACAGGTACGCCGACAGCCCGCGCGAGGTCGCCGACGGGTTGAACACGATCTCCGCACCGGCCAGGCCCAGGGCCCGCCAGCCCTCCGGGAAGTGCCGGTCGTAGCAGATGTAGATGCCCACTTTGCCGACGGCGGTGTCGAACACGGGCCAGCCCAGGTTGCCGGGCCGGAAGTAGAACTTCTCCCAGAAACCCTGCACCTGCGGGATGTGGTGCTTGCGGTATTTGCCGAGGTAGCTGCCGTCGGCATCGAGCACCGCGGCGGTGTTGTAGAGCACGCCCGGCTGCTCCTGCTCGTACACGGGCAGGACGATCACGATGCCCAATTCCCGGGCCAGCGCGGCGAATCGCTCCGTGGTCGGCCCGGGCACCGACTCCGCGTACTCATAGAACTTCGTGTCCTGCTGCTGGCAGAAGTAGGGCCCGTAGAACAACTCCTGGAAGCAGATCACCTTCGCTCCCTGCGCGGCCGCCTGCCGCGCGTAGTCCTCGTGCACTTTGATCATCGACTCTTTGTCGCCGGTCCAGTTCGTCTGGACGAGCGCGGCTCGAACGGTTGGCATGATTGTTATCGTGCACCCTGAAGCACGTCCAATGTGTTACATCTGCGCGGAAACAATTTCGGCGCAGTAAATCTTGGGGCCGGTGCCGGTTGCCGGACCGTGGCTGTCGCAGAATTGAGCCGTGACGATCGAACGCGCGAGCAGTACCGGCGCACTCCCCGACGGGGTGCCGCCGGCCGCGCTCATGTCGCTATCCGAGCTCGCCGCCGATCTGGACGATCGCACACCGGCCGGTATCGCCGCCGGAATCAGTCGCCGAATCCGTTCCGGCGCTTTGCCTCCCGGATCCCGGCTACCCACGGTGCGCGAGGTCGCCAAGGAACTGCGGGTCTCCCCCGCCACCGTCAACCAGGCTTGGCGAGCATTGGCGGCCACCGGAGCGATCATCGCGCGGGGGCGGGCGGGCACCTTCGTCGGCGAACCCGCCGCAACCGTGGCGAGTCGGCCGGCCGGGCGTTATCAGCGGCTGCATCCGCCGTCGGACAGCGCCTTCCGGGTCGACCTATCGCGCGGCACCCCGGACCCGGCGCTGCTGCCCGACCTCGCGGCCGCGTTGCGTGAGATCACCGCGCACGACGCCGCCGACCTCGCCGCCGACTATCTCGGCGAGGCCGTGCTACCCGAGCTGGCGGCGGCGGTGCGGGCCGACTGGCCGTTCCGAGCCGAACGCCTCGCCGTGTTCGACGGCGCGCTGGACGCCATCGATCGGCTGCTGTCCACCCATGTCCGCCTGGGTGACACCGTCGCCGTCGAAGATCCTTGCTTTCCACCGTTTCTCGACCTGCTGGCCCGGCTCGGTGCGCGGCCCGTCCCGGTCCATCTGGACGAATCCGGGCCCAGACCAACCGAACTCGCCCGGGCGATCACCGAATCGGGCGCGACCGTCTTCCTGCTGCAGCCGCGCGCCCAGAACCCCACCGGTGTCTCCCTGTCCGCCGGGCGCGCTCGCGAACTCACCGACATCCTGCGTGACACCGAGGTTCTCGTCATCGAGGACGACCACAGTGCGGGCATCGCGACGTCCGCGTTGCGCTCGCTGGGTGCCCGGATCCCGCAGCGGACCGTGCACGTCCGGTCCTACTCCAAATCCCACGGGGCCGATCTGCGCCTGGCCGTCGCCGGTGGGCCCGCCGACCTGCTCGATCCGGTCGTCGAACGCCGCATGCTCGGCGCCGGCTGGACCAGTCGCTTGTTGCAGCGGGTGCTGTTGACCATGCTCGGCGACGAAAACTCCGTGCACTCCGTCACCGCCGCTCGCGCCGAATACCGCAGGCGCGGTGCCGAACTCCGTCGCGCGCTGGCCAAGAAGGGCGTCGCGCTGCCCCGTGGTGACGGCATCAACCTCTGGCTGCCCGTCGCCGACGAGAACGCCGCCATGATCTCCCTCGCCGCCGCGGGGATCAAGGTCGCGCCCGGCGGTCCGTTCGAAGTCGGTGATCAGCCCGTCTCGGATCATCTGCGGCTCACCGTCTCCCCGGTGGCCGACCTCGATCTCGATTGGCTCGCAACAGAATTGGCGGCCGCCACGGTGGCGGCCCCGACCTATCGGCGGGTCCGCCGAACATGATGCGCCACACAGGCTATCGCAACTTCCGTTGTGTTAGCGTCGGCCTATGAACAAATCCATGATCACCCGGATTGCGGTGGGCGCGGCAGTCGTCGCCGCCGGCACACTGTCGAGTGTGACAACCGCCTCCGCCGCCAACTACGGCGGCCCGATCGAAATCGGCATGCGCTGCGTCGGGCTGAGCCCCAATATCGTCGACCTGCCCTACAGCGGCACCTTGCACGGCACCCACGGTGGCGACCTGTGGTCGGGACGTCCGGCGGTCGCCGTGAACATGGGCGGCAGCATCTGGGGCTACGGCACCCACCCGACCTTGACCTGGACCAACCTCGCGACCGGCGCCAGCGGCACCGTCACCGCGCACGGTCAGGCCGGGCCGTTCTTCCCCACCGACACCAGCTTCGGCCAGTTGCCGACCGGCACCGGTCCCGTCCGCTTCGACCTCTCGGTGGTCAATACCGGCCTCGTGCCGGTGCCGGCCATCACCTGCTCGGGTACCACCGAGATCCGTTGAGCCGCTGGTGGGCCGGGTTTTCCCGGCCCACCCCGCCACGGTCGCCGGTAACACCGCTCCCGATCTCCGCGATTTCGCTTGCAGGGATACCTGCTCTAACCATTCGAGCTGATCGAGGGAAACATGGGCATCAAACCGGCAGTAATCGCTGTCGCCGCGGGCATTGCGCTCGCCGCGACCGGGTGCGGTGACAACTCGCCCGCGCCCTCCGCCCCTGGCACACCGTCGCGCCCGTCGAGCGTGCCCGTCACCCCGCCCCAGCCCGGGACCGCGAACAACCCGACCGCACCCGAGGCCCCGCCGACCGAGCAGCCCCCAACCCCGGCGACGGCGCAGCCCGGCAGCGGCCACGGCTATTGCTTCGATCTGAATTCCGAGCTCGCGCACTCCGCGTTCACCCAGGTCATCGCGTCCGAACCGGCCACCGAGTGGACCATTCCGGGCGCCAGCGAGGACCTGATCGCCGACGGCTGCTCCGGGGTCCTGTCCTGGATGACGGTGGAGGGCACGGGCATCCACCCCGCCACCCACGTCCTGTTCTTCACCGGCGGCAAATACCTCGGCACAGCCTCCAAGGAGCCCTACGGCTACACCCACGTGCTGGGCAAGACCCGCAATACCGTTCAGGTGCAATACAGATGGCCGCTGGCGGAGGACGCGCTGTGCTGCCCGACGGGCGGCCCCAGCGTGGTCACCTTCACCTTGAACGGCACCTCGGTGACGGCGCAGGGCCAGTTCCCGCCGAGTTGAGGTCAGCCCGCCGCGGCGGGTTCCGGTGACCGCTGCCGCGCACGCCTGGCCAGCAGATAGGCGGCAGCGGCGGCGGGGATGTTCATCAGCACGCCGTAAACCGCGCCCGGCACCGCCATCGCGTCGTTCTGCAGCACCGTCGCCGCGACCGCGATCGCGATCGCGCCGTTGTGAATGCCGATCTCCATGGCCGAAGCGATCGCCTGATCCTCGTCGACCTTCAGCAACTTCGGCACGAAATATCCGACAGCCAGACTGATCACCGCGAACACCAGGCAGATCGCGGCCAGTTTCCCGATGTTCTCGGTCAGGATCTCGAAATTCTTCGCGACCGCCGCGGTGACCACCAGCGCCAGCACCACGATCGACAGCACCTTCACCTTGCCGCGCATCCGCTCGGCCCAATCGGTGAACCGGTGGTGCACGAACATCCCGATCGCGACCGGTATCAGCACGATCGCGAACACCTGCGCGAACTTGTCCGGCCGCAGCCCGATCGATTCGGCGTCGTCGAGGAACAAACTGAACGACAGCGCCACCACCAGCGGCATCGTGAACACCGCCAGCACCGAATTCACCGCCGTCAGCGTGATATTCAACGCCACATTGCCGCCGGCGATATGGCTGAACAGGTTGGCCGACGGCCCGCCCGGCGAGGCCGCCAGCAACATCATCCCGGCCGCCAGCGCCCCACCCAGCCCGAACAGATACACCAGCCCCAGACACACCGCGGGCAGCAACACCATCTGACACCCCAGCGCCACCACCGCCGCCTTCGGATACCGCAGCACCCTGACGAAGTCGTCCACGGTCAACGTCAACCCGAGCCCGAACATGATCAGCGCCAGCGCAATCGGCAACAGCACCGCGAAACCCGTTGAACCCATACCGATCTCCTCTCACCGCACAACGGCTCGAACATAGCCGAGCCCCTTACCGCGCGCCATGCGATCCGTTGACAGGCGGTGCAGTATGGGGCGGGTGGGTACGCAGGACAGTTATGACGAGATCGCCGAGGATTACGCCGCGCGATTCGGGGCGGAGTTGCGGGAGAAGCCGTTGGACCGGGCGTTACTGCGAGTGTTCGCCGACGAGGTCGGCGAAGAGGCGGTTGCCGATATCGGTTGCGGGCCAGGGCATGTGAGCTGGTATCTGGAACACCTCGGGGCGCGGGTGGTGGGGTTCGATCTGTCGCCGCGGATGGTCGAGTTGGCCGGTAAGACGTATGAGGGCATCGAGTTCCAGGTCGGCGATATGCGCAAACTCGATGTGGCCGAGGGGGTTTGGGGTGGGATCGTGGCGTTCTACTCGATCATCCATGTGCCGCTATCCGACCTGCCGGGGGTCTTCCAGGAGTTTCATCGCGCACTACTACCCGGCGGGCAGCTGCTGCTGTCGTTCCACGTCGGTAGCGAGGTGCTGCATCTGGACGACATGCTCGGGCACACAGTCGATCTGGACTTTCACTTCTTCGAACGACCCCAGATCGAAGCGCTGCTGACCGAAGCCGGGTTCCGCATCGACGCGAACCTCGAACGCCGCGCCTACCCCACCGAGGTGGACACCACCCGCGCGTATCTGCTGGCCCGCAAACAAGGTTGATTAAAAATGTCACTGAAATAAGCACGGAAATAGCTCGCGGCCCGCGCGCAGAATGTCTACCACCGCCAGTGCAGATTTTTTGTATGACGGGGCGTGTGGCATAGTTGGCTGTTGAGACCGAGCGGATTGAAGTGATCCGCGCGCGGCTCACCTACAGAAAAGAAGTTGTAAATAACATGGCTCAAGGCAGTGTGAAGTGGTTCAACGGTGAAAAGGGCTTCGGCTTTATCGCTCAAGACGGAGGCGGCCCTGACGTCTTCGTGCATTACTCGGCTATCGGCGGGGCGGGCTTCAAGTCCCTCGACGAGGGCCAGCGTGTGGAGTTCGAGGTAGGCCAGGGCCAGAAGGGTCCGCAGGCTCAGGACGTCCGCGCTATCTGATCAGCGTGACTTGCAAAGGCTCCGCACCGCGAGGTGCGGAGCCTTTCGCGTTGTCCGGAAGCAGTCGGCACGCTAAGAGAGCCGCTCTCGTCCCGGATCCGATCCTTAGTTGCGGAGCTGACGGAAGAAGGCGCGAATGTCGGCGACGAGCAGGTCGGGGACTTCGAAGGCCGGAAAGTGCCCGCCTTCGGCGTGGTCCCGGAAGAAGGCGGCGCCCTCGCCCGGATCGAAGACCTTGCGCACCAGCGGGTCGCTGTAGAACAGTGAAACGCCTTGCGGCACAGGCGATGCCGCGCCCCAGCCCGGGTTCGCGGCGTGGGCCAGTTCCCAGTAGAAGTCCGCTGCGGCGGGTCCGGTTCGGGTGAACCAGTACAGGCTCGCGGTGATCAGGACGTCCTCACGGCTGATCGGTGTAGCGGGGTTGGCCCACTCGTGGAGCTTTTCGGCGATCCAAGCCAGTTGCAGGACCGGGGAATCAGCCAAGCCCGCCGATAGAGCGTTGGGTTCGGTCGAGTGCAGCACACGGTAGCCCTTCATCTGCGACCAGCTGTGCTGGGCTTGTTCGAGTTGTTTCTGTTCGTCGGGGCTCAGCCCGGCAGGGGCGGGGAAGTCTTCGCCGACCATGCCGAGCTGGAGGCGGTCGCCATGGGTATGGGCACCGATCACCCGTTCGGGTAACAGTGCCGCCAGCCGGCCGGTGACACCGGCCCCGAGGTCGCCGCCTTCGGCTCCGAAGCGTTGATAACCGAGTCGGGTCATCAGCTCCCCGAAGGCGAGCGCGGTCCGTTCCATGTTCCAGCCGCGCGCCGACAGCGGGCTGGAGAAGGCGAAGCCAGGCAGTGACGGGATGACGACATGGAAGGCATCGGCCGGGTCACCGCCGTGGGCGCGAGGATCAGTCAACGGCCCGCTGGCTTGCAGGAACTCCACGAACGAAGTCGGGTAGCTTTGGTTGAGCAGCAGCGGAGTCGCGTTCGGTTCCGGTGATCGCAGGTGCAGGAGATGGATAATTTGCCCGTCGATCTCGGTGACGAACTGCGGGTAGCGGTTCAATTCGGCTTCGTGGGCGCGCCAATCGAACCCATCGGCCCAGTAGGCGGCCAGCTCGTGCAGATAGTCGGTGGCGATGCCGTGGTCGGAGTCCGAGCCGGTGCCGGGCACCGGGTGCGGCGAGCGGGTGCGGGTCAGGCGGTCACGCAGATCATCGAGCTCAACCTGCGGAATCTGGATCCGGAAGGGAATGATGTCAGCGTTCATGGAGATCAATTTATGGATTGGCTAGGTCAGGTTCCGTCCTAATCCGGTCGGCGTAGGAGTGTCGTGAGACACAAGCCGATCCGGGCAATGTGCGCTCATATCAGGGTGGACTCCGCTGGTCAGCGAGACGGGCCGCAGCCGCGGACCCAACTAGATCGGCGCCGCGGGCATCAGGCGGCACAGTAACTGGCCGGAACCGGAAGCCAGCAATTGTCCGTCGCGGCTCCACACCCGGCTGCGGAAGCCGGCGAGTCCGGATTCCACGATGTCGCAGGAGGCTTCGGCGAACAGCCAGTCGTCGACCGGGCCGGTGCGATGGAATTGCACCGACAGATCCAGATTCGGGGCGAGTAGTTGTTCGCGGTGCGCGGCCAGCAGCGCCTGGTACGGCATCAGGTCGAGCAGGATCAGCTGGCGCGCGGCGTCGGCGGCCGGGTCGGTGCAGCCGGGCCGGAAACGGAACCACCCCTGCCACTCCGGTGCGCCCAGTGGTCGCTCGTTCCAATGTTCGTGCCAGACAACGGGTCTGCCTTCGACGCTTTTCCACACCGACGGCATCGGCACGGTCAGATCGTCCCAGGAGCGCAACCCCTCCGGCGGCGGCGCCATCGGCATACGCGCCACGTCGTGGTGCACGCCCGCGTCGAGGCCATCGGCACTCAACCACACCAGCGCGGCCAGGATCGGCTTGCCGCGCTGGGTCATCCGCACCTGGATCGACTCCGCTCGCCGCCCCGCCCGCAGAGTTTCGGCGGTCAGCTGCACCGGGCCGAATTCGGCGACCGACAGGAACTGGCAGGTGGCCGAGGCGACGTGCGGTAGTTCGCCGTGCTCGCGCGCCGCTCGAACGGCAAGTGCCGCAAGGTAACCGCCGACCGGGCCCCACGCTTCCCAGTCCGGCGAGAGGGTCGCGGCGTACTGGCCCGCGGCGCCGTCGACGGCGGTGTCGAGTCCGAGATCTCCCACCCCGCCAGCGTATGCCAAAGCATCGTCCCGCGCCGATTCCCGGCTGGGAATGACGCTCAGCTCAGGCGCAGCAACCCCGGCCAGGTCTGCGACCACGGCCGCAGCGGATCGTCGCAGCGCCAGATCGTCACATCGCGGGTGACACCCGGAATCCCCAGCCGGGCGTCGGAACGGCCGACCGGAACCACCGTCGCGAACAGCTTCCGGAGCTCGTCCTCGTCGCCGCCGATCCACAGCACCGAGGTGGCCGCATCCGGCGGTGTGCCGAAGTATCCGAAACCACGGTTCGGGCTGTACACCGGCGGGAGACCATACCGCGCGCGTTCGACGTCGAGAGCCGATGCCTGCCAATAGGAATCGGCGATGAGGACCGCATCCGCGCGTTCGGTGCCCGGCAGCTCTTGATAGGCATCAGCCGTAGCGTCCCGCAGCTCGTTCCAGCCGAACCTGCCGTAGAGGCCGATCGCCAGACCGGCTTCGGCCGCACTATCGACCGGGTCGATATCGGCCTCGGACTGCCACGGCAGGCTCCAGATGACCGACGCTGCCGACAGCGCGACCAACGGGATGGTGGCGAACTTGCGCCAGCGCCGCGCGTCCCGGGTCCACCAGACCGCACCGGCGGCCATGATCGCCGCGTAGCAGCCCGCGGCGTAGTAGGGCCTGCCGTTGGTCGCGACGAAGATCACCGTCAGCAGCAGCGGGACCAGGCCGAGAAAACGGAAGGGGCGCAGGGCTTCCGAGCGGAGCAAGCCCCAGATTCCCGCGATCAACAGCACGCCACCGAACAGTCCCGCCATCGCGATCGCCAGCGGAATCCAGGTATAGCGGCCGCCGATGGTGTCCTGCTCGTGCGAGATCGCCGTGCCCATCCCCAGCTGCGGCCATCCGTGCGACGCCTGCCAGAGCAGCATCGGCACCGAGACCACCAGCACGAATGCCGCACCCAGCCACAATGCCTTGCGCCGCAACAGCTCTCGCGGACCGAAGACCAGCGCGCCGACGGCGACGACGATCCAGAAGAACGGGATCAGCCACTTCACCTGCATATCCAGCGCGGTCACCACCGCCGCCCAGAACAGCAGCTGGTCCTGGCGGGTGCGCACCCACCGGATCAGCAGCCAGCTGATCAGCACCCACAGCGCGGTATCAATGGTGTTGGTGGCCAGCTGCGTGCCCTGCACCAGCAGGAACGGCGAGGTCACGTAGGCGGTGGCCGTCAGCACCTGCGCGGTCCGCGAACCACCGAATTCGCGCGCGATCTGGGCGCTGATCACGATCGCCGCCAACGTCACGAGCACCGCCGGAATGCGCTGCGCCACCAGCGAACCCGGCGCGAGCAGATCCATCGAGCGGGCGATAGCGGGCACCAGCGGGCCCTGATCGGCGTAGCCCCAGGCGAGCCGTCGCCCGGCGGAAAGGAAGTACAGTTCGTCGCCGAAGAATCCGTAGCGACCGGTCGAGGCGAACAGCGCCACCGCACACACCGCCACGATCGCACCGACGCCCGCGTAGGCGAACGGGGGCTGCCCGGTATCCGCTTGCCGCTCTTGCGCTTCCAGCACCTCGGCCATCACTGCTCCGCCTTCCGTGTCGCGATGTCGAACACCCGGCAGACGTGCGCCGAGTAGGCGGCCATATCGAAGTCCGGTTCCCGCACGACCCGCCCTGCCGCACCGTCGATGGCATCCCGGATGGACTTCGCCATCAGGACGGGTTCGAAGTCGGTGCCGAACTCGCCCTCACGCTGCCCCTGGATCAGCCCGTCGATCAGCGGCTGGATGATCTCGTGCTCGCCGTCGACGGTGGCGAAACGCGAATTGCCCTCGGCGTCCCGCAGATTCAGCACCACCTGATGCAGGGCAGCGATGTAGGTCCGGTTCGCTTCGATGAAGTCAAGGTTGGTGCCGATATAGGTGAGCAGCTGGTTACGCGCGCCCTGGACCGCTCCGATCTTCGGGCCCATGTACTCCCCACCGGAGACATAGAGCTGGATGACCAGCTGCTCCATCAGATCGTCCTTGCCCGCGAAGTGGTAGGAGATGACGCCCTTGGAGATTCCGGCCCGCTCGGCGATTCGCGCCAAAGACGCACCGGCATAACCGACTTCGGAGATCACCTCTACCGCCGAGGCGATGATCTGACGCCGCCGGGCCTCCTCGATGAACGACTTGCGTTGCCCGCCGGGATCATTTTCTGACCGCACGGCCAAATATTAGCACGCATGGTCAGCCGCGTCCGGACGGCGAAAATCGCGGGCCCGCAATGACAAAGGCCGCGCCCCCATGGGACGCGGCCTCCGGGTGTGCGACGGACTAGCCGGCGCTACCGGTGATCAACTGCTGAATCGTCTTGACCAGAACGTCGACAATGAAATCCGCTGCAGATCCGGACATATGCTTGCTCCTCATCTTCAAACGACGCGCCCTCGCACGCCGAGCAATGTGAAGCATGCACAATTCAGAACAGTTGGATCAGCGATTTCGCCGAAAAAGTCCGCTGGTTGGGACTTTCCCCCGCCTGCGATCTCGTTCAACAGGAGTTATGCATATCTGCCATGGCGAGTGGCCTTGCACACATTCGGGTTTCGGCCACGATACCCCAGCCGGGCACACTTGTCCGCCCATCCACCTCCGCGGGCCGCCGCGAAATGGCATGATGCGCCAGAGCATCGACCGATGCGGAACCGAATGAAGGAGACTGGAGAACGTTGAGCAGCGAACAGCGGCAATTCGTCCATAGCACCCGTAGCGGACTTCTCCGGCGAATCCTAGGCGGTGCACGGCTTTTCGCTGCTGGCGCGGCCCTGGCGGTACTCGGCCTCGGCGGCATCGTGACGATGCCGGAGGCCACGGCGGCGGTGCCGGACTGCACCCCCGATGGCGGCCAGCCCAACGGCAAGCAGTGGCCCGCGGAGCCGGGTATGTCGATCGATCCGGGCGCCAACTACACCGCGACGCTGAACACCAGCTGTGGCGCCGTCACGATCGCGCTCGACGCGGCGAAGGCGCCGCGCACGGTCAACTCCTTCGTCTTCCTGGCGAACGAGGACTACTTCGATCACACGCGCTGCCACCGCCTCACCACGGCGGGCATCTTCGTGCTGCAGTGCGGCGACCCGACCGCCACCGGCACCGGCGGCCCCGGCTACCAGGTCCCGGACGAGAACCTGGCCGGCGCCACCTACGCGGCGGGCACCGTCGCCATGGCCAATGCGGGGCCGAATACCAATGGCAGCCAGTTCTTCCTGGTGACCCAGGACTCGCAGCTGCCGCCGAACTACACGCCGTTCGGCAAGATCACCGGCGGCATGGAGAAGCTGACGGCCGTGGCGAACGGCGGCACCAAGGACGGTGCCGGTGACGGCGCGCCTGCCGCCGACATGGTCATCGACTCGGTGGCCGTCAAGAACTGAGTCCGGATGTGACGAAGGGCCGCGTCTCCCGACGGAGACGCGGCCCTTCGGAGTTTCACATGCCGGACGGCGGCGGTGTGTACCCCTGCGGCGGGCCGTAACCCGGCGGCGGGCCGTATCCGGGCGGCGGACCGTAACCCGCGGGCGGCGCCGGCTTGAAGAAGGGGGCGGATTGCTTGTGCCACAACAGGACAATCGCGGCCAACCCGATCAGCCAGGAGAGCACCCCGGTGATAGTGCTCACGGCGGTGTTGCCGGTGCTGCCGACCAGTCCCGCACCCACCAAGCTGAGCACGGTGAACAAGGTACTGAGACCGAAGAACACACTCGCGACGATCCGCGCCCAGTTCTTCCCGGCCCGGTTGGCGAACGCCATCCAGACCCACAGACCCGCGGTGATCAGCGAAATGATCACGCCGGACACGATGCCGATGTTGACGGCGGTGTCGAGGTCGGCGTCGGTGAGGACATTATCGGGATCGGCCTTCGCGACCTCATCCCGGATGGCATCCAGCTGCGTGAACATCAGCAAGATGCCGAGAATGGAAAGACCGGCGCCCGCCAGCATGGCGTAGAAGGCGTATTGCACCGTCGACGGCACCGGCGGTTTGGCGTCGGCCCCGGGGCCGTACGGCTGGTACGAGCCCGGCTGTTCGGGCGAACCCGGATAGGGCTCGGGCTGCGGATAATTCATTCGATCTCCTCTTGTGTCGGCGCGCATGACGCTACCCGGTATGTCTGATTTCAGCCGAAACACGCAACACGCAAAGCCGAAAAGGCCGCGCTCCCGGAATGGGAAGCGCGGCCCTGTCTGGTCGACCTTACAGGTACTGGCCGGTGTTCGACTCGGTGTCGATGGCCCGGCTCGCCGAGGCGTTCTTGCCCGTGACCAGCGTGCGGATGTAGACGATCCGCTCGCCCTTCTTACCCGAAATGCGAGCCCAGTCATCGGGATTCGTGGTGTTGGGCAAGTCCTCGTTCTCGGCGAACTCGTCCACGATCGAATCGAACAGATGCTGGATACGCAGGCCCGGGGTGCCGCTGTCGAGGACGGCCTTGATGGCGTACTTCTTGGCCCGGTCCACGATGTTCTGGATCATGGCGCCGGAGTTGAAGTCCTTGAAGTACAGGACTTCCTTGTCACCGTTGGCGTAGGTGACTTCCAGGAAGCGGTTGTCCTCGCTCTCGGCGTACATCCGTTCCACCACCCGGTCGATCATCGCGTGCAGGCAGGCCGCCTTGTCCCCGCCGAATTCGGCGAGATCGTCGGCATGCAGCGGCAGATTATCGATCAGGTACTTGGAGAAGATGTCCTGGGCCGATTCGGCGTCCGGGCGCTCGATCTTGATCTTCACATCGAGACGTCCGGGGCGCAGGATCGCGGGGTCGATCATGTCCTCGCGGTTGGAGGCGCCGATAACGATGACGTTCTCCAGGCCCTCGACACCGTCGATCTCCGAAAGCAGCTGCGGCACAACGGTTGTCTCCACGTCGGAGGAGACGCCCGAGCCACGGGTGCGGAAGATCGAATCCATCTCGTCGAAGAACACGATCACCGGGGTGCCTTCCGACGCCTTCTCACGGGCGCGCTGGAAGATGATCCGGATGTGGCGCTCGGTCTCGCCGACGAACTTGTTCAGCAGCTCCGGGCCCTTGATGTTGAGGAAGAAGGACTTGGCTTCCTTGGCATCCTCACCGCGGGCTTCGGCGATCTTCTTGGCCAGCGAGTTGGCGACGGCCTTGGCGATCAGCGTCTTACCGCAGCCGGGCGGACCGTAGAGCAGCACGCCCTTGGGCGGGCGCAGCGCGTACTCGCGGAACAGGTCCTTGTGCAGGAACGGCAGCTCCACCGCGTCGCGGATCTGCTCGATCTGGCGACCCAGGCCACCGATGTCGCTGTAGTCGACGTCCGGCACTTCCTCGAGCACGAGATCCTCGACCTCGGCCTTGGGAATGCGCTCGAAGGCGAAGCCCGCCTTCGTGTCGACCAAGAGCGAATCGCCCGGCCGCAGTTTGCGAATCGGACGATCCGGATCTTCCAGATCGTCGAACTCGGCGAGCTTGGACAGTGGCCCGGCCAGCCACACCACCCGCTCCTCGTCGGCATGGCCGACCACCAGCGCGCGGCGTCCGTCGTCGAGAATCTCTCGCAGACTTCCGATTTCGCCGACCGCGTCGTAGACGCCGGCCTCGACGACCGTGAGCGCCTCGTTGAGGCGGACGGTCTGCCCGTATTCCAGCGTCGAGGTGTCGATGTTCGGCGAACAGGTCAACCGCATCTTGCGCCCGGAAGTGAACACGTCGACCGTCTGATCGTCGTAGACGCCGATCAGAACGCCGTATCCGCTCGGTGGCTGACCCAGTCGATCGACTTCCTCACGCAACGCGACGAGTTGCTGCCGCGCTTCCTTGAGGGTGTCCATCAGCTTGGTGTTGCGAATGGTCAGCGAATCGATGCGGGATTCCAATTCCCGTGCGCGATCGGGTGAATCGGCGAGTTGCCTTCGGAGTGCAGCTGCTTCGGCGCGTACCGCCTCGAGCTCTCTCCAGGCCGCCGAATCCGAATTCTCGATGGGGCTCATGTGCTGCTCCTCCCAGTCCCGGTCTATCAACGCTACCGGGCGTGAACGGTTCTCGCCTTCCAACACGGTTTCGTCGTGATCACATCTGGGCTGCGATCGACCAGCGTCCGTCCATGTTAGCCTGCCCTAACCCGAACCAGGCGAGCATGCTCGCCGATCGAGCCGAAAGGTTGCTGAGTCAATGCTCCTTCCCGCAAGGAAAATCCGTCTGTCTATGGCTAGCGCCGCGGTGGCGCTGGTCGTTACGGCCGGTGTAACCGGTTGTGGCTCCGACGATAAGTCCGATACGGCCACCGGCACCAGTACCTCCGCGACAACAAGTGCCGCGGGTCACGGCGATCACTCGGCGGCTGCCGCGCCAACGGCCGCTGACCTGCAGGCGACCCTGGTTCTGCTGGCCGACCCGGCCAAGCCCACCGCCGACAAGACCGCGATTGTGGTCGACGGCACCAAGCGCCAAGCCAACATTGAAGCTTTGAACCGGGCACTGGCCGGCTACGGCACCCTGACCTTCGCGGTCAGCGACGTAAAGGTCGACGGCACCAAGGCGACCGCGCAGGTCGTCACCACCTCCCCGCACGGCGCCGCGCCCGCGATGCCGATGACCTGGGAACACGTGGACGGCAAGTGGAAGCTGACGGACGCGAGCGCGTGCACGATGCTGGCGTTCGTGGCGCCCTGCACGCCCTAGCATCAGCCTTTCGAGGGGCGCCGTTGAGGTTTCGGGGTCACGGTGCCCTCGGCGAGGCGGCGCGCGCTCACCAGGAACGCGGTGTGGCCCTGCATACGGTGCTCGGGCCGCACCGCGAGCCCGACCACGTGCCAGCCGCGGACCATCGACTCCCAGGAGCGCGGCTCGGTCCAGCACTCCTGTTCGCGCAGCGCCTCGACCACTTTGGACAGCTGTGTGACGGTCGCTACATAGACGACCAGCACGCCGCCGGGAACCAGCGCCTTGGACACCGCCGGTAGCGCGTCCCAGGGCGCGAGCATGTCCAGTACGACGCGATCGACCGGTTCGCCGTCGTAGTTCGCGACATCGGCGACGGTCAGCGACCAGTTAGCCGGACGTTCGCCGAAGAACGTCTCCACATTGCGGATGGCGTGCTCGGCGTGGTCGTCGCGGATCTCGTAGGAAATCACCTCGCCCTGCGGGCCGACCGCGCGCAACAGCGAACAAGTCAGCGCGCCGGAGCCCGCACCGGCCTCCAGGACGCGCGCGCCGGGGAACATATCGCCCTCGTGCACGATCTGGGCGGCGTCTTTCGGGTAGATGACGGCCGCGCCGCGGGGCATGGAGAGCACATAGTCGACCAGCAGCGGGCGCAGCGCCAGATACGGGGTGCCGTTGGTGGAGGTGACCACAGTGCCCTCGTCGGCGCCGATCAGCTTGTCGTGCTTGATGCCGCCGCGATGGGTGTGGAACTCCTTGCCCTCCTCCAAGACGACCGTGTACAGGCGCCCCTTGGCGTCGGTCAGCTGTACCCGGTCACCGATGGTGAAAGGCCCGGTCCGTCTGGCCGTCATGTATCTCCATTCCGCAAGCTGTCTTTATGTCAGTGCCGCCGGATAGCCTGCCAGGTATGTCAGCGCCCGCGTGCAAGCCCCCTGCCGATCTCACCCCCGAGGCCGGGCCGGAGCAGGGTTCGGGGCGGCGCCGGCCCGCGCTGTCGCCCTCGCGGGCAATCGATTTCAAGCAGTGCCCGTTGAAATACCGGCTGCGTGCGATCGACCGGATTCCCGAGGCGCCTTCGCGTGGCGCGGTGCGCGGAACGGTGGTGCACGCGGTGCTGGAAGACCTCTACGGATTGCCCGCCGCCGAGCGAAGACCGGAGCGCGCGGCCGAGCTGGTCGAGCCGGCCTGGACCAGAGTGCTGGCGGTGCGGCCCGAGGTCGCCGAGCTGGTGGCCGCCGAGGGGCTCGAGCCCTTTCTCGCCGAAGTTCGCAAGCTCCTCGACAGCTACTACCGGCTCGAGGATCCGACGCGCTTCGAACCGGAATCGCGGGAAGCGCGGGTCGAGGTGGAACTCGGCGACGGTGTGCTGCTGCGCGGGTTCGTCGACCGCATCGATGTCGCGCCGACCGGCGAGTTGCGGGTGGTCGACTACAAGTCCGGCCGCGCCCCGGGCCTCGCGCAGGAGACCAAGGCGCTGTTCCAGCTGAAGTTCTATGCCTTGGTGGTGTTGCGCACCCGCGGGATCCTGCCCGCGCAGCTGCGGCTGATCTACCTCGCCGACGAGCAGATCCTCACCTACGCGCCGGACGAAGAGGAACTGCTCCGCTTCGAACGCACCCTGGGCGCGTTGTGGGAGGCGATTCGCGAGGCCGGTCGCACCGGCGAGTTCCAGCCGACCACCAGCTGGCTGTGCGGCTACTGCGACTACAAGCCACTGTGTCCCGCGTTCGGCGGCACGCCGCCGGAGTATCCGGGCTGGCCCGAGGACAGCCCGGAATCCCCGGAGGAGACTTTGGCCGACGCCGTCGCGGAATGAGCCTGCGCGGAACATTTAGTGCCGCAGAACAGTTGGTGTCACAGACGACGAGGCCGAGGAGTCCCGAATGAGCACGATCAGCTCCCCCATCTTGTTCCTCAGCGGTGCTGGACTGCCCGCCTGGATCTGGGATGAGGTGCGCGCCGGACTAGGCGCCGAATCTGTGGTCGCGAACTATCCCGAGGCGAGTGACGCGAGCCTGCGGGACTACGCCGAGGCGGTGTTGCAGCAAGCCCCGGGCTCGACATTCACCCTCGTCGCCCATTCGATCGGCGGGGTCGTGGCGAGCGAGATCGCGGCGATCGCACCCGAGCGGGTGCATGGCCTGCTCGGCGTCGCGGCGTCGATTCCCGCCGCGGGCACGTCATTTCTCGGTGCCTTGCCGTTCCCGCAGCGCCATATCGTCAGCCTCGCCATGCGGGTGGCCGGGACTCGCCCACCCGAGAAGGCGCTCCGCACGCTGGCGACCGGACTCGGCGATGCCGAAACCGCGCGCATAGTCAGCGATTTCGACCCGGAATCGCAGAGCCTCTATCGCGACCGAGTCGCACCGCGCCGCTTTCCCGCGCGCACGGGATACGTAGTCGCCTCCGCGGATCCGGAATTTCCGGCCGCATTGCAACGCAAATACGCCACCGAACTCGGAGCCGAGTTCCGGCGCGAACTCCCCACCGGACACCTCCCGATGGTGCAAGACCCCGCAGCCCTCGCCCAGATCATCAAGGAGTTCACCCAATAGAGCGACGAGTGGTCAGAGGGTGAAGTTGCGGAAGAGGAGCACCGAAAGGCCTAGGCCGACAAGAAGGTTCACCACCACCGCGGAGCCGAAGACGGCGATGGGGCGCCAGCCCGCTTCACGCAGACCGCGTAGGGAGAACTCCAGGCCGATGGAGACGAAGGCCAGGATCAGGAATGACGTGCGCAGGTCGTTGATGATCGCGATGTGGGCGGCGCCGGTCTTCTTGTCCACCGACTGCAGGTAGAGGGTGCCGATCACCGAGGCGGCCACGAAACCGATGACGAATTTCGGGAAGCGCTCGAAGAACTGGCGGGCCGAGGGGCGGGCCGCACCCGGCTGACGTTCCACGCGCAGGGTGAAGTACGCCGTCAATGCGATCGCCACGACGCCGATCAGCGCGTTCTGCGTGGTCTTCACGATGGTGGCGATCTTCAGCGCGTCCTCCCCCGCCAGCGCGCCGGAGGCGGCGACCGCGGCGGTGGTGTCGATGTTGCCGCCGATCCAGGCGCCCGCGACCGCGTCGGACAGGTTCAGCGCCTCGGCGAGCCACGGCAACAGGAAGATCGAGGGCAGCGCGAAGATGATCACCAGCGAGGCCGCGTAGGCGATCTGCTCCCGCTTGGCCTGCACCGCGCCCGCGGCGGCGATCGCGGCGCTGACACCGCAGATCGACACCGCCGAGGACAGCAGCGCGCGCAGCTTGTCGTCCAGGCCGAGCACGCCGCCGAACCACCAGGTGAATCCGAACACCGCGGTGATCAGCAGCAACGCCTGCAGGATCGACGGGCCCGCCGCGGTCACCAGGATCTTCAGGTTGATCGAGGCGCCGAGCAGCACCACACCGGTCTTGATGAAGAACTCGGTGCGGAAACCGGCCGAAAGCCGTTCCCGCAGATTCAGTTTCGTCAGGATCACGTTGCCGAGCAGACCGAGCGCGATGGCGTACACCGGGAACTCGACCGACTTGGCGATCCGTTGGAACGGGGTGCCCTTGGCCCACTCCGGCCCGTGCGCGTCGAGGTAGCGGGTCACCAGGCCGAGCGCGAGCACCACGGCGAGACCCGCCGCGATCTCCCCCTTGGAAGGCTTCGCAATCGCTTGCAGCGCAGCCGTTTCGGACTTGACCGGGGCTTCCGCGATGGTCTTGTCGGTCATCACTTCACCAGCCAATCCGGCGACACCAGCCAGGCCGGGATAGCGCCGGCCAGAACCAGCGCGATGAGGATCAGGCCGGCGATCGCCGCCAGCCAGTCCTCACTCAAAGTAAATGTGCGGCCCACGTTTTCGTCGGGCGGTGTCTGCGACACGGTAAGTCACTCCTTGCGTTCCTCATCGAGAGGACACAAGGTACGACGGCCGAAACCCGCGCACACCCGTTGCGCTCACCGTGAATTCATCGGTGGACGTGTTAACTGAGACCCATGGACATGATCGAGTACCGGACCGGCTACCGCGTGGGCTTCCGAGACGGTTACCGGGTCGGCTTGAAAACCGTCGACGACATCCCGGACCCGCCCGAACTGGATGGCACCGAGGGCTACGTCAGCGGATACGCCGACGGATTCACCGACGGCTCGACACAGGGCAATTCCGTCGCGAACGACTGATCAGAACGCGCGGCAGGACCTGATGTCGAACGCCAGGATCGCCTTGGCGCCGAGGTCGGCGAGTTGGTCCATGACCTCGTTGCCCTGCTTGCGCGGGACCATGGCGCGGATCGCGACCCAGCTCTCGTCGGCCAGCGGCGAGACCGTGGGCGATTCCAGGCCGGGCGTGATCTTGACGGCCTGCTCGAGGAGTTCCTTCGGGCAGTCGTAGTCCAGCATGATGTATTGCTGGCCGAAGACCACGCCCTGGATGCGGGCGATGAGCTGGTTGCGGGCCCGCACGTTCTGGTCCGAGCCGGCCTGCTCGATCAGCACGCCCTCGGAATCGCACAGCGAGTTCCCGAATGCGACCAGGTTGTGCTGGCGCAGGGTGCGGCCGGAGCCGACCACGTCGGCGATGGCGTCGGCGACACCGAGCTGGATGGAGATCTCCACCGCACCGTCCAAGCGGATGACCTCGGCTTCGATGCCGCGCGCCGTCAGATCCGCGAGCACCAGGTTCGGGTAGGAGGTCGCGATGCGCTTGTCCTGCAGGTCCGCGACCGTCCATTCGCGCCCGGCGGGGGCGGCGTAGCGGAAGGTGGAGCGGCCGAAGCCGAGCGAAAGCCGTTCCTGCACCGGGGCTCCGGAATCCAGCGCGAGATCGCGGCCGGTGATGCCGAGATCGAGTTCGCCGGAACCGACGTAGATGGCGATGTCCTTGGGCCGCAGGAAGAAGAACTCCACCTGGTTGGCCGGGTCGAGGACGGTCAGGTCACGCGAATCGGTCCGCCTGCGGTAACCGGCTTCGGCGAGGATGGAGGTAGCGGACTCGGAGAGAGCGCCTTTGTTGGGGACTGCGACGCGCAGCATGGGAGTGGTCCTTTCAGAGGGTTTCAGCAGGAAGACGGAGCGGACATCACAGATGTCGGTACACGTCTTCGAGCTTCAGCCCCCGGCCCACCATCAGCACCTGAACCCAGTAGAGCAGCTGCGAGATCTCCTCGGCGAGCGACTCGTCGCTCTCGTGCTCGGCGGCCAGCCAGACCTCACCGGCCTCCTCGAGCACCTTCTTACCCTGGGCATGCACGCCGGCGTCCAATGCGGCCACGGTGCCGGAGCCCGCGGGGCGGGTGGCGGCACGGTCCTGCAGCTCGGCGAACAGGGATTCGAAGTTCTTCACGGAAGAGATTCTTTCAGATCCGCACGCGGGAGAGTTGCTCACCCCGCGTGCGGACCGCGATCACGCCAGGAGCGCCGCCAGATCGGCCACTGCCGTGCGCAGGTGGTCGGCGAAGGCGTACATCTGGTCGGCGACCGGTTTCGGAGTCGCGAGGTAGAGGTTCCAGCGGTCCGGCAGCAGGACGTAGGCGACGCCGATGCAGGTCGGGCTGGTGGAGCCGAACCCGAAGTACTCGATGTTGACCGACGGGGCGGAGCTGGTGCTGAGGTAGTCGTTGCGCATGATCAGCCAGCCCGGGCTGTCGTAGAGCGGGATCGGTTCGGTGACGCCCAGCTCGGCGCCGCGGCGGCGCTGGATCCATTGCAGTTCCCAGAGGTGCTGCTCGGGCGCGTCGCCCGCTTGGCACTGCTTCGCCCGTTCGACGTGTGCACTGGCCGCGGTCCGGGCGGCGGCGAGCCGGGTTTCCTGGTTCGCCGCCGGGTCCTGCATCGCGTCGACGAACGTCACCATCTCCGGGGTCACCACCCGCATCGCTTCGGTGCGGCCGTTGCGCCACTGCCGGGTGGCGATGGATTCGTAGGTAGCCCCGGTAAATCCTTTGCTGCGCCGGTGTGCGAGTTGATAGCTCAACTGCGCGAATGCGTCCGGCGAGATGCCGAGTTGTTTGGCTCGGGTGGTGCCGAAATCCGCGAACGTGACCGTGGTGGTGGCGTTCGCGGCGGCATATTGCGCGAAGTCCGCACCGGCTGCCGCGATATCGGCGCGCAATGCCTCGGTCAGCACGAATTCGATCGGCGCGATCGGCGGTCGTCCTTGCGATCGTGCACCGGAACGGGCGGCGTGGTCAGCCGCCGAAGTCTCCAGCAACGTGTCCACGAAGGACAGGATGGTGGTGCCGTCCAGGCCGCAGTGTTCGACGTTGATACCCGCTTGGCCATTGGCGAAGACGATGAACGAGAGCGCCTTGTCGAACCAGCGATTACCGCTGTCGCCGTGCAGGAGTTGATCGCAGGCCTGCAAGTTGTCACGCGGGGTGAAATCTTCGAGACACAGGCAGAACAGTGCGGTTTCGATCGTGTCGAGAGCCGCGACGTTGGCCGGTTCAGCTCGCAAAGTTGTTCTGCTGGCGGCCCATTCGGCTCTGGCCTTGGTGGTGAGGTGTCCGACAGCGGCATCGGCGGCGCCGGCGGTGGTGAGCACGGTTCGCAAAGCATCGGCGAGATCGTCCAGCGCGTAGGGCTCGCCATCCGGGCCGATGACGTCGAGGCGCAACGCATTACCGCGGCAGAACACCACAATGTGGCGGGCATTCGAGGGTCCCGGCCATTCGTCGCTGTAGGGCACCCGCACGCTGTCCTGTTCCGCGCCGGGGATCCGGGTTTCGGAGAACAGATATTTGTGCTGCCACATCGACAACTGCTGGCCGCGCTGGGTGGCGGGCTCGACCGCCTCGTCGTCGAGCGCGAGTTTGTATGCGACGGCCGCGGATACGATCGCCGCCGCGCGGGCAACTTGATCGGCGTCGGTCGACGCGGCCAGAGTTGTGTCGTCGCGGAAGAGGAAGAAGAAATTGGCGTTCAACGCGATTCGATCGCGCCGGCCGAGGTAGCGCGAGGGCCAGAACAAGTCGAGCCAGCTACCGACACCCGGGGTGTTGTCGTATTCCGCGAGGGCGGCCTGCAAGGTGCGGGCCGGACCGTCCGGTCTCAGCAGATCGGCGACCGCGGCTTCGGTGGTGGCGTATTCCTCGGAGCTCAGCAAAGGGGCACACCACCGCAGGAATCTGGTGCAGCTGTCTTCCAGTGTCGGCAGCGGCACCCGGGGTAGCTGATCGTCGGCTGCGAACGTTCGGTCACTCAACTCGGATTCCTCGTATTCGATGCGGTGCTGCGGGGAAATTCTGGGCGCGACAAGTAGAGGTTGGCGTAGAGCCGGCCTTGTGCTTCGTAATCGGCGGTATCGAGGCCTTTGGCGGACAAAGCGTCCAGGACCTGCGACTGTTCCTCGGACGAGGCGAACAGGCGCTGCTCGAACATTCCGGAGACGCCCTCGGTCCGATAACCGAGTGTCGACAATGCGGCGGCGATCGGCGTGAAGTCGAACATTCGCAGGACGAAATGCGCCATCCACGGCGGACGGTGCGAGTGTGCGGACGCGATGCGGGCAAGGGTTTTCTCCGTCACGTAACCGATGCATCCGGTCGAGATCACCAGGTCGGCGCTCGCCAGCGTACGGCGTTGCTCCTCGGTCGGCTCGGAGGTTTCGAGATCGGCGTGCACCGTGTCGTGCAGCAGGCCCGCTGCTTGCGCGTATGCCAGCGCGGGGCGGGCGGCGTCCATGCCGAGGAACCGGACGTCCGGGAGCTGGTCCTCGGCGGCCAGCCGCGCACGGTCGCGGGCGATCAATTCGATCCGGTCGAATTCACCCGCGTCACCGTAATATTCGGCCAGCGCATCCATTGTGGTGCCCAGGCGCAGCAGTGCGGCGTTGACGCCGTAGGAACAACCGATATCCAGGACGGTGAGCGTTTCCACCCCCGTCGCGGCGCGGCACTCCCGGATCTGTTTCGCGAAGTGCGGTTTGGCCAGTTCCGGTATGCGATAGTCCAAATCGGCCAGGCGAGTGTAATAGTCGCGCGGATCGGGCCGGTGGTAGATGTCGTCGAAGGAGGCTTTCCCGGTCGTATGCAACGGCACTGGCACGGTGGTATTCCTCTCGAGCGGGCGCGGACGCCCCTCAGTCGAGCAGTTGGTCGCCGCGGACCAGGCGAGCCCGGGCGGCTAGGTGGTCCGGCAGTACGCGGCCGAACAGTTGGCGGGTTCGTTCCACGGTGCCGATCACTCCGGGGCGATCGGTGTAGGCGAAGATTGCCGAATGCCGTTGTACGGCACCGGATACCGGCGAGACTCGATGTAACGAGAAGCGGCCTTGGAACAGCTGGAGATCGCCGGGGCGCAGGTCCAGCCGGCGGATGTGCCGGTCACCGGAGCCGGTGAGCACGCTCCGGACGTCGTCCAGGTTCTCCGCGTGCGGAGAACGAATATTCGGGCAGTACTCGAAAATTCCACCGGATTCCGCAGGCTGGGTGAGCATGCTGACGGTGAACTCGTTGGTGTCGAAGTGCCAGGGATGGGACATGCCAGGTGCCACCACATTCAGGCACAGCCCGGCCAGCGGATCGGCGAATTCATACAGGTCGGCGAGACCGAAGCAATCCGCGACGAACCGCTGGAACCGCTCGTCGGTGTAGAGCCGGTGGATCAGCGCGTCGCCGGGAATCCGGTCCCGCGCCACGAAAGCGTTGCCGCGTTCCAGGACGATTTGTCCTGGATGATCCGGCGGCAGTTCGGTGTCCAGCGGGATGTTGTAGGCGTTGACCCGCTCCACCTCGTAGTGCGCATCCGGCGCCAGCGCAGCACCCTGCGCCCGCAGCGTTTCGATCAGCTCCGGCCGGATGAATCCCGCCAAGACAGTGCAGCCACGCTCGGCCAGATCCGCGCGAGCCTGGTCCACAACCGCGCGCCGACCCTCGGGATCGCTGAGCGGATAGCGTGCGGTGTCGACGAATTCGTCCAGGTCGCCCGTCGCTGCCATGTTGCTATTTTGGTCGACCGACAGCCCCCGCGCTCCGATTTGCCCCGCCCGTGAGCACCATCACAATCCGTGATCATCACGAGTTATGTTGTAGGACAATGCCTCTCGAGCCGGTTTGTGCCAACCTCCAATGCCACCCCGCCACCCCCGCTCGCACTTCCCGTCGCGGACACAGTTACGTTGCGGGACAGGCACTCTCACGCGCATCGTACCCATCGGTTCGTAATGGAACACGAATCTCGTGGCCACTACACCGCCATCCTCGCCGAGGACGTGGCGAGTAGCGGCCCATTCCAAGATCACCAGGCACTGACGGCGGCATCGCCCGAGTGGTCACCGCCACCAGTGCCTGATGATCTTGGTCAACCCGGGTTGGTCAGGGGATGTCGCGGCGGATCTGCTCGAGGTCGGCGTGGGTGAGGCCGATCAGGGTGTCGCGGAAGATGCGGCCCGGGCCCGGGGGGACGGAGATTTCGCAGGGGACGACCAGGACGGCGCACCCGGCCAGTTCGGCGGCTCGGGCGCCGGTGGGTGAATCCTCGATGGCGACACAGTGTTTCGGGTCGACGTTCAGGAGTTCGGCGGCGCGCAGGTAGATGGCGGGGTCGGGTTTGCCCTGGAGGACTTCGTCGCCGCAGACCGAGGTGTCGAAGAAGTCGCGGCCGAGGGTGTCCAGGCCGTATTCGGCGAGGGAGCGTTTGGTGTTGGTGACCAGGGCGCTGGACAGGCCCGCGGCGCGGACCATGGCGAGGGCGTCTTTCGCGCCGGGGCGCCAGGGGATCGGGCCGGTCATCAGTTCGGCGACGCGCGCTTCCAGGAAGACGCGCGCCTTCTCGACCTCGGCTACCTCGGGCTCGAGGCCGAGCCCGGTGAAGATGATGCGCATGGCGTCGGGGCCGGCGGAGCCGATCAGTGCGTGGCGGATCTCGTCGGTCATCTCGTGACCCAGCTCACGAGCGAGCTCGCGAACCGCGATGTCCCACAGCTTCTCCGAATCGAGCAGCGTGCCATCCATATCCCAGAGAACCGCGGAAAGCGCTGTCACGTTCGATGTCACTCCCTGAAAGTCATGGTGGCTTCTCCACCAACTCGTTCACCAGGGTAACGGTTGCCAGTTACCCGGCCACAGAGCCAGTCAGTCGCTACTGGATTCCCAGGGATCAGGCGTTCGAGGCTGTGATCAGCAGGCGATCACCTTCGGAGGACACGCGGAACCAGCGGGTTTCGCTGTCCCGCTGGCCGTTGGCCTTCACGTAGTTGATCGTCGCGGTGGCGCCGTCGCCGCTGGGCGTGACGTTGCTGACGCTGACCGAGCGGATCGTCCGCCACCACGAGGAGTAGGCGTTGTAGCCACCGGTCTGGGCTTGGTAGGCCGGGGAGAGCTGGGACCAGGCGCCATCGATATTGCCGGGCAGCATGCCGTAGTACCCCTGGATGAACTGCTGGACCTTCTCCGGGGTGGGCGGTCCGGCGGGCGTAGTCGGCGGCGGGGTAGTTGTGGACGGCGGGGTCGTGGTGCTGCTCGTGGGCGGCGGCGTGGTCGTCGACGACGGCGGGTTCTGCGGCTCCCGCTGCACCGGGGCGCCGCCCGCCTGCGACGGCGCGGCGGGTTCCGCGGTGGTGCTCTGCTGAGCCACCGGTGGCGGGTCGTCGCCGGTGTTGCGAGTCCACAGCACAACCGCGGCGAGCAGCACGGCGACCGCGGCGACGGCCACCAGCGCCAGCGTTTGCTTGCTCGGTCCACTGTCGCCCGCTCCCCCGCGCAGCGTGTCCGAAGATCGCGTGGGCGGTGGCGGCGTGGGGTTCTGGGCCACGGGCGCGGCGGCCGGGATGAATTCGGTGGCGCCGCTGTCGTCGTTGCCTGGCGTGGCGAGCACGGTGGTCGCGTCCCCGCCGGGGGCGGGCATCACCCTGGTGTTGACCGGGACCGCGGCCAAGGCCGGAACCCGGCCCGCCGCAACGGCTTCGAGGGCCTCGCGGGCTTCCCGCATGGTCGGGCGGGCATCGATACCGGGCGAGAGCAGGCGCATCAGCACCGGGGCGAGCTCGCCTGCCTGCTTCGGCGGCGGGATCTGACCGCGGGCCACGGAGTGCAGCACGGCGAGCGGGTTGTCGCCTTCACCGAACGGCGGACTGCCTTCGATCGCCGCGTACAGCGTGGAACCGAGGGCGAACACGTCGGAGGCGGGTTCGGGGTTCTCGCCGCGCGCCACTTCCGGCGCGAGGTAGGCGGGGGTGCCCGCGAGGAAGCCGGTGGCGGTGACCGTGACGTCACCGACCGCACGGGAGATACCGAAGTCGGTGATCTTCACCGTGCCGTCGTCGGCGACAAGGATATTCGCGGGTTTCACGTCGCGGTGCATGATGCCCGCCTCGTGTGCGGCGGACAGCGCGGCCGCGGCCTGCGCGCCGATGCGCGCCACCTCGTCGGGCGGAAGTGTCTGGTGGCCGGACAGTTTCGCCGCCAAGCTGGGCGCGTTCATGTATTCCATGACCAGCCAGGGCTGGCCGTCCTCTTCGGCGACATCGAAGACGGTGATGGCGTTGGGGTGATGTAGTCGGGCCGCGATCCGGCCCTCGCGCATGGCGCGCAGCTTGGCTTCGAGCGCAGCCGAGCGAGACAGTCCGGGGCCCAGGATCAGCTGTTTGACCGCGACCGTGCGGCGCAGCCGGACATCGGTGGCACGCCACACCACACCCATGGCACCGGTGCCGATCGGATCCGTGAGCCGATACCGTCCAGCGATCAACCGATCCGACGTCATTGGGTTGTGCCCCTCCTGCTTTTTCACGCGAGCTCGAGGGCAGTGGCGTTCGCATCCGCCGACTGCCCCGGATGCAGTTGCAACAGCATCGACAATGACATACCCAACCGGCAGACATCCACCATCTCGCCGGGTTACTTCCTACCGGCGAGCCTGATTGCGTGCCTCCCGGTACCGGATAACGCCTCGGTTTCGTTCCGCGACATGCGATTACGCGAACGGCCGAAGCCCGGCGGCCGGTGAGGACCGTCACAAAGTCCCCACCGGTCGGATTATTCAGGCGTTGAAGTACTTCGCTTCCGGGTGCAGCAGCACGAAGGCGTCGGTGGACTGCTCGGGATGGAGCTGCAGTTCCTCCGACAGCACGACGCCGATCCGGTTGGCCTCCAACAGGTCTACCAGCTTCGCGCGGTCCTCCAGGTCGGGGCAGGCGCCGTACCCGAAGGAGTAGCGGGCGCCGCGGTAACCAAGCTTGAAGTAGTCCTGCACGTCCGCCGGGTCGGATTCGGCGACCGAATGTCCTTCCAGCGTCAGCTCTTCGCGGACCCGGCGGTGCCAGTACTCGGCGAGCGCCTCGGTGAGCTGCACGCCGATGCCGTGCACCTCCAGGTAGTCGCGGTAGTTGTCGCCCGCGAACAGCTCGTTGGCGAAGTCGGCGATCGGCTGACCCATAGTGACCAGCTGGAACGGCAGCACGTCTACCTGACCGGTCTCCTTCGCCTTGGCCCGCGACCGGATGAAGTCGGAGATGCACAGGAACCGATCGCGCTGCTGGCGCGGGAAGGTGAACCGATAGCGTTCGGGCGCATCCGGATTCGGTTCGGTGAGCACGATGACCTCGTCGCCCTCCGACACCGCCGGGAAGTAGCCGTAGACCACCGCGGCGTGCTGCAGCACATTCTCGGTGGCGAGGCGGTCCAGCCAGTACCGCAGTCGCGGACGACCTTCGGTTTCGACCAGCTCTTCATAGCTGGGGCCCTCGCCGCCGCGCTGGCCACGCAGACCCCACTGGCCCAGGAACAGCGCACGCTCGTCGAGCAGACCCGAGTATTCGGCCAGCGCAAGACCCTTCACCACGCGGGTGCCCCAGAACGGCGGCACCGCAACCGGCTGGTCAGCGGCCACATCGGAACGCTCGGGCACCACGACGGGCACCTCCTTGGCCTTGCGTTCCTCGGCGATCCGCTTGGAACGCTCGTGCCGGGCCTTGCGTTCGGCGGTCTTCTCGCGTTCGGCGATCGCCGCCGGGCTGTTCGGATCGGTGCCGCCGCCGCGCTTGACGGTCATGATCTCGTCCATCAACCGCAGGCCCTCGAAGGCGTCGCGGGCGTAGTGCACATGGCCCTGGTAGACCTCGGTGAGGTCGTGCTCGACATAGGCGCGGGTCAGCGCCGCGCCACCGAGCAGGACCGGGAACTGCTCGGCCACGCCCTTGGCGTTGAGCTCCTGCAGGTTCTCCTTCATGATCACCGTCGACTTCACCAGCAGCCCGGACATGCCGATGACGTCGGCTTTCTTGTCCACGGCGGCGTCGAGAATCGTCGCGATCGGCTGCTTGATACCGAGGTTGACCACCTCGTAGCCGTTGTTGGACAGGATGATGTCGACCAGGTTCTTGCCGATGTCGTGCACGTCGCCCTTGACGGTGGCCAGCACGATGCGGCCCTTGCCGCTGTCGTCGGTGGCCTCCATGTGCGGTTCCAGGTAGGCGACGGCGGTCTTCATGACCTCGGCGGACTGCAGCACGAACGGCAGCTGCATCTGACCGGAGCCGAACAGCTCACCGACGGTCTTCATGCCCGAGAGCAACGTCTCGTTGATGATCTGCAGCGGCGGCACCTCGGCCATGGCCGCGTCCAGATCGGCTTCCATACCGGCCTTTTCGCCGTCGACGATGCGGCGCTCGAGGCGTTCGAACAGCGGCAGCGCCGCCAGTTCCTCCTGGCGCGAGGCCTTCGTCGAGGAGGTGGAAACACCTTCGAACAGCGCCATCAGCTTCTGCAGCGGGTCGTAATCCTCACCGCGGCGGTCATAGACCAGGTCCAGCGCGGTCTGGCGCTGCTCCTCGGGGATCCGCGCCATCGGCAGGATCTTGGAGGCGTGCACGATCGCGGAATCCAGTCCGGCTTCGACACATTCGTGCATGAACACCGAGTTCAGCACCTGCCTCGCGGCGGGATTCAGGCCGAAGGAGATGTTCGAAAGACCCAGTGTGGTCTGCACATTCGGGTGCTTGCGCTTGAGTTGGCGGATGGCCTCGATGGTTTCGATGCCGTCCTTGCGCGACTCCTCCTGGCCGGTGCCCAGGGTGAAGGTGAGCGTGTCGATGATGATGTCGCTCTCCAGCAGGCCCCAGTTGCCGGTGATGTCGGCGATCAGGCGCTCGGCGATCGCCACCTTGGCCTCGGCGGTGCGGGCCTGGCCCTCCTCGTCGATGGTCAGCGCCACCACGGCCGCGCCGTGTTCGGCGACCAGCGCCATGGTCTGCTGGAAACGCGATTCCGGGCCGTCGCCGTCCTCGTAGTTCACCGAGTTCACCGCGCAGCGGCCACCCAGGTGCTCCAAACCGGCCCGCAGGACCGGGGTTTCGGTGGAGTCGAGCATGATCGGCAGGGTGGACGCGGTCGCCAGGCGGGCGGCGAGGGCCTCCATATCCTTCGCACCGTCGCGGCCGACGTAGTCGACGCACAGGTCGAGCATGTGCGCGCCGTCGCGGGTCTGATCCTTGGCGATGTCCACGCACTTCTGCCAGTCCTCGGCCAGCATGGCCTCACGGAAAGCCTTGGAGCCGTTGGCGTTCGTGCGCTCGCCGATCATCATGATCGAGGCGTCCTGCTCGAACGGCACCGCCGTGTACATGCTCGACACGCTCGGCTCGTGCTCGGGCCGGCGGCGCTCACCGACCGCGGGCAGCGACTTCTCGACCTCGCGCACCGCCTCGGTGACCTGGCGGATGTGCTCCGGCGTGGTGCCACAGCAACCGCCGACCAGGGCCAGACCGTATTCGGAGACGAACCCGCGCAGCGCGATCGCCAATTCCTCGGGCGTCAAGGGGTATTCCGCACCGTTGGCGCCGAGCACGGGCAGACCGGCGTTCGGCATCACCGACACCGGCAGCTGCGCGTGTTTGGACAGATGACGCAGGTGCTCGCTCATCTCGGCCGGGCCGGTCGCGCAGTTCAGGCCGATCATGTCGATACCGAGCGGTTCCAAAGCGGCCAGCGCCGCGCCGATCTCGGAACCGACCAGCATGGTGCCGGTGGTCTCCACCGTGACGTGAGTGATGATCGGGATCCGGCGGCCGGCCTGCGCCATGGCGCGGCGGCTGCCGGTGATCGCGGCCTTAACCTGCAACAGGTCCTGGCAGGTTTCGATGAGGATGGCGTCGGCGCCGCCGTCGAGCATGCCGAGCGCGGACTCGAGGTAGGCGTCGCGCAGCACCGTGTAAGGCGCGTGGCCCAGGGTCGGCAGCTTGGTGCCGGGACCCATCGAACCCAGAACATACCGAGGGGTTCCGTCCGCGGACGGGCCCATCTCGTCGGCGACCTCGCGCGCGAGCCGGGTGCCCTTCTCGGACAGATCGCGGATCCGATCGGCGATGTCGTAGTCGGCCAGGTTCGGCAGGTTGCAGCCGAAGGTGTTGGTCTCGACCGCGTCGGCGCCCGCCTCGAAGTACGCGCGGTGAATGCTGCGCAGCACGTCGGGCCGGGTGTCGTTGAGGATTTCGTTGCAGCCCTCCAGGCCGCGGAAATCGTCCAGGGTTAGGTCCGCCGCCTGCAGCATGGTGCCCATCGCACCGTCGCCGATGACGACACGGCGGGACAGCGTGTCGAGAAGCGTGGTATCGAACGCAGCGGATCGGGACGCAGACATGCGTACAAGCGTAAAGGGCCGCCCTGACAAACCCACCAACCGCACCACCGCAGGTGAGAGGGACGTGAACCAGACCACACCGCGGGCTCCGGGGCGCGGCCGTGTCCTTCCTATATGACACAGCGCTTGCGGGACCCACACCGTAGGGTGAACGGGTGAACCCCAGTGAAACTCCCGAGTCGGAACTGCCGACGCTGCGGGATCCCGTGCTGGTCGCCGCCTTCGAGGGCTGGAACGACGCGGGTGACGCGGCCAGTGGCGCGGTGGAGCATTTGGAACTGATCTGGGACGCCGAGCCGCTAGCGGAACTCGATTCCGAGGACTACTACGACTACCAGGTGAACCGCCCGACGGTCCGCCAGGTCGACGGCGTGACCAGGGAGATCCAGTGGCCCTCCACCAGCCTGTCGGTGTGTTCGCCGCCCGGCAGCGAGCGCGACGTGGTGCTGCTGCGCGGTATCGAACCGAACATGCGCTGGCGCAGTTTCTGCGATGAGCTGCTCGCGATGATCGAGCAGCTGGGCGTGAATACCGTGGTCATCCTCGGCGCTTTGCTGGCCGATACCCCGCATACCCGTCCGGTTCCGGTCACCGGGTCGGCCTACAGCAAGGAAGCCGCCGAGCGCTTCAACCTCGAGCAGACCCGCTACGAGGGACCGACTGGTATCACCGGGGTGCTGCAGGATCAGTGCGTGCGCGCCGGTGTGCCCGCGGTGTCCTTCTGGGCCGCGGTGCCGCACTACGTTTCCCAGCCGCCGAACCCGAAAGCGACCATCGCGCTGCTGCACCGGGTCGAGGATGTGCTCGATATCGAGGTCCCGCTCGGCGAACTGCCCAAGCAGGCCGAGGATTGGGAAGGCGCCGTCAACGAAATGACCGTCGGCGACGAGGAGATCAGCGAGTACGTGCGCTCGCTGGAGGAGCGCGGCGACGCGGCGGTCGACATGAACGAGGCCATCGCCAAGATCGACGGCGACGCCATCGCGGCCGAGTTCGAAAAGTACCTGCGCAGGCGGGGTCCCGGAAGTTTCGGGCTGTAATCAGTAGGTGAGCCGGGGCGCGGCCAACGGTCGCGCCCCGCGCACTCGGCTATCGGGTGCCGGGTGGTCCCTGCAAGTCTTCGACGGTCCACACCTGGGCCGCCGCGTCCTGAGCCAGCTTCGCGATCAAGATGTCGCGTGGAATCGTCTGGCCGGCAAAGTGATCGAGTGAGGGAACCACGACGTGGTGCGCGTCGGCGCGCTTGAGTTCCTGCGTCAGCTCGGCGAACGCCGTGCCGTCACCCGAAGTCGATTCATGGAAAGTCGCGGCGAAGCACAGCCCTTCGGCCTCCGCGAGCATGCTCATCGCGTCCTCGAGCTCCTCGCTGTGGCCGTCAGCCAGATCGTCACGCAAATATCCATAGATCAACGCTTCCACCCGAACCTCCATTGGTCATGGGTCGCTGAGTGCATTGTTTTGGATGTCCCGCTGCGGGGGTAATGCGGTGTGGGGCAGTGGGTTGGCAAACTGTAGCCGCTCCATGTTCAGGATGTCGGACGCCATGTTGCAAAAGCAGGTGTCAACCCAGTGACATCTCTATGCCCTATTCGGTCCGCTGAACGTTAACTGGTGCGATACTCGATGTGTGGCCGCTGGAGACGATCGACCCGTCTGGGCTGTCCGGATGCGCTCCGAGCGCGACGCGAGGGGGTGGTCCCAAGCCGACGCGGTCCGCGTGATGCGCGCCAAGTCGTCCCACAACTTGCCGACGGACAGTACGTTGCTGCGCAATTGGCGGCGCTGGGAGTCGGGCGAGTCGCGGCCCGACGACTTCTACGCCCCCATCATCGCCGCCGCCTTCGACACCGTGACCGCGGCGTTCTTCCCCAAATCCCGGCCCAACCGGGACGACGAACTGCTCTCGGCAACGGGGATGGACACGCTGGAATTCATTGGGCGCCTGCGGATGTCCGACGTGTCCGCGGCCACCCTGGACGCCATCCGGATCACCGCCGAGCGCCTGTGCTGCGAATACCCTTACGCCGACCCGCATTCCCTGCACAGCGAGGGAACCGCCTGGTTACGCCGCATCACCTCGCTGCTCGACGGCCGGCTCACCCTCGCGCAGCACCGCGAGATCCTGGTCCTCGCCGGCTGGGTCGCCCTGCTCGTCGGCTGCGTCGACTACGACCTGGGCCGCCGCACCTCCGCCGAGGCCACCCGCCGCGCCGCCTGCTCCCTCGGCCTCGAAGCCGAGCACCCCGAAATCATCGGCTGGGGCGCGGAAATGGCCGCTTGGTTCGCCCTCACCCAAGGTAACTACCGGGGTGCCATCGAGGCTGCCGACGGTGCGCTGGACACGTCCAGCTCCCTTGGCGTCGGCGTCCAGCTCGCCGCCCAGCGCGCCAAGGCCTGGGCCCGCATCGGCGACCGCTCCGAGGTCGAACGCGCCCTCGGCACCGGCCGAGCGATCCTCGAGCGACTCGATCCCCCCATCAACCTCGACAATCATTTCGTCGTCGACCCCCAAAAATTCGACTTCTACGCCATGGACTGCTGCCGCGTCGCCGGCGAAGACCAACTCGCCGAATCCTATGCGCGCGAAGTAATCCGAAACTCCACCCGCGCCGACGGCACCATCCGCAACCCCATGCGCGTCTCCGAAGCCCACCTCACCCTCGCCGTCGTCGCAGTCCGCAACCGCGACCTCGAACTCGCCGTAGACGAAGGCATGCGCGCCTTCTCCGGCAAACGCAGATCGTTGCCGTCATTGATGTGGATCGCCGGTGAAGCCGCCAGAGAGATCATCGAGCGCTTCCCCGGAGACCCCCGCACCCGCATCTATCTGGACCAGTTGAGATCCCTGTCCCCCGAGTAAGCGAACATGCCGCAACCGCTAATCCCCAATAGTTAGCCAGCACATGTAGTTAAGCCCACAGGTGTGGAGTACCGAGTATGGATATCGGGCCAGGCCACGCCCGGTGTCGAAGTCGATTTCCGCTGGGCGAACACGCCGCAAACCGGACACGCGGGGTTGTTCCGTCGGACGGCGACCCACCCGCTACTACCCTGTTCCCGGTGACCGACTCCGCCGAAGGCCCTGTGCTCGACGAAACGCAGCGGGCCGACTTCGAACTCAGCGACGAGCGGCTGCGGCTGTTCTCCTTCGCTACGGCGGAGAAGCGCGCTGACTACCTGTGGGTGTTGCGTGCGTTCGACAGTGCGCGGGCCGCGTATGTGGTGCTGTTGCATGCCGATGATGTGGCGGAGTGGATTCGGCGGCACAGTGCGGGGGCGGCGGAGCTGTCGGGAGCGGAGATCGGGCCGCTGCTGGATCAGCTGCATCAGTGGGGGGTGCTGGAGCGGTCGTATGACGGGACTCGGGCGGCGACGTTGGCCGAGTATCGCAACCGCCATTACGTGTATCAGTTCTCGCAGGCCGGGTTCCAGGCGTATCGGGCGGTGGCGGGGGTGCTGGCGGCGCGGCTGGATGAGGCGGCGCTGTCGCGGCTGGTGTTGCCGGAGTTGCTCGCGGATCTGCATGCGCTGGCTGAGGCGAACCAGGCCGGGGACGCGGAGCGGGTGTATCGGACGCTGCGGCGGCTGGACGCGGCGCTGACCGATATGGCCGCGCGGGCCGCACATTTCTATCTATCGCTCGGCGATATGGTGCGGACCACCGAGATCACGCCCGAGGCGTTTCTCGTGCACAAGGACGCGCTGCTGGCGCATATGCGGGACTTCAGTATGGATCTGGCGCGGTTCGCGCCGCGGCTGGCGAACGCGATCGGGGACATCGAGGACACCGGTGTCGACGAGTTGATCGAGCGGGCCGCGCGCTGTGATGAGCGGGTGCTGTTGAGTCCGGAGGAGCGGCAAGCGGATTGGCGGGCGCGATGGCAGGGGCTGCGGACCTGGTTCGTCGCGGCGGAGTCGGGTGATTCCACCGAGGCGGACCGGCTGCGGGAGGCGACGATGAGCGCGATCGCCGCGGTGCTGTCGCTGCTGCGGCGGGTTACCGAGACGCGGCGCGGTGGAGTGAGCCGGGAGTCGGCGCTGCGGCATCTGGCGGGGTGGTTCACCGCCGCGCCCAGCACCGACAGCGCGCACGCGCTGTTCGACACGGTCTTCGGGCTGGGACGGCCGCGGCATCTGTCGATGGAGCATCCCGACGCGGATCTGATTCCGCCGGTTCGATCCTGGTGGGAAGCACCGCCCTTGGAGATCTCGCGGACGCTCGCCGAAACCGGGCGGCCACCGCAGGCGGGTGCGCCAGCCAGGATTCAGCGCAACGACGCGAGCATCCGCCGGTTGCGGGAAGCGCAGCTCGACGCACAGCGAGCGCGCGCGGAGGCCGCGAAATCCCTTGCGGCAGCGGATATCTACGAGCGCGAGCTGGACGACCGGGAGACCGAAGTCTTGCTGCGGTTGCTGGATGCCGCCTCGACCGCGTGGGTGCCGGTAAGCGGTCGGGTCGACGGAACGACCGGATCCGACAACGGCGTCACGCTCACGGTATCGACGCACCCGGGATCGACAGTGATCCGCACCGCCCGCGGACTGCTGCACCTCAACGGCCGCAAACTCGACGTGCGAGCGACCCGTCAGAAGGGAGGCCGAGCATGATTCACGCACGTCGCATCGACTCGCTCGCGCTGGACAACTACCAACGAGCCGCGCGGGTGATCCTCGCCAACCATCTAGTGACCCGGACCTATCCGGATCGCATCGCGCTGCCCCTGATTCGCAGGTGGGCGACCGAATTGCGCGAGGACTTGGCGGAGCTGTTCGGCTATCGCCTGGAAGTCACCGAAACCACCGCGCGACTGTTCCCCGTCATCGATCAACTGGATGCGGGCAAACCCGCGCGAACGGTCAACGACCGGCTTTTCGATCGCCGCCGCTACGCATATCTGTCACTGGCGCTGGCCGCGCTCGGGCGCGCTGGTGATCAGATCACATTGTCGGAGTTGGCCGATCAGGTCGCGGCCTACACCGGGCGGATCGAGGGGCTCGACCTCTCCCTCGATCGCGCCGCGGACCGGGACGCCTTCGTCGACGCCGTAGGCTGGCTCGCCAACCGCGGCGCGCTCACTCTCGCCGACGGCGACGCGGGTGGCTGGGCGTCGGATCCCTCGGTGGGAGAAGCGCTTTACGACATCGATCGACCGGTGGTGTTCGCGATCTTCCGCCCGCCGCGCGCCCTGCAACACCTGCACAGCGTGGCCGGGCTGCTCGGCGAGGAAGCGCACCCGAACGGACAGCCCGCGACCGCGGACGCTGCCCGCCGAGTACGGCGCGGCCTGGTCGAGCGCCCCGTCATCTACGCCGAGGATTTCGCACCCGACGAGCGTGCGGTGCTCGCGCAGGAACGCATCGTCTCCGAGGTGGAACTGTTCACGGGCCTGAAGGCCGAGCGGCGCGCGGAAGGTGTTGCGCTGATCGATGTTTCGGGACGGCTCTCCGATGTCCGGTTCCCCGGTACCGGCACGCTGGCGCAGGTAGCGCTGCTACTGGTCGGCGAGGTCGCGGACCTGGTGCTCGATATCGACAATCCGTTGCCGCAGCGGCCCGCCCTCGCCGATCCGATGGGGGCCCTGGTGGCGCAACTGGACGACGCGATCCCCGAATCGACGGTGTTCGCGCCGCTGGCCGACCTCCCGTTCTCCGATTCCTTTGACGAAGAAGCGAATCCGGACGATCCGGACGACGCACCGGAGCCCGCGACCTACCCGTTCCTGGACTACGGCTGGGTAGGCGAAACCGTGCAGGCCCTCACCGACCGCTACGGTGTCACCTTCGCCGCGCAATGGCAGGCCGACGTCCCCGGGCTGACCACCGAGGTGGTGGCCCTGCTGGAACGGTTGCGCCTGGTCCAGGTCGTACCCGGCGCAGCGGGACCCGAAGGTCTGCTGATCCTGCCCGCCCTGGCCCGCTACCGGGGCGCGGTCGTCACCGTCCGTACCAAGCGGACCGAAGAACTGTTCGTCACCGCCGCAGAGACCGGCGCAAGCGTTGCCACGGAAGGGGTTTGACCATGTCGGTTATCCACGGCGGAGTGCGCTTCATCCCGACCCGCGCCGGGATCGTCAACCTGTGGGACTACCGGGACCAGGAGTTCTGCTTCGCCGACGGCAGGCTGGTGCTGCGCGGGCCGAACGGTTCCGGCAAGACCAAGGCGCTCGAGGTGCTGTTCCCGTTCGTGCTGGACGGGCGGATCGAACCGCGCCGGCTCAACCCGTTCGCCGGTGAAGAACGCACCATGAAGTCGAATCTGCTGTATCGCAAGCAGGAATCGGCCTACTCCTACATCTGGATGGAGTTCGCGCGCGGCAGCTGGGACGACCCGGAAGTGGTCACCATCGGCATCGGCATGCGCGCCACCCGCTCCTCGGACAAGGTGACGCGCTGGTACTTCGTCGCCGACGGCCGTGTGGGCGTGGACTTTTCGCTGATCGGCCCGGACGACCGGCCGTTCACCCGCAAACAGCTGGCCGAGCAGATCGGCACCGACTCCATCGTGGACCGGCCGGTGGAATACCGCACCGCGATCGACGCGCGCATGTTCGGCCTCGGCACCCAGCGCTACGACCAGCTGATCAACCTGATCCTCACGCTGCGCCGCCCGCAGCTGGCGAAAAACCTGGATCCGCGCGGACTTTCGCAGGCGCTGACCGATGGTCTGCGCCCGCTCGACGAGCAGCTGATCCTGGACGCGGCCCGCTCCTTCAGCGATATGGAGGAGGTGGGGCGCAACCTCGAAGGCCTGGTGCACGCCGATACCGCGACCCGCGCGTTCGTCGGCGTGTACCGGAAATACCTTGCGGTACAAGCGAAGACGGATGTCGACCAAGTCCGTACCCGGCTCGACGCGGTGACGCACGCGAGCACCGCGCTGTTCGCCGCGACCGCGTTGCGTGAGCGCCGGGAAGCCGAGCGCACCGCCGCCGAGGCCCGCGCCGATGACGCCGATCGCACCTACGAGCAGGCGCTCACCGACCGGGAAACCTTGCAGCGCTCCAGCGCCTACGAAGGCAAGCAGCAGCTCGACGATCTCGCCGACGCGGTGCGCCGGCTGGAGACCTCGGCCAGCGTGCACCGGGACAAGGCGCTCAAGGCCCGGCAGACCCTCGACCAGCGCGTCCAGGAGGCCGAACGGGCCACCGCCGCGGTCCGCACCGCCGCCGCGACCCTGTCCCGCGGTGAGGACGAATTGCGTGCCGCCGCAGAGGAAGCGGGCATCGATTGGACCGCGCCGTCGGAGGATTCGCGGGCCGACAACCTCACCGCCGCCGTCCGCGCCCGCGCCGAGGAGCGCGACGCCGACGTGCGGGCGGTCCGGAAAGCGCTGGGGCTGATGGACGCCGCGGCCACCGAACGGACCCGGGCGCAGCGTCAGTCCGAACGTGCCGTGGCGGCAAAGGAATCGGCGGCGGCCGAGGTCGCGGCCGCGGAAGCGGCCGTCGCGCTGGCGCGCACCGAAGCCTCGGCCGCGCTGCGCGCCTGGTGGGACAAGCATCGAGAGGTCTACTCCCCCATCGAGAAAGGCTTGTTCGACGCGCTCGACGCCGCACTGGCGAATGCCGGGTCCGATGACGCCGCCGGTATCGCGGAGGTGCTGGCGGAGCGGGCCGAGCCGCTGCTCGACGAGATTCGCAATCGCCGGCAGGAAGCGAAGTCGCAGGCGGCCGCGGCGGCGGAGCGCATCACCGAACTGACCGCCGAACGCGACCGCGTTGCCGCCCAAAGCGACGATGCCCCACCGCCATTGGCGACTCGCACCGATGAGCGGGGCGACCGGCCGGGCGGACCGCTCTGGCAGCTGGTGCGGTTCGCCGACGACGTCACGCCCGAGGCCGCCGGTGGCATCGAAGCGGCACTGCATGCCGCGGGCCTGCTCGACGCCTGGGTTTGCGCGGAGTCCGACCTGCCCGCCGAGTACACCTCCGAGCAGTTCCTCGTCCCGTCGCGGAACCGCCCGTCCGGCCGCACGCTCACCGATGTGCTTGTGGTGGAAGAGGATTCCGCGCAGTTGACGGTGCCGCGTCAAACTGTCTCCGATGTTCTCGCATCGATCGCGCTGCACGAAGCGAAGAAGCCGGGGTTCGGCGAGGACGAGCTCGCGGTCAGCACCTCCGGCGGCTTCCGCCAAGGCGTGCAGATCGGCCGCCACCACAAAGCCGACGCCGAGTTCATCGGTGCGACCGCCCGGGCTCGCCGACGCGAGATCCGGCTCACCGAGCTGGCCGCCGCGTTGGAAACCGCCACGACCGCCAAGGAGCAGTCGGCAGCCGAAGAATCTACCGCCACAGCCGAACTCGCGCGGATCGCGGCCGCCGCGAAGGCGCTGCCGCGTCCTTCGGCCGTCACGGCCGCCTTGCGTGCGGTCTCGGAAGCCGCGGGCATGATGCGCTCGCGCTCCGAAGCCGTCACGCAGGCCGAGCACGATCTCGATCAGGCGGTGGCCGCGGTAGCGACGGTCGACAAGAAGTTGCGCGCCATCGCCGCCGAACACAGCACCCCACGCGACCCACGCGATATCGACGCGCTCGCGGCCGCCATCCGGCACTTCGAGAACACCGGTACCGGGCTGCTGCGCTTGCGCACCGACCACGACCGCGAGCGGGAACGCGAACGTGAGGGCGCGGACCGTCTCGCCGAAGCCCGCGACCTGGCCGAGGCCTTCGCCGAGGAAGCGGAGGCCGCCGAAGCCGGCTACCAGGAGCAGTCGCGCAAACTGGAGACCCTGCGCGACGCGCTGGGCGCGGGCGCCGCCGATATCGACCGGGACCTGGAACTGGCCCGGGAGAAGATCGAGGCCACTCGCGCGGAGCAGAAGACCGCCCGCAAGGCGGCCAACTCCGCGATCGAAGCGATCGGTGACGCCGAAGCCGCCTACCGGACCGCGTTCGAATCCCTCGGCACCGCCCTCACCGAAGTGCTCACCGACGTCAAAACCCTTGCGCCCTATGCCCGTCCGGACCTGCTCCGCCTGCTCGGCGCTCCCGCCGAGAGCCGTTGGCCGAGCAGCGAAGCCGCCTGGTCCACCCCCGAGCAGCTGCTCTACCGGATCACCCAGGCGGGTCCGGAGACCGAACCGCAGGTGTTGCCCGACGAGGTCGCCGAACTCTTCGACAACCTCGCCGCCGCGACCGCTTCGGTGAAGGCGGGGGAAGCCGCCCGCAAGACCACTCGCAGCGCGGTTACCTCGGCTTTGCAGGAGTTCGACGCCGCCCTGGCCGGTTGCGGCCGCGACTACCGCCTGCAGTGGGACGCCGCCGACGGCCTCACCGTGGTGCAGGTCGCCGACGAGCAGGGCATGTCCGCGCTCGCCGATTTCGCGGGCCGCATCGATCAGGCCCGTCACGACCAGGAACTGCTGCTCACCGACGCCGAACGCCGCATCCTGGAGGACGCGCTGCTGGCCGGGCTGGCCCAGCAGATCTACGAACGCACCTCCGACGCCAGGGATCTCATCGCACGCATGGGCGCGGAGATGAAGAAACGCCGCATGTCCTCGGGCAACACGATCGGCGTGCACTGGGTGCTGGCCGATTCACTTTCCGACGCGGCCCGCGCCATGTGCAAACTCCTGGATCGCGATGCCTCGGTCCTCTCCCCCGACGACCTGGCCGCCATCCGCTCGCATTTCGCCTCCGAGATCCGCGCCGCCCGCGCCGCGCACCCGGAACGCTCCTACCCCGAAATCCTCGCCGCCACACTGGATTACCGCACCTGGCGCGTCTTCTCCTTCACCCTGATCTCCGGTGACGGCACCGAGGACAAACTGACCGTCGCCCGCCACAGCGCTCTCTCCGGCGGCGAGCAGTCGGTCTCCCTGCATCTGCCCCTCTTCGCGGCCGCCCACGTCATGCTCGACTCCGCCGACCCACAGGCCCCCCGTCTGCTCGCCCTGGACGAAGCCTTCGCCGGTGTCGACGACAACGGCCGCAGCGAACTTCTCGGTCTCAGCGTCCAATTCGACCTCGACCTGTTCATGACGGGCTACGACCTCTGGATCACCTATCCTCACGTCCCCGGCTGCGCCCACTACGACCTGGCTCACTCCACGGCCGAGAACTCCGTCAGCGCCACCTTGCTGGTCTGGGATAGCGGCGATCTCCTCGCCGAACACGACGGCACCGATCTCACCACCGCCCTCGGCTCCCCCAACCGCCGTCGCGTCCCCAACGGAATCGAGGGCGGCATGACCCTCGACAACATGCCGGGCGAACTCGAACCGGCCGGGGCCAACTAACCATCGAACGCGAGCGCACCCCTGCCAGCTGACAGGGGTGCGACGCGTCAAACAACTATGTGTAGCCGACCGCCGGGGCAGAACCCTACTTGGCCGAGGCCCCAACGCCAGGCTTTCAGCGGATCCGCGCTACCGGCCCGGGCCCCACGGCCAGGTTTGAAGCGGGCCTGCGCTGCCGGTTATCAACGGCGGGGCGACCTGCGGCGGCGCGGGATGCGGCTGCTCGCTCGCATCGGCCCGCAATGCCGGGCACTGCCCACCGGGCCCGGTGGCCAACTCGAAATGCCACCACTCGTTCGCATAGATCCGGCACAGCCCCCACCGATTCCCGTTGCGCTCCAACCACTGTGCGCCGTGCTGCGGCCCGACATCGATCGCCTGCCCCGACACGTGCGTCGACTCCTCGGGCGGCAACACCCACCGCCGCGCCTCGTCCGGGCTGCCGTAGGTGGCGACCCCGTCCTCCCACATGGCCTGCTGCTCGCCGTATGAGCGGTAACCGGAGTTGATGTACAAGGTCACGCCTTCGGCCCGTGCCGCTTCCTCGGCCTGGGTGTATGCCGCCGCCAACGGGGGCGTCAGACCTTCGGTCCCGGCGGCGGCGGCCACCGCCGTGCGTGGGTCCGCGTGCGCGCCGGGCGCGGCCAAGACGAAGAGCGCCGGTACAGCCATCGCGGACAGCGCTAGCTTTGCGATCATGTCGGCGATCCTAGCGGCCGCGGCGTGCCGTTCCCGGGAACCGCGCGAGGTTACGACTCGATCGGATGCGTGAAGGTCCAGGCCCCGTAGGCGATGATCGCGGCGAAAATCACCATCACGACAGGGGGCGTATTGACGAGCCAGGCCAAGATCAAGCTGAGCGCGGCCAGGGCCGTCACCAGCACTTCCAGCATCCGGATGACCCGGGCCGTTTGTTCGATCGGCATGATCCTCCTCCATCCAAGTACGCGAACGCCTTGCATTTCTGGTGGTGCCCAATCCTTTTCGAGGCAAACAGCCCGGGAACGCCGCGAGCTACTTGTGGCGCACCAATTCCGAGGCCTGGCGATGACGCCCGATGCGCTCGCCGATCTCGCTGCCGTGCGAGCGCGCGTACTCGACTGCGGTGCGAATCTTGCGGTCCTGTAGGTCGGATTGCCGCGAGAGCGCTGTGATCCGCTGGTCTACCGGCCCGTCGAGCTCCAGCAGGCGGGCGACTACTTCCCAGACCTCAGGTCCGGCGGCCAGCGCCGCGCGCCGGTCGTGTAGCGGGCCGCGGAAGACGATGCCCGGGTGTTCCAGCTGATCGACGCCCTCGCGGATCAACCGATTGAGCAGTGCGGTCGAACTCGTTCCCTCGCGTACGGCACGTGAGACCAGCCGTCGGCTGGCTGAATCCGAGATACGAAACGACGTACTCATTGCCCTCCTCGACTTCAGGGATACGGCGACTTACCCCTCTAGGGTGCGCGCCGCAGCGGCATTGTCACCCCGGCGATCGAGGTGACAATGCCGTGTCCTATCGAGGCAGAACCTCAGACGCGTTCTTTGGAGCGCGTACGCACGCGCAATGCGATCGGCTTCTGCGTTTCGGCGAAGAAGTCGTTTCCTTTGTCGTCCACCACGATGAACGCGGGAAAATCTTCAACCTCGATCTTCCAGACGGCTTCCATACCGAGTTCCGGATATTCGAGCACCTCGACCGACTTGATGCAGTCCAGCGCCAGCCGGGCCGCGGGCCCGCCGATGGAACCGAGGTAGAACCCGCCGTGCTCGTTGCACGCCTTGGTCACCTGAGCGGAGCGATTGCCCTTGGCCAGCATGACCAAAGACCCACCGGCGGCCTGGAATTGGTCGACATAGGAGTCCATGCGCCCGGCCGTGGTCGGTCCGAACGAACCGGACGCGTACCCCTCGGGCGTCTTGGCCGGACCGGCGTAGTACACGGCCATATCGCGCAGGTATTGCGGCATCGGCTCCCCCGCGTCGAGCCGTTCCTTGATCTTGGCGTGCGCGATATCGCGCGCCACCACCAGCGGACCGGTCAGCGAAAGCCGGGTCTTCACCGGGTATTTCGAGAGTTCGGCGCGAATCTCGGCCATCGGCCGGTTCAGGTCGATCTTGACCACGTCGCCGCCGAGAATGGCGTCGGTCTGCTCGGGCAGATACTGCGCGGGCTCCCGCTCGAGCTGCTCCAGGAACACACCCTCGGGGGTGATCTTGGCCAGGGCCTGGCGGTCCGCCGAACACGAAACCGCGATGGCCACCGGGCAACTCGCGCCGTGCCGCGGCAAGCGCACCACGCGCACATCGTGGCAGAAGTATTTGCCGCCGAACTGCGCGCCGATACCGAACTCCTGGGTGAGCTTGAAGACTTCTTCTTCCAGCTCCAGATCGCGGAAGCCGTGCGCGGCCATCGAACCCTCGGTGGGCAGATTGTCCAGGTAGTGCGCGGAGGCGTATTTCGCGGTCTTCAAAGCGAATTCGGCGCTGGTGCCGCCGATCACCACGGCCAGGTGATAGGGCGGGCAGGCCGCGGTGCCGAGCGAGCGGATCTTCTCGTCCAGGAATTCCAGCATGCGCTGCGGATTCAGCACGGCCTTGGTTTCCTGGTACAGGAACGATTTGTTCGCCGAACCGCCGCCCTTGGCCATGAACAGGAACTTGTAGGACGGCTGCGCGGTATCGCCCTGGGTGGAATACAACTCGATCTGCGCCGGCAGATTCGTGCCGGTGTTCTTCTCGTCCCACATGGTGACCGGCGCGAGCTGCGAATAGCGCAGATTCAGCTTGGTGTAGGCGTCGAATACACCGCGGCTGATCCATTCCGCGTCGTCGGCCCCGGTGAGCACGCCTTCGGATTTCTTGCCCATCACGATCGCGGTGCCGGTGTCCTGGCACATCGGCAGAATGCCGCCCGCGGAGATGTTGACGTTCTTCAGCAGATCCAGCGCGACGAATCGATCGTTGCCGGAGGATTCCGGATCATCGATGATCTTGCGCAGCTGCGCGAGGTGCGCGGGCCGCAGGTAGTGGCTGATGTCGTGCATCGCCTCGGCGGTCAGCAAGCGCAACGCCTCGGGCTCCACCTTCAGGAAGGTGCGGCCGTCGACCTCGAAGGTGCTGACACCCTCGGTCGTGATCAACCGGTAGGGGGTGTCGTCCGCGCCGATCGGCAGCAGATCTGAATAGCGGAATTCCGGCGCGGTCACGGATCGCTCTCCTTCATATCGGGCCAGGTGCTTGCACACTGGTCACAAGCACAGCGAGCCTAGCCACCGGACCGGGCGCCCACCTCGGTTAGGCAAACCTAAGGCCCAGGCAGTAGGCGTAAAAGGTTGCACGTTCAACCCGGTGGTGCTACCTCTCAGGGTTGACGTTGTCGCAGGCGACAGTGTCGGAGCTTGGAGGCTGCCATGACGGAACCGGTGTGGCTCGATGAGGTCGAGATGCGAGCCTGGGTGGGTTTCGTGCGCACCCGTGACCTCATCGCCGCCGCCGTCGGGCGCGATTCCGCGCGCGAGTCGAACCTCACCTATGTCGAATACACGGTGCTGGCCAGCCTGTCGAAATCCCCGGACCACCGGCTGACCTTCGCCGATCTGGCCGAACGGCTGGAGTGGTCGCAGAGCCGGCTCTCGCATCAGATCACCCGGATGGAGAAGCGCGGCCTGGTCATCCGGGAACCGATCCCCGACGACGCCCGCCGCACCGCCGCCCGGCTCACTCCACATGGCGCGGACCTGCTCGGCGGCGCCGCACCGGCGCACGCGCGCAGCGTGCGCCGCCACATGATCGACGCGTTGGATCGCGATCAGCTGGCGGCGCTCGCCGACATCTACGACACGTTGCTCGCCCATCACCGGCGAGCGCCGGAGGAGCTCTAGCCCGCGGCCGCCTGATCCGGTACGGCCTGGGGCCGGGCAGGGACACCCAGCGCCCGTTCGAAGCCGTCCGGAATGACCAGATCGCTCCGATCCAGTTCGGCCACACTGGTTTTACGCAGACCCAGCAGCGCCGAGTCGATGCCGCCGCGCATGATGTCGAGCACGTTCTCCACGCCCGTCTGTCCGTTGGCGGCCAGGCCCCACAGGTACGCGCGGCCGAGCATGACCGCGCGAGCGCCCAGCGCCACAGCCTTCACCACGTCGCTGCCGCGGCGGATGCCACCATCCATCACCACATCGATCTGCGAGCCGACCGCCTCGGCGATCACCGGCAGCGCGCGGATCACCGCGGGGGTGCCGTCGAGGTTGTTGCCACCGTGGTTGGACACCGAGATCGCGGCCACGCCCGCATCGACCGCGCGGTGCGCGTCATCGACCCGCATGATGCCCTTGAGCATGACCGGGCCGTCCCACTGCTCGACGATCCAGCGCACGTCGGCCCAATCGGGCGCGGGCGTGCCCATCCATTCGCCGTACGCGCCGAAGAAGCCGGGCGCCGCCTTGCCGCCGACCGCCATGTTCGGCGCGGTGAGATCCGGGATATGGCCGGAACGCAGGTAAGTCGCCAGCCAGCGCGGCCTGGCCAGGGTCTGCGGCGCGAACTGCAGCATCGCCCGCAGGTCCAGCTTTTCCGGGATGACCGGGCTGCCCCAGTCCCGGCCGTGCGAGAAGGACCAGTCCAGGGTGAGGATCAGCCCGACCGCGCCGGCCGCCTTGGCCCGGCCGATCCGCTCGGCCATCTCGTCTTTGCTGCCGCACCAGTACAACTGGAAGAAGGTGGCGGGGTTGGCCGCGATCACCTCTTCGATCGGCTTCGAGGCGAATGAGCTGAGCCCCATGGCGATTCCGCGCGCCGCGGCGGCGCGCGCCACGGCCACCTCACCGTCGGGATGCACCGCCTGCACGCCGGTCGGCGAGATCAGCACCGGCATGGCGAGTTGCTGCCCCATCACAGTCGTGGACTGATCGCGTTCCCCGATCGGGCCCGCGCAGTGCGGCGCGAAACCCAGTTCGGTGAAGGCCTGCTGGTTTTCGTCGATGGTCTGACCGCGTTCGGAGCCGGCGATGAGCGCGCCGTACACCGATTTCGGCAGCCGCTTCTTCGCGCGGCGCTGCGCCTCGGCGACGGTTTCGAACCAGGGATTCATTGTCCGGCCCTTCCGGGATGCTCGACCGGCCACCAGGACCGGCTGTCGTTTTCCAAATGCGTGGCGAGTGCGGCGAGGAGGCGGGCGCCGTCCTCGGGGGTGGCGGGGGTGGGGTCGCCGAGCACGCCGTTGCGGCTCACCGCGCGCACACCACCGGCGGCCAGCAGCGGATAGATCTCCGACAGCGGGCGCTGGTCGCCGGGTTCGGCGAGATCCGGACGCACCCGGGCCGGATCCAGCGCCAGCTGCATGCCGGTTTCGGAGCGGCCCGCGTGCAGGTCACCGTGGTATCGGGTGACCCACAGGCGCACGTCGCGCGATTCGCCGCGCAGCAGGCGCACGGCCCGCTGCAGCGGTTCGGCGTTGCCGCCGTGCCCGTTGACCAGCACGATCCGGTCGAAAGTGTCGGTGGCCGAACGGCACAGCTCCACGATCAGCAGTTCCAGCGCGGCCTGCCCGATCGACAGGGTCCCGGGAAAACCGGCGTGCTCACCGCTGGAGCCATACGGAATGGCTGGAGCGACAAGCACATCCGGCCGACGCCCGGCCAGCCTGCGGCACATTTCCACCGCGATATCGGTATCGGTCGACAGCGGCAGATGCGGTCCGTGCTGCTCGGTCGAGCCCACCGGCACCGCCAGGATCACGCCCTTCTCGGCCCGTGCGCCCACCTCGGGCCAGGCCAGATCTGAAACGTGTTCTACCACGAGGCCGAGATTAACGTCACTCGCTGACATAATCAATACGTCGAGCACTGCCATAATGACTTTCGTGACAGGGCAGGGCACCACCACCCGCGGCCGCCCCCGCGGCACCACGAAACGCGAACTCGAACTGATCGCCATGCGGATGTTCAGCGCGCACGGCTTCGACAACACCACTGTCGAGCAGATCGCCGCCGCCGCGGGCATCAGCGGGCGCACCTTCTTCCGCTACTTCCCCACCAAGGCCGAAGTGCTCTGGTCCCAGTTCGACGACGAGATCACCGCCCTGGAAGACGCGTTCGCGACCGTCCCGGACGACGTGCCGATGATGGCGGCGGTGCGCCGAGTCGTGGTGAACGCCAATACCTATCGCGCCGAAGACATCCCCGAACTGCGTACCCGCATGCACCTGATCGCCACGGTGCCCGCCCTCGCCGCCACCGCGGGCACCCATTACGACGCCTGGGAACGCGCGGTCAGCGCCTTTGCCGCTCGTCGCCTCGACTCCGCCGAAGACGCCCTGATCCCCCTGGCCGTCGGCCGCACCACCTTGGCGGCAGCCCGCGCCGCCTTCGATGCCTGGGTCGCCCGCGCCGACGCCGACCTCACCGTTTACCTCGATCAAGCCCTCTCGGCACTGGAGCGAGGATTCTCCGAGCTACCCTCAGGTTTCGATACCAGTGCGGCTGGGGTATGACTAGGCTCGGTGTCGGCTCGCAGGCCGACCGTACGAACGCACTGACTCACCCGTCGAAAGGGGCTGGAATTTCCATGTCCGAGGTGTCCATGAGCCTTTCGGCGGATTCGCTGCCCGTCGGCCCGGTCGACGACAATCTGCTGCCCGAGCTGGTCGAGCACCTGCGCCAGAACCGCACCGCACTGCGTGAGGAATGGGCCAGGCGCATCACCGACACGCAACTGCTGACGGCCATGACCCCGGAAGAGATCTTCTCCGAGGCGACCTCGATGTACGACAACTACGTCGAGGTGCTGGTCACCGGTAGCGTCGACGCGCTGCAGGCATACGCCCGCGATCTGTCCGAGCGCATCATTCCCCGAGGCGTCGAGACCGACGAGGTCATCGGCATCGTGCTGTTGCTGCGCGACGTGCTGGCCCGCTCGTTGTTCGAGAAGTACCAGACCAACTTCGAGCTGCTCAACCAGGTGCTCGACGCCTACGAGCCGGCCGCCAACCGCATCGCGAGCACCGTGGCCATCTCCTTCGTGCAGGAACGCGAGCGCGTCATCCGCCAGCAGCAGGAAGCGATCCGCGAGCTGTCCACGCCTGTTCTGCAGGTGCGTGAACAGCTGCTGATTCTTCCGATCATCGGCGTGCTGGACAGCCAGCGTGCCCGCCAGCTCACCGAGCAGCTGCTGCGCGCCATCCGCGCCAACCGCGCCAAGGTGGTCGTCATCGACATCACCGGTGTGCCGCAGATCGACTCCACGGTGGCCAACCACCTCGTGCAGACCGTGGACGCGTCCGGCCTGATGGGCGCGAACGTCATCATCACCGGTCTGTCCTCGGAGATCGCGCTCACCCTGGTCACCATCGGCCTGGATCTGTCGAAGATGAACGCCGTTGGTGACCTCCAGGGCGGTATCGAAGAGGCCGAGCGGCTGCTGGGCTACGAAGTCACTCGCGTGACCGATCGACTCCTGACCGAACGCGACGGACGGTAATCGGGGCAGGCTGATGCCGGTACCCATTCTCAAGCAGGGCACGTATCTGATCGCGTCGGTGCAATCCGCCTTGACCGACGCCGACACCGAGCGCCTGCAAGACGACCTGATGAAGCAGGTCTCCAAATACCGCGCGCACGGCATCATCGTCGATGTCACCGCGATCGACGTGATGGATTCGTTCGCGGCCAGATCGCTGCGTACCATCGCGCACATGACGCAGTTACGCGGCGCCGAAACGGTGATCGTCGGGCTGCAACCGGAAGTCGCGTTCGCCATGGTGCAGTTGGGCCTCACCTTCGAGGACATGCACACCGCCCTGGACCTGGAAGAAGGGCTTGCGTGGCTGGACCGCAAGGCCTCCAAACGGCACCAGCGAGACGGTCGTGACAGTGGCCGCTGAGAACATGGTGATCGCGGTAAAGGTGTCCGGTGACATCGTGATCGCGAGGCAGGCCGGACGGGAACTCGCCGAAAAGCTCGGCTTCTCCCTCACCGACCGCACCATGATCTCCACGGCCATCTCCGAAATCGCCCGCAACATCACCAGTTACGCCGGCAGCGGTGAAGTCCGCCTGCTCGTCGACGAACGGGACGGCAGACAGGCCTTGGTGGTGCAGGCCGAAGATCAGGGCCCGGGCATCCGCGACATCGCCCGTGCGCTGGACGACGGCTACTCCACGGGACGTGGTCTGGGCCTCGGCCTTCCGGGTGCGCGCCGGTTGATGGATCGCCTCATCATCGACTCCGCCCCGGGCCGGGGCACCCTGATCGAAATGTGGAAGTGGGTGCCCGCCGGTGCATGAGGACGGCTTCGTCGGTCGGATCGAATGGGCGGTGGCCGGACGTGCACTGCCCGGGCAGCGAGTGTCCGGTGACCGCTGCGTCGTGCTCGAAACCGGTGGCGGCTCCGTACTTTTCGGCGTGCTCGACGGGCTGGGCCATGGCGCGCCCGCCGCCGACGCGGCCGACCGTGCCGCGCAGATCCTCTCGGAGAACCGCGCCGAGCCGCTCGACGTGCTGATGCTGCTGTGTCATCGGGCGATGGCAGATACCCGTGGCGCGGCAGTCTCCTTGGCGTTGTTCGACTGTGCCGAGTCCATCAACTGGCTCGGCGTCGGGAACGTGGAATCCCGGGTGCTCACGGTCGGCCCGGCCGGGCTCACCGTGCGCGCGACGGTACTGATGACCGGCGGCATCGTCGGCTATCGGCTGCCCCAGCATCTACAGCCGCAGACCGTGCAGGTGCGCGTCGGCGATCTGCTGCTCATGTCGACCGACGGCATCGTCGCCGAATCCTTCAACGGCATAGATCTTTCCAAGTCCACGGCCGAGATCGCCGCGGAAGTGCTCAACCGGCACTCCAAGGACACCGACGACGCCCTGGTGCTGGCTGCCCGCCATCGCGGCGGGACATCGAACGGAACACAATGACTGATGTGCTGGCGGCGTTTCTGGACGCCTACGCGAACGCGCTACGGCGCCACCTGGATTCGCCGACGCACGCCAGCCTCGCCGCCGGCTACGACCTGGGCCGGCGGGCCCTGGTCGAGGACATCAGCCTGCTCGATCTGACCGAACACCATTTCCGATTCGTCGCCGCGAACGACGGCCCCGAACAGCCGATCGCGGAACCAGCGCTGGAATTCCTGCTACAGACCTTGGCCGCCCTGGATATCGCCACCCGCGGCTACCTCGGCGGTTTGCGCCGCTATGAGCAACAGCGTTCGCGCGCGGACGATCTCGCGGGCCGCGACGCCTTCCGCACCGCGCTGGTGGAATCGCTGCAGGACGGTTTCTTCGTCGCCGATTCGCGCGGCACCATCATCGAGGTCAACTCCGCGTTCGGCGCGCTCACCGGATACGGCGCCGCCGGTCTCCCCTACCCGCTGCCGCACCCGTGGTCGCTGCCGACCGGACCGCGCTATCCCGATCTGGGCACGGTGGCGCAGCGGTTCGTCATTCCGGTCCGGCATCGCGACGGCCGCGACGTGTGGCTCGCGGTCAGCACGTCGTCGCTGATCAAGCCGGAGAACAACGAGCAGATCTTCGTCGGCACCATCCGCGATGTCACCGCCGAGCACGACGCCCAGGCCCGCGATCAGGCCGCGTCCCGGCTGGCGACCGCGGTCGGCGCGGCCACCAGCGTGGTCGAGGTGCTCGCGGTAGGCCTGGACGAACTGCGCCGCACCGTCGGCGCGGAATCGGCCGTGGTGTCGGTGTGGCCGAACCGCAATGCCCGCCCGGAGGTCTACGTTTCCGGTGCGGTGGAACGCAATTCACGCAATATCGACGCCCCGGAATTGGATGATCGGGCCACCGCGCTGCTGGAACGGGCCCGCCGCCGCCCGCCGCGCAGCCTGTTCGCGATCCCGGAGAGTACGGAAAGTTCCGAGGGCATCGTCGCTCCGCTGGGCGAGGTCGGGGACGCCGCGCTGTGGTTACGCTTCGCCGCGCCGCGCGCCATCACCGCCGCCGACTGGACGTTGTTCTCGCTGCTGATCGGGCATCTGAGCCTGGCCGTGCAGCGAGCGCGCAACTTCGATCAGGCGCGTTCCACCTCACTGACCTTGCAGCGGGCCATGCTCGGCCCGATCGAACTGCCGCCGCGGTTCTCGGTGCACTACGAGCCGGCGCTGCCGCCGCTGGAGATCGGCGGCGACTGGTACGACGTGGTTCCGCTCAACGACGGCACCATCGGCGTGGTGGTCGGCGACTGCGTCGGCCGTGGCTTGTCCGCCGCCGTGGTGATGGGCCAATTGCGGACGGCCGCACGGGCTTTGCTGCTACGTGGTGCGGGCCCGGCGCAGCTGCTCGCGGAACTCGACGCCGTCGCGGCGCGGATCCCGGGCGCCATGTGCACCACGGTCTGCGCGGCGGTGCTAGATCCCGAGCGTGGTCTGATGCGCTACTCGAGCGCGGGGCACATGCCGCCGATCCTGGCCGATGTCGGTGCGCCGGGCAGACTGCTGGAGGGCGGCCGGGCGGTTCCGCTGGCCACCTTCGATACGCCCCGGCGACCCGAAGCCACCACCGCGCTCACTCCCGGCTCCACGCTGGTGCTGTTCACCGACGGGCTGGTCGAACATCGCGGCGTCGACATCGACGAGAGCTTCGACAAGATCTCCGCGGTCCTGGCCGACACCCCGGGAAAACTACCGCGCGAGGTCGCCGACGCGGTGCTCTCCCGGCTACGCCCCTCGGCGGGTTACGACGACGACGTCGCCATGGTGGTCTACCGCCAACCCCCCGCCTCCCTGCACCTGGACGTGCCGGCGCATCCGGATCAGCTCGCCGCGCTCCGCCGCAAACTCAAGGCCTGGCTGGCGGCGGCGGCCGTGCCGCACGACCTGGCTTCGGATCTGGTCGCGGCAGCGAACGAGGCCTGCAGCAACAGCATCGAACACGCCTACCTGAGCAACGGCGCCGCCGCCAACGAGGTGACGCTCACCGCCGAATGCGATACCGAGCGGGTGACGATCCTGGTCACCGACACCGGCGTCTGGAAACCGCGATCGGCCGATCCCGGGAACCGCGGCCGCGGCATCGACATGATGCGCGCGCTCACCGAGGAACTCGAGATCGACCACACCGAACCGGGGACCCGGGTACGCATGTCGGTCACCCTCCCGGCGATCAAATCGCCTGTGGCGAACCCGCTTCGGGGTACCAACCGCCAAATCTGAAGGGTGACCGACCGCTGTTTTTATCGGGCATCCGGGCGCGGAATGTCACCGCGCCAGGCGCCGGTCTCGTGGTGCTGGTCCTCGATGAACTTCTTGAACCGCTGCATATCGCCGTTCACCCGGTGCTTCAGCACGCCGAGCTTGTCGGCGGCGTTCTCCACGAATCCCTCCGGGTCGACCTCCATTTGGGCGGTCACCCGGGTGTGGGTGTCGTCGAGCCGGTGAAAGGTGATGACACCGGCGTGATTCGGGCCGTTGTCGGAACGCCATGCCACCCGCTCGTCCGGATGCTGCTCGGTGATGGTGGCATCGAACTCGCGCGTCGCCGGGCCGACGTGGATCTTCCAGTGTGTGTGCCGGTCATCGAGCTGCTGCACCTGCTCCACGCCTTCCATGAACTGCGGGAAGGTCTCGAACTGGGTCCACTGGTTGTAGGCCGTGCGTACCGGTACCTCGACGTCGACGGTGGCTGCCAAACTGCTCATGATTCAACCCTTTCGTTCGGTTTACGGCCGCATACCCGGGCCTGGCGGGAGCAAACAGCGGCCGCTCGGTCCACGGACCGGGCACCACGCGCGGGAGGCAGCCGGTAGGGTTGGTGACCGTGACCAACACTTCCGGAGACGCGCATCCACTTTCGGACACGATGACCACCGCGGTCACGGTGCACGACGGCGCCACCGTCCTGACGGTGGCCGGCGAGGTCGACCTGGCCACCGCCCCCGCGCTGGAGACCGCGATCGAGGGCGTGCTCGCCGACAAGGCCGCCCCCGTCCTTATCATCGATCTGACCGGCGTCAGCTTCCTCGCCTCCGCGGGCATGGCCGCGCTGGTCGCCGCGCATCAGCGTGCCGGTGACGCCACCACCATCGCCGTCGTGGCCGACGGGCCCGCCACCAGCCGTCAGCTCAAAATGACCAGCCTGGACCAGGTGTTCTCGCTCTACTCCACTCTGGATGCCGCACTGGCCGCCTTCAAATCCTGACCCGACCGTAGAAACGCCAATGGCCGGGATCGTCGAGGGATCCCGGCCATCAGTCTGAAAGACGCCTGGTATCAGACCAGTTCGCGCAGCTGCTCGATCAGCTTGACGCGGTCGGCCGGAGTAGCCGCCATCGGCACCACGTTCAGCACCGTCACACCGGCTTCCTTGAACGCCGCGACGCGCTCCTTCACATAACCGGCGGGGCCTACCAGCGAGATATCGCGCACCAGGTCGTCCGGAACGGCCTTGGCGGCCTCTTCCTTCTTGCCCGCCAGGTACAGCTCCTGGATCTTGTCGGCCTCGGCACCGTAGCCGTAGCTGGTCGCCAGGGTGTGGTAGAAGTTCTTGCCCTTGGCGCCCATGCCGCCGATGTAGAGCGCCAGGTGCGGCTTCACGAATTCCAGTAGCGGCGTGACGTTCTCACCGATCGCCAGCGCCGGGCCCGCGTACACCTCGAGCTCACCCAGGCTCGGATCACGCTTGGCCAGACCGGCATCCAGCGATTCGCCCCAGACCTGCTTGGCCTTCTCCGGCAGGAAGAAGATCGGCTGCCAGCCCTCGGCGATCTCCGCGGCCAGCTGCACATTCTTCGGGCCGAGCGCGGCCAGCAGGATCGGAATGTTCTCGCGCACCGGATGATTGATCAGCTTCAGCGGCTTGCCGAGGCCGGTGCCCTTCTCGGCGGGCAGCGGGACCTGGTAGTACTTGCCCTGGTATTCCAGCTTCTCCCGGCGCCACACCTTGCGGCAGATCTCCACCAGTTCCCGGGTGCGGCCGATCGGCGCGTCGTAGGGCACGCCGTGGAAGCCCTCGATCACCTGCGGGCCGGACGCGCCGAGCCCCAAAGTGAACCGGCCTTCCGAGACGAAGTCCAGGCCGGCCGCCGTCATCGCGGTCAGGCTCGGGGTACGGGTGTAGATCTGCAGAATGCCCGAGGCCAGCTCCAGGCGTTCGGTCTTGGCGGCCAGGTAGCCCAGGGCGCTGACCGCGTCGAACGAGTACGCCTCCGGCACGAAGACGATGTCGAGTCCGGCCTTCTCCAGGTCGGCCACTTCGGCGGCCGCCTCTTTGAAGCCGCCCGAATAGTTGATGCCCAATCCGATCCGCATGGGTCTCAACTTAACCGCCGCTCGCGGGTTGCGGTGCACCGGGCGGTAGCGTTACCGGTATGTCACAGGCGAGCAACGCATCCACCGAAACGGCATCTTCCTTCGGCGGCACCACCGTCGCGGAGTATCTGGGTGAGCTCGCCGCCAAGGTGCCGGCCCCCGGTGGTGGCGCGGTGGCCGCGCTGCACGCCGCGCAGGGCGCCGCGCTGGTCGCGATGGTCGCGCGCTACACCACCCGCGCCAAGGACGCCGAGCACAAGCCGGTCATCGACGGCATCATCGCGGCCGCCGACGCATGCCGCGCGCGCTCGCTCGCCCTGGCCGACGCCGACGCGGCCGCGTTCACCGCGGTCGGCAACGCCTACAAGTTGCCCAAAGACGCCGAAGGCCGGGGCCAGGCGATCACCGAGGCGCTGATCGGCGCGGCCCGGGTGCCCGCCGCCGTGGTGGACGAGGCCGACGAGATCCTGTCGCTGGCGGGCGAACTGCTGCCGATCGGGAACCCGAACGTGGTCACCGATATCGGCGCGGCCGCGGACGCCGCCCGGGCCGCCGCGACCAGCTCGCGGCTGAATATCGAGATCAACGTGGCCTCGCTGGACGCCGTGCACGGTGACGAGTTCGCGCCCACGCTGCTGCGTATCGAGGCGCTGACCGCCCGGGCAGACGCGCTGCACGCCGACGTTTTGCACGCGGTGCGCAGCAGCTGACCCATAGCAGAGCGAAAGATCTCAGGTGTACGCCGGCGAACAGCGGGTACCCGAAAGACATATAGATCAAAATTGAACCGTTGGCCCTTCTGATAGGGGGCCAGCCTGGTCTTTCGCGTACCACACCATCTCGAAAGGGGTGGAAGCCATGAGGAGCGCACTCAGATCCCTGTTCCTCGCTCTATCGTTCCTAGCTCTGACCGTTCTCGGGGTGCCCAGCGCCGTACAGGCCGCACCCACTGAATTCCGCACCAGCGCAGGTACATTCGCCGACGGCGACATGTCGAACCACACATTCACCGTGACGGTCGGCGGTATCCCCCGCACCATGAACGCCTCTTACGGCAAACCCGGATACGAAACCCCGGCCGGTACCTACCCGGTGATGTCGAAGCACCGCTCGATCGTCTTCGACTCGGCCACCATCGGCATTCCGAAGGGCTCGTCGGAGTACTACTACATCAACGGCGAGTGGGCCCTGCGGCTCACTTCGGGTGGCGTTTTCATCCACTCGGCGCCCTGGTCGGTGGATTCGCAGGGCTATGCCAATGTCAGCCACGGCTGCCTCAACCTGTCACCCGAGGACGCCCAGTGGGTCTACAACGTCCTCGACGTCGGTGACCCGGTCACTCTGCACTGGTGATCAGGCCGCGATTCGCACCGGGTCGTCCCGGGCGATAAGTTCCGCATAATGCCCGCCGAGCTCCACGAGCTCGGCGTGTGTGCCGCGTTCGGCGATCCGGCCCTGATCGAGCACCAAAATCTGATCGGCGTCGCGGATCGTCGACAGGCGGTGCGCGATGGTGATCACCGTTCGACCCTCCGCCAGCGCGTCGATGGCCGCCTGAACCTCGCGTTCGGTGCGCGTATCGAGCGCGCTGGTCGCCTCGTCCAGCACCAGGATGGGCGGATTGCGCAAGATGGCACGCGCCACCGCGAGCCGCTGTTTTTCGCCGCCGGAGAATCGGTAGCCGCGTTCCCCGACCTTGGTGTCGTATCCGTCGGGTAGCGAGGCGATGTGGTCGTGGATTTGCGCGGCCTGGGCGGCGGCCCGCAATTCCGCGTCGGTCGCGTCGGGTTTGGCGAACCGCAGGTTGTCGGCGACCGAGGCGTGGAAGAGGTAGGTCTCCTGGGAGACCACACCGACCGCCGCGGCCAGGTCGGCGAAGGTCATATCGCGCACGTCGACATCGTCGATGGCGACCCGTCCGCTGGTGGCGTCGTAGAGCCGGGCCACCAGGTAGCCCAGAGTCGTTTTCCCGGAACCGGTTTCGCCGACGATGGCGAGGCTGGTCCCGGCCGGGACCGTCACGTCGATATCGTCGAGCACAGCACCGGAGCCCGCGCCGTAGGAGAACCCGACGTGCTCGAATCGGACCTCGCCGCGCACCTTCTGTAGCGAGACCGGCTTCGCGGGCTCGGTAATATCGGGTTCGAGATCGAGGTATTCGAAGATCCGCTGGAACAGCGCCATCGAGGCCTGCACCTCGACGCCGGTCTGCAGCAGCATCACCGTCGGGCGCAGCAGCGTCGTCTGCAACGTGGTGAACGCGACGAGGGTGCCGATCGAAACGAGCGGAGTGCCGCCCGCCGCGGCGATACCGGCCGCGAAATAGATGACCGCGGGCATCGCCGACATGACGATCTGGATGATCGACTGCCGCCAGCGCCCCGCCATGTTGGCGCGGATCTCCAAATCGACCAGACCCCGCGATTCCCGCGAGAAGTTGTCGACGAGCGCGGGCGACCGGCCCATGGTGCGGCCGAGCAGGATGCCGCTGACCGACAACGACTCCTCCACGATCGCGGACATGCCCGCGAGCTTGTGCTGACGCTGGCCGGTGATCTTGCGGCGTTCCCTGCCGACGCGGCGGCTGATCCAGACGAAGAACGGCAGCATCGTCAGCGACACCAGGGTCAGCCGCCAGTCCAGCGCGAACATCGCGATGACGGCGGCGAGCACGGTGGTGAAGTTGGAGACCAGCGAGGTGGCGGTGGAGGTGACCGTCGACTGCATACCGCCGATGTCGTTGGCGATACGGGACTGCACCTCTCCGGTGCGGGTGCTGGTGAAGAACGAAAGTGGCATGCGCTGCAAATGCGCATAGACCGCCGAACGCAGATCGTGCATGACCTGCTGGCCGACGGTGGTGGAGATATAGGTCTGCAGCACACTGAAGGTGCTGGTCAGCGCGGCGACGATGATCATGCCGCCGGCGAGCAGGCCCAGGAGTCCAGTGCGACCGTGTGGGAGCGCGTCATCGAGAATCGCGCGCAGCATGAACGGGGAGGCCAAGCCGACGATCGAGGAGAGTCCGACGAGCGCGGCGACGATGCCGAGTTTGGCGCGGTAGGGCTGGAACAGGCGGAGAATCCGGCGAATCTGATCAGGTGGCTGCATAGGCGCCTCCTTCCGAATGACGTTATGGCACGACACTGAGTATGACTCATAATTGCGCAAAAGAACAATGAGCTATGATCAGCGTCATGGATAGCGGCTCCGAGCACGACCTTCCCGACCTGTTCCTGCGCACCGCGCGCCGGATCCGCCGCAGCATGCACGCCCGGCTCGCGCCCCTGGGCCTCACCCCCGGACAGGCGCGGGCACTGCGCATCCTCGGGCGTTCGGCGGAGCCGTTGCGGATGGCCGCGCTCGCCGAACAGCTCGATATCGTGCCGCGCTCGGCCACCACCGTGGTCGACTCGCTGGAGACCGCGGGCCTGGTCACGCGTGCCGCCGACCCGGCCAACCGCCGCTCCACGCTGGTCACGCCGACCACGGACGGGCGCGCGGTGCTCGAGCGGATGGCCGAGGATCGGCGCCGGGCCGCGGCAGATCTGTTCGCGACACTGTCGCCGGAGCAGCGCGAGAATTTGCGGGAACTGCTGGCGTTGCTCGATGTAGATACTGAGCACTGCGGCCCGAACGCGCCGCGACGCGCCGGGTAGGCGCACTTAGGCCATCCGCGAGTCGGGACCACATATCGCCCGGTCACGTCCACTAGTGTCGACGGTATCCTCACCCGTGGGGAGTGCGCAGGACCGATGAAGGTGGGGTAATGGATCGACCGGATACGCGGATCAGTCGCGGCGGCAATCAGGCCTACCAGGGCGAATGGTCCGAATGGGTCAGCCGTGAACCCGAATCCACCCGCTCCAGCGAACCGGAGTACTTCGAAGGCGATCAGTTCTCGCAGCTGGTCGACCGGTCCAAGGGACGCCCACCGGTGCCGCGCTGGCTGGTGCCGCTGGCCGGGTCGCTCTTCGCGGCGGTCGTGCTCGGTGCCGCGTTCTTCATGTTCCGCGGCGGACCGACACCACAGTCGGTCGCCTCCAACACCTCGACGCAGGTCGATCTCGCGCCCGCCTCCGTCACTCCCCCGGCCGCGGTCTGCCCGAACGAGCGGGTGGGCAATCGGATTCAGGGCAACGGCGTCGGCGGCGTGGACTCCGGGCCCGGCGCGATCTTCGCCTTCCAGTACGCCTTCTACGTGGAACGTTCCGCGGTGCAGGCGCGCGCCCTCGTGTCCCCGGACGCCGCGGTGTCCTCCGTCGAGGCGATGCAGCAGGGCATCGACAGCGTGCCCGCCGGGACCACACACTGCGTCGCCGTGACCGAGAGCGCCTTCGTCGGGCAGTACATCGTGGTGGTCACCGAGCATCGGCCCGACGGCCACGCGTTCACCTACAACGCGCAGCTCGTCGTGACCGAACGCAACGGCGGCAAGACCCTGATCACCGCGATCAAACCGGCTTAGTTCGCCTTTTCCGCGGCAGCCACGACGTGGCGCATGAGCAGCGCGGTCGTGACCGGGCCGATGCCGCCGGGCACCGGGCTCAGCGCAGCAGCCTTGCCGCGCACCGATTCCGCATCGACATCGCCGACGATGCTGCCGTCGGCCGCCTCGTTGGTGCCGACATCGATGACCACCGCGCCATCGGCGACATGCTTACCGGTGACCAGGCCCGCGCGGCCCGCCGCGGCGACGACGATCTCCGCGGTCGAGGTGATCGCGGCCAGATCCGCGGTGCGGGAATGGCACACGGTGACGGTGGCGTCCTCGGCCAGCAGCAGCTGCGCCAGCGGCTTGCCGACGATATTGGAGCGGCCGACGACCGCGACGTGGCGGCCGCGCAGCGGAATCTCGTGATGCTTCAGTAGTTCCACCACCGCCTCGGAGGTGGCGGGGACGAAACCGTCGAGGCCGGAGGCGAGCAGGCCCAGCGACAGCGGGCTCACGCCGTCGACGTCCTTGGTGGCCGCGATCGAGGAGCTCACGTCGTCGAGAGCGACGCCCTCGGGCAACGGGGTCTGCAGCATGATCGCGTCCACACTCGCGTCGGCGCTGCGCGCGTCGAGTTCGGCGCGGATCTGCTCGGCGGTCGCGTCGGCGCCCAGATCGATACGGTCGCAAGCGATTCCGAGACGATCGGCGGCCTTGCGCAGCGAGTTCACATACCAGGCGCTGGCCGGATCGTCGTTGGCCACAACCAGGGCCAGGCGCGGGGCCGAACCGTTCGCGGCGCGCGCCGCGGCGCGCTGCTTGGTGTCGGCATTGATGGCGGCGGCGAGTTCCTTGCCGGTCAACGAGGCAGTATCCACGTTCGCACAGCCTAATGGGCGCGGCCGCGCGAGTTCCGCGCGCCCGGCGCGGGCGTGGCGGTTGGTTCCGCCCGGTTTGCCCGGCTCCCGGAAACAAACCGCCGAAACCCCCCTGGCAATTGCGCGGTATAGCCCCGGACCGGTCGTATCGTGAGGGGTGCTTGCCACCGGCTAACTGCCAGCTGACCTACCGAAAACCCAGTTGCCGAGCACCCGACGCTCGGCACAAGCGGAAAGGTGTCGCCTGTAGTGAAGATCTCGAGGCATTGGAAACCCTTCGTCGCCGCGGTGTTCGCGGCCACCACCCTCTCCGGCTTGACCGGCGCGCCCGCCCAGGCCGCCCCGGACCTCGACGCCCTCTACAACTCCGCCCAGCGCGCCTTCACCGACGGTGACGACGCCGCCGGTCGTGCCCACCTGCGGGCGGTGATCGACGCGAACCCCGGCGACGCCGAAGCGCTGTCACTGCACGCGATCTGGTCGCACTACGCCAACGACATACTCGCCGTGAACGATTCGATCGCCCGGCTCAACGGCATCGATCCCGCGATGGCCGGCGGCACCCAGGGTGTCCTGCACGCCGTCACGGCCGCCGCGGGCACCCTGCCCAATCCGATCCCCGCGCTGGTCGGCCCGAACACCGGCATCGTCGTGCTCGGCTACGGTCTGCTACCCGACGGCGGCCTGCGACCCGAGCTGGTCAACCGCCTCACCGCCGCCTGGATCCAATCCATCGCCGCGCCCTTCTCGCCGATCGTCGTCACCGGCGGCGCCCCGCAGAACGGCATCACCGAGGCCGAGGCGATGCGCAACTGGCTGCTCGGCCGGGCCGTCCCCGCCAACCGCATCCACATCGAAACCCGCGCCGGCTCCACGGTCCAGAACGCGCTGTTCAGCACTCGGATGCTGCGTGACCTCGGCGCCGACAGCGCCGTCGTGGTCACCTCCCCCAACCACATCCGCCGCGCCGTCGCCGATTTCATGGTCGCGGGCACCCGCGTCGTCGGCGCCACCACCTCGATGGAGCAACTGGTCTCCCAGCTCCCGCCCCCGGCCCGCCACGCCCAGCGCGGCATCTACCTCGACGCCACCCGCACCTTCCAACTGGCGACCGCCCGCTGACACGGCGCAAGCCCCTCTGAGGAAGTACCAATAGTCGTCCCACTCGTAGCGACAACCCTCCACAAAGGTTGAGGGCTGTCGCTACGACTGGGACACAGGCATCCCTCTCGAGGTCGGCGATCTCAGATGGCCGGAATATCCGCTGGAACCGATCGGCCGGGCAGGGCAGGATGGCCGGGTGACGGCAGCGGAGAGTGTGGAGGTGGTGGCCCGGTTGCGGGCGGCGGGGTGTGTATTTGCCGAGGACGAGGCGCGGCTGTTGATCGAAGCCGCCGCGGAAACCGGGGCAGATCTGGATGTCCTGGTGGCGCGACGGGTGGCGGGTGAGCCGCTGGAGTATCTCGTCGGGTGGGTGGAGTTTCATGGGGTGCGGGTCGGGGTGTCACACGGGGTTTTCGTGCCGCGGCAGCGGACGGCGTTCCTGGTCGACGAGGCCGTCCAATTGGCCCGAGCGGTGCCAGGGCAGCCGGTGGCCGTCGACTTGTGTTGCGGGTCAGGTGCGCTGGGATTCGCGTTCGCGACGGCACTCGCCGAGAAGGGCATCTCCGTCGAACTCGCAGCCGCCGACATCGAGCCGGTCGCGGTCGAGTGCGCGCGGCGCAATCTCGCTCCGCTGAATGCTCCGGTCTATCAAGGTGACCTGTTCGAGCCGCTTCCCGCCGATTTGCGGGGCCGCGTCGACATTCTGCTCGCGAACACCCCCTATGTGCCGTCGGAGATGATCGCGCAGATGCCGCCGGAAGCCCGGGATCACGAGCCGCGCACCGCGCTGGACGGTGGCCCCGACGGTCTCGACATCTTCCGTCGCGTGGTCGCCGGAGCCCGCGACTGGCTCGCGCCCGGCGGCCATCTGCTGGTGGAATCCAGTGCGGCGCAAGCCGCTACGGCAACGGAGATCCTTGCCGCACGCGGTTTCAGCGCCCGGGTGGCCGAATCCGAGGAGTACTACGCCACCGTTGTCATCGGCACCCGCGCGCTGAGCTAGCTACTTCCGCCCGGTGAACTTCTCCATGGAGTTGTAGACGCCGACGGTGCTGAGGAAGACATCGCGCAGCTTGATCGGCAGGATGCCCGAGAGCGCCTTGTTGAGGCGGGAGGTCCACGGCAGGATGACCAGCGGGTTGCCCTGTTTCATTTCCTGCCAGGAGGTTTCGACGACTTCGTCCTGTTCCAGGATCGGGGTGAACCAGAAGCCCTTGGCGCCGTCGAACATCCCGGTGTTGATGTAGGTCGGGCAGACGGTGGTCACCCGGACGTGGTCGTGGCCGGCCTGTTCCAGTTCCAGGCGCACCGAATCCGACCAGCCCAGCGCCGCCCACTTCGATGCCGCGTAGACGCTCATGCGCGGATTGGCGACCAAGCCCGCCGAGGACGCGATGGTCAGTACGCGCGCTTCGCCGGTGTTCTTGACCATGGCGGGCAGGAATTCCAGCGTGATGTACATCGGCGCCAGCGAGTTGATCGCCATGGTCTTGTCGATGTCGGCGCGGTTCTCCGTTTCCCAGAAGTAGCTGTTGCCGCGCACGATGCCCGCGTTGTTGACCAGGATGTCGATATCGCCGACCTCGGCGCGCACTGCGGCGGCCGCGGCCACGATGGCGTCCTGGTCGGACACGTCGACCGTGTAGTGGTGCACCGCCGTGCCCTGGCCGGACAGTTCGGACGCGGTGGCCTGCAACGCTATTTCGTTCACGTCCCACAGCACCACCGCGGCCGCGCCCTCGCGCACCGCGCGCTCGGCGAACAGTCTGCCCAGCCCCATCGCCGCACCTGTGACCAGAACCTTCTTGCCCGCGACCGTTTCCAGCTTCATTCGTCCCTATCCCTGTGCGACCCCGCGCGTCCGGCCATTCCTGAACGCCGGTACCAGATTAATCGGAGTTACACATACTTTGGGAACGCTGCCCGGGAGGCGCTCGTCACCTTTGCGCGGGCACGGGGTCACGCTGCTGAGCGCGTTCGAAACGCATGGCGCTGTCGGTGATCGAGCCATGACGCAGGGCGACCAGGTCGCGCACATAGTTCATGCGCAGCTTCCACGGCGCGCGGTCGCCCTGCATGGGGAACAGGGCGGCGGCCCGAAGCACGTAGCCGGGCATGAAGTTCGCGAACAGCGGGGCCTTGCCGACCGACGAATCGTGCACCGGGACGCAGCGGGCGTAACCGCCATCGTCCATGTGCCGGAGCAGGCGCACGACGTATTCGGAGACCAGGTCGGCCTTGAGCGTCCAGGAGGCATTCGTATAGCCGACGACGAACGCGAAATTCGGGACGTCGGACAGCATCATCGCCTTGTAGGCGAGATGCTCCGCCATGTCGACGGATTCGCCGTCGACCAGCAGATCCATGCCGCCGAAGGCTTGCAGGTTCAGCCCGGTCGCGGTGATGACGACGTCCGCGTCGAGGGTCTGCCCGGAGCTCAGCTGGATCCCGGTTTCGGTGAAGGTCTCGATGGTGTCGGTAACCACGTCGAGCTTGCCCTTGCGAATGGCGCGGAAGAAGTCACCGTTCGGCGAGAGGCACAGGCGCTGATCCCACGGGTTGTAACTGGGTGTGAAGTGGGTGTCGATGTCGTAGCCGGGCGGCAGCCAGCGCCGCTGCCAGGCGCGGATCTGGCCGCGCATCTTCTCCGGGTACCGCTGGCTGAGCTGATACATGGCGGTCGACAGAGCGACGTTCTTGGCGCGCGCCACCGCGTAGGCGGCCTTGGGCGGCAGGAACTTTCGCGCTCGCAGCGCCAGCGGATCCTTGGCCGGCATGGAGATGACATAGCTCGGCGAGCGCTGCAGCATGGTGACGTGCGCGCCCTGATCGGTGAGCGCCGGGCCGAGGGTGACGGCGGTGGCGCCACTGCCGATCAGCACCACGCGCTTACCGTCCACGTCGAGGCGCTCCGGCCAGTGCTGCGGATGGACGACCTGGCCGCCGAACCGCTCCATGCCCGCGAAGTCCGGGGTGTAACCCTCGTCGTAGCGGTAGTACCCGGCGCAGGAGAACAGGAAATCCGCGGTCAGCGTGACGGTCTCGCCGGTGTCGCCGCGTTCGGCGCGCACCGTCCATCGGTTCTCGGCCGAAGACCAGTCGGCGCTGAGCACCTTGTGCCGGTAGCGGATGTTGCGGTCGATGCCGTTCTCGGTGGCGGTGTCGCGCAGGTAGTCGAGGATGGTGTGCCCGTCCGCGATGGACTTCTCCCCCAGCCACGGCCGGAACCGGTAACCCAGGGTGTACATATCGGAGTCGGAGCGAATTCCCGGGTAGCGGAACAGGTCCCAGGTGCCGCCGAGGCTTTCGCGGCTCTCCAGGATCGTGTAGCTCTTGCGCGGGAAGGCCTGCTTCAAGTGGTAGGCCGCGCCGATGCCGGACAGTCCGGCGCCGACGATGAGCACATCGACGTGCTCGTCAGCGGTGGTCATAGCTCGTCATCCTCTGGTCGGCGCGGTAGTCGATACCTCCAGACTATCGAGCCAGGTGCGCGAGCCGGACAGGTACTCCGAACCATCGGTTCAGTGCGGTCCGAAGCGTCTCGCGGGCAGCGGAATTCGGCGCTGCCCAGGCGACGTAGGAATCCGGGCGCAGCAGCAGCGCGGTCGCCGGTGCGGCGCCGCGGGGACGCGCCGCCACGTAGTCGACCCGGTCTTTCCACTCGGACACCAGGTCGGCGAGGTCGGCGTCACCGGCGAGGTCGAGCAGCAGCGGCCGGGCGGTCCGCGCCAGCTCACTCAGTCGCGCCGGACCGTCGGCGGTATCCAGCTCCAGGTCCGGCGCGCACCGGCCCACCAGCGGATGTTCGGATTCGCCCAGGTCGTAACTGATATCGGCGCCCGCGACCAGATCCGCCAAACGCCGCACCGTCGCTTCGTCGGTCATCAGTTCGCCGAGAACCGCGCGCAGGGCGGTGACATCACCGCCGGGCGCGATCAGCGCGGACTGGGCGCGCGCCGACAGCAAGGTCCGTTCGGCGGCACTTCGGCGCTCGCTGTCGTAGCTGTCGAGCAGTTCGGCCGGCGCGTGACCTGCGAGCTCCGCGGCCAGCTTCCAGCCGAGGTTGAGTGCATCCTGTAGCCCCACATTGAGTCCGGGCCCGCCGCCGGTGGCGAACACGTGGGCCGCGTCACCGACCAGGAACACCCGCCCGTCCCGGAAGCGTCCGGCCACGCGGGTATTGCCGCCTACCAGACGCCGCAGCACATGCGGGCCGTCGCCCGCGGGCGGATCCAGCGGTACCTCGACGCCGAGCACCCGAGAGATGCTGGCGCGCAGTTCCTCGAGGGTCATCGGCTCTTCGATCGCGGGCTGATCCCATTCGGTCGTGCTCACCAGCGGTGGATGACCGGGGAAGGGCGCGTAGGAGATTCCGCCGCGGTCGTTGCGATGCGGCAGGAACGGCGGAATGCTGCCGTAGCCGGGGACCACCAGCGCACCGGACGCCGGGTCCACCCAGTCGGCGGGGACCGTCACGTGCGCGGTTCGGGTGGTGGTGCGGTCATAACTGATTCCGGGGAAGTCGATTCCGGCCAGCTTGCGCGTGGCGCTGTGTGCGCCGTCCGCACCTACCAGAAACCGGGCTACGAGCTCTTCGGTCCCAGCCGGTCCCGAAACCTCTACTGACACACCATCCGCGCGCTGCCTGATGCCGACCAACTCGGTGCCGCGCCGGATCTCCGCCCCGAGTTCGACGGCCCGCTGCTCCAGCACTTCGACGCTGCGCCGCTGCGGAACCGGCAGCGTGTAGACCGGACTCTGTTCCAGCACACTCAAATTCAGCGGGAGCCCGGCGAACATGAAATAGGAGCTGTTGGGCTGCGGCGGTTCCGCACTGCCGCTGAGCCTTTCGTGTAGTCCGCGGCGGTCCATCAGTGGAACGACTTGGCCCACCAGACCGTTCGCCTTGGGTTCGGCGCTCGGCTCCGGCAGGCGCTCGAGCACCAGGGTCCGGATTCCGGCGGCCCCGAGTTCGCAGGCCAGCATGAGCCCGCACGGGCCCGCGCCCGCGATGATGACGTCGATCATGATTTCCTCCGTGGCGACGGTTCCGGCAGACCCGCCGCGAGTTGGTCCAGGGCTTCGGTGAGCAGCGGCAGCAGGGGTAGCGGCGGATCCGCGGCCTGACTGTGTTCGATGGCCACCGCCGTGGCCGTACCGACCGCGGCGGCAACGAGTTTCGGATAGAGGTCACGCTCGGCATCGGTGCCGGTGCGTTCGGCGATGGCGGCGGCCAGTTCACGTTGGGCACGGGTGTTGACCTCGAGGATCGCGGCCTGGACCGCGGGTTCGGCCAGCATGCGCCGCACCCCCTCCACCCACTGCCGTTCCCGCTGGCCCGAACTGTGACCACCGTGGGCGCTCAGGTCGTGCCCGAGCGGAAATCGCTCCCGCACCGCGGCCGGGATCGCCGTCCACAGCGGCTCTTCCACGGGGCGGGCCCGCAGTTCCTCGCCGATCTGACGCATGCGTTCCAGCTGCCGGAAGGCGACGGCCTCACCCTTGTTGGCGAAGTAGTTACGGAAGGTGCGTACAGAGACGTCCGCGGCAGCCGCGATGTCTTCCACCGACACGTTGGACCAGCCGCGCTCAACACTGAGCTGAATAGTGGCCGCGCTCAGCGCAAGCCTGGTCGCCTGCTTCTTGCGCTCCCGTAATCCGAGGTCATCCGCTGCCATGGTTCCAGCATACAGAATATTGCACTTTCGGCAACTTTGCCTTTTCGGCATAATTCAAGTGGCGGGTCGATACTTGCGGAATCCCTTCCCGCCGTGGAACGTTCGCCGGTTCCGAGGGCAGGCTGCGAGGCCCTCATTCGATCGACTCCGGCGTGAAGTCACTCACATCGAGCCGATGAAGTGGCTCACCATTCCGCCCGCGACACCCCGGCAGCTATGAATTGCTATGGGGTAGCTGTCAGTCTTGCGATAGATGCGCCCGTCTCGGACACTCGGCCGAAATCCGGTGACACCAGCACACTCCGGCCCGCGCGTGCGCGGTGAGATCCCATAGCCGCACGATCACCAGTTTCCGAAACTTCACGACACAGATACTTCCGGACCACTTGTGTCTCAGACGGTTTCGGCTGTTCTTGCACTTGCTCACTCGTTATTACTGTCGGGTAATGTCCCGCTCGCCGATGATCACCGACGATCCGCCGGTCATATCTGTCAGCGAATTCCAGGAGCCCATGTGTCGCATTCTCGGTTCGAATCCATCGGTGCTTATCTGCCTTCGAATATCGTCTCGACCGACGACCTGATCGCACGGTTGAAAGAAGCTCCCGCTTTCGATCTGGAAAAGATCACCGGAATCAAAGAGCGCCGTGTGCACGACACCCGGCCGGAAACCTACGAGGATTCCCTCACTCTCGCCCTGAAGGCCGCGGACGACTGTCTGTCCAGGTCGCGCTACGGTGCGGCGGAGCTCGACGTGATCATCTCGACCTCGATCACGCGCAGCAAAGACGCCACCCGCATGTACATGGAGCCGTCCTTCGCCTCCTTCATCGGAAAGCAACTGGGCGCTACAAAAGCCATTACCTTCGATGTTTCCAACGCCTGCGCCGGAATGCTCACCGGTACCTACATTCTGGACCGGATGATCCGTTCCGGCGCGGTACGCAACGGCCTGGTGGTCAGCGGCGAGGCCATTACTCCGATCGCCGAAACCGCGGTAGAGGAGATTTCGGAGAAATACGATCTGCAATTCGCGTCGCTGTCGGTGGGCGACTCGGGTTGCGCGGTGGTGCTCGACGAGGCCGTGGACGACGCCGACAAGATCCACTACATCGAGTTGCTGACCGCGTCCGAGCATTCGCACCTGTGTCTGGGCATGCCCAGCGACAAGACGCCAGGTGTGGCGCTGTACACCGACAACCGCAAGATGCACAACGAGGCGCGGTTCATGCTGTGGCCGGACGCGCAGCGCGCGTTCCTGGAGCAGCGCGACTCCACCTTCGCCGACGAGGCCTTCGACTACATCATTCATCACCAATTCGGCGCCGCGGCCGTGCCTTACGCCAACGCGATCGCGGCACGCGAATTCGGCACCACGATGCCGCCGGATCTCAATGTCATCCACAAATACGGAAACACCTCCACCACTTCGCATTTCATCGTGCTGCACGATCAGCTCGGCGAGCAGAACATCGACGCGGGTTCGAAGGTGCTGATGGTCCCCGCGGCCTCCGGCGTGGTCGCCGGCTTCCTGTCCACCACCATCTCGTCGCTGAAGGTCTGAGGGGTCTGACATGGGCGTTCGTATCAAAGCCACCGGCACCAGCCGGGGCGGCAGCACCAACAGCATCGTCGAGCACAGCGGCCATGCCGCGCGAATCAGCTTGGAGCGCGCGGGAATCGGCCCCGAGCAGGTCGGCGTGCTGATCAACGCGGGCGTGTTCCGCGATTCCAACACGGTGGAACCTGCGGTGTCGGCGCTGATCCAGAAGGCCGCCGGGATCGGCCTGGACTATCACTCCAAGGATGACCCGCGGACGTTCTCGTTCGACCTGATGAACGGCGCGGTCGGGGTGCTCAACGCGGTGCAGGTCGCCTCCTCCGTGCTGGCGACGGGCGGCGTCGAGCATGTGCTGATCGTCTCGGGTGACACCCATCCGTCGCTCGAGCGTTTCGCGGCGGACGACGAATTCCCCTATGCCACCGCCGGTGCCGCGCTGCTGCTGGAGCGTACCGACGACGCCGAGGGCTTCGGCCGGGTGCACACGGTGACCGGGGCGGGCGGCCCCGCCGTCGAGTCCTACGTCGACACCGCCACGATGGGCACCGTCGGGCGCTCGCTGATGACGGTCGAGCGGGATCCGGATTTCACCGACCGGCTGCTCGGGGTGGCGGTGCAGGCGGCACGGGCGGCGCTGGCCGATCAGGACCTGTCCGGTGTCGCGCTGATCGCCTCCACGCCGGCACCGGAGTTCCCGAAGTTGCTCGCCGATACCCTTGGCATCGACCAGGATTCGGTGCACACCCCGGATCTGTCCGACGGCGATCCGCATACCGCGGCCCTGACGCTCGCGTATGACCGTGCGGTGGCCGGGGATTCGCTGGGCGGGTACAGCCGGGTGCTGTTCGTGGCGGCCGGCGCCGGACCCTCGGCGGCCGCGGTGCTCTACCAGTTGCCCGCATGACGGCCACTTACTGGCAGGCGATCGACCGGTTCCGCGCGTTCGCGCGCGCGGAACCGGCGCGGGCGGCGGTGATCTCCCCGGACGGGACCGCTCCCGACGGGATGCCCGCCTACCGCGAGCTCACCTACCGCGAGCTCGACGCGTGGTCGGACGCGATCGCCGAACAGCTGACCATCTCCGGCGTGGACAGCGGAACCCGCACCATCGTGCTGGTGCTGCCCAGCCCCGAGCTGTACGCGATCCTGTTCGCGCTGTTGAAGATCGGCGCGGTGCCGGTGGTCATCGATCCCGGCATGGGTGTGCGCCGGATGGTGCACTGCCTGCGGGCGGTCGAGGCCGAGGCGTTCATCGGCATTCCGCCCGCGCACGCGCTGCGGGTGTTGTTCCCGCGCAGTTTCCGGCGGGTCCGCACCGTGGTCACCGTCGGCAAGCGCTGGTTCTGGGGCGGGCCGACGCTGGCGAGCTGGGGACGCGAGCCGACCGGTGTGTTGCTGGAGCGGGTCCCTGCCGACCCGGAGGACGTGCTCGTTATCGGATTCACCACGGGCAGTACCGGTCCCGCCAAAGCCGTGGAACTGACCCACGGGAATCTGGCCGCCATGGTGGAGCAGGTGCACACCGCGCGCGGCGAGGTCGCGCCGGACACGTCGCTGATCACGCTGCCGCTGGTGGGGATTCTCGATCTGCTGCTCGGATCCCGTTGCGTGCTACCGCCTTTGATCCCGAGCAAGGTCGGCTCCACCGATCCCGCGCATGTGGTGGACGCGATCGAACGGTTCGGGGTGCGCACCATGTTCGCCTCCCCCGCCCTGCTGATTCCGCTGCTGCGGTATCTGGAGGCGAACCCGGCCGACTTGAAGAGCCTGGGCAGCATCTTCTCCGGCGGTGCGCCGGTGCCGGACTGGTGCATCGCCGGTCTGCGCAAGGTGCTGCGCGAGGACGCGCAGGTGTTCGCCGGGTACGGCTCCACCGAGGCGTTGCCGATGTCGACCATCGAATCCCGGGAACTCCTCGATGGTCTCGTCGAGCGGGCCCACCGGGGCGACGGCACCTGCATCGGTCGGCCCTCCGACCGGATCCAGGCCCGGCTGATCGCCATCACCGACGACCCGATCGCCATCTGGTCGGACGCGGAAGCCCTTTCCGGGCAACTGAAGAACTCGCGCGGCATCGGCGAACTGGTCGTCTCCGGCCCGAACGTCAGCACGCACTACTACTGGCCGGAGAAGGCCAACATCGCAGGCAAGATCACCGACGGTGCCGTGATCTGGCACCGCACCGGCGACCTCGCCTGGATCGACGACGAGGGCCGAATCTGGTTCTGCGGACGCAAGAGTCAGCGCGTCGAGACCGCCGACGGACCAATGTTCACGGTGCAGGTGGAGCAGATCTTCAACACGCTGCCCGGTGTCTCCCGGACCGCACTGGTCGGCATCGGCAAACCAGGAGCCCAGCGCCCGGTGCTGTGCGTGGAGCTGACCGAGGGTGCGGACCGGGGCGCGACCATCAGCGCACTGCTCACCCGCGCAACGGCATTCGATCTCACCAAGCCGATCGAGCACTTCCTGGTACACCCGGGCTTCCCGGTCGACATCCGGCACAACGCCAAGATCGGCCGCGAACAGCTCGCGATCTGGGCGACCAAGCAGGTGAAGGCATCATGAAACCGAGTGCACTCCAGGCGATCCCCGTGCTCGGCTGGATCTATCTGATCGGCGGCCTGCTCGCCGCACTGGCCGGTCGAGCACCGAAGAACCGGGCGCTGCGCGCCATCTGGTGGATAGACGCGTTCCTCAGCATCGTCGTCCACGCCGCCCAGATCGCAGCCGCACTACGGGCAACCAACGGCCGAGACCCGCTGAAGACCGCCGTGCTGACCCAGATTTTCGGTCTGACCTATTGGCGCACACAGGATTTGGTCACAGACTGCGAAACCTGCTGCGGGAGCGAAGCGACCGAGTTCACCCCGGTCATCCCCGCGAACGCCGGGCCTATTGCCGTCACCCCAGCAGACGCCGGGCCTACCCCCGTCACCCCAGCGAACGCCGGGCCTACCCCCGTCATCCCGGCGAACGCCGGGATCCATGCATCACCGCTAGACGACACCGCGGGTGTGAGCCACGGTGCTCGACTGGAGGACGGTCGGATTCCGGACGACGAGGGAATCCAGAGGAGTTCGGACGGAGATCTGCGATGAAGGTACTGGTAACCGGCGCGTCCGGGTTCCTTGGTGGCGCGCTAGTGCGCAGACTGGTCGCCGACCGCGAGCACGAAGTGTCGATTCTGGTGCGGCGCACCAGCAATCTGGCCGACCTCGGCGACGCCCGCGACCAGGTAAAGCTGGTGTACGGCGATCTCTCCGATCCGGATTCACTGATCGCGGCGACCAGCGGCATCGATGTTGTGTTCCACAGCGCAGCCCGCGTCGACGAGCGCGGCACCCGCGACCAATTCTGGGCCGAAAACGTCACCGCCACCGAGCGTCTCCTGGAATCGGCACGGCGCAATGGCGCGGCTCGGTTCGTGTTCATCTCCAGCCCCAGCGCCATGATGGACTACGACGGCGGCGACCAGCTCGACGTCGACGAGTCGGTACCGTACCCGCGGCGATACCTGAACCTGTACTCGGAAACCAAGGCCGCCGCCGAGCGCGCCGTATTGGCCGCGAACACAACCGAATTCAGCACCTGCGCGCTGCGCCCCCGCGCGATCTGGGGTGCGGGCGATCGTTCCGGCCCGATCGTGCGTCTGCTGAGCCGCACCGCCGTCGGGAAGCTGCCGGATCTGTCCTACGGCCGCGACATCTACGCCTCGCTCTGCCATGTCGACAATATCGTCGAGGCCTGTGTCAAGGCGGCGAGCTCGAATGCGGTGGGCGGCAAGGCTTATTTCGTCGCCGATGCCGAGCGCACCAATGTGTGGCGCTTCCTCGGGCAGGTCGCGACCCAGCTCGGTTACGAACCGCCGACCCGCCAGCCGAATCCGCGCGTGCTGCACGCCATCGTCACCGCGATCGAAACCGTCTGGCGCATACCGTTCATCGCGACCCGCTGGTCACCCCCGCTGTCCCGCTACGCGGTCGCGCTGATGACCCGCAGTGCCACCTACGACACCACCGCCGCCACCCGCGATTTCGGCTATCAGCCGATCGTGGACCGGGAAACCGGCCTGGCCGGCTTCCTCGCCTGGCTCGAAACCCAGGGCGGCGTAATTGCTCTCACCAAGGATGTGCGATGACTTTCCGCCGGGCGATCTCGCCGACCGAGCGCATGTACTTCCCGATGCGCGACATGGCGCCGCCGTTCCTCATGCAGCTCGTCATCCCGGGCGACGGCACGATCGATGCGGAACAGCTACAGCAGGCGGTCAAGATCGCCGCGCAGGCGTGCCCGGGCGCGCGGCTGGTCCGGCGCGGCAAGGAGTGGATCGACAGCGGGATCGCCCCGACCGTCCGGGTCGTGGCCGGGCACACGCTGGAATACCCTGAGCTCGAGGCGGATCCGGTGCTGACCAGCCCGATCGGCCCGTCCCCGGACTCCACCGTCGAGGTGCTGCTGCTCACCGGAGCGCCGACGACGCTGGTGTTCCGCGTCTTTCACGGTGCCATGGACGGCATGGGCATGGTCCTGTTCGCGACCAGCGTGCTCCGCGTATTGCGCGGCGAGGAGCCCACGGACCTGCCCGATCCCATCGCCGACGCCGAACTGGTGCGCCGCATCGGCGCGCCGGGCCGCCCGGCCGCCATGGTGCCCACCTACCGCACCGCGCTCGGCCACGGCCACCAGGAACCGCACGCCGCGCGACATCTGTTGCGCCGCCGCACCATCCACGCCACCGGGTCCGGCGCCGTGGCCCGGGTCGCGGCGCTGCTGGCCGCGCAGACCTCCGGCACCTCCCGCATCATGATGCCGGTCGACCTGCGCCGCCACGACCCGGAACTGCGTTCCACCGCCAACCTGGCGCTGCCGCTGTTCCTGGACATCGAACCCGGCGCCCCGTGGACTGCCGTCAAGGAGCAGATCAAGTCCGGCCTGACCGAGCGCCGGGAGCTGAACCAGATGGCCGCCACCAAGCTCACCATGGTCCCCGACGCCGCCAACCGCGCCCTGCTGCGTTCGTTGAACCGCATGGGTGCCGACCACGGCCGGAATCTGGCCTCGGCCACCGTCTCCCACATGGGCCGCTTCACCCGAGACGAGCTCGCCGTCCCCGGTTTCGAACCGACCACCATCTACGCCCTCCCGCAGCACAGCGTCGCCATGCCGCTGCTGTTCGGTCTGATGGAGTTCGACGGACGCACCGAGCTGACGGTGTCGGCCCGCAACGGCGTCGGCCTGGAGGGACGCCTGGAAGCCCTGCTGGATCGGATCGTCCAGACCCTCGAACAGGACTTTTCCGAAAATCAGTGACCCCCTGTCCGAGACACCATCGCGACCCAGACAGAATCAGCGAGATCGATTTCGCCAGACCGCAGCAGAGGCACCCTTGAGCACCACTATCTCGTCCGACATCCGAACCACCCGCGCGGGCGGCACCCGATGACCGCCTGGGCACGGCTGGTCATCGCGCACCCCAAGCTGATACTGGCCCTGGTCGTCGCCGGAATCGGGTTGTTCGGACTGTATGGCGCGGGCGGCTCGAAGAACCTCAGCGCGGGCGGATTCACCGACCCGCACAGTGAGTCATCGCAGGTCGATCAGCTGGTCAGCGCGCACTTCGGACCGCAGAACGCCGATCTGATCGCGCTCTACACCGCGCCGGACGGCAAAACGGTCGACGATATCGGCCCCGAGGTGCGGGCGCGGCTCGACCGAATCGATCCGAAGCTGCTGGCCAAGCCGCTGGAAAGCTATTGGACCAGCATGCCGCCGCGCAAGGCTTTCCTGCGCTCGGCCGACGGCAAACAGGCGATCGCGGTGGTGTACACCGCGGGTGACGAGCAGGCCCGCCTGGCCGCCTATCCCGAACTCGAAGCGGCACTGCGGGTTCCGGGCGTGGACACCCGAATGTCGGGTTACAGCGCGGTATCCACCGAGATCACCACCCAGTCGCAGCGCGATATCGTTGTCGCGGAATCGATTTCGCTGCCCATCACGCTGCTGATCCTGGTGCTGGTGTTCGGCGGCGTGGTCGCGGCGTCGCTGCCGGTGGTCGTCGGACTGCTCGCGGTGGCCGGTTCGATGGGTGCGATCCGGGTGCTCACCGAGTTCACCGAGGTGAGCACGTTCGCGGTGAACATCGCCTCGCTGCTCGGGCTCGGCATGGCCATCGACTACGGGTTGTTCCTGGTCAACCGGTTCCGGGAGGAGATCGGCGAGGGCCGCGACGTGCCCGCCGCGATCCAGCGCACCTGCGCCACCGCGGGCCGCACTGTCGCCTTCTCCGCGCTGCTGCTGATCTGCGCGTTCGCGGGCATGTTCGTTTATCCGCAGGCGGTGCTGCGCTCGCTGGGCTTCGGCGCCATCGCCGCGGTCGCGCTGGCGGCCCTGCTGTCGCTGACCGTGCTGCCGGCGCTGCTCGCGTTGTTCGGCAATCGCATCGGCCGGCCCAAGGCGAAGAAGCTGGCCCGCCAGGACCGGACCGAGCAGTTCTGGGGCCGGGTGGTGGACGCGGTGCTGCGCAAGCCCGGAACCGTCGCCCTGGCAGTGGGCGCGATCCTGCTGCTGCTGGCCGCGCCGGTGCTCGATATCCGGCTCGGCGAGATCGACCATCGGGCGCTGCCTGCGGACAACGCCATGCGGCAGACCGTCGACGAACTCAGCGCGAAGTTCCCGGCGGCCAAGACTGGAGCCACCGCGGTGCTGCAGGGCATCGACGGCGCGGTCCCGCAGTCGGCGCAGCTCACCGCCGCCCTCCGCGATCTGGACGCCGTCCCCGGCGTCGGTTCGGTGGCGCAGGTCGGGCGCACCGGGGATTTCGTGGTGCTGCACGCGTTCCTCGACGCGGGCGACCGCAGCCCGGCCGCCCAGGACACCGTGCGAGCCATGCGCGAGGTCACCCCGCCCGCGGGCACCACGATTCAGGTCGGCGGTGACACCGGCGCGGCCCGCGACGGCATCGACGCCATCATGTCCCGGATGCCGTTCATGATCGCGACCATGGTGCTGGCGACGGTGCTGTTGCTGCTGCTGGCATTCCGGTCGATCGTGTTGCCGCTCAAGGCCGTTGCCATGGCGTTCCTCAGTCTCGCCGCCACCTTCGGCGTGCTGACCTGGATCTTCAACCAGGGGCATCTCGGGGGTGTCCTCGGTGTTGCCCCGGGCCCGATCGACGCGGGCATGATGGTGCTGATCATCGCCGTGATCTTCGGGCTGTCCACCGACTACGAGGTATTCCTGCTGTCGCGGATGTCGGAGGCGCATCAGGCGGGCGCGGACACCGCCCAGTCGGTGCGCATCGGCACGATCAAGACCGCCCGGGTGATCACCGCGGCGGCGGTGCTGCTGGTGTTCGTCACCGGCGCGTTCACGCTGTCGCCGCTGACACCCATGCGGTTCATCGGCATCGGCATGATCACCGCGCTGATCCTCGACGCGACGCTGGTGCGGATGCTGCTGGTGCCGGCGCTGGTGCAGCTGATGGGTCCGGCGAACTGGTGGCTGCCGTTCAAACGGCGAGGTCACGCGGTGACGGTGGTCGAAACAGCGGACGAGCTGAAGACTCAGCCCCAGCTGTAGAAGAAGGTGCGCAGGATCAGCGCGACGATGAACACCACGGTGAACGCCAGGTCGATGCCCGTACCACCGAACCGGATCGGCGGGATCACCTTGCGGACCGGGGCGAGCACGGGCTCGGTCAACGTGGTGACCAGCTGACGAGGCTTTTCCGCCCACTGCGGCCGGTCGGCCAGGATCATGACCCAGTCCAGCACCATCCTGGCGATGAGCAGGATGATGAACAAGGTGGTCAGGAAACCGAGCAGGGAACCGAGGAAGGCCATTGGTGCACTCCTTAGTGATCGCCGTAATGGCGTCTTACCGGCTACAACGCGGCTGACCAGTCCGAAAGTTCCGGTAGCCGCGCTACCGCTTCAAGATCACAATAAGCAGTGACCAGGCCCGATCCCGGTATTGAAAGATCGCTATTTCACCCACGCAGCGCGGCCAGCAGGCGAGCCGCCGCCTCCCGGCTGGCACCCCGGACGATGAATCTCCCGAAACCCCAGCGCTTCTGATGTTCGAGGACCTCTGAGCGGAGCTCGTCGAGGGTGCCGATCAGGACATACGGAGCGTTCAGGAGGTCCTGCCCCGTGGCGCCGGTCACCTCCGCGGCCAGGGCGTCGGCGGCCGCTTCCGCGTCGTCGGTGATCTCCAGATGCTGAACGAGGACTTCGAATTCCGGAGCGCGGCCCGCAGCGTCGGCGGCCCGGCGAACGAGGTCCACCTGGGCATCGATTTGCGCTACACCCCAACGGGTTTCGTGGTCACGGCCGTCGGCCAGGGTGCGTCCGAGCCCGGTGAAGTCGATGATGTCGGCGGTGGCGGCGGCATAGCGCAGCAGGCGGGGGTTGTTGCCGCCCACGCGCAGCGGCATCCGCTGCTGGACCGGGCGCGGGCTGGTCAGCAGCGCCTCGCGAACCGTGAAATGCTCGCCTTCGGCCGACACCGTCTCCCCGGCCAACAGCCTGCGAGTGAGGTCGGTCAGCTCGATCATGCGCGCGATCCGGGCCGAGGCCGAGGGACGTTCGGCGCCCTGCATGCTCCATTCGAACGGGTTGTGGCCCGCGCCGACGCCCAGATCGACCCGGCCCGCCGACAGCAGGTCCAGTGTCGCGACCTCCACGGCCAGCGGCAGCGGATCCCACAGGCCGCCGTTGATCACGTTGGTGCCCAGGCGAATTCGCTGTGTCACCGCCGCCGCGGCGGCCAGCGACACGAACGGCGCGGCACACGCGCCGGGATGATCCGGCAAGAGCAGCGTGTCGAAACCGTCACGTTCGCAGGCCTGCGCGAACTCCGTCCACGACTCGACCCCGGCGAGATTGCCCTGGATCGAGAACGTCACTGCAGCGGCCATAGGGGGCTCCTTCCGTTGCGGCACACGGTAGTTCGCCGGGCGTCGCGACGGCCGCTGTTCTGCTCAGGGCGAAGCGCGACCGGCTAACGAGTCGCCAACAAGTCCGAGACAGCTGTTGTTTCACTGTCTCAGTCGGCTTACCTTGAAGGGGAACAATGTGGTTCACGAAAGGCCTCGGCGATGAACTCCGATTCCCTGCTGCGGCGGTATGCCGCCGATGTACGTTCGCTGATTCCAGGCGCATCCGCCGGGGTGATGCAGCTGATGTACCCGTCGTTGGGCGCCGGGGTCGAGGAACATTCGGACTTCTTCAACGAACCGTTCGAGCGGATCACCCGCTCGGTGCCGCAAATCTGGGCGACGATCCTCGCGCCCGACGGCGACGCCCGCGCCCGCGACATCCGGGACCTCCACCGCGGCATCGGCGGTGTCGACACCCGCGGACGCCGATATCACGCGCTGCAACCGGAGACCTTCTGGTGGGCGCACGCCACCTTCACCTGGGAGATCTTCCGCTCCGTGCAGTTCTTCCACCCGGAAACGCTGACGCCCGCCGAGCAGGAACGGCTTTACGGCGAAACCGTCGAATGGTACGAGCGCTACGGGGTGAGCACCCGACCGGTGCCGCCGAATTACGTTGCGTTCCAAGCGAAGTTCCGCCGGATTTGCGCCGAGGAATTAGAGCTGACCCCTTCGGCGGCGCGCGCTCTGCACATCGCCCAGCACGGCGGAACCGTCAACATGGTGCCGCTGGCCCCGGACCGCCTCGGACGCGCCGCCGGATACGTCCTGTCCCCGCCCCTGCGAGTGATCACCTTCGGCTGCCTACCTGAGGTAGTACGCGACCGCTTCGGCATCCCATGGACGCTGGCCGACAACGCCAGCTTCACGGCCATGGCCACCGCCCTGACCCACGGCACCCGCGTCGTACCCCACCGCCTCAACCACTGGGGATTGCGCACGGCGCTGCGAGTGGTTGGCGCTGGCACGCGTGCCGAGCGCTATCGCCCGGCGGCATGACGACCCGCTACCACTGCTGACGGCGGTGACCAGCGAACGGATTCGGCCGACGGAGGCAGCGAACTCGTCGAGCGCGAGCGAGAACATGCCGAACGCGCCGAACGGCGTGGGGATGTCGCGCCCGCTGCAACGTAGGCGAGATCGCGAGTAGGTGCGCGACAGCTTCTCTGACCGCGCTAGACGGAGCGCGGCGCGTGATCAGCAGGTTCAGACTGTGTCACCGAGGGATTCGAGCAAGGTGCGCAGCGTGGCGGCCAGGCGGGCACGTTGTGCTGGGCTCAGCGGGGCGAGGAGGCGTTCCTCGGTGGCCACGTGATCAGGCAACGCCTCGTCGACGAGTGCACGCCCCTCATCGGTGAGGGTGACCTGGATTCCGCGGCCATCGGATTCGCTGCGCGCCCGGGTGACGAGCCCGCGTTCCTCCAGGCGATCCAAGCGCTGGGTGATCGCACCGGAGGTGACCATTGCCGAGCGCATGAGCTCGGTCGGGGTGAGGCAGTGCGGTGGGTCGCTGCGGCGCAGGGTGGCGAGGACGTCGAAGGATGCGGCGTCGAGGCCGTGCGCGGCAAAGTTTTTGCGCAGCTCGGCGCCGGTGAACTGGCCGAGTCTGCTCAGTCGGCCCAGCACCGCCATCGGCGAGACATCCAGGTCCGGGCGTTGGGTCTGCCATTGGGCGAGCACCCGGTCGACGTGATCGGTCACGCTCGCAGCCTAGCGAATACCTCAGCGGTGAGCTATCTCATAGCGGGACTTTTCTTAGCCCTAAACTATGTTCCTTAGAGCTAAGTAACCAAGCTTGGAGAGGAAAGATCATGCGCATCACAGTGTTCGGAGCAGCAGGCGAGGTCGGCAGCCGGGTCGTGGCCGAGGCCCTGACCCGCGGACACGAGGTCACCGCCGTGGTCCGGGACCTTGCCCGCGCGGGTGCCGTACCCACCGGCGCACAACTCGCCGTCGGCGACGCATCGGTGCCCGCCGACATCGAAAGGCTCAGCACCGGACAAGATCTCGTCATCACCGCGACCCGTCCCCCGGCCGGCTCCGAATCCGATCTGGTGGGCGTGACCGCGGCGATGCTGCAAGGCCTGGCCGGCTCCGACGTCCGCCTACTGGTCGTCGGCGGCGCCGCCACCCTCACCGTGCCGGGCGGCGTCACCCTCCACGAAACCCCCGGCTTCCCAGCTCAACTGCGCGGCATCGCGCAGGCCTGCTCCGAACAGCTCGACCTGGTCCGAGCCGCCACCCACACCGACTGGACCTACCTGAGCCCGCCCGCCGAACTCATCCCCGGCCACCGCACCGGCGACTACCGCCTCGGCCGCGACGAACTCCTCACCGACGACGAGGGTGTCTCCACCATCTCCATGGAGGACTTCGCAGTCGCACTTCTCGACGAAGCCGAGCAGCCCGCCCACCGCCGAACGCGGTTCACGGTCGCGGCAGCCTGATCACCTGCCGCCCCGTGCCCTTCTGCTCCGGAATGACACGTGGCCCGGATGATCGGGAACGCTGCATCGCGTGCGCGGGCGGCAGTCCGCGCGCACGCGATGCCGCAGCAGATGACCAAGGCCTCGAGGATGACCGCGCAAGGAGGGTGGTGCTCAGCTTCCGGCGGGAAGCAGCGGCGCCACCGCCTCGGCGATCTCCTTGGCGTTGTCGCAGGGGCTGAGCTTGCGCGGGTGCACACCCCGCGGGTCGTCGACAAGGATCGACAGCGATCCGGACTTCATCTCGATGTTGAGCGTGCAGCCGCCCGGGACGTCCGGACGCGCCTCGTAGCGCAAGGCTTTCCGGCCGCCGATAGTGAGATCGGCTGCTGAGGGGAACTTTTCGCGGACCTGGGCGAGGGTCGCGTTGCTGGTCTGCACGCGGAATGTGTAGGTGGTCTGCGCGACGTAGAGGCAGCCCTTCCAGGTGAACCCGCCGACCTGGTCCTGCCGCTGCGCAGGCGGGCGCGCGTTCCACTGGTGCTGCGACAAGAGCTGTGTGGTCAAAGCGGTGCACGGGTCGAATGCCGCAGCGGAAGTGGATGTACTGGTCGCCGTGGCGGACGCGGCGCTGGAGGCCGACGCTTGGGAGGTGGTAGTCGGCTTGCCGGGAGTGTCGTTACCGCACGATACGAGCAGCGCGACCGTGGCTGTGGCGCAGGCGATTCGCGCCGAAGTGATATTCATACGCGCAGCTCACGGAGGCGGCGGGCGAAGTCTTCATCGGTGCGCTCGTAGGTTTCCTGGATGGTCTTGAACAGCGATTGGATCTCGCCGGCGACGGCGATGTAGTCCGCGAGGGTGTCGTAGGCGTTGTTCGGACCACCGAATGCCTTCTCCCGGAACAACTTCACCAGCTCGATTGCCGACCACAGCCGCGGATTGTCTTCCCCGAGGCCCCACGACGCCTGTTCCCCCAGGGCGCGGGCGTCGTTCTGGACCGTCGACAGTTCGATGATCAGGTCCTGACACGCCTTGTCGATGTCGAGGAACACCTGCGGTTCCATGCGCACCGCCAACGCCCCCGACTTCGCGTCCTCGATGTATGCCCCGAACGGGCTTTCTATCGCCACCGTCACGCCCCTTCCGCTGGTTCCGCTTGATCATAGAGACGCACGGGCGGGCGCACAGGTTCCATCGGCCGGTAATTTCGGCCGAATCCGGTGCGGCGGGAGGGGCGGCGGGGTCAGCGGGCGGCGGCGATGGCCGCAGCGAGTCCGTTCTCGGTGCCGAGTTGACGGTTGGGGACCTGGGTGCCGTTGATGAGGACGGTCGGGGTGGAGTTCACGCCCGTGGCGAAGACCTCCTCGGTCTTCTGCCGCAGGTAGCCGTCGTAGGTGCGTTCGGTGATGCACTGCGCCACAGACGAATCCGTGTATCCGGCGCTCTCGGCGATGTCGATGAGCTTGCTGTCGGACAGGCCCGCGCCACCCTCGTGCGGCTGCTGTTCGAACATGGCGGTCAGCCACTTCTGATAGTTCCCGGTGCCGGTGTTGGCGACGCAGTAGGAGGCGTTGCCCGCACGCGAGGAGTATTTGTCGGTCGAAGCCCGGTCCAGGAAGGTGATGATGCTGTACTCGACGGCCGCCTCCCCCTTGGCCACAACATCTTCGAGCACCGCGCCGTTGTACTTCTCGAACGTCTGGCACGCCGGGCATTGCAGATCCGCGACCAGCCGCACAACCACTTTGGCGTCCGCTGCCCCGACCCGCACGGACCCGTCGGCCGCCACATTCTGCGGCGTAGCGGGCAGCGGCTGTCTCGTCACCGCATCGTCGGCGTTCGCGGTCTTGCGCAGCACCAGCACCACGCCGACCACCGCGATCACCGCCACCAGCGCGACCGCCACCAGCACCTGAATGAGGATCTTGCGGTCATTGCGCTGCGGAGGAGTCCCCGCACCCGGGTAGGCGTTCACCGTCACGCACCATCACTTTCGCTCGCTGAAGCATTCGCTCAGCCACCCTAATCGGCGCTGCCGACCGGCCCGAGCACCGGCCGACCGTCTCTCAGCGTGCGCACAGACTTCAGTTGGTGAGGTCGATCCGGACGGTGAGCAGGTTGGTGCCGAGCGCGCGCACGACAGCACTGTTCATGCGCGGCAACGTCTTCAGGCGGGCCAGCGCATCGTCTTCGGGCATCGGGTGGGCGACGCCGTTGTGCCATATGCCGCCGACACGAACGCGCACCGAAGGGTTCGCCTTGATGTTTCGCACGTAATCGGATTGGTCGCCGTGGTCCGACACCATCCAGAAGTGCTTGCCGTCGATCTTTCCCCCGACCGGTGTCTGCCGCAGTTGACCGGACTTGCGGCCGAGGGTCTCCAAGAGGATCTGCCCCGGCACGCGGCTGGCGATCGGGTTCGCGAGCCTGCGGTGGAAGAAGTGATCGAAGCGAAGCCGCCAGGATTTCGTTGCTGTAGCCATACACCGAGTGTTGTCGAGACTGTCAGTCTCGTCAAGCTATCCTGGACCGATGTCGACGCCCCGCCGCACCCACACAGGTTCCCGCCGCAACGAGCAGGCCCGCGCCGCAATCCTCAGCGCCGCAACAGAACTCCTCGCCGAACACGGCACGGCTGGCGTCACCATCGACCGCCTCGCCGCCCACGCCGGCGTCGGCCGCCAAACCATCTACCGCTGGTGGCCCTCCAAAGACGCCGTCCTCCTCGACGCCCTGGTACACAGCGCCGAACACGCCGTCACGATCCCCGACACCGGCACCCTGCACGCCGACCTGGACCACTTCCTCCGAGCCACCTTCGAAGCCGCCGGAATCGAACGCAACCGCCGCGCCTTGATCACCGCCGCCATCGCCGCCCAGGACGACCCGAGCCTGTCCGAAGCACTCGACAACTTCCTCACCCAACGCCGCACCGCCCTCACCAACCTCATCGAACGCGCCCGAACCCGCGGCGAAATCCCCCCGACCGCCCCCATCGACCTAGCCGTCGAACAGGCCTTCGGCGTCCTCTGGTACCGACTCCTATTCCACCCCAGCGCTTTACACGCCGACACCGCCACCGCCCTCGCCACCGCATTGACCACTCAGCTGCGCGCGACACCGTGAACAAGACCTCCCAGCGGGCTCAGCACCCTCCGTTGACGATCCGGATAGTCGGGCGGGGAACTCCTTAGATGGCGAAGGCTGGTGGGGGTGCCGTTTTGCGGGCCGGTGGATGGTAGGCGTGCCAGGCGGCAGCCAGGCGAGTGACGGACTCGTGCAGGACCTCGGGTGGGTGGCGGAAGTGGAGCCGGATGTGGTCGTTGCTGGCGCCGGTGATGTCGAGGCCGTTGCCGGCGAGGATGGCGATGTTGTGGCGGAGGGCGGTTTGGGCGAAGGAGTTGCCGTCGCCGTGGGGTAGGCGGAACCAGAGGGATTGGCCGCCGCGGACCGGGGTGGGAAGCCAGTCGGGGAGGTGGGTGGACAGGGCCGCTAATAGCGTGTCGTGGGCGGTTTTTCGGTGGACGGCGTGGGTGCGGCACAGGGTGTCGAGGTCGGCGACGAGGTGGGTGGCGGCCATTTGGGCGGGGAGGTTTCCACCGAGGTCACCGACGGCGCGCAGGCGGGCCAAGCGGGCGATCAGAGCGGGGGTGGCGCGAATCCAGCCGACTCGGAGGCCGCCCCAGAGGTTCTTGCTGAGGGAGCTGATCGTGATGACGGAGTCGACGTCGGCGGCGACCGGCGGTGGGGTCGGTTCGCCGGGGAAGGCTAGGTCGGCGAGGACTTCGTCGACGATGAGGGGTACGGCGGCGAATTCGGCCGCCTCCGCGAGCCGGCGGCGAACGAGAGCGGAAAGAACTGCGCCGGTGGGATTTTGGAAGGTCGGAGTGACGTAGGCGAGTTTCGGGTGGTGCGCGCGTGCGGCCGCCTCGAAACCGGCCAGGCCGAGCGGCAGTGGATGCAGGACCGCCGATGCCTCCTGGAATGCTTCCAAAGCACCTGGGTAGGTGGGGGTTTCGAGGAGGACGCGGTCGCCGGGCCGCAGGTGGGCACGAGCGAGCAGAGTCAGGGCCTGCTGGCCGCCGTTGGTGACGAGGATCTGTTCCGGCAGAGTCGGAGCTCCGAGCCGGGTGTAGCGATCGGCGATCGCGGTCCGCAGCGGAAGGTAACCGGCTGGGTGGTAACCGATTTCACCTGTCATCGTGGCCAATTCCGGCACGATCCGCGCATAGGCTTCGGCGATCTCCGGCGGTGGCGCGTCCGGTGCCGCACAGGCCAGCGAAATCACTTCGGGCCGAGGCTCTATCAGGTGCAGGAACATCGGCGCGCCCGTGGTGTCGGGCACCGCCGACTCGGCCGACCCCGCGACCCGAGTGCCACTCCCCTGCCGCCGCACGATCCGACCCTCGGCTTCCAGCAGATCGTAGGCCGCGACCACGGTGCTGCGGCCCACAGCCAGGCTGCTGGCGAACTGCCGATCCGGCGGCAGCGGCGTCCCCGGCGGCAGTTCGGCATCGTCGATCAGCTGCCGAAGGCGGGCAGCGAGCAGCACATACAGCGGTCCGCGACCCGACGACCAGCGGCCCAATCGCTCCGCCACGTCAATTGGCTCCATATCCAAACCAATTCTGCCCGATTGGCTCTGTGATCACGAACCAGCCGGTCAGAAGATTGCTCCCATGAGCCAAAACACCGCCGTTTCCATCACCGAAGCCATCGCCGGGCTGCCCGGCCCGTTCCAGCAGCACGACCTAGGACTCGTCAACGACACCGTCGTCCGGGTAGCCCGCCTGGAAGGCGAATTCCCTTGGCATCACCACGACGAGGACGAACTGTTCCTCTGCTGGGACGGCACCTTCCGCCTCGACCTGGAGGACCGGGATCCGGTCGTACTCACCGCCGGCGAACTCTTCGTCGTTCCGAGGGGCCTGCGCCACCGCCCGGTCGCCGACACCCCGGCGCACGTCGTGCTCATCGAACGCCCGGACACCAAGCAGTACGGGAACTGAGTTGTGTGCCAGGGGATCTCGACGATCCCCTGGCCCACAGACGGTCATGGTGGTGCCGACCGGAAAATTGCAGGTGCCCTACCTGGTTAGGCCACAGGAGCAATGCGCACCCGACGGGATTCGAACCCGCGACCTCCTGCTTGGCGATAACCGATCGACTTCGGCCCGTCTCGGAGAACTTTAGGCCGCTATCGCCGCGCGAATCCAGTCATTTAGCTGTCGAACGCGTCGAGCAGCTGCTCGGCGGCCAGCGCGGCGGTCAGCGTGCCCTCGCGGACCTGCTTTTCCACCTGTGCGCGAATGGCTTTCACGTTCGGGTTGTCCGCGAGGCGGCGCAGCAGCTGGTCGTGCACCATGGCCCAAGTCCAGCCGACCTGCTGACGGCGGCGCTTCTCGTCGAACTCGCCGGCGTCGGTGAGGACGCGGCGATGATCCAGGACGGTGTCCCAGAACTTGTCCAGGCCAACGCCTTCCAGGCCACTCATAGTCAGAACCGGTGGGCGCCACAGGGCGTCGTGCGGATGGATCAGGCGCAGCGCGCCGGCCAGTTCACGCGCGGCGGATTTCGCTTCCATCTCGTGCTTGCCGTCGGCCTTGTTGACCGCGACCAGGTCGGCGAGTTCCAGCACACCTTTCTTGATGCCCTGCAACTGATCTCCGGTGCGGGCCAGGGTCAGGAAGCAGAACACGTCGACCATGTTCGCGACCGTGACCTCGGATTGGCCGACGCCGACGGTCTCCACCAGGATCACGTCGTAGCCTGCCGCTTCGAGCAGCACGATGGTCTCGCGGGTCGCTTTGGCGACACCGCCGAGGGTGCCCGCGGTCGGCGAGGGCCGGATATAGGCGTTGCGCTCCACCGAGAGTCGCGCCATCCGGGTCTTGTCGCCGAGGATGGAACCGCCGGTGCGGGTGGAGGACGGATCGACCGCAAGGACGGCGACCCGATGCCCCTTCCCGATCAGGTTCATGCCGAGCGCGTCGATGAAGGTCGACTTGCCGACACCCGGAACACCGGTGATACCAACACGATTCGACACCACGGCGGCCTCGGAGCTGGCCACCTCCGGCGTCAGCTTCAGCAGCAGTTGCTGCGCCTGCTGCCGGTGATCGGCTCGCGTCGACTCGACCAGGGTGATGGCACGCGCCAAGGCGGCCCGCTCGTTATTGCGGACCGCCTCGGCCAGTGCGTCTACATCAATGACGCGCTTGTTCATTACGCGCCGTCGCCACCGATCTCGTGCCCCAGCGACGCGCCCAGCTTCTTCAGCAGGTCGATCGCCGCGTCGGCAATCACGGTGCCGGGCGGGAAGATCGCCGCCGCACCAGCCTCGTAGAGCTCGGCGAAGTCATCGGGCGGGATCACGCCGCCGACGATGACCATGATGTCGGGCCGCCCGGCCTCGGCCAGCGCCTGCCGCAGGGCGGGCACCAGCGTGAGATGGCCTGCGGCCAGCGACGAAACACCGACGATGTGCACGTCGTTGTCCGCCGCCTGCTGCGCCACCTCTTCGGGGGTCTGGAACAGCGGGCCCACATCGACGTCCATGCCGAGGTCGGCGAAGGCGGTGGCGATCACCTTCTGGCCGCGGTCGTGCCCGTCCTGGCCCATTTTGGCGACCAGGATGCGCGGCCGGCGACCCTCGGCTTCGGCGAACTCCTCGACCAGTTCGATGGCCTTGGTGATGTTGGTGACCTTCCCGGCTTCGTCGCGGTACACACCGGAAAGCGTACGGATCTCGGCCTGGTGCCGGCCGTACACCTTCTCCAGCGCGTCGGAAATCTCGCCGACGGTGGCCTTGGCGCGGGCGGCGTTGATGGCCAGGGCGAGCAGGTTGTTCTCCATGCCGCCTTCCGAAGCGGCTGCGGCCCGGGTCAATTCGCTGAGCGCCCGCTCACAGGCTTCGGAATCGCGCTCGGCGCGCAGCCTTTGCAGCTTCTCGATCTGCTCGGCCCGCACCCGCGAGTTCTCGACCTTGAGGACCTCGACCTGCTGGTCCTCCTCCACCTGGTACTTGTTGACGCCGATCACCGGCTGCTGCCCGGTGTCGATGCGGGCCTGGGTCCGGGCGGCGGCCTCTTCGATGCGCAGCTTCGGAATGCCCTCGCCGATGGCCTGGGCCATACCGCCGTGCGCCTCGACCTCGGCGATGTGCGCACGAGCCCGGTTGGCCAGCTGATGGGTCAGCCATTCCACGTAGTAGGAACCGCCCCACGGGTCGATCGGCCGCGTGGTGTTGGACTCCTGCTGGATCAGCAGCTGGGTGTTGCGGGCGATACGCGCGGAGAAGTCTGTCGGCAGCGCGAGGGCCTCGTCCAGGGCGTTGGTGTGCAGCGACTGGGTGTGCCCCTGGGTCGCGGCCATCGCCTCGATGCAGGTGCGCGCCACGTTGTTGTAGGCGTCCTGGGCGGTCAGCGACCAGCCCGAGGTCTGCGAATGAGTGCGCAGCGACAGCGATTTCGCGTTCTTCGGCTCGAACTTCGCGACCAGCTCGCTCCAGAGCAGCCGTCCCGCCCGGAGTTTCGCGACCTCCATGAAGAAGTTCATGCCGATCGCCCAGAAGAACGACAGCCGCGGCGCGAACTTGTCGACCTCCATGCCCGCGTCGATCCCGGCGCGCAGGTACTCGACACCGTCGGCGAGGGTGTAAGCCAGCTCCAGATCGGCTGTCGCACCGGCTTCCTGGATGTGGTAGCCGGAGATCGAGATGGAGTTGAACTTCGGCATCTTCGCGCTGGTGTAGGCGAAGATGTCGGAGATGATCCGCATCGACGGCTTCGGCGGATAGATGTAGGTGTTGCGGACCATGAACTCTTTCAGAATGTCGTTCTGAATGGTTCCGGCCAGCTGCTCGGGTCCGACGCCCTGTTCCTCGGCGGCCACGACGTAGAGCGCGAGAATCGGCAGCACCGCGCCGTTCATCGTCATCGACACCGAAACCTGGTCCAGCGGAATGTGATCGAAGAGCTGGCGCATGTCCAGGATGGAGTCGATCGCGACACCGGCCATACCGACGTCACCCTGCACGCGCGGGTGGTCGGAGTCGTAGCCACGGTGCGTGGCCAGGTCGAAGGCGACCGAGAGACCCTTCTGTCCGGCCTGCAGGTTGCGGCGGTAGAAGGCATTGGAGTCGGCGGCGGTGGAAAAGCCCGCGTACTGGCGGATGGTCCACGGCTGGTTGACGTACATCGTCGGGTACGGGCCGCGCAGGAACGGGGCGATACCGGGCACGCTGTCGAGCGGATAGCCCTCGGCCGCAACGGCATCCCGGTCGGCCTTGGTGAACACCGGCGGCACGTCGATGCCCTCGGGGGTCGGCCAGGACAGCTGGCTCGGCGTGTAGTGGTTCGCCTCGGCGGCGCCCGCGATGTACGCCTCGACCTGCGCGGCATCCACCGCGGCGGCCTCGGGTGCGTGCTCGTGCAACGGCACCTCGGCGAAATTGCCGATCACATGCTTGATTTCCGACATTGTCATCAGGCTCCTACCTTCTCCAGCAGGCCGGATAGTGCCGCGACCGCATCGATCTTCGCGGCCAGGTATCCGTCGGGACGCTCGGCATCGCTCAGCGCGGCAACGGCTTTCGCCGCACCGGCCAGCAGTACGGTGTCCACACCGGCGGCGCGCAGCTGTGTCGCCGCCGCACCGGCTTCTTCGCCGTAGCGTTTGTCCGCACCGCACAGCACCGCGATCGATGCACCGGATTCCTTTGCGGCCGTGGCGATTCCCTCGACGGTCAGCGGGCCGGGATTGATCGATTCGATACCGCCCGAAGCGAGCAGGTTCGCGATGAACGTGACCCGCACATTGTGTTCGGCGACGCTACCCAGGGGCACCAGCAGCGCCTTCGGACGCGTGCCGTGCTCGGCCAGGTAGGCATCCGAGCGGTTGCGCAGCTCCTCGAACGCGGCCCCGTAACGGGCCACTCGGCCCGGCTCCCGTGCCGCCTCCGAAAGCGGCTTCTCGGCCAGGTTCGGAAACTCGTTGACGCCGGTGACGGCCGTCTTGCGGTGCGCCACATCGGAATCGCGTGCGGCCTTGGTCGCGGCGATGCGCTCGGCGAGCAGACCGGAGTCCAGCGCGGCCAGGTAGCCGCCCGCGGTCTCCAGTTCCTGCATGAATTCCCAGGCCTTGGCGGCGAGGTCGGCGGTGAGGCTCTCCACGTGCCAGGAGCCCGCACCCGGGTCCTGCACGAATCCGAGATGGGATTCCTCGAGCAGCAGCAGCTGGGTGTTGCGAGCCATGCGGTCGGAGAACGACTTCGAGACACCGAGCTCGCCCGGGGGGAGCGCGGAGTCGAACGGCAGCACGGTGACGGTGTCGGCGCCGCCGACGCCCGCGCCGAACGCGGCGAGCGTGGTGCGCAGCAGGTTCACCCAGGGGTCGCGCTGGCTCATCATGGCGGCCGAGGTCACCGCGTGCTGCGGCGCGCCACCGAAGGTCGGCAGACCGCACACCTCGGCGACGCGAGCCCAGAGTTGGCGGCCGGCACGGAACTTCGCGATGGTGGCGAACTGGTCGTCGGTCGCGGCGAAACGGAACTCCAGCTGGCCCAGCGCGGCCGCGGTGCCGTAGCCGGCGGCGGTGAGCTTGCGCAGGTACTCCAGACCGGCGGCGACCGCCGCGCCCAGCTCCTGCGCCTCGGCTGCGCCCGCGTCATGGAAGACGGTGCCGTCCACGGTGATTGCCCGCACCGTCTCCGGTCGCGCGATCGCCTGACCGGCCAGCTGCACGGCTTCGGTCAACTCGACGTCATCGGTTCCGGCGAAGCGGCTGGTCAGCGGGGCAGCGCCGAGCGCCACCTGGATCGCCGAAACATCCGCGGTCTCGTATCCGTCGAGCACCGCGAAAACCTCTGCCGCGGCGGCGGATACCGCACCACCGGCGGCCAAGGTCAACGGCGCGAGCTCGAACAGCAAGCCGGACAAGGCCGTCGGCAACTCGGCCACCGGCACACCGCGCTCGCCGGCGCCCAGCCAGACCGCGCTGAGACCGTTCTCCAGGCCCGCGAGGATCTCCCGGTTCGCCGCGGCCCCGTCACCGGCCACAAACGCACTGACGTACCAGCCCCGGTGCACGTCGCGGGTGGCAGTGCCGCCACGCACGAACGGGAACGCACCCGGCAGCGGCTGCTCGGGCAGCTCGTCCCGGCGGGTGTACAGGGGGGCGATCGTCAGCCCGTCATAGGTGGTCTCTTCGAGCAGCTTTTCCGGCTCATCCGGCAAATCAGCGATCTCGACCCTGCGGGCCTTCGCCAGCACCCCCGCCACACCCTTACGCCACGCGGCATATTCCGGCACCGGATCTGCATTCGGCATAGCTGCCATCCCTCTTCCACTCGACCACGAGCGCACCCGCAGTGCGCACCCGATACCGCCACATTCGCCCAGCTCAGCGAGCACTTTGGTTAACGAGCATTCGTCCCGTCACTCCTGATGCTAGCTGTAGCTCGCACCGCCATTGACCGTGGCCGCCACTACCACCCGGTAACCTGGCGCCGGTGAAGGAGCTGACCGAGGAGGTCGAGCGGGTTGACGCCCCGGTCCGCGCAGGCACTGCGCCGACGTGGCGCGAGATCGCGTTCCGGCTGCTCCGCAACCCGCGCACCATCGTTCTACTCGCTGTAATCGCCGCGGTGTTCGTGGCCGGATCGCTGGTGCCGCTACCCACTCCGGTACAGATCCAGCAGTGGGCGGGTTCGTTCGGTCCATGGTTCCCGCTGCTGTTCTGCGCCATCTACGCCTTCGCGACGGTGGCTCCGCTCCCCCGATCGGTATTCACCGTCAGTTGCGGCGTGCTCTTCGGCGCCGGGCTCGGCCTCGCGGTCGCCTTGGTCGCCACCACCGCGGCGGCGGCAATGGCGCTACTTCTGGTGCGCGCGCTCGACCGTGACCGAGTCGCCGCCCGCCTCACCCATCCCGCCGTCCGCAACATCAACGAGCGCTTGGCCCGCCGCGGCTGGCTCGCCGTCGGCTCCCTGCGAATGATCGCGATCGCCCCGTTCTCCATCGTCAACTACTGCTGCGGATTGTCCGCGATCCGCTTCTGGCCCTACCTGATCGCGTCGGTCCTGGGTTCCGCACCCGGCACCATCGCCACCGTAATCCTGGCCGACTCCCTCACCGGCGGAACGCACCCCGCGATGTACGCCATCACCGCAACCTGTTTCGCGATCGGCATCGCCGGCCTGATCGTCGACGCCCGCTGGCAGCCGACGCCGACCTCGGCGACCGACACGGCCCAGGTCAGCCCGCGCTGAGTCCGAATCGACCGGGAACGGCTCCGCAACATCGGGTTCCGTTCAGTCCACGGCCAGTTCGATCGGGATCGCGAACACGTCGACCATCGCGCCGTTGCGGAGCACCGTCACCGGCATCGATTTGCCGATGGCGTCGCCGAAGAGTTGGCGTTGAATGCCCTGGGCATCACGGACTTCCGAGCGGGCGACGCTGAGGACCAGGTCGCCGCGGCGCAGGCCCGCCTGTTCGGCCGGGCCGCCGCGGACGACCTCCATGATGCGCACGCCCGCACGCTGGCCGGTGCGGGAGGCGACGGTGGCCGGGAGCGGCGCGGGGATGCCGACCAGGCCCAGGTAGGCGCGGCGTACCCGGCCCTCGCTGTGCAGGGTGCCGATGATGCGGCGGGTGGTGACGTTGATCGGAATCGCGAGGCCGACACCGATACCGGCGACGGCGGTGTTGATGCCGACCACTTGTCCGGCCGAATTGGCCAGCGCCCCACCGGAATTGCCCGGGTTGAGGGCGGCGTCGGTCTGGATGACGTCCTCGATGACGCGGCCCGCGCGGCGGGAGGCGACCGGTACCGCCCGGCCCAGCGCGCTGACCACGCCCGCGGTGACCGAACCCGCCAACCCCAGCGGATTGCCCACCGCGACAACCAGTTGCCCGACCACGAGCTTGTCCGCGTCGCCGAGCCGCACCGCGCCGGGTGCGCCACCGCGGGCGCGCAGCACCGCGAGATCGGACAGCGGGTCGATACCGACCACGTCGAACCGCGATTCGACGCCGTCGGCGAAGACCACCTCGCCGCCGGTCGAGGAACCGACGACGTGCGCGTTCGTCAGCAGGAATCCGTCGTCGGTGAACACCACCGCCGATCCGCTTCCCCGCCGCGTCCGCACGCTGGCCACATGCGGTGTCACCGAGCCCGCGACCTCGATCACGGTGCGCGAGTACGCGTCCATCGCAGCGTCGTCCACTTCGACCACCATCCTGCCCACCCGTTGCCGCCACCTTCCAGCATGCCTGCGAACCCAAGGTTGCGCATCGTGTTCGGAAGAGGCACAAGCGAATTCGTGATCTTGAAGGCAGATTTCGAGACTATCCAGCGACTGTCTGAGACGCTATCGTGGAGATACCCAGTACCACGGGTTCCGATACAACGAGGTGTCTCATGAGCAACCCGAGCATGCGTCTCAAAGACCGCGCCGCCGTTTATCCGAAGGCCAGGCGAATACGGTTCACTTTCGGTGAACCACAACCGATGTCGAAGTACTTCGCGGGCGGAGACATGGTGTTCAGCCATTTCATCGCCGGTCTGTCGGCCGGCTTCCCGCCCGGCGAGGAATCGTTCATCCGATCGGTGGTCCGGGTCGCGGGCAAGATCACCGATCCGGAGCTGAAGCGGCGCGCCACCGGTTTCACCGCCCAGGAGGCGACGCACGGACGCGAGCACCGCAAGCTCAACGCGAAACTCGTGGCCCTGGGCTATCCCATCGCCTGGATCGACTCCGCCGGCGTCCAGGATCGGGCGAAACAGCTGGAACAGCTGGTGCCCGCGAGCCTGCACCTGGCCGCGACCGCCGCGGCCGAGCACTACACCACCGTGCTCGCGGTGCGGGTTCTGGACAAGCCCGAGATCCAGGCCCTCGCCGGCGACGCCGAGGTGCGAAACCTATTGAACTGGCACGCCTTGGAGGAGGTCGAGCACAAGTCGGTGGCCTTCGACGTCTACCGCGCGGTCGGTGGCGGCGAGGCCATGCGCATCGTCACCATGGTGGGCCTGCTCGCGTTGACGGTGCCGATCACCGCGGGCGGCCTCACCGCGGCGATCGCACTCGACAACTACGCTCGCCGGCATCCGATCCTGGTAGCCCGGCAGGCGCGAATCCTGTTCACCGGCCCCATCTTCCAGGGCATCGGCCGCGAACTCGCCCGCTATCTGCGGCCCGGATTCCACCCCGACGACTACGACACCACCGAGCTGCTGGAGCAGTGGCAGCGCGAACTGTTCGGCGACGACGGCCAGCTCGTCGACCATCTTCGTTAGGGATTCGGATGAAACTCAACAACATTCACCCCGACCTGGTGGTGGTCACGGGTGCGGGCAGCGGCATCGGCCGGGCCACCGCCCTGCGATTCGCCGATGCCGGTGCGCACGTGATCGTTTCCGATATCGACCTGCCGGCGGCCAAGGAAACCGTGGAGCTGATCCAGGATCGGCACGGCCGCGCCTCGGCCGCCCGATTGGATGTCACCGACGCCGATGCCTGGGAGAGCTTCGCTCGTGAAGTCCGTGCCGCGCACGGGGTTCCGGACGTCCTGGTCAATAATGCGGGCATGGCGGTGTCGGGCGCGTTCGTCGACCTGACACCCGCCGATTGGGAAAAGCAGCTGGCAGTCAACCTTTTCGGTGTCGTGCACGGTTGCCGGGCCTTCGGCCGGCAGATGATCGAGGCCGGAAAGCGCGGCCACATCGTCAATATCGCCTCCGCGGCCGCGTTCACCCCGACGCCGGTGATGTCGGCCTACTCGGTGTCCAAGGCCGGGGTGAAGATGCTCACCGAATGCCTGCGGTTGGAGTTCGGGCCGAAAGGCATTGGGGTGAGCGCGATCTGCCCCGGGCTGATCAACACCAATATCGGTGAGCACGCCGACCTGGTGGGCGTTGATGCGGAGCTGGTAGCCCGAGGCAAAGAATTCACCCGCCGCATCCAGGCTGCCGCCGCGCAATTGCCGTTCGATCCATTGAGCCCGGACCAGGTGGCCCGGGCTGTGCAGCGAGCGGTTCGCTACGACCTCGCCGTCGTGCCGGTGCGGCCCGAGGCCTGGCTGGGCTATTTCCTGCTGCGCATCGCGCCGGGCGTCAATCGCCGTATGACCCAGCCATTTTCGATCGAACTACTGGAGCGTTGGGCCGCTCGAGCACTGCGAACCAGCTGATTGAATGATCACCATGCGGCGGTGCGGGAAAGCCGGCGACAATCCGGCACCACCGCATGGTGATCCAGCCTGCTACCAGCGAATCAGAACAGGGACTGCTGGTCACCGGCGATGAAGAAGCCGTGCCCGCCCTGATCACAGCGAACGCCGGTCGGCAACGAGGTGCAGGCCGTCCCCTTCACGATGATGGTCTCGCCGTAGTTCAGGACCTTGCCGCCGCCCTCCTGGAGCCCGCCGTTGCCGCCGGGGTTCGGCGAAATACCCACGAACACACCCTGATTCAGGCAGATGAACTTGGCGGTGCTGCCCGTCACATACGCCGCCACCTTGCGGGTGGAACTGTTGTCGCAGCCGGGCCGCAACTCCGCCGGGATCACCTTCGCATCCTTCAACTGACAGCCGGTGCCGAAGGTGCTGTCATTGATGAAACCGCACTTGATGTTTCCGCTCGGCGACTGGAAGTGGAACTTGTCCCCGATCTGATAGTCCCGCGCGTCGACTGTCGCGTCGTCCCTGGTGGGCAACGTCGTCGTCACAGGTTCAGCCGGTGCGCTCACCTGCGGCGAGTGGTACCACTCCGAAGTCGGCGAAGCCGACGCCGGGCGCTCCGGCGTCATCGCTTCGCCACCAGGCCCCGCGGTCGAGGTCACCCTGGCCGTACCCGGCGCCGATCCGGCAGTCTCGGTCTCACTCCCACATCCCACCAACCCCACGACAGCTGCCATCGCCGCGACCGCCATACCCAGTGACTTCATGCCGTCTCCTTCTTGTAGCGTCTCGACGAACTGTGCTGTTCATCGATCGGAACAAGAGCGCCGTTACGGCGATGCAGAACCGTAATAACCAGTGTTACAAGGCAATACGGGCCTTCTCACGGCTCCGCAGCCGCCAAAGCAGCGACAGCCTGGCGGAGGTCGCGCGCTTCGTCCTCCCACGCCTGAACCTTCGCCCGCACTCGCTCTTCGGTCGGATCGCCGTCACGGTCGGCATCCCAGACCACGCCCGCATACTGTGGAACCATTTTCAGTACCTCACTCATGTGCGCGAGGCAACGGCTCGCACCGAGGTCGTCGGACAACGGCTGATATGCCTCGAACGCGCGCATCCACCAGCTCAAGGCCTGGGCCGGTTCACCGCGCGCCCAGCACAGGCAGCCCCGGATTTCGTAGGTGTGGGCGAGTCCACCGGGATCGCCGCGTTCGGCGAGCGATTCGGCCAAGCCGAGACGGTCCTCGGCCGCGTCGAAGCGGCTCTGGAAGATATGTGTGATCGCCAAGTTGATCGCGGTGCACACCTCACCGGCCAGATCGGAGCGCGGCAACCGCCACCACACTCTCGTCAATTTTCGCACCACCGAATCGAATCGGGCGGTAGCCCACGGACGCCGCGCACTTTCCCTCAGCTCGTTCAGAGCTTGGTTGTGCAGTTCTCTCGCCCGCCACCCGGAGGACACGGTGAAACGGCTGCGGTACCGCGGCCGTTCGTTGAGCCTGCCCGCACGCATCCACGCCAAGCGCTTCTCGGCGAGCTTTCCGGCCACCCAGCCGTTGGGCGCGGCCACGTAGCTCGGCTGGCCGAGTACGGCGTTCCATACATCCAGCGCGTCCACGAGACGCGCTACAGCTGGAACCGCGTCCCGTGGCACCTTGTCCTCCGCCCGCACAGACTCTTTGACCAGGGCATACAGGTACTTCTGCCGGTACTCGAACCAGCGCCGCGCACCGGCCGCCAGCTCCTGGTGGTTCAGTCCGAGGGCCCACAGGCCGGCCAGGTCCGACCAGTGGTGCAGCAACACCGAGATCGTGACCCGCCAAGCGGGCGAATCCTCGACAACCCCAGGGGGTTCCGGAGGACCTACCGCGTTCGCCAGCCGCACCCGGTCGACACAATATCCCTGACGTCCGCCGAGATGCACGACGTTGGCCTCGGTCAACTTCCGCAGCAGCCGCCCCGCGGCCGCAGGTTCCGTCGAATACCGCTCGCCCGGCGTCTTCATCGAGATCTCCGCCACGCCGGCCACTACCGCCAGCAACGCGGCGGAGTCGTACTCCTCGAAAGGCAGCGCCGCCAAGGCACGGGCGACCTCGCGGTTGGACGCTGACAGCCCGTTGAGGACAGGGCCTGGCCCGGCGTGTGAGCAGCTAGGCGCCAGAGTCGCCATATTCGGGCCGGGTGGGACAAGCTGCTCCAGCAACTCGACTTCCCTTGCCGCACGCCGCTGCTCGCGTCGGCCGCCGATCCACCGATACAGCGCGAACACCGCCGCCACCGCGGCCAGCCCCAGCCAGAGCCCCGACAGCGCGCGACCGACGGTGGCCAGGAAGGAATCCTCGGTGAGCGATTTGACCATCATGTCGCCGAGCAGCTTGGTCACCACACCGGTGCCGATCAGCGAGGCCGCCGCCACCGTGCGCCGCCAGACCGAGGAGCGTGTCAGACCGACCGCGGCCGGTCCGTCGTCGTCGCGCCCGCCGGACTCGGGACTGCTCATCACAGGACCTTGCCGATCAACCCGGGCAGCAGCCACCGACGCCAAGTGATCAGCACCAGCGCGACCGGCGGCACCGACGACAGCAGCGCACCGGCCGCCAATTGCCCGATGTTCTCGCTGAATTGGCGAGCCTCGCCCCAGAGCAACAGCGACCATGGGCTCGCGCCCGCACCGCTGATCATCAGTCCGACCACGAAATCGTTCCAGACCTGCACGAATTCGAGCACGGCCACGGCCACCAGTGCGGGCCCCGCCGCACGTCGCACCCGCTCGCGGATCCGCCCCGGGCTCGCGAGTCCGCGCAGCGTGTCGGCTTGCGGACTGCCTTTCTTCGCCAGGAGCGCGCCCCGCAGAATCAGAATCGAGATCGGCAATCCGGCGGCCACGTGCAGCACGATCAGCGGCACCCGGGTACCGGAGAGCTCATATTTCTCGAGGAACTGATCGAGCGGGCCGAGATAACTCTGCACCGGTAGCACCGCCAGCACCACCACCGCGACCATTGCGGCGCGCATGGCGTGCAGTCGCAGCTTGTGCAGTCGTCGACGGGGCTGATTACCGGCCGTGTCGACATTTTCGGTGTGCTCCCACGCGGCCAACTGGTGCGCTATCGGTACTGAAAGCGCCACCACCATGATGGTCGCCGTCGTCGCCACCACCGCTGTGGTGGCCAGTGACCGCCACAGCGCACCATCACGTATCGCCCGGTCCAGTGCCGCGAAGCTGAACTCGCCGGGGAGGCCGAGGCTCGCCGCCACCAGGGCGATAATGGGAACTAGCGCCAGCGCCGACACCGCCGCGATCGCGATCGTCGACCGCCATTTGGGCTCGTCGCGCACGATCTCGGCCCCCGGTTCCGGTACTGCCGTCAGACTGCGGTGTTGCTCACCGATGTACATCTGCAAGAACCACGCCACACACCCGACCAGCACGACCAGCGGCAGCGAATACGCGGCGGCGACACCGGGTTCGGCCTCGGTCGCCAGCCGCCACCATTGCACGGTGGCGGTGTCCACCTGGTGCTGCATGGACCCGGGCACACCGATCAGCACGATGTCGAAAACCCGGGCGGCGGCGACAGCGACCACCAGGACGACCACCACCAGGACCGGAAACATCGAACGCAGCAACCGCTTACCGGATCCGAAAGCCTCGCTCCAGCCTGGCCATTCGAGGAATTTCGCACACGCCGGGTCCGCTTCCAGCGCGCGGAATCCGGCGCGGAACACCCCGACCGCGAATCCGAGCCAGGTCCACAGGAACGCCGAGCCGAGCATGCAGATGAACAAAGCCTGGTATCCCCAAAGGCTTTCGATCCCGCTGCCGAGCCGTTGGAAGAGCAGCCGGAACGCGACTCCGGAAACCAACGTCGAAACTCCGAACGCCATCAGCAGCGGGAGCCACAACCACCGCATCCGGCGAGTGGGCAAGGCGAGCACCAGACCGAAGAACAGGACCAGCGCTACCCCGCCGACGCCATAGATCAGCGTCCGCAGATACGACCAGAGGCCGATGTCCCGCAGGGCCCAACCGGTGACCAGCAGACCCGACACCACCACCACGAGCAGCGCGGCGGCGAACACCCCGTCGCGCCAGGTCCGCCGCGGCGCAGGCTCGGGCGCATCGGGCGGTGGCGCCTGCCGCCGGAGTACCACGCCCAGCCCTGCCACACCGGCGACGATCAGGGCGCACCCGAGGACCATCGCCGGATTGCTGACCGCCGCCGTCACGACGGTCCAGAGGAACGGTGTGACCAGCAGCCCCACGATCAGCAAGATCGCCGGAATGCGTGCCGCCCACGCGGGCCACTGCCAGGGCGGTCGGCCAGGAACCAGCGGTCCGCGCATGCGGCGGGGCGCGAGTTTCAGGTTGATCCCGTGGACATCCCGCAATTCCAGTGTCTCTGGTTCCCGCGATTCGCTCATCGCTGCCGCTCCAGCTTGTTCAGGGCGGCTATGGCTTTGTCGGTGGCGATCGCCACGGGAGTGGGTCCGCCGTCGCCGACCGCGACCAGGAATTCGGTCAGGATGCGCCACAGCCCGTTTCGACCACCCACGACGCCGATGCGGTCGGACAGTTCGAAAGCGAGGCGCTCGGCGGGGTCGGCCGACGCGGCGCGAGTTGCGAGTGCTTCCGCGCGCGGTTTCAACCACTCCGAATACAACTGCGGCGTCAGCTTGTTCGCGGCCAGGAAGCCGCCGTGTTCTTCGATCCAGGGCAGCGGCGCGCGCGGTGCCGCCAGCCGCGCCACCATGGTCTGCGCTGCTGGGCTCGCGGCGCGGGTCAGCACGATGAGGTCGCCGCCGATGATGTGCGGTCGAGACTTGCCGAGGGCGACCCGGGGGAATTCGGCAATGCCCACCACGCTGTCGGGGCGTCCAGCACGGCGCAGGCTGCGCCGCACAATGGATTCCGCGAAGTCCGGCGCGACGACCAGAACCGCGTTGCGGCGTTCGAACACCTCACGCACGGCGTCCGGGAACTGGCGGGTCAAGCTCGCGCCCACACCGCCCGGGAACGAGTGCTGGTCACCACACAGTGTGCCGAAGTGCTCGAACGCCTCAGGCACGCCGGGCATGCCCCAATCTCGTTCGCCACGGTCCGCGGACGCCAATTGGTCGTAGGCGCCGGGGTTCTCCGACCGCAGAATGTTCTCGAACAGGTCCGTGAGCACCCACCCGTCAGCGCCCGCGAGTGCGAGCAGCCGTCTCGGGGTTCTCGCGAGTGTGTCCATCGCCTCGTCGATCCAATATTCGAACGTCCAGGATTTCGGATCGCCGAGTTGGTACTGCGTGACCGCTTCCCGGTCGTACCAGACCAGGGATTTGTCGGCCACTTTGAACGGCACCCCGTACGACTTCGCGTCATGGGTCAGCAGTGCGCGCCAGTAGTCCGGGTACTCGCCCGCCCACAGCGTCTCGGACACCGATTGCAGTTTGCCGCGTTCGACGAGGTCGTCGATCCGTCCGGCCCGCGGCAGCAGCACGATGTCGGGCGCGGTCTGCCCACCGGCGGAGAACGCCGTCTCGATCTCGTCGCCGAGCGGGATCACCTCCACGGCCTGACTATCGGCCACGTGCGTGAGCACACTCCGGAACGCCGCGAGCTCGGATCCGCTCCACGGCACGGCGATCCGCACCACCCCCGACCGGCCGAGCAGCACTTCCGGAGCGCAGGCGGCAGCCAGCGGCATGATCGCCGCCGCTTGCAGGAGTGCCCGTCTGCTCCCCATACCTCCCCGAATCGCAGCCTCTGCCCAGTATCGCCCACCACGCGCCACGCGCGGGCAAGATCGGCACCACACACTTTCCCCGCCAATAGTTTTCGTGCCGATGAATTTCGGGCCGCCGCCCGGTCCTATTTGGGTGAGACCGGATCGGTCTCAGCGATACCAGGAGGGCCGATGTCGGTACCGGACAACGAACCAACGGGTCAGCGGCGGCTGGCGGACCATCCGACCGTCGTGAAGATGCGAGAGCGGGAACGCGCGGCGCCCGCGCCGGTGCTCGAGGCGGCGCGACTACGAGAGATCTGCCTCGAGGCCGGCGCGGATGACGTGGGTTTCGTCGCGGTCGAGGATCCGAGTGTGGCCGCGGAGCTCGAACACGCGCGCGGAATCCTGCCCAGCGCAACGACTTACATCGCGTTCTGCGTGCGGATGAACCGCGACAACCTGCGGGCGCCACAGCGCAGCCTCGCCAATGCCGAGTTCAATCACGCCGATGACGACACCAACGAGGTGTCGCGGCGGATCACCCGCGCGCTACAGGACGCGGGCTATCGCGCGGTCTACCCCGCGCCCGGATATCCGATGGAGGTCGAGCAGTTTCCCGGCCGGATCTGGGTGCTCGAACACAAGGTGATCGCCCAAGCCGCCGGTCTGGGCGTTATGGGCATACACCGCAACGTAATTCACCCCGAGTTCGGCAACTTCATCCTGCTCGGCACCGTCGTCACCGACGCCGTGATCGACGAGCCCACCGCCGCCCTGGACTACAACCCCTGCCTGGAATGCAAACTCTGTATCTCCGCCTGCCCGGTCGGCGCGATCATGGAGAACAACTTCGACTTCCAGGCCTGCTACACCCACAACTACCGGGAGTTCATGGGCGGCTTCACCGACTGGGCCGAAACCGTCGCCGACAGCGACAGCCGCGCCGACTACAACGAGCGCGTCACCCGCGGCGAATCCTTCTCCATGTGGCAGAGCCTGTCGTTCAAACCGAACTACAAGGCCGGCTACTGCATGGCCGTCTGCCCCGCGGGCGAGGATGTCATCGGCCCATTCCTCGACAGCCGCAAGCAACACCTCGACGACGTGGTCCGGCCCCTCCAGAACAAACCGGAACCCGTCTACGTCCTGGAAGGCTCGGCCGCCGAAGAACACGTCACCAAGCGCTTTCCGAACAAAACCCCCAAACAGGTCGGCAACGGCTTCAGAGACGACGTCAACGCCCTCTTGGACGCCATCGGCCCCCGGCCGCGCCCGCAGCACCCGGCGGACTGACCGTCAGTGCGAGACCAGGTCGCGGGAGTCGGCTAGGCGGGCCGGTTCCGGCAGCCTGGTGTGCATGTCCACGGTCGTGCCGCGCGCGGTGGGCTGGACGTCGACCTGGTCCATGAGGGTGCGCATCAGGTTCAGGCCGCGGCCGCGGCGATTGTCGGGCTGGGTGGCCGGGGTCTTCCAGTGGCCATTGTCACGCACGGTGACGCGGAGGCATCGGGCCTCGGCCGAGACGCGCAGGCGCACGCAGCCGTCCTGGCGGTCGCGGCAGCCGTGTTCGATGGCATTGGCGCAGGCCTCGTCGGTCGCGGCCAGGATGTCGTACACCTGATCGGAGTCGATGGCGCGGTCTGCCAGCCACTGTCGGAGCGCTCGGCGGGCCTCGGCCAGCCGAGTCGGCTCGGCGGGGAAACTCAGGTCCAAGGGCGCTGGTCGGCGGGTATTCGTCATGGGTCACCTCCCTGCTCGAGGTAGATATACCCGAATCCGGCGGCGCCATGCCTCACGTGATGATCTTGAACGAGGGCCCGGAAAAGCTTTGGAGCACTATGGCGGCTAGCGATTAGACCGGACCCGATGGGGTAAGTTCACCGCGGAGTTACGCGTCACAGGAGGTGGACAGTGAGTGCTGAAAGTGCCCCGGGGTCGCTCGAGATCGGATCGCGGACCGAAGCAGCGACAGTGATCGTGGCGGTGCGCGGTGAGATCGATATGGCGTCCGCGCCGCAGCTGGAGGCCGGGCTGAACGAAGTGTTGCGTGCGACTCCGGCGACGGTTGTCCTCGACATGTCCGACGTCGGGTTCCTCGGGTCCGCGGGCCTGAGTGTGCTGCTCGGAGCGTCCCGGTCGTACCCGGACACCGATCTGCGGATCGTCGCGACCGACGCGGCGCGCCGGCCGATGGAGTTGACCGGGCTCGATCAGATGCTGGCGGTATTCGATTCGCTGGCCGACGCCTTGGCGGTGGGCGAGCCCACCGCCAGCTAGCTCAGCGCGGAGGAAGCCGGACGACCTGGACGAAGAAATCGTCGATCTGCTTGATGGCGGCGACGAATTGGTCCAGGTCGACCGGCTTCGTCACGTAAGCGTTGGCGTGCAGACGGTAGCTGCGCAGGATGTCCTCCTCCGCGGCCGAGGTGGTGAGCACCACCACCGGAATATGACTCAGGTCCGGATCGGACTTGATCTTCTCGAGTACCTGCCGCCCGTCGTATCTGGGCAGATTCAGATCGAGCAGGATCAGATCGGGCTGTGGCGCGTCGGCGTGTTCGCCCTGGCGGTAGAGAAAATCCAGGGCCTCCTGGCCGTCGTGCGCGACGTGCAAGGTGTTGCCGATCTTGTTGTCCTCGAACGCTTCCCGGGTCATCAGTTCATCGCCTGGGTCGTCTTCGACCAGCAGGATATCGATCGGGCGACCGGGAACAGTCATGCACTGACTCCTTCGAGGGTGGGGGCGTCGTCGAGGGCGTTCACCGGGTTCAGCGTGAAGCAGAACCGCGTGCCGCCGGTGTATTCGGTGTCGAGTTCGATTGTGCCGCCGTGGAACTCGACGATCTTCTTACACAGTGCCAGACCGATGCCGGTGCCGCTGTACTCGTCGCGGCTGTGCAGGCGCTGGAAGATCACGAAGACCTTGTCGGCGAACTCGGGGGCGATGCCGATGCCGTTGTCGGCGACGCTGAGCTGCCAGCCCCCGGTCTCGGGCGGGCCCGCCGCGCATTCGATGCGGATCACCGGCGCTTCGCCGGGCCGGTGGAACTTGATGGCGTTGCCGATCAGGTTCTGCCACAACATGGTCAGGAGCGTGGGGTCGCCGACGATCTCGGGCAGCTCCTCGGGCAGCTCGATACGCGCCTCGGCGTCCTCGATCACCGTGGCCAGGTTGCTCAGTGCCTTGTCCAGGGTCTGCTCCAGATCGGTGGGCACGTTGCTGTCGTTGACCCGGCCCACGCGGGAGAAGGTGAGCAGGTCGTTGATCAGCACCTGCATGCGTTTGGCGCCGTCGACGGCGTAATCGATGTACTGCTTGCCGCGCTCGTCGAGCTGGTCGCCGTAGCGTTTCTCCAGCAGCTGACAGAACGAGGCGACCTTGCGCAACGGTTCTTGCAGGTCGTGGGAGGCGACATAGGCGAACTGCTCCAGCTCGGCGTTCGAGCGCCGCAGTTCGACGGTTTGCGCGTCCAGATCCGTTGTCTGCTGTGCCAGAACGGCTTCCTGGCTGCGGGAGGCGGCCAGCTCCTCGACGATCCGGCGGCGCATGGCCTCGACCGACTGTGCGACGGTCGCCAGGTCCGCCGGGCCGTGTGCGGTGATGCGATGGTCGAAATCGCCCGCGGCGACGCGGGTGGAGGCGTCTTCCAGATAGTCCAGTGGGCGGGCGACCAAGCGGCGCACCAGGATCAGCATCACGACACCGAGCAGCACGAAACCCGCGACGATCCCGGTCAGCACGAGGTCACGCCGGTGGCGGGACTGCGCGACTTGGTCGCGATCGGCTGCGATCGCGGCGGCCAGACTCGTGTTCTGGGTGTTGAATCCGGCGCGCAGAGTGTCGAACATCGTTTTGCCGCGCACCACGTTCGGCGCGAAGGCCGGGCCTACGGCCGCGGTACCGACCACTAGCTCGGCGTACTCGGTACGCCACTTCGCCGCGGTACTTTCCACGGACTCCAAGTCGGCCAGCAACGCGTCGCGGCCGGTGAGCAGTTCGCGTAGTCGTGCCGCCGAAGCCGCTTCGGCGATTTTGCCCTCGGTGTATGGCAGCAGCAGCTCCCGGTCACCGGCGATGGCGTAGCCGCGCAAGCCGGTCTCCTGGTCGAGCAGCGCGCTCTGCAACCGGTAGGTCTCGGCCGCGGCGGGCAGCGATTGGTTCAGCAGCCGGTCGGTGACGCGGTTGGTCTCCCTGATCATGTGCGCGCCGAGGATCGAACCGACCGCCGCCAGCAGGATCAGCGAGGCGAGCACCACCTGAAACCAGCCTTGCACGGTGAGCCGGCCGGCGCCGCGGGGTCGCTCGGGAGAGGGTGTCATCGGTTTTCGGTGCTCCTTGTGGTCCAGTCCAGATACATGACGGCGAGGTCGTCGTCCCAGCCGTCGCCGCCGCCGGTGGCCAGTTCGACGCGGTCGATGAGCTCGTCGACGAATTCCGCCGGTGCGCGTCCGGCGAGCGTGCGCGCGAGATCGAGCAGTCCGTCTTCGTTGAGCCGCTCGGAACCCGGGCCGACGCGGCCTTCGAACAGCCCGTCGGTGAACAGCACCAATCCGCTGCCGACGGGCAGCGCCAGCTCGTGTGCGGTCCAAACCGCCTGTCCCGGAAGGAATCCGAGCGCAGGTCCGCCCGGCACCTCGAGCCAGTCCACACCTTCGGCGGAGCAGACGAGCAGACCCGGGTGCCCCGCTCGAATGATCCGTACCCGCTGCTGGTCCGGGTACAACACCAATGTGGTCGCGGTCACGAAGGTTTGATCCCCGGTGCGTTCGGCCAGCAGCATCCGCTCCAGCAGTTCCAGCTGCTGGGTGCCGCTGATCCCGCTGAGCACCAGCGTGCGCCAGGCCAGGCGCAACGCCACCCCGGTGGCCGCCTCGTCGGGGCCGTGCCCGGAGACGTCGCCGATCACCGCGTGCACGGTGCCGTCGGGCAACTGCACCACGTCGTAGAAATCGCCGCCGAGCAGCGATTGGGCCCGGCCCGGCCGGTACCGGGCGACCACATCGACCCGGCGCGGGCCGTGCAGCAGCGGTGTCGGCAGCAGGCCGCGTTCCAGACGCGCGTTCTCCCGGGCCCGCATCTGACTGGCCCGCAATTCGGCGGTCGCCCGCTCGGCCTGTTTACGCTGAATCGCGTAGCGCACCGCGCGCCCGAACAATTCGGGCTCTACCCGGCCTTTGATCAAATAGTCCTGCGCACCGGCGGCGACCGCTGCCAGGCCGGTCTGCTCCTGGTCCAAGCCGGTGAGCACCACGATCGCGACCCCGTCGGCGCAGGCCCGGATCCGGGCCAGCCCTTCCAGGCCCTGCGCGTCGGGCAGGTGCAGATCCAGCAGCACACAGTCGGGGGAGCTCTCACCGAGCCGCCGGGCGGCCTCGGCCAGGGAGTGGGCCCACTCCAGGCGCAACCCGGGGCCGACATCGGCCACCAGCTCCTCCACCAGCAGCGCGTCGGCCGGATCGTCCTCTACGAGCAGCAGCGTCGCTTCCCGGTCCCATCCGACGCCGACCGGGCGGTCGAGGTCTCCGCGCTGCGCGCGCCGCTCGTCGAGCATCGGCCAACGGCCCCTTTCCCTCATGCAGGTGGTCCAGATCGAGGCCTGAGCCGAGGGCGGGTATACCCCGGATCGCGCGAAGTATGCATGGGTTATTTCACATCGGTGCGGCTGACCTCAGATCGCATTGTCTCGCACCGCGATCCGGCGGGGCGGACCGGTCTGTCTACTGCCGGGGGTTTTCCGGCGGTTGCCAGGGGCGGCTGTAGTCGGGGCGCTCCGGCTCCTGCGACGGCTTCTTCTCCAGCCGCGGCTGTTCCTCGTGCGGCGGCAGCACCTGCTGATGCGGCGCGGGCTGCGGCGCGAGACCGTAGCCCTCGACCGGTGCGCGGGCCGTGGCCTCCGCATCGCGCACCGCCTTTTCGATGGCAGGGTCGGGCGCGGTGTCGAACCAGTCGGCGACCTCGGAATCGTCCTCGACCTTGGTCTCGGAACCGTCGGATTCCGGTGGCTCGTAACGGAACACGCCGTCCTCGCCCTGGGTGCCGAAGCTCTTGGCGAACCCTTCCAGGGCCTTGCCGAAATCGCTGGGCACCAGCCAGACCTTGTTGGCGTCGCCGCGCGCCACCATCGGCAGCGTCTGCAAGTACTGGTAGGCAAGCAGTTCCGGGGTCGGCTTGCCGGATTTGATTGCGGCGAAGACCTTTTCGATGGCCTTGGCCTGACCTTGGGCCTGCAGGTAGGCGGCGGCGCGTTCACCCTGGGCGCGCAAGATCCGGCTCTGCCGTTCACCCTCGGCCGCCAGAATCGAGGACTGTTTCGCGCCTTCGGCGGACAGGATCTGCGCCTGCTTCGCACCCTCGGCCGTCTTGATCGAGGATTCACGCTGCCCCTCGGCGGTGAGGATCATGGCGCGCTTCTCGCGATCGGCCTTCATCTGTTTTTCCATCGACTCCTGGATCGACGCCGGCGGATCGATGCTCTTGAGCTCCACCCGGGCGACCCGCAGACCCCACCGCCCGGTGGCCTCGTCCAGCACGCCGCGCAACTGGCCGTTGATCTGATCGCGCGAGGTCAGCGTCTGCTCGAGGGTCATCCCGCCGACCACATTGCGCAGCGTGGTCACCGTGAGCTGCTCGACCGCGGCGATGTAGTTGCTGATCTCGTAGACCGCGGCCTGCGGGCTGGTGACCTGGAAATACACCACCGTGTCGATGTGCAGCGTCAGGTTGTCCTCGGTGATCACCGGCTGCGGCTGAAACGACACCACGCGCTCGCGCAGATCGACCTTCGCGCGGATTCGGTCGGCGAAGGGCACCAGGAACGTCAGCTGACCGGACACGGTGCGCTGGTAGCGGCCGAGCCGCTCGATCACGGCGGCCTCGGCCTGCGGCACCAGTGCGATCGATTTGAAGACGATCACCGCGAATAGAAAGACTAGGACGGCGGCAACGATGAGCAATGCCATGTCAGGGCCCCTTCCATACGACGGCGGTGGCGCCGTCGATCTTCCAGACACACACGGTGGTCCCCGGTTCATAGCTCTCGGCTGGGTCCATCGGCCGCGCCGTCCAGGTGTCACCACCCAACTTCACCAGGCCCGCGTGCGCCCCGACCTGCTCCAGCACCAAGGCCTCACGCCCCAGCAGTGCGTCGACATTCGTCGAAATGGGCGGGGGCGCTCCGAACCGGCGCCGCAGGGCCGGACGCAAGCCCAGAAGCAGTAGCAGCGAAAGTACCCCGAAAATGACCGCATCGGCGACAACCGGGGTGTCGGCGGCCGCACTGATACCGGCGGTGCCCAACGCGGCGGCGCCCAGCATCACCAGCACCAGATCGCCGGTGAGCATCTCGGCAGCGACGAGCAAAATCCCGGCTACCAGCCAAACAATTGCAGCCACCCCACCACTCTAGTTCGCGGGGAATGATCACGGGGGCGCACTGGATTGCAAGACAGTATCGCGCACGCAGGACGACCAATCTCATAGCGACTGTGCGGAATCGGCCTCCGGATGGCAGGGAGATCGCGTGACTGCGGCGGCGGATGTTGCGGCGACGGTGCTAACTTCAGCGGGGTGAGCGGACGTGACATCTACGGCGGCGACATCTACGGCGGGCACTCCCGTGCCAAGAAGCGCGTGATACCGACCGTCCCGGCCGAACCCGACCTGGTCGTCGAGGACGCGGCGACCGGATTCTGCGGCGCCGTAGTCGGATTCGACCGCAGCTACGACGGTGAGTTCGTCAAACTCGAGGACGGGCGCGGCGCGGTGCGCCTGTTCGCCATGCGGGAAGCGGCGTTCCTCATCGACGGCGAACCGGTGACACTCGTCAAACCCACCGCGACCGCTTCGAAGCAGCCTGTGCGCTCGGCGTCCGGGTCCACCAGGGTGGAAGGCCTGCGTGCGCGGGTGGCGCGGGGCAGCCGGATCTGGGTCGAGGGCGTGCACGACGCGGCGCTCGTCGAGCGGGTCTGGGGGCACGATCTGCGCGTGGAAGGTGTTGTCGTGGAACACCTCGAGGGTTTGGACAACCTCGCGCAGCGACTCACCGAATTCGAGCCCGGTCCCGGCCAGCGGGTAGGCGTGCTCGTCGACCATCTGGTCACCGGCTCCAAGGAAACCCAGCTGACTACCGGGCTCGGGCGCCACGTCCTGGTCACCGGGCACCCCTTCATCGACGTCTGGCAGGCGGTGCGCCCGGCCGCCGTCGGTATCGAGGCCTGGCCGGTCGTCCCGCGTGGTGAGGACTGGAAAACCGGCATCTGCCGCCGCCTCGGCTGGGGCACCCCGCAGGAGGGCTGGCGCCGGGTCTACAACGCGGTGAATTCGTTCCGGGACTTGGAGTCACCCCTGATCGGTGCTGTGGAACGGCTGATCGACTTCGTCACCGAGCCGGATTAAAGAAGGGGCCAGCTCACGAGGGTTGTAGTGGCGGCGCCCAACAGTAGCGCTGACCCTTTATGCTCGATAATTATGTGCTCTCCAAGTGCCACTCTGACGGTGTGGGCCGGCTCCTGGCTGGCCGGTTCCAGCGCGCCCGACGACGTCCTGGAGGCACTACACGCCTGGGCCCCGCGCCACACCATCGCCGCGGGCGACCCGATCACCGGCGGCCGCACCGACCTGCCGTGGTCGGCGCACGGGAACACCCCCGGCAGCGGAGTCATGGCCCTGCTGAAGGTGATTCGCGAAGCCATGGCCGAACCGGGCTCCCAGCTGCGCCTCGTGCTGCCGGTGCCCGGTGACGTGCGCGGCCTGCCGGTCGGCACCGAATTCGCCGCCGACGCCATCGAGGCCGAGCAGGGTCTGCTGATCGGCGTGCCCGGCAGCGAAGGAACCGGACTGATCCCCTACTTCGAGGACGACAACTCCTTGCAGTGGACCGTCTACACCGCGCCGATGCCGCCCGCCCCGATCGATGAAATGTCGCTCGGCGAAGCCGAATACACGATGCGCGAGGCGGTCCGCGACGCGGCCGACGCCCTCATGAAACTGCACACCACCTCGGTGGGCGGCGATTCCGATTCCGACCCCCGCGAACTCATCGAGGCCGAGCTCGCCGCCTACTCCCGCCACGACTACCCGGAATCGATCCCGTTGCGCGCCAGGCGAATCCTCGACACCGCCGACCACGTCGCCGCGATTCTCACGGTGGCCCAACGCGAACCGGCGTCCTCCCCCACCTCGGCCACCGCGATCAACGCCCAGGAAGACCTGCTGCGACCGCTGTGGAACGCCATCCGCGCAGCCCGTTTGGTAGCGGTTCACGCGGCAGCCCGCGGACGTCAGTAAGCTCTCCCCGTCCCGGCATGCTCAGCCGGGACGACGGAACTGCTTCCCGCGCAGGTGAACTCAGCGCGGCGGATACTGCTGGTACTGCCCCGGCGGCGGATACTGCTGTGGCGCATAGCCGCCCTGCTGCGGGTAGCCCGGTGGCGGATAGCCCTGCTGCGCGTACTGCGGTGGTGGTTGCTGGCCGTACTGCTGCTGCGGGTAGCCCTGCTGCGGGGTCTGCTGGCCATACTGCGGCTGCTGACCGTAGGGCTGCTGCGGCGGGAACTGTTGCTGCGGCGCCTGATACGGCTGCTGGCCGTATTGCTGCTGGCCGAACTGCTGCGGCGGCTGGAACGGCGGCGGCGACGGACGGTTCGACTGCTGCCGCATGATGAAGCGGATCAGGAAGAACAGCGCGACGCCCACGATGATCACCAGGAAAACCCACAGGATCCAGTCGTTGTCGTCGCAATCCTCGTACTCGGGGTTACAGGAGCCGCCGCTGCTGCTACCGCCACCGCCTCGGCGCGCCTCGAAAGTCTCCGTGACCGATGCCAGCTGCAGTGTCTGCACCGCTAGCAGGTTGGCATTAGCCAGGACATCACCGAACAACGATGGGCCTCCCACCTCATGGAATCGGATGAGCTTCGCGCTTGCCTTCGCTTCGCTCGGCATTCGCCCTGAGGTACTGTACTGCAGGCATGGGGATCAGTCATGACCTTGTTTGTGGGGGGCGGGTGATGGCGCAGCAGCCGGGGGCGCAGGGGGTCCCGTTGGTGGTGCAGCCGTAGCCGGGGGCCCCGCCGAGGCGGCGAACCGCGTTGCCGCTCAGGTGTTCCTGGATGAGTTCTACGACCAGCTGTGCGAAGCGTGGGTCGGTGCCGGGGGTGGTGGCGCGGGCGAAGGCCATGTCGAGTTCGGCGGCCTTGTCCTTTGCCTCGTTGTCGAGGTCCCAGATGACCTCGAGGTGGTCGGAGACGAAGCCCACCGGGCAGACTACGACTGCGTCGATGCCCTTGCCGGACAACTCTTCCAGGTGGTCGACGATGTCGGGTTCCAGCCACGGCACCTGGGGTGGGCCGGAGCGGGACTGCCAGACCAGGTCGTAGTCGTCGAATCCGGTTGCGGCGGCGCACAATCGGGCGGCTTCGGCGACTTGGCGGCTGTAGAGGTGACCGCCGTCGGCGAGTGGGCCCGCGGCGATATCGGCGGAGACCGGGATGGAGTGGGCGGTGAACACCAGCCGGGTCCGGTCTCGCCGGTCCGCCGGAATCTGTTGCACCGCAGCGCGAATCGCGTCGGCGAAGGACTCGATCAACAGCGGGTGGTCGAAGTACTGCCGCAGCTTCACCATGTCCGGAGCGCCTTCGCCGAAGGCCGCACGAGCCCGGGCGATGTCCTCCTGGTACTGCAAGCAGCCCGAGTACCCGCCCCACGCCGAGGTCGGGAACACCAGGGCGGAAGCGACACCGTCGGCGGTCATCCGCGCGACGGTGTCCTCCACCATCGGGTGCCAGTTCCGATTGCCGAAGTAGACCGGCAATTCGATTCCGGCTGCAGCCAATTCACGCTCGACCGCGGCGATGATGTCGAGGTTGAGCGCGTTGATCGGGGAGACGCCGCCGAAGTGCAGGTAGTGCTGCGCGACCTCTTCGAGGCGTTCGCGCGGTACTCCCCGGCCCCGGGTGACGTTCTCCAGGAACGGCATTACGTCCTCGGGGCGTTCCGGGCCGCCGAAGGACAGCAGCAGCAGTGCGTCGGCGGCCATGGCTACTACTCCCTAGTTCGCGCCGAAACCGTCGGTGGGCAGCCAGGTGTTGTGCGAGGCGCCGCCGTCGACGTAGATGATCGAGCCGGTGGTGGCGGGCAGCCAATCCGAGAGCACCGCGCAGATGGACTTGCCCACCGCGCGCGGGTCGTCGACATCCCAGCCGATCGGGGACGCGCCGTCCCAGTAGGTGTTGAGCATGTCGAGCTGCTTGGCGTCATCGGTGGCGGTGCCGGCGATGGCCTTGGCGGCGAGGGTCTTGATCGGGCCCGCGGCGATCAGGTTGGAGCGAATCTTCTTGGCCTCGCCCACCTCTCGCGCCACATACCGGTTGACCGACTCGAGCGCGGCCTTGGCCACACCCATCCAGTTGTAGTACGGCATGGCGGTGCGCGGATCGAAATCCATGCCCACGATGGAGCCGCGCTCGTTCATCACCGGCAGCACCGCGCGCGCCAGCGAGGCGTAGGACCACGCGGAGATCTCGAACGACCGCGCCGCATCCGGGCCCGGCGCGTCCAGGAACGACACCGCGTCCGGACCCATCAAGGTCTTGGGCGCGAAGGCGATCGAGTGCAGCACACCGTCGATGCCCTCGGGCGCCAGCTCACGCAGCTTCCCGGCCAGCTCGGCCAGGTTCTCCTCGCTGGTGACATCCAGCGGAATCGCCGGCGGCACCTCCTGCGGCAGGCGCTTGGCGATCCGGTCGATCAGCCGCAGCCGCTCCGGGATACCGGTGATGATCACCTTCGCGCCCTGCTCCTGCGCGACCGCGGCCGCGTGGAAGGCAATGGAGGAATCGGTGATGATGCCGGTGATGAGGACGGTCTTGCCGGCGAGCAGTCCACTCATGGGTTGGTCGGTTCTCCTCGTTGGAAGTTCTTGCGGGACGGTGTGATCGGGTGAAACGAGCTCAGTGGCCCATGCCCATGCCACCGTCGACGGGGATGATCGCGCCGGAGATGTAAGAGGCGTCGTCGGAGGCCAGGAAGCTGATCGCGGCGGCGACGTCCTCGGCCTGGCCGATGCGGCCCGCGGGGATGAAGTCGAGCGCGGTCTTGCGCATCTCCTCGGTCATGTCTTCGCGGGTCATGTCGGTGTCGATCAGGCCCGGCGCCACCACATTCGCGGTGATATTGCGCTTGCCGACCTCACGGGTGATCGCGCGCGCCATGCCGACGAGACCGGCCTTGGCCGCCGCGTAGTTGACCTGGCCCGGCGCACCGATCTGGCCGACCACCGAGCCGAGGAAGATGACGCGGCCCCAGCGGCCCTTCAACATATTGCGGTTGGCGCGCTGGGCAACTCGCCACGCGCCGGTGAGGTTGGCGTCGATGACCTTGGTGAAGGACTCCTCGGTCATACGCATGAACAGCGTGTTGTCCACGATTCCCGCGTTGGCCACGACGACCTCGACCGGACCCTGGTGCGCCTCAACCTCTTTGAACGCCTGATCGACCGCCGCAGAATCGGTCACATCGCATTTCACACCGAAGAGCCCCTCCGGCACCCCCGACCCACGATGCGTGACGGCCACCTTGTGACCATCGGCGAGCAGACGCTGCGCGACCGCGAGACCGATGCCGCGGTTACCGCCGGTCACCAGGACCGACCGGGATGTGATGTTCGACATGGACTTCAACCTATCTGTTCGAGTTCGCGCGTCATCGCCCGGGCACCCCAGACTTTCAGGGCTTGCATTGTGTCAACCCACAATGCGGACTACGCGAAATTACGGAAGACGCTGGCGCAGCAGCAAACCGGTGATGACGCCGGCGGAGGTGATCAGCAGGCCGAACAGCAGCCACGGCCGACTCGCATCGCCCCTGGTCAGCTCGAAGCCGATTTGCTCCTCCAAGGTGTCGTACACCCTGGTCAAGTCCTGCAGGGACGAGGCCGTATAGAACTCGCCGCCACTGAGCTTCGCGACCTCGCGCATCGCCTCGTTGTCGACCGGGACCTTCACCTCGTCGTTGCCGCCGCCCTCGCGCGGGATCTCGACCGCACCCCAATCGGTGCCGAAGGAGATCGTCGAGATCGGTATGTTCTTGGCCTTGGATAGGCGGGCGGCGACGAACTCGTGGCGCGGATTGTCGACGTCCTCGAACGAGGGCACCGTCTGCTTACCGTCGGACATCAACACGATCCGGGCGGGCGGCGGCTCGGACCCACCGCCGAGCACGGTGCCGAGTGTCTCGATCGCCTGGATCGCGGTCAAGATCCCTTCACCGGTCGCGGTGCGCTCGGCCAGCCGCACATTGTCGATAGCCACCTTGACCGCTTCATGATCGACGGTCGGCGACACCATCACCGAGGCAGTGCCGGCGAAGGTGATGAACCCGATGTTGAGCCCCTGCGGCAGGCCGTCGACGAATTCCTTGCCTGCCTTCTGCGCCACCTGCAGCCGGCTCGGCTGCACATCGGTGGCCTGCATGGACAGCGAGACGTCCATGACCAGCATGACCGTCGCGCGGTTGCGCGCCACCTTCTTGATCGCGGTCGGCCCGGCGGCGGCGATGGTGAGCAGCACCAACCCGACCAGCATCAGCGCGATCGGCACATGCCGCATCGGCGAGGGCCGCGCGGGCGCGACCTTCTCCAGCAACTCCATATTGGAGAAGGTCAGCATGCGCTTGTGCCGGCCGCGCTGCACCAGCACGTAGCCGAGCAGGATGAGCGCGATCACGGCGAGGAAACCGAGCCAGATCAGCGCGGTGAAATGCGAAATACTCACTGACGCGGGGCCCGTCCGCTCGGGGCGCCGAAGCTGTGGCGCCGGGTGGACACGAACCGGACCACGTCGGCGATCCAGTCCCGATCGGTCTGCAGTGTCAGCACCGGCGCGCCGCACGAGCGCAGCGCCTGCTCGACCTGCTCACGATGCCGCTGCGCGGCTTTCGCGAAATCGGCGCGCAGCGTGGGCGTCACGCTGAACTCGCGGGTACGGCCGGTCTCCGGATCGTGCAGCACCACATCACCCACGTCGGGCAGTTCCAGATCGCGCGGATCCAGCACCTCGACCGCGAGCAGGTCGTGCCGGGCGGAGATGGCACGCAGCGAACGCTGCCAATTTATATCGCCCAGGAAATCGGAGATCACCACGGCCAGACCGCGTTTGCGCTGCGGACGGCGCAGCGATTCGATACCGCCGAGCAGATCACCGCGCACGCCATCGCGGGCGTGCGGGGTGGTGGCGATGCCGCGCAGCAGCGACTGCGCGTGCACCCGGCCGCTGCGCGCGGGAATCCGCACCAGCTGATCACCGGTGGCCACGACAGCGCCGATGCGGTTGCCGCCGCCGCTGGTGAGGTGAGTGATGGCCGCGGCCGCCGCGATCGCGAGATCGCGCTTCTGGCAGTTCGCGGTGCCGAAGTCCAGGCTGGCCGACAGGTCGACCACCATCCAGGTCTCCAGCTCGCGGTCGGCGATCGTCTGCCGGACATGCGGGTGGGTGGTGCGGGCGGTGACCGACCAATCCATCTGCCGCACATCGTCGCCCGGCTGATAGGTGCGCGCCTCCCCGGACTCCGAACCCGGGCCGGGGATGAGCCCGAGGTGGTCGCCGTGCAGCACGCCGTCGAGGCGGCGGCGCACGGTGAGTTCCAGGGTTTTCAGCGCCGCCGTCAGTTTCGGGTCGGTCAATTCACCCGCGCGGAAGGACGGTGGAGCGTGGGATGCCATCGTCGCTCGTGCTGCCGTCACTTGGGCTGGTTATTGCCGGACGCCTGCGACATCGCCGGGGCGGCCTGCGGCGGCTGCGGGATCTTCTGCGGTGCGGCGGAGTTGTTGCCCGCGGGCACGGCCGGAGCCGGAGCCGGAGCGGGCGCGGCGTTCGGAGCCACGGCATGCGGCGCGACCTGAGGCAGGCCGACGGTCTGCAGAATCCGCTTGATCACGTCGTCCGGGCTCACCTCGTCGGCGAGCGCGTCGTAGGACAGCACCAGACGGTGGCGCAGCACATCCGGGATGACCTCGACGACGTCCTGCGGCACCACGTAGTCGCGGCCACGGATCAGCGCGACCGCGCGGGCGGCGGCGATGATGCCGAGGCTGGCGCGCGGGGAGGCGCCGTAGGCGATCCAGCTCGCCACATCGGGCATGCCGAATTCGGCCGGGGTGCGGGTCGCGGCGATCACGCGCACGACGTAGTCGACAAGCGCGTGGTGCACGAAAGTGCTGGCCGCGACCTTCTGCAGGCGGACCAGCTCTTCGGGGTCGAGGATCGCCTTGGCCTCCGGCGGGGTGACACCCATCCGGTAGATGATCTCGCGCTCTTCCTCGACCGACGGGTAGTCGACGACGACCTTGAACAGGAAGCGGTCGCGCTGCGCCTCGGGCAGCGCGTACACGCCCTCGCTCTCGATCGGGTTCTGCGTCGCCATCACCAGGAACGGATTCGGCATCGGGTAGGTCTTGCCGCCGATGGTGACATGCCGTTCGGCCATCACCTCGAGCAGCGCCGACTGCACCTTGGCGGGCGCGCGGTTGATTTCGTCGGCGAGCACGAAGTTCGCGACGACCGGGCCGAGCTCGGTGTCGAATTCTTCGCGGCCCTGCCGGTAGATGCGGGTACCGACGAGGTCGGTGGGCACCAGGTCGGGGGTGAACTGCACCCGCGAGAACGAGCCGCCGACCACCTTCGCGAAGGTCTCCACCGCAAGGGTTTTCGCGATGCCGGGAACGCCCTCGAGCAGCACGTGGCCACGCGCGAGCACACCGACGAGCAACCGCTCGACCAGGCGATCCTGGCCCACGATCACCCGCTTGACCTCGTAGATCGCCTTCTCCAGGGTCTGGACGTCACGTTCCAGGGTGCCCGACGGGGGCTCCGGCGCATCCTTCGCCAAGTTCGCCCCGCTCACACTGTCCGTCGAAGTCACCAACATCCCCGCTTTCGCTTTGGTCCTGTGCGTGCCGCACCAACTATTCCATTGAATGGCGGTACTTGCCGCAACCGGCTCCGCTATCACCGGAATTCGTAATGTTTTCAGTCGAGCGCGAGACCGGAAATCAGCTGCTCCACGACGCCGCGAACCGCCACCGTGTCGGCGGCGATGTCCTCGGAATGGGCGAGAATTTGGGCGCACTCGTCGAGTGCGCCCACGATGACCAATGCCAATGGGCGGACCGGCTGCCGACGCACTTGTTTCGCGTCGATGGCCGCGGCGAGCGCATCTTCCACCAGGCCGACGGTGTGCCGGACCTGGGTTTCGCGCCATTGCCGCCAGCCCAGCACCGCGGGCGCATCCAGCAAGGCGATGCGCTGCACGTCCGGCGCGGTCGAGGCTTGCAGGCAGGCCAGGCAGCCCACGATGAGACCGGAGAGCGGGTCGGGAGCCTGCGCCCGGTCGACGGCCGCGCTGATCGTGCCGACCAGGCTGCGTTCGAGGTCTTCGAAGACCGCCACGAACAGGTCGCGTTTGTCGGCGAATTGGTGGTAGAGCGCGCCGCGACTGACGCCCGCGGCCTCCGCCACCGCGACCGTGCTCACCGCGCCATATCCGTGCCGGCCGAACAGTTTTCGCGCCGCGCGGATCACCGCGGCGCGTGTCGAGGCCGAGCGTTCGGCTTGGGTCCGGCGATCTGCGTTCATGGCGACGTCGAAGTCTATTGCACCTCTTGACCGGCACCGGCGCCATGCTGGAACATACAGTCAGCCTGTTTGTATCTTAGAGAGATTCCGATATGTCCCAAGCCACCCAAGACCTCTTCGAGCGCTATCACGCCTGCTGGGCCGACCGCGATCCCGACCGCATCGCCGAAATGCACTCCCCCGATTCGATATTCCACCTGCACTCCGGCGGCAAGCCCGCGCGCGGTCGCGACGAGATCCGCGCCTCCGCCGCGGACACCTTCGCCATGGTCCCCGACCTGACCTTCAATCTGGTCAACCTGCGCGTCGGCGACGATTTCTGGACCGTCCAGTGGACGCTGTCCGGCACCTCGGCCGTCGGCAACGTCGTCGACGTGGACATCATGGATCTGGTGCTGGTCGCCAACGGCGAGGTGCTGGAAAAGCACACCTACGTCGACGGAGTGGCCATGCAAGCAGCGCTGACCCCTTCGGCGAGCGCGTAACTCGCCGAAGCGGTGGTAGGTGCGCCGCCGCATCTACCACCGGGCGAAGGCGCCACAAATCAGGCGGGCGAGCACCTACCGGGCGATGAGACCGCCCACAATTAAGTCGGCGAGCGCCGTGATCGCGACAGGTGCGGTGATCCGATCCGAGTTCAGCTCCCCGGCTATCGCTTCGGCCGCCCCGAGCACACCAACGCAGCGCAGCCTCAGCGCCTCGAGCCCGAGGGCCGAGTGCCGCATTAGCGCGTCGGCCATCAGTTCGGTGTAAGCGTCGAGCATTTCTCGTTGACTCGCCTCCATCTCGCGACTCCCCTTCAGGGCGGCGGAGATCGCGGTGAATTCCGGCATGTCGGTGGCGCACGCGAAGTACGCGGCACTCATGACACCGGCGATCTCCTCAGGGGTATCCACGGCGTTCCGCAATGCCTCCGCCGTCGCCGAACGGTGCCGCTCCTCCAGCCGCTGATACAGCGCGAACAACAGACCAGGCCGAGTCCCGAAGTGGTCGTACACGATCGGCCTGCTCACACCAGCGGCCTCGGCAAGCGTCTGCAACGTCAGCTCGTCGGTGCTGCGGCCGCGCACGATCGCCATAGCGGTGTCGAGCAACTGTTCCCGCCGAGCCTGCTTGGACAGGCGCTGCGATGGTGTGGGCATTCATCCTCCTTGCGCTTCCGCCCAAGTTTAGCTACAAAATGTAGGTTACAAAATGTAGCTTATTGCGCATCCGAGAGGACACACCGTGAACCAGTCGAAATCTGTTCTGATCATGGGCGGTTCGGGCCAAGCAGGTTCGGACACAGCCGCCCTCCTACGCCGGTGGCACCCGGAATTGCCGCTGACCATCGCGGGCCGAAACCTCGACCGCGCCCAGCACGTCGCCGACCGCCTCGGCATCGCCGACGCGGTCACCATCGATCTGACGCGCGGCGATCTCGGCCTCCCGGACGACCGCGACTACTCGGCGGTCGTGGCAACCCTGTGGGACAGCCACCACAACGGCCTGAGCTACGCACAGGACCACGGGTTGCCCTACCTCAGCATCTCCAGCGGCATGTTCGACATCGGACCGGAGGTCGTCGCGAGCGCCCAAAAAGCAAGCGCGGCACCGATTCTGGTAGCCAGCCACTACCTCGCAGGCCTCGCCGTCCTCGCAACCCTGGAGGCGGCCCGCGCATTCAACCAGATCGACTCCATCCGAATCGGCGCTGTACTGGATGAATTGGACGCCGGCGGCCCCGCAGGCCTGGCAGATCTGGAGCGCTGGACAACCGTCACCGCCGCCGGACTGATACGCCGCGACGGAGTCTTCACCTGGATCTCCGAATCCGAGGCACAAACCGAAGTCCCCAGCGCCGACGGCACCCTGCTCCCCGGCCAAAGCGTCGCCATCCTCGACGTACCGAGCCTCGCGCTCGCAACGCGCGCCCCGAACGTCCGATTCGACTTGGCGATCGGCGAATCCACGAGCCGCCGCCGCGACAAACCCGCCTCCACCGAACTCCGGATCGACCTCGCCGGAACCAGTCCGGCAGGCACCCCACTCACCACGAGCCACTACCTGACGCACCCCGACGGCCAACGCCCTCTGACCGCGCTCGCCATCGCCCTGGGCGTCGAGCGAATGCTCGGCCTGCGCGGCGAAAAGGTACCTCCGGGCATCCACACCCCTGAGGCCCTGCACGATCCTTCCTATGTGACGGAAAAGATGGCAGAAATCGGTGCCATTTTCGCCCCGGCGTGAATTGCCCGCGCCCTTCTACGGCGCGTCGATGTCACCGGCAATCGAGGTAGTCGCCGTCTTGCAATGCTGGCTGTCGAGATGAACAGCTGGAAGATCAGCGAAGCCTGACCCGCACAGCAGTTCACAAGCGCGGTCCCTCACCCTGGTTCAGATCGCCTAAGATCAGGCCGAATACTGGACAGACCATCGGGGGGCCGCGATGGCGGAACAGCTCAACGTCGACCCGGACGTATTGCGCGCGCTGGCAACGTCTACGGATTCGGTGGCCGAGGCGCTGGGCGCGCTGGAGGTCAAGACCGCGGCGAACGCAGCGAGTAGCGCGCTGCCGGGGGCTGACCTGGCAGAACTGTGCATCAGCTCCGGCGAGGTCACCGAAAGCGCCTACCGGCGAATGAGCAACCGCTGCCGCACGATCTCCGGGATCGCGAAGGGCAGCGCGAACGCGTTCGAGGTCAGCGACACCGAGTTCCAGCGCCGCCTCAACGAGTTGGGAGGGTCTTAGATGCCGACGCTATCGCAGCTCCAGCAATGGAAACCGGCGACCCTGACCGAGGCCGGCCAGCGCGTCAAGTCCCAGAACAACGAGTTCGTCTCTCAGATTGGCCGCCTGCGCAGCGACATCCAGGCCGCCCAGACCCACTGGAGCGGTGAGGCCTACTGGGCGGCCTACAACCGTATCGGCGAAGACCACACCGCGGGAACCCAACTCGCGCAGGAGGTCAACGAGCTGGCCGATGCGATGACGAACGGCGCGGCCACCGTCGCCAGCTACCGCGATGTCGTGCTGGCGAGGGTGGCCGATGCCACCGAGGCGGGGCTGGCCGTGGCCGACGACTGGGTCGTGAGGGTCGCCGGCGCGGCGACCGAGACTGATCGCGCCGCGCACCAGGGCCTCATCGATTCCGCCCGCAGCGAACTGGCCACGGCCACCGCCGATGTCACGCGCACGCTCGCCGCCCCGCGAGATGCGGTGCGCGAGCGCGGAACCCAGCTCGGTGACCACGCTCTGATCCTGAACAATCAGCCCACCATCACGGCCAAAGAGAAGTCGGTGCTCATCGAAACCACCGACGCCGACGACATTGTCAGCGTGGACACCGACCCGGCCACTGGTGCGGTGACGGTCACGGTCAACGGCGAAAAGCACACCTACACAGGCGACCAAGCCGCCAACATCACCATCAAAACTAGGGGCGGAGAGGATCTGGTCACCGTCTCGGAAGGAACGACGGTCGGCATCAAAGTCGAAGGCGGGGACGGCAAAGACACCCTCACCGGGGGCAAAGGCCGCGACTACCTGGACGGCGGGGCGGGTGCGGACACCATCCACGGCGGTGATGGCAACGACGTCGTCTACGGCGGTGCCGACAACGACACCCTGTTCGGTGGCGCGGGTGACGACTACGTGGAAGGCGGTTCCGGCGACGACAAGATCGCCGGTCACGCCGGCAACGATCAGCTCTCCGGCGGTCTGGGCAGCGACACCATCGAAGGCAATGAGGGCGATGACAAGATCTACGCGGGCGACGGCAAGGACACGGTGTCGGGCAGCGGGGTCAACACCGCAGCCAACAGCGCAGGCAACGACACCATCTACGCCCAGGACGGCGAGGACACCGTCAACCGGCACGGCGCGAACCCGACCGTGGTGAACGTGGAGCTCACCGAAATCCCGTCCCAGATCGTTGTTTCCGGCAGCCCGGAGTTTCAGGAACGCGTGCGATCGGACCTGGAGTTCCTGCGCTCCTCCCCCACCGGTCAGCAGATGCTGGCCAGCTTTGCCACCTCCGAGTACACCGTCACCATCGTCGAAGACCAGAACGGCCGGAACTCGGCGATGCCCGCGGACCGCTACCCCATCTACTACGACGAGAACACCGGCACCAAGGGCAAGGGATCGAGCGCGACGGTGTTCTATGACCCCCGTATGACCAACTTCAATGCGGAGTACAGCCAGTACAGCTGGTCTCAGCCACCGCCCTCGGTCACCCTCTATCACGAACTCGCGCACGCCAACGACTTCACTCAGGGCACCTATCACGGCTCCTACTACAAGGGCACCGACACCGTGGACAGCAAAGACGGCAACCTTGCCAACGCCGAGCGGGTGGCGGTCGGCCTGCCGATCGACCACGACAACAACCCATCCACCCCCGAGCAGCTCGCGCCCGAACACTCCACCGCCCTGACCGAGAACGCTTTGCGCGCGGAACTCGGCCTACCGGCCCGCGAACACTACGACCACGAATGAGCACCATCGGGCGCCGCGGACGAATCGGGACCGCCGTGCTGGCGGCGGCCGTGCTGGTGGGTGCGGGATGCGCGGGCGACGCGGATCCTGCGGCGAGCCCGGTCACCACCGAGATCCCGAATCCTCATCCGGCCGAATGCGAATCGGCGACGGTGGTCAGCCACAACGCCGGCCTCGAGCTGGACGCCGAGTTCGTGACGGGCACCGACGCTCTGGTCATCCGCTTCCGCGTCACCAACCACCGGCGCGAACCGCTCTATCTTGCCGATCGGGTGCAGACCAGCGAGCTGGACCCGTCGCGGGCGTACAACCTGGTGCCACGCAGTGACCAGATCATCGAGATCAGCCGACGCTACTATCCGGCCGGCTACTGCCCAGCCGAAGCTCCGTTCACCCCACCTCGCCCCGAGGTAATTCGACTGGAACCCGGAGAGATTCTTACACAGGAGTTCTCGGTAGCGCTGCCCTTCGCGGTCAGCCACCCCTACGTCGGCGCCGCACAATTCCTGACGCCGATGCCGGCACGGCCTTACCGGGTCGTGTTCTGCATCGGCGCCGTGCCGAGCAAGATTCCGGATCCACAGCCGACTTCGCAGGGCGCGCGGCCGGTGTATCAGGCGAAGGACTTCGATTACCGCGCGCAGACGACGGTGTGCAGCCCTCTCCAGGTCGTGTGACCCGGGCGAGAAGCTGGGGGTCTACGGGGGACCGTCGTTCGGCTCATGCGCGGCCGATATGTCGGAAACCAGGGGTTCGGTCGGATCAGGTGCTGGGGCGGCATTGGTGAGAGCCGGCGTCAATGGGGTTGTCCCGGTGCCTTATTGGGCCAGAGTCAGCAGAGATCGGTGCCGGGTCAGGAGCCACCGCCGGTGCGTCAGTTCACGAGGCGCACGGCGTAGGGCATGATTCCGCCTTCGCGGACCGAGGTCACCTTGACGACGTCACCGGATTGGGGGGCTTCGACCATCTGGCCGTCACCCAGGTACAGCGCGACGTGGGCGGAACCGTTTGCGCCCCAGAACAACATGTCGCCGCGCTGCCGGTCCTCGACGGGAACCCTTGTGCCCATCGTGTATTGGTAGCCGCTGTAGTGCGGGAGCGACAGGCCGATGCCTGCGAAGGCGTAGATCATCAGGCCCGAGCAGTCGAAGCCGACTTTCTCGAAATCGCCGTGGGCGTCGGCGACGCCGCCGTCGCGGATGCCCAGGGTGGGGCCGTTTTCGTCGCCGCCGCCCCAGGCGTAGATGACGCCGAGTTGGGACAGGGCGCGGTCCACCACGATCTCGATCGCGGCGGAACCGCGGACCGACGGCTGACTCGGGCGGGACTTGCTGCGGCGGGGTGAGCCGTCGTCGTTGAGCGAGGTGTGCGGGCGGCTGCCTTCGGCGAGGGCGGCGGCGCGGTCCTGCGCCGCTTGGTCGCCGCCGGCGCGGGCGCGGGCCTCGGCGGCGGCGCGGCGCATGGCGGCGTCCTCGGCTTGGCGTCGCTCGTCCCACGCGACGAAGGCTTGGCGCTGGTCTTGCAGGCCAGCGACATTCGTGCGCGCTTGTTCCAGCCGGGCCTGGGCGGCGGAACGGTCGCGCTGTAGTTGATCGCGCCGCACGGTCTGCTGTTCGAGTTCGGCCTTGGCGGCGGCGACGGCCTGTTCGGCGGCGAGCTTGGCCTGCTCGGCGGCGGCCGCGGCGGCGTCGGCTTCGGCTTTCGCCTGGCGCGCAACGGAGTTCTTGTTGCCCAGCTCGATCTGGGCCCGCCGTAGCTCGGTGAGCATCTGCTGTTTGTTCTTGCTGACCAGGCCGATGATCTGGGAGCGGTCGATGGCGTCGCCGGGGCTTTCCGCCCCCAGGTGGCTGAGCATCGAGTCCATGCCGGGCCGGGTGTAGGCCTGGGTGGCGAAGCTGTCGAAGTTCTTCCGCGCCTCGTCGACTTCGCTTGCGGCGCCGGCCAATTCCCCCTGGGTCTCTTGCACTCGGGCGGCGGCAACGTCGGCGGCTTCGCGGGCGATCTGCAGGTCGACCAGCGCCTTGTTGACGGCTTCGCGCCGGGCCGCCACCGCGGCGTCCAGTTCTTGCAGCTGCTGGTCGGCCGCGGCGACCTCGTTGATCAGCGCGCCGACCTCGCCGACGCGCGCCTCGACCTGGGCGCCCGCCTCGGCGATCTGGCCGTCGCTGGGATTGGGTGGTGCGGGCGGTACGGCTCTACCTGGTCCCGCCGTCGCGCAGACGACCGCACAGATCAGCAACCCGAGAGCGACCGACAGGGGACGTCGTTTAACGGGGTCGCCGTTCGTGCGCATCGCACCTCCATGGATCCGAAATCCAGCCTGGCGGTTTTGAGCTCACAGGAACCGTACGACACTTCAGTCACTAAAGAAACTCTAGTAACAGAATCACACCGAAGTAATTTGCGCTGGTCAGGGCGCTAGCAGACCTCAGAATGGGATAAAACGCGAAAAGAAGACCGACCGTTCGGGAAACTATGGCCGGGCAGAACCGGACACCGGCACTTCCCCCTCGGACGCGGCATTCCGACGCCGCGCCTTCAACAGATACAGCCCGCCGATGCTCAGCACCGTGCCCGCCAGCAACACGCTGGTGATCCCTGTCCAGGACAGGCCGTCACCGGTCTCCAACCGGTCGACGAAGATCTGCGCCGCCTCGGTGGTGTGCCCGCCGCCCTTGTATTTGGCGGCGTCCTCGGCCCATTCGAGCCGCACCCGGCTGATCGAATCGCTGTAGGTGCCCACCCAGTCGTCACTGAAGACGACAACGGTGCCCTGGGAACTCTTGCCGACCTCGGTGGCCAGGTCACGTAGGCTCGAGTCGTGTCCGGGATTCCCTGGAACCACCACGATGCTGAGCTCGATCCCCTGGGACCGGGCGTCCGCCGCGATGGTCGCGAGCTGCGGCATGGGCTTGTTCGTCAGGTTGGCGACATGATCGTCCGCGAGATCAGGAACGATGACACTCCTGATGGTCTTATCGGTGACGGGCGGCGGCAATTCCGCGGCCATGGGTCGGAAAACCGATGTGTGCGTGACGGTCATCTTCCATCCGGTCTGTCGAGCCGCATCGGCAGGCGAGGCGACGGGCATCCATCACTACGGGGTGCACTCACCCCGAATAGCTCGAAAGCACAGTACGCGAGGCAGTCTCGCATTCGTGGCGCGACGCCCGCCAACCGGCCACCCCCAGCCACCCCGGCGTTTCACAGGACAAGCGTACTGTTAGGCTCAGGCAGACGACTTTTGGCCGACGGCACAGCCCCGCCGACGGCCACCCTCACAGACGAGTGGAGCTGACGTGACGAAGAGTATCGATACTTTCGGCGCCAAGGGCACCCTCGAGGTCGGAAGCAACTCCTACGAGATCTTCCGTCTCTCGGCCGTGCCCGGCACCGAGAAACTCCCCTACGCCCTGAAGGTCCTCGCGGAGAACCTGCTACGCACCGAGGACGGCGCGAACATCACCGCTGACCACGTGCGCGCGATCGCGAACTGGGACCCCAACGCCCAGCCCGACACCGAGATCCAGTTCACCCCGGCCCGCGTGATCATGCAGGACTTCACCGGCGTGCCCTGCATCGTCGACCTCGCCACCATGCGTGAGGCCGTCACCACCCTCGGCGGCGACCCGTCCAAGGTGAATCCGCTGTCCCCCGCCGACATGGTCATCGACCACTCGGTCATCCTCGATGTGTTCGGCCGCGCCGACGCCCTCGAGCGCAACGTCGACCTGGAGTACGAGCGCAACGGCGAGCGTTACCAGTTCCTGCGCTGGGGCCAGGGCGCCTTCGACGACTTCAAGGTCGTCCCGCCGGGCGTCGGCATCGTGCACCAGGTCAACATCGAGTACCTCGCGCCGACCATCATGGTCCGCAACGGCCAGGCCTACCCCGACACCTGCGTCGGCACCGACTCGCACACCACCATGGTCAACGGCCTGGGCGTGCTGGGCTGGGGCGTCGGCGGCATCGAGGCCGAGGCCGCGATGCTGGGCCAGCCGGTCTCCATGCTGATCCCGCGCGTCGTCGGCTTCAAGCTGACCGGTGAGATCAAGCCCGGCGTCACCGCCACCGACGTGGTGCTCACCGTCACCGACATGCTGCGCAAGCACGGTGTGGTCGGCAAGTTCGTCGAGTTCTACGGCAAGGGCGTGTCCGAGGTTCCGCTCGCCAACCGCGCCACCCTGGGCAACATGAGCCCCGAATTCGGTTCGACCGCGGCGATCTTCCCGATCGACGAGGAGACCATCAACTACCTGCGCCTGACCGGCCGCAGCGACGAGCAGCTCGCGCTCGTCGAGGCGTACGCCAAGGAACAGGGCATGTGGCACGACGCCGACAAGGAGCCCGCGTACTCGGAGTACCTGGAGCTGGACCTGAGCACCGTGGTGCCGTCCATCGCCGGCCCGAAGCGCCCGCAGGACCGAATCCTGCTGTCGGACTCCAAGACCGCGTTCCGCAAGGACATCCACAACTACACCAACGATGCGGAGAGCGGCCCCGCGTCGGTCACCCCGCACACCAACCTGGACGAGGCCATCGAGGAGTCCTTCCCGGCTTCCGATCCGGCCGTGCTGTCCTTCGCCGAGGACGACGCGGTGCTGCCCTCGGCCGCCAACGGCAACGTCGGCCGCCCGACCAAGCCGGTCAAGGTCTCCGATCCGGAGCGCGGCGACTTCGTGCTCGATCACGGCGCCGTCGTGGTCGCGGGCATCACCTCCTGCACCAACACCTCCAACCCGTCGGTCATGCTGGGCGCGGCCCTGCTGGCGCGCAACGCGGTGGAGAAGGGCCTGGCCTCCAAGCCGTGGGTGAAGACCAACATGGCGCCGGGTTCGCAGGTCGTCTCCGACTACTACGAGAAGGCCGGCCTGTGGCCGTACCTGGAGAAGCTGGGCTTCTACGTGGGCGGTTACGGCTGCACCACCTGCATCGGCAACACCGGTCCGCTGCCGGAGGAGATCTCCAAGGCGATCAACGACAACGACCTCTCGGTCACCGCGGTGCTCTCGGGCAACCGTAACTTCGAGGGTCGTATCTCCCCCGACGTGAAGATGAACTACCTGGCCTCGCCGCCCCTGGTCATCGCCTACGCGCTCGCGGGCACCATGGACTTCGACTTCGAGACCGACGCCCTGGGCCAGGACACCGACGGCAACGACGTCTTCCTGAAGGACATCTGGCCGTCCCCGCAGGAGATCGACGACACCATCAAGGCGTCGATCAGCCGGGACATGTTCACCAACTCCTACGCCACCGTCTTCGAGGGTGACGAGCGCTGGAAGGGCCTGAGCACCCCCGAGGGCGACACCTTCGCGTGGGACGAGAACTCGACCTACGTCCGCAAGGCGCCGTACTTCGACGGCATGCAGATGGACCCGACCCCGGTCGAGGACATCAAGGGCGCGCGCGTGCTCGCGCTGCTGGGCGATTCGGTCACCACCGACCACATCTCCCCGGCCGGCCCGATCAAGCCCGGCACCCCGGCCGCGCAGTACCTCGACTCGCACGGCGTGGAGCGCAAGGACTACAACTCCCTGGGCTCGCGTCGCGGTAACCACGAGGTCATGATTCGCGGCACCTTCGCCAACATCCGGCTGAAGAACCAGCTCCTCGATGACGTCTCCGGTGGTTACACCCGCGACTTCACCCAGGACGGTGGCCCGCAGGCGTTCATCTACGACGCCTCGCAGAACTACCAGGCCGCCGGCATCCCGCTGGTCGTGCTGGGCGGCAAGGAGTACGGCTCCGGTTCCTCGCGTGACTGGGCCGCCAAGGGCACCAGCCTGCTCGGCGTCAAGGCCGTCATCACCGAGTCCTTCGAGCGCATCCACCGCTCGAACCTCATTGGTATGGGTGTCATTCCGCTGCAGTTCCCGGCCGGCGAGTCGGCCGCGTCGCTGAAGCTGGACGGCACCGAAACCTTCGATATCGAGGGCATCACCAAGCTGAACGAGGGTGCGACTCCGAAGACCTTGAAGGTGACCGCTACCAAGGAGAACGGTGAGAAGATCACCTTCGACGCGGTGGTCCGGATCGACACCCCCGGTGAGGCCGACTACTACCGCAACGGCGGCATCCTGCAGTACGTGCTGCGCAACATGATTCGCGGCTAGTCGACGCGCGACGCTCTGAAAGTTGGGTCCGCGCACCGCATTTCCTGCATTGACGCAGCGTGCGGTGCGCGGACCTCTCCGCATGAACGCTTTTCGGTACTGCCCGCTGAGCCCGGAGGAGGCCGCCCATGCCCAAGGTCAGCGATGATCATCTCGTAGCCCGGCGCAACCAGATCCTCGACGGTGCCCGCCGCTGCTTCGGCGAGTACGGCTACGACGGTGCGACCGTGCGCCGCCTGGAAGAGGCCATCGGCCTGTCCCGCGGCGCGATCTTCCACCACTTCCGCGACAAGGACGCCCTGTTCTTCGCCCTCGCCCAAGAGGACGCCGAACGCATGGCCGACGTCGCCGCCAACCAGGGCCTCGTGCAGGTCATGCGCGACATGCTCGCGCATCCCGAAGAATTCAACTGGCTCGGCACCCGTCTGGAAATCGCCAGACGCCTGCGGACCGACCCTGATTTCAGAGCCGGCTGGACCCAGCGCTCCGCCGAACTGACCGCCGCCACCCTGGCCCGCCTCGAGCGCCGCAAAGCCGCCGGGGCGCTGCGCGACGACGTCCCCACCGACGTCCTGCTCGGCTACCTGGACCTCGTCCTGGACGGCCTGATCGCCCGCATCGCCTCGGGTCACACCAACGAGAATCTTGCCGCCGTGCTGGATCTCGTCGAGGCCTCGGTCCGCCGCAAGGACTGAATACACCGAAGCCCACTTGTCCTGGCATCGCCGCCGGTTCTTCTGTATCGTTTTAGTAGAACGATTTACTAGATCGATACAGACAGGTTTACGCCATGCCTCCCAAGGCGACCATGAAGTCCGTGGCTGCGGCCGTCGGCGTTTCGATGTCGACAGTGTCGAACGCCTACAACAAGCCGGAGCAGCTCTCGGCCGCGCTGCGGGAACGGATCTTCAGCGCGGCCCGCGAGCTCGGATACTCCGGGCCCGACGCGGCCGCCCGCACCTTGCGGGGCCGACGCGCCGGTGCTATCGGGTTGTTGCTCACCGAGGAGCTGTCCTACGCGTTCTCCGATCCCTTCGCGGTAGGGCTGCTCGCCGGGCTCAGTGAAGTCGCCGAGCGCACCCGGACCGGGCTGCTGCTGATTCCGCTGCCACGCTTCGAGCCGGGGGCGGACGCGGATGCCATCCGGGAGTCGGTCGAGACGGTGCGCAATGCCGTGGTCGACGGCGTCGCCGCCTACTGTGTCGATGCGAATCATCCTGCCCTCGAGGTGATTTCGAGCCGCGGGTTGCCGTTCGCACATTCCGACGACGACTTTCCCGGGCGCCGGGTGGTGATCGACGAACTCACCGCCACGCACGCCGTCGGCACGCATCTGGCTCAGCTGGGGCACACCGAGGTCGCGATGGTGGTCGACTCCGGGCGGGCGGCGGTCGCCGCCGGTGAAATCACCGACCTCTCAGCGCTTTACAACAACGCGCAGTTGCGCGTGCAGGGCGTGCGGGAGGGGCTCGGTGCTAACGCGACCTTGACCGTCGTCACCGGCGGCCACAACTCGATCGAATCCGGCGTAGCCGCAGCCGAACTGGTGCTGGATCGCCGCAACCCCCCGACCGCGATCGCCGCCGGCGGTGACGTCCTCGCCTTGGGTGTCCTCGAGGCGATGCGGCGGCGCGGCCTGGTTCCGGGCCGCGACATCTCGGTCACCGGATTCGACGACATCCCGGCCGCCGAGAACGCCGGACTGACCACCGTTCGCCAACCGATCCGGACCAAGGGGCAGCTACTCGGCCGCATGCTCCTCGATCCGACCTACACCGAAGAACGCGTCGTGCTGCCCACCGAGCTGATCATCCGATCCAGCACCGGCCCGGCGTCCCGTCGACCCACCGGAGAGGAATAGTCATGCAACCCATCGCCGCCGGCCTAGCCGTCAACGCGGTACGGGCCCAAGCCAACTCGGCCCTGCCGCACGCCCCGGTCTACCTCGATCCGCCCCCGCGCACGCCCCACCTGCGCCTCCGGGTGGCTGCGCTGCTGCGCGCCTCCGCGCAGCACAGCGTCCGCCTGGCGGATCGGCTCGACCACGCGCCCGGCCACCTGGCACATTGACCGCTAGTCGGTCAGGTCGTACTTCATGAACACATCGGCGCGGGAGTAAGGGCTCTGCCGCAAGCTCCCCGGCGGTACATGCACGAACCCGACCGACTCGTACAGGTGCACGGCATTCGCGAGGCGCTTGCTGCTCTCCAGGTAGAGGGTGGTCGCGCCCTGCGCCCGGGCGTAGTCGATCGCCGCCGCCAGCACGAGACGGCCGATGCCACGGCCGCGGTGCTGCGGGGACACCCCCATCTTCGAGATCTCGTACACGCCATGGCCTTCCGGCACCACCGCACCGCAGCCGACGATCTCGGCACCGTCGCGGGCGATCAGCACCTGCCCGCCCTTGGCGACGATCTCGATCTCCGGATTGTCGAGCAGGTGCGAGTCGGCAGGCTCGAGTGAGAAGTAGGCGCGGATCCACTCCTCGTTGATCTCCTTGAAGGCCTGCGCGTCCGCGGGCGTGCTCATGGGTTCCACGACGATGGAACCGCGCTGTTCAGGGGCGAGGGATTCCGTTGATTGGGGCACTCGACCAGCATGCCCGGCCCCGAACCATAACGTCCAATACTTGATAACTGCGATTGATACGATCAACTTATGATTGATGGGGTGGAGCTGCGCCACCTGCGCTATTTCCTCGCGGTCGCGGACGAATTGCACTTCGGGCGGGCGGCCGCGCGGCTACATATTGCTCAGCCCGCACTGACCCAGCAGATTCAACGTCTCGAATCCCTGCTCGGGACGCGTCTGTTCGACCGCACCTCCCGAAGCGTCGCACTCACCCCCGCGGGCGCGGTCCTGCGCGAACGCGCCACAGCGGTGCTCGGCCACGCCGCCCGCGACCTCGACGAGGTCGCCCGCGTCGGCCAAGGCAGCCAAGGCCGCCTCTATCTCGGCTTCGTCCCCTCGGTGCTGCCATTGGAGCCCCTGCGCGGAGTGCGCCTGTTCCGCGAGCGCTACCCGCTGGTCGAGGTGGATCTGGTCGAGGGCTACACCTCGCGAATGATGGAGCAGCTCAGCCACGGCGGCCTGGATACCGCCATCGTCCGCGACCCGGACGACCTCCCCGGAATCCACGTCGCCCCCTTGATCACCGAACCGTTCGTCGCGGTGCTGCCCGCGGACCACCCCGACGCCGGTCGCTCCAGCATCACCGGAGCCGAACTCGCCGACAACCCCCTCGTCTTCTTCCCCAGAGCCGCAGGCACTCTCGCCCACGACAAGAACCTCGCACCCCTACTGGAAGCAGGCGGCCACCCCCAGGTCGTCCAGGAGGGCAACACCTGGACCACGATCATGTACCTCGTCGCGGAAGGCCTGGGCGTCACCATCGCCCCGCGCAGCGCCACCTTCACCGCCCCGTCTTCCGTCCGCATCATCCCCCTCGCCGGAACCGACGCGGACACAACAATTTACGTGGCCCACCGCGCCGGCGACGACCGCGCCTTGATCCGCAACTTCCTGGCCTTGCTCCCGAATCACACTGAATGAGGTAGCGATCAGGCGTGCCGACCCAGCCGGTCGATTCGGCGGCCCGGAAGTTGTGTGACTATTTCTCCAGCTTGAAGGTAATGTCGCCGACGTCGGTGACCACCGTCTCCGCGTCCCCCTCGCCAATAATCACACTGGCCGAGGCTTTACCCTTACCGCCGTCTTTGACTGCGTTCTTGAGCTTGACGATGATGGATACCTTCTGCGGCGTGCCGGTGCATTTGAATTCTGTACTCTTATCCGGCCAACCTGCGTTTTCGACGCCTTCCCCTTCTGGCAGCACCTGGGCAAACAGCAAGCCGGACAAGCCTTTATCGCAAGTCACCTCCGCGGTCACTTTCGGAGCCAAGCCTTTGGCGCCGATGCCGGCTGTCTGTTCCAGTTTGACTGTCGGCTCGGCCGCCGAGGCGGTAGGCGCACCAATCGCAAGACTCGCGACGCCAATCGCGGTAGCCAGCACACCTGAGGTAATCCCGTTCATTTGGTAGCCCCTTCTTGTCGATGGTTGACGCGTCCGCAAGTATTCGGCACCGTCGCCCCGCGCGGGTCGACGGACCGTCGGCGATTCCAAACACAGTCGAGTACGGGCTCGGGCGGGTCCGTATGTCCGCGATCGCGCAGGACCGGCAGCGAATCGAGAGGCCACACTCCCCGGGGACGGGTCGGTCAGGTTTACCCTCGGCTATCGGAGGTAGTCGGTCGGTGCATAAATCCGATTGCTCGGCCACCCGCCGGGCCGAGGGAAGCGGTGCACCGATGGTCGAGGTCAAGTTTGTCGTGAACGCGCCGGCGAAGCAGGTGTTCGAGGTGCTCGCCGATGGGTGGTTGTACACGAATTGGGTCGTCGGGGCGTCGCACATTCGGGACGTGGACGCGGGGTGGCCCGAGGTCGGCACCCGGATACATCACAGCGTGGGGCTGTGGCCGATGACGATCGACGACACGACCGAGGTGCTGGCGGTCGACCCGCCCCGGCTGCTGGAGCTGCGGGCTCGGTTGTGGCCGGTCGGGATGGCCGCGATTCGGCTGGAGCTGAGCGGTGACGAGACGACGACCGAGATCCGGATGACCGAGGAGATCACCGGCGGGCCGGGGCGGATGCTGCCGGAGGCGGCGCAGGCGCTCATGCTCGCGCCGCGCAACACCGAGTCGCTGTCCAGGCTGGCCGATCTGGTCCTCGGACGAGCCGCCTAGCCGGTAGCTGGAGGCGGAGCTAGGACTCCGCCTCCAGGCTCTCCAGCAGGACTCGCGCGATGCGGTCGAGTTCGCCGCGATCCTGCGCGGAAAGGACTGCCAGCAAGCGGGTTTCGTTCTCGACGTGCGCGCCGACCACCTTGTCGATCAGCTCCCGGCCCGCTTCGGTGAGCGCGACGCGAATGGCGCGGCGGTCGGCGGCGTCGGCGCTGCGCCGGACCAGGCCCGCCGATTCCAGGCGATCCAGGCGGCCGGTCATGCCCGCGCGCGAGAGCATTAGGGTGTCGGCGATGACAGAGGGATTGAGCTCGAACGGCTCCCCTGAACGCCGCAGTGCCGCAAGCACATCGAACTCACCGCGCTGTAGTCCGTGCGCGGTGAACACCGCTTCGATCTGCGGCATCGCCACCGTCATCAGGCGACCGAGACGACCCAGGATCGCCATCGCCTCCAGGTCCAGATCCGGTCGTTCGCGCCGCCACTGCTCGGCGATGACGTCCACCGGATCTTTTCTCGCTTCACCCATGGACAAGATTCTATTCGCTCAGATATAGTTCGGTAGCGAATTATAAATCACCGAACAACTTGGAGTCCTCATGAGCACCCTCGCCACCCGCCCCGCCGCGATCCGTCAGCCGCAGGAAGCCGAGACCCTCGGCACCGCCACTACCCAGGTGCGGTTGCTCATCGATTCGAACGAAACCGGCGGCGCGGTAAGCACTCTCGAAGTCACCATGGCGCAGGGCGCCGACGGGGCGGCTCCGCATTTCCACACCACCTCCGACGAGCTGTTCTACGTCGCGGACGGCGAGCTGCAGGTGCTGGCGGGCGACAAGATCGTCACCGTGGGCACGGGCGGGTCGATCGTGGTCCCGAAATTCATGCCGCACGCGTTCGGCGCCACCCCGGACAGCTCGGCCCGGATCATGATCGCGTTGATGCCCGGCGTGGAACGGTTCGAGTACTTCCGGCTGCTGGATCGGATCGGCAAGGGCGAGTCGACCTTCGAGGAGCTGCTGGCTTCCCAGGAGGAATTCGACAATCACTTCGTCGACGCGCCCGAGTGGTGGGCCGAACGCAACGCCAACCGGCGTTGAGCGCCGAGCCGCGCGGATGTGGCCCAGCTATCAGCGGAAACGGGAACAAACCCGGGGGCGAGAAAGGTTCGCCAAGGCATGACCTTCTCTGTCCCCATTACCGTGCGCGGGTACGAACTCGACAGCCTGGGCCACGTGAATCAGGCCGTCTATCTGCAGTATGCCGAGCATGCGCGCTGGGAATTGCTGCGCGCCGCCGGGGTGGGACAGGACAAACTGCTGAGCACGGGCTTCGCCCCCGTGGTCCTGGAGAACAACATCAAATATCAGCGCGAACTGCGGGCCGGCGACGAGGTGACCGTGACCTGCGCATTCGAATGGACCCAGGGCAAGACCTTCCGGATGCATCAGGAAATCCGCAAACTCGACGGCGCCATCTCCGCCGTGGTGACGGTGACCGGCGGCGTCATGGACCTGACCGCCCGCAAGCTGGTAGCCGATCCGGGCGCGCGTTTCCGCGCCCTGTCCGAGCGCCCCGAGCTGTTCGGGCTGCAATAACACACGCGATCGCGAAATCGCCGCCAATTCTGGGCAATTCGCCCCGGAAATCTGCCACACGGAAATAACTCCAGGGTTGCTCCATGCCCGCCGGCGTGTCCCAACCCCGTTTGCCACCGGCCCTGAAATCTTTCGAACCGAGCCGAACGGGGATCTGCCCGCGTTATGATCCAGTTCCCGCTCGGGGGCCCTGGCTAATCGCGAGCAGATCGGAGTGCACGTATGACCGACGCAATCCACACCCCCGGCTCCATACCGTCGGGCGATCGCATTCCCGCTCTCCAGGGCGTTCTGGTCAGCGAATCGGCTCGCGATATCAGCGTGCGCGTGGACGAGGGCACCTGGACTTTCCAGCGCACCGACGTACTGCGGATGCTCGATTCGGCAACCCTGGACCGCCCCGCGGCGGCCGGCGATTCGGTGCTGGTCGATATTCGCCCCGGCGCCCTGGCCGACTTCACCCAGCGCCTGCGCATCGATCTCGTGGAACGCCCGATGACGCTCGCCGCCCAACCCTCGGTGGCGCTGGGAGACGAACTGCTGCAACAACTCACGGCCTCCTGGGCCGACCGTCTGCAGCTCGTCGACGTGGCCGGCGGCAGCGGCGCGACCTTCACCTACTGCCAGACCAAATCGCACAACGGCAGCGACGACGGCATCAACTGCGACAGTCTCGACTGACCCGCGATGGTGGCGCGCCGCCCCGGTTCGGTCCTGATCGTCTCCGAAACCGATGACCTGCACGCCACCGCGATGGCGGCGACGTTGCGGGAACATCACGGGCTCAACCCGATTCATCTCGACCTGCGTGATTTCCCACGCGAGTCCGGCAGCTTCCGGCTGGACCGCGACGGCACCTCCCGCTCCATGTCGCACCTGCTGGGCCTGGACGACGTCCGCTCGGTGTGGTGGCGGCGGCCGCATCCGGCCCAGGTGCCCGGCGGGGTCCGCGCCTCCGACGACGCGTTCCGGCAAGCCGAGTGCGACGGCTTCATTCAGGGCATGCTCTGGTCCATTCCGGCCGCCTGGATCAACGACCCGGGCGCCGACCGCACCGCGAGCCGCAAGATCGTGCAGCTGGAAACCGCGCAGCGCGCCGGGTTCTCGGTGCCGGAGACGCTGATCACCAACGACCCCGACGAGGCCCGTAGCTTCACCGAATCCCGGCCCGGCGCAGTCGTTTACAAGCGCACCGGAACCGGCCGCGGCGAATTCGCCGAGACCAGGATCATCACCCGCGCCGACTTCCCGAAGCTGACGGGCATCCGATCCGCCCCGACCACGTTCCAGGACTACATCGACGCCGACTGCGATCTGCGCGTGGTCTGGGTCGACGGCGTCGAGTGGACCGTGCGCATCGACTCCCAGGCCGGCGTCGGGCGCGTGGACTCGCGCCTCGACACCTCGGTCGAGTTCAGCCGGGAACAGCTGCCCGCCTCGGTCAGCAAGTCTCTGGCCACCCTGATGGGCGCGCTGGGCCTGAGTTTCGGCGTTCTGGACCTGCGACTCGGCCTCGATGGCGAGTACTACTTCCTCGAGGTCAATCCGCAGGGCCAGTTCGCCTACCTGGAGATCAAGACGGGCCTGCCGATGTTCCGCAGCCTCGCCAACCTGCTGGTCGAGGGCGACGGGGCGGTGCCGGGGTACTAGTTCCTAGGTTGCCTTGCGCCGGTTGGCGCCGCCGCGGCTGCGGAGCTGCACATGCGACTCCACCAGCACATTGTGGATGAAGCCGTAGGAGCGCCCCGTCGTCCGCGCCAATGACCGGATGCTGGCACCCGCCTCGTACTGCTTCTTGAGTTGGGATTGCAAACGGTCACGTGACTTGCCCGTGACGCGTGTGCCCTTACCCAATGTGGACTTGCCTGATGATGGCCGATCGCTCATGGCTTCCTCCGAGTCGCCGAGCAGCGCGTCATTCAAGGCTAAGCAACAAACACGCCGTGATCAACGGGTGTTTGTGATGAAAATCACGCAAGCTGAATAAGTTCCAAGTATTCGGCCGACCAGTGATCCTCCGTGCCATCCGGCAGTAGAATGACCCGCTCCGGCGACAAAGCCTCTGCCGCACCGGGATCGTGGGTCACCAGCACGACCGCGCCCTGGTAGGTGCGCAGCGCATCGAGCACCTGTTCGCGTGACACCGGATCCAAGTTGTTGGTCGGCTCGTCGAGCAGCAGCACGTTCGCCGAGGAGGACACCAGGCCCGCCAGCGCGAGACGGGTCTTCTCACCACCGGAGAGCGTGCCCGCGGGCTGCTCCAGCTGCGGGCCGCTGAACATGAACGCGCCCAGCAGGCTTCGCAGCTCCTGCTCCCCCGCGTCCGGCGAGGCGTGGCGGATGTTCTCCCAGACGGTGGCGTTGTCGTCGAGGGTGTCGTGCTCCTGCGCGAAATAGCCGACCTTGAGGCCGCGGCCGGGCTCCAGACCGCCCGCGGTGGGCGTCTCGACACCGGCCAGCAGCTTCAGCATCGTCGTCTTACCCGCGCCGTTGAGGCCGAGGATGACCACGCGGCTGCCCTTGTCGATGGCGAAGGTGACGCCGGTGAAGATCTCCAGCGAGCCATACAGCTTGGTGAGGTCCTTGACCATCATCGGCGTCTTGCCGCAGGGCGCGGGCTCGGGGAACTTGATCCGCGCCACCTTGTCGGCCACCCGGACCTCGTCCAGGCTCGCCATCAGCTTTTCGGCGCGCTTGGTCATCTGGTGCGCGGCGGCCGCCTTGGTGGCCTTGGCGCCCAGCTTCGCGGCCTGCGTCTTGAGCGCGCTCGCCTTCTTCTCGGCGTTCGCGCGCTCGCGGACTCGGCGCTGTTCGTCGGTGGCGCGGGCGTCGAGGTACTTCTTCCAGCCCATGTTGTAGACGTCGGCCTCGCCACGCACGGCATCGAGGAACCACACCTTGTTCACCACGTCGCCGAGCAGCTCCACGTCGTGGCTGATGACGATCAGGCCGCCGTCGTGGCTCTGCAGGAACCCGCGCAGCCAGGTGATGGAGTCGGCGTCGAGGTGGTTGGTCGGCTCGTCCAGCAGCAGCACGGTGTCCGAGCGTCCGCCGCTGCCGTCGGAGGCGGCGAACAGGATGCGCGCCAACTCGATTCGACGGCGCTGACCACCGGAGAGAGTGCGCAACGACTGGTTCAGCACCCGGTCGGGCAGGCCCAGGCTGTTGCAGATGCGGGCGGCTTCGCTCTCCGCGACATAACCACCGAGCGAGGAGAACCGCTCCTCCAGGCGCCCGTACTTGCGCACCGCCTTGTCACGTTCGTTCTCGTCGGCGACCTCGGCCATCAGCGCCTGCTGCTTCTCCATATCGTGCAGCAGCGCGTCCAGGCCGCGCGCGGACAGCACCCGGTCGCGCGCCAGCACGTCCAGGTTGCCCTCTTTCGGATCCTGCGGCAGATACCCGACATCGCTGGACCGCAAAATCTTCCCGGCGTACGGCTCACCCTCCCCCGCCAGGATGCGCAACGTGGTCGTCTTGCCCGCGCCATTACGCCCGACAAGCCCGATCCGGTCCCCCGCCTGCACCCGCAACGCCGGCCCCGGGGCCGTCAACAGGGTGCGGACTCCGGCCCGGACCTCCAGGTCGGTCGCGGTGATCACAGACGGGCTCCTCACGGATTCAGCGGTGCTAGACGGTTGCTGCTCGATTGTGCGGCGACTCGAGCACAAGAACCACCGATTTTACCTGGGTTCCGAGGTAGCTCCGACATCGCGCGAGCCCGCAGTGAAACAGCTCACGTCATCAGCGGTTCTCGATGAGCTTGCACCAGCGCCGGGTGGGACCGTCGATCCCGGCAATCCGGTCGGCGGATCCGGCCTGGATCCACCCAGCCGCTGATGCCGTGCCGCGGGCCTGCTCCACGACATTCTGCGGGCGGCGATCGAGCGACGTGAACGATCCCTGTCGTCGTTCAATGACAGTGGGCAAGGTGTTCACCGGGACGTCCTCTGGTGGGCGCGGAAAGCACGGTGACGATGCCGTCAGCGATACGTACCCGTCGGTGTTGTGGCCGACAACCATTCGATATCCATCGGGAGTATCTGCGTAGATTTGGAGATCTTTACTGGTGCGCTGAGTTTCGACGATCCGCCAACCCTGCCGCTCCCACTCGCCTGCCACCGTTTCGACATGTTGTCCGCTCGCGCTTGGCGGGAGGCCGAGAACCCAGTAGATGATGCTGAAGTTGACCGGACCCTTTTCCGTCCGTGGAGTTGTCATCGCAGGGAACTGTCTTGCCCGAACTGAACTGGGTTCCCGGTGCCGACAAGGGGTGCTTGTTTGCCAGATAGCTTCCCGGTGGGAGCTTCTGACTTCCACGTATTTCTTCGGTTCAGCTCAGACGATCGATGCGCGCAGGGCCTGCGACCAAGGCTGCCAGCGTGGGTCGGGTCCGCCCGTGTCGTCGCCGACCATGTTTGTGCACACGTAGCCGAGGGCTATGCCGGATTCGGGGTGGGCCACGCCGATTCGTCCTCCGGTGCCTACCTGTCCGAAAGCTCCGGGGCCGACGAGTTGGGCGGGGCGGGTGAGCTCGTAGCCGTGGGCGAAGTAGTTGCCTCGTGGCATCAGATCCAGGGGCGCTGGGTGGATCAGGCCCTCGGTTTGGGGTTGCCGTGCCCGGTCGACCGCTTTCGGGGTGAGGAGCCGGATGCCGTCGATCTCACCGATGGTCGCCGCGAACATTCGCGCTACCGAGCGGGCGTTCCCGATCCCGTTGCCGGAGGGGAGCTCCGCGGCGTGGCCTTCTCGTGTGTTCAACAACGCCATGCCCTCGTCCCGGGCCGCGACGGTAGCCAATGTCGCGCGAACCAAGCGCTCCCCCACGTCGATTCCCATGCTGCTGATCATCGCCTCCACGTCTGCGGCGCTTAGCATCTTGCGGCGGTTGAACTGCGGAACCACGCGGTGTTCCTGGGCCTCTGGCAGGCCGATCCACAGGCTCAGACCCAGTGGATCGGCGATCTCGGCAGCGAGGAACTCGCCGACGCTCTTTCCGGATACTCGGCGGATCAGCTCGCCGGCGAGATAGCCCCAGGTGAGGGAGTGGTAGTAGAACGCGGTTCCCGGCTGCCACAACGGAGTCATCGACGCCAGCGCTGATACGCACGCCGTCCAATCGGTCAATTCCCGTGCCCCGATACCGGATTCGGCGTCGAAACTGGACAGGCCGCAGCGATGCGACAGCACGTCGGCGACCGTGACATCGGCCTTGCCCGCTGCTGCGAACTCCGGCCAATACTCTCGGACCGGGGTGTCGAGATCGAGCAGACCCCGGTCGACCAGGATGTGCACGCAAGTTGCGGTCATACCCTTCGACACCGACATCAGCACCGTCAACGACTCAGCGTCCCAAGACTTTCCGGACTCGGGGTCCTGCCCCGCCCACAGATCCACCACCACACGGCCCTGGCGATACACGCACAGCTGCGCGGCGCCCTCATCCCCCTCGTGCGCTCGCGCGAATCCGTCCCGGACCCCCTCGAACCCGCGCTCGACAAACCCTTCCACCAACGCCTCGAGCCTCCTCGACGAGATCCACCGGGCACACCTTCGAGGCGAGACCCCTTCGCGCCCAAACAATAGGGACGTTTCAGTGTTGGGTGTACTCCGAGGGCGAAGGACCGCCGAGTTTCAGGACGCCAGCTGATAGGCCACGGCGGCGAGTGCCGCGCCCACAACAGAGCCGATGACGACCTGTCCGCGGGTGTGGTCACCCAGCCACACTCGTGACCATCCGTTGGCGGCGGTCAGAGGCAGTGCGGCCAGGAACCACGGTGAGGCGATCAAGGCCAGCAGGACCGTGGTTCCCGCGCTCACGGCGGTATGGACACTCACCTTCCATTTGCCGATCACCGTCACTAGGCCGATGCCGAACAGGACCACCAGCGCGGCTACCGTCCATGCGATCAGCTCGCGTGGGGCGCCCTGCACGATCTCGATGATCAAGCCCACACCCACGATGCTCAGAATCGCCGGAATCACCCAGCGCCGACCGTCGATATCGGTCACATGATGATCGCTCGCGATGCCGCGCCGCACGCCGGCCAGGATGATGATCATCGGAATACCGCCCGTGATCGCGGCGACGAAAAGCCCCCAGCCGGGAGCGCCCACAGCGAATCCGGCAATCGTTCCGGTCACGATGTTGATCACCCAGGGCGCTCCGAGCTCGGTGATCACCCGAGCCATGCGCGCCTGAAACTCCCCCGCCGTCGCCGAGGCGAAAACACGATCGACCGCCGAACCGTTGAGCACGCCACATCCAACCACAGCTGAACCCGACCGGCCGATCACCGAGGCGATGTGGATGCGACCGATGACGTTGCGGTGCGGTGTCGTTCGTCGCTACTGGTCCTCGATGGTCCAGCGCACGCCGAACGGCTCCAACGCGGCGAGGAAGTCGGCCGGGTCGAAAGCCTGGGCCGGAGCAAGTACGCCGGCGGCCGGAGGAGTCGTAGCGAGCCGGACCGCGGCCTCCACGGCGGTGAGCGCGGTGGTGCCGTAAGTGTCGGGGCCGGAGACGATGCCGCGCGCCCGCCGACCGTCTTCAGCGACCGCGTCCAGCACGATGGTCCAGGTTCCGGCAGCCCGCTGTGAGTCGTCGGGGCCGACCGGCAGGGACTCGATCATTTCGTCGGTCACCGGGGTCGCGAAGAGAGCGCGGGTCGACTCCTCGACCGCTCCCTGCACGTTGCGCACCGCGAGGTGACGCGGCACCGAGATAGCTTCCTGAAGCGGGAAGTGCGCCAGGGCAACGGGTTCCGGCTCGCCCGGCAGAGTGACGGGCGCGAGTGCTCCGAAAGGACCGGGCCGCCAAGCGTTGTCGAGGTATGCGACTCCGCCATCGGCCATGGCCTCGGCGATGCCGAGCATGGTGCGCAGTGAGCCGCGCGACATCGCGGTCTCGCCGCCGAAGCGGTGCACGGAGGTGAGTTCGGCGAGCGGGCCGAGGCGGTCGCCGATCAGGTGGGCGAGCAGGTCGCCTGGGATACCGCCGTCGGTGGCGGCCGGAACGACGGTGACACCGGCGGATTCGGCTGCGGCGGGGTAGGTCTCGTAGACGTGCCGCAGGAACGGCTGCTCGCCGCAGGTGTCGGCGTAGTGCGCTCCGGCGGCGAGGGCGGCGGCGATGACGCGGTCGCCGGTGGGGGTGAACGGGCCCGCGCAGTTGATGACCACGTTTACGTCTCGGAATGCGGCCACCAGGGCGGAATGATCGTCGATGGCGGCTACGCGCAGCTCCGCATCGGGCATACCCGCTTGGGCGGCAGCGGCTTTCAGCTTGTCGGCGTCGCGACCGGAGAGGACGGTGGTGATGTTGCGGCGGGTGAGTTCGGCGAGCACGAGGACGCCCTGGAAGCCGCTCGCGCCGTAGACGGCAATGGTGTGATTCGACATGAACTCACCGTAGGCAGGGCGAATGAGTCAGCCAATGATTCTGTAGCTCAAATTGATACGCCAGACTCTCACGAGTGCGCGTTGTGCCACACTGGTCTTCGTGGACGTGCTGAGTGACGTGATTTCGACGATGCGGATCGGGGTGCCACATTCCTCGCGCACCCGGCACGTCGGGCCATGGCGGGACCAATTCCCAGCCGCACCGGGCGCGGGATTCCATATCGTGCTGGCCGGTTCGTGCCTGCTGATTCCGGACAACGGCGCACCGCTGACGCTGCGAGTCGGTGACGTGGCTTTCCTGGGACGCGGCATCGGCCACGCACTGACCGCAGTGCCCGGCGAGACCGACGCCGAAACGGTATTGCTCTGCGGCGCTTACCAACTCGACCCCAGCCGCGCCCACCCGCTACTGGAGGGCCTGCCCGACGTGCTGCACCTGCCCGCACGGCTCGGCCACGACGCATCGGTGCGCGCGACCGTCGAGCTGCTGGCCAGTGAACTGGAACGGGACTTGCCCGGCAGCAGCAGCACCGTGGTAGCGCTGCTGGACGTGCTGCTGCTGTTGATCCTGCGCACCTGGCTGGGCGAGACCAGCACCCTGACGACGGGTTGGGCTGCGGCCCTACAAGATCCGGGCATCGCGGCAGCACTGCGAGCAATGCACGAAGACATCGCCCGGCCGTGGACGATCCCGGAGCTGGCCACGGTCGCGGGCATGTCGCGCGCCACTCTCGCACGCCGGTTCACCGCCCTGGTGGAACGCGCACCCCTGGCCTACCTGACTTGGTGGCGGTTGACCACAGCCGCTCGGCTGCTGCGCGACTCCGATGCCACACTCGCCGTCATCGCCCACCAGGTTGGGTACAGCTCGGAGTACGCGTTCGCCGCCGCCTTCAAACGGCAGCACAACCTCGCTCCCGGCAGATACCGCGCAACGACGTCGCCGCACGAACAGAGCGTGCGAGATTTTTCGCTGCGCTCAGGATGAAAGCAGACCATCGCGTCCATTGACGCGTTCATACATGGACTGATGCACGCGGTGTTCTCGTGATCTCGTCCATCAACAGCCGCAAAGTCAGCGAGTGCTTCTCCGGCGGCAGCGCGTCCAGTGCCGTGCGTGCCGCCTTCACGCCCTCCGCTCGGTCCCCAGCCCGGACCAGCATCAAGCCTTGGTGCATGTCGAGGTGCGTTCGGAAACGCGGCAGCGAGGCGGGCAACTCAGCGCGCGCTGCCTCCTGGGCAGCCATAGCCAGCCGTTCGTCCCCGAGGCGGGCTGTCAGTAGGGACAGGAAGACGTTCACACGCCACCACGGCACCGCGTAATCCGAGGTTTGTTCCTCCGACCCGGACCGGTCGAATTCTCGCCTGCCCTTACCGATCAGAGCCATCGCCGTGGCCTGGTCACCTTGAATCGCCGCGGCGTGCGCTTTGCCCCACAACGCGTTGAGGCGGCCGAGGCTTGGCCGATCGTCGATCGCGAGGGCTTCGTCGGCGAACTTGTGCGCCACCGGCAACGCGGCTCCTTCGTAGCCGAGCGCGATGGCCGCGCGGCCTCGAACCCAAACCCGGATCGTGGTGTCCTCGGATCGGTCGGCGGCGTCGGAGGCCATCTCGTACCACCGAATCGCCTTGTTTCCATCCGAACCGGGATAAGTCTTCGCGAACAGCGTCATCAGGCGGGCAGCTACCGCCCACATGCGCGGGGTGTCCAACTGTTGTTGAAGCACCACCAGGTCGGCGGCTAATCGGCGTTGAATGTCAGCCGCACCCTGGCTCATATAGTCGGTACCGTAGGTGGCCAGCCGGGATTCCCATTCGTCGATTCCGGGTCCGAGACGGTGTATGCGCGCCGAGAAGCCTTGCGCCAGCAGATCCGACGCCACCACCGGCGCTACCGCCGTCGCCGCTAGATGCGAAAGAAACTCCCGACGATGCACGCTGGCCTCCAGCATTTCCGGCGGGCAATCCAACACGGTCGCGAGGTGCCGCAGCCAGAACGAAGAGGGCTCGGTTTCGCCGGATTCCCAACGGCGCGAAATGTATTCGCGCCCGATGTTCGCCCCCGACGACTTGCACAACTCATCGGCGAGCCGGCCTTGCGACCACCCTTTTGCCAAGCGAAGTTCCCGGATCAGATCGCCGGTACCGCTGCCCATACGTCGATCTTCCCCCGGTGCGGTCGACGACCGCCAGCGTTGCGGCCACCGTGGCGCGAATGCCACCCCCTATGCCACTACCCGCCTGGGCAGCGACCGGACGAGCGACCAAGTTTGCGATGCCACGGCCAGTGCCACTGCTCAGCGGCGCCACCGACAGAAATGCTTGCATCAAGCCCGCCGCCAATGGATTCGAGCCCGGTGGCGGGTGCGATGACCAACCGCAAAGGCAGGAGCCGCGCCATGAGCATCAACGGGTTGCCACAGCGAGTGGTGAAAGTCGATTTCGGCGCACCGAAACACCCGACCCTCAGTTACACCGCGCCAGCGGATGTGATCGCGCGATTCGTTGTAGCGCTGCGGCTTTGGAATCCTGGCTATCTGATCGAGGTCGAATCCGTCGACGATCCCGACGAGAACGTGCCACCGTTGCCGTACTGGCGGCTGTTCGCGTGGGACTGACCCCGAAACCGCGCCGACCCGCAGGCTAGATCGAAGCGGACACGTCCGGCTGCACCGCCATCACCTGGCCGGTGAGTTCGACCGAGCGCACGCGGTCTTCGATGCCGGTGGCGGAGTGGGTGGTGATCAGTTCGTCGGCGGCGATGGAGGTGGCGAAGTCCTCGAGGTAGGTGCGGACTTCGGTGGGGGTGCCGACGGCGGTGTAGCGGGTCATTGCGGAGAGTTGGCTGCCGTTGGGGGAAGCGAGGAAGGCGTCGATTTCGGCGTCGGTGAAGTCGGCGGCGGCGGGGCCTCGGGCGATCATGGCGCGGGCTCGAGCGCGGTAGGCGATGGTTTTCTGTTCGACTGCGGCGTCGTGGTTTTCGGCGGCGAAGACGTTGATGCCGGCCATGACGTAGGGCTCGGACAGTTGCTCGGAGGGTTTGAAGGTGTCGCGGTAGACGGCGACCGCTTCGTGGAGGGCGTCGGGGGCGAAGTGGGAGGCGAAGGCGTAGGGCAGGCCCAGGTGGGCGGCGAGTTGGGCGCCGAATAGGGAGGAGCCCAGGATGTAGAGGGGGACAACGGTTTCCGCGCGGGGGACGGCTTGGACGCCGGAGACGCGGGTGTTGCCGGTCAGGTAGCCCTGGAGTTCGAGGACGTCGCGGGGGAAGTTCTCGGCGGTGGCCGGGTCGCGGCGCAGCGCGTACATGGTCTTCTGGTCGCTGCCGGGGGCGCGGCCCAGGCCCAGGTCGATGCGGCCGGGGAACAGCGATTCGAGGGTGCCGAACTGTTCGGCGATCACCAGGGGCGAATGGTTGGGGAGCATGATGCCGCCGGCGCCGAGGCGGATGGACTCGGTGTGGTTGGCGACATAGCCGATCAGCACGCTTGTCGCGCTCGACGCGATGGAGCGCATGTTGTGGTGCTCGGCGTACCAGACGCGGCGGTAGCCGGTGCGTTCGGCGGCCTGCGCGAGGGCGACGCTGTTGTGGAAGCTGTCCCGGGCGGTCTGGCCGCGGTTGACGGTCGCCAGATCGAGGATCGAGAGTGCGAAGGGCATACGAGATTGCAACGTCTTCGATGGTCCCGGATATTTCGTCGCCTATCTCACCCTGGGGTGATATCGCATCGGATATCGGTCGACACACGGTTTGGTCTTGGACAGCCGTGCCGATCGCGTGTTGTCGTGTCTGCATGATCAAGAGCAAGAAGTTCGCGATGATGCTGGCGGTGCTGCTCCCCCTGGCGGGCGCGTGCGGGACCGCGACGACCGAACCGGCCCCCGCCTCCGCCGCACCCGCGGCCGTCTCCCAGCTGGCCGATATCGAGAGCCGGCATCAGGCCCGGCTCGGGGTCTTCGGTCTCGACACCGGCTCCGGGAAAACCGTCGGGCACCGCGCGGACGAGCGGTTCGCGATGCTGTCCACGTTCAAGACCCTCGCCTGCGCGGCGCTGTTGAAAGCGCATCCGCTGGCCAGCGGCTATTGGGAACAGAACATCCGTTTCACCGAGGCCGACGTCGCGAAGGCCGACGGTTCGGCGGTCACCGGCAAGCGGATCGCCACCGGCATGACGGTGCGCGAATTGTGTGACGCCGCAATCACTTACAGCGACAACGCCGCCGCCAACGAGATCCTGAAACTGCTCGGTGGACCGCAGGCCGTCACCGAGTTCCTGCGCAGCATCGGCGATCAGGTGTCGCGCCTGGACCGCTGGGAGCCCGAGGTCAACACCGCCATCCCCGGTGACGAGCGGGACACCACGACACCGGCCGCGATCGTCCGCGATTATCAGGCCTTGACCCTCGGCGACGCGCTGCCCACCGTGGAGCGGGACCAGCTGGTGGCGTGGCTGAAGGCCAATACCACCGGTGGCAGCCGGATTCGGGCGGGCGTGCCCGCCGATTGGACGACCGGCGACAAGACCGGCACCTCCAGCGCCTACGGTTCGGCCAACGACGTGGCCGTCACCTGGCCGGCGGGCGGCGGCGCACCGATCGTGATCGCGGTGCTGTCCACCCACGCGACCGAGCAGGCCGAACCGAACAGCCCGCTGATCGCGGAGGCGGCGAAAGATGTTGTCTCCGTACTCCGCTGATCATCGCAGCGGATCGACCGGGTTGCGCGAGTAGACAACGGACCAGAGTTTGTTCACCCCTGGCGCGACCAAGGGTGCGGGAGCGTCGTCGGCGGCGATTATCGCCGTCGCGGCCTGCGCGAAGCGCGGCACCGCCGGGTGTGCGGCGGTGCCGGCCCACACCGCGACAACGCGGCGCACGAGCGGCCCACCGGTGAGCGGCCGCCAAGCCAACCGCGGTTCGCGGCGGGCCAGCACCTCCTGCAGGAAGGCCACGCCGTTGCCCGCGAGCACCAGACCGAGCGCGAATTCCTGGTTGCGGGCGTGCCGGATGCGCGCCGGATCGAAGCCGTGGGCGCGGCAGACCTGCAGGACATGGTCGTGCCAGCCGGGCGCGGTCGCCCTGGGCGGCAGCACGAGGTCGTGGCCCGCGAGGTCGGCCAAGTCCACTTCGGGCAGCCGGGCGAGCGGCGAGGTGCGGGGCAGCACCACGCCGAGCGGGACCGCCGCGGTGGGTCCGTGCACCAGATCGGGTTCTTCGATCGGCTGCAGGACAAGTCCCATATCGAGTTCGGCGGTCGCGAGCAGCCGGAGTTGTTCGGCGGTGGTGAGCTCTTGCAGGTCGATGGTGAGCGCGGGCGCCTGTTCGGCGAGCAGCCGGAGCAGCGCCTGCAAGGTCGGGGCGGGAGTCTCGGAGAGCACGCCGACGCGCAACGTGCCGAGGTCGCCCTCCCCCGCCTTGCGCATCACCGTGCGCAGGCGCTGTTCGGCGGCCAGCAGGGCGCGCGCCTCCTCGACCAGCAGTTCCCCGGCCGCGGTGAGGGCGATGGCCCGCCGCGAGCGATCGAAGAGCTGGACGCCGAGGTCGCGTTCCAGGCGCTGGATCGATTGGCTCAGCGGCGGTTGCGCGATGCCGAGCGTCTCGGCGGCCCGGCCGAAATGCAGTTCCCCCGCGACGGTGAGGAAGTAGTGCAAATGCCGGGCGAGGTCCACGTTGCCCACCATATTCGATCGCGTATCAGTGCCGGTTATCGTGGCGGGATGGCCGCATCGGAACGCATTCAGCAGATCTTCGACGAGGTGCCGGTGCGGGGCACGCTGCACGCGGTGGACATCGCCGACGGCCGGGAGATCACCCTCGGCGGCGAGGAGCAGGTGGTGATCGCGTCGATTTTCAAGATCCTGCTGGTGCTGGAGTTCTGCCGGCAGGTGGACGCGGGTCAGGTGGATCCGACCGAGCGGGTGCTGATCCGGGGCGAGGACCGGCTCGGCGGTTGGGGCACGGCGGGCTGCGCGGATGACATCGAGGTGTCGCTGCGGGACCTGGCCTACTTCTCGATGTCGGTCAGCGACAACACCGCCGCGGATCTGCTGCTGCACCGAATCGGAAGGGAAACACCGGGTTTGCTCGCGGCCGAGCTCGGGCTGGACCGCACCCGGGTGATCGGTGGTCCGCGTCAGCTGCTCGAATCGATGCTCGCCGACGTGGGTGCGCGCGACGGCGGCGAGTTCGCGGCGATCTATCCGACGCTGACGCGGGAACAGGTCGCGGGGATGCGGGTTTTCCAGCCGGAGCACACCACCTCCAGCACCGCGCGGGAGATCACCCGCCTGCTCGGCCTGATCTGGCGGGACGCGGCCGGAACTCCGGCGGCCTGCGCGGCGACGCGAAACCTGTTGCGGCACCAGATGTTCTGGACCCGGATCGCCGCGGGCTTCCCCGATGACGTGCGAGTCGCCTCGAAAACCGGCACTCTGCCCGGGCTGCACATGGAAGCGGGGGTGGTCGAGTACCCGGACGGCGGCCGGTACGCGCTGGCGATCTTCGCCCGCACCGACGAATTGGGTTCGCGCCGTATCGATGTCGACCTGGCGATGGCGCGGGCGGCCCGGCTCGCCGTGGATGCGCTGAGAAGCTGAGCGGATCAACCGATTCGGGGAATCACCCCTTGACGATTGAACACTTTGACGTAATCTGTTCAACATGAACAACGCGGCGGCCGCACGAGCCCTTCCGGCGGACCCGCCGATCGAATTGGTCTTGGCCGCAGCCGAATGCGTGCGCCGAGCCGGCGTGCGTGGCTTCCGGCTGACCGATGTCGCGAAGGCCGCGGGGGTTTCGCGCGGCACCGTCTACAACTGCTTCGGCGACAAGGAAACCGCCATCAACGCGGGTCTCGGTTACCTGTGCAACGCCTTCATCGACGGCCTGGCCCGGACCGTCGCCCCGCAGCCGACGTTGCGCGAGCAGGTGGGCGAAGCGGCCGCCATGATCTACCAGCACGCCAGCACCCCACCGGTCCTCGCCCCACCGCTGCGCACCGACAGCATCATCGCCACCCTGCTCGAGCACTACGGCGATCAGCTGAGTCACAGCTGGGCCGCGTTCTGGGCGGGCCTGGTGACCCAGGCCCAGGAGCGTGGCGAAGTTGATTCCGGGGTGGAGCCCATGCACGCGGGCGACTGGATCGTCCGGGTGCTGCTCAGTTTGGAATTGCTGCCCTTCACCGTGGCGGGATTCACCGGCGCCGACGACGCCCGGCGGCGCACCGGCGATCTTCTGCTCAACGGCCTTGCGCCGAAACGTAATTCATAGGAAGTAGCGGTATGACAAGTGAATATGTCGAGGTCGCGATCATCGGAGCCGGCCCCGGCGGTATCACCGCCGCGCATCACCTGCAGCGCGCGGGTATCACCGATTTCCTGATCCTGGAGCGCGCCGAGGATTTCGGCGGCAGCTGGCGCGACAACGTCTATCCCGGCCTGTTCGTCGATGTGCCGACCCTGTTCTATCAGTTCCCGTTCGCGCGGAAGTTCGACTGGTCGCGCCTGTTTCCCGAGGGGCCGGAAATCCAGCGGTACAACCGTCAGGTCGCCGCGGATCTCGACTTGTACAAGCACTTTCGGGGTGGCAGCGAGATCCGGCGCGAGGTCTGGGACGACGACGCGCGGGTCTGGGTGCTGCATCTGGCCGAGCGTGACCCGATCCGGGCGCGGTTCGTCATCAACGCGGTCGGCGGCTACATCAACACCAAGCCCGTCGAAATACCGGGCTGCGACACGTTTTCCGGAACGATCCTGCGTCCGAACTCCTGGGACCCCGACTACGACCACCGTGGCAAACGCGTTGCGGTCATCGGTACCGGGTCCAGCTCGGTACAGATCGTTTCGGCGATCTACGAGACCGCGCGGCAGGTGGATGTCTATCAGCGCACGCCCTCGTGGATCCTGCCCAAGCCCGATGCCGAGCTGTCCGCACGCACGCAGCGCATCCTCGGGCTCCCCGGGGTCAGTGCCTTCCTCAACGGATTCGCTTTGGCCGCAATGGAATTGCCGCTGCAACTGATCTGCAACGTGCTGCCTATCCTGCCGCGGCCACTCTTGGCGAAGGTGCTGCCGCAGTACGACATGATCTGGCGCGCGCTCTACCGGCTGATGCTCCGGGCGAAGGTCGCGGACCCCGCCGATCGCCAGGCACTGGCGCCTTCCTATGGCATCCTCGCCAAGCGACCCATCCTGTCCAGCGGCTTCCTGACCGCGCTGGCCTCGCCCTCGGTTTCCTTGATCACCAACAGCATCGAGCGCATAACTCCGGACGGCATCCGCACCGCCGACGGAGCCGAGCAGCCTTACGATCTCATCGTCCTGGCCACCGGCTACGAGCTGTTCACCGATCCCGAAACCTACCGGCGCGGAACCGTCGTGGGCCCCAACGGATTCGACCTCGCCGAGGACTACCACCGTAACGGGGTGCGGAGCTACGGCGGCAGCGCCCATCACGGCCTGCCCAACCGCTGGTCACTGGTCGGACCGCAGGGCTACGTCGGCGTCGCCTGGCACACCTTCGTGGATCTCACTGCGCGCCATGCGGTTCGGATCATCACCGAAACCCGGCGCCGCCGCGCCACCGTCGCCCGGGTCCGCGCCGACGCCTTCGATCGCTGGGTCGCCAAGATGCGGCGGCACGACAAGGTGATCAGCACCTATGTCGTGGACTGCAATCCCGATCTGCGCACCTACTTCGTCAACTCCCAGGGCGAAGCGCTCTACTACCGGCCGCAAACCATCAGCGGCGCACTGTGGTTCAGCCGTTACTCCGCGCTGAGCGACTACTGGTTTCTCCGCGACAGCGGAGCACCGACGCCCCGCAGCGCCGGTATCGAAAGAATCGAGGCAGGGATATGACCGAACAAACACTGGCGGGCAAGGTCGCCTACATCACCGGAGCGGCACGCGGACAAGGCCGTTCGCACGCGATCCGCCTGGCCCGCGCGGGCGCGGATATCGTCGCGGTCGACGTCTGCGCGCCGATCGCCGAGTTCAGCGGCTATCCGATGGCCGAACCGGAAGACCTCGCCGAAACCGCTCGACTCGTCGAGTCCGAGGGCCGCAAGATCCTGACCCAGCAGCTCGATGTCCGCGATCTGGCGGCACAGCAGCGCGTCATCGCCGACACCATCGCGACCTTCGGCCGCCTGGACATCGTCGTCGCCAACGCCGGCGTCTGCAGCTGGGGCCGGATCTGGGAGATCTCCCCCGAACAGTTCCGCGAAGCCGTCGACATCAACCTGACCGGCGTCTGGAACACCATCAAAGCCGTGGTCCCCCCGATGATCGAGGCGGGCAACGGCGGCTCCATCATGACGATCAGCTCCTCGGCCGGCGTCAAGGCCCCACCCGGCTGCGGCCATTACGCGGCAAGCAAATTCGGGGTGGTCGGCCTGACCAAGACGCTCGCCGTCGAACTCGGCGAATACGGCATCCGCGCCAATGTGCTGCTCCCCTACGGCACCAACACCCCGCTGGGCACCGACACCTCGATGTACAAACTGTTCGAGGAGCACCCCGGGTTCGTCTACAGCTTCCCGCCGAACCTGCTGAAGACCGACGGACTCGTCGAGCCTGACGAGATCTCCGATGTCGTCGTGTGGCTGGCGGGCGATCAGGCGCGCGTCATCACCGGCGCCCAGGTCCCGGTCGACAAGGGCTTCCTGGCCCGGTGACTAGCTGGCCGCGGCGACCTGACCGGAAGCGTCGCGGACCTCGACGAGGTAGCGCTCGCCCCACCGTTCCATCAGATCCAGCAGGGGGCCGAGGCTGCGGCCGAACTCGGTGAGGTCGTATTCCACGCGCGGCGGGACCTCGGGGTAGACGGTGCGGGTGATCACACCGTCGCGTTCGAGTTCGCGCAGTTGCAGGGTCAGCATGCGCTGGGTCGCGCCGGGGATGACGCGGCGCAGTTCGTTGAAGCGGGCGGTGCCCAGCATCAGCTGATACAGCACCATTCCCTTCCATTTACCGCCGATCACGTCGAGGGTCACCTCGATCGGGCAGTCCAGCTGCAGATCTTCTTTGCGTCGAGTCATGGTGACAAAAATGGTACCGAGTCACAGAATTGTGCGCTCTTACGCGAGGTGCGTGGCTCCGGCACGCTTCCCGGTATGACCAAGTTGCTTCATCTCGATGCCAGCCCGCGCGGCGCTCGCTCGCACACCCGCAGCCTCACCGGCGACTTCGTCACACGCTGGGTGCGGCAGCGTTCCGATGTCAGCGTCGCGCGCCGCGACCTCGGATGCCAGCCGCCGCCACACCTCACCGAGGGCTGGATCGCGGCGGCGTTCACCAAGCCCGAGGAACGCACCCCGCAGATGCTCGCGGACCTCGCGTTGAGCGACGAGCTGGTCGACGAGCTGCTCGGCACCGACGTGCTGGTGGTCGGAGTTCCCATGTACAACTTCGGGATTCCGGCGATGCTCAAGGCCTACATCGATCAGATCGTGCGGGTCGGGCGCACCTTCTCCTTCGACCCGGAACTCGCCGATCCCTATGCGCCGCTGCTGCCGCCGGGCAAGCGCGCGTTCTTCATCGTCTCCACCGGCGACAGCGGATACCAGCCGGACGGGCCGCTCGCCGGTCTCAACCAGGTGGAGCCCTACCTGCGAACTGTGTTCGGGTTCATCGGGATCGAGGATCTGCAGTTCGTCTATGTCGGCAACGACGAGTTCGGCGGCGAGCGTCTCAGCGAATCGCTGGCCGCGGCCCGGGATCGGGTCGCCGAGCTCACGGCCTGAGCGGTCAGTTCTCCACCCTGGGTGGGGATTCGCTCCCCCTCCGGGTGCCGCGGCTCAGCACTCGGGGCTCTGTGATCGACAGCCCCTCCGGCGGAAAGTTGAGGGAACACCAGCGAACCGGAGCATCCCATGTCGAACCGCAGCACGATCGCCGCCTCGGCGGAACGTCGTGTCACGGTCGCGGCCGACGACGGCGTGCTCCTCGCGGTGCGCGAATACGGCCCCCGGGACGCGGAGCTGACAGTGGTTCTCCTGCACGGGCATTGCCTGCGCACCGCGTCGTGGACCTACGTCCGGGACGCGGTGCGGCGGCACTACCCCGCGGCCCGGATCGTCTCCTACGACCACCGCGGCCACGGCGACTCCGCCGCCGCCCCCCGCCGCACCTACCACCTCGAACAGCTCGGCCACGACCTGCGTGCGGTGCTCGACACCGTCGCCCCCACCGGTCCCGTTGTCCTGGTGGGACATTCGATGGGCGGCATGACCGTGCTCACCTACGCCGCCCAGCAGCCGCACGAAATCGGCGCCCGCATCACCGGCGTCGCACTGATCGCGACCGCGGCGAGCGGCCTCGCCGACGCGGGCTTCGGCCGCCTGCTCCGCAACCCCGCGATCTCGGTCTTCCAGGCCGCCGTGCGCGTCGCACCCACCTTCATGCGCCACGCGAAACTGCTGGCCGCCAAGGTTTTCGCGCCGGTCATCCGCACCGCCGAGTTCGGCAACCGCAAGGTCAGCCCCCGCGTCCTGGCCCTCGCCAACGCGATGCACAACCAGACCCCGATCGTCACGATGGCGAGCTTCCTGAGCGCCTTCATGACCTTCGACCGCACCGACGCCTTGCCGCTGCTGTCCACGATTCCGACCTTGGTGCTGTGCGGCTCCGCCGATCTCATGACGCCGCCCGCCCATTCGGTCGCGATGGCGAACGCCGTCGAATACGCCGATCTCGTACTGGTCGACGGCGCCGGCCACTCGGTGATCCTGGAGCAGCCGCAGCAGGTCGCCGGGGCGCTCGCCCGCCTCATGACCCGGGCGGGTGGACGTGGCGAGCGCCAGGGCGCGCACCTCACGCTCGTCGCCTGAGGACGACTCACCGCGCGCGCGGGGTCACCAGACCGGATTCATATGCGAGAACGACCAATTGGGCGCGGTCGCGGGCGTGCAGTTTGGTCATCGCCCGGTTGATGTGGGTCTTCGCGGTGAGTGGGCTGATGACCATTTGGGCGGCGATCTCGTCGTTGGACAGGCCCTGGGCGACCAGGGCGACGGCTTCGCGTTCGCGGTTGGTGAGTTCTTCCAGACCGGGCAGGACGCCGGTGTCCAGCGGCTGGGTGACGTAGCGGTTGATCAGACGGCGGGTGATCGAGGGGGCGAGCAGTGCGTCGCCGCGGGCCGCGACCCGGACGGCGTGCAGAAAGTCTTCCGGCTGAATGTCTTTCACGAGGAATCCGGCGGCGCCTGCGCGCAGGGCATGGAAGACGTACTCGTCCATGCCGTAGTTGGTGAGGATCACGACGTGCACGCCCGCCAGGGCCGGGTCCGCGGCGATGCGGCGGGTCGTCTCGATGCCGTCGAGGACCGGCATCTGGATGTCGATGAGCGCGATGTCGGGCAGGTGCACGCGGGCCAGCTCCAGACCCGCACTGCCGTCGGCGGCTTCGGCGACCACCTCGATGTCGTCCTCCAGGTCCAGCAGCGCGCGAAATCCGCTCCGGATCAGTGGCTGGTCGTCGACCAGCAGCACGCGAATCATGCTGGAGTCACCGGTAATTCGGCGTGGACAGCGAACCCGCCGTCGGTTCGTGGCGCGGCCCGCAGGTGTCCGCCGAGCGCGGTGACGCGTTCGCGCATGCCGAGCAGCCCGACACCATGCACCGGCGCGCCGCTGAGGAGTGCCTTCCCGTCGTCCTCGACACGGATGACCAATGCGTCCGGGCGGTAGTCGATTTGGACCGACGCGGACGCGGCAGCGGCATGACGGGCGATGTTGGTCAGCGATTCCTGCACGATTCGGTAACCGGTCCGGTCCACGGCGAGGGGAACGTCCTGGGGCTGCCCCTCGATCGTCAGGGTCGCGTCCAATCCTGTTGTGCGGGCCCGTTCTACGAGTTCCGGGACGTGGTCCAGCCCGGGCCGCGGGCTGGTGCCGTCGTCGCGCAAGGCCTCCAAGGTCGCGCGGAGCTCCCGCGCCGCCTCGCGCCCGGCCTCCCGGATTGCCAGCAGGTGTTCCGGTACCGCTTCGCCGCGTTTGGTGGCCACATGCACGGCCGCCTCGGACTGCACTTTGATCACCGAAATCTGGTGTGTGAGTGAGTCGTGCAGTTCCCGGGCGATGTGCAGGCGCTCCTCGTCGGCACGGCGGCGGGCGGTCTCCTCGCGGGCGCGTTCGGCCTCGTCCGCACGCCGCTCGGCCTGCCGCAGCGCCTCCCCCGCCGCACCGGCCGCGATCAGCCAGGCGATTTCGAGTGCGCCGCGGGCTTGCGCGAACGCCTCGCCGGTGTCGTGCACCGACATCAGCGCCGCCAGCGGGAGCGTGGCCAGCACCAGCACCGAGACGATCACCGTGATCATCCGATGCCCGGCCCGCACCCCGGCGTACACCGCGAAGACGAACGCGACGGCGGGCACATCGATACCGATAGCTTGGTAGCCCAACGCGCACAACCCGGTTACCGCCAGCACCGGGATCGGGGCCTGGCGACGCGCGGCCAGCGCCAGACCGCTCACGATCAGCAACGCGTAGCCCAGCGGATCGAGATCGGTCGGCGCATGCTGTTCGGCCAGACCGGCCACCAGCACGACAGCCGCAACTCCGGCTGCTAGCGCCCAATCTCCGAGCCGACCCTTCATAGGTGAACCCTAGCCCCGCGGCATCCTCGGGCAACACCTCCGCACGGAGGAACCCGGGCTACCACAGGCGCGGTAGTTTCCCGGCTCTCTGCACCGCCCGCGGCAGCGCGAATTGTCTGCTTCCGCACGATGATCCGAGCGCGGTCTCGCGGACATGATGAAGCGAATCCCCTGATGAAGGAGTACTTCGTGTCCATCCGCAAGCTGTTCACCGCCACCACGACACTTCTGCTCGCCGGCGTGGCGCTCGCCGCACCGGCGGTCGCGCAAGTCTCGCTCCAGCCGATCGCCGCCAGTTCCGGCATGACCTCCGGGCGCCTCGGACCCACACTGACCGCACTGGCGGGACTGGCCGCTGTCCTCCTCGGAGTCCTGGCGCTGCGCTCCAACGCATCTCGCGCCGCCCGCGCGGCGCTGGCCCTGGGCCTGATCAGCACGGTGGCCGGCACGCTGTTCGCGATCACCGCCGATGGCGGGCCCGGCACCGGCAACGGAATATTGGGAGCCTGGGCCGCCATCGCGCTCGGCCTGATCGCCATGATCCTCGGCGGGCTGACGCTGTCGCGGGCCCGCCGCAGTACGGGACTAGGCTGACAACGGGAGTCCGTGATCTTGATCGGAGAAGGAGTCAGTATGAAGGCCATCATCGTGTGCACCTCTGTGTCGCATGGCAACACCCAGCGAGTCGCCGACGTTCTCGGGGAGGTCTTGGCGGCTCGCGTCGTCGCCCCGGACCACATCGATGCCGCCGAGCTCGCCGGCTACGACCTGGTCGGCTTCGGCTCGGGAATCTTTCTCGGCAAGTTCCATGCCCAGCTGCGCGAGTTCGTCGAGGCGTTGCCGCAGGCCCAGCGCGGCAAGGCATTCGTGTTCGCCACCAGCGGTTTTCCGGACGCCGGGCTCCAGCGCTTCTCACGTCCCCTGGTAAATCAGCTGGGGCAGAAGGGTTTCGACGTCGTCGACACCTTCTCCTGCCGCGCCTTCGACACCTACGCACCGTTCAAACTGGTCGGCGGCATCCGGAAGGGCCGTCCCGACGCGTCCGATCTGGCAGCCGCGCGCACCTGGGCCGAGGGTCTGCGCGCCGGCATCGCCCGCTGACTACCTACAGGCCTTGTTGGTAGAACTTGGCCCGCACGTCGTCCAGTGTCTCCGGGATCAAGTGGTCCAGTAGCACCGTGAACCGGCCGAGGATCGGGGCGATGCGGCGGGGGCGGCCGATGACGCCGTCGGCGATGGCGCCCGCCGCTTGCTCCGGTGTGAGCGCCCGGGCATCCTGGTAGATCTCGTTCTTGGCGATCATCGCCGTGCGGACCATCGGCATGAAGACCGAGGTGAATCGCACGTCGTCCGTACGGGTTTCGACCTGCAAGTTGACGCAGAGCGCGTCGAGCGCCGCTTTGGACGCCGTGTAGGCGGAGTAGCCGGGGCCACCGGCCAGGTTGCCGATCGAGAGGATGTTGATGATCGAGCCGTACTTCCGCTCCCGCATACCCGGCACCACGGCGAGCATCAGGCGCACCGGAGCGAAGTAGTTCAACCGCATGGTGCGGTCGAAATCGTGGAAGCGGTCATAGGATTCGTCGAGCCGGCGCCGAATGGACCGGCCCGCGTTGTTGATCAGTACGTCTACGCCCCCGTGGTCGCTCAGCACCTGCGCCGCCATGGCGTCCAAGGCCGCGAAATCCGTTAGATCGCAGGGGTATACGTAGGGCTTGCCACCCAGGGCCTCGATCTCCGTCGCGACCGCGCGCAGTTCCGCTTCCCTGCGCGCCACCAGGGCGACGGTCGCGCCGGCGGCGCCGAACCGCAGCGCCGTGGCCCGCCCGATTCCCGAGGAGGCGCCGGTGATCAGCACCGTCCGCCCGGCCACCACCTCGTCGAGGGTCTCTTGCTGACGGAGTCGCGTCAGGCTCAACTCGGTGTCCAGGCAGCGTGTGATCTTGTGGACCCACTCCCCAATTCCAAACATAGTGAGCAATGCTAAGTTACAGATCTGACGCCGTATAGTGCTGAAATCGATGCCGTATCAAGGCTTCCCACTGTTCGGGACTGGGTATTCCAATGTGCCGAATCCTGGAAAGCCGGAAAACAGGCCGGACGGGCGATCCGACAGCGACGTCGGGTTCCGTTGCGCGGGACGACTTCTCGCTGGTCAGGCCAGGTCAGCGCAGTCCAGTGGCGGCGACCTCCGGTGTGGCGCAACACAATACGGACGCTGTCGCGGAGACTCATGGCCGCCATCGACCGGCGGGTGCCATTCGCCACCCGGGCGGCGCGCCTTCGACCGGCTCGCCGACGGAGTCTGGTCTACCAGGCACTCGAGGACTGACGAGACGTCCACCGTTTGGGTCTATCCAGTCCGGGTATCAGAACCGAGCCCGAATTCAGTAGGTGGAACGAGGAGTTCAAATGAGCATGTCGACAGCAGTCAGTGAAACCGAATCCTCACGTGCCACCTACGACAACATCGAGCCGTGGTTCGAGCAGCTGGCGGCCATGGCTGCCGACGACCCGCAGCGTGCGGCGCTGCGCGAAGACATCGTGCACCGATGCCTGCCGCTGGCCGCCAACATCGCGCGCCGCTTCGCCAACCGGGGCCAAGACCTCGAGGACCTGACCCAGATCGCGCGGCTGGGGTTGATGAACGCGGTGGACCGGTTCGACGTCTCGCAAGGCCGGCCGTTTCTCGCCTTCGCGGTACCGACCATCATGGGCGAGGTCCGCCGCCACTTCCGGGACCACAGCTGGGCCGTGCGGGTGCCGCGCGGATTGAAGGAATTGCAGCAGCGCCTCGGCCCCGCCACCGACGCGCTGACGCACCGGCTCGGACGTGGGCCCACCGCGCGCGAACTCGCCGCGGAACTCGGCGTCGAACTGACCGAGGTCACCCAGGCGCTCATCGCCCGCAACGCCTACGCCGCCGACTCGCTGGACGCCCAGTACCCCTCGGACGAGGAAGGTTCGACGCCGACGGTCCGCGAAACTCTCGGCGTCGTGGAGCCGTGCTACGGACTGCTCGAAGACGCGATGGCCGTGCGTCCGCTGATCGCCGCGCTGCCCGAACGCGAACGCAAAGTCCTGATCATGCGGTTCTGGGAGAACCGATCCCAAGCCGAGATCGGCCGGCTGATCGGTTGCTCCCAGATGCAGGTGTCGCGGATCTTGAGTACCACCCTGGACAGTCTGCGTGAGCAGGCCCTGTCCGACCCGCCCGCCCGCAAGCGCACCGCGGCTTGAACGAAACCCGCTACAGGATCGGACGCCCGCCGGTGACAGCGACCCGCGCGCCGGAGATGTAGCTGCCATCGTCGGAAGCCAGCAGCACGTAGGTCGCGGCGAGCTCAGCGGGTTGACCGGCCCGGCCCAACGGCACGTCGTCGCCGAACTTGGTCACCTTCTCCGTGGGCATCGTCGAGGGGATCAGCGGTGTCCAGATCGGTCCCGGCGCCACACTGTTCACTCGGATCCCGCGCTCGCCGAGCAGCTGAGCCAGGCTGGCGGAGAAGTTCGCGATAGCCGCCTTCGTCGCCGCGTAGGGGGCCAGAGTCGGTGAGGGCATATCGGAATTGACCGAGGAACTACCGATGATCGAGGCCCCTTCGGGCATATGCGGCAACGCGGCCTTGACCAGGCGGAAGTATGCGCTGACGTTCACCTTGAAGGTGTAGTCGAACTCCTCGTCACTGATTTCCTCGACGGTCTCGTGCGTCATCTGATAGGCCGCGTTACTGACCAGGACATCGATCTTCCCGAATTCCTCAACGGCCCGATCGATGACTGCCCGGCACTGCCCCGGCTCCGCCAGATCTCCCGGCACCAGGACAGCTCTGCGCCCAGCCTGCTCGACGAGAGCGGCGACTTCCTTGGCGTCGTCGTCCTCGTTCAGATAGGAGATCAGCACGTCGGCGCCTTCGCGGGCGAACGCGATCGCCACCGCGCGCCCGATACCGCTGTCCGCGCCGGTGATCACGGCCGCCTTGCCGGTCATCTTGCCCGACCCCTGGTAGCTGTTCTCACCACAATCCGGAACCGGAGTCATCCGAGTCTGCACCCCGGGCACCGGCTGCTGCTGTTCAGGAAAACCCATCGTCCCATTCCTCCTCGACAGTTGACGCATCTGCCAGGCGACTACCGCGAGACGAGTCCGGCAAACCCACCGACCAGTGGCCGTCGCGCTGACCCGGGCCTTGGCTGTGGACAAGCCGGCACGCAGTCGGCTACGAATCCCCTTGGTGTTCAACTACGTTGGTATCGGCCACGGCCTTCGGCCGGCACTTCACGATCCGGCCTGCGCGCAGTCCACCGGCGGAGGCAGAATGGCACGTGACACTGGTGAACTCGACACATTCGGAGGCGTCGCTGTGACCACCACGGATACCGAGGTTCCCGCTGTACTGCGGGGCCGCGATATCGCCGTGGTCGATGTCGAGGGCAACGGCTATCACCCGCCAGAGATCATCGAGATCGCCATCATTCCCGTCACCGGCGCTACCGTCGGCCCGGAGGCCATCCTCGCCTGCCGCATCCGCCCGCAGCATCCGATCGTTCCGTTCGAGACGCGCCATGTGCACGGCATCAGCAACAAAGACGTCTTCAGCTGCCCGGCCTGGAAAGTGGTCGCGCCCGCTGTCGGCCGCGCCCTCGACGGCCGGACCCTGGTGGCGCACAACGCGACTGCCGAATACAAGACACTGGCCAGGCACCTGCCCGAATGGAAACCACCCATGGTGCTCGACACCCTGCGGCTGGCCAAAGTCGTGTGGCCCGACCTGCCCAGCTATGCGCTCGACGCACTGCTCGACCACGCCTCGCTGAACAGCCTGCTGCCCGCCGAGCACCGCCACCACTACGCCGGCTGCAACGCCTGGTCGGAATGGCTGCTGCTGTGTCACCTGGTTTGCGCCAGTGGACTCGATTGGGATGGCGTGATCGCGGCCGCCGCGCTACCCGAATTCGTGCGGCACTGACAGCCCGCTACATCGGCGGGGGCTCGACGTCACAGGCTCCGCGGCGACGGGCGAGGGCGGCCTGAGTGTCGGGGTGATCCGGGCCGAGAGTCTGTGCATAGCGTTGCAGGGTGTCGCGTTCCAGGTCTTCGGCTTCGGCGGTGCGGTCGGCGGCCAGTAGGTCCAGGGTGTAGTTGACCGCGCACTGCAGGGTGTACGGGTGATTCGCACCGCGGACGCGGCGGACGCGGTCCAGAGTGTCAGCGCCCAGTGCCAAGGCCTCGTCCAATCGGCCGAGGGCGGCCAAGTCGGAAGCCCTTCCGGATTGGGCCGCGAGTGTATAGGGATGATCGGCGGTCAGCCGCCGGGTGAAGATGTCCACGGCCTCCTGATCCAGCGAGAGGGCGTCGGCGGGACGGTCGGCCCGGCGCAATGCGGCCGCGTAGTCGACGGCGCAGGCAGCGGTATAGGGGTGGTCGGGACGAACTGCGGCACAACGGCTGTGCGCTTCCTCGGCGTGGGTCAGTGCGGCGTCGAGGTTCCCGGTCATCCGATAGTCGTTGGCGAGATTGATTCGCGCGGCGATGGACTCGGGGTGGTCGGGGCCGTAGACGCGCACGTGGTCGGTGAGCGCGGCCCGCTGTGTCTCGAGGGCGAGCTGGAATCGGCCGGCCTTGCGGTAGGAGACCGCCAGGTTCTTGCGACCGCGCAGTTGATGCTGCTGCAGCGGGTCCGGTACCAGTTCGGTGAAGGCCCGCATCACCTCTTCCTGGACGGCGACCGATTCGGCGTAGGCGCCGAGTTCGCGATGGTCGCGGGCCACGTTGTTGAGGCAATGCAGGGTGAGAATGGTATCTCCGGACAATTCCGGATCGGCGCGCATTTGTTCATAATTGGCGGCGTCGAGCGTCAGCGCGTCCTCGAAACGACCCAGCATGCGGTACGAAACCGCCAGATTGTGGCGGGCCCGAACGGTTTCCACATGCCCGTCACCGAGCCGCTCGCGCGCCCACAGGTACGCGGATTCGTCGGCGACGGCGGCCTCGGCCCAGTCCCCGGCCATGCGCAACGCGGCGGCCAGCAAGCCGCTGGCCCAGGCGTATTCCTCGGGGAACTCCGCCCGGCGCTGCAGCACACCGGCCCGGGCCGCGGTCGCTTGGGCGCGGGCCTCCTCCCATCGAGCCACCTGCCAGAGCGTGTGTCCCACGACGATGCGGATCCGGACCAGGCCGATGTGCTCCTCGCCCAGCACCGGAAGCCAGCGCTCGATGGCCGCTACCCCCAGGCCGATGGCGGCCGTGCACTCGCCCCGGCTCCGCAAGGCGCCGATAATGTTCCGGATCAGCTCCGGCAGGCGGGCACACGGGTCACCCGGATCCGCGACGCGTGCACACGCCAGTACCCCGGTGTGCGCGGTCTGCTGCCACAACCACAGATACCGGTCCCACCACGCGGGCGCGTCCGCCCGGCGGGGATCGGCGTCACCCAGCAAATGGTGGGTGAGATGCTGATTTTCCGCGATGAAATGCCTCGGCAGAGATTCGCGAATGCCGTGCCAGGCGACCGTGTGCACGATCAATGCCCGGCCTTTGTCGGAGAGCGGGTCGGCGCACAGCTGGGCCACCGAATCGCGGGTCGCGAAATCCAGGACCGCACGGCGGCGATTCTCGATGGTGAGGGCCCGGGCGAGATCCGCCGGCAGGCCCGAGCCCGGCGCTCGCGTGCCGGCCGCAAGCTCAGAAGTCAATACCGCCAGCGGAATCGGCTGACCCGGCGGGAACAGGGTGAGCAGGCGCAACAACGCACCGGCCGCCCACAGATCCGATCCCTGCGGCGCACCGACCAGCGGACGCAGCGAATCACCGTAGATAGCGTGGGTCTGCTTGTAGGTCGACTCGCCCGCGACCACCCGCAACGGGGCCTTGCTCAAGGTTTCCAGCAGGCCTTCATCCACCTCTTCGGTACCGCGAGATCCCCGGCGGGCCAGGGTGTTCAGCAGTACCGGACTGCCGTCGAGCGCGGTGCTGAACCGCCGGGCCAGGTCGGTATCGAGCTGGTCCACGTGCCGGCGCAGGAAGTCCGCACCCTCCTCGGCGGTGAAGGCGCGCACCGGTATGGCTTGCGGCACATCCCAATCGGCCGCCTTCGAGGTGAGCAGCACATGCCCGCGCCCGCGCCACGGAACCACATCCTCGAGCAGCGCCCGTTTACGGGGCAGCGGCAGCTCACCGGCCTTGTCGTGATGGTCGGGAGACACGTTGTCGTAGATGATCAGATAGCGTAAATCAGTGGTGCACAGCGCTTCCACCACATCCAGATGCAGCGTGTCACGGGAACCGGACACCGGGATATCGAGCGGTTCGGCCAGTTTGCACAGTTCCTCGCGAATCCGGGCGCCGTTCTCCCCCGGGATCCAGGCGATCAGATCGTATTGTGAGCGAAAATGATTCGCATACGCGGCGGCCAGCCACGATTTGCCGGTACCAGGCGCACCCGCCAGCACCGCCGCCCGGGAATTCTCCAAACGTGTTCGAATGGCATCGATTTCGGCGTGGCGACCGTAGAACCACTCCGCTTGATGCCGCGGCAGCGATTTCGATCGATACTCCCCGGCCAACTGCCGCCCGGGATACCGCACCGGCGGCCACTGGGCCCGGGCCAAGGTTTCACCGGCCGGCGGGCCGTCCGGCTGACCGAGCGCCGCGAGCACCTTCGCCCGCGCTTGCGCCTCGGGTGAGACCCGCAGGTCTACCGCCGGGATACCGGCCAATTCCGGTGGGACCGTGCCCGAGCCGACGATCACCGCCAGCACCGCACCGGCCTGATCCGCCGCGGCCCACACCTGCCGATCGCGGGCGGCCGCACGCACCAGATGATCGCTGATCACCAGCACGATCACCTGATCCGCCGCCGCTTCCGGCTCGTCGGCATACCCGAACGATCGTAAACGGGCGGGAACCCCGATCTCGGCCGCGACCTGCCGCAGCCATTGCGCCCACACCATGTCCTCGGCGGCATGCACGACCACCGCGGCGGCGGCCGGAATGCGGGGTACCGGAGTCGACATCAGATCGTATGTCCACCTATCGAATTGGCATCGTGCACAGTGACTTTGCGTAACAACCGGACGAAACGCCGACCGGACCGCGTGAGGCGCCCGGAGTCCAGCAGTGTCTCACAGGCCGCGACCGTCTGGGCCGAGAATCCGCGCCCTTCCGGACGTGGCGGCAAACCCTGCCGGTGCACGTCGCGCAGGAGGAATCGCGCCACCGCACAGTGCGCGTACACCCCGTGCAGCAGTGCGCTGGCCGGGCGCGGCTCGGCCCGCCACGGCGAGGGCAGATCCGCCGGGCCGTCCACCGCGATGAGCGGCCGCAACTCCAGCAGCACACCCAGTTTCGAATGCTGGAACTCGTGCAGCAGACCCACCGCGGTGCTCGCCGCGTCGGGTGGCAGCACCATGGCGGCACTGCCGAACGCGTCGACCAGGGTGGAGCTCACATAGGCACCCGGCACTCGGGGGCGCGGCAGAATCGACCGCAATCCGCGCCGCACCGGTTCGGCCAGTTCCGGCACCACCGTCATCAGGCGCGGCAGCGCGACCGCGAAATGCTCCTGCCAGACCTCGAATTCCGTCGAGTCCCACGGGTGCCAGCGCGCGACCGGCGCGACATCCGGCCAGGCCGAGGGGGTGGCCGGCAGGTCGTCGAACTCGACCTCGACCTGGTCGTGCGCGGTGCGAGCGGTCAACTTCCGCAGCGGTGTCCAGCGCCACCCCGCGACAGCCGGTACGCCTCCACTGGTGCGGATACGCGCGGTGCCGGAATTGGACCCGCTCCAGCAGCCCAGCCCGGGCAGCACGACGGAATCCCCCACCACGGGCACGTCGAGACCGAATTCCATCCGTGCGGAGACCGCGGCCGCCGCCGCGAACGACGCCAGGTGCGCCACCTCCGTTTCCGGCCCGGATCCGGTCGCGCAGGCGGCCGCCCAGGCTCCGAACCTCGGATGCGACAGCACCTTCCGGGCCAGCGCGGGGTCGTGGCGCTGCACATCGACCAGCAGCGCGAAACCATCCCGCGCCAGTCGATCCGCCGCGCCAGCGCCCAGGACCCCCGCGAGGAAGGCGAGGTTGCGGCTGAGCTGGGCACGCTCGAGTAGTTCCGCACTGCCCGGTGCGTCGTTCAAGGTGGCGAACGAGTCCAGGCATTCGTCCGAAATGGTCAGGAAGGCAGGGGAATTCGGCGCACGAGGCTCCGGCATGTGCACGTCGGCACCCACGTCACCCTCGATTCCCGGCACTGGTCACGCGCCGCCGCCCCCGCTGAAACCAGCGAAGGTGATACCGACGGCCGCGCGGCGATCCAATGCCAACTCGAAGGCTTCACGCACCACCGGGCAATCCGGCCGCACCAGTGCCTCGAGCGGCCATTCCGACAGGTCCGAAATACCGTGGTCGGCGCTGTCCCTGGTCCGGCACAGCATCCCGAATTTTGTTCGACTCAATCGACCCCCCTCCCTTGCGGGCTCAGCTTCAACATTACCGAACGCAGGGCTCGGGAAACCTCCACAGATACCGATGAGAAGCTCCGCCTGGACAATTCGCTCCGGGCCGCGCTTGCGGCCCTGCGCAGGCGTTCTCGCAGCCCTGTCCCTTCCGCCTGACTGGGAAACAGCGTCACCCCGCCTGAACAACACAGGGCGATACCGACCGCACCCACCAATCCCACCGGCGGGACCAGATTTCCGGTCGCGGCGGCGGCCAGCAGGAGCGCCGCGGCGGGCGCCCGCACCGCCGGTCCCAGGGTCGCGGCCATTCCGGCCATGGTGAACAGTGCCACCGGCCCGGGATCGAAACCGGCCGCCACGAAACCGCGCCAGCACAGCGCACCCACCGCCGCACCGATCACCATCGCCGGCCCGAAGACGCCACCAACTCCCCCGGTTCGCAAGGTGATCGAGGTGGTCACGATCTTGGCCAGCGGCAGGACGGCCAGCAACCACAGCGGGGCGGCCGCGACGGTCGTTGCCGACAGTTGCGCCGCTACCGTGCCATAGCCGGTGCCCAGCGCAGCGGGCACGAAGATTCCGGCGATCCCCACCAGCGCTCCCGCCAGCGCAGCGACCGCTTCGGGAAAGCGGCGCACCCGATTTCGCGCGGCGCCCGCCAGGGTGAAGAGCCCGACATACATCCGGGCCGCCAACGCACCGCACACCCCGACCGCGGCCAGCGCCACAAAGGATCCGGGCGACCACAGCGCACCGAGCGTGGCGTGCCCGAACATCGGTTCGGCGTCGTGCAACGCGATGAAGGTACCGAAGGCCACGAATGCCAGCGGCAGCGCCACTACCGTTGCCCGCCAGTCGATTCCGCGCCGTCGAAGCAATTCACCGGCAAGCAGCGCGCCACCGAGCGGGGCCTGGAACAGCGCGCCCACCCCCACCCCCATGGCAACGGCCACCAGTTGCGATCGGTCGGTCGCCGGGAGCCGAAAAGCCCGGGTGACCGCGCCGCTCAGGGCCGCCGACACCACCGCGACCGGTCCCTCGGTGCCGCCCGAGCCACCGGCTCCCAGGGTTGCGGCGGTACCCGCGAGCTTCCCGGCCGCGGCCCGGGTGGTGAGGTCGCGCAGCTCGCCGGTGCGCGCCGCCGCGATCACCTCGTCGGTGCCCAGTGCCCGCCCGCGCGCCAGCCTGGACAGTCCCACCACCGCGGCCATGACCGCGGCGAGGAGTACCGGCAGCGCCCACCTGGCGTGGCCCGACAGCGGCCCCAGCGGAATCTGTCGCGCCTCGGCGCTGTCGGCGAGTTCGGGCGCCGCCGATTCGAGCAGCAAAGCGGTGGCGACGCCGAGGATGAATTGCAGCGCTGCCGCGCCGAGCCCGGCCGCGACCGAGACCACCAGCGCCGCGGCACCCCAGCGCGCCCAACGCGAAAACCGGCTGCTCGCTTCCTTTTCCAGCGATATGTCCGGCACCGTTTACCCCATGCCGCCGGTACCAGCGACATGGTCGAGGATGCGCAACGCCTCGGCGGGTGCGTCCGGCACCGACGCCAGAATCGATGCGCAGCGCACCGCGAACGCCGGCGGGAAAACACCCGCCGAGACGGTCCGCTCGACCCGGATGACCGTCTCCCGCAGCGCGTCCACCATTTCCTCGGACCACGGACCGGTCGCCTGCGCCGCGGCCCACCGGAACTGGTCCAGCGCCAATTCTTCGAGATCGGGCTCCGGGTAGGCCGAGATGTCGGCGATATCGAGGTAGGCGCGGGCGATCTTGAGCATCAGGACCGCCCCGCGCTCCGCGGTCGGTGCGGCGCGACCGGCATCCAGGTACAGATCGACCGCCTCCCAGCCGTACAGCGGCTCCCCGGCGGCCTCACAGCGCCAGACGCACGCGTCGCCGAGCCGCTCGCCCCAGGCCGCGCCCCGGGGGTCGCCGGGCTCGAGACCGTCGATGGCAGCGCGCAGGACGCGGACACCGTCGATCAGGAAGTCCGCGCCACCGGCAGTCGAATATCGTTGCAGCAGTAGCTCACCCAATTCGGCGGAGAAGGCGGTCACGGCGCTGTCGTCGGAGGTCGTCTCCCGCAGCGCCAGTTTCGCCACCGCGATCGCCTCGTCCAGCACCTCGATGTCCCCCTCGGTATTCCAGCGCGCGCTCAGCAACTCGGTCAGCAGGCGCAGCAGCCCGGCACGCTCCAGACGGCCCTGTGGGATCACGGCCAGCGCCTCGCGCGCGGCGGTCAGCGCCGCCGCCGGATCGCCGTCGGCGGCCGCCGACTCCGCTGCCCGCGCCAGTTCGAGGTATCGCCGTTGCTCCGGGTCGCTGGGCGGATCCGGTGGTGGGGGCGGCAGATTCGGCGCGATCCGGCGCAGCGTCTCCGGGGACAGGTAGGCGAACGACGAGCGGTCACTGTCGGAGTATTCGGACACGGTTGCCTGGAACGTCGTGGCCGGCACGTCGTAGCGGCGCGCAATGAACCGCGACACCTCGTCCAGCACCCGGTTCGCCTCACCGCGCGGAATCGCCTCCCGCAGAATCACTTCCACGCCCGGGCGGAAGCTGAACGCGCGACTTTCCTCGGGCACCGTGTAGGTCGGCACCGTGTCGGTCGTTGCGTCCTCGATCAGGCCGCCCGCGAGCACCTCGGCCAGCACGCTCGGCTTACTGCCCGGCAACACCGCCTGCTGCACCAGCCGCATGATGGGCAGCCGCAGCGGCACCTGCGCCAGACTCACGGCCAGCCGGAACGCATCCGGTGACGAGGCGGCGCGGAAGCGGCGCACCCGATCCAGCGGACGGGGACCGAGTTCGGCATCTTGGCGGGCGCGGCGGCTTGCCCGGTCTCCGGACCGGCGCTTCTCCCAGCGCAGCAGCGGGTATCCGGCCGTGCGGCGCTGCCCGGACAGCAACTGTGCCCAGGGGCCGATCCAGCCGGGCGCCAGTTCCAGAATCGGAATCGGCAGCAGTGCGCTGTCGTCGGGCACCGAGAGACGCAGCGGGGAGGGGCATTCGGCAATCACCGGAGTGATTCGTTCCCGCCCCCATACCAGGCCTGTCCGGCTCCACAGATTGTTAGGCAATGGTTGCGCCACCGCGACCGGTGAGAGCTGAGCCAGCTCGGATAACGCCGCGGCCGTGGTGCCCCACGACCACGCATCACCCAGACAGGAACTGAAGAGCACGATCACCCGGCGCCCGGAAGGATCGCGCAATGCGCTGAGTGGCCGGTCGGCGGGGGCGCGGGCGTTGGCGGAGATACGCAGGGCCCCATCGCCGGATTCGTCCAGATACCAGGTGTCCACGCGGCGGAATCCGGCCGATTCGACAATATTGCGGACCCCGGCCGCCAAACCGCTCCAGGCCGCCATCGAGGGATGCCGATCGAAGACCAGCGCGACGTCACGCTGCCGGAGGAGCGCGGGCCTGGTGAGTGGCCAGCTGACTCCGGTGTGTGCGACGCGGTCCACCGTCGCCTCCTCGTCGAACACCCGCTGTCGCGGCTCCGGGAGACGCCGAGCCAACGGTCGCAGCTCTCCGCGCAACGTCGCAGCGGACGATAAGGGTGCCGGGGCGGAAAGCAGGACCTCCCCCGGGCGGGTGCGGATGTCGCGATGACCGGACAGCGCCGCTGCCACCGGGTCCCTGGGCGTCAGCCCTATCCCGGATTGGATCCCACTATACGGGAGTTCGACCTGTTCCGACGGTGTAGTTGTTTCCGTCGAATCCGGCTGCGGGACAATGGGAACCGGTTGGTCGGCGATATGTTTGGCCAGCCACAATGCCTCGGCGAGTAGTTCACCGTCAGCATCCAAGCCGTGCACGGCGTCGATGAATTCGCCAAGCCCCATCCCGTCTCACCCACCGGAGTCGGTGGGCTGCATGAGGCGTTCGGCCAGCAACTGCCGATCCGCTGGGGTAGCGCTGCCGGTCCGGCTCGCCTGGGTGAGCACATGCAGTGCGATCAGTAACCGGTCGGTGGGCAACGCGCCCAATTCGCCGCGCCGGCGCAGGAAGGTGTCGATCACGTCGCCGTACTCCTCGACCACGTCCTCGCCCAGATGGGCCGCCACCACCCGTTCCAGTTGGGACCGTTCCGGTTTCTCCAGGCGCAGCATCAAACATCGGCGCAGGAATGCCGGCGGGAACTCGCGTTCGCCGTTGCTGGTCATGATCACGACCGGAAAACTGTTGCAGAGCACGGTGCCTTCCCGCACCTCGACCCGTTCCCGGCCTTCGTGGGTGAACACCGTGACCTCCGGGCGATGGCCGCGAATCCGGCGCAACTCGTCGATCTGATATTCGCCGTTCTCGAAAACATGCAACAGATCGTTCGGCAGATCGATGTCGGCCTTGTCGATTTCGTCGATCAGCAACACTCTGGGCTTGCCGTACGGCAACAGCGCGGTACCCAGCGGGCCCAGCGTCAGATAGTCGGCCAGGTCCGGCGCCCCGTTCGAGGCGGCCACCCCCGGCATGTGCGCTTCCTCGAAGCGGCGCAACGCGTCGTAGAGATAGAGACCGTCGCGTACGGTGCTGCGGCTGGTGATCGGCCAGTGCAGCACAGGTCCCAGGGCGAGTTCCCGGGCGATGGCGTAGGCCAGTGCCGACTTGCCGAGCCCCGGCGCGCCCGTCACGAGCAACGGGCGCCGGCACAGCAGCGCCGCGTTGATCACATCGAGGTCGCTGGAACGCAATTGGTGTGCGCCGATCCCGTCGACGCCGAGTTTGCGGCGGATCTGATCCGAGTCCTCCGGTCCGGCCTCGGGGAAAGGCAGCAGCGGCGCACCGGTGAAGGTGCGGGCCGTCATCGGGTCCGGGACCGCCGCCCAGCCGTCCGGGCGGGGTTCGCCCGTTCCTCGAAACACATGCCAGTTCGACACCGTCATACCGCATCCCTCCGAGTCGGCTCCGGCCCCGACAACGGGTACGACCGCACGCTTTCCCCAGGCTTATCGAAGATGCAGATGATTCTCCTCCACAAGCGGTCGCGCGCGTCGGAGATCGCGCTGCTCCGTTGTTCTCGCCAAATCAGGGGGTGCCACTCCTCCGGGGGCACACCGTGCATCCGTTCCAGCAGCGCCTCCCTGAATTCGGTTCCCGGGCAATCGATTCCCGTCGGGTGCGCCGCACATCGGTCGATCCGCCACAGCGTCACCGGCAGGGCGTTGGATTGCGCCGCGGTCAGCACCTCGGCGCTGGGCGGCTCGACCACCGCGATCCCGTCCAGGGCGGCCGGTTCCGGATCGGCGAACAGGTCCTGCAATCCCGGCAGGTCCATCGAACGCGGATCCGCGCATTCCAACCACAGCAACCCCTGTTCGGCGCGCGCACGCAACCGGCGAAAGCGCTGTTCGAGTTCGGCGGACTGCTCGGCGTCCTTCTCCCAGGTATTGCTGCGCCGCAAGCGCATCACAAACCGGCTGAACGGGCGGCCGTCGCGCGGCCGCCGCCACTGGTGCAGCGGCTCCTCCGACAGATAGTTGTCGGGCAAGGCGATCACGAGCTCGACCGCACCGCTGGTGGCACGCAGCAGGGTGTCCAGTTCCGCTTTCAACGCGGCTTTGGCCTGACCGTAATCCGGGCACGGCTCGGACACCTGATACGGATCGATGTCATGGTCGCCGTACTTGCGGAACAGCTCGAACCGAAATGGCGGCGGCTCGGCGCCCACCCACGGAACCTCCTCGGCCCGGATGACGCCGAATACCGTGGTGGTAGCGGGCTGAACCGCGCCCGCACACGGAAATTGATGCCGGAATCCGGCGCGCTGGCGCGGTGGCAACATTTGTTCCGCCAGCGTGCAGAGTTCTTCGGCTATCCCCGAATCCGGTTGCGGCGCAATATTTTGTGCGGTGAGCACACAAAATCGGGCCAGGTCGTAGGCCGGATTCGTGGACTGCGTGCCGAGATATTCCGCGAGATCCCGCAGCACCACGAACCGATCCGCCGGGGGCGGCAGGAAATCTCGGAACAGCAGGTCCACCAACCCGGGTGGCACATCCTGGGCCTGGCCCCGCGGGAGCCGGGCCAGCACACCCAGGATGCGCACCAGCCACCGCCGGACCACCGCATCCCGGCCGGTCAGATGATCCGACCAGGACGAGTCGCCGCCCGGACGGTGGTAGGCGTCATGCGATACCACCAAGTCCTCGTACAACTCCCGGTCGCAGAGCCGGCGCAAGCCGTCCAGCAGCAGCACCACGACACCGCCGGTGGCGTCGCGATTCTCGCTGCCCTTCATGAAGCCCGCCACGCCGCCGTGCCGCACCGAATACACCGGCCCGCCCGACATCCCCGGCACTACCGCGCGATGACCGTCGATGGTGAACCAGCCGCCCTCGTGGACGTGCCGCACCCGATACCCGGCGTGCGGTTCGCCGGGCGCCCTGGCCTCCGGTGCACGGTAGATCTCCAGGAATTCCTCCTGGAAGATCCCGTTCATGGCGCAGGCGATCAATTCATCGCCCAAAGTCATTACCGGCTCGGCAAGCAGGACACAGGGCGCCGCCACCCGATCAGGCTCCTCGAGCCGCAGCACCGCCAGATCATCGAAACTCCAGTCGCCTCTGCCGCTGCGCGGCCCGCTGAAGCGTGCGACCACCCGCGCCGACGCCGCATCCAGATCGGCGCCGAATCCGAGAAAGCATCGGGTATCCACCGCATCGGCCACATGCCCTGCGGTGACCACATATTCCGGCGCCACCCGGAACGCCGTACCGATCGCCCGGGTCGCCCGCGCGTCCTCGTACACGATGGCGGTGGCATCGAGCAGGAATCCGTCTATGCCGGAATCGGGCACCTGGAATCGCCCCTCAGTCCTCGGAATCCCATTCCAACTTGACCTTCACGGCCGCTTTGACCCCGCCCTTGGCGAGCACCGCCACCACCGCACCGGTGTCGAAGGCCAGCTCCAGACCGAACTCGACGGACACCCGATCGGCTTTCATTCCGACCAGCCCGTCTTTGACCGTGCCGGCGACACTGCGCACCGTCGCACTGAGATTCTCCAGCCGCAGCCCCTCGCGCAACGACTCATCGCCGTTGCCCCGACGGCGGCGCAACGACACATCGGTGCCCGAAATGTCCTCATCGGCATCGATTTGCGCGAGAATTACCGTGCCGTCCGGCATTTCGATTCGTTCGATGGCCACGCCCACCCCCATGGAATCCGATTCTCTCGCCCACCGAGACGCCCCGCCGGGTTCTAGGTGCCCAGCCTACCCAGATCTCCGTGTGCAGCACAGACATTCGAAAAGATCATCAGTCCAGCAACGCGATCGCGGTGGGCGTCGGCGACCGTCTCGGCCAGCTCCTCGAATTCGACGATGTTGCCGACTCATAAACGAATGTTCAGGGTGGCTGAACCTGCGCGCAGCAGAGTTCGTGGGCTCAGCACGATGGGCAGGATGAGGGGGGTCGGGTCGAAGTGGGCGACCCTTCGGCGCACCTTGTCCCCGTCGAGGGTGATGCGGTCGACGGCGATCCATTCCACAGTCCGACGACCGATCGTGGCGCGCAACCTCACCTCGATGAACAGGACGTCATCGCGATAGGCCCAGCTGAGCACCTCACCGCGCAGGTCCGGAACGATCGCGAAGGTGCGAGACAGCCAGCGGGCGACCTGCACGTGGCCGACGACTTTGCGACTGAGCGGCTGAACGAGCTCCACGTCGGCGTGAACCAGGGTGAGGAGCCGTTCGGGAGTCGGGTCTGCCCAGGCGTCGGTGAAGTGTTTGACGAATGTCTGTACAGGCAAGGCGATTTCGTTCGGCATGATCCGTATCGTTGCCGACATGGCCTCGCCGGTGCTGTCAGAAACGTGCCATCCGACTCAGCCGTTGGTCGTGTGGTTGCGGCTAGGGCATGTGGTGAGCCTGGGCCCGTCGATGGAGCTGGACGCCCATTCCAGCGCGCTGGCCTGTCTCGGGGTCGGGGTGGACGGGCCGTTCACCGTTCGGCCGGACGAGCATCCGGATATCACCACACGCAGCTTCCTGTTTCGGGCACGCAAGCGGCACAAGGTAGTCCAGAGCGCCGGCCGCCTGCTGTTCTGCTACTTCGACCCGACCGCCACGGCGATGGCGCGCAGTCTCGGGGGCATGCGTCGCACCGTCCACGGTTGCGCGGTCGATCACCACCGGGAAGCGGAGCTCATCGCGCTGTGCGACCGCCCCGACCTCGACGTCGACCGCGTGCTGGAGCTGGCGAGCGTTCCCGCGGCCACGACCCGCGACCGACGGATAGCCAAGGCGGCGAGCATTATTCGCGCCGACCCTGCCGCTCCGCATCGAGCGGCGAAGCTCGCCGCCGAGGTGGGTTTGTCGCAGTCCTACTTTCTGCGCCTGTTCGCCGAGCAGACCGGAACCAGTTTCCGGCGCTACATCCAATGGGCGCGCATGCTGCGAGCCGCCCAGGGACACATATCCGGGTACGACGGCACCAGATGCGCCGCCGATGCCGGATTCGCCACACCCTCACACTTCACCGACACTTTCCATCGAATGTTCGGATTCACCCCCTCCACCCTGGCGAGCAGGGGCGCACAACTGCATATCGAGCAGGAGTGACGCCTCCGCCGCGGATGTGGTCGGCTGGATTTCGCATGTCCGCGCGGTAATGGTCGTCCGATCGGTTGACCCGGGCATCGGCCGGACGGTTCGCAGAACCAGCCGGTGCGCCGATTCGCGGTGGGCCACCGATCCGCAGCATGGGAACCGTAAGTCCTTTCGACGAACGGAGCAGCGGATATGAACATCTCGAGGCGGCGGGCGCGGCCCTTCCACTACGGCGTCGCGCTGCTGACCGGCGCATTGCTGGTAGCCGGCTGTACAGCCGGAACCGATTCGACGGCGGCACCGGTCACGACGCCCGACAGCACCAGGGCCGTCGGCGTGCCCGTGGGAGAGGTGAACGGTGCGTTGCTGTCCGCCGCGGCAGCCGGAGATGCCGACGCTGTGGGCGCCGCGCTGACGCAGGGAGCCCAGGTCGACACCCGGGACAGTGCGGGTCGCACCCCGCTGATGAACGCGGTGTTGGACGACAACCTCGCTGTGGCTCGCGTCCTGCTGGAATTCGGCGCCGACCCCGACGCGCAGGACAACCGCGGCGAAAGTCCCTGGGTGAATACCGGGGTCACCGGCAGCGTCGCCATGATGGAAGCGCTGTTGCCCGCGCAGCCGGATCTGTCGTTGCGTAATCGCTTCGGGGGCAACGCCCTCATTCCCGCAGCGGAGAAGGGGCACTTCGATTACGTCCGGGAAGTGCTGCGGCAGACCGACATCGACATCGATCACGTCAACGACCTCGGCTGGACTGCACTGCTCGAGGCCGTCTACTACGGCGACGGCAGCACCGTCTATCGCGATATCGTCCGCACGCTGGTGGACAACGGCGCCGATGTCTCCATCCGCGACGCCGACGGCCACACCGCCTATGACCATGCCGTCCGGCGCGGCTTTTCCGAGATAGCCGATGTGCTACAGCCGGGCTGAGCGGGTCCGGCCCCAGCAGTACGCGCTATCTCAGACCGAAGGCCGGACTGGTACGAGTTCGATTGCAACGCAATGCTTTCGGTAACGGAGGACGCCGGACACTCGATGCTCTCACCGAGGTCATGTCCATGACCGGATCCACTACGAGAAGATCGGTTTCCAATGATTCGAGTCAATCGCTCCCTCGTCGCCGGTGCACTGCTGGGCGGTGCGGTACTGATGTCCGTCGCTCCCGCACAGGCGCACGCCCCCGTCGAACCTCAGGCGACCGAGACGCAAGCGATCGGCAACAGCGGGATCGCCAGCGGCTCGGCCGACCTGAACAACTTCTTCTGCGGCACGATCTGGCGGCCGGTCTGCTTCCCCAACGGGCTGCCATCCTGACCTCGTCGAACGCCGCGGAATCACCGGTTCCATGCGGGCATGAGCTCCCGACATGGGGCGCGTTGGCACAGATCAACTGACTGAAGTACCGTGCCGTCACATGAGCGAAGACCTCCTGGGTAAGAGTGCACTGGTCAGCGGCGCGAGCCGGGGTATCGGTAAGGCGGTGGCGGCGGAGTTGCTGCGGCGTGGGGCGAATGTGCTGATCACGGCCCGTAAGCCGGAGCCGCTGGAGCAGGCGGCCGGAGAGCTGCGGGAGCTCGGCTACAAGGGGCAGGTCAGCGCCCTGGCGGGGAACTCCGGGGATGCGGAGAGCCGGACCGCGGCGGTGCAGCGGGTGGTGGCCGAATTCGGGTCGCTCGATATTTTGATCAACAACACCGGCATCAATCCCGTCTACGGCTCGCTGATGGAGGCGGACCTGGATGCCGTGCGCAAGATTTTCGACGTGAATGTCGTTGCGGCGCTGGGTTATGTGCAGGAGGCGTACAAGGCGTGGATGGGTGAGCACGGCGGGGCGGTGGTGAATGTCGCCAGCGTGGCCGGTATTCGCTCGACCGGTGTGATCGCTGCTTACGGTGCGTCCAAGGCCGCGCTGATCCGGCTCACCGATGAGCTCGCCTGGCAGCTGGGGCCCAAGATTCGGGTGAACGCGGTCGCGCCGGGCGTCATCAAGACCAAGTTCGCCGATGCGCTGTACTCGGCCGATGAGGAGAAGGCGGCCAGCATCTACCCGATGAAGCGACTCGGCACCCCGGAGGATGTGGCGCGGCTGATCGCGTTCCTGGTCTCCGAGGAGTCCGCCTGGATTACCGGCGAGACCATTCGCGTCGACGGCGGACTGCTGTCCACCGGCGGTCTCTGAGCGAACTAGGCTCGCGCCCGTGACCGTCGACATCGTGGTGTGCGGGCTCGGGCCGGCCGGGCGGGCCTTGGCGCATCGCGGTCTGGCGCACGGGCTGTCGGTGACGGTGGTCGATCCAGCGCCGGAGCGGCGGTGGACGGCCACCTATGCGGCGTGGCTGGACGAGCTGCCGGGATGGTTGGATCCCACGGTGGTGGCGGCGGCAGTCGACAGGCCCGTGGCCTGGGGAACGCGCCGTCACGAACTGGGCCGGACGTACACGGTCCTCGACACCGCGAAGCTCCAGGAATCGCTGGATATAACCGGGGCACAGGTTATTTCGGATCGCGCGACTGACATCGACCGGAACTCTGTGACGCTGGCGTCCGGCGCGACAATTACCGCAGAGCGGGTGATCGATGCTCGGGGGCTCGCCCGATCCCCGGAGCGAGCCGAGCAGACCGCCTATGGCGTGATCGTCGACGAGCAGCGCGCAGCTGGGCTCGAACCGTTGTTCATGGATTGGCGGACCGACAACGGCGCGAATCCTGATGCGCCACGGTCGTTTCTCTACGCGGTGCCGCTCGGCGGTGGCGCGATGCTGCTCGAGGAAACCTGTCTGGCCGGACGCCCGGCCCTGGATTCGACCGAGTTACGCACCCGGTTGCAGCATCGGTTGCGTTCGCGCGGAATCGAACTCGACGGTACCGAGCCGGTCGAGCGGGTCCGATTCCCGGTCGAAGGCGGCCGTCCCGGACGCGGCAGGTTCGGGGCCGCGGGCGGATTCACCCATCCCGCAACGGGATACAGCGTCGCGGCGTCGCTCGCCGCGGCGGATGCCGTAGCGGCGGGCGCATCCCCGTGGCCGCGGTCCGGCCGCGCCGTCCACAAACTGCGGTCCGCCGGGCTGCGGGCGCTACTCGCCCTGCCGCCCAACGATATTCCGCTCTTCTTCGACGCCTTCTTCACGCTCCACCCGCACTCACAGCGGGCCTACCTGTCCGGGCGTACCGACTTGCCGGGCACCGCGGCCGCGATGACCGCGTTGTTCGCCGCGCTCCCGATGCGCCTGCGCCACACCCTCGCGACGGCGGTCCTCCCCCGCCGTTAACGGAACATCAGGGCGAGCGCGGTATCGGTGTGCCGGTAGCGCAGGTATTTGTCGACGACCGCCTCGGCGACAACATCGGTCGCGGTCGCGACGGTGACCACCAGGAAGTTCTTCTTGGCCTCGGTCTTCCACTTGCCCTGGGCATAGTCCGGCACATAGGAGCCGGGGCGCAGGCGCAGATCCTTGCCGGTGAACTTGTCCTGCACGGCCGTCGCGGTCTGCTCGTCGGGCATCGTCAGCACGAACTGGGTGAGCATCAAACCGCCGTTCTCGCTGCGGTAGACCAACTCCGAGGCGTACTGGCACCCGAGCGCGGTGAGCTTCGTGTCGCGCTCGATATCGCGGCAGCTGTCGTAGTCGCGTCCGTCGACCCATTCGGCGTGCAGCTCGACGCTCCCGAACTTGAAATTCCAGGTGTCCATACCGAATTCGGTGTAGCTGAAGCGATCACCGGGCTTGACGGGAACCTGCTGGGTGGGGCTGGGCGCATTAGGTGCCAACGACACCGAACTCGTTGCGCCGGAGGCCTCTTCCGTGGTCGACCCGTTGTCCCGGAACAGGAAGAACGCGCTACCCGCCGTCAGCACAAGCAACGCGACTAGACTCAGCGCGACGAGGCGGCCGGGCCCCCGCCGCGAATTGTCCTCTAGCGCAGGAACTTCCACAGCTGAGGTTTGCAGATCAGTCGGTGCGGCGGCGAAATCGGCCCACCCCAGAACCCCCGAATTCTTCGGCGCCTCAGGAACTTTCGCTACCTCGTCCGGCCAGGACACCCACTCGGGTTCCTGCCCCCACCGGTCCGGGTCCCGCTGCGGGTAGGGTCCGCCACCGAACCCAGGCGGATACGTCATCGCTGTCCTTCCTCCACCACCGACGTCCGTCCCATCCACGCGGGCGCGCCTTGGCTGGCTACGACCCTACCGGTCGGGTACCGATCCGCGACGCGCGGAAGTCCGTTTCGCTCGCGTATTCGAATTGCTTCCGCCATCATGGAGAGATGCGAGCTATTTGGAAGGGCTCGATCGCGTTCGGGCTGGTCAACGTCCCGGTCAAGGTGTACACCGCCACCGAGGACCATGACATCCGGTTCCACCAGGTGCACGCCAAAGACGGCGGGCGCATCAAATATGACCGGGTATGCACGGTCTGCGGGAAATCCGTGCAATACGCCGACATCGACAAGGCCTATGAATCGCCCGAGGGCGAAAAGGTCATGTTGACCGACGAGGATTTCGCGAAACTTCCCGCCGCGGAGAAACACGAGATTCCGGTCCTGCAGTTCGTGCCCTCCGAACAGATCGACCCGGTCCTGTTCGAGAAGAGCTACTACCTGGAGCCGGATTCGAATACGCCCAAGGCGTACGTGTTGCTGGCCACGACGCTCGAACAGATCGACCGGACCGCGCTCGTGCACTTCACGCTGCGGCAGAAAACCAGGCTGGCGGCGCTGCGGGTGCGCGACGGCGTGCTGGTGCTGCAGACGCTGCTGTGGCCGGACGAGGTGCGCGCCGTCGAATTCGAATCGCTCGAGGATGCCGCCGAACCGCGACCGCAGGAAATCAAGATGGCCGAAACGCTGGTCGCCACCATGTCCGACGATTTCGATCCCGATCTCTACAAGGACGAATATCAGATCGAACTGAAGCGGCTGCTCGACGAGGCCATTGCCAGCGGCACCGGCAAGGTGCAGAGCCAGCCCGAAGCGGCGCCCGCGGAAATGGATGCCGAGGTCGTCGACCTGGTCGCCGCGTTGCAGCGCAGCCTGGAAGCCAGTGGCCGCCGTTCGGCCTCCGGTAACGGCGCGGAGAAGAAACCCGCCAAGAAGGCGCCGGCGAAGAAAGCCGCCGCGAAGGCGACCAAGTCCACCGCCAAGGCCGCCGACAAGCCGGCCAAGAAGACAGCGAAGAAGGCCGCGGCCCGCAAGGGGGCGTGAGCAAACACGCATTACCCGCCTGGAGCGGCGCGACCACGGTTGCGCGCGCTGCTGGCAAACTGGCGGCATGGACTCCGCCATAGCGATCGTCCCGATGGGCCTTGGTCACCTACGCCAAGTGCTCGACCTCGGGCACGAGGTTTTCGACACCACCGCCAAGCCCTACACCTCGTGGTCGCTGACCAGCGTCGCCGAACATCTCGACAGCCACGACAACGCCTGCTGGGTCGCCCTCGACTCCGATCGCGTGGTCGGATTCGTCCTCGGTTCGATGGAATTCGAGCTGCGCGACGACTGGGGCTACCTGGAGTGGATCGCGGTCGCACCGGACATGCAGGGCCGGGGTCTCGCCCGCCGCCTGGTCGACGTCTGTTCGGCCGCCTTGTTCGCCGCCGGGGCCCGCCGCATCGTCACCGACGTCGAGGAGCGCAACGCCGCCTCCGCCGCCCTGATGACCCGCAGCGGCTTCACCGCCGCCGCCACCGTCACCCTGTTCGTCCGCCCGAATCCCGATGAGCCCCAGGAAGTCTCGGAGGACGAAGCGCTGCCGCCGATCGCCCCCGGCACCAAACGGGCCCTGATCCGCCGCGGCCGCCTGGCCGGGGAAGGCCGCGGCAGCATCCGCTGACGGTCAGCGCATGGCGGGGGTCAGCCTTCCTCGGCGCGGGCGCGTCCCTCTTCGAAGAACGCCAGCAAGCTCGACGCCGTTCGCAGTTCCTCGCGCGGGCGCAGCGCACCGAACGGGGCGTTCCAGAACTCGCCGGTGCGCGGGGTCCAGGGACCGACGTAGGCGTAGGGGGCGGGGTGGCCCGCGTCGCCCGGGGAGACGCCGAAGTTCACCTCGGCCCGGCTGCTGGCCAGGTCGAAGTGCTCGGGCCACAGGACCGGGGTGACGTCGGGTGCCAGGCAGCGGAGCGCCGCGTCGCCGGTGGCGAACCAGTCCCCGATGATGGCGGCGGCCTCCGGATCGACGTGGACCTCGTCGTCGAGTTGCCGGCCGGTGGTGTCGGCGTACAACCCTTCCGGTGCGCCCGGCCCGATCCCGGCGGCCTTCGCGATCTGGTTGTAGGTGCCCTCCAACGGCACTCGGCCCCCGCCCGGGCCCACGAGGCCGGTCCCCAGTACCGACACCGCCAGTTTGGCGCCGCCGAATCCGCCGAGCACCACCCGTAGCCGGATGGTCCCGAACTCGCGATACTGCGGTCCCGCGATCAGCAGCTCCGCGATCCCGTGCAGCGACTCCCTGGTCTCCCGGTACTTTGCCTCGTCCACACCGCAAATCATCTCCGGTACGGACGTCCGATACACCCGTTTCGGCTCAGGTCCGCAATTTATTCAACCAATTGGTTGACCAATGCCGCGGACCCCGGCATACTCAACCATGTGGTTGAACATGAATCCGAGCGGCTGGACGCCCTGTTCCACGCCCTGTCGCATCCGACCCGGCGCGGCATGCTCCGGCAGCTCGCCGAGCACGAATGCAGCGTGGGCGAGCTGGCCGAGCCGTACGCGATGACCTTCGCGGGCGCCTCCAAGCACGTGCAGGTGCTGGAGCGGGCCGGGCTGGTGCGCCGCAGTGTGCAAGGCCGGATTCATCTCTGCCGCCTCGATCCCGCCCCGATCCGGGCGGGTGCCGAATGGATGCGCTACTACGAGCGCTTCTGGACCGAGCGGCTCGATCGCTTGGAAGAACTCCTGCGAAAAGAGGACGAAGCATGACCGCACAACAGATTTCCGACTACGGCACAGTGACCGAACCCGGCGCGGTGCGTCTGGAGCGCCTGCTGCCCGGCCCGATCGACCGAGTCTGGCGCTACGTCACCGACGCCGAACTGCGCCGCTCCTGGCTGGCCGCCGGCGATATGGAACTCCAGGACGGCGGCAGCGCCGAATTGATCTGGCGCAACGCGGAATTGACCGGACCCGAGGACCCGGCGCCGAAGGAGCACGCCGGTGAGCACCGCGAGCACGGCACGGTGCTGTCCTGCGATCCGCCGCGCCTGCTCGCCTTCACCTGGAGCAACGGCTCGATCATCACGATCACGCTGACACCGGTCGAGGACCGCGTGCACCTGGAGCTGACCCACAGCAAGCTGCCCGATCGCGCGGAGATGGTGGGCGTCTCCTCCGGCTGGCACTGCCACCTGGATCTGCTGGCCTCCCGGCTGGCCGAGCGCACCCCGGATCCGTTCTGGGCCAAGATGGATCGGCTGCAGGCCGAGTACGCCGAACGTATTCCCGAGTAGTCCCGAATGCGCCGAGCCCGTTCACCTTCCGGATGAACGGGCTCGAGCACTGTTGTACGCCAACTACTTCCGGAACTTCGCTTCCAGCTCCCGCAGTGTCGCCTGTAGGTCGGCCGGATCGTTGGTCTTGAAGATGCCGTCATACCCGGTCTCCGCGCGCACCGCGGCTTCGACCTCCGGATCGTGGTAGAGCTTGGCCACCGCGAGCAGCCGCGGGTTGTCCTTGTCGGCGGCGCGAACCGCGAAGATGTTGATGTACTGCTTCAGTTCCGGGCGCTCGGGATCATCGGTGTAGATGACCTCCTGCTGCGTGAGCCCGGCCGGTCGCGCGAAAGTGTCGTCGACGAACGCCGCGTCCACGCTCTCCAGCGACGGCGCGGTCAGCGTCGGGTCGATGGCCTTCAGGCTCACCTTCGAGGCGGCGGTATCGACGTCCTCGATCTTGGAATCCCAGCTCGGTCCACCCTTCAGTACGATCAGCCCGGCCGCGGCCAGGCCCAGCAGTGGCCGCACCTGATTGGCCGGATTGTTGCTCAGCGTGATCTGCCCACCCTGCGGAATGTCTTTGACCGACTTGTGCTTCCGCGAGTACAGCGTCAGCGGGAAGATCTCGCTGGCGCCGATCGGCACCAGGGTGTCGTTGTTGCGGACGTTGTAGTTGGCCAGGTACCGCACGTGCTGGAACTTGTTGATGTCGATCCGCTGCTGCGCGAGCGCCGGGTTCGGCTGGTTGTAGTCGGTGAAGTTGACGAACTCGACCGTGATGCCCTGGTCGGCAGCCTTCCGTTTGAAGACCTCCCAGTGCGGCTGTGCGAGATCGTTCACACCAACGCGCACCACGTCGGCATTGTGCTCGCGGCCACAGCCGACCGTCGTGAGCAGGGCTAACAGCAGAGGGATCAGCAGCACTCGGCGCAGATTTCGCATTGGAGGCAACCTAGACGCGCGTCCAGGAATTCGCCAGAGTTTTGCTCAGCACAATTCGAACCGTTGCCCACCGCACCACTCCCCCGCTTGGATAACCGGGTTCGTATCCGCCACAAGCATTCAGGAGTAGTTGTGAAGTTCACTCGGGCACTGGCGATCCCGGTCCTCGTAGCCACCGCGGCCCTCACCCTCACCGCCTGCGGTAAAGACGAGAGCTCCTCCGGCACGGTAGTGCGTATCGGCACCACCGACAAGGACAAGGCCTGGGAGGTCTTCGAGCAGAAGGCCAAGGACAAGGGCATCACCCTGAAGATCACCAACTTCTCCGACTACAAGCAGCCGAATCTCGCGCTGGCGCAGAAGCAGATCGACGTCAATCTCTTCCAGCATCTGCAGTTCCTCGGGGCCTACAACGTCGCCAACAACGACAGCCTCACCCCGATCGGCTCGACCTACATCGTGCCACTGGGCCTGTACTCGAAGAAGCACAAGAGCTTGGCCGACATCCCGGCCGGCGGCGAGATCGCCATCCCGAACGACCCGACCAATCAGGCGCGGGCGCTGTTCGTGCTGCAGGCCGCCGGTCTGCTGAAGCTGTCCTCGGACACCCGTCAGCCCTCGCCCGCCGATATCGACAAGGGCGCGTCGAAGGTGAAGGTGACCCCGGTCGACGCCGCCCAGACCGCGTTGTCGCTCGCCTCGGTGGACGGGTCGATCATCAACAACACCTTCCTGGAGCGCTCCGGCGTAGACCCGAAATCAGCGCTCTACAAGGATGATCCGGCGAACCCGGCGGCCGAGCCGTACATCAACGTGATCGTGACCCGGGCCGAGGACAAGAACAACCCGCTCTACAACCAGCTCATCGACATCTGGCGCGATCCGGCGGTGCAGCAGGCGCACAGCGAAGTCACCAAGGGCACCGCTGTCTCGGTGAACCGCCCGGCCGGGGACCTGGAACAGATCCTGACCCGGGTGCAGCAGACCACCCGCGACGGCAAGTGAGCGACGTCCCGGCCGTCGAATTCCGTTCGGTCACCAAGGTTTTCGGCAAGGGCGAGCAGCGCCAGACCGCGCTCGACAACATCGACCTGCGCATCGAAAAGGGTGAGATCTTCGGCGTCATCGGCTATTCCGGCGCGGGTAAGTCCACGCTGGTGCGGCTGATCAACGCCCTGGAGAAGCCGACCAGCGGCACCGTCGAGATCTCCGGCACCCCCATCACTGGGGTGTCGGAGCGCGAGGTGCGGCGGCTGCGCCGCGATATCGGCATGGTGTTCCAGCAGTTCAACCTGTTCCGATCCCGCACGGCCGCAGGCAATGTCGAGTATCCGCTGAAGGTGGCGGGCTGGAAGCGCGCCGAACGCAAGGCGCGGGTCGCCGAGTTGCTGGAGTTCGTCGGCCTGTCCGACAAGGCCCGCAGCTATCCGGATCAACTGTCCGGCGGGCAGAAGCAGCGGGTCGGCATCGCCCGGGCGCTGGCGACTTCGCCGTCGCTGCTGCTCGCCGACGAGTCGACCTCGGCGCTGGATCCGGAGACCACCGGCGAGGTGCTGCGACTGCTCCGCAAGATCAACCGCGAGCTCGGCGTCACCATCGTGGTCATCACCCACGAGATGGATGTGATCCGCGCGGTGGCCGACCGAGTCGCGGTGCTCGCCGAGGGCCGGATCGTCGAATTGGCCAGCACCTTCGAGGTTTTCGCGACCCCGCAGGCGGCGCCGACCCGGTCCTTCGTGGAGACCGTGCTGCACGACCGGCCTTCGGACGCGGAGCGGAAGACACTGACCGACCGGCACGGCGGCCGGCTGGTCACAGTCGCCATCGATGACGAGCGCGGCATCGGTGCGGCGCTGGCCACGGCCACGCACGCCGACGTCCGGTTCGAAGTGGTCTACGGCGGCGTACGGACCTTGCAGGACAAGACATTCGGCAGCCTCACGCTGGCGCTGCACGGCCCCGACGACGCCGTCGCCAAGGTGATCGGCGAACTCGAGACAGCCGGAAAGGGGTAGCCGTGCATACGGATTGGGACAAGCTCCAGCCGGTACTGCTCGAATCCATCGGCACCACCATCTATCTCGTGCTGCTCACCTTCGTGGTGGGCGGGGTGATCGGGTTGTTCCTGGGCACCGCGCTCTACACCACCCGCAAGGGCGGTCTGCTGGCCAACACACCCGTGCACGTGCTGCTGAACGTGCTGGTCAACGTGGTGCGGCCGATCCCGTTCATCATCCTGCTGGCCGCGCTCGGCCCGATCACCCTGGAGGTGGTCGGCACCACCATCGGCACCGAGGCGGCGGCGTTCGTGATGATCGTCGCGGCGTCGTTCGGCATTGCCCGCATCGTCGAGCAGAATCTGGTGACGGTGGATCCCGGCGTGATCGAAGCTGCCCGCGCGGTCGGCGCGGGTCCGCTGCGGATCATTTTTACACTGCTGATCCCGGAAGCCTTGGGCCCCTTGGTCCTCGGCTACACCTTCGTCGTCATCGCGATCGTCGACATGTCGGCTATGGCGGGCACTGTCGGCGGCGGCGGACTGGGCGATTTCGCCCTGGTCTACGGCTATCAGCGCTTCGACTGGCAGGTCACCCTGGTGGCCACGCTCATCATCATCGCCGGGGTGCAGGGCATCCAGTTCCTCGGCAACTGGCTGGCCCGGAAGGTCCTGCGGCGCTAGGCACAAAAAGGCTCGGCACGACTCGCGAGAATGCGAATCGTGCCGAGCCGCTGTGCTTTTGGGTCAGCCCGCGTTCGCCGTGCAGGCGGACAGGATGACCCGGGCCGGACGCGGCGAAGCGCTGCCCGGATCCGGGAACGGCGGGGCGCTCATGCCGAGCACCTCGTTCGAAAGGCGTTCGGCCTCACCGCGACCGGGCGCCCAGGACCAGCCGAAGCGGTAGTCGGCGCCCTGGGACACCGAACCGCAGGCGTTGCGGAAGTTGACCACGACCTCGCAGTCGCGACGGGCGCATTCGGCCCGCGCGCCGTTCTCGGCCGCGGCCCAGCTGCCGTAGTTGACGGCCGAGGACACGCGGGCGCTGCTCCGCGAAATCGCCAGCGCGCCATAGAGATCGCCGCGGGCGGCGTTGAAGCCACCGTCCACGGACGTGGCATGGTAGCCCTCGACTTCCATGATCGCCACGCCACTCTGGGTGGCCGCGTTGGCCGGACTCATGCCGGACAACACGATCGCGGTTGCGAAAGACGCGACCGCGCCCGCGGCAACCTTACGAGACAAAGACAAAAGAATCCTCCCCGGTTCAAAGGTGATGTCAGCGAAGATCATCGCCTAGAAGATCCCAATTGTCCAAGTAGTTTCGGGCCGCCGCACGCGACCTCCGCTCAGCGAATGTTCTTGGTGCAGGCGGAGGTTACGACGGCCGCGGCGCGCGGCTGGGAGCTGCCGAGATCCGGGAAGGGCGGCGCGGATTCGCCAAGGGAGGCGACGGCCGCCTGTTCGGCGTCCGCGAGGGAGCCGCCGGCGGCCCAGCCCCATTTGCCGTCCGCGCCGCGGGCGATGGCGCCGCAGCCGTCGACGATGCGCAGCACCAGTTCACAGTCGTAGACGCCGCAGTCGCGGATGGCGGCGGCGTCGGCGGCCACCTTGGAGGGATGGTCGACGGAGGCGATCGTTTTACCGGTGCTCCACGAGATCCCGAAGGTGCCGTAGTACTTCCCGGCCGCCTCGGCCGGCGCGGCCGCGAAGACGGTGACCGCGGCCGATGAGGTGACAGCGGCGACCAGAGCGGACTTACCGAGCACAGACAAGAGGATCCTCCCCGTTTCAGAACGTTTACGGGGAGGATCTTCGCTTGCTATGTATCGAATTGTCCAGTGCCCGAAGGCTACTAGACGGTGAATCCGAGCGCGCGCAGCTGTTCACGGCCGTCGTCGGTGATCTTGTCCGGGCCCCACGGCGGCATCCAGACCCAGTTGATCGTCAGGTCCTCGACCAGGCCGCTGCGCACCAGGGCGTTGCGGGTCTGGTCCTCGATGACGTCGGTGAGCGGGCACGCGGCCGAGGTCAAGGTCATGTCGAGCTTGGCGATCTCGTTCTCGACCGAGATGCCGTAAACCAGGCCGAGGTCCACGACATTGATGCCGAGTTCGGGGTCGACGACGTCGCGCATCGCCTCCTCGATGTCCTCGAGGTGCTTGATCTCCTCGGCAGACAGTTCGACCGGAGCAGCAGCCTGCTCGGTCTCGGTGGCCGGTGTCTCGGTCATGAGTTCGCCCCATTCGTGGAGGAATTATCGGATATCCGCACCACGGCGTCCTTGAACGCCAGCCAACCCAGCAGCGCGCACTTCACCCGCGCCGGGTACTTGGCGACGCCGGCGAGGGCGATGCCGTCGCCGATCACGTCCTCGTCGCCTTCGATGGTGCCGCGGCTGGAGATCATCTCGCTGTAGGAGTCGACGACCTTCAGCGCCTGCTGCACCGGCAGCCCGATGACCTGGTCGGCCAGGATCGACGTGGCGGCCTGGCTGATCGAACAGCCCTGGCCGTCGTACGACACATCCGTGACCTCACCGTTGTCGGCGATGTTGACGCGCAAGGTCACCTCGTCACCGCAGGTCGGGTTGACGTGGTGCACTTCGGCGCCGAACGGCTCCCGCAGCCCGCGGTGGTGCGGGTGTTTGTAGTGGTCCAGGATCACTTCCTGGTACATCTGCTCCATGCGCATGTCTTATGCAACTCCGAAGAACTTCTGAGCCTTCCGCACGGCGGCTACCAGTGCGTCCACCTCGTCCAGGGTGTTGTAGGCGGCGAAGGACGCGCGCGCGGTGGCGGGAATGCCCAGGCGCTGCATGAGCGGCCACGCGCAGTGGTGCCCGACGCGCACGGCGACGCCTTCGTCGTCCAGGATCTGGCCGACATCGTGGGCGTGGATCCCGTCGACCACGAACGACACCGCGGAACCGCGATCCACGTTCTCGATCGGTCCGACGATCCGCACACCCTCGATCGCACTCAAGCCTTCGATCGCCTTCGATACCAGCGCATGTTCGTGCGCGGCAATGTTTTCCATGCCGAGCTCTTCGAGATACCGCACGGCCGCACCCAATCCGACCACCTGCGAGGTCATCGGCACACCGGCCTCGAACCGCTGCGGCGGCGGGGCGTAGGTGCTGGCGGCCATGGTGACGGTCTCGATCATCGAGCCACCGGTGATGAACGGCGGCATCTGCTCGAGCAGCGCACGGCGGCCGTAGAGCACGCCGACGCCGGAGGGGCCGAACATCTTGTGCCCCGAGAACGCGGCGTAATCGACGTCGAGCGCCCGGAAGTCGACCGTCATGTGCGGCACCGACTGGCAGGCGTCGAGCACCGTCAACGCGCCGACTGCCTTTGCGCGCCGGACGATTTCGGCGACATCGGTGACCGCGCCGGTCACGTTGGACTGATGCGTGAACGCGACAACCTTGGTGGCGGGCGACAATTCGAGCGAATCGAGATCGATCCGGCCGTCCTCGGTCACGCCGTACCACTTCAGCGTCGCACCGGTGCGCCGCGCGAGCTCTTGCCACGGAACGAGATTCGCGTGATGCTCCAGCTCGGTGACGACGATCTCGTCACCCGGGCCCACATGATGCGGGAACCGCGGGTCGGCGAAAGTGTAGGTCACCAGGTTCAGCGATTCGGTCGCGTTCTTGGTGAACACGATCTCCCCGGCATCGACGCCCACGAAGCGCGCGATATCGGCGCGCGCGTTCTCGTAGGCGTCGGTCGCTTCCTCGGCCAGCTGGTGCGCACCGCGATGCACCGCCGAATTGCTTTCGATCAGGAACTGTCGTTCCGCGTCGAGCACCACCAGGGGCCGCTGGGAAGTCGCGCCGGAGTCCAAGTACACCAACGGTTTCCCGTCCCGGACCGTGCGGGCCAGGATCGGGAAGTCGGCCCGGATGCGGGCCACGTCGAGAGCGTTATGGACCATGGCGGTCATATCAGGCTCCAGCGGTCGCGGGAATGAACTTGGTGTAGCCGTTGGCGTCGAGTTCGTCGGCCAGCTCCGCGCCGCCCTCGGCGACGATGCGGCCACCCACGAAGACGTGCACGAATTCCGGCTTGATGTAGCGCAGGATCCGGGTGTAGTGCGTGATCAGCAGGACGCCGCCGTTCTCGCGCTCCTTGTAGCGGTTGACACCCTCGGAGACGATGCGCAGCGCGTCCACGTCGAGGCCGGAGTCGGTCTCGTCGAGGATGGCGATCTTCGGCTTGAGCAGGCCCAGCTGCAGGATCTCGTGGCGCTTCTTCTCGCCGCCGGAGAAGCCCTCGTTGACGCTGCGCTCACCGAAGGCGGCGTCGATCTCGAGCTCGTTCATCGACTCCTTCACCTCCTTGACCCAGTGCCGCAGCTTCGGGGCCTCGCCGCGGACAGCGGTGGCGGCGGTGCGCAGGAAGTTCGTCATCGAGACGCCGGGGACCTCGACCGGGTACTGCATGGCCAGGAACAGGCCGGCGCGGGCGCGCTCGTCGACCGTCATCTCCAGCACGTCTTCGCCGTCGAGGGTGATCGAGCCGGAGGTCACCGTGTACTTCGGGTGTCCGGCGATCGCGTAGGACAGCGTCGACTTGCCCGAGCCGTTGGGGCCCATGATGGCGTGGGTCTCACCGGACTTGATGGTGAGGTTCACGCCCTTGAGGATTTCCTTGGCCTCGCCTTCCGGCGTAGCCACCTCGACGTGCAGGTCCTTGATTTCCAGGGTGGTCATCGGAGTTGAATTCCTTTGCGGGGTAATGGTCTGTGTTGTCAGGCGCCGATTGCGGCGAGTTCGGCCTCGATGGCCGACTCCAGCCGCTCCCGGATCTCGGGGACCGCGATCTTCTGGATGATCTCGTGGAAGAAGCCACGCACGACCAGGCGACGGGCGGCGTCCTCGGGGATGCCGCGCGAGCGCAGGTAGAACAGCTGCTCGTCATCGAAACGTCCGGTGGCACTGGCGTGTCCGGCGCCGGCGATCTCGCCGGTCTCGATCTCCAGGTTCGGCACCGAGTCGGCGCGGGCGCCGTCGGTGAGGATCAGGTTCCGGTTCACCTCGAAGGTGTCGGTGCCCTCGGCGGCCGCGCGGATCAGCACGTCGCCGACCCACACGGTGCGGGCATCGCCCTTCTTGGAGTCCGGATCGCCTTGCAGCGCACCCTTGTACAGCACGTTCGACTTGCAGTTCGGGACCGCGTGGTCGATGAGCAGGCGCTGCTCGAAGTGCTGGCCGGCGTCGGCGAAGTAGAGACCGAGCAGTTCGGCGTCGCCGCCGGGACCGTCGTAGCGCACGCCCGCGGTCAGACGAACCAGGTCGCCGCCGAGGGTGACGTTGATGTGGCGCAGCGTGGCATCGCGACCCACCTTGGCGTGATGCGCGGTGGTGTTGACGGCGTCATCGGCCCAGTCCTGGACGTGGACGACGGTCAGCTTCGCGCTGTCACCGAGCACGAATTCCACGTTCTCGGCGTAGGTTCCGCTGCCGCGCTGGTCGACGACCACGGTGGCGACGGCGAAGTTCGCGAGCCGAATCTGCGTGTGGCCGAAGGCGGTCTTGCCCTCGCCCGGGCCGGTCACGGTGAGCACGACCGGCTCGGCGACCTCGATCTCCTGGCCGACCGACACGATGGTCGCCGACTCGAAGCTCGAATATGCCTGGGCCGCAACACGATCGGCGGGCACACCGGCCTGGCCGAGGCGCGCGTCATCGCGGCCCACGGTCTCGACGGTGACGCCCTCGACCGAGTTGACCTCGACGGTCGCCTTGCCGTCCTGCACGGCGGTGCCGTCGTGCAGGCCGCGCAGGCGGCGCATCGGGGTGAAGCGCCACTCCTCGTCGCGGCCCGACGGGACCTCGAAAGCCTCCACATCGAACGAGGTGAAAACCTCGCCCTTGTTGGTCGCGGCTCCGGCACCCGGGTTCTGAATCGGTTTGGCGTTCTCGCCTTCAACCGCTCCAATGACACCTGTCGCCATCAGCCGACGCTTCCTTCCATCTGCAGCTCGATGAGCCGGTTCAGTTCCAACGCGTATTCCATCGGCAGTTCCTTGGCGATCGGCTCGACGAAGCCGCGCACCACCATCGCCATCGCCTCGTCCTCGGTGAGGCCGCGGCTCATCAGGTAGAACAGCTGATCCTCGGACACCTTCGAGACGGTCGCCTCGTGGCCCATCGTCACGTCGTCCTCGCGGATGTCGACGTAGGGGTAGGTGTCGGAGCGGCTGATCGTATCGACCAGCAGCGCATCGCACTTCACGGTCGACTTGGAGCCGTAGGCGCCCTTGTTGATCTGGATCAGGCCACGGTAGGAGGCCCGGCCGCCACCGCGCGCCACCGACTTCGACACGATGTTCGAGGAGGTGTGCGGCGCCAGGTGCAGCATCTTCGCGCCGGTGTCCTGGTGCTGGCCCTCGCCCGCGAACGCGACCGAGAGGACCTCGCCCTTGGCGTACTCGCCGGTCATCCAGACCGCCGGGTACTTCATGGTGACCTTGGACCCGATGTTGCCGTCGACCCACTCCATGGTCGCGCCCGCTTCGGCCTTGGCCCGCTTGGTGACCAGGTTGTAGACGTTGTTCGACCAGTTCTGGATCGTGGTGTAGCGGCAGCGGCCGCCCTTCTTCACGATGATCTCCACGACCGCGGAGTGCAGCGAGTCGGACTTGTAGATCGGCGCGGTGCAGCCCTCGACGTAGTGCACGTAGGCGCCCTCGTCGACGATGATCAGGGTGCGCTCGAACTGGCCCATGTTCTCGGTGTTGATCCGGAAGTAGGCCTGCAGCGGAATGTCGACGTGCACACCCGGCGGCACGTAGATGAACGAGCCACCCGACCACACCGCGGTGTTCAGCGCGGAGAACTTGTTGTCACCGGCGGGGATGACCGAGCCGAAGTACTCGTGGAAGAGCTCCGGGTGCTCCTTCAACGCCGTGTCGGTGTCGAGGAAGATGACGCCCTGCTTCTCCAGATCCTCACGGATGGAGTGGTAGACGACCTCGGACTCGTACTGCGCGGCGACACCGGAGACCAGGCGCTGCTTCTCCGCCTCGGGGATGCCGAGCTTGTCGTAGGTGTTCTTGATGTCCTCGGGCAGGTCTTCCCAGGTCGCGGCCTGCTTCTCCGACGAACGCACGAAGTACTTGATGTTGTCGAAGTCGATGCCGTCGAGGTTGGAACCCCAGTTCGGCATGGGCTTGCGGTCGAAGATCCGGAGGGCCTTGAGACGCTGCTCGAGCATCCACTCGGTCTCGCTCTTCTTGGCCGAGATGTCTCGGACAACCGCCTCGGACAGACCTCGCTGCGCGGCGGCGCCGGCCACATCCGAATCGGCCCAGCCGTAACCGTATTTGCCCAGCGAAGCAATGGTTTCTTCCTGGGTGAGCGGTTGCACCTGGTCGGTGGTCGTCGTCATTCGGCACTCCTTCCGGAGTCGTTCGTTCGTACCGTCGCGGGCTGTGCGGCGGTTTGTGGAGCAGACTTTTTCGTTATCGGTAGTGCGAGTAGCGGTACGTGGGTGGTGCAGGCGCAGTCGCCGTTGGCGATCGTCGCGAGCCGCTGCACGTGGGTGCCGAGCAGCTCCCGGAACGCCTCGAGTTCGGCCTCGCACAGCTGCGGGAATTCCTCGGCGACGTGCGCGACCGGGCAGTGATGCTGGCAGATCTGCACGCCCGCGCCCACCTTGCGGGTGGAGGCGGCGAATCCGGCGTCGGTGAAGGCTTCCGCGATTTCCTCGGCTTTCGCCTCGGTGTTCTGCGGAGTGTGGTCCTCGACCGCGTCGATCCCGGCCACGATAGTCCGTGCCCGTTTCCGGGCGAATTCGGTGATGGCCTGTTCGCCGCCGATCTCGCCGAGCTGGCGAATGGCGGCCCCGGCGAGGTCGTCGTAGGCGTGGCCGAGGCGGCCGCGTCCGGCGGCGGTCAGCTGGTATTGCTTGGCGGGGCGGCCGCGGCCCTTCTGCTGCCACGGTGCGGATCGGCTTGCCCGCGCCTGACCGGAATCGATCAGGGCGTCGAGATGCCGGCGCACGCCGGCCGGGGTGAGGCCCAGCCTGGTGCCGATGGCGGTCGCGGTGATCGGGCCGTCCTCCAGCAGCAGCTGGACGATGGCGGCCCGGGTGTGGCCCTCGGTGCCGACGGGCGCAGGCGCCGACGCGGTACCAGCCTTGCGACCGGCCCTTTCGTCGTCATTCCGCAAACCCATGGTTTTCACAACACCAGTGTGGCGGAATTCGTTCCCTAAATCTAATAAGGGTCCCCTTGGAAAGCGCCCCCGAGCTCGGCATTTGATCATGCTGGGGGCTCCAGCGGGCGCATAACCCGAGATGCCGGGGGTTCGCGGTGGGCGCAGATCGGGCCGATAGTGATCCATTGCACAGTCTTGTAGATCGACTATCAGCGCACATCAAGCGGGATTGCAGCAGCAGTTTCCAGCCCTGCGCAGGCGCGCTCGGCCGGGATCGAGGGTATCCAGAGATTCGCCGGGGGTGAACCGGCAGTGATCGTGCGACTTGGCGCACAATTCGAATCGTGCGTATGGGGCTGATCGAATTCAGCGCACGGCTACCAGTTTCATCGGGGTTTCCAGGAGCGCTTCGGCGGAATCGTGCCACGGCACCGTCACGCTCGTGACTACCGACGGATCGAAGCTGCCGGCCGCGACGAGGTCGAGGACCGCGGGGATGGCCGGGCGGGCATGGGCGCGGCCGGTGTGGAAAGTGCAGCAGCGGCTGTACATGTCGAAGACCGGGAGGGCGACGTCGGAGAGCTGCACGCTGACGCTGGTGCACCAGCCGTCGTAGGTGGTCGCGTCGATGGCGGCGCGCAGGGCCTTCGACCCGCCCGCGGACTCGACCGTGATCGGGAACCGGCCGACGCGAGTGTCGCGCCGGCCTTCGACCGCCTGCGCGCCGAGCTTCTCGGCGATCGCCAATCGTTCGGCCGAATCATCCAGGTAGACAACGCGATCCGAGCCGAGCGCGACGGCGAGACCGGCCGCGTAGAGCCCGATCGACGGAGCCCCTGGACCGCCGATGACCAGTACTTCCGCGCCCGGATCGGCGGCCAGCTGTGGGCCGACGGCGCGGTAACCGTCCGGGATGTTGTCGCTGGCGCTGGCCACGGTGGCCGGATCGACCCCGGCCGGGAGCGGGACGAGCATGGCGTCGGCGTGCGGGATCAGGGCGAGGTCGGCCCACAGACCGCCCCAGTCGAGACCGCCGAGCGTGCCGAGGCCGAAGGTGGACAGCGGTGGATGGGACGCGCAGTTGCCGGTGCGGCCGCGCAGGCAGGGTTTGCAAGTGCCGCAAGAGATTTGGAACGGGACGACGGCGCGGTCACCGACCCGGACCGTGCGCACCTGCTCCCCGACCGCGACCACTTCGACGACGCCCTCGTGCCCGAATGGGTAGGGCCCGGACAGTGGAAACGATCCGCGCAACACCGCCGGGTCGATATCGCAGGTGGCCAGTGCGATCGGCCGGACGAGAGCCTGTCCAGGAGCGGTGATTTCGGGTTCGGGGACGTCTTCCCAGGTGAGTGCGCCGGGGCCGGACAACGTCAAACGCTTCATTCATCGAGTCTCGCTAGAACGTTCTTTCTAGTCAATGGCCGAGGGGCCGATCATTCTGCGCAGCACCAACTTCCGGAAATTTTCCGCCGAGTTCTCTCACACGCCAGTCATCTGGCTGCGACATCTGCATCCGCGAGCGTCGTTCTGATCAACCGCTCCATCCCCGCGGCCACCGCCCGCAGCGGTTCCTCGGACCGCCGTACCCGCGACAGGATCGTCGCCCCTTCATAGGCCGCTACCACCGTCACCGCCAGCCGCTCGGCCTCCTCCACCGGCAAACCGACCTCGGTCAGCAGCCCAGCGAAGGCTCGCTCCATCATCTCGAAGGCCGCCACACACGCGACCCGGATCGCCTCCACATCACTGCCCCCATCGAGCGCGGGCGTCCCCACCGGACACCCATCGGTCCACTCCGACCCCGCCAGCTTCGCCACCATGAACTCGAACATCGTCCGCGTCGACGCGAACACATCCCCCGGCGCCTGCGCCATCACCCGACTCGACAACACCGCCGTCCCGGTAATCGCCGCCACCGCGATCTCCTCTTTCCCACCCGGAAAGTGGTGATAAATCGACCCATACGGCAACCCCGCCGCCGCACTCAACTTCTTCAACCCGAACCCGTGATACCCATGCCGCGCCAGCAACCCCGCCGCCGCAACCTCGATCCGCCGCCTGGACTCCGAAACCATGTGCTCGATTGTGCGCTGCCAGTACCTCGCCCCGCCGACGGCCAATGGATGCAAGCCGGACAGGTGGACTCCCCCACACCGCAGGGCGCCGAGCCGGACAACCCCGGCCAAGTCTGGCGCGACCCCGAGGGCTACCCCGTCGACCCCACCATCCCGGCCCAACGCACGCCGGTCCGGGCCATACCGAGCACCCCATCCGGCAGCGTGCACCGGCTACAGCCGGTTCACCAAACATGTTCCCGGTCCAGCCACACCGAAGTCGGGGTGGCTCACCAGCAACAGGACCTGCTGGATCGCTACCAGAGTCGCTCGGCTGGTCCGCCAGGACACTGAAGTCCGGCGACGCAACGGCAGCAGGGCTGCGACCCCTGGTCGCGCCCACAAGTCCTTCGGCTTCGCCGTGCTCGGGCCGACACCCGCCAGCGGACTCACCCATCCTCCGGCAGGAAGCTCGGCTTCCCAGGCGGTCAGCGAGTTCAGCCGGTTGCGGGTCGGACGATTGCCCCGCGACACCACCCTCGGTGTTGCCATGGCCTTTCCCGTCGCTCGGTGGGGCGCTCGGCTTCGCGGGCGGGCAGTGCAGCTCGGCGGGTTGCGGGTCGGCCGGTTTCGTTCGGCGCACTAGGCTTCGGGTCGTGGCGGTACTGGAGGGCGCGCGGCGCCGGACATTGGCGGTTGGGCGCCGGGCCTTGGGGCTCGACGTGCCGGCTTCCGATCACACGGTCGCGGTGCTGCATCGGGACGAGACGGCGGTGCCGGAGCTCGATGCGCGGGAGATGTCGCAGTTCAACCGGATTCGGTTGATGGGGGCGACCGGGTCGGTGCTGATGGTGATCAGTGCGCTCGGGGTGGGGGCGCAGCCGGTGCTGCAGAACCCGGTGTCGGGGATGCGGATCTTCGCGATCTTCGGGCGGGCACATACGGCCTCGCTCGCGGTGTGCATGGTGGGCACCACGTTCGTCGTGCTGGCGTGGCTGCTGTTGGGGCGGTTCGCGGTTGGCGGGCTCGGCGGTAATCCGCTGCACCGGCTGACGCGGTCACAGATGGATCGGACGTTGCTGCTGTGGGTGCTGCCGCTGGCGATCGCGCCGCCCATGTTCAGCAATGACGTGTATTCGTATTTGGCACAGAGTGAGATCAGTGCGCGCGGGCTCGACCCGTATGTGGTGGGGCCGTCGCAGGCGCTCGGCAACGACAACGTGCTGACCCGGAACGTGCCGAATATCTGGCGGGAGACGCCCGCGCCATACGGGCCGCTGTTCCTATGGGCCGGGCGGATCATCGCCGAGATCACCGGCGACAACATTCTGCTCGGCGTGTGGATGCACCGGTTGCTCGCGCTCGGAGGTGTGGCGTTGATCGTGTGGGCGCTGCCGCGTCTGTCGGTGCGCTGCGGTGTCGCGCCGGTGAGTGCGCTGTGGCTCGGCGCGGCCAATCCGCTCGTGCTGTTCCACCTGGTCGGCGGCGTGCACAACGACGCGCTGATGCTCGGCCTGATGCTGGCGGGCCTGGAGCTGTGCCTGCGCGCGATCGACGACGCCCCCGTGTTCGACGGCCGGGCCTACGCGTTGCTGATCACCGGAGCGGTGGTGATCACGCTGTCGGCATCGATAAAAGTCACCTCGATGATCGTCATGGGGTTCGTCTGGGTGGCCTTGGCCCGCCGCTGGAACGGCGGGCTACGAACACTGGTGACTTCGGCGGCGATGCTCGGCGGAATAGCGCTGGGGGTAACGGCTCTCATCAGTTCGCTGAGCGATCTCGGTTTCGGGTGGATCCACACGCTCAGTGTCGCGAACGCGGTGCGCAGCTGGATGTCGCTGCCGACCGCGATCGGCATCATCACCGGATTCGGTGGCGTGCTGCTCGGGCTCGGCGATCACACCACGGCGCTGCTCAGCATTACCCGGCCGATCGCCGCGGCGGTGGCGGCGTACGTGACGGTGCGCATGCTGGTCGCCGCCGGCACCGGGCGACTGCATCCGGTCGGGGCGCTGGGCGTCTCGCTCGGCGCGATCGTGCTGCTGTTCCCGGTGGTGCAGCCCTGGTATCTGCTGTGGGCAATCGTCCCGCTGGCGGCCTGGGCGACGCGACCGATATTCCGCGGGCCCGCGGTCGCGTTCTCGGCGGTCGTCAGCGTGCTGCAGATGCCGCGCGGCGGCGATTTCGAGGTGTTCCAGATCGTCGGCTCGGCGATCGCGACCGCGATCGTGGCCGTGTTGTTCATCGTGCTCACCCGGAATGTGCTGCCCTGGCGGGCACAGCAGGCGGGGGTGTCGGCTCCGTCACAGGAGCCCACGGCTTACCGTGTGACCTCGTGAGGGAGCGTAGCGAGCGAACCGAAGAGCCAGCCCGCAAGGTCGCGACGGAGCCGAGCGCTAGCGAGGCGCAGTCGTGACCTTTTCCGGACCCGCTGTGCGCGTTGAGGGCGTCGTCAAGCGCTATGGCGAGACCCTCGCGGTCGACGGATTGTCCTTCGAAGTCGAACGAGCACAGGTGCTGGCGCTGCTCGGGCCGAACGGCGCGGGCAAGACGACCACCGTGGAAATGTGCGAAGGGTTCGTCACCCCGGACGCGGGTTCGGTGCGGGTGCTCGGACTCGACCCGATCGCCGACTCCGACAAGCTGCGCCCACGCATCGGCGTGATGCTGCAAGGCGGCGGCGCGTATCCGGGCGCCCGAGCCGGGGAAATGCTCGACCTGGTCGCCTCGTACTCGGCCGATCCGCTCGACCCGGACTGGCTGCTGCAAACCCTTGGGCTGCAAGACAATCGGCGCACCCCCTACCGTCGGCTCTCCGGTGGTCAGCAGCAGCGGCTCGCCCTGGCCTGCGCGCTGGTCGGGCGGCCGGAGATCGTCTTCCTCGACGAACCCACCGCCGGTCTGGATGCTCAGGCCCGTCTGATCGTCTGGGAACTGATCGACGCGCTGCGCCGCGACGGCGTCTCCGTGCTGCTCACCACGCACGTGATGGACGAGGCCGAACAGCTCGCCGACCAGCTGGTCATCATCGATCACGGGCAGATCGTCGCCTCCGGTACCCCCGCCGAGGTCACCGCGCACGGCGCCGCCGGACAGCTACGTTTCACCGCCCCACCGAAACTCGATCTGGAGCTGCTGGAAAGCGCACTGCCGGAAGGTTTCTCGCCACGCGAGACGAATCCGGGCTCCTACCTGGTGGAGGGCGAGATCGACCCGCAGGTGCTGGCGACGGTGACCGCCTGGTGCGCCCGGATGAACGTGCTCGCCACCGACATCCGCATCGATCAGCGCCGCCTCGAGGACGTCTTCCTGGAACTCACCGGACGGGATCTACGCGGATGACCCAAGCAGCTCCGAACCGCTTCGCACCGGGCACCTTCACCCCGGATCCGCGGCCCACCACCCGCGCCGCCATGCTCGCGTCGCAAACCCGCCTCGAGCTGGTCCTGTTGCTGCGCAACGGCGAACAGCTGCTGCTGACCATGTTCATCCCGATCACCCTGCTGGTCGGGTTGACGCTGCTGCCGTTCGGCAGCCTCGGGCAGGACCGCATCGACAAGCTGGTGCCGGCGGTGATGATGGTGGCGGTGATGTCGACCGCGTTCACCGGACAGGCCATCGCGGTCGGGTTCGATCGACGCTACGGGGCGCTGAAACGCCTTGGGGCGACCGCGCTTCCGCGCTGGGGCATCATCGCGGGCAAGAGTGCCGCGGTGCTCATCGTGGTGGTGTTGCAGGCGATCCTGCTGGGCGCCATCGGGTTCGCGCTCGGGTGGCGACCAGGGCTCGGCGGGCTGCTACTGGGCGCGGTGGTGATCGCTTTGGGCACAGCCGTTTTCGCGGCGATGGGACTGCTACTGGGCGGCACCCTGAAGGCCGAGATCGTGCTGGCGCTCGCGAACATCCTGTGGTTCGTCATGCTCGGTATCGCCAGCATCGTGTTCGCCTCCGACGATCTGCCGACCGCGGTGAACATCATCGCCCGGCTGATCCCGTCGGGCGCTTTGGCCGTCGCCCTCGAACAGGCTCTGCGCAGCAGCATCGATTGGTTCGGCCTGGGCGTCCTCGCCACGTGGGGCCTGGTGTGCGGGTTCCTTGCAACCCGGTTCTTCCGCTTCCACTGAACTGAACGACAGCTTGTAGTAGACCGGTTGAAAGCGGGCTCCGAGCGGCCGCTACCATCGTCGCGTGCTGTATCGCGCGTTCTTGCGAGTCGTCGACCGCCTCCCGCTGCCCTCGCTGCGGGTGCAACGGCTGACCGCCATCGCGGTCGTCCTGACCCAGGCCGGTATCGCCGTCACCGGATCGGTGGTCCGCGTGACCGCCTCCGGGCTCGGCTGCCCCACCTGGCCGCAGTGCTTCCCCGGCAGCTTCACCCCGGTCGCCGTCGCCGAGGTCCCCGGCTTCCATCAAGCCGTCGAGTTCGGCAACCGCCTGCTCACCTTCGTGGTGACACTGTTCGCGGCACTCATCGTGCTCGCCGTGACCCGCGCTCGTCGTCGCCACGAAGTCCTCGTCTACGCCTGGCTGATGCCCGGCGGCACCGTGGTGCAGGCGATCATCGGCGGCATCACGGTGCGCACCGGGCTGCTCTGGTGGACCGTCGCGGTCCACCTGCTCGCCTCCATGGCGATGGTCTGGCTGGCGATGGTGCTCTACGCGAAGATCTGCGAACCCGATGACGGCGTCGAAATCGTCCAGGCCCCGGCACCCTTGCGCTGGCTCACCGCGCTCAGCGGCGTCGCCCTGGCCGGTGTCCTCATCGCGGGCACCCTCGTCACCGCCGCCGGACCGCACGCCGGCGACAAGAGCATCGAGCGCCCGGTCGCCCGCCTCCAGATCGAAATCACCACCCTCGTGCACCTGCACTCACAGTTCCTGGTCGGCTACCTGGCCCTGCTCATCGGCCTGGGCTTCGGCCTCTACGCCGTCGGCATCAGCAAACCGGTCCGCACCCGACTGTTCGTCCTACTTGCCGTAGTCTGCGCCCAAGCCCTGGTGGGCGTCGTCCAATATTTCACCGACGTCCCCGGAGCTCTCGTCGCCATCCACGTCGCCGGCGCGGGCGCCTGCGTCGCGGCTACCGCAGCCCTCTGGGCATCCCTCCGCACCCGCGAACCGCTCCCGGCCAAGCTTCCAACCGCCACCCAACCCGCCTAACCAGCCGCCGAGCGGCACACTGCGGTGCGGCCACTCGGCGAACACCGCAACCATGTGTCACTCGATGGGTCAGAGCCCCGGTCGCACGTCAGACGACGGAGGGGCGGGTCAGGCTGGACCAGATGACCTCGCCCTGCCCGGCGAGCAGTCGGGCCAGGTCGGTGCGGGCATCTTCGACGCCGGTGGTGCCCGAGACGCAGTGCTGGGTCTCGGCGCGGGTGAGGAGTTTGATGCCCACCAGGCGGATCGGTGAGAGCGGGCCGTCGACGCGTTCGGGCAGGCCGGGATCGGTCACGCCGAGGAGCACGGTGGGGTTGCCGTTGTCATCGAGATAGTCGGCCGCCTCGGCCGGGAGTTGCACACCGGGCAACGTGATGGTGAGGGTGCCGTAGCGCTGCAGCGCGTTGGTGAACGAGAATCCGCCACTCGACCAGTTCTCGGTCACCGCACGCACCATTTGCCCCAGCCAGGAGGACAGCACGTCCGCGGTCGACATCTCGGCGAAGTCCGTGCCGGTAGCCGCCGCGAATACCTCGACCTCGACGCCGTTGGTGGGATCCGCGTCGGACCAGGCGATGGGGAACGACAATCCGTAACTCGTTGCCAGCACACCGTATTGGCGGCGGATCACCCGGAAGCTGGGGTGCTCGACGCTGGCCGGTTCGGCCTCGTTGATCCCCATGTTGTTCCAGATCTCGGCGGGAAAGATCCTGGATTGGTAGCGCGGGGAATGGTACTCGGGATCGATGCGCCCCCACCCAGCCCACACACTGTCGAGGAGATTCCACGTCGGTTCGTAGAAACGTTCCTCGATATCTGCGTCTTGCGTATCACTCACGCGGAAACGCTAGCCGCTCAGCGCTTTTCGATGCAACGGCCTTTTCCGGGAACCTCAGTTCTCGTTGCGGGCCTTCGGGAAGCGGGTCTGGCGGGCGACCCAGCCGGCCATCTGGGCGAAGTGGCTCTTGCGGGGGGTGACGATGGAGGTGAGTTCGCGCTCCCACTCGTCGGCTTCGGTGAGGCCGTCGACGGTTTCGACGAGGTGCTTGGCTTCGGCCAGAGAGCCGACGACGCGGTCGCCGAGGATGCCATCCTGGCCGACCAGGGTGACGCGGACGCCGATGCGCCCGATGGGCTGCAGGACCGCGGTGGCGGAGCCGCCGTGATCGGCGACGAATCCCTTGACGGAGGACACGAGGGCGCCCGACAGCTTCACGGGGGTGGCGGCTTCAACGCTCATGGGCCCTACTTTACCGACCAGTAGGCCTCAGTCCATACCTGCGGGGTACAGGTCACTCCGTGTCAGTGCTAGAACTGAATCTCATGCGCGCCATTCAGGTTTCCGAGCACGGTGGTCCCGAAGTCCTGCAGTCCGTCGAGGCGCCCGACCCGCAGCCCGGGCCGGACCAGCTCCTGGTCGACACCCAGGCAATCGGCATCAACTTCATCGACACCTACTTCCGCACCGGCATGTATCCGCAGGCCACGCCCTATATCCCGGGGTCGGAGGGCAGCGGTGTCGTCGCCGAGGTGGGTGCGAACGTCACCGAGTTCAAGGTCGGCGACCGGGTCGCGTGGTGTGCCGCCCCGGGTAGCTATGCGGCGAAGGTCGCGGTCAACGCGGCGGTGGCGATCCCCGTGCCGGACGGCGTGGAGGCGCCGGTCGCGGCGTCGGCGCTGCTGCAGGGCATGACCGCGCACTACCTGCTGGAGTCGGTGTACAAGCCCGAGCCGGGCGAGACGGTCCTGGTGCACGCGGGCGCGGGCGGCGTCGGCCTGATCCTGACCCAACTGGCCGCTGCACGCGGCGTGCGCGTGATCAGCACGGTGTCCTCCGACGAGAAGGAAGCGCTGTCGCGCGAGGCGGGCGCGGCCGAGGTGCTGCGCTACTCCGACGACCTCGCCGAACAGGTCCGCAAGCTCACCGACGGCGTCGGCGTCGCGGCCGTCTACGACGGCGTCGGCAAGGACACCTTCGAATCCAGCCTCGCCTCCCTCCGCGTGCGCGGCCTCCTCGCCCTGTTCGGCGCGGCCAGCGGCCCGGTCCCACCTTTCGACCTGCAACGCCTCAACGGCCTGGGCTCCCTCGTCGTCACCCGCCCCAAACTGGGCGACTTCACCCGCGACCGCACCGAAATCCGCTGGCGCGCAGGCGATATCTTCAACGCCATCGCCGAGGGCAAACTCAACATCCGCATCGGCGCCACCTACCCGCTCGCCGACGCCGCGCAAGCACACCGAGATCTGGAGGGCCGCAAGACAACCGGCTCCATCGTCCTGCTGCCCTGAGTATGCAAATCGTGCAATCCGCGCCCGGAGCTGGTTGAAATCACCAGAATCGGCGCGCGGTTGCACGATTTGCATACCTCCCGACCGGCACCGGTGGCGAGCTGAAGCCGGCCGCCACGTTCCCAGGTTCACTACCCTTCGGGCACGTGCCCGGGTTCACTCCTTAGCGTTAGTGATGTGGCTGCGCACGCACCGCCAGCCACTCACATCGCGAACAAACACGTCCGTGGTCCACTCGTCGGCGTCGAACCGTTCCCCTTGGTAGTGCGCAGTATTCGTCACCCGCGCGGTGTACACGGCGGTGTCCCCATACACCTGAACCTGCGGCTCTCCCACCGCATCCATCGCCGAGTGCGTCAACCCACCCGAGCTGATGAGTTCGAGGAAATCGGCCCTGGTGGTGATCCCGGACTCAGAGACAATCAACCATTCATCCGCCATGAACCCAGCAATCCGATCCAGATCATTGGCCACCATCGCAGCCGCCCAACCCTCCGCCACCGCACGGATTTCCGCCACCACGTCGCCCGTCATCCTCCAATGCTAGGCCGCACTCCCGCCCCATCGCCGATTCGCGTCCGCGCCTGCTCACCATGCGAACATCCCGCCGAGGCGAGGAACGCCCCCGGAGTGACTTTCGACCGCGCAGCTGGCGCGAGTCCTCCCCGCACCCGATTCGGGCCCGACGGGCACGCCACTCGTACACCCGATTCGAGTCCGACAGGCAAGCCACCCCCCGCACCCGATCCGGGTCCGACAGGCAAGCCACCCCCGCACCCGATCCGGGTCCCACGGGCAAGCCACCCCGCACCCGATCCGGGTCCCACGGGCACACCACTCGTGCACCCGATCCCGGTCAGACAGGCAAGCCACTCCCGGGCTCATTCGGGCCCCACGGGCAGGCCACTGGCATCGTGGCCTGGTCGAACGTGCGGGGCAGTCGGTCTGAGCTGGAAGTCGGCGAGCAGGGTCAGTAGTCGCGGCCGGTCATGCCGCGGTAGACGAATCGGGTGAGGCCGTCTATTGCTTGCTGGTCGGATAGCTCGACTGTTCCCTCTTCGACTGCTTGGAGCAGGCTTTGGATGAGCAGGAACATCATGGCGAGGGTGGCGTCCGGGGTGCTGGGGAGTTGTAAGCCCTTGTCCGGGAAGCTTTCCACGTGGTCGGCGATGTCGGAGCGCTGCTGGACCGCGAACTGGCCGAGCATGCGGGCGAAGTCTTCGCTGACGGTCGCGGCCTGGTTGACCGCGCGCAGGACCGGGGCGTGCTCGCGGGCGAAGGTCCAGTAGCCGGCGACGTGGTAGCGGACTGCTTCCGGGTCGCTGAAATCCGGTGTGTGGTCGTCGGATTCGGCGCGTTCGTCTCCTGCGTCGGCCAGGTCCTGGAGGAGGGCCTGCAGGAGTTCTTCCTTGCTCGCGAAGTGGTTGTAGAACGAGCCGGCCGCGCGCCCGGCGGCCGCGGTGATGTCGGTGATCTTGGCGTTGAGGTAACCGCGTTCGGCGAAGACGCGCAGCGCTGCGGCTTTGAGAGCCTGTTGAGTTTCGGCCGCTTTCTCTTGGCGACTGCTGGTCACCGACATCACCTCCTTGACAGGGAAACCTACCAACCTCCATGCTGAATCTACATTCAGTGAATCTAAATTCATCATAGGAGAAACCGTGTCGGTACTCATCGCAGGCGCCGGACCCACCGGATTGACCCTGGCCATCGATCTCGCCCGGCGAGGCATCGAGGTGCGGCTCATCGATCAGGCATCCGAGTTCTTCGCAGGCTCCCGCGGTGACGGCATCCAGCCCCGCACGCTGGAAGTATTCGAGGATCTCGGCGTACTCCACGCCGTACTGGCAGCCGGAACACCGACCCCGGTGCTGCGCGCGTACTTCGGCGGTGAGTTCGTCGGCGAGCGCCGGATGGCCGAGCCCGTCGCGCCCACACCGGCGATCCCCTACCCCAACCTCTGGGTACTCGGCCAGTCACGCACCGAAGCGATCCTGCGGGATCGGCTCGCCGAATTCGGGGTGCGCGTGGATCTGGGTACAGCGCTGCTCTCTTTCGAACAGGACGCCACCGGCATCACCGCAACCCTCTCCGGCGGTGAAACCGTCCGCGCCGCATACCTTGTCGGCGCCGACGGCGGTCGCAGCACCGTCCGCAAAGCCCTCGGCATCCCCTTCGAAGGAACCACTGACGAATCCATCCGAATGCTGCTCGGCGACGTCCGCGCCGACGCACTGGACCACGACTTCGGCTACTGGTTCGCCGCCTCCGCCGACCGCCCCATGGAGGGAATCGCCCTGTCCCCGCTGCCCGGCGGCCGCCACTTCCAGCTGGCCGTACCGCTCCCCCACCACGTCGAACCAACCCTGAAAACCCTGCAGGAGTTCATCGACCGCTACTCGACCCGCACCGACATCACCCTGACCGACCTGACCTGGGCGACGGTATGGCGCCCGAATATCCGCCTGGCCCAGCGCTTCCGAGCAAACCGCGTGTTCCTCGCCGGCGACGCCGCCCACGTCCACCCACCCACCGGCGGCCAGGGCATGAACACCGGCATCCAGGACGCCTACAACCTCGGCTGGAAACTCGCCGCCGCCCTAACCGGCGACGAATCCTGGCTGGACAGTTACGAATCCGAACGCCGCACCGTCGCGGCGCGAGTTCTCGGTGTGAGCACCGAACTGCTGGACAAGCTGGTCGACGGCCACGAAGACGCCATGGAACGCGGCGAGCAGACGCGCCAACTGGATATCAGCTACCGCTCGCCCGCCGATACCGGCGCACTCGTCGCCGGTGATCGCGCCCCGGACGCGCCGCTGCAAGACGCTGCCGGACATCCGGTCCGGCTTTTCGATCTGTTCCACGGTCCGCATTCGACGGTGCTGCACTTCGGCGAAACAGGCCCGCTGCCAACCGAGTCCGATGAGTACGCCGTCCTACGCCCGGGAATGGCCGCGAACGGCCCCTACCTGGTCGATGTGGATGGTCACGCCTACGCCGCGTACCACGCCGCCGACGGAACCACCGTCCACGTCCGCCCCGACAACTACGTGGCAGCTGTCGACGGCGCGGCGCTCACCGTGGCTCGGGTGAATCACGCACACACCTTGTCTCCCACCGAGTTCGGATCCTTCAGATAGCGGACCACCTCGGCGTCGACGCAGCTGTTCTCGTCATTGAAGACGGCACAGTGTCCATCGCCCTCACGGATGAGCAGCGGGCTCGTCATGTACTTCGCCATCCGCTCGGCATTGCCGACGGGAGTGGTCGGGTCGTGACGAGTACCAACGAAGAGCAACCGCGCGGCTGATTCGATGCGGGAGGGCGCCAAGGGGAGAGCCTTGCCCGGAATTATCTTGCCCGGGAAAGGCCACAGGTCGCAGTCTTCCAATGGGAACTCCGCAGGGCGCGGGTCGTAGTTGTCGTAGGTCGCGGCGTCATATCTGGCCGCCGCCTGCTGCTGCCTGGCCGCGCGATCAGCAGTCGGTTCTGCGATATCGGTACAGGTTATGGCGGTAATCGCGTTGGTGCCAGCACTGTCCTGCCAGTCAGCGAAACGCCGGATCGTCGTGCCGTCGCCCTGTCGGACCTCTTGCAGCGCGCGGAGATACGGCTCCCACATGGACCGCCACAGCAGGCCGGTATAGGTCGCCACAAGGATGTCGTCCGCCCTCACCGCCTCGCCCTCGTCAGCGGGCACCGGAGCCGAGTCGGCGTCGCGCAACAACTGCTGGAAAGTCGCCTCGGCGATCGCCGGGTCGTCGCCGAGCGGGCATTCCGCGTCATATTCATCAGCACAGAAGGCGGCCAGCCGGGTGAAGGTGGCTTGATAGCCGCGGTTTTGACCGACTATCCACTCGTGCGGCCGCTCGGCGATATCGACGACGCCATCGAGCACCGCAGCGCGGTAGTTGTGTGGAAAGCGCAGCGCGTACATCGCGGCGATCTGGGTGCCGTAGGAGTAGGCGAGCAGGTTGATCTGCTTCTCCCCCAGCACCGCTCGCAGCAGGTCGACATCGTTCGTCGCCTCATCGGAACCAATGTGGCGCAAAACGTGGAGTCCGGTGTCGCGTACACAGGCCGCGACCTCCGCTCGCTCGGCTGCCTCGATCGCCTCGGTGTCATCGGTCGTGCTGTCGGTATCCAGCCCACCTGCGCACTGGATCAACGGCGTGGACCGGCCGACGCCGCGCGGGTCGTAAGAGACGATGTCGAACTGCTCGCGCACTTCCGGCGGATAGGCCGACTCGATCAATCCCAGTCCCTCGCCGCCAGGCCCGCCGCTGATGGCGAGCAACGCGCCCTTCCTCGCCCCGCTCGCCGGCAGCCGCGATACCGCGAGCCGAACCGTCGGCACCTCGGCGATCGAACGTCCTTGCACGCCTTGATAATCGAGCGGCGCCCACACCTGCGCACACTGCTGCCCCGCGATCGGCTCGGTGAACCACTCGCCGGTCACCCCGTCTCCGCAGGTGACCCAGTCGACGGATTGCCCATAGAACGCGTCCAGGCCCGGCGCGGCGCCTGTCGCACGAGCGTCCGGCAGGTCAGCGGAACAACCGCTGAGAGACGACGCGAAGGTAGCGAATACAGCGATCGCACACGTCGCCTTCGCAGCCCAAGAAGGGACCGGGTGGTACTTTTCACTCACGCGCAGAAGTTAGCAGCGCTCAACACAATTGAAACAATCAGCGACTCAGCTGAAGAAGCTGCCGATCGTGTCCCAGCCGAGCACGGAGTCGACCGCGAGTCCGCAGAAGACCACGGCCAGATAGTTGTTGGACTGCAAGAAGAGGCGCAGTGGCTTGACCGACTCGCCGCGGCGCACACCGGAATACAGCTGGTGGGCCATGAGCAGGAACCATGCTCCGGCGACCAGCGCCACGGCCGCGTAGATGACACCGGTCGCGGGCGCGAGCGCCAGCGTGGTGAGGACAGTCAGCCAGGTGTAGATGACGATCTGCTTGGTCACCACCTGCTCGGTCGCGACGACCGGAAGCATCGGCACCCCGGCCGCCCGGTAGTCCTCCTTGTAGCGCATTGCCAGCGCCCAGGTGTGCGGCGGCGTCCAGAAGAAGATGACGCCGAACAGCGCGATCGCGGGCCACCCGATGCCGCCGGTCGCCGCGGACCAGCCGACCAGCGCGGGCATGCAGCCGGCGGCCCCGCCCCACACCACGTTCTGCGAGGTACGGCGCTTGAGGCCGAGGGTGTAGACGAAGACGTAGAACAGAATGGTCGCGACTACGAGCAACCCGCTGAGCAGATTCGCCTGCCACCACAGCCATGCGAACGACGCAACGCCAAGCAGCACACCGAAAATGAAGGCGTTGCGGGTCGGCACGGCCTCGCGCGCGAGCGGGCGCTTGGCGGTCCGCTTCATGACCTTGTCGATATCGGCGTCGGCGACGCAGTTCAGCGTGTTGGCGCTCGCGGCGCCCATCCAGCCGCCGAACAGGGTGACCAGGATCAGCCGGATATCGACGTTGCCGCGGTCGGCGAGCAGCATCGTCGGAATCGTCGCGACGAGCAGCAGCTCGATGACTCGCGGTTTGGTCAGCGCGATGTAGGCGAGGGGGCGGCGCAGTAGTCGGGAGACGAGCCCGTCACCTTGCAGCCGGTCGGCGAGAACTGTCGAAGAGCCGTGCGCGTCCGCGATATTCCCCGGCGCAGGAGCGGGATTGTCACCCGGCTGTTGCCCAATCCGCACTGTCTCTCCTCGCACGTTTGTGCATCGCATCCGGCCATGGAATTCGCAGCCCGCAACCCCAGCGGCGCGGCTACTACTACAGAGGATGGTAGACCCTCGCCGGGGGTGCTCCCGCTCGCGCCCCCGCCCGGTAGCCGCGCGCAGGAGCGTTTCGACCGGTCGGTAGTCGTCAATACCCGCCGGTAAGGCGGGTTACCGCAATGCCGGTCATGAGGCACATCTAGGGTGGTGTGGACGCACTCCCTTGTCGACGAAACCAATGTCAGGAGAACCTCGGTCGTGTCAGTCACAGACGACATCCGCGCCCTCACTCAGCCGAACCACCCGGACGACTGGACGGATCTGGACACCAAGGCCGTCGACACAGTACGGGTGCTGGCCGCCGATTCGATCCAGAACGCCGGAAACGGTCATCCCGGTACCGCGATGAGCCTGGCGCCGCTCGCTTACTCCCTCTACCAGCGCACCATGCGCCACGACCCCAGCGACCCGAGCTGGGTCGGGCGCGACCGCTTCGTGCTGTCCTGCGGGCACTCCAGCATCACCCAGTACATCCAGCTGTACCTGGCCGGTTTCGGCCTGGAGCTGGAAGACCTGAAGACCCTGCGCAAGTGGGGTTCGCTGACCCCGGGTCACCCGGAGTTCCGGCACACCGACGGCGTCGAGATCACCACCGGCCCGCTCGGCCAGGGCATGGCCTCCGCGGTCGGCATGGCGATGGCGGCGCGGCGGGAGCGCGGCCTGTTCGATCCGGCGGCCGCGCCCGGCACCAGCCCGTTCGATCACTTCATCTATGTCATCGCCTCCGACGGTGACATGGAAGAGGGTGTGACCTCCGAAGCGTCGTCGCTGGCGGGCACCCAGCAGCTGGGCAACCTCGTCCTGATCTACGACGACAACAAGATCTCCATCGAGGACGACACCACCATCGCCTTCACCGAGGACGTGGCCGCGCGCTACGAGGCCTACGGCTGGCACGTGCAGGTCGTCGAGGGCGGCGAGGATGTAGTCGCCATCGAGTCGGCGCTCGCGGCCGCGAAGGCCGAGACCGACAAGCCCTCGATCATCGTGCTGCGCACCATCATCGGCTACCCGGCCCCGAACAAGATGAACACCGGCGCCGCACACGGCGCCGCCCTGGGCGCCGACGAGGTGGCCGCCACCAAGAAGATCCTCGGCTTCGACCCCGAGAAGAACTTCGACGTGGCCCCCGAGGTCATCGCGCACACCCGCAAGGCGATCGAGCGCGGTCAGCAGGCGCACAAGGAATGGCAGCAGCAGTTCGACGCGTGGGCCGCGGCCAACCCGGAGAACAAGGAGCTGTTCGACCGGCTCGCCAAGCGGGATCTGCCCAAGGGCTGGGCCGAGAGCCTGCCCACCTGGGACGCGGACCCGAAGGGCATGGCCACCCGCAAGGCCTCCGGCAAGGTGCTCGCCGCGCTGGCGCCGGTGCTGCCGGAGCTGTGGGGCGGTTCGGCCGACCTCGCCGAGTCCAACAACACCACCATGCCCGACACCCCGAGCTTCGGCCCGGAGTCGATCTCGACCGGCATGTGGAAGGCCAACCCGTACGGCCGCACCCTGCACTTCGGTGTGCGTGAGCACGCCATGGGTTCGATCCTCAACGGTATTGCGCTGCACGGCCCGACCCGCCCGTACGGCGGCACCTTCCTGGTGTTCTCCGACTACATGCGCCCGGCGGTGCGCCTGGCCGCGCTGATGCGGGTGCCCGCGATCTACGTATGGACCCACGACTCCATCGGCCTCGGCGAGGACGGCCCCACGCACCAGCCGATCGAGCACTTGGCCGCGCTGCGCGCCATCCCCGGCCTCAATGTGGTGCGCCCCGGCGACGCCAACGAGACCACCTACGCCTGGCGCACCATCCTCGAGCGGGATTCCGCCGAGCACACCTCGCACTTCTCGGTCTCGGAGATGCCGCACCAGGACGGCCCGTCCGCGCTGGCGCTGACCCGCCAGGATCTGCCGATCCAGGAGGGCACCAGCTTCGAGGGTGTGAAGAAGGGCGGCTACGTGCTGGCCGAGGCTTCCACCGGCACCCCGCAGGTGATCTTGATCGCCACCGGTTCCGAGCTCCAGCTGGCCGTCGACGCGCGCACTACGCTGGAGGCGCAGGGCATCGGCACCCGCGTGGTCTCGATGCCGTGTGTGGAGTGGTTCGACGCGCAGGACAAGGCCTACCGCGACGAGGTGCTGCCGCCCTCGGTCAAGGCGCGGGTCACGGTCGAAGCCGGTATCGCGATGCCGTGGCACCGGTTCTCCGGCGACGCGGGCGAGAACGTTTCGATCGAGCACTTCGGCGCCTCGGCTGATTTCAAGACCCTGTTCCGCGAGTTCGGTATCACCACCGAAGCTGTTGTCGCTGCCGCGCAGCGCACGCTCGAAAACGTGAAGGGATAGAACCAATGTCGCAGAACGAGAATCTCGCCGCCCTCTCCGCGGCCGGTGTCTCCGTCTGGCTCGACGACCTCTCCCGGGACCGCATCCAGTCCGGCAATCTGGCCGAGCTGATCAACACCCGCAGCGTCGTCGGCGTCACCACCAACCCGACCATCTTCCAGGGCGCGCTGAGCCAGGGCCACGCCTACGACAAGCAGGTCAAAGACCTTGCCGCACAGGGCGCGGACGTGGATTCGGCGATCCGCACCATCACCACCGACGACGTGCGCTCGGCCTGTGACGTGCTCGCCGGGGTGTACGAGGCGTCCGGCGGCGTCGACGGCCGGGTCTCCATCGAGGTCGACCCGCGCTTCGCCTTCGACGCGGACAAGACCACCGCCCAGGCCATCGACCTGTGGAAGACGGTCGACCGCCCGAACCTGTTCATCAAGATCCCCGCGACCGAGGAAGGCCTGCCCGCGATCTCCGCGGTGCTGGCCGAGGGCATCAGCGTCAACGTGACGCTGATCTTCTCCGTCGCCCGCTACCGCGCGGTGATGGGCTCCTACCTCGACGGCATCAACAAGGCCAAGATCGCGGGCCACGATCCGGCCAAGATCCATTCCGTCGCTTCGTTCTTCGTCTCCCGCGTGGACACCGAGATCGACAAGCGCCTGGAAGCGATCGGCACCCCGGAGGCGCTCGAGCTGCGCGGCCAGGCCGGTGTCGCCAACGCCCGCCTCGCCTACGCCGAGTACCAGGACGTGTTCGACGGCGGCAAGCACACCTCCACCTACTCGCACCTGGCCTCCTCCGGCGCCAACCGGCAGCGGCCGCTGTGGGCGTCGACCGGTGTGAAGAACCCGGATTACTCCGACACCCTCTACGTGACCGAACTGGTAGCGAAGAACACGGTGAACACGTTGCCGGAGAAGACCCTCGAGGCCTTCGCCGATCACGGCGAGACCCGCGGCGACGCCATGAGCGGCACCGCGGACGAGGCGCAGGCGGTCTTCGACAAGCTCACCGCGGTCGGCATCGACCTCGACGACGTGTTCCGCGTGCTCGAACGCGAAGGCGTGGAGAAGTTCGAGAAGTCCTGGGAAGAGCTGCTTACCGCCACCGCCGAAGAACTGCGTGGAGCAGGGAGTAACTGACAACGATGGCCGGCACAGCAGAGGTCAGCAAGAACCCGCTGCGTGACGAGCGGGATAAGCGGGTTCCGCGCATCGCGGGCCCGTGCAGCATGGTGATCTTCGGGGTCACCGGCGATCTGTCCCGGAAGAAACTGATGCCGGCCATCTACGACCTGGCGAACCGGGGGCTGCTGCCCCCAGGTTTCGCGCTGGTCGGGTTCGCGCGGCGCGATTACGCGCAGGAGGATTTCGCGCAGGTCGTGCTCGACGCGGTGAAAGCGCACGCGCGCACGCCGTTTCGCCAGGAGGTCTGGGATCACCTGGCCGAAGGGTTCCGTTTCGTGCAGGGCAGTTTCGACGACGACGCGGCCTTCGCCAAGCTCGCCGAAACGCTGGCACAGCTGGACAAGGAACGCGGCACCGGCGGCAATCACGCCTTCTATCTGTCGATTCCGCCGGACATGTTCCCGGTGGTGCTCGATCAGCTCTCCGAGCACAAGCTGGCCCACGGCCCCGGGCCGGTCGCCAACGGGCGCGAGCCGTGGCGGCGGGTGGTGATCGAGAAGCCCTTCGGGCACGATCTGAAGAGCGCCGTCGAACTGAACACACTGGTCAACGGGGTGTTCCCCGAGGAGACGGTGTTCCGCATCGACCACTACCTCGGCAAGGAGACGGTGCAGAACCTGCTGGCGTTGCGTTTCGCGAACCAGCTGTTCGACCCGATCTGGAACGCCAACTACGTCGACCATATCCAGATCACCATGGCCGAGGACATCGGATTGGGCGGGCGCGCGGGCTATTACGACGGCATCGGCGCCGCACGCGACGTCATCCAGAACCATCTGCTGCAGTTGCTCGCGCTCACCGCGATGGAAGAGCCGATCAGCTTCCAGCCCAAGCAGTTGCAGATCGAGAAGATCAAGGTGCTCTCGGCAACCAAACTCGTTGCGCCCCTTGATGAGACGACCGCGCGCGGACAGTATTCCGAGGGCTGGCAGGGCGGCGAGCACGTGGTCGGGCTGCTCGACGAGGAGGGTTTCGACCCGCAGTCGCGCACCGAGACCTACGCCGCGATCACCCTCGAGGTGGACACCCGCCGCTGGGCCGGGGTGCCGTTCTACCTGCGCACCGGAAAACGCTTGGGGCGCCGGGTCACCGAGATCGCGATCGTGTTCAAACGCGCACCACACCTGCCCTTCGATCAGACCATGACCGAGGAACTCGGCCAGAACGCACTCGTCATCCGGGTGCAGCCGGACGAGGGCATCACCATGCGATTCGGCTCGAAGGTGCCCGGATCCAGCATGGAGGTGCGCGACGTCAACATGGATTTCAGCTACGGCGAAGCGTTCACCGAGTCCTCCCCCGAGGCCTACGAACGTCTCATCCTCGATGTGCTGCTCGGGGTGCCGTCGCTGTTCCCGGTGAACGAGGAGGTCGAATTGTCTTGGAGCATCCTCGATCCGGTGATCGATCACTGGGCCGCGGGCGGTAAACCGGAGTCCTACGAGGCGGGCACCTGGGGTCCGTCCTCGGCCGACGAGATGCTGGAGCGCACCGGCCGGGAATGGCGGCGCCCGTGATCGTCGACATGCTCGACACCACCACCGGCGCGGTCACCAAGCGCCTGGTGCAGCTGCGCGAAAGCAACGGTGTCATCACCATGGGCCGGGTGCTCACCCTCGTGGTGTGCACCTTGGACAGCTCCGAAGCCGAAGACGCGATCGACGCCGCCAACGACGCCAGCCGCGAACATCCTTGCCGCGTGGTGGTTTTGGCGCGCGGCGACCGGGAGGCGCCGACCAAGCTGGACGCGCAGATCCGTGTCGGCGGCGACGCGGGCGCGGCCGAGGTCATCGTGCTGCGGTTGCAGGGCGAGCTGATCAACCACGAATCCAGTGTGGTGATCCCGTTCCTGCTGCCCGACACTCCCGTGGTCGCCTGGTGGCCGCGTGGGGCGCCGGAGTTCCCGTCGAAGGATTCGGTGGGCCGCCTGGCGACCCGCCGCATCACCGACGCCACCTTCGCGCCGGACCCGCAGGACACCATCAAGAAGCGGCTCGACTCCTACGCGCCCGGCGACACCGACCTGGCCTGGAGCCGGATCACCTACTGGCGGGCGCTGCTGACCGCAGCCTTGGACCAGCCGCCGTTCGAGCCGATCGAGAACGTGACGATCTCCGGCCTGCGCGAGGAACCGGCGCTGGACATGCTGGCCGGTTGGCTGGCCGGGCGGCTCGGCTGCCCGGTGCATCGCCAGACCGGTGAGCTCCGGGTGGAACTGCACCGCTCCTCGGTGTCCATCGCCATCCAGCGCCCCCAGCACGGCCGCACCGCCACCCTGACCCGCACCGGCGACCCCGATCAGCGAATTGCCCTGGCCCGCCGGGAAACCCGCGACTGCCTCGCCGAAGAACTGCGTCGCCTGGATGCCGACGAGATCTACGTCGAGGCCCTCGCCGGAATCGAGAAGGTGATCTATGACTGACCGCACCCCCGCCGACACCGTCGAAGTTCACCCCGACACCGAAGCGCTGGTCGCCGCGGCCGCCGTCCGCTTCGTCGAGGTCGTCGTGGCGGCCCAAGCCGCCCGCGGCTCCGCCTCCGTCGTCCTCACCGGCGGCGGCACCGGCATCGGCCTGCTCAAACGGGTCCGCAAGTCCCCCGGCACGATCGACTGGTCCAAACTCGACATCTTCTGGGGTGACGAACGTTTCGTCCCCGCCGCGGACCCGGAACGCAACGAACTCCAAGCCCGCGAAGCCCTCCTCGACCATGTCCCGGTCACCCCGTCCCGCGTCCATCCGGTCGCTTCCTCCGACGGCGAATACCCCGACCCGATCGAGGCCGCCGCCGAGTACTCGGCCGCCGTCCACGCCCACCTCGCCGAACACGGCTCCTTCGACCTCCACCTGCTCGGTATGGGCGGCGAAGGCCACGTCAACTCCCTGTTCCCCGACACCGACGCGGTCCGCGAAGACCACGAACTCGTTGTCGCGGTGACGAATTCGCCGAAACCCCCACCGGTCCGCGTCACCTTGACGCTGCCCGCTGTCCGCCGCACGCGCCACGTCGTGCTGGTTGTCGGCGGAGCCGCTAAGGCCGAAGCCGTCGCCGCCGCTATCGCTGGCGCCAAGGCCGTCGACATCCCAGCTGCCGGTGCGCAGGGCACGGAGTCGACTACCTGGCTCCTCGACAAGGACGCGGCCGCGGACCTCGGGTAGCCGGCCAGTCCTGTCATCCACGCTGCCAACGGCCTCCAAACCATGAACATAGAGGCCGACAGCGGCGCGAGCCTGATCGAATCCTTCGCTGACCACTCCCCGCCGATCAGCCGCTGATCCCGGAGGCCAACGGCGGGGCCGGAACCTAGGCCTCGCCGCGGCCGTCGACGCTGACCGGCTGCGGAGAACCATTGCGCGAGTAACCGATCCGCGGTGGCTCCGGAGGCCACCGCGGGCGGCTGCGCAGCAACCAGGCGACGGCTCCGGCCAGCGCGACAGCGACCGCGGCATCGAGGCGGTGACGAGAATGTGCGGATACAAGACCTCCTGGCAGGGGTGTGAAGCATCAACAAGATCTGTGAAAGCATTGGCGGGCCTCTGACGGAATGAGCTGCCAGACTGTGGACGTGTCCAGCAGCAACTCTCGCAAACCGTTCTTGCTCGCCTTTCCAGGGCCGTTGCGCGATCAATTGGTTGCGGCTGTCCTGTCCGGCGAGAAGGTCTCGACAACCGGGCTGCTCGCCGACTACGAGGCGGCGCGGGAGGAACTCCCGGTGATCGGCGAACGCTCGGGGCTCATCGATTCCGACGGCCGCGAGGTCGCGGTGATCGAGGTGACGGACGTGCGGGTGTTGCCGCTCGGCGCGGTCGACCTGCAGCACGCGCTCGACGAGGGCGAGGGATATGGCTCGGTCGCGGAGTGGCGGACCGGACATGAGCGGTTCTGGCACAGCGCGAAGATGCGGAAGGCGCTAGGGAACCCGGAGTTCACTGTCGATGACGAAACGCTGGTGGTCGCAGAGCGGTTCCGGGTGGTGCGGTCGGGCTGAGCCCCGGCGCCACCGGAAATCTTTCGGCTGAATTCGCACCGGTCGGGATTTTTTCGAGGAATCGGCGTGGAATCTGGTGACTCGGACGGCGTTTGTCGGCAATGATCGCTGCATGACCGAGCAGCGAGTCGATCTGGATGGGCGGTTTCGGGCCGCGATCTCGGCGCTGACGCCGAGTGCGGGGGCGGGCGATCGGGGTGGGTTCAGCGGGGGTGAACTCCTGGAGCTGTTCGAATCGCAGGCTGCGAGTAGGCATCTGGATCTGGCGGCGCGGAAGTTGGGGGTGCAGCGGCGCGGTTATTACAGCATCGGGTCGTCGGGGCATGAGGGGAATGCGGCAGTGGCGGCGGCGCTGCGGGTGAGCGACCCGGCATTGCTGCACTATCGGTCCGGGGCGTTCTTCGTGCAACGGTGCCGGCAGGTTCCTGAGCTGGATCCGATTCGGGATGTGTTGCTGGGAGTGGTTGCGGCGGCGGCTGATCCGATTTCCGGAGGGCGGCACAAGGTTTTCGGGAGCAAACCGGCGAATATCATCCCGCAGACCTCGACCATCGCTTCGCATCTACCGCGAGCCGTGGGGTTGGCGTTCGCATTGGAACGGGCTGCACGGCTCGGGATTTCGAATGAGTGGCCCGCGGATTCGGTGGTGCTCTGTAGCTTCGGGGATGCCTCGGCAAATCATTCGACAGCGGTGGGGGCTATCAACACCGCGATTCATACCGCACACCAAGGTGTTCCGATGCCGATCCTGTTCGTGTGCGAGGACAACGGGATCGGGATCAGCGTGCCGACTCCCCCGGACTGGATCGAGCAGGCCTACGGAGTGCGGCTCGGATTGCAGTACTTCTATGCCGACGGCTGCGATCTGATCGACACACTCACCACGGCTTCCGCTGCCGCGCAATGGGTTCGGGAACAGCGCAAACCCGCGTTCCTGCGTTTGCGGACGGTGCGGCTGCTGGGTCACGCGGGCTCCGATGTCGAGGCCGCCTACCGGCGACCGGCCGAAATCGCCGCCGACCTGGAGCGTGACCCGGTACTCGCGACCGGCCGTATGCTCGTCGCCGCGGGCATCGCCACTCCGGAGCAGATCCTCGCCCGCTACGACGACATCGCCCACCGAGTCACCGCTATCGCCGAATCGGTCTGGCGGGAACCGAAATTGACCTCCGGCGCTGGCGTGACCGCCCCGCTGGCACCCTCACATCCCGAGGAGGTGCGCGCCGACGTTCTGCGATCGGCCGAGTCCCGCACCACCCGTCGAGCGCAACCTGCGGGATCGCCCGGTGCGGTAACCGCCGGAAGTCCCGCTTCCACCTCCGGCGGCGTAGGGCAGACGGCAGCTGCGGCCCTCGAGTCCGCTGACCCGGACCACACCCCGGCCGACACACCTCAGCCGCGCGACAATGCTTTCAACCACGAGTTGCCCCGGACAACCCCGCTGACCATTGACCGAGAGCCGGGGCAGGAGCAGGCGGCCTCGCAGCCGCAGTCGGGCTCCGACGACGTCGCAAGCTCCGGTGGTGACACCCGAATGACCTTGGCGCAGGCCATCAATCGGACCCTCGCCGCCCTCCTCGAAGGTAACCCCGATGTACTGGTTTTCGGCGAGGACGTCGGCCGGAAAGGCGGCGTCTACGGTGTAACCAAGGGGCTGCAAAAGCAGTTCGGGGCGCGGCGCGTCTTCGATACCCTGCTCGACGAGCAGAGCGTGCTCGGCACCGCGCTCGGTGCGGGACTCGCGGGTTTCGTGCCGATCCCGGAGCTCCAATATCTCGCCTACCTGCACAATGCCGAGGATCAGCTGCGGGGCGAGGCGGCGACCCTGTCGTTCTTCTCGCACGGCCGCTACCGCAACCCGATGGTGGTGCGGATCGCCGGGCTGGCCTATCAGAAGGGGTTCGGCGGGCACTTCCACAACGACAATTCCCTTGCGGTGCTGCGGGATATCCCCGGTCTGGTGCTTGCCGTTCCGTCGCGTGCCGATGATGCCGCCGCCATGTTGCGCACGTGCGTGTCGGCCGCCCGAGTCGACGGGCGTGTGTGCGTTTTCGTCGAGCCCATCGCCCTCTATCACACCCGTGACCTGCACACCGGCGACGACGCCTGGCCCGCCCCGATCGGTGATGAGCATGTCGAGCTCGGCAGTGCCCGCGTCTACGGTGACGGGGACGATCTCACCATCGTCACCTTCGGCAACGGTGTTCCGATGAGTCTGCGCGTGGCGCACCGCCTGCACGAGCACGGCCACGGCACCCGCATCCTGGATCTGCGCTGGCTCGCCCCGCTCCCCATCGATGACCTGCTCGAGCACGCCCGCGCCACCGGCCGCGTGCTGGTCGCCGACGAAACCCGCCGCAGCGGAGGTGTTTCCGAAGCGGTCTGCACCGCCCTGATCGACGCCGGTTTCGAGGGTCGCATCGCGCGCGTCACCAGCGCCGACAGTTTCATTCCGCTGGGCCCGGCCGCCGCCACCGTGCTGCTCGACGAGGCCGCCATCGAGACCGCGGCGGGCAAACTCCTCGCCGAATAAGGCACGCGTGCTCGTTTGGCGTGTTTCGGATTCACCTGCCACGCACGGGAAATACAGTGGACGAGCCACGGCCCCGCAGGGAAAGGACAGCCGCATGACCACGATGTCCACGCTCGGCGAAGTGCGTCCCGAGCATGATCGCGATGCCGACCTCGTCCTGCTGCACTACCTGCGGTCCTTCCGCCTGCCGGTGCTCGATGTCTGGTCCGCCTGCACCGACCGCGGCCAGCTGTCGCGCTGGCTGGGCCCCGTCGCCGGCGGCAACGGCAACCTCACCGTCGAACTGCTCGAAGGCCCCGTCCCCGGCCCCCTCGCTATCCGTGTGGACCATTGCGTCGCCCCGCACGAACTCGTCATCCACCTCGACGGCTGCATTCTCGAACTGCACCTCACTCAGGTCGGCGTCCTCACGAACCTGGAACTCGTCCGCCGCCACCTCTGCCCCGCCGACGCCCCCGACATCGGCCCCCGCTGGCAGTACCTCCTGGACCGCCTCACCGCCTACCTCGAAGGCAAGCCCCTCCCCAGCTGGTCCGACTACCCTCCCCTCGCCAGCGAATACCAGTAATTCAAGATCATCAGGCATTGGTGGCGGCAATGTGCGTGTAGCTCCGCCATGAGGTCCTGATGATCTTGTGCGCGGAGGACGCTCAGAAGAAGAAGCCCGCGATGCCTGCGCCTGGTTTGGCGCGGGCTGCGCGGGCCCAACCGACGCAGGACTCGATGGCTTCGATGACGTAGGGGTCCAGGTCGGCGTACTGCTCAGGAGTTGTTGCCGCCCACTGCTCCAGGAGTTTCGTGCACTCGTCGGCGGTCCATTCGCCGTAGCAGGGCACGAAGTCCGGGCGGGGCAGTTCGGCGGGCAGGCTGCCGTACCAGAAGTCGCTGATTCGGGCGTCCAGGCCGAGCGCCACCATGCCTTCGTCGACGAGTTCGAGCCAACCGCTGCGGAACGGGCTGAAGGAGCTGTTGTCCAGGAACCGGCCGTGGAATTCGCAGATCGCTTGGTAGGCATAGCCGTACAGATATGCGTACGAGTCGTCGAACGGGCCGCCGTCGATCACTGCCCGGACCGCCTCGTACTTCGTCGGCGCGCCCTCCGCGATCTCACTGGACCAGTACTCGTCGGAATGGGCGAACTGGGTTTTGAAGCGCCCGCCCATCATGCGTCGCAGCTTGTCGTCCTTGGACCCGATCGCGGAGCGGACGGTGGCGAGATCGACCAGGTAGAGGCTCAGGCTGTAACTCATGGCGCGACAGTATCCGGCCCCACCGACAGATTCGCTTATCGAAACCTTATGAGCTACAGCCCTTTCGACGGCCGCTACTGGTCCTGGAGCAGATCGTGCAGGTGGCTGATGAGCAGGGTGTTCACCTCGTCGGTGCGTTCCAGCTGGACCAGGTGACCGGCGTCGGAGATCTTGGTGACCTCACGCAGGTTCGGGACGTGAGCCTGCATGGTGCCCAACGGGTCCCGGCCGCTGAAGCCCTCCATGTCGGGGTCGCGGTCGCCGTACATGAAGTAGGCGGGGACGGTGACTTTCGCGTCGGCGTAGTCGGCGGTGAGTTCCCAGTTGCGGTCCAGGGCGCGGTACCAGCTCAGGCCGCCGGTGAAGCCGGTGCGGTCGAATTCGGCTGCGAGGGTGTCGATATCGCTTTCCGAGAACCAGCGCCACGGCAGCGCCGGAGCCTCCGGGAGCACATCGAGGTACCCGGTGCCTTCGGCCGGATGCTGCCAGGTGTCGAGGTAGTGGTAGTCGGCGCTGAGCGAGAAGTAGACGCGTTCCAGGAATGCCTTCGGGTTCGCGGCCAGCTCGGCGTCGGCGGGACCCGGCTGCTGGAAGTAATCCAGGTGCAGGAAGTGCCGTTTCGCCGCCCGCGCCCACAGCTCCGACGGGGCTTTCGGCGGGCGGGGCGCGAACGGGTTGTTCAGCACGATGAGGCCGCTGACCCGTTCCGGAGCCCGCAACGCCAGCTCCCACACCAGTTGTGCGCCGAAGTCCAGGCCGACGAAAACCGCCTTCTCGGCCCCGATGTCGTCGAGCAGCGCCAGCAGATCCCCGATCACCGCGCGGTTGGTGTAGGCGTCCGGATCGTCGGGGACTTCGGTGCGGCCGTAACCCCGCAGGTCCGGCGCGATAGCGCGAAACCCGGCGGCCGCGACGGCCGGCAGTTGCCGGTGCCACATGTACCAGGTATGCGGGAATCCGTGGCAGAAGACCACCGGATGCCCTTCGCCCTGTTCCACCACATGCAACCGCCCACCGTCGGTTTCCACGAACCGATGGGCCGGTCCCTGCTCTGCAACCACGCTGCCTCCAAACCTAGAACGTGTTCTCATTTTCACGGTAGTGTCTCGGAGTCGTGAGTGGAATAGCGCAAAGGCTCGACGGAAAGATCGCGGTGGTCACCGGCGCGAGCCGCGGCATCGGCAAGGGCATCGCCCTGGAACTCGGCGCGGCGGGCGCGACGGTGTACGTCACCGGCCGCACGGCGACCGCGGGCCGGCTCCCCGGCACGGTGGCCGAAACCGCCGCGCAGATCGACGAACTCGGCGGCACGGGTGTCCCGGTCGTCTGCGATCACCGCGACGACGACGCCGTGCGACAGCTCTTCGAGCAGGTCCAGACCGAGCACGGCAGACTCGACGTCCTCGTCAACAACGTCTACAACTCCCCCGCCGCCGCCCGGTGGCTCGGCAAACCGTTCTGGGAAGTGCCGCCCAAGGCCTGGGACGAAACCTTCGACGTGGGTGTCCGATCCCACTACGCCGCAAGCTATTTCGCGGCCCCGCTACTGATCGAAGCGGCCGGCCTGATCGTCAACATCTCGTCCCCGGGCGCCGAACGCTACATGCACAACGCCGTCTACGGCGTCGCGAAAACCGCCCTGGACCGCCTCACCGCCGACATGTCCCACAACCTCGCCGACACCGGCGTCACCGTCGTCTCGCTCTGGCCCGGCATCGTCGACACCGAACTCCTGCAACTGGTCCCGGCCGACACCGACGGCAAACGCCTCATCACCCTCCCCGGCGAAGCCACCTACGACCTGGCCGAAGCCGAAACCCCACGCTTCCCCGGCCGCGCCGTCGTAGCCCTGGCAACGGACCCGAACCGAAAGTCCCGCACCGGCAACGCCTTCCGAGTAGCCGACCTAGCCGACGCCTACTCTTTCACCGACATCGACGGCCGCATACCCCGCGCCGACTGATCGCACGAAGCGAGGCGCGGCTATGCCGCGCCTCGAACTTCGCTATGTCTTCCGACCGTGCTTCGTCTCCGGAACCGTTCCTCGGCCCCAGAGGCGCAGGCTCAGGCGAACTTGATCTCCAGGCCGATGCCCAGGATCGCAATCAACCAGATCAGACCGGTGAAGATCGTCAATCGGTCGAGGTTCTTCTCGACGACGGTGGAGCCCGAGAGGCTCGATTGCACGCCGCCACCGAAAAGGCTGGACAGGCCTCCGCCCTTGGCGCGGTGCAGCAACACCAAGAGCACCAGCAGCACGCTGGTGGCGATAAGGAGGATATCCAGGAACATCCGCATGGCGATCAGTGTATGGGGTGCCGCCCCCAGCCCCCTAATCGGCCCGGCCGGGCGGTGCGACTAGACGGCTACCAGGTGGGTGATCTGGTCGTCGCCGACGGTGTAGCGCGACACTTCTTGCTCGCGCAGGAAGTCGGCGGCGGTGAGCCGCTCCTGGTGCTGGTGCATGTGCTCGGCCCAGGATCGGACCACGAACGCTTCGACGTAGCGGTCCAGGACGCCGACGTCCCGGTACAGCCGCCACTCCATCGCACCCGTGCGCTGCCGGGACCGGCCCACGAACACCATCGCGGCGAGGAAGTCGTCGGCGTTCTCGGCTGGCACGTCGTAGCTGCGCAGCACCAAGACCGGGCCGTCTTCCGGATCGGGCTCGAAAACCAGCTCCGGGTCCGGCCAGTACGCCGACGGGGTCAGGTCCACTTCCTCGGCGTTGTGCCGGATCGGCAACCAGACGCTGCTGATCGCACTGCAGGCGAGCAATGCGGAAGCGATGAGCAGCGCGGATACCGCCCCGAGCTCGTGCGCGACCAGACCCCAGATCAGCGATCCGAGCGCCTGCCCGCCCATGAACACGAGCAGATACACCGACAGCCCGCGCGCCCGTACCCACCCGGGCAGCAGCAACTGCATGGTCGCGTTCATCGTCGACATGGCCAGCAGCCAGGCCAGCCCGGCGCCGACGAGCAGCACCAGCACGAGCGGGACACTGTGCAGAACCGCCGCGCCTGCCGAGGCGAGACCGAAGAGCACCGCCGCCGCCGTCAACCGCTGCGTCGGCGTCAGCAGCGCCCGGATCCGCGACAGCCCGAGCGCGCCGAGCACCGCCCCGAGCCCGAGCGCACCGAGCATCAGGCCGTACCCGGACGACGACAGTCCCAGCTCGTCGCGCGCGATCACCGGCAGCAACGCCCACAGCGCGCTCGCGGGCGCGATGAACAGGATCGACCGCAGCAACACCCGCCGGATCGCGGGCGCAGCCCGGATGAACCTGGTGCCCGCCTGCAACGCCGCCAGCGGCCGTTCGGTCGGCAGCTTGCGCGCGGTCGCCGGTCGCTTCCACACCGCGAGCACTGCCACGATCCCGGCGAACGAGACCGCGTTCAACGCGAACACCAGCGTGGGCCCGGACAGCGACACCAGCACACCGGCCACCGCGGGTCCCACCGCCCGCCCGATATTGATGTTCATACTGCCGAGCGCGGAAGCGGCCGGTATCTGCTCGCGCGCAACAAGTTCCGGCTGAATCGCCTGCCACGCCGGACCGGTCAGCGCCTGCCCGCACCCGATCAGGAACAGCAGCGTCAGCAGCACGCCGGGCGTCGTATGACCGGTCGCCGTCGCCACCGCCAGCACCGCGGCCAGCACCGCCATCGTCGACTGCGCACCGAGCAACAACCTGCGCCGATCCACCAGATCAGCGATCACGCCGGACGGAATCGCCAGCATCATCACCGGCAACGTGATCGCGGTCTGCACGAACGACACCAGCGCCGCCGCGTTCGGCTCGTCGACCAGGATCCACTGCGCACCGACGGTCTGCATCCAGGTGCCGAGGTTCGAAACCAGCTGCGCGATCCACAGCGACCGATAGATCCGCGAGCGCAGAGGTGCCCAGGTGGAGATGGGAGTCATCGCGTCGGCAGTGGTCACTCGGGTGAGCATATCGCCGGTCCCGGCAGCCACCCGCGAGCGCCGGGAGAACACTGCGGTAACCCTCCGCAACCGCCCCGCTCAGAGGCATGTCGACGTTAGAATCACGCCATGACGGCGGAGCGCAAAACCCGGAAGGTGACGATCACCCTTCCCGAGGAAATTGCGGCCACACTGGATCTTTGGCGCGAGCGCGGCCAGATCACTTCGGTCTCCGCGTATGTGGCGGATTCGGTGAAGGCGCGGATGGATCGCGCCGAGATGGACCGGGTGGAAGCGCTCGCCAAGGTCGAAGAGGTGATCGGCGGGCCACCGCCCTTAGAAATGATCAATCGGGCCCGGGCGATGCAGGGCCTGCCTCCGTTGTCGCAGAAGGAATTCGACGAGCGCCGTCCCGGTGCCGCGTGAGGGCGCCCGACCGGGGGATGAGAGCCGCGGGGGCGGCATGCGAGGCGTACGTGAGCGAGCGAGCCATGGGCCAGCGTGCCCTGGGCACGACGGAGCCGAGCGCTAGCGAGGCGCAGTCGTGACCGACCGGAGTGAACTCAGCGGCGTCGTTTTCGATACCGCGGCTTTGACCGCCTGGGCGCATCGCGTCATGTACGCGCAATCCGTGGTGTGGACCACCTCGGAAGCGGGCAACACCCTGCTCGTCCCGGTGACAGCGCTGGTTGCGGCCCGCGCCCTGATCCCGGTGCGCCGCCACGACATCCTGTCCGCGCTGCTGGATCTACCGAACACCGTCATCCGCGGGCTGGACGGCCCGGCCAGTAGACAGGTGGGCGCGACCTTGCTCGGCCGCCGCGACGCCGACACCATGGTCACCGCCGGCCACGTCACCTTGGAAGCGGTCAACCGCGGCTGGTCCTGCCTCACCGACCGCCCGGACAAGCTCCGCGAGCTCGACCCCCGCGTCATCGTCGACGTACTGCCCTGACCGAATCACTCGGCCGCGCCGGGCTTTCCGAATGCGGCACGAGATCGGGTCCGTCCTCCTGACGCCGTTGAAATATCTCGCGGCAATAGGGATCGGCCATGATCTGGGCCATCGTGTCGGCGTCCGGCGGGTATTGGCGGGCGCGGACAACCCAGTCGGTGCGCAGTTCCGGGATCGCGTATTGCAGTTCGTCCCAACGTGATTGGCAGCGTGGCGTCCAATCCATCCGGTGCGGGCCTTCGACGAGCTCGGTGTCGTAGCCGCCGCGAAATCCGAGGTAGTCGTTCCAGGCCGAGTAAGAGGTTGCCAGGATCTGGTTGTCCGGCACGTTCAGCTTGATCAGCCAGCGGCCGTGGGCCCACTCGTGGTACCCGAGTAGCAAATTCGCTGTCGACCGCACGGCACGCCGCTGCCGCGCACGCCCGCGCCAGCACCAGATCGGCGGGGCCGCAGCGCAATCGATGCCGCGGCGGCGCATCTCGCCGACCATGTCCGCAAAAGCGGGCCGCCAGTTCGGGGTCACCAGGTCCCAATCGGCCCGATGACTGCCGGTGGACCGGAGCGCTTCGACAACCTCCGGCGCCTGCAACGTCCACAACCTCATTGGGTTAAGCCTATGCGCCGGAGCCCTTTTCGGCATAGGCGACGAGCAGCTCCTCGATGAGAGCCAGCACCGCGTCATCCATCGCCGAGTTCGGAACTACCCCGCGCACCACCGCCTGACCCGAGAACAGGTGCAGCACAAGGAAGAACAGCGGTTCACGCTTGTCCTGCGGGAAACGAGCGAGCACCCGGGTGCGCTCGACTTCGGAGACGATGCGCTCGTAGTAGTTCTCGACGTTCGGCGCGATCCGGGTGCGCAGTTCGGCGTCCGAACGTGCCGCCAGGTAGATCTCGCGCAGGGCGTGGGTGAGGTTGTTGGCTTGCGCGTCGCGCAGGAAGCGCAGGGCGGTGTCGAGCGAATTCTCTTGGCTGCCCAGCTGTTCCATGACCGCGCCGAAGGCGGCGATCTGGCGGGCGATGATTTCCTCGGAGGTGCGCACGATCAGGTCGAGGCGGCTGTCGAACTGGCGGAACATCGCGCCCACGGAAAGCCCGGCGCGGCCGCAGATCTCCTGCACCGTGGCGCGCTGATAGCCGACCTCGCCGATGGCCGCGATGGTGGCGTCCACGAGCTTGGCCACGGTGGCGGCCCGGCGTTCGGACTGGGTGCGGCGCGGACGCTGGGAGCCGGCCGGTGGGCGCTCCGCGGGCTGCGCGCGCTCGGCGCTCGGGGTCATGGCTGACCATCCTGCACGGGACTCCGGCCGTTACAAAAGCCGGGTGGGGTGACCGTTGACACAGGACGCAGCCGCGCTTTACAGTCTGGGACGCCAGTTAGGAAATAGCTGCTCCCTTTTTGGAGCAACCGCGCGGCGTGGCGCTCAACAGGTCAGCCCAGCGGATTCGTCGAGGAGTATCTGCATGAGAACGACCACCGCGCGGGGCCGGCAGGTCACCCGGGTTTGCCTGGCCATGACCGCGGGCTTGACCATCGCGATATGTCCGGTAATGGCCAATAACGCTGCCGCGCAACCAGTTCCGGTAGCGCCCGCGTTGCCGTTCCCGATGCCGCCCGCGCCGCCGTACCTCGATCCGGCGTTCTACAACCCGGATCCGGCCAAGGTCGCCGCGGCCCAGCCCGGCGAGATCCTGTCCGCCCGGCAGGTCAATCTCGCCAACTTCTGGCTCATCCCGCTCAACACCAACGCCTGGCAGGTCTCCTACCGCAGCACCAACACCCGTGGCGAGGCGATCCCGGCGGTCGCGACCGTCATCGTGCCGCACCGCCCCGCGCCCAGCGGACAGCGCGGACTGGTCTCGTTCCAGTTCGCCGAGGATTCGCTGTCCATCAACTGCGCACCCTCCTACACGCTGCAGATGGGTTCGATGCCGAACCCGCTGAACCCGGTGATCGGCGCGGAGTTCATCGAGGTGCAGGCGATGCTGCAACTGGGACACGCGGTGGTGGTCCCCGATCATCAAGGCCCCAGCGCCGCCTACGCGGCCGGTCCACTCGGCGCCCGCATCACTCTCGACGGCATCCGCGCGGCCCAGAACTTCGAGCCGGCCGGTCTGCCTGGGACAGCCACGCGCACCACCATGTGGGGCTACTCCGGCGGCGCCATCCCGACCGCGCACGCCGCGGAACTGCACGCCGAATACGCGCCGGAACTGAACCTGGTCGGCTCGGCCTCCGGTGGCCTGTTGGCCGACATCCGCATGGCGGTCGACTACAACAACGGCACCTCCACCTTCGGCGGTGCCGTGCTGGGCGGGCTGTTCGGTGTCGCGCGGGAATACCCGGAGGTCAACGCCTTCATCGACCGATACATGAACCCGTTCGGCAAGGCCGTGCGGGTGGTGCACGAAGGCCAGTGTGTGACACTGCAATTCGCCGGATTCCCGTTCGTCAACATCAAGGGCCTGTTCGACTACCCCGGTGACCCGATGCGCGCACCGGAGATCCAGCACGTGCTCGACGAACTGACCCTCGGCCACCGCGGCACACCCCGCGCCCCGATCTACATCTACGAGGCGCCACTGGACGAGGTCATGCCGGTGAACGCGGTCAACCGGACCTACGACACCTATTGCAAGGACCCCAATGCCAGCGTCTTCTACACCCGCGAGCTGATCAGCGAACACGGCATCGCGGCCGTCTCCGGCGCCGGTTCGGCCGTACTGTGGCTCAACGACCGGCTCAACGGCATCCCGGCTCCGCAGGGCTGCACCAATCGGGATGTCCCGCTGCAGATCCTGGACCCGGGCGCCTTCGCGGCCGTCGTCCACGCCCTCGGGCAGACCCTGGCCTCGGCGCTGGGCATGCCGGTCTGAGCGGCACACGGCATGCCGGATCGCGCTCTCCGGCATGCCGTCCGACCGCGAGTCGTCGCCGCCGGGGCGGTGGCGTCGGTAGCATCGCGCACATGTCGGTCAAACTCCTGCGATTCGTTCCGATCCTGCTGCTCGCCTGTGCCACGGCCGCATGCGACAGCGGCGGGAGCGACGCCGCCGACCCGACCCCCAGCCCCACCCCGGCCGAGACGGCGGTGCCGCCGACCCCGACGGGGCACACCTACATCTCCAAAGAGGTGCAGGGGCCGCAGATTCCCGGTGGCGGGCCGCTCACCCTCACCTTCACCGAAGACGGCCGGGTCAGCGTGACCGCGGGCTGCAACACCGGGTCCGCGCCGGTCACCTTGGACAACAACACACTCACCGCGGGCCAGCTCGCGACCACCCTGATGGGCTGCGAAGGCGACCGCGCCCGCGCGGACGAGTGGATGGGCGGCCTGCTGGCCTCCGCGCCTTCCTGGGAGCTGAAGGACAGTACGCTGACCCTGAAGAATCAGGATCAGACGGTCATCCTGCTGGACAAGAAGATCGCCACCCCGGACAAGCCGCTCGAGCACACCGTGTGGCGGGTCACCCAGATCATCACCCCGGACGCCCGGATCGCCTCGGTCGCGATCGACGAATCCAAGCCCACCCTGGCGCTGCGGGACAACGGCATATCGGGCAGCGCCGGCTGCAACAAATTCAGCGGCAAAGCCCCGATCACGAAGTCCGCCGCCGGGAACACCATCGAATTCAACGGCAAGGATTTCGGTACCACCAGGATGGTCTGCCAGCCGGACGTGATGGAAGTGGAGGCCGGCGTGCTGAAGGCCTTGACCGGCACGGTGACCCTCACCATCGACGCCGACATCCTCACCCTGAAGAACGCCGAGGGCAACGGCCTGGTCCTGCGCGCGGAGCCGTAATCACCCTGCCCTGCACAGCAATCGGCCCGGAACCGCAACGCGGTCCCGGGCCGATCCAGTCAACTGCCGCCGATCAGGGCAGCGGGCCGCCCGCGGCGATCGCGGACAGGGTGGCGAACTCGTCACCCTTGAGCGAAGCGCCACCGACGAGCGCGCCGTCGATATCGGTCTGGCCGACCAGCTCGCCGACGTTCTTGGCGTTCACCGAACCGCCGTAGAGCACCCGGACACCCGCGGCGACCTCCGCCGAAGCCAGCTCGGCCAGCTCCTTGCGGATCGCGCCGCAGACTTCCTGCGCGTCGGCGGCCGAGGCCACCTTGCCGGTGCCGATGGCCCAGACCGGCTCGTAGGCGATGACGATCTTCGAGATCTCCTCCGCCGTCAGGCCTTTCAGCGAGCCACGCAGCTGCTCGAGGTTGTACTCGACGTGCGTGCCCGCCTCGCGAATGTTCAGGCCCTCACCGATGCACACGATCGGCGTGATCCCGTGCTTCAGCGCCTGCTTGGCCTTCGCCAGCACCGTGGCGTCGTCCTCGCTGTGGTACTGCCGGCGCTCGGAGTGCCCGACCACCGCGAAGCTGCAGCCCAGCTTGGCCAGCATGGCCCCGCTGATCTCGCCGGTATAGGCGCCCGACTCGTGCACCGAAACATCCTGCGCACCATAGGTGAGCAGCAGCTTGTCGCCCTCGACGAGGGTCTGCACGCTGCGGAGGTCGGTGAACGGCGGGATGACCGCGACGTCGACCTTGGCGAAGTACTTCTCCGGCAACGCGAAGGCGATCTTCTGCACCAGGGCGATGGCCTCGAGGTGGTTGAGGTTCATCTTCCAGTTGCCCGCGATGAGCGGTTTACGTGCCATTGATCAGTCCTCCAGAACCGAAATACCGGGCAGCTCTTTGCCTTCCAGGTATTCCAGAGACGCGCCACCACCGGTCGAGATGTGCGAGAAACCGTCGTCGGGCAGGCCGAGCGCACGCACCGCCGCGGCCGAGTCGCCGCCGCCGACCACCGTGAACGCACCCTTGCCGGTGGCCTTCACGATCGCCTCGGCGACTCCGCGGGTGCCGGCGGCGAAGTTCTCGAACTCGAACACGCCCATCGGGCCGTTCCAGAACACCGTCTTCGCCTCGGTCAGCAGCGCCGCGAAACGGTCCGCCGACTCCGGGCCCACATCCAGACCCATCCAGCCGTCCGGAATCTCGTTGACGGGCACCACCTTCGAATCCGCGTCGGCGGCGAACTTGTCCGCCACCACGATGTCGCGCGGCAGGTGGATGACATCGGCCCAGTCGTCGAGCAGCTTCTTGCAGGTATCGATCATCTCCTCCTGCAACAGCGAGGAACCGACCGAAAGGCCCTGTGCGGCAAGGAAGGTGAAGCACATGCCGCCGCCGATCACCAGGGTGTCGACCTTGGGAGCCAACGCCTCGATGACGGCCAGCTTGTCCGACACCTTCGAGCCGCCGAGCACGACCGCGTACGGGCGCTCGGTGTCGGTGGTCAGCTTCCGCAACACCTCTACTTCGGCGGCGACCAGGCCACCGGCGTAGTGCGGCAGCAGCGTCGCCACGTCGTAGACCGAGGCCTGCTTGCGGTGCACCACACCGAAACCGTCGGAGACGAACGCACCGTCGTCGCCGACCAACTCGACCAGCGCATGTGCCAGCTTCCGCCGATCGGCGTCGTCCTTGCTGGTCTCGCGCGCATCGAAGCGGATGTTCTCCAGCAGCAGCACGTCACCGTCGGTGAGGCCCTCGGAACGCGCGAGCGCGTCCTGGCCCACCACGTCACCGGCCAACTGGACATTGCGGCCCAGTTCCTCGCTCAGCCGCGCGGCGACGGGCGCCAGCGAGAGCTTCGGATCCGGCGCGCCCTTGGGGCGGCCCAGATGCGCGGTCACCACGACCTTGGCGCCCGCCTCGGCGAGCGCGCGGATGGTCGGCGCCGAGGCGATGATGCGCCCCGGATCGGTGATCGCGCCGTTGTCGTCGAGCGGCACGTTGAGGTCGGAGCGCACCAGCACGCCCCGGCCTTCGACGCCCTCGTTCAGCAGGTCTTGAAGAGTCTTGACTGTCATGCGCGTCAGAGGGACTTCGAGACGAGGCCGATGAGGTCGGCGAGACGGTTGGAGTAGCCCCACTCGTTGTCGTACCAGCCGACCACCTTCACCTGATCGTCGATGACCTTGGTCAGCGGCGCGTCGTAGATGCAGGAGTGCGGGTCGGTGACGATGTCGCTGGACACGATCGGGTCCACGTTGTACTTCAGGTAGCCCTTCAGCGCACCCTCGGCGGCGGCCTGGTACGCGGCGTTGATCGCCTCGATGGAAGCCGACTTGGCCAGGGTCACGGTGAGGTCGGTGACCGAGCCCGTCGGGACCGGCACGCGCAGCGCGTAGCCGTCCAGCTTGCCCTGCAGTTCGGGCAGCACCAGGCCGATGGCCTTGGCGGCACCGGTGCCGGTGGGCACGATGTTCAGGGCGGCGGCGCGGGCGCGACGCAGGTCGCTGTGCGGGCCGTCCTGCAGGTTCTGATCCTGGGTGTAGGCGTGGATCGTGGTCATCAGGCCACGCTCGATGCCGAAGGTGTCGTTGAGCACCTTCGCCAGCGGGCCGAGGCAGTTGGTGGTGCACGAGGCGTTGGAAATGATGTTCTGGCTGCCGTCGTACTGGTTGTCGTTGACGCCCATCACCACGGTCAGATCCTCGCCCTTGGCGGGCGCGGAGATGATGACCTTCTTGGCGCCGGCCGCGAGGTGGCCCTTCGCCTTGGTCGCGTCGGTGAAGATACCGGTCGACTCGACGACCACGTCGACGCCCAGGTCGCCCCAGGGCAGCGCCGCCGGGCCTTCCTTGATGGCCAGGGCCTTGATCCGCTGATCGCCGACCACGATGGTGTCGTCGCCGTCGAGCGAGACGTCCTGCGGCAGGCGGCCGAGGATCGAGTCGTACTTCAGCAGAGTTGCCAGGGACGCGTTATCGGTGAGGTCGTTGACCGCCACGATCTCGATGTCGGTGGTGCCGAGCGCCTTCTGCGCCTCCACCGCCCGGAAGAAGTTGCGTCCGATACGACCGAAACCGTTGATACCTACCCGGACAGTCAATTTATCGCTCCTCAGCTTTCAAGCGGGATACATTCCGATGCCCCAACCACACTAATGCCCAGGCACCACCTCTCCGACATGCACCTGCCGTTGTGAGTCCCCCGCCCCGCGCGGCACCGCCGACGCTGGACGTTCGCGGACCGCGAATGCCGCTGGCATCAGGACTTTCGCTGGTAGCGGATACGACAAATCCGCCGCTCCGAGAGGTCCCGGAGCGGCGGATTTGTCCGAAATTGTCAGGCCTCGTCGAGCAATTCGGCGGTGACGGCGGACTCGGTGTCCGGAATGCCGAGTTCCTTGGCGCGCCGGTCGGCCATCGACAGCAAGCGTCGAATGCGGCCCGCCACAGCGTCTTTCGTCATCGGCGGGTCGGCGAGCTGGCCGAGCTCCTCCAGGGAGGCCTGGCGGTGCTGGACGCGCAGTTTGCCGGCGGCGGCCAAATGATCCGGCACGTCGTCGCTGAGGATCTCCAGCGCGCGTTCCACACGCGCTGCGGCGGCGACCGCGGCCCGGGCCGAACGGCGCAGGTTCGCGTCGTCGAAGTTGGCCAGGCGGTTCGCCGTGGCGCGCACCTCGCGGCGCATCCGGCGCTCCTCCCAGGTGAGCCTGGTGTCCTGCGCGCCCATGCGGGTCAGCAGGGCGCCGATGGCCTCACCGTCGCGCACCACGACGCGGTCGGTGCCGCGCACCTCACGGGCCTTGGCGGTGATGCCGAGCCGCCGGGCGGCGCCGACGAGCGCGAGCGCCGCCTCGGGACCGGGGCAGCTGACCTCGAGCGCCGAGGAACGACCGGGTTCGGTGAGCGAGCCGTGCGCCAAAAACGCTCCGCGCCAAGCGGCTTCGGCGTCGGCGATGCTGCCGCCGACCACCTGGGCGGGCAGCCCGCGCACCGGACGGCCGCGCACATCGAGCAGCCCGGTCTGGCGCGCCAGCGCCTCGCCCTCCTTGGACACGCGCACCACGTAGCGGGAGGTCTTACGCAGACCGCCCGCACCGAGCACGTGCACGTCGGAGCCGTAGCCGTAAAGCTCGAAGATTTCCCGGCGGAGCCGTCGTGCGATGGAGCCCATGTCCACTTCGGCTTCCACGATCACCCGGCCGCCGACGATATGCAGGCCTCCGGCGAAACGTAGCAGCGCGGACAGTTCGGCTTTGCGGGAACTCACCTGTGAAATGGTGAGCCTGCTCAGCTCGTCTTTCACCTCGGCTGTCATTGCCACGAGACGCGCTCCTTTCCACCCAACCCGGACCGCACATCCGCGCCCATGTGCCGTCCTTCGACTCGAAGCCCTGCCTTTTGCGGCCGAGGTTGCCGGATCAGCTGATCCAGTGCGGCGGCGAGCTTTCCGGGGTGATGCCGGTCGGTTCCCGCTTCGGCGACATCGGAAAAGGTTACTCGCGCCCGCAACTGTTCGGCAGCCCTGGCCACATGTTCGCGCTCTCGGCCTTCCGGCACCGAGCCCGAATCGACCAAAACCTCGTCGACCACGAATTCCGGTGCGTGCTGGGACAATACATGCAGATGACGTTCGGCGGAGAACCCCGCCGTTTCGCCCGGCTCCGCGGCCAGGTTCAGCACCAGTACCTTGCGCGCACGGGTATAGACCAGCGCGTCCCGCAATTCGGGGACCAGCACATGCGGGATCACGCTGGTGAACCACGAACCCGGGCCCAGCACAACGACATCCGCGTGTTCGATGGCGGAGGTGGCCTCCGGGCTCGCGGGCGGATCCGACGGGATCAAACGCACGCGGCGCACTTTGCCCGGCGTGGTGGCGACCGCGACCTGGCCGCGGATGCAGCGGCTGACGCGCGGATCCGCTTCCAGCCCAGACACATCCGCTTCGATATCGAGAGCGATGGGTGACATCGGCAGGACCCGGCCGGTCACCTTGAGCACCTTCCCGAGTTCGTCGAGCGCGTCCACCGGATTGCCGAGCACCTCGGTCAGGCCCGCCAGGATCAGATTGCCGACCGAATGGCCCGCCAGCGCGCCGGTGCCGCCGAAGCGGTGCTGGATCGACTGCGTCCAGACGCCTTCCGGGTCAGCTGCCAAGGCCGCCAACGCCATTCGTAGATCACCCGGGGGTAGCACGCCCAGTTCGGCACGTAGCCGGCCGGAGGAACCGCCGTCGTCGGCCACGGTGACGACCGCGCAGATCTTGCGGGTCAGCCGCCGCACCGCGGTCAAGGTCGCATACAGTCCGTGCCCGCCGCCTAGCGCCACGATGGCGGGATTGGATTCCCAGCCAGTCATTCGCGCCCCAGATCCCGATGCACCACGCGCACGACGTCGGACTCGCCCGACTCGTCGAATTGCGCGCCCATCAGTTCTCCGAGCGCCTCGGCTATCGCCACGCTGCGGTGCTTGCCTCCGGTGCAGCCCACTGCCACCGTCATGTATCGCTTCCCCTCTTGGCGGTAACCGTTCGTCGTCAGGTCGACCAGGTGGTGCGCCGTACGCAGATAGTCGGCCGCGCCGGGGCGCGACAGCACGTACTCGCTGACCACCGCTTCCTGTCCCGAATGTTCCCGAAGTTCCGGTATCCAATGCGGATTGGGTAGAAAACGCACATCCAACACCATGTCTGCGTCCAGCGGAACCCCGTATTTGAAGCCGAAGGACTGCACGGTCAGCTGCAATGCGGCGGGTGTCCCGCCGCCGTAGGCCTCCTCGAGCTTGCGATGCAATTGGTGGATCGACAATTCCGATGTATCGATGACCAGGTCGGCCGCGGTTTTCACGGTCGACAGGCGAATCCGTTCCGAGGCGAGGCCCGCGGACAAGGTGCCGTCGGAGCTCTCACTCTGCAACGGATGCCGGCGCCGCGCGAAACCGAAACGGCGGATCAGGACGTCGTCGGAGGCTTCCAGGAACAGGATGCGGGTGCGCACGCCGCGCGCCCGCAGCTCTTCGGTGACGACCGAGAGATTGCCGGTGAAGAAGCGACTGCGCACGTCCATGACCAGGGCCAATCGGCGGATCGGGGGATCGGCGGAGGTGCCGAGTTCGACCATGCGGCCGATCAACTCGGGCGGCAGGTTGTCGGTGACGTACCAGCCCAGATCCTCCAGTACCCGGGCCGCGGTACCGCGGCCCGCACCGGACAGACCGGTCACGATGACAACCTCGACCTGCTGCAAACCGGATATAGGCGCGCCGGAATCGGCGGCCGACCGGGGGCCGCCCGCAGTGCTGTTCGATTCGACGCGTGTCATGTCCTACCGGATCTGTGTCTAGGGTGCCTCTCGATCATCCCGTACCGAATCTCGTATCGGGCGCAGACACACAACGTACGCGACACGGATTTCATCAATTGTCGCTCGCTGGGCCGCGTGTCGCGCCCGGTTGGTCCGACTCGAGAGCCTCGAGAACCGCTTTTGCCGTGGCGACGCCGATCCCTGGGACCTCGGTGATCTGCTCGATAGTTGCCTCCTTGAGTTTGGCGACCGACCCGAAGTGCGTGACCAGGGCCGTGCGGCGAGATTGACCGAGGCCTTTGACCGAGTCCAAGGCGGAGGCGGTCATCCGGCGGGATCGTTTGCTGCGATGAAAAGTGATGGCGAAGCGGTGCGCCTCGTCGCGGACCCGCTGCAGCAGGAACAGGGCCTCGCTGTTGCGCGGCATGATCAACGGGTCGGGTTCGCCTGGGACCCAGACCTCTTCGAGGCGTTTGGCCAGGCCGATGACGGCGACATCGGTGATGCCGAGATCGTCGAGGACCTCGGCGGCCGCCGCGACCTGGGGTGCGCCGCCGTCGACGACATAGAGGTTCGGCGGGTAAGCGAACTTGCGCGGGCGGCCGGTGCGCGGATCGATACCGGGGGCCGGGTTGAGATCGTCCGGATCGAGGGTGCCGTCCAGTCCGTCCTCATCGATTTCGAGCGCGCTCGAATCGGGGTTCGCGAGTTCGTCGTCGCTGGGAACGCTTCGCGCCGCCTGCAATTCGGCGGCTTCCAACTCCTCGCGTTCCTTACGGAGTCGCCAGAACCGCCGCCGGGTCACCTCACGGATGCTGCCGACATCGTCGGAGCGGCCCTCCCCCGCCGCCTCCTTGATGGCGAAGTGGCGGTACTCGGATTTCCGGGGCAGCCCGTCCTCGAACACCACCAGGGAGGCCACCACATCGGTGCCCTGGACGTGACTGATGTCGACGCATTCGATCCGCAGCGGGGCGCTGTCCAGTTCGAGGGCGTCTTGAATATCTTGCAGGGCAGCTGATCTCGAGGTCAGATCGCCGGCGCGCTTGAGTTTGTGCTGGGCCAGCGCGCCCATCGCATTGCGCTGCACGGTTTCGGCGAGGGCTTTCTTGTCGCCGCGCTGGGGAACACGGAGCTTGACGCCCGAGCCGCGCAGCTTGCTCAGCCACTCCTGAATCTGCTCGGCGTCGGCGGGCAGCTCGGGGACGAGCACCTCACGCGGCACCACGGTGGCCGCCTGCTCCTCGACCGACTGCTCGGCCACCGCGACCTGCTCGATGTAGAACTGCGTGAGGAACTGCTCCACCAGGGCGGCCATCTCGCCACCGGCCTCGGGGGCGTCGATGGCGTCACCGGATTTGTCGACCACCCAGCCGCGCTGGCCGCGCACCCGGCCGTCGCGGACGTGGAAGATCTGCACCGAGACCTGGAGTTCGTCGGTGGCGAAGGCGATCACGTCGGCGTCGGTGCCGTCGCCGAGCACCACCGCCTGCTTCTCCAGCGCGCGGCGCAAGGCCTGCACGTCATCGCGCAGGCGGGCGGCGGTCTCGAAATCGAGATCCTCGGCGGCGTCCTGCATGCGCCGTTCCAGTTCCCGGACCATCCGGTCGGTTCGGCCGGCCAGGAAGTCGCAGAAGTCCTCCACGATCTTGCGGTGCTCGTCGGCACTCACGCGCCCGACGCAGGGCGCGGCACACTTGTCGATGTACCCGAGCAGACACGGGCGCCCGATCTGGTTGTGCCGCTTGAAGACTCCGTTCGAACAGGTACGCGCCGGGAACACGCGCAGCAGCAGATCCAAGGTTTCCCGGATCGCCCAGGCGTGGGCGTACGGCCCGAAGTACCGCACACCCTTCTTCCGGGCGCCGCGATAGACGAACAGCCGCGGGAATTCCTCGTTGAGGGTGACCGCGAGCACCGGATAGGACTTGTCGTCGCGATACCGCACGTTGAAGCGCGGATCGAACTCCTTGATCCAGTTGTATTCCAGCTGCAGCGCCTCCACCTCGGTGGAGACGACCGTCCACTCGACGCCGGCCGCGGTGGTGACCATCTGGCGGGTCCGCGGATGCAGCGACGCCACATCGGCGAAGTACGAATTCAGCCTGCTTCGCAGGCTCTTCGCCTTGCCGACATAGATAACCCGCCGATGCGCGTCCCGGAACTTGTACACCCCGGGTCCGACGGGAATCGTCCCCGGCCCAGGCCGGTACGTCGCTGGATCTGCCACCCGAACAGCCTATCGAGTGCCACCGACACCCTTCGCCCGCCAGGTTCGCAGTGGCGGAAGCGTGCGGAATGATCTTGAATATGGCCAACGGGGGGCATGGATCGTTCACAACCGAACAGGCATGTCGTCGTCCGTATTCCGAGCACGAAGGACGAACATGACCGAGCAAGGACTACCGCACTACCCCAACCCCGAGACGGAACTGCCGCAGTACCCCAATCCAGAGCAGGAACTGCCGCAGTACACGAGTCCCGAATACGCGGGCGCGCACTATGCGCATTATCAGCCGAACAACGGCCGGATGCCGGGTGTGGTGCGCGCGGCGCGGGTGATCTCGTTCCTCACGGCCGGACTGGGCTTCGTCCTCACCGTGCTGGTGGGCATGCGATTCGGTGCCGAGAGCGCCGGCGGTATGACCTTCGGTTTTCTGTTCGCCTGGATCATCGCTATTTTCGCGTTCCAGTTCGGCAGTGGCGGGCGTGGAGTCCGAACCACTGTCATCACGTTGTCGATCATCGAGGCCGTCATCGGCCTCGGCGGCATGGCGTCCATGCAGCCTCCGGGCCCGCTCGGCATCATTGTCGGAATCCTGACCGCGTGCCTGATGGGCGGGCAGTCCGCGGCCCGATGGTTCAATCGTCCGCGCTGACGCGACCGGCTGCCGGATGGTCTCCGGAGTGGTTGCGGCGGAGATCTTTCCGTCGCGATCTCCCGACGCTTGTCGGTGATCGGCGTTAAAGTCCGTGCATGAAGCGCACACGCGGTAGGTGGGTTGGCGCTGGGGCGGCGTTGACGCTTGTAGTCGGGATCGTCACCGGGTGTTCCGGGGAGGACGCGCAGGCCGCCGGGCCGTGCGGAGAATCGCCGAACGGAACCCCGGTAACGGCAGCCCCGGCGAGCGGGACCGGGTCGACGAATATCGCGACGAATCCGGAGATCGCGTCCGGATATCGGTCCGGGATGAAAGCCGTCCGGACCAAGACCTACGCGGTGTCCACGGCCAACCCGATTTCCACCAAGGCCGCGTGTGAGGTGCTGAACAAGGGCGGGACGGCGGCGGATGCGCTGATCGCCGCGCAGGCGGTACTCGGGCTCGTCGAGCCGCAGGCCTCCGGGATCGGTGGCGGCGGGTTCCTGCTGTACTACGACGCGGCCAGCAAGGGCATCGAAGCCTATGACGGACGCGAGATCGCGCCGGCGGCGGCCACCGAGAACTATCTGCGCTGGGTCAGCGACGAGGACCGCACCGAACCCAAGCCGAACACCCGGGCCAGTGGACGCTCCATCGGCGTCCCCGGGATTCTGCGGATGCTGGAGCTCGCGCACCGGGAGCACGGGAAGACCTCGTGGCGGGAGTTGTTCGATCCGGCAATCGGCTTGGCGGACCGCGGCTTCGAGATCAGCCCCCGGCTGGCCGGGCAGATCGCCGAGTCCGCGAAAGATCTCGCCACCGACGAAGCGGCCAAGGCGTACTTCCTGAATCCGGACGGGTCTGGGAAGAAGGTCAACACGCTGCTGACCAACCCGGGCATGTCGAAGACGTTGAGCGCCATCGCCTCCGACGGCGCGGACGCGTTCTACACCGGCGCCATCGCGCAGGCCATCGTCGACGCCGCGGCCTCCACCGCCGGTGGGCGCACGGGCGGCCAGCTCACCATGGCCGATCTCGCCGGATATCAGCCGAAGAAGCGCACCGCGCTGTGCTCGGGTTACCGCGTCCACGAGGTCTGCGGCATGCCCGCGCCCTCCTCCGGCGGCAGCACGGTCGCCGCTACGCTGGGCATCCTGGAGAACTTCGATCTGGCCGCACTGAAGCCCGACGCACTCGACGCCAACGGCGGCAAGCCGAAAGCCGAAGCGGTGCACCTGATCGCGGAGGCCGAGCGGCTCGCCTACGCCGACCGCAACAAGTATGTCGCCGACGAGGACTTCATCCCGCTGCCCGGCGGTTCCATGCAGACCCTGATCGACAAGAACTACCTCAAGCAGCGCGCCGGACTGATCAACCCGAGCCGCAGCATGGGCACCGCCCAGCCGGGCGACTTCGGCCCGGTCCCGCTCGGCGTGGGCCAGCAGCCGCCCGAACACGGCACCAGCCACATCTCCGTGGTCGACAAATACGGCAACGCGGCAGCATTGACCACCACCGTCGAATCCGCCTTCGGCTCGTTCCACGTCGTCGACGGCTTCGTCCTCAACAACCAGCTCACCGACTTCGCCGCCGACCCCCTCGGCGCCGACGGCGCACCGGTCGCCAACCGCATCCAGCCGAACAAACGCCCCCGCAGCTCGATGGCCCCGACCCTGGTCTTCGATCGGGCCCCGGACGGCGCGCGTGGCGCCCTCACCCACATCACCGGCTCCCCCGGCGGCTCGGTCATCATCCAGTTCGTCGTCAAAACCCTTGTCGGCCTCCTGGACTGGGGCCTGGACCCGCAACAAGCGGTCTCCGCCGTCTCCTTCGGCGCGGGCAACACCCCGTCCACCGGAATCGGCGGCGAACACCCCGCCATCAACGCGACAAACAAGGGCGATAGCGACCCACTCGTCATCCGCCTGCGCGAAATGGGCCACCAGGTCTCGGTAACACCCCAGGTCAGTGGCCTCAGCACCCTGAAACTCGACCCGAGCGGCGGCTGGATCGGCGGCGCCGACCCCCGCCGCGAAGGAGCCGTCTTCGGCGACGTCCGCTAAGGCCCACCGCCTGAGGCGCAATGCCCCCGCAGCACCGCTGACACCCGAGGCGATCAAGGTGGCCGAGTTGTATGCAAATCGTGCACTTTTCCGGACGAACTTGGCCGAAATCGCCTCAGTTCAGCGAAACTGCACGATCTGCATACTCACTCAGCGGCCTGATCCGCGGTGTACTTCGCGCCGAGCTCGCGGAGGCGGTCCATGGCCTGTGCGGCGTGCGCCTTGTCGTTGGCGCGGATGGCAAGCAGTGGGACGTATTCGTCGTCGACGAGTTCCAGGCGAGCCCAGGACTTCCGGTCCGGGAAGGAGACGCCGATGACGTGTTCCCAGGTGAACAGGTTGTCGCCGAGGATGTTCCGGACCATGACACCCTTGGCGCCGACGCGCAGGCGGGGGCGGGTGAGGGTCAGGATTCCGGCGGCGATGAGGAGGCCGACGCCGATCATGGCGAACTGGTCGATGATCCGGAAGTTCACGCCGGTGGAGCCGGAACGCAGCCAGATACCGCCGATGCCGAAGACCACGACGACCAGGGTCGCGCAGATCCAGGCGGTGCGGACCGAGCGGCGCGGACGCACCTCGAGATCCCATTCGGGGGCGTCCGCGGCCGGTTGCTCACGACGCCAGATACGCACAACGGGCATCGGCTCAGAACGACTCTCGTAGCGCGCGCAGCGTCAGCGCGGCGTCGAGAGCGGCCTGGGCGGCCTGCTCGCCCTTGTCCTCGGCGGAGCCGGGCAGGCCGGCGCGGTCGAGGGCCTGTTCTTCGGTGTTGGTGGTGAGCACACCGTTGGTGACCGGCGTCGCGGCATCGAGCGAAACGCGAGTGAGACCGGCGGTGACCGCATCGCACACGTACTCGAAATGCGGTGTGCCGCCGCGGATCACGACGCCGAGGGCGACCACCGCGTCATGGGTGCGAGCCAATTCCTGGGCGACGACCGGCAGCTCCATGGCGCCCGCGCAGCGGACCGTGGTCACGTGCTGGACGCCGGCTTCCTTGGCCACCCGCTCGGCGTTGGCCACCAGGGTGTCGCAGATCTCGGTGTGCCAGCGCGAGGCGACGATGCCGAGCCGGAGGTCCTTGGCATCCGACAGCTCGAAGCTGGGTACGCCGGTGCCGCTCATTGAAAGCCTTCCTTCGTGGGTCCCGGTATGAGCCGGGGCGGTTACTGTGCCGTCTCGCCGAGGTCGAGCTCGTCCAGCCCGATCAGGTCGTGCCCCATCCGGTCCCGCTTGGTGCGCAGGTACCGCAGGTTTTCGGCGTTGGCGCGCAACGGCATCGGGACCCGCTCGGTGATCCGCAGGCCGTAGCCGTCCAGGCCGACGCGCTTGGCCGGGTTGTTGGTGAGCAGGCGCATGGACTTGATGCCGAGGTCGACCAGGATCTGCGCGCCGGTGCCGTAGTCGCGCGCGTCGGCGGGCAGGCCGAGGTCGAGGTTGGCGTCGACGGTGTCGCGGCCGGAGTCCTGCAGCTGGTAGGCCTGCAGCTTGTGCATCAGGCCGATGCCGCGGCCCTCGTGCCCGCGCATGTACAGCACCACGCCGCGGCCCTCGTTGGCCACCATTTCCAGTGCGGCGTCCAGCTGCGGGCCGCAGTCGCAGCGCAGCGAGCCGAACACGTCGCCGGTGAGGCATTCCGAGTGCACGCGGACCAGCACGTCCTCGCCGTCGCTGATATCGCCGCGCACCAGCGCGACGTGCTCGACGTCGTCGTAGATGCTCTGGTAACCGACTGCGCGGAATTCACCGTGCGCGGTGGGGATGCGGGCCTCGGCGACGCGGACGACCTGCTTCTCGTGCTTGCGCCGCCAGGCGATCATGTCGGCGATGGAGATCAGCGCCAGATCGTGCTCGTCGGCGAAGATACGTAGCTCTTCGGTGCGGGCCATGTGGCCCTCGTCCTTCTGGCTGACGATCTCGCAGATGACACCGGCCGGGCGCAGGCCCGCCATCCGGGACAGGTCGACCGCGGCTTCGGTGTGGCCGGGGCGGCGCAGCACGCCACCGTCCTTGGCGCGCAACGGAACCACGTGACCGGGACGGGTCAGGTCGTCGGCCTTGGCGTCGGGGTCGGCGAGCAGGCGCATGGTGGTGGCGCGGTCGGCGCCGGAGATGCCGGTGGTGATGCCTTCGCGCGCGTCGACCGACACGGTGTAGGCGGTGCCGTGCTTGTCCTGGTTCTGCGCGTACATCGGCGGCAGGCCGAGGCGGTCGCAGTCGTCACCGATGAGCGGCACACAGATGTAGCCGGAGGTGTAGCGAATCATGAAGGCGACCAGCTCGGGGGTGGCCTTCTCCGCCGCGAAGATGAGGTCGCCCTCGTTCTCACGGTCCTCGTCGTCCACGACGACGACGGCCTTACCGGCGGCGATGTCGGCGACTGCGCGCTCGATGGTGTCGAACCTGGTCACGTCAGCTGTGCTCCATATCGAAAGAAGTGCGGTGTCCATTCTGCAGCGCCTGCGGCGCTGCGTGTTCGCGGCCCCTGTTGTCTCGGTTCCGAGCGGCCGAGACTCGCGCCTGCGGCGCCTGCGCTTCGGCCGCTCGGAACCGAGACGGCCGCGAACGGGTCGGTCGTAAGACTCCCTCCGAACGGGCCGGGTCAGACCCGGATGCTGGAACTATCTTCGCACCAGAGGCCGGTACCGGCTCAACCGCGCTGCTGCAATCGTTCGACGTACTTGGCGATCACGTCGACCTCGAGATTGACCTTGGTGCCGACAGCGGCGGCGCCGAGGTTGGTCATGGACAGCGTGGTCGGGATGAGCGACACCTCGAACCAGTCGCGATTGCCGTCGGCGGCGGGGTCCTCGGACTGGCCGAGGCCGGAGACGGTGAGCGAGATCCCGTCGACGGTGATCGAGCCCTTCTGCACCACGTAGCGCGCGATGGCGTCAGGCAGCGAGACGCGCACGACCTCCCAGTTCTCCGAGGGCGTGCGGGCGAGGACGGTGCCGGTGCCGTCGACGTGGCCCTGCACCAGGTGCCCGCCGAGGCGGCTGTTCAGCGCGGCGGCGCGCTCCAGGTTGACCCGCGAGCCGGCGCTGAGGCCGCCGATGCTGGAGCGGTTCAGGGTCTCCTGCATCACGTCGACGGTGAAGCTGTCGCCGTCGATGACGTCCACGACGGTGAGGCAGACGCCGTTGACCGCGATGGAGTCCCCGTGTCCGGCATCGGAGGTGACGAGCTTGCCCCGGATGGTGAGGCGCGCGGCGTCGGCCAGCGGCTCGGTGGCGACGATCTCGCCAAGCTCCTCGACGATGCCTGTGAACATGCGCTGCACTCCCTGGTCGCGTTCGTGTGTCGGTGGGCGGAACAAGCCGGGGCCGGCTGCTATTCCCGCTCGCACCCAGGGTAACGACGCCGGGTCGTAGGTAGGCAGCGCGGTTCCGTCCAGCGGTTCGCCGCCGCCGGAACAGACCGCGGGACCGGCAGGGGGCCGCGTTTCTGTACAGCTATACGAAATTGCCGGGGATTTACCCCAGCGAGATAAACAGACTGCCCAGAATTTCCGCGCATCACGATTGAATCAAGACCATTTCGCACCGGATCGCGAATCCTGCTGGTACCCAGCGGAAAACACGCCTACACATTTCCCTTGCATCCAAACGGAAATGGATGCAATATTGTTATGTACCTGATTCCGACCGTTCAATTCTCGCTCCCGAGACTGACACGAACGGCCTTCTACCAGCAGTTGGAAGCGGATCCTTCATGGTAAATCCACCACACAGCGGGGGTGTTGCGTGACCACTCTTCTCGACGCGACGCTAGAAGTTCGCTGCAGCCAGTACCGCAGCGAATTCCAGATGCCGGCCTCGATCGACCCGGCGTCGCGCCACATCCTGCTGCACATCGGTCAGCACTACGGCGCCATCACCATGCCGTCGGAGTTGGGCGAACAAGTCCAGCGGCAGTTGACCCAGGCGCGGCTCGCCGCACCCGTCGTGCACCACCCCCGGGCCAGGCGATGGACCTTCATCACCGGTCCCGCCCACTCCGAAACACTGAACAAGCACATCTCCGCCGAGCTGTTCCGGCTCTACGCCACCGTCGCCTGCACCGGAAGCCAAGTGGTGCTGCCCTCCCCCGACGACGAACGCACCGGCTACCGCGTCTGGGTCCAGCAGCCCGAGCACGCCACCACCCTGCCACCCATCAGCGCGGTCATCGAGGCCACGCGGGCGCTCGGCACCCGCCGGAAACCGCACTACAACTGAGTTTTTCGACTCACAGCCAGTGTGCCGCGGCCTGATGCCGCAGCTTCTCCACCGTCGCGCCGGGATCGGCCGTGTTGTAGACCGCCGATCCGGCGACGAAGCAGTCGATACCCGCCTCCGCTGCCTGCTCGATGGTGTCGGCGTTGATTCCGCCGTCGATCTCCACGATCAACCGCAGCTCACCGGAGTCGACCAGGTTGCGCACGATGCGCGCCTTCTCCAGCACGTGCGAAATGAACGACTGCCCACCGAATCCCGGCTCCACGCTCATCACCAGCAGTGTGTCGAAGCTCTTCAGGATCTCCAGATACGGCTCGATCGGGGTGTTCGGCTTCACCGACAGCCCGGCCTTCGCACCCGCGGCACGGATGTCGCGCGCCACCGCCACCGGATCGTCGGTGGCTTCCGCGTGGAAGGTCACGTTGTACGCGCCCGCCTCGGCGTACGGCGGCGCCCAGCGACCCGGATCCTCGATCATCAGATGGCAATCCAGCGGAATGTCGGTGGCCTTCAACAGGCTCTGCACCACCGGCAGGCCCAGCGTCAGGTTCGGCACGAAGTGCGCGTCCATCACATCGACGTGCAACCAGTCGGCGGTCGCGACGGCCCGGGTCTCGTCCGCGAGACGAGCGAAGTCGGCGGACAGGATGGAGGGGGCGATCATCGGCTGGGCCGGTCGCGAAAACGTCGGTGTGGACACAACGCCGGAGTGTACCGAGGGGCCCGCACCAGAGCCGAACGTGCCTCCAGACCAGGCAAACTGTGATTGCGGGGCGTAGGAATGGGTAGCCTTCTCAGGGTGATCAATATTTCGGCGGAACAGGGGACCAGCTCCCCGGTGGAGATTCGGGTGGCCGCATCGGTCACACAGCTGCCCATCGTGCGCGGGCTCGCCGAAACTCTCGTGCTGCTCAGCGAATTCACCCTCGACGAGGTCGCCGACATCCGGCTGGCCGTCGACGAGGTGTGCTCCACGCTGATCGCGGTCGCGAAGCCGGGCTCGAGCCTGCAGTGCCGGTTCACCATCGGTGACACCGAGCTACTGGTGCGCGTCAGCGGGCTCGCGGCAGCCGAGGGATTGCCGGACCAGCGCAGCTTCGGCTGGCATGTGCTGCGGACCCTCACCGATTCGGTGCAGGCGACGCAAGACCCGTACGACTCGGCGGCTTCCGGATATCCGACGACGGTGGAGTTCCGTCGCGTCCGGGGGAAGGCGTAGTGGCGGAAGAAGAGACAGTGTTCGACCCGGAGCGCAAGGACGACCAGCCCGGCACCGGCGAAGCACCCGCACCGGCGGCCGATGCCGCGCCACAAGAGGCGGAACCGGCCCCCGAGGAGGCCGAGGAAGACACCGAAATCGTCGAGGAGGTCGGCTCGTCTTCCGGGTACGACGATCTCGGCGCGCTGTTCGAACGGCTCGCCGCCGCGACCGCGGGCACCCCGAAGCACAATGCGCTACGCGACGAACTGATCAGCCGCTGCATCCCGCTCGCCGACCACATCGCCCGCAAATTCAGCGGTCGTGGCGAGCCGTTCGACGACCTCACCCAGGTGGCGCGCGTCGGTCTGGTGCACGCGGTGGACCGGTTCGACCCGGCCCGTGGCTCGAACTTCCTGTCCTTCGCGGTCCCGACGATCATGGGCGAGGTCCGGAGATACTTCCGGGACAACACCTGGGCGATGCGAGTCCCGCGCCGCGTCAAGGAAACTCACCTGCGCATCGGTGCGGCGATCGACGCGCTCTCCCAGACGCTGGGGCGCTCCCCCACCGCCAAGGAGATCGCGGCGCACCTCGATGTCGATCCGGACGAGGTCACCCAGGCGGTGATCGCGGGCAACGCCTACCAGCCGAGCTCGATCGACGCCGCCTCGCTCGGACGCGACACCGACGCCTCGCTGCTGGACACCCTCGGCGAGGAGGAAGGGCAGTTCGAACGGGTCGAGGAGTACGTCGCGATCCGGCCGCTGCTGGCGGGTCTGCCCGAGCGCGAACGCCGCATCCTCACCATGCGTTTCTTCGAGTCGATGACCCAGACCCAGATCGCCAAGCAGATGGGCATCTCCCAGATGCACGTCTCCCGGATCCTGACGAAAACCCTTGCCCGCCTGCGCGAACTGTCGGAGCGCGAGTAGTTACCTCGATTGCTGTTCGCGCTGCTTGCGAAGTTTCGCCGGCGCGGACAGCCACCAGGCCGCGTCCAGCAATTCGCGCAGCTGATCCTCGTGGATGCGGTCCAGGTCGATGAGGATGTACGGATACCCGTCGTAGTGCGGGGTGGTGTAGAAGGTCGGATCGCCCGACGCCAGGAGCGCTTCCTTCTCCACCATCTCGCATTGCAGCACGAGTCCGCCCTCCGCCTCGTCGCGCAACCGCGCGAAACCCTTCTTACCGACCTTCAGCGCCGGGCTCCGCCACCACGTGGATTCCGCCACGCCCGGCAGCTCGGTGGCCAGTTCGACGACGCGTTGCCACGTGATTCCCATACCGCTCAGTCTGCCCCCGGGCCGGCGGCCCGGCTTGGACATTTGGAACAAGACTCCGGCTACAGCGGTTTACGCAGCGCCACCAGGAACATGGCGTCGGTGCCGTGGCGGTGCGGCCACAGCTGTGCGCCCGGGCCGTCGCCGATATCGGTGACACCGGGGAGCAGTTCGCGAGTGTCGAGTTCGACCGCGCCGGAGCGGCGAACGAAATCACCCACGACGGAAACCGTTTCGGCCAGGTGCGGCGAGCAGGTCGAGTAGACGACCACGCCACCCGGACGCAGCAATTCCCATGCGGCGGAAAGCAACTCGCGTTGCAGCACGACCAATTCGCGAACGTCGGCCGGGGTGCGCCGCCACCGCGCCTCTGGACGCCGACGCAGCGCGCCGAGACCGGAGCATGGTGCGTCGACCAGAATGCGGTCGTAGCCCGGGGTCAAGCCGCTGTTCCGGCCGTCCACGACATGGACTTCGACCGGGAGATCCTTCGTGGACTTTCGGACCAGCTCGGCGCGATGCTCGGAAGGCTCGACCGCGTCGACCTTGAATTGGTCGATCGCCGCGAGCGCACCCAACAGGGCCGCCTTGCCGCCCGGTCCCGCGCACAGGTCCAGCCAGCGACCGCCGTCCGGGCCTTCCAGCGGAGCGCGCGTCAAGCTGAGCGCGACCAACTGGCTGCCCTCGTCCTGCACGCTCGCCAGGCGTTCGCGCACCGGCTCCAGCTTTCCGGGGTCGCCGCCGTCGAGGTACACCGCGTACGGCGACCACTTGCCCTCTTCACCCCCGGTGACGAGAGCGAGCTCCTCCGCGGAGATCTCACCCGGCCGCGCGACGAGGTGCACCAGCGGCCGAGCATCATCGGCGGCCAGCAGATCAGCGAGTTCCCCGGCCCGCACCCCGAGCGCGTCCGCGAACGCCTGCGCGATCCACACCGGATGCGCGAACTCGAAAGCCAAGCGCCCCACCGGATCCGCCGGGGCCAACTCCTCGACCCACTGCTCGGCCGTCTTCTCCCCCGCCCGGCGCAGCACGGCGTTCACAAAACCGGAACGCCCCTGCCCGAACTCGTTGCGCGCCATCGCCACCGAGGTGTCGACCGCGGCATGCGCCCCGATCCGAGTACGCAACAACTGATACACGCCCAGCCGCATCACATCCAGCAATCCGCCGTCGATCTCCTCGACCGGCCGACCCGAACCGGCTTCGATCACCGCGTCGAGCAATCCAAGCGACCGGCACGCACCGTAGGTGAGCTCCGTCGCCAGCGCCGCATCACGACCCGAGATCCCGCGCTCCCGAAGCAAAGTCGGCAGCACCAGGTTCGCGTATGCGTCCCGTTCCCGCACGGCCCGCAGAACATCCCGCGCAACCAGCCGCACCGGGTCTACACCGCTCCGGCTACCCGGCTGGGCGGTCTCCCGATCCTTCTGCGGTGCACCAGCTTTCGAACCGCCGGATTTACCTGCCGACTTGGGCACTGAACGACCGCCCTGGCCTTGCCCTTTCGGGCCGCCGGACCCATCGGTCGACTTCAGTCCGGAACGACTTGCGCGGCCATCACCTCGCGGACCGGAAGCCCGGCTGTCCGACCGCGTACTCGCCTTCGCCCCACCGGTCGTTCCGTTTGCAGACCGGCGCGGTTGATCACCGGCTGGTGCGTCCGCTCCACGATCGAAGGACCCGATCCGCCCAACGGCCTTGCGGGGTGCGGCGTTTCCGCGCGCGCCCCGCTTGCTGTCGTCCGGACCGGCCGAATCCTTATTACGTTCTCGCGCCCTGCGCCTATCCTCGGCACTCATACCTGCTCCTCGCTGTTGCTCGGTTCCGGCATGACTGCCGAAGCAGCTGCGCCCTGTGTCAGATCTGTCATTCGAACACCGCGCCGGGCTCCAGCCGGGCGCCGCGGGCCCAGTCGAGGGCGGCCATCATGCGTTTGCCTTGGGGCTGGACCTGGTCGAGGCGGACCGCGGTGGTGGCGGTGCCGACGAAGACGCCGGTTTTGCGGACCTCGATGGTGCGCGCGGGCAGGTCCTCTTCGACCATTTCGACGGGGCCGAGTTTGAGGCGGGTGCCGGCGATCTCGGTCCAGGCGCCGGGGGCCGGGGTGACGGCGCGGATGCGGCGGGTGATGTTCAGGGCCGGTTGGTCCCAGCGGATGTGCCCGTCCTCGGCATTCACCTTGGGGGCGTGCGAGACACCCTCGGTCGGTTGCGGGACCGCTTGCAGCGCACCGTCTTCCACACCGTCGAGGGTGGTTTCGAGCAGGCGGGCGCCGCTGTCGGCGAGCCGTTCCAGCAGGATGCCCGCGGTGTCGGTGACCTGAATCTTCTCGGTGACCACGCCGAAGACCGGGCCGGTGTCCAGGCCCGCCTCGATCTGGAAGGTGGAGGCGCCGGTGAACTCGTCACCGGCGTCGATGGCGGCCTGCACGGGGGCCGCGCCGCGCCAGGCGGGCAGCAGCGAGAAGTGCAGGTTGATCCAGCCGAAGCGGGGGACGTCGAGTACCCGCTGCGGCAGCAGGGCGCCGTAGGCGACGACCGGGCAGCAGTCGGGCGCCAATTCGGTGAGCTGGTCGATGAATTCGGGCTCGGCGGGTCGGCGCGGGGTGAGCACGGGGATGCCGTGCTCGTCGGCCAGCTGCCCGACCGGGGAGCGCTTCACCTTGCGGCCCCGGCCGGCGACGGCGTCGGGCCGGGTGACCACGGCAACTACTTCGTGCCGGGTCGAGTCGATGAACCGCTGCAGCGACGGCACCGCCGGTTCGGGCGTGCCCGCGAAGACGATGCGCATCAGCGACCACGCCCGAACGGGTTCGGCTTCGCGTAGCGGTTGCTTGCAGGCCGCTCGAAAGGGCCAGCCGCGTCACTGCTGCCGCGCGAGGCGCGGACGGTGATTCCCGCGGTGAACCAGTCCGATTCCCGTATGCCGCGCATCGCTTCCTTCCGGTCGGCCGGGTCGAGGCGGTCGATGAACAGCACCCCGTCCAGGTGGTCGTTCTCGTGCTGCACACAGCGCGACAGCAGCTCGGTGGCATCGAACGCCACCGGCTTACCCTTCATATCCACACCGGAGACCCGCACCCGCAGCGCCCGCCGCACGTCATAGCGCAGCCCGGGAATCGACAGGCAGCCTTCCGGCCCGACCTGTTCCTCGTCACCTTCGACGGTGTACACCGGGTTCACCACGTGCCCCTGCGCATCCCCGGTGTCATAGACGAAGACTCGCAACCCGACGCCGATCTGCGGCGCGGCCATCCCGACTCCACCATCGTCATACATGGTGTCGGTCAGGTCTTCGACGAGCTGACGCAACTCCCGATCGAATTCGGTGACCTCCGCCGCCCGGGCGCGAAGAATCGGATCGCCGAACAGGCGAACGGGCTGAATGGTCACGGCGGCTCCCGGCAAACGGTGGATACGGTCGTCTCATTCTAATGAGCGACGCCGATCACTCCGATATCCCCGATACCAAGCCCTGGAACTGGTACAACTCCGGAAGCGGTCCGGGCGGGGTGTCGATCCCTCCGCCCGGCCGCCCAAGTCACGGCTACACCTCGCTGACGCTCGGTTCCGCCGCGCCCCGGGCGCAGTGTCTATGGTTCGCTCGCGCGCTCGCTCACGGGTCACGAATTACCGGCGATGATCACCTGCGGGATGCCGGTGCCCAGCGGAACCGCGCGGCACACCGGGGCGGGGCTGCCCGGATCCAGCACTTGCACCAGCAGGTCTTGGACGAACGGGTCGTAGACCATGTGGAAGTGCCCGGTCAGATCGCTGGGGCACAGGTCCTGCAAGACGAGGTTGCGGGCGCCCGGGCCGCGCAGTGCGATGTTGTCGAAGGGCTGGATCATTTCGTCGACGCGGCTGCCGATGGTCACGTACTTCGGGCCGGGGACGGTGTCGCCGCCCGCGTTGAGTTCGGTCATCACCGGCGAGCCCTGCACCTGCTGCACCGCGGCCAGCGAGGTGACCTTCACGAACGCGTCCAGAATGCCGACCGCCTGCACGACCGGCACCAGCCCGTACATGACGCCGCCATAGCTGGGCGAGGCCAAGCCGACCCACTGGCCGACCTTCGGCGCACCGCCGAGCTGGTTGACCCAGTACCGGGTCACGTTGGCGCCCTGCGAGAATCCGACCAGGTCGATCTGGGTCGCGTGCGTCGCCGCCAGCACCGAATCGACGAAATCACCGAGCTGGCGGGCACTGACCCGGACGTCCTCGGTACCGTAGCTGTCGGCACCCGGCGCGCCGCCGTAGTTCAGCGCGAAAACGCACATCCCGGCCGCCACCAGCTTGGGGCCGATGGCCGAATAGTCGGAGTAGGCACTGGAGTCGGTGCCGTGCGCGAGCACTACCGGGCGCGGGTGCGCGGCGCTCGGGGCACACTCGAAGTTGTTGACGCCCAGCGGAACCGAGCCGGGGTGCGTCTTCTGGTAGATGGCGGATGCCAGGTGATCGGTTTGTACCGGACCGGGGATGGTCGGCACATCTGCTGCACGATAGGGCGCTACTTCGACGACCGGCGCCGGTTCGGCGAGGGCGGGCGCCGCGCCGGAGCCGAGCAAGCCGGCTCCGGCTATGGCGATAGCCGCTCTCATCAACTGTGACTTACCCCAACCCCACGGGCCCTCAGGCTGTTCCATTCCACAATTATTTACCGAACTCGGGTGAAATGCCTGCGCTAGCGGGGTGTTTCGTGCCTAAGACTTTTCGGGGCTATCGTCTTCGGCGAGAATCCGGTAGAGCGCCCGGCGCGCCTCGGTGAGCACCTCGGCCGCCTTGGCCGCCTGCTCCGGTGTGCCGGCCGCCGCGACCTGAGCCGCCGCGCCCATCAGTGCGCCGATCAGTGCGCGCAGGTCGATCGCCTGATCGCCCACGTCGCCCTTGACGTCGGCCCACGGATCGCCCAGCTCCTCGCGGTTTTCGGTGACGAATGCGGTGCCGGCCTCGGTCAGTTGCGCGGTCTTGCGACCGGCCACTTTCTCGATGAGCACCAGGCCCTCGTCCTCCAGCTGCGCGAGCGCGGGGTAGATCGAGCCCGGGCTGGGACGCCAGACGTCGTCGCTGCGTTCGCGGATCTGCTGGATCAACTCGTAGCCGTGCATCGGGCGCTCGGTGAGCAACAGCAGGACCGCCGCGCGCACATCGCCGCGCCGGCCGCGACCACCACGGCCACGTCCGCGACCGAAGTGCGGGCCGAAACCGGGGCCGAAACCGCCGGGCCCGAACTCGGGGCCGAAGCCGCGCCGGCCGTGGCGGGGGTGCATGCCCCGCTCCGGGCCGCATTCCTCGGCTCCGGGGCGGCGGCGACGTCCGCGCCGGCCGAAGTCTCTGTTCTCCATGTTCTCGATGTTTTCCATGACTGCCTCCTCAGGCTTTCGTGTGTATCTCATGTTATCGACGATATATCGACAATCTATCCAACGCAAGGTTCGTGTCGAGAATTCCTTGCCACACAGAAAAGGCGCGCCCCGATACGGGACGCGCCTCTGGAAGTGGCGGAGCTAGAGCGAGTCGATCCAGTCCTGCAGCCGTTTCCCCTCGGCGACCATCAACTCGGGATCACGAAAAGCGTTCGTGAGCAGGGAAATCCCCTGATAGGAGGCGATCAGCGCGATCCCGAGCTGCTTGCCGTCGGCGCGCCCCATGGCTTCGAATTGCTCCGCGGCATAGTCGACCAGCGCCTGCATCACCTCGCTGGCCCGGCCTTCGAGCGGGTCGTCCCGCTTGTGCAGTTCCGCTGTCAGCGAACCGAACGGGCACCCGTAGCGCGCCGCCAGCTCCCGCTCCTGCACCCAGCCATCGATGAGCCGCTTCAGCCGATCCCGCGGGGACTCGAGGCGATTCAGTTCCGCGATCAGCTGGTCCAGAGTCCGGGCGTGTGCGCCGATGGCGGCCTCGATGAGCTGGTCTTTCGTCTTGAAGTAGTAGTAGACGTTGCCGACCGGAACCTCGGCCACCCGGGCGATGTCGGCGATGGTGGTCTTCTCCACTCCCCGCTCGTAGAACACGCGGACGGCAGCCTCGATCAGGCGTTCCCGTTTGCCGGGCTTGGTACCGGCCACTGAGTTGGTCACCCAACTAACTGTAGACAACCCGCTCATCGTGCGCTAGCTTCTTGTTAGTCAGTCAACTAACTCGGGAGTTCGAACAATGATCGTGGTAACCGGAGCAACCGGAAATGTGGGACGTCCGCTGGTGCGGATGCTGGCCGAGGCGGGCGAAAAGGTGACGGCGGTATCCCGCACCCTGCCCGCCGAACTGCCGGAGGGCGTTCAGGCCGTAAGCGCTGACGTGACCGAGGTCGGCAGCCTTCCCTTCCACGGCGCGGAGCAGCTGTTCCTGCTCTTCGCCCCCGGCTCGTTCGCGGCGGACGTACCCGCAATCCTCACCGCCGCAAAGGATTCCGGAGTACGCCGCGTGGTGCTGCTGTCTTCCCAGGGCGTGGGCACCCGCCCCGAGAGCGCCTCACACGGGCAGTTCGGCAAGGCGGTCGAAACCGCCGTCCAGAATTCGGGCCTGGAGTGGACCATCCTGCGCCCCAGCGGATTTCAGTCGAACACCTTCGCCTGGGCCGATTCCGTCCGCGAGCAGCGCGTCGTCGCCGCACCCTTCGGCGACGTCGCCATCCCGTTCGTCGATCCGGACGACATCGCGGCGATGGCCGCGGCCGCGTTGCTGGAAGACGGTCACGCCGGGCGTACCTACGTGCTGACCGGCCCCGAGCCGGAGTCTCCGCGCGAGCGCACCCGCGACCTCGGCGAACTCCTCGGTGAGACAGTGCGTTTCGTGGAGCAGACCCCGGAGGAGGCGCGTGCGCAAATGCTCGCGTTCATGCCGCCCGAGGTCGCCGACACCACCCTGGCCATCCTCGGCGCACCCACCGACGAGGAACTCCAGATCAGCCCCGACGTCGAGCGAGTCCTGGGCCGCGCACCCCTCCCCTACGCCGCCTGGGCCGCCCGCAATCTGCCTGCCTTCCGCTGAGGGTCCGCCTCGGCCCGGCGAAAACCGAATGCGCACAGGCACGTCGGCGATCTAGCGTTGGGCCCATGGCAATCAGCAAGAAGGGGAAGCGCAGGATCGTGGTCGGAGACCGCGAGTTCCTGTGGTGGGTCAAGGAGGACTGGGAAAACTACAACGCCCCGGGCACGCCCACACTCACGATCATTTCGGCGAACCGGCGCGTCGTAGTCCGGTATGTCCTGGCACAACCCGAAGAAACCCGGCACGTCGTCGTGCTCGGACCCGAGTTCCGGGGGATCACCCAGCCCGGCCCGCATCGCCGTTTCCGGTGCCCGGCGTTCGGACTGCCCGGGGAGGTGCGACCAGCCGATATCGCGGAACTGATCAGCTGGTGCACCGAGACCGGAGAGCTGCCGGATCTGTACGAGCGGCAAGGCAACCTCGTTGCCGCAGCTGCGGGTTGAGCGGGGTTCACGCCAGCGTGCCCATCAAGAGCCGTAGCGCCAGCTCGGCCACGCTGGCCGCGTCCAGCACGTCCGACAGGGTGAGCTCGATGCCGTGATCCTCGCGCAGGCGGTGGGCCAGGTCCACCGCGTGCAGAGAGCTCAGGCCGAGCTGGATCAGCGAGCCGTGCCGATCCAGGGATCCCACCGCGGCGCCCAGCATTCGGGCGACCTGATCCAGGAGATAGTTCTCCAGGTCCAGGTGGGCGCTGGTGGGCGGGGCCGGGGTCGGGTCACCGGCGATACTCCAATTCACCACGGTGGCAGGCAGACCCGCGGCGCGGCGGTGGTCGGCGAGCGCGTCCAGGAAGGCATTGGACGCGGCGTCGGCGCCGAGCTGGCGGGTTGTCGCCGGGGACAGCAGCACGAAGAAGTCGAGCGGGCGGGCGGACAGCAGCCGGTGCAGGGTCCAGGCGCCGGCCACCTTCGCACGTAGCGCGTGTTCGAGTTGGGCCGGTGTCGGATCGGGGTGGCAATGCTCCGGTTGCACGGCGGCGTGCACGACACCGGCGATCGGCATCGAGCGGCGTTCGGCCGAAGCCAGGATGCGGGCGACGGCGTGCTCGTTGGCGATGTCCGCCACGTGCTGTTCCACAACCACCCCCGACCCTCGAAGTCGTTGTGGCACCGCCGATTCGACTTCCGTGGCCCCGATGACGAGCAGCGACCGCGCGCCCCGGTCGACCAGCCATTGGGCGCAGTGTTCGCCGGCTCCGGTGAGGCCGCCGGTGATCACATACGTCACGCCGGGCCGGATGCCGCCGCAGATCGCGTCCGGATCGGCACGGTAGGCGGTGTCGAGCGGGACCAGGCGGGGCACCCACCAGCGGCCGCGGCGCAGGGCAAGCCGAGTTTCGGTCGCCGCGGCGCGAGCCACGGCGGTCAACCGGGCCGCCTCGGTCGCCAGGGACTCGCCGCTTTCGGGCAGATCCACCAGGATGACCTCGCGCTGCTGCTCGCGACTCAGTACCGGGCCGAGTCCCCAGAGGGCCGCCTGCCAGGGCGCGCTGCAGCGCGGGTCGGGGCCGGCCGCCCGGGCACCGCGGGTCACCAGGATCGTGGGGGCTCCGGCCGGCGTGGCCTGGGCGGTGGCCAGAGCGCCGGCGCAGAGGCCGACCGCGGTCGACAACACCTGGCGGGCAGAGGAATTCGTGTGCGTCACCGAGCCCAGCGCGGCCATGTTCAGCACTGCGTGCAGCGGCCGGTCCGGTCCCAGGTCGGCGCGGATCGCGTCGGCGTCGGCGTGTGCTGCGACCGGGAACACGGTGTGGCCCGCGTTCCGGAGTTCGGCGATCACCGCGGCATCCAGGGCGGTCCCACTCTGCCGGATCAGCACCCGGCCGCGGTCCTCGCGTTCCGGACTTCCGAGTTCGACTGTCTGCCAGGCAGTCCGGAATTCGGCCATCGAGGTAGCGCTACCGCGCTGGAGCGGGTGCAACTCGGCTTCGCGGGCAGGAGAACCACTTCGGGGGTGGAAGGGCAGCGAACGCAGCGGGGTTTCCCGGGCGGGCGGTGGCGGCGCGGCGCGGCGAACGCGCACCGCCCCGACCCGCACACCGCTGAGTTCGGCGATGGCCGTGCCATTTCCGTCGTAGACGGTGATGTCACCGGCGAAACCGCTGTCGTCGTTGCGGACGGCGCGCGTCAGGCACCACTGCGGGTGCAGTGGTGTGTTCCGGAAGCGGACCCGGTCGATAGCCGTCAGCATCATCGGGCTGTCGGCGGCGGTGGGCAGCAGCGTGAAAACCGTTTGGAGACAGGCATCCAGCGCGGGCAGTGTGGTGTGACCGGCCGAGGCGCCCCGGATGCGGGCGACGGTTTCGCCTGGCCCGAACCACATTTCGGCAATGCGGCGGAAAGCGCCGACCCATTGGTTTCCGGCGAGATAGTGCTGGTTGTAGAACCGTCCTCCGGCTTGCCAGCGGATGCAGCGGGATCGCGCCTCCGCGAGGACCGGCGGCTCCAGGGCGGGCGGGTCGTCCTCGGTGCGCGCCTGGGCGAGAACGCTCTCGTCCGGGCCGACCGCGAGGAACCGCCACGCGTGCTGTTCGGCCTGCGCGACTATGCGCAAGGTCACGGTGCCGGTGCCGAGTCCGGACAGCGGCAACATCTGGCGAAAACGAATGTCGCGCAACGTGATCTCGTCGGCGCCGGAGAGTTCCTTGGCCGCGGCGTGCCACAGCTCGAGATACGCCGCGCCGGACAGGACCGGCCGACCGGCGAAGAGATGACCGAGCATGTACTCGTGCCGGGCGTCGAGCAGGCACGGCCATTCGAGCCGGTCCAGGCGCGGCTGGGTAGCGACACCGAGAATCGGGGGCGCGAATTCGGGCTGGGCGGCGGCGGTTCCGTTGACTGGATGCCGGGGCTCGGCGGGCGGGTTGGTCAGTGGTGTGGTCATGGGTTCGTCCGTTCCTCGACGGAGTTGGTGATAACCGACCATAAGTTCGATGAGCCCGGTAGTTCGCCACGCTGGCAGGCGACCATTTCGGTCGCGAAAAGTGCTGGCTCCGTGCGGGTTTGCTCGGGTCCAACTATTTGTGGGTTTCCGGGTCCAAAAAAGTTGGGGTCTGGAGCGTGCCGGGATGATCAGGCCAGACCGGCGACGGTGAGCAAGGAGGTCAGCTCACGGCGCACCAGGTGGTGGTCGCGACGAGAAAGTCGTTGCAGGGTGCGGTGCACCAGCCAGTCGTAGCGGATGTCCTCGGGACAGGCCTGGCATGCTCGTTGCAGCGCGACCACGGCGGCGATGTCGTCACCGAGCAACCCATAGACGTGAGCGATGGTGGTGTAGTAGCGAACTCGCTGTTCGATCGAGGCGCTGTCGGCCAATTCCACCTGGGCGGCGTGGCGGACGGCGTCACTGAGCCGACCGAGCCGGACCGCGATATCGATTTCGGCAATGGCCACCTCGGCAACCCCGAACCAGACATCGCGCCGCTCCGCAGCCTCCGGATCCAACCCGGCCGCAGTCGCCCGGGCCGCTGTCACCAGATCTTGGCTGCCGATCGAATCACCCACGCCCGCAGCGCCGTACGCCGCGACCAACTGCAATGCTCCGAGCACCGATCGCCCCGCGCGCACCGGTTCCAGCCGGCGCGCCGCGGCCAGCGCATAGTCCCGGCATTCGGCGTGATATCCGAGATTGTTCAGCGCCGCGGCGACATGCCAGGCGCTGACCGCGACCAGGATCGGCTGCTTCGCGTCGGCGAAGATGCCGACCGGGCGGTCGGCCACCAGCCAGGCCAGGTGATAGTCGCCGACGCGCGTGAGCAGGAAGCGGGCCAGGTGATAGGACTCGGCCAGCAGCAATCCGGCGTCGTGCGCCGAGCCGCTCGCGGTAGTGCGCGTTGCGGCCCGGAGCGAGCGTGCCGACCGCAGCACCACGGGTAGGTGGGTGGTGAGCCGGGTGTAGCGATCGGGTGCGCCGAGCCAGGCCTGCCAGCATTGCTCGAGCGCGGCCCGCACCCGCTCCGGTGGCGGCGGCGGCCCGGGTTCGACACCGAAGGCCCGTGCGGTGGGGTGATCCATGATCGCGTGGTTCAGCGGGGTCAGCACGGGCGCGATATCGCGCGCGGCCGACCGGCTCGACGTCGGATGCCCGAGCAGCGCGGTCGGATCGTCCAGGTGCAGCACCTCGGCCATGCGATAGAGCGCGGCGATGCTGTCGAGTTCGCGGTGCCCGCGTTCGATCTGCCGCAGCCATTCCTCGCTGCGACCGGCCAACTGCGCCACGACCCGGCGAGAAAGCCCGAGCCTGCGCCGCCGGATCTCGATCCGCTCCCCGACGGTGAGCGGCCGCCCGGTGGTTGCCACGTCAAGTCCTTCCTCGCGGGCGCCCAGGGCGGGTAACCACCTCAGCTGGGCGGGACTTGCGGGTAACGGTAGCCGAAACTCGTTCCCGTCGTTGAGCTTTCAACACGCGGACAACACAGTGCCCGGTAATCGCCCGGTCCGCCGCCCGCCCGCGAGCACCGGCACCCCGCCCACGATCACGTCATCGATTCCGGTCGCGGGCTCGCGCGGCGCGGCGTAGGTGGCGCGATCCCGGATGGTGCGCGGGTCGATGACGACCAGATCCGCGGCCTTGCCCCGGGCCAGCACACCCCGATCGGTGAGCCGGAACCGTTGCGCCGGCCGGGCCGCCAGGTGCACGCCGGCGTCCACCCAGGTCCAGTCGCCGAGCTCCCGGCAGTGCCGGGACAGCATCCGCGCGAAGGCGCCGTAGCCCCGCGGGTGCGGACGTCCGCCCAGGTAGATGCCGTCCGAGCCGCCCATGTGGGCTTCGTGCCGGAGCAGGCAGCGCACCGACTCCTCCAGGGCGCGCTCGGGATAGTCGAAGACGATGCCGACATCCAATGCCGACTCGACGAGCACGTCGGCGCAGAACGCGGCCGGGCGGACGCCCGCCCATGCCGCCGCAATATCCAGCGGCAACCCTTCGGCCCACCGGTAGCGCCCGGCCGGGACGTGGGCGAGTATGAAAGCGTGCCAGAGTCTCTCGTCGATCTGGGTGTCGAGCAGTTCCCGGACCGCGCGGTCCGACAGGGCCTCGAGGGTGCCGTCCAAGTCGGCGGTGGCCAGCCAGTCCGGCAGCATTTTGGCGAGAATGCTGCAACCACGGAGATACGGATAGGTGTCGAAGGTGACATCTTGACCGGTCGCGCGGGCCGTGTCGACCAGCCCGGCCAGCATCTCCCCCGGGCCGTGATAGTGCGAAATGTGCACGGCGGCACCGCTGATCCGGCCCACCGCGCACGCCTCGGACATGCCCTTGTCGGCGGCGTCGCCGTAGGTCCGCATGTGCGTGACATAGGGCAACCCGCGCCGGGCCGCCGGCACACAGACCGCCCCCAGCTCCTCCGCGTCGGCGAATCGTCCTGGGAGATAACCCAATCCGGAGGACACGCCCACCGCGCCCTGGTCCAATCCCTGCTCGGCGAGGGCGACCATGGCGGCGAGTTGCTCCGCGTCCGGGGGCAGCGGCGAACCCCCCATGACGCTGTAGCGAATTGTCCCGTGCGGCACCAGATACGCGGTGTTGATCGCGGTGGTGTGGTGGTAACACGACATTAGCTCGGCAACGGTCAGTCCGTTGTCCGAACAGGTCAGCACCGACGGGACAGGCCCATTGACCGCCGCGAAATAGCGGGCCACCCAGCGCAATGCCGCCGGTGTCGCCGGGGCGAAGGACAAGCCGTCCTGGCCCAGTACGAAGGTCGTCACCCCTTGCCGTAGCGTCGCGAGCTGCACCGCCGGGTCCAGCACCGCGCCCTCGCCGTGCACATGGGCATCGATGAAACCCGGCAGTACGTACCGCTGGGCCGCATCCACCTCGGTCCTGGCCTGGGCGGCCGCCAGGTCACCGATGACGCGGATCCGGCCGTCCGCGATGCCGATATCGGCACGATAGCCGGGCCTGCCGGTGCCGTCGAAGATAACTCCCCCGCGTACGAGGACGTCGAATGTCACGTTATTGCCGACAGTTTGGCCGTTGGTCACGCCCTGGAAACTGGAAGCCGTTGGGGCTGGCCGATTACCGGGCAAGGTGGGTACGGTGATGGGGTGACCACGGTAGTCCGGCAGGTACTGGTCAGCGAACTGACCAGCGTCGACACCATGCGCGACCCAATTGCCCTTTACCGCCAGGTCTTTCGGCTCTGTACCACCGATCCCGCGCCCAGTCCGCGCCTGCTCGTGTCGCTGGTTCGTAACGGCGGAATTGCTGTCGGAGCCTACCTGGACGGGGAATTGGTCGGCTTCAGCTACGGTTTCCCGGGCCGCGCCCCGATCGGGCACCTCGATGCGCAACGGGCCTACCACTACATGGAATTGCTTGTGGTCCGGCCGGATTGCCAGAACGCCGGGATCGGGCGCACCCTCATGCACCAGGTACGCGCCATCGCGATACGCCGTGGGCTGCAACGAATTTACTGGGCCTACGACCCGTTGCGCGCCGCCAACGCCCACTTCTACCTCGACGTCATCGGCGCCTGCGGCTACGAGTTCATCGACAACATGTACGGCGTCGAGGACTCCGGACGCGACCGCGGCTTCCCGACCCACCGCCTCGTCGCCCGCTGGGATCTCGACGCCCCCGGGCGGCACTGGCCCGAACCCCCGCCCGGCCTCGTCCTCGGGCAGCCGGTCCGCGACCGCCGGGTCGACTACGACTCGATGCTGCTGGCCATCCCCGACGACTGGGATTACCACTCCGCCACCGCCGCCCAGCACCACGACCTCTGCGCCGTCGTGCACGAGCTGATGGCAAGCGGGTATCGGGCGGTGTCCTGCCGGCGGACCGGTGGCGGGCTCGCGGTCTATCGACTCGTCTCCGGCCCACTCACCGCGGGCCACACTTATCTCCTGTAGGCACCGGCGGACATCCGGATCCAGCCATGTCGCTTCGCCCCCGATCGCGTCCACGACGTGTTCGAAACACCTACGGTACGCGGATTTTCCGGCCCGTGACCAGCGGGTCACCGCCCAGCAGGCCGCAGCAAACCCGGGGCGGCAGGGTGCAGCAGGGCCTCAGCCGATGTCGATCGGATCGATCTGCACGCGCAACGGGGCGTCGGAGCGATGGGTGCTGCGGATCGCCTGGGCGGTGGTGAGGGCCTTCGCGAGCGCGGCTCCGGAGCGGCGGTGGACACGCAGCAGCATGCGCTCGACTTCGGCGGGATCGTCGCCGCTCGAGAACGGTTTGCGTGCGCCGGGCGGGAGCGGGACCGGGCCCAGCACTTCGACATCGTCGGGAAGCTGTGCGGTGGAGAGCAATTCGGCGATGGACTCGGTGGTGCCGTCGACGGCGGCGAGGCGGACGGCGGGCGGGAACCCCACCTCGGTGCGGCCCTCGACCTCGATGCGGGCGTGGCCGAGCGGATCCCAGCGGATCAAAGCCTGCACGGTCGGGACGGACGGTTCGGCCATCACGATGACCTGGCCGCGCGAGCGCACGAGGGCGGCGGCCGACATCCAGCGGCGCAGGGTGTCCTCGGCGGCGCGCAGATCCGCGCGGCCGAGCAGCGCCCAGCCGTCGAGCAGCAACGCCACGGCATAACCGCCGCGAATCAGGGGTTCGGCGCCGACAGTGGCGACCACGACCTGGGGGCCGGGCTCGAGAGTGTCGAGAATGGCGCCGCCGCCGGACCCACGGATCGGCACACCGGGGAACGCACGACCGAGTTCTTCGGCGGTCCGGACAGCGCCGATGACCACCGCGCGCAACGCCCGTGAAGCGCAGGCCGGGCAGCGGTACGCGGCCTCTACGATGCCGCACCAGCGACAGCTCGGGCTGTGCGCCTCATCCGCCCGCGGGCCCTGCGGTAAGGCCAAGGGCCCGTTGCAATGTCGGCAACGGGCTGGAGTGCGGCATTTCGCACACGACAAGGCGGGGACGTAGCCGCGCCGAGGCACTTGCACGAGGACAGCCGCACCTTCTTTCAACGCGGCACGAGCCGCGGCGAAAGCGATGCCCGGGATGCGGATCGCGTTGGCGATCGGGTCGCGCTCCAGCGCCCAATCGCTGTCACCGGGCGCACTGATCCGCGGTGTCGCCTGGCGCAGCACATCGCGATCGGCAACCAAGTCATGCGCCCAGCCGGAGTCCACCACCGCTTGGATCTCCGCGGTCCGCGCGAAACCAGCGGCCACGAACGCCGCCCCGCTCTCGTGCGCCCGCAACATCGCCACCTCACGCGCATGCGGATAGGGCGAGCGCTGTTCGGCGTAGGTGTCATCGCCGTCATCCCAAATGGCGATCAGCCCAAGGTCTTTCGCAGGAGCGAACACAGCAGCCCGGGTCCCCACCACAATGCGCGCACTCCCCCGCAGCACCGACAACCATCGCCGATACCGCGCCGAGGGCCCCAGCCCAGCCGACAACCCGACCGCCGAATCCCCCACCAACCGAACACATTCCGTCAGCAGCCGATCCAAATCCCGCTGATCCGGCACCAGCAACACCGCACTGCGCCCACTCCCCACCACCGTCGCCGCCAGCTCCGCCAACCGCGCCGCCCAGTCCTCCCCCGGCAACGCCTGCCACGCCGCCCGAACCCCCTTGCCCTGGGCTAGCGCCGAAACAAACGCTTCCCCATGCACATACCGCCCCCAAGGTCCGAGATCTATTGGCGCTACCGATATCGCGGCCGAATCGCCCTGCACAGCAACAGTGCCCGACTCACCCGCGATGCCGTCGGACTGCCCGGCCGCCACATCCGCAGCACGCCCAGCCTCAACCTCCGTCGCTCCCGACAACCCAGACTCCGCCAACTCGGCATGCTTTTGGCCGGGGGCCAGGGCATCAGCGCCGGATGCGGCGCTCGGCTCAGGGATCCCCACCTGCACCCCGGCCGAAAGCGCGTCGGCACTACGGGATTCGGCTCCGACCGTTCGTGATGCCGTAGCCTCAGTCTCCATCGACTCGGCGACATTTTCGTCGTCGAGATCCACTGGTACCGGTTCCGCTCGGGCCGCTGCGGCCTTCTTGCTGACCTTTGGTTTCTTGCCAGTTTCCGCGCCCGCGTGCCGGGGTGGGATGGCCAGGCGTAGGACATCCGCGCGGGTGCCCGCGTAACGGGCGGCTACCGCGATCGCGAGTTGCAGGATTTCCGGGGTGAGGACGCGTTCGGGTGAGACGACGCGTTCGAGTTTGACGAGCTTGCCTGTGTGCTCGGATTTTTCGAGGCGTTCGAGCAGGTAACCGTCGACCAGGCGGCCCGCGAAACGCAGGCGTACCCGTACGCCCGGCTGGGCGATCTCGTCGAACTCCGGGGGTACCAGGTAGTCGAAGTCGCGGTCGAGGTGGGCAGGCGACAACAGCGGGAGCACCCGAGCGATCGGGTGTCCCGCTGTTGTCGATGTCGTTTCCGCGATGTCGTCCACGCGGTCCGGAGTTTACAGTCCGGCGGCGGCGCGCAGCTTCTCCGCGCGATCGGTCCGCTCCCAGGGCAGATCCACGTCGGTACGGCCGAAGTGGCCGTAGGCGGCGGTGGGGGCGTAGATCGGGCGGAGCAGGTCCAGGTCGCGGATGATCGCGCCCGGACGCAGGTCGAAGACCTCGCCGATGGCGGCGGAGATCTTGACCGGGTCGATCTTCTCGGTGCCGAAGGTCTCGACGAACAGACCGACCGGGGCCGCCTTGCCGATGGCGTAGGCGACCTGCACCTCGACGCGCTCGGACAGGCCGGCCGCGACGACGTTCTTCGCGACCCAGCGCATGGCGTAGGCGGCCGAACGGTCCACCTTCGACGGGTCCTTGCCGGAGAACGCGCCGCCACCGTGACGGGCCATGCCGCCGTAGGTGTCGACGATGATCTTGCGACCGGTCAGGCCCGCGTCACCCATCGGGCCACCGAGCACGAACTTGCCGGTCGGGTTGACCAGCAGCCGCACATCGGCGGTGTCGAGCGGGTTCGGCAGATTCAGATCGGCCAGCACCGACTCCAGCACCTTCTCGCGAATATCGGGCGCGAGCAGGTTGTCCAGGTCGATATCGGCGGCATGCTGGGTCGAGATGACGACGGTGTCGAGGCGGACCGGCTTGTCACCGTCGTATTCGATGGTGACCTGGGTCTTACCGTCGGGACGCAGGTACGGCAGCACACCGGACTTGCGCACCTCGGTCAGACGCCGGGACAGCCGGTGCGCGAGCGCGATCGGCAGCGGCATCAGCTCGGGGGTGTCGGTGGTGGCGTAGCCGAACATCAGGCCCTGATCGCCCGCGCCCTGCTTTTCGATCTCGTCGTCGGAACCGCCGATGCGGGCCTCGTGCGAGGTGTCCACGCCCTGCGCGATATCCGGCGACTGCGCGCCGATGGCAATATTGACACCGCAGGAGTTTCCGTCGAAACCCTTTGCGGAGGAGTCGTATCCGATCTCCAGGATCTTCTCCCGCACGATGTGCGGGATATCGGCGTAGGCGGAGGTGGTGACCTCGCCGGCGACGTGAACCTGACCGGTCGTAACCATGGTCTCGACCGCGACGCGACTGCGGGGATCCTCGGCGAGCAACGCGTCGAGGATGGAATCGCTGATGGCGTCACAGATCTTGTCCGGATGACCTTCGGTCACGGACTCACTGGTGAATAGGCGGCTGCCAGACGTGCGCACAGTTGTTCCCTCTCCCTCAACGGGTCGTATTGGGTCGCGGTGATTCTGCGGTGTTCGCACGCCGCAACCCTTCTCAGACTATTCCAAACCATCGACACGGCGATCCAGGTCGGATCGCTGTCAGGAGACTATTCGGCGAACCGTCATCTCCGGCGCAGCTTTTGCTGCGCTCGTATCGATCGCGCCGGGCTCGGCCACAGATCGTTAATTACTCAGCGGGTCAACGACATTCGTAACATCGATTGCGCTGGTATCGCGACATCATCCGGGACTACTTCCGCAGCAGTGGGCCGAGGGCATCAAGCACTCGACTCGCCAGCAGCGCTTTGGATCCATGGTCGAGAGCCTGTTCGGTGCCGTCGGCCCCGAGTAGCCAGCCGTCGTTGGTATCCACCTCGAACGCCTTACCCTCGCCGACGGCGTTGACCACGAGCAGGTCGCAGCCCTTACGCGCCAGCTTGGCGCGCGCATGGGTGAGCACGTCGCCGTGCTCGTCACCGGTTTCGGCCGCGAATCCGACGATCGCGGTATCGGTCAGTTGACCGTCGCGGCGCGACTGCACCAGACCGGCGAGGATGTCCTCGGTCTTGGTCAGCGCGATGACGTCGGGTTCGCCGGCGCCCTTCTTGATTTTGGCCGCGGCCACCGAGGTGGGCCGGAAATCGGCCACCGCCGCCGCCATGATCACCGCGTCCGCGCCGATCGCGTGCTTGTCCACGGCGGTCTTGAGCTGTTCGGCGGTGGTCACGTGCACCAGTTCGACGGCCGCGGGGGCGGCCATCTCGATCGTGTTGCCCGCGATCAGCGTCACTTGCGCACCGCGCTGGGCGGCGACGCGAGCGAGCGCGTAACCCTGCTTGCCGGAGCTGCGGTTGCCGAGGAAGCGCACCGGATCCAGCGGTTCCCGGGTGCCGCCCGCGGTGATCACCACGCGCCGGCCTTCGAGATCACGCGGGATGGCGTCGGCGCGTTCCTGCAGCAGCGAAGCCAGCGCGAAGATCTCCTCGGGCTCGGGTAGCCGCCCGGCGCCGGTGTCGGCGCCGGTGAGCCGCCCGTGCGCGGGCTCCATCACGATCGCGCCGTGCCGGCGCAGCGTCTCGACATTCTCCTGCGTCGCGGGGTGCTCCCACATCTCGGTGTGCATCGCGGGCGCGAACAGGACCGGGCAGCGAGCCGTCAGCAGCGTGGCGGTGAGCAGGTCGTCGGCGCGGCCCTGCGCGGCACGAGCCATCAGGTCGGCGGTGGCGGGGGCGATGACCACGAGATCCGCCTCCTGGCCCAGCCGCACGTGCGGAACCTCGGGCACATCGGAGAACACGTCGGTGTGCACCGGGTTCCCGGACAGCGCCTCGAAAGTCGCCTTGCCGACGAATTCCAGCGCCGAGGCGGTGGGGATGACCCGCACCTGGTGGCCGGTCTCGGTAAACCGCCGGACCAGCGCGCACGCCTTGTACGCGGCGATCCCGCCGCCGACTCCGACGACGATGCGTGTGGTCACTGCCCCTCCGGCTGCCTGCTGCTCAACGGACACGATCTGTGCTGAAGACTATTCGCCTTCGGAGTGCTCGAGCAGATCGGAGTGGATTTCGCGCATGGCGACCGAGAGCGGCTTCTCCTGCAGACCCGGCTCGACCAGCGGGCCGACGTACTCCAGGATGCCGTCGCCGAGCTGGTTGTAGTAGTCGTTGATCTGACGCGCGCGCTTGGCCGCGTAGATGACCAGGGCGTACTTGGACGACGTGCGCTCGAGCAGCTCGTCGATCGGCGGGTTGGTCAGGCCGATCGGAGTGTCGTACGCGGGCACAACTTTGGTGTCGCTCACTAGGGAGGCTCCTGGGAGGTAGTCGATGGAAATCGGCGGGTCTTCGAGCTGGCCTTTTCGAGCGACCTGCAAGCAGTCGCAAGCGGATCACACGAGAGTGTGGGGCCTACCTCGAATTTGTGCTAACGAACAAGGATACCAACTGCTCGCAGGCGCTGGTCACCTCGTCGTTCACGATGACTATGTCGAACTCGTCACAGGCCGCCATTTCGGTCCGCGCCGTGGTCAGCCTGCGTTCGATGACTTCCGGTGTCTCGGTGCCGCGCGACACCAGCCGGGAGACCAACTCATCCCAGCTCGGCGGGGCCAAGAACACCAATGTCGCTTCGGGGATCGCGGCGCGCACCGACCGCGCGCCCTCGAGGTCTACCTCGACGAGCACGGGCAGTCCCGCTGTCATGGCCTCCCGAACCGGGGCCGCCGGGGTGCCCGAGCGCTGCAACCCGCCATGGATGTCTGCCCATTCGAGGAGTTCGCCCGCCTCGATCATGGCGTCGAACTCGTCTCGGGACACGAACCGGTAGTCGCGTCCGTCGACCTCCCCGGGCCGGGGGGCCCGGGTAGTCGCGGACACACTGAAGACCAGTTGCGGCAGACGTTCCCGCACGCACCGCACGACCGTGGACTTACCCACGGCCGAGGGGCCGACCAGTACAACCAGTCGACCCTTCCGCGTGTGTTCGATCACCCTCGTAATCAGGAGGCGTCGAAGTCGAATCGCGTCAGCAGCGCCTTGCGCTGCCGGTCGCCCAGGCCGCGTAGACGCCGCGTGGGGGCGATCTCCAACTCGCTCATGATCTCGGCAGCCTTGACCTTGCCAACCTTCGGCAGGGCCTCGAGCAGAGCCGACACCTTCATCTTGCCGAGAATCTCATCGGTCTCGGCATCCTTGAGGACGCTCTTCAGGTCGGTGCCACCGCGCTTCAAGCGCTCCTTGAGCTCCGCCCGAGCGCGGCGAGCGGCAGCCGCCTTCTCCAAAGCAGCGGCGCGCTGCTCGTCAGTCAGCTGGGGAAGGGCCACGGTTCCTCCGTCTCATCGTTTATTGCATCAACCCTGCCAGTAACCCCGGCAGTCTCAGCGACCGTACCCACGTCGGTCCGCGATTGCGAACCCACCCCCCAGGTCAGCGCATGATTCGCCGATGTCGTAAGGGTGCGCGCGCGTGGATGCGAAGGACGCCCCGGTCACGCTGGCGATCTTGCTGGGACGAACCCGAAATGTGTTGGTACCAGCGGGTTTTCGATACCGAACTGGGTTAGCGGGATAGTTGCGACAACGGGTTTCGGCCGCGTAGCAAACAGTCACGCGCGCGACCAGGAAGTTTCTCGAATTTTTCCGCGTGTCGCCGCTTTCACCCGCGTGTCGGATCGAACACATGTCCATGGGATGCGCTGTGACGCGCCCGCTACGGCAGACGCCGCACCGGGCCCTGACGGCTGCGAGGGCGTGATGAACGCGGGCTTTGCCTACAACGGCGTCTGCAAGGGCGGCGAGGGCATGTACCGCCTCGAGGTCGACTGCTTCGGCTACAGCCTCAACCCGCTCGCCCTCGGGCCCTACACGGTCCGGCAGGACCTGCCGGTCGGCCAGGCCGGCACCGTCGGCTGTTTCGGCCCGAACTGGTCCAGCGCGGGATGGGGCTCCGGCGGGCGCATCTTCCGGCTCTAGGCCCAATACCTCTGACGGCGCCCAGCATGCGTTCTGGGCGCCGTCAGAGGCATTTGCAGGGTGTTTCGGCGGTTATGCGCGCAGGAACGCGAAGTCCTCCTGCAGGGCGCTCACCTTGGCGCGCAGCGACGCGACGGTGGGGCCGTCGCGCAGGACCTCACGGGAGACGTTCGGCACCACCAGGGGCAGCACCGATTCGGGAACCAGCGCGCGAATGGACTCCGCGCCGCCGCCCTGCGCGCCCACGCCGGGCATGAGAATCGGACCGTTCAGCGCGGACAAGTCGGGTGCCTCGGTCAGCGTCGCGCCGACAACGACTCCGACAGAACCGAATTCCTGCCCCGCGTTGCGCTGGGCGCACTCGTCGACGATGGTCTGGGCGATGCTGCGCCCGTCCGCGCCGAGCGCGCCTTGCACTTGCGCCCCTTCGGGATTGGAGGTCGCGGCCAGCACGAACAGGCCGCGGCCGTTGCGCTCGGCGAGGTCCAATGCCGGTGCGAGCGAACCGAATCCGAGGTAGGGCGAGACGGTCAGCGAGTCCACGGCGAGTGGGCTCTCGCCGAGCCAGGCGCGAGCGTAGGCCTCCATGGTGGAGCCGATGTCGCCGCGTTTGGCGTCGGCGAGCACCAGGACGCCCGCGTCGCGCAGGTCCGCGATGGCGTGCTCGAGGACCGCGAGTCCGCCGGAACCGTAGGCCTCGAAGAAGGCGACCTGGGGTTTGACCAGCGCGACGGTGCCGATGAAAGCGTCCACGCAGAGTTCGGTGAACTTCGCGAGGCCCGCCACGTCATCGGTCAGGCCCCAGGACGCGAGCAGTGGCGGATGCGGGTCGATGCCGACGCACAGCGGACCGAACTGCCGCATCGCGTGCTGCAAACGCGTGCCGAACGATGTCACTGAGAACCTCCTGTAATCACCTGCAATGCCCGAGCTTTCACGAGCCTTCCGTACAAAACCCGGCCCCGCACGGAGGGAGTCTTACGACCGACCGTTCGCGGCCCGTCTCGCTTTCGAGCGGCCGAAGCGCATGCGCCGCAGGCGCGAGTCTCGGCCGCTCGAAAGCGAGACATCAGGGGGCCGCGAACACGCGGTGCCGCAGGCGCCGCCAATCAAACACTGCGCAGCTTCGAGTGCAGTTCCTGCAAGGACCGCACGCCGATGCCGCCGTTGATCTCGGCCTCGATGCCCTGCACGGCCGCGGCCGCACCCTGCACGGTGGTGATGCACGGGATGTTCGCGCCCACCGCGGCGGTGCGGATCTCGTAACCGTCCACGCGGGGGCCGGAGTTGCCGTACGGGGTGTTGAACACCATGTCGACCTCACCGTCGCGGATCATCTCCACGATGGTGGGCTGGTCGGCCGGGCTGTCCTCGGAGTGCTTGCGCACCTGCTCGCACGGAATGCCGTTGCGGCGCAGCATTTCCGCGGTGCCCTCGGTGGCGAGGATGCGGAAACCCAAGTCGTGCAGGCGCTTCACCGGGAACACCATGGCGCGCTTGTCACGGTTGGCGATGGAGACGAACACCGCGCCCTCGGTAGGCAGCGAACCGTAGGCGGCGGCCTGCGATTTGGCGAAGGCGGTGCCGAAGTCGGCGTCGATGCCCATGACCTCACCGGTGGACTTCATCTCCGGGGAGAGCAGCGAATCCACGCCGCTGCCGTCGGCGCGCTTGAAGCGGTGGAAGGGCAGGACCGCTTCCTTGACCGCGACCGGAGCGTCGAACGGGACGTGGCCGCCGTCGCCCTCGGCCGGCAGCATGCCCTCCTTGCGGAGTTCGGCGATGGTGGCGCCCATGGTGATTCGGGCCGCCGCCTTGGCCAGCGGCACCGCGGTGGCCTTGGAGACGAACGGAACCGTCCGGCTGGCACGGGGATTGGCCTCGAGGACGTAGAGCACGTCGTCCTTGAGCGCGTACTGCACGTTCAGCAGGCCCTTGACGCCGATGCCCTTGGCCAGAGCCACCGTGGAGCGGCGCACGGCCTCGATGTCGCTGCGGCCCAGGGTGATCGGGGGCAGCGCGCAGGCGGAGTCACCGGAGTGGATACCGGCCTCTTCGATGTGTTCCATCACGCCGCCGAGGTAGACCTCTTCGCCGTCGCACAGGGCGTCGACGTCGATCTCGATGGCGTCTTCGAGGAACCGGTCGATGAGCACCGGGCGATCCGGGCTGATCTCGGTGGCGCGGGAGATGTAACCCTCGAGCGCGTTCTCGTCGTAGACGATCTCCATGCCGCGACCGCCCAGCACGTAGGACGGGCGCACCAGCACCGGGTAGCCGATCGTGTTGGCGATCTTCTTGGCCTGCGGGAAGGTGGTGGCGGTGCCGTACTTGGGCGCGGGCAGGCCCGCGGCCACCAGCACGTCGCCGAACTCGCCGCGGTCCTCGGCCAGGTCGATGGCGGCGGCGCTGGTGCCGACCACCGGGACACCGGCGTCGGTCAGGCGCTGCGCCAGACCCAGCGGGGTCTGACCGCCGAGCTGGACGATAACGCCTGCGACAGTGCCGGATTCGCATTCCGCGTGGTAGACCTCGAGCACGTCCTCGAAGGTCAGCGGCTCGAAGTAGAGGCGGTCGGCGGTGTCGTAGTCGGTGGAGACGGTTTCCGGGTTGCAGTTGACCATCACGGTCTCGTACCCGGCCTCCGACAGCGTCAGCGCGGCGTGCACACAGGAGTAGTCGAACTCGATGCCCTGTCCGATCCGGTTCGGGCCGGAACCCAGGATCAGCACCTTGTCGCGGTCGGGCTGCGGCGCGACCTCGGATTCCGCGTCGGGATCGAGTTCGTAAGCCGAGTAGTGGTACGGGGTCTTGGCCTCGAACTCGGCGGCACAGGTGTCGACGGTCTTGTACACCGGGCGCACACCCAGGCGGTGGCGGAGTGCGCGCACGCCGGTCTCACCCGCCAATTCCGGTCGCAGCGCGGCCAATTGGCGGTCGGAGAGGCCGTAGTGCTTGGCACGGCGCAGCAGTTCCTCGTCCAGCACGGGGGCGTCGAGGATCTCCTGGCGCAGTTCCACCAGGCCCGCGACCTCGGCGACGAACCACGGGTCGATACCGGAGGCCTTGGCGACCTCTTCGATGCTCGCGCCGTAGCGCAGGGCGCGTTCGACCTGGTAGATCCGGCCCTCGGTGGGAGTGCGCAGGTCTTCCAGGATCTTCTCGATCGCGCCGCGGACATCACCGTCGACCGGAGCCCACTGGCCGTCTTCCTGCGTCCAGAAGCCGGTGGCCTTGGTCTCCAGCGAACGCAGCACCTTGCCGAGTGCCTCGGAGAAGTTGCGGCCCAGCGACATCGCCTCGCCGACCGACTTCATGGTGGTGGTCAGCGTGGCGTCGGCGCCCGGGAACTTCTCGAAGGCGAACCGCGGCGCCTTCACGACCACGTAGTCGAGCGTGGGCTCGAAGCAGGCCGGGGTTTCCTTGGTGATGTCGTTGACGATCTCGTCCAAGGTGTAGCCGATGGCCAGCTTCGCGGCGATCTTGGCGATCGGGAAACCCGTCGCCTTGGACGCCAGCGCGGACGAGCGCGAGACACGCGGGTTCATCTCGATGACGATCAGGCGACCGTCGGCCGGGTCCACCGCGAACTGGATGTTGCAGCCGCCGGTGTCGACACCGACCTCGCGCAGGATGGCGATGCCGAGATCGCGCATCTTCTGGTATTCGCGGTCGGTGAGCGTCATGGCCGGGGCGACGGTGACCGAGTCACCGGTGTGCACGCCCATCGGGTCCACGTTCTCGATCGAGCAGACGATGACCACATTGTCGTTGCGGTCGCGCATGAGCTCGAGCTCGAATTCCTTCCAGCCCAGGATGGATTCCTCGATCAGCACGTTCGCGGTGGGCGAGGCGGCCAGGCCGCCGCCGGCGATGCGATCGAGATCCTCGTGGTTGTAGGCCATGCCGGAGCCGAGGCCGCCCATGGTGAACGACGGGCGCACGACCACCGGGAAACCCAGCTCGCCAACGGTTTCGCGGACCTCGTCCATGGTGAAGCAGACCTTGGAGCGCGCGGACTCGCCGCCGACCTTGGCGACGATGTCCTTGAACTTCTGCCGGTCCTCACCACGCTGGATGGCTTCGAAGTCGGCGCCGATCAGCTCGACGTTGTACTTCTCCAGGATGCCGTTCTCGTGCAGGTCGACCGCGCAGTTCAGCGCGGTCTGGCCGCCCAGGGTGGCCAGAATCGCGTCCGGCTGCTCCTTGGCGATGACCTTCTCGACGAACTCCCAGGTGATCGGCTCGACGTAGGTCGAGTCCGCGAACTCCGGGTCGGTCATGATCGTCGCCGGGTTCGAGTTGACCAGCGAGACGCGCAAGCCCTCGGCCTTGAGCACGCGGCACGCCTGGGTGCCGGAGTAGTCGAACTCGCAGGCCTGGCCGATGACGATCGGGCCCGAGCCGATCACCAGGATGTGCTTCAGATCCTCGCGGCGAGGCATCAGGCTCCTTCCATGAGACCGGCGAAACGGTCGAAGAGATAAGCGGCGTCGTGGGGGCCGGCGGCGGCCTCCGGGTGGTACTGCACCGAGAACGCGCGGCCGTCGACCAGCTGCACGCCCTCGACGGTGCCGTCGTTGGCGCAGATGTGGCTGACCTGGGCCTTGCCGAACGGGGTGTCGAAGACCTCGCCCCGCTCGCCCTCCAGCGCGAAACCGTGGTTCTGCGCGGTGATGGAGATGCGGCCGGTGCTGTGCTCGACGACCGGGATGTTGATGCCGCGGTGGCCGAACTTCATCTTGTAGGTGTTGCGGCCCAGTGCCCGGCCCAGGATCTGGTTGCCGAAGCAGATACCGAACAGCGGCAGGCCCTCGGAGAGGATGCCCTGGGTCAGCGCGACCGCGCCGTCCTGGGTGGCCGGGTCGCCCGGGCCGTTGGACAGGAAGACGCCGTCCGGGTTCAGTTCCTTGATCTGGTCCAGGGTGGCGTTGGACGGGACCACGTGCACCCGCATGCCGCGCTCGGCGAACATGCGCGGGGTGTTGGTCTTGATGCCCAGGTCGACGGCGACGACGGTGAAGCGGGCGTCACCGACCGGGTCGATGGTGTAGATCTCGTTCGTGCTGACCTCGTCGGCCAGGTCCGCGCCGAGCATCGAGGGCTGGTTGGTGACGCGCGACAGCAACTGCTCGGCGTCGGCCAGCGCGGGCCCGGAGAAGATGCCCGCCTTCATCGAGCCGCGGGTGCGCAGGTGGCGGACCAGGGCGCGGGTGTCGACGCCCGCGATGCCGACCACGTTCTGGCGCTGCATCTCCTCGGGCAGTGTCGTGGTGGCGCGCCAGTTGGAGGCGCGGCGCGCGGGGTCGCGCACGACATAACCGGCGACCCAGATCTTGCTGGACTCGTCGTCCTCGTCGTTCCAGCCGGTGTTGCCGATCTGCGGGGCCGCGGCCACCACGATCTGGCGGTGGTAGCTGGGGTCGGTCAAGGTCTCCTGGTAGCCGGTCATCGCGGTGCAGAACACCGCCTCGCCCAGGGTTTCACCCAGCGCGCCGTAGGCCGAGCCGCGGAACACGCGGCCGTCCTCCAGCACGAGAGCGGCTTGTTCTTGTTTCGTCACTCGTCGTCTCCCGTCAAAGTCCTGGCCCAGGCCGGATACACCGTCTTGTCGTCACCTCGGAAACCGGTATCTATCTCGGTTCCGGTCGGCAGTGTCCAGCGAATTACCAGCACACCATCTTCTGTCATTACCTTGCCCGCGTGACCGCGCTCGGTCCGCACGGTGCTGATGGACTCCTGCGGAATCCAGAGCACCGTGGCGCCGTCGCGTTCGAGCAGGATTCCCTTTTCGAACCGGGTCAATTCCGCGGTAGCGCGGAAACCCAAGTCCCCGACCGCGATCCGGTCCTGCCAGCTGGGCGCGAAGGTGCTGCCCAGGTAGAGGCCCGTGGTCGGTTCCAGCACCTGCGCGCCCAGATCGGCAGGGACCTGCGGCAGTTCACCGATCCGTTCGGCCTGGCGGGCCGCCCGGTTCTGCCAGCCCCGATACATCAGCCACAGCGCCAGCGCGCACAGCGCGAAGCAACCGACAGCCCACAGCGTTCTCTCCATTTAGAGCACTGCCTTCCCATCGCGAGCGGTGACCCGGCCGCGCAGCATCGTCGCCGTCACCTTCGCCGGGAACGTCATCTCCTCGAACGGTGTGTTGTTCGAGATGCTGGCGAGTTCCTGGGCCCGCACGGTCCAGGACGCGTCCGGGTCGACCAGGGTGAGGTTGGCGGGCTCGCCGACCTCGATCGGGCGGCCGTGCTCGTCCAATCCGACGATCGCGGCGGGCTTCTCGCTCATCACCCGGGCGACGCCGCGCCAGTCCAGCAGGCCCGGCTCGACCATGGTCTGCACGATGATCGACAGCGCCGTTTCCAGGCCGAGCATGCCGGGGCGGGCCGCGGAGAACTCGCAGCACTTGTCCTGTTCGGCGTGCGGGGCGTGGTCGGTGGCGACACAGTCGAGGACACCGTCGGCCAGGGCCTGGCGCAGCGCGGCGACGTCGGAGGCCTCGCGCAGCGGCGGGTTGACCCGGTTGACCGCGTCGTAGGTTTCCAGGCGCGAGTCGTCCAGCAGCAGGTGGTGCGGGGTGACCTCGGCGGTGATCGAAATGCCCTGGGCCTTGGCCCATTTCACCAGTTCCACGGTGCCCGCAGTGGAGGCGTGGCAGATGTGCACGCGGGCCTTCGCGTCGCGGGCGAGCAGGGCGTCGCGGGCCACGATGGCTTCCTCGGCGGCGCGCGGCCAGCCCGCCAGGCCCAGCCTGGCGGCATTCGGGCCCTCGTGTGCCACAGCGCCTTCGGTGAGGCGGGGCTCCTCCGCGTGCTGGGCGATGAGCACGCCCAGGGAGGTCGCGTACTCCAGGGCGCGGCGCATGATCAGCGGGTCGTAGACGCAGTGGCCGTCGTCGGAGAACATCCGGACCTGACCCACACCCGCTGCCATGGTGCCCATTTCGGCGAGCTGCTTGCCTTTGAGGCCGACCGTGACCGCGCCGACCGGGTAGACGTCGACCAGGCCCACTTCCTGGCCGCGACGCCACACATGGTCGGTGACGACGTGGGAGTCGGCGACCGGGTTGGTGTTGGCCATCGCGAAGACCGCGGTGTAACCGCCGAGAGCGGCTGCGGAGGAACCGGATTCGATGGTTTCGGTGTCCTCGCGGCCGGGTTCGCGCAGATGCGTGTGCAGGTCGACGAAGCCCGGGAGCAGGATCTGGCCCTGGGCGTCGATCACCTCGTCAGCTGTGAGGTCGGTGCCGATCTCGGCGATCACGCCGTCCCGGATCAGCACGTCGACCGGGTCGCCCTCGCCATAGGGGCGGGCGCCCTTGATCACCAGTTCCACGGCACCACCTTTCTGTGTCATGCGACTGCCTCCTGGGTGCCGACCAGCAGGCGGAACAGCACCGCCATGCGCATGTGCACACCGTTGGTGACCTGCTGCAGAATCGCGGCCCGCTCCGAATCCGCAACGGCGGGAGCGATTTCCATGCCGCGCAGCATCGGGCCGGGGTGCAGGACCACGGTGTGGTCGTCGAGCAGCGCCATCCGGCGTTCGCTGAGTCCGTAGTTGACCGCGTACTCCCGCGGCGACGGGAAGAAGCCGCCGTTCATCCGCTCCTGCTGGACGCGCAGCATCATCACCGCGTCGGCGCCGGGCAGTTCCGCGTCCAGGGAGTTCGCGACGCGGCAGGGCCAGGATTCGACGCCGATCGGCAGCAGGGTGCGCGGCGCGACGAGCGTGACGTCGGCGCCGAGGGTGGCGAGCAGGAAGACATTCGAGCGGGCGACCCGGCTGTGCAGGATGTCACCGACGATGACGACCCGCTTGCCCTCGATATCGCCGAGGCGCTGGCGCAAGGTGAGCGCGTCCAGCAGGGCCTGGGTCGGGTGCTCGTGCGTGCCGTCGCCGGCGTTGATGATCGCCGGGCCCTGCCGGTTTTCCTGGCCGGCCCAGGCATCCATCCAGCGGGCGATCTGATGCGCGGCGCCCGAGGCCGGGTGCCGGACGATCAGCGCGTCCGCGCCGGCCGCGTGCAGGGTGAGCGCGGTGTCGCGCAGCGATTCGCCCTTGGAGACCGAGGAGGAGCTGGCACTGACATTGATGACATCCGCGCTCATCCACTTGCCGGCGACCTCGAAGGAGACGCGGGTGCGGGTGGAGTTCTCGTAGAAGACCGTCATCACGGTGCGGCCGCGCAGCGTCGGCAGCTTGTGCACCTCGCGGCCCAGCAGTGCCTGCTCGAAACGTTCGGCTTCGTCGAGCATTTCGACGGCGGCGGCCCGGTTCAGATTTGTGACGCTGAGCAGATGCCTCACGCCTCGTCCTCCTGATGCAGGTAGACGCCGTCGCGGCCGTCGTGTTCGGCGAGCAGTACGGAAATGTCTTCCGAGCGGGAGGTGGGGACGTTCTTACCCACGAAGTCCGCGCGGATCGGGAGTTCGCGGTGGCCGCGGTCGATCAGCACCGCCAGCTGCACGGAGCGGGGGCGACCGAGGTCGCGTAGCCCGTCCAGGGCGGAGCGCACGGTGCGGCCGGAGAACAGTACGTCGTCGACGAGGACCACCAGCGCGTCCTCGATACCGCCCTCGGGCACCGAGGTGCGCTCCAGCGGGCGATGCGGACGGGTCCGCAAGTCGTCGCGGTAAAGGGTGATGTCGAGGGAACCGAGCGCCGGGCGGACACCGGAGAATTCCTCGATCTTCTCCGTCAGCCGCGCGGCCAGGGTGGTGCCGCGGGTCGGGATACCGATCAGCACCACACGCGGCGCGGTGGGATCGTCCGAATCCAGGGCGGTCTTCTCGATGATTTGGTGCGCGATACGCGCGATGGTCCGACTGACATCGGATGGCGACAGCAGCTCACGCCCCGCTGCCACCCACTCCGGGGTATGCCTCTGCGATTGCTCGCCGGACTTGGCCGCCCGATCTCCAGGCACAGCCATGCCGACCTCCTTCCCCGCCTCACTGAACGGTCCGTTAAAGGATGTCTTACGGCTAGCAGCCTAACAGCGCCCCAATCCGTGCTTCCACCAGGCATATCCCTTGTGAGCCGGGCCACGCGCGCCCCTGTGAGCCCGGCCACGCACCGCTCCCCGCCCGTCCCCCGCCCCCGCTTGCTCCGCGCTAGCTCCGCACCCCGCAACCCCTCCCCCGAGTTCCCTTGCGGCCCACAACCATCCGGTCACCGAGATTCCACCTCCGTTTGCCCAACCAGCGCGCTAACATTGCGCGTCGTTCACACGCAGGATGGGATGAAATGGACTTCTTGGCACTGTTCTTCAGCTTTTTCGCCTACAACCCCGACCCCGGCATCTTCTGATCCGGGCCGGCGGCCGCGGGCGCCAACCCGCCCGCGGCCGCCCCGCCTCCTTCTCCTTCCGCGGCCCGTCAGCCGACGGTGTGACGCAGCAAGCTCCTCTGCGAACCTCGCAACCGGCACCCCTCCTGCCGACTCGATGCGCGGCTCACTTCGGTGTCGTAGTCCAGTAACCACCGCGCCGGACGCGCGCAGCGATCGCCGCGGCCGCGCGGATCCGCCGGACCAGCTCTACCGGATCCTCGAGATCAGCCCAAGTCAGTCGAACCACAAGCCAGCCGAGCGCACGCAATTGATCCTCACGGATCTTCTCGGCGATCACGACCTGCTCGGCCGTGCGCCTACCCCGTAATTCGCTCTGATACTTCACCTTTCCGTCGAACTCGACGATGACACCGAGCTCGGCGAACAAGAAATCGACGCGACCGACGCAGGCACCATCATCTGTACAAACCTGGGCCTGCGGCTCTGGGTCCGGCAGTCCCGCACGCCGGAACGCCACCCGACAGCGCGACTCCGCGACACTCTCACTGCGGCCGTCGAGAAACTCGATCACCTTGGCCGCCTTGCGCGAACCCGGCCGATGCGGAGCTCGCCCCAAATGACGACGCAGCTCATCCGCCGTGGTCAGGCCCTTCCGCAAGGCTGAATCCCCAATAACCACCGCCTGCTCGAAATCCACCGACCGCGCCATGTCGACCACCGTCCGCGCTGGTGTGGTCACCTGGATGTCATCGACCACAGTGATCTCATCCGCCGCCAACCGCGCCGAATGCACAACCGTCCTCCTACCCACCCGAGCACCGTTGGGCCGATCCCGCGTCAAATGCACCCGCCCCATCGTTACCCCCCAACAGTCCATCCCATGCAGCACCACAGCCGAACAGTGGCTCGCCACAGCACAATCCGACACCCCACCGAACGCCGCCAGCACCAACACCAAATGCCGCCCCACACCATCCAAATCCCCACCCGACGACCCCAAATACTGCCCCCTCCGCACCCGCCGCCATTCCCCACTCCGACAGAGCCGCCGCAACTCAACATCCGACATCCCCGCCTCCAACGCATCCCGCCGCGAAATCGGCCGCTGCACACCCATCCCCGCAGCATGACCACCAAAACCCCTGTCACCCACCCCCACCCCCAAATGTGGATAAACCCCCCAGTTCTGAATATCTCCTCCTTCAGTCCCCCACTCAAGCTTCACAACCCCGCTTGATGCTTCACAGCACCTGCAGCCGGTTGGAGGTGCTGTGAAGCATCAACACGTGCTGTGAAGCCTGAGACGCGGTTCACGGCTGCGCGGGATGCGAGCAGTTGGGGCGCGGTGAGTGCGCCCCGGACGCGGTCGCCGCAACCGCCGACCGGCCCGAAGGCAATCCCGACCGCTACTGAGTGCGGCTCCTTCAAACGTGGCCGGGAGTTGGGGGCAGCCGCGTCACGCCTGACCGGGGGTTTGCCGCGTCACGCGTAACAGGGTTTGGGGGCAGCCGCGTCACGCGCAAACTGGACTTTGAAGACGGCCCGTCATGCGTGACAGGGGGTTTGAGGGCGGCCGCGTCACGCGTGACTGGACTTTGAGAGGGCGGCCGCGTCAAGCGTGACTGAGGTTTGAGGGTGGCCTTCACGCGCGATCAGGGGTTCGGGGGGCGCTGCGTCACGCGTGGTTGGGGTGTTGGATACAACCGCTCAGGCTTGGGTGGGGGTAAGGATGACGGTGCCGAGGGGGGTTCGGGACTCCAGGAGGTGGTGGGCGGTGGCGGCTTCGTCGAGGGGGAGGATCGAATCGATTTGGGGAATCAGGGTTCCGGCGGCGGCTAGGTTGAGGGCGGCGGGGCGGGATTGGGCGACGCGGGTGAGCCAGTGGGGGCCGGCGCAGCCGGTGAGGGTGAGGCCGCGGGGGATCAGGTCGGCGGCGGAGATCTGGGCGGGGGTGCCGGAGAGGAATCCGTAGCTGAGGATGCGGCCGTGTAGTGGGGTCACGGTGTCGAGGAGGGCTGCGGCGGTGGGGCCGCCGATCGAGTCGAAGACGACGTCCAGGGTTGTGCTTGTGAGGGTTTCGTGGAGGTGGGTGGGCCAGGACGGGTCGGTGTGGTCGATTACCTCGTCGGCGCCGAGTTTCCGGGCGTGGGCGATTTTGGCCGGGCCGCCGGCGGTGGCAATGATGCGGGCGGCGCCGCTGTTCTTGGCGAGCTGAGTCAGGGCGGCGCCGACACCGGTGGCGGCGGCTTCGATCAGTACCGTTTCCGATCCGGTCAGGCGGGCGGTGTCGAGCAAGGTCAGTGCCACCGAGCCGCCCATCAGAACGGCGGCCGCGTCGGTCGCGGACAAACCGTCCGGCAACGGAGTCACGGAAGTGGCTGGGGCGCAAACGTATTCGGCGTATGCGCCGAAGCCCATGGTGGCCATCGCGACGCGCTGACCGATCAGGCCCGCGTCCACGTCCGCGCCGACCTCGGTGACCGTCCCTACGGCTTGAAATCCGAACAAAAACGGCGGCTCGACCGGCAGCGGGTATTCACCCGAGCGCAGCCTCGTCTCCGCGAACAACACCGGGATCGCCGCGGCGCGGATCACCACGTCGCCCGCACCAGGCCGAGGCTCGGGCACTTCCCGAGGGACCAGCACCTCGGGCCCGCCGACGCCCGTCATTACGATTGCCTTCATCGATAACTCCATAAGTTGACTAGCGGTCCAATTGACTCCGACGTTATGGACTGTCGGTCAACTTTGTCAATGCTCTTGTGGCTCAATGCTGTTGAAGGAAGCGGGTGCGATGTCCGACGGGCAACCCAGGGAACGGGCCGATGCCGCGCGCAACCGGCGCGCGATTCTCGACGCCACCAAGGCCCTGCTCGCGGAGCACGGAGCCGAAGCCGTCACCATGGATCGGGTCGCCGCGGCGGCGGGCGTCGGAAAAGGCACCATCTTTCACCGATTCGGTAGTCGCGCCGGGCTGCTGCACGAACTGGTCGGCGAACCGGCGCGCGCTCTGATGAGCGCGGTAACCAGCGGTCCGCCGCCCCTCGGCCCCGGCGCTCCCGCCAGGGAACGCTTACTCGCCTATTTCGACGCGATGACTCGCCTGGTCATCGACAACATCGAACTCGTCGTCGCCTATCACGCGGTGCCGCCCCACCCCCAGCGCGAGGAGTTCCACAGCTTCTGGGCCGCCCACATCACGGCACTGCTCCGCGAAGCCCGCCCCGACCTGGACGCCGAAACCGTCGGCGCACTACTACTCGCCCCACTCGGCGGCGAACTCGTCCCGCACATGGTCCGCACCGGCGCCGCCGACCGCCTCCTCACCGCCGTCCGTGAACTGGTCGAATCCGTGCTCCGCACACCCTGATTCATCCATCCGTTGTCGATATCGCACTGGTTCACAGTGATTGGTTGTCACAGCGAGCCGACGGAACCGGGTGCTAGCGTCGAGCTATGCCGAGCAGGGATGACATTCAGCATCGGGTCGTGACGACATTGCAGCGGCGGGTCTTCAATCCCCTGATCCGCAGGGCGCCGGTGCAGCAGTTGCTGGAGACGGTGGGGCGGGTGAGTAAGGAGCCGCGGATCACTCCGATCGGCGGGCGCAAGATGGGGAACGAGTTCTGGCTGGTGTCGGAATACGGGGAACGCTCGCAGTACGTTCGGAATATCAAGGCGGACAATCGGGTTCGGGTGCGCGATCGTGGCCGCTGGTACACCGGCACCGCGCACCTGCTGCCCGACGACGACTGTCATGCGCGGCTGCGGACGCTGCCCCGCTACAACAGCACCGTGGTTCGTCTGGTCGGCACCGACATGCTCACCGTCCGTATCGATCTCGATCAATAGGGCGACAGCACCGCACTTCCGCCGACCCGCCGATAATCACTGGCCGGATCGCCCGGCGGCGGGCACCATGGCAATTCCATCCCCTTTGCTCGAACGCGATTCGAGAAGGAGGCGCATGGTCGCCCGCAGAACTGCTGTCACGCTCGCACTTCGTTACTACGGAAGAGAATTGGGTCGGCGGCCGCGGTTTACGGTGCCGGCGATGTTGACTCCCGCGGTGGGCAATATCTGTCAGTCGTATCTCGTGCCGCTGGTGGTGGCGGGGATGGTCGGGCGGATTGCCGACGAGGGCGTCGAAGCGGGAGCGGTCGCGCCCTACATCCTGGGCGTTGCCGGGTTGCTGACCTGTTCGGAGCTGTGCTGGCGGATCGGGCTGCATTGCCTGAATCGGGCCGGCGCATACGGGATCGAGAGTTTGTATGTGACGGCGATGGACGAATTGCTGGTTCAAGACGCCGCGTTCTTTCACGACAATTTCGCCGGATCGCTCACCAAACGCGCACTGAGTTTCGCTTCGCGCTTCGAGGAGTTCATCGACACGCTGGTATTCGAAGTGTGTGCGTTCGTGGTGCCGGTCGGGTTCGCCGCGTTCGTCCTGTGGCGCTACGACCCATTGCTGGTGTTCGTCCTGTTCGGGTTACTGCTGCTCACCGGCCTGCTGATCGCTCCCCTCATACGACGCCGTCAGAAATTGGTGGACGCGCGGGAACGCGCCATCGCCCGGGTGGCCGGGCATGTGGCCGACAGTGTTTCGAATATGCATTCCGTGCGCGCGTTCGCCGCCGAACGTCAGGAGGCGGCCGAGCACCGCCGACGGGTGGCGGACCAGCGGCGAACAGCACTGCTCTCCTGGGATTACGGGAATCTGCGGATCGATATCGTGGTGGGTCCGCTGTTCGTGCTCACCAATGTGCTCGGATTGCTGCTGGCGTTGCGGCTGGTCAGCAACGGCGCCGGCGTCGAGGTGGTCATCGTGGTGTTCACCTATTTCTGGAATGCGTCCGGAATCATGTTCCGGTTCAACCAGATCTATCGCCGGCTGGAAAGCGCGATCACCGAAGCCGCCCAATTCACCACGCTGTTGCTGACCCCACCCGCGATAGCGGAAGTACCGGATCCGGAACCCCTGTGCCCCAAGGATTTCGGGGTGCGTTTCGAAAAGGTCGACTTCGCTTATCCGGGTGCGCGGCCGCTTTTCACCGGCTTGGATCTGGACGTGCCCGCGGGCACCCGGGTGGGCCTGGTCGGCCGCTCCGGCGGCGGCAAGACCACCATCACCCAGCTACTGCTGCGCATGACCGATATCCAAGGCGGCGCGATCCGCATCGGCGGCCAGGACATTTCCCGCCTGAAGCAGGCCGACCTGCGCGGCATGCTGGCCTACGTGCCACAGGAACCGGCCATGTTCCACCGCACCCTGCGCGAGAACATCCGCTTCGCCCGCCCGGACGCCACCGACGAGGAGGTGCAGGGCGCGGCGAAGGCGGCCCACGTCACCGAGTTCGCCGATGCCCTGCCGGAGGGGCTGGAAACACTGGTCGGCGAGCGCGGGGTGAAACTGTCCGGCGGCCAGCGCCAACGGGTCGCGCTGGCCCGCGCCATCCTGCGCGACGCGCCGATCCTGGTGCTCGACGAAGCCACCAGCGCTTTGGATTCCGAAGGTGAACTGCTGGTGCAGCAAGCCCTCTGGGAACTCATGGCGGGTCGCACCGCGCTGGTGGTGGCGCACCGTTTGAGCACGGTGGCGAGCATGGATCAACTGGTCGTGCTCGACCGCGGGACGATCGTCGAGCAGGGGACGCACGCGGATCTGCTACGCGCGAAAGGGGTTTACGCGAAGCTGTGGCAGCACCAGTCCGGCGGGTTCCTGGGCGAGGATGTCAGCGCCGGGTGAGCGCGAAGACCGGGAAGGTGCGATCGGTCTTGGTCCGGTAGTCGGCATACCCGGCGTACATCGCGTCCAGCCGCGGCCACAGGGCCGCGCTCTCGGCGGCGAGCAGTTCGACGGCCGCGACCGGAATCTTCTCCTTGCCGATTTCGATCTCGGCCTCGGGCTTGGCCCGCAGGTTGTACACCCACGCCGGGTCGCTCTCGTGGCCCGCGTGCGAGCCGACGATGACGTAACGCTCACCGTCCCGCAGATACAGCAGCGGGGAGGTACGGGACTTGCCGGTTTTGCGACCGACCGTGGTGAGCAACAGCACTGGTGCGCCCTGGATCTTGCCGAGCACTTTGCCGCCGCTGACCCGGTACACGAGAGCGTTGAGGCCCACGAAGAGACGTTCGACTGTGTTCTTGATCGCCATCCTCCGAGCCTATGCCCGGCGCGGGGCCGACAGGCGTCATTCCCGGGCGAGGATAGCTTCGAAACGCTCGTCGGCGCGGTCGAGCTGGTCGAGGATGTGCTGTTTGACATGCTCGGCCAGCGGCGTGTCCGCGCGTGTGACCAGGTCCCGGTACACGTCGGTGAGCGGACGGTATTTGCTGGCGAGTTTGCGCATGTGCGGGCCGGTGGAATAGAGAATGCCGACGCCGTTGTCGGTGAAATCGGAGAGTTTCACGACGCGGGCCCAGGGTGCGCGATCGAGATTGGCGGCGACATGCTCGCGGTATTGTTCGTGCCGGTCCTGACGCGGGTCGGGTGCCGGATTGGTCACGGCGGCAACGATATCGGCGACCCGAAGGCCGAATCGCCGCGCGAGTTCGCCCAGTGCCGCGTCGGTGGGCTCGCCCGCGAACTCACCCGCCAGTTCCCGGGGGTGGTCTTCGACGGAGTCGTGCAGCAGGCCCGCGACCACCACATCGGATTCCCGGACCTCGTAGTGGCTGATGATCCGAATCGCCACGCGCAGTAGATGATTGATGTACGGCTCGCGGCCGTATCGATCGGACTCGTGCAGCTCCGAGGCCAGTTCCAGAGCTTCGGTGAGCCGTTCGACATCGGGATGTTCGGCGATTTCCAGCAGTAATCGTTCACGCAGCCCGGACTCGCCGTATACCTCGCTGATCGTGTGCAGCGGCATCACGGCCAAGACCCCCGCCCCAGGATTGCTCATAAGCACAATCTAACTGGGACACCGCCGTTCGCGCGCTATGTATTCTCCCCGCTCCCCCGTGTTCTCGCGCACTCCTCCCGGGAAAATGCGTTGCCGATCGAGATAGCCCGTGGTGTCCTGGAATCCACGCGAGGCAGAACCGGAGGTAAACGTGGCCGCGCAGAACAAACGGCCGCGCCCAGCCTCGGCCACCGACGACATGCTGAAATTGCACCGCCGCACCATGGTGCTGGACGGTCGTGTCTACACCGTGCTCACGCTGCGCCCCGGCAGCGATTTCCGCTTCGCCACCAACCGTTTTCACGAGACCTGGCATGTGCTCTCGGATTGGCGTGGGTCCCGGGCGCTGGCCCGGCTGCTGTGGGGTCTGTCGTATCAGCGGCGGCCCGGCACGCTGGTGGTGATCGATCCGGCGCATCTGGATCCGAACCCGTTCGACGCCGCGCCGTCGGATCCCATCGTGCTGGTCCCCTCGGACCTGACGGTGTTCACCCAGGCCGCCGCGACCGCCCTACGCCGGCGACTGCCGCTGCGGGACAAGTCGCAGGGCACCGTGCGGTTCCAGACCTTCGGCCTGCGACCAGCGGTGGCGAAGGTGGACGCCTGGCGGTCCCGGCCGGAAGCCTGGAACGCCTACCGCTGGCAGCCGCCAACCGGCTGGGCCCGGATCGAGCGGGTCGGCGGGATGCTCGCGATCTTCGGCTCGTCCAGCCAAATGCGCGGCTGGGCAACCAGTCTCGCGACCCTGGGCTCGCATGTGCATTACGACATGGATTACCTGTACTTGGACGAGCAGGCCGACGGCGAGGTCCAGATCTTCCGCCAGTACCGGCGCAAGGTGAACATCGCTCGCCAGGCCCGCACCGAGGTGCTCAGCCGTTCCGGTGCACAATCACCGCACGGGATCGAACCCCACATCTGGGCGCACGGCGCGACCGTCCGTCGCCGGCGCTACCCCACCCGCGACGAAAAGCGCACCGCCACAGACTGATCCGTTGCCGCGGGCACGCCGGCCTCGAGTTCAGGCGCTCGCGATCGCCGACAGCCGCTCGAACTGCTCGTCCGACAGCTGCACCGCACTCGCCGCGATGTTCTCGGCCAGGTGCTCCAGTGAGGTCGTGCCCGGAATCGGCAGCACGGTAGGCGATTTGCGCAGCAGCCAGGCAAGCGCGGTCTGCGCGGGCGTCGCGCCGATCTCCTTCGCGACGGCAGCCACCGGACCGTCCGGGCCCGCGTGCTCACCGCCGGCGACCGGGAAGAACGGAATGAACGCGATGTCGTGGGCGGCGGCGTACTCCACGACTGCCTCGTGCCCGCGGTTGGCCAGGTTGTACATGTTCTGCACGCTGGCGATCGGGGTGATCTGATCGGCTTCGCGCAGCTGGTCCACCGTCACCTCGGACAGGCCGATGTGGCGAACCTTGCCTTCCTGGCGCAGCTGGTGCAGCGCGCCGATCTGATCGGCCAGCGGCACGGCCGGGTCGACGCGATGCAGTTGCAGCAGGTCGATCCGATCGAGTTTCAGCCGCCGCAAACTCAATTCGGCCTGCTGCCGCAGATACGCCGGGTGTCCGACGGGCACCCATTCCGTCGGCGACGGCCGGGCTACGCCGATCTTGGTGGCGATCACCACGTCGTCCCGGTACGGGTGCAGCGCCTCGGCGACCAGTTCCTCGTTCTCGCCGAGCGCGTACGAATCCGCGGTGTCGATCAGATTCACCCCGGATTCGACGGCCGTGCGCAGCACCGCCTTGGCTGCCTCGCGATCCACCGGCGCCCGCCAGATGTGCCCCGTGCCCGCCTCGAACCCCGGTTCCGGCGCGGCCGCCAATCGCATTGCGCCGTAACCGATCCGGTTCACCTTCAGCTCGCCACCGAGCAAGAACGACGTACCCATCTGCACCACTCCCTCACGATTCAGCTGACGAGAAGAGGGAACTCACGGCTGCCGAGGGGTATTCCCGGCGCCTTTCACTCCGCCTTGGGCACCAGGGTGTTCTGGCGCGCGGCGGTCCACCACTTGCCGTTCTCCTTGACCAGCACGTAGAGGGCGATCATCGCGGGATCCTTGTCGATCAGCTCGCCCTCGGCGGTGGTGGCGCGAGCGACCTTGTGGGCGATGGCCACATCGGGGCGGAGGAAGGTGATGTCTTGAACGTCGTAGCGCGCGTACTGGTTCTTCAGGAACCCGGCCAGCCCGGCGCGATTGGCTTCGAGGAGGGTGTCGCGTCCCGTCATCAGCATGCCGACAGCGTTGACCACTGCCGCGTTGGCGGTGAACGGGCTGGTCAGCAGTTCGGCGTCGTTGGTGTTGTAGGCGGTCTCGGTGTCCCGGATGATCTGCTCGATCGCCGCGATGTCCGTGGCGTGATCGACGGTGGTGTCATTGACAGTGGGGGCTTCGAAAGTTGTTGCGCTCATGGACAACAGCTTTATACCTGAACCTATGTTTAGGTCAATGCGGCGGCGGAGTCTGCTCCGTCACAGCTACCGAACTCCGCGCGGACGGAACTGAATGCTGATGCGCGGCCCGGCGAGCTTCCGGGTCTTCGGCACCGCGTGCTCCCAGGTGCGCTGACACGACCCACCCATCACCAGCAGGTCCCCATGCCCCACCTGGTACCGAAGCGCCTCGCCGCCGCCGCGCGGACGCAACAGCAACGCCCGCGGCGCGCCTACCGACACGATCGCGACCATGGTGTCGTCCGTCGCACCGCGCCCGAAGGTGTCCCCATGCCAGGCCACGCTGTCGCGCCCGTCGCGGTAGTAACACATCCCGGCGGTCCGGAACGGCTCCCCCAACTCGGCCCGATAGTGCGCACTCAACGCATCCCGCGCCGCACCCAGCACCGGATCCGGCAACTCCTCCCCCTCGCCGTAGAACCGCAACAGCCGCGGCACATCCACGACCCGGTCATACATCGGCCGCCGCTCCGCCTGCCAAGGCACCGCCCCGACCAGCCGCTCGAACAGCTCGTCCGCCCCGCTCACCCACCCGGGCAGCACATCCACCCACGCCCCATGCGCCAGCTCGGTACGCCGGATCCGGCCGAGCCCACCCACCTCGACCACACCGAACCCATCCAGCAGCGATCCCTGCAGCGGCGACGACATGGCCCCGAATGTACGCCAAATCGAACATACGTGCTAGCGGCTTCCGGTCAGCGTGTTCCGCTAGGGATAGCGGCGGGCGAAGACCGGGGCGTGTTCGGGGCGGATGCCGCGGGCGAGGAGGTATGGGGGGACGCTGCGGATAATCGGGATGCGACGGAAGACGCGAACCGGGAGTGGGGCTTGGTCGGCGCCGGCGATGTCGATGCGGCCGGCCAGGGCGGGGGCGATGGCGCGGGCGTGCAGGAAGCGTTGCAGCCCTTGGGTTACCGCGGTAGGGAGGGTGCGGCGGCGTTGGACCTGGGCCAGGTCGGCGGTGGAGACCCGGCCTTCGGCGAGCGGTTCGGCGAGGATGCGGGCGGCTGCGACGGCGTCCTGGACGGCGAGGTTGATGCCGACGCCGCCGACCGGCGACATCGCGTGGGCGGCATCGCCGAGGCAGAGCAGGCCGCCGGTGTACCACTTGTCGAGGCGGTCGAGTTCGACGTCGAGCAGTTTCACCTCGTCCCAGCTGTGCAGGGCGTCGACGCGGTCACGCAGCCACGGGACGGCCTCGGCCATGCTCCCTACGATCGCCTCGACCGGGCCCTGGCGGACCGCCTCGTCGCTGCCCTTGGCGATGAGGGTGGCGACCTGCCAGTAGTCGCCGCGGTCGAGCAGGACGGCGGCGCGGTTGGCGCTGACCACCGGGACAGCGCCCGCGGGGTCGGTGTCGTTGCGCGGCAGGCGAAACCACCAGACGTCCATCGGGGTGGGCCAGCTGTGTGACGGCAGCCCCGAGGCAGCGCGCAGCACCGAATCACGTCCGTCGCAGGCCACGGTGAGGTCCGCGTGCATCTCGCCGGACGCGCCGTCGGCCGTGCGATACCGGACGCCCGCCACGCGGCGCCGTCGGCGAACAACAGAGATCGTTCTCTCAGAACGGCTCGTCCGGGGGTAGCTGGCGCACTTCCGGCAGGAACTGGTCGAGTTCGCCGATATCGAAGCGGGACAAGCCGATGACGTGCCAGAACTGGCCCGCCGGACTCCCGTCGGCCTTGTAGCGGCCGCCCGGGGCGACCGCCGCCCAACTCTCCGGGAGCCCGAGCAGGAACGCCCGGATGACGGGCACATCCTCAGGCCGCTCCCCCATCGACCACACGATGACATTGCCGTCATCGGCCCCGCTGGCCAGTACCCGGCCCGACGGATCGAAGGCCAGCGACCAGATCTGGCGCTTGTGCCCTTCGAGGGTGTGCAGGTGCCGCCCGGTTGCCATGTCCCATAAGCGAATCACCAGATCGTCGCCACCGGTGGCCAGGATGCCGGTCTTCGCATCGATCGCGGCCGCCCACAATCGCGCGGTGTGCCTGCCGATTTCGTGCAGGCAGTCACCGCTGTCGACATCCCAGATCCGCACCTTGGTGTCCCAGGAGACGCTGGCGAGCCGGTTACCGTGGAACGCGACCGCGTACACCCGGTCCTCGTGCCCGCGCAGCGCGCGCAGCAAACGCCCGGACTTCACCTCCCACAGCCGGACCACTTTGTCGTCACAACCGGTGGCCATGAGCGTGCCCTCGGCATTGAACGCGATGGACCGCACCCGCCCGCGGTGTTCGACGCAGTGCTGGTGCACCGCGCCGGTGGTGCGAATCCACAGGGTGACGGTGTCGTCGTCGTTGGCGGTGGCGACGTATTCACCGGTGGGGTCGTAGGTGGTGGCCCAGATCGGCGGCGATTGACCGGTGATGTGCCGTTCGTAGGAGTCGGTGGCCAGGTTGTACAGACTCAGGCGGCCGTCGTTGCGGGCGATGGCGATCTGGTTCGGGTCCACCGAGCTGAATCTGGCTGCCTCATAGGAGAACAGCCGGTCCTCGCTACCGAGCAAGCGGCGGGTCAGGCGGCCGGTGACCGGGTCCCAGAGCCGGACCACGCCGTCGTTGCCGCAGGCCGCGAGCAGGGAGCCGTCGCAGTTGAAACGCACGGTGGTGACCTGTCTGCCGTGCCCGGTCAGCACATGACGGCAGGCCCCGGTCTCGGAATCCCAGAGGCGCGTGGTGAATTGGTCGTCGGTGACCGCGAGCTGGCGGCCGTCGGCGCGGAAGGCGAAGGGCCAGATCGAACCGGTGTGCGCGGTGAGCCGGTGCCGCAGCTCCCCGGTCACGCTGTCGTGCAGGCAGATTCGGCCGGCGCTGTCACCGGAGGCGAGCTGCTCGCCGGCGGGATCGAAGCTCAGCCAGTAGATGGCGGCCCCGGCGTGTTCGGCCGAGTTGTGCCGGGGCTCACCGGTTTCGACGTCCCACAGGCGCAGTCCGCCTTCGGTGTCCCCGCTCGCCAGGATCGGCAGGCTCGGGTGGAAGGCGAGGGTGTAGACCCGCCCGGTGTGGCCGGTCAGCTCCCGCACCCGCAAGCAGGTGTCGGGATCCCAGAGCGACACCGTGCCGTCCGCCGCACCGGTCGCCAGCAGGTTTCCGCCGGGGCTGCAGACGATTCGATAGACCGAACCTGCCGCTGCGGTGAATGTCGCTTCCTCCGTGCCGGTTTCGATGTCCCAGATCCGCACCACCCCGTCGCGGTAGGCGGCGGCGAGGGTGCCGTTGTGGAAATCCATGCTGTAGATGAGGTCATTTCCGCCACTCGCCGGCCGGCAAACCTGCAACAGCTCACCACTGGGCAGCGACCACAGCCGCAGCACGCCCGCGGCGTCACCGGTGGCCAGCACGTCGCCGCGCTTGCTCAGCACCACCGGCCACGGCCAGTTGTCGTGGCCGGACAGGATCCGGCGCAATGCACCGGTGGCGGCGTCCCAGATGCCGACGGTGCCGTCTCCCGAGCCGGTGACCAGCACCTGCTCGGTGTAGCCGACCGCGAAGGTGCGCGCCCGATGGGTCTGCAAGGTGCGCAGCGGCCGGCCGGTCTCGCTGTCGTAGATCAGCACACCGCCGTCCTCGCTGCCGATGGCCAGGGTGCTGCCGTCCGGGCTGTAGGCCACCGGCTGCGGCAAGCGCCCGTGCCGGGCGTGGAAGCCGTGCCGCACCCCGATCGCGGCGGGCGCGAATTCGGTGTGCACCGGCGCACCGGGCACCACCGCCGCACCGCGCAGCTCCGAATCCAGTGGCGCGCCGGTCACTTCCAGCAAGGCGGCGCGATGCCACCGGGCGCCGACGGCACGAACGCCGGTGAGGTCGGTGCGGGCCAGCCGGGCCCGGGTCAGATTCGCGCCGCTGAGGTCCGCGTCGGTCAGCACCGCGTCGTCCAGCCGGGCGCCGACCAGCCGCGCACCCCGCAACACCGCACCCGCCAGGTTGGTACCGACGAGCCGGGCACCGCTCAAATCCGCGTCACTGAGATCGACGCCCCGCAGTTGGCGATAGGACAGATCCGCACCCGCCAGCATGGCGCCGCGCAGATCCGCCGACGGCGCCGTGGCCAGCCGGGTGCTCACCCGCAAGGCATTACGGCGGGCATGCTCACCGGCGTCGGAGTCCGCGAGCACCGCCTCCGCCCAGGCGCCCGCGGCCCGATGGTCGGCCAGATCACCGAGGAAGTCGATGGTCAGCTGGGACAGCGGGCGCGCGGCCAGTTGCGGCGGCGCCGCCGTCCCGCCCGCGAACTGCCCCGCGATGTGGTTGGCGACCAGCCACTCGGTCACCGAGGAGTGGATGAACCCGAACAGGTTCTCCTCGGTGCGCACCAGCAGGCTGCCGGCGCCGATGGCATGCACCTGCTGCTCCGGGGTCATCCGGTTGGACCCGGTGATCTCCACCAGATCCTGTGCCACGGTGGCCAATTCGGCCATGCTCAGATACTGCTCGCCGGATTCCCAGCAGCGCAGCGCGAAAGCGGTGACCGCCAGCCACAACTCCCCGACCGAGAGCCCCGGCTGCGAACCCGCGACCGAACTGGTGCGCCGGGCCTCGAATTCGAGCCAGGAATCCAGTATTTCGCGATACAGCCCGGCCGGGCCGACCGCGCCTTTGGTATCGGCCGCCGCCCGCAGCCGGGTGTCCTCCAGGTCGGCGATGAAGCTCAGCATGCGCGGGTTGCGGGCCAGGCCGAGCAGGTCCTGAATGCCGGTGATGCGCCGCATCCGGTCGTCGGCACGGGCCAGATCACCGCCGTACCGGTTCACCAGGAAAGCCCGGATCTGTTCGTGCCCAAAAGGTTCGATGCTCAGGATGTGCCGGTCCTGCAGCATGCCGACACGCTCGCCGAGCGCCGAGAGGACCTGGAAGCGGGACTCGAAATGCTGGGTGCGGCTGGCCACGATGATCTTCGCCTTACCGGCGGCGGCCCCCAGCAGTGTTTCCAAGTGCTGGGCGGCGAATTCGTAGCTGATGCGGGTGGCGAGTTCGTCGAAACCGTCGAACAGCAGCACCACCCGGCCCTCGCGCAGCATGTAGTGCAGCGCGTCCAGATCGATGCGGCCCTCGCCGTGATTGGCCAGGTGCGCGGCGACCAGGCCGTCCACCGTGTGCGATTTGTCCAGGCCGCGCAGCTCGATCAGGATCGGGATGAGGGCGGGCCGGGTTTCGGTGATACGGCGGGCCAGTTCCCGCAGCGCGAAGGTCTTGCCGCGCCCGAAATCGCCCAGCAGCAACACGAATCGGCCGTGGTCGGCCGACACCACGCGCAGCAGTTCGCCGACGAGGTCTTCGTGCGCCTGCTCGTCGCCGTGTCCGAGCATCCGGAAGCGTTGCGGCACATACAAGTCCGGCGGGTAGCGGCGGTCGGTGCGCAGGCGCACGAGCTGCCCGGCCAAATAGTGGTCCAGGTCCACCAAGCCCTGGAAATCGGTGAAGCTGCGCAGCCGTACGCCGTGACTGGCGGCTTCCTCCCGCAGCGAAAGCGACGGCGGCGCACCACGATAGACGAGATCGGAGCCGTATTCCGGGTCCTGGGCGAGGAATTCCTCCACCACCTGGCGGGTCACGTCCCCGACGTGTACGCCCACGCGCCGCACGCCGACCACATCACCTTCCTTGTGGACGATCAGCAGGTGCGGCGGATCCGCTTGCACGCGACGGATTTTCGCGCCGGGGAAGCGGGTTTCGCAGACCTCGGCGACGCGCTCCAGCAGCCGGCTGTGCGGATCGACGATCTCCGGTTCGCCGCCTTCCGGCTCTTCGGTTTCGAGCTCTTCGGAGGGTGGCAGTTCCAGCTGGGTTTCCGGCGGCAATGCGGCGGCGGCATGCACCCAGGTCTGGGTCAGTTTCGCCCACGGCTCACCGGGCCGGGCCTCGGTGCTGGTGTAGCGGGCCAGCCCGTCCAGGGTGATGTGCACGATTTCGTCGCGCCCCGGCGCGGCGGCGGGCAGCACCGGGAGCACCCCGCCCATCCGATCCAGGTGTCGCCCGCCCGGACCGGGGCCGTGCAGCAGCAGATTGAGCCGCCCGGCCAGCAGCCGCGACAGCGCGTCGGCGTCCCGCAGCACCGTCGGATCCTCCGGTGCGGCAGCGGGACCCGGGAGCGGGTCGTGCCGCAGCACACCGAGTCGCAGCCAGCCGAGCCGCTCGAACTCACGCAACTGCTGGGCGAACCACGCCGCCTGCGAGGTGCCGATCGCGCCGTAATCGTCGCCCGGCCGGTGCGTCATCGCCATCGTCGAGTTCAATCCGGCGACCACCACGCGCAGCTCCGGGATCGGGAACAGCGTCCAGGGCTGCCCGACGTCGAAAACCAGATGGTCCAGACCCTGATAGAGGTCGCTGAACAGACGGGCGAACTGCTTCATTTTCGGGAAGTACGGCGGCTGCGGCTTGCGTTCGTTCGCCTCTTGGTCGAGGAAGTACGCCTGGCAGGCGGCTTTGGAGACATCGTGGTTACCGGGCACCACGATGACGCGGCTCGGCTCCAGACCGAGCAGGACCCGCAGGCCGGTCAGGAACCGCAGCGCCTCGTCCACCTGACTCGGACGGGCCGATTCGGTCAGATCACCGGTGACCACCAGCAGGTCGGGTTTCGGCACGCCCTGGTCGATCAACTGGGTGACGTTCGCCCAGATGTGCGCCTGCAAGTCACCGGCGGTCGCGGGGTCGTCGCGCCCCAGCAGGCCGCGGCCGAAACGGGGGCCCGCCACATGCAGTACCGACACGCCCTCGTGCCGGTCGCCCGGCACGGTGGCGGCGCCGGGAAACTCCGGGGCGGAGACCGGAGTGCGCCGGTGCCAAGGTCTTTCGATGGTGACGGCGTCGTCCTCGGTATGCCGCTCCGGCACAGCGTCGAGCGGGAATCCGGGCGCCGACTGCGGCTTGGCCCGGCCGGCGAGCAGGTGGCCGACCCGCTCGAACACGATCCGGCGCGCCACCTCGGCGCTGGCCACACCGACCAGATCCAGATAGATGATGGTTGCCAGCAAGCCGCTCAGCTCGCATTCGGCGATCCGGATCGGCAGCAATTTTCCGGGTTCGGTGCGGTAGGTGGCCTGCCATTCCTGGGTGCCGCCTTTGGAATTCAGATAATTCTCCGACAGCACCGCCACCACCACCGCCGAGTCCCGCACACCACGGTCCATGAAGTCGATGAAATTGGTGCCGGGCACGAAATCCCAGGCCTGAATCAGCGTTCTGTACCCGGCGGCCTCAAATTGCCAAGCCAGCCAGGTTGCCCACCGTTCGTCTGCCGGAGAGTAACTGATAAAGAAATCACGGGGCTGGGCGCCGGGCTGCGTCACCCTCCTAGTATGCCCGCCTGCTTGATCATCTTGGGACACACCGGAATCAGCGGCGAGGACGGCGCGGGCTTCGGGTCCACGAACCACCCCGGTCGAGTGCGCGTCGATTGCCCTCCCCGGGTGCGATCATGGGCGAGTGCCCGAACAGGTCGATTCCGCCGCGACGAAGACGCCGCCGAGTAACGAGACACGCCGTTACTGGGGTCTGACCATTCTGGACTGGGTCCGGATCGGCCTGCTGGTAGCGGGCCTGCTGTGCGTGTTCACCGGGGCACTGCCGGCGGGCGAGGCGGCCGAGAACATGCGGCGCATCTGGCCGCTGCTGCTGTTCCTCGGCGCGGTCATCGTGCTGGCCGAACTCACCAGGCAGGCAAAGGTTTTCGATGTCATCGCGCATCGGCTGGCGATTCTCGGGCGAGGCAACTATCCGGCGCTGTTCGGGCTGTGCGTGCTGTTCGCCTCGTCGACCACGATCCTGCTCAACCTGGACACCACCGCGGTGCTACTCACTCCGGTGATGCTGGCGCTGGCCAAACCCGCGCGGATTCCGCCGCTGCCGCTGGCGATGCTCACCTTGTGGCTGGCCAATACGGCCAGTCTGCTGCTGCCGGTGTCGAATCTGACGAACCTGCTCGCCGCCGAGCGCGTGGCATTGCACGCGACCGAGTTCGCCTCGAGAATGTGGGCGCCACAGCTGGTTTCGATCGCGGCAACGATGCTGTGCCTGTGGGTGTTCTATTGGCGACGCGGGCATCGGGACGCGGACCGATATGTACCGCCGGAGCCCGTGCGGCCGGAGAACGCGCGTGAGCGGGCGCTGTTCTACACCACAGCGGGCGCCTGCCTGCTGTTTATCGTGGCGATCCCGTTCGTCGGCGAACGGATCGACGTGGCGGCCGGGATCGCCGCCCTGATCGCCCTGATCGCGTTCACCGTTTTCGACCGTTCGGCCCTGAAGCTCTCGCTGTTCCCCTGGCAGCTGCTGGTGTTCGTGGTCGGCCTGTTCCTGGTGGTCCCGACGCTGAGCAGGCACGGGCTCTCCGATCTGATGCACCTACTCATCGGCTCCGACCCCGGCGCCGAGGGTGCGTATCGGGCCGCCGCGGCGGGCGCGGGCCTGTCCAACGTCGCGAATAACCTGCCCGCCTACACCGCGGGCGAGGCCGTCGTCCCCGCGGCGAATCACGACCAGCTGCTGGCCTTGCTGATCGGGAGCAATGTCGGGCCGATCGTCACCCCGTGGGCTTCGCTGGCGACCCTGCTGTGCCTGGAATTCTGCCGCACCCACAACGTGCGCGTGCCGATGGGACGCTTCGTTGCCACCGGTCTGGCGCTGGCCATCCTCGCGACCGCTGGTTCTGTTGCCGCGCTGCTGCTTACGAGCTAGCGCAGCCCGGTGACCGCGACCTCGGCGGCGGCCTTGACCCACCTGGCGAGTTCGGCGGCCATGTGCGGGCTGCCGGCGATGAAGTCGACCTCGCTGCCGAGCGGGTCGATGGTGTCGTCGAGCGGCGCACCGCCGAAATCGGTGATCTCGACGCCGGATTCACGGGCGATGAGGGCGCCGGCCGGCAGGTCGACCACGCCCGCACGGTAGCCGACGAATCCGTCGATGTCGCCGCGGGCCAGCATGATCCAGCACAGCAGTGGTGACCAGAGTTGGATCAGGCGACGGGAATTCGCTTCCAGCGTCAGCCGCATCGCCCGGGCGATCGGATCGGCGCGACCCACCGGATAGCCCTGCAACCAGGCCAGCACCGGCGCGGAATCGCCACGCACGGAAGGTGGTTGCCACAGTCGCCCGTCCGGGCCGTTCGCGCCCCGGCCGCGCACCGCCGACCAGGTGTGGCCGGTGAGCGGTTCGTACACCACGCCGACCACCGGAGTTCCGTAGTGGCACAACGCGATTCCCACCGTGCACACCGGCAGGCCGATGGCGATGTTGTTGGTGCCGTCGAGCGGATCGACCACCCAGCACCAGGCGTCGTCCGCCCCGGCCAGCAGGCCCGATTCCTCGGCCAGGATCCGATGGTCGGGAAATGCCCGGCGCAGATGACCCAGGATGATGTTTTCAGCGCGGAGATCCAGATCGGTGACCAGGTCACCCGCCGACCCCTTCGCCCGAATAGCCAGCGCGCCACCCAGACCCGTGCGGATCGCCTCGCCCGCCTCCTCGGCCGCCGTGATCGCCACGTCCACCGCGATCCCCGGTGGCATGACGAGATCCCGGAGCGAGTTCACGACGTTGCTCGGTCCCATTGCTCCTCCAGGTGAGCTGGCTGGGTCAGCTGGTCCAAAACGGTCCGCGCCACGCGGCGGGTTTCCTCCGCGGTGCACGGGATGCGGTGCACCCAGTGGTCGTCGGTGGCGAGACCGCCCAGTGAACGATCCGGCGGGCCGTGCCGGTACTCGCCCAAGGCTACGGTCGCGGCCGCACCGACGACCTCTGATACGTGGAATACACCGTGCGGGAGGGTATATGCGTCACCGGCCCGGAAAATTTCACGCGAGCGCAGTCGATAGGCGACGACCTGCGAGGTGGCGCGGATCAGATCACCATCGGCGCTGCTCTGGATCTCGAAGACCCGATGGGTCGGCTGCTCGGGCGCCTCGACCACCTCGAACACGTCATTGGCGACAGCCCCGTACAGCACGATGCTCAGCAGATCCCAGCTGTGCGCGTGCACCAGCGATGTCGTGGGCCGGCGGCGCATCCCCTCGGCCCACACATGCAGGCAGATTCCCAGATCTCCGTCCCGCCACACCGGGAAACACAGGAACCCCAGCGGATGTCGCACCACCGTCACCAGCGCGTCGCCCGCGGCCACGGGCCCCAGGTATTCCCGCACCCAGCTCCCCACCTCCCGGGCAGCCGCAGCGGAAGTGATCGAACTACGTAATCGGGCATAGGGATTCATCAGAATGGGTTCTCCGGATTCAACGCGCGACGCACGATCTCGGCTACGTCACGATCCTCGAAAGACGCGGGCAAAGGCAGTCTCAGCGCGTCGAACACGGCCCGCACCTGCTCGACCGTGGGTTGCTCATCGAGCTGGACGTCGCGCGCATCGCCCAGCGGCACCTTCTTGGCCTGATCGAAACTCGAGTCCAGTTCGCGGCTGAAATCCCGGTAGTAGGGCTTGTCGCGCTCGAACATCATGGCCGGGGTGTTCGGATTGTCCTGGGTGATGATGACGCAACTCGTCGACAGGTCCCAGCGGAAGGTGGTCATCACCGACGAGAACCCGACCGCGATGTCGAGCGGGCTGTACTGCTGCTTGTACCAGCAGGCTGCGAGCACGGTCGCGAACGACTCCTGTTGCACGCGCCGGGTGGTCCAGGGATCTCTGGTCCGGACGGCATCCGGCGCCACCGATGCGCGGAACTCCGCGTAGGTCTTGCAGAGCAGTTCGTTGGTCGGATCGAGAATCTCCAGCCGGACCCGAAGACTCCGCTGGTCGCGCCGGGCATTGCGCACACATTCCTTCAAGGTCACGGCGCGGACGTAGGTTCCGGTGCCGCCCTTGAAGATCCACTTCTCGGTATCGCGGCGGGCCAGGGTGTGCTGATGCCCGATCTCGGGCCCGTTCAGCATCTGCACCGACGACGCGTCACGCATCGCCTTGGCGGACAGATGCCGGTCCCGCAGCAGCGTGGTCGCGAGCAGCGCGAGGACCAACAGCACAGCCGCGTTCACCTTGTCGGCCTCGAGCACGTCGATGACCGCGAGCACGCCCACGGCGGCGGCGAGTACCAACGCCACCAACCCGTCGACGTTGTTGCGCAACCATGTCAGGAATCGCGCCATGCACCACCCTCCCCGTGTCTCCACCAGGATAGGTGCCCGCTTCCGTACCCAGCGCGGTATCGCCGAACTCACGAGGTAGCGACTACCCGAATCCTGTTGGTCTCGAGCATGGTTCAGGAATCTGTTATCCGCTGCGAGCGCTGCCGCGCGAACCTAAGATCGGAGCAATTCCGGATCATCCGACGGTGGGACTCTCGATGACCAGCATCATGCGGTGGGCATTCCGGTACGCCGACGTCCTCGTAGCCCTGACGCTCGCCCTGGTCGTAGTGGGGCTCGACGTCATCGGAGAAACATCGGAGAAGACCCTGCAGAACGCCATGATGGCGACGCTGGCCGTCGTCGCCCTGGTGCTGCTGCGGGATCGAGTGCGCACCGACAGCGCCCGCGACGAGACCCGCGACAAACTCGACGCACTGGTCGCGGGGCTGGACAGCAGGCAGATCGTGCAGGTGATCAGTGGAGCGGAGTGCAGCCGGCTGCTCGCGCAAGCCCGGCTGGAGACGCGCACCTGGGTATTCAAAGGGGCGACCGCGACCTACGTCCGGGCCGTGACCCTGCCGGACTGCATCCGGATCGCCAGGCCCAACCAGCGCGCCCTCGCCTTCCAGCTGGAGATCCTCGATCCGACCAACGAAAGTCTCTGCGCGCGGTACGTCGATCTGCACAAATCGATGAGCGATCCGTCGAGTCCGGTGCATCAGTGGGATGCCGACGGGACCCAGCGGGAACTGTTCTCGACCATCCTCGCGGCGTGCTGGTATCAACAGCAGTACGCGCGACTCGCCATCGAGATCCGCCTGTCGTCGAGTTACACCCTGGCCCGCTACGAGCTGGCGGCCGACAAACTCATCTTGACCCAGCGCGGGCCCGGGTTTCCGGCCACCGTCGTCCATCGAGACACCCCCACCTACGACTGCTTGGAGAAGGAAGTCGACGTCAGTTGGAAGCAGGCCCGGCAGGTCCCGCTGCAGGCCGTCAAACAAGAACTGACGCTGAGTCCGCGACCGACGCCGGACGAGGTCAAGCGCGTGTTCGCGACGCTGGCGCTGCCCTTGCCCGCGACATGGAACGACGCGGTCCTGACCGAACTTTCCGATATGGCGTTGGCCTCCCCCGACCCGTACGCATAGGGCCACCCTTGACCTCGAGTGCGGTTGAGGAATCAGGATGGATACCGTACCGCCGGGTCCAGTACACCCACCGGCGGCTACGAAAACAGCCGCACACTCAGCGAAGAGGGTGCGGCTGTTGGGGTTTCGGGAACTACGCTTCGGGCTCCGAACGGGGAGCGCGGGTGGCCGCGGCGGCGGCGCGGACCTGCGGGGCGACCAGGACCACCTGGCCGAGAACGCCGTTGATGAAGGACGGCGAGTCGTCGGTCGAGAGTTCCTTGGCCAGTTCCACGGCCTCGTCGACGGCGACGACCGGCGGAACATCGTTGGCGTGGAACAACTCCCACACCGCGATGCGCAGGATAGCGCGATCCACGGCGGGCAGGCGGGACAGCGTCCAGTCCTGCAGGTAGGACTCGATGGTGCCGTCCACCCGGTCCAGGTCGTCGGCGACGCCTTCGACCAGGGTGTGGGTGTAGGCGTGCACCGGGGCGACCGCCTGATCGCCGCGCGCCAATTCGACACGCTCGGACAGCAGGTCGGCGACGTCGACGTCGCGGGCCTCCGCTTCGAAGAGCAGATCGACCGCGCGGCGCCGGGCCTTGTGCCGGGTACCGAGCTTCTTGAACTTCTTGTCTTCCGGCTGCTGAGGCACAGTCACATTATCCGCGCGTCAGGAGTTGACGCGGCTGATGTAGCTGCCGTCGCGGGTGTCGACCTTCAGCTTGTCACCCTGGTTGATGAACAGCGGGACCTGCACCTCGGCGCCGGTCTCGATGGTGGCGGGCTTGGTGCCCGCGCTGGAGCGGTCGCCCTGCAGGCCCGGCTCGGTGTGGGTGACCAGGACCTCGATGGAGACCGGGAGCTCGATGAACAGCGCCTCGCCCTCGTGCATCGCGATCTGCACGCCCATGTTCTCCATCAGGAAGCCGCCCGCCTTGCCGACCGTCTTCTCCTGCAGGTGGACCTGGTCGTAGGTCTCGCCGTCCATGAAGATGTAGTCCGAGCCGTCGTGGTACAGGTAGGTCATGTCGCGACGGTCGACGGTGGCGGTCTCTACCTTGACGCCCGCGTTGAAGGTCTTGTCGACGACCTTGCCCGACACCACGTTCTTCAGCTTGGTCCGCACGAAGGCGGGGCCCTTACCCGGCTTGACGTGCTGGAACTCGACAATCTGCTGGAGATTGTTGTCGATCTTCAGCACAAGGCCGTTCTTGAAGTCGCTGGTGTCCGCCACTGTTCTCGGATCTCCTCGTTCGTCACAGGTCGTACCGGCGTCACTCGACGACGGTCAGGTCTTTGCTGGTGTTGGTGAGCAACTCCGGGCCCCCTTCGCGCACCACGAGCGTGTCCTCGATCCGGACCCCGCCGCGGCCGGGAAAGTACACACCGGGTTCGACGGTCACCGCCACGCCGGAGAGAAGTGTACCGGTTCCGGTTTTCATGATTCCCGGTGCTTCGTGGATCTGTAGTCCGACGCCGTGCCCGAGACCGTGCGAGAACAGCTTGCCGTGCCCGGCCGCCTCGATGACCGAGCGCGCGGCGGCGTCCACGTCGACGACCTCGGCGCCGGGGCGCAGCGCCTTGCGCCCGGCCCGCTGTGACTCCTCGACCAGCTCATACACCTCGCGCTGCCAGTCGCTGGGGGCGCCCAGGACGAACGTGCGCGTCATATCGGAGTGGTAGCCGCCGACGACGGCGCCGAAGTCGAGCTTGACGAAATCTCCGGTTTTCAGAACCGCCTCGGTCGGGCGGTGATGCGGAATGGCGGAGTTGGCGCCGGCGGCGACGATGGTCTCGAAGGAAATCGCCTCCGCGCCGTGCTCGAACATGGCCCATTCCAGGTCCCTGGCGACCTGCCGCTCGGTGCGGCCGGGACGCAGTGCACCGCGTTCCAGGATCGTCGCCAGGCCGGCGTCACCCGCGTCGCAGGCGGCGCGCAACTGGGCCACCTCGTAGTCGTCCTTGATCATGCGCAACTGTTCGACCAGCCCGGCGATCGGGACCAGTTCCAGGCCCGTCTTCTGCTCGGCGAACCCGCGCTGCTGGTCGACGGTGACGATGTGGCTTTCGAAGCCGACCCGGCCGACCTGCCATTCCCCCGCCAGCTCCATGATGCGGCGGGCGGTGGCGCGGGCGATCTCGGCGCGTAGATCGGGCACCTGCTGGGCGACCTGGTCGCGGTAGCGGCCGTCGGTGCCGATCACCGTGCGCTCCTCGGCATTGCGCATTTCCCACGCGTGCACCAGCAGTGCGGCGTTGGATCCGGTGAAACCGGTGAGGTACCTGATGTTCACCAGATCGGTGACCAGCAGGGCGTCGACCTCGTTCTCCATCAACAGACTCCGCAACGCGCTCCGGCGCGCCGCATAGTCGGGCTGGGTCCCCGCGTGATCAGCACACATGGATCCAAACTACCGCCGACACGCCGAATAGCGGAGCCACAACACGAGACCGGCGATCAGCTGGCATCGCTTCGTTGCCGCTCCGTGCCCCTGGGGCGGCACGTAGCCCGTCGGCAGTCGACCACTCGTAGAGCTGGAGCCCACCGATCACCCTCTGGCTGTCGAACAGCGAACCGGTATCACCATGGCCCGGGTCCAATGGATCGCCGAACAAATCTTGCACGTCACCCCGCTGACCGACTGAACAGCGAACATCCGCTGCTGCCGCATAGCGCGCTGATCGAACCGGCCACGCGGCACGGCATTGCGAGGGCACTATCGGATTGCCAGGAACTCCGGCTTGACCTTGCCCCTGGGGCAAGGTTTCAGGATTGCGCACATGAACGAGAACGCACTCGACACCACCGTCTCAGCCCAGCTCAGCGAGCAGATCGCCGCCTATTGCGAAGCCAACTCGATTCCCGGATTCGTCGCCGGGGTCTACCACTCCGGGGAGCAGATCGTCCTGGCCCACGGCACGGCCAATGTGACCACGGGCGCACCCATGCATACGGACACCGGATTCCTGCTCGGGTCGGTCACCAAGGTAATGACCACCACCATGGTGTTGCAGCAGGTCGAGCGAGGATTGCTCGATCTCGATGCGCCGGTGGTGAAGTACCTTCCCGAGTTCGCATTGAACGTGCCGGGCGCGGCGGACGGGATTCTGGTGCGGCATCTGCTCTCACATTCCAACGGAATCGACGCGGATCTGTATTTCCCGGAGGCCGAGGGTCCTGATGCCGTGCGGAGCTACGTCGACGGGCTGGCGACCGCGGGCGGTACCCTGTTCGAACCCGGGGAGCAGGTCAGCTACTCCAATGGCGGCATGATCGTCGCGGGCCGGTTGCTGGAAGTGGTTACCGGGCTACCCTTTTCCGAGTTGATCGACCGTGAGATCTATCGGCCCGTCGGGATGACGGCTTCCAGCACCTCGGCCGGGCAGGCCATTCTGCGCAGCACCGCCATCGGGCACTTTCCGAACCCGGACACCATGGCGGCCGAGCCCACGCGCATGTTCGCACTGCCTCAGACCTGGGGTCCGGCGGGTGGCACAGCCATCGGCACCATCACCGATCTTCTCGCCTTCGGGCGCACGCATCTCGCAGGCGGTGTGTCGCCATCGGGAACTCGGGTGTTCTCGGCTGAATCCGCGGCGGTCATGCAGCAAGTCTCGGGCGATATGGTCTCGCCGAACGTCCCGCCCATGGGTCTGGGCTGGGTGCGCTATCCCTTCGGCGACACGACCGTGCTGGCCATGTCCGGCGCCTCGCCGGGCGGCGTCTCCATCCTGTGCGTCGTGCCCGAATTCGACCTGGTATTCACGGCTTTCGGCAATACCCCGGGTGCGGTCATGCTGCAGGATCAGTTGTTGCAGTGGTTGCTGCGCGAATATATCGGCGTCGAGATCCCCACGCTGATAACAGAATTGACACCGGACTTCGATCTGACCCCGTATACGGGCACCTACCGGTCCAATCAACTGCGCATCGATATCGGTGTCGTCGACGGGAAGCTCGAAGAACGCACCACCTACGAACCGGCGGACGCCGCACAGGAAGCGGTCTTCACCGCATTCGTCGGGGGCGTGACAGCAGCGCCGCCGCAGCGTTATGTGCCGATTCGGCCCGGCCTGTTCGCACCCGAGGGTTACCCCCTGGAACTGTTCGACGGATACCTGCGACTGTTGCTGGTGTCCTTCCACGACATCCGCGACGGCCGAGCAATCTTCCGCAACGGCGGCGGACGTCTCACCCGCCGAGTGTGACGGATTCGCTAGCCCGCGGCGGTGAAAAGATATCGGCCATGATCACGATCGGGCAGCTCGCGGATTACGCCGGAGTGACCACCAAGACCATCCGCCACTATCACGAGCGCGGGCTGCTCGCGGAGCCGGAGCGCGACTCCTCCGGCTATCGCCGCTACACCGCGCAGGACGCCATCGACCTGGTCAAGATCAGGACGCTGGCCACCGCGGGCGTCCCGCTGGCCCGGGTCAAGGATCTCCTCGACGCCGATCCGGAAACGCTCGCGGCGGCCCTCGCCGAGATAGATCGTGAACTGCGCGAACGCATCGGCGAGCTGCGCCGAACCCGCGGACAGCTCGCCCAGATACAGCGCGGCGAAAGACTTTTCGTCTCCGCGGATGTCGCCGACTATCTGGATCGGTTACGCGAGCTCGGCATCAGCGAGCGTCATATCCGGTTGGAACGCGACGGCTGGATCCTGCTGCAGACCGCATCGCCGGAGGATGCCGCCGAGTGGATCGCCGAAAAGCTCACACTCATCGCCGATCCCGAATTCCGCGCCATCTGTCTCGACCATGACGCCGCCTACGACTGGTCGCCGGATGATCCGCGGCTGCGGACGCTCGCGGATCGAGTGCGCGACTGGCATGCGGGCCGCCCTCCCCCCAGCGCGCCGCGCCACCCCGCACTCGCCCAGTTCGTCGCCCGATCTCAGGCCGGAGTCTCGTCGCCGGCCTGGGATCAGCTGGTCGAACTGCTGCGAACCTGAGGGCGCGGAGGTCCCTCAGTCGCGGGTGAGCGCCGCGATCACGGGGATTGCCGACAGCGGCTCGGGATCGCGGCGGGCCGGAGCCCGCAGCGCCCATGAGGCCAGGGTGAAAGCCGTGAAGAAGAGCGGGCCGACCCATTTGGCGGCAGGGTCGCCGACCGCCAGGTGCGAAGCGGCTGCGCCGACGTAGACGAATACCAGTCCGGCGTATGCCCATTCCTTCAGTCGTGGAAAGCGAGGCACCAGGAGTGCGGCGACGGCGAGCAGCTTCGCGACACCGAGGATGGTGGCGAAATACATGGGGTATTCGAGAACGGCGAAGGTGTCGACGACGTATTGCGTGCGAGCGAGATCCCAGTACGCACCGACCACGGATTCGGTGAGGACGATGCCGGTGGTCGCCGTGAAGATGGCGAATCGAACTCGGGCCGACCAAGTTTCGCCCGCGATCGAGTTGAGGGAGACGCCCGTGCGCGTGGCGGCGGGCGGTTTGATTGTTTGCGCGTTCATGATCCGGGTTCTCAGCGTTCGTCGATGATGTCGCCGGTTTCGGCCGTAGCGTCCGCGGTGAGCCCCATGGTGGCGGCCACCAGCGGGAAGTCTTGCGAAGCCCCGATCGCGGTGAGCATTTGTTCCGCGGAATCCCAACGCCAGGTATCGAGATAGCTGCCGTCTTCGAGACGGGTGAGGCGGGTCTCGGTCAATCCGGGGTTGGCCCCGCGGATTCCGTCGATCAGGATGGCGCGTTTTGCCAGCAGCTCATCGAGCTGACCCGCGCCGACGCGGTAACGGTGGATACGGACGACAGACATGAGAGACCTCTACCGATCGGTGGACGTTGACTTGTTGACAACGAAAAGCCTCACACCGCAAGACAATTGCTGGTAGTGCGCTGAGCACCTGCTGCGTGTGCACGATCACCGGATGGGGTTGTGCAATCTGCATACCTTGCCGGGGGTATCCACACCGTCAGCGAGAACTCGACGCCCGGCGAAGTAACCACCGAGTGTGCGGCACGAGGAACAAATGCCTGGATGGTGCGGTAAGGAGCGACATCACATGATCAGAGTGCTGATCGCCGAGGATATGCGGCTGCTACGCGAAACCCTGATGGCAGCACTGGAATTGGAGGATGACCTCCGGGTCGTGGCCGCGCTGGACAGCGGTGACGCCATCGTGGGCACAGCGATCGCCGAGCAAGCCGATGTCGCCCTGATCGATATCGACCTGCCCGGTACGGACGGGCTGACGGCCGCCGCCGCGATCCACGAGCGCCATCCCAGCTGTCGAGTGCTCATTCTCACCGCACTGGCCAACCCCGCCCATCTGCGACGGGCCATGCTCATCGGAGTGTCCGGCTATCTGCTCAAGGACACTGCCCACCGGGAACTCGTGCGGGCGGTGCGCACCGTCGCCTCGGGCGGACGGGTACTCGACCCGGGTCTGGCCATGACCGCATTACGCACCCCACCCAGCCCACTCACGGCGCGCGAAGCGCAGGTGCTGCGCCGCTACGCCGAAGGCGCGGACCCCAAGGAGATCGCGACGCACCTGCACCTTTCCTACGGAACGATCCGCAACTACCTGGCCTCCGCCGTCACGAAACTACAGGCGCGCAATCGTGTCGACGCCGTACGCCTCGCAACCGACTCCGGCTGGTTGTGACCGCCATCGCCAGTAGCACGGACTCGAGTCCAGAAACGCCCGGCCATCGGCCGGACGTTTCTGTTGTCGATGCTGTAGGTGCCCCTGGCGGGAGACGAGATGTTCACATCCGCGGAAGTTATCCCCATTTTCGGATCGGGGGTTGAATCCGGCGCCGCGCGGACGAGGGTGGAGGACATGGAAATCCTGGCGTTCGCGGTACTCACGGGGTGGTGTGCGGTGCTCAGTGGGTGGGATCTGTGGCAGCGGCGGCTGCCCAATGCGCTGACGGGGCTGCTGGCGCTGGGTGTGCTCGGGTATGCCTTGTTCACAATGCAATTCACGGCGGCGGCAGTCGGGGCGCTGTTGCTGGCGGCGCCGTATCTGCTGGTGCACCTGGTGACGCCGGATGCCCTGGGCGCGGGCGATGTGAAGCTGGCGGCCGGTCTCGGAGCGGCAGCTGGTCTCGGCGGTGCGCAGGCTTGGGTGTGGGCGGCGGTCGGCGCGCCGGTGCTTACCGCGTTTGTCGGGATCACAGCCTTGTGCGCCAATCGAATTCGCCGCGGAGCTGCGACGGAGGGCCCATATCCGGTGCCGCACGGACCCGCGATGTGCGCCGCGACTCTGCTCGGTTTGGTCGCCGCGCCGCCCTGAGCCGCCGTTGCGCTACCCCACCCCCATCGCGATGACCTCTGTGAAGCGGGCCGGACCGCCGCCCAGGCACGTGCCCGCAATCACAATCGACCAGATTCCGAGCCTCGGGTACCAGCATGAAAGGATATAAGGCGTGCTGCGCTGGATAACTGCCGGAGAATCCCATGGTCCCGCTCTCGTCACCATCCTCGAGGGGATGGTCGCGGGTGTCGAAGTGACGTCCGACGAGGTCTCCGCACAGCTGGCGCGCCGGCGGCTCGGGTACGGGCGCGGCGCCCGGATGAAGTTCGAGGCCGACAAGGTCACCCTGGTCGGCGGCGTCCGCCACGGCCGCACCATGGGCGGCCCGGTCGCCATCGAGGTCGCCAACTCCGAGTGGCCCAAGTGGACCACCGTCATGTCCGCCGACCCGGTGGATCCCGCCGAGCTCGCCGACCTGGCCCGCAACGCGCCGCTCACCCGGCCGCGCCCGGGTCACGCCGACTACTCCGGCATGCTCAAGTACAACTTCGACGACGCCCGCAACGTGCTCGAACGCGCCAGCGCCCGCGAGACCGCGGCGCGCGTCGCGGCGGGCACCGTGGCGCGGAACTTCCTGCGCCAGGCGTTCGGCGTCGAGGTCATCTCGCATGTGGTGTCCATCGGCACCGCCGCCAACACCACCGGTGTCGTCCCGACCGCCGCCGACCTGGCCGCGATCGACGAGAGCCCCGTGCGCGCGTTCGACAAGGACGCCGAAGCCGCCATGATCGCCGAGATCGAAGCCGCCAAGAAAGACGGCGACACCCTCGGTGGCGTGGTCGAAGTGGTCGTCGAGGGGCTGCCCGTCGGCCTCGGCTCGTTCGTCAGCGGCGCGGACCGGCTGGACTCGCGACTGGCCGCCGCGCTCATGGGCATTCAGGCCATCAAGGGCGTCGAGGTCGGCGACGGTTTCGAGACCGCGCGCCGCCGCGGCAGCCAGGCGCACGACGAGATGAAACCCGGCCCCGACGGCGTGCTGCGCTCCACCAACCGCGCCGGCGGCCTCGAAGGCGGCATGACCAACGGTGAACCGCTGCGCGTGCGCGCCGCGATGAAGCCGATCTCCACCGTGCCGCGCGCGCTGTCCACCGTCGACATGACCACCGGCGAGGAAGCCGTCGCCATCCACCAGCGCTCCGATGTCTGCGCCGTGCCCGCCGCCGGCGTGGTGGCCGAGGCCATGGTGGCGCTGGTCGTCGCGCAGGCCGCGCTGGAGAAGTTCGGCGGCGACTCGCTGGTCGAAACCGTCGACAACATCAACAGCTACCTCAAGCGGATCAGCTCTCGGCCGCACATCCCGCTGTGCTCACCCACCCCGCCGGCTACGCCGTCTGCCACCCCCGAATGATCGTCCAGACCGATCCACGCGCCCCGCGCGTGGTGCTGGTCGGCCCGCCCGGAGCGGGGAAATCCACGATCGGCCGCAAGCTCGCCAAGGAACTCGGTGTCGAGCTGTTCGACACCGACGCCGGCATCGAGTCCGACACCGGCCGCACCATCCCGGAAATCTTCGCCACCGACGGCGAACCCGAGTTCCGCAAGATCGAGGAGCGGGTGGTGCGCCGCGCCATCCTCAACGAGCGCGGCGTGGTCTCGCTCGGCGGCGGCTCGGTGCTCTCCGCCGACACCCGGGCGCTGCTGCGCGGGCGCACCGTGGTGTACCTGGAAATCAGTGTCGCCGAAGGCCTTCGGCGCACCGGCGCGAGCAGCCAGCGACCGCTGCTGAACGGCGCTGATCCGGGCGCGAAGTACCGGGAACTGATGCGCAAGCGCCGCCCGCTGTATCGCGAGGTCGCGTCCATCCGAGTCCGCACCGACGGGCGCAGCCCCGGACGAGTCGTGCGAATGATCCTGGTGAAGCTGGGTGTCGAGCCGTCGACTCCGGACCCGGTCGCGGCCGAAACCACCGCCGCGGCAACCCCCTCGGGCAACAGCCGATCCCGTGCCCGCCGCCGGGCTCGCGCCCGCGCCGCCGCCGCACGACGCGCGGACCCCGCCGGCGCCGGAGCCGACGCCACAGAGACGACTGAAAAGACCGGCGTCCCTGCGGAATCCGCCACCGAGGCCACCAAGTCCTCCAGGCGTCGAGGGCGCCGCCGCAGCAGGCGAACCGCTACCGGAACGAACGGCGCGCCGCCCAGCGACAGCGCTGACTTACCGAACGACAGTCGAACGCCCGCTGCCCCGCGCGACACCGCGGAATCCGGCGCTCACCCACGCGGACGCCGGACTCGGCGCAGCGGCCGTGCCGGATCACCCGAAAACTCGAGCCCCGGTGCGGAACTCGGCACAACAGACAATCCAGCCTCCGCAGCACCGGCCGGTTCGCCTGCCCACCAGAGTCAGCCGGTCGGCGAATCCGGAGAGGCCGGAACGGAATCCGGCCGACGGGCCTCCCGCCGGCCGCGGCGTGCTCGTCGCGCGGCAGGTGCGCCGAGCGGCGTCGACTCCGCGGGTGCCGAAGCCGAGGCCCCGACCCGGGCGGCTCGGCGAGCTCCGGGCGCATCGAACGACTCGGCAGGCGCTCCGGCGACCGCGGCCCCGGCGGCAGGTCCCACCGGAAAAGCCGCCGATAGCACCACTTCCAGCGGTCGCGCCCGGCGTGGCCGTTCTCGCCGCGGTCGCGGGCGAGCCCAAGACCCTTCGGCACGAACAGAATCGGAGCAGACAACGTGAGTGAGCCGACCCGTATCGAGGTACGCACGGCCGACCCGTATTCGGTGATCATCGGGCGCGGGCTGCTCGGTGAGCTCGTCGAGTCGGTCACCGGCGCGACCAACGGCGTGCGCACCGTGGCGATCTTCTATCAGCCGCCGCTGGCCGAAACCGCCGAGGCGGTGCGGAAAGCCCTGGCCGACGCCGGACTCGACGCGCACCGGGTGGAGATCCCCGACGCCGAGGCCGGTAAGGATCTGCAGGTCGCCGGTTTCTGCTGGGAGGTGCTCGGCCGGATCGGGCTGACCCGCAACGACGTCATCGTGAGCCTGGGCGGCGGCGCGGCCACCGACCTGGCCGGTTTCGTCGCCGCCACCTGGATGCGCGGCGTGAACATCGTGCACGTGCCGACCACGCTGCTGGCCATGGTGGACGCGGCCGTCGGCGGCAAGACCGGCATCAACACCGAGGCGGGTAAGAACCTGGTCGGCTGCTTCCACGAACCCGCCGCGGTCCTGGTGGACCTGGCGACCCTGGAAACGGTGCCGCGCAACGAAATCGTCGCGGGCATGGCCGAGATCATCAAGGCCGGTTTCATCGCCGACCCGGTCATCCTGGAACTGGTGGAACGCGACCCCGCGGCCGCGCTGGACCCCACCGGTGACGTGCTGCCGGAGCTGATCCGCCGCGCCGTCCAGGTCAAGGCCGATGTGGTCGCCGCCGACCTGAAGGAATCCAGCCTGCGCGAGATCCTCAACTACGGCCACACCCTGGGCCACGCCATCGAACGCCGCGAGCGCTACCGCTGGCGGCACGGCGCCGCGGTCTCGGTGGGCCTGGTGTTCGCCGCCGAACTGGGCCGCCTGGCCGGTCGCCTGGACGACGCGACCGCGGATCGGCACCGCGCGGTACTCGAAAGTGTCGGACTGCCGACCACTTACGACGCCGACGCCCTCCCCCAACTGCTCGACGCCATGCAGACCGACAAGAAGACCCGCTCCGGCGTCCTGCGTTTCGTGGTGCTCGACGGCTTGGCCAAGCCGGGCCGCCTCGAAGGCCCGGACCCGACGCTGCTCGCGGCGGCCTACTCCGCCATCGCTCGCGAGGACAGCCCCGCCGGTGGCGGCGCGATCCTGCTGTAACGGCCACCGCCACAACGGCTTCGGCACAAACGCCCCGGTATCCGCACTCGGATGCCGGGGCGTTCTGCGATGTCAGGCCGCGGTGCCCGCGTGTTCCTTCCGCGTGCTTGCCTTCTCGAACCGCCGCTCGGCCACCATGCGCCCGATACCGACACCGGCCAGCGCGGGCAGGAAGATCAGCAGCAGGATGAACGCCGCCGCCGCCGTCATCTCGAACAGGATCGCATTATCACCGAGATCGAACCGCGGCAGATGATCCAGCAACCAAGACACCAGCCCCATCCCGAGCCCCCCGGCCACCGCCGCCTTCAACCAGACAATCGTCAGATCCGAACCGTGCTCCGGATCCGGATGCACCTCCCGATCCTTACGCCCGTCGAGCACACCCCACGCCACGACGACACCGACCAGCACCGCCAGGCACAGCATCCGCATCCACGAGCCTTGCGTCGGCCATTCCACCATCGCGAACCCGAGCAGGGTGCGCATAGCCACCACCAGCCCCCCGAGCAGCACGGCCCGCATAACCCAACCAGTCATGGCCAACACCATAACCCCCAGCTCCACGGATCCGAACTAGAACGGGTATCAGAAATTCGCGTCACTCGATGAGCTGCGAAACCAACCGACTGCCGACAAGCTTGTACTCCCCGCCAACCAACTCGTACATCGTGGCAAAGCCATCGATATCGTCGGATTCCGCGTCACCTCGAATGATCCAGTAGTGCGGGATGCCGAGCATCGCGTCGATCCTCAACTTCTCGATCGCGTCATGGTCTTCGCTGTCCCGCGAGACTGCTTCGATGACAGCATGGATGTCCGCCGAGTCGTGCGTCGTGCTGTTCTTCGCCGGGCGGTAGCCGTTGCGGAAAACGACGCCATCGGCAACAAAGTTGTTCTTCCCGGTGCCGCCGCGCGCGAATCCGCTGTCGGCGACGTACTGTTCGCCCGAGATCTCGAACCCGCGGCGAATCCAGGTCTCGAGCACCATGAACACGATCCGGAAGTGCCAGAACGTGACAGGCATGAGCGTCAGCTCCAATCGTCCGGATCGCAGCTCCCAGGCCCATCCCCGGGGCACGCTCGGCAGTTCGTCGAATTCGGCACGGGTGCGGACGCCTGTCATCGGCAAGTCGATCTGCGCGGTCATGGCTCCCTCCGAGTTCCCGATCGTTCGTACACGGTCCACTCAGCATAGGTGCTGGATCGCTGTTCGGCCGGTCCTAACCGACGCCCAGTGCTGCGGCCATTTCCGCGCGCGGCGCCGGGCGGCCGGTGAATTGCTCGACTTGGCCGTAAGCCTGATTCAGGAGCATGTCGAGTCCGCTGACGACCGTTCCTCCCGCACGAGTGACGGCTTCGGCCAAAGGGGTAGGCCACGGGTTGTAAATGGCGTCCAGGACGACCGGTGACGCGGCCACGGCGTCGGCAACCACCGCTGCGGCTTCGGAGGGGATGGTGCTGACGACGGCGCCGGCGGTCGCGCAGACCGAGCGGACGAGGTCGGGGTCGAAGTCGATGACGGTGGCGGTCATGCCGAGGCGTTCGGCGAGATCCAGTGCGTTGCGGGCTCTTCCGGAGTCGCGGGCGAGCACCGTCACGGATTTGGCGCCGAGTTCGGAGAGGGCGAGCAGGGCCGGGCGGGCGGTGCCGCCTGCGCCGAGGACGACCGCTTCGGTGATAGAGCCGACTCCGCCGCCGCGTAGGGCGCCGAGCACGCCATCGACGTCGGTGCAGTCGGCGCGCCAGCCGTTCTCGGTGTGCACCAAGGTGTTTGCCGAGCCGACGAGGACGGCGCGTTCGGTGCGCTCGTCGGCGTAGGCGAGGGCGGCTTCCTTGCCCGGCATGGTGACCGAGAGGCCGACCCACTCCGGGCCGAGGCCGTCCACCAGTCCGGGCAGCTGTTCGGCCGAGCATTCGATGCGCTCGTAGGTCCACGGCAAGCCCAGCGCGCGGTAGGCGGCCAGGTGCAGCTGGGGTGAGCGGGAATGCGAGATCGGTTTGCCCAGGACCGCGGCTTTGCGTACCTCAGCGCCCACTGTCCAGGATTCCGCTCTCTTGGGCCTTCTTGATGTTGCGCAGGTGTTCGGCGTAGCTCTCGGTGAACAGCGTGGTGCCCTTTTTGTCGATGGTGACGAAGTACAGCCAGTTGCCGGGTTCCGGATTCTCCATGGCGCGCAACGCGTTCAGCGACGGCGCGGCGATGGGGTTGGCGGGCAGGCCGGGCATGGCGTAGGTGTTCCACGCGTTTTTGGTGGCCCGGTCCTCGTCGGTGGTGGCGACCTCGGTCTTGTCGAGGGAGTAGTTCACCGTGGAGTCGAATTGCAGCGGCTGGTCGATCGCCAGCCGGTTCACGATTACCCGCGCGACCTTGCCCATGTCCTCCGGCGTGGCCTCACGCTCGACCATCGAGGCCGCGATCAGCGTCTGATACGGGCTCAGTTTCGTTTCCGCGCCGGACTGCAGCAGCCCGGTCGATTCGTAACTGGCCGCGCTCTGCGTGATCAACTGCCGCAGGATCTGCTGCGGCGTGCCGCTCGGATCGAAATCCAAGGTGCCCGCGGCGATCAGGCCGTCGAGCTGCCTACTGCGATCGGGTGCGGCGCGCACGTCGTTCATCGCCCAGGCGGGAACGCCCAGCGCGGCGAGATCGGTGCTGGAACCGGCGGCGGCAAGCTGATCGGCGGTGACGCACTTCTGCTGCGACCCCGTGCCGACACAGCTGGCGGCGGCGATCTTGGTGTAGATACCTTCCGAGCGCGCACCGGTGTTCACGTCGTGCTGGTCGTGCAGCAGTTTGCCTTCCGCGACCACCAGATTGCCGACCCGCGAACCCTTACCCACCAGCGTGGTCACCGCCTGCGCGGCGGGGATCTGGCTGGGGATGGCGTAGTAACCCGGCTGCACCGAGGTCATATTCGAATTCCGCATGGCCGCTTCGAAGAACGCGGCACTGCTCTTCACCACGTCCTTTTCCAGCATGGTGTCCGCGATCTGGGTGGAGGTGTCACCGGGATGCACCTGCACCACCACCAGCGCGCCACCGGGTCCGGCGTAATCGGCGGGCGGGCCGAAGGATTCGGCGAACTTCTTCACCGCGAAACCGGCGGCGCCGGCGAACAAGATGATGAAGACGCCGGCGATGATCCACAGATTGCGGCGGCGGCGCTTGCGCTCGGCCGCTTTCCGGGAGGCGGCACGGGAACGCTTGCTGCGCGGCGACTTCGGGGCCCGATCGGGCTTGGCCCGCTTGGTGGCGCGGGAGTTGGTGCGCACCGCCTTGCCTCGTTTCGGCGGTTCCGGCTCGTCGGGTTCGTCGTCGTAGTCGGGATCGAGATCGCCCGCGGCGTCGTAACCGTCGTCCTTGGCCGGGTCGTAGAGTGCCGGGCCCTCGTAGAACGGTTCGTCGTCGGTGTAGCGCGGGATGACGGTGGTGTCGTCGTCGTAATCGTCCCAAGCCTGGGGGTTCGATCCGGTCGCCGCGCGCCCGCGGGGCTCGTTGCCCCACGCCCGGTCGTCACGCCGGTAGCGCCGATCAGCCTCGCGCTGCCGGAAACGTTCTTCGGCCCGCGCCCATCGATCCGTCATGCATCGCCCTCCGACGACGCACCACGTACCTCTTCGCCCGACCTCAACACCGCACTCCGTTCGTCCAACCATCCTTGCAGGATCGACACGGCCGCCGCCTGATCGATTACTTGGCGCTGGCCACGCGTGCGTACTCCACTGTCCCGCAATGCACGTGCAGCTGACACCGTAGTCAAACGTTCGTCGGAAAGCCGGATCGGCACGGGAGCGATAGTGGCCTGCAAACGCCTGGCGAATGCAATGGCCAATCCCGCGGCAGTACCTTTCTCCCCGCGCAATGTTCGGGGCAGGCCGACAATAACCTCCACGGCCTCGTACTCGCGCACAATTTCGGCAATCCTCGCGATGTCGGCCGCCGGACCTCCGCCGCGCGCACCGGATTTCGCGCGCGGCACGGTCTCGACGGGTGTCGCGAGAATGCCGTCAGGGTCACTTGACGCCACGCCGATGCGGACGCTGCCGACGTCGATCGCGAGGCGCCGGCCCCGCCCGGGGTCGGTCGCCGGATCAGGCCGGTGACCGCCCGCGGGCAGTGCTGAATCTGAAGTTTCGGAGTCCATCAGGCGGCCAGTTCGGCCACCTTGGCCCGGACCGCCGTTAGCCCGGTGGCGATCCCCGAGGGATCCGAACCGGCGCCCTGCGCCATCTCCGGCTTGCCGCCACCGCGACCGGCGATGCTGGGACCGAAGGCGCCGACCAGATCACCGGCCTTGTAGCCGAGTTCCTGGGCGGGCTTGTTCACGGTCACCACGAACGGCACCTTGCCGTCGGCGTTGCCGAGCAGCACCACGATCGCGGGATCGGTGCCGAAGCGGCCGCGGATGTCGGTGGCCAGGGTGCGCAGGTCACCCGCGCCGACGCCCTCGGGTGCGGCCACCGCGACCAGCAGCACGCCGCCGATCCGCTCGGCCTGCTCGACGAAGGTCGACACCGAGGACAGCACCGCTGCCATCTTGGAGCGTTCGAGTTCCTTCTCGGCCACCTTGAGCCGCTCCACCAGCTGCTCGACGCGGGCGGGCACCTCTTCGGAGGGCACCTTCAGCGAGGACGCGACACCGGCGAGCAGGGCGCGCTCCTTGGCCAGGTACTTGTAGGAGTCAAGGCCCACAAAGGCTTCCACGCGCCGCTTGCCGGAACCGATGGCCGATTCGCCGAGCAGTGTGATCGGGCCGATCTGCGAGGAATGCTGCACGTGCGTACCACCGCAGAGTTCCATCGAGAACGGGCCGCCGATCTCCACGACGCGCACCTCATCGGCGTAGTTCTCGCCGAACAGCGCCATCGCGCCCATTTCCTTGGCCTTGGTCAGGTCGGTGACGAAGGTGTTCACCGGGAAGTCCGCGCCCACAGCGTCATTGGAGACCGCTTCGATGTCGGCCTTCTGGCTCTCCGAGAGCTGACCGGTCCAGTTGAAGTCGAAGCGCAGGTAGCCCGGCTTGTTCATCGAACCCGCCTGCACCGCGTTCGGGCCCAGGATCTGCCGCAGCGCCGCGTGCACCATGTGGGTACCGGAGTGGCCCTGGGTGGCGCCCCGGCGCCAGGCCGGATCCGCTTGCGCGAGAACGACATCGCCCTCGGTGATTTGACCCTGTTCGACCGTGGTCTTGTGCACCCACAGCTTCTTCGCGATCTTCTGTACGTCGTTGACGGCCAGCTTCACCCCGGTCGCGGTGATCGCACCGCGGTCAGCGATCTGACCACCGGACTCGGCGTACATCGGGCTGCGATCCAGGATCACCTCGACAGCCTGACCCGCGGTGGCGACCGGCACTCGCACACCGTCGGCGATGAGCGCGAGCACCTTTGCCTCAGAGGTCAACTCGTCGAAACCGGTGAACTCGGTGGCCCCGCGGTCGACGAGCTCCTTGTAGATCGAGAGGTCGGCGTGCCCGTGCTTGCGGGCCTGCGCGTCGGCCTTGGCCATCGCGACCTGCTCGGACATGAGCGAGCGGAAGCCGTCCTCGTCCACCGAAAGCCCGGCCTCGGAAGCCATTTCGAGGGTCAGCTCGATCGGGAAGCCGTAGGTGTCGTGCAGCTTGAACGCCGCCGAACCCGGGATCGTCTTGCTGCCCTTGGCTGCCACCTCGTCGACGGCGTCGGAGAACAGCTTCGAGCCGGTGTTGAGGGTCTTGAGGAACGCGGCTTCCTCGGCGACGGCGACATTCTTGATGCGCTCGAAGTCGGTGCCGAGTTCCGGGTAGGACGGAGCCATGAGATCGCTGACGACCTTCATGAACTCGCCGATCACCGGCTTGTCCGCACCCAGCAGCCGGGCCGAGCGCACGATGCGGCGCAGCAGGCGGCGCAGCACGTAACCACGGCCGTCGTTGCCCGGGTTGATGCCGTCGGCGATCAGCATGGCGCCGCTGCGGGCGTGGTCGGCGATGACGCGGAAGCGGCGATCACCCTCGGCGTCGACGCCGTAGGAGCTGCCGGTGAGTTCCTCGGCCTTGGAAATGATCGGGCGCAGCAGGTCGGTCTCGTAGACGTTCTCCACGCCCTGCAGCAGCATCGCGACACGCTCGACGCCCATGCCGGTGTCGATGTTCTTCTTCGGCAGCGAACCGATCGGCGGGTGCCCGTACTTGGGGCTCTGCTCGCCGCGAATGTCCTGCATGAAGACCAGGTTCCAGATCTCCAGGTACCGGTCTTCGTCGGCGACCGGGCCGCCTTCCTTGCCGTGGGCGGGGCCCCGGTCGAAGTAGATCTCCGAGCACGGGCCACCCGGGCCGGGCACGCCCATGTCCCAGTAATTGTCGCGGCCGTCGCGGAACTGGATCCGCTCCGCCGGGATGCCGATCTTCTTGCTCCACAGTTCGGCGGCCTCGGGGTCGGACTCGTAGGCCGTGACCCACAGCCGCTCCGGGTCGAAGCCGTAGCCGCCCTCTTCCTGCGACTTGGTCAGCAACTCCCACGCGAGCGTGATAGCGCCTTCCTTGAAGTAGTCGCCGAAGGAGAAGTTGCCGGCCATCTGGAAGAAGGTGTTGTGCCGGGTGGTGACGCCGACCTCTTCGATGTCACCGGTGCGCACGCACTTCTGCACGCTGGTAGCTCGCGGGTACGGCGCTGCCTCTTGACCCAGGAAATACGGCTTGAACTGAACCATGCCCGCGTTCACGAAGAGCAGGGTCGGGTCGTCCAGGCTCAGCGGGGCACTGGGCACCTCGGTGTGGCCGGCACGGACGAAATGTTCCAGGAATCGCCGTCGGATCTCGTGGGTCTGCACAGGTATCCAGCCTACCGGGACGGCGCATCCGGTTTTTCACGGGCCGGAGGCGGCGGCCGGTACGCCGAACGGTTCGGTTTCCAGCACCACACCGACCGGGTCCGGCAGCTCCATGGTGTGACCGAACTCGGTGCGGGAGGTCTGGGCGTACCAGCCTTTGAGCGGGTGGCTGAAGACGAAGACACCGCGGACCGCGCGGTCGACCAGGAGATAGAGCGGGATCTCGGCTTCGGCGTAGGCCTGGGTCTTGCGGGTCCGGGCGCGCTGGTCGGTCGCGGATTCGTGGGCGGTGATCTCGAGGACCATCAGCACCTCGTCCGGTTCCGCCCAGCCGCCGCGCCGCCGGAACGATCCGTCGAGCGCCAAGGCCCCGTCCGCGCGCACCCGGCCTTCCCGATCGGCCTGCACTTTCAGATCGAGTGCGGGATAAAGCCGAAGCTCCTCGCGCTGCCGCAGAATCTGCTGAGTGATCGAGCGCCTGATCTCCACGCAGCTCCGGTCCGGCGCGACCTTCGCCCCCAGCACCCCGTCCAGGAATTCCAGCGCAACCGCCCCGGGCGCATGACGCGCGAGCTCTTCGAACTCCTCGATCAGCAACTGCGGGCCGCCCCCGGCGGTCTGCACGCCCAGCTTTCCGGACTCGAATTCGAGCCGGACGGCGGCGGGTGCGTGCTCGGCGAGCGCTTCGAAATCCGTCTCCGACATCTGCGGGCGGTCCGGCCGAATCGTCACCGAGCACCTCCTCCGGGGTGAGCGTTGGATACCACGCTGAGACGACCCTACGCCCGGCAACCATCCCGCACCCACGATTTCGCCGCTGCAGGATGAGCGCCAATGTGACGCGTGGATACCGTTGGCCCAGAACGTTATCCACGCGTGATGCGGTAAACGATCGGACCGGTTTTACAGCTCAGCGGACCCAGTCTTTGAACCGCTCGGTCTCGAGCGTCACTCCAACCGGATCGGGCAAGTCGATCGCTTTGCCGAATTTGTGGCGACGGACGCTCGAGTAGACGCCATCCTCTGGCTGGCTGTAAACAATCGACTCGCAACTCTCACGATCAACCAGGAGGTAGACGGGAATTCCAGCCTCGGCGTATGCGGCCGGCTTCTCGATGCGATCGCGGCGATCGGTATCCGAGTCGTAGGACGTTACTTCGAGGACCATCAGCGCAGGCGCCGGGTCCACCCACTCCTGCTGCCCTGCGAAAGACTCATCCGGTGCGAGGACACCGTCGGCCTTGGCGCGGCCATTGCGATATGCCTGGACCTTCAATTCGAGTTCGGCATACAGCCAGAGCTCACCCCGGATCGGAAGGATCTGGCGCGCGATCCATCGGATGATCTCTCGATGATCCCCATCCGGCACAGCCTTCACCCCCAGCTTCCCATACAGAAACTCCAGTGAAACCCTCTCGCCCGAATGCTTGGCGAGCTCCTCGAACTCCTCGACAGTCATTTGCGGTCGATCCGCCATCGCCGACACCCAGGTCCTCCCGTTCTACTCGGCCGGACGGTAGAGCAACGATGGGGCCACCATACGCCGAGGGTCCGACATCCTTTCCTCGATTATCGGCCTTCCGAGCTGTTTTCACTTCCCCCGGACAATGCGGCGGAGTTTCTGGACTCGCGGGCCGATCTCACGTTCGTTGCCGTGGTCGGTGGGGGTGTAGTAGTCGCGGCCGACGAGGTCGTCCGGCGGGTATTGCTGGGCGAGGACTCCGTCCGGGTCGTCGTGGGGGTATCTGTAGCCCTGGGCGTTGCCGAGTTTGGCGGCGCCCGCGTAGTGGCCGTCGCGCAGATGCGGGGGGACCAGACCGGCTTTGCCCGCGGAGATGTCGGACATGGCGGCGCCGAGGGCGGCCGGGACCGCGCCGGACTTCGGGGAGGTGGCCAGGTGGATGGTGGCGTGGGTCAGGGTGAGCTGGGCTTCGGGCATGCCGATCAGCTGGACCACCTGGGCGGCCGCGACGGCGCTCTGCAGGGCCGTCGGGTCGGCCATGCCGATGTCCTCGCTGGCGGAGATGACCAGGCGGCGGGCGATGAAGCGGGGGTCTTCACCGGCGCTCATCATGCGGGCCAGATAGTGCAGGGCCGCATCGACATCGGAGCCGCGGATGGACTTGATGAACGCGCTGACGACGTCGTAGTGCTGGTCGCCCGCGCGGTCGTAGCGGACGGCCGCCTTGTCGACGCTGGCTTCGACCAGGTCGACGTCGACATTGCCGTCGAGCGAGGATTCGGCCGAGGCTTCGAGCGCGGTGAGGGCGCGGCGGGCGTCACCACCCGCGATGCGGACGATGTGGTCGAGCGCCGCCTCGGTCACCGTGTACTCGCCGCCGAAGCCCCGCGGGTCGTCGATGGCGCGTTGCAACACCTGGCGGATGTCGGCGTCGGTGAGCGATTGCAGTTGCAGGACCAGCGAGCGGGACAGCAGCGGCGAGACGACCGAGAAGGACGGGTTCTCCGTGGTCGCGCCGACGAGCAGCACGATGCGGTTCTCCACCGCCGCCAGCAGTGCGTCCTGCTGGGTTTTGGAGAAGCGGTGTACCTCGTCGATGAACAGGACGGTTTGCTCGCCGACGGTCAACCGGCGGCGCGCCAGATCGATGACGGCACGGACCTCCTTCACACCCGCCGACAGCGCCGAGAGCGCCTCGAAACGGCGGCCCGTGGCCTGCGAGATGAGCGATGCGAGGGTGGTTTTCCCGGTGCCGGGCGGTCCGTACAGCAGCACCGAGGCCGCACCCGAACCCTCCACCAGCCGGCGCAGCGGCGAACCCGGCCCTAGCAGATGCTGCTGCCCGACAACCTCTTCCAGCGATGCCGGGCGCATGCGCACCGCGAGCGGCACCGAATCGCCCGCGCCCCGGAACTCGACGCGGCCCCGCCCGTCCGACTCCCCGGCGGCCTGCCCGGGTACGTCGAACAGTCCATCGGTCATGCCCACACCTCGTTAGGAGCATGCAGGTAGAAGATGTGTTCGGTCATGATGGCGACGGTACCGCGCACCTCCGACAACTCCGCACGGGTCACGCATCGAGGCGCCAACCACGGGTGAACTCGGGAAGAACCCTTCGGCAAAACTGGACGGTCGCCCAAAAAGCGCGCTGTTTCGACTTGCTTAGTGCCCGGTAATCGACTGAGATCAATAGTCGTGGCTGAAAACACGGTTGTTTCAGATTCCGCGGCACCGGGATCGCTGGGTCGACGGACGCTCCTCAAGGGCAGCGCCGCCGCTGCCGCCGCGACCACACTGCTAGCGGCCGCCCCGGCACGCGCCCAGGGCGCGGTATTCCGGCACGGCGTCGCCTCGGGCGATCCGCTACCGACCGGTGTCATCATCTGGACCCGCGTCACCGTCGCCGAGGACGCCACCCCCGGATCGGGCGTCGGCGCCGCCACTCCCGTGCGCTGGGAAGTCGCGGCCGACGAGGCGTTCTCCTCGCCTACCGCGTCCGGAACCGTAACGGCCACAACCGATTCCGACCACACCGTGAAGGTCGACGTATCCGGCCTGGCCCCGGGCCAGGTCTACTACTACCGCTTCTCCGCACTCGGCGAGACCTCCCCCATCGGCCGCACCCGCACCGCCCCGGCCGACTCCGACACTCCCGACCGCCTGCGCTTCGGCGTGGTGTCGTGCTCCAACTGGGAAGCCGGATTCTTCAGTGCCTACCGCCACCTCGCCACCCGCGGCGACCTGGACGCGGTCATCCACCTCGGCGACTACATCTACGAATACGGCCGCGGCAAGTACGGCGGCCGCAGCGGCGCGGTCCGCGGGCACGATCCGGTCAACGAGATCGTCACCCTCGCCGACTACCGAATCCGGCACGCGCAGTACAAAACCGACCCCGACCTGACCACCCTGCACGCCCTGGTCCCCTTCATCTGCACCTGGGACGACCACGAGTCGGCCGACAACTCCTGGTCCGGCGGCGCCAACCACCACGACCCCGCCGTCAACGGCCCCTGGCCGGCCCGCCGCGCCGCCTCCGCCCAGGCCTACCTGGAGTGGATGCCGGTCCGCGCCAAAGGCTCCGGCGACGAAGTCCAGATCTACCGCCGCCTGCGCTTCGGCACGCTCGCCGAACTGTCCATGCTGGACCTGCGCAGCTACCGCGACGAAGAGGTCACCCCCGGCGCAGGCTGGCGCAATGTCGACAACCCCGCCCGGACCCTCACCGGAAAAGCCCAAATGGATTGGCTGACAGCCGGTTTGGCATCAGCCCCAGTGCGCTGGAAACTGATCGGCAATTCCGTAATGGTCGCCCCACTGGTTTTCCCACCCCTCGACCCGGCACAGAGCAAGGCCATCACCGACGCCCTGGGCCTCCCGCAATCGGGCGTCCCGGCGAACGCCGATCAGTGGGACGGCTACACCGCCGACCGCCGCAAACTCTTCGCCACCCTCACCGACAACCAGGTCTCCGACGTGGTGTTCCTGACCGGCGACATCCACTCCTCATGGGCCTCGGACCTCCCGGTCGAAGCCGCCACCTACCCGGCGGGCCCAACCGTCGGCGCGGAATTCGTCGTCCCATCAGTCACTTCCTCCAGCATCGGCGAGATGCTGCGGGCCGCCCCCCGCACGGCAGCGGTCCCCCTCGAAGAGTCCATCAAGGGCGTCAACCACCACATGCGCTACGTAGAGCTGGAGTCCCACGGCTACGGCGTACTCGACGTAACCGCCGAACAGACCCAAATGGACTGGTTCTACGTCCTGAACGTAGAGGACCCGAACACCGGTATCCGCCACGGCGCTTCATTCGCAGTCCGCTCAGGCGGCCGCCTCGAACCCCGCCCCACCCCCGTGCTCTAAACCACTTCGAGCCCATCGCCCCAGTACCTCAGGGTGAACGCCGAGCGCAGCGAGGCAAGCCCGAAGCAGTGCGGCACCGGGGAAGCGAAGCGCCCCCGGTGCCCATCCCGACTATTCAGACCAACGCTCTTCGAGCATCGCCGACACCTCGTCGGCGAAGTCGCCGATGATGTCGTCCCCTGTGCACCGCGCATCTTCTGCCAGCGCCGCCCAGCGATTGATCAACGCCTCCGACCGCGGCACCGACAACCCATGTTCCCGAGCCGCAGCAATCCGCGCATGATCAGCAGGCAGGAACCAATAGGTGCTCAGCCACACCCAAATCAACCGAGCTTCCAGAATCCGCTCGGCAAGCACGGTGTCGTCAGCAAGCGCCGGCCACACGCCGACAACCTCGGAGCGCCACGCCTCCACCATCTGCCGCCCACGATCCCGTGCGAGCTCGAAATCGCACAGGCAGCCCGGGAAGGACACCAGCGCGTACGCGATGTCGAGGGTGGCGTCGCGGAAGCCGCCCCACTCGTAGTCGAGGAAGCGTGCGCCCTCCTCGTTGAGGATGACGTTGTCAGGGCACAGATCCGACGGGCTGAATGCCCGGAACCGTCCGGCGGAGAACAGCCGGTTGCCGCGCACGATGAGTTCGGCGATTTCGCCGGGCACCTCGATGCCGAGTTCGCGCCGCAGCATGCCGGGCACCTCGGCGATCGCGGTTTCGGCCTGCTCGGCGATTCCGTCGACCCGGTGCATCACGTCGACGCGGCGCAGCAGCGCCACGAAGTCGGCTTCGCGTCCGACGGTGGCCGCGTGCATCCGGCCGAGCGCCTGCGCGAAGGCCATCATCGCGTTGCGGGTGGCCGGTTCGGCGCCGGATTGCAGCTGCTGGGTGAGCAGCGAGTTCTCGCCGAGGTCGCTGAGGATCAGCAGGCGTTCCGGGAGGCTGTGCGCGATGAGGTACGCGCCCGGGCGCTGGTCGCGGCTGAGGGCGGTGGTGAATTGGTAGGAGACGGCTTCGCGTAGGAATGCCGAATCGATGCTGGCGACGCCCGGTGCGAGGCCGCCGGTGCGGCGTTCGTCGGCGTTGCCGCGCACCTGTTTGACGATCAAGGTGCGAGGCAGCGAGAAGGAGTTCTCTGAAACGCGCACACGTAGGACTGTCGTCCTACCACTACCGCTGAGTTCCATCGGATCGCTCAGCTTTACCGGAGCACCCATTCGCTTTGTGAGCAATTGCTGTGCTGCGGACACGACTTCGGCGGCGCGTTCGGCCAATAGTGCGGTCATCGCCTCTCAAGCTACTCGCATGGGGTCACTTCTAGCGAGCGGTTACACAACCTTTCCGCGTCGCTCGGCGTGTCTGTGTCGTGGTTGCCGGAGCTGCGCTGTCTGCTTGACACGAGGTGCGTCCGTCCGGTTTTCTCATCCTGAACTGTTGTGCGCCACACCGCAAACCAGTTGCGCCGGAAAGGTCGACGACAATGACCGACACACCGCATTCCGCTCCCCGGGACCCCGCGAAGGAACCCACCGGCGACGCGCCCGAGTCAGGGGGTGGCGAGGCGCAACCGCAACCCGGGCAAAGCGGGCACGGTAGGCACGAGCTGCCAGGCGCTGCCGGCTACCCGCAATTCGGCGGGCCGGGCGCGGCGCAGTACGGCAACGAACCTGTGGAGCCGCCGCCCGATGTGGGCCGGCAACCAGAGCAGGGTTATCCGCCGCAGCAGCAAGGCTTTCCACCGCAGCAGGGTTATCAGCCCCAACCGGGTTATCCGCCGCAGCAGGGTTATCAGCCGCAGCACGGCTACCAGCCGCAACCGGGCTACGGTCCGCCGGGAGCTCCTCCGCCGCCCGGCTACGGCCCGCCTGGGGGCATGCAACCACCACCCGGCGCCATGCCGCCTCCGGGTCAGCAACCACCTCCCGGGCAGCAGCGGCCCGCCGGTCAACCGACCTACGGCTACCAGGCGCAAGCGCAGGAGCGGCCGACCGGCCTCGACGTCGGCGCCGCCCTGGGTTACGGCCTGGACCGGTTCCGCGCGAATATCGCGCCGTGGCTTGGCATTACGGCGGTCGGTTTCGCCATCTACCTGGTGTTCTGGCTGATCGTGGTGCTCTTCGAGCCGAATTCGGTGCTGGTCCTGACGGTCCTGTTCCTCGCGGTGATGGCGGGGCTGTGGCTGCTGCAGGCGGCGATGGTGCGCGGCGCGCTGTACGAAACCGACGGCACGCCACCGGCTTTCGGCTCGTTCTTCCAGTTCGGCAATGCGGGCAACGTCTTGCTGACCGCGCTGATCGCCTTCGCCGCCACCTTCATCGGCCTGGCGTTGCTGGTGCTTCCCGGCATCATCATCGGGTTCCTGTGCATGTTCGCGCTGCACTACGTCATCGATCAGGATCAGGGTCCGATTCAGGCGATCAAGTCCAGCGCGCGCCTGGTCATGGCCAATGTCGGGCCGTGTCTGCTGCTCGCCCTGGCGGTCATCGTGATCACCTTCCTGGGCGCGCTGCTGTGCGGTTTCGGCCTGCTCGCCGCGGCGCCGATCGCCGTCATCGCGATGACCTACGCCTTCCGCGTACTCACCGAAGGCACCCTCGCACCCTCCCGATAAGCAAAAAGAACTCCGCCCCGCACTCTTGTGAGCGCGGGGCGGAGTTCCGGGTTGCGGGCCGAGTTACTCGGCGGCCTTGCCCTTTTCGTCGTCCTTCTTCTTGTCTCCCGGCTTGAAGTCCAGCCCGGCTTCCTTGCGCTGCTGCGGGGTGATCGGCGCCGGCGCGTCGGTCAGCGGGTCGACACCGCCGCCGCTCTTCGGGAATGCGATGACATCGCGGATCGAGTCGACACCGGCCAGCAGCGCGGTGATGCGGTCCCAGCCGAAGGCGATGCCGCCGTGCGGCGGGGCGCCGTAGGCGAAGGCGTCGAGCAGGAAGCCGAACTTCTCCTGCGCCTCGTCGTGGCTGATGCCCATCACCTTGAACACGCGTTCCTGGACATCGCGGCGATGGATACGGATGGAACCGCCGCCGATCTCGTTGCCGTTGCAGACGATGTCGTAGGCGTAGGCCAGTGCCGAACCCGGGTCGGTGTCGAAGGTGTCGACCGACTCCGGCTTGGGCGAGGTGAACGCGTGGTGCACCGCGGTCCAGGCCGAATGACCCAGCGCCACATCGCCGCTCGCGGTGGCGTCGGCGGCGGGCTCGAACATCGGTGCGTCCACGATCCACACGAACGCCCACGCGTTCTCGTCGATCAGGCCGCACTTGCGGGCGATCTCGCCGCGCGCCGCACCGAGGATCGCGCGGCTGGCCTTCACCTCACCGGCGGCGAAGAAGACGCAGTCGCCCGGCGCGGCGCCGACGTGCTTGGCCAGGCCCTCGCGCTCGGCCTCGGACAGGTTCTTGGCGACCGGGCCGGTCAGCTCACCGTTCTCGCCGATCAGCACGTAGGCCAGACCGCGCGAGCCGCGCTGCTTGGCCCACTCCTGCCAGGCGTCGAGCTGACGTCGCGGCTGGCTCGCGCCACCGGGCATCACGACCGCGCCGACATACGGCGACTGGAACACCCGGAACGGGGTGTCCTTGAAATACTCGGCGCACTCGGTGATCTCGACCTCGAAGCGCAGGTCCGGCTTGTCGGAGCCGTAGCGGCGCATGGACTCCGCGTAGGTCATGTGCGGGATCGGGGTGGTGATGTCGTGGCCGATCAGCTTCCACAGCGCGACCAGGATTTCCTCGGCCAGCAGGATGACATCGTCTTGGCGCACGAAGCTCATCTCGATGTCGAGCTGGGTGAATTCGGGCTGACGGTCGGCGCGGAAGTCCTCGTCGCGGTAGCAGCGCGCGATCTGGTAGTAGCGCTCGATGCCGCCGACCATGAGCAGCTGCTTGAACAGCTGCGGGCTCTGCGGCAACGCGTAGAAGCTGCCGGGCTGCAGGCGAGCGGGCACCAGGAAGTCGCGGGCGCCCTCCGGGGTGGACTTCGTCATCGTCGGGGTCTCGACCTCGACGAACTCGTGGCCGGCCAGGACGGCGCGCGCGGCGGCGTTGGCCTTGGAGCGCAGCCGCATGGCGTGCGCCGGGCCTTCGCGGCGCAGGTCCAGGTAGCGGTACTTGAGGCGGGCCTCTTCACCGGGCTGCTCGTCGAGCTGGAACGGCAGCGGGGCGCTCTCGTTGAGCACCTCCAGTTCGGTGACGTTCACCTCGATCTGACCGGTGGGCAGCTCGGGGTTCTCGTTGCCATCGGGCCGCTGCTCGACCACACCGGTGACCCGGACACAGAATTCGGCGCGCAGCTTGTGCGCCTGCTCGGCCGCCGCGCCCTCACGGAACACTGCCTGCGCGACGCCCGAAGCATCGCGCAGATCGATGAAGATCACGCCACCGTGGTCACGCCGCCGGGCCACCCATCCGGTGAGGGTGACGGTCTGACCGGCGTGCTCGCTTCGCAGCGAACCAGCCAAGTGGGTGCGCAGCACGGTATTCCTTTCGACGAATGCGGATGCGCAGCCATCGTAGCGATGACGCAGGCCCAAGCCCTAATAAGGGCAGCGGCGTGAGACCGGCGCGACACGGTTGTGGTGAGTCCCGGATTGCTGGGTATCACGTGTAAAGCTGTAGGCGCTCTGGCTCCATCGCGACGAACCGCGCCCGCAACGGCCACTCGATTTACAGGAGCGACACCCATGACCTTCAACGAAGGCTCACAAATCGATCCGGACGCGGTCAGGTCCGGAGGTGGTCCCGGCCGGGGCGGGAAGATAGCGCTGGGCGGTGGCTTGGGCGGTTTGATCCTGACCGTGGTCGTCCTGCTGCTGGGCGGGGATCCCGGGTCGGTGGTCGGCGGACTGAACGGCGTGGAAGAGAGCCCCTCGGCTCCGACCGCCGGCACGCCGGAGCACTGCAAGACCGGCGCGGACGCCAACAAGTACCTGGACTGCCGGGTCGCGGCGACGGTGACCAGCCTGAACTCGGTGTGGGGCACCAAGTTTCCCGAACAGACCGGCGGCGACAAGTACGTGAAGCCGGAGGTCGTCTTGTTCTCCGGCGCCACCTCCACCGGCTGCGGCAACGCCACCAGCGAGGTCGGCCCGTTCTACTGCCCGCTCGACCAGACGGCTTACTTCGACGTCCGCTTCTTCAACGAGCTGACCACCCGTTTCGGCGCGAGCACCGGCCCGCTGGCCCAGGAGTACGTGGTCGCGCACGAGATCGGGCATCATCTGCAGAACCTGCTCGGCGATCTCGGCCGGGCGCAGCAGGATCCGAACGGCCCCGAATCCGGCGCGGTACGCACCGAACTACAGGCCGACTGCTACGCCGGTATCTGGGCGCACTACGCCGACAAGCAGCCCGCGCCGGGCGGCGGCGAGCCGCTGCTGAAGCCACTGACCGACCAGGACGTCAAGGACGCGCTGTCAGCGGCCGCGGCGGTCGGTGACGACCGGATCCAGCGCAAGTCCGGCGGCCGGGTCAACCCGGAGGCGTGGACGCACGGGTCCTCGGAGGAACGGCAGAAGTGGTTCCTGTCCGGATACAAGAGCGGCGAACTGAAAGGTTGCGACACCTTCGGCGCCAACGATCTGGGCAATCCGCCCGCCCTGCGCTGATCCGGCGCCCGCCGGAAGGCGCACTGTCACAATGATCGACACCGCAGCGCGCGGGAACTTCGGTTCCCGCGCGTTGCGCCAGTAGCGGCAACACCCGGTTCCAACGGATAGGGGTTTCCATGCGCAAGACGAAATCGGTTCTTCTCGTTCTGATCCTGTCGTTCGCGGCCGGTTCCGGCCTCGCCTCGGCCGATCCTGAGCCCGCGCCGCCGCCGGGCCCGCCGTCGCTGGCGGAGATCACCCTGACCAACATCCCGCACGGCTGGTCCGGTCGCCACGATCTGCGGCCCGAACTCGAGGTGTACCCCGACGGCCGCGCGATCAAGAAGCCCGACGCCGCCGCCATCGGCCGGGCGCCGGACGTGCCGCCGCAGCAGCTCAACGGCTCGATCCGGGCGGATGTGCTGCGCGCCGCGCAGGCCGAGATCCGGGCGCTGTCCACGGTCGATCTCGGGGAACCCACGGTGACCGACGAGAGCAAGCAGATCATCGATCTGATGCCGGAGGAGCGCGGGCAGGAAATCCATTTGATCCTGTACGCACCGGGTTTCAGCGAAGGGCTCTCCCCCGAGCAGCTGGACGGGCGGATTCGCTTCGCGGCCCTGTACCGCCGGCTGTTCGACGCCTTCGTCCAGGACTAGACCCGGACGCGACGGTGCCCCGCTCCCGAATGGGAAGCGGGGCACCGTTTTTCGTGCGTCTAGAACTGATCCTGCTCGTAATCCATACCGAGCATCTCATCGGAGTGCGTGGCGCCGATGACGTCCGGCGTCGATTCACCGAGCGGGCCGGTGAGATCGTCGTTGCCGGTCAGGCTCTGGTACGGCGTGACGTTGCGATCGTGCTCGTCGTCGTCGTTGTTGCCGCGGTTGGCGCCGGCGCCTGCCGGGTTGCCCATGAACGAGTTACCGGTACCGGCGGGTGTGGTCGCGGCGTTCAAACCGGTACCGAGACCCGTGGGCACGGTGGCCGCGCGCAACGGCGAGACCGTGCCTGGCACCCCCGAGACACCCTTCGACGCCGGGTTGCCGGTGGATGGATTCCCGGTGCCCGTCCCCGTTCTCGGCGTACCGGTCCCGGTCCGTGGTGTGCCCGTACCCAGCACACTCGTGGTGCCCGGGGTACCGGTGTTGGCGGCCGAGGGGTTCGTCGACGCGGGAGTGGTCGGCGAGGTGGACCCCGGCGAGCCGGAGCTGAGCGCGGACTGCGCCTGCGTCGCGGCTTCCTGCGCCGTGGTCGACAGCGGCTCGGCGACGTTCTGCGCCACCGTCTGGGCGACTTCCTGCACCGACGGCAAACCGCTCTGGCCGAGCAGGTTCGACAGCATCGCGTTCAGCTCTGTCGTCTTGCCGGACAGATCGCCGCGGGTGGCGTTGACGACGGACACCGCGTTGCCGAGATGCTCGGTGGCCGAGGCCACCAGGGCGGCCTGCCCGGGCGGGGTCAGGATGACCGGCGCCATCGCCACCGCCTGCGAAGCGAACGACGTTGCGATACCGGTCAACTGGGTGTTGCCGGTCTGCACCACGGCCGCGGCCTTCTGGGTCAGATCGGAGATGTCGAAGCCGCGCTGACTGGTCTCGGTGCCCTGCGTGTTGGCCTGCTGCGCGGCGGTCGTGGCCTGCTCCGAGGCGGTGCCCTCCCACAGCTGCTGGACACTGGTGATGGCGCCCTGGCCGACACCCATCGCGGATTCGATGACCGAGGAGGCGCTGCTCATGATCGCCGTCGGGTCGAGCGCGCCCATGACGCCGGAGCCGAAGCTGCTGAGCAGCTGCAGGATCGGGCTGATCAGCTGGTCGACGCCCGGCAGCGCGGACAGCGACGCGCCGTTGAGCAGCGAGTTCACCGCGGAGGCCGGGTCGCTGATCACCGAGGACAGCCCGGCGGTGTCGGCGATGGAGGCGACCTGCTTCTGCAGCTCGCCGGAGGTGAGCGCACTGGTGGCGCCGGTGAGCGCGCTGGTGGCCGCGGTCTGCGCCTGCTGTGCCGCCTCGGTGATGGAGGTCTGGGCACCGCTGAGCAGGCTCGACACGTCGGTCGGCACGGCGTTGAGCAGGTTCTGGGTGTCGGCGACAGGCTGACCGGTCAGTCCGCCGAGCCCCAGCCCGGCCGGCATGGTGCCCGCGTTCTGCTGATCCTCGGCGAGCTTGCGCGCGTAGACCAGCGCGGGCGACTCGGGTTCGGCCACCTCGGCGGGCCATTGCCCGAGCGGCACGTCCGGAATCGCCTGCTGGGTGGCCTGCACGGCCGAGACGGCCGGTTCGTGCGAGGTCGCCGCGGCGTGCTGCAGCGACTCCGAGGCCGGGATGTCCTGCGGCGCGATCACGCCGGTGTTCCCGGTATCGATTGGCTTCATGTCCCCCGCCTCAGATCTTGTTGTTCTGCACGGCCAGATTGACCGCGTTGCTGCCGTCCTGGGCGAGGTACTCCTGGGCCGCGGTCATGGCGCCTGCGGCCAGATCCGTGTACTTCGACGCGAGCTCGTTCATGTCTTTGGCCTGCAGCACCTGGGCCGCGGCGAAGCTCATCAGAAAGTCGGCGCCGATCAGGCCGAAGACCGGTGTCATCGCGGCAACGCTGGCCGCCGAGTCGACATTGGCCACCCCGAAGATCTGGCTTGCGATATTGGCGTTCTGGACGCCGAACATCCGCACCGCGTCAGTGTCCGCCGAGAGAAAATTCGTCAAGTTGGCACCCCCCAATTTGTTGTGCACATCAGTGTTTCGCCACCTAGCGTTCGAACCTGCCGCTACGGTTGGCGCTCAATATAGCCGAGAAGGCCGTCAGTTTTCGAGCCGATACAGGTGTCCGGATGCCTAACTGGAACGTGTTGCAAATTAGAACAAGTTCTATATTCTCGATCACATGAAGGTCGCAGTGACCGGCGCAGCCGGCTACCTTGGCAGTAACCTGCTCCCCCTGCTCGTCGAGGCGGGGCACGAGGTCACCGCCATCGATCGGGTCGCCCCCGAGCACCCTGATCCCCGGGTCACCTGGGTCTCCGGCAATGTGCTCGATCCCGCATCGATGCGGACCGTCCTGGCCGGCAACGAGTTGGTGTTTCACCTGGTCGCGGTGATCACACTCTCCGAGAAGAACGACCTCGCCTGGAAGGTCAACACCGAAGGCGTGCGGGTGGTGGCCGAGGCCGCGCTCGAGGTCGGCGTCCGGCGCATGGTGCACACCAGCTCCATCCACGCGTTCAACCAGTACACCTGTGGCGGTCACATCGACGAGTCCACCGTTCGCTCCACCGATGCCGCGCTGCCGGTCTACGACCGCTCCAAGTGGCAGGGCGAGATCGAGCTGCGCAAGGTCATCGACAAGGGCCTGGACGCGGTGATCTGCAATCCGACCGGCGTCTTCGGCCCGGCCGACTACTGCACGCCGCTCTCCCGGGTCAATCGCACGCTCAAAGACGCGGCGCTGGGCCGGGTTCCGGCGATGATCAGCGGCGGCTTCGACATGGTCGACGTGCGTGACGTCGCACTCGGCCTGACCCTCGCCGCGCAGAGCGGGCGCACCGGCGAGAACTACCTGCTCGGCAGTGAAATGGTGACCACCATGGAGCTGTGCCGGATGTCGGCGAACTTCAACGGCAAAAAGGGCCCGCGATTCCTCATCCCGGCCAAGCTGGTCGCAGGCGCCATGCCGGTGCTGGAACCGATCGGCAAGCTGCTCGGCGCGGAGGTGCTCTCCAAAGCTGCGCTGGGCGCGATTGTTTCGGCCCCGATCGTCGATCACGCCAAGGCCACCAAGGAACTCGGTTACCAGCCGCGTTCCACCGAGGACACGGTGCGTGACCTGGTCGCTTTCTTCAACGATCCGGCCGCCTTCGCCCCGAAGGACACCCGCCGCATCGCTTGACACTTCTTAGAACACATGTTCGACTGAGGGGGTGCGGTGGCAGAACCAGACCCTGGACGCCGACGACGGCGCATTGCCCGGTCTCGACCGGGCCGGGTTCGTGCGCACCGTGCAAACTCCCGAATTCGAAGGCATCACCTTTCACGAAGTGCTCTGCAAGAGCGCGCTGAACAAGATGCCGGAAAGTTCGAACCTGCCGTTCGGGTGGACGATCAACCCGATGCGCGGCTGCTCGCACGCGTGCCGGTACTGCTTCGCCCGCCCCACACACGAATATCTGGATCTGGACGCCGGCCGGGATTTCGACGCGCAGATCGTGGTGAAGACCAATATCGCCGCGGTGCTGCGCAAGGAACTAGGCCGGCGTTCCTGGCATCGGGAGCCGGTGGCCCTGGGCACCAACACCGACCCGTATCAGCGCGCCGAGGGCCGATATCGGTTGATGCCGGGCATCATTCGCGAGCTGACTCGCTCCGGCACGCCGTTCTCCATCCTCACCAAGGGCACGCTGCTGCGCCGGGATCTGCCGCTGCTCACCCAGGCCGCGCACGAGGTGCCGGTGAGTGTGGCGGTCTCGATCGCGATCTACGACCTGGAGCTGCACCGCGGCCTGGAGCCCGGAACTCCCTCGCCGCGTGCGCGTTTGGAGATGGTCAAGGCGCTCACCGACGCCGGGTTCGACGCGAATGTCATGGTGGCGCCGGTGATTCCGCATCTCACCGACAGCCGGGCCCATCTCGACGAACTGTTCGGCGAGATCGCCGCGGCGGGCGCGACCTCGGCGGTGGCGTTCCCGATGCATTTGCGCGGCGCCACCCGCGGCTGGTTCCTGGAGTGGCTGGCCCGCGAGCATCCGGCGCTGCTGCGCCGCTACCGGCAGTTATACGGGCGCGGCGCCTACGTGACGCCGGAGTATGCGGCGTGGTTGCGCGAGCGCCTCGGCCCGCTTTTGCAAAAACACGGCCTGACAAGGGAAACCACGCTACCGTCGGCAGCCGAAACCAAGCCGGAGCACATCGCCGATCCGCAGCTCACCCTGTTCGCCTGAAGCGGTTCCCAGGATCGGAGTACTTTGGCCAATGGCACCCGTCTATGACGAGGAAGTGACGCAGGCCGATGGCGCAGTGGACCCACCCGGCGGACCAAAGCGATGCCGCCGCAACGAAATTGGAAAAGGTTGTGATCCGGTTCGCCGGTGACTCCGGTGACGGCATGCAGCTCACCGGCGACCGATTCACCCATGAGGCCGCCGCATTCGGCAACGACCTCGCCACCCAGCCCAATTTCCCCGCCGAGATCCGCGCACCCCAGGGCACGCTGCCCGGTGTGTCGTCGTTCCAGATCCAGATCGCCGACTACGACATCCTCACCGCGGGCGATCAGCCTGATGTTCTCGTTGCGATGAATCCGGCTGCGCTGAAGGCGAATCTGGAGGATCTGCCGCGTGGCGCGACGGTGATCGTGAACACCGACGAGTTCAGCAAGCGCAACCTGTCCAAGGTCGGCTATCCCGCCGATCCGCTCGACGACGGCACGCTCACCGATTTCGTGGTGCACCGGGTGCCGATGACCTCGCTGACCATGGGCGCCACCGAATCCGCCGGCGTCGGCAAGAAGGACGGGCAGCGCGCGAAGAACATGTTCGCCCTCGGCCTGCTGTCCTGGATGTATGGGCGGCCGATCGGCGGCACCGAGCGGTTCCTGCGGGAGAAGTTCGGGTCGAAACCGGAGATCGCCGAGGCGAACGTGCTGGCGTTCCGGGCGGGCTGGAACTACGGCGAGACCACCGAGGCATTCGCCACCACCTATCGGATCGCGCCCGCGACGCTACCGCCGGGCACCTACCGGCAGATCACCGGAAATACCGCGCTCGCCTACGGATTGGTGACGGCGGGTCAGCTGTCCGGGCTGGAGGTGTTCCTCGGCACCTATCCGATCACCCCCGCTTCCGACATCCTGCATGAGCTGAGCAAGCACAAGAACTTCGGTGTGACCACCTTCCAGGCCGAGGACGAGATCGCCGGAATCGGTGCGGCACTGGGTGCTTCGCTCGGCGGGGCGCTGGGCGTCACCTCCACCTCCGGGCCCGGGCTCGCGCTGAAGAGCGAAACGATCGGGCTCGCGGTGATGACGGAGCTGCCGCTGGTGATCGTCGACGTCCAGCGCGGCGGGCCCTCCACGGGTCTGCCGACCAAGACCGAGCAGGCGGATCTGTTGCAGGCGCTCTACGGCCGCAACGGTGAATCCCCGGTCGCGGTGCTCGCGCCGCGCTCCCCCGCCGACTGTTTCGCGACCGCGGTGGCGGCGGCCCGGATCGCGCTCACCTACCGCACGCCGGTGCTGCTGCTGTCCGACGGCTCGATCGCGAACGGCTCTGAGCCGTGGTCGATTCCGGAAGTCGGGTCGCTGGAACCGATCGATCCGGGGTTCACACCGGAAGGTTCCGAAGATTTCCAGCCCTACGCGCGCGACCCGGAAACCCTGGCCCGCCCGCTGGCGGTGCCCGGCACCAAAGGCCTCGCGCACCGGATCGGCGGGCTGGAGAAGGCCGACGGCAGCGGCAACATCTCCTACGAACCGGCCAATCACGAACTCATGGTGCGGTTGCGGCAGGCCAAGATCGACGGGATCACGGTGCCCGACCTCGAAGTCGACGATCCGGACGGGCGTGCCGAACTGCTGCTCATCGGCTGGGGCAGCTCCTACGGACCGATCGGTGAGGCGTGCCGGCGCGCCCGGCGGCGTGGGGTGCCGGTGGCGCAAGCCCATCTGCGGCATCTGAATCCGTTGCCGCCCAACCTCGGTGAGGTGCTGCGGCGCTACCGGACCGTGGTCGCGCCGGAGATGAACGGCGGCCAGCTGGCACTGCTGCTGCGCGGGAAGTATCTGGTGGACGTGCGGCCGTGGACCAAGATCGCGGGCACCGCGTTTTCCGCGCAGGAACTCGTCGGCGTCATCGATGCCGCGCTGGACGGGTCGATCGAAGACATGGAACACGACAAGGCGTTCACCGCGCGAGCGCGCGCCACGTATATCGCGACCGGGGGTAACGCATGACTATTACCGAAACCTCGCTTGTCGGCACCGATCTGGGGCTCACCGGCTTGTCCGGTGTGCCCGCCGCCGACGGCCCGCAGAAGGTCAAGGACTTCACTTCCGATCAGGAGGTGCGCTGGTGCCCCGGCTGTGGTGACTACGTCATTCTGGCGACCGTCCGCGGTTTCCTCGCCGAACTCGGCTTGCGCCGGGAGAACCTGATGTTCGTCTCCGGGATCGGCTGCTCCAGCCGCTTCCCGTACTACCTCGACGCCTACGGCATCCACTCCATCCACGGCCGCGCCCCCGCCATCGCCACCGGGCTCGCGGTGACCCGCCCGGATCTCTCGGTGTGGGTGGTGACCGGCGACGGTGATGCCCTCTCGATCGGCGGCAATCACCTCATCCACGCGTTGCGCCGCAACGTGAACATGACGATTCTGCTGTTCAACAACCGGATCTACGGCCTCACCAAGGGCCAGTATTCGCCGACCTCGGAACCGGGCAAGGTCACCAAGTCGACGCCGATGGGTTCGGTGGACCACCCGTTCAACACCCTGTCGGTCGCCCTCGGCGCCGAAGCCTCCTTCGCCGCACGGGCTTTGGACTCCGATCGGGCGGGGCTGACCGAAGTCCTGCGGGCCGCCGCCGAACACCGCGGCACCTCGTTCGTGGAGATCCTGCAGGACTGCCCCATCTACAACGACGGATCCTTCGATGTGCTGCGCAAAGGCGACGCCGAATCCCGGCTGATCCCGCTGCACGACGGACAGCCCATCCGCTTCGGCGCCGACGGTGAATTCGCCGTGGTCCGAGCGGGATTCGCGCTCGCCGTGGCGCGGACCGCGGACGTCGAGGAATCCGAGATCGTCGTGCACGACCCCTACAACGACAACCCGGAATACGCCTACGCCCTGTCGCGCCTGTCGGACCAGGATCTGGGCCACGTCGTCACCGGTGTCTTCCGCGCGGTCACCCGGCCGACCTACGACGATGGTGTCCGCGCCCAGGGAGCGGCGGCCCGCGAACGCAAGCCTGTCGGCCCCGACTCGCTGCAGTCCCTGCTCACCGGTACCGAGACCTGGACTGTCGGAGCGTAATCCGCGACGCGAGTTGTTCAACCGGCCCGTGCAGGTATGTCAGTCGCGTTTGGCGAATCCCAGGTCGATGACGGCGTCGCGTTCGGCCGCCAGCTCGGCAGTGCTGGCGTCGATGCGGGCGCGGGAGAAGTCGTCGATGTCGAGGTCTTCGACGATCCGGTAGGTGCCGTCGGCGCAGATCACCGGGAAGGAGCTGATCAAGCCCGCGGGGACGCCATAGGAACCGTCCGAGGGCACCGCCATCGAGGTCCAATCCCCCTCCGGGGTGCCGAGGACCCAGTCGTGGATGTGGTCGAGCGCCGCGCTGGCCGCGCTCGCCGCCGAGGAAGCGCCGCGTGCCTGGATGATGGCGGTGCCGCGCTGCTGCACGGTCGGAATGAAATCCTCGCGGACCCAGGTCTGGTCATCGATCAGGTCGAGGGCGGGCCGGCCGCCGATGGTGGCGTGCGTGATGTCCGGGTACTGCGTGGCGGAGTGATTGCCCCAGATCGCGACTCGCTCGATCTCGGCCGCGGGCCGGCCGGATTTCTTGGCCAACTGCGCGAGCGCGCGGTTGTGGTCGAGCCGGGTCAGCGCGGTGAAGCGCTCCGCCGGCACGTCCGGCGCGTTGCTCATGGCGATGAACGCGTTGGTGTTGGCGGGGTTGCCGACCACCAGCACCTTCACATCGTCGGCGGCGCTGGCGTTGATCGCCTGCCCCTGCTCGGTGAAGATCGGGCCATTGGCGGCGAGCAGATCCGCCCGCTCCATACCCGCCGTTCTGGGCCGCGCGCCGACCAGCACGGCGACGTTCGCGCCGTCGAAGCCGATCCACGGATCGTCGCTGATATCGATGGACTCCAGCAGCGGGAAAGCTCCGTCGTCGAGCTCCATCGCCACGCCCTCGAGGGAGGCGACCGCCGCCGGAATCTCCAACAGCCGCAGCCGCACCGGGGTATCCGGGCCGAGCATCGCGCCGGACGCGATCCGGAACAGCAGACCGTAGGCTATCTGTCCGGCGCCACCGGTCACGGCGACGGTCACGGGCGTTTTCCGGGCGGCAGCGCTGCTCACGACGAACTCCTTGCGATAGAAGGACACTCGCTCGTCAGCCTATCGAGACTCACCGCCGGTGAAAGCTAGGCGTGAGCTACGGAACAGTTGGCGTTGGTCACTCCCTCAGAGCAGTGACGGTGGCAGACTCACAGTCGGTCCGATCCCGGCCGAGATCGGCATTCCGTGCGTGTTTGCAGTGCATGCAAACACGCACTCCATGCGTACCCGCACCCGATGTTTCAAGTGAGCTCGGCGACTTCGCGATCCGACAGCACGATCGGCGAGACGAGATCCTTGCCCCGGGCCAGCTGCACCGCGCGATAGAGCGGCCGCTCCCCTAGGCCCGCGTCCCGGGCTTCGGCCCGCAACTGCTGCACCAGGACCGCGGAAACGGCTACGGCAGCGGCCAATTGGCTCGCGGCGAGGGCATCGGCGAGCTTGCGCAGGCCGAGCAGGTGGAGTTCGCGGCCACTGCCCGCGTCGGTGTACATGGCCAGCGGGATGATCTGGGTGTCCGGTCCTGTGGTGACGCGCAGGACGATTCGGCTCAACCGCCCCGGAAACACCAGTAACTCGACACCATTGGCCGCCGCCACCTCGATCTGCCGCGCGCTCAGGATCCGCTGCGCGTGAATCGTGGTGCCGGTCAGCCACATCCGCCGCCGCCTGGAAGCCAACGCGTAACCGACCGTGGGCGCCCCGACGACCAGCCCGATAGCGAGCGCGACCGGCCAGCTGGCCACCGTGGCCGCCAGCAGTGCGGCACCCACCCCGATGCCCGTGGCGGCCAATGCGAGCCTGCGCAGCATCGGCGCATACACCTCCGGAGCGACCAGATCGAGGCCGATCGGCGAATCCCCCTCCGGCTGCCCAGAATTGCTCTCCACTACCCGAACCCTCTCCGCGACACCACCGCACCCATGGCGCGCAGACACGGTACCGCGCAGGGGGCACGGAATCACCTGGGATTCAACGATTCCTGTCGGCAGGCCGACGTAGGGTGGGCCCACCTCCAGCCGAGGGGCGGTGGGCCTGGTCCCAAACACCGCGCCCAGGAGGGAGGTGGTGGGTATGGCAAAGCATCGCCGGAGAATGCAAGAAGCCCCGGTCGATTACGGCCTGATCGTGATTACAGGAGCCGTCGTCGCCGGGGCAATCTTGCTGGTCCGTTGGATGTGGACCCGTATTTAACCCACCGGGTGGGGCGTCGCTGACACGGCGTCCCACCCCCCAACATCACTCGCGTGACGGTTCGATTTTACAACTCCGCGCGCACGACGTCGATGACCTGATCCAAGGGCACCTGCCGCTGATCACCGGTCGACATGTCCTTCACGCCGATGGTGCCCTCGGCGAGGTCACGATCACCGAGCACGAGGGTGTACCTCGCACCGGACTTGTCGGCGGCCTTCATGGCTCCCTTGACGCCGCGCCCACCGTAGGCGAGGTCGACCCGCACGCCCGCCGCCCGCAGTTGCGCGGCGACGACCACGAGGCGCTGCTTGGCGGCGTCCCCCATGGGCACACCGAATACCTCGCACCGTGCCGGATCGCCCGCCGACTTCCCTTCGGCCTGCAACGCGAGCACCGTGCGGTCGACGCCGAGACCGAAGCCGATGCCGGACAGCGGCTGCCCGCCGAGCTGGGCCATCAGACCGTCGTATCGGCCACCGCCGCCGATGCCGGACTGCGCGCCCAGCCCGTCGTGCACGAACTCGAAGGTGGTCTTCGTGTAGTAGTCCAGGCCGCGGACCATGCGCGGGTTCACCACGTACTGCACGCCGAGCGCGTCGAGATAGCCGAGGACCTGATCGAAGTGCGCCTTCGCGGACTCGGAGAGGTGATCGATCATCAGGGGCGCGTCCGCGGTCATCTCGCGCACGGCCGGGCGCTTGTCGTCGAGCACGCGCAGCGGGTTGAGCTCGGCGCGGCGGCGGGTCTCCTCGTCGAGCGGCAGTTTGAACAGGAACTCCTGCAGCAGCTCCCGATACTGCGGACGGCAGGTGTCGTCGCCGAGCGAGGTGAGCTCCAGGCGGAAACCGTCCAGTCCGAGCCCGCGGTAGCCCGCGTCGGCGATCGCGATCACTTCGGCGTCCAGCGCCGGATCGTCGACACCGATAGCTTCCACACCGACCTGCTGCAACTGCCGGTAGCGCCCCGCCTGCGGCCGCTCGTAGCGGAAGAACGGACCCGAGTAGACGAGCTTCACCGGCAACTGCCCCCGATCGAGCCCGTGCTCGATAACCGCCCGCATCACACCGGCGGTGCCCTCGGGCCGCAGCGTCACACTGCGATCGCCCCGATCGGCGAAGGTGTACATCTCCTTGCTGACCACATCCGTGGACTCCCCGACCCCGCGCGCGAACAGCCCGGTGTCCTCGAAGATCGGCAGCTCGATATGCCCGTATCCGGCCAGTCGGGCGGCCCGGATGAGGCCGTCGCGCACCGCGACGAACTCGGCCGAACCGGGTGGCACGTAATCCGGAACCCCCTTCGGGGCGGAGAAGCTGCTGGTCTTGGTCACGGTGGCAAGTTTCCACCACCGCGCCCACCGAAGTCCAACCGGTTTGCCCGGGCGCGTTCTTCGAGAAGTCCGAGATGTCGTCCAGGAATGTTTTGCCAGGACACCAGGACCTGTCGGTGGCTAGTGGAATGCTGCGGGTTGTGGCGCGACACATGGCGTTCCGGTACTGCCTCGATCCGACGGTCGAGCAGCGAAAATCTATGTCTCGGCACGCCGGGGCAGCTCGGTTCGCTTACAACCACAGCTTGGCCACCGTCAAAGCCGCGCTCGATGCCCGCAAGATCGACCCTACGGCCCGAGTGCCCTGGACACGATTCGACTTGATCAACGAGTTCAACAACTGGAAGCGGTCGGCTGAGGCCGGCCGAGTATTCATTGTCGACCCAGCTGGGACAGCCGCGGTCGTGGCCGTCGGCCTGGTCTGGCGCCACGAGGTATCAGCGCAAGTGTTCGAGGAAGCGGCAGTCGATCTCGGACGGGGCCTTGCGGGGTGGTCGGATGCGCGGACGGGAAAGCGGGCCGGCCGAGCGGTCGGATTTCCGCAGTTCAAGAAGAAAGCCGTATCCGCCCCGTCATTTCGCTTCCGAAACAAGCACGTTCCCGCTAAGCGCCCACCTATCCGCGTTGGCGACCGAGGTATTCCACGGTCGATACGCCTGCCGGGCATCGGCCGAATACGGGTCCGCGAGAACACTCGATCACTGCGGCGATTGTTGCGTAAGGATCGAGCGCGGATCCTGTCCGCGACGGTGTCGGAACAGGGGGGTCGCTGGTGGGTGTCGCTAGCTTGTGAGTCCTCGGATCTGCATCCCGCCCGCCGTCACCCGGTCCGCGATGACAGCGACAACACGGGGTGGGTAGGGGTGGATCGAGGCCTGTCGGCGCTCCTGGTCGCCGCTTCCAGTGACGGGACGGAAGTCGCCCGCGTCACTGAAACCCCGAGACCATTGAGCACAGGGATGCGGGTGCAGCGACGCCGCGCCCGCGACGTGACGCGCAAGCAGAAAGGATCAGCTCGGCGTGCAAGAGCCATTGCACGGCTGGCGCGACATCATCATCGTGTCCGCAATATCCGCACCCATTTTCTGCACCAGGTCTCGAACGCACTGGTCAATACCCACGACCGGCTCGTCCTCGAGAACCTGAACATTGCGGGAATGGCGCGCAACCACCACCTCGCCCGTGCGATCAGCGACGCCGGATGGGGCGAGTTCGCTCGCCAGGTCACCTACAAGCAACAGTGGCGTGGCGGTCAGATCGCGACTGCTGATCGGTGGTTCGCCTCCAGTCGGCGGTGTTCGGCCTGCGGGGATATCAACGAGAAACTGACATTGGCGGACCGGGTGTACTCCTGTAGGTGCGGGCATCGCCTGGACCGTGATCTCAATGCCGCTGTAAACCTCGCTGCCTGGGGCGAGCGACATCACCGAATTCAGGTCCGGGAGCCCGAAGCGCGAGCCCCGGTAAAAAATGTTCGTGGACAGGACGGCTCTGGCCCACACACCGATGTGGGTGAAACCAGCCTGGTAGAAGCGGAAACCGACACTCATTCGGCGCCTGCCGGGCGAGCCGAGGACGTCCGAGAAGGACGGTGTCTGAGAACTCTCAGGTGTTCCCACGACATGCTGCCAGGTGGGGATGGCACACTCTTACCCCGAACGGAACGGAAAACGGGAGGAACGTGGTAGTGCCGACCAACGAACAGCGACGAGCGGCGGCTAAACGCAAGCTCGAGCGCCAGCTGGCCAACCGTGCCGACAGGGCGCGCAGGCGCAAGCAACTGACCATCGCCGGATCGGTACTCGGCGTGGTCGTCGCGGTAGCGGCCGCCACCGGCGTGTATTTCCTGACCAAGGGTGATGACAAGAAGGACGACACGGCTCAGCCGGATGCCTCGCTGACCGCGGCCGCGCCGCCGGCCGCGAAGCCCAAGGCGGATCTGGTCACCTGCACCTACTCCGACAGCGCGAAGCCGGCCGACAAGCCGGCGACCAAACCGGAGAAGGCGGAGGTGCCCACCACGGGACCCAACGCCAAGATCAGCATGAGCATGGATACCAGCGTGGGCCCGATCGGGCTGACGCTGAACAACGCCGAGTCGCCGTGCACGGTCAACAGTTTCGTCAGCTTGGCCAAGCAGAAGTACTTCGACGGCACCTCCTGCCACCGGATGACCACCGGCGAGGGCCTGAAGGTGCTGCAGTGCGGTGACCCGACGGGTACCGGAATGGGCGGTCCCGGTTACCAGTTCGCCAACGAGTACCCGACCGATCAGTACGCCGCCGAGGATCCGAGCGCGCAGATGCCGGTCGACTACAAGCGCGGCGTGCTCGCCATGGCCAACGCCGGCCCGGGTACCAACGGCAGCCAGTTCTTCGTCGTCTACGGCGACTCGCAGTTGCCGCCGCAGTACACGATCTTCGGATCGGTGGACGAGAACAGCCTGGCCACCCTGGACAAGATCGCCGCGGGCGGCAGCGACGACGCGAACGGCCCCGGTGACGGCAAGCCGCTCACGCCGGTGGAGATCCAGTCGGTGCAGCTCGACAACTGATCGGCAACACTCCGATCAGAGGCATTGACTTCGGGCCCGGTACCGCACAGGTACCGGGCCCGTGTCGTATCCCCAGGTAGATCGCCAAAAGGCAAGGCACACCTAATCATCCGGTTAGGGGACCCTTAAACCTGATTTCCTCCTGAACTTCCCGATGCATGACGGAATTGTGCGATATATGCTGGATCCGGCACGTCCAAGCGGTTGGTGCCGGCGGTTCTCGGGTAATCTCGAACCAAGGAGTACACGTAGCGTAGCCATCCCTAAATCAGATGGGCGATCCCCTTAGGGAAGCCGCGACACGAGTCCTCTGGGTGTCCACGTTTGCAGGCGGGGCATTGTCCAACGGGCTACAGTTCGCGTGGCGATGTCCGGACGAAGCACCACAACATCCATAGTGATCACTGCAGCATCGGGGAGCAGCCATGTCCGAGGAACTGGACGACATCGGCCGGGAGACCGCGGCCATGATGAGGACTATGTTGCAGCTTGCGACCCTTGTCGCGCTGCGTACCCGCGAGCGTGGTCAGAAAGAAGCCGAAGCTCGCGTCAAGGTCACCGAGGCCCGGATCAAAGAGGCCCGGGAGCTCCAGATCCGCGAGGCCCGCGACTCCAAGGCGAAGGACCCGCGCAACGTAGAGCTCGCGCGCATGGTCGAGAAAGCCGTACCGGCCAAGGGTATTTCGCTGGAGAAGGACCGATTCTCCGCGCAAGCCGAAGCCACGCGCATGGCGGCTACCGCGAGCGCGGCCAAGCAACCACTCGTCCGTTACGACTCCCAGGAACGCCGCCAGGCCATCGCGGCCCACCTCTCCCGCCTGGGGGTGGCGCCGGAACTGGCCGCGGTACGGATGCTCATCGAAGTAGGGCAGGCGCAGCCGCCCGAAGAGGCCGTCCGCAAGCGCAACGAGGAAGCCCGCGCCGTCGCGTCGCGGGGCCGGGAAGTCGAAGCCCGCGGCCTGGAACGCGTCCGGCAGTAGCTCCCCCGCCGAAAGCAAACGCCCGCTGCTCGCAGCGGGCGTTTTACTTTGTGCGGCAAACGATTACATGCGGAAATCGCCGATGGTCGGATCGCCGAACATGCCCTGCGCCGGAGACTTCAGGGGTAACGGGCTCAGCATGTCCTTGTGACCGTTGCGGACGCTGCAGTACTTGAACGGCCCGCGCGGATCGAACAGCTTGGTCATGTGCGGGTCCGCGTGGTCGAGGAACCAGATGCTCAGTCCGGTACTGGGTTCCAGCCGGAAGTGCTCCCAGCTGCGCCACAGCGCGTCCAGCCGCGCCACCGCCTCGGCATGCTTCCACCACTCCGGACACCACACCGTCTCGCTGATGTCGGTGACCTGACGCCGGTAGACCAGGCTCAGATAGTTTTCGACGAACTCCACGACATTGGTGTAGATCATCGGTTGTTGCTGCTGTTCGGTCATCGCTGCGCCTCGCTGACGCTCGGCTTCGCGCTGCCCGACGGTGCTGCGTTTTCGGTGCTTTCGCTTCGCTCAATCACAGGGGCCGAACCTCCTCTACTTGCCCGGAGTCTCGAGGCGGAACGACTTTGGTCAGCTTGGGCGAGCCGATCAAGTCGGAAATCGTGGTCTTGCGGGTCGGATCATGCTGCGCGATCGACGCCTTGATCTCGTTAGCGTAGTCGCCTTCCCACCACGGAACCGTGCGAACCAGGACGGCCGGCTGGCCGGAGGTGAACACGATCGCGCGCCCCTTGGGCAGGGTGGTGAGTCCGTGCACGGTGAACGTCTTCGACGCACCGAGTGAACGCGAATAACTCTTGCCGCCTTTGGATTCCGAGACCGAGGAAGAGATCGATTCGTACTCGCCGATGGCTTCGGAACGGTCGCGCAGGAAGTTCATATCGTCGACGCCGCTGCCGAGCACCTTGATGTTGGCCGCCGACCACAGCGCGAGCATGCCCGCGTCACCCCAGCAGCGCGCACCCTGCGCCCAGGACTGCAACACCGTCATCACGACGATGCCGCGAGAACCGAAGTGGCTGTACTGCTTCGGCAGGTCCTTCCAGCGCACCACGTTCGCGGCCTCGTCGAGCACCGCGAGCAACGGGATGGGCAGGCGGCCGCCGGGCGAGCGCGACGCCTTGCGCATGGCCACGTCGACCACCGCTTCGGTGAGCGCGCTGACCAGCGGGGCGGCCGAGCCGCGACCTTCCAGGGAGAGGCTGTAGAGGGTGCCGTTGCGTTCCACGAACTCCAGCTCGTCGAACTGGCGGCGGTCATCGCCGGGCAGCACCCACGGGTGCACGTTGGACAGCTGCAGGCAGCGAATCATCTTCTTCGCGGTGCCGAAAATGCCGCTGCGCGTGCGGGGATCGGCGTTGTACTGCATGGCCAGACCGGAGGCCGTGTAGTCGTGGCTGGCCCCGCGCAGCAGCTCGACGGGTTCGGTGTCACCGGGGTTGGTGACCCAATCCCACACCTGCACGATGGGCCGGCGCGCTACCGCCGCGGCCAGGAACAGCGCCGCCAGCAGATCTTCGGCCTCCAGGTCGAAGAAGGCGTCTTGGGACGGGGCGTCGGAACCGTTGTCGGCATCGGCGAAATGGCCGGCCAGTCGCTGTGCGCGCATCTCACAGCCCGCCCGGCGCGCGTCCACCCAGTCCAGGGGATTCCAGTACCAGGTGGGGTCCTCGTCGGCGACCCCCTGCGGGTCGAAGACATAGGTGGGGCTGCCTTTCGCCTCGCGCACGTCGCGGGTCGCGTCGACCACGTCCCGCTTGTTGGAGGTGGTGAGCACCGGGCCGATGGCGGACAGGATCGCCGGGATCACCCGGGAGGTCGACTTGCCCTGGCGCGGACCCCAGATGTCGAGATGCAGGTCCTCGTAGGAGCCGTAGAGCATGGTGCCGTCGGCGACGCTGATCCCGATGGGCACCCCGGGTGCGTCTTTGTAGCCCAGCTTCATGCCGAGCTGCTCGGCCTTCTCCCGCACGCCGGCTTCGGTGAGCGCGGCGATGGCGCCACCGCTGCCCATGTAGCCGGCCTTGTCGTCCACGGGCAGTTTGCCTTTGGTCTGTTTCTTGGCCATCCGCTTGCGCACCAGCACGAAGGTGACGAGCAGCGCCGCGACCAGCAGCACGATGACCGTGGAGGGTTTGGGCCAGGTCAGTTGCCCGCGGACCAGTTCGGCCACGATGGCGATCGGGTTGACCGGTATGTCCTGCCGGACCACCGCGAGCGCGTTGCCGAGATGCAGCGCGACCCACAGCACGCCCAGCATCGACAAGCCGATGTAGATGAGGATGAGGGCGGGATCGGGACCGACCGCCGCCGGGTCTGTCACCTTCTTCTTTTTAGCCATGTCCTGCCTCCTCGATCCTTTCTGCCAAGACGCTCGGTGCCGAAACGTGTTGTGTGTCAGCGGTATGCGTCGAGCCGCCAGCCCGCGGGCGTGCGCACCACCGTGGCGATCACGGTGCTGGGCGGCAGCGCTTCCTTGCGCCCGTTCGGGTAGACCACGGTCTGTTCGATGCCGATCTTGTACTGCTCGGTGTCCGGGTCGACGCCGGTGGGCGGCTTCTCCCCCGACGCGAAGGTGAAGGCCTCGACGACGGCTTTCGCCCGAGCCCAGTCCGCCCACTGCAGCGTCACTTTCGGCGCGGTTTCGATCGGGACGGGCACGGTGGTCGTCGTCGGCGCGGCGCTGGTTGTCGGCGCCGCGGTGGTCGCGAAGGGACCGACACCCGTCGCCCGGGTCGTGCTGGGCGCGGTCGTCTCGGCGGTGGTCAGCGCCGGTTGCGCGTCGAGTACGCGGATCAGGCTGGGGCCCAGCCATTTCCGCGCCCGTTCCAGGGAGGCGCCCGGGGCTTCACCGGCGGGGCGCCAGGTGAAGATCTCCCGCAGCGCCGTGACCGCGACACCGTCGGGGGTGACCGGATCCGGCGCGGGGACAACCTCGAGCAACCGTGTGGTGGACGTAGCCGACTGGGACGCACCGGAATTCGCGCCGTCGTCGCGCGAGCAGCCCGCGCCGAGCACCGCCACGCTCACCACCAGCATCACCACCAGTCTCGCCGCTTGCGACTGCTTGCCAGGTCGCTCGAAGGGGTCAGTTGCGATCGGATTACCGGACACAGAACTCCTGTACTTCCAGGCTAACCGTCCGGACCGGCACTGTGCGGGTCCGTGCCCAACTCGCGGCCCGGCGTGTTTCACAGCACCCTCCTGGCGCGCGCGTCGCCGGGCACCGGCACCTCGCTGACTCCGGCGGCGCCGGGCACGGCCTGGATCATCGTGCCGTTGCCGGAATAGATTCCGACCTCGGCGGGCCCGCGCGGTCCGAACGAGCTGAACACCAGATCGCCGGGCTGGATTTTGCGCATCGACACTTCGGCGCCTGCCTCCCACTGTTGTTCGACGGTGCGGGCCAGGGTGACGGTCCCGGAGGACGCCGCGAAGACCGCCGCGGCGGTGAGTCCCGGACCGTCGAGTCCGCCACTGCTGGGTCCCTGCGGACCCCCCGCGCCCCAGACGTAGGGCGTGCCGAGCCAGTCGTGCGCGGCCTCCACGATCTGCGCGCCGCCCGCGCCCTCCTCCGGGGTGAAGCGGCCTTGCGAACCGGGCGACCGGTACTGCGGCTCCATCGCGAGGATGTTGCGGACGTAGGGCTGGGTCTCGGAGATATGCGCCGCATACTGATTCGGCATACCGCCGGAGGCGAGCACCGCGCCCTCACCGGCGTTGTAGGCGGCCAAGGTGAGTGCGGTGAGGTCGCCCTGCACCCGCCCCTGGGAGATCCACTCGCTGACCTTCCCGGCGATGGCGCACATGTAGCGGCCCTGGCCGATGATGGCGTCACCGTCGTCCCACACGCTGGCCACGCCGTTGCCGTCGGCGTCGATCACATACGGCTGCCCGTCGTCGGGATTGGTGGAGGCGGCGGTGCCGGGCAGGAACTGCGCCAGACCCTGCGCGCCCGCCGGTGAGGTGAGGCCGCGCCGGAACCCGGACTCCTGCTTGGCCTGTGCGGCCAGCAGCGAGGGGGTGACCTCCGGGCACAGCGAACCCGCGCGGCGATACCAGATCTCGAGCTCCTCGGGCACCTTCCCGTCGGCGAGCAGGCCGCCCTGGGTGCCGAAGCCGCGGCTGCACCGCGGGTCGTTCGAATACCATTGCGCGCCACCGAGATCCGGGGTCGGCGCGCCGTCCAGCCAGGGCAGCGGGTCGATGTGGCGGCCGCCGGTGAACCGGCCGCCGGGCACGATCTCGAAATGCAGGTGCGGGCCGCTGGATTCGCCGGCCGAACCGACCAGGCCGATCTGCTGACCGGCGGCCACGGTGTCGCCGACGCGCACCAGCACACCGTTGTCCCACATGTGCCCGTACACCGCGGAGTAGCCGCGCCCGTTGGTGTCGATGGAGTCGACCACGATCCAGTTGCCGAAGCCCGAAGCCGGGCCCGCCGCAACGACTTTCCCGTCGGACACCGAGAAGATCGGGGTGCCGTCGGTGGCCGCCATGTCGACGCCCTTGTGGTCGCCGCCGCGCGAGCCGTAGGTGTCGGAGACCGTGAAGGTGCCCGTGGCCAGGGGCAGCGTCCGATTGATCGGCCCGATGCCGGCGGCCAGCGACGGCGTGCCGGTCACGGTCGGATTCGTCTGTGTCGCACCGGGATCGGGCGGGGCGGTCGCACCGGCGCGGGGATCGCCGGGCGCCCAGCCACCCAGCGGCGGCAGTGCGGTCTGTGAGGTGCCCAGCACGGCGGAACCCTCACAGGGATCCTCGACCGAGGGCAGCACGACTACCAGCACCAGGGCGATCAACCCCACCACAATGCCCATGGCGAACCACAGGATGCCTTTGGCGTTCATCGCAGGCCGCGTTTCACGTTCGGCGGCGGGCTTCGTTGAGGGTGTCTGCCAGGGTGCGGTTCATTTCCGCGGCGGCGGCCAGTTGTTGTTGCAGGAGCGCTACTTTGCGGCGCAGGGCGGTCGCGTCCAGGCGATCGAGGCCCGGCCCCTCGGTGGCGCGGACCCAGTTGCGCACCGAGTTGGTGTGGACGCCGATCTGCTCGGCCACCACACGGCAGGCTTCCGATTCGCTGCGGAGCTTGCCGGTGAGCGCGATGACCTGCTCGACGGCGGCCTTGCGCACTTCCGGCGACACTCTCCGATACGACCTGTGCGGCATCATAATTGCGTCCTTCTCATGCCGCGCTCCCCGGCGAATCCGTCCCGCGCGCAGTGGATTCGGTGAACTCACTGAAGCGCGAGTTGGTGTCGTGGATGCCACTCTCCCGCTCGGACAAGGTGAACTCCATATGGAACGGAATACCGGGGCGGCGGTCTTCGCCGATCTTGATGAGGAACTTGCCGGTGCCGGGCGGCGAGGGCCGCTGCTGGCCGGGCTTGAGCGCCTCACCGGTCAGCGCCTGCGGCGCGGACCAGCCGGTCACCATCTCGGTTTCGGCGGAGGTGAACGGCACGATGCTGTCCAGGCGCTTGACCTCTTCGCCCGGTAGCGCGCCGAAGATCTTGGCGCGGGCGCGTTCCAGGAAGCCCAGCGCCTTGGCGATGGCGGCTTCGGAGCCCAGGGCCTGCAGGTCCTTGATGGTGTGGCTGATCATGATCAGCGAGGTGGCGATGCCGCGCTGCAGCCGGGTCAGCTCGTCGACGCGGTCGACCATGAAGTCACCGAGCCCGAGTACCTGCCACAGCTCGTCCATCACCACCTGGAAGTAGCGCTGCGGGCCGAGATCCGCGTCCGACAGCACGTGCGCGGCTTCGACCGAGGCGAACCCGTCGGCCCAGCAGGCCAGCATCACAGCGGCTTTGAGCTTCTTGTCGCCGGTCGGGATGTGCGAGACGTCGATGCAGACAGCGACGGCGCTGGTGTCGATCGGCACCGAGGTCTGGCCGTTGAAGATGGCCCCGAACGGGCCCTGGGTGAGCGCGCGCAGCGAGCGGCGCAGGCCCTTGATCGCGTTGTTGTATTCGTCGACATCGTCGGCGCCGGCGTCGAGCCGGAGTTCGTCACCTCCCGCGACGATCACGTCGAGCAGGTTCTCCATGATCGGCGGCTGATCCGGGGTGTAGCCGCTGCCCGGCTGATAGAGGACGCGCAGCGCGGTGGCGATGAGGGTTTCCTCGTAGTCGCGTACGCGCGCGCCGCGCACCAGCTCGACCAGACCGGCGATCAAGGTGACCTGGCGGGCCCGGAGGTCTTGCAGCACTTGCAGTTGCAGCGGCGGGAACTCGTCCAGCATCGGCACCACCGAGCCGAGCACGCCCGCGGCCAGCGGGTTCAGTTTGCCGTGGCCGTAACCCAGGTCGATGACCTGACCGCCGACCAGTTCCACCATCTTGCGGTAGTCGGGCTTCACATCGGCCAGGATCAGCGGGGTGATGCCCTGCGCGATGCCGCCGAGCACGATCCGGCGCACCAGCGAGGACTTGCCGAAACCGTTGAGTCCCAGCACGAAAAGGCTCGGCGCGGTGATGAAGCTGCCGCGCAGGAACCAGTTCATCGGGTCGAAGCAGACCGGGGCGCCGGTGTGCAGGTGCGAGCCGAGCGGGGTGCCGATCAGCGGCGCGCCCGCGCCCACCGACCAGGGCCACAGGCCCGCGACTTGCGCTGTGGTGGCGCGGTATTCGACCGGGCGGCCGACCACGTTCATCCGGCCGCCGCCCGCGCCGGCGAAGCCGCGGTCGGTGAGTTGCGCTGTGCTGCGGTCGAACCCGTCGACGATGACCTGCTCGGCGCGGGCGAGGTAGTTGCGGCGCCGGATGTCGTCGGTGCGCACCCGGAAGGCGGCCCAGGCGGCGCGCAGACCGTTGCCTTCCCGGCTGACAGCTTCCAGCCGGGCGCGAGTGGCGTCGTCGAGCAGCGCCGGGCCCTGCTTGGTTCGCCGGTCCGCCTTGGCTTTCGCGCGCAGGGCCGCCTTGTCCATATAGGGCGTGCCCATGGCGCGGTCGGCGGCGTAATCGACCTTCGGCGCGCGGGGCGCCTTCTTGTCCTTGCGGGACTGCGGCTCGACCCGGGCCTTGGCGTGCCGAGCCGCTTGCTCCGCGCGCCCCGCCTGCTCCACCCGCGTGGCCCGTTCGCCGCGCGTCGGACGCGGCGTCGCGGAGTCCCGGGACGGCTTCCCGGTATCCGCCCGACCCGCGGAACCCCTTGGTACACGGGGCTTCTCGGTTTGGGGGCGGTCGGTGCGCGGCCGCGCGGCATCCGGACGCGGCCGGCGCTCCCCGGTCTCGCGCGCCGCCCGGCGCTCCCGCTCGGCCAGTTCCTCGGCCGTTCGACGACGATCCGGACCGGGCCCGGCGGGCTCGGCCTCGCGCGGCGGCCTACGGTCGGGCATCTCCTCGATCCCCGAGCGCTGCCGCACCCGCGGCCCCTCGGCTTGGCCGGGCCGGTCCCCTGCGGGCAACAACGTCCACTCCTCGTCGCGGTGCTTGCGGCGGGCCGGAGCCTCGTCGCGCCCGGACGTGGTCGACTCGGCCGTGGTCGAACCCCCCGGCTCGGTGCCGGGGCCGCGCAGATCGTCGTCGTGGTCCATGAATCGCCTACCCCGCCAATGCCTTCGGAATGGTCGCGTGCTCCGGCAGGATCACCCCGCAGCCGAGCGAAGCCGCGAAGGCCGCCGACTGGTAGCGGTAACACCGCCGGATCTTCAAACGCGCCTGTGTGGACAGGTCGCGCGTGATGGCTTCGATGCGTGGCAGATCACCGCGCAGCGGCTCGGTGATGGTCACCAGCGCACCGAAGCGGGTCACACCGTGACCCCGGGCCTGCTCCTCGCGGGCCTGCTGCGTGGCGCCCACCCGCAGCGTCGCCGCCGCCGAGACGACACCGCGTTCGCTCTGCTGGGCGACGAGAGCGTTCTTGAAGTCGTCGTCGACGATCTCGGCGGCGTCGGCCGCCGAATGCGGCCGGTACACGATGGCGATGCGCTTGCGCGGCACCTCCGGGTTCGGCGCGAGCAGCCGCTGCAGCACCCGCTCGTCCACCGCGCCCTCGGGGGCGGCGTCCATCTCCCAGGTGACCGAACGGCCGCCGTCGTGGATCAGGTGGTCCCACTTCTCGTCGTGCGAGACCGGGCCCGCGTCGGCCCAATCCAGCCCGTGCCCTTCGGGATCCGACGCCGCGACCTCGAGATCGGCCTGCGAGGCCGGATCGTAGGAGCGGCGGATGAAACCGATCACCTCGTCGGCCGACATCGGCTGGGCGCGCACGCCCGCCTCGGCCAGGGCCGCGCAGATGCCGGGCAGCCGCCGGCCGATCTCGACGGCTTCCTCGGCCGGGTTCTTACGACGCTCGGCGGTGGTGGCCTTGAAGGTGATCGCCACCCGCGGCAGCAACTGCACCCGCTCCTGCGGCAGTTCGGTGGCCAGCTCGTACATCACCTGCTGGGCCAGCTCCGGGGCGTCCGGGCGGGTGATGGTGGAAACCTCGGTGAGCAAACGGTTTCCGGTCTCGGGCACGGTGTCGATGACCGGCACCACCGCCACGATGTCGGAGGTCTGGCCGACCGAGGCCAGGAAGGTGCCCCACGCCGAGACCCAGCGGTCGATGACCGGCTGATCGACCGCCTCGTGACCCTGCGGCCAAGCCCGCAGAACGACTGTGTACTGGGCGAACTGGGGCAGGTGGATCATGCCGAAGCTGTAGCCGCCGGCGTCGATGCCCTCGTACAGCTTCGACGGAGCCAGCAGGCCGGGCAGCCGGGTGACGCCGCCGGGGATCCGGGAGAACCGGCCACCGCGGTACACGTGCTCGCCGCGCTTACGCGAGCGCATCCAGTTGAACATCATTATTCCTGTCTCGTATCCGGAGCGCCCTCCGGTTCGCCACACCAGTGGAACCATCACCAGAACGCCGAAACCGCCGACGATCAAACCCCATTTGAAGCCGCCGACCATGGCCGTGATCAGCGCCGTGATCACGACCACGAAGCCGATCACGGTCTCCTCCCAGCGCAGGCCGAAAAGGCCCGCGCTGCGCGGCTTCTGCCAGAGCCCGTAAGAGCGGCGCTCGTAGGTATCTGTCATCGTCATCGCGGAATGGTGCTCCTCCCGAGGTCGGGCGAACGATTCGCCCAACGGTCACCGGCCATATCACCCATGCTTTGTTCGGCATTGCTGATCCCGCTCGTCGCGGCTCTGGCCGCACCGATCCGGCCGGCCGCACGCGCCGCACCGGACGATACGGCCGTCGCGCCCGCAGGCCCAGAGGCGCGCGGAGCTTCACCGCCGCCGGCCGCTTGGCCGCCACCGCCGCCGGGGCGGGGAGGCGGGACCGGGCGGGGTGGGCCACCGCCGCCGCGCGGACCGCCCGCGCCACCCGGCGGGCCGGTGCCGCTGCCGCTCACGTAGCCCGGAGAGCCCGCCGCCGCAGTGCCTTTCACGCCGACCGCCTTGGTGCCCATGGCGCCCAGCGCGGCCGCGGCGACCAAGGTACCGCCCGCCGCGGTCAGACCGGAACCACCGGAGCCGACGATCGCGACCGCCGGGGTGACCAGGCGCATCAGCGCGGGCAGCACGAACGCGACACTGCAGAGCAGCACGATCGCGACCAGCATGCGTTGCGCCTCTTCGCCTTCGGGCAGACCGGTGGTGGAGGTGAGCCCGTCGACGTGACCCGCGGTGGTGAAGGCGATCATGTAGACGATCGCCGCCACCGGTTTATAGAGCATGAACGCGATGATCCAGCCGACCAGCTTCTGGTAGGAGTTCTTGCCGATGTCCATGCCGGACGACGCCGCCGCCAACGGCAGCACACCGGCCGCGACTATCAGCAAACCCTGCCGCACGATGGCGAGGATGATCTGTGCGAGCGCGCCCAGCAGGCCGACGATCGCGATGATCAAGACCAAACCTGGTGAAAATGCTTGCAGCTTCGAGGTTTTCACCATCAGCTCGGCCAGATCCTTGGCGTTGCCGTTGGTGGAGTCCTCGATGATCCACTCCGAGAAGCGGTCCGAGGCCTGGGTCCCCGCGACGATGATCGCGCCGAGCATCCAGGAGGAGAACACCACCCGGGCGAACATCCGGAAGCCCTCTTCCGCCTCGCCGGACACACCGCCGCGCCGGGCCGCGGCCAAGCGGCCGCCGGAGATGATCACCGAGGCTATCAGCAGCATGATCTGTATCTGATAGGTGTAATCGTTGATTTTGGTGAAGAGCGAACCACCATCGCTGGCAGCCTCGTTCGGCACTTTCATCCAGAACGTCAGCGCCAGGATGAGCGCCTCGCCGAGGCCGTTCATCAGCGAGTCGACGACCTTGCCGAAGGTGGAATCCCAGGCCTTGTCGCGGACGGCGGCGGCGGCGTCGCCGGGGTGCGTGGTGGCGTTGCCGCCCTTGCACACCGCGGACGCGAGATCACCGAGCGACGGCGTGCCCGGGATACCGACACCGTCGAGGGTGTCGTGAATCTCGTTGCACTGCTGGTCGAAACCGTAGGTCTGGCCGTAGGCCACGGTCGGTGTCGCGACCATCACGGTGAACATCACCGCGAGGATTGTGATGAGCTTCTTCACCATGGCGTCCACCCCGTCAGCGTCGTAATGGTTTCGGTTTGCGGTCTACCGTCCGGACCGGGTACCGACTTCAATCGCCAATCACCGTCGATCCACACCACTGTCAAACGCGTTGCCACCCATCTGATGCCGCCGCCCTCGCCCGCCTGGGCGCGAGTAGCGATGCGCATTGTCGCCTGCTCCGGCGTGTAGCTCTCGATCTGGAAGGCGTCCGAGGCCACCAGCCATTTCGCCGCCGATTCCGGAAGCTGTTCCGGCACACCGCCTTCAGACAGCTTGGCTTGATAGGCCGCCTGCTCCTGCGCGGTCAGCACCATCTGCCGCGCACGCAGCTCGCGGTCTGCCGGACGGGCGTTGGCGCGGTACATGATCTGCGCGCCGGCCAGGATCGCGCCCTGCGGTGTATGGCTGTAACCGAGGGCGAGGCCGTCCACGACCCGCGCCGGGCCGTCCGAGGTGGAGAAGGGCAGCGAGACGCCGTAGACGCGCTGCCAGCCGCCCTCGCTGTGGGTACCGGCCGGTGCGGCGGTCAGCCAATCCGGGTCGGCCGACTTGCGCTGCTGCGCGGCGTTCTGCGGAAGTGGTTGGCCCGCAGGGTTTTTCGGGATGTCGACCCGGCGTCCGAAGACATCGACCGCCGCGCCCGCGAAGCCGACCGGGGTGGGGGCCGTGGTCGCGTTGAGCGGACCGGACGACGCGTTCGTCGCCAGGACCCGGTCGCCTTCGGACTCGTTGTCGCGCAGGGCCGACACCGTCACGCCCACCGCGACGAGTACGGCGACAGCCGCCGCCAAGCCGATCAGCGTCAGCCGGGAGCGTCGCACGCCGGTACGGGGGCCGCGGGTCACCATTTGGTCCATCCCGCCAGCGACTCGATCATCTCGGTCTGCGAACCGCTGGACGTGGCGGGCTTGAGCCGCCAGTCCCCCGCGTCCCACACCATCACCAATCGCATGGCCGCCCAGACCTGCCGGCCGTCGACGACGGGTCCGCGAGTGGCGAGCTGGAGGATGGCGAGGTCGTCGGCGTAGTTCTCGATCTTGAACGCGTCGGAGGCGACGAAGTATCGCGTCACCTTCTCCGGCTGCTGCTTCGGCAGCCGGTTCTCGTTCAAAGCCTTGTCGTACGCGGCGATCTGCTGCGCGGACACGCGCACCTGGCGCACATACAGGTCGCGGTCGGCCGGGCGCGCGTTGAGCCGGTAGGTGATCTGCGCGGCGGCCAGCGCGGCGCCCTGCGGCGTGTGCGCGTAACCGACGGCCAAGCCGTCTTCGATGCGCGTGGGTCCGTCGGAGGTGGAGAACGGGACCGACGCCCCGTACACCCGCTGCCAGCCCTGCGGCTGGGTGGTGCCGGCGGGCGCACCGGTCAGCCAATCCGGGTCCGAGGGCTTGCGCTGCCGACCGGGATCCTGCGGAAGCGGTTGTCCCGCAGAGTTGTTCGGGACGTCCACGCGCCGGCCGAAGAGGTCGACCTCGGGGTCGGTGAACCCCTGCCCGGTGCCGGCGTTCGCGGCGGCCGGGTCCTCGATCGGCCCGCTCTGGTCCCGCGTGAAGAACATGACGGCGCCGACGATCACGATGAGGGCAAGCACCGCGGCGGACGCGATCGCGCCGAAGGAAACCCGGTCGCGCGGGTACGCCGGCTCCTTCTCCTTCGCGTTCATGGCTTCGGTGCCTCCAACTTGACGATGTCGCTCGGTAATTCGGTGATCGCGTCGATGGGCCGGGTGGTCGAGCCCGGATCGGGCAGGCGCAACCGCCAGTCGTCGAGGAACCATTCGACGGTGGTGTGGTTGACCGCCCTGGAGCCGTCGGAGTATTCGGTGTAGATGTCGGTCGCCGTTTTCTGCGAGGTGTAGCCGGTGATTTTGTAGCCGAGCAGGCGGGGCGCGTATTCGGGCGAGGCCGGTCCGGTGATGGACAACTGCACGCGGTTCACCGACCATTCGTCGCGGGCGGGCCCGGGGACGACCTCTTTTGCGATGACTTTCGCCCACTGGTTGTCCGGGGCCACCGACATCCGCACGGTGTGGGTGATCGCCGCTACCGCGGCGCCGGCCGGTGTCCGCGCGAAACCCGTCGCGGCGCCGTCGGCGGTCGACTTCGGGCCCTGGTCGGTGTGCGGCAGTGCGACACCGTGGTAGCCCTGCCAGCGGACGCCGCTGGGCCCAGCGTTGATATCGGGTGACGAATCATCATTGCCGGAGCCGCAGCCGGCGACCAGAGCCAGCATCGCGAAACCGATCAGCCCGGCCGCGGGCCGGTTGAGGGCCCGCCGCCGAACGGCGTTGTCACCCACGGTCTTTGTCATGTCGGTAGGAACGCCAATGCGATCCCCGACGCCGTGCTAGCGACCGTCGCTCCGATCAGGCTCATCAACACTCCGTGGGTGGCGTCGTTGACCGCCATATCGCTGCGGAAGGCGATCCAGAGGCGGCCCGCGGAGAAGATCATCCAGGCCAGGCAGATCAGGAGCACGAACCACAGCAACCAGTTCAGCAGCTGCATCAGCGGTTCCAGGACCTCCGAGGGCAGCTGCTTGTAGGCCAGTGTCACAGTATTGGTCATCAGGTACCTATTAGGGCGTTCATGATGGTGCCCGCACTGGTGGCGATGACGCCACCGATCATGGCTCCGGCCACCATCTTCGGCGATTCCAGACCGCCGCCGGTCCATTTCTCCCAGGCGAACTTGCCGCCCGCGTACACGATTCCGCAGATGCCCGAGAGCAGCACGAACCAGGTGAGGTAGCTGACCAGCTGCAGGAACTTCTCCGACCCCGGCGGCGCCTCGGGGGTCGGGTTACCGACCTGGGCCAGCACGGTGCCGTACGTCTCCTGCACGGCGAGGAGTAATGAGCTCATCGGGTGCCTTTCTCGAAATCCGAAGGTTCGGCGACCGGACTCACGGCTCCTCCCCCTCTTCGAAAGCTGTACGGGCGTCGATCTTTTCGCGAACGGTGGCGACAATATCGGCACCGATTTCGCGGACCTCCAGCGGTACCTCCGCGAGCGGATCGATCTTGCGTTTGCGTTCCGGGAGCGGGTCGCCCGGCGACCACACGGGCAGCGCGTCGGCTTCGACCAGGGTCCATTCCTCGTACCACGGGACCTGCCACATCGGCCCGGCCAGCGAGCCGACGACGTCGCGATAGCGCCGGATCTCCACCGGCATCCGGCCCGGTCTAGCGGCGACGGTGATCAAACCGAGTACCTCCGAGGGGCCGCCGAAACCGAAGTGGTGCTGGCGCAACAGATCATGGGCGCGGGTCAGGCCGGCGATGGTCTCGCGGGCCACCAGCACGACATAGGGGGATTCCCGCTCGAAGACACCGGGCCAGCGACGACTGGAATCCGCCGCGGGCGCGAGCACGTGCGCGAGCGTGGTGGCGCCGGCGCCGCCGTGTACGCCCAGCAACCACACCAGCGGGGCGCGGCCGATACCGGGCACGGGACGCTCCCACACGGGCGCACGACGGGATTCCGGCGGGGCGACTACACCCGCCGGCTGCGGAGTTTGCTTGCGCAGACCTAGTTTCGACATGGCGGCGGTCATGATGCCACCCCCGCGAGTAGGCGCCCATAGGCTCGTCGGGTCTCCGGCGCCAGCGCCGAGTGCCGGACCAGTTCGCCGCGCGCCAGGTGCGGATCGTAGGGAATCTCGCGGATATCGCGGACCCAGCCGGAGAGGTGTTCACGCAAATGATCGGCAATGCGTGATTCGGCGCCTGGAAGCTGATGCGAGATCACAATGGTGGTGTCACCCACGATGCCGCCCCCTTGTCCTTCGGTAGCGTCCCCGTACTGGTCGTCCAGCCATTCCAGGGTGACGCGCAACCTGTTCGCGGCGTCGGCGCGGGCCGGAATGGCAAGCACCAGAGCCACATCGGAATCATCTAGGAGCGGACGTAGTTGCCGTCCGGCAATCGCGCTGCCGCCGTCGTAGACCCCGGTGAACCCGGCGTCGTCGATGGCCCGCGCCACCGTGAGGTAAGTCGCACGACGGCGCAGCGGCGCCGCGTCCCGCCAGAGCAGGCCGATGCCCGAGGTCGCCAGCGAGAGGCACTCCTTCACCGGTGCGGGTTCGTCGTTGCCGCGCCCGTACAGCCATGACTGCAAGCTGATCGGATGCAGGTGTTCATCGGCCCCGCGCAGGGCGATATCGCTGCCCGCGGCGGTCGCGTCCACCGCCACCGTCGGCGTGCCCGCCATGCCCAATTCACCCGCGATTCCGAGCGCGGTCGTGGTGACGCCCGCGCCGCCGCAACCGCCGACCACCAGAATCGGGCGCTGCGAAGGCTGCGTGTCGGATTGTTCCTCGGTGCCTGCCGCGCCCCCGCCGCCTTGCTTGTTCCGCCTCAACCGCACCACCGGAGCTTTCGACCGCGCGGGCTTGCTCGCCGCCGCACCCGCCTCGGGTGTGTCGTCGAGCCAGCGGCTCCAGTCGTCTCCCATCGTTCTCAGCTCTCCTTCATCCGGCCGCGATACCCGTGATCAGGGTGCGGCCGCCGACCACCGCGGTGGTGACCGTCTGCTTGTTGTACGTCGCCGGTACGCCGCCCGGCCGCTGCTCGGTGATCTCCACCGAATACCTGTTGTCGGCGAGCGCCACGATGCGCACGCAGTGGGTGGTGCCCGCCGGAATCGTCTCGATGCCCTTCTGGATCACTTCGGCGGGTGAGACGGCGGCGCCGGGCGCGACGACCTGGACCGCGCGTTCGGCGTCGCGTTCGACGTAGTAGGCGTACTGGAACGACAGGATCGCGTCCGGGCCGGAGCCGGTGCCGCCGGGTTCGGAGCTACGCACCTCGCGCTCGGTGCGTTCCACCGGGCAGGTGGCGGCCGGATCGGATTGTGCGCTGCCCACGGTGAACTGCATGGATTCCCGCGGGGAACCGGCGCTGTTGTTGCCGCCGGAGGACTTCAGCAGCCACACCGCGCCGACACCCGCGAGCGCTAGTAGGAGCACCGCGACCACGAGCACCGCCAGCACCCGGCCACGGCCCCGCTGCGGCTTCCGGGCGCGGACCGGGGCTGGTTCTTCCTCGTCGTCATCGTCGTAGTCGTCATCGGGCCAGGGGAAACGCACGAGATCGGCGTCGCGGTCGTAATCGTCCTGCGCGCTCGGCGCGTGCCCGCCCACCCAATCCGACCAGCCGCCGGTGAATTCGCTGCGCCGCGAGGCCAGATCCGTGGGGACCTCGGCGCGGGCGCGCGCCACCTCGGGGTCGTTGGGGTCGGGTTCGCGGATGTAGTGCGGGTACTGGGCCGGGCCGTCGTCGGCGGTGGGGAACTCGTCCTCGCGCACCGAGGCCGGTGCCTGCGTGCCGGTCTCCGGTTCCAGGGCGGGGAACCACCGTGACAGCTCTTTGTACGACTTCAACATTCCCCCCTTCCCGCGGAGCCGGGCAACTGGTGTCGCATCGGTTCGGACCTCTCGGCGCTCAGTTCGTCAAGGACGGGTTACTAATTCTGGGGGTGCCGGGTACCGCGGTGGGCGTCACCGATGCGCCACTGGATGGGGCGCGATTGGCTCCGTTCCCGAACGGAAATTCTCCCGTACTAGAAGGGTTCGGCGTAGTCGACGCGCCGGTAGCGGGTACCGATAATCGGGGCTTCGGCGTGGTACTCACTGTCCGCGGCGCATCGCCGCTACCTAGCTTTTCGTCCAGATCCCGGGCCAGCGCGGCGAACCAGTCGGCCACGAAGCGCACCGGCGCGTCGCCGCTGGCGGTGACCGCCGCGGAGTCGTAGGCGCCGTGTCGCTGGACGGTCTCCCAGTACTTCACCCAGGTGGTGATGTTGAGCAGTTCGCTGTTGTCGGTGATGTTCTGGACGACGGCGGTGAAAGCTTGGGTGACCAGACGCGAGATGGTGGTCGGCGGAATCAGTTCCGGGATGGCGCCGAGCAGTTTCATGCCGAGCAGCGCCAGCCCGGCGACCGGGTTGGCCAGGCCGGCGGTAGCGAGTTCGGCGATGGTGGCCGGATTGATGACCGCCTTCACCACGGTGACGACCGCGTTGAGACCGATCATGCCGACCTTCAGCAGAGCCTGGAAGGCGCCGTTGATGTCGATCGGGGTGCGCGGGTCGGACGCGTCGGCGAGACGCTCGGAGATCGACTTCTTCGGCGAGATCGACAGGTTCGACAGCGAGCTGCCGGAGACGTCCTCGTTGACCACCTTGGAGACGGTCTTGATCGAGGTATAGGCCAGCGCCTGTGCGACCGAGACCAGCGAGGCGATCGGGTCGCCGCCACTGACCTGGGCCTGGCCCGCGATGTTGGCCACGGCCCGCAGGATCGGCGCGCCCTCGGGGGCGTCACACGAAAGATCGCCCGCTGTACAGAAACTCGCTACGCGGCCCGTAAGGGCGGCGAAATTCTTGGCCGTATCCCGTTCGGGGGCGATGCCGCCGCCGGAGGCCGGGGTCTGGTTCAGGGCGGCGATAGCGGCCACCTCGGCACCGTCGGTGCCGGGGGCCGCGTCCGGGTTCGTCTTGCCCGGCGATCCCGGGAACAGCGGAGCGCCCGCATTGCGGGTCGGATCGCCGAAAAGCGCTACGGCGGCGATCTTGTCGGCCGGGATCACGCCCTTGCTCTGCCCGACCTCCTGGGCGAACAGCGACGCCACATGCGCACCCTGGGAATACCCGACGACCGCCAATCTGGTGTCGGGGCACCGGTCCACGACCGCCTGCGCCATCGACCGGAGCCGGGTCAGGCCGTCGGACACCGACTGCGCGTAGGGCGTCGTGCCGCCGTTGGTGAAGCCGCCGAAGCCGGCTTCGTAAGGGACATAGGCGCGATCGACCAAGCCGGCTTCAGGGGCCTTGGCCAGCATCGGGCGGAAAACCGTGGACAGCATGCCGGTGTCGGTGCTGGGCGCGGCATCCGGGGAGGACTCCCCCGTGCCCTGAATTCCCAACGCGTACAAGGCCGGACAGCTATCTATCGACAGACTTGTCGACGGGGCGGGCGTATCGGCCTGGGCGGCAATCGGACCGGTAACCGCGAATGCCACAGCAACGGTGAGTGCACTGAGCACCCCCGCGATTCTTGCCGGGTAATTGGCCATAGCGATTCGCAATCAATCCGTATTGCCACAGGTGAATCTTGACGCTCTCAAACGCATTCGACGGTAACAGATTCCGGCTATGACTGCCGCCATCGCGGAAAGTTTCCGCCCATACGGAAGAGATGCTGAACACAGGACGGCGCGGCGCCGGAATGTATTCGACGGTTTTCCGATCTCGGGATCGTTACCGCAACCCTCCGGCGAAGTCTGCGCGGGCCCGGAATCCGGTGTGCTGCCGGACAACTGGCGCCGCCATGGTTCGCTTGTGGGACAAAATCTACCCACAACGCAACGAATTCACGCATCCGACACGCGGTCGTTACCCAGGGTTACGTTGCGGAGGTCACCCGATAGACGTCGTAGACGCCTTCCACATTGCGCACCACATTGAGCAAGTGCCCCAAATGTTTCGGGTCGCCCATCTCGAAGGTGAACTTGCTGATCGCGACCCGGTCGCCGTGCGTGGCCACCGAGGCGGACAGGATGTTGACCTTCTCGTCGGCCAGCACCTTGGTCACATCGGAGAGCAGACGGGTGCGATCGAGGGCCTCGATCTGGATGGCCACCAGGAACACCGAAGACGGTGACGGCGCCCATTCCACCTCGATGATGCGTTCGGACTGCTCCTGCAGCGAGCCCGCGTTGGTGCAGTCGGTGCGGTGCACGCTCACCGCGCCGCCGCGGGTCACGAAGCCCATGATCTCGTCGCCCGGCACCGGAGTGCAGCACTTGGCCAGCTTGGCGACGGTGCCCGAGGCGCCCGGCACCAGCACGCCCGCGTCGCCGGTGACGCGCTGTCTGCTCGGGGTGGAGGAGGGCGTAGAGCGTTCGGCGAGTTCGTTCTCCACGTCGCCGATGCCGCCGAGCTGGGCCATGAGCCGCTGCACGACATGGTGCGCGGAAACCTGGTGCTCGCCGACCGCGGTGTAGAGCGTGGAGATGTCGGTGTAGTGCAGTTCGTGCGCGACCGCGGTCATCGCGTCCACACTCATCAAGCGCTGCAACGGAAGTCCGACCCGGCGGACCTCCTTGGAGATCTGCTCCTTACCGGACTCCAGAGCCTCTTCGCGGCGCTCCTTGGCGAACCACTGCCGGATCTTGGCCTTGGCGCGCGGCGAGACGACGAAGTTCTGCCAGTCCCGGCTCGGGCCGGCGTTCTGCGCCTTGGAGGTGAAAACCTCGACCACTTCGCCGTTTTCGAGCTGCCGCTCCAGCGCGACCAGGCGGCCGTTGACGCGCGCGCCGATGCAGCGGTGGCCGACCTCGGTGTGCACGGCGTAGGCGAAGTCGACCGGAGTCGACTTCTGCGGCAACGTGATCACATCGCCCTTGGGCGTGAACACGAAGATCTCCGGCGACTTCAGGTCGAAGCGCAGCGACTCCAGGAACTCGGCCGGGTCGGCGGCCTCGCGCTGCCAGTCGAGCAGTTGGCGCATCCAAGCCATGTCGTCGACTTCGGTGGAGTCCTGGGAGTGCTTGCCGCGGGTCTCCTTGTAGCGCCAATGCGCGGCGATACCGAATTCGGCGGTGCGGTGCATGTCCTGGGTGCGGATCTGCACCTCCAGGGGCTTGCCGTCCGGACCGACGACGGTGGTGTGCAGCGACTGGTAGACGCCGTAGCGGGGCTGGGCGATGTAGTCCTTGAACCGGCCCGCCATCGGCTGCCACAGCGAGTGCACCACGCCGACAGCGGCATAGCAGTCGCGCACCTCGTCGCAGAGGATGCGGATACCGACCAGGTCGTGGATGTCGTCGAAGTCCTTACCCTTGACGATCATCTTCTGATAGATCGACCAGTAATGCTTGGGACGGCCCTCGACGATCGCGGTGATCCGTGATGCCGCAAGGGTATTCACGATTTCGGCGCGGACCTTCGCGAGGTAGGTGTCACGCGACGGTGCGCGGTCGGCGACCAGGCGCACGATCTCGTCGTACTTCTTCGGGTGCAGGATCGCGAACGCGAGGTCCTCGAGCTCCCACTTGACCGTGGCCATACCGAGTCGATGCGCAAGCGGCGCAATGACTTCCAGGGTTTCCTTGGCCTTCTTCGCCTGCTTCTCCGGCGGCAGGAAGCGCATGGTGCGCATGTTGTGCAGGCGGTCGGCGACCTTGATGACGAGCACGCGCGGATCGCGGGCCATCGCGATGATCATCTTGCGGATGGTCTCGGCCTCGGCGGCGGCGCCCAGGTTGACCTTGTCCAGCTTGGTGACGCCGTCGACCAGATGCGCGACCTCTTGACCGAAGTCGGTGGTCAGCTGCTCCAGCGAGTAGCCGGTGTCCTCCACCGTGTCGTGCAGCAGCGCCGCGACCAGCGTGGTGGTGTCCATGCCGAGCTCGGCCAGGATGTTGGCCACCGCGAGCGGGTGCGTGATGTACGGATCGCCCGATTTGCGGAACTGGTGCGCGTGCCGTTCGTCGGCGACATCGAAGGCGCGCTGCAACAGCGTCAGGTTCGCCTTCGGATACAGCTCGCGGTGCACCGAGGCCAGCGGCTCCAGCACCGGCTTGACCGCGGCGATGCCACGCTGACCGGTCATCCGGCGGGCCAGGCGGGCGCGCACCCGGCGCGAGGCGGAGGTGGGGACGGCAGCGGACGTTCCGGGCTCCCGCGCGGGTTGTTTGGCCGCGGGCGGTTTCGGCGCGCCGGGCATGTCGGCCGGGGTAGGGGCACCGTTCGACTCTGGAGACGATGCCGATTGCCCGACATTCGCCTCGCCCACGTGTTGAGCCATGCCACCACCTCTCCGCGCCTCGATCGCAACACCCTATCCGACCGCTGCAACCGCCCAGATCACCACTTTAGTCGCGGGTCCGGACCAGCGACCGATTGGTGAATTCCGGGTTGGTATCAGGAGCGAATTCTGTTGACACCATTCGCCGATTGTGGCTGGCTGGGGCCGTGACCGTTCGCGTTGCCGCCATCGCCGATCTGCATATGCGTCCTCTCGTCGCCGGGACATTCCGGCACGCGTTTCTCCAGCTCGCCGACCACGCCGACGTTCTGCTGCTGGCGGGCGACCTCACCGAGGGCGGGCGAATCGCGGAGGCGGAGCTGCTGTGCGCCGAACTCGCGCATGTCCCGGTCCCGATGGTCGCCGTGCTCGGCAACCACGACCACGACCGCAAACAGGGCTACCGCATCGCCGCCATGCTCACCGCCCACGGCGTCCAGATGCTCGAAGGCGACTCGGTGACGCTGGAGTTGGCGGGCATCCGCGTCGGCATCGCGGGTGTCATGGGCGGCAGTGGCGGCTACCCCGGGCACCCCGGCGACCCCGACAACGCCAGCCCCCAACATCGCGAGCGCATGCGCCGCGGCCCCCTCGACGCCCACATCTTGGAACAGGCGCTCGAATCCCTCGACTCCGACATCCGGATCGCCCTGATGCACTTCGCCCCCGTCATCGACACCATCGTCGGTGAACCGATCCGCATCTACCCCGGCCTCGGCTGCCAAGAGCTCGCCACCGCCATCGACCGGGGTGGCGCCGACCTCGCCGTCCACGGCCACGCCCACGCCGGCACCGAATCCGGGCAGACTCCCGGCGGCGTCCCCGTCCGCAACGTCTCCTACCCCGTCCTGCGCCGCCCGTACGCGGTGTACACGGTCGAACCCACCGCGGCCGTCGCCTGAGCACTGCCGATCAGGGTGCGAAGTGGCTCGGCCGGCGTGCGGGTGCGGCGTTGTAAGTTCGGGCGGTGATCATCGCCCGCTCGTTGCTGTTGTTCGCGTTGGCCGCGCTTGCCGAGATCGGTGGGGCGTGGTTGGTGTGGCAGGGCTGGCGGGAGCAGCGGGGCGTGCTGTGGATCGCTGCGGGCATTGTCGCGCTGGGGGCGTACGGGTTTGTAGCAACCTTCCAGCCCGATCCGAACTTCGGCCGGATACTCGCGGCCTACGGTGGCGTCTTTGTCGCGGGCTCGCTGGCTTGGGGCATCGTCGTCGACAAATTCCACCCCGACCGCTGGGATTATCTCGGAGCCGCGATCTGCCTCGTCGGCGTCGCGATCATCATGTACGCGCCGCGCGGCTGATCGCGCAGGGGCGCGACAAGGTCAGTCCTGGGCGAAGGCCCAGACGGCGGCGGGGCGGCCGGTGGGTTTGGTGCGGCGGCGTTCGGTAGTGCGGGTGAGGCCGGGGATCGCGGCGAGGGTGCGGTTGAGGTTGGCGGGGTCGGGGCGGGTGCCGAGCAGGGTGGTGGCGAGGTCTACGGCGCGGGTGGCGGGGAATTCGGCGCCGGTCAGGGCGCGGGTGAAGGCCAGGTCTTTCCAGAGCAGGCGGGTGAGGTGGGCGCGGGCCACTTCGACGATGGCGTTGTGGTCGAAGGCGAGGGGCGGCAGGTCGTCGAACGGCACCCACTGCGCCGGACCCTCGTGGATGCCGACGACCGCCCACATCGCGATGGACAGGGTCGGGCCCCGGGGGTCGCGGGTGGGTTCGTCGAAGGTGACCAGCTGGCCGACGGCGCCGATCGCCGCCTCCGGCACGCCTAGTTTGGTGTGCACCGCGCGGCGGGCCGCTACGGCGAGACGTTCGCCGCGGCCCAAAAGCACGCCGGGGAGGGCGAGTTCGCCGGTGAACGGCTCGTGTTCACGCGGCGCGATTCCGATGGTGACTCCGCTGTCGGTATCCCAGAAGCGCAGTGTCACCACATCGACCGAAACCACCGATTGCTCCACGGCGCACCATCCTGCCGGACGCCACCGGGCTCGGACCGGCGGGGCGGGCGGTGTTCGCGGGCGAGTACCCGCACTGACCGGCGTCTGGTCGACTGGCGAATAGTCCGCTACCTTCGCGGAAGATGCGCACTCGGACTCGGCGGGCCGCGGCTGCCCTCGCGGCCACGATGGTCGCGCTGCTGGTGCCCGCGGCGGCACCGGCGGCCGGGGTCCGCGCGCTGGGTCCAGAATTCCTGTGGGGCGTCTCGGTGTCGGGATTCCAATCCGAGGGCGCGGCGCCGGACAGCAACTGGCTGCGCTACATCCAGCAGAACCCCGAATTCGACGAGTACGGCGACGCGGTCGACTTCTATCATCGCTATGCCGCCGACATCGATCTCGCCGCCGGACTCGGCGTCGAGGTGTTCCGGATCGGAATCGAGTGGGCACGTTTGCAACCGGACGGCCGCGGCGAGTGGGATGACGACGCGTTCGACTACTACGACAAAGTCCTCGACAAGATCGCTCAGTCCGGCATGCGCCCGATGCTGACCCTCGACCACTGGGTGTACCCAGGCTGGGCCTACGACCGCGGCGGCTGGGACCACCCGGACATGGTGCGCGACTGGCTCGCCAACATGCGCAAGGTGGTGGACCGGTACGCCGACCGAAATCCGTTGTGGGTCACCATCAATGAACCCGTCGCCTACATCAGTCACGAGGTGAACCTGCGCGGCACCGATCGGAAGGTGATGGAGAAGCGCGTCGCCGCCGCCCACAACGCCATCTACGACCACATCCACAGCCGCCGCGCCGACGCCATGGTGACCAGCAACGTCGGCTACGTCGCCGGCAACGACCTCCAGATCAACGGCTCCCTACTGGCCGATATCGGCTCCCGCCTCGACTACATCGGCTTCGACTACTACTACGCCTTCGAACCCCCGAAGCGTGACCCCTCCGCCCTCTGGGAACTACCCGTCCGCACCGAAGGCATCTACTTCGCCCTCCGCCGCTACGCCCGCCTCTTCCCCGGCAAACCGCTGTTCGTCGTCGAGAACGGCATCACCACCGACAACCACAAGCCCCGCGGCGAGGGCTACACCCGCAGCGACCACCTCCGCGACTCCATCTACTGGCTGCAACGCGCCGCCGCCGACGGCATGAACATCATCGGCTACAACTACTGGAGCCTCACCGACAACTACGAATGGGGCAGCTACGCACCACGTTTCGGTCTCTACACCGTCAACGCCCAGGCCGGTGACCTCACCCGCGTCCCCACCGAAGCAGCCGCCACCTACGCCGATATCGTCGAGGCAGATGGAGTCGACTTCCACTATCGCCCAACCCGTCCACCCGCCGACTGCACCCTCGTCGACCCACCCACCAGCTGCGCCGACCCGGTCGAACTTCCCTGACCGTGCCACCTTTCGTCACGCCGCCATGCGAGGAATCGGTAGAGGGGTGCGGTCCGCGCGGCTCGGACCGTCGGAGGTTAGAACAATCGGGATGTCGAGTTGTCTTGCCAGCCAGTCGATTCGGCCTGGCGGTAGCTCGGCGAGGAGGGGTTCGGCGGTTGCGAGGAGGTCGGTTAGACGCTGTTGGTGGGTCAGGTCCTGCCAGGCGCCGAGGCGGAGATCGTGAATGGCGCCGTCGGCAGTGTCGTATCCGGTTGCGGCATAGCCGGATTGGACGTCGAGGTGGGTGACGGCGAGGCCGTCGATGCCGTCGCAGGCGGCGATGGCATAGCGGAGCAGGGTGAGGTCGAGGTGGCCGCGGCGGAACGGGCCCTGGTAGGGGCCGAAGGTGTTGTGCGGCTCGGGGATGTCGAGGGACGGGTCTTCGGTCGGGAAGGGGCCCGCACCGTGGCGGGTCATGTAGGTGCGGGTGACGCCAAGGGTGTAGGCGGTGGCCCCGATATCGGCGAGCATGGTGCGGGCGTTGCGTGGCTCCACTGTTGACCAGGTGGTGTGCGGGTGGAAACCGCGCCACTCGTCTAGCAGAACTCCTTGTGCGCCTTCGAAAATCAGCCTGCCGCGGCGAGCGAGGCGAGCGAGTTCGCCGCCGTCGACGATGCGCACGGCGGCGGCAAACTCGCTATACATTTCGACGAGGTCGGCGATCGGTTCGTAGCGGTGCGCGCTCGGTGCGATCAGTGGGCCGTAGTGTGCCGCCAGCAGATCGAGTTTCTGCCGCAGCACCTTCGGGCGCAAGCAGTCGGCGACGGTCGGCGCGTCGTATTGGAGGGCATACGAGGCGGTTTCACCTATCCCGCGCCCACAGGAACCGTGCCGCGAGGAACCCCTCGCGTCCTCGCGGGCACGGTTCGCCGCAATGTGGATCGGAGTGGTGAGCAGCGCCCGCCCATCGATTCGCAACAGCGACAACGGATCCGGAACATCGAGCGCCGTCAACTGCCGCGCCTCCCCCGCCAGTGCGATCGGCTCGACCAGCATGTGCTGCGACAGCAACGTGGGGACACCCGAGAACGTCCCGGCCCCGAACTGAGCGAAGGTGTGGTGCCTCCCGTCGGCAATCACGTTGTGCGCGGCCTGCGCTCCCCCGTTGAACCGCACCACGGCACCCGCCCCGAGCCCCGCCTCGGCCGAGCACAACCAATCAACAGTCGCGCCCTTCCCCGCGTCCCCGAACCCGAGATCCACCACAATGACGTGCTGCCCGTCCACCTTCCACTCCCTTCGTTACCCGTTTCCCGGCGTCGTCAGCGGGAGCCGGGCGGCAGCGCGCGAGGAGCTGTGGGGCTCAATGCTTTTCCGACGGCGGCGACTTCGGCGGCGGAGCCGAGGTCGGCGAGGTCGGCCAAGCCGGTGTCGAGGTCGACGCGGTCTTCCTCCAGGCCGATGGTCAGCGCGATGAGTTCGCAGACCGCGGCGGGATCGTCCAGCTTCATGAAGTTCTGGCCGAGCAGATCGCGCCAGTGGTCGGCGATTTCCGGGTCGTTGTAGTAGCTCGACTGGTTCGGCAGGATGTAGTAGACGTGCCAGCGTTCGGCGAGCTGCCGGTAGATCGATTCGACCGAAACGTCTTTGCGCACATGGTCCCCGACGACGGCGCGGATGTGCCTGGACGCCAGTTTGCGCTTGTTCAGTTCGTCGCCGATGAGGAAGAGGTAGCCGCGTTTGCGGCGCTTCTCCCAGGCATCGGTGACGATGTGGGTGGCCATGAAATAGGCGGCCAGTTCGTAGCTTTCGGACTTCTGGCCACCGCCGCCGCCTTCGAGCAGGATGTTGCGGAGTTGCTCGTCCATCCGGTTGTCGGACTCGAACTGGCCGACCTGCAACGGAACTCGGTCGCAGTCGGCGTCACCGATGGCGCCGAACAGGATCTGCGGGTCGTCGGCATACCCTTTGCGCTGTAGGAGTCCGTGCAACTTGCCGAGCTTGCGCTGCATGATGATCGGCACCTGCCCCATCGAGCCCGTGACGTCGAAGAGCACCGCGATCGGCAGCGAGTTGCCGTGATCGGCCGAATCCCGGCATTCCCGCGCGTCCACGCCGAGCGGGTCGAGCGACGGATGCGCCTGCCAGGTGTCGTAGGGCTTGTTCCGCATCTCCGCGGTGTAGCCGAAGTCGTCCAGCCCCCGGCTGGCCCGATAGGTCTTGGCCGCCCGATAAGCGGTGTCGTCCCAGTGTCCGTATCCCATGATCATTCCTCCCGTTCGATCTGTTTTAGTCTATGCCACCAAAACAAAGAGCGTCAAGGACTTACACTGCGAAGGTGGACCCGTTGACCCAGATCCGGGCGATCTGCCTGGCGCTACCGGAGAGCAGCGAACGGCTCAGCCATGGCTGCCCGACCCCGGACCGCTTCTTCAAACCCCCCTACGTCGGCCACCGCGGCTGGCTCGGCGTCCGCCTCAGCATCGACCCGGACTGGCCCGAGATCACCGAGATCATCCGCGACGCCTACCGCCAGGTCGCCCCGAAAAAACTGGCAGCCCAACTGGATTGACCCGCCATGCCCGAACCGCACGCCCCTTGCCGGGAACGGTCAAGGGGCGTGCGGGGTTTCGGATATCACCGAACCAAGGTTTCGGTGAGCCCCTCGGGTGTGAGTTCCACCCGGCGGGTGACGCCGATGTCGTCGAGGAAGCGCGGGTCGTGACTGACCACGATCAGCGCACCTTCGAAGCTGGACAGGGCCTGGGTGAGGTGTTGCAGGCTGGGCAGGTCCAGGTTGTTGGTCGGCTCGTCCAGGAGGAGCAGTTTCGGCGCGGGGTCGGCCAGTAGCAGCATGGCCAGGGCCGCCCGGAGGCGTTCACCGCCGGACAACGCGCCCGCCGCCACGTCGGCGTCGGCGCCGCGGAACAGGAAGCGGGCCAGCTGCGTTCGAATCTGTTGCGGCGTGGCGTGGGGGGCCGCCGCCGCGACATTCTCGAACACCGTCAGCTCCTCGTCGAAGATGTCCAGGCGCTGCGGCAGCATGCGCCACGGCACCTTCGGACCCTGCGACGAGACATGTTGCAGCAGCGTCGTTTTGCCTACGCCGTTGCGACCGGTGAGCGCGATGCGTTCCGGCCCGGACACCTTCATGGTGACCGTCGGACCGCAGGCCAGCCGCACCTCGTCCAGCTCGATGACATCCTGGCCCGGGTAGAGCCTGGTGCCGGGGAGCTCGACCCGGATCTCCTTGTCGGCCCGGAGCAGTTCCTCGGCCTGATCCAGGTGCTGTTTCGCGTCCTCCAGCTTCTCGATGTGGTTGTTGCGCAGCTTCCCGGCCGACACCTGGGCCTGCCGTTTGCGTTCGGCCATAATGATTTTCGGCTCCCGCTTCTGATCCCACATCTTCTGGCCGTAGCGCTTGCGGCGGTCCAGTTTGATGCGGGCCTCGACGAGTTCCTGCGCCTGCTTGCGGACATCGCTGCGGGCGTCGCGGATCGCGGCGCGCGCCACCTCCTGCTCCGCCTCGACAATCCGCTCGTATTCGCTGAAATTCCCGCCGAACAAACGCAACTCGCCCTGCCGCAGCTCGGCGATCGTCGTCATCCGGTCCAGTAGTTCGCGGTCGTGGCTGACCGTGAGCACCGTGCCGGAGAACTGGCTGATCACCTCGTAAAGACGTTCCCGCGCAACGTGATCCAGGTTGTTGGTCGGCTCGTCGAGCAGCAGTACCTCGGGTTCGGTGAGTAGCTGGGCCACCAGCCCGAGCAGCACCGTCTCGCCACCGGACAGGGTGTCCAGGGTGCGATCCAGCTGGGCGGCCGAATCGGCGAGATAGTGCAGGCCGAGCCGGCCCAGCAGCGCGATCGCGCGTTCCTCGACATCCCAGGCGGCGCCCACGATGTCGAAGTCGGCCTCGTCGCCGCCGCCGGATTCGATGCGGTGCAACGCTTTCCGGATGTCGGCGATGCCGAGCACGGCGTCGACCCGCTGCCCTTCGGCCAGACCTAGATCCTGCCGGAGATAGCCGAGGTGCCCGGAGACGGTGATGGATCCGCCGATCGGAGCCAGTTCACCGGTGATCAACCGCAGCAGCGTGGATTTTCCCGCGCCGTTGCTGCCGACGAGACCGATGTGGCCGGTACCGAGAACGGCCGAGAGCCCGTCGAAGACAGGTGTGCCGTCAGGCCAGGTGAAAGTGAGATCGGAAATAGACAGAAAAGACATGCGTCCTCCTGAGGTGCGACGGTATCGCGGCGCGCACTACGCGGGCCGCCCGAAAGCGCTACCTCAGAACTTCAACGGCATGACTCCGATCAACGGGAACAAGACCCGACTAGGTTACGCAGACATCCCAGGATTGCGCCAGTGAGTTCTGGGTCACAATCCTGCTCGACGGCTCAGATCTTGACGATCGAGGTGACCGGGTAGTTGCCCTGGCGCTCGCGTCCATTGAGGAACTCCAGCTCCAAAACCACTGCGGCGGCGACGATCTCAGCGCCCGCCTGGCTGAAGAGGTCGGCCGCGGCCGCCAGCGTGCCACCGGTGGCGAGCACGTCGTCGAGCAGCAGTACACGCTTGCCCACCAGGTCCAGGCCGTCGGCCGGGATCTCCAGCGCGGCCGAGCCGTACTCCAGGCTGTATTCGCGATTCAGAACGGGCGGGGGCAGCTTGCCGGCCTTGCGCACCGCGAGCACGCCCGTGCCGAGCGTGGCGGCCACGCCCGCACCGAGCAGGAACCCGCGCGCGTCGACACCCGCCACCAGATCGGCGTCGGGCGCGCAGGCGGCGAGGCAGTCGATAACCGTCCGGAAGCCTTCGGCATCGGCGAACACCGGGGTCAGATCCGCGAAACGCACTCCGGGCGTCGGGAAGTCGTCCCGCCACCGGGTGAGCTGCCGCACCAGCTGTCCCGCCTGCGCGGTCCGCTCGGCCACTAGCTCCTCGGATTCGATCGCCGCGTGCTTGCTCATCGAGCCCTCTCCATGGTCACCTGCGCTCACCGCTGCAACACCCAGCGGTCCATATTCCATCCGGACCCCGCCTGGGTGGGGCCCGCCAGACCGTTCTGCAGCCCGTCGGCGAATGCGATGGTGCGGGGAGTGGCGAACAACGGAATGCTCGGCATCTCCGCCCACAGCAGGTTCTCGCCGTCGGTGAGCAGATTCAGTTGCGCCGTCGAATTATCGTCGGCAGCAAGCTGATCGGTGATCGAATCGTAGCGGCCATTGCCGAATCGACCGAAATTGAGGCCGTTTCCGGTGCGCAACGCGCTGGTCGCCGCGACTCCGGACAGCATCCCGGCCGGGCCGGGAACCGCTGCGGTGCTGCCGAGTACGGCATCGACCTTGCCCTCGCCGAGCTGGCCGGGCTTGAAGTCGGCGGAGCCTGCGTCGACCACGTTGATGCCCGCCGGTTTACAGGATTCGGCGATCATGGCGACGGTCCGGCTACGGCGTTCGTCCGGCCCGAGGTACCCGATGCGGATGGTTTGCCCGGCGGCCTTACCCGCGGCCAGAGCGCCGGTCGCGCCGGGGATATCGGTGTTCTTGTACTTGTTGGCGGCGCCGGTGACCGCCGGGTAGAACAGCGAATCCTCCTGCACCGTCCGGGAGTTCAGCGGCCCGGAGCCGAGCGCGGTGGTCGGCAGATCCTTGGCCTTGCCGACCTGGTTGTAGAGCTCCTGACGCGGCACGCACAGCGCGAAACCACGACGCGCGTCGACCGAGCCGAACACTCCCCCGGTCGCCAGTACCAGCTGCTCGGCGCCCCGGCCCGGCACGGTTCGCGTCGAATACCCGTCCAGGTTCAGGTCTTTCACCGAGTCACCGCCGATATCGACGACGCTGACGGCTCCGTCGCCGATCTTCTTCCCGAGATCGGCGGACTTGCCGTACACCACGATCCGCCCGGTCTCGGGCTTGTTGCCCCACCAGCGTTCGTTCCCGACCAGCACCAAACCATCGGCAGGACTGAAGGATTCGATCCGGTACGGCCCCGAGGACGGGAACTTCGTGACGTCCAGGCTGCCGGACAGGTTCCAGCCGGTGTTCCAGAAATCGGCCAGCCGCCCGACCGCCGCGGCGTCACCGGTTTGCAAGGGTGCCACCACATTCGGCACGTTCGCCGCCCGCGCGGCGACGTGCGCCGGCATCAGCTCACCGGCGGTGAACAGGTTCCGCCAGTACTGGTAATGCCGGTCCGGCCGGAACACCACGGTGGCGTCCTTGGACCCGGGCTGGCACTCCACCCGCTCGATATCGGCGTAACCCGCCGTACTCGCAGCATCGAACAGCGATCCGCCACCGGGTTTGCCGAACCGGCCGCTGCGCGCCGCCCAGGTCAGATACAGGTCGTCGCACGAGGTCGGCACGCCGTCGGAGTACACCCCGTCCGGGTTGAGCCGGTACTGGATGGTCTGGGCCTCACCCGGCACCTCCTTGGCGGTGCCGACATCGGTGTCGGCGACCTGCTGCCCGTCCGGCCCGGTGTAGTAGAACCCGGTCAGCACCCGGCCGAGAACAGCGGCCGAACCGCTGCTCGCGCCCAGGGTGCTGCCGCCGTTGTAGCTGGCGATCGCGGCATCGACGGCGTAGCCGATGGACGGCACCTGGTTCTTACCCGAGCACCCGGCCGCCAGCGCGACGACCGAAGCGCCCGCTGCGACCATTCCGATCAACCGCACCGTGACACGTGATCGCTGCATATGAACGAAACCCCCTGGGGTACTAGTTCCTTCGCTTGTGCCGTTTCCCGCTCGGTCGCGCACCCGGCTCCGGGGTCTGCCCGGCGGCGCGACGCAGCTCGGCCTCCGAGGGCGGCCGTCCGGTGGCGGCGACGGCCCGCTGCTCGGCGGCGGCCAGCGCCCGCGCGCTGGCCACGCCCGACCGCTTGGCCAGCACCTTCTTGGTGTGCGCGGCCACCGGACCGAAGCGTTCCTTGAGCGAGACCAGCAGCGGGGTCGCGAAGAAGATCGACGAGTAGGTGCCGACCAGCAGACCGACCATCTGCACCAGCGCCAGGTCCTTCAAGGTGCCCACGCCGAGCAGCCAGACCGCGATCACCAGCAGGCCGACGATCGGCAGGATGCCGATGAGCGCGGTGTTGATGGAACGCATGAACGTCTGGTTGACCGCGAGATTGGCCTGTTCGGCATAGGTGCGGCGGTTCACGTGCAGCACGCCCCTGGTGTTCTCCTCGACCTTGTCGAACACGATCACCGAGTCGTACAGCGAGAAGCCGAGGATGGTGAGGATGCCGATCACGGTTGCCGGCGAAACCTCCAGGCCGACAAGGGAATAGATGCCAGCGGTGACGGCGACGTCGAAGACCATCGCGGCCAGCGCGGCGATCGCCATGTCCCGTTCGAAGCGGATCGTGATGTAGACCGCGACGATTGCCAGGAACACCGCGAGCGCGATCAGCGCCTTCTTGGTGATCTGGCTACCCCAGGTCTCGCTCACATCCGAGACGCTGATCGCCGCGATATTCGGTTTGCCGCTGGAGTCCTTCGGCTGGAACTCGGTATAGAGCGCGGCCTGCAACTTCTCGACCTGGCCCTGATTGAGGGCCTCGGAGCGGATCAGCATATTGCTGGTCGCGCCCGCGCCGACCTTCTGCACCGACTCCGGATCGGTGCCGACGGCGCCGCGGTAGACGTCCTCGACCTGACTCTGCTCGACCGAACCCGGGAACTGAATCCGGGTGCCGCCCTCGAAGTCGATGCCGAAGTTGAAGCCGCGGAACAGGATGCTGGCCAACGAGATCAGCAGGATGACGGCGGTGATGAGGTACCACATCCGGCGGCGGCCGATCACGTCGATCGCGCCGGTGCCGGTGTAGAGCCGGCTGAAGAAGCCGTGCTGGGACTTCGTATCGAAGTTGGCGTCGTAGTCCACGGCGTCCTCGGTGTCCCGCTTGCGCAGCGACGGGCTGGTCTGGTTGCTCATCGAGTCCTCACACCTTCGGAGAGTGCGGCGCCGGCGGCCCGGCGTTCCCGCGCCACCTCTTGGATCGCGCCCAAGCCGTTCACGCCGGGCTTGGCCCAGAACTGCGAGCGCGAGGCCAGCATGACCAGCGGCATGGTCACCAGCACCACCACGACGACGTCGAGGACGGTGGTGAGCCCGAGGGTGAACGCGAAGCCCTTCACCTGCCCGACCGCGAGAAGGTAGAGCACGGCGGAGGCGATGAGGCTGACCGCGTTACCGGACAGGATGGTGCGCCGGGCCCGGGCCCAGCCGCGTGGCACGGCGGAACGGAAGCTGCGGCCTTCCCGCATTTCGTCCTTGATGCGTTCGAAGAACACCACGAACGAGTCGGCGGTCATACCGATACCGATGATCAGACCGGCGATACCGGCCAGGTCCAGGGTGAACCCGATCCAGCGGCCGAGCAGCACCATGATGCCGTACACCGCGAGACCCGAGGCGAAAAGCGAGAGGGCGGTGAGGAATCCGAGCATCCGGTAGTACGCCAAGCAGTAGAGCAGCACGACCAGCAGACCGATCGCACCGGCCAGCAGACCCGCACGCAGTGAGGACAGACCCAGTGTCGCCGACACCGTTTCGGCTTCGGAGGTCTGGAACGACAGCGGCAGCGAACCGTACTTCAGGGTGTTCGCGAGTTCCTTGGAGCTGGCGGCGGTGAAGTTGCCCGAGATCGTGGTGCGGCCGCCCAGCTGCGGGCCCTGCTGCACGACGGGGGCGGAGACCACGCGCGAGTCGAGCACGAACGCGACCCGGTTCTGCGGGGACTGCTGCTTGATCGCGTCGCCGGTGATGGCGGCCCAGGCGTCACTGCCGCCGGACTTGAACTCCAGGTTCACTTCGTGGCGCGCCTGCTGGGAGTTCAGGCCCGCGGTGGCGTCCTTGATCTCCTGGCCGTCGATCTTGCTCGGGCCGAGCAGGTACACCTCGGAGCTCTGCGATCCGGGGATCGAGCAGGTGATCAGCGGCAGGGTCGGATCGTCGTTGCCGGCCAGCGGGTCCGGCTTGGAGCAGTCCAGGGCCAGCACCGCGGCCTGCTGCACCGCGGGATCGGCGCTCTGCCGGGTCGCCCTGGCTTCGGCGATTTCCTTCTGCGCGATTTCCTGCGGCGTCAGGCCGCCGGTATCGGCGGGCGGCTGCGTGGGCGCCTGCGCCGGGAAGACACGGGGCTGCGGCGCGGGTTCCGCGGGCGGCACCTCGGCGGGCGGCTGATCGGCCGGCGGGACGACGGGCGGCGCCTCGGGGGCCGGCGCCGGCTGCGTCGCGTTCTGCGTGGGCACCTTGCCGTCGGGACCGACCGGGATCGCGGCCAGCACCGGGCGGATGTAGAGCTTGGCCGTAGTGGCCAGTGCCCGCGCCTGCTGCCCGTCGTCACCGGGCACGGTGATGACGATGTTGTCGCCGTCGATGACGACTTCGGAACCGCCGACACCGAGACCGTTGACGCGGTTCTCGATGATCTCCTGCGCCTTCTTCAGGCTGTCCTGGCTCGGCTTGCTGCCGTCGGGCGTACGGGCGGTCAGCGTGACCCGGGTACCACCCTGCAGGTCGATGCCGAGCTTGGGCGTCGGGGCTTTGTCCCCGGTGAAGAACACCAGCGCATAGATCACGGCCAGCAGCGCGGCGTAGACGCCGAGCAGCCGGAGCGGATGTTGCGCCGATCCCTGAGAAGGTGGCACAGCAGGTATCTCCTAGGCGGAAGTCGAGTGGAACACGAGCACAAGCGCGCACGCGCCCGGGCAGCGCTCAACGATAGAGCTCCGGGCGGCGCGGCGGTAGGTCAGTCCTTGGTCAGCCGGGGCTGCTCGGGCGCATCTTCGACGACAACCGTGGACTCTTCGGCAGCCGGGGTCACCGCTTCCGGCTCGGCGGCGGTGACGGTCTCGTCGGTGCGGATCTCGCGGATCGCCGACCGCATCCAGGTGGTGACGACCTCCTCGGCGATCTCCAGGTCGACGGTGTCCTCGTCGACGTCGACAACCGTGCCGTACAGACCCGACGTGGTGATGACGCCGACGCCGACCTGAAGGCCGGCTTGCATATCGGCCACCTTCGCCTGGTGCTTACGCTGGCTGCGGAACTGGAAAAACATCAGCGCGGCCAAGCCGACCGCCATGATGAGCAGAAGGTCCATCGTCGAAGTCAGTCCCTAATCTTGTGGATGAATGGGCATTACGCCCATAGTCTGCCAGTTCCTGTATCGACCGCCACACCGGCACGCCTCAAGCGGCTCCGAACGAATAGTCGTCGAGCGGGAAGCTCACCGCCTGCTTGTGCGTGCTGACGGTGCTGTTCGGGCGCAGCAGCGCCGCCTCACCGTGCTGGTTGAAGTAGTAGCTACGGGCGGTCGAGCAGTCGCCGCCGTAGAACACCGAGGCGCCGAGCTTGTCGGTGACCTGATCCAGGAAGCGATCATTGGCCTGCTGGGTGACCTCGAAGGTGTGCTCGCCGCGCCGGAACATCTCACCGAAGAGGCGGGCGATGTGCTTCATCTGCCCCTCGATGGTGGTGAAGTAGGACAGGCCGCTGTAGGAGTACGGGCTGTTCAGGCTCAGGAAGTTCGGGAATTTCGGCACCGTGATGCCCTCGTAGGCCTGGAAGCGGTTGTCGCGCCACCACTTTCCGAGGTTCACGCCCTCGCGGCCGATGATCTCGATGGCCGGGAAGTTCACGTCCCACAGGTTGAAGCCGGTGGCCAGGATCAGGGTGTCGATCTCGGTCTTGTGGCCGTCGGCGGTGACGATGCCGTCGGCTTCGATGCGCTCGATCGAGTTGGTCTCCAAGTGCACGTGCGGCTGGTTGAAGACCTTGAAGTAGTGATTGGAGAAGGTGGGGCGCTTGCAGCCGAAGTCGTACTTCGGGGTGAGCTGCTTGCGGGTCTGCTTGTCGCGGACCTGCGCGAACAGGTGCGCCTTGGCGAGTGCGGCGGCGGCTTTGTTCAGCGGCTTGGCCTGCTTGTAGTGCAGGACGCCGACCACCATCAGCGCTTCCAGCATGGTCGTGTTGACCAGGCGCGCGGCCTTCTGCGTGGTCGGGACTTTGGCGAACAGCTTCTGCACCGGGGCCGGGATCTTGGCGTCGACCTTCGGAACCACCCAGATCGGGGTGCGCTGGAAGACGGTCAGCTCGGCGACCTTCTTCGCGGCCTCGGGGACCAGCTGCACGGCGGTGGCGCCGGTGCCGATGATCGCGGCCTTGCGGCCGGTCAGGTCGAAATCGTCCTCCCACGCGGTGGTGTGGATGATCTTGCCCTGGAAGGTCTCGATGCCAGGGAACGGCGGGGTATAGGGCTGGGAGAGGAAGCCCGTGGCGGTGAGAAGGTAACGGCCGGTCAATGTTTCAGCACCGCCCTCGATCGACACCACCCACTGCTGGTTTTCCTCCTCCCAGCGGGCGCCGTCGACGACCGTGGAGAACCGCATCCGGCGGCGCAGGCCGTACTTCTCGGCGACGTGCTCGGCGTAGCGCTTGAGCTCCTTGCCCGGCGCGAACAAACGCGACCAGAACGGGTTGGGCTCGAAAGAATAGGAGTACGTGACCGAGGCGATGTCGACGGCCAGACCCGGGTAGTGGTTGACGTGCCAGGTGCCGCCCAGATCGGCCTCCCGCTCCAGGATCACGTAATTGCTCAGGCCGAGCCGGTCGAGCTCGATGCCCGCACCCATTCCGCCGAATCCCGCACCGACCACGATGGCATCGAATTGAGGCGCCACGTCGAACCTCCAGATTTGTGACTCTTATGTCACGGAATGACACATCATTCCGTTTGTGACGACTGTATCATCGGCCCGATGACGAAGCCACCGATCCGAGCCCCCCGAGCGGTGGCAGGCAGCGCCGTAGCGCGTCGTAAAGCCGAACTGCGCCAAAGCATCATCGACACCGCATTCGTCTGCTTCGCGGAGAAGGGCTATCACGCCACCGGTATCGCCGATATCGCAGGTCAGCTGGGTATCGGGCACGGCACGTTCTACCGCTACTTCAGCAATAAACGCGACATCATCGACCACGTCATCGACGATCTGGCGGGGCGCATCGTCGAAACGCTGGGCACCGAGAACGCCCCCGACGCGGCCACCAGCCTTGACGAATACCGCGCGCAGCTGGACCGGATCGGCACCGCCCTGACCCGGATCCTGATCCAGGACCGGCGGATCGCCCAGCTGCTGCTGTTCCACGCCACCGGGATCGACGACGAACTCACCGCCCGGCTCTACGGCCTGCTCGATACCGCCGACGCGCTGACCGCGGGATATCTGGAGCACGGCGTCGAACTCGGTTATCTGCGTGCCGATCTCGACACCCTCAATACCGCCAAGGCGGTCACCGGCATGCTGCTCGCCGGGATTGTGCACGGTCTGCGCGATCCCGACGAAGCCGCCATCGAAGCGCTCACCGAGGCGATCCGCCGTTTACTCATCGACGGCGTGCGCAAGGACTGAGATCGGTTGGGCGCGTTCAGCAAAGACTGAGCACCGCGTGTCGGACCCTGACACAATATTTCGAGTGATGACCCCCGAGGACGTGAGCCGGATCCATTTCGCCATGCCACCGGTCGGGCATCGCGGCTACCACGCGGACGAGGTCGACGCGTTCCTGGAGTTGGTCGCCTCGACGCTGGAGGGAACAGGGGTGCTCACCGCCGACGATGTGCGGCACGTGCACTTCGACGCGCCCCGCTTCGGTGGGCGCGGATACCAGGCCGATCAGGTCGACGAGTTCCTCGACCGGGTGCGGATCGAGCTGGAGATCCGGCAGCGCGGAACCCGGCCGGTTCCCGCCGCCGCCAACGGTTCCGAGCCCGCCGCCCTCTTAACCCCCGATGACGTGCACCGGATGCGATTCACCTCGGCGCCCGTGGGACGGCGGGGGTATCACGAAGAGGAGGTCGACGCGTTCATGGATCTCGTCGCCGCCACGCTCGCGCACGGTACGCCGGGCAGTCTCACCATCGCGGACGTGCGCGGTGTGCATTTCACCGAAGCGCGGCTCGGGACAAGGGGTTACGCGCGCGACGAAGTGGATGCGTTCATGGACTTGGTGATCACGGCGCTCGAAAAGAGCCACCACCACTGATTTCAGCCCTGGATGCTGTGCAGTTCGGCTTCGCGCAGGTCATCCGGGAAGACGAAGCGGCGGAACGCCCAGAAGCGGAAACCCATCGCCAGCAGGACGCCGAGGATCTGGCCGGTGACGAAGTTGGCGACCGCCTGGGTGAGCGGGCCGACGTGCGGCACCCGCAGATTCAGGACGTAGAGCGAGATCGCCTGCGGCAGCAGGGTGACGGCGATGCCCAGGGCGCTGACCGCGAAGAACAGGGCCGCCTCGTGGTGGCGCTGGCGACCGCCGCGGGTCCGGAAGGACCATTCGCGATTGAGGATGTAGGACGCGATGATCGCGATCAGCACACCCAGCAGCCGCGCTGTCAGCGGTTTCTCACCGAGCACCGTCAGCTTCGCCGCGTACACCACACCGGTATCGATGAACCAAGTGACGGCGCCGACCACCGCGAATTTCATCAGCTCGCGGTGCTGTATCGCCTTGGAGCGATAGGGCTCCGGCAAACGATCGACAACAGACTGCACCACGGTCATGCAGCCGACTGTAGCGGGGAGATCGACGGCGCGCCCGTCCAGATACCGGCTGTAACCACGCCCTGGCCGAATTGTGTTGTGACTGCGTTCCTCGCCGCCCCCGCGCTCCGAGTTCGATTGCTGTTGAATTGCTCCCGATCGAACGGTGCCAGCGCAGAGCACGATCCAGACAGATGTGGCATACACCTACCTCCAACTCTGAGCGACAATCGACGGCACCAAACCGGATTGTCGCTCAGAGTGGAGACACATCCCCCTGCTGGAAAAGAGCCGCAGCTGACGCCAGGAATTAGCTGCCCGCAGGCGAGGGACGGTTGAAGAGGTCCAGGGTCGGCTGGGGCTCGCGGGCACGGACGTCGATGGAACCGAACGCCAAGTCGGCGGGTGGGACCAGACCGAGATGCTCCCAGGCTGCGGCCGTGGCGACGCGCCCGCGTGGCGTGCGGGCGACCATTCCTGCGCGGACCAAGAAGGGCTCGCAGACCTCCTCGACGGTGGCAGCTTCCTCCCCCACCGCGACGGCGAGGGTGGAGACGCCGACGGGACCGCCGTTGAAACCGCGTACCAGAGCGGTCAATACAGCGCGGTCCAAGCGGTCCAAGCCCAAGACGTCGACGTCATAGACCTCGAGGGCGGCCTGGGCGATGGGCCGGGTGATGCGGCCGTCGGCGCGGACCTCCGCGTAGTCGCGGACGCGGCGCAGCAGCCGGTTGGCGATACGCGGCGTGCCTCGGGAACGGCCTGCGATCTCGGCGGCGGCGTCGCGTTCGACCTCGACGCCGAGGATCTGGGCCGAGCGCTGCAGGATGCGCAGCAGTTCGTCGGGTTCGTAGAAATCCATGTGCCCGGTGAAACCGAAGCGGTCCCGCAGCGGGCCGGTCAGCGCGCCGGAGCGAGTTGTCGCGCCCACCAGGGTGAACGGTGCGATGTCGAGCGGGATCGAGGTGGCGCCGGGGCCTTTGCCGACGACCACGTCGACGCGGAAGTCCTCCATCGCCAGGTACAGCATCTCCTCGGCGGGCCGGGCGATGCGGTGGATCTCGTCGATGAACAGCACGTCGCCGTCGACCAGGTTGCTGAGCATGGCCGCGAGGTCGCCGGCGCGTTCCAGCGCGGGGCCGGAGGTGATGCGCAGGGCGGTACCGAGTTCGCCGGCGATGATCATCGCCATCGAGGTCTTGCCGAGGCCGGGCGGACCGGACAGCAGGACGTGATCGGGTGTGCCGCCGCGCTGTTTCGCGCCGCGCAGCACCAGTGCCAACTGTTCCCGGACGCGCGGCTGGCCGATGAAATCGTCCAGGGATTTCGGGCGCAGGCTGGCTTCGATGTCCCCGTCGGACTTCAAATAGCTTGCGGTGACCTGCGATTGCTCATCGGACAAGGTTTCTTCGGGCATGGTCTCGTCGTAATCCATGGCGGCCTATCGGTTCTTACCGAGCAGGCTCAGCGCGGCGCGCAGGGCGGTGGCGGTGTCGGCGGCGGGCTGTTCGGCCAGGACCGAATCCACGGCTTGCTCGGCCTGTTTCAGCGGGAAGCTGAGGCCCGTGAGCGCTTCCACCACCTGGTCACGCACCGGCGTGATCGCGACGGCGGGCCCGCTGCCCGGCGGACCTGCCTGCACCGGAATGAGATTGACCTTGTCGCGCAATTCGACGACCATGCGTTCGGCGCCGCGCTTGCCGATGCCGGGCACGCGGGTCAGAGCCGCCACGTTGCTCTCGGCGAGTGCTTTGCGCAGCGCTTCGGGCTCGAGTACCGCGAGCACCGCCATGGCCAGGCGCGGGCCCACCCCCGACACGGTTTGCAGCAGACCGAACAGGTCGCGCGATTCGGTGTCGGCGAACCCGAACAGTGTCTGCGAATCCTCGCGGACGATCATCGCGGTGTAGAGCCGGATCTCCGCGCCGCGGGTGAGCGTGGCCAGCGTCGACGGGGTCGCGTTCAGGCGGTACCCGATTCCGCCCGCCTCGATCACCGTGTGGTCGAGCGCGATTTCGAGCACCTCACCGCGTACCGACGCGATCACCCGCGTACCGCCTTCCGTTGTTCAGCAAGCTTTTCGGTGTAGCGCCTGCGGACCTCCGCCGCCTGCGCTTCGGCTTTGGCCATGCGATCCAGCAGCGGCGCCCGCCAACAATGACAGATCGCCAGAGCCAGCGCATCAGCCGCGTCCGCCGGTTTCGGCGCCACCGCCAACCCGAGGATCCGCGTCACCATCGTCGTCACCTGCGCCTTGCCGGCGGTGCCGCTACCGGTCACCGATGCTTTCACCTCGCTGGGCGTGTGAAACGCCACGGGTATGCCGCGCCGGGCCGCCGCGAGCGCGATCACCCCGCCGGCCTGGGCCGTGCCCATCGCGGTGCGCACGTTGTGCTGCGCGAACACGCGCTCGATCGCGACGGCCTCGGGTTTGTGTGTGTCCATCCAGGTTTCGGCCGCGTCGGCCACCAGCATCAACCGCTGCGCCAGATCCATCTCGGGCGGCGTCCGCACCACGTCCACGGCGATGGCCGTGACCTTCCGGCCGATCCCGCCCTCGACCATGCTGATCCCGCACCGGGTGAGCCCGGGGTCCACGCCCATCACCCGCACGAAAACCCCTCTCGCAGACACGAACAACTGTTCGAGAGTCTAGTGGAATCCCACCCGACTCTCTGCAAGGACACTCCCAGTGGGCTCAGTTCACCTGAGCGGCGAAGGCAGAGTACGCCGTTTCGTCGAAGAGAACGAACCGCACCTCCGCGACCTGAGTCGTGCTGCCACGCACCGTTTCCACGGCGATGCGAGCACCGTCGTCCAGGGGCCAGCCGTAGATACCGGTGGAGATGGCGGGAAAGGCGACCGTGCGCGCGCCGAGTTCGGCTGCGACGCGCAAGGATTCGCGATAACAAGAAGCCAGGAGGTCGGAACGGTCCTCGGTCGCCGACCAGACCGGGCCGACGGTGTGGATAACCCAACGGGCGTCCAGCTTGCCCGCCGTAGTCGCTACAGCCTGGCCGGTTTTGAGCCCTTTGCCGTAGTGCGAAGCGCGCAATGCACGGCATTCGGCCAGGATTTCGGGGCCGCCTTTGCGGTGGATCGCACCGTCCACTCCCCCGCCGCCGAGCAGCGAGGAGTTGGCCGCGTTGACGATCGCGTCAACCGATTGCGCGGTGATGTCACCGCGTACCAAAACCAGCGAAACCATGCGCGAACCCTACCTAGCCGCTCGCGCATCCCGCCTTGGTCTAGACAAAGCGTAACCATGTGGTTACGCTTTGATCGTGGACGAAGTGGCAGGGGCCATCGCCGACCCGATCCGGCGGGAAATCCTGGAAATGCTCGACGGACAGCAACTGACCGCGGGTGATATCGCAGCGCGATTCGAGATCAGCCGGCCCGCGATCAGCCGGCACCTGCGGGTGCTGCGCGAAAGCGGTCTGGTCCGCGCCGAACTCGTGGGCCGACAGCGGGTCTACGCCCTCGACACCGAACCGCTCGGCGAGCTCGCCGACTGGATCACGCGGTTCGGCCGCAACGCCTGGGAACGCCGCTTCGACGCATTGGAAACCGAGGTCTACCGAACCCGGCGCGAACACCGCGCCGCGGCAGACCAGGAAACAGCAAGGGAGAACACAGCATGACCACCCAACCCACCGGACGTCTGCTCACCACCGACGCCGGGCGCGACCTGATCCTGACTCGAACCTATCGCGCACCGATCGCCGACGTCTGGGCGAGCCTGACCGAACCCGATCGCACCGCCCGCTGGTACGGGCCATGGACGGGTGAAGCCGGGCCGGGCCGCAACATCAAGGTGCAGATGACTTTCGAAGAGGGGCAGCCCTGGATGGAAATGCACATCGAGGCCTGCGAACCGCCGCACCGCCTGGAAGTCTCCGCGACCGACGAAGCCGGTTCTTGGCTGCTGGAAGTGCAGTTGACCCAGCAGAACGACACCACCGAATTCCGCTTCATCCAGCACCTGACCACCGACCACCTGGGGATGGTGTCCCAGGTCGGGCCCGGCTGGGAGTACTACCTGGACATGTTCGGGGCGGCCCACACAGGTGCGAACCGCCCCGAATTCAGCGACTACTACCCCGCTTTCGCGGAGTACTACGAAAACCTGGCCAAAGGCTAGTCGTCGAGCTGGGCCATGACCTCGTCGGAGATGTCGACGTTGGTGTAAACGTTCTGGACGTCGTCGCTGTCTTCCAGCGCGTCGACCAGCTTGAACACCTTGCGCGCGCCGTCGGCGTCCACCGCGACCGACACCGACGGCTGGAAGCCGGATTCGGCGGAGTCGTAGTCGATTCCGGCGGCCTGCAGCGCCTGGCGGACCGGGATCAGATCGCCCGGGTCGCTGATGACCTCCCAGGAATCGCCCAGGTCGTTGACCTCTTCGGCGCCCGCGTCGAGCACCGCCAGCAGCACGTCGTCCTCGGACAGGCCGTTCTTCTCCAGGGTGACCACACCCTTGCGCCCGAACAGGTAGGACACCGAACCCGGGTCGGCCATGTTGCCGCCGTTGCGGGTCATCGCGACCCGGACCTCGCCCGCGGCGCGGTTGCGGTTGTCGGTGAGGCACTCGATCAGGACGGCGACACCGTTGGGGCCGTAGCCCTCGTACATGATGGTCTGCCAGTCCGCGCCGCCGGCTTCTTCGCCGCCGCCGCGCTTGCGCGCGCGCTCGATGTTGTCGTTGGGAACCGACGACTTCTTCGCCTTCTGGATGGCGTCGAACAGCGTCGGGTTGCCGCCCGGGTCACTGCCACCAGTCCGGGCCGCCACCTCGATGTTCTTGATCAACTTGGCGAAGAGCTTGCCGCGCTTCGCGTCGATACCCGCCTTCTTGTGCTTGGTGGTGGCCCATTTGGAGTGGCCGCTCATGCCCTACTTCCTTCAGGTCGATTGCGCGTGCTGGAAACTTCACCAGCCTACTCGGCCGGTCACGCAACCTTTCCGAGGGCACGATCAGAGCGTGATTCCGTAGGACTCGTCGAAGAACGCGCCCGCGATGTAGGCAGGCGTCGCATAGGCGAAGCCGTTGTCACCCCACGCGGTGCCCCAGCTGTTGCGCAGGATGAAGCGGCCGTTGGCCTGATAGCCGACGACGGCGACCGCGTGCCCGCCACGGACGGTGCCGGGAACGAATTCCTCGAGGACGCCGCCGTTGGCGGTGGCGTTGTCCCAGGTTCGGTCCACGCCGAAGCCGACCAGGATCGGGCCGTGGTTGGCGAGCCAGGCCTTCCAGTTGTCCAGGTTCTTGCGCAGATTGAAGTAGGAGGCCACCCGATGCTGCGCGGCGTGCGCCCAGAACACGTTCTCCGCACCGGTGTACATCTTGGTGACGATGTGGAACGGCAGCAGGTCCTCGTGGACCGCACCGTATTTGCGCGTCACCTCGACAGCGGCCTTCAACGAGGTGCCGCCGCCTTCGATGAAGGTTTCCGGCCGCTGATCGAACTCGTCGGTCTCCTTCGAGCTCATCCAGATGAAGCGCGGCGAGATCCGATCGGTCTTGTCGATCCGGTTCGCAGTGACCAGGTGATAGCGCATCAGCCCGTCACCCGTCGCCCACCCGACGCAGGAACCGGTGTCCTCCTGATCGCCGATGGTCCACCAGTCGCGGCGCAGGTCCACCGACTGCGGAAGCGCGGCCACCGCGCCCAGCGTGCCGACTGCGACCGCGTCACCGAAAGTCCAGTCCCGCCCGGTCTCGCGGGAGGGAACCAGATTGCACACCCGATCTTCGGTCGGGACAGATTCCGCCGACTCAGCGCCCAGCGGGTATTCGTGATTCGTCATGATCGTGCGTCCTTCATCCAGTGGTGCAACACCACTCCGGGACGATTCGGCTGCCCGGATCACACCATCGTCGCGCCGATCCCGCCCGGAATCGCGAGTACCGAATACTCGATCCGAAGCGGTGATCAGCGCGTTCGGTACGCGATCGGGCCTCGACTACGCAGCCGCGCGGACCATGTCGACGAACAAGTCGTGCACGCGCAGATCACCGGTGACCTCCGGATGGAACGAGGTCGCCAGGACATTGCCCTGCCGGGCCGCCACGATGCGCCCGGCGAACGGGCCGCTCGGGACCGTGGCCAGGACCTCGACGCCCGCGCCCGCACGCTCCACCCAGGGGGCGCGGATGAAGACGGCGCGAATCGGAGTGTCGAGACCGGTGAAGTCGAGATCGGTTTCGAAGGAATCGACCTGGCGGCCGAAAGCGTTGCGGCGCACCGTCATATCGATGCCCGAGAGGTGCTGGGCGTCGGGGCGGGTGTCGAGAACTTCGGAGGCGAGCAGGATCATGCCCGCGCAGGAACCGAAGGCGGGCATGCCGTCGCGCAGGCGGGCGCGCAGCGGTTCGAGCAGTTCGAAAGCCTCGAGCAGCTTGCTGATGGTGGTGGACTCGCCGCCGGGAAGGACCAGCGCGTCGACCGAGTCGAGTTCGGAGCGCCGGCGGACGCTGACCGGTTCCGCGCCGGCGTGGGCCAAGGCGGCGAAATGCTCGCGAACATCGCCCTGCAAAGCAAGGACGCCGACCCTGGGCGTGCTCGTCCTCTGCCGCGAATCCCGCGCGGTGATCACCGACTGCTCAACCATGCCTCGAAGGATACGGCGAGCAGCACTGTGCGCCCGCTCACGGTGATCAGCCCTCACGCAGTGTGCGGATCAAACCTTCCTGGACGACGGCGGCGACCAACTCGCCCTGGCGGTTGAAGATCTTGCCGCCGGTCAGGGCCCGGCCGAAACCGGCGGACGGTGAGGACTGGTCGTAGAGCAGCCAGTCGTCGGCGCGGAAGGGGCGCAGGAACCACATCGCGTGGTCGAGCGAGGCGTTCTGGGTTTCCTCGTCCGGATGGATGACCTTGGAGGAACCGAGCAACGTCATATCGCTCATGTAGGCGAGAGTGCAGACGTGGAACAGCGGATCGTCGGGCAGCGGATGGCGGTAGCGGAACCAGACCTGCTGCTGGGAGACGACGCCGTCGCGGCGGGACACCTCGCCGTGCGGGACCGGGCGGATGTCCCAGTGCTCCCATTCGCGCATGGCCCACAGGCGTTCCGGGCTCATCGTGGTCTTGGCGTCGGGCAGGCCCTCGGGCTCGGAGACCGGCGGCATCACGTCTTGGTGTTCGGGGCCCTGATCGCCGGAGTGGAAGGAGGCGGACATGGTGAAGATCGCCTTGCCGTCCTGCACGCCGGTGACCCGCCGCGTGCAGAACGAACGCCCGTCGCGGATCCGGTCCACCATGTAGACAGTCCGCTGCTCGGGGTTGCCGGGGCGCAGGAAATACCCGTGCAGAGAGTGCACCTGGAACTGCGGATCGACCGTGCGCACCGCCGACACCAGCGCCTGCCCCGCCACCTGTCCACCGAATGTGCGCGGCAACTGGGTCTTGGTGGATGCCCCGCGGAAGATGTCGCGTTCCAGCCGCTCGATCTCCAGCGCCTCTTCGATCGTCGCCATGCGCGCCACATTATCCGGCCGGGTTACGTCACATTTGCCCGACTGCCCGCTGCCGCGATCGGCGACACGCGTGGCTGCCGGTTACGGACAACTCGGGCAAACGGGTGACACCCTGTCGCGTGTGATCGAGTCGCTGACGATGGCTGCCATCAACACCGTCTCCGAGATGGTGAACTCGTATGCCACCGAAACCGCGGGTGTCGACCTACCCCCGCTGACCTGGATGTGGGACTGCTGCGCTCGGTTCGCCGACGGCGCGGAGGCCGAGTTCTGCGGCGCCTGCCACCCCGATCTACCTGCCCTGGAAGCGAATTCCCAGGTGATGGCCTGGGCGCGCGCCCTGCAGTTGCAGGATGCCAGCACCGCGCGTGACGTCGCCGACGGCCGGCGCGCCTTCACCGGAACCCTCGGCGAGTCCCGCATCCGGCTGACCGCCATCGTCGAATCCACCACTCCGGCAACCGAAACCCAGCCGCTGATCATCCTGGCCTAGGGCCCGGTATCGGAGTACAACGGGAGCATGACCGAGCCTGGGTCCGCACCATCCTTCCGCTCTGATCAGCCGGGCGACAGCGCCCAGCACGCACTGCTCGTCAGCATTCTTGATGCGCAATCCGAATTGCCGGGCGTGCGGCGGCTGCGACGCTGGACCCTGGCGGCCTTGGCCGTGCGGCCGGGTGATCGGGCGCTCGACATCGGGTCCGGGACGGGTTCCGAAGTAGTGGCGTTGGCCGAAGCGACCGGCCCCACCGGTGCGGCCACCGGCGTCGACCCGAACCCCGCCATGCTGGTGGAGGCCGAGGCGCGAGCCGCGGCGCTCGGCGTCCCGGCCGAGTTCGTGAAAGGCGACGCCTACGACCTGCCCTTCCCCGACGGCAGTATCGACGCGGTGCGCTGCGAGCGGGTCTACCAGCACCTCGACGACCCCGCCCGCGCGACCGCGGAGATCGCCCGCGTGCTGCGCCCGGGCGGCCGCGTCGTCCTCGTCGACAGCGATTGGTCCACCAGCATCATTCATCCCGGCGACCCCGAAGTGGTTCGCGCCTTGAGCGATTCGTGGCTCAGCCAGACCACCAACCGCAACTCCGGCCGCCATCTGCGCGGGCTGCTCACCGCCGTGGGGCTGGTCGTCGACGACATCGGCGCCGACGCCGTCATCTGGGATCCCGGCGTCATCGACACCATGTTCCGGGCCGGCACCGACCTGTCGGTAGCCGCCGGCGTCATCACCGCCGCACAAGGCGACGAACTGATCGCGGACCTCCATCATGGCGTGGAAATCGGCGACTACCACTTCTCGGTGACCATGTTCGCGGTGCTCGCGCACCGTCCGAACCTGTGACGCTGCTGATCAGGCGGGGCAGGCGGTGGAAGGCTGGTTGGCCAGCTGGAGCATCTGGCAGACCCAGGTCTTCTGCACCTTCCAGTGGCCGTTCTCGGCGACGAAGGGCACGTCGACGATATTTTCCTGGCCGTTGAGCGTCAGCTTCGCCTTGGCGTTCACGGTGTCGCCGAAGGCGGTGACGTCGGTGATCTCGATGCTGGCGTTGGTGCTCTTGTAGGCCTCGGCGAGGCGGGTCGGGAGTTCCGGATCCGCTTCGGCGCCCTGGATCCACTCCAGCTTCTCCGAGTTCGGCACGCTCGGATCGAGGGCCCTCTGGAGTTGGGCGTTCAACTCGGCGGCGGTCGGGACCGCGGGAAGGTTCGCGGCACTCGTGGCCGGGGCGCTGGTGCTGGTGGTTGTGCGCGTCGGCTTCGAGTCCGGCTTGTCGTCACTGCCGCAGGCGGTGAGGCCGAGCGCGGCCACGAGAGCCAGGCCGGCGATGGCGATACGTCCGGTGTTGCGAAGCTTCAAGTGCTCGTCCTTTGTTCGGTCAGCGTCGAATCATGAAGCTATCCAGCCGCTCTGTGGGAAGACTAAGACAGCTGTGAGCCGGGTCGAAGAGTTCGAGCATGATGGTCCGGTGCCCGAGTTCACCGCTATCACCCCGCCTGCCTTGGCCGATCTGATCGCCGCGCGGGCGGCGGACTTGCCGGGGCACGCGGTGGTCGCGATCGACGGGGCCGACGCCGCGGACCCGATCGCCCTTGCCCAGCAGGTAGCCGAGCGCCTCCGCACGGCCGGCCGGCCCGCCGACGCGGTGTCGTTGCACGAATTCGTACGCCCGGCCTCGCTGCGCCTGGAATACGAACCGACCGACGAGTTCACCTATCGCACCGCCTGGTTCGACTACGACGGGGTGAATCGGGAAGTGCTGGTGGCACTTCGGCAACACGGCCGCTGGTTGCCCGCCCTGTGGGACGAGCGGACCGATCGCTCGGCGCGAGCCCGGATCCGCACCGCCGCCCCAGATACCGTGCTGCTGCTGGCGGGGCCGATGCTGCTCGGCCGGAATCTCGACTTCGACCTCACTGTCACGCTGCGCATGTCGGAGGGCGCGCTGCGGCGGCGCACCGACCCTGCCGAACTGTTCACCGTCGAGGCATTGCTCGCGTACCAAAAGACGCACCATATCGAGCCCGACATCCTGGTCGCCTGGGATCACCCGGATCGGCCGGCGGTGCGCGCCACGGCCTAGCTCACATCGGAAACTGACTGATGCGCGTGTTCTGGAAGGTCGTGAACAACCAGGTTCCGTTGGCCCGCGCCGCGACCCGCGTCTGCACGGACCGCGCCTCAGGCGGGGCAGGCTCGCCGGGTGGCATCGGCTTGTCGCCCACCGTGACGAGGACCGCGATATCGGGTGCCGGGAATCGGATGGTGCACGTGTCGGGTTCGGCCATGTGGGTGCCTTTCATGAACCCGTCGAAGCCCTCCTGCATGACGGTGGCGAGTTCGGTACGGCCGCGGACGAATTCACCGATCACCGAAACGAAGTCGGCGTCCGTTGTGAACGTGGCGGCGAAGGCCGCGCCGTCACCGGCGGCCCAGGCGTCCATCTGGGCACGGAGCAAGTCGAGGACGGCGGTTTCGTCGGTCATGGCGTCACCGGTTCCCGCGGCGCAAGCCCGCGTACTCGAGGGCGGCGAAGGTCGCGACGAACGCCGCTCCCGCGAGGAGGAAGGCGCTGCCCCAGGCTGTCAGCGGGATCAGATCGACGAAGGCGAGCTCCACCATGACCACCGCCGATACCGCGTTGACCGCCACCACGGTGCCCGCCAGGCGCACCGGGATCTCCCGGTATCCGGCGATGAGCAGCAAAGCCGACGCGCCGCCCAGCATCGCGACGCCGAAGGGCACCGACCAGGCGGTCGGCAAGCCGAGCGGTTCGCGCAAGGCCGGGGCCGTAGCCAGTAGGAACGCGCCGAAGGCGGCGGTGCTCCAGCCATCCACCCGCAGGGTTGTTCGTAAGCCGGGGCCGGTGTCGAGGGTCGTCGAGGTCGTCATGGCAGCGACGGTGCCACTCGCCGGTCATGTGCTCAATGACCTCAGAGGTCATGGAGGCGCGGACCTCAGGCTCGCTAACCTGTCGGAGTGACGCCTTCGGTGCAGGAATCCCCGGTCGGCGCGCTGCTCCGGGAGTGGCGGCAGCGGCGGCGGTTGAGTCAGCTGGAGCTGGCCCTGGCCGCCGACAGCTCCGCGCGGCATCTGTCCTGCGTCGAGACGGGCAAGGCGCAGCCGAGCCGCGCGATGGTCTTGAAGCTCTGCGATGTGCTGGAAGTGCCGCTGCGGGAGCGCAATACGGTGCTGCTGGCGGGTGGGTTCGCCCCGGAGTACCGGGAACGCAGTCTCGATGACGAGGAGCTCTTCTCCGCGCGCACCGCGCTGGAGGCGATGCTCGCCGCGCACGAGCCGTACCCGGCGGTGGTGGTGGACCGCTATTGGAACATCGTCACCACGAACCGCGCGATGGGCCTGTTCCAAGGCGAGATCGACGAACAGCTGATGGAGCAGCCCAACATGTATCGCCTCGCCCTGCACCCGGGCAGCCCGGAGGGCACCACGTACATGGTCAACCACGGCCAGGTCCGAGAGTTCCTGCTGGAAAGACTGTTACGTCAGGTCCAAACCACCGGCGACCCGATCCTGCGCGACCTGTACGACGAGGTCTCCCGCTATCCGGTGCCACCCGGCGCGGAATCCGACCCCGAGGCTCCCACCCCGTTCGCGCTCCCGTTGCATATCTCCACCCCGATGGGTGAGCTACGAATGTTCAGCACCATGGTCACCTTCGGCGCACCCTCGGATGTCACGCTGTCGGAGCTGGCGATCGAGTTGTTCTATCCGCTGGACGAATTCACCGCGATCACGCTGGCCCGGCTCTTCGACCTCACCACCGCCGATGCCGATGCCGAAATGTCCCTCTAGCGGTCTCGTCCGACGGGCCGCGGCCGCCGCCGTCCTGGCTGGGCCAGTACCGGCTGGCCCGCTGCCCCGCGATCCGGCTGAGGTCCGGTTCGTCGATCTCGCTCAGCCCGACCTGCAGCAGCGTCACCATCGTCACCATGCTGACCGCCACGATCAACGGGGTGAGCAGCTGCCCAGCCTGCGCGCCGGCGGGTGCGTGCATGTGCTCGGCGACGTGCGCCCGCATGGAAAACATTCCGGTGTAATGCATTCCGCACACCGCGATCCCCATGATCAGCGCCGCCCCGATGGTGGCGGCGAGGCCGCGCACGTGCAGGGTGAACCAGAGCGCGGCCGTCGCGGCCACCACCGCGATCACCAGCGACAGCAGCACGATCCAAGGGTCGTACCGAACGGCCGCATCGGTTTTCATGGCGTACATGCCCGAGTAGTGCATGGCGCCGACTCCGAGCCCGGTGATCGTGCCGCCGGCCAGCAGCGCCTGGATGTCGCCGTGCCGTCGCACCACGATCGAAAGGCCAACCCACACAACGCCCATCGCGATCGCCGCACTGAACAAGGTGACCGGTATGTCGTAGCGAATGGTGGCGTTGCGGACCGAAAACCCCAGCATCGCAATGAAATGCATGACCCAGATCCCGGTGCCGCCGAGCGCGACCGCACCGGTCGCGATCCAGCCGCCGTGCCCGTCGCCGTTGCGAGCACGCACCATGCAGCGTAATGCCAGCAACGAGCCGGTGACCGACATGACATAGGCCAGGACCGGGGTAAGCCAGCCATAGGTGAATTGGTCGATTTCCAGCATGCGGACTCCTTGCCAGAAGCGTGTATTCGACTGTGTTCACCGGTGATTCATTGCAACATTAGCCGCAAATCAGCAGGCAGTAAATTTGCCGTATCCCACTCCTGGAAAAGTAGCTGGCGTTAGCTAGACGGTATGCGCGCTGGTAGCGGGCGCGCGGCGCGGCGCCCGGGCGGTCACCGATTCGTGTATGTGGCCCTTGACCTTTCGCATCCGACCAGCAACCTCATCGCGCAGCGGCCGGAACCTCCCGCACCACCTCGACGCTGAGGAATTCCGGCGCCCGCAGGACGAAGCGCAGCATGAAGCCGATGAACAGCGGCATCTCCCGCGCCTTCGGGTCGTGATACACCTGCGGCGAGCCGACCTCGTAAAGCCTTCGCCTGGACTGCATTTCACAACCACCCGCGGCCAGCACATTGCGCACCCAGTCCGACCGCGAGCCATAGGTCAGCGCGATCACGAACCGATCGTCACGCCGGAAGGCCCATAGCGGCGTGCGAAAGACCTTGCCCGACTTACGACCTCGGTGCACCACCACCGCCCAGCCCGGCGCCCACGGGGCGATGAACGCGACGACTCGATTGAGCCCGACTTTGTTGGCGCGGGCGAGCCATCGCGGAGCCGGCATCGGAAACTCCTCACTTGTGGAATTCTTTGTTCCGAGGCTAGCGCCCCGCGAAACAGAAAGTCAACGCCTGTAGAGTTTTTGGCACTATGGCACCGATCGGACGACGCCCCGGCAAGAACGACACCCGCGACGTACTCGTACGCACCGCGCGCCGCATGTTCGCCGACACCGGCTTCGACAAGACCAGCGTGCGCGACATCGCCGCCGCGGCCGGCGTCGACCCAGGCCTCATCAGGCACTATTTCGGCAGTAAGGCCGACCTTTTCCAGGCCACCCTGGGCTGGCCGTTCGACCCGGCCGCCGTGGCCGCGCAGGTCACCGCCGAAGGCCCGGGCGGCGTGGGCGCACGATTGACCCGGGTGTTCTTCGAGGCCTGGGAACACCCGGAATCACGTTCGCCACTGCTGGCCATCCTGCGCGGCGCCGCCACCCACGCCGACTCGGCCGACCTTGTGCGGCAGTTCATTCAGGGCGAGCTCTACGACCAGCTCGCCGCACGATTGCCCGGGCCGGATGCCGGTCTGCGCATCGACTTGGCGATGGCGCAGCTGCTCGGGGTCGCCTACCTACGCCATATTCTGCGCGTGGAGCCGCTGGCCTCGGCGTCGGTCGACGAGCTCGTCACTCGAGTGTCGCCGGTGGTCGAGGCGCACCTGAACGCCACACCGTGACAGCCAGCCAGATCATCGCCGCACCTGCTGCGATATGGCCGGTGCGGACCACCACGGGCGGCAGCAGGAAGGTCAAGCACAGCGCCGCGAGACCCGCGGTGTAGAGACCGGCCGCGACACGGGGCACGACACCGCTGCGTAGCAGCGCGGCACCGAACAACAGGGTCCCGGCCAACGCCGTCACAGCGGTCGCGAGGAAGGCCGACTTCGCTGGACTGTTCAGCAATTCGTCGACTACCGGTTTCTCCAGGTAGACCAGGACGAAGTTGCGCGTGAACGCCACGCCCGCGAAGTAACCGAACCCCAGGAACTGCACGGTGAACGCCACCACGCCGAACCGGCCGAGCGCACGAAAGTTGGTGAGGTACAGCGCGACCAGCAATCCGATGCCGAACGGCACCGCGACACCGTTGAGCAGTTGCGTCGGACCGGTCTTGTGACCGGCAGCGAGTTCGGTCAGTCCGGCAACCGCTATGGCGGTGCCGCCGATCAGCCCGGCCACGCCACCCAATCGGTGTAGTGCCGCAGTGTCATTCAGTGTTTCAGCCATGTCGAATTCCTTTCTCGAGGTGCCGTCGACGCTAGGAATCCACTGGTCACCCCGGTAAGTGCCGGGGGCCCATGACTTTCGGCCAAAGCTGGGCCGCAGGCTCACCGCAGCCCGCGCCCGGCCCATACGCTCACAGGGTGATTCGACCGCGGACGCTGACCTGGGTGGCCGGGTTCCTGTACGCCTCGGTGCTGTGCGCCGGGCTGACGATCGGATGGGCGCAAGGCTGCGGCCTGGCGCGCTTGTCTGGATTAGCCGCTGTCCTGGTGCTGGCCTGCGGCCTGGAGTTCGCCGAATCCGCCCGTCCGGCAACCCGGTGGACCGCCGCGGCGGCGCTGGTGGCGCGGGCAGGCTTGTACTCGGCCGCGACCGCACTGGATTGCGGCGGCAATGCGAAGGTGTTGTTCGTCCTAATCCCCCTGAACGCATATTTCACCCTCGGCCCTCGAATCGGGTTTCTGCTCGGCGGTTTCGGACTGCTGGCCACTACCGTGGCGGTCACGCTGCGGCCCGACGCGCGCCGGGACCCGGAAGCCCTCTCCGACCTGTTGATGCTGGCGATCGGCATCGTGTTCGCACTCGCGATCGCGGTCGTCGCCGCCCGCGAGGAAGCCGCACGACGCCGCGCGGAAGCGTTCTCCGCCGAGTTGTCCGACGCACACACACGATTGCGGGACTACGCCGATCAGGCCGTGTCGCTGGCGACGATGGCCGAACGCACGCGGCTGGCCCGCGACATTCACGACACAGTCGGCCATCACCTGGTGGTGACCGCGATTCAGCTGGAGAAGGCCGTCGCCTATCGGCCGGTGCACCCGGACACCGCCGACGACGCGCTGGCCGAAGGCCGGAATTCGGCGCGGCTGGCGCTGGAGGAGGTACGCCGCGCGGTCGGCACGCTGCGCGCCGACGATACCGTCGGATTCTCGCTCGGCACGTCGTTGCGGGCCCTGACGAACCGGCTCGACGACACCGGCTTCCGGGTACGGCTGGACTACCTGGGCGACGACCACGATCTCACCGAATCCGCGCGCCTCACGGTCTATCTCGTCACCCAGGAGGCCCTGACGAACGCGCGTCGTCACTCCGGCGGCACCGAGGTCGGCGTGGGCGTGGTACTCGGCCCGGAGTCGGCCGTAATCGACATCGCCGACAACGGAACGGGTTTCGCGCCCGACGCTGTGGAAGGCCAAGGGCTGCGCGGCATGCGGGAACGACTCGACGCGGCCGGCGGCGGACTGGAGATCACCAGCGGGCCCGCCGGTACCCGCCTGCACGCCGTGATCGACCGGCCGTCATGAACGAATCCGACGTGGTGCGGGTGCTGATCGCGGACGACGAGCGACTGGTCCGCGAGGGCATCACCGCCCTGCTCGCGCTACAGCCCGGCGTCGAAGTCATAGGTACCGCCGAAAACGGCAGGGCGGCAGTGCGGTTGGCCGAACAGCTGGCGCCGGACGTCGTGCTGATGGATATCCGGATGCCTGGGATGGATGGCGTCGAGGCGGCGGGCCTGCTCCGCGGCAAGACCACTGTCCTGATGCTGACCACCTTCGACGAGGACGATTACCTCATCCGCGCGCTACGCGCGGGCGCGTCCGGCTACCTGCTCAAGGATGTGCCCGCGGCCCAGCTGGCACAGGCGGTGCGGTTGGCCCACGCGGGTGTCGACCAGTATTCGGCCGCCGTGTCCGGCCGGCTCGCCGCCCTGGTGCGCGGCCGCGGCCCGGCCGGCTCGATCGAACTGACCGACCGGGAAACCGATGTCCTGCGCCTGGTCGCCCGCGGCGCCGCCAACCGGGAGATCGCCCGCGTACTCCATCTCAGCGAGGGCACCGTGAAGAATCACGTGTCGAATATCCTGAGCCGCCTGGGTGTGCGCGACCGTACCCAGGCCGCCATCTACGCCTATGAGCAGGGCTTGCTCTGACCAAGAAAAACCGCCGGACGGTCCGAAGACCATCCGGCGGTTCAGCTTTCCGAACCGATTACCAGCCGCGCTCGGCGAGGCGGTGCGGCTGCGGGATCTCGTCGACGTTGATGCCGACCATGGCCTCACCCAGTCCACGCGAGACCTTGGCGAGCACGTCCGGGTCGTCATAGAAGGTGGTGGCCTTGACGATGGCGGCGGCGCGCTCGGCCGGGTTGCCGGACTTGAAGATGCCGGAGCCGACGAAGACGCCCTCGGCGCCGAGCTGCATCATCATCGCGGCGTCGGCCGGGGTGGCGATGCCACCGGCGGTGAACAGCACCACGGGCAGCTTGCCGGTCTCGGCGACCTCGCACACCAGCTCGTACGGCGCCTGCAGTTCCTTGGCGGCCACGAACAGCTCGTCCTTCGGCAGCGCCTGCAGCTTGCGGAGCTCGCCGCGGATCTGGCGCATGTGGGTGGTGGCGTTGGAGACGTCGCCGGTGCCGGCCTCGCCCTTGGAGCGGATCATGGCCGCACCCTCGGTGATGCGGCGCAGCGCCTCACCCAGGTTGGTGGCGCCACAGACGAAGGGCACGGTGTACTGCCACTTGTCGATGTGGTTGGCGTAGTCGGCGGGGGTGAGCACCTCGGACTCGTCGATGTAGTCGACGCCGAGGGACTGCAGGATCTGCGCCTCCACGAAGTGGCCGATGCGGACCTTGGCCATGACCGGAATGGTCACGGCGGCCTTGATGCCCTCGATCATGTCCGGGTCGGACATGCGGGACACGCCGCCCTGGGCGCGGATGTCGGCGGGGACGCGTTCCAGCGCCATCACGGCGACGGCGCCCGCGTCCTCGGCGATCTTGGCCTGCTCGGGGGTAACCACATCCATGATCACCCCGCCCTTGAGCATCTCGGCCATGCCGCGCTTCACGCGGGCGGTGCCGACGGTGTTGGTGGTCTCGGGCGTGGTCACGGCAGTCTCCTGAGTCATGTGTGCCAATCGGATCGCTGAAGAACTATCGACCCAATTCTAGGCCCGCCCGGAAAGCCACTAGATAGCCAGTTGAACACCACTGGCCTGGTACCCGAGGCCCCGGCGTCTGCCGGGGTGATGGAAACTCACAAAGGCGCGACGACCAGCAGTGTCGCCCAGTACTCCGCGGCAGCCGGGCCCAGCAGGGGCAACAGGAAATCGTAGAGCAGGTACGACATGGGCTAGTTACCTCCACTGGCCGAACAGGGACCGCCCCAAATCAATTGGAACGCCGACGCCCGATTCCCGGTACGTTCCACAACAGTTACCCGACAAGCGCCGATCCAGTCCGAAGCCGCCGCGATAGTGAAGCAGATCACACCAGGGGCGCTCACTGGCCGCCGGTAGCCATCGTGCCCCCGTCCACGACGATCTCCGTGCCGGTGACGAAGGACGCCTCGTCGCTCATCAAGAAGCGGACCACCCGGGCGACCTCGTCCGGGCGGCCCAGCCGGGCCAGAATCGACTTCGCGGCCTGTGCCTCGATGTATTCGGGCGGCACCCCGTTTCGCAGCATCGGTGTGTCGATGTAGCCGGGGCAGACCGCGTTCACCCGGACACCGACCGAGCCGCCGAGATGTGCCATGGAACGGGTGAGTCCGAGCAGTCCGGCCTTGGACGCGGAGTACGCGGGAATGAACGCCTGACCGATGAACGCCTCGATCGAGGAGATGCCGACCACCGCGGAGCCGGGATTCTTGCTCAAGTCTTCCCAGACGGCCTGCGCCAGCAGCGCCGCGGCGCGCAGGTTGACATCGAGCACGGCGTCCCACTTGTCCGCGTCCAGGTAGCCGACCGGCTCCGCGCGCACCACGCCCGCCGCGTGCACGAGTCCGCCGATGCTGCCCAGGGTTTCGCGGGACGGGGCAACCGCGGCCGCGATGGCGGCGGAATCGATGACATCGACACCGATCCCGATGGCGGCGACACCGAACTCGTCGGCGATCGCGGCGGCCTCGTCCTTGGCGGCAGCCCCGGCCAGATCCCACAGGGCGACCGGTCTTCCGACCTCGGCCAGCGCGCGGGCGCAGGCTCTGCCGATGCCGGAAGCCCCACCGGTGACGATGACGCCGGTGCCCGGTGTGTGTTCAATCATGATTCCTCCACTGCGACAAGCTGTTCGGTCGTGATCCGGCACACCGTAGATCAGCGTCTAGACTTGCGTCTCATGTTCGCGGAATCGATCCCACCCAGCAGAATCACCGCATGACGCCCACCGCCAGAACCACTTTCACCACCGTGCGCACCCTGTCGCACAGCCAGCTGGAACGGCGCGAACGGCTGCTGGCGGCGGCGCGCGAGCTGGCGGCCGAGGGCGGATACCCGGCGGTCACCATGCACGATGTCGCCGACCGCGCGCAGGTCGCGCGGGCCACCGTCTACCGCTACTTCAGCAGCAAGGATCAGTTGCTCACCGCCGTCAGCGCGGCCTGGGCCCGTGAAGCGACGAATTCCGTTCCCGCGCAACGGTCGACGGGAAGTGCGGCCGACACGGTGGCGGCCACGCTCGGCGCGATCATCGACCGCACCGGCGCTCAGCTGCCGCTCACCTCGGCCGTGGTGCTCGCGGTGATCTCCGGGGATCCGACGGCCGAGCGGGATCGAGAAGAGCTCTACGCTTTCATGCTCGACCGATTCGATGTGCTGATCGGCGACGACATGGAACCCGCCGACCGCGCCCAGATCGGCTACCTGCTGGGTCATCTGCTGCTGGCCGCGTTCACGAGCATGTGCACGATGAATCAGAGTGTCGAGGTGGTGCGCGGCATGCTCACCGGGGCGGCGCATCGCCTGATGCCGTGAGGCCCAGGTGGTAGTCGGTGAGATCGGGTGGCCGCCGGATCAACTTCTCGTAGGCAGCCGGGCTCGACGGCCAGAGTTCGGGCAGTCCGTCGGCCCCCAGATACCAGCTCTGGCAGCCCGAGGTCCATACCGTGCCAGGCATGGCGGCCCGCATGGTCGCCAGGAAGCGCGCGTGCGCGGTCGCGGTGGGCTCGACGGTGTCGAATTCGCCTGCGCGCCAGCGTTTTATCCAGGACATGATGCGCCAGGACTGCAGCTCGGCCACGGCGGTCAGCGGATGGTTGGCGAAGGGGCTGTAGGGGCCGATCATCGTGAACAGGTTCGGGAATTCCGGGATCATGAAGCCCTGGAAGGCGTGCGGTCCCGCGGCCCAGGCTTGGTCGAGGGTGCGGTCTCGGGCGCCGGTGATCGCCATCGGCCGCATGTAGGCGTGTGAGTCGAATCCGGTAGCCAGCACTAGGATGTCGAGTGGGTGGTGCGCGCCGTCCACGGTGACCACCCCGGTTGCGTCGACGTGATCGATTCCCGCAGTGACCAATTCGACGTCGGGCCGCTGCACGGCTCGGTAGAAGCCATCGGAGACCACGAGCCGTTTGCACATGGGCTCGTAGTCCGGTGTGAGTTTCCGGCGCAGTTCCGGGTCGCGCACCGTCCGGAGGTTGGCCGTGACGACCCGGCCGATCATCTTGCGGGTCAGGCCGGGTGCGATCAAGCCCTTCGAGAACAGCCCGAAGGATTCGCGCCACAACAGGTAGGTGAGGCTGCCGAGGGCGGGAATTCGCTTGTGCAACATCCTGGTCAGCGCGGAGACGGGCCGATTCGCCGTGGGCAGGATCCACTGCGGGGTGCGCTGGAACAGCGTCACGCGGGGTACGCGCCCGGCGAGCGCGTTCACCAATTGGGTACCGGTGGAGCCGGATCCGATGATCCCGACGCGCTTGCCGTCGAGTTCGACCCGGTGATCCCAGCGTGATGAATGAAACACCGGCCCGCCGAAGCTGTCCAGGCCCGCGATGTCCGGAATCCGGGGCCGATGCAGAAATCCGGTGGCGCACACCAGGAAATCGAAGCGCTCGTCGCCCTCAGCGGTTGTCACCGACCAGCCCGAGTCACCGAACCGGGCGCCGAGGACTTCGGCACCGAACCGAATGTGATTGTCCAGACCGTGTTCCCGGGCAACCCGCACCAGATAGTCCTTGATCTCCCCGCCGGTGGGGTACAGCCGCGTCCAGTCCGGATTCTTCGCGAACGTGAATTGGTAGTACCGCGAGGGCACATCGCAGACCAGACCGGGATAGGTGTTGTCGCGCCAGGTACCGCCGTAGTCGTGCGCCTTCTCGTAGATCGTGAAATCACGCAAGCCCGCGCGTAACAGGTTGGCGCCCAGGCAGATCCCGGAAATACCTGCCGCGACGATCGCGATCCGCGGCTGCCTGACGACCGCGCCGGTACTCATGAGATTAAAGGCTAGACTCGAGTCTCATTACTGACAATGGTTGTCCGCGAACCGAATACGTGCCGTCCCAGTGAGCGGAATCCCTCGTCAATCCGTGGCGTCACTTCGGCGAAAAGGGGCGGCGATTTCTGGACCCAGCGTGGATGGACCCGCGCCGAGCGATTCGCGCCGGTGCACGGCGGCGGTGGCGTCGCCGGCGTTGTCGGCGGTGAGGCGGTACACGGCGCGTTCGATCAACGTCAGCGCCTGGGTGACCTCGAGGGTTCCGTCGGCGCACTGCCCCAGCAGCGCGAACGCCATGTTGGACAGGATCGCCGCGATGTCTTGCAGGTAGATCTCGTCGGCCCCGGCCAGCACCGCCGCGGCGACCGGGAGGACGGCGTCGAGGCCGTGGTTGTCCAGGCGTTGCGCGCCGGCGCCGACGCGGGCCCGGTGGTAGGCCTGAAGCATCCGCGGATGGCGCTCCCAGGGCTCGAACACGTGCCGGATCACTCGCATCAGGCCGTCGTAGATCGACTCGCCCGGCAGCGGGGATTCCATTGCGACATAAGCGTTCTCCGCCATCCACGCCTCCAGGGCGGACACGATCAACTCGTCGCGAGTCGGGAAGTGCTTGTAGATCGTCGTCAGCGAGACGTGGGCGCGGCGCGCCACTTCGCGCAACTGGACCGCGTCGTAGCCCTCGGTTTCCAGCTGAGCGCGGACCACATCGATGATCCGGCCCCGCAGAGCCTCTTCCGTCTCCCTGCTCATACCGCTACAGTAACGCCGTTACTCGAGTAACTGCGTTACTCATGCGATCTGATCGAGAGCTTCTTCTATGCCAGAAATATCGCGCCGGTCACTGTTGACCGGGGCTGCCGCGGCCGGAGCCATGCTCCTGGGTGCGCGGGCCGCGAGCGCGGCGCCCAGCACCGTCCCGATCACGCGGGAAGAGCATCGCGTCGTCGTGGTCGGTTCCGGATTCGGCGGCGGCGTCGCCGCGCTGCGCCTGGCCCAGGCCGGCGTTCCGGTCACCATGCTCGAACGCGGGATCCGCTGGCCGACCGGACCCGACGCGGACACCTTTCCGAACCCGACGCGGCCCGACCCGCGGATGCTCTGGTACCAGTCCATGCGCAGCCCCTTCGGCAGCACGCTCGACGTCGAGCGCTACACCGGCCTGATCGACGCGGTCTCCGGCGTGAACATGACCGCGCTGTGCGCTGCCGGAGTCGGCGGCGGATCCCTTATCTACCAAGGGATGTCGCTACAGCCCGCCGAGGCCGTCTTCAATACGCATCTGCCGCCGGAGCTCGACTGGGCCACGATGGACCGGGTGCATTACCGGCGGGTGGAGCGCATGCTCGGCCTCGCCGTCGCGCCCGATGACCTCATCGCCGGGCCCACCTACGCCGCCGCGCGGATCTTCGCCGAGCACGTGCGGCGGGCCGGGCTGCCGCTGTCGAAGATCCCGATGCCGATCGACTGGGATTTCGCGCTCGCCGAACTCCGCGGGGAGATGAAGGCCTCCTACACCAACGGCGCCGGGTCGCTCGGCGTCAACAATGGCGGCAAGCATTCGGTCGACGTCACCTACATCGCGCAGGCCGAGGCGACAGGGCGGGTCACCGTCGAAACATTGCACCAGGTCACCGATGTCGAGCGCGCCGCCGATGGCCGCTGGCGGGTGTACGTCGATCGGATCGACACCGCCGGGAACGTGCTCGAGAACAAGATCCTCACCGCCAACGCGCTGGTGCTGGCGGCCGGCAGCCTCAACACCACCCGCTTGCTGGTGCGCGCGGCCGCCACGGGGCGAATCCCCGATATGCCCGACAGCCTCGGACACGGCTGGGGCACCAACGCCGACCGCATCTACGTGTGGACCAACCTCGCCGAAAGCTTCGGCACCGCCCAGGGCGGGCCGGTGGTCTACGGCAGCCTGAACTGGGACGACCCGCACAGCGCCCACACCCTGATCCAGGCCTCCACCCCGCCGATGCCGCTCGACGCGCACAGCACCATGCTGGTCGGCTACGGCGTCAGCGACAGCCGTGGCCGATTCGTCTACGACCCGGGCACCGACGACGCCGTTCTGCACTGGCCGGCCGGCGGCGACAAATACACCTTCGATCACCACATCGGACCGACAGCGCACCGAATCGCCGGTCCGGCAAGCACTCTCACCGACACCAACGCCCTGCTCCCCTCCACCTGGCATCCGCTCGGCGGCGCCTGCATGGGCACGGTCTGCGATCTCGACGGCCGGGTGCTCGGCCAACGCGGGCTCTATGTCGTCGACGGCGCGTTGCTGCCCGGCAATGCCGCCGCCTGCAATCCCTCCATGACCATCGCGGCCGTCGCCGAACGTGCCCTCGACAATCTGGTCGCCCACGACATCGGAACCCTGATCTGACCAGCTGGTCGCCGAAACCTGGAGAAACGCATGCACTTTGCCACACCGCGACTACGCCGCCTCGCCGTCACCACCGCGCTGACCTGCTTCGCCGCGACCGGAATCGTCACGGGCGCAACCGAAGCCGCCGCGGCACCGGTCAGCGCGTTCTACCACCCGCCCGAACAGTTCGCCACCGCTCCGGGGTCGATCATCAGAACCGAGCCGACCTCGGTTTACGCGACCATCCCTGGGGATCAGTGGCCCGTCCCCGGACAGCTGGTCATGTACACCTCACGGCTGCAGGACGGTTCGCCGGTCGCCGTCACCGGCACCTACGTCGCGGGCACCCGCCCGTGGCAAGGCGCGGGCAACCGGCCGACGATCGTCATCGCGCCGGGCACCGCCGGTCAAGGTGATCAATGTGCCGCTTCTGTCGCCGTGTCGACCGGCCTCATCGTCGACGTCGAGCGGCGCTCGATGTCGCCGAACCAGGAGGCCGTGGCGCTCGCGGCGTGGAGTGCGCTGGGCGCCAACGTCTTCATCACCGACTACATCGGCCTCGGCACCCCCGGCATCCACACCTACGTCAATCGCGCCGAGTCCGCCCACGCGGTACTCGATGCCGCCCGCGCCGCCGTCACCCTCGCAGGCACCGGAACCTCGACACCCCTGGCATTCTGGGGCTACTCGCAAGGCGGCGGCGCAACAGCCGCCGCCGCCGAACTACACCCGGAATACGCCCCCGAACTGAACCTCAAGGGCGTGTGGGCCGGAGCCCCGCCGGCCGACCTCACCGCCGTCATCGGCCAAATCGACAGCGGCAACCTCATCGGCGGCGCAATCGGCTTCGCCCTCAACGGTTTCCGCGAACGCCACCCAGCACTCGCGGCCGAAGTCGACCGCCGCACCACCCCTGCCGGAAAGGCGACACTGGACGCCCTCGCCACCCAATGCATCGGCGACGTCATCCTGCGCCAACCATTCCTCCGCTCGTCTGCACTAACCATCGATGGCCGCCCCCTCCCGGACCACCTCCGCGAACTCCCCGGAGCGACAACGATTCTCACCGCCCAACGCATCGGCAACCGCATCCCCACCGCCCCGGTCCTGCTCACCAGCGGCATCAACGACGACACCATCCCCTACCCCCAGGTCCGCCAACTGGCCCAAGACTGGTGCGCCCACACCACCACCGTCACCTTCCGCACCAACCACCTCCCCGCTATCGCCCCCGGCACCACCCTCCCCAACCACTTCGGCCCCGAACTCATCGACGGCTTCGTCGACAACGTCATCCCGTACCTCCTGGACCGCCTGGCCGACAAACCCCTCAGCGGTTGCACTTTCGACTGAGGTCGGTGGCTGCGCCGGCCTGATCCGAGGCCGGCGCAAGGCTCACCGGATCGAGGCGACTTCCAGTTCCGATTCGCTGGCGACGGCGGCGATCGCGGCGGGGAGCAGTTCGTCCAAGTGGTATGGGTAGACGGTTTCGCCGGATTGGTCGAGGGCGATGATGTCGGCGGGGGTGCACCATTGGTTGCCGGTGATGGAGCGGCGTTCGATGGTGGTGAAGTTGCCGGGTTTCGGGTCGAAGGCGGTGACCCGGAGGACGTAGAAGAGTTCTTCGGCGCGGATGAGTTCGCGGTTGAAGGGGAAGACGGCGACGCGGCGCCAGATGGGGCCGCGCAGGGTGGCGGGGTTGGCCTCGTAGCCGGTTTCTTCCCAGAGTTCGCGGACGGCGGCGGCGCGCAGGGACTCGCCTGGTTCGACGCCGCCGCCGATGGTGAACCAGAAGGAGATGTCGGGGGTGGCGGGGTCGTTGCCGCGCATCAGCAGGACGCGATCGTTCTCATCGAGCAGCACGATGCGGGCGGAGGTGCGGACGGTGTCGACCTCGAGACCGGTGGAGGCCGCCGGGGTGACGCGTTCGGTGATCTCGAAGTAGGTCGGCAGCGGCGCGGTACCGGCGATGTGCAGCAGGCGAACGGATCGGCGGGTGCGCAGGGCGAGGGTGTCACGCACGGCGTCGTTGTGGAAGCGGCGGGCGATCAGGACGCGGGCTTCGGCGTCAGCGAGTTCGGCGACCAGTTGCGGGGCCAGCTCGCCGATGTCGACCACGGAAAGAGCTCCGGAGAGCTGGTTTTCGACGGTTTCGCGGTCGGTGCGGCAGGCGCGTTCGGCGTGCGCCGCCAAGGCGGACAGGCGTTTGGCCTGGTCGGCGTCCGCGATGGCGAGCGCTACCGCACGCGCGACGACCGCGCGGCGGGCCAGGGCGCTGTCGAGGGCCTGCCAGGACTGGTCGGAGCGCACGTGCAGGCGGTCCAGCCGGTTGGCGGTGGAGTAGGCCCAGACGCCGATCGACAACACGACCGCCGCGATCAGCGCGAGGACGAGGACCGTGGTGGCGGAGAAGGTGATCATCCGGCGGCCCGCACCCGGGTGTGCCCGACGGTGACGGTCTCGTAGACCCGCAGGATCTGCTCGGCGACCACCGGCCAATCGTATTCGCCAACAACCTGATTCGCGGTGTGCACCAGCGCCTCCCGGCGTTCGCGGTCGGTGAGCAGGGTGTCCAGGGCTACGGCCAGCCGGGCCGAATCACCCACGGGCACAAGCATTCCGGCGCTGCCGTCGCGCAGCACCCGGCGGAACGCGTCCAGTTCGCTTGCCACAACAGCGGTTCCGGCCGCCATGGCCTCGATCAGGATGATGCCGAAGCTCTCCCCACCGAGATTCGGCGCCACGTAGACATCGGCGCTGCGCATCGCCGAGGCCTTCTCCTCATCCGACACCTGCCCGAGGAACCGTAGGTGCTCGGCCAGCGGCCCGGCTTCGCGGCGCAGATCCTCCTCGTCACCGCGCCCGACTATCAGGATCTGCACGTCCGGATGCCGGCGCACCAGCTCCGGCAGCGCCCCGAGCAGCACCGCCATCCCTTTGCGCGGTTCGTCGTAGCGGCCCAGGAACAGCACGGTCCCACCGGGTCTCGGATAGCCGGACAGCATCGGGGCCCGCGCGAACGCGGGCACATCGACACCGTTCGGAATCTCCACCGCGTCCGATCCGAGCGCCTCGACCTGCCAGCGCCGCGCCAGCTCCGACACCGCGATCCGCCCGCTGATCTTCTCGTGATACGGCCGCAGCACACCCTGAAAAGTGCTGAGTATCAACGACCTCGTGGTCGAAGTGTGGAATGTCGCGACTATCGGCCCCTCGGCGATCTTCAACGCCAGCATCGACAGCGACGGCGCGTTCGGCTCGTGAATGTGCAGCACATCGAAGTCGTTGCCGTCGATCCAGCGCCGAATCCTGGTGTAGGCCATCGGCCCGAACGACAGGCGCGCCACCGACCCGTTGTACGGAATCGCCACGGCTCGCCCCGCGGACACCACGAAGTCCGGCAGCGGCGTCTCCTCGGAGGCCGGCGCGAGCACGCTCACCTTGTGCCCGCGCTCGATGAAGACCCGGGCCAGCTCGACCACGTGGGCCTGCACGCCGCCCGGCACGTCGAACGAATACGGGCAGACCATGCCGATTTTCATCGAGGCGCCCGCACTGCAGCGATCCGCGCCAGCCGTTCCGCGGACAGGTCGCCTTCCCACAGAGGTTGCAGCATGTGCCAATCCGCCGGGTGGGCCGCGATATTCGCGGCGAACCGATCCGCCAGCGCCTGCGTCGCCGAGGCCACACCGACCGAAACATCCAGCGGCGCTTCGGTCTTCATGCCCCAGCCTTCGTGGCCGTCGGCGGTTCGCGTGAACCAGGTGTGTACCGGGATCAACGCCGCACCGGTCTCGATCGCCAGTTTCGCCGCGCCGGCGGGCATCCAGGTGCGTTCCCCGAAGAAGTCCACGGGCACACCCTTACCGGTGAGATCCCGCTCCCCCATCAGGCAGACGACCTTGTTCTCCCGCAGCCGCTCGGCCAGCGCCTCGAACGGTGGCTGTTCCCCGCCGGTGAGCGGAAACACCTCGAACCCGAGGCTTTCCCGGAAGGCGACGAACCGCTCGAACAGCGATTCCGGCTTCAGCCGTTCCGCGACGGTGGCGAAGGTGCCGTGATTCTGCACCAGCCACACCCCGGCCATGTCCCAGTTCCCGGAGTGCGGCAGCACGCAGACCGCACCGCGCCCGGCGGCCAGCGCCGCCTCCAGGTGCTCGATGCCCTGCACCGAAAGCTCGCGCCCGAGCGCGGCATGGTCCATCCCCGGCAGCCGGAACGCTTCGCGCCAGTACCGGGCGTAGGACCGCATGCTGGCCTGGACCAACTCGTCCGGCACCGACTCCGCCGTCACGCCCAATACCCGAGCCAGGTTGCGCCGCAACTGCTTCGGACCGCCGCCGGCCGCGAACCGATCCGCGCCCGCGTTGAACACCTTGCGCGCCGTCTGCTCCGGCAGCGCCCGCACCAACCGCCATCCGGCCGCGTAGGCCCGATCGGTCAGCATCGCCTGGAACTTACTCATCCCCCGAACCTTCCTGTCGCGCGGCTGCGCCGGTCACGGCGCCTCCGGTGCCTGCGGCTGCGCAGGCGTGATGACATCGCGCGCGCCGGGCGAATTCCGCACGGCGAGCACGCGCTGGAACACCGTCACGATGCTCAGCACCGCGAGCGTCCACATCGCGACATGCACTGCCCACGTGAGCCATTCGATATCCCAGTGGCCGCCGATGCCGGTGAGCCCGGCGCCGGCGAGCCCGATGACCAGCCGGTCCGGCCGCTCGATCAAGCCGCCGTCGGCCGAGAGCCCGGTGGCCTCGGCGCGGGCCTTGGCGTACGAAATCACCTGGGAGGTAACCAGAACGACGAGCGTCGCGAAGAACAGCCACCGGCTGTGCTCGTGATACACCGCCCACCAGGCGAGTCCGCCGAAGATCGCGCCGTCGGCCACCCGGTCGCAGGTGGCGTCCAGCACCGCACCGTATTTCGTGCCGCCGCCGCGCGCCCGCGCCATCGCGCCGTCCAGCATGTCGAACATGACGAACAGCCAGATCACGATGGTCCCCCAGAACAGGTGTCCGGTGGGGAACAGGGTCAATGCGGCGGCGACCGACACGGTGGTGCCGATGACGGTCACGGCGTCCGGGGTGAGCCCGGTCTGCACCAGCGCCTTGCCCAGCGGCGCAGTCGCTTTCGCGAACGTCTCGCGACCGAAGAAGCTCAGCACCCCGCTAGTCCGTCTCTTTCCAGGCGGCAGCCAGGAGCGCCCTGGTCTCCCGCAGCAGCTGCGGCATCACTTTCACGCCGCCGACGACGGTGATGAAGTTCGCGTCGCCACCCCAGCGCGGCACGATGTGCTGGTGCAGGTGGTCGGCGAGCGAACCGCCCGCCACGCCACCGAGATTCAGCCCGACGTTGAAGCCGTGCGGACGCGACACACTCTTCATCACCCGGATCGCCCGCTGCGTGAACGCCATCAGCTCCAGGCTTTCCGCGTCGGTGAGCGCTTCGAGGTCGGCGACCCGGCGGTAGGGCACCACCATCATGTGGCCCGGGTTGTACGGGTACAGGTTGAGTACCGCGTACACCAGTTCGCCGCGGGCGATGATGAGTCCGTCCTCGTCCGACATCTTGGGGATGTCGGTGAACGGGTGCCCGCTCGCGTCCGCGGGACGGGGAGCGGCGGCCGCCTCGGCGATATAGGACATCCGGTAGGGCGTCCAAAGCCGTTGCAGCCGATCGGGTTCCCCCGCTCCGCGGTCCACGATGCTGTCTTCGAAGTCGCTCTCGGTCATTGCCCGGCCTGAACGATTTCGAAGCCCTCGGCGGTCGGCGAATCGTTGACCCGGTTGCGGACCCACGCCTCGATGGTGGCCACCGCGTCGGCGGTCGGCACCCCGTTGACCTGGGTTCCGTCGCGGAACCGGAAGCTCACCGCGCCCGCGTTCACGTCCCGCTCGCCGGCGAGCAGCATGAACGGGATCTTCTGCGCGGTGTTGTTGAAGATCTTCTTCTGCATCCGGTCGTCGCTGCGGTCGACCTGGGCCCGGATGCCGCGGTCCTGCAGCTGCTCGATCACCGAATCCAGGTGCGGGGCAAAGGCTTCCGCGACCGGGATGCCGACCACCTGGACCGGCGAGAGCCAGGCCGGGAAGGCGCCGGCGTAATGCTCGGTGAGCACGCCGAAGAACCGTTCGATGGAGCCGAACAGCGCGCGGTGGATCATCACCGGACGATGCTTGCCGCCGTCGGAACCGGTGTACTCCAGTTCGAAACGCTCGGGCAGGTTGAAGTCGAGCTGAATGGTCGACATCTGCCAGGTGCGGCCCAGAGCGTCCTTGCACTGCACGGAGATCTTCGGGCCGTAGAACGCGGCGCCGCCCGGATCCGGGACCAGCTCCAGACCCGAGGCCGAGGCGACCTTCGACAGGGTCTCGGTGGCCTCTTCCCAGAGCTCGTCGGAGCCGACGAACTTCTTCGGGTCCTTGGTCGAGAGCTCGAGGTAGAAGTCGTCCAGGCCGTAGTCCTTGAGCAGGCCGAGCACGAATTCCAGGGTGCTGGTGAGCTCCGCGTGCATCTGCTCCTTGGTGCAGTAGATGTGCGCGTCGTCCTGGGTCATGCCACGCACTCGGGTGAGGCCGTGGATGACGCCGGACTTCTCGTAGCGGTACACCGACCCGAACTCGAACATCCGCAGCGGCAGCTCACGGTAGGAGCGGCCGCGCGCCCGGAAGATCAGGTTGTGCATCGGGCAGTTCATCGGCTTGACGTAGTAGTCCTGGCCGGGCTTGCGCACGGTGCCGTCTTCGTTCAGCTCGGCATCGAGGTGCATGGCCGGGAACATGCCGTCCTTGTACCAATCGAGGTGACCCGACACCTCGAACAAGTGCCCCTTGGTGATGTGCGGGGTGTTGACGAACTCGTAGCCCGCGGCCACGTGCCGGCGACGCGAGTACTCCTCCATCTCCTTGCGGATGATGCCGCCCTTGGGGTGGAACACCGGCAGACCGGAGCCGAGCTCGTCAGGGAAGCTGAACAGGTCCAGTTCCAGGCCGAGCTTGCGGTGGTCACGGCGTTCGGCCTCTTCGAGCAGGCGCAGGTACTCGTCCTGGGCCTCGGTCGATTCCCAGGCGGTGCCGTAGACGCGCTGCAGATCCTCGCGGTCCTGATCACCACGCCAGTACGCGGCCGAGGAGCGGGTCAGCTTGAACGCGGGAATGAATTTGGTGGTGGGGATGTGCGGGCCCCGGCACAGGTCGCCCCACAGGCGTTCGCCGGTGCGCGGATCGAGGTTGTCGTAGATGGTCAGCTCGTTGCCGCCGACCTCCATCACCTCGGGATCGTCGATGCCGGACTTGTCGCTGATCAGCTCCAGCTTGAACGGCTCCTTGGCCAGTTCGACGCGGGCGTCCTCGATCTCGATCACCCGGCGCGAAAACCGCTGCGCGCCTTTGATGATCTTCTTCATCCGGGATTCCAGCTTGGCCAGATCCTCCGGGGTGAACGGGCGCTCGACCTGGAAGTCGTAGTAGAAGCCGTCCTTGATCGGCGGGCCGATGCCGAGCTTGGCCTCCGGGAATTCCTGCTGCACCGCCTGGGCGAGCACGTGCGCGGCGGAGTGCCGGATCACGCTGCGGCCGTCCTCGGTGTCGGCGCCGACCGCCTCCACCTCGGCGTCGGCTTCCGGGATCCAGGACAGATCCTTCAGCGCGCCCTCGGCGTCCCGGACCACCACGATGGTGTCCGGGCCTTTGGTGGGCAGGCCCGCCTCCCGCACCGCAGCGCCGGCCGTAGTCCCGGCCGGCACCAAGATGCGCGCGGCGAGGGTCTGGGGGGCTGAGGCGTTCACGGCGGCCTACTCCTTGGCGTTATTGGTAGTGCGGGTCTTTCCCGCACGCGTCATCACCGGCGGCGTACAGCTCCGGCGCGACCATGCTATCGGCATTGAAGGCGCAGGGCGGCAGCGCGTCAGGTAGGCCGCCGAGTCGGCGTATGCAAATCGTGCATAATTCCACGAATCTGGCCGCGTTCGGCGCATTTCGAGCTCGAATTGCACGATTTGCATACAGCCGCGTCAGCTCTCGGTCGCCAGCTTCGTCAGCAGTGATTCGCGCTCGCCCGCAGGACGTTTCGGGCAACTGGTGCACATGTCGCAGCCGGGGACCTCGAAGACCAGGCAGCAGGAGATGCGGCGGACGAAGGTGCGGTCGGCGATGTCGATGAAGCGCGGGATCGGGAGTTTGCCGCCCACGTCGGCGGCGAGACGGGCACCGGCCTGCGGATCACCGGCATCGAGGGCGCGGTTTCCGACGGCGTCGGCCACGATCGCCCACAGCGCCGGAACCCCAGCGCCGGAGACCGCGGCGACCGCTGGAATAACGGTGCCCAGCGTCTCACGCAAAGCCGCGGCCGCCGCGGCGCGATGGGCCCAGCCTGCATCGTCGTCGGGCAGTTCTTCGGTCGCTTCTCCCGGCAGGATATGGACGCGTTCGATGCCGCCGTCCGGCCGCACCACGCAGTCGATGCGATCCAGCTCCGGCTCCGGCGCGGGCCGCCCTTCGACATAGGCCTGCGCCAGCTGTTCCACCAGCGCCGAGGCGGCCATGCACCACCAGAGCGTGCCCGCGATCCGCGGTGTCGCGGTACCCCAGGATTCGCCCATCTCCGCGATCCGGGCAGCCAGCCACTCGGGCTGGGTCAGCGTGCGCCCCGGAACGTTCACAGGGGACTTTGCAACCACGTCCATTCGACTCCGATCCAGCCGGCGATCATCCCGAAAGTGCCTAGAACCCAGAGCGTCGCGATGACGAACAGACACGTCAGCGCTGCCGCGAATACTTTCATGACCACACCGCGGCTGGTGTACCAGGCCATACCTTGCCGGTACTTGCCCCGCAGCCAGTGCAATGCCTGGCGGGCCCAGGCGAATTCGGTGGCGAGGATGCCGAGTCCGGCGAACACGATCGCCCACCCGGGGCCAGGATAGGGAATAGCCAGGATTCCCAGAATCAGTACCGCGATACCGACTACAGCGACCCCGATCCGGTAGGTCGCGTTCAGGGTAGGGCGCTCGGTGATGGCGTCGCGGAAGGCGCGCCAGCGGCCGACCGGTGCAGTCTGTTCTAACTCGGTACTCACATGACCAGCGTACGAGAAACCCGAAGGTGCCCGAACCGGCCCGAAACCTGGAGGTTTCGAGCCGGTTCGGGCACGGGCTACACCAGTTCCGGTGTGGTGTGATCGACCGCGAACCGAGCGAGTCCGTCGACGGTGACCTCGACGACGCGGGCCGTCGCGATATCGAAGAACAAGCCCGACACCGTGACACCGCGCTCGGCGATCGCGGCCCGCACCGACGGATGCCGGTGCAGGGTTTCCAGTTGGACGGCTACGTTCACCATGCTCAGCTGATCCACCTCGCCGAAACCGGCTGCGGCAGCGGCCTTCGCGACGGGGTGACCGAGGTGGAAGCGGTCCAGGCTGGGCTGGGCGTGTGCCAGCCAGGTGCCGATGCCGGTCTGCGGCGCCTTGTGGTGATCGCCGCGATGCAGGGCCGCCATGGCGCCGCAGGAGGAGTGCCCGCACACCACGATGGAGCGCACGTTGAGCTTCTCCAGCGCGAAGGTGAGGGCCGCTTCGACCGAGACGTCACCCTCCTCGGGCACCAGGTTGCCGACATTGCGGACGGTGAACAGGTCACCGGGGCCGCTGTTGGTGATCACGTTCGGCACCACCCGCGAATCCGCGCAGGTGAGGAAGAACGAATCCGGATCCTGGTGGTCGCGCAGTTCGTCCAGGTGCGGGCGCATCACGTGGGCGTGGCTGCGGTGGTAGGCGGCGACACCCGCGGTGATCGGATCCCGTTTCTCCTCGTCGTCGCGCTGCCACGGGCCCAGCACGTCGTCGAACATCGCCCGGCCGAAACCGCGCGCGGGCGGGCCGCTCGAGGCATCAGCCATGCGCGCGTGGCCGATCTCCACGAATTCCACACTGCCGCCGTGATTTTCCTGCTGCCGCACCCATTCACTCAGGGTGTCGAAGGCGGCGTGGTCGAGGAAGTCGACGGTCATCTCGACCGTGACATCGGCATCGGCAGGCACCTTCGCCAGTTCCGAGGACAGTTTCGGCAGCGCGAGGAAGGTGCAGGACCCGTCGATGGTGACCAGCCAGCGCTGCGACGCCGGAATCTGCTTGGCCACGATGGCGACTCGCACCACTCGCCACAGCAGCAGCGCGAAAGCGAGCACCAGACCGATGACGACACCCTCGAGCAGGTTCAGGAACACCACGCCGGCGATGGTGACGCCGTAGACCAGCAGGTCGCCGGTGCGCCGGGCGAGCCGGATGTGTGCCGTCTTCACCAGCTGCATGCCGATCACGATGAGCAGACCGGCCAGCGCGGCCAGCGGGATCTGCTGCACCAGCCCGGCCAGCGCGACCGAGAACAGCAGGATCCACACACCGTGCAGCACCGCCGAGGCCCGGCTGCGCGCACCCGCCTGCACATTCGTGGCGCTGCGCACGATCACGCCGGTGACCGGCAGACCGCCGACCAGGCCGGACAGCACATTCGCCGAGCCCTGTCCGATGAGCTCGCGGTCGAAATTGGTGCGCGGCAGGTTGTGCATCTTGTCCACCGCGACCGCCGAGAGCAGGCTCTCCACGCTGGCGATCAGCGCGATGGTCAGCACCATCATCGCGACGGCCGACCAGCCGCCGTCCGGGATCTCGGGCAGGCCGATGGCGTCGAACAGCGAACCGTCCAGCACGATGCGCTCCGCGCCCGTGGGCAGTAACAACGACAGCACGGTCGCCGCGACGACCGCGACCAGCGGGCCGGGAACGACGCGGATCTGCGCGGGGACATAGCGCCAGCCGAGCATGATCGCGATGACCACACCGCCGACGAAGACGTCACCGCCGTGCAGATTGATCAGCTGGCTGGGCAGTTCGACGATGTTGTTCCAGGCCGAGCTGTGTGAGGAACCGCCGAGCAGCACATGCATCTGCTGCAGCGCGATGGTGATACCGATGCCGGCCAGCATCGCGTGCACCACCACGGGCGCGACAGCCAGCGCGGCGCGGGCAATTCGGCTCAGCCCGAACAGGATCTGCAGCACGCCGGCCGCGACGACGATGAAACAGGTGGTGCGCCAGCCGAATTGGTTGATCGACTCGGCGACGACCACGGTCAGGCCGGCCGCCGGGCCGCTCACCTGCAAGGTGGAGCCGCCGAGTAAACCGGCGACGATACCGCCGATGACGGCGGCGATCAGGCCGGCGGCGACAGGCGCACCCGAGGCGACGGCGATACCGAGCGACAACGGCAGCGCGACCAGGAAGACCACGATCGACGCGGGAATGTCGTGGCGCGCAAGGAATCTCAGACGATCAGACAGTGATCGGGTACCCGTTCCGGGTCCGGGCACAGGTGGGGCTAGGTCGTTTTCGACAGCCATGGCTCCTCCAGGTCCAGTGATGATGAGGTGATCGCCGACGCGCCGTTGGGTCGGCAAGTAAATCCGCCCAAGGCTATTGGTAAAGACTTAGCAAAACTTAAGAAGTTGCCTCGAAGTGGCTGGGACCATAGCACTGGAGTGGTGTGAGCACGACCACATTGATGAATCAAACCGATTCCGCTGCAACGCGACTGGGCGCGTCGTCGAACTGGGCGATGCCGTCGACCGTCACCTCGATGACCCGGGCGGTAGCGATATCGAAGAACAATCCCCGGACCGCGACCCCGCGCTCCCGCATCCCCCGATACACCGCGGGATGGGCGTGCAAGGTCTCCAGCTGCAGCGCCACGTTCACCATCGCCAGCTGATCGACCTCGTCGAACCCGGCCGCGGCCGCGGCGCGGGCGACCGGATGCCCGACCCGGAACTGCGCCAGACTGGGCCGCGCGTGCGCCAGCCACTCGCCCAGCGCCTGGCCGGTCTGCACCGCGCGATGCAGCGCATCCATTGCGCCACAGGCGGAATGGCCGCACACCACCACGGTGCGAACGTCCAGCTTGTCCAGCGCGTAGATCAGCGCGGCCTCCACCGAGGCGTCGCTGTTGCCGACGGGCACCAGATTGCCGACATTGCGCACCGTGAACAGATCACCGGGGCCGCTGTTGGTGATGACATTGGGCACGATTCGGGCATCAGCGCAGGTCAGGAAGAAAGTGTCGGCCTCGTGCTGATCGCGCAGACTGTCCAGGTGCGGACGCAGCAGATGCGCGTGCCCACGGTGATAGGCCGAGATCCCGGCGACCACCGGATCCACCCGGTGCGCGGTGCGCCGCCATGGACCGATCGCCTCCTCGACCGCCTTGCGGGCGTGGCCGCGGGCCGGCGGACCCGCTGTGGCCGCCGCCATGCGCACCGGCCCGAGTTCGACGAATTCCACTACGCCACCAGCGTTTCGACGTCGGCGCACCCAGTCCTCGATCATCTCGTAGGCGGCGTGATCGAGGAAGTCGACGCTCATCTCCAGCCGGATCACCGCCTGCTCGGGCACTTTCGCCAGTTCCGAGGTCAGCTTCGGCAGCGCGAGGAAGGTGCAGCTGCCTTCGATCGTCACCAGCCAGGAGTCGCCGAATTCACTGTCGGGCACCGGCTTCGCCACGATGTGCGCCCGGACCACGCGGCACAGCAGCAGCCCGAAGGCCAGCGCCAGCCCGATCAGCACCCCCTGGAGCAGATTCAAGAACACCACGGCAAGGATGGTGACGACGTAGATGATCAGGTCACGGGTCCGATGGGCGAGCCGGATATGCGCCAGCTTCACCAGCTGGATGCCGATCACGATGAGCAACCCCGCCAGGGCGGCGGTCGGAATCTGGCGCACCAGCCCGACCAGGGCCACCGAGAACACCAGAATCCAGATGCCGTGCAGCACCGCCGAAGCCCGGCTGCGCGCTCCCGCTTCGACATTCGCGGAGCTGCGCACGATCACCCCGGCCACCGGCAGGCCGCCGAACAACCCCGAGAGCACATTCGCCGCCCCCTGACCGAGTAGCTCCCGGTCGAAATCGGTGCGCTCGCCGCCGTGCATCTTGTCCACGGCCACCGCCGAGAGCAGGCTCTGCACGCTGGCGATCAGCGCGATGGTCAGCACCGTCACCGAGACCGCGAACCAATTGCCCTCGGGTAGGCGGGGCAGGGCGATGTCGTCGAACAAGCTGCCGTTCAACGGGATTCGGGCGACGTCGACCGGGAGCACCAGCGACAGCACGGTAGCGGTGGTCACCGCGACCAGCGGACCGGGCACGACTCGCACGCGGGCGGGCAGATAACGCCAGCCGAGCAGGATCGCGATGACCGTGACGCCGATCAGGACCGCCGGGCCGTGGGAATGCAGCAGCTGGCCGGGCAATTCGACGACGTTGCGCCAAGCCGTACTGTGCGCGGAACCGCCGAGCAGCACGTGTATCTGCTGCAGCGCGATGGTGATTCCGATACCGGCCAGCATCGCGTGCACCACCACCGGTGCGATCCCGAGCGCCGCCCGGGCGATGCGGCTCAACCCGAACATCACCTGCAGCACACCGGCGGCCACGGTGATGAAACACGTGGTTGCCCAGCCGAATTGGCTGATCGTCGAGGCGACTACGACGGTCAGGCCGGCGGCGGGCCCGCTCACCTGTAATACCGAGCCCCCCAGGGCGCCGCCCACGATGCCGCCGACCACCGCCGCGACCAGTCCGGCGGCCACGGGTGCGCCGCTGGCGACCGCTATGCCGAGCGAAAGCGGAAGGGCCACAAGGAAAACCACGAGTGAAGCAGGAAGGTCGTGCCGGAGCACCGGCTGTAGCAGGTCGAAGAACCACTGCGCGCTGTAACGCGGCGACGTCCGTGGTGCGGAATCGGTGTCGGTGGACATATTTCTCCTTCGCCGAACCGGCAGTGCCGGATTCGGTTCATCGGGCGAACATGTACAGGCATCGAAAGCGAGCGGCGGGCGAAGCGGAGACTTCGAAACGCAGGTTGGAGCAACCACCCGGTTACGCGAGGAACTGGGTGATAGTAAAGACTTAGCAAAGGTGTTGAAAAGGGCTTACGTGGCCCTGACCGGAAATCGCTATCAAACTGTGACCGCAGTCACATCAGGTTACCGGGCGGTCCCCGCGGCCGAAGCTGCTTTCCAGGACCGGCTGTGGCGGCCAGGGCTGGAACGGCTCAGTCCCGGATCGTGGCAAAGCAGCCCGAGGGGGGCGGGCGGCGGAGGAACCTGGGCGGGTGAAGATTTACGCCGATCGCGGGACGGTTTTCCTTCGTCAGGTGCTGATGGATCTGCTGGTGGTGCTCTGGGTCTACGCCGCGATCCGAACTGCTTGGTGGGTGCACGATCTGGTGCGCAAACTGGCTGTGCCCGGCCAGAAGCTGGAGGGTGCCGGGAACGGAATGGCCGACAACCTCGGGGACGTCGGCGACAAGGTAGGCCGGGTGCCGGTCGTGGGCGACGAACTCACCACGCCGTTCGACAAGGCGGCCGCGGCCGCTCGATCGATCGCGGAAGCCGGACACGATCAACAGGGCCTCGTCGACGACCTCGCCATAGCCCTCGCCGTCGGCCTGCTCATCTTCCCGATCGGCCTGGTGCTGTTCGTCTGGCTGCCACGCCGACTGCGCTGGATGCGGCGCGCGGCCGCCGCGAAAAGCCTGCGCGCCGCCCCCGCCGGCCGCGACCTCCTCGCCTTACGCGCCCTCGCCAACCAGCCCCTGCGCACCCTGAACCGAATCGACCCCGACGTCGTCGACGCCTGGCGCCGCGGAGACGACGCCACCGTGCGCGAACTGGCCGCCTTGGAGCTGCGCAGTTTGGGCCTGCGCGGCGGGTGATACCGCGCGTCAGCGCGAGGTCGGGGTCGGGTCGTCGTCGACCAGACGGAGACGGCGGGCCAGGTCGGAGACGAAGACGCGCTCCGGGTCGGCGGCGTCGCGGATCCGCCGCCATTCCGCCAGCCGCGGGTACATCGCCCGGATGGTTTCCGGCGCGGTGCGGGACTCCTTGGCGAAGTAGAGGCGACCGCCCGCCTCGAGTACTCGCTGGTCGAGGCCGGTACAGAATTCGGCAAGCCCGGGGGCAAGGGGGAAGTCGAGGCTGAGCATGTAACCCGGGTGCGGCCAGGAGAGCGGGGCCTGGTTGCCCGGGCCCATGCGTTTGAAGACGTTCAGGAAGGAGGGGTGGCCGGAGTGCGCGATCGCGCGGACGGCGGCGGCCAGCTGGTCTTCTGCGCCGTAGGGCATGGAGAACTGATATTGCATGAAGCCGCGCCGGCCGTAGGCACGGTTCCATTCACCCAAAAGGTCCAGGGGATGCAGGAATTGGGTGATGTTCTGGATCAGGCCGCGGCCCTGTTTCGCGAACGTCCGGTAGGCGAGCTCACCGCCGATACGGGTGGTGACGCCGTTGACCAGGCCGTTGGGAAAGATGTCGGGGGCCGTGAACAGTTGGGGCGCGTTGAAGTGCAAGGGGTTTCGGCGCAGCTTGGGCGGCAGATCGTCGAGGGTGGCGAGATTGCCGCGGCTGAAGCCCGCGCGGCCCAGCTTCGAGTCGATGCTGATCGTGTCGGGGACGGCCACCGAGTATTCGTAGCCCTCGTCCGAGCCGCCGGTCAGGAGTTCCATCGTTTCGTCGAGGCTGCCGGTCCGGTCGCTGTCAACTCGGAAGTACGCGGTTTCGGTGTGCTTCATGCGGATTCGGGCGCGCACGACGATGCCGGTCAAGCCCATGCCGCCCACGGTCGCCCAGAACAGTTCCGCCGCATCGCCTTCCGGGGTGAGGGTGCGGATCGAGCCGTCGGCGGTGAGCAGATCCATCGACAGCACATGGTTGCCGAAGCTGCCGGCGGAGTGGTGGTTCTTGCCGTGGATGTCGGAGGCGATCGCGCCGCCGACGGTGACCTGGCGGGTGCCCGGCAGCACCGGAACCCAAAGGCCTTGCGGCAGAGCGGCTCGCATCAGAGTGTCGAGGCTGACGCCCGCGTCGACGTCGACCACCGCGCTGTCCGGATCGATCGTGTGGATGCGGCCGAACGCGGTCATGTCCACGACCAGGCCGCCGCCGTTCTGCGCCGGATCGCCGTAGCTGCGCCCGAGGCCGCGGGCGATGACGCCCCGCTCCCCTGCCTCGCGCACCGCCCGCGCGACCATGTCGAGGTCGGGGGTCGAAAGCACCTGCGCAACAGTCGGTGCGGTGCGGCTCCAGCCGGTCAGCCGGCGTTGCTCGAGCACCGATCCTTCATTCGTGAAATGCACTCCGCCCACCGTACCGGCCGTGCGGCACCGCACGGCCGGGCGGCTCGGCGGTCAGTATTCGTCGCGTTTGCCGGGCCAGTCGTCGAAGTCGGTGCCGCGGCCTTTTGCGGTGCGGTCGAGCAATTGCCATGTCGCGTTGAGGGCTTCGGTGCCGCGGTCGTAGGTGGAATAGGTGTGGAAGACGGTGTCGTTGTCGCGGGTGAACGTGCTCAGGGCCATGAGTTCCATGACGTCGAGCATGTCGCCGGGGCGGGTTGGGGTCGGGATGTGCATCAGATCGTAGAAGTCTTCGTTGAATCCGTTGTCGCCCAGAGAGACCCATTCGATGTCCCAGCCGTAGCGGTTCTTGTAGTCGTTGAGGACTGCGAGCGGGGAGCGGGAGGCGAGGATGAATGTCACGTCGCGGTGGGCCAGGTGGGGTACCGCGCCGACCAGGTTGTCGGTTTCGAAGGTGCAGCCCGGGCAGCCCTCCGGGGTTTTCGGGCCGTGCATGAAGTGCCGGATGATCAGTTGAGAGCGCCCGTCGAACAGTTCGGCCAGGGATTTCTCGCCGGCGTTGGTGTCGAATCGGTAGTCCTTGGTGACCGGGACCCAAGGCAGGGCCTGCCGCTGACGGGTCACCTCGTCGCCGCGGCGCGTGAGGTCTTTCTCCTCCGCACGCAGTTTTTCGTAGGCTGCCCGCCACTGCTCGCGAGTGCCGACATCGGGACTGGGCATGATGCGTCCTTTCGCTGTGTGGACCTCTCCTCGATTAAGACGGGTTGGGCCCGGCGAATTCATCGCTGCGCAGGTCAGCCGAGCAGGCGCTGCTCCTTGGCGACCGCGACCGCAGCGGCGCGGGTGTCGACGCCGAGCTTCTCGTAGATCCGGCCGAGGTGCGTTTTCACCGTGGACTCGCTGATGTGCAGAGCGCGGGCGATTTCCCGGTTGCCGAGGCCGTGGGCGAGCTGGGCGAGGATGTCGAGTTCGCGGGCGGTCAAGGCGGGTACGGGGTTTCGCATGCGGGCCATGACACGTTGGGCGACCGGCGGGGACAGCGCGGGGCGGCCCGCGGCGGCGGCGTGGATGGCGGCGAACAGTTCTTCGGGGCGTTCGGCTTTGAGTAGGTAGCCGGTCGCGCCGGCAGCGATGGCGCGGGTGATGTCGGCATCGGTGTCGTAGGTGGTCAGGACGAGGATGTGAGTGTTGTTGCCGGAGAGTGTGATTCGCCGGGTGGCTTCGATGCCGTCGATGCCGCCGCCGAGTTGCAGATCCATGAGCACGACATCGGGGATGAGGCGGGCGGTGAGGGCGACGGCTTCTTCGCCGGTGCCCGCTTCGCCGACCACTTCGATATCGTGGGCGCTGGACAGCAGGGCCAGCAGGCCCGCCCGCACGACGGCGTGGTCATCGCAAACAAGCACGCGCACAGGGGGATTCATTTCTCTCCCAACGGGATAGCGGCGGACAGCACTGTCCCTTCGCCCGGTGTGGATTCGACCGTCAAGGTGCCGCCGAACTGTTGCAGACGGGCGCGGATCGCCGCGAGCCCGTAACCGCGGTCACCGGATTCGGGCAACGCGGCCGAGTCGAAGCCCCGGCCGTCGTCAGCGATATCGAGGACGACCTGGTCGTCGAGCCCGGTCAAGGTAAGCATGGCGGTACTCGCCTCGGCGTGTTCGCGGACATTGGCGAGCGCGCCCTGCGCGATCCGCAGCAGTGTCGCTTCGACCCGGTCCGGCAGCCGCGGCGACTCACCATCCGCTTGAAATCGGACAGCGAGCGCGTCGGTGCTCTCCCGGTGCGCCAGCGCGCGTAAGGCCGCGGCCAGCGAGCCGTTGGCCGCGAGGTCCGCCGGCGCCAGATCGCGCACGAACTGCCTTGCCTCCGTGAGGTTTTGCTCGGCGATGGATTCGGCGGAACGCACGTGGTCGTGCGCGCGTTGCGGCTCGGTATCCCAGATGCGGTCGGCGGCCTGCAGGAGCATCCGCTGGCTCGACAACCCCTGGGCGAGGGTGTCATGGATTTCCATGGACAGGCGCTGCCGCTCGGCCAAGGTGCCCGCACGGCGTTCGGTCGCGGCCAGTTCGCGGCGGGTGCGGAGCAGGTCGTCGATGAGCACCCGGCGGCGTTCGGATTGCCGCCGGTTATAGACGAACACGGCGGTGGCCAGCACGACCACCGTCGGCAGGGTGACCAGCACGGCCGGGTCGGCCCATCCCGCCAACCGGATCTGCGCACCGGCGACGAACGCGGTGAGCACCGCGACCAGAATCAGCGCGGTCCGCAAGGGCAGGATCCGCAATCCGGTGTACAGCAGTGGCACCGCGCACCAGGCGAAGCTCGGCGCGAGCGCGACGAGCACGATCCAGAGCACCACGACAACCGCGAGCCAGGCGATTCGCCCGCGGCGCGCGCCGAGCGCGTACAGCCCGGCCAGCGCCACCGACAGCACGATGATCGCCGGTGTCCGCGCGGAATCGGGATGCCGGAGCAGGAACCGGGCCAGCGAAGCGGCGACCAGCAACAGGAACGCGACGTGCATGATCACGCCGAAAACCCGGTCGTCGTTCACCTCCGCACTGTCGCTCACCGCCCCATTCTGCCCGCCCGGGGAGCGTCCCGTATCAGCCGATCGGACGACACGAGCATCCACCGAGCTACCACCGATCCCTGGCCCGCTCACCGATTCGGCCGACCTGGGTGCTGCCGCAGGATCGAAGGAGCAACCAGCCACCCGTTCGAAAGGAACCCACCATGAGCACCTCCCGCCGCACTCTGACCGGCCTCGTCACCGGTGCCGCAGTCCTCGCCGCTGTCGGCGCGGGCGCTATCGCCGTCGACCTGACCGGCTCCGACACCCCTGCCACCGCACAGGTCGCGCTCGCCGCCGACGCCACCCCCGGCAACCTGCGCCAGACCACCCACCTGTCCATCGACGCCGCCACCCGCGCCGCGCAGGCCGCACTGAAAGCCGCCGAACAGAAGAATCAGCGCGTCACCGTCGCCGTGGTCGACCGCGACGGCAACACTCTGGTCACCCTGCGCGGCGACGGTGCCGGGCCGCAGTCCTACGACTCGGCGGAACGCAAAGCCTTCACCGCCGTCTCCTGGAACGCCCCCACCTCAGACCTCGGCAACCGCCTCGCCGCCACACCCCGGCTGGCCGACATCCCCGGCACCCTGTTCCTCGCCGGCGGCGTCCCCGTCACCGCGGGCAACGCTCCCATCGCCGGAATCGGCGTCGCCGGTGCGCCCAGCGGCGACCTCGACGAGGAATTCGCCCGCGCCGGAGCCGCCGAGCTGTCCCGCTGACGACGGCTACCGCGATGGCGGGCGCCAGACCGACAGGGCTGGCGCCACTATCCCGCGGGATGTCAGATGCGCGAGACCCGGCGCGTTAATCGTTCGCTCCACGGCGATGCGGCCAAGCCGTTCAGCTGTGTGAACAGCCCTAATCCAAGTTCGCCCGCCGCACGCGCTGCAGGAAATCTTCGAGCGGGGCCTCGTCCGGGTGCTCCGGCAGCGCCGTTGTCGCGGTGTCGAACTTCTGCTCGTACTCCGCCATCAGCGCCTTCGCCACCTCCGCGCCGGATTCGGTCGTCAGTTGGCGACCGAACTCGAAATACGGTTCGGGGTCGGGCAATCGGATCGGGAGGACACCGGTGGTGTAGAGCTCGTATCCCTGCCACAGCAATCGCATGGTGTGCCGGGCGTGCTTGGCCAGCCGCGGGTCCTGCAGCCCCTGGGCTTCGCGGCGGTGCAGCATCCGGCGGAACTGCGCCATCGCGTAACCGAAGTACGAATGCCGCACCCGATGCGCCGACAGGAAACTCGACCGCAAGCTCACCAGCTCGGTGCCGAAATCGGTTGCGACAGTGTATTTGTCGAGCCATAGGATCTCGGTGGCCGTCGGATTGCAGGACAGGATCAGGCCCATCGCCTTCCCGACCTCGTGATAAGTGGCGTCGGCGCCATCGCGACCATGCCGGGTGCCTTTGTCGCGAGTCGGCGGCTTCAATCCCAGAAAGGTCCGCGTCGGCTCCACATAGACACCCAGATAGTCGACGTCACTCGCCGGCGTATCGAGCCCGTAGGCGATCGACCCGACAACACCTTCGAGCAGCAGATCGCTCATCACACTCCCCCTCCTCGCTGGCCCGCCAGGACTCGAACCTGGACCGAACGCCTTAACAGGACGCCGCTCTGCCAATTGAGCTACAAGCCAATGCCTTACCGTCGTGACGGTGGTCGGATTCGAACCGACGACCTATGGATCATGAGACCACCGCGCTACCGGACTACGCCACACCGCCGATAACTACACTCCCAGGCCCACAGCACCCCAGCAACTCATTTTCCGAGCCCGCGAGTGGCACAAGGTTGCGGCGAACGTCGAGTAGACGCTCCCGGGTGTGCCACTCGCGGCCTGGAATCAGTAGGCGATGAAGAGGATTTCGTCGCGGGAGTAGTCGTGTCCGGGGTGGTTGGCGGTGAGGTGCTTGCGGGTCTTCTCGACCAGGTCGTCCTCGTCGGTCCCGACGATGTGTTCTCCACAGGGGCAGTTCAGGTTTCGCTTCACAACAGGGCCTCCTTTCGCTCGGAAGTCTAGGCGCGTCCCGCCCACCGGGCGCGGATCGGGTTGGACGGATTGCCAGCCGATCAGGACTGTTTGAAGCGACCCGCCAAGCCGCGCAGCGGAAGATCGGCGCTGGTGAGGATGCCGGGCGGTGCGGCGACGACCGATCGGATGGCGTTGAGGGCGGGGAGCCCGGTGACGGTCATGCCGATGGCGGCGAACGAATCCGGATTCGACAGGTCTACACCGGGTTTGGGGAAGATCATGTGTTTGCTGTAGATGCTCGGGTCGCCGGTGATCTTGGTGATGTAGCAGCCCTTCACATCCCATTTCGGGTCCGTATGCGGCGTCATCTGCCATTCCAGATGGGATTCGATACGCGGGACGCCGTCGACGATGCCTTGGTATTTGATGTAGTTCGCACCGAGTGAGCCTTTGGGCAGGGTGTACCAGCCGAGGTCGACATCCCTTGTGCACGCGCCGAGTTCGTAACTGAAGGTGACATCGTCGAGTTCGAGACCGAAGCAGTCGGCCATGAGATACACCGAGTCGGCGAACACCCTGGTGAATTTTTCGAGGGAGGCGGGGATCGTGGGGTCGTCGACGGGCCGGCCGTAGCCGACTTCGATCCAGGTCTGTACCGAGTGGTGGCAGGAGACGTCGACCGATTCGATGACGGTGACGTTCTCGATTTCGGCCACATCGCAGGAGTGGGCGACTCCGAGGATCTGGCACAGGCCGGGATTCATGCCGGTCCCGTAAAACGTGGATCCCCCGCGTTCGCATGCGGCCCGCAGTACCTCCGTGACCGGCTTCCCGGACGGATGCGGGTGGTTGCGGTCACGATGATGGCCGGTGATCCAGTCGGCCGTGGTGACAATGTTGATGCCCGCTTCGAGGACGCGTTCGTAGAGAGCTTCGTCGGGGAAGACCCCGTGGAAGGTCACGACATCCGGTTTGGCGGCGATGATTTCCTCGACCGAGCCGGTGGCGCGCACGCCGATCGCGGGCAGGCCGGCGAGCTCACCGGCGTCACGGCCGACCTTCTCCGGGGTGTAGCAGTGCAGTCCGATCAACTCCAGATCGGGGTGACTACCAATGCGTTTGATCATCTCGGTGCCGACATTTCCGGTGGCAACCTGGAATACGCGGATCCGCTGCTGAGGGTTCATGGGGGACAGTGCCTTCCGTCATTTCGGCGTGGGATAGAACTGCGCGGCCCAGTGCCGGAGCGCCTTGAATCCCTCGAATTCCTTCTGCGACAACCCGGGCGGGTCGGAGTAGCGCTGATGCGCCCAGATGTGGATGTCGGCCTCGAACTGCGCGATGACGGCCTCGGCCACCTGCTGTGCCTTGGCGGCCGCGCCGGACCTTTCAGCGCCGGGCGGGCGACCGATCCAGACCGAGAAACGCACGTCGGAGGTTTCGTCGTCGACCGGCGTGACCGCCGACAGCGTGCGGTTGTCGATCATGCCCCAGCTCTTGGTGACCGCCGCGCCGAGTCCGGCGTTGATGGCCTGCACGCCGCTGTTGATCTCTCCGGCCGCCGTGTTATCGAAGGCGATCGTGAAATCCACGTAGGAGACCGGGTTGTCGAAGTCCTGACGAGTGAAAGTGGGGATGATCGGAACCTTGTGCACGTACTTGAAATGCGCGAAGTCCACCCCGTTCTCCATGATGTATTGCGGGTGTAATTCCAGTCGTTCCCGGTAGAGAGTGGAGTGCGGGTAGGCCGGGAAATAGTCTTCGGCGCTCATGCCGTCGTCGAACCCCGTGAATACGTCTGGGATTTCGAAGTGGGGTGGCCGCCCCTCGACGTCGTGCCAGATCCAGATCGATTCGTTGCGCTCCACAACGGGGTAGCTGCGGATGCGCCTGCCCTTGTTGGGATGTTTCTCGTACGGGACGCAGACGTTGCGGCCCTCGCGATTCCATTCCCAGCCGTGAAACGGGCAGACGATGCGGTCCCCCTCGACGTGCCCACCGAACCCCAGATGCGCGCCGAGATGTTCACAGTAGGCATCCATTACTGCGACTTCGCCGGCTTCGGACCGCCACGCGATCATCTCGCGCCCGAAGTACTTCATCCGGTGCACGGCACCGATACCGACCTCGGCCGACCACGCGACCTGGAACCACCCTGTCGGCTGCATTGATAGAGGCGGTTTGGCCATCGCGCCGGTCCTGTCGTCCGTAGTGCGGGAGCGTCCTTATCGTAGAAGCCTCTTTGATACTATGCAAGAGGGTTCTACGAAAATGGAAAGGATGCGCACGATGACCGATCCGGGAACGACGGGCAGGCGCAGCAACAAACGAGGCCTCGCCACCCGCGAGAACATGCTCGAAGCCGCACTGCACGCGCTGGCCACCGGGGACCCGGCCGCGGCTTCGGGCAACCGGATCGCCAAGGAGATCGGCGCCACCTGGGGCGTCGTGAAATATCAGTTCGGCGACATCGACGGACTGTGGGCCGCAGTGCTGCACCGCACGGCCGAACGCCGCGGCGACCTCCCCGTCCGCGTACGCCCCACCGCCTCCCTGCGCGAACGCGTCACCGGCATCATCGAATTGATGTACACGGGTCTGAGCTCACCCGACTCCCGCGCGATCGAAACACTGCGCGCAGCACTCCCCCGCGACCACGCCGAACTCGAACGCCTCTACCCCCGGACCGCCGCGGAACTCGCCTCCTGGAAACCCCTGTGGCACGACGCCTGCCGGAAAGCGTTCGCCGACTTGGACATCGACCCGGTGCGGATCCGCGAAATGGCAGCCCTCCTGCCCGGCGCGATGCGTGGCCTCGTCTCCGAGAAGCAGCTCGGCACCTACGCCGATCTCGACGAGGCGCGGCGCGGCCTGGTCAACGCCATCGTCGCCTACCTCGAACCTCAGCTCTGAAAAATCAGCGCGAAGATCGCCTTGGGTGCGGCGAGCCATTCCCGGAGGTTGTTGCGGAGCACCGTGATTCGACGGCATTCGCAGTACGCCGTGACGCCGTCGGCGTCGATCCCCGCAGCCCGGCACAGGGCGACCGCCCGCGGCAGATGCTCGTACTGGGTGACGATGAGGGCGCGCTCGATGCCGAAGTGCTGTTTGGCACGCTCACAGGTTTCGCGCGTCGACAGCCCCTCGGGGTCCGACCGGATCAGCCCCGGATCGATCCCCTGCGCCACCAGATACTTTGTCATCGAGACGATTTCGTCGCCGGAGACACCACCCGCATCACCCGAAACCAGAATTCCGGCAGCTTTACCCGCCCGCACCAGATCGATCGCGACGTCCAACCGCCCCCGCAGATACGACATCGGCGTGCCATCCTCGGCCACCTTGGCCCCGGGCACAATCACCACCGGCGCGACCGGCGCCGCCGCCACTTCGGACCGATGCCCCGAGGACACCAGCCACAACCACGCATTCGCTCCGGCCACCACAACCAGCAACCCGGTGATCGCTAACCCGCCCCACTTCAACAGCGGCCGACGCTTCACTCTCAACTGAACCCTCCGGTTGCCATCACGCCTCATAGATCCGCCACGATACGTTCCAAGGCGCGCCGCCCCCATTCGCTCGACGCCGGGACCCGCACCCTGGGGAGGCGAAACCGTCAGCTGTCCGGGACGCATCCGTACAGCCCCGCACACCGAAAACCGGTTTCGCCTCTAGACGGTTCCTCATACCGTGAAGCCTGTGAACGTTCCAGATGTCAGAACGATGCGGGCGGCCGATCTGCCGCACGCCGAGCGCACCTCCGACATCACATTCCTCGACAGCGATCGACGTGACAGGCGAGTCGGTGAACCAGACCCGCAACCACGATCGGAGACAGCCACGAAACGGTGGATCGACCGGATGCGGCACTTCTTGGACGTCGACCCCGAAGGCTGCCTGGTCGCCGTCGATGGTCCGGAGATCGTGGGGTTCGCGATTTCCCAGAACCGGGATCGCCTGTGGTACTTGGCAACCTACGGCGTGCTGCCGGACCGGCAGGGCCATGGCATCGGCAAACGCCTGATGGACGCGGTGCTGGCCCATGCCGATGGACGGCCGGGAATGTTCTCCTCCTCGGTGCATCCCGGCGCGACTCGCCGGTACCGATCGGCGGGCTTTTCCCTGCATCCCCAGATGCGCATGGTCGGGACCGTCGACCGATCCACGCTGCCGGCGGTCAACGGCTTGCGGGAAGGCTCGATCGCCGACTTCGACTGGATGGACCGCCTGGACCAGCAGCTTCGCGGAGCCGGACATGGACCCGACCACCCTTACCTTGCTGCGCACAACCGCCTGGTCGTCTCGCATGCCAACGGCTACGTCTACATCGACGATCAAGGACGCACAGCGCTGCTGGCCGCGGCTGATCAACCGACCGCGCAAAAGCTTCTGTGGGAAGCGCTTGCCTCCTCACACGGCGACACCCTCGTCAACTGCATCACGACAGCTAACGAATGGGCGATAGACGTCGGATTGGCCGCGCGTTTGGACATCGGCCAGGAGGGCTACCTCGCCGTGCGGGACCTCCAGCCCCCAGCGCCCTACCTGGCCAGCGGGCACTTCCTCTGAAGGTCTGTCCTCAGGTTTCGTCGAGCACCTTGCGCAGGCGTAGCAGCGTCGATTTCCAGCCGCGTTCCATCGCGTTGCGGGCCATCTTCTGGCGGCGGTCGTTGATGTCGAAACCCGTTTGGGTCAACAGGAGTCGAGTGCCGCGGCCCTGCGGTTGGATCGTCCAGTCCAGGACCCAGCGGGCGGGGTGGTCGGCTCGCAGGTCGAACCAAGTGTGGGTCAGTTGTTCGCCCAGGCGGGCGGTCAGGACTTCGCACGCGATCTCGCTGGAGGGCTGGGTCGTCGGCAGGATGAAGATGAAATGCGTTCCGGTGGTTGCGGCGAAGCCGACAGATTGCATCAGCCAGCGTTCCATCAGGTCCGGCTCGGTCAGGGCGCGCCAGACGACGGCCGGTGCTTGCGGGAAGAAGCTGCCGATCTCGACCGCAGCGGGGTTCAACTCCGAATCGGAAACCACGGCACACCTCTCGACGAGTCCGGGCCACCAGCATTGCATTTCGCGGCGCCCGCGGGTTGGAGTCGGATGCTACGACGCGGGCTCGGTTACCGCGGGCGAACTCGCCGTCCAGCTGGCAAGCAACCGTAGCGCGGTCTCCGAGGCCGAGCCCGCTTCGGCGGTGTAGATGCACAGGGTTTGATCGGGATCGCCTGGGAGCGAGACACTTTCGTAGTCGATGCTGAGGTCGCCGACCAGCGGATGGTGGTAGCGCTTGGTGCCGTAACTGCGTTCGCGGACGTTGTGATCGGCCCACCAGCGGCGGAATTCGGGGCTCTTGATGGACAGTTCACCGACGAGTTCGGCCAGCAGCGGGTCGTCGGGGTGGCGGCCCGCGTCCAGGCGCAGGACGCCGACGTTGTCGCGTGCCACTTCCTCCCAGTCGGCGTACAGCTCGCGCGTGGATTCGTCGAGGAAGGTGTAGCGCAACATGTTCCGGTCGCGCGGCGGGAGCGCCTCGAAGTCGGTCATGACGGCACGCGCCAGCCTGTTGGTGGCCAGGACGTCCATGCGGCGGCCGAAGACGAACGCCGGGGTCACGTCGTCGAGGGTTTCCAGGATGCGGCGAATTCCGGGCCGGACACGCTGCACGCGGGCCGGGGTGCGGCGGCGGGCGCGGCGTGGGTTGGTGCGCGCGATCTGGAACAGATAAGAGCGTTCGGTGTCGTCGAGACGCAGCGCGCGGGCGACGGCGTCCAGCACCTCGTCGGAGACGTTGAGGTTGCGGCCCTGTTCGAGGCGGCTGTAGTAATCCACACTCACCCCGGCCAGCTGCGCAACTTCCTCCCGGCGCAAGCCCGGGACCCGGCGCACGCCACCCGTCCCGCCGATCGGCATGTCGTCGACGTTCAGGCGCGCGCGTCGGCTGCGCAGGAATTCCTTCAGCTCGGCGTTGTGCTCCACGGATCCAGTGTGCCGGGTAGTGGGCCCACAGATGGCAACCAAGGTAGGTCTGCTGGACCCACATAGCCAGGTGGGGGGCGGCTCAACCGTCCAGTTGGTCATCGCCACCCGCTGCTGTGTCACTCGGTCTCTGTGAGGACACCGCCGGGGCGGGGGAGCCGTTCCGGCGTGTCGGCGGCAAGGTCTCCGGTGGTACGAACCTGGCGCAGGGTGAGCACGGCGAGGATGGTGACGGCGGCGGTAAGGGCGACGCCGACGGTGGCCGCGCTGGTGAGTCCGGTGGTGAACGCTTCCTGCGCGGTGGTCAGCAATGCGCCGTCGGTGCCTGCGGCGGCGGCGCCGGCGAGTGTGTCGCGGACTGCGGCGGGCGCGTCGGCTGGAATCTGGTCGCGGTAGACGGCGGTGCCGAGGCTACCGAGTCCGGCGACGCCCAATGCCACCCCGAGCTCTGTGCTGGTCTCGCCGAGTGCCGACGCGGCGCCTGCCTTCTCCGGAGGTACGGAGCCCACGACGAGATCGGTGCCGAGGGCTGTGGTGGGGCCGGTGCCGAGATACACCAGGACGAATCCGGCGACCAGCAGCGGCAGTCCTGCCTCGGTCTCCACCTGGGTCAGCAACACGAACCCGAGGGTGGAGATCGCCAGGGCGGCGCCGATGACCTTGGCCGGGCCGCTACGGCGGGCGATGATCGGGGCCGCCAGGGACGCGACAATCAAAGCGGCGGCGGCGGGGAGCAGCCACAGTCCCGCCCGCAGCGGGGACAGGCCCCGCACCAGCTGCAGATACTGGGTGATGAACAGGTAGATGCCCCCTACCATCCCGGTGCTGACGAACATGCTCACCAGCGCCCCGGAGAAGACGCGGTCGCCGAACAGGTTCATATCCAGCAATGGGTTGGTCAGCCGTCGCTGCCGCCGGACGAACACCACGCCCGCCACTAGTCCGATGCTTATCGTGAGCACGGGCAGCAGACCAAGGCCGTGCTTGGCCAGTTCCTTGATGCCGTAGGTGACCGGGAGCATCGTTGCCAGCGACAGCCCCACACTGGCCAGGTCGAGTCGGCCGGCATCGATGTCGCGGAACTCCGGCAGCAGGAACGGCGCGGCCAGCAGCAGCAGCGCCATGATCGGCACTCCCAGCAGGAACACCGAACCCCACCAGAAGTGGTCGAGCAGCGCGCCCCCGGCCACAGGGCCGATGGCGATGCCCGCCGAGAACATCGTTGCCCATATCCCGATGGCCAGTCCGCGCTGCCGGCTATCGCGGAACATGTTGCTCACGAGAGAAAGCGTGGAGGGCATCAGCGTTGCGCCCGCGACCCCCATCAGTGTCCGGGCCGCGATCAGCGCTTCCGGGGAGGAGGCATAAGCGGCTAGCGCCGACGCGACCCCAAAGGCCGCGGCGCCGCCCATCAGCAGCCTGCGACGACCGATCCGGTCGCCCAGAGTTCCCATGGTCACCAGGAATCCGGCGATCATGAAGCCGTAAATATCGATGATCCACAGCGTCTGGGTGCTGCTGGGCCGTAGGTCGGCGCTCAGCTCAGGCACGGCCAGGTGCAGCACGGTGATGTCCAGGGATAGCAGGAGCGTAGGAAGGGCCAGAACAGCGAGCCCGATCCACTCTTTGAGCCCGGCGCGGTGTTGGAGGTCGGTAGCGGTCATGAGGTGGCAGAGCTCCTGAACAGATTCTTCGCGTGGCTGAAAGCTTTTGGGAGACTGCGGGATCGGCATGGCATTGCTCCATACTGCGAAACAGACGGGCGGGGAACGAGACCGAAGTGCTATACCGTCGGTGAGCGAGAGTCACCAATGGGCCGAAGGTGGGCGGTAGTGATAGAGCGTCACGAGATCGAGACGTTTCTGGCCGTGGCCGAGGAACTACATTTCCGGCGCGCCACCGAGCGACTCGGTCTGAGCCAGGGCCGGGTCAGCCAGATCATCCAGCGGCTCGAACGCCGCTTGGGGGTAACGCTGTTCGAGCGCACCAGCCGCCGGGTGGCCCTGACGCCCGCCGGGCAGCGGCTCCACGATGGCCTGGGCCCGGCGTACCTGCAGATCAAAGAGACGGTCGCTCAGGCCGTCGCCGTCGGCAAGGGCATGACCGGGACCCTGCGCGTCGGCTTCTCCTCTCAGTGGGCGAGCGACATCGTCCTCGAGGCCGCCGAGGCATTTCGCTGTTCGTACCCGAACTGCTTGGTCGAGGTTCAGGAGGTGCAGCTCACCGACACATTCGGCCCCCTGCGCGCAGGCACGCTCGATCTCCAGCTCACCGAGTTCCCCGTCAACGAACCGGATCTGATCGCCGGGCCGGTGATCTTCGCGGAGCCGCGCGCCCTCCTGGTCCCCCAGAAACATCCGTTCGCCCGGTCCACATCGGTGTGCATGGAAGACCTGGCGAGAACCCCGATGATCGTCATGTCCGGCATCAGCCCCCGGTACTGGCATGAGAGCATCTACCCTCGTCAGACCCCGCAGGGTCGGTCGATCACCCATGGCGCCACCGCCGTCTACTGGGTGGAAGTACTGGCATTGGTCGCATCCGGCCGGGGCGTCTCACCCGCCGCAATGCGCGCCGCCCGCTACCACGCACGCCCCGGCATTTCCTTCGTGCCACTCCGCGACGCGCCGCCCCTGAACTACGGCCTGATCTGGCCGCGCGACCGTTACACCGCCCGAGTACGAGCGTTCGTCGAAACCCTTTGCCAGATCGCTCAAACCCGCAGCCCATGACGACTCCGGACCAGTCCAGTGAGCGGAAGGCTCCGCCCCTGCCATCAGTCGTCCTTTGGTGGAAAGACCCGGTGGATGTCATGCAGGGTCAGCGAAGATATGCGGTGCCGGCAACCAAGGTAGGTCTGCTGGACCGAGGTTGGCTGGACCGAGGTCGAGCAGGGCTCGTTTAGGCCCTCCGAAGGCCGCTCCCGCGGAGTTGTCTCTAATACGCGGCCGATCCGCCGCGAACGACACCGAGGAGAAAATCCAGATGACTCAGAATGCCTCCACCCTGGCCGGACGTGTCGCCGTCGTGACCGGCGCCTCCAGCGGCATCGGCGAAGCGACCGCCAAGCGGCTGGCCGCGTCGGGCGCGAAAGTGGCGGTGCTGGCCCGCCGCACAGACCGCCTGGAGCACCTCGTGAAGGAGATCGAACAGGCCGGCGGAACAGCGCTGGCCCTGCCGGTGGACGTCACCGACGCCGCCGCGCTCGCCACCGCGGCCGACCGTGTCGCCACCGAACTCGGCACGGCCGACCTGCTGTTCAACAACGCCGGCGTGATGCTGCCCGCACCGGCCGAGGAGCTGGCGGTGCAGCAGTGGCAGCAGCAGATCGATCTGAACGTGTCCGGGCTGATGAACGCCATCGGCGCCTTCCTCCCGCAGCTGATCGCCTCGGCCGCGGAAAAGGGTGCGGCCGACCTGGTCAACACGTCTTCGATCGCCGGGCAGAACATTTTCCCGGGCTTCGCGGTCTACTCGGGCACCAAGGCCTACGTGACCCACCTGTCGCGCACCCTGCGTGCGGAGCTCGGAGCCAAGGACGTCCGGGTCTCCGCGATCGAGCCGGGCATCGTCGGCACCGAATTGCAGGGGCACGTCACCGATCCCGGTGCGCTCGAGTGGCTGGCCAGCGCCAAGGAGACGATCACCTGGCTGAACCCGGAGGACGTCGCCGCGGCAGTCGACTTCCTGGTGAGCCAGCCGGCGCACGTCAACCTGCAGCAGATCACGATCATGCCGACCCGGCAGGCGTCGTAATCCGGGCGGCTCGGCCCCACCGGTGAAATCCGGTGGGGCCGAGCCACATTCTCAGCCGAACATGCCGACCTCGTAGGAGCCGCCCTTCTGGTGCAGGATCACACCGAGCCGGTTGGCGGCGTTGATCATGGCGACCACGCCGACCAGCGCGACAACCTGGTCTTCGTCGTAGTGCTTGCGCACCAGCTCCCAGGTTTCGTCGGACACGCCGGCATAGGCGTCGGCGAGCCGGGTGCCTTCCTCGGCGAACGCGAGGGCGGCCTGCTCGGCCTCGGTGAACACGGTGGCCTCGCGCCAGGCGGCGACCAGGTTGATCCGGACCGCGGATTCGCCGACGGCCGCGAGTTCCTTGGTGTGCACGTCGACGCACCAGCCGCAGCCGTTGATCTGGCTGGCGCGCAGCGACGCCAGTTCCTGGACAGTCTTCGATAGCGACGACTGCGCGATCAGCTGGGCGGCGTTGCCGAACCGCTTGCCGAATTTCGCGCCGAGCTCGTTGTCTACCAAGTTGATTCGGGATTCCATGACTTCGTCCTCACTCGTGGTGTTGTGGTGAACGACCATGAGATGCCAGGGACCCGCGCCCTGTGACAGCGCCGAATTGTGACCTATGCCACGCAGTTGAGGTGTCACAGAACGGCGCCGGGCGGCATCTTGTGTACGTGCCAGAGTTCAGAGATCGCGCCACCGAGGCGTTCGTCACCCACCGCAATCTGCTGTTCACCGTCGCCTACGAAATGCTCGGCTCGGCGGCCGACGCGGAGGACGTCCTGCAGGAAACCTGGTTGCGCTGGGCGGGGGTCGACCTCGATTCCATAAGGGAACACCGGGCGTACCTCGTGCGAATCACCACCCGGCAGGCCCTCGCCCGGCTGCGCACGCTGGGCCGGCGCAAGGAGTCCTATGTCGGTCCGTGGCTGCCCGAGCCACTGCTCACCGCGCCGGACGTGGCCGAGGACATCGAACTGGCCGAGAGCCTTTCGATGGCGATGCTGCTGGTCCTCGAAACCCTGACTCCGACCGAGCGGGCGGTGTTCGTGCTGCGCGACGTCTTCGATCTGGACTATGACGAGATCGCCGAAGCCGTCGAGAAATCACCGGCGGCGGTGCGCCAAATCGCCCATCGCGCAAGGTCACACGTGGCCGCCCGGCGGCCGCGTGGAGTCGCCTCGCCCGCCGAGACCAAGGATGCGCTGGACGCGTTCCAGCGCGCGGTCCGGACCGGCGATTTACAGGGACTGCTGAATATCCTCGCCCCCGATGTCGTCTTCCTCGGCGATGGCGGCGGCGTCAAACAGGCTGCGCTGCAACCAATTGTGGGTGCCGAGGTGGTGGCCGGGGTGCTGAGCCGGATCGATCCCGCGGCGGCGCTGGTGCAAACCCAGGTGAATGGTTATCCGGCGCTGGTGCTGCGACTCGACGATCAGATCGACACCGTGGTGGCGGTGCGCATCGAGGACGGGCGCATCACCGGGCTCTATGCGGTGCGGAATCCGGAGAAGCTGTCGCGGATGGAAGAGGAGACGACGTTGCGTCGTTGAGCTGCCGCACAATTCGGGTGGTCGTGGGTTTCCACGACCACCCGAATTTTGTGCCGGTGCCATGCTCAGACGGTCTCGGACACCGCCTCCTCCCGTGCCGGGCTGCGCATCGTTACCGCCGCGATTCCCGCTCCGGCCAGGGCGATGATCGCCGCGCCGAGGAACGCGGCCGCGAAACCGTCGGTGAGCCGCGGTAGGTCACCGAGCTGGTCGGCGCCAAAAGCCGTTGCCACCGCGGTCATTGCGGCTAGGCCGATCGCGGAACCCACTTGGTAACTGACGTTCACGATGCCCGAGGCCAGGCCGCCCTCCTCCGGTCGGGCCGCGGCGATAGCGGTGCCTAGGGAGGGGATGAACGCCAGGGCCATACCGCCCGCGGCGACCAGGGACGCGGGGAGCACGTCGACCCAGAAGTTGCCGGTCGGGCGGATCAGCGACATGAGGCCCAGGCCGATGCCGAGCACGATCAGGCCGGTGACGATCATCGGCTTGGCGCCGAAGCGCTGCATGGCCCGCGGGGCGAGGACGACCATGCCGAGCATGATCAGGGTGGTCATCGGGAGCAGTGCCGCACCCGACGGGAAGGCGCTGTAGCCGAGCACCTGTTGCAGGTACAGGTTCAGGAAGAACCACATCGGCACCCACGCGGCGCCGAGCAGGAGCTGAGCGATGTTGGCAGCGGCCAGATTCGGGGCGCGGAAGATGCTCAGCGGCATCAGTGGTGCGCGGTGCCGGGCCTGCACGAGCACGAACGCCGCGAGCAGAGCGGCAGCGACGGCGAGGACGCCCCAGGTTTGACCGGATCCCCAGCCCACTTCCGGAGCCCGGACGATGCCGTAGACGGCGGCGGCCAAGCCCGCGGTGACGGTGATCGCGCCGAGCAGATCGATCGAACCCTGGCGTGCGGGTGCGCTGGGCATCAGGGCCGGGATGGCGATCAAGGCGAGGACCGCGATCGGGATGTTGATGTAGAAAACCCATGGCCAGCTGATGTATTCGGCGATCACGCCGCCCAGGAACACACCGGCCGTGCCACCGGCGGGTGCCGCCGCGCCGTAGACCGCGAGGGCCTTGGTCAATTCCTTCGGTGAGGAGCCGAACAACATCATGAGCAGGGTCAGCGCCGAGGGTGCGATCAGTGCCGCGCCCGCGCCCTGCACCACACGACCGGCCAGCTCGACCGCGACATTGCCCGCGGCGCCGGCGACGACCGAACCCGCAAGCAGGACAAGCCAACCCGCGCCGAAGACCCGGCGTGCGCCGAGCAGGTCGGAGAGTCTTCCGCCGAGCAGGAGCAAGCCGCCGAAGGCGATGACGTAGGCGTTGAAGACCCAGGTCAGGTTCTCCTGCGAGAAGCCGAGATCGGCCTGCATCTTCGGCAGTGCGATGCCGATGATCGAGGTATCCATGATGACCATGAATTGCGCGGCGGCAATTACCGCCAGCGCCAACCACTTTCGCGTAGTTGATGGGCTTTGGGTTGACATTTCGGTTCCGTCCTTCCGGGAGTGTTCGAACTCGGGGCGGAACCATACCCCCCTAGGGTATTGAAATGTCAAGCCTGCGCCGCAGGGTTTTTCAGGCCAGTGGGCTACATCACACGCTGTTGCTCTATACCCCCTAGGGGTATAGATTTCTGGACGTCGGAGAAACAAGATCGGAAAGGCCGAGACCATGACCACCACCCAGACCCACACCAACGAGCACGGCGCACACGGGGATGAGGCCGGTCACACGGCCGCTGACACACACGCCGAACATCTGGCAGCTGCACACGGCGCGCATGCCGAACACGGCACCCACGCTGGTCACGGAGCCGCCGCTGAGCACGGTGCTCACGCGGTCAACGCCGCGCAGAACGCCGATGCCGGAATCGACGCCCACGCCGGTCACCACACCGGAGCTGATAACGCAGCGCATGTCGGCCACAATGCGCACGCTGGTCACGGAGCTGGCGCCCACGCTGTCAACGCCCTGCAGGATGCCCACGGTGCTCACGCCGAACACGACGCCAACGCCCCGCAGGATGGTCACGATGCGCACGCCGGTCACGGCGGAGGCCTCCCAGGCGGGCTCCAAATCACGCAGGACGGTTACGCATTGGAGCTTGCCGCACCGATCGCCGCGCCCGGTGAGATCGACTTCCGGTTCCGGATCCTCGGCCCAGACGGCAATCCTGTCACCGAGTACGACGCCATTCACGACCGGGAGCTGCATCTGATCGTGGTCCAGCGCGAGCTGACCGGCTTCTGGCATGTGCACCCCGAGCTGGCCGCGGACGGGACTTGGGCTGTGCGCCTGAACCTTCCGGCGGCGGGCGCGTACCGGGTGTTCACCGATATCGCCCCGCGCGCTCTCGGCAAGACCATCACCCTCGGGGCAGATCTGGCGTTGGCTGGCGCGTACACGCCGCAGCCCACACCGGAGGCAGCGCGCACCGCGACCGTCGACGGTTATGAAGTCACCCTCGACGGCGATCTGGTGGCCGGCGCGGGCCAACTGATCACCCTGACCGTGCGCAAGGACGGACAGCCGGTCACCGACCTACAGCCCTACCTGGCCGCCTTCGGCCACCTGGTTGTCATCCGCGCGGGCGACCTGGCATATGTCCACGTACACCCGAACGGCGAGCCCGGCGACGGCGTCACCGCTCCCGGACCGGAGATCACCTTCCACACCGCCGTCCCCGGCCCCGGAACCTACCGCCTGTTCCTGGATTTCAAGCACGGTGACGTCGTCCGTACCGCCGCCTTCACCCTGCCCGCCTGATCACCGAAACCTGCTGAGCGGGCGCATGTTCCGCCCGCTCAGCCGCCCGAGAGGAGTCCGTCATGTGCGAGTGCTGCTGCCGACGAACCCGTGATCCACCCCGCCCAACACGAGAAAGAGCCTCCAATGTCCACCCTCTTCCGCAACCGTGACTATCTGCGACTGTTCACCGCGCAAGTGTCGGGCCTGTTCGGCACCGGATTAACCACCGTCGCACTGGGTTTGCTCGCCTACGAGCTCGCCGGCGGGGCCGCTGCGGCCGTGCTCGGCACCGCGCTGACGATCAAGATGGTTGTTTATGTCACCGTCGCGCCGATCGTCGGCGCTTACGCCCATCGATTCCCCCGCCGAGCATTCCTGACCGCCCTGCACCTCGTTCGCGGTGCGATCGTGCTGGCGCTGCCGTTCGTCGACCAGATCTGGCAGATCTACGTACTGATCGCAGTACTCCAAACCGCCTCTGCCGCATACACTCCCACCTACCAGGTGATCATTCCCGATATCCTGCCCGACGAACGCGACTACACCCGAGCGCTTTCGGCCACACAGCTGGCCGCCACCATGGAGACATTGCTCAGCCCGATGCTCGCCGCCGCGGCACTCACGGTCATGAGCTTCCACTGGCTGTTCGTAGGCACCGCAATCGGTTTCGGCGTCTCGGCCGCCCTGGTGCTGGCCACCCGCATTCCGAACGCGACCGCCGCCCCCGAGGGCAGCTTCCGGGAACGCATCACCGTAGGGGTGCGGATCTTCGCCGCGACACCTCGCCTGCGTGGTCTACTCGGCCTGAACCTGGTAGTCGCCGCGGCCGGCTCGGTGATCATGGTCAACACCGTCAACTATGTCCGCGACACCCTCGGCGGCACCCAATCCGGAGTGGCAATGCTGCTCGCCGCCAACGGTTTCGGCACCATGATCATCGCGCTCGCCCTGCCCCGAGTGCTCGATCGTGTCGGCGCACGACCGGTGATGCTCACCGGCGCGGCCACCCTGATCCTCGGACTGGTTTCGGGAATCGCACTGTCCGCCGCTGCGGCCGGTGACTGGCGCTGGGCCGCCGCGATCGCGGTGTGGGCCATCATCGGATCGGGCACCGCGGCGATCCTTACGCCCACCGGGCAGGTCCTGCGACGCTCATCGCAACCTGCCGACCGCCCCGCCCTGTTCGCGGCGCAGTTCTCGCTGTCGCATCTGGCCTGGCTGCTCACCTACCCCATCGCCGGGTGGCTGACCACCGCCGCCGGGTTCACCGCGACCTGGGTGACGCTGGCCGTGCTCGCCGCCGCGGGATTCACTGTGGCCGTGCGAATGTGGCCGAGGAAGGATCCCGAGGAGATCACGCACCTGCACGAAGTCGGCACCATCGCCCCCACCCGCCTCGGCGATGCCGTCCGCGTAGACGAGCGCTTCTTCCGGCACACCCACGCCTACGTCATCGACACCGACCACCCCCGCTGGCCGCAACCGAACCGTCTCCTCGCCACCGCGGCCTGAACCCTCAACCGCATACCAGTCGTGCTCCCGCACAGGTAACAACCTGTGCGGGAGCACGAGCCGATACGCGAAGCCGGGCCCTCCGCGGAGGTCAGATTGGAGCGGAGCCGCTGATCCACTGGTCCCAGGGCACGCCCCAGTCGCCGCCCTGCCAGATGGTGAGGGGGTCGCCGCCGGTGTTGCGGACCTCGACGACGTCGCCTTGGCCGATGAAGTCGTAGAACCAGCCCGCGTCGCCGGGGCCGAGGTTGAGGCAGCCGTGGGAGACGTTGGTGTTGCCCTGGGCCCAGACGCTGGATGCGAGTTCGTGCAGGAAGATGCCGTCGTGGCTGATGCGGACGCCGTAGTTGATGGTCACCTTGTAGCTGCCGGAGCCGGTGAGGCCGTAGCTGGCGGAGTCCATGACTACCGGGTGCTGGCGTTGCAGGACGGTGTAGACGCCGGGCGGGGTCCAGAAGGACAGGTATTTGCCGCCGGAGGAGGTGCCGCCGCCCATGCCCATCGAGGTGGGCATGCTGCGGACCAGGTTTCCGTTTTCGAAGACGTCGACGTGCTTGGTGTTGTCGTCGGCGATCGCGATGCGCTCAGGTCCGATGTTGACCGAGACGCGCTGATTGCGGGCACCGTAGAGACCGTCGCCGAGGCGGGCGCCGTAGAGGTCGGCGGCGACCGTGATCGTGCTGTGGGCCCGGTGATAGCGCTCCGGGCGCCAGTGCGCGTTTTTGTCGGAGAGCCAGTACCAGGCGCCTGCCACCGGAGGGTCGGTGATGACCGTCAGGTTCTGTTCCGCCGCAACGCGATCGACCGGTTCGCCGAAGACCGCGACGATGACCAGGCCCACGCCGTGGGTGTCGCCCTCGACCAGGTCGTCGAGGCTGCCCGAGCGCAGCGACACGTCGGTCAGCCTGGCGGGCAGCACCGTGGTGCGGGTGCTGGTGGCGGTGACATCGCCGGTCGCACCGGTGGCCACCGCCTTCGCCGTGTAGGTGTGCCCGTAACCGAGCGGTTCGACGCTGTACCACGTCTTCTTGTCCTCGGTCAGGATGCCCGGCAGCGCCCGGCCCGTCTCGTCGATCCACTCGACCGAACGCAGAGTTCCCCCGGCAACCGCTACGGTGCCCACTTCACGCGGATCCACTTCCGGACCTTCGGGCGTGGGGCCGAAGCTGATGACCGCCGGTACGGGCGGTGGTGCGGAGTCTTTCCGGCCAAGGCCGCAGCTGGTCAGTACCGTCGCTCCGGCCAATCCGGCAAGCACCTGTCTGCGCCGCATCGCCACCGCCAACTCCCTTCGCCGAACAGCAAACGGAACGATCACCGAATGCTGTATAGCAAATATTCAGCAAATGATCTGGAAGCGCGGATGGGCCGCGACCGTTCCGACGCGCAACCGACACCATCCGTCCATCGCGGAGGCGGTCGGCAGCGCCCGGAAAGGCCGGGCCGGCGGCGCGGAATCGCTACCCCTACCGCCGATTTCCGGCCTGAGCGGGTGGGCCGACCGCCGCTAGCCCGGCCAGCGCCTGCGGCAACGGGCCCTGATGCAGCACGCCGAGCCGCTGTGTGGCGCGCGTCAGGGCGACATAGAGCTCGGCCGCCCCGCGCGGGCCGTCGGCGAGGATCCGATCCGGGTCCACGACCAGCACGGCGTCGAACTCCAAACCCTTCGTCTCCGACGCCGGTACGGTCCCCGGCACACCCGGCGGGCCGATCACGATGCTGGTACCTTCGCGATCGGCTTCGTCACGCACGAATTCCTCGATAGCAGAAGCCAATTCGTTGGCGTCGACCTCTCGGGCCCTGGGCTGGACACCGCACGAACGAACCGACTCCGGCGCCCGGACCTCGGGCGCGAACTCGGCCAGCACCGCGGCGGCGACCGCCATGATCTCGGCCGGCGTCCGGTAGTTCACCGTCAGCGACCGGTACACCCAGCGACCGGGGACATACCGCTCGAACATCTGCGCCCACGAGGTCGCACCGGCCGCCGACCGGCGCTGCGCCAGATCGCCGACGATCGTGAAGGACTTACCCGGGCAGCGGCGCATCAGCACCCGCCAATCCATCTCGGACAGCTCCTGCGCTTCGTCGACCACGACGTGCCGGTAGGTCCAATCCCGGTCCGCCGCAGCACGTTCGGCGAGTTCGCGGGTGTCGCGTTCGATGAACCGTTCCGCCAGGTCCTCGCCGAAGAGCATGTCCGAGGCGAACAGGTGATCCTCGTCGTCCATGTGGTCTTCACGGCTGACCAGCAACTCCTCCAGCACCCCGGCGGCGTACTTGGCCTCGGCCTTGCGTTCCCGCTCGGCGGCATCGTCGACCGGCTTGTCCGGGCCGAGCAGTTCGAACAGTTCGTCGAGCAGCGGCACGTCCGAGACCGTCCAAGCGGCACCGTCGGCTCGATACAGCGCCTGGTCGGCGCCCGCCGCCTGCAACCGTTCAGGCGACGAATACAGCTCCGCCAGAAGGGTTTCCGGAGCCAGAGTCGGCCAGAGCTCGTCGAGCGCGGCGGTGAAGGTCTCGTTCTCGGCGAGTTCGGCCAGCAGGTCCGCTCGCATCTGCTCCCACGCTTCCTTGTCCGAGCGAGTCAGCCAGCCCTTGCCGATCCGGCCGATCGCCCGTTCGGTGAGCACGTAGGTGATGATCTCGGTGAACTTCGCGCGCGCCTCGTTGTGCGGCAGCCCGGTGGTGCGCGCTTCGTCCCTGGCCCACTCGGCGGTGGCGGCATCGATCCGCACGGAGGTGTCCGCCAATTCGATCGTGAGCGGCTCCGCGGGCAGCCGCTGCCGATCCGCGACGGCCGCTTTCAGGACATCCAGGATCTGCAGCGAGCCCTTGAGCCGCGCGGCTTCGGGCGCGTCCTCGGCGGTGGCGCGCAGGCCGGGTAGGAGATCACCGGCGGTCATGAACACCACGTTGGTCTCGCCCAGCGACGGCAGCACATGCGCGATGTGGTTCAGGAACGCCGGATTCGGTCCGACGACGAGCACACCCTGCCGTTCCATCCGCTCCCGCTGCGTGTAGAGCAGGTACGCGACGCGGTGCAGCGCCACCACCGTCTTGCCGGTGCCGGGCCCGCCCTCGATCACCAGCACGCCCGGATGCTCGAGCCGGATGATCTCGTCCTGCTCGGCCTGAATCGTCGCGACGATGTCGCGCATGCCCTTTCCGCGCGGCGCGTTGACGGCCGCGAGCAGCGCCGCGTCGGCCCCGTGCTCGTCACCGCTGGGGCGGCCCAGGACCTCGTCGGTGAAATCGACCACGCGCCGCCCACGGGTGTGGAACTGGCGGCGGCGGCTCATGTTCTCCGGACTCGCTGCGGTGGCGACATAGAAGGCACGCGAAGCCGGCGCCCGCCAGTCCAGCAGCAGCGGCTCGAACTCGTTCGCCTCGTCGAAGATGCCGATCCGGCCAATGTAGGAACGCTCCCCTGTCACGGTGTCCAGGCGGCCGAAGCACAGACCGTTGTCGGCCACGTCCAAGCGCTTGGCCTCCTTGGCCAGGGCGCGGACCTCGAAGTCCCGTTCCATGGCCGACCCGCCGTTCCCCTTCAACGCCTCGCCGTACTTACCCTTCACACGCGTGCGTTCGGCGTCGAGCCGCTCATAGAGCCCAGCCACATAGTCCTGCTCGGACCGCAATTCGTCTTCATACCCCTGAGTTGGCACAGGCATTCGCAACTCCCATTTCCGCAGGTCCAAGCTTCGGCCAGCGATTATGCGCCATCCCCCCGCCCTTGCCGCAAGTCCGGGTGTGCGCTATATATTGAGAAGGGACAAGGAGATCGCACTCCTTGCCCTTTTTTGTGCCCAGGCAATTCAGTCGTCTACGCCGCGGGCGGCGAGGGCCTCGCCCATGGCGTCGGCGGTGCGTAGGGCGCGGACCAGGACCGGGGTTACCAGGGCGGTCATGGACCAGTGCAGGCCGCGGGCGCGGCGGGCGTCGGAGACTTCTTGGACGATCGTGGTGAGGAGGGGGACGCAGCGGATGGCCAGGGCCAGGAGGAGGCCGATGCGGTCCGGGTCGACGCCGAAGCGGCGGAGGGGGTTCAGGGTGCGGGTGACGGTGTCGAGCATGTCGGTTACGCGGGTGGTGAGGGTGACCAAGGCGGCCAGGGCTACCGAGATCAGGAGGACGCCGCAGACCACGAAGGCTTGGGCGGGTGAGGTGATAATCACCTGGAAGACGGCGATGATCAGGAGCATCCACGTCATCGGGCGTAGTTGAGCCACAGCGGTTTTGAACGGAATGCGGGCCAGCGCGAACAACGCGGCGACCAGCAGAGCCGCGAGGGCGACGCGTAATGGGTTGTGCGCGAACACTGTTGCCGAGATGATCGCCGCGATCAGCAGCAGGATCTTCGGGCCCGCCGGGACGCGGTGCACCGGCGAGGTGCCCGGCCGGTACAGGCCGATCATCCGACCAGGGCGCGGTAGGTGTGGACTGCGTCGTCCGGACGTCCGTCGAAGGCGACAGCGCCGTTGTCGATGAGGATGACGCGGTCGAAGGAGTCCAGCAGGGCCAGTTGGTGGGTTACGACGATCACCTGCTGGTCCATGGCGTCGAGGGCGCGGGCGACGACGCGGGCGTTGCGGAGGTCCAGCAGGGTGGTCGGTTCGTCGGCGATGATCAGCTCGGGCTTGCGGATGAGGACGGCGCCGATGGCGAGCAGTTGTTTCTGGCCGCCGGAGAGCAGGTGTGAGGGGTGGTCGGCGTGGTCGGCGAGTTGGAAACGCACCAGCATCTCCTGGACGCGCTCCGCGATCTCCGGTTTGCTCAGCCCGGATCGGCGCAGCGAGAAAGCCAGATCCTCGGCGACGGTGGGCATCACGATCTGAGTGTCGGGGTCGGTGAAAACGAAACCGACCTTGCGACGCACCTGAGCGCCCTTGCGGGCGGTGTCGAGCCCGTCGACGGTGACCCGGCCACCGGCAGGGATGAGCAGGCCGTTGATCATGCGCGCCAGCGTGGACTTCCCGGAACCGTTGGCGCCGATGATCCCGACCCGTCGTTCGGTGATGCGCAGGTCGATGCCGGACAGGACGGTGCGGTCCCCGAAAGCGTGGCGCACCGAGTCGAAGACGACCTCAGGCACGGATCAGACCCGGGTACGCCCGGTGCACACCTTTGGCGACAACCGTCGCGACCACAACTTTCGCCAGATCACCGGGGATGAACGCGAAGTTGGTGGAAATGGCGTGCGCGAGATCCAGGTCGGTGCGCACCAGCAGGCCGATCGCACCGCACAGGTAGATGACGACGAGTCCACCGAACGCGTTGATCAGCAGACCGAGCACGAGCGGGTACTTCGGCAGGATTCGGTAGGTCAGCAGGCCGATGACCAGGGTCGCCGGTATCCAGCCGAGCAGGTAACCGGCGGTCGGGCTGGCCAGCGCGGTCAGGCCCGTGCGGCCACCGGACAGCAACGGCAAGCCGATCAGCGTCAGCGCGATGAACACCAGCACCGCGGCCGTGCCCTTGCGCGCGCCGAGCACCGCCCCGGCCAGGATGACACCGAGAGTCTGGACCGTGATCGGCACGCCACTGAAGCCGACCGTGATCGCGCCCGGCAGCCCCAGCGCCGCGATCAACGCCGCGAAGACGGCGATCTGTGCCAGGTCCCGGGCGGAAAAGGCGACTTTCGACGCTCGGGCGTTCTCGACACGATCCACGACGATTTTCCTCCACTACCTGGTTGAACGACGTTCAAGATAGCAAACCGGCGCGGGCCGTCAGATTGGCGCGTTTGCCCGATGTTGACATGTTCAGCGCTGGTCGAGCGCCGCGTGCGGACGCGAGACTGACGATCCGCACCCTTGCGCGCCGACCTGATTCACATTTCGAGTAGCTCGTCGAATGCCGGATTGGAGATGTTGTGCCCCACTCGCACGAAACCGCTATCGCCTACGTGATCACGGCCTTGGAGGCCAAAGGGACGGCGACACGCGAGGATTTCGACGTACCGGGCATCGTCGCCACCTCACGCGCGATCGTCGAAACCTGGGATTTCGGCGTCATGGACCGCACCATGTTCTGGAATATCGCCGCCACCCATCTGCGGGTCTAGGTCCAAGTGTCCGAACGGTGCGCATGCGCGGCGACGGACCACCGTAGAGCTACCCGCCGCATCGAAGTGGCATCGGCGTATCCGAGCAGTTCGGCCTGCCGGCCCCGGCTCAGCGGGCCCCGGGCCGCCGCCGAGGCGAGGCGGGCATGACGGGCCCGGTCCAATTCGCGCCGCCACGTCGTGCCCGCTTCGGCCAAGCGGCGTTGCAAGGTCCGCGGGCTGACCGCCAAGCGGCGCGCCACCTGCTCCAGCGACACCTCACCGTCGCCGAGGACCTCGGCGATCGCCACGCCGACGCGCTCGGCCCACGCGCTGGTCAGCGGCGGTGGCGGCGGCAGGGCCGCGGCCAGCGGTTTGAGCACTTCGGCCAGGTCTGGATCGGCGGTCGTGAGCGGCAGCCGCATGTCGGAGTCGCGGAATGTCATCGCGTCCATGTCCGCGCCGAAGTCGAAGATGGTGTCGCCGAACGCCTCCCGATAGGCGTCGAGCCGGCGCGGTGCGCGCTGACGCAACGAGACGCGGGTCGGGATCAGCGGTGCGTCGACTACCCGGCGGGCCCGGGCCAGTACGGCGGCCAGGCCCCACTGGTGGGTTTGGTCGCGCGCCAGCCCGGCACCGTCGACCATGTCGACCCGCAGGGTCGGACCGCTCTCGGTGTCGAAGAGATCGAAACGATGGTTGGTGGTGACCGCGGTGACGTACGGGCCACACGTCGCGAACCCCGCCCCGACCGTCGGCGCACTGGTGAAGAGGTAGTCGTAGAGCCGGGTCGCCTTGAGCTCGTAGCGGCTGGCCACCCGCAATGCCACATCCGGGTCGTCGAGCCACTGCGCCCCGATCTCCCATATGCGCCAGAAGGTCTCGCTCGGTAGGTGCACGCCGTCGCCGGTCAGCGTCCATTCGGGAATGCCGCACTCCCGGATCAGGCGGTTTCGATCGATCCCGGCCGCCGTCAGCTGGGAAATCGCGAACCGATGCAGCAGTGTCTGATCAGTTCCCAACAACCCCTCCTCACACCGTCATCACGTGTTCGTGCGGAAACGCTATATCGCACACAGTGTTCCAGAACCCGGAATGGAACGACTGTCTGACCCGGAAGTCAGGTTAGGCTATCTTCAAACGCATGATGGACCGCAGCGCCTACGCCGAACGCATCCAAGAAGTCCTGGACGGAGCGCACGGTGCCAAGGTCGGCTACCCCATCGGACTCTGTGAAGTCGAAGTGAAACGTAGTGCCCCGGTGGGTTCCGGACTGCTGCGCATCACCTTCGGCGGCCCGGACCTCGACGACTTCCACAGCTATGTGCCGGACGAGCATGTGCGCCTGATCTTTCCGTGCGAGGACGGCGTTCTCCGCCTCCCGCAACGTGACGGCTTGTCCCTGGAATGGGGCGCACCGCGGCCGGTTTCGCGGGAGTACACCGTGCGCCGGTTCGGCGACGGTGAACTCGATATCGACTTCGCGATCCATCCCGGCGGCTTGGCCTCGGAGTGGGCGCTCGGCGTCACCCCGGGGACCCGCGTGCACATCGCCGGTCCGCCCGGCGGCGTGGTGGTGCCGCGGACCTACGACAAATATCTGTTCGCCGGTGACCTCACCGCGCTGCCCGCCATCGCGCGCTGGCTGGAGTGGTTGCCCCGCACCGCATCCGGCTGGGCGTTCATCGAGGTGGGCGCGGACAGTGAGCAGATCGAGCTGACCCCGCCGCCCGGCGTCCAGGTGCGCTGGGTGGTGCGTGGGGCGGCGGAGCCGGGCAGCTCGAATGCCTTGGAGAAGACATTGCGCGAGGTGAAAGTGCCTGCCGGAGAACGGGTTTACGTGTGGATCGCCGGGGAGGCCGGGGCCCTGCGTCCGCTGCGCCGCTGGGTGCGCAGCGAACTCGGGGTCGGTCCAAAGAACTTCTTGATCGCCGGGTATTGGAAGCGCGGCGTCGCGGATTACGACCGCGACGAATAGGCTTTTCCGCGCATCTTGGCCGCCAGCCACGGCACCACGCCGTAGCCGAAAGCCGCGTCGGCGTTGGAGACCAGCGCTGAGCTCGGGAAGACGATCGCGTGCCGTAGACCCGCGTCGGCCTGCGCGCGCAGGCGAGTGAGGATCTCGGCGGGGGTGCCGATCACCAGCCACTCGTGCAGCACTTCTTCGGGCACCTCGGCGATCGCGTCCAGCACCTCCTGCTTGCTCAGCCGGTGCGGCATCATCTCGATCAGGCCCCGATAGTGTTCGCCGAACGGGTGTTTCGCACCGCAGCGGGCCCAGATCGCGGCTGGGGCCATCAGACCCAGATAGCGCACCGCCGGGGCGCGCAGCTGCCGCTGAATCCCCTCCCGGGTGCGGGCGGTGATCATCGCGATCATGTGCGCGGGAACGATGGCGCCGGGGTCGCGACCGGCGGCGCGGGCCGCGGCGCGAACCACCTCGAGTTTGCTCTGGTACTCGTCGGGGGTGAGTGCCTCCCACGGGTACCAGCCGTCGGCGTAGCGCCCGGTCAGCTCCAGCATCCGGGGTCCGTGCGCCCCGATCCAGATCTGCGGCTTCCGGTCCGCCGGAACGGTCAAATCCATAGGGCCCTGGTCGATTCGGTAGTACTTACCGGAGAAGTTGATCGGGCCTTTCGCATCGAAACAGGCGCGCAGCACCTGCAACGCTTCTTCGAGCCGGCTCACCGGGCGATCCCAGGTGAACCCGTACGGGTCCAAGTTCTCCTTCTCCCCGGAGCCGATTCCCAGGATGGGTGGCGTCTTCGTCATATGCGCCAGCGTCAGGAATGTCTGCGCGAGCAGCACCGGATGCCGGCGATGCGGATCGGTCACGCCGACGCCCAGCTGCACCCCGCCCGCTCCCCCGGCCAGATGCGCCAGCAGCGGCGCGAAATCGAACTGCGCGTCCGGACTGGGCAACGTCTTCGCCTGCGGCGTGAAATCACTGTCCCACACCGCTTTCGGAAACACGCTGACCAAATGATCCGGCGTCAGTACCGAATCCAATCGCCCCAGCCGAGCCATCCGCACCAGAAACCGCGCCGCGGCCAAGGGTGGATTGACGCCTGCCATGGTTCCTACCGAAAACGATCGCGAATCCGACACCGTGGTCTCCTCTCGACCGGGGAACGCCCGAAGCTCCGATTATCCCGGCGAGGACCGACCACGTCCGGCGAATGCGGATGCCCGGCAACGGTTTACGTCCCCGCCGGTATCTGGGTCATTGTTCTGCGTCGCGGACCAACAGCGCGATCTGTACCCGATTAGCGACGCCCAGCTTGCTGAACAGATTGCCGGTGTGCGCTTTGACGGTGGCGACGGTGACCTGTAACCGCGCGGCGATCTCCGGGTTGCCCAGCCCGTCCGCGATGGCTCGCGCGGTGTCGAGTTCGCGTTCGGATAGGGCAGCCAGTCGTTTTCGCGCGGCGTCGCGGGAGGCGCTGCGGGCCGCGGTGGAACCCGGCCCGGTGGCCGCGGCGATCACCCGCGCCGTGACAGTAGGTGACAGCACAGGGTTGCCGGTCGCGACGGTGCGTACCGCGTCGGCGATTTGGGCGGGCGGAGTGTCCTTGAGAACGAATCCGAGTGCTCCGGCGCGCAGGGCAGCGAGTACCAGCTCGTCGGAGTCGAAGGTGGTCAGCATGAGAACCGCCGGCGCGGCCGGTACGGTGCGCAGGTACCGGGTGGTCTCGACGCCGTCGCGGCCGGGCATCCGCACATCCATCAGCACGACGTCCGGTCGCTGTTCGTCCACCACCTTGATCGCGGTGTCCCCGTCGGCGGCCTCCGCGACGACGGTCAGATCCGGCTCGCCGTCGATGACGAGTCGTAGCGCCATCCGCACCAGCTGGTCGTCGTCGACGATGACAACGCGCACCGTCTCCTGATCGCTGTGCACTCATGCTCTTTTCTCGTGGTCATGCTCCGGCCAGGGAAGTTGCGCGGTGAGAACGTACCCGTCGTCGGCTGTGCGATGGTGGTCGAGTGTTCCGCCGGCGAGGGTGATTCGTTCGGCGAGGCCGAGGAGACCGAAACCCGAGGTCGGTGGCCGGGCGACGGCGGTGGCGGCCGGCGAGTTGCGGACGCTGACGTGCAGTTCGCCGCCGGGCATCCCCTCTACGGTGATGTGGACCGCCGCGGCCGGAGCATGTTTCGCGGCGTTGGTCAGCCCTTCCTGGATTACCCGATAGCCGGTCCGTCCTACGGTCTCGGGTGGGGTAGCGGTCACCGTGGTCGCGAGCGTGACGTCCATGCCCGACGACCGGGCATCGGCCACCAGCTCCGAGAGCCGGTCCAGGGTCGGTTGCGGTGGTTCGGGGCGGTCGGGGCCGGCGCGAAGGACGCCGAGGACGTCGCGGAGTTCTTCCAGCGCTTGGCGGGAACCGTCGACGATCCCGCGGACCAGCGTGCGCTTCTCCTCGGCCGAGAGGTCGTCACGGTGGTCCAGGACGCCGGCTTGCATGGCGACCAGCGAGATCCGGTGCGCGAGCACATCGTGCATTTCGCGGGCGATCCGGTTGCGTTCGGTGGCCTGCGCCTGCGCCGCCCGGGCGGCCTGTTCGCGTTCCGCGCTGTCGGCGCGCTCCCGCAGCGATCGCACTTCGGCGCGGCGGGCATCGATGGCCACACCGGTTGCCACCGCGATTCCCGCGCTCGATACCGGCAGCGCGAGTTGCAGCCAGATCGGGACGGGCATCGTGTCGATCGGGTAGAGGTCTGCGCTGAACTGCGCCGCGGCCACATAGGCCATGGCGACCACTCCTATCTCGACCGGACGGCGGCGAGTGGCCAGCGAACACAGTGCCAGAAGCGCAGCGCCGGTGGCGAGCGCCGACGCTGCCGAGGCGATCACGACCGCCAGGGCGACGATGAACGGGAACCGCCGCCGCCACAGCAGCGCCGTCAGGCAACCGAGTGCGATCAGCGGATCACCGGTGACGAACCAGGAACACGTGTCGGCCGCGCAGCCCGCCGGCAGCGCCGTGGCGACGGCGAACCAGAAGGGTATGCCGAGTACCGCGGCCGCCGTCAGTCGCCAGGTCTGCTGCCATGCCCCGAGTCGTGCGGCGCCGTCGGTGTCCACCCGGCCATTATTGCGACACCGACCGGCCAGAAGCAGCCACCCAGCGGCTGAGGTGTGCTCGACCCAGGTCTGATCGCCGCCTCGACTTTCGTCGAACACGATTGCCGCCGTTGGAGCGATGTGCCGGCGGTGCGGACTCGCCAAACTCGGATACGTACCAGCCGATTACGAGCACGCGAACGGTTAGCTCGTGGTAGGCGCCATCTCGTTGGGAGTAGCAGCGTATGAATCGACAACGGACCCGGAACCTGAGCCTGCTGGCCGTGCTCGGTCTCACCGGAACGCTGGTCGCGGCGCTCGTCGTGGCCGCCGAGCCGGCCGAAGGTCCCGCAGCGCAGGTGCAGTGGGGCGCATGTCCGGAGGGGGTAGAGGATCCCGCCGCCGGGCCGGGCCAGCTGCAATGTGCCCCAGTGCCGGTGCCCTTGAATTACAGCGACCCCGAGGGTGCGCAGATCGAGATCATGATTTCCCGGCTGGCGAGTAAGAACCCCGACAAGCGTCGCGGAGTGTTGTTGCTCAACCCCGGTGGTCCGGGTGGTGCGGGACTGGACCAGCCCAAGTTCTTGGCTGATCGGGGGCTGCCCGCCGAGGTGCTGGACAGCTATGACGTGATCGGTATGGATACGCGCGGGGTAGGGCATTCGACACCGGTAAGCTGCGGGTTCACCGATGATCAGGCGTACTTCGGCAATATCCCGCCGTATGCGGTGAACGATGCGGCGGTCACCGAGCGGGCCACGGTCGCCCAGGGGGTCGCCGAGCAGTGCGCGGCCAACGACCATGAGGGCCGGTTGCGGTACGTGTCTACGGCGAATATGGCCCGTGACCTGGACCGGATCCGGGCGGCGCTGGGCGAGGACAAGGCCAGCTTCCTCGGTTACTCCTACGGAACCGCGCTGGGCGCCGCCTACGCCTCGATGTTCCCGCAGCAGGCCGACCGCATCGTGCTCGACAGCAATATCGGCGACACCTACCTCGACCACGCCGGGATGCGCCGGTACGGCCTCGGAATGGAAGAGACGTTTCCCGACTTCGCTGAATGGGCCGCCGCCCGCCACGACACCTACGGTCTGGGCCGCACACCGGAAGAAGTGCGGCGGACGTACTTCACCCTCGCCGATCGACTCGACGCGAACCCGGTGGACGGGATGGACGGCACCCTCTTCCGGTTCGGCACCTTCTTCACGCTCTATCACCCGAAGTTGTACGCGCCGGCGGCCGAGAGCTGGAAATCACTGCTCGAAACCGGACGTCCCGGGCCCGCGGGCGGCCGCCCGCCGGGTACCGGCGCGCCTTCGCCGAACGATAACGCCTGGTCCGTCTTTCTGGCCGTGACCTGCAACGATGTCGAATGGCCGGAGGACATCCAGACCTACCACCGTGCCGTCGCCGAGGACCGGGAACGGTACCCGCTCTACGGCGCGGCCGCGGCGAACGTCATGCCCTGCGCCTACTGGAAGCTCGGGCCGTCCGAGCCGCCGGTGCGGATCGACAACACCGGCCCGGCCGATGTGCTGATCGTGCAGCACCAGCGCGACCCGGTCACCCCGCTACGCGGCGGCGAGTTGCTCGACGAGAAGTTCGGTCAGCGGTCCCGGTTGGTCACTGTCGACGGGAGTGGGCACGGGGTCTACGTTCTCGGCGCCAACCCCTGCGCGTCCGACGTCGTCACCAGCTACCTGGTGGACGGCAACATGCCCGATCACGACATGACCTGTCGCACGGGTTAGGAGGGTCGGTGTTGAGCAGCGGCGTGGCAACAGCCCACCGCTGCTCAACACTTCGATACACGCCTAGTCGTCGACCGTGCGGATCGAGCCGGCCGCGACGGTGCGGCCGCCCTCGCGGACGGCGAAACCGAGGCCCGGTTCGAGCGGAACCGGGTGGCCCAGTGTCACCTGCACCTCGACGGTGTCGCCGGGGTGGGCGACGGCCGAGCCGAGGGTGACGTCGCCGACGACGTCACCGGTCCGCAGGTAGAACTGCGGGCGGTAACCGGTGGCGATCGGGGTGCGGCGACCGCCTTCCGCGGCCGACAGCAGGTGCAGACGCGCGGTGAAGCGCGAGTGCACGCTGACACTGCCGAGCGCGGCGACGACCTGGCCGCGGCGGACCTGGCCGCGCTGGACGCCGCGTAGCAGCAGTGCCACGTTGTCGCCCGCCTCCGCGAACTCCATTGTCCGGCCGAAGGTTTCGACACCGGTGACAACGGATTCCAGGTCCGCGTCGTAGCCGAGGACCGAGACGCGATCGCCCATCCGGACGCGACCACGTTCCACCGCGCCGGTGACGACGGTGCCGCGTCCGGTGATGGTGAGCACGTTCTCGATCGGCAGCAGGAACGGTGCGTCGGTGTAGCGGACGGGGGTGGGGATGTGGGTGTCCACCTCGTCCAGCAACCGCAGCACCGCCGCGGACCAGTGCGGATCACCTTGCAGCGCAAGCAAACCCGACACCGGGACCACCGGAGTGCCCGCGCCGTCGTACCCGTTGGCGGTCAGCAGATCGCGGACCTCCAACTCCACCAGCTCGAGCAGTTCGGCGTCACCGACGTCGGCCTTGTTCAGCGCGACGACGAGGTGCTCGACACCGATCTGCCGGGCCAGCAGCACATGCTCGACGGTCTGCGGCATCACCCCGTCCTGCGCGGACAGCACCAGGATCGCGCCGTCGACCTGCGCCGCGCCCGTGATCATGTTCTTCACGAAGTCGGCGTGACCGGGCATGTCCACATGCGCGTAATGCCTTGTGGCGGTCTCGTATTCGACGTGCGCGATATTGATGGTGATACCGCGGGCGAGCTCCTCCGGAGCCCGGTCGATCCGCTCGAACGGCACATAGGAACCGCCGCCGCGCTCGGCGAGCACCTTGGTGATGGCGGCGGTCAGCGTGGTCTTGCCGTGGTCGACATGACCCATGGTGCCGATGTTCAGATGCGGCTTGGTACGAACGAAGGCCTGCTTGGCCATGATGGGGAACCTTCCCTGGGAGTCGTCTGTCGGGACCTCAACGCCGAACCACCTCCCCCGTCTGAGGTCCCGGGGACGTCCCGGGGAAGGTCAGCGTCGTGCGCCGTCGAATGCGGATGCGACCACCAGGGCAGCAGCCATCGCGCCCGCGGCTGCGGGCGAAGCGATGATCAACTGCCGGAACATGGGAATCATGATGCCGCGCGGGCAGCGGCCACCGCCACCGATTTTTCGGCACCCCGCGACCGGTCCGAAAAACCCGACCTCCGGTATCGATTCCGAATCCGCACCCAGCGCCGAAACAAGGCGTTAACCTTTGATCAAAGCCGTTGTGTTCGAACTGAATTCGATCATCACGAGCGCCGCCACCGCATCCGCCGGCGCGATTCTTTCTTGCCGTGTAAACGGAAATCCCCTCCGCGACAGCGCTGTTCGCGGCTCCATATCCGCTCCAGTGGCCGATGCCGGCCTCGAAAGGATAGAAACATGTCCCAAGCGCGTTCGAATCAAGTACGGTTGCTGGCTCCCGATCAGGAAGCCATGGTCGAATCGCTGGTGAACGGCCTGCTCACCGGCAGCGCCACCGGCGTTCCCGAGTATCTCGTCGAGGACATCACCGCGGTGCGCGCCCAAAGCGTCCTGGGCAAGGTGCAGATCCCCGGCGACGGCGTCCTGCTCGACGGTATCGCCGCGTGGCCACGCACCGGTGGTCCCCATCCGCTGATCGTCATGCCCGCCGGCCTGGACCCGGCCGGGTGGAAGATGTACTCCGGAGCCATCATTCGGCTGCTGATGCGCGGTTACGCCGTCGTCGCCTATACCGAGCGCGGCCTGCCCGGATCCGAGGGCGACCTGACTGTCGCAGGCGAAGAAGACGTCCGGGACGGCAGCTGCGTCATCGATTGGGCGCTGGATCACACGCAATTGAACGCCGACCGCGACCGGATCGGTATGGCCGGAATCTCCTACGGCTCCGGTATCAGCCAGCTCATCGCCCAAGCCGACGAGCGCGTGAACGCCGTTGTCGCGCTGAGCACCTGGGCCGATCTGGGTGAGGCGCTCTACGACAACGGGACCCGACATACCGCGGCCGCGGAGGCGCTCGCCGCGATCAGCGACCGCCCCAGCGTCGAGCTGGAGAAGGTGCTCGAAGAATTCCGGGCCAACAATATCGATCCGGTCCTGAAATACGCGAGTCACCGCTCCCCCGCCCGCCTCGAGGGCGAGCTACGGCCGGTGCCGACCTTCTTCACCAGCTTCTGGCACGAAACGATCTTCCCGCAGAATCAGCTGCTCGAATTCTTCGAGCGCTACCCTGGGCCGAAACGCTTGGACCTGGCCGTGGGCGACCATGGCGCGGTGGAGATCCCGGGCCTGCTGCTCGGAGTGCACACCCGCACCACCGAGGCCGCCTACGACTGGTTCGACCACTACCTGCTCGGCATCGACAACGGCATCGACCGCGACGGCGTGGTGCACACCGAGACCATGCACACTTTCCGCAACGCCGCGGCCCCGGACCTGGCCACCTGGTCGCGGGTCGCGCGGCGCTTCCATCTCACGGCTGGGAGCGAATCCTCCGACGGCACACTGAGTTCCGAGCCGCCGTCGGATTTCAACCAGAGTTTCCAGGCCGCCGGCGCAGAGGTTCAGGCGGTCACCGCGCTCGTCATGGATGGATTCCGGGAACGGCTGCTCATGCCCCGGCGGCAGCAACTCGCCGAGGTCGACCGCACCGCAGCCGCCGTCTGGAGCACCGCCGCGTTCGCACAACCGCAGCACATCGCCGGTACCCCCGAACTCGGGCTGACGATCACCCCCTCCGGCCGCGAGGTCACCGTCATCGCCTACCTCTTCGACCTGAATCCCTTCACCGGAGCCATGCGGATCATCACCCATGCCGCCGCCACCGTCCACAATGAGCAGCCAGGTCAACCGGCCGAAGTGCAAATGCGCTTGCAGGCCACTGACTATCACATCCCGATCGGCCACAAACTGGTCCTGATCACCGATGCCCGGGATCTCCTCTACTCCTACCCGGACGACCCCGACACGGGCGGCACCGTCACGCTCTCGGGTCCGGCCTACGTGGACATCCCTATGGCCTAGCGAGTGCTGGTCGAAGCCGCGGGGCGTCTACTCCGCGGCTTCGATGCCCGCGGTGCTGCGCCAGCGCTCCGCGGCGCGGATCAGGTCGTTGCCGAGTTGTTCGAGAAAACGCCCGGCCAGCGCGAGCCGAGCGCCCGCCGCGGTCTCGGAACCGAAGAGGGCCGCGCCGCGTAGAGCGGTATCGGCGAGCCGCTGGTTGGCGCGGAAGGCGACCATCGCCGACCGGAAGTCCGCGTCGTCGTCGATGAAATAGCGGTAACGCCTGCCACTTTCATCGCGGCGGCGGCTGATCAGCCCCTGGTCCTCCAGCAGACCGACCGCGAGCGAGATGGTCGCCGCGCTGACCTGGAGGTGCTGCGCGAGTTCGGCGGCGGTGCGGCTGCCGGTCTCGGAGACGTAGAGGCAGGTCATCACGCCGGCGGCGGTGCGCGGTATGCCGGTGTCGATGAGTGCCGCGGTGAATTCGGCGGCGAACGCCGCTGTGGCGCCGGGATCCGGTCCGGCGGGCTCCTCGATCGGCGGCGGAACCGACGTGCGTGGCTTACGCCGGGCGCGGTGTGTCGTGGCGAGCTGGGCCAGATCCGCGCGGTATCGGCCCGGTCCGCCATTGCGCGCGACCTCGCGGCTCACCGTCGACGTGGGCCGCCCCAATCCCCGGGCGATCTGGGCGTGGTCGAGGCCCTGCGCCAATCCGGCGGCGATCTGGCGGCGGTCGGCGCTGGTCAGTCGCTGTCCGGGCATCCGGCCGCCTCCTTCGATTCGATCGCGGTCCTGCCAGTATGCGTGGCAGTCGTAGATCGTTGCAACGCTGCGCTGCCTCGCGAGCATTAATCGGCAATGTCATTGCAATCACAAATTATGGCATTGAGCTGCGCCAATAGATCGCAAACGGCGCGGGCCGCCGTTGACGTTGTTTCGACTCGAACCTAACTTCGAATCAGAGCCGGAGACCGGTATTCCGCACCGATCAGCGAGGGACCACCATGACCGAGACGATCGCCGACCTGCCCACGCACCGCACCCCGGGCCGCCCCTTCGATCCGCCCGCGGAACTGACTCGCCTCGCCGCGGCCGCGCCGCTGACGCCACTGACCTTCCCGGACGGGCATCAAGGCTGGCTGGCCACCGGCTACACCACGGTGCGCGCCGTCCTGTCCGATCCGCGCTTCAGTTCGCGCAGCGAACTCATGCGCCCGTTGAAGCCGGGCTATGCGGGCGTGACCGCCCCACCAGCCCAGCCCGGCGACTTCCTCGACATGGACGCCCCGGCGCACACCCGCTACCGGAAACTGCTGTCCGGCAAGTTCACTCCGCGCCGGATGCGCCTACTCACCGAGCGGATCGAGCTGGTCGCCGCCGAACACCTCGACGCCATGCAGCGCCACGGCGGCCCCGTGGATCTCGTCGCCGCCTTCGCCCAGCCCATCCCCGCCGTGCTGATCTGCGAACTGCTCGGCGTCCCCTACGCCGACCGTGCGCACTTCCAGGCCACCGCCGCACAGGTCACCGGCGTGGACACCACCTTCGAAGGCCAGTACGAGGCCTTCGAAACACTGAGTTCCTATGTGCGCGAACTGATCACGGCAAAGCGCGGCACCCCGACCGACGACGTGCTGAGCGACCTGACCACCAGCGACCTCACCGACGAGGAACTCGCCGGCATGGGCGGACTACTCCTCGCCGCAGGCCTGGACACCACCGCCAACATGATCGCGCTGGGAACCTTTGCGCTACTACAGAACCCGGACCAGTGGTCGACCCTGCACGCGGACCCGGATCTGCTCGACCCGGCGATCGAGGAACTCCTGCGCTACCTCACCATCGTCGCCAACCTCGCCCGCGTAGCCCTCGAGGACGTCGAACTCGAAGGCCACCTGGTCAAAGCCGGGTCCATGGTCCTGGTCGCCTCCTCGGCAGCCAACCGCGACCCCGCCAAATTCGACGACCCCGCTACCCTCGACCTCCGCCGCAACGCGGTCGGTCACGTCGCCTTCGGCCACGGCCCGCACCTCTGCCTCGGCCACCACCTGGCCCGCGTCGAACTACGAGTCGCCTTCTCCGCCTTGACCTCTCGCTTCCCAACCCTGCGCCTGGCCGTTCCCGCCACCGAGGTGCCGTTGCGCGAGGACGCCGACATCTACGGCGTCCGAGCGCTTCCGGTCACCTGGTAGCTCAGGAGCCCAGCAGGCCCTTAGCGATGTGGGTGACCTGGATTTCGTTGCTGCCCGCGTAGATCATCAGCGACTTCGCGTCGCGCGCAAGCTGTTCCACCTTGTACTCGCGCATGTAGCCGTTGCCGCCGAAGAGCTGCACGGCTTCCATCGCCACCTCGGTGGCGGCGCGGGAGGAGTACAGCTTCATCGCCGAAGCCTCGGCGAGGGAGACCTGCTCGCCCGCGGCGGTGCGTTCGACGGCGTTGAAGACCATGTTCTGCACGTTGATCCGGGCGACTTCCATTTCGGCGAGCTTGAGCTGGATCAACTGGAACTGGGCGATCTCGCGTCCCCACAGCTTGCGCGACTTCGCGTAATCGACGCAGAGCCGGTGACATTCGTTGATGATGCCCAGCGCCAGGGAGGCGATGCCGATGCGTTCGGCGGCGAACGACTCCTTCGCGCTGTCCTTGCCGTCGCCCTTGGCCGGGTTCTCGGTTTCGCCGAGCAGACGGTCCTTGGTGATGCGGACGTTGTCGAAGAACAGCTCGCCGGTGGGTGAGGAGTTCATGCCCATCTTCTTGAACGGCTTGCCCTGGGTGAAGCCGGGCATGCCCTGGTCCAGAACGAAACTCAGCACCTTGCGGTCGCGGCGATCCACGGTGGCGTCGCCCTCGTCGAGCTTGGCGTAGACGACGGTGACATCGGCATAGGGGCCGTTGGTGATGAAGGTCTTCTGGCCGTTGAGGATGTAGTCCTCGCCGTCGCGGCGCACGTAGGACTTCATGCCGCCGAAAGCGTCGGAGCCTGAGTCGGGTTCGGTGATCGCCCAGGCGCCGACCTTCTCGAAGGTCACCAGTTCCGGCAGCCAGCGCTTCTTCTGTGCGAGGGTGCCGCGGCTGCGGATGGTGCCGACGGTCAGGCCCAGCGAAACACCCATCGAGGCAACGAGGCCCAGACTCACACCGGCGAGCTCGCTGTTGAGGACCACGCCCATACTGCCCGCACCGCTGAAACCGGACGACTTCTCAGTGGCCGCGGCTGCTTCGCCGCGTTCCTTGGCCTCTTCGCGGGCGATCGTCTTCGCCAAGCTCTCGCGCGCCATCTCGTCCATGCCGAAGGTGGCGTACAGCTTGCGAATGATGTCGAACGGCGGCAGCTCACCGCTTTCCAGCTTCTCGACGTGCGGTTTGACCTCCTTGTCGATGAACCCGCGCAGCGCGTCGCGGAACATCAGGTCGGTGTCGGACCACTGGTACATCGTGCAAACTCCCACGGGATCGCCGGAACGGTGTCGTCAATATAGAACGCGTTCTAGTTTAGCCCCGAGCCGCGGCGGTGCGCGTAGACCGCCAGGCGGACGCGGTTGTCACAGCCGGTCTTGTCCATCAGGTTGCCCACGTGGGTCTTCACGGTGGTGACGCCCATGTGCAGTCGGTCGGCGATCTCCTGATTGCTCGCGCCTTCGCCGACCAGGGCGAGCACCTCACGCTCACGCGGGGTGAGGGCGACGGTGCCGGGAGCGGAGTCCGGGGCGGCGGCCAGTGCGCGGCCGACGAGCCGGGGCACCAGCGCGGGCGAGAAGGGCATGTCGCCGTCGACGGTGCGGCGGATGGCGGTGAGCAAGTCGGTGGCGGCGGTGTCCTTGACCAGGAAACCCGCGGCGCCCGCCGCGAGCGCGGGATACAGGTGCTCGTCGTCGTCGAAGGTGGTGAGCACCAATACCTTTGCCTCAGCGGAGGATCCGGCGATCTGCCGGGTCGCCGCGACGCCGTCCATGCCGGGCATCCGCAGATCCATCAGGACCAGATCGGGATTCAGTTCCGCGCACAACCGGACCGCCTCGACACCGTCGGCGGCCTCCCCGACGACCCGCATATCGGTGGTGGATTCCAGCAGCATCCGCAGGCCGGTGCGGATCAGGCGCTGATCGTCGACGAGCAACACGGTGATCATCGCGGCATCAGCTCCCGGGTCGCGGTCGCGGGTAACCAGGCATCGACCACCCAGCCGTCCGCGGTCGGGCCCACCTCGAGCACGCCGCCGGCGATATCGACCCGCTCACGGATCCCGATGATGCCGTGCCCCAGCGGATTCGGCCGCGCATCGCGACCGCCGCTGCCGATCCGCACCGTGATGCCGCCGTCGCCGCGCGTCACTGTGACCGCGACCGGACGCGCCCGGTCGGCATGCTTCATCACATTGGTGAGCGACTCCTGCACGATCCGCAGCAAGGTGAGCCGCCCGACCGCGTCGAGCCCGGACGGGTCGGACATCAGGTCCGCGTCGATGACGAAACCGGCGGCGCGGGCCCGCTCGACCGCCGCGGCGACCTCGCGGCCCAGCGTCTCGGATTCGACCAGGGCGACCGCGCCGAGATCGGGGTCGCGCAGTGCGACCAGCAGCCGTCGGATGTCGGCCAGCGAATCCGCGGCCGCGCCGTGCACGTCGTCGAGCACCGAGGTCACCCGGGGATCGGGGTCGGCCAGCACATGCCGGGCCACCTCGACGCGCAGCACGATCGAGGCCATGTGATGGGCCACCAGATCGTGCAGTTCCCGGGCCATCGCGCTGCGCTCGGCGGCGCGGGTGTGCGATTCCGCTTCCGCCCGGCGCGCTTCGGCGGCGCGGGCCTCGAGCCGGAACTTCTCCGCGAGATCGCGCTGAGCACGCAGATACAACCCGAGCAGCAGCGGCAGCCCGGCGTAGGCGACCGTTTCCACCGCCGTCGCCGCCCGCCAGAACGGCATGTGATCGAACCAGAGTCCGATCAACAGGGCCGCGGCCCAGCAGCTCGCGGCCAGCGCCACCTTGCCGCGGCTGTGAGTGCGCATCACCGCGTCGGTGAGCGCGACCGCCCCGAGATAGGGCACCAGACCCGACAACCCCCACGCGTCGGCCAGGAACAGCGGCACCGCCAGCGCGGACAGCGCCACCGATACCGCGAGCGGCCACCGGGCGCCGAACACGAGCAGCACCGCCGCCGTCATCGCGAGCAGCCAGTAACTCACCGGCACCCGATATTGGCCGGGGAAGGTGCTCGCGAGCAGAAGCAGCGGAACCAGCACCAGAGGTACGCAGCGCAACAGCAGCCACTGGTCACGGCGTGGAGCGGTTTCGGTCACCGATCCACGGTAGGGGACGTGATGGCGTGGCCACCTCCTCCCCCGGTAGGAGGTGGCGCGGCGACAGTTATCACACAGCAAGTGTTGCCACAAGGGGCTGCGGCAGGAGTGCGGCGGCCCGGATCCGCGGCCCGCGGGTGGAGGAGACCCGGTCCGGCGCTGACGAGGATTTCCAGCATGACTTTTTCGCGAAGGGGGTTCCTGGCCGGGCTCGCGGCCGCGCCGATCGCCGTCAGCGCGGGCTGCGCGCTCGGACGTTCGGACATCGCGGCCTCGGGACCGCGACCACTGCCGATCCCGCCGCTGGCCGACTCGACCGTCGGCGCGGACGGCGTCCGCAACTTCCGGCTCACGCTCGCGCCGGGCACCGCCGAGATCCTTCCCGGAAAGCGCACGCCCACCTGGGGTTTGAACGGCCCCTACCTCGGCCCGACGCTGCGCGCGCGGCGCGGGGAAACGGTCGCGTTCCAGGTGCGCAACGACCTGCCCGAGCCGACCACGGTGCACTGGCACGGCATGCGGGTGCCCGCCCGCATGGACGGCGGACCGCATCAGACGATCGCCACCGGCGGCACCTGGGCGCCGTCCTGGACCATCGAGCAACAGGCCGCCACCCTCTGGTACCACCCGCATCCGCACGGCGGCACCGAGAAGCACGTCTATCGCGGCCTGGCCGGGTTCTTCCTGATCGACGACGACGCCGCCGACGCCCTCGATCTGCCGAACGACTATGGGGTGGACGACATTCCGCTGGTAATCCAAGACCGCCGCTTCACCGCGGACGGCGCGCTCGACGAATCCGATCCGACCGATATCGGCCTGCTCGGTGACACCATCGTCACGAATGGCATTGCGGGAGCCTATTTCCGGGCCCGCACGTCACGAATCCGGTTGCGCCTGCTGAACGGATCCTCCGGGCGGCTCTACAATCTCGGATTCGCCGACAACCGCGAGTTCCAGGTGGTCGGTACCGACGGCGGCCTGCTGCCGAAGCCGGTCCCGCTCAACCGAATTCAGCTCAGCCCTGGCGAACGAGCCGAGATCGTGGTGCCGGTCCAGGCCGGCGATCAGGTCATGCTGCGGGCCTTGCCGATCGAGAACCGCGGCGACATGGACGCGGCCGAGGCTCGCGAGTTCGGCTTCGACGACAGCTTCGACATTCTGCAGGTTCGCGGCGCGGCGTCGGTCAGAACTGCTGCGGTCGTGCCGGATTCACTGATTCCCAGAGTGGCGATCCCGACCGCGGGCGCGGCCGCCAACCGGCGCTTCGAATTGCAGTGGTTCCAGATCAACAAGCTGCAGATGGACATGAACCGCATCGACTTCACCGTCGCCGCCGACAGCACCGAAGTGTGGACGGTGCGCAATGCCGACAACTGGCCGCACAACTTCCACGTGCACGACGTGCAGTTCCAGATCACCGAAATCGACGGCGCCGCACCACCACCCGTGCTCGCGGGCTGGAAGGACACCGTCTACACCGAACCCGGCTCCATCTACACCCTGGTCATGCGGTTCTCCGAGCACACCGACCCGACCTACCCCTACATGTATCACTGCCACCTGCTACTGCACGAGGATCACGGCATGATGGGCCAGTTCCTGGTGCTCGGTCCCGGCCAGCAGCCTGCCCCGATGCAGATGCCGATGTCGCACGGCGGGCACGGGTGATCACCGCGTGGCGCGCCACCCCGCTACCGCACGCCCGATCTCGGTGACCGGCGGTTCCCGGTAGAGCCACTCGCGGGCGATCCGGTGCCAGTTGTTGGTGGTTTTCAGCTGGCCCAGGGCCGCGAAGGTGAACAGGTCGGCGCGGCGGGAGAAGACGTGCTCGGGTGGAAGCCGTTGGGTGCGCATGCCTTTGAACTCGGCGGCCCGGGGATCCACGGCCATGATCACCGCGCCGGTGGCGAGCTCGGGGGTGATGGTGATCTCCTCGTCGAGCAGGTGCCAGCCCGCCGCCGCCCAGACGTAATCCAGGACTTCCTGAGCGGAGACATCGGAATCCGGGTCGATGATGTCGTGCCCGGCCCACGCGTCGTAGAGGTCCTGGGCGCGGTATTCGCCTGCGGCGAGCAGACATTCGCGTTCGAATTCGACGCGCACCGGCTCCATGTGGCTGTAGAGCCCGAAGTCCACGAATCCGACCCGGCCGTCCGCGGCGTAGAGGATATTGCCCGGATGCGGGTCGCCGCAGAATTCGTAGTCGGAGAACAGGGACCCGACATAGAAGCGGTACACCAGCTCACCGATCCGGTCGCGATCGACGGCTGGCAAATCCTGTATCTCGTGAAATGACTGTCCCGCAACGAATTCCGTCACCAGCACGTGCGGGCCGCAGAGCTCGCCGATCACGTTCGGCACGGTGATGAACGGGTGACCGCGATAGCGTTCGGAGATCCGATGCTGGGTCAGCGCTTCGCGCTCGTAGTCGAGTTCGCTGCCGATGTTGCGGGCGATCTCTTCCAGCACATCGTTGTCGGCCGCACTGGGCAGCACGGACTTCCATAATCGGCTGAACATCGCCAGATTGCGCATATCCGCCTCGACCGCATCGTCGACACCCGGATATTTCACCTTCACCGCGACTTCGCGCCCGTCGTGCAGCCGGGCGCGATAGACCTGGCCGATCGACGCCGCGGCGATCGCGGTCTCGTCGAAATCGGCGAACGCGCGCGTCAAGGGGCCAAGATCGTCCTCGATCACCCTGCGCATGCCCGCGAACGGCACCACCGGCGCCTGATCGCGCAGCTCGGCGAGCTTGACCCGGAACATCTCCCGATGCGATTCCGGCATCAGGTCGACATCGAGCACCGACAGCATCTGCCCGACCTTCATCGCCGCGCCCTTGAGGCCGCCGAGCACAGTGACCAGCTGCTGCGCCGTCTGCAGCGTGGATCGTTCGGCGAGTAGTTCGCGCGCTTGCTCGGGCCGCCCGATCATCGACAACCGGGTGCCGACTCCGCGGATCGCCTGGCCCGCCACCATCGCGCTGATCTTGCCGCCGCGCGCGAGCCTGCTCTTCGGTACCCGACCGGTCATCACACCTCCGTTGATCCACCACATTTCACCCTATGAGGGCTCCTCATGATCGGTAATTCGCCCACGCGGCAGCCCGGACCATGCCTAAGCTGAGCGCCGCTCATTTTCTCGAGTCGGCAGGAGGCAACGATGCCGTCGAAAGCGTCAGGTCAGCGGCGGCGGCCGGCCCAGGAACGCGCCAGGGCAACCCGGGAGCACATCCTGGACACGGCCGCCACGCTTTTCGGCGAGCGCGGCATCGCGAACACCTCGACCAACCGCATCGCGGCCGAGGCCGGGGTGAGTATCGGCACCGTCTATCGGTACTTCTCCGACCGCGCCGTGATCGTCGAGGAGCTGCTGCGGCGCTTGCTGGAAACCATCGAACAACGCTTCACCCAGCAGATATTCGGCCTGTCGGACCGGTCCACGCTGGAGATGGTCACCGGCATCCTCGAGGTTCTCTCCGAGGAACTGGCAGCCCAGGCCCGGCTGGTGCGCGCACTCGTGGAGGGCGTGCAGTTCTACAGCAGCGGCATCCCCGAATTCGAGCCGCGGCTGCGGCTGCTGGTCAAGGTGATGGTGATCCAGATCCTCGGTCCCGGCGACGATCACGAGTACGACGTGATGACTTTTGTGCTGATCAATACATGTTTCGCGGCGGTGGTCCGGTCCGCGGCGCTGGAGGTCGACGCCCAAGCGCGCCAAGAGGCGATTCAGATGACCGCGCGCATGATCGCGGCCTGGACCGACAACGAACGCGACCGCGCGGCCTGAAAGTGAGCGGTGCCCTAGCAATTGGCGTCGCGAGCACTCCGCCACACTGCGCGGCAATCGGCATTCGCCCAGGTGCGCCCCCACCTTTACCCGCATTCGCCGAGATTCCGAAGAGGAGTAGAAGGTGAGTTCGTTTGCAGTTTACGGTTTCTGATAGAGCGGGTAACACCTACCGCTTTTAGAAAGTTCGGAAGAGAGGTCACCGATGACCGTGGATACGTCACCCAACCCGGGCCGGACCCGCCCCGGAACATCGCTGGCCGAGCCACTGCGGAACGTGCGCGCGCTCTCGCGGGAGATGGTCACGCATTTCCTGGAGACGGTGGTCTCGTGCCGCACCCTGCCCGGGGAATCGCTCGACGGCGACGTCACCACCGTCACCCGCATGTGCCTGGAACTGGCGGTCAGCATGCTCGACGGCACCGACGCCCCGGAGAAGATCCGCCGGCTCGAACACGCCGCGGCGCAGTGGGCACGCGAGGGCGTGCCGATCGACACCGTGCACCGGGCCATGCACGAGGGGTTCCGGCTCGGACTCGACCTCGTCGTCATGAGCGCGGCCACCGGGTACACCCACGAGGACGATCAGCTGGTGCTGCGCCGCGGCGACTACGACGATCTCGTCGGCGGCGCGCGCATCGTCGTCGACATCCTCGACACCATGACCAGCGCGGTCTCCAAAGCCTATGTGCGGGAACTGCGTTCGGTGGTCCGTGAACACCACCACGGCGTGCACACCATGACCTCCGCGCTCCTGGCCGGGCACCCCACCTCCACGATGGCCCGGGAATCCGGTATCGAGATCGCCGACCGGTACCACGTCCTGGCCTTGGCCATACCCCCGCACCCGGAGGAGGCCAATCCCGCGGTGGACCGCAATGTCGTCGCGCGCCGCAAACTGCGGCGCGTACAGGCCGCGCTCGCCAGCGCGGGTGACACCGTGTTGTCGCTGCTCAGCGTGGACGGCGGGACCCTGCTCATTCCCACGACCGCCGAAACCGTCGACCTCGACCGCCTCGTCGCCATGCTGTCCCAGGCCGGGCAGGTGCCGATCACCGCGGCCGTGGTCTCGGTGGCCGCTGCGGATATACCCGGCGCTGCCGACCAGGCCCATCAGCTGCTCGACATGGTGCACCGGCTGCGGCTCGAACGCGGCCTGTACCGATTCGACGATCTCGCCCTCGAATACCAGCTGACCCGGCCCGGCCCGGGTCGCGAACAACTGTGCACCCTGCTCGACCCGCTCGACTCACACCCCGAACTGCTCGGCACCCTGCACCTGCACATCAGCAACAACCTCAACCGCCAGCGCACGGCGCACGCGCTGCACGTGCACACCAACACCGTCGACTACCGGCTCAAGCGCATCGCCGCGATCACCGGCTTCGATCCGAGCCAGGCCAGTGGGCTGTGGTACCTCCGGTCGGCGCTCGTCGCACGGAGTTACCGAGACCAGCCCGAAGCCGCGAAATCGGTCGTCCCGCAACGCTAGCCGCGGGGGTCAGCTGGCCTTTCGCTGGGCCGAAGCGCGCGTCACCCAGTCGATGATGGTGTTGGCGACCAGGTCCGGGTCGTCGAACATCGGGACGTGGCCGACGCCGCGATTGGTGTGCCAGGTGGCGGTCGGCACCAGCTTGCGCCACGGGTCGGAGTAGCGCGGCATGGTCAGGAGCCGGTCGCTCGTCCCCCAGGAGATGAGGACGGGGATGCCTAGGTCGCCGTAGGGCTCGGTCTGCGCGACGATCGGGCGGGGTAGGTCGTCGATCAAGGTGCAGGTGAGTGCGTCGTAGCAGGCGACGAGGGCCTGCTCGGTGGTCAGCCGGTCACCGTGCTCGCAGACCAAGCGCAGCAGATTGCGACGCAGCACGGGCACGCGCATCAGGGTCGGCAGCGCGGGAAGGCCTAGTTGCAAGCTCCGGCGCATCGAGTGGAAGAGCGCGGGGACACGGATTTCGGCAGGCGCCCAGCCTCCGGCCGGGGCTAGCGCCACAACGCTGCGGGCGCGCCCGCGCCGGGCCAATTCCATTGCGCCCCAGCCGCCGAGCGAGTTGCCGACGATATGGGCGGTGCCGAATCCAGCATCGTCCATGGCGGCCTCGACCGCTGCGACCATGCCATCGATGGTGAGCGGCCGGACGCCGGGCTGGCCCGCGTGGCCGGGCAGGTTCGGGGCGAATACGTCGTATCGGTCGACGAGGGCGGGCAGCACCGATTCCCAGCAGCGCCACGTACTGGTGGCGCCATGCAGCAGCACGAGCGGCTCACCGGAACCCGCACGGTAGTGCGCGGGTGGTGTCGGCGATACACGCCGGTCCGAGTTCGTCATCGTTGACGAGTCCTTTCTCTATCGCGGTTGTAGTAGCAGGGCCGCCGCCAACCGGCCGAGCGATCGCGCGGTGTCCGGGGGTGCGGCCGAAGGCCGGATCATGTGGCTGAAGGTCAGCCGGACCAGGCTTTCAGCGAAAAATGGCAGGTCGACGCCCGGGCGAATCAGGGTGGCCCAATGTTGTTCGGCGAAGGCGATATAGAACTGGGTCACAGCATCGATGTAGGGGGCGGAGCGGGTCGTCGCGAGCGCGAGGAGCTCACCAGGCTCGTCCGGCGGCGCGTTCAGCGCGGACTGCGCCAACGGGTCCGCGGCCACCGCGCTGAGCAGGAATTCCGCGACGGCCGTAATCGCGGCGACCGGGTCGTCGCTGTGCTCGGTCAACAGCGCGGCAGCGCCTTCGAGATAGCGGCCCGTGTGCCGCCAGGCCATCGCCTCCAGGACACCGCTCTTGGACTCGAATTCGTTGAAGACCGTCCGCCTGCTCACGCCGGCGCGGTCGGCGATGTCGGTCATCCGAATGCTTTTCCACTCGGCCGTGCCTGCCAGTTCGGTGGCCGCCTCGAGGATGCGCTCGCGAACCAGCTCCCGCGCAGCGAGACGGACGGAGGGAGTTTGACTCGTCACCGTCGCCATCCTTTGCCGTCAGCGACCCATGGCTCGCATTTTGGTGCACTCTTATAGGTCAAGAGTGCACGATTAGCACTATCGCGTCAACATAGTGCACCGAATCGTGGGCCGCTGCGCATCCACGCCTGGGGCCCTGACATGACATCGAAGCCGACATCAACGCAAACTGGGCAGCGTGAAGGTTGTCATCGCCAATCGAGGTGAAGTCGCGGTCCGGATCCTGCGCACCGCACGGGAGCGTGGTTATACGACCTATGCGCTGTGCACCGAGGAGGAGAGCTCGGCGCTGCCCGCCCGGCTCGCCGACGAGGTGGTGCTGTTGCCGGGGACGGGTGCCGCGGCATACCTGGATGTGGCAGCCGTGGTCGACGCGGCGGGATCGGCCGGGGTAGGAGCGCTCGTACACCCGGGGTACGGATTCCTCAGCGAGAACGCCGATTTCGCCGCGGCTTGCGCGGCGGCGGGGCTGGTCTTCGTCGGTCCGGATCCGGACGCGCTGCGGATCTTCGGCGACAAACTCGCGGCCCGGCACGCGGCCCTCGACGCGGGACTGCCGGTCTTGGCGGCAACCGCCGCCGACGCGGCACTGCCCGCGATCGAAGCGTTGCTGGCCGAGCACCCGCAGGGCGTGATGATCAAGGCGGCGCACGGTGGCGGCGGACGTGGCCAGCGGGTCGTCCGGGAATCCGGTGAATTGGCGGACGCGTATGAGCGTTGCCGATCGGAGGCGCTCGCGAGTTTCGGCGACGGCACCCTCTACGCGGAGGCGCTCGCACCGGACGCCCGGCACATCGAGGTTCAGGTGATCGGGGACGGCACGCGCGCGGTCGCGGCCGGTGATCGGGATTGCAGTGTGCAGCGCCGCCGGCAGAAGCTGATCGAGATCGCTCCGGCGCCTAATCTGCCTGCCGCACTGCGGGATCAGCTGCATAGTGATGCTGTCCGAATCGCGGAGTCGGTCGGCTATCGCGGACTCGCCACCGTCGAATTCCTCGTCAGCGCTGACGCGGCATGGTTCCTGGAGGTCAATCCCCGTTTGCAGGTCGAGCACACGGTGACCGAGGAGACCACGGGGCTGGATCTGGTTGCCGTGCAATTGGATCTCGCACAGGGTGTCACGCTGGACGACCTCGATCTCGCGGACACGACACCACGCGGTTTCGCGATCCAGGCCCGGGTGAACGCCGAACTCGTCACGCCCGGCGGTGACATGCTGCCGAGCACCGGGACGCTCACCCATTTCACGGCACCGACCGGCGCGGGTGTTCGAGTCGATACCGCTGCGGGTCCGGGTCTTCGAATCGGCGCTCACTTCGATTCGCTGCTGGCGAAGGTGATCACCCGAGGGCACACGTATCCGGCTGCGCTGCAACGCTGCTCGGATGCGCTGGCTGAAACCGTGATCGCCGGGGTGGACAGCAACGCGCATCTGCTCCGAGCGATCCTGGACGCACTTGCCGCGACCGGCCCGGTATCTACCTCGTGGTTCGAGCAGCATGCGGAGAAGTTGATCGCGGACGCCGCGGGTTATGTATCGATGCCGATTGACGCGGCTTCCACACGTCTAACCGCTTCGGCACCAGTACTTCTTGACGACGAACAGGCGCTCCGCTCCCCCATGGGCGGCACCCTCGTCAGCATCGCCGCCCCGGGAACCGTCGTCGCCGCCGGTGGCGAGGTCGCGGTGCTCGAAGCGATGAAAATGCAGCACGTGCTGCGCGCCGAGACGCCGCTGCTGGTGCGGCGCGCCTTCGCCGAGGCCGGAGCGGTCGTCGACCCGCACGCGCTGCTGGTCACCTGGACCCAAGCCGACCACGACGAAACCGTCTCCGAGGCAACCGCAATCGACCTCGACGCGATTCGCGCCGACCTCGCCGAGGTGCTCGAACGCCACCGTGCCGGACAGGACGACGCACGCCCGGAGGCGGTCGCCAAACGTCATCGGCTGGGCCGGCGCACAGCCCGGGAGAACATCGCCGACCTGGTCGACGACGGCAGTTTTCGCGAGTACGGCGCACTCGCGATCGCCGCGCAACGGCAGCGCCGCAACGATGCGGACCTCATCGCGAACACACCCGCCGACGGCTTGATCGCCGGTGTCGCGACGATCAACTCCGGGCGTGCGGTGGTGCTGTCCTACGACTACACCGTGCTCGCCGGTACCCAGGGGATGCGCAACCACTGCAAGACCGACCGGATGCTGGAGCTGGCGCACGAGCAGCGGCTGCCGGTCGTGTTCTTCACCGAAGGTGGCGGCGGGCGGCCCGGAGATACCGACTACACCGGCGTGTCCGGTCTCGAGGTGACGACCTTCCGCGCGATGGGCGCGCTGTCGGGGCGGGTGCCGTTGATCGGCATCGCCTCCGGTCGCTGTTTCGCCGGGAATGCCGCACTGCTGGGCATCTGCGATGTCGTGATCGCCACCCCCGACGCCAATATCGGCATGGGCGGACCGGCGATGATCGAGGGCGGCGGGCTCGGCGTATACGCGCCCGAGGACATCGGTCCCATCGAGGTGCAGCGGCGCAACGGCGTGGTGCACGTGGTCGCCCGCGACGAGGCGCACGCCGTCGAGGTCGCCCGGCGCTATCTGTCCTACTTCCAGGACGGCGTCGCCGACTGGACCGCGCCGGACCCGCGGCTGGCCCGGCATGTGGTGCCGGAGAACCGGTTACGCGCCTACGACGTGCGGGCCGCGATCACAGCCATCGTCGATGTGGACTCGATGCTGGAACTGCGGACGGACTGGGGAGTCGGCGTCGTCACCGCGCTCGTCCGGGTCGAGGGACGCCCCTTCGGACTCGTCGCGAACAACGGGCACCACCTCGGCGGGGCGATCGACGCACCGGCGGCGGAGAAGCTCAGCGCATTCCTGCGCCTGTGTGACGCGCACGGCCTGCCGATCGTCTCCCTGTGTGACACACCAGGTTTCATGGTCGGACCGGATGCCGAGCGGGAGGCGACGGTCACCAAGTTCGCCCGGCTGTTCATCGACAGCGCCGCTTTGTCGGTGCCCTTCGGCACCGTCGTCCTGCGCAAGGGCTACGGCTTGGGCGCGCAGGCGATGGCGGCGGGTTCCTTCCGCAGTCCGCGCTTCGTAATCGCCTGGCCGACCGGCGAAATCGGCGGCATGGGCTTGGAAGGCGCGGTGCGCCTGGGCTTCCGCAAACAGCTCGAAGCGATCGAGGACCCCGCCGAACGCCAGCGCACTTTCGAGTGGATGGTGCAGCTCGCCTACGCCAACAGCAAAGCGCTCAACGCCGCGGCCGTCTTCGAACTCGACGACGTCATCGATCCGGCCGATACCCGGCGCTGGATCACGACGCTGTCTTGATGCTGCTGATCAGCGGGACCAGCTGCTCGTCGGAGGTCCAGGCGCCGTGGTGGCCGATCAGGTTCGATTCCAGGGGTTCCCGGGCCGGGCAGACGAGCACGGTCCGATCCTTGGCGACGGCGAGCAGGTCACCGATGCGGTTCGCGATGACGGGTTCCGGCAGGGTCGGGCCGAACCAGTGCTCGTCCAGGGCCTCCTCGCGGCTGACCACTCTTGCGTGCGTGGACAATTCGGCGGTCCATGCCGCTATCACATCGGGCAGCGCCGCGGGACGCTCGAGGTAGACGTGGCGCACCCGCGGCTCCCCCGCGATCAGCTGCACTTCCCGATGTAACCGGGATTGCGCGTCGAGGTCGATCACGTTGTCCGCGTGGATCATTCCGTGATCGCCGGTGATGAGCAGCGTGCACGTCGGCGGTAGGTCGGTCAGTAGACCGGCGACGAAGGCGTCGACCTGGCCCAGGACCGTCAGCCACTGGTCCGATTCGGGCCCGAACAGGTGGCCGGTCGCATCGAGATCCGGGAAATAGGCGTAGGCGAATCGCGATCCGGTGCCGGAATGGTCGGTGACAGAAAGGATTCCGGCTCGCACCTCATCGAGGGTCTTGGCGGGGTGCAAGGTGCCCGCCGCGCGGAACACGGCTCTGGTCAGGCCCGAGTCGCGCTGGAACGCCGGAATCACGTAGTGCACGTCTATCCCGTTCGCGGCGAGATCCTGTAGTCGGCTGGCGCGCGGCTGCACACTTTCCGGCGGAAACCGTTCGCGCGCATCGTCTCCCGTCGCGGCGTCCAGCCGCCAGGTCAGCGAGTTCAGCAACCGCAGGTTGCCGGTGTCGGGCAGGGCGAAGGAGTACCCGATGATGCCGTGCGTAGCGCAGGGCGCGCCCAGGGCGAGACTGGCGAGGCTGGTCGCGGTGGTGGCCGGAAATCCGGCGGTCAGCGTGTGGGTGACGTGCGCGGCCAAAGTGGGGGCGACATCGGTGTGCCGTGCGAGCAGCTCGGCGCCCAGCCCATCGATCAGCAGCACCACGACATCACGGTTCGGTTCGAGACCGAGTGGATTGGGCCCGCCCAGACCGAAGGACGCGGCGACGGACGGCATGACATCGGCGAGTGTGTACGGCATCGCCTCGAATAGTGCCGTCTGTGTGCCGATTCCGCGAGTGCATTGATCGCGCGTGTCCGCACGACCGGCGTAGTGAGCGGCGAACCGTGAGTTAAGTGCCCAATCATTCTTGCGGTGCACTGTTCAAGATCGATTCGCCTTGCCGCGCACTGATCAGCGAATATCTGGTGTACAGAGCAGAATTCGCAAACGCCAGACAGGTCGATCCGCTCGAGTTAAGTTACTAACAATTCTTCGCTTACAGAGACGCTCCGCGGATCGCGGCAGTGCTCAGCTCGATGAGGAGTCGCGACGATGGATAGTTTCAGCAGACGCAACGCGTTCAAAGTGGGCGGCGCACTGGGCGCACTCGGCACCCTGGCCGCAGTCGCCCCCGCCCGGGCGGAACCGTGGACGTGGTCCCCGCAGGGCTCGGTCGCCGGCGACGGAACCGGCGCCGATCCCCTGGCGGTGTGGGACGCCGAGGCCGATCCGGTGGTGGCCGGGCTCATCGACCGCGGCGAAGTCCCCCGGGTCAACGAACTCCTGCGCACCTGGACCAGGAACGGCCAGGCCCTGCCCGCGGGTCTGCCGGCCGAATTGCGGGACTTCATGGAATACGCCCGCCAGCTCCCGCACTGGACCGACCGGGGAAAGCTCGCCACCGCAGTCGAATTCAACAAGAAGCGCGGACTGTACCTCGGCGTCCTCTACGGGCTGGCCAGCGGCATGATGAGCACCGTCATTCCCAAGGAAGCCCGCGCGGTCTACTACTCCAAGGGCGGCCACGACCTCAAGGACCGCATCTCCAAAACCGCGAAACTCGGTTACGACATCGGCACCTACAACGCCTACGCCCCCGACGGGGAAATGGTGGTGACCTGCGTCAAGACCCGGCTGGTGCACGCCGCGGTCCGGCACCTGCTGCCGCAATCCCCGCACTGGGCCTACGTCGCCGACGAGGACATCCCGATCAGCCAGAACGACATCATGGTCACCTGGCACAGCCTGCCCACCACCGTGATGAAGCATCTCACCGCGTGGCGAGTCCCGATCCCCGCCCACGAATCCGACGCGTTCCTGCACTCCTGGCAGGTCTGCGCCCACATGCTCGGCGTCCGCGACGAGTACATTCCCGCCACCTGGCCCGAAGCCAATTCCCAAGCGGCCCAGGTGCTCGACCCCATCCTGGCCGCCACTCCCGAAGGCGCGAAACTCGCCGACCGCCTCCTGCGCCTGGGCACCCAGCTCGACCTGGCCATCCTCACCAAACCGGTGCTCGGGTCGTTCACCCGCTTCCTGCTCGGCGACCCCATCGCCGACGGCCTGGCCATCCCGCGCGAACCGGTCTGGGATCCCTTGCTGCGCTTCAGCTGGGGCCCGTTCATCGCGGTCCGCGAGGGTCTGCTCCCGGTGGTCCCGCTGGCCCCGGAGGCCTACTGGCTCTTCGACGAATTCCTCCGCCAAGCCGCCCTGATCTACTTGGCCGAACTCCGCCTGCCCATCAGCATCGAAATCCCCACCATGAACCGGGATCTCAACCTGCCGCCGCGCTGATCTCGGCGAGTTCGGCCGGGTCGACGACGGTGCGGAAACGCGTCAGGGCGTACCGATGAGCTCCGCGTAGCGGCGCTCGAGTTCCGCGACCACCTCGGGGTCGGGCAGCGCGGTCGGCTGGTTGTCGAGCGAGTCGGCCAAGGCGTCGAGGCAGAAGTGGTATCCGGCGGCGGTTCCTGGGAGCCCGTGCGGGCCGGGTTTTCCGAACCAGATTGTGCTGAGCAGTCGGGAGCCCGGCCCGTCGGCGACGATCTCGAACCGCAAATGTTCGTCGTCCCAGAGCAATTCGAAGATCCGGGGCGGGTCCCAGGTGAGGATCCGGCCGGGCAGTTCCGGGTCGTCGAGGTCGACGCCGGCCTCCGCCAGTTCGGTGTCGGCGTAATCGACCGTCTCCGGCCAGAACCGGAAGCGGATCTCCGCGCCGGCCCGGCGCTCGCCGAGGATGTCGGCGGGGAACCAGTGCCGCAGGTGTTCGGATTCGGTGAGCGCGCTCCAGACTTTGGCGGGCGGGTGTGCGAGTGCGCGTTCGTAGCGGACGCCTACGCGCTCGCCGTCGCGCAGGACCTCGCCGAGCCGCTGGTTTACTCCGGTCATGTCACTCCTCGGGGTCGTCGGGCAGGGTGTCGAGATAGCGCTCGAGTCCGTCGAGCCGGTCGGCCCAGATCTCGCGGAACGGCGCCAGCCACATGTCGATCTCCCGCAGCCGGTCCAGGGCGAGCCCGTAGTGCCGGCGCGGGCCGTCCACTCGAACTCGCACCAGCGCCGCTGTATCGAGCATCTTCAGATGCTTCGACACATTGGGCTGCGCGGTACCGAGCGCACCGGCCAGATCACCGACGGTGCGCTCCCCTTCTCGCAGGAGGTCGAGGATCCGCCGCCGGGTGGGATCGGCGAGAACCTCGAAGACGTCACGTGCCACGCCACCGATCATGCCTTGAGCGGAATATTCCTGTCAAGGCATACGGCAGCTGACCCGCCAGACTCGACGCATTTCCGCGAGGATGGGACTGTGGACCGAACTGAATGGCGGGCACGCGGGCGCACCTGGTGGGTGCTGCGGATAACGATCGGCATCGTGTGCCTCGTCACCTGCATGTTCTGGGGACTGTGCGCGTTCAACGTGCTCAGCTCCCGGATATCGACCGATCCCGCCACCGACCCACACGGTTACCGGCTGATCTTCAGCACCGTGCTCTCCGTTCCCGCCGCGGCGATCACGGCGGTCACGCTGCCTTACGTTGTGCCGCGGCGGATTACGGCGATCGCGACCACAATCCTGTTCCTCGGCACAGCGATGCTCTTCGTGGCGCTGTTCACGGAGTAGCTTCCCTGGACGGATTCAGGCGGCGTTGGTGTGCCGGATGATGATGTTGCCGTAGGAGTTACGGGCGAACACCTGCACTGTTTCGGCGGGCGCCTGGCCGACCGGTTCCATCAGATTCTGCACGGTGCCGTATTGGGCGTTGGTTTCCACCCGCGCCGCGCTGCCCGGGCGGATGCCGACCTCGAGTTCGCCGTAAGACGTTGCGAGCCGCAGGGTTCCGCGCGCGGCTTCGCCGATTCGGATGTCGCCCTTGGCGGTTTTCGCGGTCACCGACCCGTGCGGGCGATCGACGATGATGTCGCCGGCGGCGATCTCCAGGTCACACTCGCCGAATTCGCCGGTGACCAGCAAACGACCTACCGCCGCGACGGCTTTCAGCCGGGAGCCGATCGGCACCTCGACGATAACCTCGATCGACGGGTTACCGCTCAGCGGGCCATAGAGGCGCCACGCCTTCGGCAGCGTCACGGTCAGGGTTCCGGCGGAGAAATCGACCTGGACCTGCTCGGCGGCGCGCACATCCGCCTTCTTGGCCGGAAAACTCGGGCGGACCTCGACGCTGGTATCAGTCCGATCCGAGGCGATGACCTGCACGTTCCCGGAGGGTACGTCGATGGCGACGGCGATCGGTCCCGGCGTCTGGAAAGTAGGCATGGCTGGACTCCTTCTGGTGTGGTGTTCGACGAGAACCACGATCGCCTGCCGTCCTGACACGGCTCCGCCACCGCGCACCCCGGCCCCGAACACGGTCGTGACAGGTGCGTGACAGGTGGGTGTCAGGCCGGACGCCGATGGTTTGACCCATGACAGATTCAGCGATCGCGGTCTCCGGACTGCGCAAGACATACGGGGACAAGGTCGTGCTCGCCGGCATCGATCTGAATGTCCGTGCGGGAACGATCTTTTCCCTGCTCGGCCCGAACGGCGCCGGCAAGACGACGACGGTGAACGTGCTGAGCACGTTGCTGAAGGCCGACGGTGGGACCGCACTCGTCGCCGGCCACGATCTCGCCACCGAGGCCAAGGCGGTGCGCGCGGCGATCGGGGTCACCGGCCAATTCGCGGCGGTGGACGAGCTGCTGACCGGGCAGGAGAACCTGCAACTGATGGCGGACCTGCACGGGATCTCTGCCGCCGCCGGCAAGCGGACGATCGCGGACCTGCTGGAACGCTTCGACCTGGCGGCGGCCGCGGGCAAGTCCGCGTCGACCTACTCCGGCGGTATGCGCCGCAAGCTCGACTTGGCGATGACGCTGGTGGGCAACCCGCGGATCATCTTCCTGGACGAGCCGACGACCGGACTGGACCCGCGCAGCCGCCGCACCATGTGGTCGATCATCCAAGACCTGGTCGACGACGGCGTCACCATCTTCCTCACCACCCAGTACCTCGAGGAAGCCGATCAGCTCGCCGACCAGATCGCGGTGCTCGACCAGGGACGGCTGGTCGCCCAGGGCACGCCCGGCGAACTCAAGCGCCAGATCCCAGGGACGCACGTCCGGCTCCGGTTCACCGAGGGCGTCGAACTGGGCGCCGCCGCGCGACTGTTCCCCGACACCACCTGGGACGAAGAAACCCTGACCCTGCGCGTGCCCAGCGACGGCGGCACGAAATCGCTTCGCGCCCTGCTGGATCGGCTCGACGAGCACGGGCTCGCCGCCGAAGAGTTCTCCGTCCACACCCCCGACCTCGACGACGTTTTCCTCGCCCTGACGGGCCACGCCACGGAAGCAGTAGTGAAATGAGCGCCAAGTCCCCCGCAGTTGTCATGTTGCGCCGCAACTTCAAGCACATCGCCCGGAACCCGACCTCGGTGTTCAACGCGGTCCTGATGCCGATCATCATCATGCTGATGTTCGTGTACATGTTCGGCGACGCGTTCAACGTCGGTGTCGACTACATCGACTACGCGACGCCGGGCCTGATCCTGCTGGCCGTCTGCTACGGGCTGGGCGGCACCGCGACGGCGGTGAACTCCGACATGACCAAGGGCATCATCAACCGGTTCAAGGTCATGGACGTCTCCCGGGGCGCGGTGCTGACCGGCCACGTCGTCGCCAGTGTGCTCACCAACGTGATCGCCATCGTCGCCCTGATCGGAGTGGCCTTTCTGCTGGGATTCGACCCGGCGGCGAGTTTGCTGGACTGGCTCGGTGTGGCCGGCATCGTTGTGCTGCTGGGTTTCGCGGCCGGATGGTTCACGGTCGCTTTGGGATTGGCGGCCAAGTCGCCGGAAACCGCGGGTATGGCCGCCGTGCCGCTGGTGATGCTGCCGTTCTTCAGCAGCGCGATCGTTCCGGCGGAGAAGATGGGGCCGGGGCTGCGGCAGTTCGCGGAGTACCAGCCGTTCACCCCGATCATCGAAACCATGCGCGGATTGCTCAGTGGCGCGCCGGAAACCGGCAACGCGGTCGCCGCCGTCGCCTGGTGTGCGGGGATCGCCGTCGTCGGATACCTGTGGGCGTCGGCCACGTTCACGAAGCGAGCGTGACCGAGACCAACTCCTGCCAGCTCGCCTGCGCCCCCTCGGCAGTCGCCTCGGTGAACCTCGTGTCGCCGAGGCGATTTCGCGTCGCCTGCTCGATCCGCGCCCCATCGGGATACGACTGCTCGGGCATGCCGCGCAGGACGGCACTCGCCGCGAGCAGTCGTGCCGCCTGCTCGTCCTGGTCGACGCGCAGTGCGAGATCCGCGATGCCGACGAGCACCCGGGCGAGGAGGAGGGGATGACCCGCCTCGGTAGCGGCCTGGAAGGCCGCGACGCGGTGTGCCCGGGAGGCGCCGACATCCTCGGCCAGGTATCCGAGTAGGTCTTCCCGCATTCCGCGCACGGTCGGCTGCTCGGCGTCCTCGCCCAACAGCGCTGTCGCGACGTCGATCTGACGGCGCGCCTGCTCGGCATCGCCGCGCCAGCGCGCGAGCTCGGCTTTCGACAGCGCCAGCTCCGCCAGCGCGGTCGGCCAGGCGACTCGCTCCGCGGACCGCTGCGCCTCCGCCAGCGCGGCCGCGCTCGCCTCCGAATCGCCCAGCAGCCAATACAACTGGGCCTGCCGGGACCGCATCGGCACGACATCCTCGATGGCGCCGATCTCGGTGACGACCGCGATCGCCTGCTCGTAGTGCGCGCACGCGGCGGCGAACTCACCGCGCATGGCGATTCGATTCGCCAGTTCGGTCTGCGCGAACGAGATGCCCCACCGGTCCCCGATCGCGCGGAACTCGGCGAGCGCGGTCTCGAGGTAGGTCTCCACCTCCGGGCCGCCGTGGCCGAGCTGGATCCGCAGTTTGCCCAGGTGCAGCCGGGCCAGCGCCCGGACCCAGGGGTCCTGGTCGGTCAGCAGCGCTTCCCACGCGGGCAGAAACCCTTCCGGATCCTGCACCATGCGTTCCAGCGGGGCGGCGACCCGCAGCGCCGGGTGCCGGCCCTGCACTCGCTGGCTGAGTTCGTACGTCCTGTGGATCCACTCCGCGGCGTAATGCTGGTCCGCCTGCTGTCCGGAGGTCATGAACTGCACGACCAGGCCGTACACCACGGCCCGGGCCTCGTCGGCCGATTCGCCGGGCAGGGCGACGGCCGCCGTGATCAGTTCGCTGCCTACGGTCTTGTGTCCGGCCAGCCACCAGTACCAGCCGGCGGCCGCGGCGAGCCGGATCGCGCCGTCCGCTTCGCCGGCTGCGAGCACACCGCGCATCGCGGTGCTGATATTGTCGTGCTCGGCCTCCAGCGTGGCGAGCCACATCAGTTGCTCGGCGCGACGCAGCTGCGGTTCCGCGGTTTCGGCGAGTTCGGTGAAGTACGCGAGGTGCGCCCGGCGCATCAGCTCGGTCTCCTCCGCTTCGGCGAGACGCTGTTGGGCGTATTCCTTGATGGTGCCGAGCATTCGGTAACGCGGTGCCGCGTCGCCCGCGGTGACGACCAATGACTTCTCGGTGAGCGCGGTGAGCAGTTCGAGTACCTCGTACGCCTCGACCTCCACGCTCTTCCCGCCTCCCGGGCCCGCACAGACGTGCTCGGCCGCTTCCAGGCTCGCCCCGCCCGAGAACACCGAAAGCCTGCGCAGGACAACCCGTTCGGCGTCGGAGAGCAGCTCCCAGCTCCAGTCGACCACCGCGCGCAAGGTCCGGTGCCGGGGCAGCGCGGCACGGCTGCCGCCGGTCAACAGCCGGAACCGGTCGTCGAGCCGGTGCGCTAGCTGATCGAGGGACATGGTGCGCAGCCGGGCCGCGGCGAGTTCGATCGCCAGCGGCATCCCGTCCAGCGCGCGGCAGACGCGCGCCAGGGTCGCCATGGGGGCGGCTTCGGTCACGAGGTCTTTGCGTACCGCGCCGCCTCGATCGAGCAGCAACTGGATGGCGGGCGCGGACTCGATCGCAGCGGGGTCGGCGTCTTCGCCGGGCAGGGCCAGTGGCGCGACCGGCCACAGGGCTTCGCCGGTAATGCCCAGGGGCTCACGGCTTGTCGCGAGGATCCGCATTCGACGGCACTCGCCGAGCACGCGATGGGCGAAAGCCGCAGCGGACTCGATCACGTGCTCGCAGTTGTCCAGGATCAACAGCATCGAACGGTCGCGGAGCGCGGCGACGACCCGGTCTGTCGGCTCCGCGTCCGGTGCTTCGCCGAGCAGCGCATCGCGCAGTTTGAGCGCGGCGAGTGTCGCCTGCGCGACATCACCATCGGCGCCGATGGCCGCGAGTTCGACCACCCACGCACCGTCCGGCAGGTCATTGAGCAGCGTGCGGGCGGTTTCGGTGGAAAGCCTGGTCTTGCCCGAGCCGCCCGGCCCGATCAGAGTGGTGAGCCGATGGCCGGTGATGAGGTCGCGGACCGCGGCGACATCGGCGTCTTTCCCGATGTAGCTGGTGAGCTCGGCGCGCAGATTGGTCTTGCGGGGCTCCTGTTTACGCCCCAATTCGCCGCGCAGCAGTGCGACGTGCAGTGCGGACAACTCCGGTGACGGGTCGACGCCGAGCTCGTCGGCCAGGGTTTCGCGCGTGCGCTCGTATACGCGCAGTGCCTCGGTGTCGCGGCCGGTCGCGACCAGGGCGCGCATCAGCGCGGCGACGAGCCGTTCCCGCATCGGATGCGCGGCCACCAGATCGGTCAGTTCCGTGACGATTTCCGCGCCGTGGCCGAGGTCGACTTCCGCGTCGAACCGGCCTTCCAGAGCGGTCAGGCGTAACCCTTCGAGCCGGGTGACCGCCGCCTCGAACGCCCCGCTTTCCTGCAGGCCGACATCCTGCATGGCCGCTCCACGCCACAGCGCGAGCGCCTCGCGTAGTCGACCCACCGCCTGCGGATCGTCCTCGTTGCGGGCTTGGGCGAGCAGGCGTTCGAACCGCACGGCATCGACGGCGTCGGGTTCCACCCGCAAGCGGTAGCCGTCGGTCTGCCCCTCGACCGACCCCTCCGGCAGCGCCTTGCGCAGCCGGGAAACCAAGCGGTGCAAGGAATTCGCCGCGTCGGCGGGCGGGTTCTCACCCCAAATCCAGTCGATGAGCGTCGCTTTGGGGACCGGGTGACCTGGCTCGAGAGCGAGGGCTACCAGCAGCCCACGCAACCGCGCGCCCGGCACGTCGGCGAAAACGCCGTCCTCCGTGCGGACTTCGAATGGTCCGAGAATCCCGATTTGCACCTGGCCGATCTTGCCATGCGTGCGCGACCACCTCCGACCGCCGACAGCGGCACAACCACTGGTGTCAGGGCCGTGACAGGCCCGTGTCAGGTCCCCCAGCGATTGTCGTCACAACAACCGCCACGAAAGGAAATCCGATGACCCAGACGGATCCCATCCAGGGCTTGCCCATGGAACGCAACGCCGGTCCCTTCGACCCGCCCCGCGAGATCACCGAGCTGCGCGGGGTCCGCCCGGTCAGCCCGATGGCCTTCCCGAGCGGGCACCAGGGCTGGCTCGTCACCGGCTACGACGCGGTCCGCCAGTTGATGGCCGACACCCGGTTCAGCTCCCGCCAGGACCTCGGAATCATCCACGTGCCGTTCGAAACCCCCGGCATGCCCGTCCAGACCGAACCGTCCCCGCAGATGCCCGGCGTGTTCATCGCCATGGACCCGCCGGACCACACCCGGCTGCGGCGCAAGCTCACCGGCGCCTTCACCGTCCGGCGGATGAAGCAGCTCGAAGACCACATCATCGATATCGTCGAACGTCAGCTGGACGAGATGGCGACGATGGCCCCGCCGGTCGACCTGGTCAAGGCGTTCGCGCTGCCGGTGCCCTCGCTGGTGATCTGCGAAATGCTCGGTGTCCCTTACGCGGACCGGGAGACCTTCCAGGTCAACTCCGCCCAGTTCCTGGTCCGCGACCAGACGCTGGAGGAGAAGATGGCCGCGCTCATCGCGATGAACACCTACCTCGCCGAACTCGTCACACGCCAGCGCGCCGAACCCGGCGACGACCTGCTCTCCGACCTGGCCCGCGACGAGGACCTCAGCATCGAGGAACTGGTCGGCATAGCCTTCCTGCTCCTGCTCGCCGGGCACGAAACCACCGCGAACATGCTGGCGCTGGGCACTTTCGCGCTGCTGGAGCACCCCGAACAGCTAGCCGACCTGCGCGCGAATACGGAACTGATGCCGGACGCCGTCGAGGAACTCCTGCGCTATCTGTCGGTCGCCGACATCTTTTACCGCTACGCCACCGAAGACATCGAACTCGGCGGCGAACTGATCACCGAGGGATCGACCGTCGTCGTCTCCCTACTGGCCGCCAACCACGACCCCCAGCGCTTCGACAACCCCGACACCCTCGACATCCGCCGCGAATCCCGCGGCCGCCTCGCCTTCGGCCACGGCATCCACACCTGCCTCGGCCAGCAACTGGCCCGCATCGAAATGCGCGCCGGTTTCGAAGGACTGCTCCGCCGCTTCCCGACCCTCGAACTCGCCGTCCCCGCCGGGGAGGTGCGGCTCCGCACCGACATGAATATCTATGGCGTACACGAACTTCCGGTCACCTGGTAAGGCCGGGCAGTCACGAAAGGAGATCATCCCCATGCGAATCTCAGCGGACCGGGAACGCTGTATCGGCGCCGGCATGTGCACCCTCCTCGCACCGCAGGTCTTCGATCAGGACGACAACGACGGCCGCGTGCGATTGCTCGACCCGAGCCCACAGCGCCATCACCCGGCCGTGCGGGAAGCCTTGGACGCCTGCCCTTCCGGGGCCCTGACTGCTTCGCGCGAGTAGGAAGACGGTGGAGCGGGGCAAACGCAGCGGCTCGCGGATCTGTGGTTAGATTCCCTCGCCGACGCCGACTGGTTCGCGTTTTCCCGGCTGTCACGGCACCTTCCAGGCTTTACCTCAGTGAATGTTGGCGCAGCGCGGTCGCCCTCAGGTTCGGAGGAGTGCGGCCTCGCGACGATGAGCGAGGGGTGAATGGTTAGAAGTCGGATCGGAAAGTGGGCGGTGACCGCCGTCGCCGTGAGCATCGGGCTCGTCGCGCTACCAGGTGGGGCGGCCGCGGATGTCGTGGTGCCGTTGCCGGACGGCCATATCGAGGGCCCAGGGGTGAAAATCACGAGTCGCGGTGAGCGCGCGATCATTTCGTCCTCCCTCGCAGCCAACGGCGCGGGCCGCAGCTCGTGGGTGTCCGGTGACGTGACGACCGAGGTGGAGACACCCGACGGCGTCGTGGGGCCCAACAACGGACCCAAGAACTTCCCCGGTACCAACAACTCGGGCACGCACGGCGCGTCCAACCTCACCGTCGGCTACATCGTCGGCTGTCAGGTGGGGTTGAGCCAGCTGAGTCTGAATTCGGCATTCACGCTCAGCGCGACCCCGACCATCGTCGGCGGGTTCAGCTTTCCGCTGTCCCCAGGTCAGGTGCAGTGGGTCGCGATCAACAACATCGATCTACCCAAGAGCGGCACCTACACGATCAACTACCAGGACGTGCCGATGGAGGTTCAGGGCTGCGCCGGTCAGGCTCAGGCACGCCAGGCCTCCGTGGTGGAGATCATCGGCACCGAATACGTGAAGGCCACTCTCTACGGCCAGCCGTTCAGCCTCGGCTGACGGTCCGCTCCGAAGGAAGGGATCGCATGTTCGGCAAGATTCTCGGAACGGCACTGGCCGCGACAGCATTCGGGATCGGTCAGACGGTGGTGGCCACCGCCGACACCTTCGTACCGCTGCCCGGCGGAACGATCACGCGTGAACTGGCCGACGGAACCACCGCGACCCTTAGCCTCGACTCGGAGTCGGCCAAGATCAGCGGATCGATGGGCGCGACACCGGTGCATCGCAATGTGTGGGTAACCGCCCGCGCGAGTGTGGATCTCGCGGGCCCGAGCGCCTCGACCGCGACGATCAAGCTCAGTCCCGGTTACATCGTCGGCTGTCAGGTGGATATCGCCGGGATCACCGAGAGCGGCAACGAAACCGCGACCGCGTCCCAGGGCGCGCAAGGCGCGTGGTCGGTGGCGCCGGCCGAGGCTATCGGCACCGGAATCACCTTCGGCCCCGGCAAAGCGGTAGCTCGTCTGATGCTGGATCTGGAAATGCCCGACGATTACGGCCAGGAATCACACAAGCGCTACAACAAGGTGCCAGGACCGCACACCAGCGTGACCTGGATCGACGAGACCTTCTCGGTGGACGGCTGCGGCGGATACGCGCAGGCCCGAGCCTTCGTGGCGGCCGAGATCGGCAGCACCAACTTCATCGGGAACGTGCTGCTGTGGGGTCAGCCATTCAGCATCGGCTGAAGGTTGCTCAACTGTTGCGTGTTACTGCCTCAGCGGCTGGTGTCTGTGGTTTCCTGATCGAGTGACCTCGCTACAGACAGCGGTACGCACCGGGTCCCCGACCCTCAACCTGGCCCTTGCGACCTGGGTTTCGGCGATCAACTTCTGGGCGTGGAACCTCATCGGCCCGCTCTCGCCCCGCTACGCCGACACGATGGACCTGAGTAGCACGCAGGCCTCCCTGATGGTGGCGATGCCGATCCTGGTCGGCTCGCTGGGCCGGATCGCCTCGGGCGCGCTCACCGACCGGCTCGGTGGCCGCACGATGTTCATCGGGGTCTCGCTGGCCTCGATCGTGCCCGTCGTCGCGGTCGGCATCGCGGGCAGCGTCGAGTCCTATCCGCTGATGCTGGTGTTCGCCTTCCTGCTCGGCATCCCCGGCACGATCTTCGCCGTCGGTATTCCGTTCGCGAATTCCTGGTACGTGCCGGCGCGGCGCGGCTTTGCGACCGGCGTGTTCGGAGCGGGCATGGTCGGCACGGCGGTGTCCGCGTTCTTCACACCGCGCTTCGTCGGCTGGTTCGGGGTGCTGCCGACCCACCTGATCGTGGCGGGCGCGCTCGCGGTGACCGCGCTGCTGTGCATCCTGTTCCTGCGGAACTCGCCGGAGTTCACCCCGAACACCGACCCGGTGCTGCCCAAACTGCGCGCCGCGATGAAACTCGGTGTCACCTGGGAGATGTCGTTCCTCTACGCCGTGGTGTTCGGCGGCTTCGTCGCCTTCAGTTCATATCTGCCGACCTACATCAAGAACGTCTACGAATTCTCCGCCGTCGACGCCGGCACCCGCACCGCCGCCTTCGCTCTCGCCGCGGTGATCGCCCGTCCCATCGGCGGTGCGCTCTCGGACCGGATCGCGCCGAAGTACATCGTGGCCACCTCCCTGATCGGCACCGCGGCGATGGCGGTGCTGGCCTCGTTCAAGCCGCCCGCCGACGTCTGGTCGGCGGTCACCTTCATCACGTTGGCGCTGTTCCTCGGGATCGGAACCGGCGGCGTATTCGCCTGGGTGGCGCAGCGCTCGCCCAGCTCCAGCGTCGGCAGCATCACCGGAATCGTCTCCGCGGCAGGCGGTCTCGGTGGTTACTTCCCACCGTTGATCATGGGCATCACCTACGACGAGGCCGGCCGCAGCTACGCGGTGGGTCTGCTGCTCCTGGCGGCGACCGCGCTCGCCGCGCTGATCTACGTCGTGGTCAAGCTGCGGCGCACCGAATAGACGCGAAACGTTATGCGGGCGGCCCCTTTTCGTCTACGACCAGGCCGGGGCAGCGATCGTTCAGGGCTTCGAGGATCGCGGCGATGACAGTCGGGTTCTTCGGTTCGTCGGCGTGCGGGCCGCCGTCGATGCCGGTTGCCACGCAGGAGCGCCCTTCGAGGGGACGGTTGTCCATGGGTGTGTGGAAGGGGCCCGCGTCGTCGGCGCGCGTGCGCAGGGTGGTGTAGGAGACGTCGCCGGGGGTGTCGAGGCCATCGTTGAGAATGGCGAGAAACCCACTGGCCGGGCACATTTCGCCGCCCAGGTCGAGCGGGAGCACACAGGTCGGGTACCAACCGTATTGGCCCGTGCCGATGGAGACATAGTGCGCGGTCAGGTCTTGGCCGCCGAGGTATTTCACGAAGTAGCGGGCAGAGAGGCCGCCCATGCTGTGGCCCACCACGTCGACCTTCGCGCCGCCGTGGTCGCGCGAGGCCTGCCGGGCAACCTGTGCGATCGCTTCCGCGTTCGGGATATTCAATTCACCGGGGAGATCGACGACGTAGACCGGGCGGCCGTCATCCTCTAGGGCCGACCGGAGCGCGTCGGACCAGTCGGCCGCGACCGGTAGCACTCCGCCCGCGGTCCAACCATGCACGAGCAGAACAGGATTCGCACTGGGCTGGGCCCGCGCGTTCGCCGGCACGCCGAACACTCCGGCAAGCACTCCCGCGACTGCGCAGAGCGCACCCGTCACCGACTTTGCACCGATCATTCCCTGCTCCTTCGAACACCGGGGCGGCATCGGGCTGCACTCTACTCATGAAATTTGCCCCGCCTCGAGCGCCGCACCGGCGGCAGCGGCCGCGCAGGCAGGTCAGGAGAGGCTTGTCGCTGCTTGGGTGTAGCGCCGGGCCAGATGCGCGAAGGCACCCTGCAATTCGGGCGGGCCAATGATTTCGATGTCGCTGTCGAATCTGCCGATCGCAGCCGCCAGGCCCGGCCAGGACCATGAGCCCATGACCAATCGGCAGGTATCCGGGCCGAGTTCCTCGACGGTCCCGTCCCCGATGAACGGTGCCACCTCGGCGGCGGGCAAGCTCAGGATCACTTCGCCGCGGCACGGCCAGTCATCGCCACCGTCAACACCACGGAATCGGGCCGCGGCGAAAGCGGCGACATCGCCGCCGGGAACCGCACGTGGCGTGAAACGGGGGCCGGTCGGAGTGCGCGGAGTTATCCGGTCGACGCGGAAGGTGCGCCAGTCCTCGCGGTCGAGGTCCCAGGCGACGAGATACCAACGCCCGCCGCGGATTACGAGATGGTGCGGCTGCACCCGGCGCACCGCCGCGCCGTAGTCGAAGCGCAGCACTTCGCGAGCGTGGACGGTAGCGCTGACTGCCATAAGTACTTGCGGCTCGACCTGCGGATGCTGCTGAACGGCGGTGAGGTCGAGGGCGTCGACGCGGTGCCGCAACCGGGCGGGCATGACCTGGCGGATCGTATTCAGCGCACGCACCGCGGCTTCCGCGACATCTGCGCCAGTGGCCGCAGCGGTCCGGAGCGCGACAGCGAGGGCGACGGCCTGCTCGTCGTCGAACAGCAGCGGCGGCAGGTTCGTGCCCGCGCCGAGCCGGTAGCCCCCGTCCGGACCTTTGGCCGTCGCGATCGGGTAGCCGAGTTCCCGCAGCCGATCGATATCGCGGCGCACGGTGCGCGGGCTGACCTCCAGCCGTTCGGCCAGCAGCGCTCCCGGCCAATCCCGTCGCGCCTGCAACAACGAAAGCAGCGCCAGCAGTCGAGCTGAGGTCTTCGGCATATTTCGCATTCTGCCCGGAGAAGAGGACAGAAACCGACCTCTTCCCCTGCGACTGTTCCTTCTGTCAGGCATCACTTCGAAGGCAAGGAGCACACCATGTCGGTCACGACCACAACTCATCTGAACTTCCGCGGCGACGCCCGAGCGGCGCTGGAGTTCTACCACTCCGTATTCGGCGGCGACCTCGCCGTCGTCACCTACGCGGACGCCGGGAACCTCGGGGAGGCCCCCGACCAGGTGATGTGGGGCCAGGTGCGCGCCGACAACGGCTTCCACGTCATGGCCTACGACGTGCCCACACCCCTGCCCTACGACCAGGGCGAGAACTCGTTCTTCGTCTCCCTGCGCGGCGAAACCGTCGAGGAAGTTACTGCCTACTGGAACCAGCTCGCCGCCGACGCAACGGTCGTGATCCCCCTGGGCCCGGCAGGCTGGGCCCACGCCTACGGCATGCTGCGCGACCCCTTCGGCATCGTCTGGGTCCTCGACGTAGTCAGCAAATACAACGGGTAACCCCACCCCTTGAAAACAAGATCATCAGGCACTGGTGGTGGATCGACTCGGGCAATACCGCCACCAAGTCCTGATGATCTTGAAGACGGGCAGCTCGCGCTGCGAGGACCAGGCGCGATTTAGCCTGCTTCGTGGCCGGGTTCGATTTCGGCGACGCTGCGGTAGTGCAGACCGCTGCGGTCCTCGGGTGGCGCGGAGGCGGCCGTGGGGGTCAGCAGATGGCCGACATGGTCGCCGAATTCGATGCGTTCGATGATCGCACCGGTGAACCAGCCGGCTGCGCCGGTCAAGATCGGCAGGCCATGCGGGCCGGGAGTCCATTCGCAGTGGTCGAACTTGTCGAGGTCGGTGCCGGTTTCGCCGCCGAAGAGTTGTGCCAGTGCGGTGTCCGCGCCGTCGAGCAGGTGCACCGCCAGGTATTTCGCACCGCCGGCGATGTCGAAAGTGTGGTTGGCGGTGGACAGTCCGACGAGGAACTGGCGCGGCTCGATGCTGACCTGGCTGGCGAAGCCGACCAGACATCCGGCCCGCTGTTCCCCCGCCACGACTGTCACGACCCACACCGGAGGGTTGGCGCGTGCGACAACCGCGTCGAACGCGCGGAGAGTTTCTTCTGCCATTCGAATATCTTGCCTCGGCCGCTGCTGTCCGGCCCCCAGGCGCGGTCGCCACAGGCTGTCTTCGAAACCCACAGAGATCTCTCACAAGTCACGGGCGCGCGACTCGGCCCGGCCCAGTAGCGTCCAGGGCGAACGAAGGAGAGCGAAGATGGCTGCTGGGCGCAACGGGTACCTGCTGTTCGGTGGTGTGGCGTCGGTCGGGGCGGGTGCGTTGCACCTGTTCGCGGCGGGACTGCACACCGAGCACGCCACCCTCGCCCGGCTGATAATCGTGCTCGCGGGGGCACAGTGCGCGGCCGGGCTGCTGGCGTCGGTGAGCACGCGAAAAGCTGTGCCGGTCATCGTGATCGGGGTGAACCTCGTCGCGGTGGCGATCTGGGGTTACACCCGGTTCGCGGGGCTGCCGTGGCCCGACGGGCTCGGCACGGCGGAGGCGCCGCAGTTCCTCGACAGCACGTGCGCGGCGCTGGGGCTGCTCGCGATCGCCGGTGCGGCTGTCGCTTTGGTGCGCCCCGGGGCGACCTTGCCCACGGCGCCGACCGCGACGGCCGCCGGTCTGGCCGGTGTCCTGGCCGTCGCGGCGATGCTCGGCGGCGCCGGACATGTGCACAGCCACGACGGCGGCGAGCACACCCATGCCGCCGGCGGCGACCACTCCGACCACGAGACCGGCACCGCGTGGCCGCGGCCGTGGGACCCCGCTGCCGCGATCGATGTCTCCGGCGTGCCGGGGGTGACCGCCGCGCAGGAGCAGCGCGCGACCGCCCTGATTCGCAGCACGCTCGACCGGCTGCCCGCCTTCGCCGATGTCAATTCCATTGGCGCACTGGGCTTTCGATCCATCGGCGACGCGTCCACCGGTTACGAGCACTTCATCAACTTCGGCTACATCCGCGACGACCGATTCCTCGACCCCACCTACCCGGAGTCACTGGTCTACCGGGTCGAGGGCACCGACCGGACCCTGGTCTCGGCGATGTACATCGCCAAGGGCAAGAAGATCGACGACACCGAACTGCTGGACTACGCCGGACCCCTGATGCAGTGGCACGTACACGACAACCTCTGCTGGAAGACCGGCGCCGACGGTCCCCAAGTCGCCGGAGTCACCGACGCCCAGGGCAACTGCCCACCCAACTCGATCAACCCCGGCGCAGGCAACCCGATGGTCCACGTCTGGATCGCGGCCCACCAATGCGGACCGTTCGCGGCCCTCGAAGGCCACGGCGCCGGGCAGGCCGCCGCCACCGGCCGCCGCACCGACACCTGCTCCCACGATCACTCCGGCGGGCACCGCTGAGCCGATAGCCGGGCCCGGTTCAGCGCGCTTTCGATGAAGTCAGCGGCGCGCACGGTGCCGCCTTCCGCGTGCGCGTCGGCGCGCAACCGCGCCAGACGCCGGGCCACCTCGGGATCGCCGACCAGGGCTATCAGCGCCTCCCGCAGGTTCTGCGCGTCAGCGGCCTGGGTGTCGATGCGGCGGGCCACACCCAGCTCGACGAGCCGGTCCGCGTTCATGAACTGCTCGGCGCCCTGTGGCACGGCGATCATCGGGACACCGGACAGCAGTCCTTCGCCGCAGCCGCCCATCCCGGCATGGGTGACGAAGGCGTCGGCCTGTTCCAGGATCGCCCGCTGCGGGACCCAGGAGCGCACTTCGACATTGGCGGGGATCTCGCCGAGTTCCTGTGGGTCGGTGTGCTTGCCGATCTGCAGCACCACGTGCCAGCCGGGCAGATTGCCGTAGGCGCGCAGGCATTGGCGGTAGAACTCCGGCCGGTGGGTGTAGGCCGAGCCGAGGGAGATCAGCAGGATCTGCTGCGCTGCCGCGGGGCGGACCCAATCCTGTTGTTGTTTCCGGGTTTCGAAGCAGGGTCCGACGAATGTCACTGTGCCGGAGTCGACTTGGTCGGCGTGGGGTTGCATCGCCTTGGGTATCAGCGCCAGGGCGCGGTCGGGCAGGCCGGAAAAGTCGTCGACATCGGTGGTGGCCGCGCCGATGTCGACGAGCCACCGGGCGAACCTCGCCCGGTAGGCGTCGGCGCCCGGCAGCTGTCGCAGGTGTGCGCCCACCTCCTGGTCGTAGCCTTTCCACGCCACGAAAGAAGGCGACAGCTGGATCATCGGGCGGCTCTGCGTTTCGGCGATCGCCCGTCCCGCGTAAGCGCCGATGTCGTACAGGTAGAGGTCGGCAGGGTCGTCGTCGTAGGCCGCGCGCAGCTGCGGGAGCCCGTGCACGGCGTTGTCGAGGAACAGGTTCATGGCCGCGACGGGCTCGTCGGGCCAGTTGTTGCCGGCGACCGGCAGCGTCGAGGTACACGGCACCAGTTCGGCGCCGGCGCCGGTGATCAGGTCGGCCACCACCGGGTCGTTGGCGTAGGTGACGCGATGACCGCGGCCCACCAGCTCACGGATGATCTCCAGGCTCGGCAGCACATGGCTGACAACGGGAACGCCGACCATGGCGATATGGATTGGGCGAGAAGGCATTACGGTCTCCCTCGGTTCAGGTCCGCGGCGGCGGCTTCGAGATCGGCGATGCTGCCCGACATGATCGCCGGCACGTGTTCGGTGATGTGCTCGGCGGGCCAGTCCCACCACGCCACCGCCAGCAGGCGGGCGATGTCCCGGTCCGTGAAGCGAGTTCGGATGAGGCGGGCCGGGTTGCCGCCGACGATGCCGTAGTCGGGTACGTCGCCGGTGACCACGGATCCGGTGCTGATGATCGCGCCGTGGCCGATTCGCACGCCGGGCATCACCGTCGTGCCGTTGCCGAACCAGACGTCGTTGCCGACGATGGTGTCGCCTCGACTCGGCAAGCCGGTGAGCAGGTCGAAGTGGTTCGACCAGGAGCCGCCCATGGTGGGGAAGGGGAAGGTCGAGGGACCGTCCATGCGGTGATTGGCGCCGTTCATGATGAACCGAACGCCGGTGCCCAGAGCACAGAACTTTCCGATGACCAGCTTCTCGGGACCGTAGTGGTACAGGACATTCCGGGTTTCGAACGCGGTCGGATCGTCCGGGTCGTCGTAGTAGGAGTACTCCCCCACGTCGATCAGGGGCGAGGTGATCAGCGGCTTCAGCAGCACCACTCGCGGCTGGCCGGGCATCGGATGCAGCACGGTCGGGTCGGCGGGAATCGAATCGTTGGGCACAGCGAATCTCCTTCGGTGCGTGGATGATCGGGTTGCGGCGGTCAGACGGTTGCTGACGCCCGCAGGGCGAGGTGTGTGCCGCGCCAGCGGGTTCGGAGCCGGCGGTCGTGGCTGACGATCACCAGGGCGCCACGGTAGTTGGCCAGGGCGGTTTCCAATTCCTCGGCCAGGCCTGGTGACAGGTGGTTGGTGGGCTCGTCGAGCAGCAGCACGTCGACCGGATCGGTCACCAACCGCGCCAAGGCCAGGCGCTGCCGCTGTCCGGTGGAGAGCTTCGCGACGCGTGTCGTGAACTGCGCGTGATCGAACAGGCCCAGTGCCAGCAGTTGTTCGGCATGCTCGTCCGTTTGTCCCGTGCGACCGCGGGCGAAGGCAGTCAGCAGCGTGTCCTCCGGCTCGGCGAAGCGCGGCTCCTGCGCGAGGTAGCCGATCCGGCCGTTGCGGGTGACGGTGCCGTTGTCCGGCGCGAGCCGCCCGGCCAGGACGCGCAGCAGAGTGCTCTTACCGGCCCCGTTCGGGCCGGTGATCAGCAGGCGATCACCCACGGACACTTCGACACTCAGCCGATCGAGCCTGCCGCGGACCGCGACGTCGGTAGCGTCGAGCACGGTGCCCTGCTCCCGCCCAGCCCGCAGGGCGGGAGCGAACCGCAACGGTCGCGGTGGCGCCGGCACCGGATCCGCGAGGAGGCGGCGCAGCCGTTCCTCGGCGTTGCGAACCCGGCTGGCCAGTGACTGCTGCACTCGGCCTCCGGCCCGGTCGTAGGCCATCTTGTTGTTGTCCTTCATCGCCCGGCCCGGTGCGACCTGACGGGCGGTGGTAGCGGCGACTTCGCGGAGCCGGTCGGTGTCGGTCAGCCATTGCGCGTGCGCCTGCACCCACCGCTGTCGCGCCGCCGCCTTCTCGGTCAGGAATCCCGCATACCCGTTGCCGTAGCGGACAACTCGCTGCCGGTCCGCGTCGACCTCCAGCAGGGTGGTCGTGACCCGCTCGAGGAAGGCGCGGTCGTGTGAGACCGTCACCGTCGTGCCGCGGCGCGCTCGCAGGTGATCCTCGAGCCAGGTCAGGGCATCGTCGTCGAGGTGGTTGGTCGGCTCGTCCAGCAGCAGCACCTCGGTGCCGGCCGCCAGTATCGCGGCCAGGCGCAGCCGGACCTGCTCGCCGCCGGACAGCCCGGCGATCGTCCGGTCCCGGTCCACCAGTCCCAATCCCAGACCGTAGAGCGCGCGTTCCACCCGAGCGTCGGCGTCGTAACCGCCGCGCAGCTCGAAAACCGTTGTCAGCTCGCCGTATTCGGTCATTCCGGACTCGTCGCCGGCGGCCATCGAGACCTCGAGGCGGCGCATCCGCTCTTCGATCGCGCGGAGCTCGGTGAGGGCTCGGTCGATGACTTCCTGCACCGTCAGGTGTGGCGGGAGCTGTTCGTCCTGCGCGAGGTAACCGACGCCGCCGTCGGCCTGGACGACGATCTCACCTTGATCGGGCTGTTCCCGACCGGCGAACAGACGCAGCAGGGTGGTCTTGCCGGAGCCGTTCTCGCCGATGATCCCGGTGCGCTCACCCGCGGCGAGCGCACACGTCACCTCATCGAGAACAGGCTTGCCGTCGAAGGACTTGCTGACCGCGAGCGCGGTGATCTGGGTTGGCATATGCACACTCCGAAGCATTCGAGGACGGCGCGGTCAACGGGGACCGCAGGGCCGGGTGAACACTTCGCAGGAGCATCGGCAGAACCTCACTTAGTACGACAACTGTCGCACTAAGGTATCGTCAAGGCTCCATCCCGTCAAGCAATCGGATCACCGACAATGAGTTTCGAAGCCCCACCGGGCACTTCCGAGCCCACTCCGGCCGTCCGTTCCCGGCCGGGTGGCCGCACCGCCCGCATCCGGGCCCAGGTGCTCGCGGCGGTCAGCGCGGAGCTGGCCGAAAACGGTTACGACGCACTCAGCATCGATGCCGTCGCGGCTCGCTCGGGCGTGCACCGCGCCACGGTGTATCGCCGCTGGCAAGATGTCGGCGGCCTGCTCGCCGACGTCTTCGACGCGGCGGCCCACCAGCCGTGGCAGCCTCGCGACACCGGCTCGCTGCGCGGCGACCTGGCGGCGCTCAACGACGAAATCCAGGATTCACTGAGCGAGGAGTCGTCGATCGCGGTAGCGCTGATCGCGGTCTCGTTCCGCTCCGAAGAGGCCGCCGCCGCCCTGCGCCGCCTGTGGGAAGACCGATATACCCAGTCCGAGATCATCATTGAGCGCGCCATCGAGCGCGGCGAACTCCCCTCCGAGGTCGACGCGCGCGCCCTGCTGATCGCCGCGACCGCCCCGCTCTACCACCAGCTGGTCCTGCTCCGGACGCCACCCGACCCGGCTCTCCCCGACCGCGCGGCCGTCACCGCCGCACTCGCCGCGGCCGCGGGCGCCTTCTCTCCGAGCGCTACCTGACCCGCTCGCGACCAGGTGGCCTTCGGTTCCCACTGCGCCGGATTCCCTACCGCGGTCGCGCGGGTGCAATGCCAGGACCCCGGTCCCTTTTCTGGGATCGGGGTCCTGTTCGGTCGGCCGTGCTCGGTTACTCGAACTCGGCGGGGTTCACCGCGGCCGCCATGGCGGCATAGCCCGCATCACTGGGGTGGATGTGGTCGCCGCTGTCGAATTCGGGAGTGAACCGCTGCGGGTTGGCCGGATCGCGCAGGGCGGCATCGAAATCGACGATGGCGTCGTAGGCACCGGCGGTGCGGATCCACTCGTTGAGGGCCTGGCGGGCGGACTCGGCCGCGGGTGAGAAGTAGGGCGAGCCGTGGATGGGAGTGAAGGTCGCGCCGATTACCCGCAAACCCTTCGCGCGGGCTTGGCGGATCAGGTCGAGATGCCCGGCGACGAGTTGATCGGTGGAGACAGGGACGACGGTGTCGGCCGCGCCCGGGCCGCCGGTGCTCAGGCCGATGTCGTTGATGCCCGCGAGGATGATGACGGTGCCGATACCCGGCTGGTCGAGGACATCGGGGCCGAATCGGCGCTGGGCGCTGTCACCCAGCCAGGAGGAGTCGACGGTGACCCGGTTGCCCCCGATGCCCTGATCGATGATGGCGCGTGGATTGCCTTCGGCGGCAAGGCGTTCGGCCAGTTCGTCCGGGTACCGGTTGTCGGCGCCGGGGGTGGAGCCGATGCCTTCGGTGATGGAGTCACCGAACGCGACCACGCCGGAGCGGCGCGGGAGCACATCGAAGACCTCGACGCCCGACAGGTAGTACCAGGACTGGGTGGTCTCGGTGAAGGCGGTGCCGGCACTGTCCGCGCGGTGGTCGCCGGTAGCGCGGTAGGTGGTCGCCAGGGCCTGGGCGTGGTGGGTCGCCGGGCCGGTGGGCTCGGCGAGGTGGAGCGTGATGGTCAGGGACTGGAAGGGTGCGACCGGCAGCGGGACCGGATCGGTGGCGAGATCGGCTCCGGCCGGGATCCGGAATTGCGCGGCGCCACCGATGGTCAAGGGGCGCAGGGTGTCCGGGCGAATGTTCGCGCCGGTATCGGTCAGCGCGATCGTTGCTCCGGCGATGGCCAGCGGCGCGGCGCCGTATCGATTGGTCAGCCGTACCCGGGTGGCGGCGCCGCCCTGGCTCACTCGGATCACCTGCCGCAGAGTGTGATTCGAGAACCCCTCGGCGGACCAGTTGGGTGACATTGTCTTACTGGGCATTTGCGCCGAGGTCGCCCACACCGCGGTCCACCCCGACTCCTGCACTGGCGCCGCATGCGCGGTGACAGCGAGCGCGAGCAGAAGGAGGGCGGCCACCAAGGCCCGAATAATTCGCATGACGAAATCCGTTCAGCAGCAGAGGATCAGGACAGAGCGGGAGCCGCGATTTCCGCCGGGGCGGGCGCGGTGCTGGCAGGCCGGCGCAACACGGTGAGGGTGACCACGAGCGCGGCGGCCAGCAGCCCGGCAGCGACGGTGAAGGCCAACCGGTAACCGCTGGTCAATGCCGCGGCCTCGGAAGCGCCCGAAACCAGTTGGCTCCCAGTGCGCGACGCCGCGAGTGTCGACAGCACCGCGATGCCCAGCGCCATGCCGACCTGCTGGGTGGTGTTGAACAACCCGGAGGCCAACCCCGCATCCTCGGCATCCGCGTCGGACATGCCCAGCGTGGCCAACGCGGGCAGCACCAGCCCGCCACCGGCGATCAGCACCATCATCGGCAGCAGATCGACGACGTAGGTGGCGTCCACCGGAAGCCTTGTCAGCCAGCCCATTCCGGCCAGCAGCATGATCAGTCCGGCAACCAGCACGGCCCGTTCACCGAAGCGGGTGATCAGCCGAGCCGACGCGAACAGCGACACCCCGCCGATGGCGACGGCCGCGGGCAGCATGGCCAGCCCGGTGGCCAGCGCGCTGTAGCCGAGGACCTTCTGCATGTACAGCGCGACGATGATCTGGAAGGCGAACATGGCCGCCAGCGTCAGCATCTGCACCAGGTTGGCGCCGGACACATTGCGGGAACGGAAGATTCGCAGCGGCAGCAGCGGCGTCCGCGCGGTCTTCTGCCGGAGGACGAAGGTGACCAGCATGCCGACAGCCACCGCGCCGAGCCCCAGGGTGTGCGCGGAAGTCCAGCCGTGCTCCTCGATCTTCACCACCGTGTAGATGCTCAGCATGAGTCCACCGGTGACCAGCAGCGCGCCGAGCGCGTCCGCACCCGCGGCCAATCCGATTCCACGATCGGCGGGCAAGGCCTTCACCGCCAGCGCGACGGTCACGATCCCGATCGGCACGTTGATGAGGAAGATCCAGTGCCAGTTCAGCGCATCGGTCAGCACCCCGCCCAGCACCTGGCCGATGGAGGCGCCGGCCGCGCCGGTGAAGCTGAAGATCCCGATGGCCTTCGCCCGTTCCCGGCTCTCGGTAAACAAAGTGACCAGGATTCCCAGCACCACCGACGAGGCGAGCGCACTGCCGACGCCCTGGAGGAAGCGGGCGGCGACCAGCATCTCCGGCGTGGTGGCCGCTCCGGCGAGCAGCGAGGCAAGGGTGAACACCACATTTCCGGTGAGGAACATGGTCTTGCGGCCGATCAGGTCACCGAGCCGCCCGGCCAGCAGCAGCAATCCGCCGAAGGCGATGAGGTAGGCGTTCACGGTCCAGCTCAGCCCGGCGGCGGTGAAGCCAAGATCGTTCTGAATCGCGGGCATTGCGACGGTCACGATGCTGCCGTCGAGGATGGTCATCAACGTCGCCGCCGACAGTACGGCGAGGGCGAGTCGTTTGGACATTGTCATAGGTCATCTCCCGTTCGGAACCAACAAGAGAGACCGTACTAGATAGTTCCGTTGTAGACAATATCGAAGCAGATTATTGTCTGGCCCGGCGCGCCTGCGAGGCCTCCGCCGGAGCCGCGAGATGCCCTTCTGCCAGGGAATTCAAGGCGCGCAACAGGTTCTCGCGATCCCCCGCGGGCAGGGAAGCCAGGGCGTCCCGATGCACCCCATCGACAATGTTCTGACTCCGCTTGGCAACCTTCGCCCCCTCGGGGGTCACCGCGATGATCCGAGCGCGGCGATCAGTACTCGAGGGCCGCCGCTCGGCCAGCCCGGCCTTCTCCAGCGCGTCGACCGTGACCACCATGGTGGTCTTGTCCATATCCCCCAGCTCCGCGAGCTGAATCTGCGTCCGCTCCTCCTCGAGCGCATGCACCAGCACGCAATGCATGCGAGCGGTCAGCCCGATCTCGGCCAGCGCCGCCGCCATCCGGGTGCGCAGCACATGGCTCGTGTGATCGAGCAGAAACGACAGATCGGGCTCATCGCGCTTGGGTGCCAGTGCAGTCATGCCCCCATCATAGTTTTGTTGCAGATAATCCGCACACCTCCGCATCCGGGGCCGCCCTGCCTCAGCAGGGCGGCCCCGTTCGGGTTACGAGATCAGCTGCTCATGCACCCGTACCCAAATCCATCTACCCGTATAGCTGCCGGCCGACCCACAGCCAGCTCGCCGGGGTGACCAAATCCCCACGCCCGTGATTCCCGGAAAGCCTGACGCGCATTCCTCTTGGATGGTCGCCGAGGTGAGCGTCTCCCCGCGCGTGGATGCCGCGGGTGCGGCCTGATCCTTCGGCCGGCGGCCACCGCCGCCGTTCTTGACCTTGCCCTGGGTGTGGGAGTAGTTCCGGTATGCGAAATCTTGCGCCATTGCGCCTGCCCCTTCGGGTCTTCGAGTTCGAATGAGTCTCGAAGGGCCCTGGGCGCGCTCACGGACGCTGAAGCAGTTCTCCGCGTCCGCTAGCGGGCCAGAGCCCGGGCGCTGCGCAGGCGAACGAAGTACGGGGCGACGTAGCAAGACATGGTGGCGAGCCTAGGGACGACGCGACCGGGCCCGCAACCGAATTAACTGATGTTTTGCTAACAAGCGCGAACCGTGGGCGATGTGTTCCAGACAACACCTATTCAGGAGGTTCGAGATGCTATCTGCGAAGCGGCTTGCTGCCGGCGCTTTCGTGGCCACCGCGGCTGCGGCGACTGTACTCGCTGGTGGGGGCATGGCCCAGGCTGACGTACCGGTGTGGGAGGCCAGGTGTCACGTTTACAACATCTTCAACACCGGCGGGATGGCCAATTGTGAGCTGGGGACCTGGCATCAGGTGAAGCTCACTTGCGTTGCGTGGCCGGTCCCGTTCACCTACTGGAAGTACGGCCCGGTGCAGTACGGACAGAATCAGTCCTGGGCCAGTTGCGATTCACTGAACGCTCTGGTGCACGTGGAAGTTATCCAGGCCTAGCGCGAACCCGTATCAATCCTCGCCGAACAGCGGAAGCTGCCGCGAGGCTGGGGCGGAGCCCCCACCGACTTTGCGCAGACACCGTGCGCAGGTGACCTCCGCCCGGGTCGGCGCCAGCGCGGCCGGTGACCAACCGGCCACCCCCGTCCGGCACAGCAGTTCGGGAGCTTCTTGCCCGCCGACCCACTGCACCAGGCTCACCGCGTGCACCGTGCGTCCGGCCCGGACGACAGCGTGCACGCCGGCGTCACCGAAAACGGCCCGCGCGGAGGCGGCGAGCGGCGAGATATCGGTCATACGCCCAACCATACGAGTGTCCGCCGACAGTGGCCGGTCACCGACACGCTCACCGGTCGCCGCGCGCCTCGGTGGCGGCGAGGTAGCAGGCGAGGAGGTCGCGGGTCTCGGAGAGACATTCCAGGCGCGCCTCCACCTGGCCCAATTCGTGCCGCAGCACCGCGAGCATGTCCGGATGAGATTCCAAATCGGGTGCGGGACCGTGCGCGCACGGCAGGATGTCGCGGATGACGCGGGTGGACAGACCCGCCGCGAGCAACGCTCGGATCTGCTGGACGACGGTCGGCGCTTCGGGACCGTAATCACGGAAGCCACCACCGGTGCGGGTGGTGCTGAGCAGGCCCTGCTCTTCGTAGTAGCGCAGCAGGCGATGACTCACGCCGGTGCGGTGCGCCAGTTCACCGATTCGCATGTGATCCCGTTCATCTCGGCTTGACTCTCACATTGATGTGAGATTTTAGCGTTGCTTCATGACTCAGCGGATTACCGGTGTATTCACCGGAAACGACAGCGAACTCACCGGTTTCGTGCGCGGCAGCGGGCCCGGCCTGGTCCTCGCACACGGTGCGAGCAGCGATGTCGAGGACAGCTTCGGCGAGGTGGCCGAGCGGCTCGCGGCCACGAATACGGTGGTGGCGCCGAACTATCCGGGCTCGGGCGAGACGCCGCGCAGCCTGACGCCGCTCACCCTCGACAGGCTCGCCGACGGACTGGCCGCCGCCGCGACGCAGGCCGGGCAGCAACGTTTCGCGGTCCTCGGATTCTCCACCGGCACCGCGGTCGCGGTGCGGCTCGCCACCCGGCACCCCGAGCGGGTGACGGCGCTGGTGCTGTCGGCGGGGCTCGCCTATCCCAATGCCCGCCTGCGACTGGTCATCCAGACCTGGCGGCGGCTGGCGGCGGCCGGGGATCCGGAATCCCTGGCCGCGTACCTGATCCTGCTCGGTTGGAGCCCGCACTGGCTGGAACAGCACTCCGCGGCCGAGATCGGCGAACTGGCCGCCGCCATCGGTCCCGCGCTGCCGCCCGGCGCGGATGACCAGCTCGATCTGCTGACCCGGGTCGACGTGCGCGCCGATCTCGCGGCCATCAGGGTGCCGACGCTGGTCGTCGCCGCCCGGCACGACCTGGTGGTATCCGCCGCACACACCCGGGAACTCGCGGCCGGAATTCCGGACGCGCAACTGACCGAACTCGATTCCGGTCACGCGCTGGCCAGTGAGCGACCCGGCGAATGGGCGCAGACCGTCGCCGATTTCCTCGGGTAACCGAAATCACCCCGATTACACCGGGCTATCAACCGATCTCGCCGTCCCGCCCAAAGGGATTGTGGCGGTGAAGGATCCGGGCCCTCAGGGTAGAGTCGGCTGGCTGCTCAGCCCGCGCCGGACCGGGTGCCGCAGCTGACGATTTCTCGTCGTGTTCCGGCGAGGGGATGGCATGACCACTACGCGAGAACCGTCCGAGCTGACCCCGCAGGCGCCCGATGTTCGCGTCGCGCAGATTCGGCGGCGGCTGGAGCGGCTGATCGGCATCGCGGCGACCGAGGGCAACAAGCTGACCCCCTTGCGCAACGGAGACCAGATCTTCGAAGCGATGCTGGCCGGGATCGCCCGCGCCGAGCACACGGTGGACATGATGACCTTCGTCTACTGGAAAGGTGACATCGCGCGCCGATTCGCCGAGGCCCTGGCCGAGCGCGCCGCCGCCGGCGTGCGGGTGCGGCTGTTGCTGGACGGTTTCGGTAGCCGGCTGATCGAGGCCGAACAGCTGCGGCGGATGGAGCAGGCCGGGGTTCAGGTGGCGTGGTTCCGCAAGCCGCTGTACCTCTCGCCGCTCAAGCAGAACCACCGCTGCCATCGCAAGGTGCTCGTCGTCGACGAGGAGACCGCCTTCACCGGCGGCGTGGGCATCGCCGAGGAGTGGTGCGGCGATGCCCGCAACGAGAAGGAGTGGCGGGACACCCATGTCGAGGTCAGCGGCCCCGCGGTGGACGGCCTCGCCGCGGCCTTCGCGCAGAACTGGGCGGAGTGCCACGACGAACTCTTCGACGAGCGGGACCGGTTCATCGACCATCAGGCGCCGGGCGAGGCCATTGTGCAGGTGGTGCGCGGTTCGGCCAGTTTCGGCTGGCAGGACATGCAGACCCTGCTGCGCGTGATGCTGGAGTCGGCCGAGGAACGTTTCCGGCTGGCCACCGCGTACTTCTCACCGGACGCGTACTTCATCGAGTTGCTGTGCGCCACCGCCCGGCGCGGGGTCGAGGTGGAGATCCTGCTGCCCGGGCCGTACACCGACAAGCGGGTCTGCCAATTGGCAGGCCAGCATTACTACGAAGAGCTCATCGCCTGCGGAGTGAAGATCTACCAGTACCAGCCGACGATGATGCACGCCAAGGTGATCACCGTCGACCGCGTCGCCGCGCTGATCGGCTCGACCAACTTCAACCGCCGCTCCCTCGACCACGACGAGGAGATCATGCTGGCCGTCCTCGACCAGGAGTTCACCGCCACCCTGGACGAGCATTTCGACGCCGATGTGGCGGTCAGCGACCAGATCCGGGCGGGCCGGTGGATGCGACGTTCCCTGGTGCAGCGGGCCCGCGAAGTGGCCGTCCAGCCCATCCGTCGATTCCTGTAATCCTGGTCGGTGGCACGCTGGAACCGAATGTGGCGGGCCTGAGGGAGAATGTGGACGTGAGCGACGTAATCAGCGATAAGTTCCGACATCGACTCGGCGGACCGGCGGTTGTGGCGCCAACGAGTGCAGTGGCACTCGTCGACGGCTAGCTCGATGTCGGACAAGGAAGTGCCGGGACCGGAATCCGGCGGCAAGAGGTTCGACGCGCTGGAACGGTTGCGCGGCAAGCTGGACGGGACGAAGGCCGCCGAGACCGGTTCCCCCGAAGCGGAAGACGGCCGGTCGAAAGTCATCCGGCTGCCGCGTCGTCCTCGCCGCGTGACCGAGGAAACCAGCGAGCAGCCCCGCAAGACTTGGCACTCGGAAGGTGACTCCGTCTACGATCCGGCGCCGACCAGGCCGGTGCTGCGCTCGGAGCTGCAGCGTGAGACGGGGTGGTGGCCGGTCGACCCCGGCGCGACCCGGCACCCCGCCGCGCAGCCGGGCGGCGCCGAACAGGACGGCAGTGTCGTCGATCTCGACGCGTTGCGGCGGAAACGAGCCGCCGACGCTCCGGTCGCCGGCATCCGGCGCCGGGCCAAACCGCGCCGGATCAGTGACCCCGATTCCCCGCAGCCCGACGGACCTCAGTAGTCCGCTGCGCGTCAGAAGACGAAACCGCGCATGAGCACGAAGCGCATGCCACCCACCGCCGCCATGACGGCCAGCACGGCACTCGCTTGGGCGAACTCGCCGAGGCTCGGTGCCCAGAATTCGAGCGCGGCCAGGGCCGCGGTGCTGATCAACAGGCCGATCAGCGCCAATCCGCCGCCTTCCCACTGAGCTTTGAACCAGCCGACGCGGCCGGCCGCTCGGAAGGTGATCTGCCGGTGCAGTTCGTTCGCGATCACCGTGCTGAGGATGGAGCCGGCGATGTGGGCCACCATCGGGCCGAACCCGCTCATGGTCGTGAACAGCAGGACGTAGGCGATATTGCTGGAGCCGCCGACCAGAGCGAAGCGGATCAGCTGGGCGAAGGCGTGCTCGCCGCGCAGGAATCGCAGCACCCGGGTGAGCGATTCGGTGCGCGGCATCGAGCCGAGGCTCAGATCGATGCTGGAGAGGCCGGGCGCTGCGAGTGCTGTGCTGTTCACCCGATTACTGTCGCCAGCCGCGCTGACACCGCTCTGACGCCGAGCTTACATCGCCACTGACACGGGGTTCGGGCTGGTCAGCACACAGATCTTCGATCCGCTGCCGAAGGTGATCCAGGAGCTTGTCCGGATCGTCGAAGTCCGCGGGATCGATGGGCGCACCGAAGTGCACAGTCACGCGCTGCCGGCGGTCGAAGGCCGGACCGTTGCCACGGACCTTGCGCATAGGCAGCACCCGATCGGTGCCGGTGGTGCCGACCGGGATGATCGGAACTCCGGTTGCCAGCGCCAGTTTCGCGACTCCCGGCTTGTACGGTTCGTCCTCGCCCGGCGCGACCAGCCGCCCTTCCGGATAGATGATCAGCACTCCGCCGTGCCGCACAATCTGCTCTGCCTGCGCCAAGGCCGACTGCCCGGACTCGCTGTCGCGGCGCACCACCGGAATCTGGCCCAGCCGCCGCACCAGCCATCCGACCACCGGCCACGACCACAGTTCGGCCATCGCGATGGCGATGGCCCGCCGCCGCAGCGCACCCCACAGGAAGACGGCGTCGAGCATCGAAATGTGATTGCTCGCAATGATCACGGGCCCGGTCTCCGGGACCCGCTCGCGGCCGATCACGGTGACCCGCACTACGTTCGACCAGACCAGCGCTCGCAGGATGCGGCGCACGAATGTCGTTGTCAGCCAGGCCCGTTTTCCCAGCCCCCTGGGCCGCCGCGCGTTTTCGTTCACAGGACCGATCGTGGTATCCCCAGCCCGGCGGCGGCACCGCGAAACTACTCGAGCGCCCCCGGGCAAAACTTCTTACATCCCTTTGTCATCGGCCTGTCCCGGCTTTGACATCGCCCGCCCAAGATCGTCGCAACGCCCGGAAAACACCGGGTCGACGGGAACGAATGGGAGTGAGCGACTATGCGCTCGGTATTGAGCTTCGCCCTGGCGGCGGCCGCTGTCGGCGGGTTGGTCGCCGGCTGCGGGCAGAACGAATCAGCAACGGCGGGTAGGGATTCCGTGCGAGCCGCGTGGTGTCCTGCGGTCGCGGACTACGAGGTCGATTGCGGGACGGTGCGGCGCCCGCTGGTGCAGGGTCAGCCGGAATTGGGAACGATCGATGTGGGCTACGCCCGGATCCGGCACAGTAATCGCGCGGTCCCGGCGGCGGGCACCTTGCTGCCCAACCCGGGCGGTCCCGGCGTGCCGATGATCGCGCACGCGGCCGAGGCGACCATGCTGTCCGCTGGATTACTGGACGACCACGATGTGCTGCTGATCGATCCACGCGGCACGGGAGTGTCCGACGCGCTGGATTGCGGCGCCGACGAGGACCGATACCAGCTGGGCACGCGAGAACAGCAGCAGGAGATGATCGGCCACTGCGGCGAGCAGCTCGGGGCGAAAGCGGCCGGGTACACCTCGGCGGCCACAGTCGACGACTTCGACGCGGTCCGTGCGGAACTCGGCATCGACAAGGTGATCCCGTACGGAATCTCTTACGGCACTTATCTTTTGCCGATCTATGCGCAACAGCACCCGGAGCACGTGCAGTCGATCGTCCTCTCCGGTGCCTATCCGGCCGGATTCGACCCGCTGCAACGACCCAATGCCGAGGCGGTCTCCCTTGCCCTGCAAAGGATTTGTGAACGCAGCACGGTCTGCGACGGCGACACAGCCGTGCACGACCTGCGCACCGTCGCGGCTCGCCTGCGCACCCAGCCGATCACGGTCTCGGGCAAGGCACCCATCGTGCTCGACGAGGCAAAGCTGGGAAACCTCGTCTTCGAGGCCGCGACCAGCAATGTCGGGGCAGACCCGCAGGCCATGACGCCCCTCGGAACCCTGCCCGCGGCACTGCGTTCGGCCGTGCGCGGCAACGACGAGCCCCTGCGTGAATTCGTCCGCGCCACCACCCATGAAGCCGGTTACGAGAACATCGACCTCTACATGGCTGTCGCGTGCAACGACTACCGGCCGCTCTGGTCGCCCGAAGCGACTGTCCCGCAACGAGAACAGCAGTACCGCGAGGCCCTGACCCGGAACGCGCCCGACGGCCTGGGCGCCTTCAGCGCCGAAGGGTTCAGCGCCGCCCAGCGCGACGGCGGCAACGCCTGCCTCCGCTGGCCCGCCATCCCCGGCCACGAGCGCCCGGACCAGATGCGCGCACCCATGCCGGAGGTCCCGGTGCTGGTGCTCTCCGGCGATCTCGACGCCATCACCCCGGATGCCAACGGCAAACTCGCGGCCGCGCGCTTCCCGCGCTCGACTTTCCTCTCGGTACCCAATACCGGCCATGTGCCGGACCTGGAGCCGACCGGCTGCGTCACCGGCATCATCACCACATTCGTCCGAACCGGCGCGACCGGACCGACCGACTGTGTGGCCGCGGTGCCGCCGATCGCCGTGGCCCCCGTCACCAACTGAGCGGCCATGAGCAACAACGCAGCCACCACCCGCCAGAATGAGCCGGTGAACCCAGCGACAACCGTGCTCGTGGTCGAGGACGACCCCAATGTGCGCAGCACCCTGGACCAGCTGCTGCGCTTCGAGGGTTACACCGTGCGGCTGGCCGGTGACGGCCAGGAGGCGCTCGAACTGCTCGACCGGGACCGCCCGGATGTGGCGGTGGTGGATGTGGTGATGCCGCGGCTGGACGGGCTGTCGCTGTGCCGGATGTTGCGCCGGCGCGGCGACCGGCTGCCGATCCTGGTGCTGACCGCCCGGCATCAGGTCGGCGACCGGGTCGCGGGACTGGACGCGGGCGCCGACGACTATCTGTCGAAACCGTTCGACACCGAGGAACTGCTGGCGCGACTGCGGGCCCTGTTGCGCCGCAGCGCGCCGGATCCGGAGGTCGCGAGCGAACTCCTCACTATCGCGGATCTGTCCCTGGATCCGGCGAGCCGCGAGGTCCGGCGCGGCGGCCGGCTACTCGATCTGACCCGCACGGAATTCGATGTCCTGGAACTGCTGCTGCGCAACCAGCGCATTGTTCTCACCAGAAGCCGTATCTACGAGGACATCTGGGGTTTCGACTTCGACACCGAGTCTCGTTCCCTGGATGTCTACATCGGCTATCTGCGCCGCAAGACCGAGGAGGGTGGCGCGCCGCGGCTCATCCACACGGTGCGCAATGTCGGCTACACGATCCGGATGGCGTGATGTTGCGCGCCAGACTCACTCTCGTCGCGGTACTCACGGCGGTCGCCGCCATCCTGGTCACGCTGATCGCGTCCTATCGCAGCGTGTCTCCGCTGGTCGCCGAGCAGGTCGACCGGGGCCTGTCCGATCGGGCCGATACCGTGCTGGCACTGCTCGACACCGGAGCGCCGGTACCGGTGCGGCCCGATATGACCGAGCAGCTCCTGCTGCCCGACGGCACCGTGCGCGTGCTCACGCCCGGACGGAATGCGTTGCCGGTCACCGAAATCGACCGTGACATCGCGCGCAGCGGCACCGGCAGCGCGGACACCAACATCGTCGTCGACGGTGTCGAGCACGGCGTGGTCACCAAACCCCGGCCGGGCGGGGGCGCGGTCATGGTCAGCCAGAATTACGCGGAGGTCGTCCGGGTCGACAACGAATTCCTGTGGCGCACAATCTGGATCACCGCCGCTGCCGTGTGCGCGGCGGCCGTGATCGGATGGCTCGCGATCGGGCGCATCCTGCGACCGATCCGCCGCCTGGCCACCGCGACCCGTCATGTGGCCACCACCCAGGACCTTTCGACGCTGCTCCCCCAGTCCGCTCGCGGCGAGGTCGGCGAACTGACCGACAGCTTCAACACCATGCTCGCCGCCCTGCGCCTGTCCCGGGCACAGCAGCAGCGCCTGGTCGAGGACGCGAGCCACGAGCTGCGCACGCCTTTGACCTCGGTCCGCGGCAGCGCCGAACTCTTACAGCGCGCCCACGGCAGACTCGATCCCGGCGACGAAACCCGCGTCATCACAACCCTTGTCCAGGAGGCGAAGGCCCTCGACGCCCTCGTCGGCGAACTCGTCGACCTCGCCACCAACCAGCACACCACCGAGGAACCGGCCACCGTCGACCTGCCCGAGCTCGCCGGTGCCCGCGCCGAGCGCTTCCGCCGCCGCACCGGCCGCGAAATCACCCTCACCGCAGCCGAATCCGCACCCGTCACCGCCCGCCCGCAGGCCCTGGCCCGCTGCATCGACAACCTGCTCGACAACGCCCTCAAATACAGCCCACCCGAATCCCCGATCCACCTCCACATCGTCGGCCCCCGCCTCGCGGTCCAGGACCGAGGCCCCGGCATCGCCCCCACCGACCAAACCGCCATCTTCGACCGCTTCTACCGCGCCGACCACACCCGCTCCACCCCCGGATCCGGCCTCGGCCTGGCCATCGTCCACGACATCATCACCGCCCACCACGGCACCGTCTTCGCCACCAACCGCCCCGAAGGCGGCGCCGAAGTGGGTTTCCAACTGCCCCAGCAGAATCGGAGGGCTCAGTAGCACTCCCAGTGCACGCGGACGTCGGTGAAGTCGTGCGCGGCCAGCGCTTGCGGGGCGACGAAGCAGTAGAGGGTTCCGAAATCTCCCCAGCCCATGCCGATCTCCGGGTCGGTGTCGAACTGAACGAGCAGGATCTGACCCGACGGCTGCCTGTCGCCGTAGAAGTGCTGGTAGGCGGCGGTGCCGGGGAGCAACCCCCGGTCGTGATCACTCTGGATCTCGTTGGCCCAGCCTCCGAGCTGATGCCAGGCCCAGGAGTGTTCGAAGTAGGTATCGCTGAAAGCTTCGAAGCGTTCGTAGACTTCGTCGTCGTAGTCATCGGAGCCGAGCAGGTGCTCTTCAAGCCACTGCCCGTCGGGGATCGACGGAACCATCGCGAAAGTCATGTCGGTGCGCCGGATTATGCGATTTCGTTCCGCGAGATCGGGGGGCAACGGCGTCTCCCGCAATTCCACCTCCGGAGGGAAGAACAGGAACGCGCCGGACCATCCATTCGTGTCACCGAACACCGAGATCCGGCCGGACGCAGGAAGATTCAGATCCAGCTTCGGCAGTTCGGCCAGATCGATGGAGGCGACGTGTTCGTAATGACCGTGATCGGCTCCAGGCCAGGCGAATCCGTCCGGCAGTTCGGGCAGGCCTCCGAAATAACCGATGACCTTGTCACCCGCACTCGCGTGCCGCAGGCGCAAACTGTCACGGACCGCCAACTCCATATCGGCGTGAAACTCTTCGGGGATATGCAACCGCATCAACGCGCGGAGGTCGGGCTCAGTCACGAGGGCAATCCTGCCAGCAGCCTCCGACAGACGACGGGGCTGATCGGCGGCGACTTCCGTTGGCGTGCAAGCGATTGCACGCCAGCAGAATCGGAGGGCCTAGCCGAGGAACAGGACGCTGATCGCCATGGCGGCGATCGCGGTGCCGATGGCCAGCGCCAGGAGCAACTGTGTTCTGGTCAGCATCCGGTTTCGCAGGACCCAGCCGAGGACGAAAGCGGTGGCCGGTAGTGCGACGGTCGCGGCGGTGACCATCCCGGGTGAGTAGTCGCCGAACCACGCCGCGGTGCTCAGGTGGAAGACCGCGTTCACCGCGAACTGCCACTGGAATGCGACCGCCATGATCACCCAGCCGACGGCCGCGTCCGGCCGGGCCGCGCGCCATGAACACAGCAGGACCAGCAGGATCAGCGGGATGTGGCTGACTGCGAACTTCTCGGTGGTCAGGTGGGCGAAGTGTTCCGATACCCAGGCCGCGAAGCCGGGCATTTCCTCCAGGGTGTGGACGATGAACACCACAAAAGGCACGTAGAACAGCACGCGGGCCTCGCCCGGCCAGGCGCGAAAACTCGGGCTCTGCGCGGCCGGAGCGGGTTGTACAGACATCGGTGGACTCCCTCATCGTTCATATGCAAACATACGCATGTTAATATCTATCAGAGTTCGAGGCGGCCGAACAGACATTCGGCCGGAGGAGATCGGGAGGTCGGCTATGGGTCAGGGCCATGATCACGGGGTGTCGGCGGCAAGTGCCGGGAGCGCGTCAGCACGGTATGTCCGGCGGTTGGCGATCGCGATCGGGCTGGGCCTGGTCACCTTCGTCGCTCAACTGGTCGTCGGGTTGCAGACGTCGTCGCTGGCATTGCTGTCGGACTCGGCGCACGTGTTCACCGACGTGCTCGGCGTCACGATGGCGCTGGTGGCGATCCTGTTGGCGCGCGGTGCGATTCGGCGCGCCGACCGCTCCTACGGGATGTATCGGGCCGAGGTCTTCGCCGCCTTGTTCAACGCGGTGCTGCTGTTCGCGGTAGCGGGCTGGGTGATCTACGAGGCGATCGGCCGCCTCGCCGCGCCGCCGGAGGTGCCGGGCCTGCCGGTCACCCTCGTCGCGATCGTCGGTCTGGTCATGAACGTGATCGCCTTGTTGATCCTGCGGCGCGGCGCCGAGCACAGCCTCAACGTGCGCGGCGCCTACCTCGAAGTGCTGGCCGACCTGCTGGGCTCGATCGGAGTCCTGGTCAGCGGCCTGGTGACGCTGTTCTTCGGGTGGCGCTACGCCGACCCGGTCATCGGCATCGGGATCGGCTTGTTCGTCTTGCCCCGCGCCTACAGCCTGGGCAAGCACGCCCTGCGCATCCTGTTCCAGCACGCCCCAGCGGAACTGGATGTGGCACAGGTCGATTCCGCGCTCTCCGAGGTCGCCGGTGTCCGCTCGGTCCACGATCTGCATGTGTGGACCTTGACCTCGGGGATGGAGGTCGCTTCGGCGCACCTGGTGATCGCCGACGACGCGGACCCCGCGACGGTTCTCGGCGCGGCCCGGCTACTCCTGACCGAGACCTACCGGCTGCCCCACGCCACCCTCCAGATCGAACTAGCCGCCGACTCCTCGGAGTGCGAAAAGATGTCCTGGTAGCCAAACGGTCGATCCCGGATCAAAGCATGCCAGAGCTGGCACGTCTTTGCCGAGATCGACCGTTGTGCTGGTTGCGCTACCGCTTGGCTACGACCGACAGATCCCGGTCGAGCACCCGAGCGGTTGTCGCACTGCTGCGTGTGCCGGTCGAAATACGGGACATATCAGCGGAATCCATGGCCGCGTAATACGAGGACTCGTAACCGGCCCCGAGACGATCGACCGAGAAGTGCTCGATCACCCGACGGCGGCAAGCGACCGGATCGAGGTGCGCCGCCGCGGCCATGGCCTCGGGGAGTTCGGCGGGATCGTCACAGATGAAACCGGTGACACCGTGCTCGACGACCTCCGACACCGCGCCGCCGCGCAGCGCGACGACGGGCGTACCGCAGGCCATCGCCTCGATCATCACGATCCCGAACGGCTCTTCCCAGCGAATCGGGAAGAGCAGGCACCTGGCCTGTGATAGCAGCAGCCGCTTGGCCATCGCGTCCGCTTCGCCGAAGACGAAATCCCGCTCGCCCAGCAGCGGCCGCACCGAACGCTTGAAGTACGCCTTTTCCGCGGGCTCGTTCATCTTCGCCGCCAGCACCAGGGGCACACCCGCCGTGTGCGCCGCTTCCAATGCCAGATCCGGGCCCTTGTAGGGCGCGTAGCGTCCCAGGAAGAGGGCGAAATCCTGCTTTTCTTTCTGGAAGGGCCAGGCACTCGGCAGCACCGCGTTGTAAACCCGCCCCAGCCAATTCAATCGGGGAGCCAGGCTCTTCTGCCGGTCGCTGATCGCGATCAGCTGCGCCGATTCGCCGAGCGCGCCGTAGTACGCCTGCTCCTCACCGTCGACCGGACCGTGCACGGTCACCACCGTCGGGATGCCCAGCGCCTGATACACCGGCGCGTTCAAGGGTCCGGCGAAGGTGTGATCGTGGATCACGTCGATGTGTTCGGTGCGCGCCAGTTCGATGATGGTCTCGCGCACCTTCAGCGCGTTGACCACCTCGGGAAATGGATCGCCGAGCCGGTCGGCGAGGATCTTGTCCCACACCGGGATGAAGCGAGTGGCGGTGGTTCCGGCCCGGCCCGCGCCGAGCAGCGTCACCCGGTGCCCGCGCGCCACCAGTGCGTCCACCAACTGGGCCACCACCGCTTCCACGCCGCCGTATCCGGCGGGTGGAATTTCGAAATACGGTGGGGCCACCATGACGATATTCAGTGGCGCACCGGATTCCCTGATGTTGTAAATCAAGGAACCGGAACCGGACGGCGTGCTGATCATGGACTGCCTCCTCAACGGTGTGAAGCTGCGACCAAAACGGGACGCGACGCCAAATACGCCGCATTACGCGAACTCCGGGAGCTTCATCAGGGGAGCATGTACCCGCAGATGTAGATACCCAGCACAGACTCAGCTAACCATCACAGTCCGGTTTGGATGCGCGAATACCGCCGAGGCCGGGGTGTTTCCTGGAATCCCCCGTAGCCCCTCCCCTCTTCAACATATATCGCACCCGGGGGCTTGCGGCAAGACCCGGGTGGTGGCGCAGAATCGTCGGCCGAAGCCGATAACCAGCGGAAATCCGCGTTCCTGAATGGGGTTTTCATGATCGACGTAATCATTGCCGGTGGCGGACCGACCGGCTGCATGCTGGCCGCCGAGTTGCGACTGCACGGTGTGCAGGTGGTGGTGCTGGAGCAGGCGGCGGAACCGACCAAGATCGTCCGGTCGCTCGGCCTGCATACGCGCAGTGTGGAGGTGCTGGATCAGCGCGGCCTGCTGGATCGATTCCTCGCGCACGGAACGCAGTATCCGGTGGGTGGTTTCTTCGCCGGCATCCCCAAGCCGCCACCGGCGCGCCTGGACACCGCGCACGGGTACACGCTCGGCATCCCGCAGAACATCACCGATCGGCTGCTGTACGAGCACGCGCTGGAGGCCGGCGCCGAGGTCCGGCGCGGCTGCGCACTCGCCGGGCTGAGTCAGGACGAACACGGAGTGACCGCCGAGCTGGCCGACGGCACACAGCTGCAAGCGCGCTATCTCGTCGGCTGCGACGGCGGCCACAGCACGGTCCGCAAGCTGCTCGGCATCGACTTTCCCGGCGAGCCCAGCCGGGTGGACACCCTGCTGGGTGAGCTGGAGCTGACCGCGGATCTCGAGACCATCACCGCCCTGAACACCGAAATCCGCAAGACCCAATTGCGGTTCGGCGCAGGGCCGCTCGCGGACGGCGGATACCGCGTGGTGGTGCCCGCGGCGGGGGTGGCCGACGACCGCTCGATCCCGCCCACGCTCGAGGAGTTCAAGCAGCAGTTGCGGGCGACCGCCGGCACCGACCTCGGTGCGCACTCCCCGCGCTGGCTGTCCCGCTTCGGCGACAGTACCCGGCTGGCCGAACGCTATCGGGCCGGCCGGGTCCTGCTGGCGGGCGACGCGGCGCACGTCCATCCGCCGATGGGCGGGCAGGGCCTCAACCTCGGCATCCAGGACGCGTTCAACCTCGGCTGGAAGCTGGCCGCCGAGCTCGCGGGCTGGGCGCCGGAAGGTCTGCTGGACAGCTACCAGACCGAGCGCCGCCCGGTCGCGGCCGACGTACTGGACAACACTCGTGCGCAGATGCAACTGCTGGCCACGGATCCGAATTCGCAGGCGCTGCGCCGGCTGATGTCGGACCTGATGGACTTCGACGAGGTGAGCCGGTTTCTGACCGAGAAGATCACCGCGATCGGGATCCGCTACGACTTCGGCGAAGGGCACGAGTTGCTCGGTCGCCGCCTGCGGGACCTACCGCTGAAGAAGGGTCGTCTCTATGACTTGATGCACGACGGCCGCGGGCTCCTGCTCGACCAGACCGGTCGTCTCTCGGTGGGGGGCTGGGAAGACCGGGTCGATCACGTCGTCGATGTCAGCGAGGAGTTGGACGCGCCCGCCATGCTGTTGCGCCCGGATGGTCACGTGGCGTGGGCCGGTGACGACCAGCAGGATCTGCTCGAGCATCTCCCCCGGTGGTTCGGCGCGGGCTAGGAAACCGGGCGCTGTGTACGGTCAGGCGTGTGCCACCCGCTCCCGCCGACGTCGAGTACACGCTGCCGATCCAGCGCGTACAGGGCCTGATCGAGGTCGCCACGAGCAAAGGCTGGGATATCACCGCCGCGCTCGCCGCCGCGGGTGTCGCGCCGGAGTTGCTGGCGCAGGGCGGTTCCCGGGTCACCCTCGATCAGGCCGTGCGGATCGTGCAGTGGCTGTGGCGCGAGACCGGTGACGAATTGCTCGGGCTGGGGCTGCAACCGGTCCCGCTCGGCACCTTCCGGCTGGTCTGCTTCGGCCTGCTCGGCGCACCGACGGCGCGCGCGGCGGCGGTGCGGTACAGCAACTTTCAGCGCTCGCTGCCCGGTGTCCCGCCGGTATCCGTGCGCGAGATCGGCGACGAGGTCTGGGTCTCGTTCGATATCAGCGAGGTCGTCGCACCGGTCGCGTTGCCGATCGACACCATGCTGGCGGCCTGCCATCGCTTCGCGTCCTGGGCCGCCGCGAAGTGGCTGCCGTTGCGCCGGGTGGAGGTCCCTTACTCCCCGATTCCCGGTCTCGACGACTACGGCCAGATGTTCGGCGCGCCAGTGGTTTTCGACGCCCCCGCACCCGCGCTGGTGTTCGACGCCGAGGTCTTCGAGGCCCCGCTCGTGCGCGACGAGCAGGACCTGATGCGCTTTCTAACCAACGCCCCGGCCGGGGTGATGGGCAGGCGCGACTTCTCGTTGTCGATGGCCGCACGCGTCCGCCGCATTCTCGAACGCGGCCTCACCGGCGCCTGGCCCGGCGTGGAGGACATCGCCGCCGAGCTCGCCATGAGCCCGCAGACACTGCGCCGCAAACTCGGTGAGGAGGGCGCGTCCCTGCGCCAGATCCGCGAGCAGATGCTGCGCGACGCGGCCATCGCCAGTCTGGTGCGCGGCGAGGAAACCGTGGCGGCCCTGTCGCGGCGGCTCGGCTTCTCCGAACCCAGCGCCTTCTCCCGCGCGTTCCGGCGCTGGACGGGCAGCCCGCCCGGTTCCTACCAGCCCTGAACTCGAGCGGTCCGGTCAACGATCTGATCGGCACGGTCATCGGCGGCGGCGATTCGACGGCCTACCGTCGAAAGGCCAGCCGTTTGCCGAACAAAGGAGTTCCCGTGGCCCACCGCTCGTCCTGGATGAATGAGGACCTGGACGCTCTGGCCGATCTCGCGCGCCGCTTCTTCGACAAGGAGTGCGCGCCCCACGAAGAACGCTGGGGTCAGCAGCAGCATGTGGATCGCGAGGTCTGGAACCGGGCCGGTGAACTGGGTCTGCTCTGCCTGAGCATCCCCGAGGAGTACGGCGGCGGCGGTGGCGATTTCCGGCACGAGGCGGTGGTGGGCATCGAGCAGGTCCGCGCGCTGGCCCCGAGCCTGGGCAACCCCGTGCACAGCACGATCATCGCGCACTACATCAACAGTTACGGCACCGAGGAGCAGAAGCAGGCCTGGCTGCCGAAGATGGCCTCGGGTGAGATCGTGGGCGCCATCGGCATGACCGAACCCGGCACCGGTTCGGACCTGCAGAACATCAAGACCAAGGCGGTCGCCGACGGCGACGAGTACGTGATCAGCGGCGCCAAGACCTTCATCTCCAACGGCCTGCTCGCCGACCTGGTGATCGTGGCCGCGAAAACCTCCGAAGGCAAAGGCGCGGACACGGTTTCGCTGATCGTGGTGGAGACCGACCGGGAGGGCTTCCGGCGCGGGCGCAATCTGCGCAAGATCGGCCAGCACGGCCAGGACACCTGCGAACTGTTCTTCGACCAGGTGCGGGTGCCGAAGTCGAACCTGCTCGGCGCCGCCGAGGGCCTGGGCTTCATCCAGCTCATGCAGCAGTTGCCGCAGGAACGGCTGATCCTGGCGGTCATCGCGGCCGCGACCATCGAGACCGCTGTCGAGATGACCCTGGCCTACACCAAGGAGCGCGAGGCGTTCGGCAAGCCGATCCTGAACTTCCAGAACACCCAGTTCACCCTCGCCGAAGCCGACACCATCAAGTCCGTCGCCTGGGCCTTCCTGGACGACTGCGTCGCCAAACACCAACGCGGCGAACTGGATATCCCCACCGCGGCCAAGGCCAAGTGGTGGCTGACCGAGCAGCAGTGCAAGGTCGTCGACGAATGCCTGCAGCTCTTCGGCGGCTACGGCTACATGGAGGAATATCCGATCTCGCGGATGTACACCGACTCCCGCATCCAGAAGATCTACGGCGGCACCAACGAGATCATGAAGCTGATCATCGGCCGGGGTCTGTAGGCCCCGTCAGCGTCCGGTAGGCCGCGGCCACGTACTCGATGCGCGCCTCCTCGAGTTCGGGCCGCGGATAGGTGGTGCGCAGGATCGCCTCGCCGTCGAACATGTGGATCAGCGAGGTGACCAGCAGCCGCGCCGCCTCGGGCGGCAGGTCGGGGGCCAGCGCGCTGATCCCCAGTTCCTCCACCTCGTCGTAGAGCTCCCGCAGCACCGGCGCGATCCGAGTCCGGAGCTCGGGTTCGGTGCGCGCGGCGACGAGCAGTTCCAGCCAGACCGTGTTGATGTCGCTGCGGATCTGCGTGCGCGCCAGCTGGATCAGCGCCACCAGATCGACGGGACCCGTGGTGTTCTCGGGCAATCGCAGCTCGGCGACGGCGGCCATGTGGCGGCGGCGGACCTCGTCCGCCGCCGCCACCACCAGATCCATGCGCGAGTCGAAGTGCCGGAAGATCGCGGCCTTGGAAACACCCGCGCGAGTACTGATCTCACCGAGCGAGGTGCTGTGATAGCCGACCTGCTCGATCGCCTCGATGGTGGCGTCGACCAGCTTGGCGATGGTAGCGGCGCTGCGCTCGGCTTGCGTTCGTCGCGCTGTAGTCAATTACCCTCCGGCTCGCAGGAAGCGGCCGGTGCGCCGGGCGCCCAGGACCGCGGCGGGCTTCCCGTCGCCGAATACGTACTGGCCACCGACGAACACGGCCGAAACGGCTTTGTCGTTCCTGTTGACCATACGAGGCAGGTTGCCGTACATGGCGACCGGGGATTCGGCGTAGGCGTCGAGTGAGTCGTCGAGGCCCGCCGGGTCGATGACGACCAGATCGGCGCGGTCGCCCGCGCGCAGGTGCCCGGCGTCGACGCCGTACCAGTCGGCGAGTTCGCCGGTCACCCGGTGCACCGCGTGTTCCAGTGTCATGAACGGGATTCCGGCTTGTTCGGCGCGATGGACCCGCCGCAGGAAACGCAGCCCGAAGTTGTAGAACGCCATGTTCCGCAGGTGCGCGCCCGCATCCGAGAAGCCCAGCTGCACACCGGGATTCACGCTCAGCTTGTTCAGGATGTCGGGGCGATGGTTGGAAATCGTGGTGCGCCAGCGCATCTTGGTGCCGTGCTCGACCACCAGGTCGAGGAAGGCGTCGACCGGATGCACGCCGCCGCGGTCCACCCCGACCTGGCCGAAGGTCTTGCCGAGGACGCTGCTGTCCGGGCATTCCACGATCTCGGCATCGAAGAAGTCCCGGTGCCAGACCCGGATCCCGAACCTGGAGTCGTAGTCCTTGCGGAAACGCCGGCGGTAGGCCTCGTCCTGCATGAGCGCGTTGCGTTCCACCTGATCCGCCAGGTGCAAAGCGGCTGCGCCGGAACCGAACTCCTCGAAGATGACCAGGTCGATGCCGTCGGCGTAGACCTCGAACGGCACCGGTAGGTGCTGCCAGCGGAAGTCGCCGTTGAGGGCGTTGGCGGTGCGCGCGAGGGCGCTCATGAGGTAGACGATGAGCGGGCTCGCCTTGAGGTCGGCCGCCGAGATCAGGGTGGTCTTGAGCCGCTTGCGGAACAGGCCCGCGCTGGCGAAGATCATCGCGGCCAGCCGGGGCGGATTCTTGATATCGGGCCCGCCCTGCAGCAACCGGCCGCGCTGCCGCAGAATCGCGTTGAGCCGCCGCCGTTCCCGCCAGCCGGCGTAGGTCGAGGGCAGGGTGCGCGAGCGCGCCACCTCGCCGTCGAGCTTGTCGAACAGCAGTTGCTGGGCCGACATTCCGACGAACCCGGCGTCGAGGGCTTCGGTGAGCGCGGCCTCCATCTTCGCCTGCTCGGCCGCGGTGGGCCGGACCGCTTTGCTGGTCGCGCGATCCAGCCCCAGCACCGCGGTCCGGATATCCGAATGTCCGATCATGGCAGCGAGATTCGGGCCCAGCGGCAGCCGCTCCAACGCCTCGATGTACTCGCGCGCGCTGGTCCAGGTCTTGGTCTCCTCGACAGTCCCGATGACGTAGGGACGCGGGATCGCCTCGACTCGGCCGAACAGATCACCGGCGTCGGTCGGGCCGACGTGCACGGTCGACAGCGAGCACGAACCCAGCACGATGGTGGTCATGCCGTGCCGCACCGATTCGGCGAGTTCGGGTTCCTTCAGCACTTCGACGTCGTAGTGGGTGTGGATGTCGAGCATGCCCGGCAGCACCCATTTGCCTTCGGCGTCAATGACATTCGGGCAGCCGACTTCCGCCAGCGGAGTCGCGGAGACCGCGACGACACGATCTCCCTGCAGGCCCAGGTGGCGAATGGCGGAAGGGGAACCGGCGCCGTCGAACCAACGGCCGCCCTTGATGATCGTGTCGTAGCTCACACCGAACATCGTGACCGATCGGTCACTAAGTGTCAAGAGTTGTCCGCGAAAAGTGGAAAGGACCCTGGACATCACTATTACTTTTGCGCCGTAAAGTGATAATTTCTCTCTGTAGCCGACAAGGCCGAATACTCATTTTTGCCAGAGGGAGATTCCGGTGTCCAGGGCTGTACAGGGTGCCGCCGCAGGAGTTTGCGGAGTAATTTTCGGAGTCGTCGCGTGCCTCTTCGGGGCGGTCGCCGCCCAGGCTCAGGAAGCGCCCGGCCCGGCAGTGGTCGGCGACCGTGTGTATTTCGCGCTCGGCGGCTGGAACTGCTCGATCGCCGGAAACGGCGCGGTGGGCTGCGATCTGGCCGTCCCGGCCGCGACCATGAATGTGCTCTACGCCGGAATGCAGGTGCCGGTACCGAACGTACCGGCCATCATTATCGATTCCGCGGCCCTGCCCGCACGCCCGCAATGGAACTCCAACGGCAGTCACACATTGCCGGGCGGGAATCCCCCCTTGCCGCGCATCGTGGCCGTCGGCCAGCATGATCCGCAGTATTCGGTCACCCATGCCGGAGCAACCTGCCAAATCACCTTCAAGGGTGTGGCCGTGTGCACATCGATGGGGCACGGGTTCAGCCAATGGGGACCAGTGCCACACGGCTACTGATCCCCATCGATTCAGTGATTACCGGTACCAGACTCCGGAATCCCAAGAGCCGTAATTCCATACGTTGAAATCGTAGCGGCTGTGCGCACCTCCGAAGAGGTAGCCCCACCAGCCTGCGGAGGTGTCGCAGATCTGGTCGTCGCGGTTGCACACGGTCAGGGTCGGGAACGGCCCGAACCAATCATCCACACCGGCCAGCGGATAGCCGACGGCCCCGCTGCCCGGAGTCGAGGACAAACCGCCCCAACCGGGCCCGGGGGCACGCTTGGGATCCGACAGGAGAATGGCATTCGCGTTGTCGACGTACTGATTCGCGCTGACCCAGGCGTGCACGATGGCAGCACCTTGGCTGTGCCCGATCAGCCGGATGTGATCGCCCGGGCACTGGTTGCGGTGCCACCAGAACAGCCGGTTGAGTTCGTTCAACCCGGACATCGCATCGGCGGAGTTGTAGCCGACAGGTTGATTCACGAAGGGGACGAACACCGACGATGTGTTGTCCCCTAGCCCGCCGACGCCGATCGCCCACTCCCCCAGACAGGGATCGGCGTTCGCCTTCGGCAGTGTCGCTTGCGAGATGGAAAGGAGGATGGCCAACAGTAATGCGGCGAAGAGCGCCGTTGCTCTACGCATAATAGAACTTCTTAATTTTCGAGCCTCCGGGTCGTGCCCGGCTTGAACAGGGTGTTCCCGAAAATTGCTGACGTTCTTGTTTCCTGATGAAACAGTTACATCGACCAGAGTTGTTTGGCCATAACGAGAGATTCGCCCCGTGTCCCGGGTCACACTCGCGGAGAACAGCTCTCGCGCGTCCGCGGCGCCCGGCACCGCACCCGACGGCGCCCGGCAGTTCGACGGGAATGTTAGGTGTAGCTGAAATCCTTACCGCATCAATACTGTTCGACAGCGCGGGCAGCTAGGTTGTCAGCATGCAGTCCGCGTGCCCAGCCTCCGCCGGCGTCCACACGAACCCGCTCCCCGATGGCCGCGCCAGCTATCACCTGCTGGCCGAGCGCGTAGCGGGTGCGCAGCGGTTCCTCGATCTCGGCTGCGGCGACGGCTCCCTGCTCGCGCTGCTCGCAGGTCAGGGCGCGAAACAGCTTGCGGGCGTTGACGCGTCCGAGGGCGAGCTGTCCTCGGCCCACGCCCGGCCCGAACTGGCCGCTGCCGCACTGTATCTGGGTACCGCCGAGCAACTTCCATTCGCCGACAACACCTTCGACGCGGTCGTGTCACACCTGGCCTTGCTGCAGATGCCGGACGTCGAGCAGGTCATCGCGGAGGCGGCCCGCGTGCTGATCCCGAACGGCCGATTCGTGGCCTCGCTGGCCGCGCGCCCCGAACCGGCCAGCGGGTACGACCTGTTTCTATCGCTGACGCGCCCGCACTTCGCCGCCACCCGTCCCGAGCGACCCCTCCCCCGGTTCGGTGAACCCTGCACCCAGGATGGCTTGAGCGAGCTGCTGACTCCAGCCGGCCTGGAAGTGGTGCACTGGGAGCAGATCACCCTGGGCACACCCGGCTTGCCCGCAGAGGTGTGGGAGACCGCGGTCGAGAAGTACTGCGACACAGCGTTACTCGCCCCCGGGGAACTCGACGACCTCCGTGCGGAATTCATCGCCCGGGCACCCCGGATCTCCCAGGACGGCCGGCTCGCCCCCGGCGAGCGCCTGTCGATCGCGACCACCGAGCTCACCAACGCCGAGCTGACCAAAGCCGAGGAATACATCTGGCTCTGACGCCAAGGCCCCCTGCCGAATCGGCGGGGGGCCTTGGTGTCTCAGTCGTGCGAAATTACGCGCTGGCGCCGGTCAGCACGCGAGCGTCCAGCTGCGGGTAGGTCGGGTATTCGATGCCCGAGATGAACTGCACGGTCCGGACGACCTGGCAGGAGTAGCCGAACTCATTGTCGTACCAGCAGTACAGGATCGCGGTGTCGCCCTCGACGATGGTGGCGTTGCCGTCGATGATCGACGCGGCCCGGTGGCCGATGAAATCGCTGGAGACGGCGTCGGTGGCGGTGGTGTAGTCGAGGTTGCGGCTCAGCGGGCCGGACAGCGAGACCTGACGGAGGTAGGCCACCACCTCTTCCTTGGTCGTCTCGCGCTGCAACTGCAGGTTCAGGATGGCGATCGAAACATCCTGGGTGGGAACGCGAATCGAGTTACCGGTGATCTTGGCCTTGAAGTCCGGCATCGCCTTGGCCACCGCGGACGCGGCGCCGGTCTCGGTGAGCACCAGGTTGAACGGCGCGGAGCGGCCGCGACGGTCGGCCTTGTGGTAGTTGTCCAGCAGGTTCTGGTCGTTGGTGAACGAGTGCACGGTTTCCACGTGGCCGCGGACGATCCCGAACTCGTCCTCCATCGCCTTGAGCGGCGGCACGATCGCGTTCGTGGTGCAGGAGGCACAGGAGAAGATCTGCTGCGACAGGTCCTGTTCACGGTGGTTGACGCCGTGCACGATGTTCGGGACGTCACCCTTGCCGGGCGCGGTCAGCACGACCTTCGCGATGCCGGGCCGCAGATGCTGCTCCAGGCCCTCGCGGTCGCGCCACCGGCCGGTGTTGTCGACCAGGATCGCGTCCTTGATCCCATACTCGGTGTAGTCGATCGCGGTGGGGTCGTTGCTGTAGATGAACTTGATCACGTTGCCGTTGGCGGTGATCGTCTCGTTCTCGACATCGACCTTGATGGTGCCGTCGAACTTGCCGTGCACCGAATCCCGGCGCAGCAGCGACGCGCGCTTGATCAGGTCGTCGTCGCCGCCCTTGCGCACCACCACGGCCCGCAGGTTCAGCCCGTTGCCGGAGCCCGCCTTCTCGATGAGCAGCCGGGTGACCAGGCGGCCGATCCGGCCGAAGCCGTAGAGCACGACATCCCGGGGACCCGCCGACTGCGCCTTGTTGCCGTTGGTGACATCGGCCAGCACCGTCTCGGCGTACTCGCGGATCGACAGCCCGCGGTCGTCGGCGCGGTAGCCCACAGCCAGATGACCGAGATCGATCTTGCAGGGACCCAGATCCAGTTCACCGAGCACCTGCAAGAACGGCAGGGTCTCGTCCACCGACAGCTCTGTGCCCTCGATCTGGCGCGCGAAACGATGGGTGCGCAGGATGCTGATCACCGACTTGTTCACCAGCGGGCGGCTGTGCAGCAGGGTCGTCACACCCTTCCCCCGATACAACGTGCCGATGAGGGGAATCATCGCCTCCGCGGCAGCTTCCTGAGCGTTCCAGCGGTCAAGTTGTTCGGTTGTCAACACAGATCCTCGGGTTCGTCGATAAGTTCGCCGCATCGATGCTAGTAACCGCCGAAAATTCACCGACGCCGGATCCCCACCGGTGAGATCTTCACTACCCTTGCCGCCCCGGCGTCAGTTCGTTTCGCAGGTGAAGTCGCGCTCCGGCAGGACGCCGTCGGCGAGGTAGGTGTTCGTCGCGGCGGTCGCGCACGGCACCGTTCCGAACACGCCGTGAATGCGCTGGTCCGGCACGGTGATCAGCCGGGATCCGGGCATCGCGCGGTGCAGCGCGAGGCCGGATTCGTAGACCGTGCGCGGGTCGCCGGTGGCCTGCAGGATCAGCGCGGGCGACGCGTTGTGCACGTCGGTGGGCGTTTCGATCGGGTCGGCCCAGAACGCGCACGGGCGGATGTTGTGCACGAACGGCCCGAAGACCGGCAGCGTCGACCGGCTGGCTTCGATGGCGTTCCAGTAGCCGAGCGGGTCGCGCGGGGCCGGGACGTCGTTGCACATGATCGCCCAGGTTTGGGCGTCGTCCGGCTGACCGGCGAGCCGGCCGTTGAGGGCTTCGTCCAGTTCGGGGCTCGGCGGCACCGGCAGGCCGTCGGCGGCATCGGTGAGCTGGCGGAGATGGGCCGCCAGCACTCCGTAGGTCTTCGGGTTCGCCACCAGATCGAAGAGCAGCGCGGGCAGCACCTCGTCGTCGACCTGATGGGCGCCGATCCGGATCGGTTGCCGGTGCGCCCGCTCGATCAGCGTTGTAACAGCGGCGCGCACCCGGCCGCGGTCCGTGCCGAGCCGGTACTCGCCGTCCCGCTCGGCGGTCCAGTCGGCCCAGGCATCGAGCGCCGACTCGTTGGCCGGACCCATATCCCGCAGCATGGCGTCGCCGTACCGCCGCGGGTCGACCGCGCTGTCGAGCACCATGCGGTCGCTGCGTTCCGGGAACATCTGGATGAATACCGCACCGAGGTAGGTGCCGTAGGAACCGCCGAGGTAGCTGATCCGCTGTTCGCCGAGCGCGGCGCGAATCACGTCCATGTCCCGCGCGGTGTTGCGGGTGTTGAAATACGGCAGCGCGGCGCCGGTGGTGTCGCGGCAGCGTTGCGCCAGATCTGCTTGGGTGGCAACGGATTCGGCGTAGTCGGCGGCGTCGGCGCCCGCGGAGCGCAGGCCCGCGACGGGCCAGCGGCAGGTGATCGGAGTCGACCGGCCGACTCCGCGGGGATCCATGCCGATCAGGTCGTACTGGGCGAGCACATCCGGTGAGTAGTCCGGCCGGAAGGCCAGCTGCATGTTGAGACCGGGTCCACCCGGGCCGCCCGGATTGGACAACATGATCCCCCGCCGGCGCGCCGGGTCGGTGGCGGCGAGCCGGGAGATCGTCACCGTGATGGTGCGGCCCTGCGGATCGGCGTAGTCCAAGGGCACCGTGACATCAGCGCACTGGGCGCCCGCGTCATCGAGATCGGCTGTGCCGCAAGGCTTCCAGTCCAGAGCCTGGTCGTAGAACCGATCCAGCCCGGTGTCCGCCGCCGCCGCCGAACCCGGCGCCAGCACCGATGCGAACAGGGCAGCGCTCACGATGGCGCGACGCAGCATTGTCGACCTTCTTTCGTAATTTGATTATTATCGTAATAGGATTATCACAAGCCGGGACGCGCCCGGCTGCCGGACGAGTGGAGAAGTGCATGCGCCGAGACGAGTCGCGGCAGCGCAACCGGGAGTCGCTGATGGACGCGGCTGTCGCCGAGATCGCCGCGAAGGGTTATCAGGCTGCCCGGCTGGAGGACATCGCCGCCCGCGCGGATCTGACCACCGGCGCGATCTACTCCATCTTCGGGAGCAAACGCGGCCTGCTGCTGGCCGCCAGCCAGCGGGTGATCGACGGGCAGGTGGAAGCCGTTGTAGCGCTGGCTGATCCCGAGCTCTCCTTGACCGGCGTCCTCGACGGGCTGGCCGCGTACGCCCACCGGCTCGCTACCGCGGACCAGAGCGGGATACAGGTCGCTTTCCAGCTGGAAGCGCTGGCGGTCGCGTTCCGGGAGCCGGAACTGATGGCATCGATCCAGGCCCAGGACCTCACCGACGCGATGACGAACCTGCTGACCGGACGGCGCATCGACGCGTCCGGCGCCGTGACGACACCGGAGCAGGCCGAGCGGCTGCGGCCCGCGGTCGAAAGCCTGATGAGCGGGATGTCCCAGCAGGTCGCGCTCGGCATCGACGACGTGAGTGTGGAGTACATCGCCGAGTCGATGCGGGCGCTGACCGCGCTGATCCTCTGATGACCGCGCCTTTGCGGGTCGTGATCAGCGCGGCCGATGCCCTGCTGCGGGAAGGACTTGCCGCGCTGTTGAATACCCGGGGATTCGAGGTGACGGCGGTGTGCGACAGCACCGATTTGCTGACCGCCGTCGCGGACCGCCCGGATGTGGTGATCACCGATGACGCACGCTGTGCGGCGTTGCGGGCCAGGCAGCGCCATCCCGGGTTGCCGGTGCTGGTGCTGTCGTCCGGAATCGACAACGTCGACGGGGTCGGTGAACTGCTCGCCGACCGCAGCGGCGGTGTCGGCTGCCTGCGCCGGGAACGGGTGGGTGCGATCGCGGAGTTCATCGACACGCTGCGCTGGGTCGCGGGCGGGGCGACGATCTTCGATCCCGAGGTGATCGCCGCGATCCTGAACAGCCGCCGCGACCCGCTGGTCGGCCTGACCGCCCGGGAGCGCGAGGTCCTGGCACGGATGGCCGAAGGCCACAACAATGCCGCCATCGCCGAACGGCTCGTGGTCAGTGAGGCCGCCGTGCACAAGCACATTCGCGCCATCTTCGCCAAGCTCGACCTGACCGGCGAGGATCGCGGGCATCGCCGGGTACAGGCGGTCCTGGCCTACTTGAACGCCTGACATCGCAATTACTTCGCGCAGAGGGCGATGTCGCGGGCGGCGCCGATGGCCGTCAGCACCTGCTCCGAGGGGGGCAGGAAATTGACGGTCAGGGTCACCGCGCGGCCGTCCGGTATGACGCCACCCACCGTCCCGAAACCAGGGGCGCCGCCGCTATGTCCCCAGAACTCCGACCCGCACGAGGTTTGGTAGCGGAACAACCCGAGACCAACGCCGCGCAGGCCCGGGAGCGGCAGGTCGGCCGGCACAGTGCTTTTCATTTCGGCGAGAAGGGGCGGTGTGAGCAGGCGGCCGCCCAGCAGTGCGATGAAGAACTTGTTCAGGTCCGCTCCGGTAGAGACCAGTGCGCCGTCGGCGCCGCCGATGCCGTAGTCATCCAGTTCCGTTACGTCCGTGAGCTTTCCGTCGACCATGTCATAGCCGTGGAGATGTGGTGCCCGAAGCGTCGACTCGCCGGGTGCGGGGTAATAGGTCGAGGCCAGGCCCAATGGTTCGATGATCCGCTTGCTGAGCTCGGTCCCGATCGACCGGCCGGTGACCCGTTCGACGACCAGGCCCGCCAGCAGATAACCCGTGTTCGAGTACTCCACCTTCGCGCCGGGTGCCCCCAGCGGAGCTTTTTCCCGCAGCGTCTCGCGGACCACCTGTTCGGTGTCGAATGGCTGGCGATAGCGATTGCCGAGACTCTTCGCCATCTTCTCCGGGTCGATATAGTTGGGCAGTCCTGCGGTGTGCTGCAACAGGTTTCGCACGGTGATCCGATTACCGTCGTAACCGTTACCCGCGACCACTCCCGGCAGATATCGCTCGACCGGAACGTCGAGCCCGACCTTGCCCTCCGCGACGAGTTGCAGCACGACCGTGGCGACGAAACTCTTGGTATTGCTCGCGATACGGATGTGCGCGTCCTCGGCGATCGGTGCACCGGTCTCGACATTCCCGACTCCGGCAGCATGGAAGGTATCCTTGCCGTCCGCGGTGCTGACCACCTGAACACCTGGAATCTGTTGCCGCAGAAGGCTATCCATCGCCTGCGTGAACTCGGCCGAGGGGGCGGGTGCGGGCTCGTCGGAGCGACCACACGCCGCTGTGGTCGTGAGCAGTGCTGCGGCAATGGCGAGTACGAACGACTGTCGAGGGTTCACGCCGGTAACGCTATTGCCGGCGAGCGGGGCAAACGATCATGCCAGCACCCGAATATCGGGTAGCGCAGACGCTACCGCCGGTCCTCGCCGCCGATCCGGTGGTCGATCTCGAGCCATTCCCGCTCCCAATGCGCGGCGCGGCGCGTACTGAGCAGCCAGGCGGTGACGCAGACGCCGGCCAGGGCGCTGCCCCAGATCGCAGACAGTACCGTCAACGCCACGCCGATACCTTCGGTGGCGGCGGCGCTGGAGGGCAGCGGCCCGGGGGCCGGATTGCCGTCCGGGCCGAGCCAGACTCGCACCTGGTCACCGGGGGCCGCCCCGCCGGGGACGTTTACCGTCGCGGTGCCCGACCGGTCCTGCCAGGTCCAGCGCACCGGCGCGGTATAGATGTCCAGGGTCGCCGTGTTCCGGTTCATCGCGGCGGCCACCTGCTGCGGTTCCTCGGTGAGTGTGGCTGTGACAGCGACTTTCGCGGCGTTCTCAGCATCGATCCGGGCCGCGGCGGCGGTATAGCTCGCGGTGCCGATGGCTCCGGCCATCGGGACGGCAGCCAGGACCGCGATGACCGCCAGGATCCAGACGAGCGCTTCCCACCGATCCGAAGCCCGCATCAGCGGGCTGGTATTCCACGGTCGTAACTGCCATATGCGCACCGCCGACCGAGGCTGCTTAGGCATCACGATCACCTCACTTCACCGCCCGGCACCCTCATCGCCCGGTACTACTGTGATCGTTATTCCCGTTCTCGACGTTGCTTATCGACCAATTTCCCACATTTCGGGCAGCATCCGTTCAGGTGCGCGATCTGCCCGGTAGCGGCGGGCTGACCGCGGCGGGGTTCGTGTTCGACTCGATTTCGCTTGCGTCACTGGGCGTTTGCGAATCCTTGGGGCCGGACCGGGTGATGGCGACGCCCACGAGGCAGAGAATGCCACCGAGAACGGCCATGAGAGTCGGGACTTCCCCCAGGGCGAGCCAGGCCATCAGGATCACCAAGGTGGGCACCACGTAGGTGGTGACTCCCGCCTTCCCGGCAGTGGTGCGGGCCAGCGCGTACGCCCACGCGGTGAATGCCAGCGCGGTCGGGAAGACACCGAGATAGATCAGGCTGAGGGTGGCGGACAGTGGTGCGGCGGCGGCCTCGGTGACGAGTTGACCGGCGAACGGCAGGCAGGTGAGGGTACCGATCAGACAGCCGAAGGTGGTGACCTGCAGCGCCGAGGCATGCTCGAGGGCCGGCTTCTGCGCGATTACCGCGATCGCCCAGGTGGCCGCGGCGAGCAGGCACAGCAGCACGCCGAGCAAGCCGGAGCTACCGCCACCGGTGTTGGACAATCCGATCACGATCGCGCCGCCGAACGAAACCGCGATCCCGGCCATCAGGCGTGCCGGAAAGCCTTCGCGGAGCAGGAATCCGCCGAGCAGGGCCATCAGCACGGGACCGACGTTGATCACCATGGCGGCGGTGCCGGCGTCGACATGCTGCTCACCCCAGTTCAGGGCCACCATGTAGACCCCGAACCAGAGCACACCGGAGATCAGGATGCCGCGCCAGGCGCCACGGGGCGGCAGACCGGCGCCGTTGATGGCCAGAATCACCACGAGCACAATGGATCCGCTCAGCAGGCGACCCAATGCCAGTGCGCCGGGCGAGAATTCGGCGCCCGCCGATCGAATGAAGACGAAGGCCGAAGCCCAGAGCACCACCGTGACCGCGGCGGCGACAACGGCCCACCGGCCGCTCGACCGAACACTTTCCACCATTTGACGAAAATAGAACGAATAATTGCGGACGGCAAGAGATTTCCGGCCATCAATATTCTGCCAGTTTAGCGGCGTGTCGCGCGGCGGTGTGTCGAATCTGTTGTCATTTGGCGTCCCCGTAGCATTCCACCACCGCCGTCGTGAACGGGAAGCGGACCGGTGTCGGTCCGAAGGCGATCCGGCCCGCGGCTTCCGCCGCTGTCGCGATGGCCGCGGCGACCGTCTCGGCTTCCTCCGCCGGGCAGTGCACGATCACCTCGTCGTGCTGGAAGAAGACCAGCTCGGCCTGCAGCCCGGCGCGAGTCATGGTGTGCCGCAAGCCCGCCAGGACCAGCAGCGCCCAGTCGGCGGCGCTGCCTTGGACGACGAAGTTCCGGGTGAACCGGCCACGAGCGCGCGCCCTGGGAGTGCTGCCATATCCGCTGGGCGCTCCCGGGTCATAGTCCGGTTCGTCGGCCGAGAGCGGAGTGCAGGTGCGGCCCAACCAGGTTCGCACCAGGCGGCCCTCCTCGCCGGCGCGGGCCGCGTCGTCGACATAGGCCATCGCCGCCGGATAACGGCGCCGCAGTTCGGCCATGTGGGTGAGCGCGTCACCGGAGGTCTGGCCGTAGATAGCGCCCAGCATCGCGAGCTTGGCCTGGGCGCGATCACCACCGAAGGCACGGGCCGCCAGGTCCGCGTACAGATCCTCGCCGCGACCGGCGACCTCCATCAGTCCCGGGTCCCGCGAGATCGCGGCGAGCACCCGGGGTTCCATCTGGTCGGCGTCGGCCACCACCAATCGCCAGCCCGGGTCGGCGCGGATCGCCTGCCGGACCACCTTCGGAATCTGCAGCGCCCCACCACCATTGGTCGTCCAGCGACCGGTGACCGTACCGCCGGGCTGATACTCGGGGCGAAAGCGGCCCTCGTGCACCCACTGCTCGAGCCAGGACCAGCCGTTCGCGGTGTAGAGGCGGTACAGCGACTTGTAGGCCAGCAGCGGCGCCACCGCGGGATGATCGATCTCCTGCAGTTCCCATTTTCGCGTGGAGGACAGCAGAATCCCCGCGCGGGCAAAGGCTTTGATGATCTCGTTGGGCAGATCGGGCCGGACCCGCGCCCCGAAGGCTCGCGACACTTCATCGGCCAGCTCCACCATCCGGCGCGGTTCCCCGCCCGCGATGCGCTCGCCCAGCATCCGTTCCAGCAAATCGCGGTGCACGTCCGCGCGCCAAGGGATCCCGGCGCGGGACATCTCCATGGCCACCAGCATGCCCGCCGATTCGGCGGCCACCAGCAGCCGCATGCGCTCCGGGTGCTCGGTTTTCGCCGTGCGCGCGACCTGCTCCGCGTAGACCTCCAGCAGTGCGGTGAACTCGTCCGTGCCGGTCGGTAGCGGCGCCGGGCCGGACTCGAACAGCGACGGCTGGGTCTCCGCAGCCCGCGCGGGTGCGTCCGCCGGTACCGGCAGGTTGTGCAGTCGCGCCCACGCCGCCGGCAACGAACGGGCCTGCCCCGACTGCCCCTCCTCATGACCGATCAGCAGCCCCTCCGCGACCTCCACGTCATAGCAACGCTCAACCCGCACCCCCGCCGCCAGCAACTGCCGATAGATCTCGCCGGTCGAACGCCACACCCACCGCTCGACCTCCGGCCGGGAACGCACCGCCTCGGCCAGCGACGCCTCGCGCAGCACCGGACCCGCGGGCCGGCCGTCCTGATCGAGCGGACACAGACACGCGCCCCCTTCCCCCGTCTCCGCGACCGCCCACCTCATGTCGCAGAGTCTCGCACCGGGCACCGACAGGTTCCCCCATGCGAGCGTTTCAGGGCGTGCACATGGCCGTCTCGACGAAACGATCCAGCGCCGCGCTGAAGTTGCCGCTCGCGGCGTCGGTAACCGACAGCGAGAGACTGTGGCGCCCGTCCGGGCTGCGCAAGGCGAGTGAGCTGAACCCGTTGACGTAGCCGTTGTGCCCGTAGGCGACGCAGCCGTGGTCGTTCAGGCGGAACTCGTAGAGACCGAGACCGTAACCGTAGGAATCGTTCACGTGCCGGACAGCGCGCATCTCGTCGAGCAGGTGCGGTGGCAGTAGACGGCCGCCCAGCAGGCCGGTGAGAAACGTGTGCAGGTCCCGGGTGGAGGAGACGATTCCACCGGCCGCCCAGACATAGGAAGGGTTTTGATCGGTGACGTCGATCAAACCACCGCCGTAGTCGTAATAGCCGTGGGCGTGCGGGCCGAGAATGTGGTCGAAGGTCTGCGGAACACCGGTGCGGAGCATGAGCAGCGGCAAGGTGATCCGGGCGTAGACATTGAAGTGATACGGCAGCCCAGAAGCTCGCTCGATCAACATCCCGGCCACGATGTAGTTGGTATTGGAATACCCCCAGCCACTACCGGGAGCGAACTTCAGCGGTTTGCCCGTCGCCCATCGCACGAAATCGGGCGGCTGCCATGTCCGGCGAATATCGGCGTAGGTATCCCCCACCATCGGCGCGAACCCTGCCCCGCCATTGAGATAGTCGAGCAGCCCACTGGTTTGGCCGAGAATCATCCGCACGGTAATCCGCGGGTCGATCCCGTAATCGGGCAGCCAACCGGCCACGGAATCGTCCAACCCGATGCGGCCGTCCCCGACAAGCTGCAACAACGCGGTCGCGGTGATCGTCTTGGTAATACTGCCGATGCGAAAGCGGCTGCCCGCCGGAATCGGTTCCGGCCGCCCCAATTGCACAACCCCCGCCGAGCCATCCCAAACACCCGCGGGCGTCTGCACATGCGCTTGCACACCCGCCGCCCCGAGCGCGACGATTTCATCCAATGCGCGCTGCCAGGCGCCCGCCTCAGCGACGGCAGGGGTCTCGACAGATCCCGCGAACAATATCGCGGCAGACAGGACGAGCAGCACTCGACGCATTTCGCGCACAGTACTGGGAATGCGCCACCGATACCGGCGACACGCTGGCGTTATCCCAAGACGTGAGTTCGCGCCGCCCGAACATTTCGCTTACCGCATCGCGACAAGTACCGCATCGGTGATCGACCGCCACGCCACACCGGTTTCGGGGAATCCCGCCGCGGTCAGCTCGGCGGTGTGCCACGCAATTGGATGCGTCACACCCTGGACGTGCTCGTCCAAAATCGCACGGCTGGCGGCATATTCGTCGGCCAGCCCCGGGTCGGCGGCAACCAGCGCCCACCATTGCTCCCAATCCACCGCACCCGCCGCCCGCGCTCGCGCCTGATAGCCACGCTGAATGGTCTCGTCGATGGCATTGAGCATTGGTGTACCGGGATCCGGCATGTGATCGGCATTGACGAACACGCCACCGGGTCGCACCAATTTGGCCAGGTCCGCATACAACCGCGCGAGCGGTTCGGGCTGCATCCAATGCAGTGCCGTGGCAGTAAGCACCGCATCGAACGGCTCGGCCGACAACTCGTCCAGCCACCCCGGCTCCGACAAATCCGCCGTCACGAAAACGATCCGCCGATCCCCCTCGAACGCCCCCTTCGCAATCGCCAGCAACGTCGGATCCATATCCACCGCAACCGAATTCGCCTGCGGCAGCCGAGCAAACAACCGCCGGCTGATACTCCCCGTCCCACACGCCAAATCCAAAACCCGCGGACACGGCCCCACCGCCGCCTCCACCACATCGAGCATCACCCGAAACCGCTCCTCACGATCGGACATATAAAACTCCTGCTGCCGATCCCAACTCCCCTGCCACGACTCCCAGTCCACGTATTCCTCCATCGATCGCGTGCCACACCAGCAGTAGTCCCTCGGACACGGCACGCCGGACCAGGGCAAACGACCTTATCTCGGACGGAAAGCCGGAAATGGGAGCGCACCAGAGCCCGGCGAGCCGCTATGCGCCGGGCTCCGGCCGATTCGCGACTATGTCGGCGTCGCGGCCGATCGGCCCTGTGGTGCCAGCGCCACCTGGAGATCCAAGGTGGCTGAACACTTCAGCGTTGGCGCGGACGTAGCCCACCAACGGAGTGGGCACATCGTCTTCGTGATAGATCGCGTCTACTGGGCAAACAACCTCGCATGCGGCACATTCGACGCACTCGACCGGATGGATGTACATCATGCGGTTGCCTTCGTAGATGCAGTCCACCGGACATTCCTCAACGCACGCCCGGTCCAGGATGTCCACGCAACTTTCGGTGATCACGTAGGTCACTGAATTCTCCTCTTGCGCAACGTGACACCCATCGCCACCAAGCTGGCGAGCATCAGACCGGCCCACCCCCACAGATAGCTGTCGGTCATGTCGTTGAGAAGCCCGAGCGCGGGCGGGACAGCCACGATGAAGATCTGATTGATCGCCATCGCGAGGCCCAGCGCGAATCCGGTCTTGTCCGGTGGGGCCGACTCGGCCACATAAGCGACCCAGGGCCCATACCAGCCGAAACCGAAGAACCCGATCCAGGCCAGCAGTACCGCGGCAATCCAAATGTTGTGCAGCGGAAGGAATATCAGCATCAGCAGTCCCGCGGACACCGCGGCGAGGCAGGTAAGCACCGGAATGTACCGTCCGCCACGGCTGCGATCGCTCCACGCGGCCAGCAGAATTCGACCGGCGACACCTGCCACCTGGGCGACAAAGAGAACAAGTGCCGCACGACCGAGATCGATCGATGCAACCGAATGCAGATACGGGACAGTGAAGACCAGCACACCCCACTGCACTGCGATCAGCGCAACCCCGGAGATCGCGATCCGCACCATGGACGGACTGCGCACCATGGCGAGGCGCGCCCCGACCCCCGCCTTGATCGAGGCGGCCGGGGCATTGCCGGTGGTCTTCGGGGCACCCGGCGAGCGGTAGAAGTAGATGAAAATGCAGGCACCCGCCAGCGCTACCAAACCGCCGGCCAGGAAGCAGGCCTGCCACCCGAAACTCACCGCGATGATCGGCAGGGTCAAAGCCGCGATCGCACCTCCGAGCGGCAGACCCGCTTGCCGGATACCCATCGCGAAGCCGCGCTGCGCCGGACCGAACCACTGCGCCACCGACTTGCTGCCGCCGGGTTGCGCGGTGCTGTATCCGGCGCCTACCAGCACCAGCACCAGCAGCAAGGCCGTGTACCCGGACACCACAGTTCCGAGCAGCAGCGCGACCGCTACCACCACGGTGCCGACCCCCACCACCAGCCGTTCGCTGTAACGATCGAGAAGTTCACCAGCGGCCAGCAATCCGAGGATGGGGACCAACTGCGCGGCCGAAACCAGCAGCCCCAACTGCGTGGAACTCAAATGCAGATCGTTCTGGATATACCCGCCGATCGCCCCGATTCCTTGGACGAAAAAACACGCGCCCGCCTGGGTCACCGTTGCGATCAGCAGAATGACCCACCGATAGGACGATGCCTGCGCTGCCCGAGTATCTGGGTCTACGACCATCACGCAACCGCCCGTTCGTCGTCGAAGCGGCCGAGCGGCGAACTCAGGTGCCGCGTCATCAGATCATCACGGATCAACCGCATGCCCAGCCGATCGAATACGCCATGACTGTCGAGTTCGAGATCGACACCATTCGCCTCCAGCTCACGTTTTGCGATCGCCGCCAGCTCCACGTTGTCGGAGGGACACACCCGACCGTCCCCATCCACGGCGTATGGCGTGTCCTCCATCCCTACTCGCACGAGATCGACCCGGCTGCCCGGCTGCGCCGCATAGGTCACCAATCGTCTTAGGGCGCAGGCATTCTCGCCGCGGCGCGGTCCCACATCGAGCGGACGGAAGTGCTCCGAAGCCTGCTGCGGGATCACGGCCGCCCCGACGGAGATGGTGACATTCCGCCGTTTGGCGCCGGGCTCCCCGAGGTCGTACTCCAGACTCTTGGCTAGATCGACCACGCGCTGAAACTCGGCATAGGACTCGGGGAACGGCAGTCGCGGCGAGAAGCCGAACAGCAACGTGATGTTCAGCTGGCCGGAGCTCCCCAGGCGCATCGCCGGATGCTCGATGGCATAGCGGGTCATCGCGTAGCTACGCATCAGCTGCACCCACTCGACTTCGTGGAACAGATTGAGTCTGCGTCGAGCGGCGATGGCGTTCGAGTAGACCTCGAACTGGATCATGGGCGAGGTCTTGCCGTACACAGCTCCGTTCGTAGTCGAGTACGTGTCCAGCCGAGCGTCTTGGAGATTGCTCGAGGGCTCATGTGCGGCCATCAGCTCCAGGAATCGCGGACTGGACACGAGATCTAGATCCAGCTCACCGAATTGCCGCTCCATGTCGGTGATGATCTGCAACTCCACCGCTGCTTGGATCGTGACGAAGTGTGCCCCGCCCAGATGTAGTGGCAACGCGCACTGGCTGACTCGCTCCCATTCGCCGTACCTGCGGATCCGATCGCGGACCTCACCGCCGTTGCGGCTCGCGCCGAAGCTGATCATCAGCCCGTCCATGCCTCGCTGGATCCCTCGGCTGACCTCCTCGTAGAGCGCATTATCGGTGGTCTGCTCGCGGGTCAGCGGGTTCCGCGCGTGATAGTGGTAATAGCGGCATCCCAGCTCGTACAGCGACTCGGCCTCGGCAACCAAGGCATCCTGGGCCGTTCTGATAGTCGCGCCGGTGCAGATACCATCCAGGACCGTATCCCCCGTCAAACGATGATTCCCTGGTGTGAACTTCGCGCCTGTCGATGCGCAACCCAGTATTACTTTCCGACGTGCCACCTGATTCCCCTAAATCTCAACGGAACGACCGGACCCACCCCACGGACAGGTACGGCCGTACCACAAACAAATCATGTGGTTCCGGGGCGCAGTAAGTGCAGATTGCACTTACCTGCTCGCGCCCTGCAGTCCAGCGAGATTCGAGTGCAGATGCAGCCATTGATCGATGGTGTTACGCGCGTCGCGCAGCGATATTGCCCGCTCGTTGAGGGCCGCGGAGCCCAGCGGCGTAGTGGTGTATATCTTGCGCCGCGGACCCTTGTCGGAGCGACCGACCTCATGCACCACAAGGCCTTTGCGCTCGAGCGCGTGCAACCGCCGGTACAACGCACCCGGGCCGTCGAGCACTCGGATCCCCAGCCCCTCCAGCCTGCTGAGCAGCGAATATCCATGGTCGGCCCGCTCGGCCAGCAACAGCAATAGCGCACCGTCGACAATATGGCTGTTTATTGCCGGAATCATTACGTGTGCCTCCCCTATTTCATGCCGAGAGGCAGTGCGCCCGAATCTCGGCACTTCTCATCAAAGTGTTCCGACCCGAGTTTCAATCATCCAGTCGCGCTCCGCAATTCACGCTGCCAGCGTATTCGAAACCTAAACATTCGCTTAACGTTGTTCAGGCTTGAAATACGGCTTCGTCGTCAGCGAATGCCTTGAACTCCAGTGCATTACCCGACGGGTCCAGGAAAAACATGGTCCACTGCTCCCCTGATTCTCCCTCGAAACGCACATACGGCTCGATCACGAAATCCAGCTCCGCAGCCCGCAGCCTGTCCGCGAGTTCATGGAATTCAGGAATCGTCAGAATTACACCGAAGTGCGGAACCGGCACATCGTGGCCGTCGACGGGGTTGTGGATCCGCTGTGCCCGGGTCGGCGCGAGGTGAGTGACGAATTGATGGCCGTGCAAGTTCCAGTCCACCCAACTGGCGGAGCTGCGCCCCTGCGGCAGGCCGAGAGTCCCGCCGTAGAACGCCCGCGCAGCGTCCAGATCGTCCACAGGCATGGCCAGATGGAACCGTGGGATCGGGGAATCGAGAACCGCCATCGCAGTACATCCTTCGTCGTGCCGCCACCTGATGTCGCGATGTTAACATTAGGACATGACGAAAGGGAGCGGAAGATGGGCACGCAGGGAGTGAGTCCCGCCCGTCGGCGCGGACTGGCCGACGAGGTCGCCGACAACATCAGGGAAGCCATCTTCACCGGCGTCTACGCGCCCGGAGAACAGATCCGCGAAGTGGAGTTGTCGGCCGCGCTGAAAGTCAGCCGTGGCCCGGTCCGCGAGGCGCTGCTGCGACTCGAACGCGAAGGTATGACGCGCAGCGAATGGCATCGCGGTGCCACGGTGGTGACATTGACTGCCGCGGACGTGGCGGAGTTGAGCAGTCTGCGTGGCGCATTGGACCGGCTGGCCGTGGAGCAAGTAGTTGCCCATGCCTCCGACGAGGACATCGCGCAAATCGAGCGGTCAGCGGCAGCCATGGACCGTGTCACCGACGAACACGAGATGGTTCGCTGCGACATGGCATTTCACGACGCCGTCTACGCCGCAGCCGGGCATCAGCGGTTACAGGATGCCTGGCACGCGATCCGCTCGCAGGTCCACCTGCTCTTGCTGACCCGGATCGGCGTCAGTACCGAGGGATATCTGCCTCATGTGGCGGAAGAACACCGCCAACTGGCCGCCGCGTTGCGGTCCCGGAACGCTGAGGAGGCAATACACCTGTTCGCCGTACATCGCGGCCATGCCGTCGACATCGTGACCACACCGGAGGATCCTACCTACCCGTCCGAACACCCCGCACCGGGCAAACGGGCCTGACTTTTCCCCGCCTCGCATCTGCGGGCGAACCAGATTGCGGCCATTACGAATTCGCCGATACCGGCGCATGTGACGAGGTGGCACGGGTCATCCGCTGAAGTGACCCGGCGATATGAGCTGGTTCAGCGGTGGTCATCCACTCGGACGTGCGGAGCGAGTTCCTGCAAAGCTGCCTTCAACTCGGCGGTGTCGAGTTTCCAGCCGTTGATTGCCGTGGCGCACTGCATGAGTCGCTCGTCCGGTGCGCCGCTCAGGGCTGCGGCCGTGGAGTTCATGGCTCGGCGGCCGCCGGTGGGCACCGGACTCGGTGGCGGGGCGTCGGCGCGGCGCAGGATTCCGATCCAGGGAATGTTGGCGGCGGTGTGCTGGCGCCACAGGACCACCGCTTCGATGTCCGGCAACGGGACGTGCTGGGTAGTCTGGCGGTAGCGCAGCGGTGAACCGCCCAAAGTGATGCCGGACTGATCGACCCGCATGGCCACCTTGCGCGACAGTGCGGCCGCCAGCATCAGCAGACCGCCGCCGCCGAACAGCACCAGAGTCAGGATTCGCACTACCGCCGACATGTCGGGCAAGAGAATCGCCACAGCCACGAAGACGCCGGAAATCACCAGTACGAGTGCTGTTTTCGAGTCGAAGCCGTATCGCTCTTCGTAGATCATTGTTCCCCCGGAATCAGATCGTTCCCCTTGTTACAGGGTACGCGACGAATCACGCGGCCCGGCATGTCAATACGCGGGTACGCGTAGGGCGCACCACGCCTCTGGGCGGACGACGCGGGACCCTCCGCATTCGAGACTGACTGATTATGCCCATTATTCGAAGTAGGCGCAGATGACTCTCCATTCGACCATTGATCCGAGCCGCACCCCGGCCGCTCGTGCGGAGGCGGTGGACCGGGTCTACCCGGGCTCGGCCGGTTCGGTGCGCGCACTGGACGGCGTCTCGGTCAGCTTTCCGGCCGGTTCCCTCACCGCGATCATGGGTCCCTCGGGGGCCGGTAAATCGACCCTGCTGCACTGTCTCGCTGGGCTCGACACCGTAACCAGCGGAAAGGTTTTCATCGGCGAGACCGAGCTGGGCGGGCTGTCCGACCAGGAGTTGACGCTGCTGCGCCGGGCTCGGATAGGGTTTGTCTTCCAGCAGTTCAACCTCATTCCCACACTCTCCGCGCGGGAGAACATCACGCTGCCGCTCGCGCTGGCGGGTGAACCGGTCGACGAGCGTTGGTTCGACACGATCATGGAGACCGTCCGGTTGGCCGACCGGCTCACCCACCGGCCGTCGCAGCTGTCGGGTGGTGAACAGCAGCGGGTCGCTGTCGCCCGTGCCGTATTGAGCAGGCCGGCAATAATTTTCGCGGATGAGCCGACCGGGAACCTGGATTCGCGGGCGGCCACCGAGATCCTGGAGCTGTTGCGCCGGACGGTCGAGGACCTCGGCCAGACGATCGCGCTGGTCACCCACGATCCGCGCGCCGCCGCCTACGCGGACACGGTGTTGTTCATCGCCGACGGCCGCGTCGCCGACCAGATATCCTCGCCCACCGCCGATTCGGTGCTGGAGCGGATGCGAACCCTCGGGCAGGGCTGAACCATGATCGGCACACTCGCACTGCGCGGCCTGTGGGCGCGCAAGAGCAGGCTCGTGGGTTCCTTTCTGGCGGTTTTCCTCGGAGTGTCGTTCCTGTCCGGCGGACTGATGCTCGCGGACACCTTGCAGGGCAGCGTGGACCGGTTCCTGGATCAGGCCTATTCCGGAACGGATGTGCTGGTGCGCAACAGCACCGAGGTGGCCACCGACGCGTTGACGGTGCGCGGCAGCATCGACAGTTCGGTGCTGGACACGGTGCGCGCCACCGACGGCGTGGCCGTGGCCGTGCCACTCATCCAGGCGCCGGGCCAGCTGCTCGGTAAAGATGGTGTGCCACTTGATGTTCAGGGACCCCGGCTGGCGGGCAACTGGGTCACCGATCCCGGTTTGAACCCCTATCACGTGGTCGAGGGCCGGACGCCCAGCGGTCCCGGCGAGGTGGTGATCAACAAGGCTCTCGCCGATTTGGGGACCTTCGAGGTCGGTGACACCACGGCGGTGCTGACCACAGCGCGGATTCCGGTCACCATCGTCGGCCTCAGCAAGTTCGGTTCGCAGGACGGTTTCGGCGGATCCTCGTTCATCGCGTTCGGACTGGCCGAGGCACAGCAGCTCGTCGCGCCCGCGCCCGATCGGATCTCCAGTGTCGCGGTGCGCGCGGCGAGCGGTGTCTCCGATGATGAGCTGGTCCGCAGGCTGAGTGCCGTACTGTCGCCGCCCGCACGAGCGGTCACCGGCGAGCAGGTTACCGCCGACGCGGCCGCGGCGGTCGACGCCTCGTTTATCGCGCTCTTCCGCACCTTCCTGTTGGTGTTCGCCGGAATCGCCTTGCTGGTAGGCACTTTCACGATCGCCAATACCTTCTCCATCATTGTGGCGCAGCAGGCCGAGGAGTCGGCGATGCTGCGCGCGATAGGTGCGACCCGCCGCCAAGTTCTGGGAATGGTCGTGGTCGAGGCACTGACCATCGGAACGATCGCCGCTAGTGCGGGTGTGCTCGGCGGCGCCGGATTCACGGTCCTGCTGAAACTCTTGTTCAGCGCCTTCGGTCTGGCGCTGCCCGCCGACGGCTTGGCCATCACCCCGGTGACCGTGGTGATCGCCCTGGCCGCCGGGATCGGCGTGACACTGCTCGCGTGCGTGTTCCCGGCGCTGCGGGCGTCGCGGATCCCACCGATCACTGCCTTGCGGATGATGGAGATCGCGCGACCCGCGATCCCACCGGCGCGCCGGATCGGCGGACTCGTGCTCGCAGTCCTCGCGGCCGGTCTGCTCGCCGCCTCGGTCTTCGTGCCTGCCGCCGCGGCGGTGCCGTTCGCCGGCCTAGCGGCGATTCCCGGCATTGCCGCCATGGTGCTGCTCGGCCCGGATGCCGCGAGGTGGGCTGCGGCAATACTCGGCGCTCCCGCGGCACGGCTGCGTCCCGTGGTGGGAAAGATGGCGCGCCGCAACGCAACTCGGAACCCGCGCCGCACAGCAGGAGCCGCGACCGCACTGATGATCGGTGTCGCCGCGGTGACGGTCCTGACGCTGATGTCCACAGCGTTGAAAACCGCCGTCACCGACCAGGCCGAACGCGCCTTCGGTGGCGATCTGGCGCTGAACAGCGCCGCGGACAACCCGTACGCGGGATATGCCCCGCGGATCAGCGCGGAGCTCGCGACCCTGCCCGAAGTAGGCGCGGCGGTCGGGATCGCTTGGGGCAACGTGCTTGTCGACGGCCGGGACGAGCCGGTGTCGGCGGCCGACCCGACTGCGCTGGAGCGGGTGCTGAGCGTGAACCTGGCCGGCGGCTCACTCGCCGACCTCTCCGTCGACCAGCTCGCCGTCGACGCGGACACCGCGGCGGCGCGATCCCTCACGATCGGATCACCGGTCGCGATCACACTGGCAGACGGCACCACCAGCACCGTCACGGTCGGCGCGATCTACCAGAAGAACCCACTGATCGGATCCACGCTGCTGCACCGATCCCTGCTGGTCCCGCACGATCCAGTCGGACTGGACCGCACCGTCCTGATCGACCTGCGCGCCGGCGTCGACATCACAGCGGGCCGCGCCGCCGTCGAGCAGGCGGTGTCGAACTTCGGGGCGCAGGCCAACATTCAAGATCGGACCGAATTCGCCGAGGCGCAGGGCGCCGCCCTCGACCAGCAACTGGCGATGGTCTACGTCATGCTGGCACTGACGATCCTGATTTCCCTGTTGAGCATCTCCAACACGCTCGCACTGGCCGTATACGAGCGAATTCGGGAGTTCGGCCTGTTCCGCGCGGTCGGCGCGACCCGCAAACAGATCAAGTCGGCGCTGCGCTGGGAATCGGCGGTGATAGCGGCCTTCGGCACCTTCGGCGGCATGGTTCTCGGCGCCGCCCTCGGCTGGGCACTGTCGCGTGCCGTGACGATCGCGGCCACCGGCACCGCGTCGTTCACCGTCCCGGCCGCGCAGTTGGCCCTCATCGTGCTGGTCGGACTGGCGGCGGGGGTGATCGCCGCCATCCGCCCGGCCCGCCGGGCCGCGCGGATCCCGATCCTCGAAGCCCTGGCCAGGGCCTGACGTCAGGCCGCGCCCAGCACCACGTGCTTCATCGTGACTTTCGGCGCGCACAGCATGGTGCCACCCGCCTGCATCCAGGCGCCGACAACCCGGGCCGCGTCGCGGGCCGGGTTGTAGGTGTCCTCCTCCGAGGAGAACAATCCGTTGCCCGCGTACACGATTCGGGTCACATTCGGGAATCCGAACTGCACGCCGGGCTCGGTGGGGTGGTCCAGCACATTCTTGATGCCGATCACGACGGCATCGTTGTCGTCGTCGAAAGCGATCCAGTCGTGCTCGAATCGCATCTGCGGGAACGGCGCCATGACGTCGATGATCCAGCGGCGCACGGCTTCTCGGCCATCCATGATGCCGTATGCGTGCTCGACATAGTGCACGTCCTCGGTGAACAGGTCCGCGAACGGACTCCAGTCACCCGTCTCGGAACACCTGTCGACCACCTCGTTGTAGTTTTCGAGTGCCCGCTGTAGTTCTGCCCGGCTGAATCGACCCATCGCTGACTCCTAATCGCTTGCGGTCGCGCGTTTTTCGAGGTTGGCCGCGACCTCGGCCCGCCACGCTTCGTTGGCGTGGGTGGTATCGACTTCGAACTCGAAGCGCGCGGTCATATCAGTGGTGACCTCGGCCGCGTCCACATAGAACTGCTCGTACCAGCGGCGCTGCTGGTACACCGGGCCGTCCTCCTGGCACAGCAGCGGGTTCTCGATGGCGGTCTTGTTCCGCCAGATCTCGACATCCTGGAGGAATCCGACGCCGAAGCTCTTGGCGAAGGCCCCAGCCAATTTCGCCGACTTCTCGGCGGGCAGCCCTTCGATCCGCTCGACGCTCACGCCCCATTGCAGGACGAAGGAGTCCTGCGTGACCGGGTAATGACAGTTGATGAGCACGACCTCGGCGGTGTATGGGCCGAAATCATTGTGCAGGTAGTTGATCATGTAGGACGGCCCGTAATAGTGCGCCTCCGACCGGAGCATGGCGTCCTCGATCGAATAGTTCGACGCCCCAGCCATATCCGGCCGCCCCTTGGAGTGCAGGTACTGCGAGGCGACGTGGCCTTCGAACACGTTCTTGAAGTACACCGGGTACGCGTAATGGATGTAGAAGAAGTGCGCCATATCGACGTTGTTGTCGATGATCTCGCGGCAGTGCGAGCCCTCGATCAGAATCGAGTTCCAGGTCCAGTCGCTCCACCTGCCGGTTTCGATGCCGTCGATCTCGGGGATGGATGCGTCCGGCGGGTTGCCCTCGGCGTCGTGCCAGATGAACAGCTGCTTGTTGCGTTCGAGGGTGATCCAGGCGCGGGTCCGGGCGAGCGGCGGAACCCGTTTGGCGTAGGGAATTTTGGCGCATTTCCCGTTGCCGCCCCAGCGCCAGTCGTGGAACGGACACGCGATCTCATCGCCTTTGATCGTGCCCATGGACAGGTCGCCGCCCATATGGCGGCAGTAGGCATCGAGGACCTGCAAAGCTCCCGCGCTATCGGCGAATATCACAAGCTTGGTGCCGAAGATGTTGACGGAGTGCGGATTTCCGTCCCGGAAAGTCTCGGCGAGTCCTAGACAATGCCAACCGCGTGCGTAGCGGGTAATCGTTGCCCCGGTGTCGATTTCGCGAACGTTCATGCCGATCCTCCCGCTGCGTGCGCGCCTGCCCTGCGGCCGAAATAGGAACTCTCGCCCAAACATGTTCCGCTGGAATAGCCGGAGCCGTCCTGCACGATCGTGGACGCGCACGCCCCGGCCGCATACAGCCCGTCGATGACACTGCCGTCCGCCCGGCACACCTGACCATCGACCGTGGTGCGCAACCCACCGAGGGTGAACCCCACATAGGTCGCCTCGGGCGGGGTGAGATGGAATGCCGCCCACGGGCCGGTATCGAGTGGCGCGAGCCAGTCCGGGTGCTTGTGCAGCACAGGGTCCTCGCCGCGGGCCGCGGCCGCGTTGTAGTCGCGCAGCGTCGCCGCCAGCTCGCCATCCGGAATCCCCAGGGCCGCTTCCATTTCCGCGATCGTCTCCCAACCGTCGATGAACTTGATCATCGGCAGCTCCGGCCACGCCATGGTGGCGGCGTCGACGATCAGGTATGCCCTGGACTCTCCCATGACCGCGGCGGCCATGCGGCCGTGATAGGAATCCTCGGCCACGAATCGCACACCCTCGGCGTTGACGACGATGCCTTTGAGCAGATCGGCGGGCGGATAGAACGACGCGGTCAGGAACGCACCGTCCATATGCGCGAGCGCGCCACCGACGGACTGCCCCAACAGGATTCCCGATCCGTCATCGGTGGGCGTACCCAGCGGCACGGCGTTCGCGGCGAGCACCGGTGTGTAGGTCTCGAGCATTTCGGGGTTCATCACGTATCCGCCGGTCGCGAGCACCACGGCGTTCGCGCGCACGATCGATTCGTCCCGGCAGCGGACGCCGACGACCGCTCCGGCCTCGTCGGTGAGCAGGTCGGTGACCTTGCCCTCGCATCGCACCCGCACCCCCGCTCGCTCGAGCGCGGCGGCCATCACCCGCATGACCTGGCTGCCGCCCTGCTCGGCGAGCGCGGCGATCTTGTGGCCGCGCGGCGCGGGCTTCGCCTGATCACGGTACGGCCAGACCTTTTCGTCGCCGGTCCACATCAGACCTTCGGTACCCGGCTGCACCACGGCTTTTCCGGGATAGAAGGTGCGCTCGAACTCGACACCGTGCGCTTCCAGCCAGTGGAAGTGGGCAACGCTGTCCGTGCAGTAGGCCCGGATCTTGGTCGCGTCGGGCTCGGGGGTGACCGCCATCAGGTAGTCGAACATCGCCTCGACGGTGTCCTCGAATCCGGTCGCGACCTGAACCGGCGTGCCGCCACCGAGGTAGAAGTGACCGGCAGCCAGGGCGGAAGTGCCGCCGGTGCTGCCGGATCGCTCCAGCAGCACGACCTCCGCGCCCGCCTCGGCGGCGCTGATCGCCGCACACGCCCCGGCTATCCCGCCGCCTACCACCACCACGTCCGCATGGCTCTGGTTCACTGCCATGGATTGCGGTGTCCTTCCGGAATCAGGTAGTCGAACATCGCCCGCATATCGGACGAGAGCCGCATCACCTCGACATAGGAGCCGATCGGACCGCCCTCCATGTACGCGAATTCCATTCCCACGCCTTCGAATTCGCCCTGCTGCACGATGTCGGAGCCGGCGAGGACGGCGTCGTAGTCGGCGGGTATCCAGGCGACGTGATGCAAGCCCGGTCCGGCACGGTCCAGAAATTCGGTGTAGACGTTCGTGCCCGATACCGGCGCGATCAGTTCCAACTGCTGGCCGCCCGCGTAGCCGAGCGCGACGTCGATGGTGTAATCGGCGGGTTGCCCACGGTAAGTGCAGGTTTCGGGCCCGAAGCGCACCCCCGGTATGCGCAGCCACTTTTCGACGCCGAAGTCGTCGGTGAATCGCTTCTCGGCCGCGTCGATATCGTGGATCACCCACGCCACCTGGAAGATCGGTCCTTCGATAATGCTCACGTGGATCGCTCCTAGGTCTACCGGCTCCGATTCTAAGCACATCCGCTTAACATCATCAACACATTGGCTTATCTCCTCGTTTATGCTCGGACGATGACCAGCACTGACCCGCGCAACGCACTGCTGGATGCCGCGGAACGACTGATCGCCCTACGCGGGATCGACGTACCGCTGCGCGATATCGCCACCGAAGCGGGCCAGCGCAACAACTCCGCCGTGCACTACTACTTCGGCTCGCGCACCGGGCTCATCGACGCCGTCATCGAGCGCCGCATGAGCGTCCTGGAGACCGTGCGCCTGGACATGCTCGCCCAGCACGAAGCCGACGGCACCGGCCACGACCTGCACCAACTGGTCGACATCCTGGTCCGCCCGATGATCGACATCGCCCGCACCGGCCACGGCACGCACTACTCACGATTCCTCGAAGTCGTCCGCACCCAACCCGCCATCGCCGACTTCACCCGCCTCGACGCCCCCGGCCACCGCGCCGTCCGCATCATCACCACCCGGCTCGCCGCCGCCCTACCCGCACCGCATTCCCGCCACCGCATCGAGTCCATGGCAACAGCGATGTTCGCACTCCTCGCCGACCAGGAACGCCGCATCGAAGCACACAGCGACCTCCCCGACGCCACCGCCGACATCGTCGCGATGCTCGTCGGACTCGCCACCGCCCCGACCCCGGTCGCTACGACGTCCGGCGGCGGCGCGGCGGCAACTCACTTCGACAGCTGAACCATGCGGTCGGCCTGCGGCGCTGTCCGGCCGCCCGTCACGACTGAAAGTCTTCGCCGACAGATTCGAGGTCAGGGGGCAGGTCGATACACCCGGCCCCGGGCGACGAGTTCTATCGTGGCTGCGACAGCGCAGGATTGGGCCAGCAGTAGACCCACCAGCACCAACACCTGCACGGCGGCCGCTTGCACCGCAGAGCCACTGGCGAGCAGCACACCCACGAAAGCGCCCGGCAGCGTGACCAATCCGACGGTGCGAGTTTGATCGACGCCAGGCAGCAAGGCGTCGGTGGCGGTCGGGCGGATCACTTCCAACCGAGCATCCCGATCGGTGAAACCGAGGCTCAACGCCGCCTCGACCTCACCATACCGTTCGGACAAGGCATCCAGCGCCCGCCGCGTGACCAATGAGGTCGCGGTCATGGTGCCGCCCAACAAGATTCCCCCAATCGGCACCAGCGCGACTCCGGTCAGCGGGACAACTCCGCTGAACAACATCGGGGGAAGTGTCGCCAACAGCCCTCCCCCGAGACCCACCGTCAGCCACACCGCCGACCAGCCGGCGCGTGCCCGCCGCACCACGGTGAACACCGCCGCCCCGAACATGACCAGCAAGACAAGCACCGACAACCACAGATGCGCCAATGCCGCGGCGAGAACGACTGCGACACAGCCCAGTTGGAGCACAGCCCGCCCAGCCGCGAAGGGCGCGACAGTCACCGGCCCGAGTCGAGCAACTCGATAGACCAAAGCCGCCGCTGCCACCAACACCAGACACAGGACCGCCAGCCCCATACCCGGCGTCACCACCGTGTTCACACCGCGCCTCCCACGTTCAAGCGGGGCGCAGACCGTCATTCCCCTCTGATCCGAGCCCGCCACGCGAAGCGACGCTCGATCGCCCGGCGACGGCTCAAACGATGGTGACAGTACCAAGCGCACGGCGGTTCATCCGTAATCGGTGTGGGTGGATGCAGTAGGTTCAGACCGGACGGTTCGATCGGTGCGGCTCGGGGCGTAAGGAGGCACGTTGGCGTTGGCCGATGGAGAGCCGGGGTTGGCACGAACCGCGCCGGGGGCCGGCCGGGTCGTCGTCGCTCCGGACCGTGGGCTTGCGCTGTCCGCGACGCAATTGCGCTGGTGGGTGGCTCAGGAGCTGTATCCGGAGATTCCGAATACCGTCGCCATGTATCTGGAGGTGCGCGGGCCGCTGCGGGTGGATCTGTTGCGGGAGTCCGCTGCGCGCGCTGCGTGGGAGTTGCAGTCCCCGCATGTGCGGTTCCGGCTCGCCGATGGTTATCCGCGGCAGTTTCTGGACCCTGACGCGTTCGCGCCGATGGGCTTCGAGGATCTGACCGGTCGGCCCGACCCGGCGGGTGACGCGCTGGAATGGATGTCACGCGACTACGGCGCGCCGCTGAATCTGCGCACCGATCGGCTGACCTGCGCCACTGCCTTCCGCATCGAGCCGGACGTACATCTGTTGTATCTACGCAGCCATCACATTGTGTTGGACGGGCTCGGTGCCGCCGTGGTGCTACGCCGCACGGTCGAGTTGTACGCCACCGCAATAGGTTCGGCGGCCGAAGTGGCAAATGGCAGCGAATCGCGGAGTCCGCTGACCATCGCCGAACTCCTGGAAGAGGATCACAGCTACGCCGATTCGGTGCGGGCGCGCACCGATCGCGAGTATTGGTCGGAGCAGTTGGCGGGCATGGCCGAACCGGTGCGCCTGGCTGGGCGGTCGGCGGTCCGCCCCCGCCCGCCGCATCGAGTAGCGGCCACGGTGCCGGACCGTACCGCGGAGCGGCTCACAGCGTGGCGTCAGAGCAGCGAACATACGTTCCCGGAGCTGACCATCGCGGCCTTCGCCTGCTATCTCGCCGCCATGACCGGCACGGACGAGATAGTGCTGTCACTGCCGGTGGCGGCACGGCCCACGGCGGCCTTGCGCCGGTCGGCGGGCTCGGTGTCCAATGTCGTGCCGTTGCGACTGCGCGCGCTTCGCGATGCCACGGTCGCGGAAGTGGTTCAGCAGGTGCGGGCCCGCGTGGTCGGCGCGCTACGCCATCAGCGGTACCGATACGAGGATATCCAACGTGATCGGGGTGAAAACCACACCGCGCGAGGCAGTTTCGGTCCGGTGGTGAATATGCTCGGAGCTGTCGAGCGAGTGCAGATGGCGCAACTCACCGTGCACGTGCACCTCCTGGCGCTGGGACCGGTGGAGGATCTACTGGTCAACGGTTACCAGCTCGGGTCCGAGGTCACCATTGACATGCAGGCCAACTCGGAGCTGTATTCCGCGACCGCGCTGGCCGGACATCACCAGCAGTTCCTGGCCTACTTCGACCGATTCCTCGAGGATCCGCAACGGCCGGTGCGGGCATTGGATCCGAGCCGCGCGGAGGCTACCGGAGTCGCGGTGGATACCGATCGACTGTTGCCGGATCTCCTGCGCGCCCAGCTGATCGGCGACCAAAGCCCCCTGAACGCGCTCGATTCGGTTGCCTTACAGGACGGCACTCGCACCTGGACCTACCGCGAGCTGGACGAAGTATCTTCGCAGTGGGCGCGCGAGTTGATCGAATCAGGCGTGGGCCCAGGCGAATTCGTACTGCTGGCAATTCCACGATCAGCCGAGTCGGTGATCGCGCTGTGGGCGGTGGCGAAAACCGGAGCCGCCTTCGTGCCGATCGACCCCACAGATCCGGCTCGCCGATCGGCGACGGTCGCCACGGATTCCGGTGCGCTGTTGGGAATGACCGTCACCACCGTCCGCGACAACCTGCCACCGGAACCGTCCTGGCTGGCGATGGACGACGCGCGCACCCTCGCGCGGATCCAGCAGCGGTCCGGTGCACCCATACGGGATCGGACCCGGCCACTACACCCGGATCATCCCGCCTATCTGATCTATACCTCGGGCACGACCGGCGTCCCGAAAGGTGTCGTCGTCACCCACCGCGGCCTCGGTCCGCTCACCGACTACATCGTCGATCACTATGGCGTAGATGGAGATTCCCGGGTACTGCATGCGCACGCCCCCTCCTTCGACGCGCATCTGCTCGAGTTGCTCGCCGCGTTCGCGGGCGGGGCTCGACTGATCGTCGAACCGCCATCGGTGGTGGCCGGACCAACGCTCGCCGCACTCCTGAACGAGTCCGCGATCACCCACTTCCTCACCACCCCTGCGGTATTGGCCACCCTTACCCCGGAGCAGGTGCCCGGACTCCGGGTCGCGGTGGTGGGCGGCGAATCCTGCCCCGCCGACCTGGTCCATCGCTGGGCACCGGCACTGCGGCTGTTCAACGGCTACGGCCCGACCGAAACCACTGTCATGGCAACACAATCCCGTGCATTGACAACGGGTGAACCCGTGTCGATCGGACCGCCGCTGCCCGGGGTGCGAACGCTGATCCTCGACCATCGGCTGCGCCATGCACCCCCGTGCGGACAAGGTGAGCTGTACCTGAGCGGCCCCGGCCTGGCACAGGGCTACCACGGCCGCCCGAGCGCCACGGCCGAGCGTTTCGTCGCCGACCCATTCGGTTCCGGCGAACGCGTCTATCGCACCGGCGATCTCGTGCGCTCGGCAGCAGATGACGCCCTGGAATTCCTGGGCCGGGCCGACGACCAACTGAGCGTCCGCGGCCGACGCACCGAGCCCGCGGAGGTAGCGGCCGCGCTGACGGGACTGCCCGGGGTAGCGCACGCCGTGGTGACCGCGCACGAGGGGCCGGGCGGCGGCCGTTTGATCGGATATGTCGTTGCCACCCAAGAGCATCGACTCGATCACGCCGATCTCATTCGGCGCCTGCGCGAGCTGTTGCCCGCAGCCCTGGTACCCGCGCAGCTGGTCGAGCTGGACCGGCTGCCGGTCACCGCGCACGGCAAAATCGATCGGGCCGCATTGCCCACGCCGGCGGCCGTTCAACGGCCTTATCGCGCCCCCGAGTCCGACCTGGAACGCCTGGTCGCCGACCACTTCGCAACGGCGACCGCCGCAGCGCGCGCCGGGCTCGACGACGACTTCTTCGAGCTCGGCGGCAATTCCCTGCTGGGCGTGGGACTTTCGGCCGAACTGGCCGCGGCGACCGGGCTGCCGGTGACAGTGCGCTGGCTCTACACCGCCCCGACCGTGCGGGAACTGGCCGCACGCCTGGCCGACCACGACGGCAGCACCACGACCGACGACGCCCTCGGCGTAGTGCTCACCTTGCGCCGCAACGGATTCCGTCCACCGCTGTTCTGCGTGCACTCAGCTGTCCCGCTGGCGTGGTGCTATGCGGGCTTGGCCCGTCAACTCACCGACCGACCTGTCTTCGGCCTGCAAGCGTTGACGCTGACGGGTGAACCGCGTTCCGGCGCCGGCATCGACGACCTCGCCGCCGGCTATGTCGAGGAGATACTGCGGGTGCAACCCGAAGGCCCATACCACCTGCTGGGCTGGTCCCTGGGTGGGCAGATCGCGCACGCCATCGCCGTGCGGCTGCGGAAACGCGGCGCGCGGGTCGCGACGCTGGCGTTGCTCGACAGCGTCATCTTCCCCGACGGCATGCCGCCCCCGCCGACGCCCCGCATGCGTGATCTGCTCACCCACCTACTCGGCGACGAACCCGCGGACGGCGACGCCCTCGAAGACCTCACCGCCGACCAGGCAGCAGCCGAATTAGCCAGCGCCGCAGCCTCCTTCGGCACCGGACTGACCGCCGACCAGTTGACTCGCCTGCATCGCGGTTACGCCGACGGCGTGCGCCTGTCGCACAGCTATCGCCCCGGCGTCTTCGACGGTGACCTGTTGTATTTCTCGGCCACCCACGGGCAGACCGAATTCCTCGACGCGCAGATGTGGCGGCCCTACGTCACCGGCGCGCTCATCGAGCATCCCGTCGACACCACCCATGCCCAGATGGTCAACGCCGACGTCGTCGCCGTCATCGGCCCACTGCTCGCCACGCACATGGAGCGGGAGGATCTCCGATGAGGACAGGGCCACGCTCCGCGGTGCACTGGTGGAATGTGTACGCGGACACCGAGCAGTGGGAGCGGCAAGGCGCGACCGCCACGACGCTGCTGCGGTGGATGACCGACTATCTATCCCGGCCGCATCCCGAGTTGGGGCGGCCGGGTCCGGTGTGCCCTTTCGTGCGGCAGAGCGCCGAGAAGGGACTGGTCTGGGCCGGTTCCGCCGTGGGCGGCGACGCATTGACAGCGCAGCGGATACAAGACATCTTCGACGACTCGTTCGAGGTGTACCGCGACCTGCTGCGGGAGAGCCCCGCGGACGCACGGCGTTTGACGCTGATCACGGTGTTTCCGGAGTTGACGCGCTACGAACTGATCGATGCCGTACACCAGGAACGCAAGACCGAGGTGGTCCGGGAGGGGTTGATGCTCGGTCAGTTCTATCCGGGCTGCACGGTTCCCGGGCTGTGGAATCGCGACTTCCATCCCCTGGACGCGCCGGTGCCGATGCTGGTGCTGCGCGCGATGATGAGCACCGACTTTCCGTTCCTGGTCGCCCGGACGGAGTGGCTGTACGCCTATCTCACCCAGTCGGCGCCGGACCTGCCTCGCAAGTTGCGTTGGGCTATTGCCGAGCGAATGCAGGTCGACGGCCCGGAGGCCGGTCAGATCACCGAGCTGCGCATACATTCGGCCGACGAACACGCCCGTTGATCCACGGCAAGCGCGACCAACCGAGGGATACTCCAACCATGCACCGGCTTCCGCGCTGCCTGGTAGTCCTGATCGCCGCATTCGCTGCGCTGTTGCCATTCCCGGCAACCGCCGACCCGGGCGCGGGGATTCTCGAGGTACGCCCCCTCGGTGGCCGGCAGTACGAGGTCGTCGTCTATTCGGCGGCCATGGGCAGGGCGATCCCGATCTGGGTTTCGCACCCGGGTGGGCCCGCGCCCGCGCTGTATCTCCTCAACGCGGTGGACGGCGGCGAAACGGGCGGTCCCTGGACCAATCGCACCGATGCCGCGCAGTTCTTCGCCGACAAACCGGTCAATGTGATCCAGCCGATCGGCGGGCGCGCCTCCTACTACACCGACTGGCTGTCCGACGATCCCACGCTCGGACGGAACAAGTGGTCCACCTTCCTGATCAACGAGCTGCCGCCGCTTTTGCAGGGGCACTTCGGCATGACCGGCCGCAATGCCGTCGCCGGAACATCGATGTCGGCGACTTCGGCACTGAATCTCGCCATCGAGGCGCCCGGCCACTATCAGGCGGTGGGCTCCTACAGCGGCTGCCCACGCACCAGCGACCCGCTGGCCAGCGCTTACGTGTATTCCCAATTGGGGCTGTTCGGCGCGAACGCCGGCAATATGTGGGGCGGGGTCGGCAACCCCGCCTGGGCGGCCCATGATCCCGTCCACAACGCCGACCGGCTGCGCGGCACGACCCTGTACATCTCGGCTGGCAATGGCGCCGCGGGGGTGCACGACACCCTCTCCGATCCCTCGATCGGCGGTGACGCGGGCCGGCTCGCGGATCGCATGGCGGTCGGCGGCACCATGGAATCGCTGGTGCTCGCCTGCACCACTGCCCTGACCGACCGGCTGGCCGCCCTCGGCATTCCGGCCACCGTCATCCACCGCAACGGCACCCACGCCTGGCCCTACTGGCAGGACGATCTGCACGACTCCTGGCCGCTGTTCGCGGCCGCGCTCGGGGTCTAACGCTGCGCCGGTTCGCGCAGCGCGAGTGTCAACGCACCCATACCGAGGGCCACCACGGCGATCGCCGCGAACATGGTGACGCTGCCGGCCAGCGTGTGCGCGCGGAAGAACAGCGCACTCAACAGCGCCAGCCCCAACGCGTTTCCGATCTGCTCGATCGTCGGTAGCAGGCCCGAAGCCGCGTCCATCTGCCGTTGCTCCAGCCCGGACAGCATGATCGGTTGCAGTGGCACGAAGAACAATCCGACACTGAGCCCCGCCAGGAAGACCGGCCCCACCACCAGGGGAACAGACACGACACCGTCCGTCAGGTGCAGATAGCCGGCTCCGATGGCGACGAGCACTCCGTAAGCGGTGACGCCCAGCGTCAGGGCGCGAACCCCCCAGCGCCGCACCGCAATCGGCGAGACAAGCGCACCCACGCACGCGCCGACCGCGAACGGCGTCATCAATAACCCGGTGCGCCAGGGCGAGAACCCGAGCACCTCTTGGAGGGTGATGGACACCGCGAACACGAACGCGGTGAACAGGCCGAAGAATACGGTCACCAGCACCGACCCGACGGCGAACCGGCGGTCGGCGAACAGGTCCAAGCGCACCAGCGGAACCCGGCCGCGCCGCACCTCCCGGCGCTGCTGCACCAGGAACACCACCGCGCAGCCGACCGCCCCGGCAAGTACTGCCAACAGCGCTGTCCGCCAACCGTTCTGCTGGATATCGGTGAGCGCGTAGAGCAGCGCGAAGAGCGTCACCGTGGACAGCGCCGCCCCGACGAGATCCAGCCCCTCGCGCCGTGGTGGACGACCCAGGTGCAGATACCGCAGCGCCAGCCCGAACGTGATCAGCCCGAGCGGCAGGTTGATCAAAAAGATCGAATGCCACCCCAGTCCGAAGAGATCCGCCATGACCAGCGCCCCACCGAGAATGGGCCCCACCATTCCGGCGAACCCTGCCATCGCGCCATAGATCGCGAACACCTGCTGGTGGCGGCTGCGCGGAAAACTGGCCGTGACAATGGCGATGGTCTGCGCCGCCATCCCGCCGGCGGCCGCACCCTGCACCACCCGCGCCACCACGAGTTCGCTTGCGCTACCCGACATTCCACACCACACCGAGGCCACGGTGAACGCCACCACCGAGGCCAGGAACATGGTGCGCCGCCCAAACAACTCACCGATCCGGGCCGCCGTAAGCAGCGTGCAGGCGAAAGCCAGGGCGTAGCCCGAGACCACCAGCAACTGCGCCTGCCGCGACGCCGCCAGATCCGCGGTGATGCTGGGCAGCGCGGTGGTAACGATCGTTCCATCGATCATCTGCATGAACACCGCGATCAGGCAGCCGGTGAACGAAAGCCATGCGGCTCTCTCGCCGTCGGCCCGCTCCCCGACGGCGGTGAATTCCCCTGAACTCTGCGATGAGTCGATTCCGTCAGCATATCGGCAGCAAACCGTGAAGTCCCGCTGCGCCACAGCAAAGCATTGCCACCCTCGCCGCGGCCGAGTAGCCTCTTCGATATACCCCCTAAGGGTATTTATCTCCTGGCTCCACAGATGGAAGCGAGTGAATGTCGATGTCCCAGGACAGTTTTCTGACTCGCGCCGGCGCGCGAATCGCCTACCAGCTCAACGGATCCGGATCACCGCTCGGTTATGCGCACGGGGTGTTGCTGAGCCGGGACGCCGTGCGCCGCCTCGAGCTGTTCGATTTCGATCAGCTGGCAAGCGAACATCTGCTGCTCACCTACGATCAGCGCGGTCATGGCCGATCGACGGGCCGGCCCGTGGCCGAGGACTACCGGTTCGAAAACGTCGCGCACGATCTCTTGGCGCTCATGGACGAAGCCGGTCTCGACGAGCCCATGGATATCGTCGGATCCTCCCTCGGCTGCGCCGCGGCGCTCTATGCCGCCCTGGCGGCACCCGAGCGCTTCGGCCGCCTGGTGTTGATAATCCCGCCCGCGGCGTGGGACACCGACGGCAAACCGGCGCGGCAGTGGTACCACGACACGGCCGACCGCATCGAAAACATCAGCGCGCCCGCATGGCTCGAAGAGTGGGCGCAGGGCGACCCGCTACCGATCTTCGCCGACTACCCGCAATTCGGCTTCACTCCCGATGTGCCGAACGACCTACTCGCACCGGTGCTGCACGGCGTGGGCTCGGCCGACCTCCCGGCGCCACAGGACCTCGCAGCCCTCTCGCACCCGACCCTCATCCTGGCCTGGGAGACCGACCCACTCCATCCGGTGTCGACGGCACAGCGCCTCGACGAACACCTACCGAACTCGAGCTTGCAGATCGCGCACTCGGTGGACGACATCAAGACATGGACCCATCGAATCGCCGAATTCTGCCGCTGAGGCTTTGTCCTATGAGGCGGCGATCGGTTGCTGGGGGTGCCGGATCGCGGTGAGTAAGCGCAGGCAGCGGTCGGCCATCTCCGCAGGGTTATGGCCGGGGTGGTCGCTCCACCAAGAGATGGTGGTGGACACGATGCTGAACCACCACGCCCGCAGCAGCGAATGATCCTCGGGGTCGAAAGTTCCTGCGCCGCCCAGGACTTCGGCCACGCCGTCGGAACCCATGGTGTTGAGTGCGTCCTGATAGGCGCGTGCGCGATCGTAAGCAGGACTCGGGCGGGGCAGGGTGCCGTCGTAAATGATCCGCCAATTCTGGGTACGTCCGTCCAGGGCATGGAAAATCCCGGTGAGGGTGGCCAGTGCTTTGCCTTGCGCGCCGTGGACAACTTGGGCGCGAGCGACAGCCTCGACGAGACTCTCGCCCGCGCGCTGCACGCAGGCGGTGTGCAGACCGTCCCGGGAACCGAAGTAGGTGTAGATCAGCGGCTTGGAAACCCCTGCGGCGGTAGCGATATCGGCAAGGGAGGCGTTAGCGTAGCCGCGGGTGCCGAACTCGGCCGTGGCGATGTCGAGGATCTGTAGTTCGCGTTGCTCACGCGGTACGCCCTTGGTCCCGGCCCCGCTCATCGGACAGCACCGCTCCGCACCGGATCGATCAGGACACCGGGATTGAGGATCCCGGCAGGATCCAGCGCCGATTTCGACGCCCGCAGCGCGTGCGCGAACGGTTCGGGGCGCTGCCCGTCGTACCAGGGCCGGTGGTCACGGCCGACGGCATGATGATGGGTAATAGTTCCGCCGGAACTCGACAATGCCTGTGAGACAGCAGATTTGATCTCGTCCCACTGCTCGACAGTCTGCCCCCAACGGCCGGCGGCGTAGATGCCGAAATATGGTGCGGGACCATCTGGATAGACGTGCGTGAACCGGCAGGTCACCACTCCGGTGATGCCGAGCGCCTCGAAAGCCTTCGTCGCCGCCGCGTGCACCGCCGCTCGCAGCTCGTCGAAACGATCCCAGGTGCAGGCGGTTTCGAAGGTTTCCACGATCATCGACTGCGCGGCCAGCGCATCGCGCTGATACGGCATCCGCAAGAACGAGGACCGCCAGGTATCAGCGGCCCCGGAGCGCGCCGGGTCCTCTTCGGAGTCGGTGGATCGGACCCCTTCCGGGACCCTGCCGCCATGGTCACGGCAGATCTGCAGCGCCCACGACAGCGGCTCGTCGACCGGATGATCCGCTGATTCGAAGCCCAGCACCAGCACGCCGCCGGAAGTGGGCGTACCCGCGTTGAGGAACGCCTCGACCGGATCCAGCAACCGGCAGTTCGCCGGGAACAACCCGGATTGCGCGATACCCCGAGTCGCGGCGACCGCAGCGCTGTAGTCGTCGAAGATCACCGACGCACCCGCCCGCCACCGCGGGCGAACCTGCACCCGCATCCACGCCTCCGTGATCACCCCCAGAATGCCTTCGGAACCGAGAAACATCCGGTCCGGCGACGGACCAGCGCCCGACCCCGGCAACCGGCGGGACTCGCTGATCCCGATCGGCGTCACCACCCGCATCGACTCGACCAAGTCGTCGATATGGGTGTAAACGGTCGCGTAATGTCCGCCCGCCCGAGTAGCCAGCCAGCCACCGAGCGTTGAAAACTCGAACGACTGCGGAAAGTGCCGCAACGTCAACCCTTCCGGCCGCAGGGCCCGCTCCAACACAGGCCCCAACATCCCCGCCTGAATCCGCGCCGCCCGGCTGACCGGATCGATCTCCACCACCCGGTTCAACAGCCCCAGATCCAACGACACCGTCCCGGCGTAATCGCCGACACCACGCGGCTCCACCCCACCCACCACCGAAGTGCCTCCGCCGAAGGGGATTACCGCGATCCCCGCCCCCGCACACCAGTCGAGTACATCCACCACATCACCTTCGGTGCGTGGGCGCACCACCAGATCCGGCACATGATCCACGCGCCCGAGCAACATCCGCACCACGTCCCGAAAAGCCTGCCCGTGCCCGTGCGCGACACGGTCGGCGAGATCACCAGAAGCCAACGCCGCCAACGCCTTCGGCGGCTCGATCCGGCAGTCGGGAACCGTTAGCTCGGCGAGTTCGGGTGGCTCGTGCACAGATAAGTCCGCACCCGGCATGATGTCTGCCACCCGACGAGTGAGTGCAGCGCGCTCCGCACCGACCACAGCGTCCTCGACGTTCCCCCAACCCCACCACGACCGCGTCACAGCCGCCTCCTCTCGACCGACTCAGCAATTGACCAGAAGGTAATTTACTTCAGAGTCAATTACAAGGGGTGTGCGGAAGCTGGTCGATGAGTTCGATGACAACCACGAACTCTGACTCACCGACCGGGCAACGCTCGGGACCAGCTGTCTTCAACTATCCCGGGATGCCACACGGCGACGACTGCGCAACCAAGCCGCGAAGGCGCTCGCCAAACTGCCCCGAGAAGACAAAGCCAGCGGGGAACCGAATCCCCCGGGGCCGTAGAACGGCGGGTCGATTGCAACCGTCGGGGTTCTGTGACGCGGCTTGTCATCTTGCTGTCAGTTTGGTCTGGCCCGCGCTGGACACCGACCAGGTGCCCAGTCCAGCGGCACTCGCGGTGGCGCCCGTGGCGGTGTCGAGCAGGACTGGGATGCCTCCGATGAAGAAGGATGTTGCGATGCCGGTGGTGGCCTTGGTGGTCTTGCACGGGGCGGCGACGCCGTTGTTGTTCGCGGGGCACGGGGAGAGCACGCCGGGGGCGGGGGCCAGGAATTGCAGGCCGATTTCCTTGCCTGACAATATGATTCCCTTGCCGTTCACCGTGTGCAGCGGGTCACCGGCGATCACTGGCAGCGTGCCGCCGTGGGCGCATTTGATGGTCGCGCCCACGACCAGAACGAATGGCATGGTGGTCGCTCCCCGTTAGTCGTCGCTCCAGATCCAGATGTGCTGGGCTTTGATCGCGCCGCCCGATCTGGCGACGATGCCGTCGATGATGTAGGTGCCCTCGGCGACCGTCAGCTTCAGTCCGCGGGCATCGATCGCGACGGCCTGCTGATAGCCGGGCGGGAGATGCTTGTCGGCGATCCGGCGCTTGGCTTGCCTGACGACGGCACTGATCAAGGCGTCGGGATTCTTCTTCAACGTCGTCAGGTACTGCTTCGCGTCGATGGAGAGTTTCAGCGGATGCACGACAGTATCGAGTATCCCGGCACCGGGTGTCCCCCTCTTGACTACCGCTCCGTTCATGATCGCCAGTTGACTACTCGTGCCGCCTGGATACGCCGCGTCGAACGGAGCCTCCACCTCGGGTTCGAACCCCTTCGCGCTCTTGGCGATTGCCGAGCGGCGGTCCCGAGGGCTCGGCTTCCTCGGCCCGTACATCACACCGGTGACGGGCAGCTCGGGCTTCTTGCCGTACCCGGGCTGCGTCACCTCACTCGCGCTGCGCGCGGTTTTGATCATGTCGGGGGAGGGCGGTCGCACCGGGTCGGGAGCCGTCGGCCCGCGCCCGCCAGCGCTGGCTTTCACCGGCGGCGGCACCGCCGGTGGTGGTGTGACTCCACTGTCACCCGCGATCACCAGCGCCGGCGCGGGCAACGCCGACTCATGTACCGCGGAAGGTGCTTCCGCCGCGGCGGCATGCACGGCGGGTGGCGCATCGGCGTCCACCAACTCCGGCTCTTGCTGTGGTGCAGTCTTTTTGACGGGTTCCACGAGCGCCGGGTCTTGCTGCGGCGCAGCCTTTTTGAGGGGGTCCGGCATCTTCTCATCCGGCGGACGCTCGAATTCCCGGCGTTTCGGCGGGGCCTCGACGGGCGATTCGTGGAACGGGCTCGGATCCTTACGGCGACGCCAGTCCGGGTGCACGCCTGGCTCGCGGGGTGGCAGCGCCGGGGTTTTCGGAGGCAACTCGGGGGTCTTCGACGGTGGCGGCGCAACCGGTTTCGGCACCGGTCTCGGCATGGGAGGCGGAAAGGTCACCGGCTCGGGTGCGGGCGGATCGGGTCGCCGGAAGGGATGGCCGCCCTGGTCGGGCGGCTGTGGCACCGGTTTGGGCGTAGGGGCCGGAGCGGGCTTGTTCCCCCCGACATGTTCGGCCGGACCGACCTTGACCATGACGGCGGGTTCGGGCTCGGGCGTCGGGGCCGCTTTCCCCGACTTTGCACCGGGCTTCTGCGAATTCATCTGGTGCGCAACAACTTGCCGCAGCGCGTCCAGTCCGGCTTTCACGACGGCGGCCAGATCCTTGTGCAGGATCTTGTCGCGATCGGGCCCGTGCGCGTGCTGCAGATCGTGTGCGTATTGCAGTACCGGTTGTGCGGTGGCCAGCGCCACCATCGCGAAATCGATGAAGAGGGGCAACAGTTTTCGCCCACCCTTCGCCGCCCGCAGGCCGGCGATGAACAGCACCATGTTGCCGATCGCGAACCAGAAATCCCGGGTGCGCACGAACGCGGTCGGGTCCTCCTCGGTGGCGCCCTTACGCACCGCGACCTCGATCGATTTCGCGGAACCGAGCGCGGCAACGATCTTCAGAGGGATCGCTACTTCCTCGCCGCCCACAACCGCCAGCCCGACTTGCGACCCCACACTGCCTGCGATCTGGGCCTTTTCGCGCGCGGTGAGCATGCCGTCGTCCGGGGCGGCTCCTTCGAAGGCCCCGGATTTGTCCACGGCCCCTTCGACTTTGTCGAAGGCCTTACTGACAAGCCCGGAGATCATCGGCGCCTTCGTTATGGGGTCGATCGCGATCGACACACCGGTCTCCGGGTCCACCGGGGCCTGTTCCGCTGCTTCCCGGAGCTGTCGGGTGAGCGGTCCGGTGAGCCCGATGGTGCCGCCCGACACCACAATTGCCGTGCCCCGCACGGCGGTGCTCAGCACCTTGCGTTGCGTTTCGCCGAGACCCACGTGCTTGGCGGCGTCGTCCAGACTTCCGAAAGCCATGTCCTCGGTTTGACCAACTTTGGACACCGCCCAGACGCCGGTGTCGATCAGGTTCGCGGCCTCGAGCCACACACCTTCGGCCGTGCCGAAGTAACCCTTGACCGCATCGCGGGCTTGGACCTTCGCCTGCTTTTTCAGCGCTGGCATCGCCTTCTTCGCCGTCGCGACAGCCTTCGTCTGGGCCTGTACCACCGCCTGCGCCTTCTCCGCGACTACGGCGGGCGTGACCTGCTGAACCGTGCTGACGACCGCTTCTTTGGCGACCTGCGCGGCCGCGCGCAGCTGCTCCTCGACCGCACGCGCGCGGGCGAAGGCTGCGGCTTTGGCGGCTTCCGCCTTCGCGAACGCATCATCCTTGAACGCCCGAGCGCGTTCGAAGTACCCCTTCTCCGCCTTCGCGACACCCATCGGCGCACGCACCGCCACCCGGACCGGGCCGCCACCCAGGGCGACGCGCGCCGCGGCAGCATCGGCCTCGGCTTCGGCGGCGTCGTTACGGCCACCACCCTTCGCAGTCGAATCACGCTGCTGGACAACGTGAGTCAGCTCATGCGCGATCAGCATTCGCCCCTCGGGCGTGCCGGGCTCGAACTGCCCGGACCCGAAGACCACGTCCCGCCCCACTGTGTAGGCGCTCGCACCCATGGCGTCGGCGCTCGCCGCCGCGGCCGCATGGGTGTGAATGGTGACGTCGGAGAAGTTGTGCCCGAACGCTTCTCGCATCGACTCAGCCACCGCCGGACTGAGCCGACTGCCCATCGCCTGATTGCCCGCCGCATGCGCGAAATCGAGTAACCCGGACCGGGATTCGCGCGCGCGGCGCGCGGAACCGTTCTTCTCGGCCTTCCCGCGCTGGCCCTCCGGTGCCATTTTCGACGACTTCATGCCGGTCCCCCTGCCGCGTCGGGAACAACCTTGCCCATCTTCCGGTACTCACTGGCGACAGCGGTCAGCAAGTGGCCGGTACCGATCGGCACCTCCTCGGCGGCCGCGCAGAAGGCGGCACCGAGCAGAATATTGTTGATACTCGCCCCGGACAACGCGAAATCCCTTGCCATACGGTCGAAGTCGATTGTCTCGCGCGGCGCACCCGCCGGAAGCCGCGTCCGCCAGATGCGCGCCCGATCGGACTCACTCGGGAGCGGGAACTCCACGATGAACTGCAACCGCCGCACGAACGCCTCGTCCACGTTGTCTCGCATATTGGTGGTGAGGATCGCCAATCCGTCGTACTGCTCCATCCGCTGCAGCAGGTAGGAGATCTCCATATTGGCGTAGCGGTCGTGCGAATCGTGTACCGCGGAACGCTTTCCGAATATCGCGTCCGCCTCGTCGAACAGTAGGCAGGCATTCGCCCGTGGGGCCACGGTGAAAATACGCTCCAGATTCTTCTCGGTTTCCCCGATGTACTTGCTCACCACGGTGGACAAATCGATCTTGTACAAATCGACGCCGAGCTCATGCGCGACCACCTCGGCGGCCATCGTCTTCCCGGTCCCCGGGGGGCCGACGAACAGCGCGCTGATTCCTCGCCCGTGGGACATGCTGCGGCCGAAGCCCCACTCCCCCATCACCTGATCCTGATAGACGACGCGGCGGCAGATCTCCCGCAATTGCCCGGCGGCATGGCTGGGCAACACGATGTCGTCCCAGCCGTATATCGGGGTGATCTTGCGCGCCGCCAACGCCAATTCACTCCCGGAGTGCGCCCGTGCGGCGGCGAACAATTCGGCTACCGTCGGCGCGCGGTCCGAAGCACTCAGCACCGCGCTCCGAACGGCGTCCCGGATCTGGCTGTCGCTCAGCCGGAAGCGGCCGGCCAGCGTGCTGATATCCGCGGCTTCGACGCGCACCTCGGCCTGCCGCAGCGCGGCGGCCCACATCTGACGACGGCGCGTCGAGTCCGGCACCGCGAAAGGCACCACGACCACGTCGAATTCGTCGGCGCTCAACGGAATCCACGACCCACTGCCGGTGATAACGGTGACGCCCGAATGTGCCCGCAGCTGATCGGCCAGTGTTGCGCGCCTGCTCATTTCGTCCGCACCGCGAAGTTCGTCGAATTCCTCGAGGACCAGCAACGCCCCGTGCAGCAATGCCTCCCGCAGCACCACGGCGAGAATGTCGGCGAAGGTCTCGTCACGCGGCAGCGATCCGGCCCGGACGACCAGCATGGGCACCCCGAGTTCGGCCGCCAGTGCACGAGCCGACGCACCTTTCCCAGTGCCCGCCGGACCCTCGAAATAGGCTGTGAGCGGGCGTGTTCGCCACGCCGCACGCACGGATCGCAGCAGCGACTCCCCGACCGGTACTTCCTCAGCGCCCGGTCGCGGATGACTCAACCGGCAGCAACCCGCGAGCCGTCGATCGAGCCCGTTCTGGCCGAGCAACACGTCGACGATCTGCGGATCGAGGTGCAGCGTCTGCGCCGACATCGGCAGCCTGCCCTCCGCGGTCAGGGTGAGGATTCGGCCGCGCGACAGCGGCGCGGCCGTCCCGAACACGGTGCGGCGAGCCAGCTTCTCCGGCTGCGAACGGGTCAGCACGTTCAGCGCGAGATCCACGGTGGGTTGCCGCTGGCCGATATCGTCGTGCAGGTACCCGAACACCCGCCCATAGCGCAGATCGACCTCCGGCGCCAGCGCGATCAATACGACATCGAGCTCGAATTCGGTGAGCCCGTAGGTCTGCGCCAGCCACACCCACCCGGCGTCCTCGGCGAGGATGTGCTGCCAGGCCGGCTCGATGTCCCCGCCGCCGTGGACTTCCCCGGCATCGCGCAACGCCCGCTGCGCCGCCTCGGCATCGATATAAAGGCCGCGGAACGGATCGCCCGCCATTTCCAGGCCGAACGATTCACGGGCTGTCGCCAAGGCCTGGGCGAGAATTCTATTCAGCCGGCGCAGGGCGGCGCCGAGCTCCGCCGAGCCGGTGTCGGCGGCACCGACAGTCTCACGATATGTCGCCTTTTCGGACACCGGCATCTCCGCACATCGGTCCGCGGACAAGTGTGCTCATTGTAGAGCCAAACGGGGCAACGATGTCGTAAACTTGGAGCTGCGCGTTTTCGATCAAGTGGAGTCGAGATCTCGGGGGTCTCGGAAAAACCGTGTGAGTGAGTACACCTCGGCGCTCCGCACCTGCTGGTAGCCACAAGATCATGTGAAAGGCAGCTTCGGAGATGATCACGGTTTCCCCGAATTCCTAAGGCGTGGTTTATGTTTCACGACTTGGACGCCACCCTCGCCGGGCTATTGTCGAATGCCGCGGCGCCTGCCGAACTGCGGGCTGCCGAGATCAGTTTCCGGACACCCGACAAAGACTTCACTCCGACGCCACCGACGGTCAACCTATTCCTGCACGCCATTTCAGAGAACCGTGAGCTACGAAGCAGCGTGCCGATTATGGACCGCGTCGATGATCATTTTCTTCCCGGCGCCCCACCCATGCGAGTCGACTGCACCTATTTGATCACCGCGTGGTCGAACCAATCCGGCGAAGTGAAGATCGCCACGGAACACAAACTTCTCGGCGCAACCCTGTTGTGGCTGAGTACATTCCGGGTCATTCCCGATACCGCCCTGGTGGGATCGTTGAAGGAACCGCCGCAGCGCTATCCGGTGCCGACCGCACTGGCGATGACGACGCCCGAGGAGAGCCTGGCGCACCTGTGGAGCGCGCTCGGCACGACACCGCGTCCGACCCTCACCCTCACCATCACCATCGGCATCCAGGCTCCTGGCCCACTCGAACCGATCGGCCGCGTCGAGAAGATCGATATCGAGGGCATGTCCCGCACCCACCCCGAACTCACCGGCCGAGTATTCGACGCCGGTTTGGCGGCAGTGCCGGGTGCGACCGTCTCAGTGCTCGACCGAAACCTCGATACCAGCACCGACGCGGCAGGCCGATTTCGCTTCCGCGAGTTGCCTTTCGGCGATTACACACTGCGCGTCCAGGTGCCGGGCCGGCCCGAGGTCACGCACCCGGTCACGTATCGGGAAACCGCCCAGATCCATCCCATCTTCCTTTCTTGAAACCTTCTCTCGGACGGAGCACCGATGATCGACGTGACGAAAACACCACCGGGTGTGTACATCGACGAGATCACGCCGACCGGGCCGATCGCGGGCACCGGAACCAGTACCGCGGCCTTCATCGGCACCGTCTCGAAAGCCAATGCGGTGCTCAACACACCGGCCGCGGTGACGAATTGGACTACCTTCGTCGAGCAGTTCGGCGACTACGACAAGACGAAAACACTGCCCTTCGCCGTGCGCGGCTTCTTCGAAAACGGCGGCACGCTGGCCTACGTGGTCGCTTACAAGGACACCGGCGATCTGGACACGGCGCTGGCCGCATTGCGGCCGCTGCAGGACATCAGCCTGGTCTGTCTGCCCGGCGTCGTCGACGGTAGCCTGCAGCGCAAAGTGATCACCGAGTGTGAGACCTTGGCCGACCGTGTGGCGATTCTGGACGGCGCGGCCGACCCCACGCCCCTGAAAGCCGATGGGGCATTACAGACCCAGCGCGGGCTGCTGGAGTCGAAGTCCGGCTTCGCGGCACTGTACTGGCCGTGGATCAAGGTCATCGATCCGAAGAAGCCCGGTGAGCTGCTCGCAATCCCGCCGTCGGGGCACATCGCCGGAATCATCGCCCGCAGCGATACCGAACGCGGTGTGCACAAAGCGCCGGCCAACGAGGTGATCCGCGGCGCGGTGGCGCTGGATTTCCTGCTCGACAACACCACGCACGGCGTGCTCAACAACCTGAACATCAATGGGCTGCGCACGTTTCCGGGCCGCCCGCCGATGGTGTGGGGTGCGCGAACCACCGCACCCAAGGACAACACCGCCTGGCGCAACCTCAACGTGCGGCGGCTGATGTCGTTCATCGAGGACTCGATCGTGGCGGGCACGAATTGGGCCGTGTTCGAACCGAACAACATCGCGTTGTGGAAGCGGCTCGAGCTGTCCATCACCGAGTTCCTCACCCGGGTCTGGCAATCCGGTGCGCTCTTCGGTGCGACCGCGGCGGAGGCCTTCTACGTCAAGATCGACCAGGAACTGAACCCGCCCGATATCCAGGCGCAGGGCCAGCTCTTCGGCGAAATCGGGGTCGCGCCGGTACATCCGGCCGAATACGTCATCTTCCGCGTCGGCATGTGGGATGGCGGCGCACAGATCACCGAAGGTTAGGAATCGGCATGGCTCAGACAGGGCGGCGGGTAGACCCGTATCGCGCATTCAATTTCATCGTCACCGTCATCGGTTTGAAGGAACCGGTGAGCTTCACCGAGTGCAGCGGGCTGGGTTCGACGACGGAAGTCATCGACGGCCCGCGCGCGATCGGCGGCGCCGGCGGCGGCAGCGGCGGCCTCACCCGGCTACCCGGCAAGACGACCTTCACCGACATCACCCTGAAGTGGGGCGTCACCGACTCGACCGAACTGTGGGACTGGCGTCAGCAGATCGTGAACGGAAAAGTGGTGCGCCGCAACGGTTCCATCGTGGTGTTCGACCTGGACAACCACACCGAGGTGGCGCGCTGGAACTTCGTCAACGCGTGGCCGTCGAAGTGGGAGGGTCCCGCCCTCAGCCAGAAGGGCGACATCGCCATCGCCACCCTGGTTTTGGCGCATGAGGGACTGACGAGCTTCACCACAACGAAGGTATGAGCCGTGCTGGTAACGGAATTCGACTTCCAGCTACCCAAGGGGTACGTGGATCCCGAAGGCACGCTGCACTCGAAGGGTGTGATGCGCCTGGCGACCGCGGCCGACGAGATCTACCCCTTGAAGGATCCGCGGGTGCAGAACTGGCCCGCCTACCTCATCGTGCTGCTGCTGGCACGGGTGGTGACGAAACTCGGCGGGCTCACCGAAGTCAACGCCGGGGTCATCGAGGGCCTGTTCTCCGAAGACCTGACCTATTTGCAGGACATGTACAACCGGGTCAACGGGTTGAGCAGCCACGTGATCCACACCCGATGTCCGCATTGCGAGCGCGATCACGAGGTGGAGGTGCCGCCGTTGGGGGGATTTTAGGCTACCCCGTCGATCGGGTCTATCAGGAAGTAGCCATTCTGGGCCGCCACGCCCACTGGACCCTCACCGAGGTGCTGACCCTCGACCACGCCGAACGCCTGCGCTGGGTCGACGAGGTCCTCGCACAGACGCAACAGGCATGAATCGCAATTCCGCCCAAGGAGATCCGTGACTACGGAACCGCCCGCACCGGACACTCTCGGCCTGCGCCTCGACAGGTACGCGCGAGCCTTGATCTCGGCGCGGGCACCCCAGTTTTCGTGGCTGCAGCCGCTGCGCGACTTGCTCGAGCATGTCGCCGCGCTGCCCGAACCGCTGGCGTCGCGGTTCGAACGCATCGAGACGACCGGCGCTGTCCCCCTCCCGATCCCGCCCGAGCACGCTCCGGCCCGCAGCATCGCGGGCACCGCGCTGGACAGCGAAACCCAAGCCCGCCTGCGGCCGGTGACCGGCACCGATGTCGCGAAGATCCGCGTGCACAACGACACTCACGCCGACCTGCTCGCACACGCGCACCGCTCGGACGCGGTCACCTACGGGCGCGACGTGTACTTCCGCAAGGGCCGATACGAGCCGCATCGACCGGAGGGCTTCGCCCTGCTCGCCCACGAAGCGACCCATGTCGCCGAGATGCTCACGCCGGGAGTGGCGTGGCAGCGCGCCACCGGCTCCGGCCGTGACGACGACGGCGAACGGCACGCCCGCGGAATCGAGAGCACGGCAACAGATTCCGTGCGACGCAGTGCCGTCACCGCCCTCTCGGCAACGCAGGCCTTCGTCGATCGGGGCACCCGCGCGCTCGCACCGATCGACCCAGCGGCGTCGGCACTCCCATCGTTCGCCGCCCCCGCCATCGCCGCCCCGGCTCCCGCCACGGTGCCGGAAACACCGGCCGGCCCCGCACCACCGCGCACCGCCGCGATCGACCGCGACCTCACCGCGCCCGCCACCATCGACCTGGAGTCCCTGCGGCGCAACATCATTGCCGATCTCAAACGCCAGCTGCGCAGCGAATTCGAACGAGGAGGCTGACCATGACGACGGGAAATCAGCTGGCCCGCGCCTCCATCGTGAACACCACCACCGGCGCGACCGTCTCCGTGATGTACAACCCCGAGGAGGTAAAAGTCGAGCAGGGCAACACTTTCGCCGAGGTCGGCATCCCCGGGCTCAACGCCTCACCGGTCCAATATGTGCGCGGCAAGACGCGCACGCTGTCGATGGAACTGTTCTTCGACAGCTACGAGACCGGGCAGGACGTGCGGGTGCACACCGCGCCGATCGTCCGGCTGCTCGACAAGCAACCCGAAACCCAGGCGCCGCCGGTCCTGATATTCGCTATGGGCGGCTTGGCATTCCGATGCGTGCTGGTCGAGGCCGGGCAGCGGTTCACGATGTTCCGCCGCGACGGCACCCCGGTGCGGTCGTTCCTGTCGATCCGGCTCCAGGAATTCGTGAGCGTGACCATCGACGTGCAGCGCGGCCTGTTCTTCGGCTCCCCTACCGCGTCCGCGGTCGCCAACGCCGCCGTCGATCTCGCGTCGGCAGTGGTGCGCGGCGATGCCTCCGTGCACATCACCGTCGAAGGCGAAACGCTCAGCGGTATCGCCGCCGCGTTCCTCGGCGACCCCACCCGATGGCGGGAAATCGCCGACGCCAACGACATCGACGACCCGCACGGTGTGCCCGCCGGCCTCCGGCTCGTCATCCCGTCCTGGTCGGCATAGGGAGGCGGGCCGTGACCGAAGCGTTCTACGCACCGCGATTCGACATCCGGATCTCCGGATTGACCGTCGCCGCCGACGTGACCAACCAAACCTTGAGCCTGACCGTCGAAACGAATCTCGACCTCGCCGGAACATTCCACCTGACGCTGGCCAATCCCGACAACGTCCTGCTCGATTCGGCCCTGTTCGATCTCGGCAAAACCGTGGAGATCCACCTCGGCTACGGCAACAAGCTGGAACCGGCGTTCCTCGGCGAGATCACCGCGATCGAACCTTCGTTCCCCACTGACGGGCCACCGGTCGTGCGGGTCATCGGTTACGACAAGTCCTACAAGATGCGCCGCAACCAGCCCGAACCGACGGAGTACAAATACGTCAACGACTCCATCGTCGCGGCCCGTATCGCCGTCGAGAACGGCCTCATCCCGCTGGTGGATCCGACTCCCGGTTTCCACAAGCAGTTGCTTCAATCCGAAAGCGACATGGCGTTTCTCAAGTCTCGCGCCGAACGCTATTTCTTCGACGTCTACGTCGAATGGGATCGCCTGCACTTCCAATTCCCGAGACCGCAGACGGCCGCGCATGTGCTGGAGTGGGGCAAGAATCTGTCGAGCTTCGCGCCGAAGATCTCGACGGCCGGTCTCGCCGGACTCCAGGTCATCCGCAGCTACAACCAGGAGCTGGCGCAAACCCTGCTCGGCATCGCCCTGGCCGCCGACTTCGACCTCACCAATCTCGAAGAACGCCTGGGTAGTTCGGCCATGGACATGGTCGCATCGTTGGTACGCAAGGGCATCCGGACCGGCAAGATCGGTAATCCGCTGGACGCCATGGCGGTCGCGCGTTCGATGCTCGCGAACCTGCTGGAAGGCATGTACGAGGGCACCGGCACCTGCATCGGTATTCCAGATCTCAAGGCGGGCAACTACATCGACGTCCAGGGCGTGGGCAAGCGGTTCGGCGGCACCTACCGGGTACGCAAGGTCACTCACCGGGTGGACGACAGCGGGTTCCACACCGACTTCGAGATCACCCAGCGCAGCCACACCAGCCTGATGGGCTTGCTGCGCAAGCAGATCAGCGAGGAACCCTCCCCCAACAAGCCCGAGCAGTTCTTCGGAGTATGGGTCGCCACGGTCGTGGACAACAAGGAACTCCTCGATGTGCCGCCGGAGCTGCCGCTGGGCCGGGTGAAACTCGAGTACCCCGGCCTGTCGACCAAGATCACCAGCGGCTGGGCGCCGTGCGCGCGGCCGATGGGCGGCAAGAACATGGGCTTCTACGCCCAGCCCGAACCCGGTGAACAGGTGCTGATCGCCTTCGAGAAGGGCGACCTCGCCAGCCCGTACGTCCTGGGCAGCCTGTCCAACGCCCTGTCCATGCCGCCGGTCACCAATGTCGACGGCCAGAACTCCAAGCGCGTCATCAAGAGTCGCGCGGGACACACCATCACCTTCGACGACACGCTCGACGTCGGGAAGGTGGTGATCGAGGACAAGCTGGGCAGTTCGGTCACCCTCGACTCCACCGACGGGTCGATCAGCATCAACGCGATGGCCAACCTGTCGATCACCGCGAACGGGCCGATCACCCTGAAGGCCCCCAGCATCAACATCACCTAGACGATCGGAAGGGGCTCCCCATGGACTCGGACATCTACGGGCGCGGCATAGCGTGGCCGTTTCGGCTCGGGCTCGCGGGCATCGCCGAATCGGCGGGAACCGACCGCATCGAGGAATCGATCCGCGTCATCCTCGGCACGCAACACGGCGAGCGGGTGATGCGGCCGCGGTTCGGCTGCAACCTGTCGAGCCTGGTCTTCGCACCGAACAACGCCGCGACCGCCAACCTCGCCCGGTTCTACGTCGAGGACGCCCTGTCGACGTGGGAGCCCCGCATCGAACTGACCGACATCGCCGTCGAGAACGACAACCAGGGCGGCCGGCTGGTCATCACGATCTCCTACCGGTTGCGCGCCACCAAGGGCCTGCGCACGTTCGTGTACCCGTTCGCGCTGGAGCGCCGGCCATGACACCCGACCCCGCTGCCTACGCCTCGAACCGCGGACGGATCGAGCCGCCGAACCTGGACGACCGGACCTGGCAGGATCTCGTCACCGAAATCCGGGCATTGATCCCCCGATACGCACCGCAGTGGACCGATCACAACCCGAGCGATCCCGCGATCACGATCATCGAGATGTTCGCGTTCCTCGTCGAGGGCATGATCTATCGGCTGAATCGGGTTCCGGACAAGCACTATCTGGCGTTCCTGAACCTGCTCGGCATCACGCGGAATCCGCCGACTCCGGCGTCCACTTATCTGACCTTCGCCTCCGGCGCGGGTGTCGTCACGGTCCCGGCCGGGACGCAGGCGCAGACGCCCGCGTCGGAGACCGAACACCCGGTCGTCTTCGAAACCGACGAGCCGGCGCGGGTGCTGCCCATCACCCTGCGCAAAGCGGTGATCGTCGGTCCGTTCGCCGGCTCCCCGGCGTTGTCCTATACCGACGTCTCGGGCTTGCTCGTCGGCCCGCCGACCGGCAAACACCTCCTGACGCTTGCGAAAGACCAGAAGGTTCAGCTCTGCTTCGGCTTCGATCAGGCCACGACCGAGGAGATAGGGCTGCGAATCCTGCTGTACCGCAGCGTGATCGCGGGCCAGGTCGAAGTCGAGTGCGCGTACTCGACCAAGGACAAGGTCCCGCACGAATGGCCCAAGGCAACTGCCGTACTCGACGGGACAGACGCTCTCCAGCATGACGGCACACTGCGCTCGAAACCGCCCGCGAACTGGGTGCCGCAACGCCCGACCGAAGACCCGGCGGAAAACCCCGGCTGGAACGGCTTCTCCGCTACCGGTACCGCGCTGACCGAGCCGCAGCACTGGCTGGGCGTGCGCATCGTCAACAAGACCCAAGGAACCATTACAATCGGCTTCGATCGCTTCCTGTTCAACTCGGCGCTCGCGCACAATGCGCTCACTATCGCGGCGCCGGAGATCCTCGGTAACGGCAACGGCCAACCGTTTCAACAGTTCTCGCTCGCGCACCGTCCCCTGTACGTGCCGGGCGGCGGAGCCGATGCTCCGCTCGCAGTGGAGGTCGGCACCGGCACCCCCACGGTGTGGCGACCGTGGACCAGGGTCGGAGACATGCCCGCCGGTGCACACGAGGTCTACCGAGCAGACCCGGTCACCGGCGACATCATGTTCGGCAACTTCGACGAGAAGACCGGCGAGGGGCACGGATCGGTTCCGCCCGGCGGTTCCCTGGTCCGGGCGCGCACGTATCGATATGTCGCCGGTGGCAGTTCGGGCAATATCGCCGCCGGCGGCATCGCGACGATCGCGGGCGCCAATCCCGCCGGGATCACCGGTGTCAGCAACCTCGGGCCCGGCCTGGATGGTTCCGACGAGGAAGCCGTCGACGAAACCCTGCGCCGCGCACCGGAAGTGCTCAAGACCCGCGATCGTGCCGTGACGGTCGAGGACTACGAGAATCTCGCGAAGGCGGCGACGACGGACGTGGTCAGCGCGCGTTGCCTGCCGCCGCGGTTGCACGAGGAGAACGGGCCCCGCAAAGGGACGCCATGGGCATTCGCGGGCATGACGCGCGCTCCGGGCACCGTCCACGTGATCGTCGTGACCGACCAGGGCGAGAGCGAACCGCGCCCCACTCCGTCACCGGTCGTGCTCGCGGAGGTACGGGACTATCTCGACCGTCGCCGTGACCTGACCGCCGCGCTGGCCGTCGTCGGGCCGCGTTATCTGCCCGTGAAAGTCACTGCGGTGCTCAATATCTGGGCATCGGCGATCAACGCGGGCGCCAGCAAAGAACAGCTGGAGATCGACACGGAGAAGCTCATCAACGCTTATCTGCATCCGACCCGCGGCGGGCCGGACGGCACCGGTTGGGCAGTCGGCCAGCCCGTGTTCGCCTCCGATCTCTTCCGTGCGATCACACCGCCGGAGAACATCGCCTACATCGCGACCCTGCAAATCCAGGCCCAGATACCGCTGTATCACTTCCCGCCGTTCAAACCCGATGGCACCGAGGCGAACTGGGATCCAAATGCCGAGCGCCCGTTCAAAATCGGGCAGCTGGGTGCGACAGTCCGCGTCGCGGACTACGAATTGATTTGCGCCGCAACGGAACACGACGTCGAGGCCGAGAGGACGGACTGACGCCATGGACACCGAGAGCAGCTACCTGCGCTACCTACCGCCCGTCCTGTGGGAGGACCCTGCGACCTGGAACAGTGCCCTCGCGCCGCCGGACTTCACCATGGGCACATTCCTGCTCGCGTTCGAGAAACTCCTGACCGGACTTGATGATGCGGTGCGCGCCCACCCGCCGGTGGCCGAGACGATCGCCGCGATTCCGAGCCTGTTCGACCCCTGGCACACGCCGTCCTCGTTCCTGCCCTGGCTGGCATCCTGGGTGGGACTCGAGTTTCCGATGTTGCAGGACAAGCAGCTGTGGGACGAGTACCAGCGGCGCCGGGCCACCTCCGAGATCACCGATATTCATCGCCTGCGCGGCCTGAAGGCCGGAATGGCGCTGGCGCTGGACCTGTTCGCCGTCACCCGGAGCCGCCCACGCGTAGCGATCGACGACGGCAACAAACTGCTCGTGACAGCACCGCGGCCCGGCGAACTCGTGCCGGTCACCGCGCTCGTGTCCCAAGCGCCGACGCTGAACGGCCCGATCAGCACCGGGAGCACGATTCAGATCAACGGCCTGGTGCGACCACGGTGTGTGACAACGGGACCCGACGGGAGTCTGTTCGTCGGCGACTTCGGTGCCAAGAGCCAAGTCTCCGCGCTCATGCCGTGCGTCTGGCGGCTCGATCCGGCGGGACGGCCGGACGTCACCGGCACGCCGCCGCTGCCGATTCCGCTGCCGAGGCCGTTGGCGCCGGGTTCCGACTTCACCAACATCGTCGCCCTGGTGGTGGCGCCGCCGCGCGGTGGCATCGCGGAAACCCTCTACATCCTCGATAAGTCGAAGCGGCTCTTCTCGCTCGCCGCCCCGTACCAGGGGACCGCCGTGAAAGACGTTGCGACGCTGTCCATTGTGCTGCCGATCGCGATGGGGATCGACACCAACGGTGACCTGCTCATCCTCGATCGCGGCAATATCGACGGCGATCCCTCCCGGACCAAGATCGTCATCGTCCGGCCGGGCGCCGCGGGTCCGTTCCCGGTTCGCACGCTGCCCACCGTGGTCGAGCCGCTCTCGATGCACGTGGGTGCCGACGGAACCATCCTCATCGGCGACGGCACCGCACAGGACGGTACGGCACCGGCGAACATCCTGCGGGTCGACCGCAGCAACGCCGCCAATTGGGTTGCCGAACCACTACTTCCGGCAGCTGCGTCGTTCGACAATCCACTCGTCTCACCCAGCGCGATCGTGCCCGCGGAGGGCGGCGGTCTCTACGTCCTCGACGCGGGCCTGCGCCCATGGGCCTCCAGCGAATTCATCCTCACGGTCGCGAAACCGGCCGGTGTCTACCTGGTCGATGTGGCCGAGCCCAGGGTGCGGCGCGTGACCGAGTACGGAAACCTCGTCTTCCCGACCGCCATGACCGCCCACAACGGACGGCTCGTCATCTGCGATCCAGGCCAGCTCGAGTCTCCGCAGGCCGCGCCGGTGCTTTCCCGGCTCGCTCCGTTCCGCTTCTGCGTCACCGTGCATTTCGAGCACGCCAACCTGCCCGAGCTGCGCGGGGACGAAGACGAAAACGACAACGACCGAACCAAGCTCATCAACACGGTGGCGGCCAGTATTCGCAGCGTCGTCGACCAACTCCGCCCGGCGCACACCGTCGGCACGCTCATCACCGCAGGCTGAGACCAGGGAGTCCCGCATGGCCACACCAGAACTGAAGCGGACCGATTACTGGAATCGGGTCACCGATACTGTCCGCAGCGGCAACCCCAACCGCACCGAAAACGTCACCGACATAGAGAATTTCACCATTCCCTACGTCAACGCCCTGACCGCCGGCCTGCATCTGTGGGGCGTCGCCATCGGTCTCACCGTCTCCGCGATCGTCGACCAGTCCGGGGTCTTCATCACTCCGGGCGCCGCTTGCGACAGTGCCGGTCACCTCATCACCCTGACCGCCGGCGGCATCGCCATCGTCAGCCCCGACATCGATCCCGGCCAAACCACCGATATCCCCACCATTCCCGTCACCAGCAACGGAATCACGCTGCCCACCCCCGCAGATCTCAGCGGCACCCACTACGTCACCATCCGCTACCACGAAGTCACTACCGAGGGACTGCTCGGCAATGCGCCCACCCTGACCCACGCCCCCTGGGTCCGGCTGCAGAGCACCACCGACTTCCAGGACAGCGGCATCGATCTGGTGCTGGCACAGGTCAGCCTGAGCAACGGCAACCCGACCGCGCTCACTCCGAAATTTCGGCGCCACACCGGAATTCACGCCGACCGGATCCAGCTGCTGAAGCCGCACAGCGGCCTGGTACCTACCATGAGCGTCACGCACCGGCCCGCCGCCGAACTCAGCACCCAGTCCAACGGAAGTCTCACCCTCACTCAGTCCGGATCCCAACCCAGCCTCACGATCGATAGCAAAGGAAACCTGGGGCTCGGGGTCGGCGCGCCACAGCGTGTCCTGCACACCGAAGGGAACGAAATCCACAGCGGGGGTAGCGCCGGTGGCTTCTCCTTCGCCAATCGCACCACCGGTGCGTTCGAGGAGAATCCCGACGAAGGGGAACGCTGGGTGTGGTACGCCCAAAGCGGCAGTGCCCGACTCTGGTCCGGTACCGACCGGCTCACGATCAACGTCACACCCAATGATGTCGGGCTGGATGTCCACCGGCGCATGCGCATTCGCGGCGCGTCAGCGGAGTCCACCGCCGGGACGTGGATGTTCCAGAACGGCAAGGACCGCGCGTTCGTCGGCCTGGCCGATGACACACACATCGGACTCTGGGGCCACGACGCGGGCGCATGGGGTTTCAAGATGGACACGGCCACGCTCACCTGCACCATCACACCCAGGCCCGGCCCGTTCGAAATCTTCGGTTTCACGGGCATCGGCCTGACCGTTGGCGGTGGCGGCGAATTCCAGTCGACCAGCCGCTTTCACCGCGGCATCCATGTCATCGCACCGATCGGCGTGGTCGGTGGATTCGTCGGACCGGCCGCACTCTTCGAGGGTGACGTGAATGTCCAAGGGACACTGACGAAAACGGCTCTGCACTTCCGCATCGATCACCCGCTCGACCCCGCGAACAAATATCTGCAGCATTCCGCCATCGAGAGCGACGAGCTGAAGAACCTCTACGACGGGATCGTCGAACTCGACGCCGACGGCAACGCCGAAGTCGCCGTGGCGGATTGGTTCGAAGCACTCAACGAGAACTTCCGCTACCAGCTCACGCCGATCGGCTCGCGCGCACCCGATCTGCACGTGGCACGAGAACTGAGCGACGGCCGATTCGCCATCGCAGGTGGCCCACCCGGGCTGCGAATCAGCTGGCAGCTCACCGGAATCCGGCACGACGCGTACGCGAAAGCCAATCCGATAGTTGTCGAAGCCGCGAAACCGGACGACGAAGCCGGACTGTATATCCACCCCGACGTCCACGGCGAACCCGCCGACCGGTCCATCGCCTCGGCCTACACAGCACGGAGCCAGTCATGGCCAACGCAGCATTGATTCGGACCGATTACTGGAATCGGGTCACCAACACCGTCCGCAGCGGCAACCCGAGCCGCACCGAAAATGTCACCGACATCGAGAATTTCGCGATCCCCTATACCTGCGCGCTGACGGCGAGCCTGCACCTGTGGGGCATCGCGACGGGCCTCACCGCCACAGCCGTAGCCGATCAGCCCGGACTGACGATTGCGCCCGGTGCCGCCACCGACAAAAACGGCTATCTCATCGCCCTCGTTGCCGGCGGCATCGCCATCACCGACCCCGACATCGACCCCACCCGAACCACCGACATCCCCACCACACCCGTCAGCAGCGCCGGAATCACGTTGTCCACCACCGACATCACCGGCACTCGCTACCTCACCATCCGCTACCACGAGGTCACCACCGAAGGACTTCTCGGCAACGCGCCCACCCTCACCCACGCCCCCTGGATCCGACTTCAGAGCACCACCGGCTTCGACGACGACGGCACCGATCTCGTCCTCGCTCATGTCACCCTGGCCAACGGCAAGGTCAGCGCCCTCACCGCGCAGTTACGCCACCACACCGGAATTCACGCCGATCGCATCCAGTTCCACAAACCACACGCCGCCACCACCCCCACCCTCAGCGTCGCCCACATCCCGACCGCCGAACTCGCCACCCAGCCGAACGGCAGCCTCACCCTCACCCAAACCGGGCCCGAACCGACCTTCACCATCGACACCGGAGGAAACCTCGGACTCGGAACAGCAACGCCGACAGCCGGATTGCACATCGACCGGGACGCCACCGACAACCTCGCGCTGAAGCTCGATTCCGCCGGACCCGGCTGGGGCTCCGGGCTGCAACTGCGCAACACCTCGGCCGGCGCCAGAACCTTCGGGCTGTACTCGGGCAGCGACGCCAAACTCCATATCGTGGACGTCGACAGCTCGGTCGACCGACTCGTCATCGACAAAACCGGCAACGTCGGCATCGGTACCCGCCAACCGGGCCGGCCCCTGCACGTCGAAGGCACCGAAATCCACAGCGGCGGCAATGGCGCCGGCTTCTCCTTCGCCGACCGCACCATCACGACGCTGGTGAACAATCCTGGCGCCACCGGTCAACGGTGGGTGTGGTACGCCCACAGCGGCAGCGCGCGCCTATGGTCCGGCGGCGACCGTGTCGTGGTCGACAAGACCGGCAATGTCGGTATCGGAATCGCCGCCGGGCAAGCGCGTCGACCCCTGCACGTCGAAGGCTCCGAAATTCACAGTGGCGGCAGTGGCGGCGGCTTGTCCTTCGCCGACCGCGCGACCGGGACGCTCGTGGAAAATCCAGGCGCAGGCCAACGTTGGGTGTGGTACGCCCACAACGGCAGCGCGCGCCTGTGGTCCGGCTCGGATCGGCTCTCGATCAACGTCCACCCCAACGAGGTCGGGCTGGACGTGAACCGCCGTATGCGCATCCGCGCCGAGGGCGGTCCCGGCGTCAGCGCCGGAACCTGGCTGTTCCAGAACGGCCAGGACCGCGGGTTCGTCGGGTTGATCGGCGACGACGAGGTCGGCCTGTACGGCAGCGGCTTCGGCTGGGGCCTGCGGATGAACACGAACACCGGCACGGTGCGCTGCCTCGGCGGCAACGGTGCGTTCCAGTCGGCCCTCAGCTGTTCCGGAAACATCGGTGTGTGGGCGACCGGCACCGCGAGCGGCATCATCGCGACCGCGCCGATCGCCGGTCAATTCTTCGGCGAGGTCAGAATCACCGGCGCCCTCAGCAAAGGCGGCGGCGGCTTCAAGATCGACCATCCGCTCGACCCCGAAAACAAGTACCTCTCACACTCTTTCGTCGAATCACCCGAAATGCTCAACCTCTACCGCGGCACCGCCACCACCGACGAACACGGCAACGCACAGGTCCACCTACCCGACTATTTCGAAACCTTGAACGAAGAGTTCGGCTACCAACTGACCCCACTGGGCGAACCCGTCACCGCCGCGATCGCCACCGAGATCAAGGACAACAGCTTCACCATCCGCTCCGACAAGCCATTCGCACGAATCTCCTGGCAGGTCACCGGCGTACGCAAAGACCCCTGGGCCAACGCCCACCGCATCGAAGTCGAAGAAGCCAAACCCGAACACGAACAACACTATTTCCTGCACCCCACCGAACACGGCGCCGCCGCCACGCGGGGCCTGCACAACCTGGAGAACTGAAATGCGAGACGAAGCCCAAACCCGATTGCGCACACTGAAGCGCGACTACGACGAAGGCCAGACCCGCCTTCTCCAACTGGAACAGCAGGCCGCCGGGCTCCGTGAGGGTCTGCTTCGCATAAGCGGCGCGATTCAGGTGCTCGAGGAGTTACTGGTCGACAACAATGTGCCGAGCAACGGCGAACAACGCGACCCGGAGGAATTACGAGTTCCCTGAGCCGCTGGTCAGTCGTGGATCCGGGCATCGTAGTCCGCGCGGGCGGCGTGGTCGTAGTCGAGGAAGGCCGAGTCGACCCTGGCCCAGCGATAGATGGCACGGCGGAGTCGGTCGGGGTAGAGCGCACTGAGCCGGACGCTGACGCCCAGGCTGCGCGGCACCGTCAGTTGGGGCCGCGGGTGATCGATCATTGCCAGCACCGCGGCCGCGACCTCGGCGGGTTCCAGATTGCGCTGCCCTCTGGGTGTGCTTGTGCCGGAGATCAATTCGGTGTTGGTGAAGGACGGCAGTATGGCGCCGACCTGGACACCGCGGTCGCGGACTTCCAGGCGGGTGGCCTCGGTGAACGCGACCACTCCGGCTTTGCTGGCGTTGTACAGCGCCAGCCCGGGTGCCGGTGTCACGCCGGCAATTGAGGCGATATTGATGATCTGGCCTCGGGCACGCGGAAGCATCTGCTGCAGAGCCAGTTTGGTGCCGAGCATGACGCCGTGCAGGTTGATGTCGACGCAACGCGCCGCCTCGGCGTCGTCGACCTCGGTCACCGGGCCGATCGGCATGATCCCGGCATTGTTGATCAGGACATCCACTGTGCCGCAATCAGTTTCGGCATTGGCGAGAAACGCGGTGAACGAGCCGCGATCGGTGACGTCGAGCGGCAACGCGACGACCTCGAGCTCGATCCCGGCCTTCTCCACCGCAGCCTTATCGATGTCACCGATCACCACTCGGGCTCCACGGTCGCGGGCGGCCCGCGCGATGGCATAGCCGATGCCCCGGGCCGCTCCGGTGACGGCGACAACTTTCCCGTCGACCTGGTCGCGCTGTGTCGTTCTCATCGGGGTTCTCCACTCCGCGTGGTGGCTTGGACACCCACGCTGTTCACCGCCGCACACCTCGCACGGTTCGCCTTCGAACAGTGTGCCGACTGCCCGCACTCATCCGTGCAGGATTCGGTTCACGCTTCCCGAGCAGTACTTCCCGAAATCCCCTTTGATCGATCCGCACCCGGCGTTACCGTGGACTGTAAGGGTCGGCATCTCAATGGATTCGGGTTCGGCCTGGCTCGCGGGGAGGCGACGGGGATTTGGCTTCATCGAACAGTGCTGCTCATGCGCGGGGGTCGTTATGAAATGGCCATGGTCTCGACGTAGTTCGGGGCCACCCGAGCAGCCGTGGCAGTGGCCACCGCCATGGCTTCCAGAGCAGACGACACGGCCCGCGCACCCGCCGCCCGCACACCCGGAGCCACCCGCACACCTGCCGCCCGCACACCCGGAGCCCGCACACCCGGAGCCGCCGCCCCTGCGGCCGGAGCCGCCGCTCGCACGGCCGGTGCCACCGGCGAATACGCGCGAGCATGCCAGCCAACAGCTTTCGCTGATCGAGTCCTTCCTCGAGCGCGCCCACCGCGGCGGCATGCAGCAGGTGCGCCAGCAGATCTGCACCGATCTCGCGGACGCGGCTGCGTACTTCCCCGACCACGCCATCCGGCTGATTCCCCTTGCCAGACGCCGTTTCACGGTGGCCGACACCGTCGTCCAGACCATCTTGGGCAGCTGGTTGCGCAGTCCCGATCCCGATCAGTTCCCGCGAACCTGGACCATCGCCGAGGAACTCATGCAGCCACCCTCGGGCGGTTCCGGCACGTCCACGCTCTGTACCTGGTTCGCCACCACGCTCCGGTCCGACGATCCCCCGGTCTCCCCCGAGTTCCGTTCCATCGCCTCCTCGCACCTCGCGCAACTGGTGGACGACGGCTTCGAGAAGCTCGCCTTCGTCGGTGGCACTTCGGTGCTCTGGCAGGTGCTCTACGCCCTCGGTCCGAGCAGTCGCGCCGACTGGCTGCGGCTCATGGGCGATCGCGCCGCCGACCGCGGCGAGAAAGACGTCGCCCAGCGCCGCCACCAACTCGCCGACCGGTTCACGCCGGACGCAGACCGGAATCGGCTCGTCGGGCAACGCAGAGCCGAGTCACGGGACGGCATCTTCTACGGCAGTGGGCCCCGGATCGGTGGCGGGGACGCCTTGGCCGGCATCGGCTCGGGAAAGCCGGCCTTCGGGTTCCAGCAACCGGATTCCCCGTTTCTCGCACCGGCACAATGGCATCCCGGGCCGGTAGGCCCTCCGGAAGTGCATCGCGGGACCAGTCGTGCAGAGCCCGAACCGCCCGAACCGGTACCGCCCGACTTCGCCGAAATCAATCGGCGAATCCTGCTCGCCGCCGCGGACATCATCCACGGCAAGCCTCCCGCCGGTCTGGCAGAGCTACTGCGGCAGCCACTCGACCGCACGCAGCACCGCACCGCCGTTTTCCTGGATGCGCTCGCGGACTTGCGTGCGGGACAACGTGATCAGGCACACACCAAGCTCCGCACCGTGATCGACGGTCCGGCATCTGTCGATAGTGACGATGACCTGGTGGCGAACGCACATCTCATCCTCGGCGTGCTCGACATGGATGGCGAGCAGGTCGCGGCGGGACTACGTCTGCTCGCGGGCCGACACAGGGACAACTGGCCGAGCAGATCCATGGTCGACCCGGACTCCCTGCGCACCGTCCTCGTCACCGCCAGGCCACTGGTTCTGGCGGACCTGATCCTGGCGGATCCATCGGTGCTCGGTGTGCTCGCCGCTGACGGCCGAGCTCTCCACCTCCAGGCGGCCCGGGGCCTGCTTGCGAAAGCCGCTTGGGCCGTCCTCCTTTCGCAAACCGATGCCGTGAATGTGGCACTCGCACAAGCGATCCGGTTGCTGGACACCGTGCGCGACTCCCGAACCGACGAACTACGCGAAATAGCCGCCCGGCTCGAAGGTTTCGCCCACCCGAACCGTCCCGTCACCCAACCTCCGTTGGACCTCCTCGGCCTCGCCGCACTCCGAGTGAACGGCACCATCCAGCCTTGGACCGAATCGGCCCTCGACCTCTGGCGCGCCGGACGGGCCGCCGGCGGATCCACCCACCACGCGGCAATCGCCGAACATGCCCGGGCGTACCAAGCAGAACTCGACAACGACGACCAAGCCTTCTCACATTGGAACGAAGCCCTGCACCACTGGGCGCAGGTGTACGAGAACGCGGAATTCTGGAGCGCCATGCGCACACACCTCGGGACAGTGCTGCCCGAGGTGCCGCGCCAGGAAATCGCCGACGCAGTCGCACAAACCCGCGCCGAACTGCCCGCGAACCTACTCGAACCACATGTCACACGAATCCGGGCCCTGTGGCGCAGCACCCCCGATTCGGCACGGGCGCACATGGAGGTCATCCGCAATTCCGAACTCCCCACGGCGGCGACCGCGGCGGCCCGGGCCAAACTGAGCGACGAAGCCGACGCGCTCATCCGGGAAGAGGCCCGCTCGGGCCGACCCGACGACGCGATCGATATCGCGGCGACCTGGTTGCACATCGACCCCGACAGCGCACGCATCACCGAAGCGGCACTAGACGTCGGCATAGGTTTCGCCGAAAGCCAACCCGGCGCACCCGACAGCATCGGAAAATGGGCGGCCGCCAGTTGGCCACTACTCCAACGGATCGCCACCCTCATACCGCCCTCGGCCAACGACGATCACGCCGCCTTCGCTGGAAAACTGGCCCGCCACGAATTCTGGCTCGGCCTCTACCTTTTCGTGTCCGCACAGCGCACCGCCCTACCCGAGGCCGGGGCCGTCGAGGAGGCCGCCGACCATCTGGAACGGGCCAAGCAGCTGGGATTGCCCACCACCACCCCCTACGACCAGGCCAACACGATTCTCACCAACGCACGAGAGCTGACACGCTGGGCGAAGAACCGCAATGACCAGCGCAACCAGGGCTTCGGCTTCCACCATTAAGGAGCAACCACGGTGAACCCCTGGGCATGGACCGGCCGTAACCCGTACTACGCCAACGTATTTCGATCTCACGATGCGGAAGAGCCGAACACCCCGCACACCCGGCTGGCCGCGGAGTTGCTCACCCACCGGCCGATGCCGGAGAACGCCGACCTCACCGACCCACTGGAACTACTGCGACTGGCCCAGGAACTCGACACCGCAGGCGAGCCCGCCACGCCCAGTCCGGACCAAGCCGAAACCCAGCTCCACCTCCGCTACGACCGCCTGCCCTGGATTCTGCCGAGCAGCCTCGGTCCCGGGCTCGACACCCTGCGCAGCACCGACGGAAAGGCGGAATGACGTAGCGCGACGTCCGGGAGTTCGTCGCCGAAGTAGCGAGCTCTGATTCGCAAGAACCCGATACGCAAGCCACTGGGGCTCACGCGCACGATCTTCGCGACGGACCCGGCTAGCGGTCCTTGAAGGTTTCGATCTGAGCCCCCAACAGAGCGAGTCGCTCAGCGAGCTGTTCGTAGCCTCGGTTGATGGCGTAGACGTTGCGCAGGGTCGAAGTTCCTTTCGCGGCGAGCATGGCGAGCAGAATCACGACCGCGGGGCGCAGCGCTGGGGGGCAAATGATTTCGGCGCCGGACCAATGGGTGGGGCCTTCGACGTAGACGCGGTGCGGGTCGAGCAGCGTGATCGAGGCGCCGAGTTTGTTCAGTTCGGTCAGATAGATTGCCCGGTTCTCGTAAACCCAGTCGTGGACAAGGGTTTTGCCGTTCGCAGTGGCGGCGATCAGCGCGAAGAAGGGCAGGTTGTCGATGTTGAGGCCCGGAAACGGCAGCGGATGGATCTTGTCCCGGGCAGCGCGCAGATCCGAGGGGTGCACGATCAGGTCAGCCAGCCGGGTTCGACCGTTCTCGGCCAGGTACTCGCTGCTCAGGTCGAACCGCAGCCGCATCTGCTCGAGAAGTGCGAGCTCGACCTCCATGAATTCGATAGGGACTCTGGTGATTTGGAGCTGCGACCGGGTGGCGATCGCGGCGGTGATGAGACTCATCGCCTCGATCGGATCCTCGGACGGCGCGTAGTCGACATCGACATCGATTCGGGATCTGCCGTGCAGGGTCAATGTCGTGGTGCCGATCCCGTCGACCTGGACACCGAGCTTGCAGAGATAAAAGCACAGGTCCTGAACCATGTAGTTGGAGCTCGCATTTCGGATAACGGTGACCCCGTCGCGCCTGGCTGCGGCCATCAGCGCGTTCTCGGTGACGGTGTCGCCACGCTCGACGAGCACGATCGGCCTAGCCGGGCTGCGCCGCTCGTCAGCGACAACATGATAGGTACCGTCGGTGGCGTCGATATCGATTCCGAAGGGCGCCAACGCGGCCAGATGTGGTTCGACAGTTCGGGTTCCGAGCGCGCACCCGCCCGCATATGGGAGTTCGAAGCGGTCGTGATCGTGGATCAGCGGACCCAGGAACATGATGATGCTGCGTGTCCGCCGGGCAGCCTCCACGTTCATCGCCGCCAGATCCAACGTCGGCGGAGGGATGATCTCGAGGTCGCCGCTGCTACCGAGCCACTCCACCCCGACACCGATACTCCGCAGCACCTCGATCAGCCGATGCACCTCCTCGATCCGGGCGATCTGCCGAAGCACGGTACGTCCGGAATTCAGCAGCGCCGCGCACAGCAGCGAAACACTCGCGTTCTTACTGGTATTCACGGCGATCGAGCCGCTCAACTGGTGACCACCGACGATCCGCAGGTGGGTCGGCCCCGAATAGCCCACCGACACCAGCTCGGTCCCCAGCGCATGCCCGACACGAGCCAACATCTCAAGACTGACGTTCTGATTACCACGCTCGATCCGGTTCACCGCGCTCTGCGACGTACCGAGAGCGGCGGCAAGCTGACTCTGCGTCCAGCCCTTGGACTTCCGCGACTCACGAACGAGCAGACCAAGCTGCACAAGCTGATCCGATTCGGGGGCAGTAATCGTCATGCGAGGAAAATATCAGATATGACGTTGCGTCGCGGCTTCGACCCGACGACCAGCACCTCGCAGGCGTTGCTGGTGGCCCTATCGCTCAGACGGTCAGATACGGTTCTGAGTTCCGGAAATTGGATGGAACCGTGGCTCGATGTGGCGCGTCTGAACCTATGTGACCATGACGATGGACGAGTTCATTCTCCGGCAGCTTGCACTGGGAGCCTCCTGGCGATGGCGCGGCGCATCAGCGGGATCCGAGGCGACTCGATCAAGACTCGGCTGGCAACTTACGGGATGGTGAATTACGGCCGAGAGATGGAATACGACTTCGAGGGGTTTCATCGTCGGTCGGCGATTTGCCGAGACTGCTCTACGAGAGTGCCTGCCGCACAGCGGGTGTGGCGACTAACCCCTAGGATCGGTTTTATGTCCGGAGATAGAGAAGACGGCCCATCGTCGCCTAAGGCGAACCAGTACGCAGATGCCATTGACGAATCGGACGGGCCGGAAGAACCGAGTAAGGGACGTGCCCGTGCGGTCGGTAGGGCGGCCGGATCCTTCGCTGAAAGCTTCGCGCGTGAGCGGCTGACTGTTCTAGCGGCGCTGACTTCGGTCATCGTCGGCTTGATCGGACTAACCGCTGATAGCTTTTTGTGGACCGCAGTCCACATCGTGTCGGGGCTATTGGGAGTTGTTCTAGTTCTCCTCGCGTTTCGGCGGCATATGTCCTTGGTCTGGCATTGGACGGTAATAATCGGGGTATTGGTGGCGGACGCGACATTGATAGCGGCGTACTGGGGCATTCAATGAACGAAATCCATCACCGCTTCGGGTGAGAGGTGATGTCGCGGCTGCTGGCTGTTGCCCTCGGGTATCCGATCCGGGTGCGGCTGGGAACCTATGTGGAAGAACGTATTTCAGCAATCCAGTCCTGTTGCTCCCACGGCAACGACGTGGTTCACTGTGCAAGGTTTGTTGATGGATGGTTGAACATCCATAATCTTGGAGGGGATGAGATGGCGCAGTTCTCGGTGGAGGTAGCGGACCTCGGCGGGTGGGCGGAGCAGGTGGGACGCGGAGGTAGTGCCCTCGGCAAAGGCCATAGCTACGCAACCAGCGAAATTGCAGACGCAAATTTCGGTCGGATACTCGAAAAACTGACTGGCGACTATTCCAAGTTTCTCCCGGTCCTTCATACAGCCCTCCAATTGGATGGGGATAGAATTAGTGAAGCCGAGACCGCTCTAATTTATGCCGGCGACGAGTACCGAAAGACCGACAGAAATTTCGCCACAGCGATCGCTAAGCTTGATGATACTCCAATCATCGTTGAGGACGATAAATCAGTCGACGGCTTCAAGGATATCGAATCCGCCGTGGACAAGTTGGTGGCACCGACCGTCGACTCTCGAACATTGCCTGTTGTCTCCTTCGGTTTGATCCTCGACAAAGCTGTTCAAGTTATCAAGACTGTTACAGACTTCGACTGCCGTGCGGAAGTCACTGATCTGATCGCGGGTGATATCGGCAAGGCGGGTACGCAAGTGTCGGCGTGGCGGAATCTTGCGGCGTCCATGGAAGTGGTACGGGTCAATCTGAAGCAAGGGCAGAGTGAAATTCAAAAGACTTGGCTGGGGAAGGCGGCGACATCGCAGACCGAGTACTTCGGTCAGTGGGACACGTCGTTGTCGAAGCAACGACAGATCATGGCCACACTGGCCGATCATCTGAAGCATGCGATAGACGAGGCCGTCGCGATGGCGCAGATCATCGTTGACGCGCTACTTATAATTTTCCAGACCGTTATGGGCGCCTGGTCTGCCATGACGATACCCGGGTGGGGGCAGTGGAAGCTGATCAAATCAATAAAGAACACATTGACTCTTCTCAACGAGCTGAGAACGGCGCTCACCCTATTTGCAACTCTCTTGGCAACGATTGTGCACTTCATAAACTTGTCAATGGCAGTGTTCATGCCAGACGCACTGCCACCCGCCCCTAAGACTGCATAAGGACTATAAAGATGGCCGCTGTAACTCCCGCCGATCCCAGTGATTCAGTATCTGGAGCCCTATCTCAGCTCCGGACACACCTTTCGGAGCTCACCGGAAAGGTTGCTGCCTACAAGCAGGAGAATGAATTATCCGCAGCTGAACTCCAGCAACTATCAGAATCTGCGTCGAGCGGCGAACTCGGTGCCGATATGCAGGCAGCCGCGAATTTGGTTGCATCCGGGCAAGATACCTGGCAGGCGATGTTCGCTGGTGATTCGTCCAATGCCGGTCTGATAGTAAGCAACTTCGACCGATCGGTATCTGAGAACAGCGCAGCCGTACGCGCCGGGCTGGGCAGTTAAGGGTAACCGTCAGGTGGCGTGGTTGAGGGTCGGCTGAGAGGACCGTCAACCACGCCCGTCAAACGCGCGAAAAGAACAAACCGCCGACGCGCGAGCGGTCGGCGGTCCCAATAAGACGCCTATGGTGGTCCTAGCTGGACGGTATTCGAACCGAGCTGAGCTGGGGAAGTTCAAAGCGGCGCGGCCAAGATTGAGGCAGCCGGGCCACCAGCACGTCCGCGGATGCACGGAAAGCCGGCACCATCGGCTGCGTCTCGCGCTCGCCGAAACATCGAACAACGGCTCGCCAGCGCCACTATCGACGAGCTGATCGGCGCCTACCGCGACGGCACCTCTACAACGGAGCTCGCCAAGCAATACAGGATCTGCAAGACCGCTGTCCTCGCCCTGTTGACCAACCGCGGGGTAGCGCGCAGATACCAGTCGATGACCACAACCGACATCGACCAAGCCGAACGGCTCTATCTGGCCGGACACTCATTCGCCAGCTGCAGCAAGATGACCGGCTTCCCGGCTAGCACCATCCGCGACGCTCTGCGCGAACGAGGCACCCCGATGCGCCCTACGGGCGGCAGCCGCAACCGAAAGAGATAGCAACCAAGCTATTCCGACGTGTCGACACCCTCGAACCTCAGATCGGACCACACGTCCAGCGTAAGTCCGGGAGGTTGTTGGCGTGTCGCAGTGCGACACGCCAGCAATCTCTATCGAACAGCAATCCGTCGGCGAACAGACGATCTGCCACCGGCCAGACGAGCATTCCGCAGTCAACTCGGCTGTAACTGGCGGAGAGCTTCGAACCATGCTCCGGCAGGGTGTCGACGACGCAAAGTTTCGTGGCAATCTTGTGTCTTTTGCTGTCTACCAGCCGAATTCAGTGGACAATTAGCGTAGGTTTCGCGGAGATCCACCTCCGAAGGGAGAGCTATGCCAGCGCGCCCAATCTATTTGCTGCAGGACATCTTCGGCCACCGAGGCTCGCCCGATGACACATCATCGTCGATTGATCGCCGAGCCGCAGAGACTCGATATCAACACTGCCGCAACAGATCTCAAGGTTTGAAACGGCCTTTTCCGGTCGATCGCCGGCGGATCGGCAGGTAACGTCGGCCCGCGCTCGCCGATTGCCATCGGAGAGCACATAACGGGTGGAACGGTACGCAGACCTGTTCGGCGGCGTGGTGGGGATCAGAAAGGATTGCCGCACTTCAGGATTCAGTGCGCTGGAGTTAGGTCGATCCCAGTCAGCACCCTCACGAGCGAGGGGGACTTCAAGAGCTGACCGGCTACCGACCGTCGATGGAACGTGATGGCAACAGAGAACGGGGCTCGACGCATGGAAGTGGATCGGTGGACGTCCGTCACCGAATCAAGTTTCGAGCACGAACGCCGCGGCCTGGAGGCCATCCGCGTAGGGCTACCTAATGCCGACCCATGGTATGCGTGGTCGAACTTCACCTTCACCGAGCGGTACGGGCACGTACGCGAGGTCGACCTGCTGGTGATCGCGCCCAACGGGGTTCACATGATCGAGTTGAAGGACTGGCGCGGCCAACTCACTGTCGAGCGTGGCGACTGGGTGCTGAAGCTGGACGGTAGAGGTCGACGACATCACCGTAGCCCGCTGCACTTGAATGAGCAGAAGGCCAAAGAATTGGCCGGGTTGCTCGCCCCACACCTTGGGGCCGAGCGAGTCTTTGTGACCAGCCATGTCTGCCTGACCAACAAGGATCTGACATTCACCTTGCCGCCGGGCGACCGCGCGAACACACACACCATCGCGGAGCTGGTGCGAGTATTGGCTGGACCGGTGCTCGACGAACGCCGCCGGATGACCGCCCAGCGGGCGAAGTCCGTCGCTCGGGCTCTGCAGAAGGTCGGAATCGGCCGCAGCGAAGCCGATTTCACGGTGGGCGCGTACCGGCTCGAACACAAGCCATTCGACATCGGCCCGACCTGGAGCGACTACCGGGCCTCACACGCCGATCTGGGTACGCTGGCGCGTGTCCGGATCTACGTCTCCGAGCGCGGCGCGGATGCCGAGGCGCGCAAATCGGTATACGACTCGGCGAAACGAGAAGCGGCGGTACTGCGCCGATTCCGGCATCCCGGTGTGGTTCGGTTCGTCGATATCGACTCCGGAGCGCATCCGGCGGGCCCGGCGCTGATCTTCGAATACGACCCAAGCACGGTCCGTTTGGACGAATTCGTGTCACGCCATGCGTCCACCCTCGACCTCACCGACCGGCTGCAGCTCGTGCGTCAGCTTGCCGAGACCATGCGGGCAGCACACTCAGGGCGTATCTACCATCGCGGCCTGTCCGCACACTCGGTCCACGTCATCCCACGCCTGCGCGACCGGAGTGGCCGTGAGCTCGGGGAACCAGACCGTTGGCGCACACCGTACCTGCAGATCGCGGACTGGCAGATCGCCACCCAACACGGCACCGCCAGCCGACCGGGACGCACCGGCCTTGCGACGACGAATCTCACGACGGCGCATCTAGCTCCCGGCACCGAGGTGTACCTAGCCCCGGAGCTGGCCGCTGCCAAACCCAAGCCGATCGAGATGGACGTGTACGGCTTGGGCATGCTCGCGTACCTGTTGGTGGCAGGCCGTCCACCGGCCGCGACCCAGGCTGAGTTGCTTGCCAGGTTCGAGGCAGGTGAGGGGTTGCGGCCCGGCGCTGTGGTGGACGGATTGCATTCCGACATCGATGAGCTGGTTGAGGCAGCGACTGCCTATCAGCCCGAGCGCCGGATCTCCTCGGTGGACGAGTTCCTAGAGTGGCTGGAACTCATCGAGTCCGAATTGCGCACACCAACGGAGCCAGAACCGGTTGCGCCGGAGATCGATCCACTCGATGCGGTCGCCGGCGACATCCTGGACCGACGCTGGGAAGTGCGCCGACGGCTCGGCACCGGCTCGACCAGCCGTGCATTCCTGGTGCGCGATCTGGCCGCAGACCCGCAGACAAAGGACGCGCGAGCCTTCGCAGTGCTGAAGGTGGCACTGTCGGACGGCCGCGCCGACGTGCTGACCCGCGAGGCCGAGGTGATGCGGCGGCTGCGCAAGGATGCCCGCATCATTCAATCGGTTGATCCTGGGGTCGTCCGCATCGGCGTCCGGACCGGCCTGCTACTCGAATATGTCGGCGACGAACGGGAATTGGACGCACCGACGGAAACTGGGAGCAAGCGCCGCCGCACTGAGGAGACGGTGGCGCGACACCTTCGTGAGAACGGCCGCCTCACGGTGGATGAACTGGAGGCCTACGGCGAATACCTATTCGGCGCGGTCGAGTTCCTGGAGGGTGAGGGCATCTGGCACCGAGACCTCAAGCCGGACAATATCGCCATCCGCGTGCGCCCCAACCGAACCCGGCAGCTGGTACTGATCGACTTCTCGCTCGCCGGCTATCCGGCGAAGGATACCGAGGCGGGGACCGACGGCTACCTGGACCCATTCATCGGCACCATCAGCCGCACCAATTACGACGCGCACGCGGAACGCTACGCGCTGGCGGTCACCTTGCACGAGATGGCGTCTGCTGAACTTCCGCGCTGGGGTGACGGCTCGGTCGCACCACGACAGACCGATCCGAACCACCTCCCCTACCCGGAGATCGCCACGGACGCATTCGATCCGTCGATCCGGGACGGGTTGATCGGGTTCTTCCGCAGGGCACTGCACCGGAATGCCGCACAGCGGTTCGACGACCTCAAACCTATGCGGGACGAGTGGCGGCGGATCTTCCTGGAGATGGCGCGAGCGGTGCCGTCCCGGCCGCGGACCCGGCACCCGGCTGTGGACGTGACCGAAGGTGCCCCTGGCTCCGAGACGGCAACTGGTGGCGCCGACCTCACGCCTGCAGAGGCGGAGACCTCCGAGCAGGAGCGCGATCGGATCGCCGAGCAAGTAGCTCGCGAAACCCCGCTGGCGACAGCAGGTTTGACGGCGGCGGCCGAGCAGTTCCTGTACGGGCTCGGCATCAACACGGTCGGCGACCTGCTCGACTACAGCCAGCGCAACCTCATCAACGCTCCCGGCTTGGGTGCGCGCACCCGCATCGAGATCCAGGGCCGCCAGAAGCAGTGGGGCAGACTGCTGGGCCGCACTACGCCAACCCCGCTCACCACCGAAGGCCGCCTCGCCGCCAAGGAGGAGCTGACCGAAGCACAGGCAGCTGCAGCGGATCAGGGCGCCACGGTGCTGCGGGCACTTAGCCTGGACACCCTGGTGTCGCAGCTGGTGCCGGAGCTCAACAACAACGGTTCCAACGCCAAGAAAGTCGACATGGTGACCCGGCTGCTTCAGGTCCCCGGTGTAAACGACTTGCCCGACCTGGGTGTATGGCCGACGAAGTCGGCTGTAGCAGCGACGATGGGCGTCAGCTCGCCGGCCATCTCTCAGTCGCTCAAGCAGATGCGTCAGAAGTGGCGCAAATCCGATGCGGTGTCCGCGGTACGCGACGAAATCCTGGAGCTACTAAGGGAATTCGGACGAGTTGCCTCCATCAGCGAGATCGCCGACGCCCTGATCCTGCGCCGCGGAACCCGGCTCGACGGCCGTGCACAGCGGAGGGCACTGGCGGTGGCAGTGGTGCGCGCAGTCGCCGAGGCCGAACAGCTGACACCAGACGAGGCGGCTTTCGAGTGCAACGGCCCTCGTGATGGCGCACTGCCGGTTGTGCTGGCCTTGGAGGTAGACGAAGAGAACGATCCGCCCGAAACGCCCTCGGTGAAGGCACTATTGGGCTACGCGGCACGGTTGGGCGCGGCCGCGGATCGGCTGGCGGATTCGGAGACGCTCCCCACACCCGCCACCGTGCTGGAACGGTTGAGTGCAATCGACGTGCCACCGGGCGTCGTCGAGTGGTCCGATCTCGGTTGGGACGAGCGCCGGCTGGTACAGATGGCGGTGGGCGCATCGCGGCACGCCGCGGCCACACCCCGATTGGAGATTTATCCGCTGACTCTGCCGCTGGTAAGGGCGGCCCGGCTCACCCAGGCGGGCCTGGTCCGCCTGACCCCGGGTCTGGAACGCCAGCGCCAGCCTGGTGTACGGGTCGAAGAAGTGCACGAGCGGATTCGTGCCCGCTTCCCAGAACTCGGAGCGGAACAGGGACTTTCGGACGGCTCGGAGCTCACCGCTGCGCTGCGTAATGCCGGTTTCGATCTGGTGCTGGAGACCAGTTCCGAGGGCATAGTCCGTTACTTGCCGACCCACGGAATAGACACCTTCAGCTCGATGTCGGTCTGGTCGGGCCGCCGATCCACCGCCACCACCATCCGAAACGGCCGCTGGGCCGACGACCCAGCCATCGCCGCGGCGTCCCGCGCCGAGGAACAGCTCACCGCCACGGCGGGCCGCGACGGTTTCCGAGTGCTGACGGTACGTTCTTCGCTTGCGAACCTGGCTGCCGACGAGATCGCGAGTCGGTTTGCGGCCGAGCCGATTTCGATGACGGGGCTCTTCCTTTCCGCCATGCATGATCTGATTCCTGCCGGTGGTAAGCCGACCTGGGAGACGATCCTCATGGCCGACGCCGCCGAACCGGGTAGCAAGCGTGCGATTCGCTTCGCGGAGTACGTGCGGACGGCATTTGGCCGCATCGAACCTAGGGTGCGCACGCGCCTGACTTCTGCGGCAGGCCCAGTGCTCATGACCGACACCCTGGTCTACGCACGCTATGACGCCATGGGCGTACTGAACCGGCTCGCGGAGCAGTCGCGGCACGGCGGTCGTGGACTGTGGATGCTCTGCCCCCAGGACGACCCCCATCGCAAACCGCGTCTGGGCACGGCCGCTGTTCCTTTCCTAGCCGGGTTCAGCGAGTGGATCGTGCTGACCGACGACTGGGTCCGCAACGCTCACCGATCCGGTAGCCGAAACATCAACGCCGACAACACAGGGGTGTCTGCATGATCGACCGCGTCGTATTGTTGGCCGACCTTCGCAAGCAGGTTGTGGCGGTTGAGAAGGACCTGGTCCAGCAGGTCGAGCGCCCCGGCACGGATGCCACCCGTACAGCGCGCGATCAATTGCTCGATGAATACCATCAGGCTAAGAAGGTTGGTCGTACCGCCGCCACGTGGTCGACATGGCTTGTGGGCGACGACAAGTACCCGGGCCGTATCCCCCAGGTGGCCGCGGCTTGGGTGCTTGGCACCGTATTTGTCCGCTTCTGCGAAGACAATCAGCTCATCACCGAGCCGTACCTGACTGGGCCCAGTGCTGACCGACGTGGCCTGGCGCAGGCTCGCTACGACGCTTACGTCGAATCCGATCCCGACCCCACTTACCGGGGCTGGCTGCTGCGCGCCTTCACCGAACTGGCAGCTGGCCAGGCGGGCAAGCTGTTGTTCGACCCGGACCACAACCCGCTCTACCAGGTTCAACTCTCCCACGAGGGTGCGCGTGCGCTGGTCGAATTCTGGCGTGCCCGAGACAAACAGGGGCAGCTGGTGCACGATTTCACCGACCCGCTGAGGGAGGGCGGTAAGGACGGTTGGAGCACTCGCTTCCTCGGCGACTTGTATGAGGAGCTCTCCGAGAATGCACGTAAAGCCTATGCGTTGCGACAGACTCCGGTCTTCGTGGAAGAGTTCATCCTCGACCGCACCATGAATCCGGCGCTGGGGGAGTTTGGTCACGAGGAGCTTAGAGTCATCGACCCAACTTGTGGCTCAGGGCATTTCGTGCTCGGAGCCTTCCGGCGGCTGGTCGAGGCATGGGAAGCGCAGCCGCGCGGAAAAGGCTTGCATCAGCAGGTGCGGGCAGCGCTGGACTCGGTGCACGGCGTCGATCTCAACCCGTTCGCTATCGCCATCGCCCGCTTCCGGCTGCTGGTGGCGGCGATGGCGGCAGCGAAGGTCGCCACGCTCGCCAAGGCGGCCAACTACGAATGGCCGATTCACTTGGCGGTCGGTGACTCACTCATCCAGAACCGGCAACTCGAACTAGATTTTAGCGGCGCCGATGGCGGAGACCCGCTCGCCGGATTCTCCTATGCCACTGAGGATATGCTCCAACATCCACGCATCCTGGAGAACGAGCGCTATCACGTGGTGGTCGGCAATCCGCCGTACATTACCGTGAAGGACAGAAAGCTCAACGAGGCATACCGGAAGATCTACTCCGACGTCTGCTCCGGTAAGTACGCGCTGTCGGTCCCGTTCGCCGCCCGCTTCTTCGAACTTGCCAAGCGCGGTGGCTCAGATGGGCGGGGGTTCGGACGGGTCGGACAGATCACCGCGAATTCATTCATGAAGCGAGAGTTCGGGACTAAGCTCATCGAAGAATATTTCTCCGAGAGAGTGGAGCTCACCGAGGTGATCGACACCTCCGGTGCTTATATTCCGGGGCACGGCACACCGACGGTAATACTCGTCGGCACACCGAGATCCGGCAACATCCGGATACCAAACATCCGTACGGTGCGAAGTGTACGAGGCGAACCCAAAGCGCCCGAGGAGCCCGAGAACGGGCTCGTATGGCGGGAGATCGTCGAGCAAATCAGCAATCCGGGCTTTGTGGGGCAATGGGTTTCGGTGAATGACCTGGAGCGGAGGCGATACTTCGGCAAGCAACCGTGGATCCTACTCGACGGCGGGCTGGAGATGGTGGAGCAGATCGGAACAACAGGTCAGCGTCGCCTGCGGTCATTGCTACCCCGAGATATCGGCTTTGCCAGTTTCCCAGGATGCGACGATGCATTCGTGAGTACTCCAGATGCACTGCAACGAAAGAGGATTAAAGACAACCTGGCCACGAGGCTCGTTACCGGTGAAATTGTTCGCGACTGGGATGCACAGACCGACGAGCAAGCTATAACACCATATGATGCCGCGCTAGAGCCGCTCGAATACGATGAGAGAAGCCCTTGGGGGCGTCTCCTGTGGTCAGTTCGTAGCCACCTTCGCTCAACCACTGACTTCAATGGCAAGACTCAAGAAGATCTCGGCAAGCCGTGGTGGACCTGGTACCGATGGGTTCGAGAACGATATGCAACCCCTCTATCCATCACATACGGCGAAATAGCAACCCACAATCATTTTACTTTGGACCGCGGCGGGAAGGTCTTTACTCGAACTGCACCAGTAATCAAGTTGGCGAGCGAAGCAACCGAGGAGGAACACCTCCTGCTGCTTGGTCTTCTCAACAGCTCCACTGCATGCTTCTGGCTCAAAATGATGTGCCATAACAAAGGAAGTACCGTTGATGCCCGGGGCGCACGCCAGGCAACGATACCTTTCGAAGATTTCTATCAGTTCAACGGAACCAACATCGGCAAATTCCCAATTGCTATAGGACGCACGGAAGCGCTAGGAAGTGAACTCGATCTCCTAGGAAACCAGCTGGCAGCCGCACGGCCTGCGAATGTCGCCAATCAGGCTACTGTTCCGAACCTTTCATTACTCCGTTCAGCAGCGGAAGTGTGGAGTTCCATCCGGGCAACCATGATCGCTTTGCAGGAGGAACTCGACTGGCAGGTCTATTCGCTCTATAGCCTCTGCCCTGAGGATTTGCGCACGCCTGAGCGAGACGTGCCCGAAATCTCCTTGGGGGAGCGTGCATTCGAGATTGTTCTCGCCCGTCGAGCAAGCAGGGGCGAGGCGTCATCTGAGTGGTTCACCCGCCATAACTCCACCCCGATCACTGAAATCCCATCCCAATGGCCGCACTCGTACAAGGCTGTCGTCGAAAGGCGCATCGATGCCATCGAAAATAACCGCGCCATCAACATGATCGAGCGCCCAGAGTACAAGCGCCGCTGGGCAACCGAAGGCTGGGATGCCCTGCAGCACAAGGCACTACGCGCCTGGCTCCTCCGTCGAATGGAGCGCCCCGGCCTGTGGCATGACGAGAGCGACCAACCGGTCATCCGCACCCTGACCCGCCTGACCGACCTTCTCTCGCAGGATGAAGATTTCACCTCGGTCGCCGTGATCTACGCTCCCCGCCAAGACTTGACGAAAGTGGTAGCGGATCTACTCACCGAGGAGCACGTTCCCTTCCTGGCTGCCTTGCGCTACAAGCCATCTGGCCTGCGCAAGCGCGGCGACTGGGAGCACGTCTGGGACCTCCAGCGCCAGGAGGACAATGCGGCTGACCTGGAGCAACAGCTCAAAATTCGTGATTCGATCCCAGTGCCGCCCAAGTACACCAGCACAGATTTCCTGCGCACCTCGTTCTGGCAGGCCCGCGGCAAACTGGACGTCCCGAAGGAACGCTTCATCTCCTACGGCGACACCAACACCCCCACTCCGCAACGCTACGGCTGGGCGGGCTGGGATCACCGCGAGCAGGCTCAAGCCCTCGCGACGTATTTCACGACCCACGCCGTGGACACCCAGCAGATCACCCCACTGCTGGCCGGTCTGCTGGAGTTGCAGCCATGGTTGCAGCAGTGGCACAACGAATTCGATGACGCCTACAGCGGATCCCCGGCCGAATTCTTTGCCGGGTACCGCCGTCAGATTCAAAATGAGCACGGATTGACCGACGACGACCTGGTTGCCTGGCGTCCGACCGCCGCCACCCGCGGCCGAGCCACCGGCGCTGGGAAAGCCACCCGAGCGCGCAAGACACAGGAGTGAAAGTGGCGCCGAAACCGAACGCTCCAAAACCCTTGCTGCGGGACTTGATCCACATCAAGGAGCACATCTCCACGTCCGACTATGTGCTCGGCCTGGTTGAGTCGGTTGCCGATCCGGCCACCTTCGTGCAGGCGGTGCGCGAATATGTGATCACCGAGCAACTGCTGGCCAACTACGATCAGGCGCTCGCCCTGATCAAGTCCGCGCTCGACGGTCGCGCCTCCAAACCGGCTTATCTGCACGGCTCGTTCGGTTCTGGTAAGTCGCATTTCATGGCGGTCTTGTATGCGCTGCTGTCCAACGATTCTGCGATCAATTCCGCGGCGCGGGCGCGCAAGGAGTTCGCGCCGGTGCTGGCCAAACATGAATGGCTGCAAACCGATGGACGCCGGTTCCTGCTGGTGCCGTACCACATGCTGGGCGCGAAGTCCCTCGAACAACGAGTACTCGGCGGGTACGTGGAGCACGTGCGCGCAATGGACCCGAATGTACATCTGCCGCAGGTGTATCGCACCGACGCACTGTTCGACAGTCTCGCAGGAATGCGCGCCCGGCCAGGCGGTGACGACTTCGTCCTCCAAGCACTCAACTCGATCTACGAGGGTGCGGAGGGCGACGAGTGGGGTGACACCATATTCTGGACGGCGGACAAGCTCGACACCGCCATGGCCGCACCCGAATCTCACGAACCGGGTGCCGCACTCGATCTGGTTGAGCCCAAGACCCCGCAGGAGTTGCGCGCCAAGCTGGTCGGCGATGCCAGCGCGACCTTGATCACCGGATTCACCCGCGACGCCGCAGAGGACGAGCATGGGTTCATCTCCCTCGACGCCGGCCTATCGGTGATCGCGGAGCACGCGAAGTCCATTGGCTACGACGGGCTCATCCTGTTCCTTGACGAGTTGGTGCTGTGGCTGCACACCCAGATGCACGACCACAAGTTCGTAGCCCGCGAGACGGGGAAGATGACCAACTTCCGGGAGGGCGGTGACACCCGCCGGGCCATCCCGATCGTGTCGTTCATCGCCCGCCAGCGTGATCCACGAGAACTACTGGGCGGCGAGGCATCCGGCGCGTACGCGGCTGCCATCCATGACAATCTCGAGCTCGCCTCCGGTCGGTTCGACGTGATCGAACTCGAGGACCGCAACCTTCCGGAGATCGCGCACGAGCGGCTGCTAAAGCCGCTGACCAAGGACGGCCAGGCGCAGATAGACGCCGCGTTCGCCGTGACCAAACGGGTCGGCCCACAGGTGTGGGACGCGCTGCTCGGCTCCGACCAGTCCACCGGCGCCGACGAAGCTTCGTTCAAACTCGCCTACCCGTTCTCACCGGCGTTCCTGTCGACGCTGGTGCACATGTCCACTGATCTGCAGCGCAACCGCACCGGCCTGAAGCTCATGGGCGAGTTGCTGGCACAGCGCCGCGACAATCTGTTCCTAGGTCAGCTGGTGCCGCTCGGCGATCTCTACGAGGTTCTCACCGCGGGCGGTGATCGGCCCTTCGTCGCGGACAAGCGGGTCATGTTCGAGGCCGCCGATCGGTTGTACCGCAACGATCTTCGCCCCTACCTACGACGTCTGTACGAGGTCACCGAGGACGATATCGACGCCTACCTGCACCGGCCCGCGGAGATCACGGATACGAAGGTCGTCAACGGCTGCAAGCAGTTCACCGCCGACAACCAGCTGCTGTGCACACTGCTGTTGTCCGCGCTCGCGCCCAGCGCGCCGGCGTTGCACGACCTGAATGCACGCAGCCTGGGCGCGCTCAACCACGGCTCCATCGCCACTCCCATCCCGGGCGCGGAAGTCGGCGTCATTGCGAACAAGGTTCGTGAGTGGGCGGGCCAGTTCGCCGAGATCAAATACAGTGAGCCGGATGCCAATCCCGGCGTGCGCCTGGAGCTCACCGGTGTCAACGTCGACATGGTGCTCGCCAACGCCAGCGTCAACAACACTCGCGCCAACCGGGCCGCCTTGGCGAAGCGGTTACTGATCGGGGAATTCGGCATCGATCCCGGCACCGATGTGTCGAACTCCCATCCGCTGCGCTTCGTGTGGCGCGGCTCGAACCGGACTGTCGAAGTGGTGTTCGGAAATGTCCGTGACGAAGACGAGCTGCCCGACAACCAATTACAGCCCTATGACAGCAGTCTGTGGCGGCTGGTGATCGATTTGCCGTTCGACGAGGACGACCACACTGCCCGAGAGGATGCCACCCGCGTCCGTGAGCTGCGCGCCAAACAGCAGGACCATCCCACCCAGACCGTTGCCTGGTTGCCGGACCACCTGTCCAAGGCCCGCTGGGACGGATTTCAGAAGCTGGTCATCATCGATAAGGCAATTGCCGACAGAGGCCGGTTCGACACCCAATACGCGAGCCATCTCAACGCCGACAACCGCGCAACCGCATGGAACCTACTGAGCACCCAGCGCGATACGTTGATGACTCAGATGCGAGCGGCGTTCAAGAAGGCGTACGGGCTCGACGCCAAGGTCGAGACTGATGTGCAGAACGTCTTCGACGACCATCTGCAGCCGCTGCCCGAGATCGCCGATCTGCGGCTTCCGTTCGGTTCGACGATGCACGACGGTATCCGCCATCTCGCGGGCGTCATGCTTGCACACCAGTATCCCGCGCACCCGGATTTCTCCGACGATATCGGTAGCCCCGTGCGATCCGCAGACGCGAAAACCGTATTCACCCATGTGCGTTCAGCCGCAGAAACTCGGGACGGCCGCGTGGAGATACCGGCCAAAGACCGCCAAATAATGCAGCGCATCGCGGTCCCACTCGGGCTGGGGGAACAGAAGGAGGCGTACTTCGAGCTGTCGCGACGCTGGGCAGACGACTTCCGCCGTTTCGCGACCACCGACGGCGTGACCGGTGACCTACCGGTCACAACACTGGCCAAATGGACCGATCGGCCGCCCCGCGGTCTGGACGAGTTCTTGAAGAATCTGGTCATAGCCGCCTTCGCGGCCATGGACGATCGAGTATGGGTGCGTGCCGGCGTATCGCAGGACACTCTTCCCGAGCCGAGTCAGCTCAAACCCGTTGATGCGCTGGGTAAACAACCGCTGCCGAGTGAAACCATCTGGGACACAGCACGGCATCGCCTCGAAGCGATCACCGGCAACAAGGCACCGGCGCTACTGCGCGGCCCGATGGTGCAGCACCTGGCACGCCAGCTCACCACCTTCGCGCGCGACTTCGCCGAACCCGCCGCTGCGCTGGTGCGGCAGTTGGAGAGCCACACCACCTTTCTGAACCTCGACAGTTCCGATCGTCTGGCGCTGGCGCACCGGGCCGCCGCCCTGCTGACAGCTGTGTCGACAGCAAACGAAGGCGGCTCCCCCACTGCCAAGAAGACCGTGGAAGCCTTCGCCGGATTCGATCTCGGTGAGGCAACACCGCAACATCTCGGCGCGTCTCTCAAGCAAGCACGCGCCGTCGCCGATGCCCTCGAGACAGCCCCTTGGGGCACACTGCGGCTGTACAAGCGATTAGGTGCCTCCGGCGAGCGACTGCTGGAATCGCTGCGGGCAACCGCCCGTGCCAACCAGTTCACCGACGACCTGGTCGCCAAGCTCACCGACACCGCAGACGCCATCACGACCGCGCTCGACACGGAGGAGTCGACTCCTGCGCTACCTGGAGAGACGCAACGCTCGGAAGACATCGACCTGAGCAAAGAGTCGAACCATCCTCCAGTGCACGCAGATACAGCATCCAGGACTCCCGCGCGTTCAGGGTCGCGCCGCTTCAGCGCCGTCAACGCCCGCAATGCCATCGGTGAGCTGGAGCATGAGGTAGCGGACCTCGCGCGCCGCGAGCCCAATGCCCGAATCGTGGTGACATGGGAGGTGATCGAGTGAGTAATACGGCCACGCACAGCACGACTACGCTTCCCCGGCTGAAGACTGCGGATGTCGCCCAATATCTTTCGGCCGGGCACGGCCTCACCGACGCGCTCGCCGGCCGCGGCGAGCGGACTGTCGTGCTGTTGCGGGCCGAACCTGACTGGGAGGGTCCAGCCGAGCTCACAATCGGAGACCGTCGCGCCCGTGTTGCGCCCGCGCCCTCCGCCTTGGCGGTCCACGAACTAGTTCTGCGCCACCTCGAGACAGGCAATGCTCCACAGGTGCTTGTGATACTCACCGATCGCGAGCACGAAGACCTCGATCCGGCCATCCTGGCCCGCACCCACCGGAAACGAATCAACCTGGTAGATCGCTGGGACATCGTCCGGAATGCCTTCGGGTCCACCGGAATCGACGAATGGATCAGACGCGAAGCGTGGGCGGCCGAGGCACTCCTGGACGCCGCCGGACCCGACGGCTGGCCCCGAGTGCCTGGCGTGCTCTCCAAGGGAGAGGCGTTGTCCGCCTTGGCTTCCCGGCGGCTGCGCCTACCGTCCTCGAACGCCGACCGCATCGATCCGGCCACGTTGCTGCACTGGTCGCATACCCCGGGCAGTCCTGAATTGCTGCTGGATCTCCGCGATGCGGAACGTGACGGACTGACGACGTTTCTCACCGATGGCGAGCAGGCCGGTGCGGCCGGATCCGTGCTGATCGATCTGGTCCGCGCCGGTCATGGTGGCGATGCGCTGGCCTTCGGACTGGTGGCAGCGGCTTTGTGGCTACATCCGGATCCCGATAGTGCCACCTATCAGGCGCGCGGGCGCGCAGAACGCCGTTTGGGTGACCACCCCGCGGTCAGCGCGGACGAACTCGACCGCCGCATAACGATTTTCGGCCGTGCCTGCCTCGAGTATTTCGATGTTCAGCTGGCCCGCGCCTACGACCCCCGCGCCCGCAGAGCGAACTCCCACCTGTCCGGGCCCGACGGCGACACCCCCTGGTCCCAGTCCGCCCGTGCAGCCCGTCAGATCGTCGACCCGATCCTGCGGCGCGCGGGCGAGTTGGTGCGCGAGCTGGGTGCAGACGCCGCCGCTAAGAGCAGCCCCGTGCTGAGGGCCGGACTCGACGCCTGTTTCACCGCCGTCGGAAATGCCCTGGGTCGCAACGATTCCGCGGCAGTCGCCCACGCAACCAAAAAGCTATTCGAACACCGTCTCGCCGATGATCCAGAACTCGAGGTGCGCATCAGCCGGGTCGAGATGGCACAGCGACTCGCCCGCTGGCTCGCCGACGATCCCGAGACCACTACGGACACGGTCGCCGACGCTCTCGATCGGCACATGCGCGAAACATGCTGGGTAGATAGGGCCCTGGACTATCTGGAAGCTGGTGGTGACACCGATCCGGCATTGAAGATTCCCTATCGCACGCTCGTGAACAACGTCCGTCAGCGCCGGCGTGACCTGGACCGCGAATTCGCGACCAGCCTCGCGGTATGGACGGCGGCGGGCACTGCCCCCGGCCGGATGCTCACCGTCGAATCCTTCCTCGCCCGAGTGGTCGCGCCCATCGCCGGGTATCGCCGCGTGCTACTGCTCGTCTTGGACGGAATGAGTGCCGCAATCGCCACGGAACTGGCCGACCAATTGCTCAACGGCTGGAACGAATACGACCCCTACCCGGACGGTGGTGAACCCCGGCGCCGGGCGATGGCAGCGGCACTGCCCAGCCTTACCGCAGTATCACGTACCTCCCTATTCGCCGGAAAACTGACGCGGGGGGATCAAAACGACGAGAAACGCGAATTCCCGCGGCACCGGTTCTGGGGTTCGAAGAAGACGGCCACCGTTTTTCACCTGGACGACCTGCGCGGCGAGAACGGGCAACCCTTCGGCGACGATCTCACCGCCGCCCTACTCAACCCCGACCAGCACATCGCGGTCGTACTGAACACCATCGACAACGCACTCGACAAAGATCTGAAACTCGGCGACCCGGACTGGGAACTGCGCGAGATCGGCGATCTACGCGCGCTGCTGCGGGCTGGCGCTGATCAGGGCATGGCGGTACTGATCACCAGCGACCACGGACATGTCATCGACCGGCACAGTGTGAGAGTTGAAGTGGACGAATGGCAATCGGCTCGACATCGCAATCCGGACAGGTCACACCCGCTGGCCGATACCGAAATCGCACTGTCCGGCCCGCGCGTCCTGTGGCCACAGGTAGGCGAATCCGACTCGGCTATCGTCGCATTGTGGGACAACGATTCCCGCTACACAACCCGTAGGGCGGGCTATCACGGCGGCGCTTCGCTCGCCGAGGTCACCATTCCGATCCTTGCGTTCCTGCCGTTCGGCGTAGAACCGCCCGTCGTCTCGCGGCACCCGGTCTGGCGGCAGCTCGGCGATCAGTCCCCGTACTGGTGGTCGTCGGATCGTCCTACATCCCAGGCCGTGCAGGTACCGCAGGAAACCACCGCTCGACGCCGCTCTATCGATCGCGTGTCGAAGGAGCGACTGCTGGGCCTCGAGCCGATGTTCGATCTTTCCGAAACCCCTTCGGCTACGCCGCTGTTCGCTTCGGATGTCGTCGACGGGGACCTGGTCAAGCGGCTGCTCGGGTCGGAGATATTCGATGGCCAGCGCGCCTTACTCGCCCGGCCTCCGCAGCCGGTGACAGTGGAGAAAGCCCTCCGAGCCCTGCTGCAGGGCCCGCTCCCCATCACCGCACTGGCGCAGCGCGTAGGTTACCCATCCGTCCGAGCCAGCGGCTTCGCCGCCATTCTCAGTCAGCTGCTCAACTTCGACGGCATCACCGTGCTGGAAACCTTGGGCGACGGCCGCACGCTGAAACTGGACGCTGCAAGGTTGCGCACCCAGTTCGGGTTATGACCATGAGGGTCGATTTCAGTGCGAGACTGGCCATGTGAGTAGCGTGCAGCCCCTGCCCGTGAGCGCGGTCCGGCGCCGCCTGGTGATCGACGCACTGCGTCGCGGAGCCGTACCCGAGGCAGGGCTCGACTTGCTTGCTACCGGACTCGATCGGTTCGAAGCGGCGATCGACGCAGAGCTCGACACGGTGGTTTCCGGCGGGTCGGTGTTCAAGGCGGTGCGCGGTGAGTACGGCTCCGGCAAGACTTTCTTTGCGCGATGGTTGGCCGAAGGCGCGAAACGTCGCAACTTCGCGGTCTCCGAGATCCAGATCTCCGAGACCGAAACTCCGCTGCACAAGCTGGAAACGGTGTATCGACGGCTCACAGAACGGCTCACCACCTCCAGCTTCCCACCCAGTGCCCTCCGCCAGGTGATCGACGCCTGGTTCTACACATTGGAGGAGGACGCGCTTGCCGACGGCGCCTCCGACACCGAACTGGCCGCAGCGGTGGAGCGGCTCATGACGGCGCGGCTTGCCGAAGTATCCAGGCACGCACCGTCTTTCGCAGCCGCCCTGCGCGGTTACCGCAAGGCCACGCTGAACGATGACGATTCGACCGCCGCGGCAGTGCTGGCGTGGTTGGGCGGACAGCCGAATGTCGCCGCGGCAGCGCGGCGGGCCGCCGGAGTGCGCGGCGACCTTGATCATTTCGGCGCCCTCGGCTTCCTGCAGGGCCTTCTGGTCGTGCTCCGCGACAGCGGGCATCGCGGGTTGCTGGTGGTACTCGACGAGGTCGAGACGCTGCAGCGGGTGCGGTCCGACGCCCGCGACAAGGCGCTCAACGCGCTGCGTCAGCTTATCGACGAGGTGTACTCAGGACGCTTCCCCGGGCTCTACCTCCTGATCACCGGGACGCCCGCCTTCTACGACGGTCAGCAGGGCGTGCAACGGCTCGCGCCATTAGCACAGCGGCTGGCCACCGATTTCACCACGGATCCCCGCTTCGACAACCCGCGCGCGGTGCAACTACGGCTGCCCGGTTTCACTCTCGAGTCCTTGGCCCAGCTCGGGATCACAATCCGCGACCTGTACGCGGACAACTCCGCCGACGGCGACCGGATCCGAGCCGTCGCCGATGACGCGTATATCGCCGACCTCGCCAAGGCGGTAGGCGGAGCGCTCGGAGGTAAAGTCGGTGTGGCGCCGCGATTGTTCCTGAAGAAGTTGGTCGACGATATTCTCGATCGCATCGACCAGTACCCCGATTTCGATCCACGAGAGCACTATCGGCTGACGGTAACGCCGACCGAGCTCACTGCTGTGGAGCAGAACCTCACCAGCGCCGATGAGATCGACCTGGAACTGTGATCGAGCAGAGCGAGGGAGCCGATCCTATCGACCGTCTCGACCCGGTAATCCTGCATCACATCGTCAATACACTAGGCTGGCCCGACCTTCGACCGCTGCAGAAGGCCGCCATCGAACCCCTGCTGGCGGGGAACGACGTCGTACTACTTGCCCCCACCGCCGGTGGCAAGACCGAAGCAGCCTGCTTCCCCCTTCTCAGCGCGATGGCGCAACGAGACTGGCACGGGGTTTCGGTGTTGTATCTGTGCCCACTCAAAGCATTGCTGAACAACCTAGTCACCCGGATCGACAGCTATACCCAATGGATCGGCCGCCGCGCCGAGATGTGGCACGGCGACATCGGCGAATCCCAGCGCAACAGCATCCGCCGCACACCACCCGACATTCTGCTCACCACTCCGGAATCGTTGGAGGCCATGCTGATCGGAGTCAAGACCGATCACGATGATCTGCTCGGCGGGGTCCGCGTGGTGGTCATCGACGAGGTGCACGCCTTTGCCGGCGACGATCGCGGTTGGCACCTGTTGGCGGTGTTGGAACGCTTGCAACGAATGACCGGACAACCGATCCAGCGCGTAGGACTCTCTGCGACGGTCGGCAATCCGAACGAATTGCTAACCTGGCTGCAGGGCTCCAGCGCGGGGATCCGTTCCGGTCGCGTCGTCACACCGGATCTCGACGCAGCGACAACCCCAGCCCGACAACCTGTTTCGCCGGTGCTGCCACCGGGCGAGGTCGAACTGGACTACGTCGGCTCACTCGACAACGCCGCCAAGGTGATCGCTACCCTGCACCGCGGCGAAAAACGGCTCGTATTCTGCGATTCCCGGCGCCAGGTAGAGGAACTCGGCGCCGCATTGCGCGCCCGCGGAACTACGGTGTTCCTCTCGCACGCCTCGTTATCCGCCGACGAACGCCGCCGCGCCGAACAAGCATTCGCGGAGGCCCGCGACACCGTCATCGTCGCCACCTCCACCCTCGAATTGGGCATCGACGTCGGTGATCTGGATCGTGTCATTCAGATCGACTCTCCCAGCACCGTCGCATCCTTCCTGCAGCGCATCGGCCGCACCGGCCGACGATCCGGTACCACGCGCAACTGTCTATTCCTCACGACCAGTGACGATTCCATACTGCAAGCCGCAGGGCTGCTGCTGCTGTGGGGACGAGGCTGGGTGGAACCGGTGGCGGCGCCGCCCGAACCGCGGCATCTGATCGCTCAGCAGATCCTCGCCGTGACCCTGCAACAGGGGACACTCGGCGACCGAATCTGGGCACAAGAATGGAACGGCTTACCTCCATTCGACCGCTCCGGCGAGCCGATCCTGCGGCACCTGCGCAACGCCGGCTTTCTCGAGGACGACCAGGGACTGCTGTTCATCGGGCCCGAGGCCGAAAAGCGTTTCGGGCGAAGGAATTTCCTCGAGCTCACCGCTGCATTCACCGCCCCGCCGCAGTTCACTGTTCTCGCCGGCCGACACGAGATCGGGCAAACCGACGCCTCGCTTCTCACGGAGGATCGGCCGGGCCCACGTGTCTTGCTACTCGCCGGGCGCAGCTGGCGCATCACTTATATCGACTGGAAACGCCGCTGCCTCTTCGTCGAACCAACTGACGGGGGCGGCATCGCCAAGTGGTCGTCTTCGGGTCTGCGGGGCCTGTCCTATGCGCTTACCCGCGCCATGCGTGAAGTCATTCTCGGCGCCGACCCACCGGTATTGCTGACTCGCCGTGCCGTTGCCGCCCTCGCCGGCCAACGCGACAAACGCGCCCGCACAACCACAACGGACGCAACGGTCATCGGTCGTGATGAAAAGACCGTCCGCTGGTGGACTTGGGCCGGCTATCGCGCCAACGCAACTCTCGCACACACCCTTTCGGCGGTCGCCGAACCCGACCAGCGACCAACAGATCTCGCAATCCGACTCCGTCCCGATCTGACGCCGGAGATGTGGCGTGCCGCCATCACGAACACCAACATGGTGCTTCCCAAAGTGGATCCTCGTGCCGTCAACGGACTGAAGTTCGCCGCCCTACTGCCGGAGCACCTCGCCGCGGCCACAGTCGCGGCCCGCCTAGCGGATCTGCCTAGTGCACAGGAGATAATCAGGGAGCGCACGCTCTTCCGCACCATGTCGTGAAATCGAGTCGATCACGGCGGGCTGCATCTGCAGCAGGTTGTTGAATTCCCTTCCACGCCAAACGGAGTCACGCATGTATTGCATCGGCCGTTCTGGTGCGCGCTCACGCTGTCCGCTGCTGTCAGTATCACCTGCGACACGACACATGCGGTCCTGCACGCCCAGACCCTGCCAACGATCGCCTTGCTCGCTGCCTTGCACGGCGTCACGGTATCGAGATCCTGCCCGAGCAAACAATGGGTCGTCGCCGCAGATTCGATCCCCGCTACCCAGCAAAGGCCCTATCCACTGGCGTAACTCCGCCAGTCGACCTGGTCTTCGTGCCCCCGCAGCGGCCAAGTTATTGCGACATCGACGACGGCCAACGCACCGTTGTCGACCTGGTCTGCAAGGACACGAAAGTTCTTGTGCTGCTTCCAATTCTGGTAATCGCCGACAACGACGAGGCGGCGGCGAGCGCGCGTCAGGGCGACATTGAGTAAATTCGGTGACTGCGCAGCCCAATCCCGTGAGCCGCGCTGTCCGGTCGTGGTACCCAGGACGAGAATGACAATGTCTGCCTCTTTGCCCTGGGTGGTATGGACGGTGCCAACTCGCTTCGGCTGGATCGGAAACCGTCTACCTATGGTCTTTTCGAGGCCTTGGACGACTTCCCGGAACGGGCTGACGACGAAGACCGCCTCAGCTACGCGCCTCTGGAGCTCCTCCGCTCGCGTCTTTCCGTTTTCAGCCCAGACCGGCGGGTCATCGAAGAGGTCGTCGAGTTCACGTTCCATAGCCGCTCGCACCCGCTGCCGTACCAGGTTCAGCGTCGCCAATACATAGCGGCCCTCAATTGGATTCCATTTCTCGCCGGTAGAGAGGGCCTTGACATCGAGCCAGGTGTTCCCGGCCAGCAGGTCGAATCCGTCGTCGCGGGATGGAACGCCGTACACCATCAGGTTGTCGTAGGCGATCTCATTGCTGACATCGAACATGAGCCGATCGCATCGCCGGTGGACGCGGAGCGGCGAACCAACCCAGGTCTGATCTTCACCGGCAGCATCGGGCAGCCATGTTCCGAAAACATTGAGTCGGTCGGCGACCGATTGCACCGAAATGCCTTGGGGTGCCCACCGCGGGTCGACCTCGAACTGTCGCGCCAAGCGTTTCTGGCCTGACCAGGGCAGAGCGACAACGGGTTCGAGCTGTCGGGGGTCGCCCACCACGACCGCGCGTTTCGACCGCCACAATGCACCCACAGCTTCATGAGGTGCGGCTTGTCCAGCTTCATCGATGAACAGCCACCCCAGAGCCTCGCTGCCGAGCCGGGAGAACATCCGCGCCGCGGACGCGAAGGTCGTCGAGACCACCGGCACGACGAAGAACAGTAGTTGCCAAGCTGCCAGAACCGTGTCCTCGGGGAGATCGTTTGGGGCGTCACCCTTCACGATCTTCATCGCACCGAGCAAACTTTTCCTGGTCAGCTCCGGATCGTCGACGAGGACCGCATGATGCAGGTCCAGTGCCGCAAGGAACACCCGGCTGCGGGCTTCCGCGAATTCCTCATCCATCCACGGTGCGGACTTCTCGCGCAGTTCCATTGCCTCTCGGCTGTCCTGGTGCCATTCGGCGCCGGGCACGTTGCCTGGCCAGCGTTCCCGCGCGGCGGCGAGGTCTCCGATTTCCCGTTGGATAGCGAACCGGCGAGCAGCTACGGACCGACCGGCAGATTCTAATGCGGCTGTTGCTTTTTCAAGAGCCTGCTGGCAGGTTACGACCCTTGCTTGTGCGTGTCGTGCCTTCTGGCCCGCTTCGCTGAGTTCTCGCTGGCGAGCGTGTAGCTGAGCCTGATGCTCGGATTGCTTCTGTTCGGCGTGACGCATCTGTTCATCGGCTGCCATGCACACCTCCATCAGACGTGTCCGTTCGAGCATCCAGTCGCGGTCCGCCGACCCGATCAGTCTCCTGAGACGGCCCGGCCGCGCGAGGTCGTGGGTTGCCACCGCCGACTCGGCCACCTGGACCCGCTCCGCCGTGCGCTCGACTCTTCCGTCAGCGTTCCGGAGTGCGGTGCGTGCCGCAAGTTCGGGCCTCGCGGCCTGTCTGCGCACTAGGTCCGCGCGGGCGGCGATGCTCGTCAGATGGTTGTGATGATCCTGGAGTTGCGCAACCAAACCCTGGCCGTCAACTACGCGACGACGTAGGTCGCTCAGGGTTGCATCGTCGTCACGGTCGCGCTGGAGGATGTCGGCAATGCGCCGGCGTTGATCCGCGAGGTGTTCGGCATCGGCTACGGCGTCGTTGAATGCGACAACCGCGTCCGACCACGATGGCCGGGCGAGATTCTCATCGGCATCCGGCGCGGTCAAGGACTTGAGGTACTCGTGCAGGCCCGCCCCCTCGGACTCGCCCTCACCCCACCAGAACCGTTCGACGAATTCCGAGCGATAGGAGCGTCTCCCCAAGCGAGCGGCGATGGCTCCCCACGCGGGATCGTCGGTCAGCATGGAAGCCTGTTCTGTCAGGTATTCAGCATCTGGAAAAGCCTCCAAGTCAACAGCATTCGCGTTGGGAACCTCCAGAGTGATGTTCTCCACGGCACCGTTGTTCGATGAGGCCGCTACAATCTCGAAGCCCGTCAGATCGCCGATCAGCGGGTAGATCTTCTGCGGATATGCGGCCCTGCCGTTGGGTTCCTGCTCGGTGCGCCACGAGGCGGGAAACTTCTCGAACGCGTCCCGAGCGGAATCCAACTTCGCCAAGCGGGCCGCACGCTCGACAACCAAGGCCGCAATCAGATCGCGCAGCATGGTCGTCTTGCCGGTACCGGGCGGACCATTGACGGCGAAGATTCCGCAGGCGGTCTTATCGCCGAGCCGATTCATGATCTCGTTGACCGCGAACTGCTGACTCAAGGTCAATGGGTGGGCGGGATTGGCCGGCCACCGACCCAGCGGCATCGAGACCGGCGACAGCGATCGCAGTACTTCGTGTGGGGCTTGGCGCACGTCGATTCGCCGTACCGTGTCAATGGATTCCTCCGCCGACAGGTACTCGGTGAGGGCAGCACCTACCTGTCCGGCACTGATCGCTTCGGCCACATGTTCCAGGTCGTCGGCGTAAAAGCTATTCAGGAACTCCTCGCCCTTCACCTCGTCGGCGGACTTGCTCCACACCTGGTAGCTCTTGATACGGATCGTGTCCGGCGACAACGCTGCATCCACCACGAGTGCCTCGGCAAGCCAGCGGGTGATGGCCACCAGATCTTCGAGCGCTAATGCTTTCTCACCAAGCCTGGTTGGCGGCTGGTCCGTCTGATCGTCCGTTTCAGCAGGGGGTTCCTCTGTATCAGAATCGGCGGCACTCCCGGCCTCAGCGCTGCGTCCACCCGCAACGGTGTCCACAGCTTTGTCGATTGCCTGCTCGGCCAGCCGCCCACCGGCCTTCTCGATGAGCGCCCCTGCCACCGGGCCCACGACCGATCCCAACGCCCGAGCGGCGATCGCTGCGCCAGATGCGATGCCCCCAGTTGCCGCATCCAGCGCTACATCCCCGACGACACGAGCCATCATGCCCGCGATGGCCCCGAGTACACTCGGCCGGTTATCCGCAGGCGGGTTTGTGGGCTCGCTGACGACCGACACCTTCCCGTCTCCGATCTCGAACAGGAAGCCGAGGAGATCTTTCGCGTCCTCATCGAATCCGTCGAGCCAGTCGTCGCTGCTCGGCCCTGGAACCACAGTCCTGCCGACTGCCCATGCGCAGGAGGAGAGAGTGACGCTCTCCTTGAGAAGACGACCGGTGTGATCCACGGTGAGGCTGACAATCGCGCTTTGCCCACCATTGCGGCCGTCGAAATCCCGCTCAGCTTCGGGAGATCGCAGCGCATCCTGCAGGACATCGCGGACCTTAGAGATTTCGAAGACCCCGGCGTACACGGTATGGCGCCACACGTAGTCACGTCGTGGCGCCGAGAGACCGGAGCCAGGCTCCCAGGGAAGCGGGCGCCCGACCCATGCAGCCCGGATGCCCTTGGACGGCGCGACCGCGTCCACCTTAGGTGGGCTGAAGTACTCTACAGCGCGCCAATAGCGCAGGATCCTCGCTTGCCGTTCGAGATCACCGTCCACTCGCTGCACCCCCTATATCCAGCACGGTCAGACTGCCAGTCCGGACACGTTACAAGCGCCCTCCTGATACCGCAATCGCCACTGCCGCAGCCGGTTTCGGCTGCCTCACTGCAGGCGGGCTGCACAGGGTTTGGGATGATGCCGTGGTGAGTCGAGCACAGACCAGCGGAGACCGTGATGCGCAGCGGCGGTAACGATGGTCCTGCTTCAGGTCGCGAGCGCACGAGCGAACAACTGGCCCCTCTGCCAAACAATCCTTACGACGACCCGCGTTTCGATCTCTCCCGAAGATACCCGGGCGGCCCCAAGGCGAGGGAGCGAGACTACGAAATCGCCTGCGAGGAATACGAGCGCATTTGGCACTTGCATGCGCTCGCGGGCCGGTTCGGCAAGCATGACCAGTATTACGCGCACCGAACCGAAGTCCATCGGGCCGTTGAGGACCTTGCGCACGAAGTTGGCCTGGATGGGCGCACGATCTCGCTCTGGCTCGTGCGTGAGCACAGCTTCCCGTGGCGGGACAACTGCGAGTTGGAGGACCTTCAGCGGCTACTGGCCTTCCTCGCGGCGCCGCCAAACCGGTTAGCCGCCCGCAGGATCCCTAAAGCGGATCCGCGCCACACACCGAATGGATGATGAAAAGCCATCTCGGCGTTTGCGATCGACTGCGGCAGACGACTGCTCATCTACCTGTTCGCATGAAGTTCATCGCCTTCAAGAATCAGCGCAAGCGTCTAAAGCCGCCTTGACCAAAACCTCCGCGCAACTTCGATCGGGACCAGCGTGCTGCCGCAGACACTGGACCTGATCGCCGATCTCTACGCCCCGGTACATCCGATCCAGCCGCGACATGCGGCGGCTTCTGAACGAGACGTTCTATCAGCGCTTCTACATCAATGACCTGGTTGACAGCCGAAAGCTTTTCGTCATGGACGAAAGGCCACAGTGTTCGCCGACCTCCACGAGGCGGCGAGGAGTGTGCCGCGGACCTAATTCTCCCAGGTTGAAGCAGGCCAAAAGACAAAACCGCCGACGCGCGAGCGGTCGGCGGTTCGAATGAGACGGTTTTGGTGGTCCTAGCTGGTTTCGAACCAGCGACCTCTCGCGTGTGAGGCGAGCGCTCTCCCGCTGAGCTATAGGACCTTAACGGGGGGTTCAGGTGGCCGTTTCTCGGCGTTCCGAACGAGATGGAACCTTAGCATGTACCACTGGGGAGGCACCAAATCGCCACCCGGAACTGGTGAAACATGGTGGGGCACAAGTGAGCGCGGCGGAGCAGGCGGTGGGCGGGCCGGATTCAGCGGACGGCTTGTTGGTCCACAGCCCGTAGAAGCGCCTGATGGGTGCGGGGCAACTAGTGAGGGTTGGTGCGATCGGCGAGGCGGGGCCCGAGTGAGGTCACTGGTTCGATCCCAGTACCGCAGAGCCACCGGGACGCGAACTACATCCGTGTCATTCACCCCTTTTGACCAGGCGATTTGTTGCATACGCCGATGGTCGGCTAATGTTCTCTCTCGTCGGAAGGACAGCCGCGAGGCCGCCCTGAAAGACATGCGGATGTGGCGCAGTGGTAGCGCATCACCTTGCCAAGGTGAGGGTCGCGGGTTCAAATCCCGTCATCCGCTCGAGAGGTAGGGCAGTAATACGCCTTTCCCCTTTTTGTACGGTGGAGTGGCCGAGTGGTGAGGCAACGGCCTGCAAAGCCGTGCACACGGGTTCGATTCCCGTCTCCACCTCGCGCGATTAGCTCAGCGGGAGAGCGCTTCCCTGACACGGAAGAGGTCACTGGTTCAATCCCAGTATCGCGCACCAGCAGTACCGAGTAGGCCCCCTTTCGAGGGGGCCTTTCTTGTGTTCGGGGTCAGGTGGTGACGAGGAACAGTACGAGCACCACGGCGGCGGTGATCAAGAGGACCCCGAGGATCACGAATGCCACCAGCCGCCAGTTCGGCGAATGTTGGTCGATGGGAGGTTGCTGGTACGGGCCGCCCCATTGTGGCTGGGGCCCTGGAGGCTGCGAGTAGTCCTGATGCTGCGGACCACCCCATGGCGCCCCCATCGGACCCGAAGGCTGCGACCCGGCCGGTTGCGGACTACCCTTTTGCAGCCCCTCCGACGCGGGATCCCACCACTGTGGAGCCGGAGGTGGGATCCGGTAGTAGAACGACAGCGGAGGATCACTGGGAGGGGTGAGACCCTGCTCAGGCTCGGGTGGAGCAGGCGAGCTGACGTCGATTGGCGCGGCGCTCGGCGGAGCCGGTGCCGTGGAAGGTTTTTCGCTGACCGGCGGCTGGATCGGGAGCCGAACTCCGCGAAGGGACGCCCAATAGCGTTGCGGGAAGGTGTATCCGGCCCGGCCTCGGGGGGCCGTTGCCGAGTGCACGGTGCCGCCGGCGAGGCGGCTCCAGTAGCGGTGTCCGAACGATGTCGCGCTCATGGTTCCACCACCGCCGATTCTGCGGTGGTGCCAGGATCCTGCGCGCGGGGCACTTCGGCGAGGGTGCGAGAGGTTCCGAGCTGGCGGAGTAGGGCTGGGGCGGAAGCGCCCACCGCGATCGCTGCCATCGAGCTGGTGACGTGGTCGTGGAATATCAGGCCTGCGGCGCCGCCGAGCGCCAATCGTGTTGCGGCGACGGCGAGGTCGGGTCCGGGGTCGAAGTAGTCGGCCCAGGGACGGGACTTCTGGTGGGCTCGGCGGGCGTTGCGTCGGTCTTCCTGCCATGCGGACAGGTCGGTCCAGAAGGCGATGAGTTGCACAACCAGACCACCGGCGGCACCGAACGCCAGCGCTGCCCACCAAACCATCCGAACCCCCAAAGCCGCCAGTCGCCAACAGGTTACCGCCGCTACACCGAGATCGCCTGGCTATGGCGGGGTTACGACCCTTCCCCACTGCGGCTGGGTGTAGCCGAGGCGGCCGCGGGTGAGGGTAAGGGCGAGCAGGCCGGAGGCGGCCATGACGGTGACGTTGATCCATTGGTAGACCGGGTCGATGGCGGCGGATTGGAGGCCGTAGGCGAGGTTGGAGAAGGTGTGGGCGGTGACGATCAGCATCACGTTGCCGTTAGAGATGTTGTAGAGCCAGCCGAGGACGAGGGCGAAGCCGGTGGTGGACAACAAGTAGAGGGGGTAGTTCAGGTTGTGTTGGGAGACAGCCGGATTCCACCACAGCGGGAGGTGCCAGAGAGACCAGAGGACGCCGAGGAGCAGGTTCGCGGACCAAGGTGGGAGTTCGGCTTGGAGGTGCGGGAGGGCGTAGCCGTGCCAGCCGAATTCTTCGTCGATGCCGCCGCCGAGAAGGAAGGTGAAGACGAACATCGGGGCCAGGGCCGCCAGCCCTGCGAGTGCGCCTGAGGAGTCCCAGTTTGCGCCCGCGAGGAGCTGGACGGGGAGGGTTCCGAGCACCATCGCGGCCATGCCGAAAGTTCCTAGGAGGTAGAGCCGCGGGGCTGCGCGCCATCGGAAGGCACGGCGTAGGAACGGGCGGACGCCGGCGCCGCCGAAGGGCGTGCTGGCACAGATCAGGGCCGCGAACAGGGGGCCGAGGCCACCCGGGATCATCAGGACGAGCCACGGCACATCGATGGGAAGGGTGCCGCGTTCGATCAAGGCGGCCGGAATCCACCACATCCAGGTGAGAGCGAAAGCCAGCGCGAAGAAGACCGTGACGGGACGTAGCCCCTGTCGCGTTCCCGGGGAGGCACGTTCGGTCGCTCGATGTGTTGCCATGATCGCACCGTAAGCATCGTGATCTCGACGCAACTCAACCTGAAGTACGGCACTCGGCTCATACGCAGAGGTGAGAGAACTCAGGCGAACGGGCGTTAGTACTGCTGGCTTGTTAACGTGGCATATGACCAGCGAATCCGCGACCCACCGCCGCGAGCAGCTCCGGGATTTCCTGCGTGCCCGCCGGGCGCGGATCGCGCCCGCTGACATCGGGTTGCCGGTGGTGGGCAGGCGGCGGACGCCGGGGTTGCGCCGGGAAGAGGTCGCGATGCGGGCCGGGGTCGGGGTGTCCTGGTACACGTGGCTGGAGCAGGGGCGTGACATCACGGTGTCGGGCGAGGTGCTGGACGCGGTCGCGAGGGCGCTGCTGTTGAGTGCGGCGGAGCGGGCGCATCTGTATTTGCTCGCTGGGTTGAATCCGCCTGTCGCGACGCCGGTTTCGGGGCATGAGGTGAGCGCCGAGGTGCTGCATCTGCTGGATGCGTGGGGGCAGCGGCCCGCGGTGTTGCGGGATCGGTTCTGGAATATCTTGGCGTGCAACGACACTGCGCGGGTCGTGTTCGGATTCGATGGGGGCCCGCAGAATTGCTTGCGGACCTTCTTCGTCAATCCTCGCTATCGGGCGATGCACGAGGTGTGGGCCGCGGCCGCGCCGGCGGTGGTGGGCGCGTATCGGGCGGATGCGGCGCACTTCCCCGGTGACAGCGAATTCGAGCGGGTGGTAACGGAACTCAGCGCCGCGAGTCCCGAATTCAAGGAGTTGTGGGAGCGGCACGAGGTGGCCGCGCCGGTGCAGGCGGTGAACGCGATGCGCCATCCCGAGGTGGGCGAGCTGTATTTCGAGACGACGACGCTGACGGTCGCGCACCATCCGGAGTGGTCGATGATCCTCTACAACCCGCAGGAGGGCACCGAGACCGCCGGCCGGTTGGAGCGGCTGCACCGGATCCGGCTGACGGCCTAGCCTGGTGGTGCCGCACCTACGATAAGCGAGCACTGGTTGCGGCCGGGGTGGCTCGGCACGCTGAAGCCATGACGCACAACAGTTTCCGATTCGACGGCAAAATCGCGCTGATCACCGGCGGGACCAGCGGCATGGGATTGGCCGCCGCGCGGCGGCTGCTCGACGAGGGCGCCCAGGTGGTGGTCACCGGACGGGACAAGGCCCGGCTCGACGCCGCCGTGGCCGAACTCGGCGATCGGGTACTCGGAGTGCCCGGCGACGCCGCGAATCTCGCCGATCTCGGCAACCTGGTCACCGCGATCCGGGAGCGGTTCGGGCGACTGGACGTCGTGTTCGCGAACGCGGGCATCGGCGCGTTCCAGGCCCTCGACGCCGTCACCGAGGACGAGTTCTATCGAGTCGTCGACAGCAACTTCAAAGGGGCGTTCTTCACCATCCAGAAGTCGCTGCCGCTGTTGTCGGACGGCGGGGCCATCGTGATCAACGCGTCCTTCGCCTTCCATCGCGGGTCGCCTGGCGCCGCACTGTATTCGGCGAGCAAAGCCGCGGTACAGAACCTGACCCTGACCCTCGCCGCCGAGCTGGCGCCCAGGGGTATCCGGGTCAACTCCGTGAGCCCCGGCTACATCGACACCCCGGCGTTCCGCGCCGAAACCTCCCCTGAAATCCGGGAGGCCGCGGGTTCCAGTGTCGCCACAGGCCGGGTCGGGACGTCCGAGGAGGTCGCCGCCGCGGTTGCCTTCCTCGCTTCCGCCGAGGCCTCGTACATCAACGGGCACGAGCTGCTTGTCGACGGCGGTCTGACCACGGTGATCCCGTCGGCGATGGTATAGGCGGGCGCTTCCCTGGAGGACGCGGGCCGCACACGGCCCGAGTTGTCGGTGTCCGCGACTAGGCTTTGCCCGACAGTGGCGGAGTCGAGGGAAGGGGCACCGGTGACGGCTGATGCGCAGGCAGCACCCGAGACGGGCGCGGACCTCGAGTTCGCCGACGATCTCGAGACGGACGTCTCGTTCGGCCTGGAGGAGATCAACGAGGTGCTGGCCGAGTTGATCGAGGGCCAGGCCGAACGCAGCAGACGCGACGCGGACATCCTCGGATTGCGGCTCGGGGTGAGCGGGGCCCGGCCGGAGACGCTGGCGCACATCGGGGCCCGCTACGACTTGGCGCGAGATCGGGTGCGGCAGTTGCACACCCGGTCGGTCGGGCAGATGCTGCGGGAGGCACCGCTGACCGGGTTGCGGCTGGCGGCATTCACCCGGCGTTATCCGCTGGACGCGCGCGATCCCGCATTGACCCGGGCGCTACTGGTCGAAACGTATGCCACCGAGACAGATCTGGTCGGCAACGAGCTGTCGTATCTGAAACTGCGGCTGGCCGGGCACGCACCCGAGGACGCGAAACGGGTCGCCGGGTATGTCATGCAGCGGATCATGGCGTGGCAGAAGAAAACGAACCGGCGGCTGGCCAAGTTGCACGACGCTGGACCGCTGGCGACTAGCCAGGTGAATTCCTTTATGGGACAAATTGATTGGCCCCAGGGAAAACCCGCGGCCTTGCCGTTGCGGTCAGCGCGCACCGTCGACGGGGACGACGATGGACGCGGGCGGTTCTACCTGGACAAGGTCGGCCGGGACGTCCGATTCGACTCGGCGCTACAGGCGCGCTTGCTGCAAACGCTCAACGCCAGCGAGCTCGTCGACACCTTCCAGGAGCATCCGAGCGCGGTCGGTTTCGAACTCGATGGGGCGGAACAGGTTACGTATCCGGTGATCGCCGCGCGATTCACCGACGGACGCGTCGCGCTGATCGATGTCCAGCCGCTGGGTCACGTCGGCTTCCACGTCAACCGGGCAGCCTCGGCGGCCGCCCGCGCCCACGCGCACAGCAACGGGTGGGGTTGGCTCGTGTGGACGGGTAGCCATATCGGCATACCGGAACTGCTGCACCGCAAGGTGAACCCGCGCATCGAGCAGCGACTACAGGAGCTGCTCGACCGCGGACCGGTGTTCTGGCCCGCGATCCGTCAGCTCCGCGACGAAACCGACCTCGACCTGCTCGACTTCACCGCACTGGTCCTGCGCAACGACTGGCGCTGGGATCGAGCACCATTCCTGCTCCGCGCCGACAACACCGCCGCCTCGACCGACTGACGGCCAACGGGGGTGCGGGTCAGTGCCTCACCAACCAGCAGCCCCTCAGCGCACCACCATCGCCCCGGCAACGAAGGTGACGATCAGCATCATCGAGCAGTAGGTCACCAGCTGCCAGTGGCTGATCGTGTCCTGGAGGCCCTTGATGGTGGCGCGCAGGGAGGCGTCGACGCGGTGGTGGCTGGCGAGTTTGCGATTCGCCTCGGCCAGGGAACCGGCCCGGTCTTCGGTGTCGAGTTCGGCGCGTTCCAGGCGACTGGTCAGCTTCATGATCTGTTTCTGCTTGTCACGGACCGACTTCCGGGACAGGGCCAGGGCGGTGCGCTGGTTGACCAGCTCCTGCCGCTGGCGGGCGATCACCATCGCTTGCGCGTGCGTATGGTGCGTCCAGTCGGTCACGGTGCCCCAGCCTCCTGTCAGTTCGTCGCGGTAACCCCAAACGATCGTGCCGGACAGAAAACCCTCCAGGAAGTCGCGTAGCTCGAACGGGCCGGGGCGCGGTGTGGCCAGCGCCTTGCCGTCGGATGTGAGCATGCCGGATTCGATCAGATAGTCGCAGGCCGGTGGCGCGAAGTTGGCGATGCCGAGCGCGGGTAGGTGCGCGACCCAGTAGCCGGGCTGGCACAGCCACAGCACGCTCTCGCAGCCCGCCTCCCGCAACCGCCTCGTGTGCTCGACCGCGCCCGCGCGGTCCAGCGGCCCGGAACGGACCTCGATGGCGTACTGGCGGTCGCCGATGCGGTAGTAGATGTCGACCGGCAGGGTGCCGATGCGGCGGTCCACTTCGGCCTCGTCGGCGCCCATCGCGAGCAGGCGGCCGCACAGCCAGTATTTGAGGCGCTGGATATCCCATTGGGCGTCAGCGCATTCCGGGCACCGGCAGCTGTATCGGGAGATGCCGGCAGAGGTACCACCCGAGTCTTCCGGAGCCTCGCCGATACCGAGTTCGGCGAGCACCGCTCGGCGCCCGCAAGCCTTGTCCGCACGCTGCTTGGTTCGCACGCGATCACTCCCCTGCCCATAACCACCGCTTGGTCTTGCGACCTAATCCATAGATCAAGAGTGCGTCAGATGTCCGCTGCTCGCCAGCCCCCTATACCCCGCGCCCGGGTGCGCCACAACTGCTGAAAACCTCTCGACCAGCCGATGTGTGGTGCATCACAAGGGATTTCGCAGCGACATGCGAGACGATTACCACAGAAATTCCTGTCGATTGACAATTGCCGCCAATCGCGCAAAACGGCACAGTGATAATTCCGAGACCAAACCGCCCGAACCGGTGGACTTCTCGAACGATTGCCCAGTCCAGCGGTGGTGCGAGGGCCAGACAATTCCGGGCAACACCGACATGGCCTGGACGACATCGCGCACAGCATCGAGAGTGCGGGAAACCGGACAATCCGGCGCGACGGGCAAGTTGCTGGAGAACTTTGCGCGCGCGAAAGTCCCAGCGGGCACGTGAGGTTGGGCGCTCGCCCCGCACACCCGTCGGTTCGCAGATAGAATCGCCCGGGCCACGGGCGTGATCGCGCACTCTATGGGGAAGAAGGTACGGATGGAGCACGGCCAGCAGAGCGGCGACGATTCGATCGGCGAGATCATATCGGGCATCGCGGAGATTTTGCGCGAAGTCAGCGACAAGCTGGATGCGGTGGCGGCCCGGGTCGACGGAGCGCGCGACGAGAGCTCGGTGGCGGCGCGGTTGGCGAAGCTCGAAGCCTGGGCTTTCCGTACCGACCAAGACATTTCGAAGCTGGGTTCGCGGATCGACGGTGTGGAGGGGGGCCCGCGCGCCGAGCCGGTCACCAGAGCCGAGCCCGCGCCCCGGGAAGAGCCCGCGACCCGCGCCGAACGCCGGGAGTTGGCCCGCGCCGAGAATCCCGCCCCGGAACCGGCTCAGCCCGACCTCCCCCAGCGCAGCACCGTCCCGCAGCGCGGCGGCAATCCACCGCGCACCGAAGCCGAGTCCCGCGGCGAACGGCCGTTGCCGCGCGCGGTGGCCAATCGCGGCCCGCAGCCCCCGGCTCGCGCCGACCAGCCCGAGCCGGTCAGCGCTCGCGGCACCGCCGCGGTCGCCGACACCGCTTTCAGCAGCGAACGCCGCCTCCCGACCGTGCCTGCCGCCCTCAACGACTGGGTCGAGCCGAGCGCCGACCCCGCACCGTCGGCCGAACGCCTCGAATCGGTCGGAATCACCCCGCGCAGTGAACGTTTCACTCCCTCGGGCATCACCGAGGCCGCACCGACCACCGCCCCGCACGGCATGGACTACGCCTCGGCGCGCCCCCGCAACGACGAGCCGCCACGACCTCCGGGCCTCACCGAGCTCCCGACGCGCACACCGCAGTCGCCCGCGAACCTCAATGGCCGCTCCGAGGGCTTCAACGGCAGCCCCGACATCACCGGCCGCTCCGAAACCCAAACTCCCGCAAGCCTCAACGGCCGACTGGAAAGCCTCACCAACTCCACCGCCCGGCCCGAAAGCACTCACTTCACCGGCCGCCCGGACACCCCCACCCACATCACCGGAAGCGGCCGCCTCGAACCCCCGCCCAGCGGCGGCTTCGACTCCCCTGCGCCAACCCTCAACGGCCGCAACGAATCCGGTTTGACCTCGCCCCGCCCCGAGCCCGACATCTCCACCACCGCCCCGCAACGGCCGACCGTCGACGACAACGCCCACGTCGACAAGCTCCAGGCCATGCTCGACGAACTCAAACGAAACCCGCACGGCCCCTTCGGCCGCCCACTGGGCACCCCACCCGGCGAGCTACCGACCTGAGCACGCCATCCATCCACGCCGCCCGAAGCCATGCTTCGGGCGGAATGTTGCGCAGATAGGCGTCCTAGTCGGCGTCGGGTTCGCCGGACGGCTCGAAGTGGTCCACGTTGCACAGTCCGCTTCGACACCGAGCATCGGCAAAGCCCGTCGAAGGTAGATATGGTCGAAAGGTGCCTGACCCCGCCTTCGCACACCCTCGTCTCGCTCCCCTCTACGACTTCTTCGAAGGACCCCGGAGGGATCTGGACGCCTACCTCGACATCGCCGACGAGCTGGGCGCGGGCCGAGTCCTCGACATCGGCTGCGGGACAGGGAGTTTAGCGATCCGGCTCGCAGCGCGCGGTCGCATCGTGGTAGGAGTCGACCCGGCGGAAGCATCCCTCGAGATCGCGAAAGCGAAACCTGGCGGCTCCGTGGTGACGTGGCTACCCGGTGACGCCGCGGCAGCGTCGGGCGTCGATGCCGACCTCGCGGTGATGACCGGAAATGTCGCACAGGCATTCACCACCGACGAAGACTGGATCCGGACCCTCGAAGAGGTCCACGCCGCGCTGCGGGCGGGCGGGCACCTGGTATTCGAGACCAGGCGTCCGGAGCGCCGGGCCTGGGAAGAATGGGCCGCCGACCCCGCCCACCTGATCCTCGATGTTCCCGGAATCGGCCAGGTGGAGCAGCGTCGGCAAGTTCTCGAGGTGAAGCTGCCGCTCGTCTCTTTCCGCTACACCTACCGATTCCTGGCCGACGGCACAGCCATCAGCTCGGACTCGACGCTTCGATTTCGCGACCGCGACGAGGTCGAATCCAGTTTGCGCGCAACCGGATATCGCGTGCTGGACGTCCGGGACGCCCCGGATCGTCCAGGCCGCGAGTTCGTCTTCGTCGCGCTGCGCGGCTAGCTGATCAGCGGTGGTCGGCGTGCGGACGCTGAGGTTGGGCGTAGAGCGGTTCGGTGGGTGGGGCGTGCTTGTCGCTGCCGGTGTGTTTGCGCTCGCCGAGGCCGCGGTAGGACGACGGCTTGACCGGGCGGATCCATTGGGCGAGGCGGGTTCTCAAGGGTAGTCGGAAGTGCAGGTCCGCCAGCATTTCGTCGATGTTGTGCAGGGTGAACGGGGTGACGGCGGTGCCGTGGGCGTGGTGGCCGGCGGTGCCGGCTTCCATCCAGCGGAGGCGGTCCTCGACCTGGGCGGCCATGTCTTCGGCGGCCGGGAGCGGGATGCGGCCGTTGAGGAGGGCCGCGGTCCAGTGCGCGCCGACTTCGGCGCTGAGGGTGGCTACGGGTGAGGCGTTGTAGCCGGCGAAGGTCAGGTTGGGGACGGTGACGGGGAGGATGTGGCGGTGCAGGCGGAAGTTGCCGTCGTCGTCGGTGAGCTGACGCTGGATGTAGGGGGTGAGGAACGGGACGCGCTGCTGGAAACCGGTGGCGCACACCACGATGTCGGCAGGCAAGTGCTCGCCGGTATCGAGCTGAACGGCGGGACCCTGTGGAGTGCCGAACATTTCGGTGATCGAGCTGTCGCGGGCGACGAAGATGCGGCCGTCGCGGACCTGTTCGTAGAAGCCCTCGGTGGCCAGGGAGAAGGTGCTCTGCGCGATCTCCTCGAAGCGGGTGTCCGGCACCAGGTCCAGTTCCCGCAGCTGAGTCTGCTTGGTGGCGAGTTCGCGCAGCAGGTCGAAGTTGCTGTCGCGGAAGGAGACTCCGCCGCCGTGCAGGAAGCGTTCGAACCAGCCGAGCTGCTGGTAGCGGAAATGCGCCTCCCCCATCCGGGTCAGCATCAGGCGCTCGTAGTCGAAGCCGGGCGCGACCTTGCGCGGCAGCTTCCACAGCAGGCGGCGCGCAACCACCGTCGTCGACGCCGCGACATGGCTGACGGCCTCGGCGATATCGCACGCGGACTGGCCGTAACCGACGATCACCACATTGCGGCCACGCGCCCATTCGGCGTCGTGGAAGTCGGTGGAATGGCACAGGTAACCGCCGGCCGACTGGAACTTGTCGGCGCCCCGGTACTCGGGCATGGCGGGTTCGCTGTAGACACCGTTGGCGATCACCAGGTGATCGCAGGAGGTGCGATGGATCCCGGTTTCGTCGCGGACCTCGAGCAGCCAGCCGCTGTCGACCGGATCGGCGGCGACCACCTCGGTGCCCAGCCGCAGGTTCTCCCGCAGCCCGAACTGCTGCACATACCGTTCCAGGTAGGCCTGCATCTGCGCGCCGTCGGGGACGCGCGGGTAGTCCTCGGGCATGGGGAAGTCCGAGAAGTGGTAGGTGTTGCGGCTGTTCTGCGTGCGCAACCCCGGATAGCGCCGGGACGCGCTCCACACACCCCCCACGTCCGGAGCCCGGTCGAATACCTCGACCGGAAACCCTTCCCTGCTCAAAACCTTCGCGCTGGCCAGGCCTGCAATACCCGCACCAACGATCGCGATGCGGTTCCCGCTCGTCATGGGCACCGAGATTACCCGTATGCGGGCACCCGTAATGCCCGCGCGCCCGATTTCGGCGGATACCAACAGGTTAGAACGCTGTTTACCGCGCGGTCACAACCATTCGGGCCTTGCCGTGCGGCACCGTGGTGATATTGCGCACCCGCCCGCGTTCGGGTTTCGCGGCGGCCGGGGCGAGCGCGTAGCGGGTGAGGATCTCCCGCAGCACCACAGCCCCCTCCATCATCGAGAAACCCGCGCCGATGCAGCGGCGCACTCCGCCGCCGAACGGCAGCCAGGTGTGCGGCTCCACTTCGCCCTCCAGGAACCGGGCCGGACGGAACGCCTCGACGTCGGCATAGTTCTGCGGGCTGCGGTGCGCCAGCGTGATGGAGCAGCTGACAGTGGTGCCCGCGGGCAGCGTCCAGCCCGCGACGGTGGTCTCGGTGGTGAGCCGGCGGACCGCGCCCGGGATCACCGGGTGCAGCCGCATCGCCTCCTTCAGCACGGCTTCCAACGCTTTGTCGTCCTCGTCCCGCGCGGCCTCGAACGCCGCCCGCTGCACCGAAGGATGCACCGAAAGCTCGTAGAGCGCCCAGGACAGTGCCGCGGCGGTCGTCTCGTGCCCGGCCAGCAGCAGGGTGATGAGTTGGTCGCGCAGTTCCGCGTCCGTCAGCGGCGGCTCGTCGCCTTCGGAGCCGACGTGCAGCAGCCGCGACAGCACGTCGGCGCGGTCGGCGAGATCGGGAGCGGCGCGACGCGCGGCGATCTCCCGGTACAGCAGGTTGTCGACGGCGATCAGGTTGGCGTGGAACGCCTTCCACGGGCGATAGCGCCGCAGACCGGGGATCCGCAGCCCGGCGTACTGCAGCGCGCCGACATTCACGATGTGACGCAGGCGCGGCACCAGCTCGGCGCGGATGGCCGCATCCGTGACGCCGAAGACCACCCGCATGATGACCTCGAGGGTCAGCGCGTTCATCCGGTCCAGCGTGACCACCGTGGAATTCGGTTGCCACCGCGCGACCTCCGCCGCGGCGATCTCGGTGACCAGCTCGCGATAGCCGCGCAGCGACGTGTTGTTGAACGCGGGCAGCAGCAGCTTGCGGGTCCGCGCGTGCTCGGCTTCATCGGTGAGCAGCACCGAATGCTCGCCCATCACCGGGCCGAGGATGTTGTTCGCTTCGCCCGCGTGCATGGTGCGCGGGTCACCGGTGAAGACCTCCCGGATGTGTTCGGGGCGGGAGAACACCACGACGTTGTCGTTGAACGGCGGCACCCGCACCGCGAAGACATCGCCGTAGCGCCGTCGCAGCGCACCCAGGAACAGGGAACGGCGGCGCAGATAGAGGAAGGTCTGCACCGGCGCGGGCAGCGGCGGCCCTGGTGGATAGGTCGCGGTCATCGAGCCTCCCTGGGGTGCGGCATGCACTGCAGCCAATGTCCCACAACTGCCGCAGCGACAGCGTCATGCCACGGGCGGATCCGGCCGCCCGGCCCGAGCTGATCGATTCGCCCCGCAGCCTGCGAAGGTGGCCGCTACCCTCCGATGATGAGTTCGATTGCGCCGGTCCTGCGCGGCGCCCGGATCGCGAACTCGTTCGCGTTCGCCCTGCAGGGTTTCTTCTTCGCCGTTGTCCTCACCGAATTACCGCAGCAGCAGGAGAAATTCGGGTTATCCGACGGACTCATCGCCGGCTCCATCGTGGTGGTGTCGCTGCTGGCCGGTGGCGGCAGCGTGCTGGCCGAGCAGCTCGCCGTACGGTGGTCGAGCCAGACCACGTTGCGACTGGGTCTGCTGCTGGTCACCGTGACCGGATGCGCGATCGCGTTCGCGCCGAACACCGTTGGGCTGCTGGTCGCGCTGTGCAGCTACGGCGTCGCGCTCGGCATGGTCGACGCGAGCACGAACATGCAGGCGGTATTCATCCAGCACGGATACGGCACTTTCATCCTGTCCTCGTTCTACGCGGCCTGGAGCGCGGGCTCGATCACCGGTGCGCTGTTCGTCGCCGGCGCCGAAGCGCTCGAGGTGACCTTGCGGCAGACTCTGCTGGCCGCGGCGGTGATCGTGCTGGCCGCCGGACTGGTGCTGGGGCCACGCCTGCTCGGCGCCGACGAAGCCGAAGCGAGTCCCGCGGAACAACTTCCGAGCGAATCCGAGGCGATCCGCGCGGTCGCCTTGCGGGCCTACCTCGGCTTCGGCATCGCGATGGCGCTGGTCTTCGCCATCGACCTCTCCGTGGGCAGCTTCTCCGCGCTGTACTTGGAAAACGACGACACCCTGCGCGCCGGCGCCTCCACCGCCGCACTCGCGCTCGCCGCCTACCAGGGCGCCTCGCTGCTGGCCCGGCTCACCGGCGACTGGTGGGTGCGGCGCTTCGGCCCACGCCAAGTGGTGCGGGTGGCCGCCGCGATCGGTGTCGCGGGCATGGCGCTGGTGATCGCCGCGCCCGCACCGGCCGTGGCCATCGCCGGATTCTTCATCGCGGGCATCGGCCTGCCGGTGATCGCGCCGCTGTGCTTCAGCGAGGCCGGACGGCTCGCTAGCGGACGGGCCCTGGACTCGCTCATCGCCCGCCTGAACCTGTTCAACTACGCGGGCACCCTGATCGGCGGCGGGCTGGTGGGCGCGGTCGCGGCGGGGTTCAGTCATCGGGTGAGTTTCCTGGTCCCGCTGCTGTTCGCGGCGGTCCTGATCGGGCTCGCGGGGGTGTTTCATTCCCGCGCCGAAGCGGGCAAGCACCCCGGCGGTGATCACGGACGTGCTTCACTGGAGAAATGAGCACATCACCGGTCATCGTGGACCGGGCCGGACTGTGGGACGCAGAGGCCCTCAGTGACGTTGCGGCCGCGACCTTTCCCCTCGCGTGCCCGCCCGACGCCACCGCCGATGACATCGACATCTTCATCACCGAGGTCCTCTCCGGTGAAAGGTTCGGCGACTACCTGACCGATCCCGCGTTCACCGTGCTCAAAGCCTGCGCGGATGACGAAATCGTCGGTTACGCGATGCTGCACACGGGTGAACCGGCCGATCCGGAGGTCGCCGCGGCGGTGAACCTGAGCCCGGTGGTGGAGATCAGCAAGATGTATGTACTGCCCGGGCATCACGGCAGTGGCATCTCCAAAGCGCTGATGCGGGCGTCGCTGGAGCGGGCGCGAGAAGAGGGCGCTGCCGGGGTCTGGCTCGGGGTGAACCAGCGCAACGAACGCGCCCTGCGGTTCTACACCAAGCATGGGTTTCAGCGCGTCGGGACCAAGACGTTCCTGGTCGGGCGGCAGACGCACCACGATTTCGTGATGCGCTTGGTGTTCTCGGATGGCAAGGGGCGCTAGGCCTTCAGGAACTCGATCAATGCCGCGGAGAAGCCCGGGTCGGCCACGGCCATGAGGTGGTCGCCGGGTACGACGACCGCGCGACCGTCGGGCAGGGCGGCGGCGAGACGTTCGGGTTCCGCGGCGAACGGGTCCGCGGCGCCGGCGAGAACCAGTGCGGGAACGGTGATGTCGTCCAGCGTCTTGATCGGTTCCTCGTCGAGCCCCTTGGCGACCGCTTTGATCGCGTCGATGTCGGCGTGCACCGCGTCGGCGAGAATCCGGAACATCCGTGCCGTCGGCGGTGCGGCGGCCCCGTCTCCGGTCATCGCTGCCTGTAGGTCTTCGACGTCGATGACGCGCCGATCGATACCGCCGCAATCGATTACGCCCGAGCCGATGCCGCCGACGACAAGCTTCTTGACCCGCGGATCGGCCGCGGTGACCAGCAGCGAGATCACCCCGCCCATCGAATAACCCACCTGCACAACCTCATCCAGGCCCAGCTCGTCGTAGAGCGCACGCACGTCCTTGGCCATGGCCGCCCAGGAATACCGGGCAGCATCGTGCGGCTTCTCGGAGCGGCCGTGCCCGCGCGCGTCCAGCGAGACCACGGTGTGCCCCGCCGCCTGCAGCGCACGCACCACGCCCATCCCGATCCAATTGGCGCCGGTATCGGCAACTACGCCGTGCTGCAACACAACCGGGGTGCCTTCGCCCTCCCACACGCGATAGCTGAGCTCCAGCCCGTCCCAGGTCTTGAACGTCGTCATACCCGCAGCATAGTGACGGCGCCCGAATTGTCCGCTGGTTCGCCGGGCACCCATTCGTCCACCGCAGGCAGGCACGTCGCCGTACCGCATTGTCAGGCCAGCATTTTCGCCTTCAGAGCGGCGACATCGGAATCACTGAGCCCCAGCCCATCGCGCACATAGTTGCCGAAGCTGCCGTAGCTCTGGTTGACCTGATCGAACGCGCCGTCCAGCCAGGCCTGCTGCACACCATTGAGTCCGTCGCCTTCGGTGGCGCCGCGGTAGACGTTGGACAGCAGGTAGTCCTGGGTGACGGTGTCGCGATCCACGCCCAGGATCGTCAGCAGCACCGCGGCGGTCCAGCCGGTGCGGTCCTTACCGGCAGTGCAATGGAACAGCACCGCACCGTCTTCGGTGTCGATGATGTCGCGCAGCACCGTGGCGAACGCGGTGTTCGCGCCCGGCGCGGTGATGAACGCGCGGTACAGGTCATCGCCGCCGGTGAGGGTGGTCATCATGGTCTGCGGCGGGGCCTGCCCGATGACATCGACCCAGCGTTCGGTCGCGCCCGCGGGCACCCGGTCCGGGGCGATGGTCCGCTCGTAGACCGTGCGCAGATCCTCGACGACGCGCACGTTGCCCAGCGCGGCCAGATCCTCCGGAGTGGCGTTGTTGAGCTGGCCGGTGCGCAACACCAGGCCGGTGCGCACCAGGCGACCGTCGGCGGTGCGGTAGCCGCCCACGTCACGGCCGTTCTGGACGCCGGTCAGATGCAGCGAACGGTCGAACTCGGTGGCCGAGGCGGGGGCGGCGAGGGCCGTTCCGGCGACGGGCCCGAAGGCGATGGCAAGGCCGGTGGCCGCGGCGACACAGCCGCGGAGGGCACGATCTCGGGACACGCGGGACTTCCTGACGTCGGTTCGGGCTGAGGCAGTTACTACTTCACGCGGTCGCGGCTTCGAAGCGGGAAAGCGCGAGCAGCCTGGAGATTGCCCGGAGGTATTTCTTTCGGTAGCCGCCGTCCAGCATCTCCTGGGAGAAGATCTCGTCCAGCTTGGCACCGGAGACGGTGACCGGAATGCTGGCGTCGTAGAGGCGGTCGGCGAGCACGACGATGCGCAACGCGACCGCCTGGTCGGTGACCGGGTGCACACCGGAGATGTAGACCGCGGACACACCGGAGATCAGCGCACCGAACTTCGACGGGTGCAGCGTGCTCAGGTGCTTCAACAGCTCGTCGTAGTCGTCGAGCGTGGAATGCGGTGTGGCAGCGGCCCGTTCGGTGAGCACCTCGGAGGAGGTGGGTTCCGGGGCGGGCGGCAGATCCCGGTGCCGGTAGTCGGGGCCGTCGACCCGCACCGGATCGAAGATCGCGCCCAGCTTCTTGATCTCACGCATGAAATCCTGTGCGGCGAAACGACCCTCACCGAGCTGGCCCGGCAGCGTGTTGGAGGTCGCGACGATCGACACCCCGCGCGCCGACAGTTCGGTCAGCAAGCGCGAGACGAGCATGGTGTCGCCCGGATCGTCGAGCTCGAATTCGTCGATGCACAGCACGCTGTTGGCCGCCAGCCGCTCCACGGCATTGTTGAAGCCGAGCGCGCCGACCAGGTTGGTGACCTCACCGAAGGTGCCGAACGACTTGGGCGCCGGCGCGCTGTGGAAGATCGAGGCCAGCAGGTGGGTCTTGCCGACACCGAAGCCGCCGTCGAGGTACAGGCCCGCGCCGGTGACCGGCTTCTTCTTACCGAACAGGCTCTTCTTGTTGGCCGCCTTGTGGATCGCGGCGACCTGACCGGCGAACTGCTCGGCCTTGGCGACCGCGGCGGCCTGGCTGGGCTCGTTCGGGTCGGGAATGTAGGAGGCGAAACTGACCTCATCGAACATGGGGGGCGGCACCATCTGGGCGACGAGTTGATCGGCCGGCACCTCAGGGTGACGGTCGACGAGGCGTTCCTGCATGGACAAAGCGTACGGACGTGGTGTGATCGGTAGTCATGCAGCGTATCCCCAATGCGATCCAGCTCACAGAACTCGACGCGGACGGCCTAGCTGAGCTGTACGCCTACCCGACCAGCCTCGATGCGCCCTGGGTGCGGGCGAATTTCGTCGCCAGCATCGACGGGGCGGCCACGGCGGGCGACAAATCCGAAGGGCTCGGCACGCCCTCCGACAAACAGGTCTTCATGCTTTTGCGCGATCTGGCCGACGTGATCCTGGTCGGCGCGGGCACCGTCCGTGCCGAGAACTACGGCGGCGCGCGCACCGACGCGCAACGCCGGCGCACGCTCCACGACCAGGGCTTCGGCGGGCACCGGGACGGAACGCCGCCGCCGATCGCAGTGGTCACCGCCAGTGCCGCACTGGAACCCGGCTGCCGCCTGTTCACCGACACCGAGGTCCCGCCGCTGATCATCACCACCTCCACCGCGCCCGAGGACCGCAAACGCGCACTCGCCGACGCCGGCGCGGAAGTCATCGAAGCCGGTGGCGTGGCCGTCACCCCGAAGGCGCTGCTGAAGGCGCTCGCCGAACGCGGACTGCACCGCGTGCTGTGTGAAGGCGGCCCGCACCTGTTCGGTGAACTCCTGGAAGCCGACGTGGTCGACGAGCTGTGCCTGACCACCGCGCCGCTGCTGATCGGCGGCACCGCACGGCGAATCGCGTTGTCCGCCCACGAGTTCCAATCCGCCATGACACGCCGCCAGCTGCTGCTCGACGACGACGGCACCATCCTCACCCGGTGGGTCCGGCGCTGACCCGCCCTGTGGCAGGCTGTACCGCATGCGCTGGACTCGAGCCGCTGTAGTGGCCTCGACACTGTCGATCGTTCTCACCGGGTGCGGGGCGGGCCCCTCCGACCGCCCCGGTGTCGCTGTCGAGCGCCCGGCCGTCGGCGACGTGAAGACTCCCGTTACCACCCCGGTCGCTCCGCCGAAGCGCGCCACGGTGCCCAAGACCGATCTGAGTTGGCGCGACTGCACCACCCCCACGGTGAACCTGCTCGGTCTCGGCCCGGCCCCTGCGGGCCTGGTGCTGGAGTGCGCCGAATTCTCCACCCCGATCGACAGCCAGGGCACCGTCATCGGCAGTTTCCGCACCGGCGCGATGCGGGCGCGGCTGCCGCAGACCCCGCCCGACGCGGCTCCGCTGGTGCTCACCTCCGGCACCGACCGCTCCTCCACCGCGACCCTCGCGGGCCTGGCCGTCGGCAGTGGCGGCGCCGGTCTGCTCACCACCCGGCCGATCGTCGCGGTCGACCGCCGCGGCCTGGGCACCTCGCAGCCGATCGACTGCCTGCCCGCCGAGATCCGCCGCGGCCTGGCCGACAACGGCCAATTCAGCACCGGCACAGGCAATCCCGCCGAAGTGGTGTCGGGGCTGAGCCAGGAGGCCACCGTCTCCTGCCGCGATTTCCTGCAACCCTACGAAGGCCTCTTCGACGCCCCGCACGCCGCCGACGACATCGAGCAGCTGCGCAAGCAGTGGGAAGTCGACAACATCGACCTGCTCGGCACCGGCAACGGCGCCAAAGTCGCGCTCAGCTATGCGCGCAAGTTCGGCGACCACCTGTCGCGGCTGGTGCTCGACTCCCCCGAGGCCGTCAATACCGACTCGGTCACCCGCGAGGAACAGCGACTGCAAGGCGCCGAAGCGGCCCTGACCGCATTCGCCCAGCGCTGCAAAGGCATGAACTGCTCGCTCGGCGCCGACCCGCGCGCCGCCATCGTCGACCTGGTGAACAAGGCCGGCAACGGCGGGCTCGGCGACGTCTCGGCGAAGGCTCTGCTCACCGCGATCACCGGCTTCCTCGGCAGCCCGCGCGCCGATCAGTCCAACCGGGTCGGCGAATTGGCCGACGCGCTGTCGGCCGCCGGGCGCGGGGACAGCACCGCGCTGGGCAACCTGATCCTGCGCGAGTCAGCGGCGACCGCCAGCGACGGACAATTCGTCAACCGCTGCACCGACACCCAGCAGCCGCCCACGCCCGGCAAGGCCGCCGAACTCGCCACCCTGTGGGGGCAGAAGTATCCGGTGTTCGGCCGGACCGCGGCGCTGAGCCTGCTGGATTGCTCGGCCTGGCCGGTGCCTTCGCCCGCTCCCATGCCGGAGCAGCTGAATCTGGCGGTGCTGGTGCTGAATTCGGTCGCCGACCCGGTCAAGGGCAACGGCGGCACCGCGTCGGTCACCGGCGCGCTGGGCTCCGCGGGCGCCCGGCATGCCACCGTGAACTGGCAGGGCTGGGGCCATCCGGTGTTCACGCACTCCGGGTGCGCGCAGCGGGCGCTGCTGGAATATCTGGCCGAGGCGAAGCTGCCGGCGGACGGTACCGCCTGCCCGGCTTGATCTTCCGCCGCGCCTGAACACCCCGCCCGGCAACCGGCCGTGACCGAATCCGGTGTACGGTGCGCCAGTGTTACTTCGACAGATCGAGCCGCGCACCGCTCGTACTACCGCCGAGGTGATCAAGTTCGCATTGTGGCCGATTGCGGTCATGACCGTGCTGAACCGGGTCTTCATCAAGGCTGTCAACGGATTCGTCACCGATGATTTCCGGCCCGTGTACGACGCGTCGCTGGCGTTCCTCAACGGGCGCCCGGTCTACACCGCGAACTTCGACTCTGTCGATCCGCACTATCTGTACTACCCGAGCGGCACGTTGCTGTTCGCGCCGGTCGCGATCATCGACTACGAGAAGGCGCGCTGGCTGTTCATCCTGTTGAACGTCGCCGCCATCCTGGTCGCCTGGTATCTGCTGCTGCGGTTGTTCAAGTACAGCGTGAAATCCGTTGCGGCGCCGGTGTTGCTGCTCGCGATGTTCATGTCCGAGAGCGTCACCAACACGCTGATCTTCACCAACGTCAACGGCTGTCTGCTGCTGTGCGAGCTGCTCTTCATCCATCTGCTGCTCTCGCGCCGCGACCTGTGGGCGGGCGCCATCATGGGCTTGAGCATCGCGGTGAAACCGACACTCGCGCCGCTGCTGCTGATCGCGCTGGTGCGCGGCCAGTGGAAGGTGTTCATCACCGCGATCGGCGTGCCGCTGGTGTTGAACGTGATCGCCTGGCCGTTGGTGAAAGACCCGATGGACTTCGTCCGGCGCACCCTGCCCTATCTCGGGCACACCCGGGACTACTTCAACAGCGCTATCGAGGGCAACGGGGCCTACTACGGCCTGCCCGTCTGGCTGACCTGGAGTATCCGCTTGGCGATGGGCGTCGTCGTCGCGCTCACGCTGTGGATCCTGTACCGGTACTACCGCGAGGACGAACTGTTCTTCATCACCACGTCCTCCGGCGTGCTGCTGATCGCGTCGTGGCTGTTGCCCTCGCTGGGCCAGATGTACTACTCGATGATGGTGTTCCCGTTCATGATGTCGGTGGTGCTGCGCAATTCGGTGCTGCGGACCTGGCCGGCCTGGCTGGCGGCATTCGGGTTCCTGTCCTACGACAAATGGCTGTCGGACCGCTGGCCGAGCATCGGGCGTGACCTGGAGTACCTGCGCATCACCTTCGGCTGGGGTCTGATGCTGATCGTGGTGTTCTGCGTGCTCGGTGACCGGTATCTCAACGCGCGCCGCGAAGGGCGTCTGGTGGCCGGGCAGAGCTTGGATCCGGCCTGGATGAAGCATGCGCCGGACTCGCGGGATCAGGCCGAGGAACCGCAGCCTGTGACGGAGCCGGTCAATGGCTCGACCCCCTCTACCGCGAAACGTATTAGCGTGGAGCCATGAGAGCGAGCGCAGCGAGCGAACCAACAACACAGCGCCCAGCGCTCATGGCGGTGCCGAGCGTTAGCGAGGCAGTGTCATGAGTGCTGATCTTCCTGCGCCGCGGATCCAGCTGACGCCCCAGGAGTGGAAGGCGAAGCTGAGCCCCGACGAGTACCAGGTCCTGCGCGAGGCGGGGACCGAGCGTCCGTTCGTCGGCGAATACACCGACACCAAGACCGAAGGCGTGTACGTCTGCCGGGCGTGTGACGCCGAATTGTTCCGCAGCACCGAGAAATTCGATTCGCACTGCGGGTGGCCGTCGTTCTTCGATCCGGCCGAGTCCGAGGCGGTGATTCTGCGCCCGGATGATTCGCTGGGGATGCGCCGCGTCGAGGTGCTGTGCGCGAACTGCCACAGCCACCTCGGCCACGTCTTCGAGGGCGAGGGCTACAACACACCCACCGACCAGCGCTACTGCATCAACTCGATCTCGCTGCGACTGCACCCCTCGGGCAACGCAGCGGAGTGAACCGGCCATCCGCGCTGTGCGCAGCGTACGGGTAGCAACACGAATCAGGCATGCCCCGAAAATTCGGGGCATGCCTTCGTGCTCAACGGAAATCGGCTAGATGGTCGAGGACCCACTCGCGATAGGTGTGCGCGGGCGCGCCGGTGACCTCGGCGACGGTGGACAGCACCGGCTCCGGATGTGCGGTCATCTCGTCCATCCCCGCCAAGGCGTTGTGCACGTCGTCGACCGGCATCCAAGCGGACATCTCCGCCAGCGTGTCCTGCCGGGACATCTTCTCGAATCGCACCGGTACCCCGAGCGCGTCGGCGATGATCCGCGCCCGCTGCGGGGCGGTCAGGGCTTCGGGACCGGTCACCTCGTAGACGCCGCCGGTGTGGCCCTCGAGCAGGGCTCGGACGCCCACTGCGGCGATATCCCGCTCGTGGATGACCGATCTGGCCCACTCGTCGTAGTGCTCGCGCACAACACCTTCCGCGCGAATGGACTCCGCCCAGCCGAGGTCGTTGCCGGCGAAGCCGCCCGCGCGCACGAAGGTCCGGCCGACCCCCGTTTCGTCGATGAGCCGCTCGAGGAAGCCGTGCGAACCGAGTACCGCGCCGGCCTGCTCGTCGGCGCCCCTGGCGGACAAGTAGACGATGTGCCGCGCCCGCTCGGCGAGCTTCTGCACCACCTTCGGTGCGGCCGCGTCCGCTTCCAACGTCGGCCACACCAGGAACACCGCGTGCACACCGTCGAGCGCGGTATCCACGCTGCCCGGATCCGACAGATCGCCGCGGACGACCTCGACGCCAGGCGGCAGGTCCGCCGCCTCGGGGCGACGGACCAGCGCGCGAACGTCGACGCCCGCATCGTGTAGTTGGTGGACGGCCGCGCGGCCGACCTTGCCTGTTGCACCGGTAACCAGAATCATGGGACCGATGCTGCTACCTGAACCAATGTTCAGGTCAACCTGCGCTGCTCAGGGCAGGGCTGCGATGAGCTTGGCGACCTCGACCCGCGGGCCGGTGTAGAACGGGATCTCCTCGCGCACATGCAGGCGCGCTTCGGTGGCCCGCAGGTCGCGCATCAGGTCGACGATGCGGTGCAGCTCGGGCGCCTCGAAGGCCAGGATCCACTCGTAGTCGCCGAGCGCGAACGAGCTCACGGTGTTGGCGCGCACATCGGGGTAGCCGCGCGCGGCCTTGCCGTGGTCGGCGAGCATTTTGCGGCGCTCGTCGTCGGGCAGCAGGTACCACTCGTAGGAGCGCACGAACGGGTAGACGCAGATGTAGTTACCGGCGTCCTCGCCCGCGAGGAACGCGGGGACGTGGCTCTTGTTGAACTCCGCCGGGCGATGCAGCGCGACATTGCTCCACACCGGTGTGCTGGCCCGCCCGAGGTCGGTGGTGCGCCGGAAATCGGCGTACGCGGCCTGCAGTTCCTCGACGTGCTCGGCGTGGGTCCAGATCATGAAGTCGGCGTCGGCGCGCATCCCGGCCACGTCGTAGAGCCCGCGCACCACGACGCCCTTGTCCTCGAGCCCGTCGAAGAACGCCTGCGCGTCCGCGATCGCCTTGGCCCGATCCTCCCCGAGCACACCCGGTTTCACCTGGAACACCGAGAACATCAGGTACCGGATGGTGGAGTTGAGGGCCTGGTAATCGAGTCGCGCCATGCTCCCATCGTGCCACTGCGCTACCAGGCGGCGGTGTCCGGCTCCCCGTGCTACTCCCAGCGACCAGAAGGGTGCATCCAGGTCCGCAATGGTTTCCGTCAGGCGCTCGACGTCGATGCTGTGCAGGGGCGGCCGACGCGGTGCGCGGATCGGGTTGCTCGGAGACGAGAGTCCGGGTTCCAGCCGAATGCCGGACGGGATTGCGACAGCCTTGGTGTGGCTAGGACAACTGAGCAGCAATGCGGCGAGCAGCGGCGTCACCAGAGGCGACGCAGGCCGGGACGCCGACGCCGTGCAGATACGCACCGGCGACGGCGAAGTTCGGCAATTCCGCTGTGACGGATTCGATTTCGGCGACGCGGTCGGTGTGCCCGGGCGCGTACTGAGCCAGGCCACCCGGCCAGCGCTGCACAGTCGCGCCGACCGGTTCGATGGCGATCCCGGTGACGTGGGCGAGGTCTTCGGCAGCCGCGGTGACGAGCTTGTCGTCAGACCAGGACAGCACCGAATCGTCGCCGAATTTGCCGAAAGAGGCGCGGACGAGCGCGGTTTCGCGGTCGGCCAGGTGCGGCCATTTTCGACTGGAGAGGGTGAACGCCTTGGCGCGCAAGGATTCTCCGGTCGCGACGAGAATGCCGGAGTTGTCCGGGAGCGGAGTGTCGCGAGGTAGGGCGAGGGCGACCACCACCGAAGACGACAGTTCGATTCCGGCCGCGGCCGACGCGGCGGCGGGGGCGAGGGTGCGCAGCAAACGGGCAGTCACGGGGGCAGGCGTCGCAAGGACGACCGCGTCGACCGTGCCGAACGGATCGAGCACCCAGCCATGGGTCGACTTCGCGAGCCGGGTGGCCGGCGCATCGGTGACGATGCGCGCGCCGGACTTCTCGGCCAAAGCGTCGAGCAGAACTCGGTAGCCGTCCCGGATACCGCCGAACACGGGGCTCTTCGACGGCGGCGGCGTGGCGGCGGCCACCGCATGGGTCAGGCTGGGCGCGCCCCCGTCCAGTGCGGCGGCCAGGGTCGGCAGCGCCGCGCGGACGCCGATGGAACGGGAGCTGCCCGCATAGACGCCACCCAGCAAGGGGTCGACGCTGCGTTCGGCCACCTGCGCGCCGAAGCGGTCGGCGATCAGGCTGTAGACGTCGATATCGGAATCGGGGTACCAGGCGAAGGGCCGCTTGGTTTCGGCGGCGATCTTCGCGAGGGTGTCGTCGTCGACGAGTCCGCGCATCTGCTCGGCGCGCGTCGGAATGCCCATCAGCGTGCGCTCCGGCAGCGGATGCGCGACACCACCCGACCAGAGCAGCGGACGCTTCCCCGCGGGCAGCACCAGCTGGGTTTCCAGTCCGAGCTCGCGGAGCAACTGCGGGACTTCCGGCCGCCGTCCGACGAAGGCCTCGGCCCCCAGATCCAAAGGCTCCCCCGCTACTTCGCCGGTGTGCAGGATCCCGCCGACTCGGCCGGCGCGGTCGGTCACCAGGATGTCGGCCCGCGGGCCGAGCAGCATCCGCAGTCGATACGCCGCGACCAGTCCGCTGATGCCCCCGCCCACGACCGCGATTCTCATGGTTGCGACGGTAACCCTCGCCCGGGGATGCGCCGCCGCCCGGTCCGCCTCGGCGTTACCGGGCTCACCTCACGCCGTCGGCGCGGGCAGGCTGTGGATCAGTTCGACGGTCGCGGTGATGACGCCCGGATCGGTCTCCGGCATGACGCCGTGACCCAGGTTGAAGATGTGGCCCTTCGCGCCCAGCGTGACCGCTTCGTCGGCCTCGCGGCAGATGCGCCGCACTTCCGACTCGATCGCTTCGGAACCGGCGAAAAGGACGGCCGGATCGAGGTTGCCCTGCAGCGCTTTTCCGGGACCGACGCGGCGCACAGCTTCGTTGAGCGGCACCCGCCAGTCGACGCCGACGACATCCGCGCCCGCCTCGCCCATCGCGCCGAGCAGTTCACCGGTGCCGACACCGAAGTGGATGCGCGGCACGCCCGCGTCGGCGACCTCGGCGAAGACCCGCTCGGAGTGCGGCAGCACGAAGCTGCGGTAGTCGGCCAGCGACAGCGCACCGGCCCAGGAGTCGAACAGCTGCACCGCGTCGACACCGGCGGCCAGCTGTGCCTGCAGGAAGGCGATGGTGATGTCGGTGAGTGCGCCGAGCAGGTCGTGCCAGGTCTTCGGGTCGGCGTGCATCATCGCCTTGGTGCGCTCGTGCTGCTTGCTCGGGCCGCCCTCGACCAGGTACGACGCGAGGGTGAAGGGTGCGCCCGCGAAACCGATCAGCGGGGTGTCGCCGAGCGCCGCCGTCAGCAGCCGGACACCCTCGGTGACCGCGCCGACGTCTTCCGGGTGCAGGCGCGGCAGGGCGCGCACGTCGTCGGAAGTGCGGACCGGCGACGCGACGACCGGACCCACCCCGGGCACGATGTCGAGATCGATGCCCGCGGCCTTCAGCGGGACCACGATGTCGGAGAACAGGATCGCCGCGTCCACGTCGTGCCGGCGGATCGGCTGCATGGTGATCTCACACACCAGCTCCGGGTCGAAGCAGGACTGCAACATCCCGACGCCCTTGCGCAGCTCGCGGTACTCGGGCAGGGAACGACCGGCTTGGCGCATGAACCACACCGGCCGCCGGCTGGGCGTGGCGCCGGTGGCGGCGGCCAGGAACGGGGCATCGGTCAACTGGCGACGGGTGTAGGTAGTCATCACCGCGATCCTATCCATCCGTAAACCACCGATAGACAACCCTCACCACGCGAACGCCATTTCGCGAACGGCGCGCCTCCGCCGGGGTTGGGGGCACACGGTCTACCGTCGCTTCCGTGACACCGCTCGACATCCGCGACGGCGCCGCATCGACCGAGGGCTCCCCCGCCGAACCAGCTGGATTTCGAGCCGCGGTCGCTGCGATGGGCACCGCATCCGTGCACCCCCGCATCGAGCTCGCGCCCATCCGTCCGCCGCAGCGGCTGGCGCCGTATTCCTACGCGGTCGGCGCCGAGGTCAAACACCCCGAAACCCCGAACGTGCCGGTCGATTCCGAAGGCGACGCGTTCGGCAGGCTGATCCTGCTGCACGATCCCGATGGTGACGACGCCTGGCACGGCGTGTTCCGGCTGGTCGCCTACATCCAGGCGGACATCGACGCCTCGCTGGCCGCGGACCCGCTGCTACCGGAGGTGGCGTGGAGCTGGCTGGTCGACGCGCTCGAGTCCCGATCCGAACCGTTCACCGCGCTCGGCGGCACGGTCACCTCGACGACTTCGGTCCGCTACGGCGACATCGCGGGCCCGCCGCGCGCACACCAATTGGAGCTGCGCGCGTCCTGGACCGCGAACACTGCCGAGATGGCTCCGCACGTGGAGGCGTTCTGCGAAGTACTGGCCTACTCGGCCGGTCTGCCCCCGGCCGGGATCACCGATCTACGGCCGGACTCGCACACCAGCAACGAACCGAGCTGACAGCAACGTAAAGTTCACGTCTATGCCGGTTGTTGACGAGCCCATCGAGGGGCGCAGTGTGGAAGAAAACACAGCGGAACCACTGCTTGCTCCCAATGATGGTGTGCCGCCGGTTCTGGTCACACCCGAGCAGGTCGCCGAGGCCGCCGCGCGGATCGCCGCGGGCACCGGCCCGCTGGCGGTCGACGCCGAACGCGCCTCCGGTTTCCGGTATTCGGCCCGGGCCTATCTGATCCAGTTGCGCCGCGCCGGTGCGGGCAGTTTCCTCATCGACCCGATTCCGGTGACCGACGCGCTGAACCCGCTCGCCGAGGCGATCAACGACCTGGAGTGGGTGCTGCATTCGGCCGACCAGGATCTCCCGGGCCTGGCCGAGCTGGGGCTGCGCCCGGCCCGGCTGTTCGACACCGAATTGGGCGGCAGGCTGGCCGGATTCGAGCGGGTCGGGCTGGCGGCGATGGTGGAGAAGCTGCTCGGACGAGCGCTACGCAAGGGTCACGGCGCCGCCGACTGGTCCACCCGCCCCCTACCCGACGACTGGCTCAACTACGCGGCCCTCGACGTAGAGCTACTGCTGGAGCTGCGCGACGAGGTCGCCGCCTCGCTCGACGAGCAGGGCAAGACCGACTGGGCGGCACAGGAATTCGAGCACATCCGGATCACCGAACCGGCCGGGCCGAAGGCCGACCGGTGGCGGCGCACCTCCGGTATCCACACTTTGCGCAAGGCCCGGCAGCTGGCGGTGGTGCGGGAGCTATGGATCGCGCGCGACACCCTGGCCCGCGCCCGCGATGTCGCACCGGCCCGGATCCTGCCGGACGCCGCGATCGTCTCCGCCGCGACGACCGATCCGCGCACCATCGCGCAACTACGCGCGCTACCGGTGTTCGGCGGACCGCGCCAGCGCCGCTACTCCCGGGAATGGCTGGCCGCCATCGACCGCGCCCGCGCCCTCTCCGATGACGAGCTACCCTCGCTGACCCAGCCGTTCGAAGGCCCGCCGCCGGTGAACCGGTGGGAACGGCGCGACCCGGTCGCCGCGGCCCGGCTGACGCGGGCGCGCGCGGCGATGGGTGAACTGTCCACCGAGTACGCCATCCCGGTGGAGAACCTGCTGTCCCCCGATCTGGTGCGGCGGCTGTGCTGGGACGGGCTCCCGTCCTACGACCGCGTCGGCACCGCGGACGACCTATCCGCGGCGATCGACGGTTTCCTCAAGTCCGGCAGCGCCCGGCCGTGGCAGCGGGAGCTGTCGGTGCCGGCGCTGACCGCGGCACTGACACCGCAGCCCGCCGGCTAGGCGCTTTCCACGGTCTTCTTGAACATCGCGATGCCCTGCTCCATGACCGCGCCGAAGGCGTCGGCGAGTTCAGCGGGCAGCACATCGTGCATCCAGACAAATCTGCTGTGCCCGTTGTCCAGGGCGAACACCTGCATGCTCGCGGAGTCGTGCTCCGGGGTGACGGTGTCGCCGATGACCGCGAAGGCGTACCGATGCTCGGCGTCGTCGTGCGAGATGAGCCGCTCGCGCACCACCGCGCCGGTGACGAAAGTGACTACGCGAACGTCGGGTTCGACGAGCTTGCTCTCGGTGACAAAGCCCGGCACCATCCGGGCCGGCCCGTGTTCGAAGTCCCTGACGACCGCCCACACGTCCTCGACCGGCGCTTCGATGACGATTTCCTTTTTGACCCAAGCCATGACCGTTCTCCTCCACTAGGTAGGAGAAACGGTACGGCTTCAGAGTTGTGCGCGCGGCGTTTTCAGAACGATCGTTCGGCCAGTTCTGTCGAACTCAGCTGGCGTCGAGCCAGCCGCTGATTCTGCGGGCGATATCGGGCGCGGTGAGCCCCAGCTCCTGATGGACCGCGTCTCTGGACGCGTGATCCAGGAACTGCTGCGGCACACCGAGATCCCGGGTCGGCACATCGACACCGGCGGCCCGGATGCGCGCCGACACCGTCGAACCGATGCCGCCGTGCAGGCCGCCGTCTTCGAGGGTGACCACCAGGCGGTAGTTCTCGGCGAGCTTGACGATGGTGTCCGAGACCGGCAGCACCCAGCGCGGATCGATGACCGTGACCGAAATACCTTCCGGCTCCAGCGCTTCCGCGACCCGCATCGCCGTCTCGGCGAACGGGCCGACCGCGACCAGCAGCACGTCACCGCGACCGGTCTGCGCGGAGCCGCCGTCGGGGGCGGCCAGGCGCAGCACATCCACGCCGTCGAGTCGTTCGATCGCCGTGATGTCCTCGGCGACACTGCCCTTCGGGAACCGCAGGACGGTGGGCCCGTCGCTGACGGCGAGCGCCTCGGCCAGCTCTTCGCGCAGGGTGGCGGCGTCGCGCGGGGCGGCCACCCGGATGCCCGGGACGATGCCGAGCAGCGAGAAGTCCCACATGCCATGGTGACTCGCGCCGTCCGGGCCGGTGATGCCCGCGCGGTCCAGCACCACGGTGACCGGCTGCTTGAGCAGCGCCACATCCATCAGCAACTGGTCGAAGGCGCGGTTGAGGAAGGTCGAATAGATCGCGACCACCGGGTGCAGGCCGCCCAGGGCCAGACCGGCGGCGGAGGTCATGGCGTGCTGTTCGGCGATGCCGACGTCGAACATGCGCTCCGGGAAACGCTCCCCGAACGGCGCCAGCCCCGTGGGGCCGGGCATGGCGGCGGTAATCGCCACAATGTCCTCGCGGCGTTCGGCCTGGGCGATGAGCTCCTCGGAGAAGACCGAGGTCCAGCCGGGCGCCTTCTTGCCCGCCAGCGGACGGCCGGTAAGCGGATCGATCGGGTCGCAGGCATGCATCTGGTCGGCCACGTGGTTCTCGGCGTGCTCGTAGCCACGGCCCTTCTGGGTGACCGCGTGCACGACGACCGGGCCGCCGAAATCCTTGGCGCGGCGCAGCGCGGCCTCCAGGGCGACGATGTCGTGCCCGTCGACCGGGCCGACATACTTCAGCCCGAGGTCGCTGAACAGCTCCTGTGGGCTGAGCGCGTCTTTTATCCCGGCCTTGACGGCGTGCACCATCGAATACGCCGGCTCCCCCACTCGCGGGATGCTCTTGATGATGCGCTTGCCCGCGTCCAGGGCGTGCTCGTAGGCGGGCTGGGTGCGTAGCGCGGTGAGCCGATCGGCCAGACCGCCGATGGTCGGGGCGTAGGAGCGGCCGTTGTCGTTGACTACGACCACCACCGGGCGATCGGTGCCGGCGGCGATGTTGTTCAGCGCCTCCCAGCACATGCCGCCGGTGAGCGCGCCGTCACCGACGACCGCGACCACGTGACGGTCCTGACCGGTCAGCGCGAACGCCTTCGCCAAGCCGTCGGCGTAGGACAGCGACGCGGAGGCGTGCGAGGACTCCACCCAGTCGTGCGCGCTCTCGGCGCGGCTCGGGTACCCCGAGAGCCCGCCCTCCTTGCGCAGCGAATCGAACTGGTCTTTGCGACCGGTGAGGATCTTGTGCACGTAGGCCTGGTGGCCGGTGTCGAAGATCAGCGGGTCGGCCGGCGAGTCGAAGATCCGGTGCAGCGCGATGGACAGTTCCACCACACCGAGATTCGGCCCGAGATGACCACCGGTGGCCGCGACTTTCTCGACGAGGAACTCACGGATCTCCACCGCTAATTCGCGTAGCTGTGGCACGGTCAGCCCACGCAGATCTTCGGGCGTATCGACCCGGGAAAGCACTCCCACCTGAACTCGCTCCCTCCGGATAGCGCATCTGATACCGACCATTTCGAGCGACCTGCGAGAGTCGCCAGCAGCCAGTCTACGGAGCAGTAGCCGTGCCCCCGCTCCACATCAGCCTGTCACCAGCGGGCACGACCGCGAAATGTGAGTCTCCACACGAATCTACGCGCGCTGACCCGGCCCACACGGTACCCGCTTTCGCTCGGGGACGATCGCGCGATCTCGTCCGTTGATCCACTGAACCGTGATCCTCGAAGGCAAGGAGAGCGCCGTGAGCAAAGGTAAGAAGAAGGACAAGCAGAAGGACATCGCGATCGCCGATTGCGGGGCCGGTTGCTGCGGTTTCGCGGAGCCGGATGCCGTGGCGGGCACGGTCACCACCTACGGCGCGGGGACCGCGAGCGCGGCGCCGGATCTGATGCGGGTCACCGTCACTGTCGAGTGCAAAGCCAGCAAGGTCGCCCTGGCTTATGGCGAGGCCGGTGAACGCGTCACCGCGATCACCGACTCGCTGCGCGGCGACGGGGTGCCGGGCGCCGATATCGCGACCACGGGCCTGTCGGTGCGCACCGAGACCGAATGGACCGAGGGCAAGGGCCAGCAGATCACCGGCTACGTCGCCAGCACCGACCTCACGGTGTCGCTGCGCGAGATCGGCGAGAACGCCGATCCCAGCCCGGCCGACATCATCGCCCACTGCGTCGAGGCAGGCGGGGACGAGGTCCGGCTCAACGGGCTCACCCTCGGCTTCGCCGACGAGGAGAGCCTGCTCGGCCGCGCCCGCGACGCCGCCTGGGACAACGCCCTGGCCAAGGCCGAGCAGTACGCGGCGCGCGCGGGCGGGGCCGTCGGGCCCGTGCTGGTCATCACCGAGGACACCGGTTCGCGGCCGCGGACCGGCGCCCGCGCGAAAGGCGCGGTCGGCATGATCTCCGAGATGGCGTCGATGCCGGTGGAACTCGGGGAGAGCGAGATCTCGGCCTCCGTGCGCGTCACCTGGCAACTGATCGAGAGCTAACGCTGCAGCAGCGCCACACATTCGACGTGATGGGTGCCCGGGAAGGCGTCGAACGCGCGCAGCTCGGTCAGGGCGTAACCGGCGTTCTGGTAGAGGCCGACGTCGCGCGCGAAAGAAGCCGGGTCGCAACCGATGTGGACGATGCGCGCCGGGTCGGCCGCGACCAGCGACGCGACGACCTCTTTACCCGCGCCCGCCCGCGGCGGGTCCAGGACCACGGCGGCCGGGGCCGCACCCGAGGCGTGTTCGACGATCCAGCGTTCGGTCCGGTCGGCGCGCAGGTCCACCCAGGGCAGATCGTGCAGCGCCGCATTGCCGTCGGCGACCGCGGTCCGGGCCGATTCCACCGCGCGCACCGCGCCGTCGGCGCCGACCTGATCGGCCAGGCGGGCCGCGAAGACCCCGGCGCCGCTGTACAGGTCCCAGGCCAGGTCGCCGGACTTCAATCCGGTCCATTCCGCGATGACATCCGAATAGCATTGCGCCGCACCGCGGTGCGCCTGCCAGAACCCGGTCGCGGCGACTTCCCAGCGCCGTCCCGCCACGTATTCGACCGCGCGGCCGCTGCCCGTCATCACCCATTCCTCGCGGGGCGCGTGGCTGGCGGCGCGACGGGCGGCGGCGTTGCGGCGTTCACTGCCCGGGCTTTCCGGGCCTTGCGCGCCAGACCATTCGGCGGCCGCCGCGCGCGGACCGCGGCCAGGTCGGCCGCCACGACCCCGGGCGTCGCGGCCGCGTGCGCGTCCGTCGGAGTCGGCGCGGCCCCGCCCGCGGCGCTGGCCCTCCCGCGGATCCACCTCCGCCGGAGCGAGTTCCACGATGTGGCGCACGCCGTCGCCGTCGACGGCGATCACCAGTTCCGCGCCCGGCGTCCAGTCGCGTTCGGCGATGTCGTCCATCGTGCCCGGAATCGGTTGCGGGCAGCGCAGATCCGTGATTACACCGGTGCTGCGGTGGCGGTGCACGCCGGCTCGCCCGTGCTCGTCGACTGCCAGGCGCACCCGGGTGCGCCATCCGGCCATCGAATCGGCCGGGTATCCGGCGATCGGCTCCACGACGATGTCTCGTTCGACCTTGGCCAGTCGACGCAGCTGCTCGGCGACCACCGTCGCCTTCAGTGCGCGCTGCGCTTGCGGTGTGGCGAAGGAGAAGTCGCAGCAGCCCGCGCCGCCGGGACCCGATACCGGGCAGGCGGCGGGCACCCGATCGGGCGAGGCCTCCAGGATCTCGATCGCGTCGGCTCGGCAGAACGACCCACCGCGGTCCTCGGTCACCTCGGCCCGCACCAGTTCCCCGGGCAGTCCGTGCCGGACGAACACCACCCGGCCTTCGTGCCGGCCGATGCAGAATCCGCCGTGCCCGGGCGGGCCGAGCCGGATCTCGAAAGTACTTCCGCGCCAGTCACTCATCCCGGGTACCCGAGCTCATCGACCGGTCCTCGTACCCGCGGCGCACCGCACCCGGCGCGCTGATGTCGCCCGGCTGACGCGCCCGCGTCGACGAACTCAACTGCCACGGCACACTGGTCACCATCACTCCCGGTTCGAACAACAGTCGGCCCTTCAGCCGCAGCGCACTCTGGTTGTGCAGCACCTGCTCCCACCAGTGACCCACTACGTACTCCGGGATGAACACCGTCACCACATCGCGCGGCGCGTCCTTGCGGACCCGCTTCACGTAATCCAGGACCGGCTTGGTGATTTCGCGGTACGGCGATTCGATCACCTTGAGCGGCACCGCGATATCGCTGCGCTCCCATTCCCGCACCAACGCCCGGGTGTCGGCCTCGTCGACGTTCACCGTCACCGCTTCCAGGGTGTCCGGGCGGGTGGCGCGGGCGTAGGCGAGCGCGCGCCGGGTCGGCAGATGCAGCTTGGAGACCAGCACGATGGAATGCGAGCGGCTCGGCAGCACACCATCCCACTCGTGCGCGTCCAGCTCGCGCGACACCGAATCGTAGTGGCGGCGAATCGATTTCATCACGATGAAGATCGCCACCATGGTCAAGATAGCGATCCAGGCACCGGTGAGGAACTTGGTGATCAGGACGATGACCAGCACCGTCGCGGTCATGGTGAGCCCGATCGCGTTGATCACCCGGGAGCGCTTCATCCGGGCCCGATGGGTCGCGTCGGTTTCGGTGCGCAGCAGCCGGGTCCAGTGCCGCAGCATGCCGGTCTGGCTGAGCACGAACGAGACGAACACACCCACGATGTAGAGCTGGATGAGCTTGGTCACGTCGGCGCCGAAGAACACCACGAACGCGATCGCCCCACCCGAGAGGAACAGGATGCCGTTGCTGAACGCGAGGCGGTCGCCGCGGGTGTGCAGCTGGCGCGGCAGGTAACGGTCCTGCGCCAGAATCGAACCCAGCACCGGGAAGCCGTTGAACGCGGTATTCGCGGCGAGTACCAGGATCAACGCGGTCACGGTAAGGATGAAGAAGAAACCGATCGGGAAGCCGTGGAAGACGGCCTCGGCGATCTGGGCGATCAGGGTCTTCTGGTGGTAGTCGGCCGGCGCGCCGATCAGATGGGCGGTGTCGTGGGCGAACACGATGCCGATCTTCTGCGCCAGGATGATGATCCCCATCAGCAGCACGACCGCGATGACACCGAGCAGCAGCAGGGTGGTCGCGGCGTTGCGGGACTTGGGCTTCCGGAACGCCGGGACGCCGTTGCTGATCGCCTCGACACCGGTCAGGGCGGCGCAGCCGGAGGAGAAGGTGCGCGCGATCAGGAACGCGAACGCCAGTCCGTAGAGGTGCTCGTCCTCGGCCTTGATGCCGAAACCCGCCGATTCGGCGTGCAGTGTCTCGCCCAGCACATAGACCTGGAACAACCCCCAGCCGAGCATCACGAACATGCCGACGATGAATGCGTACACCGGGATCGCGAAGGCCTTGCCCGATTCCCGCACACCACGCAGATTGATCGAGGTGAGCAGGACGATCGCCACCACCGCGAACAGCACCTTGTGCGTGGCTACGAACGGGATCGCCGAGCCGATGTTGGAGGCCGCCGAGGAGATCGACACCGCCACCGTCAGCACGTAGTCGACCAGCAGCGCGGACCCGACGGTCAACCCGGCGGTGGGGCCCAGATTGGTGGTGGCGACCTCGTAGTCACCACCGCCGGAGGGGTAGGCGTGCACGTTCTGGCGGTAGCTGGCGACCACCACCATCATCACGGCGACAACCGCGAGCCCGACCCACGGCGCGTACATGTAGGCCGAGATACCGGCCACGGCCAGCGTCAGGAAGATTTCCTCCGGCGCGTAAGCCACCGACGACATCGCGTCGGAGGCGAAAACCGGGAGGGCGATGCGCTTCGGCAGCAGGGTATGCCCCAGAGAATCACTGCGGAAGGGCTTACCCAGCAGCATGCGCTTGGCTGCCGTCGTCAACTTGGACACTGGAGCGAGCATAGATCCCCGCAGGCCGGATTACCCGCGGGGTTCGAATACGCGCCACGCGGCGCACCAGGTTTGACGCCGGGCCGCAGGGGGAACGTGGGGCTTGGGCCATCCCTCGGGCACAGCCCGCCGCGAATCGGCGGTACGGTTTGCCGACAGCAAAACGCAGACCGAGCACCAGGGTTCCAAGAACGGGGTTACACGGTGTACGTAGTGATCATGGGGTGTGGCCGCGTCGGCTCGTCGCTGGCCCGCGCCCTGGTCCGGGTGGGGCACGAGGTCACGGTGATCGACCGCGATCCCAGCGCCTTTCTGCGGCTCGGTCCGGAGTTCCCGGGCCAGCGCATCATCGGCGTCGGTTTCGACCGGGACGTGCTGCTGCGCTCCGGTATCGAGCGCGCCGACGCGTTCGCGGCGGTGTCCTCCGGCGACAACTCCAACATCATCTCCGCGCGCGTGGCCCGGGAGAACTTCGGCATCGAGCGCGTGGTGGCCCGGATCTATGACGCCAAGCGCGCCGCGGTCTACGAGCGCTTGGGAATCCCCACCATCGCGACCGTGCCGTGGACCACCGATCGCTTCATGCGCACCCTGATCGGCGATTCCAGCACCACCAACTGGCGCGACCCCACGGGCGCGGTCGCGATCACCCAGCTGAACCTGCACGAGGACTGGTACGGCCGGACCGTGCGCGATCTGGAACGCGGCCTGACCGTCCGGGTGGCGTTCATCCTGCGCTTCGGCAACGGCGTGCTGCCCGACAGCAAGTCCATCATTCAGGCCGACGACCTGGTCTACGTGGCCGCGACCTCCGGCAGTGTCGGCGAGGCCGTCGCGCTGGCCGGCAAGCCCCCCGCGAGCGAGGACTGATCATGAAGGTGGCCATCGCCGGAGCCGGCGCTGTCGGCAGATCCATCGCCCGGGAACTGCTACGTAGCGGACATCGGGTGATGCTGCTGGAACGCAAGCTCGAACACATCGAACCCGCCGCCATCCCGGACGCCGTCTGGGTGCATGCGGACGCCTGTGAGCTGGCGCTGCTCGAGGACGCGGGCCTGCAGAGCTACGAGGTCGTCATCGCCGCCACCGGCGACGATAAGGCCAATCTGGTGCACAGCCTGCTCGCCAAGACCGAGTTCGGGGTGCGCCGGGTGGTGGCGCGGGTCAACGATCCGCGCAACGAATGGCTCTTCGACGAGTCCTGGGGCGTGGACGTGGCGGTGTCCACGCCGCGGCTGCTGGCCTCCCTGGTCGAAGAAGCGGTGTCGGTCGGTGACCTGGTGCGCCTGATGACGCTGCGCCAGGGTCAGGCCAATCTGGTCGAGATCACGCTGCCCACCGATACCGGGCTGGCGGGCAAGCCGGTACGCGCGCTCACCCTGCCCCGCAATGCCGCGCTGGTGACAATCCTGCGCGGCGGCCGGGTCATCGTCCCGCAGCCCGACGACCCGTTCGAGGGCGAGGACGAACTGCTGTTCGTCACCTCGCTGGAGGCCGAGGAGGATCTGCGCATCGCGCTGGCCCAGCACGGCGTCAAGCCTTGACCACGTTGAGCTCCGCGCGCAGCTTGTTCAGCGCGCGGTGCTGCATCACGCGGACGACGCCGGGGCTGGTGCCGATGGCCTCGGCGGTCTGAGCGGCGCTCCAGCCGAGCACGATCCGCATGACCAGCACCTCGCGGTGCGCGGGCGCCAGGATCTTCATCAGTTCCCGGGTCGCGGCGCGGCGTTCGGAGGCCAGCGCCCACTCCTCGGGTCCGGCCTCGTTGCAGGCTTCCTCCGGCATCTCCGCGGTCGGGTAGGCCGGGTGCAGCTGGGAGCGGCGGAAGGCGTCGGCGACCTTGTTGGCCGAGATCCCGTACACGAAGGCCAGGAACGACTTGCCCTGATCCTGGTAGCGCGGAACGGATTTCACGGTCGCGATGAGAACTTCCTGCACCACGTCGTCGACGGTGACGTGCAGATGCGACGTATTGCCCAGGCGCGCACCGCAATAGCGGCGGACCAGCGGACTCACCAGTCGCACGATCTCGGACATGGCCCGCTTGTCACCTGCCGCGGCGGCGCCGATCAGCTTGTCCAGCTCGGCGGCCACACGCTTGCTCTCCGAGAGCGCGGGACTGGGGTGGGCGGGAGACTTCGTTGCCGAAATCTTGTGCTCGGTAGGCAACTTCGGGCCTTTCGATCGTTGCGTTTTTTCGTTCTGCAACGATCGTCGGCTGAAATGGGCCTGCCAACCAGGCACCCCAGGGGTGGGTGCTACCCCACCTCCGTAGTGCCGGGGATCACCCCTTTACCGGCATATGCCCCGCGCGACGCACCGCCCAGACCGTGACGCCGAAGGCGACGGCGGTCAGGGGCCAGCCCATCGCGATGCGGGCGAAGGCGAGCCAGCCGGTGTGATCGGTGTCGTACAGCGAGGACTGCACCAGGTAGCGGGCCCCGAAGACCAGAACCCAAGTGGCGGTGGCGATGTCGTAGAGCCGGATCACCCGGCGGTCGCTCCGCCATTCCTTGCCGTGGCCGTTGAGGAAACCCCAGATGATGCCGACCAGCGGCCAGCGCACCAGGATCGAGATCAGGAAAGCAGCGGCGTAGACCAGGCTGGTGTAGATGCCGAACAGGAAGAAGCCCTTGGCCTCCCCCATCCGATAGGCGATGAACGCGCAGACGCCGACCCCGAGAAAACCGGAGATGGCGGGCTGCACGGGGCTGCGGCGGTACAGGCGCCAGGCCAGGATGGCGGCGGCGACACCCAGCGCGGTCCAGATGGCGGCGGTGAGCCCCGCGATGGTGTTCACCGGCACGAACACCAGCACCGGCAGCGTGGAGTAGATCAGGCCGCTGAAACCGCCCATCTGCTCGAGCATGGTCTGCTCGCGAGGCTCTTCGGCGGCGGCGGCGCCCACGCCCGGATGCGGCGCGAGCAGATCATCTTCGATCTCGCGCATCTCGGCATCGAGCACCTCACGGCGCCCGGTATCGGTCGGCTTGCCCAAGTCGGCGCCGTTGTCGTTGCTCGGCATCAAGTCAGCTGTTCCCGCGCAATTCGTAGTAGGGGTTGAAGATCACCTTGCGGCCGTCCCGGTCGCCGACGCGACCGCGAACGAGTATCCGGCGCCCGGGTTCGATACCGGGAATCCGGCGGCGCCCGATCCACACCAGGGTGATGGCGTCGGTGCCGTCGAAGAATTCTGCCTGAACACTAGCGCCCGAGGACTTCGGGCACGCCTCGACACTACGTAAACGACCCAGCATGGTGGCTTCGTCGCCGCGGCGACACTCCGAGGCCCGGCAAGCTCCCGATGCCTCTGCGGTCTCGGCCAGTTCCTCGGCGTCCAGCTGATCGAGATCCTCGGTCAGTCTGCGGCCCAGTCGGCGAAAATATCCTGAGGCTGCGGATGGCATTACACGCTCTCCTGCTACAGCACGCGGCGTGGGTCCCACGCCAGCGTGTTTTCCAACGAACGACCGGCTGTTGGCCGCACACCGCCACTGTAGGCCTCCACACCCGGCCCCGCTACGCTCGGCCCGGTGTTCGACTCCCCACATCCGGTGGTCACTGCTCGCCCAACCATCACCTGGAAATCCCCAGAACTCACCGGCTTGAAACCTTTCCGCCGCCCCGGGATTGCCGTGGCATTGCCGGGCACCGGGTCGGACGCGGATTTCGCCCGGCGCAGTTTCGAACCCGCTTGCCGGGAGCGTGATCTCGAACTCATGGCGGTGGAGCCGGACCCGCTCGGCGTGGTTGCCAGTTATCGCGCGGCGCTGGACTCGGCGGCCCAGCGCGGGCCCGTGCTGGCCGCTGGTATCTCGCTGGGGGCGGCCGTGGCACTCGAATGGGCCGCCGAGCACCCGGAGGACGTGACAGGAGTCATCGCGGCGCTGCCGGCCTGGACCGGAGCCGACACCGCTAACTGCCCCGCGGCCCAGAGCGCCGCCTACACCGCCGGACAACTGCGCGCCCATGGATTGGACGCGGTCATCGAGCAGATGCGCGGTGGGAGCCCCGAGTGGCTCGCCGCGGCCCTCACGCAATCCTGGCGGGCACAGTGGCCGAATCTGCCGCAGGCGCTGCAGGAGGCGGCTGACTACAAGTGGCCGGGCCCCGAGCGCCTTCGCGCTGTCGGTGTCCCCGTGGTGATCATCACGGCCGTCGACGACCCGGTGCACCCCTTGGCCGTCGCCGAGGAATGGGCCGCGCTGATCCCCCGGTCCGGGCTGGCCCGGATCACCCTCGACGAACTCGGCGCCGACCCCGCGATCCTCGGCCACACCGGTCTCGCCGCGTTCGACTGAAACCCCTTGACGCAGACTGGGCCCCGGCTTTTCGGCCGGGACCCAGGTGTGCGAGGTATCAGTTCAGACCGAGCTGCTGCATGGCCGACCCGCCCGCGTTGCGACGCGGCTCGTCCGGCATCCGGGGCGGGATGACGCCCGGCTGAATCCCTTGCGCGGCAGCCGCTTGCGCGGCCTGTGCGGCAAGGGCCTGCTGCTGCTGGGCTTCGACCTGGGCCTGATGCGCCGCGGCCAGCTGATCTGCCAGCTCCTGCGGCAACACCACCGGCAGCGGATCGCGCACCGGCAGCGGATCGGTGCCGCGCCGGACCACTGTCTCGCTCATGATCGCGCGCGCCGCGGCGACCAGCGGGGTGCCGTCGTTGGCCGCGCCCTGCGGTCCGGCCGCGACCAGGCGCACCATCCAGCGCGGGCCGTCGACACCGATGAACCGCAGATCCGCGCTCTCGGTGAGCGCCAGCACTTCCCGGCCCCACGGGCCCTGCTCGACCGAGACCCGGGCACCGTCGGTGCGCAGCGAGTCCGCGAGATCGGCGGCCACCTCACGCCACTGGCCCTTGGACTTGGGCGCGGCGTAGGCGGCCACGGTGAGGCGGCCGTGCTCGGTGGCCAGGTGCACCGCCTGCGGGGTGCCTTCGGGGGTCATCTCGACCTGTAGCTGACCGCCCGGCGGCACTGGCAGGATGACCGAACCGAGGTCCAGGCGCTGATCGGCCACGTCGGCCAGCAGATCCGCTACGGCCTCGTAGTCGTAGGGACCGCTCTGCGGGGTGTCATCGTCGTATTCGGCTGCGACGTCGTCGTATCGGTCCACCGGCTCGTCATAGCCGGGCTCGTCATAACCGACTTCGTCGTACTCGTCGGACTCGTAGTCGTCCGACTTCTTCTTTCTTCCGAACATCGCCATTTGTCACGCCTCCTTGCCGGCGTCGGCCAGGATCGCGTGGCCGCCGCTCGACCCGTATCCACCAGCACCACGCGCCGTTTCGTCGAGGGTGTCCACCTCGACGAAGTCGACCAATTCCACCCGCTGCACCAGCAGCTGCGCGATCCGGTCGCCGCGGCGCAGTTCGATGGGCGTGCGCGGATCGTGATTGATCAGGCACACCTTGATCTCGCCCCGATACCCGGCGTCGACGGTGCCGGGGGTGTTGACCACCGAAAGTCCGGCTTTGGCAGCCAATCCCGATCGCGGATGGATCAGGCCGACGGTGCCGACCGGTAGCGCGACGGCGACGCCGGTGCCGACCAGCACCCGCTCCCCCGGTTCCAGGATGACGTCCTGGGTGGTGCACAGATCCACGCCGGCGTCGCCGTGATGGGCGCGCGCGGGCATGGGGATGCCGGGATCAAGCCGCAGCAACGGAATAGGTGAAAGTGCGCTCACAAACGCAGAGCCTACGCGCAGCCACTCGCCCGTCGTGACTTAGTGTTGGAGTCGTGTCGGACCAGCCCAGCCCAGTGACGGAACACGAAAACCAGACCGCCCAGACCTACTCCGAGCGCCTGTGGGTGCCGCTGTGGTGGTGGCCGGTCGCGCTCGGCATCGCCGGGCTGCTGGCGGCCGAAATCCACATGGGCGCACCCGGTCTGCGGGCTTGGCTGCCATACCTGTTGATGTTGCCGATCCCGGTGTGGGTGCTGCTGTGGCTGAGCCGCCATCGGGTCGAGGTGACCCGGGATGCGGCGGGGACGCCGGAACTGCGCGCCGACCGCGCCCACCTGCCGGTGAACTTCGTGGCCCGCGCGGCCATCGTGCCCAAAACCGCGAAGAGCGCGGCTCTCGGTCGTCAGCTCGACCCCGCCGCCTACGTGCAGCACCGTGCCTGGGTCGGCTCGTTGGTGCTGCTGGTCCTGAACGACCCGGATGACCCCACGCCGTACTGGCTGGTAAGCACCCGTCGTCCAGAGAAAGTCCTAGCCGCGCTCGGCCTGCCGAGCGCGGACTGACAGAAGTCGCCTCGGCCGGACCCTGTGTCCGGCCGCCGCAGGAATTTACTTAGGCGGCGCAATCCATGCAGATCAACTGCCCGCCACTCTCCTCCGCCAGTCTGCTCCGGTGATGCACTAGGAAACAGCTGGAACAGGTGAACTCGTCCGCCTGCTTCGGAATGACCCGAACGGTCAGTACTTCCTCGGACAGGTCCGCGCCGGGAAGCTCGAACGACTCCGCGGTATCGGATTCGTCGATATCCACGACGGCGGACTGTGCCTCGTTACGACGAGCCTTCAGCTCCTCCAGCGAATCCTCCGACACATCGTCGGTCTCGGTACGCCTCGGTGCGTCATAGTCGGTTGCCATGTCGTCTTCCCCTCGTCCTTACTCCGTATATCCCGGACCGGCTCGCGCTACACCGATTCCTGGTGTGGAACCGAGGTGGCATGCACCGCCCCGCCGGTGGTGCACATCACACGTGCACCGGTGCTCTATCAGGGCGGATCATGGTAGATCCACTTGGGATAGCGCTCGGTAAACGCAGGACATGCCCTACTTGTTCCCGCGACCGACCACCGATTTTCGCCGCTGGTGATTCGATCTGGGCCGCCAGACAATAGCGGACCCCGGCGGAAAAGTCGCAATCAAAACACAGACGATTCGAAATCGAGGGTGAATCGACACCTCCGCTCGAACTCACCGAGACCTTCCGGACGATATTCACCCACCGGGGGCCGACTCCGTCGGCCTGCCGTCGCCGATGGCCGAGACATTTTCGTAGAGTGTGCTGGTGGTTTCACTGATCACCGAAGGCAGCCCCTCCGATCCCCAGGGTCGCCCCTGGGTCCGACGGCGCCCGCGGCCCTGGCTCATCCTGCTCGGCATCATGACGCTGATCTGCACCATCGTGTGGATCAAGGCGCTGACGACGGCAGACAACAGCGGTAGCGCGATGGCGTGCAACTCGCCGAGCCCCGCCACCGGCGCGAGCCCGGCCCCCACCGTGCCGCTCGGGCAGCGCTTCGCGGCGTCAAGGCTGCAGGACGTGGAACCGGCGGCCCTGTCGGCCAGCAAAGTGCGCGTGCTGAACGCGAGTAGCCAGCGTGGGCAGGCCGGCCACATCGCCGGCCAGCTCGGTGACCTCGGTTTCGCGACCGCACCGGGAAAGCAAGCCGGTAACGATCCGATCTACGTCAACGGCGACCTGGAGTGCACCGGGCAGATCCGCTTCGGCGTGAACGGCCGCCCGGCCGCCGCGTCGGTGCAGCTGGTCGCCCCCTGCGCCGAACTGATCGAGGATCAGCGCACCGACGACACCGTCGACCTGGTGCTGGGTTCGCTGTTCGGCGGCGACATCCAGCCGGGCAACGACGCCGAGGAGGTGCTGCGGTCGCTGAAGAATCCGGTGCCGGGCAGCTCCATCGACACGAAGCTGCTCAGCGCCGCGCGCTCGGCCAGGTGCTGAGCTCTTACTGATCCGGCAGCGCCACGGTCGCGCCGATCTCGGCGAGCAGCGCCCAGAGTTCGTCGGTGATTCCGGGTGCGGCGGCGACCACCAGGCCGCCCGCCGCCCCCGGCAAGGTCGCGGCCGGAAGCGCGAGGCGCGCACCGGCTTCGGCGGCGATGAGCGCACCGGCCGCGAAATCCCAGGCGTTCAAGCCGTGTTCGTAGTACGCGTCGACCTGGCCCGCCGCGACATGGCACAGGTCCAGCGCCGCCGCACCCAGCCGCCGGATATCGCGGACCCGCGGCAGCAGCTGCCCGACCATCTCGGCCTGCCGGGCGCGCCGGTGCACGCCGTAGGCGAAACCGGTGGCCACCAACGACATCGACAGCTCGGTGACCGGATTACAGCGCAGGTGCTCGACCACGCCGTCGCCGTCGACCCGCATGGCGCCGAGCCCGAGCCCCGCGCTGTAAGTGGCCGCCCGGGCGACATCGACCACCGCGCCGGCGATCGAGTGCCCGCCGCGCATCGCGGCCACCGACACCGCGTAGCCGGGCAGGCCGTAGAGGAAGTTGACGGTGCCGTCGATCGGGTCGACCACCCAGGTCACCGCGTCACCGGCGGCCGCGAGGTCGCCGCCGCCTTCTTCGCCGAGGATCGGATCCCCGGGCCGCTGTTCGGCCAGCAGCTTGCGGATCAGGTCCTCGGTCTCGGTGTCGACCACCGTCACCGGGTCGGTGGGGTGGCCCTTGGCCTGGACCGCGTCCGCGGCCTGCAGCCCGGCGGGGCCGAAGACCTCGGGGCGGCGGGTGCGGACGTGAGCGGCGGCGGTCTCGGCGAGATCGACCGCGATGCGGCGCAATTCGGCCACTTCTTCGGGCGGGAGGGATGCGGATTCGGCAGGGGAGCTCGTGGTTTCGGGCACGCCGTCCATCGCATCACAGATACGCTCCGGTGCGCCGGACGGGCTGCCTTTACAGTTGTCGGGCATTGTCGTCATTCGCCAGCACACGGAACGAGGGATAGCCATGTCCGTTCGGGGGCACGCGTTCGGAATCGATATCGGTGGCAGCGGCGTCAAGGGCGCCGCGGTGGATCTGGCCACCGGCGAGTTGGTGCACGAACGGATCAAGATCGCGACACCGAATCCGTCGACGCCGCAGGCGGTGGCCGAGGCGGTCGCCAAGGTGGTCGCCGAGGCGAACTGGGACGGCCCGGTCGGCGTGACGCTCCCGGCGGTCGTGCTCGACGGCGTCACCCGCACCGCGGCCAATATCGACAAGGCCTGGATCGGCACCGACGCCCGCGCGCTGTTCTCCGCCGCGCTCGGTGGGCGGGCGGTGACCGTCCTCAACGACGCCGACGCGGCCGGCATGGCCGAGGACACCTATGGCGCGGCAAAGGATTACGCGGGCATGGTGCTGCTGCTGACCTTCGGCACCGGCATCGGCTCGGCCCTGATCTACCAGGGCGCCCTGGTCCCCAACACCGAACTCGGGCACCTCGAGATCGGCGGCATGGAGACCGAGCATCGCGCGGCAGCCTCGGTGAAGGACCGCCTCGGCCTCAGCTTCGAACAGTGGGCCGCCGAGGTGTCCACCGTGCTGATCGGACTGGAGAATCTCTTCTGGCCGAATGTCATCGTCGCCGGCGGCGGTATCAGCCGCGACGCCGATCTGTGGATTCCGTTGCTGACCAACCGAACTCAGGTCGTGCCCGCGCATCTGAGAAACACCGCGGGCATCGTCGGCGCCGCCATGGCGGTCGAGGCGGGGTTGCTGCCTTAACAGATCTGCGCGTCGTGCGTCCAAGCCAAGGCGGGCATGAGTACCCTGGCAGGATCGTTACAATGGAACGTGCCCGGCCTTAGCCGGAGAAACCGACCGGCTCTTCGCCGGTGAAACCCGACAGACCGCTCCGCCGGAACACCACTCTGGCGTGACGCCGCACGAGACCGTCACGAAAGGGCGTACGTGGTAGCCACGACCCGTCAGACCGCCGACTCGGCCGAGGCCGACTCCGCAGATGTAACCGAAGCACGGCCGGTCAAGAAGGCTGCCGCCAAGAAGGCTCCGGCCAAGAAAGCGGCCGCCAAGAAGGCTCCCGCCAAGAAAGCCGCCGCCAAGAAGGCTCCGGCGAAGAAGGCAGCCAAGAAGGCCGGGGCCGAGGGCGAGCCCGGCACCGACGAGGCCGTCGAAGACGAGTCGCTCGAAATCGAGGACCTCGAGGACCTCGAGGTCTCCGAGGACGACCTCACCGAGGACGCCGAGGTTCTGGTCGTCGACGCCCCCGAGGAAGCCGCCGAGGAGGCCGAGCCCACCGCGGCCGACAAGGCCTCCGGTGATTTCGTCTGGGACGAAGAAGAATCCGAAGCGCTGCGCCAGGCCCGCAAGGATGCCGAGCTCACCGCCTCCGCCGACTCGGTGCGCGCCTACCTCAAGCAGATCGGCAAGGTCGCGCTGCTCAACGCCGAGGAGGAGGTCGAGCTCGCCAAGCGGATCGAGGCCGGTCTCTACGCGGCCGAGAAGATGCGCGAGTGGGCCGAGGCCGGCGAGAAGCTGCCCGTGGCCACCCGCCGCGACTTCAACTGGATCATCCGCGACGGCAACCGCGCCAAGAACCACCTGCTCGAGGCGAACCTCCGACTGGTCGTGTCGCTGGCCAAGCGCTACACCGGCCGCGGCATGGCGTTCCTGGACTTGATCCAGGAGGGCAACCTCGGTCTGATCCGCGCGGTCGAGAAGTTCGACTACACCAAGGGCTACAAGTTCTCGACCTACGCCACCTGGTGGATCCGGCAGGCCATCACCCGCGCCATGGCCGACCAGGCCCGCACCATCCGTATCCCGGTGCACATGGTCGAGGTCATCAACAAGCTCGGCCGCATCCAGCGCGAGCTGCTCCAGGACCTGGGCCGTGAGCCCACGCCGGAGGAGCTGGCCAAGGAAATGGACATCACGCCGGAGAAGGTGCTGGAGATCCAGCAGTACGCGCGTGAGCCCATCTCGCTGGACCAGACCATCGGCGACGAGGGCGACAGCCAGCTCGGCGACTTCATCGAGGATTCCGAAGCCGTCGTCGCGGTGGACGCGGTGAGCTTCACCCTGCTGCAGGATCAGCTGCAGTCGGTGCTGGAGACGCTGTCCGAGCGCGAGGCGGGCGTGGTTCGCCTGCGCTTCGGTCTCACCGACGGCCAGCCGCGCACCCTGGACGAGATCGGCCAGGTCTACGGCGTCACCCGTGAGCGCATCCGCCAGATCGAGTCCAAGACCATGAGCAAGCTGCGCCACCCCAGCCGGTCGCAGGTCTTGCGGGACTACCTGGACTAACAGTTACCTGCGCAAAGGGCACGCGAGCTTCGGCTTGCGTGCCCTTTGTCGTTGCGCGCCAACCCCTTTCGAGCCGGGTCGAAATCAGGCGCCCCGCGGCTAAACAAAAAGTGATCGAAGCCACTGGGGCGGTCGGTTCTTTCGCTGTATAAATCGCTGGTCGCTGACGTATGGTCTGACAGCTACTTGTTTCAAATCACGAGGCGAATTCGCCTCGGTGGGTGGGGTTCTCGTGCTCGACATCTATCACTTCAGCTACGGGTGGATCACTCCCCTGATGGCTTATGTCATGTCCGTCATCGGCTCGCTGCTCGGCCTACAGTGCGCGGTCCGCGCGCGGCGGCAAGGCGAGGTCAGTACCGGGTGGCTGATCGCGGCGGCGCTGGCCATCGGCGGTACCGGCATCTGGGTCATGCATTTCATTGCGATGCTCGGCTTTTCGATCGAGGGCGCGCAGATCCGCTACGACGTGCTGCTCACACTGTTCAGCGCGCTGACCGCGGTCGTGGTGGTCGGGATCGGGTTGTTCATCGTCATCCGGCCGCAGCCGACCGTGCTCGCGCTGCTGTCCGGCGGCGCGATCACCGGGATCGGGGTGGGTGCCATGCATTACACGGGTATGTACGCGATGAAGTCGAACGCGCATGTCCGCTACGAACTGCCGGTCGTCGGGTTGTCCATGCTGATCGCGGTGGTCGCGGCGACGGTGGCGCTCTGGTTCACCTTGCGCGTCAAGGGCGCGCCGGCGACGGTGGCCGCGGCGTTGATCATGGGCGTGGCGGTGTGCGGAATGCACTACACCGGTATGGCTTCCATGCGCGCGCAGCACACCGGCCACACCGCGCCGCCCGCCGGCGCGGAGCCGGGGCAGCTGCTGGCGCCACTACTGCTGGTGATCAGCATCGCCACCATGCTGCTGCTGATCAGCGTCAGCCTGACCACCGTCGAGGACAGCATCGTCGACCTGCCCCGGCTACGGCGCGCGGCGCGGCAGGCCGAAAAGCCGCAACCGGTCGCGCCACCGGCCGCGGTCGGCCTGAAACCCCAACGGCCGCAACCGAAACGCAAGCCCTACGAACCTTTGCCCACGGAGATCACCAACTCCTACTGGCCGCCGCAGCCCGGTTCTTCGACGGCGCAGTGGCCCGCGCCCGCGCGCGACGACACGGGCCGCCCCCGGGTTACCGAGGCGCACAACACCCGCAAAGCCCTCGCCCGCGCCGATCGACAGCGCCTGCTCGCCAACGCCGCCGGAATCGAGGACGATCCTGTCGATGATGCATCCGCAGGCTACGAGTTGCCCCGCGAGCCGGGCGACCGATGGCTGCGGTGGCAGAACCCTTCATAGCGCGAGTCGCGCAGGAGCCGCACGGTCAGATCGACTTGGTGCCGTAGCTGTTCCGCCATTTACCGGCGTCGTCATCTCGTCGGGCTGCTCTGCGATGACAGTGGATTACCGGCGAGTTCAGCCCGCGCCTGGCGCGTCAGTCCTGGTTGCGGTGCCGCGCCCGGCAGACTTCGCACTGTGGTTACCTCCACTGCGGGCGACGGTCACTACCACTCACCGTGGACCCAGACCGTCGACCTGTGGACCGAAGTGCGCGCGGCCTGGGCGTGGCTGCGCCGGCCGCGACTCCTGCACCGGATCTACCCGGCGTTGCGTCGGCATCTGGCCCACGCCCCGGCCAGCACCGCCTACGCGTTCACCCTGTTCGTCACCTGGTGGACGCTGCGCGGGCTCGGCCCGGTCGAGGAACGCCGGCTGATCCTGTCCGCGTCGACCAATCTGTACAACATGCACCACAATCCGGTGCAGGTGCTGGTTGCTTCGGCGTTCTGGACCGAGGGCAATTTTCCGTGGCTGGTCATCGCCCAATTCCTGATCGTGATGGCGTACGCGGAGCGCTGGCTCGGCACCGGGCGCTGGATCCTGTTGTTCGCCACCGGCCATATCGGGGCGTCGCTGCTCACGGTCTACGGCATCTCCCGCGCCATCGAGCACCAGCTGATTCCGTTGCGGGTCGCGATCGCCCCCGATGTCGGCACCAGCTATGGATTCTCCGCGGTGCTGGCGGCGATGGCGTTCCGGTTCCGTGGCCGTGTGCGGCTGGCGTGGGCGGCACTGGTGCTTGCCGTGCTCATCGCCGCTTGCGTCAGCGGCCGGACCTTCACCGATTACGGCCACCTCTGCGCGGGTTTGATCGGACTGCTTGTCGGCACCATCGCCACCACGTTCTGGGGCCGGATCGAACACCGGCGGACCGCGCGCGCGGCGGCCTAATCCGCCGCGGGCCGCCGCCGGCGCATCCCGAACGTGACGACCGGTTCGACCACCCGCGCCGCCACCGGCCCGAGCATCGCCATCAGCAGCACATAGGCCGAAGCCAGCGCGGCCAGCTCTTTGCCGACGACGGTCATCCCGACCGCCAATCCCGCGATGACAATGGAGAATTCGCCGCGCGCGACCAGTGCGGCGCCGGCGCGAGCCCGCCCCATCCGGGCGATCCCCTGCCGGCTCGCCGCCCACCAGCCGGTCGCCACCTTCGTCGCGACGGTGATCAATGCCAGCGCGATCGCCCAGCCGAGTACCGGCGGGATCGCGGTCGGATCGGTGGTCAGCCCGAAAGCGACGAAGAACATGGCGGCGAACAGATCGCGCAGTGGCTCCAGGAGTTTCGCGGCCTGATGCGCGGTCGCCCCGGAGATCGCGATGCCGAGCAGGAACGCGCCCACCGCCGCGGACACGTTCAGCGAGGACGCCGCGCCCGCCACCAGCAGCGCTGCCCCGACCAGCTTGAGCAGGAACACCTCGTTGTCGGGACTTTCCAGCAGCGCCGAGACGTAGCGGCCGTAGCGCAGCGCGATTACGAGCACCAGGGTCACCGTGACCAATGCGATGGCGAGCGCCTTCATTCCGGCCAGCAGGCTCAGTCCGGCCAGCATCGTGGTGAGGATCGGCAGATACACCGCCATCGCCAGATCCTCGAACACCAGGATGGACAGCACCACCGGCGTTTCCCGGTTACCCAGGCGTCCGAGGTCGTTGAGCACCTTCGCGATGATCCCGGAGGACGAGATGTAGGTGACCCCGCCCATGGTGACCGCGCCGATCGCGCCCCACCCGAGCAACAACGCGACCACCACGCCCGGTGTGGCATTGGCGACGAGATCGAACAAGCCCGCCGCCCAGGACCGGCGCAAACCGGTCACCAGTTCCGCCGCGGTGTATTCCAAGCCGAGGAGCAACAGCAGCAGCACCACGCCGATTTCGCCTGCCACATGGCCGAATTCGATGGCCGCGTGCAGTTCGATGAACCCGCCGTGCCCGAAAACCAGCCCGCCCAGCAGATACAGCGGGATCGGTGACATCCCGAAGTGGACCGCCACCCGCCCCAGCATGCCCAGGGCGAACAGCACCGCTCCGAGTTCTACCAGCGCGAGCGCGGTAGTCGTCACGGGTTCAACCGTGCGAGAGAATCTTCGCGGCCGCGTCCAGGCCGTCGGGGGTGCCGACGACTACCAGCACATCGTCTGCGGTGAAGGTGAAATCCGGGCCCGGCGAGGGCACCAGCTGCCCGGCGCGCATCACCGCGACGATGGACACCTTGGTGCGGGTGCGCATCCCGGTCTCGCCGAGGGTGCGTTCCGCGTACGGCGAGTCCTCGTCGATCGGCAGCTGACGGGTGGTGATGCCGGGCATATCCCGATGATCTTCCTGCAGCTGCGCCACCAGTTGCGGTGCGCCGAGCAGGTTGGCCAGCACCGCCGCCTCGTCGGTGCTCAGCGGGACCTGGGCCGCGCAAGCGTCCGGGTCGGAGAGTTTGGAGACGATCAGATCGATGCCACCGTCACGGTGGTCGACCACACCGATGCGGCGCCCGGAACGCGCCTGGAAATCCTTGCGTACCCCGATACCCGGGAGGGCGGTGACATCGATGTTCACCGGTCCACCCTAGCGCTTGCCCGAGCGCGTTCCCCGGTATCGGCGCCCTCGATTGCATCGAGTCGAACTCAGTTTCCGAACAACCCGGGAACGGCGCCGCGCACCAGCAGGAAGCCCGCGATCCCCAAGGCCCATCCGGTCGCGCTGTCGGCATGCTTGGACAGGAACGCGTCGATGCGAACCAGCAGCGGTTCGATCTTGGCGTGCAACAGCTTTCGCGCGGCGATGAGCACCAGCGCCGGCGCCACCATGACCACGCAGTAGCCGGCGAGCAGCGCGATCGAGGTCACCGTGGACAGGTCGCTCGAGACCAGCAGGCCGATCGCGGCCAGGTACGGCAGCATCGTGAACAGTTCCAGGGTGCCCGCGCTCACCGCGAGCACCGCCAAGCCGGTGCTGGTGGATTGCGAGTTCAGGGCGCGGGTGCGCCAGGCCGCGGTGCGGTCGGGTTCGCCGCGCTCGCGGCGCTTCTTGGAGTCGAACCGCCAGGACACCGCGAACAGCGCTACGCCGAGCACCAGCTGCGGGACCAGCACGATCGGGCTGCGGGCCAGGTCGCCGAAGCGGTCCAGCGCCGAGCCGACAACGGTCAGCAATGCCACGCCGACCAGGAAATAGAAGACGGTGATCGCCGCGAGGTAGGCGAGCATGCGCCGGACGGGTGGGCGTTCCGGGGCCATCAGCAGCCAGATCGGCAGGACCAGGGTGCCGATGCTGGTCGAGTCCACCAGGGCCAGACCGATCAGGGCCGGTATCAGTATCACCCGATGAGCGTCGCGTGACCGGGCTGATTCGGACGTCGGCCATCGGACCGATCGCGGGTCATCACTTCGACGGACCCCGGTCCGGCGGCGGTGTGCTGTGATGGATCGGTGAAGCAGTGGCACGCGTTGTCGGCGACGGCACAGGACGTGTTGATCGCGCTGTTCCTGTTCAGCCTCGGCACGGTGTTCTATTTGTCCGGGCTCTACCCGATGGCCCGGGTGAGCACCGAGTCGGGGCTGGCGGTCCGTTTCACCATTCTCGGTGCGCTGTGCGGAGCTGCCGTGCTGCGACGGCGCATGCCGGGGATCGCACTGGTGGCCGGTGTCGTCCCGCTGGTCGCCGACACGATGCTCGGGTCGACCGTGCCGGTCTGGCTGGTCTATTCGGACCTGATCTACGCGGCGGTTCTCTACGGGTCGCGCACCATCTCCAAGGTGACCGCGGTGGCGAGCGCGGTTATGTCCCTGGCGATCGCGGTGGCGGTCTGGATCGGGGTCGGCGACTGGCATGCCTTCGCCATCGCCATCGCCGCGGCATTCGCCTTCGTCGGAACGCCGGTCTGGTGGGGTTTGCAGGTCCGCCAGCACAAGGAGATCGCCGCCGCCGAACACACCCGCGCCGAGGCCATGACGCTCGTCGCCGAACTGGACCGCCGCGCCGCCATCGCCGACGAACGCAAAACCATGGCCCGCGACCTGCACGACGTCATCGCCGGCCACCTTTCGGCCATCGCCATCCAATCCGAAGCCGCCCTGGGCGTCCTGAGCAAATCCGATATCGACCCGAAGGTCACCGGGATCCTCGCCTCGATCCGCTCCAACAGCGTCAGCGCCCTGCACGAAATGCGCACCATGATCGGCCTGCTCCGCGACGACGGCGCCGACGAGGACATCGCCGCACCCCGCAAACTCGCCCAGCTCCCCATCCTGGTCGACGCCGCCCGGGCCGCCGGAATCAGTGTGCGCGTCCAGGATTCACTGAACGGAACCCTGCTGCCGAGCGCGGTCGACCAGGCCGCCTACCGCATCATCCAGGAGGCGCTGACCAACGCCATGAAACACGCGCCCGGCCAGCCGGTGTACATCGACGTCCGCGAGCAGGAGGCGAGCCTCGTTGTGACAGTCCGCAATCCGACCACCGGCAGCCGCCCCGAGGAGTCTTTCGAGGCCTCCGCCCAGCGCGGGTTGATGAACATGCGCGAACGAGCGGCGGCCCTGGGTGGCACGTTCACCGCCGAGCCCGCAGACGGGCGCTGGGAAGTCCTTGCCAGGCTGCCTATTTCAGCAACCTGACGAACCAACTGACGGGAGCACGCCGATGAAGACCTCTGACAGGGGGTTCGCCCGAGTTCGCAGCGCGGTGTTCGCCCGGCATTCGAACCCTTGGAGCGCGTGGTCCCGTTGGGCGACAGCGCCCTTGCTCCTGGTTCCGGTCTGGAAAAGGAGCTGGCCACACGCGGCCGTCGTCGGCGCGTGGTTCGCCGTGAACCCGGTGCTCTTCCCCGCACCTGCCCACCAACGATCCTGGGCGACGAAAGCCATACTCGGAGAGGAACTGTGGGTTGTCGACCGCCCCAAAGATGTGGCCTTGGCCGTGGACGCCGCGGCAGCCGGTGCGGGGATGATCGCGTTACTCGGGGCGTGGCATCGCCGTCCGGTGCCCGCGGGCGCAGGCATCGGCGCGCTGATGCTGCTGTTGCTCGGATACTGGGAGCTCATGGCCCGGTACTACGAAACGCACTCGCAGTCGCAGTCAGGGATGACTCGTCGAGGCGATCGCGACGACCCGGTCAGATTCGACGGGCTCGGCACGTGAGGAGTCCTTGAGGTCGACACCCGACCGGCCGAGCTCGCGGGCGCCGGATATCAAGCCCGCCACCACTTTCGCGGCCTGCTGGTAACCCAGCCCTTCCGGCGGGTGGATGTTGGAGATGCAGTTGCGGTCGGCGTCGGTGCGGCCGGGTTTCGGCAAATGCGTCAAGTAGATGCCGAGGCTGTCAGCGACCGAGAGCCCGGGCCGTTCGCCGATCAGGACCACCACTGTCGTCACGCCCATGGCCTCGGCGATGTGGTCGCCGAGGGCGACTCGAGCTTGGGTCGCGAGGACGGGTGGGGCCAGCGAATACCGTTGTGCCAATTCACTGATCAGCGCAGCGAGGGTCGCGGGGCCGTGGTCGGCAAGGGCGCGCGGTGAGAGCCCGTCTCCGAGCACGAATCCCACGTCGGCCCCGGTATGCGGGACCGTCGCGAGGGCATCCGGCCCGGGCAGTCTGCCGAAATCCGGTCGGCGTAGGTATTCGGCGCGATCACCGGCCCGGCTACGCACGTGCGCAGCCGGGCCGAGTCCGAGTTCCTCGACCCGTCCGGCCAGCGCATCGACGTCCAGCGGCTGGTGGACGGCGTCACGGGCCGCGGCGTGGGCCGCCCGGAATTCCAGCACTTGACGCGTCGGCAGCGCATCGCCGGTGCGTCCGAGACCGATGCGGGCCTGGGTACTGCGCCGCAGCTCCTGCCAGAAACTGTGCACCGCAGCGTTTTCCACGGGAGCGCTCATCGGGCACCTGCCAGGGCCCGTAGCGGCGAGGACAACGGCTCGACCGGAAGTATCCTCCCGGTGTGGTCCAGCATCCCCAGCCCCGACAGCCACGTCTCGAATTCCGGCGCGGGACGTAGACCGAGCACCCGTCGCGCGTACAGCGCATCGTGAAAACTCAGGCTCTGATAACCCAGCATCACGTCGTCCGCGCCCGGCACCGCGATCACGAACGCACAGCCCGCCGCGCCGAGCAGGGTGAGCAGGGTGTCCATGTCGTCCTGGTCGGCTTCGGCATGGTTGGTGTAGCAGACGTCCACCCCCATCGGCAGGCCGAGCAGCTTTCCGCAGAAGTGGTCTTCGAGCCCGGCGCGGATGATTTGCTTTCCGTCATAGAGGTATTCGGGTCCGATGAATCCGACGACGGTGTTCACCAGCAACGGGTCCAGGTCGCGGGCGACCGCGTACGCGCGCGCCTCCAGGGTCTGCTGGTCGACCGGTTTGCCGCCGGTCCCCAGGTGCGCGCCCGCCGAAAGCGCCGAGCCCTGACCGGTTTCCAGATACATCACGTTATCGCCGACGGTGCCGCGTCCCAGCGAGCGCCCGGCCTCGTTGGCCTCCCGCAGCAGCGAAATGTTCACGCCGAAACCGGCGTTCGCGCCTTCGGTACCCGCGATGGACTGGAACACCAGATCCACCGGCGCACCCGCCTCGATGAGCCCGAGCGTGGTGGTCACATGCGAGAGCACACACGACTGAGCCGGGATGTCGAAACGGGTCCGCACCTCGTCGAGCAGGTGCAGCAGGTCGGCGGTGGCCTGCGGCGAGTCGGTGGCCGGGTTGATGCCGATCACCGCGTCGCCGCAGCCGAGCAGCAGCCCGTCCAGTACCGCGGCGGCGATACCGCGCGGATCGTCGGTGGGGTGGTTCGGTTGGAGCCGGGTGCCGAGCCGTCCGGGCAACCCGATGGTCGTGCGGAATCCGGCGGTCACCTCGACCGCCCGGGCCACCGCGATCAGGTCCTGATTACGCATGATCTTGCTGACGGCGGCCACCATCTCCGGAGTCAGCCCGGGCGCGAGCGCACGCAACGTGGCCGCGGCCCGCTCCCCTGCCGCCACCTCCAGCAGCCGATCCCGGAGCCCGCCCACGCTCAGCTGCGAAATCGGCTGGAAGGCAACACGATCGTGGGAATCGATGATCAGCCGGGTGACCTCGTCGGTCTCATACGGCACCACCGGCTCGTTCAGGAATTCGGTGAGCGGCACCTCGGCCAGCGCCCACTGGGCGGCGGCGCGTTCGGCATCCGAACCCGCGGCGCACCCGGCCAACTCGTCGCCGCTGCGCAGCGGCGTCGCCTTCGCGAGCAGCTCGACCAAGCCGTCGAACCGATAGGTGACGCCGCCGAGAGTCTGTGTGTACCAGCTCATCCCAGCTCCTCTTCGGCGCGCGCCAGGACCGCGAACTCCTCGTCCGGCGAACTCGCCACCAGCCGATGGCGGCTGTACAGCGCGAAATAGAGCATGAACGCACAGAACGCGGCGAGCGTCCAGCCCGCCGCGACCGGATCGACCAGGAAGGTGGCAATGACCGCGCCGCACGCGATTACGAGCGCGAACGCGGTGGTCGCGATGCCGCCCGGCGTGCGGTACGGCCGCGGCATGTTCGGCTCCCGCACCCGGAGCACGATGTGGCTCACCATCATCAGCACGTAGCTGACCGCGGCCCCGAACACGGCCATGTTCAGCAGCATCGCGCCCTCGCCGGTCAGCGACAGCGCGAACCCGATGACGCCCGGCACGATCAGCGCCAGCACCGGCGCCTTGCGCGCATTGGTCACCGACAGGCTGGTCGGCAGGTATCCGGCCCGCGAGAGCGCGAAGGTCTGCCGCGAGTAGGCGTAGACGATGGAGAAGAAGCTCGCCACCAGCCCGGCCAGTCCGATGTAGTTCACCGCCCTGGCCGCCGCCCCGTCCCCGAGCGCCTCGACGAGCGGGTTGCCGGAGGTCGAAATCGCCTGCGCGCCATAGGCTCCGGTCGCCAGGACGAGCACGGCCGCACCGGTGACGAGCAGCACCAGCATCGAGATGATGATGCCCTTGGGCACGTTCTTCTCCGGTTCGGAGGCCTCCTCCGCGGCCAGCGGCACACCCTCCACCGCCAGGAAGAACCAGATCGCGAACGGCACTGCCGCCCAGATCCCGAACACCCCGAACGGCAGGAACGACGAGCTGCCAACGGCATTCGGGTCGGCCGGGATGTCGGTCAGGTTGCCCGCGTCGAAGATCCCCCATGCCGCCACCGCGAACACCAGCAGCCCGGCCAGCGCGATCGCGGTGATCACGAACATCGCCTTGAGCGCCTCACCGGCCCCGGCCAGGTGGATCCCGATGAACAGCGTGTACACCGCCAGATACACCCACCAGCCGTCGGTGATCCCGAACAGGTTCAGCGATTCCACGTAGGCGCCGATGAACGTGGCGATCGCCGCCGGCGCGATGGCGTATTCCAGCAGCACCGCGGTGCCGGTCGCGAACCCGCCCCATGGCCCGAGCGCGCGCCGCGCGAAGGTGTAGCCGCCACCCGCCGCGGGCAGCGCCGCCGACAGCTCCGCCATGCCGAGCACCATCGCGAGATACATGCCCGCGATCACCACGAACGCGATGAGCAAACCGCCGAACCCGCCTTCGGCCACACCGAAGTTCCAGCCCGAGAAGTCTCCCGAGATCACATAGCTGACGCCGAGCCCGGCCAGCAGCACCCAGCCCGCGGACCCCGATCGCAGGGTTCGTTTGGCCAGATAGTCCTGCGCTGGCGCGGGTTTCGCCGCCGTCGCCTCATCCATCGTCATACTCGGCGCAACTCCTCGTGTCCGAAACAATCAATGGTCAGATCTTGGACACGCTGTGTTGCCCGCGTGTGAAGCGAGGTTACGAGCGAACTCTCAGCTCACGTGACCCGGGACACACGGGGTGGATCAGAAGGCGGGCACGTCGCTGGTGCTGGCGTTCCCGCCGATCGACGGCTTCAAGGTGACTTCCCAGTCGCTCGACTCGTCGAAGGAATCGTCGAACTTCTGGAACTGGCGGTTGCGGGTGAAGGCGAGGGCGGACTGGTCCCAGTCGGTGCCGGACTTCAGGTAGACGTAGTAGGTGCCGGAGATGCCGCTGAGCGTGGCCCTGGAGTTTCCCTGGACATAGATCGTCGCCTGCGGCGCCTTGGGATCACCGTTGGTGACCACCACCGCGACATCGGATTTGTCATCGTTGATGACGGTCAGACTCCCCGAGCCCACCAGGCCGTCCTGCTGGACGACCTCGCCGTTCTCACCCCGCCGGTTCAGCAGCGGAGGCGGCGGTGTCGTTGTCGTGGTGGTCGTCGACGCGACGACGCGACTCGTTTGCGGACTCGTCGTCGCGCGGCTGTGCGAGTCTTTCGACGTTCCGCAACCCGTGACTGCCAACACCGCCGCAACAGCGGCAAAGCACAACCATCGTTTCGACATGATTCCCCCGTAATCCGGCTCGAGCGTTAACTTTTCAGTATCTCCTGCCAGGCCGACCAGCGCCACTCGGCCAAGTGATTCCCAGTCGGCCGGATCGCGACCCGTGTCTCCATTGCCTGGACGCTGCCGATTCGCTGGAATCATGGAGGCATGATGCGATTGCTGACCCGACACTGGACGACCTTTGTTCCGCTGCTCGCCATCGTGGTCTTGGCAATCGCATGGTTCACCCATCCCTCCGGCCCGGTCATCATCGTGCTGGTCTTGGCGCTGGCCGGGGCGACCCTCTCGGCCGTGCAACATGCCGAGGTCGTGGCGCACCGGGTCGGGGAGCCGTTCGGGTCGCTGGTGCTGGCGGTGGCCGTCACCGTGATCGAGGTCGGACTGATCTTGACGCTGATGGCCTCCGGCGGTCCCGACGCTTCCTCGCTGGCGCGCGACACGGTGTTCGCGGCGGTGATGATCACCTGCAACGGCATCTTCGGGCTGTCGCTGCTGGTCGGGGCGTTGCGCCGGCGCGTGGCGGTGTTCAACGCCGAGGGCACGGGCGCCGCGCTGGCGACGGTGGCGACCCTGGCCACGCTGAGCCTGGTGCTGCCGACCTTCACCACGAGCAAGCCGGGTCCCGAGTTCTCGGGCTCACAGCTGGCCTTCGCGGCCGTCGCCTCGCTGCTGCTCTACGGATTGTTCGTGGCCGTGCAGACCATCCGGCACCCCGGTGACTTTCTTCCGGTCGAGGAGGGCGACGCCGACGACGAGCACCACGAACCCCCGTCCGTCCGCTCCACCGTGCTGAGTCTGGTGCTGTTGGTCGTGGCGCTGGTCGGCGTGGTCGGCTTGGCGAAGATGGTGTCGCCCTCGATCGAGAGCGGCGTGGCCGCGGCCGGTCTGCCGCGCTCGGCGGTGGGTGTGGTCATCGCGATGCTCGTGCTGTTGCCCGAGACGCTGGCCGCCGTCCGGGTGGCCCGCCGCGACCGCGTGCAGATCAGCCTGAACCTGGCCCTGGGTTCGGCGATGGCGAGTATCGGGCTGACCATCCCGGCCATCGCCCTGGCCTCGATCTGGATTTCCGGGCCGCTGACCCTGGGCTTGGGCGCGACGCAGATGGTGCTGCTGGCGTTGACGGTGGTGGTCGGCGCGCTCACCGTGGTCCCCGGCCGGGCCACGTTGCTGCAAGGCGGAGTGCACCTGGTGTTGTTCGCGGCGTTCGTGTTTCTCGCGGTCAGCCCGTAGGCACGCCGGTCCTTCCTTCGGCGGATCCTCGCGACCGCGGGCCTGTGTTCTGATGAGGCGGTGACGATTCGCGTGCTCATCGCCGACGACCACGGCGCCATCCGCGCCGGGCTGCGAATGATCCTGGACAGCGCCGAGGGCATCGAGGTGGTCGGCGAGGCCGCCGACGGGGATGTCGCGGTCGCGCAGACCAAGGCGCTGCGACCGGATGTGGTGCTGATGGACGTGCGCATGCCCGGCGTCGACGGCATCACCGCGACCGAGCGGATCACCGCAGACAGGCTCGCGCGCGTCCTCATCCTCACCACCTTCGACCTGGACGAGTACGTCTTCCGGACCTTGCGGGCGGGCGCGGCGGGTTTCGTGCTGAAATCCACCTCCGGTGCGGCGCTGGTGGATTCGGTGCGCGCGGTCGCCGCCGGCGACGGGGTGCTCGCGCCCGAGGTGACCAAGGCCGTGATCACCGCGTTCGCGTCCTCGGCCACCGAAACCCCAGCACCGGCTCCGGTCGGCCTCGCCGATCTCACCGAGCGGGAACGGGAGGTCCTGGACTGCCTGGGCGACGGCCTGACCAACGCGCAGATCGCGACGCGGCTGTTCATCGGCGAGACGACGGTGAAAACCCATGTCTCCCGGGTGCTTACCAAGCTCGGGGTGCGTTCCCGGGTGCAGGCCGCCATCCTCGCCCGCGAAGTTCGGGAGCAGTGATCACCGCGCCAGTGGCGCGAACGTGCCGTCCGGCCCGGGCCGGAACTCCTCGACCGCGGTGACCGCGGCCACCGGCAGCGGACCGTAAAGATGCGGGAAGAGCATCGATTCCGGATCTGTCGGCACTCCGGGCTCCCACTTCACCTCCGACGACAGCAGGGCCGGGTCGATCCGCAGCAGCACCAGATCCTGCTTCCCGCGGAAGAGCCGGTTGGCCGGAAGATGCGCCTGCTGCGGGGTGGAGAGGTGGATGAATCCCGCCTCCGACAGCGACGCCGGGCGATACTCGCCGGTTTGCCGGGCGTTCGACCATTCGTTCAGGTCACAAATGTGAACGAGGGTGTGAGTGTTACGGATCACGGGTAATCTCCCGATACAACTGGATAGGCAAGTTCGAGGAAGTGAGCGAGGACGTGTACGGCCCCTGAGCTGAGCTGTTCGCCGTTAGCGAAATACCAGGTCATGTTAGGGAAAACACACCGAATCGTTTACGGGAACAAAGCCCCCGTCCCGAACGTCTGACAGAGTAGTCATACCACTGCTGGGAAGTAGCGGTAGCGAGCCCGCGGAGTGACCACGGGCCCCACACCAGGTGAACGGACTGTAGTGCCGGGAGCCAGGACGGAGGAGTCATGCCAGGAACCCTGACAAGCACCCCACTGACCGCGGTCGATCGTTGTGACCGTTGCGGGGCGGCAGCGCGCGTGCGTGCCACCCTTCCCGCAGGTGGAGAGTTGCTCTTCTGCCAGCACCACGCGAACGAGCACATGGATCGCTTGCGTGAGTTGGAAGCCGTAATCGACTCGGAAGCCGCTCCCGCGATGTAAGCGTCAGTCTCTGACCTCGCGTCCCGACACAACAGCATCGAACAACAGAACATAGTCTTCACCGGCAGCGGGCGACACCAGTCGCCCGCTGTCGGCGTCTCCGGACAATTTTTGTGGCGCACAACACATTGCACGTGAGGGGATCGATCTGTCTTCCACCCAGGCCACCTACCTGCCCGACCGGCACATGTTCGCACTGTGGACATGGAGCGGGCGCACGACCGGGCGGGCGCCCACCGGAATCGGTGAGCGGGAAACGCTGCCGCTGGCGGTGCCCACGAGCGCGCTGGACGCGATCGAGGTCGTCGACGTCGACTGCGCGCTGGTCACTTCTGAAGAACTTGGCGAACTGCGCATTTCGGACAGCTCAGCTGCCGAGCCGGAGTTCGCGGGGCAAGTCCTCGCAGCCGCGTCGCTGCGGACCTGGCAGGCAATCCTGCGCGAGGGCGACGTTGTCCACGAACTACCCATCGCCGCCCACGCGGTCCCGGACGCGGTCGGCACGTCGGTCGTCTCGGCCGAGCGGGCGGTTCGCGTGCTGCGGGAAACCCGTGCGGCGGCAGTGGAATTGGCCTCGACGCTGAAAGCGGAGCTGCGGCCGTATCAGACGCGCGGCGTCAGCTGGCTGCGCGAGACCACCGAGGCGTTCGGCGGAGCGGTTCTGGCCGACGAGATGGGCCTCGGCAAAACAGTGCAGACCATCGGGTTCCTGGTCGGGCGCGCGGCTGAGGGGCCGCAGCTCGTCGTCTGCCCGACCTCGCTGGTCGGCAACTGGGCGCACGAGATCACGCGGTTCGCGCCGGAGCTGCGCCCGGTCGTGTGGCGCGGCGGGGAGGTGACCGCGGAGCCGGGGACTGTCGTCGTGGCCGGATATCCGACGCTGCGGTTACACGGGCAGCACCTGACCGGAACCTCCTGGACGACGGTCGTTTTCGACGAGGCGCAGGCCTTGAAGAATCCGCGCACCCAGGTGTCGAAGGCGGCGCGTGCGCTGACCGCTTCGGCCAAGGTCGCGCTCACCGGCACGCCGGTGGAGAACCATCTCGAGGAACTGTTCGCGCTGCTCAACCTGGTCGCGCCGCGCCTGTTCGCGCATCGCACCCAGTTCCGGCGCCGCTTCGTCCGGCCGATCCAGGAGGGTTCGGCCACCGCCGCGGCCCGGCTGCGCGATTCCATCGAACCGGTCGTGCTGGCGCGCAAGAAGATCCAGGTCGCGGCGTCGCTGCCCGCGAAGATCCACACCGATCTGCTGTGCGACCTCACCGCCGAACAGGAGAAGCTCTACGACCAGTTGCTCGATCGCGCGATCGACGACGGCTTCGGCTCGGGCGTGCAGCGTCAGGGCCGGGTGCTGGCCGCGCTGACCTCGCTCAAGCAGGTCTGCAATCACCCCGGCCTGATCACCGGCGACCTCGGCGAACTGACCGGGCGCTCCGGCAAGCTGGACCTGTGCACCGACATCGTGGGCACCAATCTCGAAAACGACTCCCCCACCTTGATATTCACCCAGTACCGGCAGACCGGTGAACTCCTGGTCCGGCACCTCGCCGAACAGTTCGGCGTCACCGCCCCGTTCTTCCACGGTGGCCTGAATCAGGACGAACGCGGCCGAATCGTCACCGATTTCCAATCTCCCGACGGCCCACCGGTTCTCGTCCTGAGCCTGCGCGCCGCGGGCACCGGCCTCACCCTCACCCGCGCCGCCGACGTCATCCACTTCGACCGCTGGTGGAACCCCGCGGTGGAAGCCCAGGCCTCCGACCGCGCCCACCGCATCGGCCAGACCCGCACCGTCACCGTCACCACCCTCACCTCCGGCACCACCGTGGAGGAACACATCGCGGGCATGCACGACCGCAAATCCGCCCTCACCGACCTGTCCGACACCGCGGGCATCGCCGCCCTGGCGCGCCTCGACGACGACCAGCTCGTGGAAATCCTGCGCCGGAAGCGAGAGAACTGATGCCGGACAACGAATTCGGGTACACCACCTGGGGCAAGGACTGGCTCCGCCTGGCCGAACCTCTGAAGCAGACCCGCCCCGACCCGCTGCTCCCGCGCGCTCGCAGCATCGCCCGCAACCACGGTGTGCAGACCACGATCGAGGGCCGCAACGTCCGCGCCGCCATCCATCGCGGCGGCCAGGCCTCGGTCACCCACGTCGAGGTCGCGCCCCTGACCCGCACCGCGGTCACCGCCATCGCCGAGGTGATCCCCGACGCAACTGTCCTCACCGACGAAATGCACCGCGCCCTCGCCGACGCGGGCCTGACCCCCACCCCGGTCCTGGCGGCGACCGACTGCTCCTGCTCGGCCCGCAACCCCCGCTGCGTCCACCTTCTGGCCGTGCTCTACGACCTGACCCGCCGCGTCGACGAGAACCCTCGCGTAGCCCTGGAACTCCAGGGCTATTTCGAAGCGGCTCACCAGGATCCGGCCGCCCCGACCGAAACCCCCCGCTGGACGCCGATCAACACCCTCGACCCGGCGGCCTATTTCGAACTGGTCTGACCCGGTTCATTTAGACCCCGAAAGCGCCACGCTGGCCCCGACTCCGATGATCATCGCGCCGCCCGCGCCGCCGACTGCCTCCAGTCGGCGCGCGGATCGCGCGAACCATCCCCGCGCGGTAGCGGCGAGCAACGCCCACGCACCATCCGAAAAGACCTGAATCACAAGGAAAATGGCGCCCAGCACGAGCAACTGAACCGGTAGCGCCCCGGCCTCCGGCGCGGCGAACTGCGGCAGCACCGCACCGAAGAACACCAGAGTCTTCGGATTCGTGGCACCCACCAGGAAGCTCTGCCGCAACACCCGCCGGTCCGCGCCGCCCGGGAGGCCGGCCTCGAGCGCTGCCGCCAGCTTCTTGCGATCCCGAATCGTCATGACGCCGAGATAGACGAGATAGCCTGCGCCGGCGATCTTCACGAGCGTGAACAGGACCGCCGAGGCCATCAGCACCGCTCCCAGCCCGACGGCCACCGCCACCAGCGGCACAGCTGAACCTGCCACAGCGCCGGCCACCGACAGCACCGCCGCCCGCCGCCCCAGCGTCAGCGCCCGTCCGATGGAGAACAGCACGTTCGGCCCGGGAATCACAATGATGACGAACGCGGCGACCGCGAAGGCGGCGGTATGAGAAACAGGCACCATCCGCGGAGCCTATCCGCCGCTCGCCGCCCGGAACAGGCGCTGCGTCCGCCTACCTATCGGTGAAGGTGACGCGGACGGTGACCGGTGAGGTTTCCAGCACCGCGAACATCGATCGGGCCAGGGGCGCGAGTGCGGGATGTGGGGCGAAGGTGGTGGCGCGGGCCACCACGTCGTCGTCCGGGAGGAATTCCGCGGTCCCCGTGCGCCATTGGTCGCCCTGGCGGACGGCGACCTTCGGGTTGGCGGCGATATTCAGTCCCCAGCCCGAACGCATCCCGTGCTGGCAGATCATCCACGCGCCGTCGTCGTCGAACAGCACCGACACCGGGACCCGGCGCGGCTGACCCGATTTGCGGCCGATGGTTTCGATCTCGGTGGCGAATGTTGTGCGCACGCCGACGCGATCCAGTACGCGCACAGTGGGATTCATGACGTACCGGCCGAGTACGCGCTCGCGGCGGAACTTGCGGGCAGCCTTGCCCTTGGTGTCCGGCGTGGCGGATCGCTTGGCGCGGAAGGCGTCCACGCCGTGGTGGCGAACCATCTGCACCGCGGTGCGCCACGGCGAACGCGCCGGATCCGGGTCCGCCCCTGCACCGATCAGGTGCAATTGGTCGGTGTGCCACTGCAGGTCGAGCGCACCGTCGAAGGCCTTGAGGTTGCCATTGGCGGCCAGCCGGGGCGGCAGACCCAGGGTGATGTGCGGCGGGCGCAGCACCTCGGTGCGGCGGGTCAGCAGATCGCCTGCGGCGGTGGGGAATACGGCGGACGGGCGGCCGAGGCCGACCACGTCGCACAGGCCGGACCCGACCGCTTCAGACATGCCCGCCTCGGTCCGGAAACCGCCGGTCACCGCGAGCGGGGTGGAACCGGCGACACGGCGCACGGTTTCGGCGTAGTCCAGGAAGTACGCCTCGCGCGCCCGGGTGCTGGCCGCGACCGTGCGCGGACGGCCCATCATCGCGGGCGATTCATAACTGCCGCCGCTGATCTCGATCAGATCCACGGCTTCGGCGGCCAACCGCGCGACGACCTCCCGCGACTCCTCCTCGGTGAAGCCGCCACGCTGGAAGTCCGCGGAGTTCAGCTTGATTCCGAGCGCGAATCCGGGACTGACCTGTGCCCGAATGGATTTGACGACCTCCAGGACGAAACGCGCCCGGCGCTCCGGGTCGCCACCCCACGCATCGGTGCGCTGGTTCGAGATCGGCGACAGGAACTGCGAAACCAGATACCCGTGCGCGCCGTGGATCTGGACACCGTCGAACCCGGCGGACTCCACCACCCGGGCCGCGACACCGAAACGCCGGATGATGTCGAGGATCTCGTCCTCGGCGAGCGCGCGCGGGGCGGGCAGACCGGGGATGGTCAGCGCAATGGCCGAGGGTGCGACGGGGCGATGCCGGGTCACGATCGGATTGGCCTGGCGGCCAGGGTGATTGAGCTGCACCCAGACCGGTGTACCGCCTTCTTTACCCGCCTTCGCCCAGCGGGTGAGGGCTTCGAGATGACGCTCGTCCTCGACGGCGACGTTGCCCGGCTCACCCAGATGACGACTGTCCACCATCACATTGCCGGTGACAACGAGCCCGAAGCCACCAGCGCTCCAGCGCCGATAGAGCCGTTCCAGGCGCTCGTCGGGCGCGAGTTCGGCGTTGCCCAGCCCCTCGCTCAGGGCGGACTTCATGATCCGGTTGGGAAGCACCTGGCCGCAGGCAAGCGGCAGTTGATCGGGCAGGGTCGGCATCGCTGGGCCCCGTTCGTCGAAGCGTCGGTTTCAGGTAAACCGATCGGTGTACTGTGACGGTAGTACACCGATCGGTATACAACAACCCGTAGACTGATCCGCACCAGCCGACGCGGGAAAGGGGTGCGCTGTGGGAGCCAGGGACAAACTGGTGGCCAGCACGATCGACCTCATGCGCCGCTACGGCATCGCGGGCACGGGAATCGCGCAATTGCTCGACGAAAGCGGCGTCTCCCGCCGCTCGGTCTACCTGAGCTTCCCCGGCGGCAAAGCCGAGCTCGTCGCGGAGGCCACCCGGGTCGCGGGCGAAGCATCCAGCGCCCTCATGCGCACCTTCACCGCCGGCGCCGACGTGGCGACCTGCATCGCGGCCTACCCCGCCATGTGGCGAGAAGCCATGCTCGCCAGCGACTTCACCGCGGGCTGCCCCATCGTGGCCGCCGCACTCGGCCGCTCCGAAGCCCCGGCCGCCGCCGACGCGGCCCAGCGGACCTTCGCGGAATGGGAGGAGATCCTCGCCGAACGGCTCCGCGCCGAGCAGGTCGCCCCCGACACCGCCCGCTCCCTGGCGACGACCATCATCGCCGCCGTCGAGGGCGCGGTAGTGCTGTCGCTCGCGGCACGGTCCGCCGCCCCGCTGGAACGCACCGGCAAGCACCTGGCCGAACTCGTCGCCCAGCACACCCACAGGGCAACAGCAGCGAGCTGAGCTAGCGGCGGCGAGGCCTGATGCGCTCAGACGAGCCGACTCAGCGACGGCGCGGCGCGATGTGCGCTCGGCGAGCCGACTCAGCAGCGGCGCAACGCGATGTGCGCTCGGTGGGCCGAACTACCGGCGGCGCAACACGATGTGCGCTCGGCGGGCCGAACTACCGGCGGCGCAACGCGGTGTGCGCTCGGCGGGCCGAACTACCGGCGGCGCAGGGCGGCGATGCGCTCGGCGAGCTGGTCGGCGGTCGCGAGCGCGGTGGGGGGGCCGCCACATTCGCGGCGGAGTTCGCCGTGGATGACGCCGTGCGGTTTGCCGGTGCGGTGGTTATGCATCGCGACGAGGCTGTTCAGTTCACGACGTAACTCGCCCAGTTTGTCGGCGGTCGCGACGCGTTCGGTGGCGGTCGCGACGTGCGCGGACGGTTCTGCCGCGGCCGCCGCACTGCGATCGGAAACCTGCTTGGACTGGCGTTCGCGCAGCAGCGCCCGCATCTGATCGGCGTCCAGCAGGCCGGGGATGCCGAGGTAGTCGGCTTCCTCGGCGCTGCCGGCGATGGTGGCGGTGCCGAAGGAGTTGCCGTCGTAGATCAGCTGATCGAGTTCGGCGTCGGCGGCGAGGGCGACGAAAGCCCGTTCCTCTTCGCCGGGTTCGTCCTTCTGCTTGTTCGCGTCGACGAGTAGCTCGTCGTCGAGTGCGTTCTTCTCGCGGTGCGGTTTGCCGATGATGTGGTCGCGCTGCACTTCCAGCTGCGCGGCCAGGTCCAGCAGCACCGGCACCGAGGGCAGGAACACACTCGCCGTCTCACCGGCCTTGCGGGCACGCACGAAACGTCCGATGGCCTGCGCGAAGTACAGCGGCGTCGAGGCACTCGTCGCGTAGACACCGACCGCCAGACGCGGGACGTCGACGCCTTCGGACACCATGCGCACCGCGACCATCCACGGCTGGGTGCTGTTGGCGAACTCGCTGATGCGATCCGAGGAGGACGGATCGTCGGAGAGCACCACCGCGGGCCGCTCCCCCGAAATGTGTTCCAGCAGTTCGGCGTAATCGCGGGCGCGTTCCTGGTCGGTGGCGATGACCAGGCCGCCCGCGTCCGGCATGCCGGTGCCGCGGAGCTGGCGCAGGCGGGTGTCGGCGGCGCGCAGCACCGCGGAGATCCAGTCGCCGGCCGGGTCGAGCGCGGTGCGCCAGGCGCGCGCGGTGTGCTCGGCGCTCAGCGGTTCACCGAGGCGGGCGGTGTACTCCTCGCCCGCGCTGTCGCGCCAGTGCGCCTCGCCGGAGTAGGCCAGGAACACCACCGGCCGGACGACGCCGTCGGCGAGGGCTTCGGAGTAGCCGTAGGTGTGGTCGGCGCGCGACTGCGGCAGCCCGCCGTCGCCGGGTTCGTAGGTGACGAACGGGATCTGGCTGTCGTCGGAGCGGAACGGCGTACCGGTCAGCGCCAGCCGCCGGGTCGCGTCGCCGAAAGCTTCGGCGGTCGCGTCGCCCCAGGTCTTGGCATCGCCCGCGTGGTGGATCTCGTCGAGAATCACCAGGGTGCGCCGGTTTTCGGTGCGCACCCGGTGCCGCGTGGGATGCGAGGCGACCTGCGCGTAGGTGACGACGACGCCGTGATAATCGCCGGAGGTGCCGCCGGTGGCGTTGGAGAAGCGCGAGTCCAGCTGGATCCCGACCCGGGCCGCGGACTCCGCCCACTGGTGCTTGAGGTGCTCGGTCGGCGCGACCACTGTCACCTGATCGACGGTGCGGTCGGCCAGTAGTTCGGCGGCCACGCGCAGCGCGAAGGTGGTCTTACCGGCGCCGGGGGTCGCGACGGCCAGGAAGTCCCGCGGCTTGGTCGCGAGATATTTCGTCAGCGCCCGCCGCTGCCAGGCGCGTAGCGGTGCGCCACCTCTACCTGATGCTCCCGAATCGCCCGGCGAAGCTTCAGTTCTCGCCGCAGCGCCACCCGACCCAGTCACGCAGAAGACCCTAGCGGGCCGACTCGGCGTGTTGCCAAACCGACGCGGCGGGGGCGATAGGCATCACATGTTTACCTGCCACAACATCCTGGTTCCGCCGGTCGGCACGGCGTGTCTGCCCCTGCGGGTCGCAGTCGCGTTCTACCACAAGGCAATGCTGCGGCGGCTCATACGCGATGCTGTAGGCACCATGGATGACGCCCGCGCCGCCGAAAGCGAATTACCGCCGATTCACAGCGGAGGCGGTGGCGCGCGCCCACCCCGGACGGCACGGCTGACTCGCGCCCTGATTCGCTCCAGACGCCGAAGCTGGCGGGTCATCAAACGAGTGGCCGACAAGGCCTGGGACAACTCGATTTTCGCCAAGTCCGCGGCCGCCGCGTTCTGGCAGACGCTGTCGATGGCGCCGCTACTGCTCGGCGTGCTCGGCAGTCTCGGTTACGTCGGTGGCCTGTTCGGCCCCGACACCGTCGCCGTCGTGAAAGCCAAGATCCTCGCCTTCAGCCGGGAATTCTTCGACCCGGACGTGGTCACCGACCTGATCGAACCGACCGTCAACGATGTGCTCGGGCAAGGGCGTGGCGCGTTGGTCTCCTTCGGTTTCGTGCTGTCGCTGTGGGCCGGGTCCTCGGCGATGGCGACCTTCGTCGACGCGATCGTCGAAGCGCACGGCCAGCAGGCCGCACGGCATCCGGTGTGGCAGCGCATCTTCGCGCTACTGCTGTACGTGGGGTTCCTGGTGGCGTCGGTGTTCCTCCTGCCGCTGGTGGCGCTGGGTCCGCGACTGGCCGGGCGGGTGCTGCCCGACGCCTGGGCCGAGACCGGCATCCGACTGCTCGACGGGTTCTATTATCCCGGCGTCGGGCTGCTGCTGGTCATTGCGCTGGCCACGCTCTACAAGCTCGCCCTGCATCGGACGCTGCCGTGGCATCGGCTGTTCTGGGGCGCGGTGGTGGCGGGCGTGTTCTTCATGACCGCCAGCGAAGTCCTGCGCCGCTATCTGTCCTGGATCAACGCGACGGGAGTGACGTACGGCGCGCTCGCGACGCCCATCGCGTTCCTGCTGTTCACGTATTTCCTCGGATTCGCGGTGATCCTCGGCGCCGAATTCAACGCGACGGTGCAGGAATTCTGGCCCGCGCGGGCGACCCGGCTCGAACAGATGAAGGAGTGGCTCGCCAACCAGGTGCGCGGAGACGACGAGGCGGAGGACTCGGAATCGGAGATCGCCGAGGAGAACCCCGACGGCGAGCCCCGGGATGGCCGAGAAGCCGGCACCACGGTGGAGCACGCCCTGAGGACCCCCGCACAGCACTGAGCACGACCGCGCCGGTCGGGGCGGGGCCGTGCTCAGGGCCGAGATATGCGGGGCTCAGTCGCCCTTGCGCAGGCCCTTGTAGATCTCCTCGCACGCGGGGCACACCGGCGAACCGGGCTTGGCCGAGCGCGTCACCGGGAAGACCTCGCCGCACAGCGCGACCACGTGGTTGCCCATGACGGCGCTCTCCGCGATCTTGTTCTTCTTCACGTAGTGGAAGAACTTCGGAGTGTCGTCGGCCGTCGTCTCGTCGGTCGTCGTATCCGGACGAACCAAGGTGTCGGTACTCACGCTTCCATGATGCCGCATTCGGTCGGGGCCGGCCGAGCGCGCCCGCCGATTGTGGAAGACTCGAGGTATGCAGCAGTACGGCGACACCCATGACGCCGACGACATCGGTAGCGGTGCTCGCCCAGACGTCTCCAAGCCCGAGCCCAAAGCGTCACGGGGCTTCTTCCCCGGCAACGACGAGAAACATCCGGTCCTGATCACCGAGGCCGCGCCCTCGCTGGAAGACCAGCACCGCGCCCGGGTCCGCCGGTACACGATCATCATGGCCGCCCGCATCCCCTGCCTGGTGCTGGCCGCGGTCGCCTACAGCCTCTGGGAGAACTGGGTCATCTCGCTGCTCATCATCGGCGTCTCCATCCCGCTGCCCTGGATCGCGGTACTGATCGCCAACGACCGCCCCCCGCGCAGCAAGGACGAACCCAGCCGCTGGGACGGTCGTAAGCAGACAGCCCTGGAATCCAGGCCGCACCGGTCGATCGAAGGCTAAACGGCGACAGCCACTTTCGGCCGGCGGATGACGAACGACATGAGGGCCGCGATACCGCACAGGCCGCCCGCGATGTACCAGGCCAGGTCGTAGGTGCCCTGCAGGTCCCGGATGACACCCGCGCCGGTGGCCGCGATCGCGGCGCCGACCTGGTGCGAGGCGAAGACCCAGCCGAAGGCGATCGGGCCGTCGTCGCCGAACAGTTCCCGGCACAGCATCACCGTCGGCGGGACCGTGGCGATCCAGTCCAGACCGTAGAAGATGATGAACACCCACATGCTGGGCTCGGTGTCGGGCGCGAACAGCGACGGCAGGATCAGCAGGGACAGCCCGCGCAGCGAGTAGTAGCCCAGCAGCAGGTAGCGCGGGTCGACCCGGTCGGTGAGCCAGCCGGAGAAGATGGTGCCCGCGACGTCGAAGATGCCGATGAGCGCGAGCAGGCCCGCGGCCATCGTCTGCGGCATGCCGTGATCGTGTGCGGCGCTGACGAAATGCGTGCCGACCAGCCCGTTCGTCGACATGCCGCAGATCGCGAAACCGCCTGCCAGCAGCCAGAATCCGGGCGTGCGCGCGACCTGCCCCAGCACCGTCAGCGCCCGGAACGCCCCACCCAGCGGCGGAGTCCGCACGCCGACCTTGCTGCCCGGCTCCGCACCGTAGGCGGTGACACCGGCATCGCTCGGGTAATCCCGGATGAACAGCAGCACCAGCGGCACCACGGCCAGCGCCGTCCCGGCCACGATCAGCGAGGGCAGTCGCCAGCCGTGATCATGGGCGATGGCGGCGACCAACGGCAGGAAGATCAGCTGCCCGGTCGCGCCTGCCGCGGTCAGCACGCCGGTGACCAGGCCGCGCTGGCGCACGAACCAGCGGCCGGTCACCGTGGCCACCAGCGCCATCGACATCGAGCCGGTACCGACGCCGACCATCAGGCCCCAGGTGGCCACCAGCTGCCAGGCCTGGGTCATGAACACGGTCAGCCCGCTGCCCGCCGCGACCAGTACCAGGGCGGACGCGACGACCTTGCGGATGCCGAGCCGATCCATCAGTGCGGCCGCGAACGGTGAAATCAGGCCGAACAGCAGCAGATTCAGCGAGACGGCGGTGCCGATCGTGCCGTGTGACCAGCCGAACTCCTCGTGCAGCGGGGTCATCAGCACGCTCGGCACCGACCGGAAGGCGGCCGCGCCGATCAGCGTGAAGAACGTCACGCCGGCGACGAGCCATGCCGGGTGCAGGCCGCGGCGCGGCGGAATCTGGGTGGGACCCAGGGGGTCTCGCGAGTCGGAGTCGGTACGTAATTCGGTCACCGGAACAGCGTGCGGGAAATGCGGGTTCCGAACGAGTGGCCTGAATGCCACAATACGTAAATATCTAGCCACTGCTCGGAGGTAGCTCATGACCGCGCCGCATCTGGTCGCCGTCCTCGCACTCGAACCGGTCGTCGGGTTCGACATGTGCATTCCGACGATGGTGCTGGGCGCGGCGAAAACCGCGGACGGCACAAAGCTTTACGACGTGCGGGTCTGCGGATTGTCCACCGACCGGGTGCCCTCGACCGGTGGCTTCACCATTACTCCGGAGCACGGCCCGGAACTGCTCGCCGTCGCCGACACCGTGATCATCCCCGGCACCCAGATCCCCGGCCCGCGCTTCGACGGCACCCTGCCCGCCGACCTCGCCGCCGCGCTCGCGACGATCCGCCCGGGCACCAGAATCATCTCCATCTGCACCGGCGCCTTCGTGCTCGCCGCCGCCGGATACCTCGACGGCCGCCGCGCCACCACCCACTGGCACTTCGCCGAGAACTTCCGCGCCCTGTACCCCCGGGTCGATCTCGACGACAACCAGCTGTTCATCGCCGACGACGAAAAACTCTGCACCGCCGCCGGACTCGCGTCGGGCATCGATCTCTGCCTGCACATCCTGCGGACCGACCACGGCAGCGAGATCGCCAACCGGGCCGCCCGCTACTGCGTCGTCCCACCGTGGCGCGAGGGCGGCCAGTCCCAGTTCATCGACCGCCAGGTCCCCGACCCCGGATCCGAGGGCACCGCTCCGACCCGCGCCTGGGCGCTGGGCAACCTCGATGCCGAACTGGACTTGGCGACACTGGCCGCGCACGCGCGAATGAGCGTGCGCACCTTCACCCGTCGCTTCAAAGCCGAAACCGGTCTCGCCCCGGGGACCTGGATTCTGCAGCAGCGCCTGCGGCACGCCCGCCACCTCCTGGAAACCACGGACCTGCCGGTCGACGCGGTCGCCCACGCCGCCGGTCTCGGCACCGCACACGCACTGCGTCATCACATGCGTGGCGAACTCGGCGTGGCGCCGATGGCCTACCGCCGCACCTTCCGCGCCCGCCCCGCCGAATCCGGCTCTCGCACAACCGCTTCTGTGCACTGACGCCACTCTTGCAGCGAATTCGCTACCACCACAATCCGTCCCGAATATGCTCGACAGCCTTACCGGCGCCCCTTACTGTGTGCCGGGAAACCGATAAGCGCAGCCGGGGACGGACCCTCCGCCCCGAGCGCCGCGCCGGGATGCGGGCCCGCTTCCCGCAGTACTCAGGAGACAACATGATCAGGTGGGTCTGGGCGTTCCTCGACCGTCCCGCGGCGCGTTTCGACGAGTGTGTGACCTTCTGGTCCACCATCACCGGCACCGAGCCGTCCGAACGTCGCGGCGAAGACGGCGAATTCCTCACCCTGCTCCCGGATCCCGCGCTGTTCGCCGCCGCCGGCATCAAGATGCAGGCGGTCACCGGCCTCGGCGGCGTGCACCTCGACTTCGACGTCGAGGACATCCCGTCCGCGGTGCGCTTCACCCTCGACCTGGGCGCCGAACTCGTCGCCAACCACCCCGGCTACGCCGTCCTGCGCTCCCCCGGCGGCCAGCTGTTCTGCTTCACCCCCGCCGGCCCCGCCAAGAGCCACCCGGCTCCCGCCGTCACCGCCCCCGACGGCACCTTGTCGCGCCTCGACCAGGTCTGCCTCGACATCGGGGCCTCCGACTACAGCAGCGAATCCCGTTTCTGGACCACTCTCACCGGCTGGGATCACACCGAGGCCACCCTCCCCGAATTCTCCCGCCTGCGCCCCAAAGTGCCCTTCCCCGTCCAATTCCTACTCCAGCGCCTCGGCGAGGACCGCCCCACCACCGCCCACATCGACCTGGCCTGCTCCGACATCGAGGCCACCGCCGGTTGGCACGAATCCCTCGGCGCGACCGTCGTCGAACGGCAGCCCCACTGGATCGTGATGAACGACCCCGGCGGCGCCTACTACTGCGTCACCTCACGCGACCCCAACGGCACCACAACCTAGACCCCAGGCTGATATCCCCGGCTGGGCGCCACGGGAGAATTGCTTGTCGCCTTAGCCGCGGATCTTTCGCCCTGAGCACGTTGCTACTTGCCGTCCCCCATTGCCCTCATGGGCGCAGCCAAAGATCTCTGCCAATGCTGAGGCGATGATCGCCACGCTCGGGATGGCAGTCGGGGTCGGGGACACGTGGAGCGGGTGGTGGTGCTGCGAGATCGCGGTGGCAGAGTATCCGCGTGCCTACGAACCCGACGACGACCGAATCGCTGCTGACCGCGCTGTGCCCTGATCTGCGGGCGGCCCTGACCAGGGTGCGCTATGACGCCGACACCCTGATCGAGGCGCTGGGCGTGGATGCGCATGCGGCGCTGGGGCGTTCGGAGCCGGTGCCGGTCCGGCGGGCCGCGCGGGAGCTGGGCGAGCTGGGGACATTGGTCCGGCTGTTGCTGCTCGGTGACGCGATGCCCGAACGGGAAGTCGCGGCCGCGCTGGCGCCGGTGCGGATCGATCAGGCGATCGCCGCCGGACTGCTGGCACGCGACGGCGGCGAGATTCGCGCGGCGCTGGACCTGCGGCCGCTGGACGCGGGCGCGGGCACCCGGTGGATTCTGTCGGATCTCGACGATTCGATGCAGCGGCGCACGTTGAGCGAGGAGCACGTGCTGGGTGTCGGCCACGCGTCCCTGTCGCTGTTGCGCGCCACTCCCACCCGGCCGGTCGGCACCGTGCTCGATCTCGGCACCGGCTGTGGCGTCCAGGCCGTGCACGCGGCGTCCTACGCGCAGACCGTCACCGCGACCGATGTGAACTCACGCGCCCTGTGGCTGGCGGCGGCCACGGCAGCGTTGAACGGCCTCGATATCGAACTGCTCGAAGGCTCCTGGTTCGAGCCGGTCGCGGGGCGGCGCTTCGATCAGGTCGTCGCGAACCCGCCGTTCGTGGTCGGGCCCGCGCGCGTCGAACACACCTACCGCGACTCCGGGCTCGCCCTGGACGGTGCGAGCGAACTGGTGATCTCACAGGCTTCCGATCTGCTCGCTCCCGGTGGCACCGCCGCCATGCTCGCCGCGTGGGTCCACACCGACGACGGCGACTGGCGGCAGCGCGTCTCGTCCTGGCTGCCCGCCCACGGCGTCGACGCCTGGGTGGTCCAGCGTGACGTCGCCGATCCCGCCCTTTACGTCGGAACCTGGTTGCGCGACGCCGGATTGGATCCCCGCGATCGCGCCGCACAGGCCCGCGCCGAGCAGTGGCTCGACGCGTTCCAGTCCGCCGACGTGGCAGGCATCGGCTTCGGATTCGTCTACCTGCGCGCCATCGACGGACCCACCGAACTGCTCGCCGAGGACCTCACCCACGGTTTCGAGGACCCGCTGGGCGACGAGGCCACCAAGTACTTCGAGCGCTCGGCCTGGCTGCGCGCCGCCGCGGCGGACAACGACCTGGCCTGGAATGCCCGGTTCATCGTCGACCCCGCGACCGCGCTGGAGCGGGTCTACCTGCCCGGCGAAGAAGGCTGGAATCAGCGGGTGGCGCGCCTGCATCGCGGCGACGGTCCGCGCTGGCAGCACGAGGTGGACGAGTCGACGATCTCCCTGGTCGCGGGAATGCGTGCCGACGGTTTGCCGTTGTACGAACTGATCGAACTGCTGGCGCTGGCCCACGGCTGCGATGAAGTGTCACCGGAGTTCGCGGGCGACGCGCTTTCTGTGGTGGCCGGCCTGATGCGTCACGGATTGGTGCGGCCCGTATAGCCATTCGGCCACGGGCAGGCGTCGGCGGCGGGATCAGAAGACGGGTGTTCCGAACGCGGATCCTTCTCAGGAACTTCTCAGTCGCAAGTCGGTAAAACCGCAGCTCAGAACGGTTTACCAAAGGCTGAAACGGGAACTTTCTCTATGTCGGGTCCGTTGTTCGGGATGAGACACCACCGACAGGAGGCAAGTCATGACCAGCCCCGCCACCACTCGTGTGCGCCCCAGCGATTCCGACCTCGACGCCCAGAGCCCCGCCGCCGACTTGGTACGCGTGTACCTCAACGGTATCGGCCGGACGGCCCTGCTCACGGCCGCTGACGAGGTCGAGCTGGCCAAGCGCATCGAGGCGGGCCTCTATGCGCAGCATTTACTGGAGACCGGCAAACGTCTGTCGGCCACCCGTAAGCGCGATCTGGCCATCATCGTGCGCGAAGGCCAAGGCGCCCGCTCGCATCTGCTCGAAGCCAACCTGCGCCTCGTGGTCTCGCTCGCCAAGCGCTACACCGGCCGCGGCATGCCGCTACTGGATCTGATCCAGGAAGGCAACCTCGGACTCATCCGCGCGATGGAGAAGTTCGACTACGCCAAGGGATTCAAGTTCTCCACCTACGCCACCTGGTGGATCCGTCAGGCCATCACCCGTGGCATGGCCGATCAGAGCCGCACGATCCGCCTACCAGTCCATCTGGTGGAGCAGGTCAACAAGCTGGCTCGGATCAAGCGTGAACTGCACCAGCAGCTGGGTCGCGAGGCCACCGACGAAGAGCTCGCCAACGAGTCCGGCATCGCGGTCGAGAAGATCTCCGATCTGCTCGACCACTCCCGCGACCCGGTGAGCCTGGATATGCCGGTCGGCAACGACGAAGAGGCTCCGCTGGGCGATTTCATCGAGGATTCCGAGGCCACCTCGGCCGAATCCGCGGTGATCGCCGGCCTGCTGCACCACGACGTGCGCAGCGTGCTCGCCACCCTCGACGAACGCGAACAACAGGTTATCCGCCTGCGCTTCGGCCTGGACGACGGCCAGCCGCGCACCCTGGACCAGATCGGCAAGCTGTTCGGTCTGTCCCGCGAGCGTGTGCGTCAGATCGAACGCGAAGTCATGTCCAAGCTGCGCAAGGGCGAGCGGGCCGATCGCCTGCGCGCCTACGCCAGCTGACCCACCCCCAGCTGCCCCGGCAGCACCAACTCGGGTACCCCGCAGCGGGGTACCTCGAAGCGCCGACCGGTGCCCGCGCGTCCTGTCCCCTCCGGGTTCGCGCGAACCGGTCGGCCTGTTTTTATCAGGCCTGGTCTACCTCGACCTCGTATTCGACCTTCTGGTCGATCACGGCGGTGACCTTCACGGTCAGGCCGAGCTGAGTTCCTTCCGTGGTCAAGGTGCACCGCATCGTGGTGCCTACGTTGCCTTTCAAGTCGCCCGGGCAGTCGACGGAGTCCGGTTTCCGGCCGACCTTCTCGGACAAGGTTTGCTGTACCGACTTCTCCAGGTCGGCTTCCTCGATCGTCGGGGTGTAGGTGCATCCGGCAACAAGGAGAAGGAGCACGGGTACAGCGGTGACAAGTGTGGCTTTCATACCCGGACGGTAGGTATCGGCGCTTGGCAGCTGCTTGGTGTCGGCTTGTGTTGCGCGTCAGGCCAATCGGCGGGGGCCGATGTCGAAGCGGCTCGGCTCGGGGCCGATTCGGGCTCGGGCGTAGAGGATGGCGGCGGAGGTGGGTGAGGCCAGGACCGGGTCGCAGGTGAGTTCGCGGATTTCTGGGTGGTCGTCGAACATGGCCGAGACGCGTTGGGCCAGTTCGGCGAGGGCGGCCTTGTCGACTCGGGGGCTGGCGGGGGTACCGGACAGGAGCGGGGCGGCGCGGGGGGCGTCGATGAGGGCGGTGGCCTCGGCGGCGGTCAGTGGGAGGGCGCGGTAGGCGCGATCGCCGAGGAGTTCGATGATCATGCCGGAAAGCCCGAATTCGATGACCGAGCCGAAAGACGGGTCGTCCTGGACGCGCAGGACGCAGCCGACGCCGGGGGTGGCCATCTTCTGGATATGCACGGCTGGGTCGCCGCACAGATCGACCAGGTGGGTGTAGGCCTGGCGGACGGCCTCCGGTCGCCACAGGTCCAAGCGGACGCCGCTGAGGTCGGGGCGGCGGCGCCACATTTCGCCGGTCGCCTTGGCCGCGACCGGGTAGCCGAGTTCTTCGGCGGCGGCGACGGCTTCGTCGGCGGTGCGGACCTCCCGGAATTCGACGACGCGAATGCCGTAGCAGTCCAGCAGTTCCACTGCTTCCAGGTCGCTCAGCCAGCGGCCGTCACCGGCGCTCGACCAGTCGGCGATCAGCCGGCGCGCGCGTTCGGTGTCGATGCCCTCGGGGCGCACCACCGTCGATACCGGTGTGGTGCGCCAGTGCGCGTACCGCTGCACCCGGGCCAGGGCCCGCGCGGCACGTTCGGGGTCCGGATAGGACGGGATCGAGCCGCGGGCCGCTGTGCCGCCGGCGCCCCGCATCGCCAGCAGGTTCGGAATCCCTTGTTCGGCAATGAATGTGGTGAGGATGGGCTTGCCGGAGTCGGGAACCGCCAGCGCGGCTTCGCGGATGGCATCGGCGAAGCCGGCCATCGGCAGCGGCACCGGCGGGGCGAAAATCACGATGACCGAGTCGATTTCGTCCGAGCGCAAGGCTGCGACGACGGCGTCCAGGTAGGCGCCGGGTGTTGATTCCGGGCCCAGATCCACCGGCTCGCCGACCGGAAGGTCGTCCACCGCACGCTCGGTCGGGCGCGGCTGCCGCACGCCCGGGACCGGAATCGCCGCGGGCCGGCGCACTTCCAGGCCCTCGCCGTGGGCCGCGTCGACAGCCAGCCAGTTCAGGGCGGCGCTGTTGCCGATCACCGCGACCCGCCGACCGGCGGGCAGCGGCTGATAACCGAGCAGAGCGGCGCAGTCGAACAGCTCCGAAATCGAGTCGACCTGAACGATGCCCGCCTGCGCGAACAGATCCCGCACGATCGAGCGATCCATATCGCCGCTCGGCTGCGTCCGCGCGGCCAACCGGCCACTGCTCACCGCGACAATCGGTTTGGTGCGCGCCACCCGCCGCGCGATCCGGGAGAACTTGCGCGGATTACCGAAACTCTCCAAATACAGCAGGATCACCTCGGTGGCGGGATCGGTATCCCAGTACTGCAGCAGGTCGTTGCCGGACACGTCGGCACGATTACCGGCCGATACGAAGGTGGACAGGCCCAGGTTGCGTCCCGCCGCCTCACCGAGAATCGCCGCGCCCAAAGGCCCGGATTGACAGAAGAATCCGATCCGCCCACGCCCGGGCAGCACCGAGGCCAGGGTGGCGTTCATCGACACCGCGGCATCGGTATTGGCGATGCCGAGCGCGCTCGGTCCGACCACCCGCATGCCGTGCCCGCGCGCGGCCGCGACCAGCGCCCGTTCCGCGGCGACACCGTCGGCGCCGGTCTCAGCGAATCCGGCGGTCAGCACCACCAAACCCTTGACGCCCTTGGCCATACAGTCGTCGAGCACCGAATCGATCGCCGTGGCGGGCACCGCGACCACCGCCAGATCGACCTCGTCCGGAATGTCGCGCACCGTCGGGTAGGCCCGCACACCGCGCACCGACTGCCGGTTCGGATTCACCGGGAACACCGGGCCCTGGAAGCCACCGGACAGCAGATTCGCCAGCGCCACCCCGCCGACCCGGGCGCCGACCGTGGCCCCGATGACGGCCACCGAGCGCGGCGCGAGCAGATTGCCGACGCTGCGCGCCTCCGAGGCGCGTTCCCGGGAATCACGCACCGAGACAAGCGCTTCGGTGGGATCGATGGCGAATTCCAGGTGCAGCACCGACCCGTCGCGACTGCGCTCGACCTGATAGCCCGCATCACGGAACACCGTGACCATCGCCGAGTTCTCGGCGAGCACCTCGGCGACGAAGGTCTCGATCTTGTTCTCGGCGGCGGCCCCGGCCAGGTGTTCCAGCAGGATCGAGCCGAGCCCACGGCCCTGATGCTCGTCCGCGACCACGAACGCGACCTCCGCCGCGCGCGGACCGGACCGATCGAGCAGTTCGTAGCGCCCCACCCCGATGATCGCCTCGCCCAGCTCGACGACCAGCCCGACCCGGTCGTGGTAATCGAGGTGGGTGGTGCGGTACAGGTCCTTGGGCGAAATGCGCGGGTAGGGCCCGAAGTAGCGCAGGTATCGGGTGCGGTCGGACAGCGCGGCGTGGAACTCCTGCATCCGCTCCGCGTCGTCGGGTGTGACGGGACGCAGCCGCACCACGCCACCGTCGGCGGCGAGCACGTCGGCCATCCAGTGCTGCGGTGGCGGCGGCGGTTCCGCCGGTGTGTCGGATGTGTCTTTGAATGTTTCAGCCGGAAGGGGCGTCGGATCAGTCACGGGGGTCCTCCGGATCCAGGCCGAGCAACCCGAAAGTCGCCCGGCGCGTGGCCAATACGGCCGTATCGACGGCACGCTGGGCGCGGTCCAGGTGCGCGTCTCCAGTCTCCCCCGTGCCACCCGGTCCGTCCCACGGCGAGTATGTGACATCGCCCCCATCGCCCATGGTGCTCGGCGGTTCGGCGGCGGGCGCTTCGGCGCGGACCTTCGCTATCCAGTCCTGCGGAATCGCGGTTTCCGGGGCGATCTCCCGGTCCAGTGCGGCGGCCAGCAGATGCGTCCAGGACCGTGGCACCACCCGGACCAGGCCGTATCCGCCGCCGCCGACCGCAAGCCACCGGCCTTCGGCGTAGCGGTCGGCCAGTTCCCGCATGGCCAGGAACGCCGCCCGCTGGCCGTCGACGGTGAGTTCCAGATCCGCCAGTGGATCCTCGCGATGGGTGTCGACGCCGCACTGGCTGACCACGATCTGCGGGCGGAATGCGGCGAGCGCACCGGGCGCCACCGCGTGGAACCCACGCAGCCACTGGGCATCCCGGGTGCCGGGCAGCATCGCGAGATTGAGCGCGGTGCCCTCGGCGGCGCCCATCCCGCTCTCCTCCGGCCACCCGGTGTTCGGCCACAGTGTCGCCGGATGCTGGTGGATGGAGAAGGTGAGCACGCGCGGGTCGCCGTAGAAGGCGCGCTGCACGCCGTCGCCGTGGTGCACATCCACATCCAGGTAGGCGATGCGGTCGAATCCGTGGTCGAGCAACCACGAAATGGCTATCGCGGCATCGTTGTAGATACAGAAGCCCGAGGCCGCGTCGGGCATCGCGTGGTGCATGCCGCCGCCGATGCTGACCGCGCGCCTGGTCCGGCCCTCGGCGATCGCCTGGGCCGCGGCCAGCGTGCCGCCCACGATCACCGACGCCGCCTGGTGCATCCGCGGAAAGACCGGATTGTCCGGCGAGCCGAGCCCGTGCGGCGGCGCGAGCGGCGCGCCCGGCGGTTGCACCGCATGTTCCACCGCCTCGATATACGCCGCGGTGTGCACGCGCAGCAGATCCCCGGGGGCGGCGGGCGTCGGTCGCACCGGCTCGACACCTTCGAGCAATCCCAGACTTTCGGCCAATGCCATGGTGAACTTCAGGCGCGCCGGTTTCATGGGGTGCTCCGGCGTCCAGGCGTAGTCCAGGAACTTCTCGGTCCAGACAACGGTTCCCGATGCCCGAGTGACGGGTGTGGCCATATTTGCCACGGTACTTGGGAAGCTGTGCCGCCCGCGCGACGTTCCTATGCAGTAGAAAGAGAGCAAGTGCGAACACGGCCAGACGCCGTGCGCCGAAGTCGATTCCCACAAGTCCGGCATCGCATCGTGGGCGCGCCACACCAGGTGACGCGGCCACGGTGCGGCTGCCGCGCGTGGGTAGAATTCGTGCCGACGAAGGGGTAACAGGTGAAGGATCTTGTCGACACCACGGAGATGTACCTCCGTACCATTTACGACCTCGAGGAGGAGGGCGTGGTGCCCCTGCGCGCCCGCATCGCCGAGCGCCTCGAGCAGAGTGGTCCGACGGTGAGCCAGACTGTCGCGCGGATGGAGCGCGACGGTTTGCTGCTGGTCGCCGGTGACCGCCATCTCGAACTGACCGATAAGGGCCGCGGCATGGCCATCGCGGTGATGCGCAAGCATCGCCTGGCCGAGCGGCTGCTCGTCGACATCATCGGCCTGGACTGGCAGAACGTGCACGCCGAGGCCTGTCGCTGGGAGCACGTGATGAGCGAGGAGGTGGAGCGGCGCCTGGTCGAGGTGCTCAACCACCCGACCACCTCGCCCTACGGCAACCCGATCCCGGGCCTCGACGAACTGGGCATCACCGCTCCCCCGGCTGCGGAGGAGACGCTGGTGCGCCTGTCGGATCTGCCGCACGGCCAAGGCCATGCGGTGGTGGTGCGCCGGCTCGCCGAGCACATCCAGACCGATCCGGAGGTCATCAGCCAGCTCCGCGAGGCCGGTGTGGTGCCGGACGCGCGCGTCACGGTCGAGACCAAGCCGGGCTCGGTGGTCATCACGGTGCCCGGGCATGCCGGGTTCGAGTTGTCCGACGAGATGGCCCATGCCGTCCAGGTGAAGCTGGTCTGACCGGTGAAACTTCTGGTAACCGGCGGAGCCGGATACGTGGGTGGCGTCTGCGCGCAGGTGCTGCTCGAAGCAGGCCATGACGTTGTCATCGTCGACGATCTGAGCACCGGCAACGCCGATGGCGTGCCGTCGGAGGCCCGGTTCGTCGAGGGTGACATCGCCGAGGCCGGCGCGCAGCTGCTGCGGGCCGAATCCTTCGACGGTGTCCTGCATTTCGCGGCGCAGTCGCTGGTCGGCGAGTCGGTGCAGAAGCCGGAGAAGTACTGGCACGGCAACGTCGTGAAGACGCTGCAGCTGCTGGAGGCGATGCGCGAGACCGGCACCCGCCGGTTGGTGTTCTCCTCCACGGCCGCGGTGTACGGCGAGCCCGAGCAGGTGCCGATCACCGAGGACGCGCCGGCCAAGCCGACGAATCCCTACGGCGCCTCCAAGCTGGCCATCGATCACGCCATCACCTCCTACGCCATCGCGCACGGGCTGGCCGCGACCAGCCTGCGCTATTTCAATGTCGCCGGCGCCTACGGCGGGCTCGGCGAGAACCGCGTGGTGGAAACCCATCTGATTCCGCTGGTGTTGCAGGTCGCGCTCGGCCATCGGGAGTCCATCGCGGTGTTCGGCACCGACTGGCCCACCCACGACGGCTCCGCGGTCCGCGATTACATCCACATCCGCGATCTCGCCCAGGCGCACCTGCTGGCACTGGGCTCCGCCGAGCCCGGCTCGCACCGCATCTACAACCTGGGCAGCGGCACCGGTTTCTCGGTGCGCGAGGTGATCTCGGCCTGCGAACGCGTCACCGGGCTGCCGATCGCGGCCGTGGACGCACCCCGCCGAGCCGGAGACCCGGCGGTGCTCATCGCCTCCAGCGAGCGTGCCGTCGCCGACCTCGGTTGGCGTCCGGAGCACAACGATCTCGACGAAATCGTCGCTGACGCTTGGAAGTTCACCCAGTCGCTGGGCGCGCGGGCGCACAGCGCCAAGTAAGGGCTTCATCGGATCAGCGGTCCGAGATCGATACCGAGGTCGGCGGCCATCTCGTGACCGCTGCGTCCGACGCGGCGCAGCGGTCCCGGCCGCATCCCTGAGCGCAATCCGGACTCCAGGAGTCCTGCCATGCTGTGGAACGGGTCGGCTGCCAGCGCCACGTCCAGGGCCATCCCCGCGAACGGCCCGTCGCCGCGCACGTAGGCGCCGTATCCGAGCAGCGTCGCGGCATCAGCGCGATCCGGGCCCGGCAGTGCCCGGACCATCCGGACCCACAACCGTTCCGCCGCCGCGGCGTGATCGGTGTAGGCCAGCGCGTACAGCGTCCCGCGCACCACCGGTTCTCGCAGTGCGCCAACCAGTTCCGCGATTTCGGGTGGTTCGGGCAGCGCACCGGATGCGGTGTGCGCGATCTGCCACAACACGTTCTCCAGCAGGCTGCGGTGATAGCCGTCGAGTTCTCCGTGCCGCATGGCGCGGACATAACGGTCCCGGGCGCGTTCGAACGCGCCGTCGAGGTGGGCGGCCACGCGCTCGCACAGCTCTGGGTCCGGCGCGAGCACGGCGGTCAGCTCCGCGCGCGAGGCGTGAATCGGCCGCCCGTCGAGGACGCTCGCCAGCGCCACCGACGACTTCGCGGGATCGGGCAGTACGCCCCCGCCCGGCCCGCCCAGCAGCGGCCACCAGTGCTCGCCGACGTCGATCGCCGGCACCCCCCACGCACCCGCCAGCATCACCTCGTGCGTGGCCAGGCGTTTGTCGAGCGCGGCGACCAGCGCGGTATGCAACGCGGCCCGCGCAACCCGGCGCGGGTGTGCTTCGGGCGGCCCGGGTGCGGCGGCCCGGTCATCGACGACGACGGCCAGGACCTCGTCGGCCTGTTCGGCGGCGCAGATATGGGACAGGCACTGCGCGATCCGCGCCGCCATCCCGCGCCGGCCGCCGGGCGGTTCCAGATCGAACCTCGCGACAGCATCGATCACGGGGCTCATGCCCGGTGGCATCCCCGCCCGCAGCACGGCGACTACCAGCGAGCGCTCCGGAACGAATCCGAGCATCGGCGGCATCGCCACGATCAACTCACCAGGGTCGTCGATCCGCAGCGGCGATCGCGCCCAGTTCCCGCCGCGATAGAACGGAGTCGGATCGGAGCAATTCGCCAGCGGCGGCCGGATCCGGCGCCGCGGAAGCCCGCTGGCGCAGTAGGGGTTCGGGGCACTGTGCCCGAGGGTGGTGGGGAGTTCGGCTGAAGTGGTCATGGGCCGAGCATGCGCCTGCGGGTCGCGGCGACGGTCCCAGCGACCTGGGCTTTCGGTTGACCTGGGGATAGGTCGAAATCTGGGGATAGGTAGCCCCCGTGCCATTGCGGCGGCCGGGACTTGTCGGTAACCCCTGATATAACCGTGGTGCGCCCTCTGCGACCGTAGACACGTCCGATTACGCGCACGACCGCCACGCGGCGGCACCGCCTGGATCCTGCTCCCCGAATTCCACTGAACCACTGGTGTTTCCACACCTTGTCGTGCGGGCCGATCAGCCCCTCTGGACCTGCTGCACCGTTGTCGTGAACAGTTGATCCAGCGCCGCGGTATCAGCTTTCGACGAGGCCTCGAAAGTCATGTAGGTGACCGTGATTCGCACATCCCCGACCTGCCCGAGCAGCGTCTGCATCGACTGGGTCAGCCCGACCCCGCCCAGATCGGGAATCACAGTGCGGCGCAAGGCGATCGAGTCGTCGGCATCGATCGGCGGCGCCGGGTCGAGTTGCGTTGCCACCGTGGTGATCGCCCCACCCTGATTGACTCGGATCTCGCCGCATCGCGTGAGCTGCTCGCGCAGGGCAGACAGTGGTTGCCGGGTCCGTGCCAACTGGACTGTGACAGTGGCCCGGGCCTCCCCGTCCGTGCCGATGGCGATCGCGGTCTGATCAGGTCCGAAGCGCTGTTCAGGCGGCTCACAGCCCGTCGGATGGACCACGGCACCGTGGGCGATCCCGGCCAGATCACCGGCGGCCTGAGCGGCAGCCTCGGGTGGGAGCACCACCACCGAATACCGGGCGGGAAATTGCGCTTGGGTGGGCAGCAGATCCTCGAGCCCGGCGGCCACATGCGCCTGCACGGTCTTCGCCTCGCCCGCGACCGGATGCCCGGGCACGGTGGCCCCGCAACCGGTGAGCAGCAGCACACCGCCCACCGAGGCGGCTCCCAGCCACCCTGCGCGTGACGACTCCGGCACACTCACCCGGCCCACTGTGCCAAACTCCCCACACCCGCCGACGTTGCCACGCCGACTCGTGACCGAGGCGACAACAGGCCCGATCTCGGCCGGATCACCGATCCACGCTTGAACCGGTCCCCGATCGGGAACCCCCTCATTCAAAGATCCGATTCCCCGCCCAGGGGACGCTGTGGTGCAGCTTGCACACCGCCAATTGCGTGACGCGGGAATGCCGCAGGCGAATTCGCTGTTGCCTCGACGTACGGGTCGGTGTCCACTACCGTGCGCGGTGCTTGTCACCGGCATGGGGGACAATGGACATGGTTGATCGCACCGCGCAGTGCAACAACGGGTAACGCGAGGACACCGACGTCCGAGCTACTCGGAAAGCCGGAAAGCGGACCGCGCAGGAAGGAGTACGCGATGGAGCACGAGTCGCGAATGTACGAACTGGAGTTCCCCGCTCCGCAGCTGTCGTCCGACGACGGCGCGGGTCCCGTTCTTGTGCACGGGCTGGAGGGTTTCACCGACGCCGGGCATGCGGTGCGGCTGGCCACCACGCATCTGCGCGAGAGCTTGGAGAGCGAGCTGGTTGCCTCCTTCGACGTCGACGAGTTGCTCGATTACCGCTCGCGTCGTCCGCTGATGACGTTCAAGACCGATCATTTCAGCGAGTACGCCGAGCCCGAGCTCAACCTGTGGGCGGTCAAGGACACCGACGGCACCCCGTTCCTGCTGCTGGCCGGTATCGAACCGGATCTGCGCTGGGAGAAGTTCACCACCGCGGTGCGCCTGCTCGCCGAACAGCTGGGCGTGCGCCGCAGCATCGGCCTGTCCGCGATCCCGATGGCGATTCCGCACACCCGCCCGCTGGGTGTCACCGCGCATTCCTCGGATCGTTCGCTGATCAGCGATCATCAGCGCTGGCCGGGCGAGTTACAGGTGCCGGGCAGCGCATCCTCGCTGCTCGAATACCGAATGGCGCAGCACGGGCACGAGTCGGTCGGGTTCTCCGTCCACGTCCCGCACTACCTGGCGCAGACCGCCTACCCCGAGGCCGCGCAGACGCTGCTGGAGAACGTCGCCGACAACGCCGGCTTGGCGCTTCCGCTGGCCGCGCTCGACGAGGCGGCCGCGCGGGTGCGTGATCAGGTCAACGAGCACGTCTCGGGCAACTCCGAGGTCGAGACCGTGGTGAACGCCCTGGAGCGGCAGTACGACAGTTTCGTTTCCGCGCAGGAACAGCAGACGTCGCTGCTGGCCAGCGACGAGGAACTGCCCAGCGGTGACGAGCTGGGCGCGGAGTTCGAAAAGTTCCTCGCCGAGCAGGGCGGCTACGACGGAGACAGCTCCAAGTAAGTTCGATCCGTCCCTGATCGGGCCACCCGGTGGGTGGCCCGTAGGGTGGAACGAGTGGATCTGACCGAACTGCTCGAGATACCGGGGACCGACGCCGACGCCCTCTACGAATCGTTCGCCATCTGGGCGGACGAACAGGGCACCCCGCTCTATCCCGCGCAGGACGAGGCGATCATGGAGTTGGCCTCGGGGTCCAACGTCATCCTGGCCACGCCAACGGGTTCCGGTAAGTCTCTCGTCGCCGTCGGCGCGCATCTGTTCGCGCTGACCCGCGGGCTGCGCACCTACTACACGGCCCCGATCAAAGCGCTGGTCAGTGAGAAGTTCTTCGCCCTGTGCGACGTGTTCGGCGCGGACAAGGTCGGCATGGTCACCGGCGACGCCGCCGTCAACGCCGACGCCCCCATCATCTGCGCCACGGCCGAGATCCTGGCCAATCTGGCGCTGCGCGAAGGCGCGGCCGCCGAGGTCGGTCAGGTCGTGATGGACGAGTTCCACTTCTACTCCGACCCCGATCGAGGCTGGGCCTGGCAGGTCCCGCTGATCGAGCTGCCGAACGCCCAATTCCTGCTCATGTCGGCGACTTTGGGCGAGGTCGACTTCTTCGCCGAGGACCTGGAGCGCCGCACCGGCAACCCGACGGCGATCGTGGCGGGCACCGAACGCCCTGTGCCGCTGAGCTTTTCCTACGCTCGCACCCCCATCACCGAGACCCTGGAAGATCTGGTCACCACCAACCAGTCCCCGGTGTATGTCGTGCACTTCACCCAGGCCGCAGCCCTGGAACGCGCTCAGGCGCTGACCAGCGTGAACTTCTCCTCCCGCGCCGAAAAAGACGCGATCGCAGCAGCTTTGGGCGACTTCCGTTTCGCCTCCGGTTTCGGCAAGACCCTCTCGCGGCTGATCCGGCACGGCATCGGTGTGCACCACGCGGGCATGCTGCCGAAGTACCGCCGCCTGGTGGAACGCCTCGCCCAGGAGGGCCTGCTCAAAGTCGTCTGCGGCACAGACACTCTCGGCGTCGGCATCAACGTCCCGATCCGCACCGTGCTGCTGACCGGCCTGACCAAATACGACGGCGTCCGGACCCGCCGCCTCAAGGCCCGCGAGTTCCATCAGATCTCCGGGCGCGCGGGCCGCGCCGGCTACGACACCATGGGCACGGTCGTGGTGCAGGCTCCCGAGCACGAGGTGGAGAACACCAAACGCATGGCGAAGGCGGGCAACGACCCCGTCAAACAGAAACGTGTGCAGCGGACGAAACCGCCCGCCGGGTTCGTGTCCTGGAGCGAGGAAACCTTCGACCGCCTCGTCGCCGCGCAGCCGGAGCCGATGGTGTCGCGGTTCAATGTCACCAACGCCATGCTGCTCAACGTGATCGCCCGGCCCGGCAACTGTTTCGACGCGATGCGGCATCTGCTGGAGGACAACCACGAGCCGCGCCCGGCCCAGCGCAAGCACATTCTGCGCGCCATCCGTCTCTATCGCGCGCTGCGTGACGCCGGGGTCGTACAGCAACTTCCCGAACCCGACGCGCAAGGCCGCCGCGCCCGCCTCACCGTCGACCTGCAACGTGATTTCGCTCTCGACCAGCCGCTGTCCCCGTTCGCGCTGGCCGCTTTCGACCTCCTGGACAAGGAGTCACCCACCTACACCCTCGATGTGATTTCGCTCATCGAATCGACGCTCGAGGATCCGCGTCAGCTGCTGATGGCGCAGCAGCACAAAGCACGCGGCGTGGCGATCAACGAGATGAAGTCCGACGGCATCGAATACGACGAGCGCATGGAGCTGCTCGAAGAGGTCACCTGGCCGAAACCGCTGGCCGAGCTGATCGATCCGGCCTACGAGACCTATCGCGCGGGCCACCCGTGGATCTCGGAGTTCGCGCCGTCGCCGAAATCGGTGGTGCGCGACATGATCGACCGTTCGATGACCTTCGCCGAACTCATCTCGCACTACGAGCTGGCTCGCTCCGAAGGCGTCGTGCTGCGCTACCTCGCCGACGCCTACCGCGCGCTGCGCCGCACCGTGCCGGATTCGGCCCGCACCGAGGAGCTCGACGACATCACCGAGTGGCTCGGAGAGCTTATCCGCCAAGTGGATTCGAGTTTGCTCGACGAGTGGGAGCAGCTGACCAACCCGGGTGCGGAGACCGACGCGACCCAGGTCGCCTTCGGCGCGGAGTCGATCCGCCCGATCACCGCCAACGAACGCGCCTTCCGCGTGATGGTCCGCAACGCGATGTTCCGCCGCGTCGAACTGGCCGCGCTGCGCCGCTGGTACGACCTGGAAGCGCTGGGCACCGGACCGGACTGGGAAGCCGACTTCGCGCCGTATTTCGACGAGTACGAACGCATCGGCATCGGCCCCGACGCCCGCGGCCCGCAGCTGTTCCAGATCGAAGTCCGCCCTGGCTTCTGGCATGTCAGGCAGACCCTCGACGACCCTGCCGGAGACCACGGCTGGGCCTTGGAAGCGGTAGTCGATCTGGCCGAGTCCGACGCCGCCGGCGAAGTGGTGTTCGACGAGGTCACGGTTGCGGCGGGCTGACCGGCGTCCGGTTAGTTTTTCCGGGCCCACCTTGTGTAGTGTCGCGGACTGTTGCCTTCTCCTCGGCCCCTGTGCCCGATCGAAAAGAGTTCCCTTAGATTGGCCGATCGAAACGTGCTCGAGTCACCCCGTCTGGTTATCGAGCTGAACCGGGTCCGCGCGAATTATCGCGCCTTGCGAGCCGCCTTACCCGCGGCGCGAATTCGCTTCGCCGTCAAGGCGAGTCCGGTGCCGGAGATCATCCGGCTCCTGAACGACGAGGGCGCCGAGTTCGACGTCGCCAGCATCGGCGAGATCGAGCTCTGCCTCGCGCAACAGGTCGATCCGGCGGTCATGTGTTACGGCAACCCGATCAAGAAGTCCGCTGACATCGCGCGCGCTTACGCGCTCGGCGTGCGCCGCTACGCCTTCGACACCGAGGACGACCTGCTGCGCATCGCCGATCACGCGCCGGGAACCGAGGTCGAATGCCGCTTCCTGGCCTCGACGCCGGCCTCCATCACCCCGTTCGGCACCAAGTTCGGCTGTACGCCGGGCGAGGCGCTGCGGCTGCTGGTGCGGGCCCGCGACCTCGGCCTGATCGTCGCGGGGCCCTACTTCCATGTCGGCTCGCAGCAAACCGATCCCCGCGCCTGGCGGATCGGCATCGAGCAGGCCGGGACCATCTCGAAGGCGTTGGCGGACAAGGACATCGAAGTCCGATCGGTGAATATCGGTGGCGGACTTCCGATTTCGTACGCCACCGCAGCCCCTGAACTCGGCGAGATCGCGACTGTGGTGAACACCGCGGTCGCCGAGTTCCTGCCCGCCGGCGCCGGCGTCGTGGTCGAGCCCGGCCGCGCCCTGGTCGGCAACGCGGGCATCATCCATGCCGAGGTCATCGGCATTCGCATCGCGCCGGATGGCCGGCGCTGGGTGTATCTCGACATCGGCCGATACAACGGAATGGCCGAGACAGAGAACGAGTACATCGCCTACCGATTCGTCACCGAACGCGACGGAGACCCCGTCGACGAGGCGGTAGTAGCCGGTCCGACCTGTGACGGCGACGATGTGCTGTACCAACGCACGAAGGTCTTACTCCCGACCTCGTTGCGTGCCGGTGATCGTATCCAGATCCTCGATACCGGCGCCTATACCGCGAGTTACTCGTCGGTGTCCTTCAATGGTTTTCCGCCCCTGACCGTGCACGTCTCGGGCGCTGAGCGAGAGTGAGTTTGCCAACTATGACGGCGGATTTCACCGGCTGGCATGTGCTGGCCGAGTTCGGTGGTGTCGACACAGCACTGTGCGACGATCTCGAACGACTCGAATCGGCGTTGACAGAGTCTCTGATCGCGGCGGGCGTCACCATCTGCGAAGTCGTACGCAAGCAGTTCGATCCGCAGGGGGTGACCGTCCTCGCGCTGTTGTCGGAGTCTCACGCCTCGATTCACACTTATCCGGAGTCCGGCGACATTTTCGTCGACGTCTTCACCTGCGGCAGCATCGGTGCGGGCGCGACGAAGGCCGTCGAGCTACTACGAGACAAGCTCGAGCCCAAAGATGTTCGGATGCAGGTCATCCAGCGCGGGCACGGCGCCGAGAAGATTCGCGAGCCGGTCGGCGAAGGCCTGACCCGGATCTGGGATCTCAACGAGGTCATCGTCGACACCCATACGCCTTACCAGCACATGGTGATCGCCAAGACCGACCAGGGCGTCAGCTTGTTCTCCGACGAGGATCGCCAATCCACCGAGTTCTCTCAGCTCACCTACCACGAGGCAATGCTCGTGCCCGGGTATGTGCTGGCCGAGAAGCTGGAAAAGGTCCTGATCATCGGTTCCGGTGAAGGTGTCGCCTCGCAGCTGTCGTCGGCGGCGGGCGCGTCGCTGGTCGATCACGTCGACATCGATCAGCTCGAGGTCGAGCTGTGTGCCAAGCATCTGCCCTACGGCTACACCGAGACCGATCTGGCCGCGGCGGTCGCCCACGAGGGCCCGATCAAGATGCATTACGCCGACGGCTGGGACTTCCTGGCCAACGCCGAGGCTGCAGGCACGCAGTACGACATGATCGTCATCGATCTGCCAGACGAACGGGTCGAGGACGCGCAACACAACCGCCTCTACGAGGATGAGTTCCTGAAGCGCTGCAAGTCGCTGCTGGCCGACGGTGGCGTGCTCGCCGCCCAGGCCGGCTGTCAGACCATGTGGCGCAACGAAACTCTGAAACGTTCTTGGGATCGGTTCCGCGGGTTGTTCGACACGATGGTGCCCTACGCCAGCGATGAGCACGAGTGGACGTTCCTGTTCGGTGTCGCCAAGCCGATCGCGGATCCGGTCGCGCAGATGACAGAACGTTTGGCGACGCTGCCGTATCGTCCGGAGACCATCGACGCGCGGGCACTGCTGCGCGGATCGATCGAACCGTACGCACTGCGTAAGTAAGAACCGCTTCTCAGGGCCCGTGCGGGAAATCCGTGCGGGCCCTGATCCCCGGTGGAGTCACTTGCGCGATCGGTGCGCACACATCACAGACGACCGTGGGCCCGGCGTAATGGATTCGAGCTGGAGACCGGCAGCCGCCAACAAGCCCTCCCACTGAGGCAGCGTCCGCTCCTGGCCACCCAGCAGCACCAGCATATGCAGGTCGAGCAGGGCCGCAGCGCTGGAACCTGCATTACCTGTCAGCACCTGTTCAACAATTAGGACCCGAGCGTCGGACTGCATCGCATCACGGCAATTCCCTAGGATGCGTACGGCGTCGTCGTCGGGCCAGTCGTGGAGAATTTGCGACAGAATGTACGCGTCAGCGCCAGCAGGGATTTCACTGAAAAAATCTCCCCCGGCCACGCTAGATCGGTCGGAAACGCCGGCCTCCGCCAGCACTGGATCTGCGGCGCGCGCCACATGCGGTAGATCGAACACCGTCCCGGTCAGATGCGGATGAAGCGTGAGAAGTCGACCCAGCAGGGTGCCGTTGCCGCCCCCTACATCTACCACCGAGCCGACACTCGACCAGTCGCAAGACAAGAGCGGAAGCAACCGCAACTCGGCAAGTTGGGCTTGACCCTGGTCGAAGTTGCGTGCTGCGTCCGGATGATCGGAGAGCCAATCGAAATATGGCCGCCCGTGTATGTAAGGAAACGCGGCCTTCCCGGTGCGCAGCGAGTGACTCGCCCCCTCCCAGACGCCATATGCTTCGCCACTCATCAACTCGACGAGATGGTGCAGAGAGCCCGGCTCATCGGTGCGTAGCAGGCTGCCGAGTCGGGTAAGGGCGAAGGTGTCCGTTTCGACTTCGACGAACAAGTCCTCGCCAGCAAGCACACGCAGGAACCGGCGCAGAGCCCCAGGGTGCGCGTTGACCGCTTCAGCGAGTGCGTCGACGGGTTTCGGACCGTCTGCGAGACGGTCTGGAACGCCAAGCCTACATACGGCGGAAATCGCTTGCGAGACAATATGGGCCATGATTTTCGTGCGAAGCCGCTCGTTGTGCTCGGTATCGATATGGCCGTTGCCGGTCACTGTAGTTCCCGTATCTCTAACGCCGGAAACAGCGGGGTTGCTGCTGCGGCCTGCAGGTAGGCGGCTCCAGATGTGCCGCCGGTGCCCGGTACCTCGCCGATGATCCGCAAGGTGATGCCCCAGTGGCTACGCTTCATTCTCCGCCATGATTCATCTAGTCGCCGCAGCTCTGAGGCGAGCCGGTCAGCATCTGGGCAAGTCCGGTTGCTCAAGTAGACGTCCTGCAAGGTCGGCCCATTCCAGGGAACGTCAGGGACATCCTTCCCCGCCAGCAATTGCCGGGGCGCGCAGGCGCTCTCGATCTGGCGGTAAGAACGGGATTGCACCGCACTGCGGCCACTGGTGTAGCCGCGGATCACTGCAAACACGCTGGGTGGCATGGTGCCGAGCACGCGGAACAAGGCCGGCAGCACCGTGAGCCGTTCAGAGGCAGCGGCAATCACGTCGGCGCCGTAGCCGATTTTGCCCGCCACAACGGCATCCCGCGCTTCGCGGACCGCCAGGGCAATCTGCTCATACAGCGCCTCGAAAATCTGTATACATCGGATGAACATGAACTCGTCGTGCAGACGAGTGACCGGTAGTACCGAGCGCCTCACCGCCTGTGCTACCACCGGAGACACCTGCTCTCCGATTGCTTTTACCGCTCGCTCGGCCGCCTCCGCCAGCAGGACCAGCGGCTCCTCGGCAGCGGCCAGCGCCGAAGTCAGGTCGGTAGCGGCTGTTGGATCGATCGGGTATCCGGGTGCGAGATCATTGGCTCGGGCCAACAGGCGGGCAGCGCTGCGCAGGCGGGCGTGTGCCGCTGGGTTTGCCCCGCCAACGATGGCCGCTTCTGCTTCGGTGCGCACTAGTTCGGCCAGCACGGCGACGGTCACCTCGTCGGTACCGGCACGAACAGAGTTCAGGCCCCGGCCAGCAGGGCTTGCGATGCCGATTCCTACGGCGGTCTGGTGAACCCCCAAGCCGGCGTAGGTAGCGTAGCCACCGTCGACTTGGTCGCAGGTCATCGGCAGCCAGGCGGCGAGGTGTACGTCTTGTCTCCGGACGGGGATGGCGTCAAGACGAGCAATCAGGTTGGGCTCCGCTCGGATCCGACCCACTGCATGGAAATGGGCGATTACGGCCCCGTAAGGGAATCGAACGGGGCTCGATTCCCAGGCTTCCAGGGCCGACTGCGCAGCGGAGCCGGAGCGCTGCGCGCTCGTCGCGTCTACGGCCGCAATACTGGATCCGCCCACGCCCACACGATGTCGGACGAAAGCCGCCTCCGCGTTCTGCACTTCCTCGGTGATCATGCGGCCCGCTCCGCGGCTAGCACGCGAACCGGCTGACCCCGGCTGATCACACTGGTGCGATGTTCGCAAGGCCCGAGGGCCTCGAGAAGCACGTCCACGATACGTTGCGGAACGCAACGCGTACCGCAAGTGAAGGCATCAAGAAACAGTGCCCCCCGCTCAGGGTAGGTGTGTACGGAGACGTGCGACTCGGACAGGACATACACGGCAGTCACCCCACCCGACACGAACTCTTTGCTCTGGAACCCGCACAGCTCCGCGCCAGATGCCTCGATGCCGCAGCGGATCGCCTCGAGGATCAAGCTGTTGTCATTGACCCGATCGGCAGTAATACCCGTGACATCACACAACACATGTGTGCCCGTAAACGTGTACTCGGTCATGCAGACCACCTCAAAGCCTTCTCCGCCCACTGGGCGCACGCATGTAATGCGGATTCCACCGCTACCGCATCGGCACCGCGCACGACGAATGATGCGACGGTGTCTGTCGAAGCGGTCGCCGCGCTGTAGCCGCGGGGGAACTTGTCGGGCTGGTTGTGCTGAAGTACGGAGTCGGGCAGCGGAGTGGCCACGATCTCGTCCAAGGTGCCTTCCCGTGGCGGGACGAGCAGGAACCCGTAGCGCTCCGGTCCACGGGCGAAGCGAGCACCACCATCGCGGAGGCCGGCTTGGTCCCGGAACCAGAGTTCGACGGGATTGACTCCCGTGGTAAGACCGAGCGTCTCGTAAATATGGCCTCCGCCGAGGCGCGCCGCGATCTCGCAGAAGTACAGGTCCTGGGTGTCTTCGTGGATGAATACCTCGAGATGAAAAGGGGTGAGATCGGTTTCCGGAAAGAGCGCAACGGTCCGCCGGGCAAAGTCCGTCAATCCCTGGGCCAGAGGATCGTGATCGTCGAGTTGGACGCTGCCCAGGCTCACACCATCAGCGAAGGACAGACATGAATTGACGTAGCGAGACGGAACGGAAAGAAGTACCTCACCTCCTTGCATAAATCCGTCAACGTGGCAGACAATGCCCGGCAGATACTCCTCCAACAGCAGATCTTTCATTGCATATCCGCTCAGTTGTGCGGCGAGCTCCGCACCCTCGTGCACCACGGCGACGCCTCGAGATCCGTAGCTGAGACGAGGTTTCACCACAACCGGCCAGCCGATGCGCTCCGCAAACGCTTCCGCGTCTGCGGCGTTGGAGGGAGCAAGGAACTCGGGCGTAGCAACGCCCTTGGCTGCGGCAATCTTCATCCTGTACTTGTCCCGATAAACGAGCGCGGCTGCCTCCGACAATCCGCTGACCCCATAACGGTCGCGTATTCGGGCAAGGCGAAGGATGTCGTCTTCGGTCCCGTAAACGATGCGAGACACCGCTTGTTCGGAACAAATTCGGTCGAGGTGGGTCACCACCTCATCGGAAGACGAGTAGTCGGAAACCGATATCAGGCCACCGAACTGGCCGGAGTACCCCTGTTCGACTTCTCGGCTAGTGATGAGCACAACTTGTTCAGCCACGTCGGACAGCCATTCGCGGAGCGGAGTTACGTGGGCGGGAAGACGGTGCGCCACCAGGATCGCCCCGGATTCAGACGTCGGCATCAGCGGCCTCCTCTTTCTTTTCACTACGCGCCGTAGCGATGGCCGGTCCCTTGGACACCAGCAGGGGTACACAGATGAAGATGGCGAGGGCCATCACCACGAAGTACACCGATTCCTGGGCCAGCAGCAAACCACCGATAAAGGGTCCAGCGAAGAACCCGAGATAGCGGCACTCGGATAGACCGAAGTAGGTACCTTTCCGGTCGTCTGTCGCGATCTCGTGGATCGCAATGTCTGGCAAGGGAAGTAGCACTCCTTCCCCGAGGGTCCAGAACACGATGCCGATGTAGAGCATCACCAGCCCCTGTGTGGAAGCCGCCATGAAGCAGGCAAACGACAACGCGAAACCCGCACAGCCGATAAGTATCAGCAGATTGTGTGACACCTTTCTGGACAGCCAGTCGATCGGGACTTGAAAGGCCAGCGCCAACACGGCATTGGTGATGAACAATCCTGCAAAGTAGCCGACCGCCTCCTGGCCCCACTCGCCCTTTATATACAGCGGGATCATCGATTCGAGCTGCGAGAATACTAGGAAGATCGCGAATCCAGCTGCGATCGCTGCGAGCAGTTTGCGGTCACGGACAGCAGCACGGAGCGGAAAGTGGGTACCCGCCTCCATGCCGGAGCTTTCCTGGAATGACAACTGTTTGCGGAAAACGAGCACTAGGACGAAGTAGCCGGCATAGAAGAGGGCTGGTACGGCAAAGAACGCCGTCACGCTCACGTTGTACAGAACACCACCAATCGCTGGCCCGATGATCGCCCCAAAACACAAGACCATATAGCGGACACGGAAGATTCTGCCGTCGTCGCCTGCCGCCAACGACAACAGCTTTTTCCCGCCAGGCTCGACAAAGAGCCGGGCGGCTCCCAATCCCAGCAGAAGGGCGACGATCACAGAGGTCTCGCGCGCAACTGTGAGGCTGACGTAGATGCCGGTGTACGCGACCAAACCCAAGGACATCATCGGCACTGCGCCGAAGCGGTCGACGAGAACCCCGCCGAGCACCCCGCCGACCGAGCCGATGAGCGCGATCCCTCCGACCACGGCACCGATTGCTGCGTTGGACAGAGGTGTATGGGTAGCTAGATAGATCGAGGCGAACGGCATTGCCGCGAAGAACGCGATGGCGTTGAGCAGCGATCCGGCAGTGAGCAGTGCCTGTAGGCCGTCCAGGTGCCACAGCGGCTTGGAAGTATTGGGCGCGGGCTGACTCAACGGAGCGATCCCATCGTCAGCAGCGGCAGCATGCGGTCGTCGCCGTCGGTGAGGCCCTTTGTGCGACGCTTCAGCGCAGTGAACTCGTCGAGCACCTTCTGATCCGAGAAAGGTGACAGAAAGTACATCATGTTGACGTACCAAATCCAGCCCAGCTCAGTGATCCGATACTCGGCGTGGTCTTCCTCCAGCATTCCCTCCGAAACCAGCTGACCGAGCTTGTCGATGAGCTCGGCGGGGATCTGCTCCCAGGAAATGCGGCTTTTGTCCAGCCAGCCGAAATACGGTAGATGAAGAACGATTCCTCTTTCGTACGGGATGCCGTCACCGACACTGAGGTTGATCTTTACCTCATTGTTCTCCAGGAGATTTTTCACGTAGGTGGTCCGATTATCGTCGTTCATCACCGTGAAATTCGCGATCTGCGATATGGCGCTGTTACCCAGACCAATAAGCTCATCGTCGTGGTGCGACCAAGTGTGGGCGTTGTAGAGATTCACGTAGTCGCGCGAGATGAAGTGCGGACCGGGCTTGTGGCCATCGGGTAGCCGCAGGAAGCCATGTCCGTTGTGCTGCTGGAATCCGGAGGCACGCAGATACTGATTCAAGTAGATGGTCATCGCCATCTTGTCGATAAAGCTCAGTGGCGCGAGTCCGCGCCGGGCGTAGGAGTGGTGCAGCGGAACCTGGGTGACGACATTGCTGATCGGGTACAGCTCCATCGTCGCGGTGCCCATCCCAGTCGCGTACTCGATGTCCCGGGAAAACTGCTCGAACGTTTGGCCATGCATCCCGTAGATCATGTCGAAGCTGGTGAAATCGAAGTACCGTGCGAACATTTCGGCCGCAGCGTGTTCCTGTTCGATCGTCGCGGTGATATTGAAGAGCTCGCGGTACAGCGGGTCGAAGCTCTGCAGACCGAAGCGCGCCTTGTTGACACCAATGTCGCGCATCGCGGTGCACTTTTCCTCAGTAACGCTCTTGACCTCAGCTTCGAAGGTGAACTCCTGGAGCTCAGAGAGGTCGAAATGATCGTGGATCGCCCTGCCGATGCGGGTGATCTGGTTCGCGGATAGTGTCGTCGGAGTACCGCCGCCGAAAAAGATCGCTCGGATCGGCACCGAAGTTGCTGCGGCGTACTTGCCCTTGAGGGCAATCTCCTTGAGTAGGGCTTGGACGTATGCCTCGATCTGCTCGTCTCCGCTGCTGCCCAGGCCTCGGTTGAGCGTGCAGAATGTACAGATGGTGTCGCAGAACGGGATGTGGAAATAGAGAGCCCGGGAACGTACGCCACTGGTTCGGATCCCAGAGTGGAACTCATGGTGCGTGACCGTGTCCAGCTCCTGGCCCTTCATCGGGTAGAGCCAGTTGTAGAAAGGAAGCTGACGGTCGAACTTCATCAGGGTTCTTCCAGGCAGAAAATTGATCACTTCAGTTCCAATCGCACGCTGTTGCGGACAGTTCGGAGCAGGGCGTCGACCTCGGCGGTGTCCTGTCCGTGGACTAGCACGAACGCGGTCAGCGACTCGTGGTCGCGAGTCAAGGGAACGAAGTCTCCGGGAGCGACGCACGGATAGACGGCATCCACTCCCGGCAAACGGAGGACTTCGTCCAGGCCGGCCAGCTCAGCCAAGATGCCGGGTCGATCGTCGTTACGCAGGCAACAGATCGCCAGTGCTGCGTCGAACCCCAAGTCGCGCGTCAGTAGGCCGGTTTCCTCGCCGAGGTACGCGGCGAGAGTGTCATCGTATGGACGGATAGCGCTGTGGCGCTCCCAGTGATCGGTCGTGTGGGAACCAGGCAGGCGACTAGCCACTTCGATGAGGCAGGGTCCCGAAGCGTCTATCTTGATTTCTGTATGACTGGGACCCAGCCTGACCTGGAAGGCATCCAACACTTCCATGACGAAGTTCTCAGCGGTTGCCCAGTCCGGATCCTCTAGTCGTAGCTGAACGAGGTCCCAATACGGCTGGTCGTAATCAGCTCCAGTGGGCTGTCGGTATTCCCACATGTCCAGGACCCGATGCTTGCCGTCCTGGCTGAACGCGTTGACGGCCAGTTCCCTGCCGCCGACGTAGCGCTCGACAAGCCACTCCGAGTTGGCGCCGCCGAACAGGTCTTGGCTGGGAAGGTCGGGCACCGAGTCCGCGTCCGGGAGGATCTGTATGCCGTGCGAGCCAGCGCCCCGTTGCGGCTTGACGATTGCCGGGAACCCGATTCGCGCCGCTGCGATTCCAACATCGTCCAGCCCGACCAGCTCGAACGCCGGAATACGCAGGCCGCGCTCGAATGCCAGACGTCGCATAGCCGCCTTACATCGGCGGGCCGATGCAGTGGCCCTGGGATTGCTTGGTACACCGAGCAATTCCCCGAGCTCGTCCCCGACCTCGACCGAGGGCTCGGTGGTCGGCACGACGGCGCGAATCAATCCAGGCACCTTCGCAATCGCCTGAATGGCATCGGCGGCATGAATCACGTGATGGTCGCCGCCGCGGTAATCACGGTCAAAGGAGCTGAGCAGTTCCTCGTCGAGCGTGTATAGGGAGATCGTTGGCAGGCCGCGCCGCCGGCAGGCCTCTTTGAACGCATGCCCAGTCATGACCGGATCGACCAGGACGACATCGCCGCCGGCGTCGGAACCGAGGAGCGTGTCCTGCACCTTCGGAGTTGCGCCCGGCTCGGGCACCCTCTCAGGCGCAGCAGAAAATAAACCGTTTTGCATTGGGTCCCCCCCAAAAATGTTGGCCCCCAGGGCCATTGGTTCGTTGAACAACCTTGATCATGTACTGCGGCCGAAGATTCCGCAACAGTTGAATTTCATATTCCGGCCGCATACCGTACATCGCCATACGTTGCCTGGGCGGCGGGCACAGGCCTGTGGACACCACATCACTCGCATGCCGCCTCCGCCGTAAACCGAGCCCGCCGATCACGAGCGCGCCGGCCTAAGACGGGGGGGAAGTGCAGGCATTGGCCGTAGCTGGTTGGCTGCTGCCCGATGCGCGATGGAGTGCGTGCCCTCGATCGGATTGGAGAACGATGACAGACGATCTTGCTGCGGCCCGTCGCGAACGCTGGTGGCGAACCGGACTGCCGCTGCGCACACTCGAGGAGGCCAGGGACTATCTGGATGATGTCGGATTCTCTCTCCTCTTTGGCGGAAAGACCGTGCGTTACCCCTCCCTGCGCGAGGCTTCACGGGACGAATCGGTGCTTCGCCGGCCATCGGGTTGGGGAGATGACATTGAAGCGATGTGGACATGGAAGGACACGCTCTCGGGCAAGGGGCAGGCATGGCTGGGCCGCTACATCGCGGGGAAGCAGACACTTCTCACCCCCGAACTGCTGGCCGACCTCTATGAGTTCGATGGCGCAGAGGAGGACGTGGTGTCCGCACCGGACCTGTCACAAGAAGCGCACCAGCTTGGGCTTCTTTTGGCCGATAGTGGGCCGACATCGACGCGAATCGCACGCGCCGACCTCGGATTATCAGGCAAGGAATTCGAGCGTGCCTTGTCTGAGCTGGGCCGTAAGCTACTGATAACCAACTACGGCGTCGAAGACGGGCCAGGCTGGGCCAGCTGCATTTTGGAGCTCACAGCGCGTGCATTCTCGGTACCCGCACAGGGCAGCCGTGTGGAACGTGACCGCCGGGCCGTCGCCAAGTTCGTCGACACGATGATCGTCGCAAAACCGGGGGACGTCAGTCGAGCATTCGGATGGTCTCGCGTCAGATCCGTCGCTGCCTTGGACTCGTTGCGGACCGAACCTCGCTGACTGCCGACTCGGCCAATTTGCTTGCCCTGCATTAGCGACGAGCACGAGTGGAGGTGCCTGCTCGGTGTCGCCAAACCGGTCACGGATCCGGTCGCCCCGAGGGATATCGTCCGAATATGCCCGACCTGATCGTCGCCAGCACCTGGGTCCGGCGGCTGACCTCGGATACGGGCGCAGAGGGCTGCACCTACCGGTGGATCGTCGAGGGTGCCCGGGTGCTCGGCGGAATTGCGTTGCGGCACAGCGTCACCGACTTCGTGCGGCGGGCCGGTCGGTTACGGCATCCGCCCATCCGCGCGCAGACGCGGGCTCGCCACCTGGGCGCTGGGCCGGATGCTCGACGAAGCACGCGTCGCGGGCATGGACCGCGTCCTGATCGTCTGTGCGGCTGACAACGCCGCCTCAGCGAAAACCATTGAGCGCCAAGGTGGGATGCTCGAAGGCATCCGCGATACCGAGCACGGCCCTGCTCGCCGCTATTGGGTCGTGCTCAGACCGCCAGACTCGTAGCCGAAGATCGGCCAGTCGCCTCAGGACTTGCGCCGTCGCCACTCCTCTACGTCGACGCCGCCGACGCCCCAATCGCTCAGGGCGACTTCGTCTATCAGGACGAAGGTGGTGTCGGGGTCCTTGCCGAGGACGTTTTGGAGGAGGTCGGTGACGCCCTTGATCAGTTGGGCTTTTTGTTCGCGGGTGACGCCTTCGTCGGTGACTTTGATGTTGACGTATGGCATTACGCCGCCCTTCCGGAGATGTAGCCGCCGTCGACGGGGAGGATGTGGCCGGTGATGAATTCGGCGTCGGCGAGATAGAGGACGGCCGAGGTGGTTTCGGAGACTTCGCCGATGCGGTCGAGTAATGCCAGGCGGCCGGAGGCGGATTCGTCGCCGTTACCGAAGAGGGGTGTGCGGATGATGCCGGGGGCGACGGCGTTGACGCGGATGCGGTGGGCGGCGAGTTCGGCGGCGAGGCTGGTGGTGAGGGCGTGGACGCCGCCTTTGCTGATCAGGGCCGCGGAGGCGGGCAGGGTGGCGAGGGCGTGGTTGATCAGGACGGTGCCGATGTTGACGATGCTGCCGCCGGCGCCCTGGCTCAGGAGCTGACGGACTACCGCCTGCGTGGTGAGGTAGGTGCCCTTCAGGTTGCCGTCGAGATAGGTGTCGAGGTCGGCTTCGGTGACGTCGACGAAGGGTTTCGCGCCGAAGATTCCGGCGTTGTTGACCAGGACGTCGACGCGGCCGAAGCGTTCGACGGCGGTGCTTACCAGCTCGGATCCGGTTGCGGCGGAACCGATATCGCCGACCACCTGGGCGAGTTGATCCGGTGCGCCGAGCTCGGCGGCGACGGCGGCGAGCTTTCCCGCGTCGCGCCCGTGCAGCACCACGTTGTCGCCGCGGGCGGTGAATGCCCTGGCGATGTCGCGGCCGATCCCGCTCGAGGATCCGGTCACGATGACCGTTTTCGCTGACATGTTTCTCTCCTTCATCAGTGGATACGACCGGTCGTCTTGGAATGGACAAGTCGAATTCGGCCCTCGGTGGGCCGAGTTCTCAGGGTCGGAAGTAGTCGTCCAGCAGTCGCCGCAAACACTTGTGCAGCGGTTCGAGGGTGCGATCGATCTTCATCCGGATCACCGCACCCTCCCAGGATTCGATCAGCAGGTCGGCCAGCTCCACGGCGTCGATGTCGGCGCGGATCGTGCCCAGCTCCTGGGCCTCGCGCAGCGCCTCGGCCACCCCGTCACGCCAGATCCGGAACGCGGAGGACAGCGACTCGCGCAGCACCTCGCTACCCTCCAGTTCCGCACCGAGGTTGGCGATCAAACATCCACCCGTGTAATCGGATTCGATGAACTCGTCCATCTGCCGGCCGAAGAAGGCCTTCAGTCCGGAGACCGGATCCGGAGCGGGGCCGAGCGTGGCGGCCAGGTTCCGCTGGATGCACAGCGAGTGATGGTCGATGACGGCTTGGCCGAATGTCTCTTTGCTGTCGAAATAGTTGTAGAACGACCCCTTCGGAACGCCGACCGCGTCCAGCACCTGCTTGATGCCGGTGCCGTGGTAGCCGTTGGCGAGAAACCCTGCCGCGCCCTCTTCTACGAGGAGCTGGCGGGTGTCGTCGCTGCGTCGGGGTCGAGCCATGCGATCAATATACGACCGGTCGTCTCAAAACTCAAACATGCAGCTCAAAGCCGCCATTGCTCGCAGCACGGAAGGAAAGCGGCCAGCTGCGTCGAGGCGAAGTCGGCGGAGTGCCAGAGCTCAGGCATGACGCCCGCGGTCCACACGTAGGTCCACGCCTGCCCGGTAGCGAGATCAACTGCACGCAAGTCGTATTCGTCGTCCTCGAAGTGGTCGAGGATCGCCCAGTCGTCCGGGCCGAGTCCGGCCAGCAGCACCCCCGGAGCCAGCCCGGCAGGATCCGGCACCAACCCGGGATAGACCCGATCCGGCAACGCCGCGACCCGCCAGCCGGGCAATTGCGCCGGTATCCGCTCCGGGCAGCGCCCGAGCAGCACGGTCAGGACCTCCGGAAACTGCAGCGTCCCATAGACGAACAGCACATCCCCGTCACCACTCAGCCGATCGAGCCGCCCACCCAGTCTCGCCACCTGTTCGACCTTGCCCGCGACCCCGGCACCTGCGCAACCTGCAACAGACGCCGTGAGTAGGGGCAGACGCGTTCAGGCGGACAGGCGGCGGAAGGCGCTGGGGTCATGGGAGCAGAAGATGGTGATCTCACTGCCGTGAGCACGGTTGAGTTCGACCAGGCGGCGGCGGTTTTCGTGGTAGGCGCGGGGGACGATGGCGCCGGTTTCGTAGAGCCGCCAGAGCAGTGGGGTGTGCGGGCGCACCGGGTCGATCTCGCTACCGAGGTAGAAGGCGTCGCCGGCGTGCAGCAGCCATCCGTTGCCCGTGTCGACGGCGACGCCGACGTGGCCGCGGGTGTGGCCGGGCAGCGGGACGACGAGGATCTCCGAGGGCAGCCCCGGCAGGTCGCGAACCGCGCGGAAGCCGAACCAGTCTGTGCCGCCGCCGGTTTCGTTGACGAGCCACTTCGGTTCGTGCGACCACTGCTGTTTGCGGTAGCGCAGCCGTTCCGACAGTGTCTTCGGTTCGGTGACGGCCCGCAGTTCCGGTCCGTGGACGTGGACGGTCGCGTGCGGGAAGTCGGCGAGTCCGCCCGCGTGGTCCAGATCCAGGTGGGTGACGATGATGTCGCGCACGTCGGCGAGGTCGTAGCCCAGAGCTTCGATCTGCCGGATCGCGGTCTCATGCTCGATCAGCTTGGCGCCCAAAGCATATCGGGCGGGGCCGATCATGCGGCCGGGGTCCCGCACGCAGCCCAGGCCATAGCCGGTGTCGACGAGCACCAGGCCGGCGCCGGTGTCGACGAGGATGCAGTGGTCGACCACGCCCATCGACATGGTGCCGCAGTTGAGGTGATGTATCCGCACAAGCTGAGCGTCCCAGACGGTGGTGGGCCGGTCAATGAATCGAGATCGATCGAAGTCCGAGTCATCAACCGTCCCTCCCCGAGGGTTTCCGGTACAGATAGGTCCGCGCCCATCCAGTATCGGCACCGCCGCCCGAATCACCGCTACCCGAATCCGCGCGCGCGATCATGGGTGAGCCGAGTAGTCGATACCTCAGCTCAAGATCCATCCGGAGCAATCGGAAGATCCGGGCAGGCTTGCCGGTATCCGATATCGGGCGGAATCCATTCACGCCAATTCTTCCGGCTGATATTCGAGGTCAGCTTGGCGCAGAGTTCTGCCGCCACCGCGTCGTACATCCGCCAAATCTGGATACCGTCCAACCCTGCCGTAACGAATGTGGAGCCGTCTGGATTGAAAGACAGTGAATTCGCGTACAGGGATGGTTTGGGTGGCGAGCTGCCCATCGACCCCCCGGTCCGCATATCCCACAGTCGAACTGCTTCATCCATGCCGACCGTCGCCAGCCACTTGCCGTCCGAGCTGAAGGCGGCTTCGGCTACATATCCGATGTGGCCGGAAAGCGGTCCAACGACCACACGACCGGTCTCCACCTGCCACACCCACAGCCGGCCGTCGCTTCCGGCAAGGGCAACGCGCTCGCCGTCTGCACTGACGCTGCGGAAACCCAGCCCAGGACCCGGGATGATCGGCTGCCCCTTACGACGTCCCGTCCCTACATCCCAGATCCGCACTGCACCGACGCCATCGACTGTGGCGATCGACCTGTTGTCTTCGCTGAACCTCACCCCGTCCAAGCCATCGGCGTGATCTGCCAGCGGGTCGCCGATCGGCTCCCCGGATTCGACCGCGACGACCTGGACCGACGCGCCCGATTGCACAGCGGCCAGCAGTTGGTCATCTGTGCTGAATGCGATGTCGTGCAAGGCTCCGCCGGGAACCTTCACCGGCCCCGCGACGAGGGTCCCCGTATCGGCAGTCCAGAGATAGAGCGATCCGTCGTTGGACGCGGCCGCAACCTTCTTACCGTCAGCACTGACCGCCAAGTATTTCGCCACGGCCTCGTTGCTCGGGTCGATGTTTCGCACGCCGAGGAGCGGACCTGCGGGCCGGCCATTTCGCGCATCCCACACGCGTACTGTGCCGTTGCCCGCACCCGTGACCATCCTCTCGCCATTCTGGCTGAAGGCCACAGACCATATATTCCGTGCGAGGTACTCCGCTCCCTCGACTGAGAACATTTCCAATGGAGGCTCCCAAATCCGGACCGTCCCGTCTGCTCCGCCGGACACAATCCGCATGCCATCCGGGGCGAATCCAACCGTCCGCACCATACCGACGTGACCAGTCAACGGTTGACCGGCCGAAAGTACACCTACCGTGTGCTCATCTCGCGCTACCAACTGCCGCACGCGAATCGTTCCGTCATTCCCACCGGATACGACTCGCCTGCCATCCGGGCTGAAGGCAACAGCACTGACGGATCCGGTGTGCCCCTCTGTTCGCACACCTATGGATTGATCGGCATCAACATCCCAGACCCGGATCGAACCGTCGTCCGCACCGATGATGATCCTGCTACCGTCAGAATTGAAGGCACTGCTCTCGAATCGAACCCCGGTCGCATCCTCGACAGTCGCCACGACTTTCCCGGAACCGATGTCCCACACCCGTACCCCGTTGCCGACCGAGGCGATACGGCTGCCATCGGGACTGAACTCCAAACGGTTCATCACATAGCGGGAGCCGGTCATATCCACGCCCACTCGTTGACCCGTCAGACTGTCCACAACCCGGATCAACCCCTCACGATCTTGATAGGCGATACGCAGACCATCTGGGCTCAGCGCCATATCGCCCAGGGGGTCAGGAACTTCCAGGGGTTGCCTCAGGATTTGTCCGGTTCGGGTGTCCAACATCCGCAGGTCCGACGCCCACGACAACACCCGCGTGGCGTCAGCACTGAAGTCCATGACGGGACCGGCCGCGCCGGTCCATGCGTCACCGGTGGCCAGGCCGGTATGCGCGTCCAAGGCACCTACCTTCCCGTCCGTACCCGCCACGACAACCCGGGTGCCATCCGGGCTGAACGTCACGCGGTGGATCGATTCCGACTCGTTCATCCATCGGAGATCCGGACTCATGTAGAGCAATTCGACCGCTGCGGCTCGCACCCGCTCGTGCGAGGACAACTCGAGCGCGGCGAGGACCAGTTGGGACGCCAGGACGGGCCCGCCACTGCGTGCACCGCTCACCATGGCTTTGCTGTGCGCGATGAGTTGCAGCGCAGTCGCTTCGCGGGACCGCGTCTCGACCTCGTCCCGGGCTTGTCGCGCCTGAACGAAACCGATCGCCGCAACCATGGAGATCACCAGCGATATCACCGCGAGCGCCAGTAGACCGCGGGATCTGCTGCGAATGGCCTCCGCGTACTGCTGCGCTTCTCGTTCCGCCCGCGACGAAGCGGCCGCGAGCGCCTCCGCGGCCTCCTGTCGCTCCTTGGCAACCCGCAATTCCTCGCGCTGCCTTTGCTTTTCCACTTCGGCGAGTTCGTTCTCCCGCACCCGGGACGCGGCCAAGTACGTGCGGGCCGGCTGCAGGCGTTCGCGAAACCCTGGGGCAGCGGTGAGCGTTTCGGCTTCGACCAGCCGGGTGCCGTGGAGTAACCAGGCGTCATCGCGTTCGTTGCGATCCCAGGCGAGGGCCGACTGTTCCAGCGTGTCGGCGTCTTTCAGGGCCTCGGCTTCTGCGCGTAACCACGCGGCGAGTTCGTCCCATTGGCGCAGCAGGCTTTCCACCGCCACTTCGACGACGGTTTCGCCGTTGCGGTGGTCCTTCACCATGAGCCGGGCGTCGACGAATCGGTCGATCAGGTCGTGGCTTTCGGCGGGGAGGTCGCTCCAGCGGGCGATGCGGCGGAGGGGCTGATCGTTTTCCGGGTTCACCGTTGCCAGCCATGGAATGAACGCGGTGCGAAGGACTTTCAACTGTTTACGGCGCTCAGCGGGCCGGCCGGCCAGGAGGGCGTCGATTTCCGTCCGCACCACGACGCTCATCCCGCCCATGGCGACGTACTCGTCCAGTCTCAGCACCCCGTCGTCGCCGTAGTCCTGGTGCAGGCGGGCGAGGGTGAGGGCCAGCAGCGGCAGGGTGTCGGCGCCGTCGGTGCAGTCGGCGACGAGTTTGTCGAGCAGGGCGGGCTCGATTTCGAGGCGGTGACCGGCTGCGGTGGCGCGGGCGGCCGGGCCGGTGATCACCTCACGGAACCGGGTGCGAGGTAAGGGTTTCAGGTGATCGAAGACGAGGGTTTCGACGTCGGCCAGTTGCGGGGCGGTTTGGAACAGTTCATAGCGGTCGGTGCGGATGGTCAGGGCGATCAGCAGCGGGACCCGGTCGGGGCCGGTGAGAAGTTCGGCGAGCAGGTCGAGTAGTTGATCGCCCTCGACACCGGCGTCCGCTCCGAACAGTTCCTCGGTTTGGTCGATGGGCAGCACCAGGGTGGGCTGAGCTTCCGCGGAATCGAACAGGCGAGCGTGGGCGGCCTGAACGATGTCCCCCAGCCACTCCCGGACCAGGTCGACCCGATGTGGCAGTGCGGATTTGATGTCACCGAGTGAGGTGCCGCTCAGGCCGAGCCGGGTGCGGGTCGCGTGGATCGCGGCTGCCAGTCCGTGGGCTCCGGTCAGTGCCGCGCGCTCCGGGCGCACGATGTCGAGCACGGCGAACTGACGGTCATCGCGGGACAGGCGGGGTAGCAGGCCGGCGCGGAGGAAGGAGGATTTCCCGGTGCCGGACGGACCGAGGATCGCGAAGACCGAAGGTTTGCCCGTGGTGCGCATTCCGCGCAGCAAGTCCATGCCGCGCACAATCTGCGCGTCACGACCGAAATAGATTGCGGCGTCTGCGGATTCGAATGGCTGCCAGCCGCGATACGGGCAGCGGCCGGGGTCTTGCGGTGGGGGCCACGGGAAATGCTGAGCACCGATGCCTGCCGTTCGCAGACCGTGCAGTAATCGCTGCAGGCCCTCGGTGCGGAAGGAGACGGGATCGTAACCGGCGACCGCGATTTCGGTGTGTGGCCCGGCACCGAACAGGTCGCAGCGCTGCCATTCGCGGGTGACGTCGGTTTCGGTCAGGCGTTCCAGGCGTGCGCTGAAGATGCGTTTGCCGAGGTTTTCGGCGGTGCGGTACTCGACGACACATTCGCGCGAACCCTGCCAGTTCGCCGAGAGCAGGCAGATGACCGCTTCGCAGCGTTCGTTGGCGCGGACCAGTGCCTCTTTCCAGCGCGTGCCCGCTGGGATGCCCGCTTCGTGGGACAAGTCGAGGAAGATGTCCTCGGCTAGCCCGGGGTCTTGCTCGATCAGCCACTGCCGCAAGGCGATTGCCGCCGCGTTGTCCTTGCTCGAATGACTGAGGAAAATCCGCGTCATCGCCCTGCCCCTCCCCTGCCAGACTATTTCTGTGGCGCCTGACTACTTCGCTCGGTGTCGGTGAGCCATGCGCTGGTTTCCTGCGACAGGATGCGCTCCACCCGTTCGGCCAGCACCAGTCGGCGATCGTCGCCGCCATAGGCGCCCGTGCCGGCGAGGTACAGGTGCTTCTGCTGTTTGAGGGATTCGGTGGTGGAGCGGTAGCGCATCCAGTTCGCATGCCACTGGAACAGTTGCTCCGCACCCTCCGCGACGACCACGACGGCCGCGAGGCTCGCGGTCAGCAGCGGCGGCGCGGAAATGGCTGCGACAACCGGCACTGTCGCGCCGACCAGCAACTGCACCACCTTCATCGTTTTGTAGGACCGTTGGGCACGCAGGGATTTGGCGCGGTACCAGGTCAGCTGGTCATTCAGTCGCGCCCATACCGGATCGTCACTGTCGGGCGTCCCCGCCGTTCGCGCCATATTCGCTTCCGCCACAAGACAACTCATAGCATGTGCGCGCGGTTATAGCCGAGCCGGACTTTACGACCTGGGATGCCGGTCCAGATGTCTTGGGTCGATGCACAACTCACGCGGGCCTGCGGGGGGTCGGACTAGGCAATGCGTCAACTGAGCTGTAGCCGTGCGTCTTTCGTGATAGACCTTTCACCGATGCGGTTCGCCGCAGCGAGCTCGAAATCTTCCGGGGGGATGTGTAGACCTATGCGTCAACGTAATTCGACTATTCCATTACAGGGCCCGGCGACCCGGCACTGTCATGTCCTGGACCGGTGATCCGGTCTGGCTCGCGGACGTGCTGCGCGCCGCGGGCCTGCGCGTGATCGAACACGACGGGTGGCGCGAGCGAGGGCATGGCGACTTCCGGGACATCCGCGGGGTGCTGTGCCACCACACCGCCGGTGGTGGGCCCGATGATTGGCAGGTCGTGCAGTACGGGCGGGCCGATCTGGCCGGGCCGCTCGCGCAGCTGGTTCTGGAGAAAGACGGCACCTACCGGGTGATCGCGGTGGGGGTGTGCTGGCATGCCGGGCCCGGGAGCTGGCCCGGCTGGCCTACCGACGACGCGAACTTCCACACCATCGGGATCGAGGCGGTGTCGAGCGGGTGCGAACCGTTCGATTGGACGCCGCGGCAGATCGATGCGTATCAGCGTGGGGCGGCGGCGATTCTGGCCCGAATCGGCAGGGACGCGGGCGATTGTGTGGCGCACCGCGAATACAGCAGCGAGGGAAAGATCGACCCCGCCGGAATCGATATGGACGAATTCCGGTGGGCTGTTCAAGGATTCATAGAAGGGGGCGTACCTATGAGTGCGGCGGAAGTCAATCGAATACAGGAATTCATCACCGCGTTCTGCGGACCGATCGGCAGCGATATCAAGGACATTCGCGAGCAGCTGTGCGGGCACGGGCAACGCGACGGCGGGCAGTTCGGGGGGTGGCCGCAACTGGACGGCCTCACGCTGGTCGAGGCCATCGCCGATATCCGCACCCGCCTGGAGAAGCTCGAGCACGGCGGTGCCGCATGATCGACGTCCTGATCGTCGGCGGTACCTGGGCGCCGCATGGTCATCCCGTCACCGATGCGTTCGCGCAGGTGCTCGATCCGAGCCGGTTCACCACCCGAATGGTGCCCTACCCAGCGGATTACGGTCGGCAGACCACCTTCGCCGACAGTCGCGCGGCAGGTACCGCCGCGCTGATCGAAGCGGTGCACAGCACCGGCAACCGGGTCATTCTCGCGGGCTATTCGCAGGGGGCGATCATCGCCGGCGACCTCGCCGCCGAGATCGGGCAGGGGCACCGGCCCGAGATGGAAGTGCTGGCCTGCGCGTTGATCGCCGACCCGCTGCGTCCGACCGGGCGGTGCCTCGATCCCAACCCGGGCGGATACGGCATCGCCGGGGAACGCCATATCGAGGGCGTCCCCACGTATTGGTCCGCGGCGCCGGGTGATCCGATCACCGCGTTGCCGCCGGGGAATCCGTTGCGCTCCATCGCCGATCTGTCGCAGTACTTCACGTTGACCGGCCCGGAGGCGGTGCTGCGCTGGGGGCAGAGCCTGGTCGATGTCGCGATCCAGCGGCAAGCGCAGGATTGGTGGTCGCCGGAGAACTTCCAAAGCTGGGGTGGAGCAATCGCTTTCGCGCGTGGCTATCTGCTCGACGGCCGCCACACCGACGACTATGTTCGCTTCGGGCACGCTGCCCGGCTCGGCGAGGCCATCAACAACGAGGTGACCGTCAACGCCTGACTGCGGGCTATACCGGACGCTGCCCGCGGATGATTTCCGCTAGCTGTTCATAGTCCTCGGTGCGCGCGGTCGACGCACGGAAAGTCAACCCCAGGGCTCTGGCGGGGGCGGGGTTCGCGAAGCGCGCCGTATCGAGGGTTCCGCGAGCGGTCTCCGCCGCGACAGCCATCTCCGGGATCAGTGTCACACCCAATCCGCCTGCGACACACTGGACTACGGTTGTCAGCGATGCCGCCCGGGTATCGCCGACCGAGCCCGGCCGGGTGTCGCTCGAGCGGCAGAACTCCAGCGTCTGGTCGCGCAGGCAGTGCCCTTCGTCGAGTAGCAGCAACGGCAGCGTGTCCAGCGCCGAGGCGGCAATGTCCTCGCGCCCGGCCAACTCGTGACCACGCGGCGTGACCAGGACGAATTCCTCGGTGTACAAGGGGATTTCGGTCAGCCCGGGGGCATCGGCAGGCAGCGCGAGCAAGGCGACATCCAGTACCCCGGTGCGCAAACCGTCCAGCAGCCGGGCGGTTTGGTCCTCGATGACCTGCGGCGCCAACGCCGGAACCCGCCGCCGCAACTCCGGCAGCAGCGCGGGCAGCACATAGGGCGCGACCGTCGGAATGATGCCCATCCGCAACGTCCCGCCGAGCCCATCTCCGGTGGCGGAGGCGACAAATCGGTCAGCTGCTTCCAGCGTCGCCGTCGCCTGTGGCAGCAGTCGCGTGCCTTCCGCGGTCACCAGCACTCGGCGCGTACTGCGCTCGATCAGCTGCAGCCCCAGTCCGTTTTCGAGCGCGGCCAATGCCTGCGATAACGTGGGTTGGCTCACACCGAGCCGGGCTGCCGCGGTACCGAAATGGCGATACTCCGCGACAGCTACGAACGCACGCAGCTGTGACAGTGTGGGCTGATAAGTCTGATCAGTCACGCCTATCAGTCTAGTGCGACCGATCACCTTTACCTTTCGCAGGCTCGTAGGCAAGATCGCTTCGGCACACGCTTCTGAAACATCCCGTGTTCAACCCCCACCCGCTGTGTTCTACCCACCCCGCCGGCTCCGCCGGCTGACCATCCCCCAGAGGACGAGGAGACAAGCATGGCTCTGCTGACCATTGGCGACCAGTTCCCGGCATACAACCTCACCGCTGTCATCGGCGGTGACCTGTCGAAGGTCGACGCTCAGCAGCCTGACGATTACTTCACCCAGATCACCTCCGACGATCACGCCGGCAAGTGGCGCATCGTCTTCTTCTGGCCGAAGGACTTCACCTTCGTCTGCCCCACCGAGATCGCCGCGTTCGGCAAGCTGAACGAGGAATTCGAGGATCGCGACGCACAGGTCCTGGGCGCCTCGGTGGACAACGAGTTCGTGCACTTCCAGTGGCGCGCACAGCATGAGGATCTCAAGACCCTCCCGTTCCCGATGCTCTCGGACCTCAAGCGTGAGCTCGCGACCGCCGCCGGCGTGCTGAACAACGACGGTGTCGCCGATCGCGCCACCTTCATCATCGACCCGAACAACGAGATCCAGTTCGTGTCGGTCACCGCCGGTTCGGTCGGCCGCAATGTCGACGAGGTGCTGCGCGTGCTCGACGCGCTGCAGTCCGACGAGCTGTGTGCCTGCAACTGGAAGAAGGGCGACCCGACGATCGACGCCGGTGAGCTGATGACCGCCGGCGTCTGAGTCCGTCCTACTGATCCAAAATCTGTGAACCGCAAAGGAATTGATCAAGAATGAGCATTGAGAACCTGAAGAACTCCCTCCCCGAGTACGCCAAGGACCTCAAGCTCAATCTGTCCTCGATCAGCCGGACCACCGTGCTGAACGAGCAGCAGCTGTGGGGCACCCTGCTCGCTTCGGCGGCCGCGACCCGGTCGGCGAGCACGCTGCGTGAGATCGCCGAGGAAGCCGCCGACACGCTGTCGGCGGAGGCGTACAACGCCGCGCTCGGCGCCGCCTCGATCATGGGCATGAACAATGTGTTCTACCGAGGCAAAGCGTTCCTGGAGGGCCGCTACGACGACCTGCGCGCGGGACTGCGGATGAACATCATCGGCAACCCGGGCGTCGACAAGGCCGATTTCGAGCTGTGGTCGTTCGCGGTGTCCTCGATCAACGGTTGCGGGCACTGTCTGGAGGCGCACGAGAAGACGCTGCGTGAGGCGGGTGTCTCGCGTGAGGTGATCTTCGAGTCGCTGCGGGTGGCCGCGATCGTCGCCGGGGTCGGCCAGGCGGTGGAGTCCACCGAGACGCTGGCCGTGGCTTCGGTGTAGTCGGTCCGGTCTCCGGCCCTGTTCCGAAAAGGGATGGGGCCGGAGACATTTTCGCAGGTGCAGGCAGCCGGTAGGCTCCGGGCTGAGCGGTGCATCAGGAGGAGTGGAGACTATGGGCGTGCGGGTCGAGGTCGTGCGGGTATTCACCGATTCGGTCGGTCGGTTCGGAAACGAGCTGGGTCTGGCGCGGGCGGCCGAGGTCGCTGAGGTGGACCGGCAGGCGCTGGCCGCCAAGGCGGGGTACAGCGAGACGGTGTTTCTCGAGGACCCAGCCGACGGGGTCGCGAAGGTGCGGATCTTCACCCCCGCCGTGGAACTTCCCTTCGCCGGGCACCCGTCGGTCGGTACCGCGTGGTGGTTCGCGCAGCAGGGCACACCGGTGCGGGCGTTGCAGGTGCCCGCCGGATCGCTGTCGGTCGAATACGCCGACACCCTGACCTGGATTACCGCGCGTGGCGAATGGGCTCCCGATTTCGCCTTCCACCAGGTCGCCGACGCCGAGGAACTGGCAGCGCTGCGGCCCGAGGAGTTCGCGGCCGGGCAGCACTACTTCTGGACCTGGACCGATGAGCACCGCGGGCACCTGCGGTCGCGAATGTTCGCCCCCGCCATGGGCATTGCCGAGGACGAGGCCACCGGCGCGGCGGCGGTCGCCATCACCGCCCGGCTCCGTCGCGGCCTGGCCATCACCCAGGGCCAGGGGTCGCAGATCTTCACCGAATGGGATTCCGACGGCTGGGTCCGCTTGGGCGGCCGCGTCGTTTCGGACACCATCGTCGACCTCTAGCCGACGGATCCCACTGCGCCTGGGCGAGGGCGGTCTTGTGCAGACGCATCGCCCTCGCCGTTCGGCTAGCGCTGCTGTCTGCGGCGCAGAATCAACCAGACCACCAAGGCCGCCAGGAGCGCGGCCGCGGTGACCGGGGCCGCCGGTTGGCGGCGGGCGAAGTCGGCGGCTTGCTTGCCGCGTTCCACGACCGGTTCCGGCGCGGCGGCTTCGGCCTTTTCGGCAAGCTGCCGGACCTGGGCCTTGGCCTGTTCGGTCTTCTCCTCCACCGTGACCCGCGCCTCGGCGGCTTGGCGGCGCACTGCCTCGGCAGCTTCGGCCGCCTTCACCCGGGTGGCTTCCTCGGCTTCGGCGGCCTTCCGGGCGGCTGCCGCCATGGTTTCGGCGGCCTTCACCTGCGCGGTCACCTTGGCTTCGGCGGCCTTCACGCGGGCCGTCTCGGTGGTCTCGACGGCCTTGGCGCGGGCGGCGTCCGCGGTTTCGGCGGCCTTGTGGCGGGCGTTGTCTTTCACCTCGGCGGCCTTGCGCTGGGCGTTGGCTTTGACGTCGAGTTTGTCGGTGAGCTCGGAGACGGTCTGCCCCAGCTCTGCTCGCGTCTGGTCGCGGTCGGCGCGCACGGCTTCGGGGTCCGCCGGCACGCTGACGGCCGGTTGGGCCGGTGTGGTTTCGGCTTCGCCGGGGTTCGGCCGGTTGTCGTTCATCGCTTGCTCCCGTCCTTGATGCTTTCGATATCGCGTTTGACGCCTGCCACCGCTTCCTCGGGGACCGGCGGCACCGCCTGCTGGACGTCCTTCTTGCCCAGCATCGCGAGTACGGCGCCGGTGATCAGCAGCACCGCACCGACGATCAACGCGGCGGCCCATTCGTTCAACGGGATCGCCAGCGCGAAGATGATCGCCGCGATCAGCGCGGCGCCACCATAGAAGGCGAGCACGGCGCCCGCACCGGCCAAGCCCGCACCCCGCCCGACCCGTTTGCCTTTGCTCTGCAATTCGATCTTGGCCAACTGGATTTCGTCGCGGATCAGCCGGCTCAGCTGCTCGGTGGCATCGTTGACCAGTTCGGCGACCGACCGCTTTTCGGTCGGCGGCACACTATGTGTCTCCGTCATGGTGGTACCTCCCAATCGTCGGCCGGTTACCCGGCGAGGGGCCGGGCAAACGCGCCGCCGTTCACGCGAGCACCGCACCGACCAACATGTAGGCGGTGCCCAGGTCCATCACGACGTGCGGCACCAGCGCCGAAGTCAGCACCGGCCCGGACGCGTGTCCGAGCAAATGCCGGCCACCGGTAGCCGCGACCGCGAACGCGTCCATGAGGAACAGCGCCGCGAGCCCGAACGCGACCACCGGCATCGGCCCGGCATGCCCCGCCGCGGAGTGTCCCGACATCGCGTACCACATGGCCGCGGCTGCCAGCAGGTGATAGCCGAGCGCGACGACTTGTTCGCGGGAACCTTTGCGCCACTGCGTGATCCGGCTTACCAACAGTGCCGCGAAGACTACTGTCATCGCGATCAGCACTCCGCGCAGCGCCTCTGGATTCGCACTCGCCGGAAACACGAGCATCGCCAGCATGACCAAACACATGAGTAGATGCGCGGCATCGGATTCGTAATGTGCGGCGCCTGCCGCCAGAACCGCACGGTCCTGCTCTGACACCGTCGACGGCACCGAATCCTCTTGTCGGCGTGCACTATCCGCACCGGCAGGCCTGCCGCACGGGTCACCGATAACCTCCCGCGCCGCCGTGTTCCAGCGACGCTGCCCGCCCTGGACCACTACCCGCCCGCCCCCGAACTCTCTGCCGCCCAGCCCTTCTCCCGCCGCCGACCACCCACCGCACCTCCCGGCAGCCCACCGCGCCGGAGCCGCCAACCGCCCGACCACGATCACCGACGCCACCAGAAACGCACCCACCACCGACCACCGCAACGCGGCATATTCCTGCACGAAGTGCGCCACACCCACCACCTCTCATCGCAACGATCGAGGTCCCGCCCACCATGCTCGCACTCCCTCACCCCTTAGGGCACCCTTTCCCCGTAACCCACTCCCGCCCTGCCGATTCCGCACGGCGAAGCAGGCGATCAGCGGAGGCGGAAGACCGGGCCGCGGGGATGGAAGGGCAGGGAGGCGCCGCTGGGGATCAGGTAGGCGTGTTCGCGGCGGACGCGCAGCACGTCGCACTGGGCGTCGGTGATGATGAGGATGGGGCCCTCGGGCGGGAAGTCCTCGGCGCGTTCGAGGAGGCGGATGGCGGGTTGGAGGATGGTGCCGCCGCGGCCTCGGATGCGGGCGCCCTGGGCGATTTCGTCCACGGGGAGGTAACCGGCGTCATAGGCGGCCGCGTCGCAGTAGATAACGCGGGCGCGGGGGACGTCGCGGGCGGTGGCATAGGAAGCGATGGCGCCCAGGGCTTTTCCGAGGAGCTGGGTGTCCATGGAGCCGGAGGTGTCCAGGACTACCCCGAAGGTGGGGAGGCGCACGTTCTCCTCCGGCCGCACCCAGGCCGGACGCGGGATGTCGGGGGTGGAGGCCTGGCGGCGAGAGGCGCGGGCATAGCTGCGCTTCTTGTCGACGGTGGGGATGTGTTCGTCGAACCAGCGGGCCAGGGCGGCGTCCCACGGCAGGGGTGGGTGGTCGAGGGCACGGATCGCCTGTTCCAAACCAGCTGGTACGTAACCGCGTCCGCTGTTCTGGTGGTAGGCGAGGCCGGTGACGAGGGCATTGCGGTAGTACTCGTCGAGGTCGATATAGCGGCCGGCGCTGCCGGGGTGCGGCAGGGGTTCACCGAGGATGTCGCCGCGGCCACGTCCGCGCAGGGTCGCGAGTTTGCGCAGGCGGCGCATGTCGGTGGCGATCCGGTCGTAGACCTCTTCGGCGGAGCAGCTTTTCAGGTCCGGGTCGTAGAGCAAGCCCTCGGGCATTTCGCCGACGTTCATCTCCACCAGCCACCCGTTGACCACGTAGTCACAGGCGATATTGAACAGGTAGGAATCGCGCCAGTTCGTCCGCTCGCCGTGCCGCAGCGCGGCGTGCAACATTTCGTGGGCGAGGACGAAGCGCCACTGCTCGGTGTCGAAGCCGGTGAGCGGGTTGATGTAGATCTCCCCCGCTTCGGCGTTGACCGCGGCGATCGAAATATCCCAACCGCGAGCGACATCGGTGTCGGCGACGATCTTCATCCCGGCCGCCAGCGCACCCAGCAACGGGAACGAGGACACGAACCAGCTCAGTGCCCGATCCCAGGGATTCTTCTGGCGCAGACCATCTTTCGTGTGCTGACCACCCGCGGTGTCCAGGGCGGCGCGGGCGGCATCGCCGAGGCCGGCGGCGAACCTGGTCGGATAGTCGGCCCGCTTTGCGGCTTCGACGCTACTGATCAGGAAGTCCGGCCAGTCACCGCGCTGGTAGGCGGCGGGCACGGCGGATTCGCGCCAGCGGGTAGCGGTTTCGTGTTCCTCGGAGATATTCGGCGCCGCAGGGAAATCCAAAGGCCTGCGCCCGATCTTCATGGTGAACAGATACTGGTCGACCACGGCGCAGCAGGCCGCCCGGTAGGCCGGATGTGGTTCGGCCTGCTCCGTGTCCCAGCTGCGAGCACGATCCCGCTCGGCGATGATGTTGCCCGGCACCGTGGTTCGTGGATCCAGATGTCCGAACCCGGCGTGCAGCAGACAGTGCGCGAACACCCACGCCCATTCCGCGGCCTCCGCGCGCCGCTTCGGGTGATAGGCGATGCCGCCACCGGTGATCCGCGCCCACACCTCACGGGGCGTGTTTTCGTCCAGGACATACAGGGATTCGGGCAGGTGCCGGAACGCCAGGTGCGAATGCGCTTCCGCCCACCCCGCTCGCACAGCCTGTTCCCAGGGGTCGACTTGCCCGCGTTTCTTGCCGCGCATCAGCGCCGAGCCGCCAAACGGGGCAGGTCGCGGCTCACCTCGATGAGGAACCAGGCGGGCAGCACCGGCAGTCCGTCATCGTCGGAGGCGATCACCAATTGCGCGCATTCCACCGAGATCTCGGCGAGTTCGATCAGCATCGTCTTGGCACGCAGGACGAATCGGTGTACCGCGGGCGAAACATGTTCGCGTGCACCGGGAAGCTCCTTGATCAACCGCGCGCGGAACGCTTCGGATAGGAAGTACAGCAGGTCCCGGTCACTCGGCTCACGCGGCCACTGCGCGTCGCCCTTAAGCACGGCCTCCAGATCGTAGGCGTGCCGGATGGTCTTCACGAACGCCCGGAACCCGGACGCGTGGCCCACGGTGAGCGTCCCTGAGGACAGCACTTCGAGCATGATGTCGTCGAGATCGTCACCGCAAGAGTGCAGCGCGTCGGAGAGCATGTGCCACCCGCGCGGGGTGGAGAACGGGGCCTCGGTTTTGGGCGGCTTGGACCACAGGTGGTCCGGGCGCTGGGTCAGGTAGCGCACGATCCAGGGGTGAATGTCGTTGAGCGCGGCCCATTTCAACCAGTCGTCGACATCAGGGCGCAGGTGCAGGTGCACGAGGCGGTTCACCAGCGCCGACGCCATCGGACGGGCGAGCGCGTTGTCGGTGGCCCGGTTGCCGGCGCCGATCACGACCGAGCCGGCGGGCAACTCGTAGGTGCCGATCCGGCGGTCCAAGATGAGTGAATAGAACGACTTCTGCACTTCCGGTGTGGCGGCGTTCAATTCGTCGAGGAACAGGCAGTACGGCTCGGGTCGCGCGATCAGCTCCGGCGGCGCGAAACGGCTCCGGTCGCCGACGATCTGCGGCACACCGATCAGATCCTCGGGCGCGAGCTGCGTGCCCAGCAGCGTGACGCATTCCAGCCCGAGCGATTCGGCGAACGCTCGCACCAGCGAACTCTTGCCGATACCTGGTGCGCCCCACAGGAATACCGGCCGCACCACAGCAACGTGCAGCAGCAACTCCGGCAGCTGGTCCGGGGTTACCGTGACCGTTGCCTCCATCCTTTTCCTCCCCCATTCGACGTTCGGGAGAGTCGACCGTACCCGCGGCGGCATCGGCCCGGCCAGCGAATTTCGCCGGTCGCGCGGCTACCGAGCGACCGCCGGCTGATGGCTGTGCACGGCGAAGTTGCGGGCGAAGTGGCCCGGGGAGACTCCGCGCCACTGCTTGAACGCGTTCGAAAAGCTCGGTGCGCCCGCGTAGCCCATGCGGTTGGCGACGTCCTCGACGGTCAGGCCGGTGGACAGCAGATCTTCGGCGAGGCTGCCGTAGGTTTCGGCGCACAGCTGGCGATAGGAGGTGCCTTCCTCGGCTAATCGGCGGCGCATGGTGCGCAGGCTCATGTGCAGGCCGGCGGCCACGTCTTCCTGGCTGACCCGCCCGTGCAATCGGCGCATCAGGACTTCGCGCACCGCTCCGGCTATACCTCGGTGTAATCCCCTGCGCTCCAGCAGTTCCGCGCATTCCTTCTCGAACAGCTGCGCCGTCAGCGGGCTCGCCAGCGGCAGCGGGCGCTCGAGCCCGGCGCCGTCGAACACCAGCAGGTGCGGATCGGCCCCTTCCACGCAGACCACGCCCTGCGGCTCGAAGATCGGACGCAGCCGGGCGTGCAAGCCGCCCGCGACCTCGATCCGCCGCAGCGGCGGTGGGCCTTCGCCGATCATCGCGTAGTCCACGACCAGGCTGGTGGCGTCGCGCTCCATCAGGAAGCCGCGCAGATCGCCGGGCACCTCGGTGTCGTCGTAGAACACCAGCACTTCCGCACCGTCGGTGGCCTGCCAGGCGCGACTGAAGGAGGTCGTCAGTCCGATGTAGCGGACCGCCAGCGACAGCGCCGCCCGCATGGTCGGGCTGCTCAGAATCGCCAGTCCGTACACGCCGTGCATCGTCAGCCGGTTGCGCAGGCCGACCTCGATACCCAGCCCCGGCGGGTCGCCGAGCCGGGTGACCAGATTGCGGATCAGCGCGAGTTCCTGCGCGGCGGTGACCTCGCCGGCCGGGTCGGAGAGCAGTTGCTTGTCGATGCCGGTGCCGCGCAGCAGATCGTCCGGGCCCAGGCCGTGTGCTTCCCCGACCTCGGCCACCACGACCGAGTTCAACACCGAACGCCGCCACTCCCAGTGGTCCACGCGTCCATAGTTCCCGGCTATGGCCGATGTTCGCAAGGTTTTGGCCGAACATCGCATGCGGGAGCGCGGATTTCGATCAGCGGTGCACGGTGGATCTGTGACTCTGGGTAGCGGCTTCCCGCGCGAACCGGCCCGGGGAGATCCCACGCCACTGCTTGAACGCGTTCGAAAACGCCGGTGCGCCCGAGTAACCCATACGGTAGGCGACATCCTCGACGGTCAGCCCGGTAGACAGCAGATCCTCGGCCAGGCTGCCATAGGTTTCACTGGATAGCTGGCGGTAGGAGGTGCCTTCCTCGGCGAGACGGCGACGCATGGTGCGCAGGCTCAGATTCAGCAGTGCGGCCACTTCCTCCTGGCTGACCCGGCCGTTCATCTGACGCATCAGGACCTCGCGCACCGAACCCGCCACGCCTTTGTGTAAACCCCTGCGCTCCAGTAGTTCCGCGCATTCCTTGTCGAATTGCGCGGCGGTCAGCGGGCTGGCCAACGGCATCGGCGCGTCGAGCTCGGCGAGATTGAGTACCAGCTGATGCGGGTCGGCCCGGTCGATAAGCGGTACATCGACGCTCTCGAAGATCGCCGCCATCCGGGAGCTCAATCCACCCGCGAACTCGAGCCGCACCAGCGGCGGCTTGGCACCCATCACCAGCAGCCAATTGGTCAGTGCCGCCGCCATATCCCGCTCCAGCAGAAACGCCCGCAGGTCGCTCGGCACGTCGGTGTCATCGACGAAGACCGAGTATTCGTCGCCCTCGACCTGGGGCCACATCCGGCCGAACGACGTCGTCAATGCGGAATAACGGGTCACCACCCCGAGAGCCTCGAGCAATCTCGGACTGCTCATCAACGCCAGACTGTAGACACCGTGCATGGTGAGACGGGTGCGCAAACCAGCCTCGATACCCAGCCCGGGCCGATCGTCGAAACGGGTGACCAGGTTCCGGACCACCGCGAGTTCCTGGGCGGCCGTAACCTCCCCCTCTGGCTCTGCGAAAACCGCAGGGTCGATTCCGGTGCCACGCAGGATCTCGTTCCGGTCGGCACCGTGTTCCTGGGCGACCTCGGCGAGAACCACCAGGTTCGTCACCGGCCGCCGCCACTCCCATGAGGCCACAGGTCGATACTTCTCGTCTATGGCCGCGATTCGCAAGGTTTTGGCCGAACTCAGTATGCGCCAAAATTATTGGTGCACGGCAGGCCGCTGCCGGTCACCGAAGGTGCGCGCGTAGCGGCCGGGCGGGACACCGCGCCACTGTTTGAACGCGTTCGAAAAGCTCGGTGCCCCCGCGTAGCCCATCCGGTAGGCGACATCTTCGACGGTGAGCCCGGTGGCGAGCAGTTCCTCGGCGAGAGCGCCGTAGGTTTCCACGCACAGCCTGCGGTAGGAGGTGCCTTCCTCGGAGAGGCGGCGGCGCATGGTGCGCAGGCTCATGTGCAGACGTTCGGCCACGTCTTCCTGGGTGATCCGGCCGTTCATCTGACGCAGCAGCACTTCGCGCACGGAACCGGCCACGCCTTCGCATAAACCGCGGCGCTGCAGGAGTTCTGCGCACTGCTCCTCGAACAGCATCGAGGTCATCGCGCTCGCGTGCGGCATCGGCTTGTCGACGTCGCTGGTGTCGATCACTACCAACTGCACATTCTCAGCGGTGGTGATCGGGATGCCGAACTCCTCCACCAGCGGTTTTATCCGAGGTTGCAGCACGGCGACCATTTCGCCGCGCTTGAACGCAGGCGGCTCGCCGTGCATCAGGAACCAGTTCGTGAGCAGTGCGGATACGTCGCGTTCGGCCAGGAAGCAGCGCAGGTCGGCCGGCAGGTCGGAATCGTCTATATACAGCCAGATTTCGTCACCCTTGTCGACATGCCACAGGCGTGCGAAGGAGGTCATCAAGCTGATGTACCGGAGTCCGATATCCAGGGCCGAGCGGAGGGTGGGGCTGCTGAGAATCGCCATGCCCACCACACCGTGTGTAGTGACCCTGGTACGCGCGCCGGCCTCACAGCCCAGACCTGGCGGATCTCCCAGCAGCGTGACGAGATTGCGCACCAGCTTCAGCTCCTGGGCGGCCGAGATCTCCGCACCGGGAGTCTTCAGCACCACCGGATCGATTCCGGTGCCGCGCAACAGGTCGGTGCGGGTCAGATCGTGATCGTCGGCGACATCGACGAGGATTGCCGCGTTCGCGACCGAGCGCCGCCACTCCCATGAGGCCACCGCCTTATGATTTCGCGCGGCTGGCCGGGACACGCAAGTTTCTGGCCGGACATAGTAAGGACACGATGTCGTCCTACTTGTCCGCATCCGCGCCCGCGGCACAGCTTTTCGGAGTCAGCGGACCACGGCGTGCGACCGAGCGCTGACCGCATCGCGCGCGAAACGCCCTGGTGAGATGCCACGCCACTGCTTGAAAGCAGTCGAAAAGCTCGGTGCCCCGGAGTATCCCATCCGGTAGGCGACATCCTCGACCGTCAGTCCGGTGGACAGTAGATCCTCGGCCAGGCTGCCATAGGTCTCGACACACAACTGCCGATACGAGGTGCCCTCCTCGGCGAGGCGGCGGCGCATGGTGCGCAGGCTCAGGTTCAGGGCGGCGGCCACGTCCTCCTGGGTGACCCGGCCGTTGATGCGGCGCATCAGCACCTCGCGCACCGATCCGGCGAAACCCTGCCGCAGGCCACGCCTTTCCAGCAGCTCCGCGCACTGTTCCTCGACCAGGATCGCGGTCATCGGGTTCGCGAACGGCATCGGCTGGTCGAAATCGGAGGCATCGATGACGGCGGTGTGCGGGCCGGCGCCGTCCACCACCGGGATCTCGAATTGCTCCGACAGGAGTGGCCCCAACCGCGTCCGCAACCCACCCGACAGCTCGATGCGCAGGATCTGCGGCGGGGCCCCCAGGGCCATCATCCAGTTCATCAGGATCGCCGAAATCTCCCACTCGACCAGGAATCCGCGCAGATCTTCGGGCACATTGCTGTCGTCGAGACAGACCACCGCTTCGGTGCCGCGGTAGGTGTGCCAGTAGTGCATGTAGGACGACAACCGGTGGTATCGGACCGCCACGTCGAGGGCCGCGCGCACCGTGGGACTGCTCACCATCGCCAGCCCGAACGCGCCGTGGGCGGTGGCCGGACTGCGCAAGCCCGCCTCCAGTCCGAGGCCCGGCGGATCACCCAGCCCTGTTACGACATTGCGGATCAGTTCGAGCTCCTGGGCCGCACCGATTTCCGCGCCGGGCGTGCGGACCGCCTCCGGCGAAATGCCGGTGCCATGCACACAATCGGACAACGTGAGGCCATGCGCCTGTGCGACGTCGGCGAGGATCGCCGCATTCGCCACCGACCGCCGGCGCTCCTCGGGAGACGGCGTCGCAGAGCGGGGGTCGGGCGACAGGTGGGCCACGCCTACATCGTGGTCGCGGATGGCCGCTTTCCGCAAGCCGTTGGCCGAACATCGAATGCGCTGGGCGCCCAAAGATTCGGCAACCTCCCGCGAACTCGGCGCATCCGCTGGCCGAAGTTCGAAAGTGTGGCCGGAAAGCTGTGGCCGAAGTTCGCAGATCAGTGGCCGAAACCCCTAAATACCAAGCGATTTCGCTCCGATGTGCGCTATATGACCGCTTTGCGCAAGGTCATGACCCGTAATCGCATGGCAACTGTGCGTTCGCACGCCTAGCGTTGTAGCTATCGTCGAGCAGACCAAGGTAGGCGAAACCACAATGCCGAAAAAGACGCTTGCTGGAACACGAGTCGCCATCACCGGAGGCACCTACGGGATCGGTAAGGAGGCCGCGCTGGCCTTCTTGGCCGCGGGCGCCGAGGTCGCTATCGGCGACGCCGATCCGGGCAAGGTACGCGCGATCACCTCCCAACTGAACCGGATCCACGGCGCCGACGTGGTCGGTCTACCGGTGGATGTCACCGACGGCGGCCGGTTCGCCGAATTCCTGGACCACGCCGAACGCAGACTGGGCGGGCTCGATGTGGTGGTCAACGCCGCCGACATCGGGCCGACCGGGACCTTCCTCACCGAATCGCAGGCCGAATCCGATCGCCAGATCGATTGCAACCTGCGCGCGGTGATCACCGGATCCCGTTTGGCGGGAATCCGGTTCGTCGAGCAGGGGCACGGTCACATCGTCAATATCGGCTCGGCCATCGGCGTCACCGCGTCGCTGGGCGCGGCGGTGTATTCCGCGACCAAACACGCGGTAGTCGGGCTCGGCACGGCGCTGCATCGGGGTCTCGCCGAACAGGGCGTCATCGTCAGCACCATCGCGCCCGGATACGCGCCCGACCCGGAGGCGGTGGCCGACGCCATCGTCGACTGTGTCGAACATCAGCGGGCCGGGTTAGTGGTCGTGCCGCCCAACGGGTGGTTTCGCACCGCGGTTCCGGACCCCGTTCAGCTGAGGCACACGATGCGGCGGATGCTAGGCATGGTCTGAGGGTTTCACAGATCACGCAAAACGCGCTTGAGGACCTTCCCGGTCGGGTTGCGGGGCAGTTCATCGACGAACAGCACATCCCGCGGGACCTTGAACCGGGCCAGGTTCTGCTTCACATGATCGCGCACCTCGTCTTCGGTGAGCGAATGACCTTCGCGCACAACGACAACCGTGCGCAGCCGCTGGCCGTGCTTGGGGTCCTCGACGCCGAAGGCGGTGACCTCCTCGACGGCGGGATGGGCGGCGAGCAGCTCCTCCACCTCGCCGGGGAAGACGTTCTCGCCGCCGGAGACGATCATGTCGTCGTCCCGGCCGTCGACGAAAAGCCTTCCGGCGCGGTCGAAATGGCCGACGTCGCCGGTGGACATGAGTTTGCCGATGCGGTCCTTGTCGCCGCCGCCGGTGTAGCCCTCGAACTGGTAGGTGTTACCGACGAAGATGCGGCCGGTCTTGCCCGGTGGCAGCTCGAAACCGTTGTTGTCCAGGATCTTCACGGTGGTGCTCGGGGCGGGCGTGCCGACACAACCGGGTTCTTCCGCGAGATCGGCCGGGGTGGCGATGGTCGCATAGGCCACCTCCGTGGAGCCGTACACGTTGTAGACCACCGGGCCGAAAGCTTCGGTGACGCGCTGGCACAGGTCCGCACCCAGCTGCGAGCCCGCGACGAAGATGATGCGCAGGCGCGAAAGGTTCTTTCCGGCACGGGATTCCGGAGGCAAATCGACCAGGCGCTGCAGCATCACCGGGACCGCGACCAAGGCGGTCGCACCGTTCTCGTCGAGGCTGTCGATGACGGCCTGCGGGTCGAACCGGCGGCGGATCACGAGCGTGGAACCGAATCCGACCGCCATCATGACGTGCGCGAACCCGAGCGTGTGAAACAGGGGCGCAGGGCATTCGGTGATTTCCCGGGCCCGGAACGGGACTCGGCCGAGGATCGCGCCCAGCGGGGCAAGGGAACTCGGTTCGCTGCGCGGTGCGCCCTTCGGGGTGCCGGTGGTGCCGCTGGTCAGCAGGATGATCCGGGCCGAGGTGGTGGCGCGCCGCGGCGCCGTGCGGGCTCCGCTCGCGATCAGGTTGTCCAAGGTGTCGACGCCGGGTTTGTCGGTCCAGGCCCGGTAGCGGCCCCGGGCGGGCGCGAGGTCGCCCAGGATGCCCGCGTATTCGTCGTCGTACACCAGCAGGTCGGTGCCTTCACGGCTGACCACCTCACGCAGCTGCGGGCCGGCGAAATCGGTGTTCAACAAGACGATTCGGGCCCCGCACTTGGCGGCGGCGAACACCGCGTAGTGGAACCCGCGATGGTTGCGGGCCAGGATCGCGACCCCTTCGCCGTCGCGCAGACCCCGCGCTCGCCATGCGTTCGCCAAAGCCGTTGTGCGCTCGTCGAGTTCACGGAAGGTGACGGTGCCGAGTTCATCGATGATGGCCGGGCGATTCCGGTAGCGCTGCGCGGCGACGGTGACCAAACCGCCCATCATCCCCGAACGCACCACCGCCGCACCCATTTTCGCCAGCCGGTCCGGCCGCTCGGGTGTTACGAGTCCGGCGCGCACCGCGAGCGAGGCGTAATACGCCTCGTCGGCCACCCGCCGCACCGCCGTACCAATCGGGTTGGCGAACTTCATCACCCGACCCTCCTCTGCTCTCCACGGCCACTCTGCGGGCATATGACTTCACAGTAGGGTCTGCCACATCGATCCGTCGACCGAATGCCCCCGTGCGATCCGGCCGAACGGCTCGGCAATGATGGACGAATGTCCAGCCACGCGCCTCTGCAGATCACCGTCGACGACCTCAGCGGTCCGGACATCGCCGCGCTGCTCACCCAGCACCTCGCCGACATGTACGCCCACTCCCCCGAGGACAGCGTGCACGCCCTGGACCTGGACGAACTCCGCAAACCAGAGATCACCTTCTGGGCCGCGCGGGACGGTGGCACCCTGGTCGGCTGCACCGCCTTGAAGGAACTCGACCCCACCCACGGCGAGATCAAATCCATGCGCACCGCCACCGACTACACCGGACGCGGCATCGCCGCCACGCTGCTCACCCACCTCATCTCCGAAGCCCGCGCCCGCGGCTACGCGCGCCTGAGCCTGGAAACCGGCACCTCCGACTTCTTCGCCCCCGCGGTCCGCCTCTACCAGCGCCACAGCTTCGATTTCTGCGGCCCCTTCGCCGGCTACACCGAGGACCCGCACAGCATCTTCATGACGCTGGAGCTCTGAGCACGAAACCTGTTCCAGCGGACCTATATTGGTGATCATGACGGCCGGGGGCAACACACGTACGAGACGCAGCCCCAAGTGGTGGCTCGTCGCGACCAATGCGGTGACGGTGCTGGTCACGCTCTGCTACGCCGTGCTGCTGTGGAACACGGGCACGGAGGGTGAATTCTTCGTGGGGCTGTTCGGTCTGCTGGCCCTACTGGGCCTCGGTGTGGTCTGGATCATCATCACCATCATCGGCTTGCTCGCCTACCGCACCTTCCTGGCGAGCCTGATCACCCCGCTGATCGTCCTTACCGGAATGGGACTCGCCTGGGCCGAGATTCCCCAGAAACTGGCCTGGTGGGCGTCCCGCGACGCCCTCGGCAGGGCGGCCTCGACCTGCGACGAGCACGGAGACAGCGGCCGGATAGGCGTCTACACCATCACTCGAGTTCAGCGCACCCCCGACGGCTGCCTGTTCTACACCGATGGCGGGTTCCTCAATCGGGTCGGCTTCGCCCACCTCCCCGGCGGCGCTCCTGCCACTCCACCGGCTGTCATGCAATACACCTCGCTCGGTGGCCCGTGGTACCGCTTCATGGAACCCTGGGACTAGTTCTGAACTGGGCGAACGACTTTCCGTCCGGCCCGCGGACTTATATTGGTGTGCATGACTATGGGGGGATACACGCAGACGCGCCGCCGGACACCGACATGGTGGTTCGTGTGGATGGGCATCTCGACGGCGGGCGTGGCGCTCTGTCTCGCGGCGACGCTGTTCAACCAGGCAGGCGAGGGCGATCCCGTCAACTACATGCTGTGCGCCATCTTCTTGGTGGCGGCGGGGACTATGTGGTTCGCCTTCGGCATCGTCGGCCTCGCCAGCTATCGCACCTACATCGCAACCCTGATCGCGCCGATCATGGTCATCGGCTCGGGTCTCATCTTCGGATCCGGCGTGCACGAGACGGTCGCATGGCGAATCTCGAAGGGCGCGTTGGAGCGAGCCGCCGCTACCTGCCAGGAAAACCGAACCGAACAGCGCATCGGCATCTACGCCATCACCAACGTCGACAAGACCAAGGACGGCTGCGAATTCAGCACCGCCGCCGGCTTCCTCAACAGCGTCGGCTTCGCCCACTACCCCACCAGCGCCCCGCAGAACAAGTCATCGAAGGGCGGCGACTACAGCTCCTCGACCAGCTACACGCCCTTCGACGGCCCTTGGTACCGCTTCAGTTCGACGTCATCTTGGTGAGTCGCTAGCCCAAGGCTTTGGTGAAGCCTTCGACGAGTTCGTCGACCTGGGTGTCGGTCATCACGAAGGACGGGGAGATCTGCATGGCGCCCTGGCCGGCGGCGCGGCCTGAGATGCCGTGGGTGCGGAGGGTTTTGACCAACGGGAGGCCTTCGGCGGGGTCGGTCAGTTGGATGGCGGCGACGGCGCCGAGGCCGCTGCGGATTTCGGCGACGCGGGGGTGTTCGGCCAGGGGGGCGAGCTTTTCGTGGAGGGTGGATTCCAGGCGCTTGGATTCGTCCAGGAGGTTCTCGCGCTCGATGATCTCGAGGTTGGCGAGGGCGGCGGCGGCCGCGGCGGCGTGGCCGCCGTAGGTGTAGCCGTGCCGCCACCAGACGCCGCCGCTGAAGAACGGGTCGGCGATGTGGGGGGCGATGAAGACGGCGCCCATCGGGAGGTAGCCGGAGGTCAGGCCCTTGGCGGTGGTCATCAGGTCGGGCTGGAGGTCGAAACGCGAGGAGGCGAACCAGGATCCGCCGATGCGGCCGAAACCGGTGACGACCTCGTCGGCGACGAAGAGGATGTCGTTGTCGCGGCAGATGCGGCGAACCTCGGCGAGGTAGCCCTCCGGCGGCGGGTAGACGCCGCCGGCGCCGATGATGGGTTCGCAGAAGAACGCGGCGATATGCTCCGCGCCGAGGTCCTCGATCAGGGCGAGCAGCGCTTTGGCGTCGTCCCAGGCGACGATGCGGGTGTCGGCCATGAGATCGCCGTAACCCTCGGCGTTGACCGGGATACCGGCCAGCGCGGTGCCGCCGACATGCATGCCGTGGTAGGCCTTCTGGCGGCTGACCAGGATCTTCTTGCCCGGCTTGCCCATTTCCTGCCAGTAGCGGCGGGCCAGTTTGGCGGCGGTGTCGACCGAGTCGGAGCCGCCGGAGGTGAAGAAGATCTTGCTGCCGGGAATCGGGGCGATGGTCGACAGCTTCTCGGCCAGCTGCTGTGTGCTGGGCGAGGTGAAGTCGCCGAAGTTGGAGTAGTGCGCGATCTGGCGCAGCTGAGCGGCGACGGCGTCGGCGATCTCACCCCGGCCGTGCCCAATGTTGGTGAACCAGAGGCCGGCGGTGGCATCGAGATAGCGGGTGCCCGCCTGGTCGTAGATGTAGGCGCCCTCGCCGCGCGCCACCACGAACGCACCGTCCTGCTCGATGGCACCCATATCGGCGAACCCATGCCACAACGCTGTCATTCCAACCACCTCTGCTTGTCGGACTCCGCCGCGCCGCACCACCGGCCGGCCAGTTCGCCCAGGGCGACGACGGCGACGGCGAGCAGCGCGAACGCCACACCCAATACCACCAGGCCGATCGTCATGGAGACGTATCCCTGGCCGCGCGGGTCGAGGAACGGGTACGGATACCAGTTCACGATCGGCCCCCGGAACAGGGTATACGCGCCGTATGCGGCCGGGTACGCCAGCCATGTCCCGACCAGTTTCGCGCTGATACCGAGCGCGTACGGCGCCACCATCCAGTCCGCGATCATGACGATCGGCAGCACCCGATGCAGGACGTCGTTGACCCACGGCTGTTCCGCGCCGAGCGCCACGTGCGACAGCAGCACCGCGTACACGATCCCGGTGATGACCAGATAGAGCGTGGCCGCGCCGCGCCACAGCTGCCAGCGCCGGCCGCTCGGATCGAGGATGCCGCCGATCAGCAAGGTCACCATGGCGAGGATGTTCGACTGGACGGTGAAGTAGCTGAAATGGTTGGCCAGGGTGTAGCCATATGACCCGGCTTGCTGCACCGGCCCGGCGATCAGGGCCGTCAGACTCAGCACGGCGAAGGCGATACGCAGGGCCCGCAGCCAGCGCGGAGAGCTCACGGACCTCGGAGACACCTCGACGGCGTGCATCCGGCGATTCTCCCACGACGGGTATGGCAGCGGCCCGGGCGGTTTGATTCGCTCAGGGATTGCTCAGACTGCTGCGGGGGACTGTCGCCAGCGACTCGCAACCGCGCCCAGCGTGACGACGGCGAGCGCGAGCAGTACGAACACCGCTGTGAGGACGACGAGCCCGACGGTGAGCGGGCCGTAACCCTGCTCACGCGGATCGAGGAACGGATACGGGTACCAGTCCACGATCGGCCCACGAACCAAGCTGTAGACGCCGTAGAGCAAGGGATAGAGCAGCCAACTGCCGATCAGTCCGGCGGTCCGCGCCAAGGCGACAGGTACCAGCAACCAGTCGACGAGCAGCACGATCGGCATCACCCGATGCTCGACGACGTTGATCCATTTGTCGGTCAGCATCACGTCGATGTTCGCCAGCAGCACCGCGTACACGATTCCGGTGATCACCATGTACAGCGTGGCGGCGCCACGGATGACCTGCCACCGGTGGCTGCGCGGGTCACGCAGTCCACCGATCAGCAAGACGACCATCGCGAAAATGTTGGACTGAATGGTGAAGTAGCTGAAGTAGTTCGCCGCGGAGAAGGTGTCGTTGCCGAGATTGCGGAGCGGGATCCAGGCCAGGGCGACAAGGCTCAGCACACCGAAGGCAATACGAAGGCCCCGGATCCACTGCGGCGTGCCTGAGCTCGCGGTCATCAGCCGATGATCGCACAGCGCGCCCGGCTGTGACGGCCCGAAACACCGCGCAGCACACTATCGGCGATCCCTACCGACAGGTATTGCGCCCGGTGACGACCGGCCCGCATGCGGGGTTCGCTACGCTTGACGATGCCATGACCAGGACAGCCGACCCCGCAACGCGCGAGCTCCGCACCCGACTGGCGAACCTCTCCCTCCGCGACGAGTACCGGCTGCGCCGCAAGCTGGATCGAGCCCGCGGCAAGGAACTCGCGAGCGTGACGGCCGAGATCGAGGCCGCCGAGCTACGGGTCGAGGCGCGCCGGGCGGCGGTACCGCAGATCCGATTCCCCGAGCAGCTGCCGGTCACCCAGCGCCGCGAGGACATCGCCAAAGCAATCGCCGAACACCAGGTGGTGATCGTCGCGGGCGAGACCGGCTCCGGCAAGACCACCCAGATCCCGAAGATCTGCCTGGAACTCGGGCGCGGAATTCGCGGCACCATCGGCCACACCCAGCCGCGCCGGCTGGCCGCGCGCACCGTCGCCGAGCGGATCGCCGAGGAGCTCGGCACCGAGCTCGGCGATGTCGTCGGCTACACGGTGCGGTTCACCGACCAGGCCTCCGATCGCACGCTGGTCAAGTTGATGACCGACGGCATCCTGCTCGCCGAGATCCAGCGCGACCGGCTACTGCGCCGCTACGACACGATCATCATCGACGAGGCGCACGAACGCAGCCTCAATATCGACTTCCTGCTCGGCTACCTGAAGCAGCTGCTGCCGCGCCGCCCGGACCTGAAGTTGATCATCACCTCGGCGACCATCGACCCGGAACTGTTCGCCCGGCACTTCGCTGACGAAAAGGGCACGCCCGCACCGATTGTCGAGGTGTCAGGCCGGTCCTATCCGGTGGAGATCCGCTATCGGCCGCTGTCGCTGGAACTGCCCTCCGCGTCCGAGGACGACGACGAGGACACCCGCGTGGTGGACCGCGACCCGGTCGATGCCATCGGTGACGCGGTGCGCGAATTGTTCGACGAGGGCGACGGCGACGTGCTGGTCTTCCTCTCCGGTGAACGCGAAATCCGGGACACCGCAGACGCTTTACGCGACCTGAACCTGGCCCGCACCGAGATCGTGCCGCTGTATGCGCGGCTGTCGGCGGCCGAGCAGCATCGAGTGTTCCAGCCGCACACCGGACGACGCGTCGTGCTGGCCACCAATGTGGCCGAGACCTCGCTCACCGTGCCCGGCATCCGGTACGTCGTCGACCCGGGAACCGCTCGTATTTCCCGGTATTCGATGCGCACCAAGGTGCAGCGGCTGCCGATCGAGGAAGTGTCGCAGGCCTCGGCGCGGCAGCGGTCCGGCCGATGCGGGCGTGTGGCCGACGGTATCGCCATCCGGCTGTATTCCGAGGATGACTTCGAATCCCGGCCTGCCTTCACCGAGCCGGAGATCCTGCGGACGAATCTGGCCGCGGTCATTCTGCAGATGACCGCGCTCGGGCTCGGCGATATCGAGAACTTCCCGTTCGTGGAGGCGCCGGACAAACGGGCGATCCGCGACGGTATCGCGCTGCTGGAAGAGCTGGGCGCGCTCGGACGCAAAGAGACCGATCCCGCTGCCGAATCCGATGCGGCGCTCACCCTTACCCCCATCGGCCGCGAGATGGCGCAGCTGCCGGTCGACCCGCGCATGGCTCGAATGCTGGTGCAGGCGCAGCGCAATGGCTGTCTGGCCGAGGTGCTGATCATCGTTGCGGCGCTGTCGATTCAGGATGTGCGCGAGCGTCCGGCCGAGCATCAGCAGGCCTCCGACACCAAGCACGCCCGGTTCGTGGTGGACGGGTCGGATTTCCTGGCCTATCTGCGACTCTGGGACTATCTGACCGAGCAGCGGAAGTCGCTGTCGTCCAACCAGTTCCGGCGGATGTGCCGGGACGAGTTCCTGCACTACCTGCGGATCCGAGAATGGCAGGACCTGCACGGGCAACTGCGGACGATCACGCGGGGCTTAGGTTGGGCGGCGGAGAGCACCTCGTCCCCACTGACCACCAGTGTCGGCGAATCCGACGGCATGCCTTGGGATTCCACCGCGATCCACCAGTCGCTACTGGCGGGCATGCTCTCGCATATCGGTGTGCGGGAAGCGGAATCGCGCGAGTTCCTGGGTGCCCGCAACGCCAAGTTCATGATCTTCCCGGGCTCTTCGCTGGCGAAGAAGCCGCCGCGCTGGGTGATGGCGGCGGAGCTGGTCGAGACCTCCCGATTATGGGGCCGGATGGCCGCGCGGGTGGAGCCGGAGTGGGCCGAGCAGCTGGCCGGGGATCTGGTGAAACGCACCTACTCCGAGCCGCATTGGTCGTCGAAGCGGGGTGCTGCGCGGGCTTACGAACGCGTGACGCTGTACGGGATCCCGCTGGTCGTGAGCAGGCCGGTCGATTACGGCCGCATCGACCCCGAGGTCTCGCGCGAACTGTTCATCCGCCACGCCCTCGTTCAAGGCGAGTGGCAGACCAAACACGAGTTCTTCCACCGTAATCGGGAACTGCTCGACGACGTCGCCGATCTGGAGCACCGGGCCCGCCGCCGCGACATCCTCGTCGACGACGAGGTGCTGTTCGAGTTCTACGATCAGCGCATTCCCGCCGACATCGTCTCGGTCCGCCATTTCGACAGCTGGTGGAAGACAGCCAGGCGCAAAGACCCAGCGCTGCTGGAGTTCTCGAAGTCGACGGTCGTCAACGACGGTGTCGCGCTGCTGGACCCGACCGCTTTCCCCGACGCCTGGCGCCAGGGCGAACTGAGCTTCCCGCTCACCTACCAGTTCGAGCCCGGTCAGGACGACGACGGTGTCACCGTCCGCATCCCGGTCGAACAGCTGGCTCATGTCCGCCCGGTCGGCTTCGACTGGCTGGTGCCCGGCATGCGCGAAGAACTCGCCGCCGCCCTGATCAAGACGCTCCCGAAAGCCCTGCGCCGCATGGTGGTTCCGGCTCCCGATTTCGCCGCCGCCGCCTTGGCCGCGCTCACCGCGCGCGCCGAACCCCTGCGCACCGGTCTGGCCCGGGAACTGTCGCGCCTCGGCTCGACTACCATCTCCCCCGCCGAACTCGACCCCGCGGCGCTGCCGGATCATCTACGCATGACCTTCGCCGCCGTCGACAGCACCGGCAAGGTCCTGGCCAAGGGCAAAAGCCTCACACAGCTGAAATCCCAACTGGCCGACAAGGTCTCCGAATCCGTCGCGCGCGCCACCGCGGGCGCGGAACGTTCGGCAGCCACCGTGTGGACCTCGGAATCCCTGGGCACCGTCGAGCCGACCGTGCGCCGCCAAGTGGCCGGCCAAACCGTCACCGGTTACCCGGCGCTGGTCCCGGAAGGCGCAGGCGTCGCCGTGCGCGTGCTCAGCTCCCCCGCCGAGCAGGCCGCCGCCATGCGCGCGGGCACCAGAACCCTTGTCCTGCACGCCATCCCGACTTCGCCACGCACTGTCACCGCGGGCCTGCCGCCCGCCGACCGCCTCGCCCTGAGCCAGAACCCCTACGGTTCGCTCGACGCCCTGGTCGAGGACTGCCGCGCGGCGGCCGCCGACGAATTGATCACCGCCGCGGGCGGCCCCGTCAACGACCCAGAGCGGTTCAACGCCCTGGTCGCCGCCGTCCGCCCGCAACTGTCCACCGCGGTCGCCCGCCTGGTCCGCCTCGCAGTACCGATTCTCGCTGCGGCACACCGCGTCTCCTCCGCCCTCGCCGAAACCCGCGAAGCCGACATCGCCGACGACGTCCGCCACCAACTCGACGAACTCGTCTTCCCCAGCTTCATCTCCGAATTCGGCACAACCCGCCTGCGCGAAGTCCCCCGCTACCTGCACGCCGCCGCCACCCGCCTGGAAGCCCTCCCCGCCTCCGCCACCCGCGACCGCCAGGGCATGGCCGAAGTCGACCGCGCCCTCACCGCCTACGACCGCCTCGTCAACGCCCTCCCCGACCACCGCAAACACGCCCCGGACGTCGCCGAAATCTGGTGGATGATCGAAGAACTCCGCGTCAGCCTCTTCGCCCAAAAACTCGGCACCCCCTACCCCATCTCCGTCAAGCGCATCGAAAAGGCCATCTCCACCATCCGCCGGTAACCGCGTCCCGCAGCGCTCCGCTCTTATCGGTGCCCGTCGATAGAGGCGCGACACCGACCGCAGGAATGAGCGAACCGCCGAGGGCTGGTGCGCTCGGCGGTTCGGGGGTGGGTGGGGTCAGTCGGCGGAGGCGGCTTCGGCGCGGGCCGTGCGCATGTGGTGGATTTCGCGTTCGAAATCGTCGGCGGAGGTGAAGGAGCGGTAGACGGAGGCGAAGCGGAGGTAGGCGACTTCGTCCAGGTCGCGGAGCGGGCCGAGGATCGCCAGGCCGACGTCGTGGCTGGGGACCTCGGGGGAACCCTTGGCGCGGACGGCGTCTTCGACCTTCTGGGCCAGCAGGTTCAGGGCGTCGTCGTCGACTTCGCGGCCTTGGCAGGCGCGCCGGACGCCGCGGATGACCTTTTCGCGACTGAACGGTTCGGTGACGCCGCTGCGTTTGACCACGGATAGGATCGCCGTCTCGACAGTGGTGAACCGGCGGCCGCAGTTCGGGCAGGAGCGCCGACGGCGGATGGCCGCACCTTCCTCGGCCTCGCGCGAGTCGACCACCCGCGAGTCAGGGTGTCGGCAGTACGGGCAATGCATCCGAGAGATCCTTCGTCGATGCCATAGTTCTTCGAGGATACTCGGCGCCTACCACCTATTTCGCTCGGTGGCTATTCCACCACTGCCCACTGCTGAGTCATATCGGAGATCAACTCGGGGAGGCGGGCGATGGCGCGGCCCTGAGCGAGCTTGTTCCAGAACGCTTCGCCGAGTACGGAAGCGGCGAGGACCGGGTTGGATTCGAGGTCGATGTGGCGGGGGTTCAGGTCGCCCATGATGTAGGTCCAGCGGTCTTCGCGGTCGGCCCAGTTGAACGCGGGCAGTGGGGTGCGCAGGCTCAGGGTATGGCCGGCGACGTCCGCGCTGACGACGGCCGGGCGGAAGTTGCCCGGCGCGCGGACGCCCGGCACGGCGGGTTTGCCCGCGAGGGTGCTGACGTAGGTGAGGACCCGGCCGATGGCGCCGCGCCCGCCGGCGGTCGCGTCCCACTGGTCGGCGACGACGAAGTTCTGCTCGCGATCGGTCATCCGGATCAGCGCGTCGATGTAGCCGTCGCGGGTACCCGAGGCGACGGACTGCCAGGCGGTTCGGATGCTGTCGTCGATCACGCCGGCGGCGAGCATTTCGTCGATGCCTGCCATGCCCTCGGCGAGGTAGGCCTCGTGCATCGGGACCAGGTCGGTGAAGATGTGCTTCTGCATGATCATCAGCCGGGTCTGGTACCAGGCGACGTCGGCGGCACTGAGCCGGGATCCTTCGGTGGCCAGCAGTTTGATGTCGGCGGGGACCTTGGCGACCAATTCCGCTGGGGTGACCCGCAACAGGTCGGCCACGGCGTTGCCGAGCTGGTGGATGCCGGGCACGTCCAGGATGACGCCGACGTCGCCCAGGTCGAAGAAGCCGGAGGCGAAGGAGCCGCCCGCGATGCCGGCCAGCCCAGCCCACCAGAGTTCCGGATGCTGGGTGGTCAGCCGCAGGTAATTGACATACACCTGGTTGAAGGTGCGTTCGTTGGCTGCTACGCCGCGGGTGGGATCCCAGGCGGCGAGGTCGATTTCGGCGTTCTGGGTGGCGACGACGAGCCAGTACTGATGCAGCAGGGTGCCGTAGCGCGCTGGGGCGACGCCGTCGGCGCGGGCCTGCTCCAATGCCGTGCGCAGTACCGGTTCGTCCAGGGGCAGTGCGGGATTCAGGCCGCCACCGCCCGCTCCGTCACCGTTGACGGCGGGCAGGTCCAGGTAGGCGGCGTAGCCGGGCTCGGCCTGGACGGCGGGCATGGTGCCCAGGCCCAGCAGTAGACAGGTGAGCAGGAAGCCGGCGGCGGCACGGATCGAACGTCCGGCGGTGTGATGCGTCATCGCGTGAAATCCCGAAATCGATCGTGGCAGAGACTGCCTCAGACACGTAGGTCAGCACCGTAGCAACGCGTTCTGATTCTGGATCGACATTTCCGGCCACGCCCCCGCAACGGCGCTCCACCACACCGGATCCGCTATCGCACGAGTCCGGGCTCGGCCGCGGGAAGCTGTTCTACTACCACCGGAGTGGTCGCCGGCTGCACGCCGAAGGTGCCCGCCCGCCACTGCGCCAGCAGGATCAGCGCCGTCACCACCAGGGCGCTCAGCAACGCCGCCACCGCGAGGACGGCGAAACCGACCTGGGCCTCCGCCACGCGCGTGTCCATCGGATGCGTGCCGTGCGGCGGGCGCATCGCCGAGGTCCGCACCGGGCGCCGGTACACCTGCTCCGCACTCGACGGGCGGCTGTCGCGGGGGCGCCGATCCGCGAGCGGGCGCGGCGCCGAATCCACTGTGCGCAGGCCGGTTCGGTGCGGGCGGCGCACCAGCGACACGGTGCCGGGCCGGGGGGCGGCGTCGAGGTCGACCGGCACGATGCCGAGGTCGTGGAAGGAGGGGGACGTGGTCTCGCGGATCGCTGTACTCATCGGACGAACCTCCGTGGTCGATGCTGAGGAGAGACGCGCTATTCGATCATGTGTTCGAAGAACTTGTGTTCGATTTCTACCACGCGGCACCGACAAAGTCAGCAGGAAACACGACTTAGGTCGAACAGGTGTTTGAAACATCGGCGTGACCGGACTAAATTCAAGAGGCACATCATCAACGCAGGGAAGGCGGGTTCCGGTGAGCCACACAGACGACACGGGCGACGAGAGCGGAGTCGGCACCGACCAGCCCCTGACCGGGGCGGATCTCACCGTGCGTCAGCGCAAGGTCCTAGAGGTCATTCGCACCTCGGTGGCCGAGCGCGGCTACCCTCCGAGCATCCGGGAGATCGGCGACGCGGTCGGCCTCACCTCCACGTCCTCGGTTGCCCATCAGTTACGGGCGCTGGAACGTAAGGGCTATTTACGGCGCGACCCGAATCGCCCGCGCGCCGTGGATGTTCGCGGCCTCAACGACACGGTGCGTTCGGTGACGAGCTTGCATGACGCCGACCATGATTCCGAGAGCGTCGATCCGAACCGTCCCACGCCGACCTTCGTGCCGGTCCTGGGCCGGATCGCCGCCGGTGGGCCGATCCTGGCCGAGCAGGCGGTGGAGGATGTCTTCCCGCTGCCGCGCGAATTGGTCGGCGACGGTTCGCTGTTCCTGCTGAAGGTCGTCGGTCAGTCGATGATCGACGCGGCGATCTGCGACGGCGACTGGGTCGTGGTGCGCCAGCAGAACGTGGCCGACAACGGTGAGATCGTGGCCGCCATGATCGACGGCGAAGCCACGGTGAAGACGTTCAAGCGCACCGGAAACGACGTGTGGCTGCTGCCGCACAATCCGCTGTTCGAACCGATCCCGGGTAACGACGCCCGGATCCTCGGCAAGGTCGTCACGGTCATCCGCAAGGTATAAGCGTGCGGGGGCGGCCGGTTTCGCCGCCCCCTGACGCGGTTCCGGGACGTCCGGCGATCATCCTGTCCGGCAACGAATTACGATTCCTGAATCATGACGCTCGATCACGACCTGCCCACTTCCGCCACGCCCGTTCCCGAAGCGATCACCCAGCTCATCGCGCAGCGGGTGGAACTGTTCAACGCGGGCGACCTCGCCGCCCTGGACCTGCTCTACGAACCGGACGCGGTGGTGGTGCCGACGCCCGGACACGCGGTCAGCGAGGCGGGCCGTTCGGCCGCGCTCGCACATCTCGTGGGTTTCGGCGTGCCGATGACCGCGCGGATCCGCCAGTGTTACACCGTCGTCAATGTCGCCCTGCTGCTTGTCGATTGGACGATGCGGGGCACGGCGGCCGACGGCAGCCCCGTCGACATGTCCGGCACCGCCACCGACGTGGTGCGGCGCGGCTTCGACGGACAGTGGCGGTATGTGATCGACAATCCGTCCGGCAGTTAGGACTACCCCGCGGCGGTGCGCACGTGCGCGATGGCGGGCGGGATGTCGCGCAGCACCGGCACGGCCGCGAACAGGGGCGCGGTGGTCGCGAGCAGGCCGTGCGAGGGTGCGAACCCGGACATCCGCACCTCGGTGACGTGCGGACTCCAACCGCGAACCAGAGCCGGAACCTTGCTGCCTTCGATGCCCCACGGCATCGGGGGCGCCTGGTAGTGCGGCGTCTTCTGGAAACCGCGCACGGTCTCGCGGGAGAACCACGGCGGAATGGTGTCGAACATCAACTCCACGCCGGGGAAGCGCTCGATGACGGCCGTGCAGAGTGCACGCACCTGCTCGGCCTGGAAGTACATGAAAAGCCCTTGGGCGGTGACGAATACGCCGCGCCCCGGATCGACTCGGTCCATCCAGGACAGGTCGAGGGCGCTGATCGGCAGATACCGGCAGCGCTCGGTGGCGGGCAGGAAACGTTCGCGCACGGCGATGGCTTCGGGCACGTCGACACACAACCACCGCACCAGGCCGTCATCGCAACGCTGGAATTGCGTTTCCAGGCCGGCGGCGAGTTCGACAACGGTCCCGCCCGGGTGTGCGGCGAGCCACGGCCTGAGGACATCGTCGAATTTCTTGGAACGCACCGCATGGGTGCCGTCGGGCGCTCCGAAGGTGCGCTCGTAATCGAAGGCGAGCGAATCGTAGATCCGCTCGCAATCCGGATCGCGTAGAACCCCGCCGGCGCGTTTGGATTCCGAGGCGCGATTGTGCAATGTCCAGAGCATGGTCAGCGGGACGCCGTGCAGATCCACATCCGAACTCATGAATTTCCCTCTCCCACCGCCGACTGTTCGACTGGCCTCTGACCGAGTTCAGGTAAGGGATTGGGCTGATTGCCCGGAACGGCAGTGGCTCCCGTTCCGGGCTGCACGACCTAGGGCATCAACAGTTGGTAAAGGAAACCATGGACTGAGCCGATGGTGGCGCCAAGGAAGCCATGGGTTGCGCCGAGGATGCTGCCGATGAGGTTGGGAATCATCGTGAACCTTCCTTGTCTTAGTTGCCTTACAGTGCGAATTACGCCGATCCATACGAATCGACGCTGCCGTCGAATAAACGGTGGCTGCGACGGATTCGACAGTGATTCGGCGCGGCGGAGCACAAGGATGGGGGACGATCGCAGCGATTTACACCGCCGCTTCAAGCCACCAAAGCGGCAACGGATTCCGGCGTCCAGCGCAGATCCGCGCCGGGGCGCGAGCTGAGGTAGCCGGCGATGTTGCCGGTGGCCCAGCCGTGGTTGATCCGCAACCCCGCGGCGAGGTGCCGCAGATAAGCAGCCGCAGGCGGATTACCGGGGAGGTCGCGATAGCGCCACGGCGCGGTGAAGGTGAGCACCGGATGACCGTCGTGCGCGCCCGCGGACACGACGGTCTCGTATCGGCCGGGGCCGAGCATCATCCGGCCGGTCTCGAGCACTTCGGTGAGATCCAGATCGGCTCCCGGCGGGCGATACATCTCCTGCGCGAAGATATCGCTGAACTGCGCACTGGTCAGCAGATGCGCGGCCGCCGCGGTCTCGCCCGGCACATGCGGGTCGTAGAAGGCCCGGCCGCCGGTCCAGGTCAGCGATTCGGTGGCGAAATACAACACGCCCGGCAGCAGTAGCGGGACCGATCGCGCCGGGTCCGCGGGGTCCCGGCAGCCGGGCAGGGTGAGCGCGCCGCCGTCGGGGCGGCCGCCGCGCAGATAGCAGCGCAAACGGTGCCGATGCATGTTCGACCCGTAGGACGCGTACCAAACCCTCACCCAGCCATGGTGCGTCCGATCACCCCTGGCGCGCCACCACCGGACGCACCGCGGGGTCGCGGGCGACCGAGCGCACGATCTCGCCGGACCGCACCGCCACATTCGACAGCAGCGACGACGAGAGACCGTGCGTGTGCTCGGTGCCGCCCTGCAGGAAGATCCCGCCGGGCAGCGGCTTCGTGGTGACCAGCCGGTAGTCGCGCGCCACCCGGGGCCCTTCGACGTCGGCGACCACGGTCTCGGCCAGGTCGCCGAGCAGGTCGCGCAGATCCATCGGGCGGAAACCGGTCGCGCAGACGACCGCGTCACACCGCAGTTCCTCGGTCAGCCCGGTCGGCTCGTGCTCGACGGTGACCGTGACGCCGTCGCCGGTGTCGGCGACCTGCGCCGCACGGGACGCGCCGTGCATGAACAATCGCCGTGCGCCGCTGACTCTTTCGGCGTACTCGCGGGCGTAGAGCTCCTCGATCAGCGGCAGGTCCACCGCCGAATAGTTGGTGCCGCGGTGGTAGTTCATCAGCCTGCGCCGGAATTCCGGTGTCGCGGAGTGGAAGTCGTCGACCGCGGCGGGGTCGAAGATCCGGTTGGCGTAAGGGCTGTCGTCGGAGGGACTGAACCCGTACTTCGCGAACACGGCGTGCACGGCCGCACCCGGATAGGTGGTGTGCAGGTACTGCACCACTTCGGCCGCACTCTGCCCCGCACCGAGCACCACGAAACGCTGGTGCGTCAGGTCCGGCAGCGCGGCGAGCCCGGGCAGCAGGTGATGGTTGTGGAAGACCCGCGCACCGGCGGTCACGCCACTCGGCAACTGGGCCGAGAGCCCGCCTGCCACAACGATATTGCGGGCCCGCAGCACTCCGGCGTCCCGGCCGCTCAACTGGATTTCGAAACAGTCGCCGGTATCGGTGATCGTCTCGGCGTCGGTCCCGTAACTGACGTCGGCGTCGACGGTGCTCGCCGCCCACTCCAGGTAGTCGTGAAACTCCACGCGGGTCGGGAAGAACGTCTGATAGTTGATGAAGTCGTTGAGCCGGCCACGTTCGGCCAGGTAGCTCAGGAAAGTGAAGCGGCTGTGCACGTTCCGCTGCGTCGCCAGATCCTTGAGGAAGGAGATCTGCATCGTCGCGCCGGGCAGCAACATGCCGGGATGCCAGCCGAACTGTTCCTTGCGTTCGACGAAGCGCGCCGTCAATGCGGTTCCCGCGCTGCGGTTCTCGTTGAATTCCGAGAGCGCGATGGCGAGCGCGAGATTCGACGGCCCGAACCCGATCCCGGCGATATCGACGATGTGGTCGGACTCGCGCATCACGCGGCCTCGGAGGTGACCACATCCAGCCACACGCCGAGCACCGGCTCGGCGGCCAGCGTCACGAAGTCGGTGTGTGCGGCGCCCGCGGCCCGCCACTTCTCGACCAGCGACATCAGGCGCACCGAATCCAAGCCCGCGTCGAGCAGATTGGTGTCCTCGGCCAATTCCTCCGGTCGCAGGTCGAGTGCGGCGGCGATATCGGCGAGCACCTGCTGCCGGTCGAGCGCGGTCAAAGCCTCGTTCATGCGACTCCTCGGTCCGTGCGGCTGGAACACTTGCCCAGCCCGTCCAATATTTGTTTAGGCTACACTAACTTCTACCATATTGGTCATTGGCCGGGATAGGCTGTCGAACGCCTCGGGGAGCACGGCCGTGCACGGAAAGGCAACGCCATCAACATCTTCAGCCCGGCACGCAGCGAGGCCCAGGCAGCTCTCTCCCCCACCGGGGCAGCGTTCGTGCTGTCTCGTCCGCACGCCACGGTGCGTGCCGACGGACAGAGCGCGACCTTCTCCGATGCCGGCCAGGCCGCCGCCGCACTGCGTTCGGGCGCCGCCACCCACATCGTCGGGGCGCTGCCGTTCGACCCGGCCGCACCGGCCGCGCTGTGGGCGCCGACCTCGGTGTCGATGTCGGAGGGCCCGCTGCCCGCCACCGGCGCGGCGCTGCCCCGGATCACCGTCGAGTCCGCGATTCCCGAAGCCGCGCAGCATCTTCAGCGCCTGAAGTCGTTGATCGCGACGCTCTCCGACGCCGGCACCGAGCTCGAGAAGGTGGTGCTGGCCCGCGCGCTGCGGCTGAGCGCCTCGACACCGGTTTCCGCCGCCCAGATCCTGGACCGGCTCGTCGCCGGTGACGCTTTCGGCAACGGTTTCAGCGTCGACCTGACGGCCGCGGGACCCGCCTACGCCGGAAAGACACTGGTCGGCGCGACCCCGGAGGTCCTGGTGCGGCGCAGCGGCGAGGTGGTCACCTGCCATCCGCTGGCCGGTAGCGCACCGCGGCACCGGGATCCCGTCATCGACCGGGAAACCGCTGCGGCCTTGCTCGATTCGCCCAAGAACCTGCGCGAGCACGCGTTCGTGGTCGACCAGGTACGCGCCGCTTTGACGCCGCTGTGCCGTGAGGTCAACATCCCGGAGGTCCCCGAACTCACCAGCACCCCGAAGCTGTGGCACCTCGGTACCCCTATCACCGCTATTGTCCGTGACCCGGCGATCACTGCCCTCGATCTCGCGCTGGCCATGCATCCGACGCCCGCGATCTGCGGCACCCCCACCGCCGCGGCCCGCGACCTCATCACCGAACTCGAAGGCGACCGCGGCTTCTACGCCGGTGCCCTCGGCTGGGCGGCGGCCGATGGGGACGGCGAATGGATGGTCAGTATCCGCTGCGCGGAATTGTCCGCCGACGGCCGTTCGATTCTGGCCTACGCGGGCGGCGGGATTGTCGCCGAATCCGATCCGGACGCCGAGCTTGCCGAGACCACAACGAAATTCGGGACAATGCTCGCCGCGCTGGGCGCGACCGAACACTGATTCCGAACCGTTTCGGTTTCGGACACGCCGAATCCGTCCGCGACAGTCCCGGAGCCGGAACGAATTCGGATTGTGCGCCTATGATCGAGCCTGTTCAACAGCGTCGACCATAGCGAGGGAGAACCAGTCGGTGAGTGGGTCGCCGGGCGCCGCCGAAAAGGTGACGACCCAACCGCGCGCGGCCATGGGGCGGTCCTGGCTGGAGATACTGCCGTGGCTCGGCGCGCACCGCGCCGGACCATCGCTGCTCGGTGACGATGTTCTCATTCCGAACGCCTGGATGTCGACACCGGCCGGAGCCGGGGTACCGCCGGAATTCCTCGGCGAAGTATGCCGGCGGATCGCGGTGGTTTTCCTGGAGCAGCACCGCGATGTGCGTTTGGCCGTCGCATTTCCGTTCGCTTTCGCCGCCGCCGATTTCGACGATTTACGGCTGAGTGCGAAAGTCCGTATCGCGTTGGCCGGGAACGGCGCCATAGCCGCCCTCGGCAATCTGACGATGCGGGAGCTGGCCCGGCTGCCCGGCATCGGACCGGCGGCACTCACCGAAATCGGGACGGCGTTGGTGCGCTGCAGCATTCCGGCGCCCGCACCCGCGCCCGCGGTCGCCGAAGTGGAGTCCTTCGTCGCCGGGCTCACCGACCGCGACCGGTTCCTGCTCACCGCGCGCGTGCTCGCCGCGAAACCGATGACGCTCGTCAGCTGCGGAATCGAACTCGGTATTTCCCGGGAGCGGGTCAACCAGCTCGACAGCCGGCTGCGCAACCAGGTGCGGACGATGTTCCACGCCTCGCGGGAGTTGCGGCGCACCGCCGATATCCTGGCCGCGGCCGCGCGTCCGATGGCCGCGCTGGGCCGGATCTGTGACAGCGCGCCGGAACTCGGCGCCCCGGTCCCGGGGCTCGGGCTGCGGCTGTGGCAGGTGCTGATCCGGCTCGATGATCGCATCGATGTCGTCGACGACTGGATTGCCGACACCTCCATCGAGGCCGCCCGCCAGCGCGTGCAGAAGATACTCACGGTTGCCGCGACCCCGGAGGGCCTTGTCGAAATTGCCACCGCGGCTGAGGCATTCGGTCTCCCGGGCGAGGAGACCGGGCGGGCGCTCGCCTATCTCGGGTATCGCGTGCTCAACGCGCACGTGCTGATTCGCTCCGCGTCGGTGCACGATGCGGTCGCCGCCGTGCTGGCGCTGTCCGGGGAGCCGATGACGGTGGCCGAGATCCAGGCGGCGGTGGTGCCACGCCGTTCGGTGTCGAGCATCCGCAACGCGATGGTGGCCGACGAGCGGTTCGGCAAGGCCGACCGCACCCGCTGGGGGCTGACCCGATGGGGCACCCGCTATGTGCCGATTCATCGGCAGATCGGGGAGATCCTGGACGCGAACGGCGGCCAGATCGAGCTCGAAGAGCTGGTGCGGCAGGTCACGCGCAGCTTCGACGTGCGCGCTGTCAGCGTCCGAACCTATGCCGCGACAGGCGAATACGTCACCAGCGCGGGCGTGGTCACCCGGCGGGAACGCAGCTATACGCCGCGCAAGTCGCCCACCAAGACGCGCGGGCTGTATCGCGAGGGCGACGTGATCCGCTGGCGGACCACGATCGCGGCCGCTCACCTCAAGGGCTCGGCCTTCAATCTGCCCTCGGCACTGGCGGGCATGGTCGGGGTCGGGCCGAATCATCCGGTGGAGTTGGCGAGCCGGCTCGGGCCGCAGGCGGTGCTGTGGGTGTCGGTGCAGGCGCGCTGCGGCACCATCAAGCGGTTCGTCGACGACCTCGGATTGTCGGCCGGTGACGATGTCTTCCTCGAATTCACGCCCGGTGCAACGGGTTTGCGATTCGACGTGGTGCCGGTGGCAGCGGCCACGGGCGGCGACAAGGTGCGCCGGGCACTGGCCGCGACCGGACATTCCGCGGCGGCCCGGCTGCCGAAGGGGCAGCTGCGGTCCGCGCTCGCGGCGGCGCTGTGGCTACCCCCAGCGACGGATCTGCCCGCTGTCGGCGCGGCCCTGCGAGCGCGTGGGGAAACGGAGCTCGCGGACCTCGTTGCCGGCTGACTCCAGCAGCGCCGAAGTCCGGCGGCCGAACAGGGCCACGCTCAGGCCATCGCAGGTCCGGCCGGCACCCTCCGGCAGCGTCTGGGCGTAGAAGTCCGCGTGGACGAGCACCGACGCGGCGCCACCTTCCTCCGCTCGGTCCGTCAGGGACAGGGTCGCGCCGGAGATCAGGGTCGCCACTGCGGCCAGGAAGGTTTCGAACGCACCGAGTTCGAGACCGAGGCCGACGGTATCGTCCGCCCCGATTCCCCATTGCCCGGCCACCGTCCGCGCGGTGGCCGTCAGCGCCCCGGCGTCCACGACGCGGCACAGCGAGCCCTCCGGACTACAGAAGACGAAGCCGGCCGGCGGCTCCGATCGGGCGGCGGAGTTTGCCAACCCGACCAGCGTGTAGTCACCGGCGACGGTGGACATCGGCGGATCGTCCACGCCCACCACGTCTTCGACGATGTGGTTGTCGGCAACGTGCCCCAGCGCCCAGTGCGCATCGGCAACGCGCAGCTTGCGTTCGGTGAGCGTGCAGGTTTCACGAATGTCGAGCGGGATGGCCACGGCGCCCGCGTAGTTCACTGCGAGCGCCGCGAGTAGCGATCGGTAACCGAAACGGATGTAGACCGCGACTCGCTCGCCAGGGCGAACCCCTGCGGCGAGCAGTTCGGCGGCAAGCACTTCCACGGCTTCGGCCAGCAGGTCATAGGTGTGCGCGCAGCCATCGTCGAGAACCGCGATCCGGTCGAAGGAGTTTCCGATCCCCTCGACCGCCTGAGCGATCCGCGTCATCATCGGCACTGCTGCGTCACCTCGCGTTCTCGAACCGCAACCCTTCCGGCCGGAAAGGTAAGGACAGCCTAACCACACAGCCGCCGATTCGGTGAAACGTGACCCGGGTCACTCCGCGCGTTAGGCCGCTTTCGCTTGGCGCAGACTCATTTCCAACTCCTCGGTCGTCGCCACCACGCCACAGCGCCGCGCCACGTAGTTCAGCGCCATCAGGTGATCCTCGCGGGTGAAGTCGGCGGTCGCGTCCAAGGCGAAGAACGGGCGCACATCGCTCATGAACGCCTCGGCTGCGCTGAGCATGCAGCCCATGTGGGCATAGACGCCGGTGATGATCAACTGGTCGCGCTGGTAATGACTCAGCAGTTCCCGCAGGTCGGTGCGCTGGAAAGCCGAGTAGCGCCACTTGGTGACCTGGATGTCGGACGGGCCCGGCTCCAGTTCCGCCACCACCTCGGCCTGCGGACCGCTCTCCAGGCCGGTGCCCCAGAAGTCGGCCAGGATGCCGCGGCGCGACGGATGCTGGTCACCGGGCTGCATGGTGTAGATCACGGGAATGCCCGCCATCGTGCAGAACTGGCGCAGCCGGCGGATGTTCGCCAGCGCCGTGGCCATCGGTTCCTGATCGGTGCGGTAGGCATCGATGAAGTACTGCTGCATGTCGTGAATCAGCAGCGCGGCGCGGGACGTATCCAGCGACCACGACACCCGGTTGTCGTCCACCTCATCGGGCGTGGGCAGCGAATACGGGGCGATCGGCGGGATAGCCAAGACAGAATCCTCCTACGGCGGAACGGTTTTCGGGGGGGTTGCTACATATCGAGGGTGGCGCCGCCGTCGACCCGCAGGTCGTGCAGCGTGATGTGCCGGGCGGCCGGTGATGCCAGGAAGTAGGCGGCCTCGGCGACGTCTTCGGGAAGCCCGATGCGCCGCAACGGGATTCCGGCGCGGTAGCGGTCGGGATCACCGGCGATGATGCGTTCGCGCGCGATGTCGGCGAGTTCGGCGTCGGCGCCGTGCATCCCGCGCAGCATGGGGGTGTCGGTGGAGCCGGGCGAGACCAGGTTCACCCGAACCCCTTGCGCGGCAACCTCCAACCCGAGCGAGCGGGCGAACGCGGCCGCGGCGGCTTTGGAAGCGCCGTAGGCCGCCATGCCCGCGCGCGGGGTGCTGGCGGCGTTCGAGGTGACCACGACGATCGAGCCGCCGCCGTTGGCCGCCATGGCCGTGGCGGCCTGCCGGGTGACGTTCATCGTGCCCGTGGCGTTGACGCTCATGCACCGATTCCACTGGGCGGCCGTCAGATCCGCCGCATCGCCGGTTTCCAGCACGCCCGCGGCGTGCACCAGCACCGCCGCCGGGCCGATCGCACGGGTCGCGTCGGCGAAGGCCTCGGCGACCGCATCGGCGTCGGCGACATCGACGCGGGCCGCGTGCGCGACGAAATCATCCTCGGCAGCACGGATTTCGGTGCGCACACGGAATACGGCGGGATCGGTGTCCCACAGTGATACCGGAGCCGAACGCGCCGCGAACAATTCCGCGACCGCCCGCCCGATCCCTGCCGCCGCTCCGGTGACGATGACCGGACCACATGCTTCCCAGCTCTGCGACATAAGGTTAGCCTATACTGACTTTCTCGCGAATGACAATGCTCGATGGAAGGGCTCGATGTTGGACTCCCCACTCCCCGGCTGGACTCCGTGGCCGCTCGCCGAAACCGAGCTCTACCGCTCGCTCGGCTACTGGACCGGCGAAACCTTCAGCGATCTGCTGGCGGCGCGGGCCGCGAGCCACCCGGCAGCCGTGGCGGTGGTCGACGACGCGAACCGCTGGTCATACGCCGAATTGCAGTCCCGGGCGCAGGAACTGGCGACCGGTTTCCGCGAGCTCGGGATCCGGCCGCGGGACCGGGTGCTGGTGCAGTTGCCGAATATCGCCGAGTTCGTCGAGGTGATCTTCGGGCTGTTCCAGGCCGGGGCGTTGCCGGTGTTCTGCCTGCCCGCGCACCGGCAGGCCGAGCTGGTGCCGATCGCGCGGGCCAGCGGCGCGGTGGCGATGGTGACCTGTCATCACCACCAGCTCTTCGATCACGCGGCGCTGGCCGCGACCGTGCGCGCGGAAGCGACGGCACTCGAGCATGTGATCGTGGTGCCGGATCGGGGTGCGGCGGCACCCGAGGGCTTCCTGCCCCTGGACGAACTGCGCCGGACCCCCGGGGAATTCCCGGCACTCGAGGCCGCCGATGTCGCGTTCCTGCAGTTGTCCGGCGGCAGCACCGGGATTCCGAAGCTGATCCCCCGCACCCATGACGACTACCTCTACAGCGTCCGCCGCAGCGCCGAGATCTGCGAACTCGATTCGAGCAGTGTGTATCTCGCGGCCTTGCCGGTCGCCCACAACTTCCCGATGAGTTCGCCCGGCATCCTGGGCGCATTGTGGGCGGGCGGCACGGTCGCTTTGGCCGCCGACCCCACCCCGAGCACCGCGTTCGCGGCGATCGAGCGGTTCGGCGTGACCATCACCGGGCTGGTTCCGCCGCTGGCCCGGGTGTGGGCCGAACGCGCCGAAGCCGGTACTCCGCATGATCTTTCGAGTCTGCGGGTGCTGCTCGTCGGTGGCGCCCGCTGCCCCGACGAACTGGCTCGGCGGATCGGGCCGGCGCTGGGGGTCACCGTGCAGCAGGTCTTCGGGATGGCCGAGGGCCTGGTTTGCTACACGCGGCTCGACGATCCCGAGGAGGTCATCGTCGGGACGCAGGGGCGGCCGATGTCGGACCTCGATCACGTCGCCGTGGTGGACGAATCCGGGCAGCCCGTCGAGCCGGGCACCGACGGCATGTTGATCACCAAGGGCCCGTACACGATTCGCGGCTACTACGACAATCCCGATGCGAACGCGGCCTCCTTCACGCCCGACGGCTGGTACCGGACCGGCGATGTGGTGGCGTTGCGCACCGACGGCAATCTCGTGGTCAAGGGCCGCAACGGCGACCACGTCAACCGTGGCGGGGAGAAGGTCTCGGCCGAGGAGCTGGAGGAGCATCTGCTCGAGCACCCGGCCGTGCGGGACGCCGCGATTGTCTCGGTGCCCGATCCGGCCCTCGGTGAGCGGACGTGCGCGTTCATTCTGGCCACCGATCCCGATGCCGCGCCGACGCTTTCGGAGTTGCGGCGCTTCGTTCGGGAGCGCGGGGTGGCGGCATGGAAGCTGCCGGATCTGATCGAGGTCGTGGACAGTTTCCCGGAGACGGGGGTCGGCAAGACCAGTCGCCGGGCGTTGCGCGCCGCGCTGACAGAGCACGCCAACCGCTAGTTTCGTCGTCCCGGAACGATTGTGGCCGGGACCCGGCATCGGCCTCGAATTCGGAGCTGATGTCAGGGTCCCGGCCACAACCATGTAGCGAAAGGCTCAGGCGGCGACAGGTTCTGGAGCCGTGGCGGATCGCACCGCGGACAGGGTCGCGAAGAGCAGAGCTCCGATGACTACGACAACGAGACCGTAAACCAGCAGTGCGGTATCCGGGGCGAAGTATTGTCCGAGGATGCCCGCTGTCATCGACCCGAGAGCGGTTCCGGTGACAGCCTGGATCAGCCACAGGCTGGATACCCGGCCGCGCAGTTCATCCGGGGTGTTGTGCTGCAACACCGCGAAACGGAAGATGTCGTTGACCGCGCGGGCGAGGCCGAACCCGGCCAAACCCAGGAAGGCCATCAGGGCGGCTCCGGTCGCGGCGCTGCCGGTGCTGCCGAGAACCAGGGATCCGATCGGCAGTGCCAGCATCGAGGCGAGCAGCGCCAGCCCGCTGCGGCGGATGTTTCCGGTCCAACCGCTGGTGAGCGTGCCGAGCACAGCGCCGACCGCGGGTGCGCCGTAGAGCAGACCCAGGGTCGCCGGGCCCGCGTGCAGGACTTGGTCGACGAACGCGGGCAGCAGCACCGTCGGGCCGCTGGCCAGCATGACCACCAGGCCGACGACCAGCACGCCGCGAATTGTCCGCTCCGCCATGGCGAATCGCATGCCGGTGATCAGCGCACGCAGCGGCGTCTCCCGGGCCATCTCCGGCGGTGCGGACGGGCCGACCTCCTGGAACAGCGTGACCGTGACGGCGGTCAACGCGGCCGCGATGAAATACGTCCACGAGACACCGCCGGCCGCGATGACCACACCGGCGAGTGCGGGGGTGATCATCGTGCCGAGATCGGTGGTGAGGGTGACGAGCGCGCCGGCGGCGGCCATCTTGTCGCGGCCGACCAGCGCCGGGGTCAGCGCCATCAGGGCGGTACTGCTCACTCCGCCCGCGAGACCGTCGATCCCGGCGGCGGCGTAGATCACCCACACCGCCGGATGGTCCAGCACCGCGTTGATGCCGAGCACCAGGAACCCCAATCCCGCTGCGGTGCGCGAGAATTGGATGGTGCGCCGCCGATCGAAGCGATCGGCGAGCACGCCGCCGGCCAGGCTGCCGACGAACATCGCCGCCGCCAGCACCACCGAGACGCCGGCGACGTGCAGGTTCGACCGGGTGAGCTGATACATCTGGGCCGGTACCGCGACGATCAGAAGTCCGATGCCGAGCAGCGAAATCAACCGCGCGGCAAAGGCATACCGGAACGCGCGGCTGGATCGCAGCGGCGCGATGTCGATGACCAGCCCACCCAGCCGTCTCATGCGAAGCGCTTCGCGATGACGTCGAGGGTGGCCATGACGCCGTCGTAATCCGGGCGGTAGCTCGTCGCCGGGAGCTCATAGAGCGTGTTGTTCTTGAACGACGGCAGGTTCGAGTACACCGGATCCTGCTTCAGCTGATCCATCGAACGGCCGCCGACCGGGATGAAGAACACCTGCGGCGCGCCGGCGACCTGGGACAGCAGTTCCGGGCTGATTTCGACGGCGTCACCAGAGCCGAATAGCTTCGGATTGCCCGCCTTGGCCAGCACGTCGTCGGCCGCGAAGCCGAGTTCGCTCAGCAGCGCGGGCAGGGCCGCGGACTGCGGGATCAGGTACGGCTTGTTGTTCGGCAGCGACAGCAGGTAGGCGTAGTTCCCAGCGGGCACCTTGATCGAGGACTTCACCTTGGCGACCTTGTCGCGGTAGGCGGTCATCATGGCCTCGACGCGGTCGGAGCGTCCGGCGGCGTCGGCGACCTGGCGCAGCTGTTCCTGCCAAGCCGCGACCGTCTTGGGTACCAGGACGGTCGGCGCGATCGCGGTCAGCTTGTCGTAGACCTTTTCGGCCTGCACGGCGGTAATGCCCTGTCCGCCACCGATGATCAGGTCCGGCGCGGCTGCGGCGACGGCCTCGATGTTGAGTTCCTCACCGGCGGGCAGCTGCTTGGTGCCCTGCTCCTTGGCTTTCGCCGACCACGAGGGCGGGAAGCCGCCGTCGAAGTTGGTGACGCCGAGTACGCGGGTGTCGGTGGCGGCCACCGGGGCGTCGAGCGCGTACAGGTAGCCGGCCAGGCCACCGCTGAGCACCACGATGCGCTTGGCCTGCGCGGGCACGGTGACCGGGCCGCGTTCGGTCTGGATGACCCGGGTCGTGCCCTCCGAGGACGCCTCACCGGTGTCCGAACCGCAGCCGATCAACGCCGTCAAGGCGACGAGCAGCAGCGCCACCAGCGCGGCAGACCGCCGGGGGCGGCTGCCGGACGGCATGCTTGGAACTCTCATTTCTCTCCTAGTTGTGCTCGGCCACGGATGGCCGATGGGTAAGCCCCTTGCTGGGGCTCAGACTCGGGTGGTCTCCAGTAGTCCGGCGAGGTCGGCGACGGTCGGCTGGGCCAGGACCGCGCCGACCGCGAGGGTGACGCCGAATTCCCGTTCCAGTTCGCCGACCAAGCGCATGACCCGCAGTGAATCGCCGCCGAGGTCGAAGAAGCTGTCCTCGACATCGGTGATCTCGGCGACGCCGAGGACTCGGGCGAAGACCGCGCAGAGGGCGCGTTCGGTGTCGGTGCGCGGACCGTTGCTCGCGGTGCGGGCCGGCGGTTCGGGCAACGCGGCGCGATCGAGTTTTCCGTTGGGGGTCAACGGAATCGAGGCGATGATCACGATGTCCGAGGGCACCAGTTGCGCGGGGAGCCGCTTGCGCAGTTCGGGCCGCAGGTCCTCGACGGCCCGGCCGGGTTCGGGGACAACGTAGCCGATGAGCCGGGCCGTGCCGGTCGCGTCGCGGCGGACGTTGGCCGCGGCCCGCCGCACACCGTCGCAGGCGGCCAAAGCGGCTTCGACTTCACCCAATTCGATGCGGACGCCACGGATCTTCACCTGATGGTCGCCGCGGCCCATGTATTGGAGTTGCCCGTCGCGCCTGCGCTGCACCAGGTCTCCGGTGCGGTACATGCGCCCGCCGTCGGCCGCGAACGGGTCTGGGACGAAAGCGGATGCGGTCAGGCCGGGCCGGTCCAGGTAGCCGAGGGCGACGCCGTCACCGGACATGTACAGCTCGCCCACCGCGCCGACCGGAACTTCACGCAAGCCCGAATCGAGCACGCGCGCATGGGCGTTGCGGACCGGGCGCCCTAGACACGGTGTCTCGGAGCCCTGGACGGGTGAGCCCATCGCGTTGATGGTGAATTCCGTTGGGCCGTAGAGGTCGTAGCCGTCGACGCCGGGCTGTTCGCGCAGCCGGGTCCACAGATCGGCGGGCACCGCTTCACCGCCCAGGATGACCAGGGCCAGGATGTGCTCGCCGTCGAGCAGGCCGCCCGCGATGAGTTCCTTTGCGTAAGAAGGCGTCACGTTGATGACGTCGATGCCGACACTGCGGTAGTGCCGCACCAGCGCCGTCGGTTCCAGGCGGGCCCGTTCGTCGATGACGTGCACCTCGTGCCCGGCGAGCAACCAGAACAGTTCCTCCCAGGACATGTCGAAGGAGAACGAGACGGTGTGCGCGATCCGCAACCGGCCCCGGTTCGCCGATTGCTCGGTGGGCCTGAAGATTTCGTCGACGTGGTTGTGGTACATCGCGGTCAGGCCGCGATGACCGACCACGACGCCCTTCGGCTTGCCCGTCGAGCCCGAGGTGTAGATGACGTAGGCGGGCTGGTCGGCGCTGATCGGGCCGCGCACCGCGGTATCCGGCAGCAGCGGCGGCGCGGTGCGTCCGTCGAGCACGTCGGCGACGGCCGGGTCGTCGAGCAGCACCGCGCGGTGGCTGTCGTCGAGGAGGGTACCGGCCTCGACGGTCGTCGAGATGACCGCCGCGGCAGCGCTGTCGGCGATCAGGTCCCGCAGGCGGGCGGGCGGATGCGCGAGATCGAGCGGCAGGTAGGCCGCGCCGGTACGCATGACCGCGAAGATCGCGACCACGTGATCGGCGGTACGCGGCAGCGCCAGGGCGACGGTGTCACCCGAGCCGACACCGGTCGCCGCGAGGATCCGGGCCAGGCGGTCCACCCGGGTGTCGAGCTCGCGGGCGGTGAGCGAAACCGGGCCGCACACAAGCGCTGTCACGTCCGGCGTGGCCTGCGCGCGTTCCCGCAGCAGGGCGTCGACGCTGCCGCCCGGCTGGCCGGGTAGCGGTACGTCGACTCGTTCGGGCGCGAATTCCAGCGGGGTACTCGCCGCGGGCACGACCGTGTCGGCCACGTGCGCACCGGTTTTCGTCACGATCAGGTCCAGCACCGCCACCAAGCGGTCGAGCAGCGCGGCGGCTTCGGCGTCGGCGACGAGATCGGGGCGATGCTCGCAGGTGATCGCCATCGGTGTGGTGGGCGAGCCCGGTTCGATGTCGATGGTGATCGCGTAGTGGGTGCCGTCGATCGCTTCGAAACCGGAGATTCCGTTGCGCTGGAACATCTCCGACTGTGCCTGGTGATCGCGGGGCACGTTGCGGAAGACGGTGAGAGTGTCGAACAGTGCCGGGACGCCCGCCGCGCGCTGGATCCGGCCGAGGCCGAGCTGGTGGTGGTCGGTGAGGCGGCCCTGTTCCCGGAACACGCGTCGCATCAGGTCGGTGAGCGGTTCGCTCGGACGGGTGCGGACCCGCACGGGCACGGTGTTCAGGGCCAAGCCCACCATGCGGTCGGCGTCCGGTACCTCGGGGGAACGGCCGGAGACGGTGGCGCCGAACACCACGTCATCGGTACCGGTGGTGGCGCGCAGCGCCAGGCCCCAGGCGGTAGAGACCACCGTGGACAACGTGACCCCGGCCTTACGTGCGAAGGCATGCAAGGCCTGAGTCGTGCTGTCGGACAAGCCGGTTCGGGTGAACACCGGCAAGGCCGCTTTCTCAGCGGCCTGCTTCGAGGCGATCAGTGTCGGCTGGCGGAGTTCGGCGAGGTAGGTCGACCAGGCCGATTCCGCTGCGGCGCTGTCGGTTTCGGCGAGCCAGCGCAGGTGGTCGCGGAAATCGGCGGGTGCGGGCAGCACGGTGTCCAGGTCGGCGGTGCTTTTACGGGCGTGTTCATATAGCGCGAACAGCTCGCGGTACATCAGGGTTTGTGACCAGCCGTCGGTGAGCAGGTGGTGCTGGGTGCACACGAGGTACGCCCGGTCACCGGGCAACCATGCCAGGGTCATGCGGATCAGCGGCGGAGCGGTGTAGTCGAACGGTGTCGTGAACTCGGTGTTGTCGAGTTCCTTCAGCGCCGAGGGGATTTCGGCTTCCGGGAGCGCGGTGAAATCGACCTCACGGAACGGCACGCTCGCGGTGGCCGGGATGAACTGAACCGGCTGCGCGAACCCGGCATGGGTGAAACCGGCCCGCAGGTTCGGGTATCGGCGCAACAATGCATCGGCGGCAGCGCGCAGCGCGGGAACGTCGACCGCAGCTGCGCCCGATTCCGTTGCGGCGAAAGAGAATCTCGGCTGCATGTGGTAGGCGTCGCTACCGGCGGCGCTGTCCACCAAGGACTGGAAGTACATGCCCTCCTGCAGCGGACCCAGAGGAAGTGCCTCGACCCAGTTGGGGCACAGGGCGTCCAAGCGGGCCCTGCCGTCGGCGTCCAACGCCAGGAGTGGTTCGAAAGCAGTCGTGTCCGGTGCCACTCGCGTCGATCCGGACTGCGCGGATCCCGGGGTCGGCAACGCCTTCCGGTCGAGTTTGCCGTTCAGGGTCAGCGGGAGTGCTGGGATCGTCGTGATCGATTGCGGCACCATGTATTCGGGTAGCAGCGCGGCGAGATGAGCGCGCACCGCCGCGGGATCGATAGCGGAGCCATCGGCGGTGACGACATAGCCGAAAAGCCTTCCCGTGCCGGCCGAGTCGGCGCGGACGCAGGCGGCGGCGGCCGTCACACCGGGCACCTGGCGCAGTGCGGTTTCGACTTCGCCGAGTTCGATGCGGAACCCGCGCACCTTCACCTGGTCGTCGGCGCGACCGCGGAACAGCAGACCGCTGTCGGTGCGACGCACCAGGTCACCGGTGCGGTACAACCGCTGTCCGGGTCGGCTCGGGTCGGCGACGAAGCGTGCGGCGGTCATGGCCGGGCGGTTCAAATAGCCCCGGACCACCTGTGCGCCACCGAGATACAACTCGCCCTCGGCCACCTCCCGGAGGTCGTTGTCGAGGACCCGGACGTGCACGTCGGTCCACGGTGCACCGATTGTGACCGGATCACCCTGCGTCAGTTCGGCGGAGGTCGCCCAAACGGTTACCTCCGTGGGCCCGTAGACGTTTCGCACCGCGGCGCACTGGGCGACCATGTCCGTGGCGAGATCGGTGGGCAACGCCTCGCCGCCCACCAGGGCCCGCACCGTGCCGAGTTGATCCGCGTCCTCGTGCTCGACCAGCACCCGCCACAGCGAGGGCGTCGCCTGCACAACAGTCGCGCCGCTGTTGGAGATCAACGCGTGCAACGCATCCGGGTCGAGCACTGTCGGACGGTCGGCGACCACCACGGTCGCCCCGGCGGTTAGCGGGCACAGCAGCTCCAGCACCGCGATGTCGAACGACACCGTCGTGACCGCGACGAAACGGTCCCCGGGCCGAATCCACCCGTCCGCGACCACCGTCTCGGCGAACGCCGCTAGGTTGGCGGTGCTGATCAGCACGCCCTTCGGGTTACCCGTCGATCCGGAGGTGTGGATGACATAGGCGAGGTGATCACCGGCATGCGGCGGCTCGGGCAACACGATGGAGGTATCGACCGCCTCCGCACTGTCGACCAGCAGTGTGCGCGGAGACGCGGCAGGTAGCCGATCCACGACCGCCGAATTGGTCAACACGCAACGCGGCTTCGCGTCCGCCAGCATGTATTCCAGCCGCTGCGCCGGATAGTCGACGTCGAGCGGCAGGTAGGCGGCACCGATCCGAAGCACCGCGAGCAGGCCGACAACCAGGTCCGCCGAACGCGGAAGCGCCACGGCGACAACCTGTTCGGGTCCAGCGCCGGCCGCGAGCAAACGGCACGCCAGGTCATCCACCCGAGCACCGAGCTCCCCATATGTCAGGGCTGCTCCCCCGCTGACGACAGCGGTGGAATCCGGCGTGCGGCGCACCTGCGTCGCGAAGCCGACCGCGATACCCTGCGGAATTTCGCTGCGCCGCACCGGGTCCGACGCGACACTCGAGGCGCTCGCGCTCGCCTGAACCGCGAGCGCACCGTTGTCCCCGGGCACTGAGTCATCTTCGGCCGCACGATTCGTGCGAGCACCGTCGCGGTTCGGCGAGTCGGTCGGAGCAGCGTCGGTATCTGCCGAGTCCGCGAGAACCCGAGCGCCGGACGAGGTGCCTAGCCCGTTCCGCGGATCCGGCTCCTGGGCAGTTCCGGCGTATCTCGCCTGGTTCCAGCGGACTGGGTCGATCACCGCGCAGGCGGCGAGACCTCGGGCTGTGGGGGCGTCGAAGATGTCGGCGACGACGATGCGGAGGCCGAGCTTGCGGAGTGCGCCGACCAGGCGCATTGCCGTCAGTGAGTGGCCGCCGAGGCTGAAGAAGTCGTCGTCGACGCCGACCTCGGGGACTTCGAGAACCTTTGCCGCGCAGGTTCGGACGGCATCGATCACTTCGGCGGAGCCGTCGTCTGTCCTTTCGGCCCGGATGTCCTGGTGAGCGCCGGGATCCAGCGGAAGCGTGTCGGGTGCAGCGACAACCGCGTCCGGACGGCGGTGGCTGAGGACCGTCGGGTCCGGGGATGCCGTCAGCAGGGCGGCGGCGGTTTGCTCCGGAGCGGCGATGAGGCCGGTGAGGATGTCGACGAGCCGGGAGGCGGTGCGCTGCACCAATTCGGCTGGGACAGCGGCGGTGTCGTGATCGAGGATCAGGTCCAGCCCGGCGCTGGGCGGCGCGAGCAGGGTGATCGGGTAGTGGGTGACGCCGCGGTTGGTGAACCCGGCGACGCGGAGGTCATGCGATTCCGGCTGTCCCGGACCGGAATTCGGGAAGTTCTCGAACAGGACCAGGGTGTCGAAGAGCTGGCCGATACCGGCGACGCGTTCGACCTCGGCGAGGCCGGTGTGCTCGACCTCCTGGATGCCGAATTGCGCTTCCTGCAACCGGGTGAACTGGTCCAGCAGCGGGCGCACCGGATCGATGGTCATCCGCACCGGGATGGTGTTGCTGAACAGGCCCACCATGGTCTCGACACCGGGCAGGTCGGCGGGTCGTCCGGAGACGGTCGCGCCGAATACCACGTCGTTGCGGCCGGTGAGTTCGGCGAGCACGGCCCCCCAAGCGCCCTGGACCAGGGTGTTCAGGGTCAGCGCTCGGGACCGGCCGAGCGCGGCGAGCGCGTTAGCCGCCTCCTCCGGCAGGGGTACCCGCAAGGCGGACCGAGTACCGCGGGCGCCGGGCGCGCCGACGAGCGTCGCCTCGGACAAGCCGGATAGGCGCTCACCCCATACCTGTTGTGCTACTTGATGATCGCGATCGGCGATCCAGCGCAGGTAGTCGCGGTAGTGCGCCGGCGCGGGCAGTTCGTGTTCGGACGACGAGTGATACAGCGACAGCAGTTCCCGCACCATGATCGGGGTGGACCAGCCGTCGGTGAGCAGGTGGTGGGCGTTGAGCACGAGCCGGTGCGCGTCGCCGGGCAGGCGAATCAGCAACGCCCGCAACAGCGGAGCGGTGCTCACGTCGAAAAGTTGTGCCGCCACTTCGTCTTCGAGCCGGTCGGCGGACCGCAGTGCGGCGCGCACGGGCAGCGCCGACAGGTCGACGTGCCGCCACGGCACCCGGACATCGCGCGGGATCGCCTGCACCGGCCGGTCGAACTGCTCATAGTGGAAGGCTGCGCCGAGGTTCGAGTGCCGGGCGACCACGCGGTCGAAGGCCTGGACGAGCCGGTCGGCGTCGAGCGCGCCGGTGAGGTCGAATCGCGCTGTCAGCGTGTAGACATCGTTCTCGCCGTCGCGAACCGCGTGGAACAGCAAGCCTTCCTGCAGCGGCGACAACGGCAGCAGATCCGCCAGCGGGCCGTGGATGGCCTCGAGCTCATCGATGCCGTCCTGGTCGACCTCGACTTCGGGGCAATCCGACGGCGTCAGCCCGCCCGGGGCCAGAACCGCGTGCGCCGCAAGGGCTTCCAGCGCCAGCTCCCAATGCTGCTGCAGCTCGGTCACACTGGTCGCGTCCAGCACGTTCGAGGCAGCCGTCCATTCGACCGCCAACCGTTCGCCCGCCGTCGACTCGTGCACGAAAACGTTGAGCGCCAGCACTTCCGACAGCGCCTTGGTCCGGGGCTCGAAGACCGCGAACGGGTCCTGTTCGGGTAGTCGCCACCCGGTCCCCGGCAGCGCGGGGAATCGGCCCAGATAGTTGAGCAGCAGCTCGGGAGCGCCCTGTCGGGACAGCACCGGCGCGGTTTCGGGGTCGAGGTACCGCAGCACACCGAACCCGACACCACCGTCGGGCACCGCGCGCTTGGCTTCCTTCACCGCCCGCAACAACCGCCCCGCGGCGTCGCCACCGTCCAAGGCGTCGGACAGCTGGTTGGCATCGGCGATCGCCCCGGTCGGCACCTGAACCGGATACTCGCTGGTGAACCAGCCGATGGTGCGCGCGAAATCGGTGTCAGCGGTGAGCGCGTCGCGCCCATGACCCTCCACCGACACGAGCTGGCCGGTCGAGCCCGCCTCCCCGCGCGAGTGCCGCCACGAACGCAGCGCCAGCATCAGCGCCGCGAGCAGGACCTCGTCCACCCGGGCCCGATACGCGTTCGGCAGCGTCGTCAGCAGAGCACGCGTGATGTCGGACGAAACGACCGTATGTGTCCGCGCCGCGGTCTCGACCGTGTCGCGGACCGGATCCAGCGCCCGCGCACCCAATGGGACACCCGCGTCGAGCGCCGCCTGCCAGTAAGCCAATTCGGAGCGACGCGTACCCGTCACCCCTTGCTCGGCCAGTACCGTCGCATGCCGCCGCCACGAGGTGCTCGCCGGGAACGCGGGTACTGCCCGCCGCTCCCGCGCCGCCGCGGCGGCTTCCTGCAAGTCCGGCAGCAGGATCCGCCAGGAGACCCCATCGACCACCAAATGATGGGCAACAACAATCAGCTGATCCGGTCCGGACTCATTGCGCAGCAGCACAATGCGAAGCAAGTCACCGGCCTGCGGATCCAGTCCGTCAGCCGCCTGCTCGGCAATTCGCCGCACCGCCTCGTCAAGGGTGCCGGAGGCCCCGGCGCCGGCCGAAGCCGTTCGGTGTTCAACGTGCGATCCCGCGTGCTGCGACGGCTCGGTGCCCTCCAGGTGGGACAGCGCTGACGCAGCAGCGGATCCGCCAGGCAGCCTCTTCCCGGCACTTGCGGGTGGCGTCTCGATCCGGGCGGCATCGTGTGATGCCGACACCTCGGTGACTATGTCCGCGGCGGCGACCGCACCGACATCACGGATGATCAGATCCGGGGTGCCGGTTTCGGTGTCGCGGCGCAGCAGCAGGCGCAGTGCGTCGTGACGGTCGAGAATCGTCTGTACGCCGGTCGTCAGGTCGGCCAGGGCCACGGACTCGTCCACGAGAACCGCTGTCCACTGTGCGTATCCGGCCACCACGGTCAGATCGGGGTTGCAGTCAAACAAAGCGTGCACGATCGGCGGGATCGGGACCGTCCCGGTGGCGACGTCCGGAACACGCGGCGCTTCGTCGGCGTCGACGGCCGTGGCCTGGGCGGCCAGGGTCGCCAGATCGCGCTGGGCGAGTAGCTCTTTCGGTTGCAGGATCAGGCCGCGACCACGTAGGCGGCTGGAGACGCTGATGGCGGTGATGCTGTCGCCGCCGAGGCCGAAGAAGTCGTCGTCGACGGCGGCGCGGGGGCGGCCGAGGACTTCGGCGACGACCTCGCACAGCACTCGTTCGCGCTCGGTTCGCGGGGCGCGGCCGTGGGAATCCAGTTGCGGGGCAGGCAATGCGGCGCGGTCGAGTTTGCCGTTGACGGTTACCGGGAGTTCGTCGAGGAACACGATCGCCGCGGGCACCAGGTGATCGGGGACGTCGGCGGCGAGGGCGCGGCGGAGTTCGTCGGCGGGCGGCAGCGTAATCCCCGCCGTCGCAACGACATAGCCGACGAGCTGGGCCGGTGTGGTCGTGGTGATGACGGCCGCGGCCGCCGCGACGCCCGGCAGCGCGCCGAGAACCGCTTCCACTTCGCTCAATTCGACGCGATGGCCCCGGATCTTGACTTGCTTGTCGTTGCGGCCGAGGAATTCGTAGCCCAGCCCCGGCACCCAGCGAGCGCGGTCACCGGTGCGGTACATGCGATCACCGGGTGCACCGAACGGGTCGGCGACGAAGCGGTCGGCGGTGACAGCCGCTCGGCCGAGGTAGCCGCGCGCCAATTGCGGTCCGGCCAAATAGAGTTCGCCGCGTTCACCGTCGGCGACGGGAAGCAGTGCGCTGTCGAGCAAGTAGGTGCGAGTGCCCGCGAGCGGGTGGCCGATGCGGGGTGTGCCGTCCGCGATGCGAGTGCCGATGGCGTCGACAGTGGCCTCGGTCGGGCCGTAGAGATTATGGGCGGCGATACCGGCGTCGATGATGGTGTCCCACAGCGCCGGTGGGGCCGCTTCGCCGCCGATCACCAGCAGCTCCGGGCGTGCGGCGGTGAGCAGTCCGTTGTCGACCAGGGCCGCCCCCATCGACGGGGTGGTGTCGACGACATCGATGGCGTCGCGTGCGAAGGCGGCGACCAATGCCGCTGCGTCCCGCTGCAATTCGGCGTCGTAGATGTGCACGCGGTGCCCGCTCAGCAGCCACAGCAGCTGGTCGAGGGAGGCGTCGAAGGCGAACGACGCGGTGTGCGCAGTGTGCAGTTGCCGGTTTCCCGAGCGTGCGGCGGCGTCGGCGTAGATCGTGGAGCGGTGGTGGTGGAATAGGTGCGCCAGGCCACCGGTGCGTACCAGCACGCCCTTCGGCGTGCCGGTGGAACCGGATGTGTAGATGACGTAGGCCAGGTGCTCGCTGTTACGCGGGGCGGCCAGCTCGGCGGCGGTGAGCGGACCGTCCGGGCGGGCAGCGAGCTCAGCGGCAAACGAATCCGATTGCAGCAGAACAGGTTCGGGCCGGTCGTCGCCGGTCAGCGAGTCGGCGAGCTCCGCGCAGCTCAGCACCAGCACGGGCCGTGCGTCGTCGATGATGGCGCGGAGGCGCTGCGCCGGATGTTCCGGGTCGAGCGCCACATAGGCGGCGCCGGCGTCGAGCACCGCCAGCAGTGATACCACCAGGTCGGCGGTGCGCGGCAGGGCGATCGCGACCAGGTCGTCCGGGCCGATCCCCCGGGCGCGCAGGGACCGCGCCAGCCGGTGCACCCGGCCCGCGAGCGCGGCGGCGGTGAGCCGTTCGTCCTCGCACACCAGCACGACCGCGTCCGGGGACTGCTCGGCAAGCCGGTTCAGCGCAGCCGGAACGTCCTCGACGACACCGGGCAGCGCCGCCGCGGCCCGCTCGGCGAGAATCCGCTCGCTCGCCCCCGCCGCGGACAACTCCACGCGCCCGATTGCCGGATCCCCGGACTCGGTGAGCCCCTGAATGATTCGAACCAGCCCGGCCAAGCGCCGCTGCACGGTCTCATGACTGTTGGTTCGAGCGTCCACCTCGAATCCGAGCTGCACCGCACCGTCGGCGATCGGAGTTACGGTGAGGCCCAGGTCTTCCGGCGGCCCACCCGCCACGTTCCGCAGCACACCCACCGCGCCCGCGAAATCCAGGGCGAAGTCGAAAGCCTTGAGGTTGATGCCGATTCCGTGCAGCAGCGCACCCGTGCCCGCCGCACCGAGGTCGCGGGCCAGGTTCTCGCCGCGGTAACGCTGGTGCGCGCGCAGACCACGCATCGCGTCGGCGACCTGCTTGCTCAACGCCGCCAAGGTGTCGTGGCTGCGCACGGTCAACCGCAGCGGGAGCACGTTCACCGCCATGGCGGGCGTGGTCAGCGCGGTCCGGCCGACGCGCGCCATCAGCGGCATGGCGATCACCACGTCGGATTCACCGAGCAAACGATGCACGAAGCCCGCATAGCAGGCGATCAGCACTTCGGCCCAGGTGGTGCCGGTGGACTCGGCGACCGCACGCACCTGCGCCAAATCGGCGGCCGAGAGCACCGCGCGCGCCTGGATGGTGCGTTCCGCCGGTCCGTCGACCCGCTCACCGCGGCCGTCGAGGGCGGGCAGCGGGGTGAGCAGGTCACGCCAGTAGGCGCGGTCCCGCTCGAACTGCTCGCCCGCGCGGTACTGCTCGTCCTCGGACACCAGGGTCTCGATCGAGCCGAAACCGACTGCCGCGACCTCGGTTTCGTGGACGAGCCCGGTGTAGTGGGCGGCCACCCGCCGCGACAGCATGGCCGCGCTGTAGCCGTCGACGATCAGGTGGTGGTAAAGCTGCACGCACCAGACTTCACGGTCGGTCAACCGGATCAGCTGATAGGTGTAGAGCTGGCGGTCGACCATGTGGCGGCAGTACTCCGAGGCCCGGCTGCGTTCGGCGTCGACCAGGGCGTGGGCGACGGTGACCGGGTCGGCTTCGGCGCGCAGGTCCGCGATCGGGCGCAGTTCGAGTGCGGCGTCGCTCACGAATTGCCGCGGCCCGTCGGGGGTTTCGAGCATCCGCAGGCGCATGGTCTCGGCTTCGCCGATGGTCCGCCGGATCGCTTCGGCGAGCAGCTCGATGTCGATCGGTTCCGGGCCGGAGATCTCGAGCACCTCGCCGACGAGGTAGCTGCGGGATTCGGGATCCAGGCGCTGCGCGTTCCAGATGCCCAGCTGCGCACCGGTCAGCGAAAGCACCCGCACGCCACTTGCTTCGGAATCCACAACTGGCAGCGCACCCACACCGAACTCCTCATCCTTCGAACACGATCACCATCAAGATAGGCAACCCTAACTTTGATGAGCCTAAACTATCCCATGCGGAAACTGGAACCTACAGAGCCTGTTCCCGCGCAATGTCACTCGTGTTCGTGCGCCTCTTCGAAATCGGCGACGCCGCGCTTCCAGTACCCGGTGACCAGGTGATCCGCCGCCGCCAGCCCGAATTCGCCGCGCAGCCACCGACGTAGCGGGCGCACGGTGACAGCTTCACCGGCGATCCAGGCGTAGACCCGCTCGCCCGCCGGCACCGGCACGGCTTGAACAGCCTGGACCAGCACCTCGGAGTGCCCGGCGGCGACGCCGTCACGAAACAGCCACTGGACCTGAACCTCTGACGGCGCGGTCAGTTCGACCACTTCCGAGGCGTCGGCCACTTCGATGAACGCCCACCCGGCGGCGGTCGGCGGCAAGGTCTCCAGCCAGCGCGCCATGGCGGGCAACGCGGTGATGTCACCGGCGAGCAAATAGCGGTCGTAGGTGTCGGGCACGACGAGCCCGCCCGGCGGACCGGCGATGTAGACCCGCGTGCCGGGCCTGACCTCCGCCGCCCAGGTGGCCGCGAAACCACCCGGGTGCAAGGCGAAGTCGATATCCAGCTCGCCCGCGGCGGCGTCGAAGCGCCGCACCGTGTACTCCCGGGAAATCGGCAGCGGCCGCGGCCATTTCATGCTCAGGCCGACCTTCTCCGGCAGGCGCAAGGATCCGTCGGCATCCGGGAAGATCAGGCGCACATGCTCGGTCGGCGTGTGACTTTCGAAGCCTTCGAGTTCCGGGCCGCCGAAGGTCAAGCGCCGCAAGGCCGAACCGACCATCTCGGTCCGCACTACCTCCAGTTCCCGCAGGCCGATCGGGTACGGCACCTTCGCCCCACCGGCCCCGGCTCGAACCTCGGCGATTCGCTCCACATGCGTACTCACTGTCATCGGCGCTGTCCTTTCCATCCAGTTCGTTTCACTGCCGGGCCTCGCGGGCGAGCAGCCACACGAAGTACGCGCCACCGACCGAGACCGTCACCACACCGACTGGCAGCTGGGTCGGGGCGAAGGCGCGCTGCGCGATCCAGTCGCTCAGTAGCAGCAACAACGCGCCCAGTGCGGCGGAGGGCACCGGGGCGACCGTGGCCGAGCGAGTCAGTCGGCGCGCCAATTGCGGTGCGGCCAAAGACAAGAACGCGATCGGGCCCGCCGCGGCGGTCGCGACCGCGGTGAGCGCTACACCCACCAGCACCGCCGCCAGCCGAGTCGGCTCCAGCCGGATCCCCAGCGCTCGGGCAGTATCGTCGCCGAGTTCGAGCAGCGGCATCCGGTAGGCCAGCCACAGCACGCCGGGCAACAGCGCCACCAGGGCGATGGCCACCGGCGTGACCTGACTCCAATCCAGCCCGGTCAGCGAGCCCGAACCCCAGACCGCCGCTGCCATGGCGGTATTCACGTCCATCTTCATCAGCAGCCACACATTCACCGACTGCAGCATGGTGCTGATCGCGATGCCCGCGATGATCAACCGGAAACCCTGCATACCGCCTTTCAGCGACAGCATGTAAACGATTGCGGCGGTGGCTATTCCACCGATCAACGCGCCGAGGGCGGTTTGCCGGTAACCGCCGCCGAAGATCAGCATCACGATCAGCGCGCCGGTGTAGGCGCCGAAATTGAAGCCGATCACGTCGGGGCTGCCCAGCGGGTTCCGGGTCAGCGACTGGAAGATCGCACCGCTGGCGCCCAGCGCCGCACCGAGCAGCAAGGCCAGCAGCACTCGCGGCATCCGCAGGTCCATCACCACGAATTCCGCCAGGCGCGTGGAATCCCCGAAGACCGCCTGCACCACCGTCGTCGGCGACAGCTGGTACTCACCGGTGCCGAGAGCGAAGACCGCGACCACGGCGCTCGCGGCGAGCAGCACGGCGATGACCGCGGGCGTGCGCAACCCGATCCGCACCGAAACCCGGTTTCCGGCGCGCAGCACCACCATGCGGCGTCCGAAATCTATTCGCGGAGCAGTCTTCACCATCGTCCGGCCTCCCAGTCACGCGTCTGCACTGCACGTGCGCGCCCGGCAATCTGCGCAGATGCTCGCGGGGCGAGCAGCAGTACGTTCACAGGGAACTCACTTTCTTGCGACGGATCAGGGCGATGAGGACAGGTGCGCCGACGAAGGCGGTCACGATGCCGACGGCCAGTTCGTCGGGACGCACCACGACGCGGCCGATGATGTCGGCGACGAGCAGCAGAATCGGCGCACCGACCATGGAGTACGGCAGGATCCAGCGTTGATCCGGTCCGACGATCCAGCGCGCGACATGCGGAATCATCAAGCCCACGAAGCCGATCGGGCCCGCGGCGGCGGTGGCCGCACCACACAGCAGCGTGACAGCGACAACGGCGAGCACCCGGGTTCGAACGATGTCGGTACCGAGGGCGCGAGCCAGATCCTCCCCCAGCGCCACCGTGTTCAAGGGGCGAGCCACGACCATCGCCACGACCAGACCGATCATCACGAACACCGCCACCGGCCCCACGATGTCCATTCCGCGCCCGGCTACCGTGCCCGCGTTCCAGAAGCGCATCTGGTCGAAAGTCTTGGGGTCCAGCAACATCATCCCCACCGTGACGCCGTGGAGTACCGCCCCGATCGCTACGCCCGCGAGCGTGAGCCGGATCGGCGTCGCTCCGCCCCGCCCCATCGAGCCCAGCGCGTACACCGCCACGGTCACCACGGCCGCACCCAGGAACGCGAACCACACGTAGGACCAGACGCTGGTCAGCCCGAACACCGCGACACCCAGCGCCACAAAGAATCCCGCGCCGTAGTTGACGCCCAGGATCCCGGGATCCGCCAGCGGATTGCGGGTCATCGCCTGGATCAGCGCACCCGAAACCCCCAGCGCCGCACCGACGATCACCGCGAGCACGGTCCGCGGCACCCGGAGCGACCGCACCACCACGTGCTCGTCGGAGCCATCGAAGTGCCACAACGCATCCCAGGCGGTGCCCATCGGGATATCGCGGGCTCCGATCATCAGACTCAGCACACACGCCGCGGCGAGCACCCCGACTCCCACCAGCAGCCAGAGCGTCCGCCGTGCCGCCACCGCGGTCGTTACCGTTGCGATCGTGGGTGTTTCGACCACTGACCTCTCCTACTCCGTCACCAAACGGCTGTGGCCGGTGCACCCCCGAAGGGGCGCACCGGCCGAAACCACCTACAGACGACGCTACTTGGCCGGCTCCGCGGGCGGCAGCGGCGCGTTGACGGTGCTGAAGTACTCGATCGCCGCGGCGATCGCGACGGGGGCACCGACGAGGAAGGTGCCGGCCATGGCGCCGAGCGGACCCAGGGTCATGGCGCCGGCGAGGCAGCCCGCGATGGGGCCGCCGCCGAGCAGCAGGGCGACAGGCAGGGTCAGGCCGAGGCCGAGCACACCACCGGCAACACAGCCGACGATGCCGGCGCCGATCGCGCCGACGATCGCGCCGATCGCGGCACCCACCGACAGGCGGCTGCCGAACTTGGACCAGGCAGCCGACTCACGCTGCTCGGCGGCCTTGTTGGAGACCTCCTTGGGCGCGAAGGCGGCCGGGCGGTAGTAGGCGCCCTCCAGGACCGGCTTCAGGGTGGCCTTGTTGCCCTCGATGGTGGCGCTGACCGGGTAGACGATGTCGTCGACGTTCACCTCGAGCGGCACGCCGCCGACGATATCGCCTGTGGGGGAAAGGATCTGGAACTGGCCGTCCTTGACCACCAGGCTGCCCGCGTCGGTGGTGACGACGGCGGAGTTGCCGTCATTGTTGGTGGTGTAGTTGACGACGCCCGGCACGATCGGCACGGTGAACCCGCCCTGCGGTGCGGCCGGGGCCGGTGCGGCGCCGGCGGTGCCGCCCGCGACCGTCAGGGCGGCCACCGTAATCATCGACGCCGCAGCGAATTCCCTCATCCTCATCGTGCTTTACCTGTTCCTAACTCTGGTTCGACAGTCCGCGCTTACCTGGCTATCACCCGGCATGCGTCGGTAAAGTTAGCCTAACCTGAGTGAGAGCGCAATGGGGACGGTTACTTCCAGGCTAGCTTTCGAGACAGAGGTCACCGATCGCTCGACGATCGATGACGGCGGCCGACGCGATGTAGAGCCGCCCCGAATTGCATTCGCAGTCAAGGTTTTTCAGCTAATCGGAGGCTACTGCGGAGCAGCACGCGCAGACCGTGCCAGTGCGTTCCTGATCAACCGCACCCGACGGACTGAACTGCGGCGAACTCAGCGAATTCCACAGCCCGATCGAACCCGTTCCGACTTCGGATCAACCGGCGTAGGCTCCGAAATGAGACCGCGCAACGCGAATCCTCTACGCCCCTGCACCCCTAGGAGGCGGGCGATGACATCAACGACGAGGCGGTACACGGTAGGCGCCCTGGCCGCTGTCTCCAGCTTGGCAATACTGGCCGCGCCACAGTCCGCGGCCGCTCCACCCGAACCATCCGGTGTACACGCCGTGCACGACGGGACCCGGCTCACCATCGACGAATACGAATTCTCCGTCGCCGTACCCATGTGGCTGCGGCCCGGGACTTACACCTTCGCCACCAACAACACCGGTCGCGCACCCCACGACCTGGTCATCTCCACCCTGACCGGAATGGAGATCGGCCGGACCGCGGTCGTCGACTCCGGCGGGATGTCCGAGCTCACGGTCACCCTGCAGCCCGGCGTCTATCAGTTCTGGTGCTCGGTGGGCGGACATCGCGAGCGTGGGATGAACACCTTCGTCGTAGTCCTCTGAACTTCGCGGACCGACCGCTTTGAGTCCGCCGCCTCATGGCGTCGGCTCGAGCCCGAAGGTGGATCCGGCTGGTGTCATTGCGCTTTTGCTGCAACCCTCGGTCCCGCATGCACCAGCCCTCGCTCCCGCGCTCGGGAGCCAGCGAGTCCATGCATTGATACGCATATCCCAATTCTGGCATCTCGATAGCGCAGTTTCTAGCAGTTCGAAGAAGGTGCTTTCCGCTGCCAGCCGGGCGCCTTTACTCCCGCAAGCAAATCTCTAGCCAGCCGAACCGCTCCGATCGGAGCGGTTCATTTCCGAAGCGAAGTCACGAATCAGCGCTGGTCTCGACGCATCAGCACGGCCTCCGGTTCCACGATGTGGGCATTGCAACCCAGGTTGCGTTACTCAGCTTTCTTACAGCTAATATCACCGGGCGAGCGGCCGCCTTCCCGGCCGACCTGATTCAACTATCAATCCTGGTGAGGTTTTTCGACGTGATTCGGCATCGAGAAGTTAAGTCCGGCGCGTCGCGGCGCGCCATCCGTCCCCTGGTCGCCGGAGCGCTCCCCCTCGCGCTGGCCGTCGCCTGTTCCAGCACCGCCGACCCGCAGCAGGCGGCCCCCGCGCCGACCCCCAGCTCGGCGGTCTCCCAGCCGGCCACGCCGCAGTCGCCCACCCTCCAGGCGCCCACCCAACCGTCTCCGAGCCCGGCAGCTCCCTCGACTGTCGACCGCCAGGCTCCCCGATACTCCGCACTGCAGCCGGGCGTGAGCACCGCGATCCCCGACCCCGCGACCTCCCGCCCCACCCCGGTTCAGCCAGGCATCACCACCGAACCGCCGCGCCCGCCGATCAATTACGCCGTCCCGGAGAACCGCCGCCCGATCCCGGCCCCCACCCAGGCTCCGCCGATCGACGTGCAGGAACTGCACCTGCCGACCCCGGTCGCCCCGGTCACCCCGATCGCCCCGCCGCCGCGCACCCTCCGCCTCGGCGACTACACCCAGCCGGTCCCGGACGACGTCCCCGACAACCTCCTCGACCCGGTGAACACCACCGCCGCGAACATCGAAGCCGCGATCGCCACCGGCGGCCAGTCCATCGGCATCGACCCGAGCCGTGCCGACAAGATCGCCGCCGGCGTCGTCGCCGGCGCTGCCCTCGGCGCAGTCGGGGTCGGCGTCCCGGCCGCCATCGTCGGCGGGGTCGCGGGCGCAGCGGCCGGCACCTTCATTGGCACCGTCGCCTCGATCCCCGTCTGGATTCCGAACCCCGTCATTGCCATCACCGTGGGCGGCACTGTCGGCGGCGTCATCGGCGGTGTCGCGGGTGCTGCCGCCGTCGGCATCCCGTTCGCCGTGGGCGGCGCTGTCGCGGGTGGCGTGGCCGGCGGCCTCCTCGGCGCCAGCCTCTAGCAACAACAACACCAAAGGCGCCCGCACCCAACAGGTGCGGGCGCCTTTCCCACTCCCGCGACCCGGGACCCTTCCAAAGTGCACCAAGATCAACAGGCCTTGGTGGCTGCGGGTACTCGCGCGATACCGCCATGAGAGCCTGCTGATCTTGTAATTCCCACAGAAGCGCGCCCACCCAATCGTGTGGGATGGTCGGCTGGCCTCGGATCTTGTCGACAAACGTCAGGGCTCACCACGTTGTCGTTCCAGAAATCCGACGAGCAGGCCGGAGCATGCGGGTGATCGTCCGGGCTTCAAGCTGAAACACCAACGGCCGCACGGTAACCCGTGCGGCCGTTGGTGAAACCCCTGCGCTCAGCTCAACTTCAGCGAGCGGCCGATGATTTCCTTCATGATCTCGGTGGTCCCGCCGTAGATCGTCTGGACGCGAGCGTCCATGTAGGCCTTGGCGATCGGGTATTCCTTCATGTATCCGTAGCCGCCGTGGAGCTGGAGGCAACGGTCGATGAGGTCGACCTGCTCTTCGGTGCTCCACCATTTGGCCATGGCGGCGTCTTCGACGGAGAGCTTGCCGGCGTTCAGGTCTTCGATGAAGCGGTCGACCATCAGGCGCACCGCGGTGGTCTTGGTGGCGAGTTCGGCGAGGACGAAACGCGTATTCTGCAGGGCGCCAATGGGTTTGCCGAAGGCTTTGCGGTCGCGCACGTACTGGATGGTCATGTCCAGGCAGGCTTCCATGGCGCCGGCGGCCATGACGGCGATGGACAGGCGCTCCTGGGGCAGGTTCTGCATGAGGTGGATGAAGCCCATGCCTTCGGTGCCGAGCAGGTTCTTGCCGGGGACGCGGACGTCGGTGAACGAAAGTTCCGCGGTGTCTTGAGCTTTGAGGCCCAGCTTGTCGAGGTTGGCGCCGCGTTCGAAGCCGGGCATGCCGCGTTCGACGACGAGCAGGCTGAAGCCCATCGCGCCCTTTTCGGGGTCGGTCTGGGCGACCACGATGACGATGTCGGCGTTGATGCCGTTGGTGATGAAGGTCTTGGCGCCGTTGAGGATCCAGTCGTCACCGTCTTTGACCGCGCGGGTCTTGATGCCCTGCAGGTCGGAACCGGTGCCGGGTTCGGTCATGGCGATGGCGGTGACGATCTCACCGGAACAGAAACCGGGCAGCCAGCGCTGCTTCTGCTCGTCGTTGGCCAGTTCCAGCAGGTACGGCGCGATGACGTCGTTGTGCAGGGTGAAGCCGAGGCCCGAGTACTGACCGTTCACGGTCTCCTCGGTGACGATGGCGTTGTAGCGGAAGTCCTTGACCCCGCCGCCGCCGAACTCCTCCGGCACGGCCATGCCGAGGAAGCCCTGCTTACCCGCTTCCAGCCAGACGCCGCGGTCGACGATGCCCTGCTCTTCCCACTTCGCGTGGTTCGGGGCGACATGCTGATCGAGAAACTTGCGGAACGACTCCCGGAACAAATCGTGTTCGGGCTCGAACAGTGTGCGCTCCACACCAACCTCCTAGTGACCACACCCGGGCGGTCCACACCGACCCGTCGTGCCACCTACGGTACCCCGAATGAGAACCGCAGTTCACTTCTGGGGGCCGAACAAATGCCCCACCTGGTCGTCAAGCGTGCAGATGGAGCAATTGAAGTGGGAAGAGCGAATCAGGCAGACAGTCCCATGCCGCGCGCCAGGACCGGCCAGGACTTCATGAACGAGTCCTCCCAATAGCCCCACGAATGCGTGCCGACGGGGGTGAAGTCGTAGGTGGCGGGGATGCCGAGTTCGTTCAGCCGGTTCTGCAGGTTGTGCGAACCCCAGTTGGTCGCGCCTTCCAGCGCGCCGCCGAGGGTGACCTGGTTGGCCAGACCGCCCGGGCCGGGCAGGGCGTGCTCGCCGTCGAGGGTGTCCCAGGGGCCGGGCAAACCGGAACCACTGGAGATGAACAGGTCAGTGCCTCGCAGCCGCTCGGCGTGGAGCAGCGGGTCGTTCTCGGCCCACATCGGGTCGCCCTTGGGGCCGTACATGTTGTCGGGGTTGCCGCCACCGGCGCGCACCACGGTGCTGACGAAGTCGTAGCCGACGGGGTCGCTGATCTGAGCGGCGCCACTGTAGGCGGCGACCGACTTGAACAAGCCCGGCTTCGCCTCGGCCAGTTGCAGTACCGAGGTGCCCGACATCGACAGGCCCGCAATAGCGTTGGCGCCGTTGGTCCCCAGCGCCGCGTCGACCAGCGGTGGCAACTCTTCGGTGAAGAAGGTCTTCCACTTGTTGGCGCCGAGTTCCGGGTCGTCCTTGATCCAGTCGGTGTAGTAGCTGAACTTGCCGCCGACCGGCTGGATGAGGTTCACGTCCTGGCCGGCGAGGAACTGCGGGACGTCGGTCTGCGCTTCCCAGGTCGCCTTGTCCTCACCACCGCCCGCGCCGGCGAGTAGATACAGCGTCGGGCGGGGCGCCGAGGCGTCGTTCGGTCGCTGGACGTCGACCTCGATGTTCTTGCCCATCGCGGCCGAGTAGACCTGGAGCTCCAGGTTGCGGTCGTCTTTGATGTCGTAGCCGGCGATGCGCGAGCCGTCCGCGGACTGCGGGGAGGCCAGCAGCTGGCCGGAGGCGATGATCGGGTCCATCGGGGTCGCGGCGGTCACAGCTCCGGCCGAAGCGACGCTCACGCCGCATGCCACTGCCACCGCACCTGCAAGTACCGCCGATTTCTTCCTGATCCAAGCCATGGCGATAACCGTACGGAACGATTGCTGAGAGATTGCTCAGTCAATTCTCAGTGGACCGTCAGGCGGCAGGCGTAACACTTCGCCGAAGCCGTGCTCGGTGGATGCTTCGGCGGCACAACCCAGTTGGCTGAACCCACAGGCTGGCTGCGAAAGTGCGACGGGGGTCACGTTTCTCGCGGCGCGATCCGGTGGGCTTTCGCCCGAATCGGCCCGGCCGGGCCGATTCGAGAGCGGTTCCCGGACTAGACGGGCAACAGCTGGCGGAGACGGCCGCCCAGCGTCCGACCCGGATCCCGGTCCCGCTCGGCGAGCAAGAACTTGATCTCTTCCTCCAGCGCCTTGCGCACCACGTCCCGCAGCTCGCGCGCGGCAGCGTCGAGGTTGTCCTCGTCGCGCCACGGTTCCGGGTCGATCGGCGCGCCCGCGGAGAAGTAGAACCGCTCCGGACGCGGGATCAGTGTGGGTCCGAGTCCGCGGATCAGCGGCGGCGTGAGGTTGGACTTCAACCCGACCGCCTCGACCACTTTGCGCAGCGGGCTCATCATCGGATGCTGCCCGTCGAAGACGATGTCGTACACGTCGTCGCCGCCGATCATCGCGATCGGCACGATCGTCGCACCCGCCTCGATCGCCATCCGCGCGAAACCGGTGCGGCCCTGCCAATCCAGGACATACTTCTGCTCCGCCTTGCGGCCGACCGCCTCACGGCCGCCACCTGGAAAAACGATCAGCGCCTCGCCGCGCTGCAGCAGCGCCATGCAGTTGCGGCGATTGCCGCGCACGATTCCGAAGTGGTGCAGGAAGTCCCGCAGACCCGGGACCGCGATCAGCACGTCCTCGGCGAGCCCGCGCAGCAGCCGGCCGCGACGGCGCAGCACTTCGGGCAGTAGCAGCGGCGCGTCCATGCCGCCCATCAGCGTGTGGTTACCGACCAGCAGCACCGGGCCGTCGGCGGGAATGTTGTCCAGACCGTAGAAACGCGGACTGGTCCAGGCGCGTGTGGGCGCGGTGATCGCGTCGATCACAAGTTTGTCGGTCTCGCTCAACTGCACTTCGAGCGGAGCCCCATCGGAAAGAGCTGCCTTAACAGGCAAGGATTCAGGCATCGGTGTCCCCATCGAATGTCGGATCCCAGCACATCGTCGTATTGGAATGATTTCCCCTGCGCCGCAGATAGATACGGCCCTGTGCGCCACAGATTACCGCATGTGACTGCAACGGGTTATAGGTGTCGGGTACCCGACAGGAGGGCTTGAAACCCGATGCGGTTGTGACATCGATAGCTGCCCAGGCGTGGCACCGGCCTGATGGGCGACGGAAGAGCAGTGTCGCGCATCTGAATTCGCGGGGCCGGACACCTGGGGTGCCGACGGAGGAGGGAGGACCGCCCGTGTCTGATCGGCAGTAGCCCGCTGCTAACCACAACCGCCACCTAACAACGAACGGCTGCGCAGACGAATTGGCTCACGACGAGCCGAATAGCGCGCCGCCCTGCCCGCCCACCTCGATCGAAGGACCGCACACGCACACGCCGCGACGCACGGCGATCGCCCCACTCAGAGCGATCGCACGGGTGTGGTTGAAGACCGTGAATTCAGCCAGCCGCCAAGGGCACGGACACACCCTCTGAAGGACAAATTCGGCTGGGAAAGCTCCTTGGCGACCACACGCTGGCCGCCCACAAACTCACCACCGTGCTCGCGCTGGTGAGGTGGCCAGGAGGTGTAAGGCCAACGTTCGCCGACGCACCTGGCACCGCACTTTATGAAGTCAGCGCCACCCGATAAACGATCACACAGTCCCAAGAACGAGCCGCCCAGATTAATCCGGCGACGTCACCATGAAACTTCCTAAGCCTTGGCAATTCGCCGCAGAGCTTGCTGACGAATCCGGCTCTACCGCGCGGGTGAGGTCACCGGACAGCATGTTGTGGCGGGGCCACCGGCTGCCAGGCCACCCGTGAGTTCCACGGAAGCAGTGGCATTTTCGTGCACTTTCCAGCGTTCGAGCCGACGATCATGCGGCTCCAGCAGCGCGGGTCAGTGCACGAAAATGCCACTCGCCGTGGGTTACTCCGGGTCGGGGTCCGCTCCGTTGGTGGAGGCGTGCGCGTACTCCGACAGCGCCGCGGCCAAGGAGTGCGGCACGCGGGCATGGACTCGGGTTCCACCCTCTTCGTGGGTGGAGTCGATGATCCGGCCGTCGGCGTGGATGCGGGCCATCAGGTCGCCTCGGGTGTAGGGCAGCAGGACGCTGATCTCCACGTCGAGGCCGCCGAGCACCTCGGCGAGCCGGTCGCGCAGTTCCTGCAGGCCGGCTCCGGTGCGCGCGGAGACGAACACCGCGTCGGGGAGCATGGCGCGCAGGTGGGTCAGCTCGGTCGGGCTCGCGTTGTCGATCTTGTTGACCACCAGCAGTTCCGGCGGCGCGACGGTGCCCTGCTCCTTGATCACGTCGGTGATCACCTCGCGGACCGCCATGATCTGGCCCGCGGGCAGCGGATCGGATCCGTCGACGACGTGCAGCAGCAGGTCGGCGCCGGTCACCTCCTCCAAGGTGGAGCGGAAGGCCTCGACGAGCTGGGTCGGCAGGTGCCGCACGAACCCGACGGTGTCGGTGAAGACGACCTCGCGGCCGTCGTCCAACGCGGCCCGGCGGGTGGTCGGGTCGAGGGTGGCGAACAGCGCGTCCTGCACCAGCAGTCCGGCGCCGGTGAGGCTGTTCATCAGGCTCGACTTGCCCGCGTTGGTGTAGCCGACGATCGCGACCGCCGGAATACCGCTGCCGGTGCGGCGCGCCCGCTTGGTGTCACGCGCGGTCTTCATCTCGCGAATCTCGCGGCGCAACTTGGCCATTCGCTCACGGATGCGACGGCGATCGGTTTCGATCTTGGTCTCACCGGGACCACGCAGACCCACCCCGCCACCGTTGCCGCCCGCGCGACCACCGGCCTGCCGGGACATGGACTCACCCCAGCCGCGCAAACGCGGCAGCATGTATTCCATCTGGGCGAGCGCGACCTGCGCCTTGCCCTCGCTGGAGGTGGCGTGCTGAGCGAAGATGTCCAGGATCAGGGCGGTCCGGTCGATCACCTTGACCTTGACGACCTTCTCCAGCGCGGTGAGCTGGGCCGGTGTCAGTTCACCGTCGCAGATCACCGTGTCGGCGCCGCTGTCGAGAACCACGGCGCGCAGTTCGTCGGCCTTGCCGGAACCGATGTAGGTGGCCGGGTCCGGCTTGTCGCGGCGCTGGATCAGCGCCTCCAGCACCTCCGAACCTGCCGTTTCGGCGAGCAGCGCCAGTTCGGCCATGCTCGCGTCGGCCTGCGCGGCGGTGCCGGTGGTCCAGACACCGACCAGCACGACGCGCTCCAGGCGCAGCTGCCGGTATTCGACCTCGGTGATGTCGGTGAGTTCGGTGGACAGGCCGGCGACACGGCGCAGCGAACTGCGCTCCTCGACCTGCATTTCACCGATCGTCGGATCGTGACCGGCGGGTTCACTGGCCCACCCGGAATGGGCGGTGCCCTTCAGTCGCTCCGCACGCGCGGCCATCCGGGCAGCGTGTTCGGCGACTACATCGCGGGAATCCGCGCTGCTCGCGGCCTCGTCGGCGGAATCCGCCCCGTCGGCCTGAGCCATGTCAAAAGTCTCTGAGTTCGTCATACGCCCTCCATGCTGCCACGTTGCCACGCCGTGGTGCATACCGATTATTCGCGGCGCGTCCTGCGACGAGCCACTGAGTGTCAGTTTTGCAAGATCAACAGGACCTGATGGCGGTATCTAGCGAGTGGCGACCGCCGTCAGGGCCTGATGATCTTGATGTTTGTGCTGGCTGGTGAATGCGCACGCGGCATGGGCGAGGCGATGCGGCGTTGTCAACGCGACGGGGCATGGCCAGGTTCGGACCGACGTCCGGTGCCGGATGAGCGCATAGCGGCCGCGGGCGGTTGGGATTCCCGTTCCGGCCTGCGCGTTTCATCGAAACGCGACAGCGCGTGCGACTAGGTGAGTGTTGCGAATTCCCCGTACATGCGCTCACCGTACCGCCGACGCACCCGGTCCGCGACCCATTTTCGCTACCGCTAGGCGCGGTCGGCGGAATCGGTCATCGACTTGATCCAGTTGAGCATCAAAAGCACCGGCAGGATGAACGCCGGGTAGAACACCCAGCAGAACCGCAGACCACGTTCCGGTCCGCGGTTCCGCTGTGGCTACCGCTCTTGTCGATCAGTGCAGCACGCTGTAGACCGCCGACAGGACGAAGCCGTGGTCGACGACCTCGCAGTTGACGGTGCCCTGATAGCCGATGCCGCAGGTGGTTTGGTCGTGGGTGATCTTGTGGCCCTCGGGGAGCACTTTGGCGTCGGGGTGCGTGAAGGTCTGCTCGGCCGAGTAGACGAAGTTGGCGGCTTCCCAGCGCGCGACGCGCAGTTGGTTGGTGCCGGGAGGTGCGTCGAGGGAGACCGCGTCGCAGCCGGTGTAGCCGTTGTTCCAGTAGATGGCGCAGTGGCGGCCGTCTGGCGTTTTGAAGAAAGCGGTGCCTCTGTAGGCGGGATCCGAGACGAGATAGTCGGCCGGGTTCACCGGGGTGTAATTGTCGAGGTCGCCGTCGGCGGTGGCCGGTGCGGCGGTGGCGCAGAGGCCCGCGGCCAGTGCGGCGGCAGAACAAGCGAGAAGTGCGGATCGGCTGGACATGGCGTGTTCCTTCCCAGAAGGTGTGGTGCACGTACTGTTCGAGCCCCGGCAATCGCTTGCCGCCCCACTCCATTCGTCGGTCGTGGGCGGTGATTCGTTAGCGGAGACGCGTCAGAGGCTGTCCCACCACGCCGCCGCGAGGTGACCGGTCGCTACGAGTACGGACGGGCCGCGCAGCGTGGCCGCGCCGTTCGCGAGCGCGACCGTGACCTGGCCGCCGGGGACGCGCACGAGTACCTGGCCGGTGTCTTCCTGGATGTCGAAGCCCTGGTGCACCAGTGCGGCGGCTGCGGTGGCTACGGTTCCGGTTCCGCAGGAACGGGTTTCGCCGACGCCGCGTTCGTAGACGCGCATGTCCACCGCGCCGTCGGCGTCCAGTGGGGTGAGGATTTCGACGTTGACGCCGTGCGGGAAGAGTTCGGGGTCGAAGCCCGGGGAGACCGAGAGGTCGAGTTTGGTCAGCGCTTCGGCGGTCAGGTTCGGGTCGACGCAGGCCAGGTGCGGGTTGCCGACGTCGATGCCGATGCCGGGGTAGGCGCCGCCGGCGATGGTGGCGGTGGAGGGGCCGAGTTCGCGGACGTGTCCCATGGCGACGGTGACCTCGCCGTCGACCGGGCCGGCCGCGTGCACGATGACCGGGCGAGCGCCGCCGCGGCTGCCGACCACGTACCGGTCGCGGGTTTCCAGGCCCTTGGCGGCCAAGTAGTGGGCGAATACCCGGACGCCGTTGCCGCACATCTCGGCGATGGAGCCGTCGGCGTTGCGGTAGTCCATGAACCAGTCGTCGGCGGCGATACCGTCGGGGATCTCGGTGAGCACGCCCGCGTCCAGCAAGGCGCCGGCGCGGGCCACCCGCAGCACACCGTCCGCGCCGATGCCGCGCTGCCGGTCGCAGAGGGCGGTGACGCGATCGACGGTCAGGTCGAGGCGGACATCAAGGTCCGGCAGCACCACGAAATCGTTCTGGGTGCCGTGTCCCTTGCTGAACTCGATGTCGGCCACGTTCCTCGTCTCCTCGCTTCTCATCTGGCAAACGTCCGGCGTTGCCGGGAAATTTCGTACAGGGCGACCGCGCCCGCCGACGGCGCGCCCAGCGAGCTGGCGGTGCCGCCCATCGGGATGGATAACAGGTCGTCGCAGGCTTCCAGCCACGCCTGGCTCATCCCGCTGGTCTCGTTGCCGACCACCAGGATGGTGGCCTCGGTGAAATCCTGGTCGTAGATCGCGTGCGTGCCGTGCTCGTCGGTGCCGACGATGCGGGTGGGGATGCCGCGCTGGATCTGCCGGTCTCGGAAGGCGACGACCTGCGCGGCGCCCGCGGCCCGGAGCACCGGCATCGCGAAAAGTGAACCGGTGGAGGCGCGTACGGCCTGCGGGTCGTACTGGTCGGCGCCGTGGCCGGTGACGATCACGCCGCTCGCGCCGAACGCGTCGGCCGAGCGGATCAGGGTGCCGAGGTTGCCGGGTGAGTTGGGGCGATCGAATACCACGATGATCGGGAAATCTCCCGGCTCGCCGGGTTCGAAGGTCTCGAGGCTGTCCTGCCGGGACTCCGCGACGGCCACCACTTCCGGTGTGCCCGTGGACTTCTCGCCGAGTTCGGCCATCAGTTCCGGGACCAGTCCGACGCACGGAACGTCGGTGGTGTCGAGCAATTCCCTTGCCCAGCTGGACAATTCGGGGGTGCCGAGACGGTACAGCAGCGTTTCCAGCGGCCAGTCGTTGGCGATGGCCTGAGTGATCGGGCGCACGCCATGCACCAGGAAGCGGGAGTCGCGGTTCCTGGTGTTGCGATTGGTCAGATACGCCTGCCAGACCTGGACCGAGGCGTTGCGGGTGCTCACTCGCCTGCCGCCGTTGTCCTCGGAGCGGCCCGGCCGGTGCCGAGAGTTCTGGGTCACTGCACTGTCCGTTCCGTCGGGTCGAGCCGGTCGGCGGCGCGCGGGCCACGTCCAGCCGGGGCGGCGAGAGATGTTGTCGTACTGAATGATTCGGGCGTTTCCAGGACGGCGAGCGCGGTCGCGACCAGATCCGGATCGGCGCCGTCCACCCAGCGCACCCGCGGATCCCGGCGGAACCAGGAGCGTTGCCGCCGGACGTAACGCCGGGTGCCGATCAGGGTGCGCTCCCGCGCCTCGGCCAGGTCGTATTCGCCGTCCAGGTAGGCCAGGACCTGGGCGTAGCCGATGGCGCGGCGTGCGGTGACACCGTCGCGCAGACCCTTGCCGATCAGACCTTGGACCTCATCGACGAGGCCGGAGTCGAACATCAGCGCGGTGCGCAGTTCGATCCGGGCGTCGAGTTCGGCCGTGTCGCGGTCCACGCCGATGATCGTTGTCCCCCAACGGGGTTCGCCGATGACAGGGGCCGACGCCGCGAACGGCCGGCCGGTGAGTTCGACCACCTCGAGGGCGCGCACCATGCGGCGGCCGTCGGTGGGCAGAATCGTCGCGGCGGCAGCGGGATCGGCCTTCTTCAGCTCCTCGTGCACCGCGGCGACGCCGTGTTCGGCCAGGAACGCCTCCCAGCGCGCCCGGACCTCCGGGTCGGTCGCCGGGAACTCCCAATTGTCCAGTAGCGCTTGGACATACATCATCGAGCCGCCGACGATCACCGGGACATGACCGCGCGCCATGATCGCCTCGACGTCGGCGATCGCGGCGGACTGGTAGGCGGCGACGGTCGCGTATTCGGTCACGTCCAGCACATCGAGTTGATGGTGCGGAATCCCCCGCCGTTGCGCCACAGGAAGTTTCGCGGTTCCGATGTCCATGCCGCGGTAGAGCTGCATCGCATCGATGTTGACGATCTCCCCACCCAACCGCTCCGCCAGCTCCAGGCCCAGATCGGACTTGCCGGTGGCGGTCGGCCCGACCACCGCGATCGGCGTGATCCCGGCTGTCACAGCACACCTCCCGCGACGCCGCTGCTCGAGGCGGTACGGCCCACGTGCGACTCGAAGGTCACGACGCACCACCCGGTTGCCAGAGCCCGACGTGGTAGCCGACACCGAAAGGGGCGTCCTGGTACAGGGTTTCAGACGTCGGGGCCGCGGGATCCTCGGCGAACAGCCCCGCCAACACCTGATAGGCAGCGCGACCGGAGATCCCGACCTCTTCGCAGAGCTCCGGATCCAGTGCGAGCAGAGCCGCCACATCTCCTGCTGCCAAAGCCTTTTCGAGGTCTTCTTGCACCGCGGCCGCCTGCGGATTCAAATAGCCAGGCGACTTGGTGGTCAGCTTCGATGAACCATCCGCGATCACCAGTACCCCGACGGGCGTCTGGTCGCGGTCGAAACTCGCACGCAGCGAGGCGCCGAACTGCACGCAATCGGCAGCGGACCTGTCGGCTTCGACGAACCAGGCGGTCCCCTGCGCCTCGGGGGCGGCCTGCCCGCGCAGCCAGGCGGCGATCAATGCCGACAGCGGCCACGCCGGATCGGGTGCCGCGGATGGCCTGGAGCCTGTGATCGTCAGGGCATCGCCCTGGCCCAGCAGGGCGGCTTCGGACATCGCCACCCGCACATCAGCACCGAATCCGCGGAACGTGCCGACTCCGTCGCGCGGGCCGATGCTTCCCGCGGTATCGCCGATTCCGCGAAATGTGCCGACTCCGCCGCCCGGACCTATGCTCCCCGCGGTATCGCCGATCCCGACGACCACCCACTCCCCCGCCGCATCCAGCGCGCGAACAGCCTCCAACGCCGCTTCGCGCAGCGGCGCCACCGGATCGGCGTCCGTGCGCGCGACAGCCCCGCCGAGCTCGGGAACCAGGATCGGCGGCGACGGGACCAGGGCCGCTAGGGAGAACACTCCGTAAACGGTAGTCGTTACCGGCTACGGCCTTGCGCACCACCGTGTGCGGCGACGCGGCGAGCCCGCGGACCCCGGCGCGCGGCCAGCTCGAGTGTCTCTGCGTCAATCCAAGCCGGGGATTGATAGTCTCGAGGTGCTACAACCCAGGTCATCACGGGTTGACATCCACCGGAATCCACCGGCGGAGAGCGCAGATCGATGGTCTCGAAGAGCTCGGACCGGGTTCAATGGAATGAGCTAGGGCGTAACCAGGCAGCCGTGACGCGCGGCAAGGACGGAGAGCAATGAGCGACAGCAACGGAACCGCGAAGGCCACGCAGCAGAGTTCACCCACCCCGCCGGCTCCGCAAGCTCCGCCGGCTGCCACCCCCCAGGCCTCCGCGACTCCCACACCCGGTCCGCGCCCGTTCGGCGCCCCCAAGCCCGGCGGCCCCACCCCCCATCCCAAGCCGCATGCGGTGAAGCCCGCTCCGGGCCAGGCCCAAGCGCATCCGCATCCCGTCGTGGTGCCCGCTGTCACCGATCCCAGCGCTTGGGGCCGGGTCGACGAGGACGGCACCGCCTGGGTGAAAACCGCTGAGGGCGAACGCGTCGTCGGTTCCTGGCAGGCCGGTGACGCCGCCGAAGGGTTGGCGCATTTCGGCCGCCGTTTCGACGATCTGGCCACCGAGGTGGCGCTGCTGGAAGCGCGCCTGGCCGCCGGCGCGGATGCCCGCAAGACCAAGGCCGCCGCCGTCACCCTCGCCGAGTCGCTGCCGACCGCCGCCGTGATCGGCGATGTCGAGGGGCTCGCACGCCGTCTGCAGGCCATCGCCGAGCACTCCGAAGAGGCAGCCGCGCACGCCAAGGAGGAGAAAGAACGCGCCAAGCACGAGCACACCGAGCGTAAGGAAGCGCTGTGCGCGGAGGCCGAGAAGATCGCCGGCGAATCGACGCAGTGGAAGGCCGCCGGTGATCGGCTGCGCGAAATCCTCGACGAGTGGAAGTCGATCCGCGGGGTGGACCGCAAGGTCGACGACGCCCTGTGGAAGCGCTACTCCAAGGCCCGTGAGGCGTTCAACCGGCGGCGCGGCGCGCACTTCGCCGAGCTGGACCGGGAACGCGCGTCCGCGAAGACCCGCAAGGAAGAGCTGTGCGTGCGCGCCGAGGAGCTGTCCGGCTCCACCGATTGGAGCGGCACCGCCGCCGTCTTCCGTGACCTGCTGACCGAGTGGAAATCCGCCGGCCGCGCCCCCCGCGAAGCCGACGAAGCGCTGTGGCGGCGTTTCAAGAGCGCCCAGGACGTGTTCTTCGCCGCCCGCAACGCCGCGGTCTCCGAACGTGACGCCGAGTTCGACCACAACGCCACCGCCAAGGAAGAGCTGCTGCGCGCCTACGAGCACATCGACCCGGCCAACGGCTTGGACGGCGCCCGCGCCGCCCTGCGCGAACTGCAGGACAAGTGGGACGCCATCGGCAAGGTCCCGCGCGAACGCATCCAGGAACTCGAAGGCAAGCTCCGCACCATCGAGAAGCGCGTCCGCGAAGCCGCCGACGCCCAATGGCGCCGCAGCGACCCCGAGGCCATGGCCCGCGCCGCCCAATTCCGCGAACGAGTCGCCCAGTTCGAGGAGCAAGCCGCCAAAGCCCAAGCCGCCGGCAACAAACGTGACGCGGAAAAGGCCCTCGCCCAAGCCCAGCAGTGGCGCGAATGGGCCGAAGCCGCAGAAGGCGCCGTCAGCAACCTCTAACCCCGCGCGCCCGCCCGGACAGGTCCCGAGACCCAAACCTGCCCGCGCGGGCATCCGCGCCCTCCCCACCCCACTTCCGCACGCCCCTGCCCTTGCTCGCATTGCCCGACCCGCACATGTGAACACCGAGGCAGCTGCAACCCCTCCACTCCTCAAGATCATCAGGCACCGCTGGCGGCAACCAGCGAATGCGTGCCACCGTCAGCGCCTGGTGATCTTGATTGTGGGCAGCCACTCGCCCCGATCCCAGCAATCAAGATCATCAGGAGTTGGTGGCGGCAACGAGCGACTGCCTGCCGCCACGAGCGCCTGGTGATCTTGATCATGGGCAGCCCCCGGCCCCGATCCCAGCAATCAAGATCATCAGGAGCTGGTGGCGGCAAAGCGCGAGTGGACGCGTCATGAGCGCCTGGTGATCTTGGTTTGCTCACCCAGCCCTCCCCGCTATCAAGATCACCAGGTGCTGGTGGCGGCAAAGCGCGAGTGAGTGCGTCATTGGCGCCTGGTGATCTTGGTGGGCACACCCACCCTCCGGCGCTAAGATCAGCCGGAGCCTGACGGTGGCAACGTTCGAGTGGATGCCACCACTCCCGCTGAACGTGATTCCGCGCCTGCACAGATCCGTGCGAACGACAGATGGCCACCAACGGCGGCAAGCGAACCAAGATCATCAGGCACCGCTGGCGGCAACGAGCGAATGCCTGCCGCCACGAGCGCCTGGTGATCTTGATCATTGGCAGCCACTCGCCCCGGTCCCAGCTATCAAGATCATCAGGCACAGGTGGCGGCAAAGCGCGAGTGCGCACGCCGTGAGCGCCTGGTGATCTTGGTTTGCTCACCCGGCCCTCCCCGCCATGCACAGATCCGCGCGAACGACAGATGGGCACCAGCGCCGGCAAGCCAACCAAGATCATCAGGCACAGGTGGCGGCATAGCGCGAGTGGGAGCGCCACCAGGGCCTGATGATCTTGGTGCTGCTCGAAGTACGCATGCCCTTGCGCGCGAAGACAGGTACCTGGCTTTGTGGAGAGGTCACGGCGGGTCCTGGTTTACGCGCGCGCCCCACGTGGAGTTTCAAGATCATCAGGTGCTGGTGGCGGGGATTGCCGAGTGGAGTACAGCGCCAGGGCCTGGTGATCTTGGTTTCCATGGGGGCGGGCTGATTTCGGGGCGAGTTGTGTGGTCGGTGTGGAGGGGTTGGGTGGGTGTTGTTGGGGCGCAACGAGGTGGGGGGTGGTGGCGATAACGTCAGCATGGTGCGGCAGGTGTGGGAATCGTGGGGGGACGTGCTGACCGTTTGGGTGTTGGCGGTGCCGGTGCTGGTGGTTGGGGCGGGGGTGGTGTTTCGGGTTCGGGTGCGGTGGGGGCAGGAGCCGGAGAGGGCGTTTCGGCATACGGTGGCCGAGGCCGGGATGGTTGGTGGGACGCTGCCGTGGGTGTGGATGATTTTGACGCCTGCGGAGGGTGAGCAGCAGGTGATTCTGGTTCCGTTGCGGGATCTGTTCGAGACGGTCACCGAGGCGTCGAGCAACACCGTGATTCAGGTGACCGCGAATACGGTGTTGTTTCTGCCGTTGGGTTTTCTACTGCCGCTGCGGTTTCCGCGGTTGGCGGGTGTGGTGCGGGTGACGTTGATCGGGGCGGCTTTGTCGGCGTCGCTCGAGATCGCGCAGTACGTCCTGGATCTGGGGCGCTACACCTCGATCGATGACGTGCTCATGAACGCGGCGGGCGCGGGTATCGGGGCGTATCTGGCTCGGCTGCATGCCAACCGCCCGGAACCCGAGCGCTCCTACAGCGCCCGGATTCTCGCGAAGATCGGCTGAGCTATTCGCCGGTGAGGCGGCGGCGGTCGCGTTCCTCCGCTTCGGCGGCGGCGATGCGGCGCTGTTCTTCGGCGGCCAGCTGCAGAGTGGTGCGGCTCCAGACGACGCGGATCCAGTGGAAGGTGAGCACCATGATGGCGAGGGTGCCGAGGATCAGTCCGAGGCCGGGGCCGGAGCTGGTGATGTTGCCGACGCCGGGCGTCTGGCGGTGCCAGATGGAGAAGACACCGAACGCGCAGCCGACGGCCGAGCCGGCGACCGCGATCCAGGCCAGCACCCAGCGGCGCGTCATCAGGGCCAGCAGCGAGAATCCGATGCCGAAAATGACCGCGAACCAGACGAACAGGCGCGAGGGCAGTCCGATGTGCTCGAGCCGGGTGACATCCGTGCCGAGCAGCACGTCGAAGCCGCGAGCCGCGCCCGCGTGCGGCAGCACGAACGACAGCAGCAGCGCGAACACCGCGCCCGCCACCACCATCGCGCGCATTCCCGGGTCGATCTCCCCCGCGATGCGCCGCTCGACGGCGTCGAGCTCCTCTCGGAACTCTTCGAAGTCCTTGCTGCTCTCGACCGAGTTCACAGAACCCTCGTCTCCTTCGGCTGAATCGGCGGCACCTGGCGGGTCCACTGTGCCATCCCCGCTCGCAGCCTGATCAGCCGACCCACTACGTCCAGTAGTAGCGTCGTCCCGATCGTCCGGGTCGCCCTGCGCGCCGCCGTTCATGTCACCTCCTGCGTTGTCCCGGTAGTACCACACCCGGCCGACCGAGAACAGGGCTTCCCGCGACCACACGGCGCAGGCAGCAACCTAGTCCTCGTCGAAGAAGGCGCTGTCCGCCCGCCGCGGCGGGAGCGGCCGCAACGGCTCGCGCACTCCGGAGTCATCCCGACGCACCCACACCGTCACCGGATCCCATCGAGCCACCGTGGTCCCCGGCAACGGTTTCTGCTGAGTCACGATGCCGTGCATCAGCGGTTCGGGACTGTCCGGATCCGGACCGACGAGCAGCAGCCCCAGATCGTGGCCGAGCAGCCACGCGTCCAGCGCTTGCATCCCACAGAAATCCGGCACCTCGATCATCGGATCACCTCTGATCAAGGCTAGCGCCCAACGGTTTTCAGCGGTTGCGCTCAGTCCGATCGAAGAAGGCGACATCCGAACGTTTCGGCGAGAGTACCGGTCCCCAAGCAAGGTGACGCCCGACCGCTTCGGCGGCAGTGGGGGCCGATGCTCGCGGTCATCGCTCAACGGCCATCGATGCGGGGGAGAGCCTTCGCCTCGCCGTTTCAGCTACCGCAGCCGGTCGAGCAACCCGCCGCGGCAACCGGTTCCAGAACCGGCGCGCCGATGCGGGGCAGCCCTAGCCCTACGCCGATCGGTTCCGTCTTCGGGGTGATGCCACGTTCGTGGGCGTTCCCCGCACGCGTCCGGCGATGCGACTTGATCGGCGAATCGGCGATCAGGAAGTGCGGCGCGGCCTCGGTGACATCGACGACGATGACGTCACCCGGACGGATCGTCTCGTCCGTCCCACCCGGCCGGAAGTGCACGAGCCGCCCGTCGCGAGCCCGCCCACTCATCCGGGCGGTGGCGGCGTTCTTCTTGCCCGCGCCCTCGGCGACGAGCAACTCCACCTCGGTCCCGATCAGCTCGCGGTTCGCCTCCAGGCAGACTTCCTCCTGCAGCGCGATCAACCGGTTGTAGCGTTCCTGAACAACGGCTTTCGGAAGCTGGTCGGGCATGTCCGCGGCGGGCGTGCCCGGGCGGATCGAGTACTGGAAGGTGTACGCGCTGGTAAAACGCGCCTGGCGGACCACGTCCAGGGTTTCCTGGAAGTCCTCCTCGGTTTCGCCGGGGAAACCGACGATGATGTCGGTGGTGATGGCGGCGTGCGGCATGGCGGCGCGCACCTTCTCGATGATCCCGAGGTAGCGCGACTTGCGGTAGGAGCGGCGCATCGCCTTGAGCACGCGATCGGAGCCGGACTGCAGCGGCATGTGCAGCTGCGGGCAGATGTTCGGCGTCGCGGCCATGGCTTCGATGACGTCGTCGGTGAATTCGGCCGGATGCGGCGAGGTGAAGCGGACCCGTTCGAGGCCGTCGATGCTGCCGCAGGCGCGCAGCAATTTCGCGAACGCGGACCGGTCGCGCGGTTCGGATTCGTCGACGAAGTTCACGCCGTAGGAGTTCACGTTCTGCCCGAGCAACGTCACCTCGAGCACACCCTGATCGACAAGCGCCTGTACCTCGGCCAGCACGTCACCGGGACGCCGGTCGACCTCTTTGCCGCGCAGCGCCGGCACGATGCAGAACGTGCAGGTGTTGTTGCAGCCCACCGAGATCGACACCCAGCCCGCGTAGGCGGATTCGCGCTTGGCGGGCAGCGTGGACGGGAAGGCTTCCAGCGATTCGAGGATCTCGACCTGGGCTTCGGCATTGTGGCGGGCGCGTTCCAGCAGCACCGGCAGCGAACCGATGTTGTGCGTGCCGAACACCACATCCACCCACGGCGCCTTGCGGACGACGACGTCGCGGTCCTTCTGGGCGAGGCAGCCGCCGACGGCGATCTGCATGCCGGGCCTTTCGGCTTTGATCGGCGCGAGGTGGCCCAGGGTGCCGTACAGCTTGTTGTCGGCGTTCTCGCGGACCGCGCAGGTGTTGAAGACGACGAGGTCGGCCGTCGCGCCGGGCGCGGCTTGCACATATCCCGCATCCTCGAGCAGGCCGGACAAGCGCTCGGAATCGTGCACGTTCATCTGGCAGCCGAAGGTGCGGACCTCGTAACTGCGCGCGTCGGCTACTGCCTGTCCCTTCGAATCCACCCATCCAGGGTACGGGGGTATGCAAACCGGACTTTTCCAAGCCCACCCTGCGACAGATCAAACTTTTCCTGAGAAATCCGGCCGTTGTGCAGTCGTAGGCGGGGTCGGTGTCGAACCATCGATGAGAGTTGTTTTCGAGCAGAGGTGTTCGGCATGGCCACAGTCGGGATATCCATCGAGCGGACCGTGGTGCGAGGGGTCGTGCTGACGGCACAACCTGCGGAGATCGTGTTACGTGCGACACAACGCCGGCTACCGGGCGACCCGCAGGGCGCGGTGATCACCGGTGTCCTGGACGGTTTCGCGGCGGAGCTGGGCGACAGCGCCCGCATCGACGACGTCGCCATCGTCTACCGCTCGGTGCCCGAGCGCCGGTCCATCCTGGCGCAGCTGTCGACCGGCAAGTGGGCTTCGTCGTCCTTGGTTTCGGACCGCGCGGCGCTGGCCGCGCTGACCCGGGCCGAGTCCGGATTCGACCAGTTCCGCAACATCATGGTGCTGGAGGTCTTGGACGGGCACACCACCTACGTCTGCCTCGGTCCGGACCGGAACGCCGTATCCGCCTCCGACTCTTGGGCTTTCGGCTCGGTCGACGCCGACACCGCCGGTCACATCCTGCCTGCCCTGAACGCGGTCGCCACCCCACCGGACGCCGTCGTGCTGTGCGGTTCGGGCACCAGCGACCCCGGCCTCACCCCGGCACTGCGCCGCGGCCTGGCCGCCTCGGTGGCCCTGATCCCCTATCACGCCGACGCCGCCGCCCGCGGTGCCGCTTTGGTTGCCGCGGAACAATTTCGGCAACTGGCCCCGGCCCCACCATCGCCCGGTAAGCGCCGCAACCGGCGACTGCTGGCCGCCGCGGTCGCCATCACCGTGCTGGGCACCTCCACCGTCGCCGTTGCCGCGCTGCACGACGGGCAACCGGTCGAAACCGGCAATCGGCCGGTCGCGTCACCCAGCTCACCCGCGGCCGCCGCACCGCCCACCGCAGCCGAGCTCCCGGCCCTACCGACCACCAACGCCTCGCTCCCGGCCGAGCCGAATACCAATGCCCCGCTCCCGGCCGAGCCAAATACCAATGCCCCGCTCCCGGCCGAGCCGAATACCAATGCCCCGCCACCGGTCGCGCCGATCACGACCGCCCAACCGCCCGCGGCAATCGGGACGACTGCGCCGCCCGCCCCCCAAAGACCCGTCACCCCACCCCCACCCGATACCCCGCAGCCCACCGAACCACCCGACACCCCGCAGCCCACCCAACCAACCGACACCCCGGAGCCCACCGAACCGCCACCCCCAGCGCCCCGCACCACCGTCGGCGCCCCAGACGGCAACTGGCTCTTCCCTGGCGAATCCCCACCCCCACCCATGAACGCCGACCCCGAATTGGTCCGCGCCTGGTGGGCCAACCACTGGCTCCTCAAAGAACAGTGGCTGCGCGGCGGCTGATCAGTGCATGACCGAACTCTCCGATGTCCGGCGCGACCACGCCAGGACGATCGTCGCCACCGGAAAAACAAGGGGCACAAGATAAAGCACCTTGTCGATCGCTCCAGCCTGCCCGACACCGAACAGGTCGGGCTTCACCACCGCCCCGAAGACCCCCAGCGCGATCACCAGCGCACACCCGGCCGTCAGCAGGATCCGCCCCAGCTCCCGTCGAAAGAACAACAGCAGCGCGCCACCGATCAGCAGAATCGCGACGGCCGGATCCAGGATCGCGGCGCTCCAGTAGTAGATCCGCAACGACCCCTGCGGCACCACCGTGTAGGTGTCCCGGAATCCCGCGCTGTAACCATCGGCCAGCACCCGCCAGGTCCCGGGAACGCTGAGCGCGGTCACCAACCCGCCGACAAACCCCAGCACGAACGCGTAGGTCGTGGCGATCGGACGGTAATCGGAAACAGCTGCGGCCACGGCACGATCGTATCGGCGCGCCAGGCTATCGGCGCAGGATCCGGCGACCGCCACCACGATGTCCCGGAACCGTGAAGCTTGTTACATCTATGTGACGCCTCGGCGTGTCGGCGTGGCGTGTTTCGAAAACCGGGGCGAATGCTCGTTTTCCCCTTAAGGTCTTGGACCATGACCGACGCCGCTGCCGCGCCCGACACGACCGGGACCGCTTCATCCGGGGACGAAGGCGCTACCACCTCCGCGCCGCCGACGCTGACGAAGGACGCCTCGACCACCGATCCGGGGCCCGCCGCCAGCGGCCCGCCGATGATCTCCATGAAAACGGTGGACAAGCACTTCGGCGACCTGCATGTGCTGCGCGATATCAACCTCGAAGTGCCCAAGGGGCAGGTCGTGATCGTGCTCGGCCCGTCGGGTTCGGGTAAGTCGACGCTGTGCCGCACCATCAACCGGCTCGAGCCGATCGACTCCGGCCACATCGCCATCGACGGTGTGCCGCTGCCCGCAGAGGGCAAGGCCCTGGCCGCGTTGCGCGCCGATGTGGGCATGGTGTTCCAGTCGTTCAACCTCTTCGCGCACAAGACCATTCTCGAAAACGTGATGCTCGCACCGATGAAGGTGCGCAAGATCAAGAAGGAAGACGCCCGCAAGCGCGCCATGGAGCTGCTGGAGCGGGTCGGCATCGCCAACCAGGCCGACAAGTACCCCGCCCAGCTCTCCGGCGGCCAGCAGCAGCGTGTGGCGATCGCCCGCGCACTGGCGATGAACCCGAAGGTGATGTTGTTCGACGAGCCGACCTCGGCGCTGGACCCGGAAATGGTCAACGAGGTGCTCGACGTCATGGTGGCGCTTGCCAAGGAGGGGATGACGATGCTGGTCGTCACCCACGAAATGGGCTTCGCGCGCCGCGCCGGCAACCGGGTGCTGTTCATGGCCGACGGTGAGGTCGTCGAGGACGCCACTCCGGACGTCTTCTTCACCGCCCCGAAATCCGAGCGCGCCAAGGATTTCCTCGGCAAGATCTTGAGCCACTGAGCATCCACAATTCACAAGAGGAGTTAGGAACCCGATGAGGATCAACCGTGCACTTCGCTTCGGCGTCGGGGCGATCGCCCTGGCGCTGGCCGCCTCCGCCTGTGGCGGCGGCGACGAGCAGTCCGCTCTCGACAAGGCCAAGGACGGCAAAATTACCGTCGGCATCAAGTACGACCAGCCCGGCCTGGGTCTGCGCACCAAGGACGGCACCTTCACCGGCTTCGATGTCGAGGTCGCCAAGTACGTCGCGGACAAGCTCGGCGTGAAGCCGGAAAACATCGAATTCAAGGAGGCCCCGACCCCGCAGCGCGAGACGCTGCTGGAGAACGGGCAGGTCGACTACATCGTCGGCACATACTCCATCAACGACAAGCGCAAAGAGAAGATCGATTTCGCCGGCCCGTACTTCATCGCGGGTCAGTCCCTGCTGGTGAAGCAGGAGAACACCGACATCACCGGTCCGGAATCGCTGAGCGGCAACAAGAAGCTGTGCTCGGTCAAGGGCTCCACCCCGGCGCAGAACGTGAAGACCAAGTACGCCAAGGACGTTCAGCTGCAGGAGTTCGACACCTACTCGCTGTGCGTCGAGGCGCTGCTCAACGGCTCGGTCGACGCGCTGACCACCGACGACATCATTCTCGCCGGTTTCGCCGCGCAGTCGCCCGGCAAGCTGAAGCTGGTCGGCGCCCCGTTCAGCACCGAGAAGTACGGCATCGGTGTGAAGAAGGGTGACACCGAGCTGCGCGGCAAGATCAACGACGCGATCGAAGCGATGATCAAGGACGGTTCCTGGCAGAAGGCGCTCGACGCCACCGTCGGGCCCTCCGGCTTCAAGGCTCAGGCCGCCCCGGCGGTCGACCGCTACTGAGGTTCTCCTCGCGCGGGTGGTTCGGGCGATCCTCGAGCCACCCGCTCTCATTTCAGACCGATTAGCAAATCCACATTCGATCGGAGGGCCGCGCCCACGTGTTCGACTTGATCTCGCGGTATGACACCAAGATCCTCGAAGCCTTCTGGGTGACCATCAAACTGACCGCTTTCTCCGCGGTCGGCGCACTCATCCTGGGCACCATCGTCGCCGCAATGCGCGTGTCCCCCATCCCGATCGCTCGCGCGGTCGGCACCGCCTACGTCACCGTCTTCCGCAATACGCCGCTGACGCTGATCATCGTCTTCTGCTCGCTGGGCCTGTATTCCACGCTCGGCTGGACGCTCGGCAGTGACCAGCTCACCGACACCAACTACCGCTGGGCCATCATCGGCCTGTCGATCTACACCGCCGCGTTCGTCTGCGAATCGCTGCGTTCGGGTATCAACACCGTGGCGCTCGGCCAGTCCGAGGCGGGCCGTTCGCTCGGCTTGACCTTCAGCCAGAATCTGCGATTCATCGTGCTGCCGCAGGCTTTTCGTTCCGTCATCGCCCCGCTGGGCAGTGTGCTCATCGCGTTGACCAAGAACTCCACCGTGGCCGCGGTGATCGGCGTGTCCGAGGCCGCGCTGCTCATGTCGGAGATGCTGGAGAACGAGGCCGCGCTGCTGGCCATCGGCGCGATCTTCGCGCTCGGCTTCGTGGTGCTGACCCTGCCGATGGGCTTGCTGTTCGGCTGGCTCGCCAAGCGATTCGAGGTGGCCCGATGACCAAACGCGCTTCCGTACTCTTCGACGCGCCGGGCCCCAAAGCGCGGGTCCGCTACCTCATCTACTCGGTCGTGGTGGTCGCCGCCGTGCTCGCGGGCGGCGTGTGGCTGTTCCTGCAGTTCCAGGACAAGGGCCAGTTCACCGCGGACAAGTGGCGGCCGTTCACCGAGAGCGCGATCTGGGAGACCTACCTGCTGCCCGGCATCCAGGGCACGCTGACCGCCGCGGTGCTCTCGATCGTGCTCGCCCTGATCGTCGGCATGATCTTCGGCATCCTGCGGATGTCGGAGCACCGTGCGATGCGTGGTTTCGCGGGCACGCTCGTCGAGGTCGCGCGGTCCATCCCGGTGCTGATCCTGATGATCTTCCTGTACGCGATCTTCTCCGAGTACAAGGTCTTCGACACCAGTCAGCGCACCCTGGCCGCGGTCGTGACGGCACTGACCATCTACAACGGCTCGGTGATCGCGGAGATCGTGCGCGCGGGCATCCGGTCACTGCCCAAGGGGCAGACCGAGGCCGCTGTCGCGCTCGGCATGCGCAAGAACCAGTTGATGCGGCTGGTGCTGCTGCCGCAGGCGGTCACCGCGATGCTGCCCGCGCTGGTCTCGCAAATGGTTGTGGCGCTGAAGGATACGGCGCTGGGCTACCTGATCCTCTACACCGAGCTGGTGCGCTCCAGTTTCCAGATGGGCGCTGCCCTGCAGAACACCATCCCGGCGCTGCTCGTCGCGGGCGTCATCATGATCGCGTTCAACAGCGCGCTCACCGTGCTGGCCACGAAGCTGGAGCAGCGGCTGCGCAGCCGCAAGAAGGGTGGCGCGGTCGTCGCCGCGGACTCCATCCTCACCGATGCGGCTCCGGGCGTGGATCTCACCCAGAAGTAGGCCCGAACGCGCAGCAGCCCCGCCGAACGAAATCGGCGGGGCTGCTGCCTTTTCGGATGGTTCAGGCGCCGGGACGGACCGGCAGGTCGCGCAGACCACGGAACAGGACGCTGTGCTGCCATTCCGGGGCGTACGCCTGATCCGCGAAATCCAGTGCGGGGAAACGACGGAGCAGGGACGAGAAGGCGATCTCGGCTTCCAGGCGGGCCAGCGGGGCGCCGACACAGAAGTGGATGCCGTGCCCGAAAGCCAAGTGCCCGGAGGCGTTGGCTGTGATGTCGAGGTGGCTCGGGTCGTCGTAGCGGGCCGGATCACGGTTGGCGGCGGACAGCGCGACGTAGACCAGTTCGTCTGCGGGGATGGTGATTTCGCCGATCCGGACCGGTTCGGAGGTGTAACGGACGGTGGACCAGCCGACCGGCCCTTCGTAGCGCAGGAACTCCTCCACCGCGGCGGGAATCCCCGACGGGTCGGCACGCAACGCGTCCCACTGCGCTCGGTCGCGAAGCAATGCGTAGGTGCCGTTGGCGAGCAGGTTCACGGTGGTCTCGTGCCCGGCGACCAGCAGCAGGAACGACATCGCCACCAGTTCCTGCTCATCGAGCCGCTCACCGTCCTCCGCGGGCTGCACCAGACCCGACAGCAGATCCGCCGCGGGCCGGCTCTGCTTGGCCGCGATCAGCTTTCGCAGATACTCCGACATCGCGATCGTCGCCGCGCCGCGGTCGTCCAGGGCGTTGCCCGAACCGACCAGCACTCGCGTCCACGCCTGGAAGTCGGCACGATCCTCGTACGGCACACCCAGTAGTTCGCAGATCACGGTGACCGGCAGCGGATTGGTGAAAGCCTGAATCAGATCGACCTCGTCCTGCCCCGCCATCTCGTCGAGCAGGGCGGCGGTGATCTCCTCGATCCGGGGCCGCAGCGCCGCCACCCGCCGCGGCGTGAAGGCCTTGGTGACCAGCTTGCGCAATCGAGTGTGGTCGGGCGGGTCACTGTTGAGCATGTGCGAACCCAGCGCCTCGGCACTCTCATCGGAGAGGATCTGCGCGTCTTTCCGCCGGAACAGCTCATACATATCCGCGGCGTTCTTCCGCAACCGCGGATCCGCCAGCGCCGCCCGCGCCTCGGTGTATCCGATGATCACCCAGCAGGGAATCCCGTGCGAGAACCGCACCCGATGCACCGGCCCGTGCTCGCGCCACCGCTCGTAATACCGATGCGGATCGGCGTAGAAATCGCCCTCCACCACCTTGATCGGTTCGTCGATGCCGATATCGCCCACGCTGACCTCGCTCACGCGCCCATTCCCGCCTGCTCCGGACCCTCAGGCGCTGACAGCCGCCACGCTACAGAAACCGTTGCCACACCGCCGTTTTCGCAGTTCAGTCGCGGCTGACCGCCGCCGTTGCGACACGACAGGCGCACCCGCCGTCGACGGTCAGCCGCGCTCGGATCACGAGTAGATCGCAGCCATCTTTTCCTGGTACCACTGCCCCGGCGTGGTACCAGGTCCCGATTCCTGCTCGGTAGAGCCGAACAGTGGCTCGATCCGCGCGTCGTAATTCGGGAGATGGAAGAACGGGATGGATACCCGGGCGTTGGCAGTACCGTGCGGAGGGTTGCACACCCGGTGCATCGTGGAGACCCACCGGCCCCCGGTCCAGAACGCCATCATGTCACCGATATTGATGACGAAGCTGTCCGGGACGAACGGGACATCTCGCCAGTTCTCGCCGTGGCGCACCTGCAGGCCGCCGATGTCGTCCTGGTAGAGGATCGTGAGGCTGCCCCAATCGGTGTGCGCTCCCTTGCGCAGCTGACCGGGCAGCGGAGTGGTGGTCGGCGGGTAGTAGTAGTTCGCGACGATGGTCGAGATGTGCTGATCGATCTTGTCGGCGAAGAACTCCCGATCCAGGCCGAGAGCCAGGGCGAACAGTTCCATCAGGTGCGCCGCCAATCCCGCCATGGCGTCGGTGTATTCCGACCAGGTCCGGCGAAAGGCCGCTGGACTGCGCGGCCAGAGATTGGCTCTGGTCCATGGCAGGGTGTCGTCGGCGAACTGGGCCCGGAACTCGGGGCTGCGATCGCCGAGAACGTTGCAGCTGAAGATCTCGCAGAGGTCGACGGGGGTGTCGTGGCCGATGCTCTTGGCGGCGCTGCCGGCCTGATAGCGCAGTCCCCCGGTTCCGTCTGTGGCCAGGACTCGGTCCTTCTCGGCGCCGGGCAGTTCGAAGAATTCTCGCGTGGTCGCGTACATGCGGTCGATGAGTTCGGGGGTTACCCCGTGTCCGACGATGACGAAGAAACCGGAGGTCGCACACGCGGCCCCGATGGCGCGGGCTATCGCGGCTCGGCCGTCGGGGGTGTGCATCGAGGTCAGGTCGATCACCGGCACGTAGTCGCCGACGACAGTGCTCGGTGTGGAGCTGGTGTTCACTGATTTCTCCTTCAGGGATGGGGCTGGTCAGTTCTGCAAGGACTTCAACTCGGTTTCGTCGAGATCGGCTGCCCGCCTTTCCCTATCGGTGCCGATGACCAGCCAGGCGATCAGCGCGGCGGCGATCAGGACGCCGACGGCTACCGTCAGGGCCACCGAAAAGCCATGCACCGTCGCGGAATTCGACGGGCCGCCGTGCGAGACCAGTGCGGCGGCTGCGACCGAGGCAGCCACGGTGTTGAGGAGCGCCGTACCGAGCGCTCCGCCGAGTTGCTGGGCGGCATTGAAAGTCGCGGACGCGATACCCGCTTCGGCGACAGCGACCTGCGAGGTCGCCAAACTCGTCGCGGGCGTCATGACGCAGCCGAGGCCGAGCCCGATGAGCAGTTGCGCGGGCAGCAGGTACAGCAGGAAGACATTGTCGGTGTCCGCGGTCAGCCGAGTCAGGATCGACATTCCGGCGGCGGTGACCACCAGTCCCGCTACAAGCAGCGCCCGCGGTGTGATCCTGGAGAGCAGCGATCCGGCCACGACCGTGGCCCCGACGGCGATACCCGCTGCGGTGAGCAGGAATACGACACCCGCCTGAACCGGCGAATACCGCAGCACTCCCTGCATGTAGTAGGTCATGAAGAGGTAGAAGCCGAACATGGCCACCTGGGTGAGCCCGATGGCGAGCAGCGTGCCGCCACGGAGACGGTGCGCGACGATCCGCAGCGGCAGCAGTGGATGTTTCGTGCGCGACTCGATCAGAGCGAACAGCGCCAGCAGGGCCGTGCCGCCCACCAGCAGCAGCACCACGACTCGATCACCCCAACCCCGCCCCTCGGCCAACGTGAACGCGTACACCAACGCCACCAGGCCCGCGGCACTCACCACCACGCCTGGTACGTCGAAATCGCCGGTCCGCCGGGGCGCATCGCCGCGCAGGAAAACGGACCCGGCCAAAGCCGCGCCCGCGATGGGCAGGTTGACGTACAAACACCAGCGCCAGTCCGCATGCTCGGTGAGCAGCCCGCCCGCGACCATGCCCACCGCCGAGCCGCCGGCACCGACGGCCGCGAAAACACCGAAGGCCCTGGCCCGTTCGCGTGCCTCGACGAATGTCATGGTCAGCAACGAGAGGGCGGCGGGCGCGAGCAACGCGGCGAACATCCCCTGCGCTGCCCGGCCGGCGAACAACGGTGCCGCGCCGTTGGCGGCGCCGCCGAGCACCGACGCGACCGCGAACCCGATCAAGCCGATCACGAAAGCGCGCCGGTGGCCGATCGATCCGCTGATCCGGCCGCCGAGCAGCAGCAGGCCGCCGAAGGCCAGCGCGTACGCGGTGATCACCCATTGCCGATTCGCGTCGGACAATCCGAGTTCGGACTGCACCGAGGGCAGGGCGATATTCACGATCGTCGCGTCGAGGACAACCATCAGTTGCGCTGTCGCGATCACCGCCAATGACCACCAACGATGGCCGCCACCGTCATGCCCTCCTGGTCCTTCTGCTGACCTCATGCCCACCTCTCTCGAACGTTGATCTAGCTCTAGAACGTTGGTCTAGTGCTTGATCAACGTACTAGGGTGAGGGCATGAATGCGGGCGCGAATGAGACGCAAATCACAGCTAGGGTCGGCGGGCGCGGGGCGGAGGCGGATACCGCCGCACGCAATGTCTGGCTCAAGCCGGCCCGCATCCCACGGGACGAACCGACGCTCAACCGGGCCCGGATCGTCGAGGAAGCGCTCGCATTACTCGACGGCGAAGGCATCGAACGACTGACCATGCGACGGCTGGCCGAACGCCTGGGACACGGCTCGACGACCCTGTACTGGCACGTCGACACCAAAGACGATGTTCTCGACCTGTGCCTCGACGCCATCTACGGCGAGGTCCCCCGGCCCGAGCACTCCGGGGATTGGCGCGGCGAAATCACCACCATGCTCACCGGCTGGCGCACCGTGCTGCTGCGACACCGATGGTCGACCGCCCTGGTGGGCCGGCCCATGATCGGACCGAACATTCTGGCGCACATGGAGTTCCTGCAGTCGTCACTGTTGCGCGCCGGACTCACCGACACACATTTATCCGCGGCAACCTGGGGTTTGTACAACCTCGTCATGGGCGCCGCGGTATCACGCACCGGCTGGCTCATGCCCGCCGACGAGCAGACCCAGGCACAACAGCACCTGTCCACCCAGCACGACCACTACCCCACCCTCGCCGCACACGGCTACATGCTCGACAACGACTGGGACGGCACCTTCGCCCGCAGCCTGGACTACCTACTCGACGGCATCCAAGCGCAAATCGAGCGCGGCGGGACCAGCGGTTCGTAAGCAGCACGGCCGCCGCAGAAGTGAAGTGCCGGACCGGCACGGTCACTCCATGACTCCGGCTCGTCCGTCGAGAAGCTTGCCGCCGAGAGTCCCGGCGCAGGAGATCGTGAACACACCGCCCGCGAATCAGGTTCACGCGCCGCCGCGTCGTGCACTGGAAACGTGCAGGCAAACACGACTGTCGACAACACTCCGGTCGCCGTTCGTAAGCGCACGACTCGTATTCAGTCGGCGAGGGCCGAGTCCGGTGGCTCGAAGTCGGGGGTATCCCGCTCTGCCAGTTCGGCTTTCACCACGGTGAAGGCGACGGATTGGGGGTAGCCGCGGCGGGCGAGCATGCCTACCAGGCGGCGGATTGTCTTCTCGCGGTCCAGGTTCGCGGGCAGGGTGCGGAGTTTGCGGCGGACCAGGTCGGTGGCGCGGGCGGCTTCGTCGTCGGAGCTGATGGCTTCCAAGGCGGGGGCGGAGTCGGATTGGGCGACGCCCTTGCGGCGGAGTTCTTGGGCGAGAGCCTGTTTGCCCTTGCCGGAGAAGGTGTGGCGGGCGTGCACCCATTCGGCGGCGAAGGCGGCGTCGTCGATGAGGCCGACGTCGGCGAGGCGGCTCATGGCCTGCTCGGTGATTTCGGGGGTGTAGCCCTTGGCGGCCAGGCGCTGGGCTAGTTCGGCGCGGCTGCGAGCGCGGACGGCGAGCAGGCGAAGACACGCCTCCTTTGCCTGCTCGACCGTCCCGCCCTGCGGGGTGCGGTCCTTGCGGGACCGATCGGAACCGGTGCCCGGGTCGGAGCCGTTCCCCTCGGATCCAGCCGCCACCGGATCCGCGCTGTGAGGTCCCCGGTTCCGGCGCGAACGCCGGGTGTTCTGCCGGGCCGGGGGCGTGAACCCGGTCGAGCGCGCCCGCTGCGGATCGGGATCGCTCGACCGGGTCCCCGCGGAGTCCGGCTCGGCGCTACCACCTGCGCCCGACCGGACTGGTTCGGGTTCCCGTGTGTTGGACGGGGGTTCGATATCAACGCCGAGCTGGGCCAACCGGTGCCGGATATCCGCGACGGGATCGACTGGTCGCCGGCCGCGCTTCGACTCCGATGCCGCCGCATCTGACGACATCGGATTCGACGCTGCTGTGCCCACTCTTGGCTCGCTTCGGCTCAGAAGTCCGCAGGGACTTCGGCTGCTTCGGCGGTCACGTCGGCGCCGATGCCGAGCTTTTCCTTGATCTTCTTCTCGATCTCGTTGCAGATGTCGACGTTCTCCAGCAGGAACTTGCGGGCATTCTCCTTGCCCTGGCCGAGCTGGTCGCCCTCGTAGGTGTACCAGGAGCCGGACTTGCGAACGAAGCCGTGCTCGACACCCATGTCGATGAGCGAACCTTCACGGGAAATGCCGTGGCCGTAGAGGATGTCGAACTCGGCCTGCTTGAACGGCGGCGAGACCTTGTTCTTCACGACCTTGACGCGGGTGCGGTTGCCGACCGCGTCGGTGCCGTCCTTGAGGGTTTCGATGCGGCGCACATCCAGGCGGACCGAGGCGTAGAACTTCAGCGCCTTACCACCGGTGGTGGTCTCCGGGGAGCCGAACATGACGCCGATCTTCTCGCGCAGCTGGTTGATGAAGATGGCGGTGGTGCCGGAGTTGTTCATGGCGCCGGTCATCTTGCGCAGCGCCTGGCTCATCAGGCGGGCCTGCAGGCCGACGTGGCTGTCGCCCATTTCGCCCTCGATTTCGGCGCGCGGCACCAGTGCGGCCACCGAGTCGATGACGATGATGTCCAGTGCGCCGGAACGAATCAGCATGTCGGCGATTTCGAGCGCCTGCTCACCGGTGTCGGGCTGGGAGACCAGCAGCGCGTCGGTGTCGACGCCCAGCTTGCGGGCGTACTCGGGATCGAGCGCGTGCTCGGCGTCGATGAACGCGGCGACACCGCCGGCGGCCTGGGCATTGGCCACCGCGTGCAGCGCGACAGTGGTCTTACCCGAAGATTCCGGGCCGTAGATCTCCACGACGCGGCCACGCGGCAGACCGCCGATGCCCAGCGCCACGTCCAGCGCGATGGAACCGGTGGGGATCACCGCGATCGGCTGGTGGGCCTGCTCGCCCAAGCGCATCAGCGCGCCCTTGCCGAAGCTCTTCTCCACCTGAGCCATTGCCAGATCGAGTGCCTTGTCGCGGTCGAACGCCTGTGGTGCCATGTCCTGATCCCCTTTTCGAGTGGGTAAGCCTGTTCTCTGGTTGGCGCCCACATTAGAGGGCGGCACCGACAAGTACTGGCGACCAGATTAGACGAACACCTGTTCGAGTCAAGCGACGCGCCCCACGACACGCGCCACGAGTTCCGACACGCGGCAATCTCCACGCAAAGCCGCAGCTGGGTTACTGCTGCGGCAGCGGAGCATCGTCCTCCTCGGGCGGGCGCGGGCCCGAGATTCGGCGGTCGGCCGCCTCGATACGGACATCGTTGATGCTGGCCTCGCGCCGCGACATCAAGCCCTCGGGCGTGAATTCCCACTGCTCGTTGCCGTAACTGCGCCACCACTGGCCGGTTTCGTCGTGCCACTCGTATTGGAAGCGCACGGCGATGCGGTTGCCCTCGAATGCCCAGAGGTCTTTGCGCAGCGCATAGCCGTTCTCGGTCTTCCACTTGCGGGTGAGGAAGTCGACGATGGCGGCGCGGCCGGTGAAGAACTCGTCGCGGTTGCGCCACACCGAATCCTCGGTGTACGCCGCGGCGACGCGTTCGGGATCGCGGGTGTTCCAGGCGTTCTCGGCTGCGCGGACCTTGGCCTTGGCGGAGTCCAGGTCGAATGGCGGCAGGGGGGGTCGCATGACAGGTCCTTAACTTGGGGAAGCGGATTTCAAGCTCGAGTTGCGCCGTCGGCGGCTTATTCCACCGCGGGATTGACCGGCGAGAGTTCCGCCGGACCCCACCGCAGCGGGCCCCGAGATTCGATGATTTCGGTGAGGGTGAAGTCGATCGAGCACTGCGACCCGGCCGCGAACGTGCCGGATTCCCAGTTCAATTCGGCCGTGCCGGTCAGTTGCAGTGCACTGCCGGTCGTCCAGTCCGGGATCAGGAGTCCGCAGCGTGGGTTGACCGCCAGATTGCCCAGCGTCATGAACATCGAGTTGCCCTGATAGTCCGGCCAGCGCAGCCGGGTGGGCGAAAGCACCTGCAGGAATCCGGGATTCCCGCCGCGATGCGAGGCGTCGGCGTTGCCGTCGATATCGGCGGACGCGATGAAGAAGGTATCGGCCGCGGCGATTGCCGCCTGCTGCGCCGCATCGAGTTCAGTCCCGTGCCGCCACCGTGCGGCCTGCGGGGCATAGGACTCGATCTGCCTGCGGGAGATGTACTTCGGGCAGTTCGAATACACCTGATCGGTGGCAATCCGCAGCCCGCCGGTCATCGGCTCGGCCCGCCCGTTGAGTCGCATTCGTCTGCGGCGCTGCGGTTGCAGAGCGATCATGCCGATTCGATTCGGTCGGCCGAGCGCTTCGCGCAGCGGATCCTCCGGCTCGAATTCGGCTGCTACGGTGACGGTTTCGTCATCGTAGACACGCACGAAACCTGGCGGTCCCACCAGCTGACTCGCCCACAGCTGTCCCGCCGTGTCCGCCGCCCCGAGCACCACCATGGGCTGTGCGGCGAGGAAATCCGCTGCCACCGCGGGTATCTCGACCGCGATCATGCGGCCGACGCGTTCGGCGATATGCGCCTGGCCCATCCGCTGTTGCACGGCGAGCTCGCCGGAATGGAAGGGAGCCATCCCAATTCTCCTGTCCTGCCTGCTGTTCGGACGGCGTCCGGGCGGAGCAGCCAGAAGAATCGGATTTCGGCCGGTCCTACTCGCTGCTCTCCCGATCCCGGACGCGCTCGTAATCTTCGGGCGGCGGGTTGTCGCGCCGGCCACGATCCTTTTCGTCCACCCAATCGGCGATAGCGGTGCCCGCGATCGTCCCGTCGGTGCCGGGCAGGATCGTGTGCGGCCGTTCGTCCTGGTAGGTCTCGGCCATTTCCTCGGCCTGATCCTTGTGCTTGTCCTGGACTTCCGGCTCCGGAATCGCCTCCGGCGCGTCCTGTTCCCGCTGCTGTTGCTGGGTCTGCTGTTCGTCTGCGCTCATGAGGCAGATCTGCCCGCCTCAGCGCCCGGCAAACTAAAACGGGTTCAGAAGAACCCGCATGTCGGGGCGGCGCCACTCGGCGCGGGTGCGGATTCGGCGCCGGCCGGGGCGTAGATCTCGAGCCGGATCCCGTCGGGGTCGGTGAAGAAGATGCCGCCGGAGGACGCGCCCTCACCGTGCGCGACCACGCCCTCGTGGGCGAAGGACACGTTCAGCTCGCGCAGCACGGCCTCGATGGCGCGGACCTGCTCGATGGTGTCGACTTGGAACGAAAGGTGGTGCAAGCCCGGCGTTTCGGTGGAGAACGCGCCCGCCGATTGCTGCCACAGCGTGACGAGCAGCTTGCCGTCCGCGCCGAGGAAGGCCCAGCGCTGTGCGTCGTCGGTGCTGGCGCCGAGCTGCTCGAAACCCAGTGCGCGGCGGTAGAACTCGACCGAGCGGTCCAGGTCGGAGACGTTGAGTCCGATGTGGCCGGTGACGAGCTGGGCGGTGGTCATTAGCGGTCCTCCAGAGTGCGTAACCATTGTTTGTCGATTGACTGGTTAGAACTTAACCCGGAGCCTCCTTGCGGTCAACCGGTAAACTGATTTTAAGTAGTTAGAACGCGGTGGCTGCCGCATCGCCCCGAAGGAGACCGCTAATCTCAGGCATGCTCGATCCACGCCCCCACCTCGGTGAACCGCTCGCGCTGGACCTGCTCAACACCCGGTGGATTGCCAACGGACCCCAGGACCTGCTCACCGACGTGGCCGGCCTGGAGATCTGGCTGACCACGGCCGGGATCACCGCGCCCGCGGACGAGCGCACTCTGGAGGCGGTCCTCGCCGCCCGCTCCGCCATCTACGACACCGTGCAGCACGCCGACCACACGGCCCTCAACGAGATCCTCGAACACGGGCGAATCCGCCGCCTGCTCACCGAATCCGGGCCGGCCGGGATTCCGGATGTCGCCGATGCCGCTTGGCTACCCGGCTGGCTCGCCGCCGACAACCTGCTGCAACTGCTCGAACGCGCCCCCGATCGGGTCCGGCAGTGCGCGCACCCGCAGTGCGTGCTGTTCTTCTTCGACACGTCCAAGAACGGGACCCGGCGCTGGCATTCGATGGCGACCTGCGGCAACCGCACCAAGGCGGCACGACACTACGCCAAGCAGCCCTAGAACAGTTCGTCGAGCAACCGGTAGTAGTCCAGCCGCCGCTGATCGGGTGTGTCCACACCGTAGGCGGCGAAGAACGCGGCGACCTCGTCCTGGCTGTGATGACCGCTCAGATCACGCGCGGCGAGCGCCAGATCTCGGTAGCGGTCCGCGACGCCGAGCGCGCCGACATCGATCAGGATTCCGCCCTCCAGCACATTGGCGGAGGTGAAATCGCCGTGCGTGACAACGAGATCCGTCTCTTCGGGCCGCTCGTCGTGCAGCTGCACCAGCACCTGTTCGGGAGTCCGCCCTTGGTTGTCGTCGTCGAAATCCTCGGCATCGACCAGACCTTCGAGCACCATCCTCCGGGCGTGGGCGAGGACGGTATCGAGCCTGCCGTCGAACGGGCACTCCTCGACCGGGAGGCTGTGCAGGCGACGCAGCAGGGTTCCCATGATCGTGCCGACCGAAGGTCTGGCTGCCCCGCCAGACGAAGCGGCCTCGGGCGATCGGCCGGCGGCCGGCACCTCCGGATCGCCAACCGCATCCCGCTCCGCGTCGCCGCCGTAACCGCGGGCGGCGAGGCCGAATGCGTCGTCGTGATGAACTCGAGCAGCGCGGCTGGGCACTCCGGCTTCGCGGGCCACCTCCGCTTCATCGTCGTCAAGATCCCGAGCGGCGAGACTCGGCACTGCGGCATCGCGGGCCGCCTCCGCTTCGTCGTCATAGTCATGACCCCGAGCGGCGAGACTCACCACTCCGGCATCGGCGAGCAGCAGCACATCGGCCTCGAAAGCGGCGATCTCAGGTAGTCGAATTCCGCTGTCCTGCAACCACTTCAGGCGGTCATGTTCAGCGGCGGCTCGTGGTCCGCGCTTCATCCAATAGGTGCCGTTGACGAAAGCGACTCCGCCGCTCTGTCCCTCGTGCTCGTCGGAGAACGTGGGCGTCTCCCCCACCAGCGCGACGACCGCGGGCGGCAGCGAAATCGGCAACTGCTCCAAGGATTCCAGCGCGACCCGCGTCGACTCGATGAGCTCGGGATCGCCCTCGACGATCCGCAGATGCTGCGCCTCGGTGAGCAAGGTCCGCGCCTCGTCCAGCCGGCCCTGTTCGGCCAGCGCCTTGCCCAGATGCTGCACCGCGAACGAGAGCAGCTCCGAGGTGGGCGCACACTCCCGGGCCGCGTCCACCGCCCGGCGGTACAACTGTTCGGCGGTGGCCACGTCGCCCTGATACCGGTAGACATCGCCGAGATTGATCCACACGGAAATCCGCCGCTGCTCCCCCGACCCCAACCCGCCGGTCGCGTCGGCGTGAGCCAACTCGAGCGCCCGATCCAGATGCGCGAGCGCCTCCTCGAACCGTCCGAGCAGCATCAACTCGATCCCGGTCTGCCGGAACCCGGCGAAATCGCTCGGCTCGGCCGCAGCCACCCGCGCCGCCAGCCCCTCCGCATCGACCGGAATCATCCGCTGCCGCTCATCGAACCGATACACCGTCGTCACCAACGCACCTTCGGTACATCGAACTCCGAACACAACGCCCGCCACACCTCACGCGGATCGACACCCGCCTCGATGGCAGCCGCGCCCGTCCGCCCCAGCCCGGGTATCACATGGTCGCGCAGCAACACATCACCACGCGCCGTCCCGAACTCGGTATGCAACAGTTCCTGGAACTCAGTCAACCGCACCGTGTTCAAGATACTCGCGCCCCCACCCACACCCCCACCCGCTCCCACCCTGCTCGCCCGACATGTACGTCGCGAATCTGTCTCCCGAAGCAGGCCATGCAGCGCAACCCGACAACTGGCCGCCCCCTACCCGGCCACGGCTCCGTCGAGAACCACCTCTCCCTCCCTCAACCCCGCGCCAGGGGCAGAACCGACACGCGGGTCGGAGCGAGCGCACCCCTGCTCAAGATCACCAGGAACTGGTAGCGGCATCGCCCGAGTAGCTCCACCAGCACTGCCTGATGATCTTGCCTCTGCGCCATGAGCCGCGTGAACACAGCAGACGTCAGCTTCGATGTTTCAAGATCATCAGGACGTGGCGGCGGCATCGCGCGAGAAACCCCACCACCAGTGCCTGATGATCTTGACCCGCGACGCACGAGAATGAATGCAGGCTGGGCCAGGTGGGGCACTGCCCTACTTCAAGATCACCAGGAAATGGTGGCGGCATCCCGCAGGTAGCTCCGCCAGCACTGCCTGATGATCTTGTGTGGGATGCAAGCGGCGAACACGTCAGCCCCCGATCAGCCCCAGTACCCGGCCCGGGCGTCGAGACCGCCACGAGACAAGTTTCAAGATCACCAGGGGATAGTGGCGGCATCCCGCGGGTAGCTCCACCAGCACTGCCTGATGATCTTGTGTGGGACGTAAGCGGCGAACACGTCAGCCTCGATCAACTCCAGTACCCGGCCTGGGCGTCAAGACCGCCACGAGACAAGTTTCAAGATCACCAGGGAATAGTGGCGGGATCCTGCGGGTGCCATCCGCCAACAGTGCCTGATGATCTTGTGCGCCCGCGCGTGGTGGAGTGGGGCACGAGGGCGGGTGGCCTGCCACCCGGGCGGCGCCTGTGGGGCCCCGCGATCGGTGGCGGACGGCATTGGAGCGCGCCGGGTGAGCTGACACAGGGGGTGGTGGCGGGTTATTGGGTCGAGACGTTGTCCAGGACCTGGTGGCAGAGCTTGATGGGGTCGGCGACTTCGGCGCGGGTCATCGAGGCGGCTTCGGCGGCGGCTGTGTAGCGCGGGTGGTCGAGCATGGCGTGGACGGCGGTGCGGATGGAATCGGGGGTGAGGGGGCGGATGATGATCGAACTGCCTTGGCGGGCAGCGCGGTTGGCGAGTTCCCATTGGTCGCCGCCGCCGGGGATGGTGACGACGGGGACGCCGGCGAGGAGGGATTTGGCGAGGAGGCCGTGGCCGCCGCCGCCGATGCAGACGGCGGCGTGGGTGAGGAGTTCGTCTTGGCGGCCCAAGCCGGCGGTCGCCCAGGAGGGGAGGTCGGCGGGTGGGGTGTCCAGCATCGAAATGGCTACGCGGACACCGGCTCCGGCCAATGCTTCCAAGACGACATCGACCATGCCCGCGACGCCGGTGTGGGCGGTGGACGGGGCGACCATCACCAGTGGGTCGTCGCCCGGCGGCGGAGTCAGGATTTCCTTGGTGGGTTCCCACAGCAGCGGGCCGATGACATGGGCGTTGTCCGGCCAGTCCGGTCGCGGCACCTCCAACGCGGGCAGGGTCGCGAGCAGCCGTATGGCGGGACCGGGGTCGGTGGCGGGCAAACCCACACCCGCCCTGGCCTTTTCGCGCTGACGCAGGCCGTTGCGAACATCGCGAGCGGTGAGGGTACGCAGGACGTTGTCGCGCAGCTTGCCGCGCCAGCCTTCGCCAACCGCGAGACCACTACCGATGGGCGGCAACGCTTTCGACGGCAGATACAGCGGGTGCGGGGAAAGTTCCACCCAGGGCACCCCGAGCCGTTCCGCCGCCATCCCACCACCCGCGGTGAGCACATCCGACACCACCAGCTCCGGCAGCATCGCACTCAAGTCGGGCATGATCTCCGTCGAAATGTGCGCGGCCCGTTCATGAATCCGCCGCCCGGCATCCCCGTCGTTCTCACCGGCCCGCGGCGCGAGCCCCTTGAGCTTGCGCACCGGAACCCCGACGTCCTTCGCCGCGTCGAACCACCGCGGCCCCGTGAACAGCACCGGCTCGTCACCAGCGGCCAGGAACCGTTCGCACAGCGCCAACGCCGGAAACGCATGTCCAGGATCCGGCCCAGCGACAACGGCTACACGCATGGGCTCAGCCTGCCACACGCCCCCAACCAGCGAACGCCGCCGTACGTCATAGCCACGGCGCGGCCGCAGCAGCAACCTCGCAGGTGGCCCGCGCGCCCACCTCTGCCTCGGGCCGCATGCACCGGCGGCGACTCCCAGCACTCGGCGAAACCGAAATCCGCCCGCCAAACCGCACACGCCAGCAACAACATCCGGCACGGCGTTACCGAGATCTGTCCGCAAAGCCGCATGCGCTGGCGGCAACTCCCAGCACCCGGCGCTACCCAGATCTACCCGCGAAACCGCATGTACCGGCGGCAACATCCGGCACGGCGTTGCCGAGATCTACCCGCGAAACCGCATGCACCAGCAACAACACCCAGCACCCGGCGCTACCCAGATCTACCCGCGAAACCGCACGCTCGACAGCAACTCCCAGCACTCTGCGCTACCCAGCGATACCCGCGAAACCGCATGCACCGGCGACAACTCCCGGCCCCGGCGTTGCCGAGATCTACCCGCGAAACCGCACGCCCCAACAAAACCCAGCACCCGGCGCTACCCAGATCTACCCGCGAAACCGCACGCTCAACAGCAATTCCCAGCGTTGTGCGCTACCGCGATATATCCGCGAAACCCGCTTGCCCCGACAGCAACACCCAGCACTCGGCGACACCGAGATCTACCCGCGAACCACATGCGCCAGCACCACCCAGCCCTTGGCGATACCGGGATCTGTCCGCAAAACCGCATGCGCTGGCGGCAACTTCCAGCGCTCGGCAGTGCCGCGACCTCAGCTAGCGAAGTAATACAGCTCGAAGCCGACGGCGTGGGCGGCGGGGAAACCTTCCAAGGGCCCGGTGGCCCGGTCGACGATGAAGCGGACCTGCTCTTCGAGGGGTTCGGAGCTCAGGATTTCCAGGTACCGGCGGTGCTCTGCGAGGGAGGCGACGGCCTGGTCCAGTTGGGCGCTGACATCGACTGCGTGCGTGGCCTTCGGACCGGCGACAGCGGCCCAGCGGGCCGACCACGGCGGCTGGTCGGCCAGCTCGGGGAAGATCCACTCGTTGCCCGCGTCGGAGATGGCGTCGAGGGCGGCGCGGCCGACGGCGCGGTGGTCGGCGCTGTTGGCGAAGCCGGGAGCCCAGGTGTCGCCGAAGTTGAACAGCACCACCATTTCCGGTTGGTGGCGGCGGATCGCGGCGGCCAGGTCGCGGCGCAGGTCCAAGCCTTCCTGGACGCGGCCGTCGGGGTAGCCGAGGAACTCGACCTGGTGCACCCCAACGGCTTTGGCGGCGGCGATCTCCTCGGCTTCCCGCAGCGGGCCCGCCTCGGCGGGCGGCACCCCGGCCATCCCGGCTTCACCACTGGTGACCAGGACGTAGCGAATGTCCTTGCCCTGCGCAGTCCAGCGCGCCACCGCGGCGGCGCCGCCATACTCGATGTCGTCAGGGTGCGCGACGATCACGATGCCGCGCTGCCAGTCCTCCGGAATCTGCTCCACCCGACCATTCAAGCACTCGAACACGAAAGAGGCCGTGACCGCCGGCGTCGGCGAACCACAGCCCCTTGGCTTTCCGCGATCAGACCTTGTTGATGGTGGTCTTCTCTTCCGACCCGGTGACCGCCTTGTACAGCAGGTACAGCCCGAACACGATGGCGCTGATCATCAGGATCGGGAACAGACCCTTGATGAGCGCACCGATAACCATGAACGCGATCCAGACGAGCGCGACCACACCGATGATCTTCCACAGCATTACTGCCTCCGTATGTCTCCGGAACCGTCGTCCAACGATCCGCTCCTTCGACTCTGACAGCTCCGGCCTAGGAAAGCACCAGGTCAGCGGCGATATCGGTGAAAGATCCGGGAAGACCCTGACAGGCACACCCGGCGGCACTAGGGGGCGGGGGCGGTGCAGTTCACCACCGCGTACAACCCGCTGGCCGTCTGCTCGGCGACGGTCCGCCCGTTGACTGTGATTCGGCAGGTGATGTCGCCGATGCCGTTGCGCTGGGCGTTCAGCGCCAGCGCGAGGGTGGGGCTGGTGACACGCTTCTTCCAGGGCAGCGGTGTGGACACCTCGGTCCGCAGCAGATTGTCACCGCTGACGTAGGCGACGCTGTGCGCGGACCCGGTGGACGCGGTGACCTCATAGGAGACGCTCCCCACCGCGGGCAGCGGCTCCTGCTCGACCAGAGCCATCGGCGCGGGTTCGGTAGCGGCGACAACCGCGACCGCCAATGCCACCAACCCGAAGGTGGCCGTCAGCAGGCACCCGGCGATCAGCCCGGCGCGTACGGTCCCGCGCCGCCGATCCGGGGGTGTATCCGCCGGTAACTGCCCCGGCCACCGCTGATTCGAACCAACCACGACCGAACGATATGCGCCCGGCCCGCCCGAACCCACCGGCTCGGCGAAACCTTGGAGCTTCGACGATCAAGCAACTGTCGCGGTATGCGAGTTCACAATCAGGACAGCCCTTGCGGGCGTTCCATCCGCACCGTCGGATCGTTCCACTGCTGACCGGGCGGCGCCTGAATGTTCAACGTCGGGGCCCCGAAGTGCAAAGCACCCAGCGGCTTGTCGGCGACCTCGGTGAGCGCCTGCGCCCACCCGTCGAGCCGGTCGGCGGCATGGCGCAGATCGGCGACGATGGTGTCGAATTGGTGTGCCACGACCAGGGTTTCGGGGACCGCGAGGACGCCGCCGGCGGCCGCGACCACCTGCTCGTATTCCGCGACACCGGATTCCAGGCGCGACACCGCGAATTGCACGTTGCCGCGCAACGCCTGCGCGGCCTCCGAGCCGACGGCGACCAGGGCGCGCTCCATCTGCACGATGTCGACGGCCAGCGCGTGCAGGGCCTCCGCACCGGAGGCGGCCGTCTCGACCATCTCGGCGAATTCGTCCTGCGGCAAGCGATTGGAGCGGCCGATCGCGGCGGACAGTCCGTGCATCGCCCGCTCGGCCTGAACCAGCCGTGCGATCGCCGGGCGGGCGGCCGAACCGAGCGGCGGTTGCTTGCGCGGCACGTAGGCGGCCATCGGCAGCGGCGCGCCGCGCAACCGCAGGTAGCGGCGGGTGGTGTAGGCGGCGCCGGTGACCAGCGCCACCGCGACGCCACCGAGGAAGACCACGGCCCCGACCGGAGCCGAGATGACCACCAGGCCGATAGCACCCGCGGTGGTCAGCCCGGAGGCCGTGCCGAGCTGGAAACTGGCCCTGCGCGCACGACGGCGTTTGCGCAGTTCCCGTTCCCGCGGATCGGCCCATTTACGGACCGCGGTCAGCGCGTTCTCGCCGACCTCGCGCAGGGATTCGGGCAGATTCGACGGCGGCGCACCGAAACCCGGCGGTACGGCGGGCAGCCGCTGACCGGACTGCGGGCGAGTTTGCTTGCGGCTCATAGTGTCCCCGGCACAACCTTCATCGAAGAATTCCCTAGCGCGTCGAACCGATGCTCAGGCCTGGCCTTTTTCGTAGCGTACCTCGGTCTGCGCGGGCTGCGGTTGAGCCGGATTGATCGCCTGCTGCTGGCCGCCGGAGGGCAGCGACTCGCCACGCATGGAGGCACGGATCTGCTCCAGCTTGTTGTGGCCGGCCATCTGGATGGAAGCCTGCTGGACCTCCATCATGCGACCCTGCACCGAGTTCTGGGCCAGCTCGGCCGAGCCCAGCGCGTTGGCGTAGCGGCGCTCGATCTTGTCGCGGACGGCGTCCAGGCTGGGGGTGTTGCCGGGCGCGGACAGCGTCGAATCCATCTGCTGCAGCGAGGCGCTGACCTGCTCCTGCATCTTGGCCTGCTCGAGCTGGCTGAGCAGCTTGGTGCGCTCGGCGACCTTCTGCTGCAGCATCATCGCGTTCTGCTCGACGGCCTTCTTGGCCTGCGCGGCGGCCTGCAGCGACTGGTCGTGCAGCACCTTCAGATCTTCCACCGACTGCTCGGCGGTGACCAGCTGCGCGGCGAAAGCCTCGGCGGCATTGGTGTATTGGATCGCCTTCTCGGTGTCGCCCGCGCCGCTCGCCTGATCGGCGAGCATGACCGCCTGGCGGGCGTTGGCGTTGAGCTTCTCCACCTCGTCCAGTTGCCGGTTCAGCTTCATCTCCAGCTGACGCTGGTTGCCGATGACAGACGCGGCCTGCTGCGAGAGGGCCTGATGCTGGCGCTGGGCTTCCTCGATTGCCTGCTGGATCTGAACCTTCGGATCCGCGTGCTCCTCGATCTTCGAATCGAAGAGGGCCATCAGGTATTTCCAGGCCTTTGCGAACGGATTAGCCATCGATTGATCCCGCCTCCATGTGCTCCTACCGCTGCCCGCGGTAGTCGGTGCGCGACCGTCACGCACCCGTCTGTGCCTATCCTCCACCATGCGGCGCTCGGACCGGGCGAACCCGGCCCGAGCGAACCACCTATCTCAGAGAAAATCTATCCGTTCCGGACGCTGGTCCGCATCGCGGCGCCGTTGTCCACCAGAACTTCTCAGTTAGTTGCTCTTGACCAGGATCAGCATGTCCGACTTGGGGGCCGGAATGACGATTCGGGTGTCCTCGGCGATGCGCGAACCACGCGCGCCGGCCACGGACATGGTGGCGGTGGCGGGCTCGGCGGCGGTGTCCCCGGCCGGTGCGGCCGCGGGTTCCGTCGCAGTGGTCCGCTCTTCGCTCGCGGGCACGGCCTCGGCCGGGACGGGGATACCGTCCGCGCCCGCCATGATCGTGCTCACATCCCACAGCACCCGCGACAACGGCACGTCCAGCGCCGCGCAGATGGCGGCGAGCAGTTCGCTGGAGGCCTCTTTGCGGCCTCGCTCGACCTCGGACAAATACCCCAAGCTCACCCGGGCTGAAGTGGACACTTCGCGCAAGGTCCGGTGCTGGGCGAGGCGTGCACGCCGCAGACTGTCCCCGATCGCCTCTCGAAGCAGCGTCATCACGTTCTCCTTCGCTCCCAGTATGCGCCGACCGGGCATTCGCCCTGTCGACACTCCAACGGACCCGCACGGCAACTCCGGCACCGGACGCGCACCCGTTCTTCTTGGCACAACGTCGGACGCGGCCCGGTGAGTTCCCGCCCTGGCGATCTCACCGTCTACACAGTCAGCCCACCCTGGACGCACCGAAGCAATTCCCGCACCGCGATGTGGGTCGCGGCGAGTCTGATAGTCCACCGGTCGCCGGAGAGTTGCAACCGGATCACCTCGGTATGCCACGGGCTTGACACCCCGAGAAACACGGTGCCGACCGAGTGGCCGTCCTGCGAGTCGGGTCCGGCGACGCCGGTCAGGCCGCAGCCCCAGGTGGCATCGCACCTGGTCCGGGCTCCGACGGCGAGTTGCTCGGCGGTGCTCGCCGCGACCGCGCCCTGGGACGTCAGCAGGTTCTCACTGACTCCGGCGAGGCGGTGTTTCAACTCGGTCGCGTAGACGATCAGCCCGCCGCGCAGGACAGCGCTGGCGCCGGGGATGCCGGCGATGGTGGCGGAAAGCAGTCCGGCGGTGAGGGATTCGGCGGTGGCGATGGTCTGCCCGCGGGTAGCCAGCGCGCTCACCAGGTCGGCGGTCTGGGTACCGGAAGTCAACGGGTCCGAGTTCATCGGGTGCTGTGCGCTCCCGCGAACCAGAGCCGGGCCGCCTGCCCCACATAGTCGAGACCGGTGAGGACGGTCAGCGCGAGGGCCAGATACATCAGCGCCATCCCCGCGGTGACAAAACCGCCCGCCAGCGGCAGTAGCAGCACCGCGATCGCCACCGACTGGACCAGCGTCTTCAGCTTCCCGCCGCGCCCGGCCGGGATCACTCCGCGCCGCACGACCACCAGCCGCAACAGCGTGACGCCGATTTCGCGGCCGCAGATGACCAGTGTGATCCACCACGCCAGATCCCCGAGCGCCGACAGCCCGATCAAGGCCGAACCGATCAGCGCCTTGTCCGCGATGGGGTCGGCGAGCTTGCCGAAATCGGTGACCAATCCGTATTTGCGAGCCAGTTGCCCGTCGAAGCGATCGGTAATGGCGGCGATGCCGAACAGCGCCGCCGCGGCGATCCGCCAGCCGCTGTGGTGGCCGTCGCCGGCGAACAGCGCGAGCACGAAGACCGGAACGATCGCGATACGGAACATGGTCAGCACGTTCGCGATGTTCATCAGTGGCACGTTCGGTTCGGCGTGCACGGGCACGAACCCGGACCGGACGGGCTCAACCAACGGCTGCTCGATCTCTTCCGGCTGCACGCTCATTCCCCCGCCTCTACACCAAGGACGCGCACCTCGAACCACACGCGGGCAGCGCGAGGCGATCGGAGCGAGGGGATGTGCGGCACACGTTCAGCCTATCGGTAACCCACCCGACTACTGTGCACCCCATGACCTCTCGGGGACCACAGGGTGGTTCGACCAGCGACGCCTATCCGGGCGCATCGATGGATGCGCAGTCCGCCACGCCGGTGGTGCGACGCGCGCGAACCTCCGACGTCCCCGAGATCAAGCACCTCGTCGATGTCTACGCCGGCAAGATACTGCTGGAAAAGAACCTGGTCACGCTGTACGAGGCGGTGCAGGAGTTCTGGGTCGCCGAGGTCGGCGATCGGGTCGTCGGGTGCGGTGCGCTGCATGTGCTGTGGGCCGATCTCGGTGAGGTGCGCACGGTCGCGGTGCATCCCGACGTCAAGGGGCACGGTGTCGGGAAACTGATCGTGGAGCGGCTCATCACCGTGGCCCGGCAGCTCGAACTGCGCCGGTTGTTCGTGCTCACCTTCGAGGTCGATTTCTTCACTCGCCACGGCTTCGCCGAGATCGAGGGAACACCGGTGACCGCCGAGGTATTCGCGGAGATGTGCCGGTCCTACGACACCGGTGTCGCCGAGTTCCTCGACCTCAGTTATGTGAAACCGAACACGCTCGGCAACACTCGCATGTTGCTCACCCTTTGAGAGAAAGAGATACGCAGTGCCGACTTTCGCCGTCCAATACACCTACTCCGAAGCCACCGTCGCGGGCCGCGACACCTATCGGCCCGAGCATCGGGCGTGGCTCGCGGAGCTGGCCGAGGCGGGCCCGATGCTCTGCAGCGGCCCCTATGGTGACGGCTCCGGCGCGCTGCTGCTCTGGCGCGCCGAGAGCGAAGCCGAGCTGAAGGAGCTGCTGGCCGCAGATCCGTTCGCGCGCGAGAACCTCGTCGAGGAGATCCGCGTGGTCGAGTGGACTCCCACCATCGGCGAGCGTTTCGGCGCCTGATACGCGAAAACCCGCGCACCTGATCGAGGTGCGCGGGTTTTTTGTGCGCGTCTAGCCCTGCTTCACCGCACCGCGGGTCTTGGCCAGGCTGGCAACGGTCGCCACGACCAGGATGCCGAGGATCACGCCGAGCGAGACCGGGGTGGAGATCTCCGGGACGGTGACGTGCTCGCCGCCGTTGATGAACGGCAAGGTGTTCTCGTGCAGCGCGTGCAGCACCAGCTTCACACCGATGAACGCGAGGATCGCGGCCAGGCCGTAGGACAAGTAGACCAGGCGGTCCAGTAGTCCGCCGATGAGGAAGAACAGCTGGCGCAGGCCCATCAGAGCAAACGCGTTGGCGGTGAACACCAGGTACGGCTGCTCGGTGAGACCGTAGATCGCGGGGATGGAGTCCAGCGCGAACAGCAGGTCGGCGAAGCCGATGGCGATCAGCGCCAGCAGTAGCGGCGTCAGGGTGCGGCGGCCGTCGATGCGGGTGATCAGCTTGTCACCGTCGTATTCGTCGGTGGTCGGCAGGAACCGCTTGATGAGGGCGACGATGCGGCTGTCGCGTTTCTCCTCGGCTTCCTTCTCGTGGCCGCTCTCCTTGAGCAGATTGGCGGCGGTGTAGACGAGGAATGCGCCGAACAGATAGAACACCCAGCTGAAGGTGCTGATCGCGGCGGCGCCGACGGCGATGAAGATGCCGCGCATCACCAGGGCCAGCACGATGCCGATCAGCAGCACCTTCTGCTGGTAGATCCGGGGCACCGCGAAGGTGGACATGATGATGAGGAAGATGAACAGGTTGTCCACCGAGAGCGCTTTCTCGGTGACGAAGCCCGCGTAGTACTCGCCGGCGTAGGTGCCGCCCCACTGCCAGGCCACGAAACCGCCGAACAGCAGCGCGATGCCGATGTACACCGCGGACCAGAAGCCGGATTCGCGGAAGGTCGGCTCGTGCGGGGTGCGGACGTGGGCGAAGAAGTCGAAGATGAAGAGTCCGAGGATCACCAGCACGGTGATCGCCCAGGTCAAGGTGGTCACATTCATGCGTCAGCCCGATCGGCTTGGAATCTCATGGCGTCCATAGTGCCCGATTTGTCCATTTCTGTCCGCTAGCCGAATAGTTGCTGACCATAATTCCACATCGGCGCAGGTAGGCGGGCGCACCGGTTGCCAGGAGTGCGCCGTCGCTACCGGTTGCCAGCAAATCTCGCCAGCAAACCTGACCGGACATCTGAGACGGCACGCCGGAAAATGGCTTCCACGTACCGATTTGGGGTGTTAGCGTCATAGACGACAACTTCGAGGACGACCAACCAGAAAGGGCGACACCATGATCCGGCAGACCATGCAGCAGCGGCAACAGTCGCTCGATGGCGCCTGGCGTGGGTTCGTCCGTCTATCGGCCAGCCACCAGGCCCGCCTTGCGCGTACCCGGAGCCGCCCCTGAGGTCTCGTAACCCCCAGACCTGAAGGGGTCACTCCGGCGCTACGGCCAGGAGTGACCCTTTTTTCGTCTCCAAACAGTTCGTTTTCCTACGGATGTAGCTCAACTGGTAGAGCGGCAGTCTCCAAAACTGTTCGTTGGGGGTTCAAGTCCCTCCATCCGTGCTCCCTCGTAGCCCAATTGGCAGAGGCGCCGGCATTAGGAGCCGGTTGTTGCGAGTTCGAATCTCGTCGAGGGAACATCAAAAATCCCCTGACCAGGCAATACTGGTCAGGGGATTCGTTCACCCACCCCGTTGCATCGGGCCGTCACCAAGAAAACACCAATAATTCCGCCATCGCGACAGCGCCCAGCGAGCCTCGGCGATCGCCCGCGCAGCGGCTATTATCGCTCACTCGTCCTGACTGAAGTCAGCCTGTATGAGAGCGGTCAGAACGGTCCTCGATTCATTTGGCGAGGGCGAGTTCAAGGATCGGGCATCACGCAACGCTCACCGTCGCCGCCGGGATTTCGACTTCGAGCGTTTGGCTTTGGGCGGCCGTTCCGCGGCGAGCTTCGCGAGTGCTTCGGCGGCCTGCTGGTGTCCTGCCCGGTGGGAGCGCCGGAACCACCTTTTGGCATCGCCGGCCCTACCGGTCGAATGCAGCACGATACCCAGATTGAACATCGCGACGGGATCGCCCTGTTCAGCGCCTCGGCCGAACCAGATTTCGGCCTCGGCATGGTCCTCGACACGCATGCGCATACAGCCGATCTTGTTGTAGCACTCTGGGTGCACTCGGTTCGCGGTCACGCCGCGCCGCCACCACAGCTCCGCCTCCTCGAACTGTTCCGTGAGCGAATAGCAGAGCCCCACGTTGTACATCGCTATGCCATCTCCGGCTTCAGCTAGATTCAGCCACAGTTGCGTGGTGTCGAAACTCTGGTCCAGTCGTTCGAGCACGTGGTTGGCGAAACCTGCGAGCGACACTGTGAGGTCATCCCACGGCGTCCGTAGGAACCATTTGGTGACTTCATCGAAATTCTGATTTTCGATGGCCCGGTTCAGGAGTTCGAGTTTCGACCTGGTGCGTAGCTCGTGCGCCATCGCGTCGAATTTGGAGGTGTGCAGCATTTCGGCACCGTCTCGAGTGATGACGATCTTCTTCAACTCCGTCATGTACCGAATCAGATCCTCGTCGAGGGAGTGATTCTGCTGCAGGATGTGCAGCACCAATTTGTAAGCGGCAATTAGGGATCCGGCTGCGGTCGCTCGCCGCAGGTAGCCCTCGCCGTGGATCGGATCAGAGGTGAGTAGATGCTCGCCCAGCGCCTGCAAGGCCAGGATCGAGCCCCGATCCACTGCGGTCCTGAGCTGGTCCTCGCCCGCGAGATTCCCCGCCGCCAATTGCAACTGGCCGAGGATGAGCATCCCGACGGCGTCGCCTCTGTCTGCGGCCAGTTCGGCCCAGGTGTATGCCTCGGACTCATTGCCGATCGCGTTCAAAAAGCCCGCGAGCGATGCCATCGCACGGGGATGGCCGCGACGCGCCGCGGTACGCAGTAGCGGCTCAGCTTCTTCGAGGCGGCCGTCGACGGTGAGCAGCGCACCGAGGGCGAGTATGCCCTCGGTGACGCCCAGTGCGGCGGCCCGCTCGTACAGCACACGGGCTTCGGAGGTTCGTCCTCGTTGCTGGAGCCACCAGCCTAGTTCGTAGGTGGCGCTCGCCGCGCCGAGATCAGCGCCGCGCCTCAGGGCGGCTTCGGCGACGTCGGGGTGGTCGACGGACTCGGCGTTGGTCGCCACTTTGGCGAGATCCTCCAGGTGGGCCAGCTCTACTACATGCGACCACAGATCCGGTGTGGAGATCGCCATATCGCCGAACCGGCGGGCCGCCGTCGCAAGGTAAGAGGATACGCGCAGCCGGTCTTCGGACACGACCAGAAGTGAAGCGCTTACTGCCTGAGCGATCGCCGCGTCGAACTCGGCTTCGTCTGGCAAACTGCCACGGACGTGGGTGACCAGCCGCTCGAGGTCGGCCCGTAGAACCCCGCGTTGAAGTCCGTAACCGGCGGTGCACAGCAGTATTCGGGTCACCGTCATGGTCAGGGGGTCGTGCGGCGCGTCGTCCGGCGTCAATACTGCGAGCGTTGCCTCGCCGGCGGCAATGACTTGACAGGCTGCCGCCACGAATTCCCGTGCTATTTCGATGAATTTCCGGTCGTATGCCACGCAGGAGTCCGCTTCCGCCTGAGTCTGGTCAAGGTCGGTCACGGAATCGTGATCGTTCCGGGCCAGGAGATACGGCCGTTCGGTGCCGAAGAGTTCGGTGCAGACCACTGTCGTGCCCGCCGGGTCGGCGGCGACAGCTTCGCACAGCTGTTGAAGGCAGGCATCCATTCTGTCCAGCGGCGCACCAGAACTGTTCGCCAATGCGACTACGGCGCAAGCGATTGCGATAGCCGTACGGCGGGATCGCGCTGCGGCGTGCAAACAGTGGTCGCTGGTCTCGAACAGCTCCGCGCGAATCTCGTCCAGATCGGCGTCCGGGGTGCGGTGCAGATCCACGAACAGTGCGAGCGCCGAGCCGAGGTGGTCCAGGGCATCGGCATTCCGGCCGAGCACGAGTTCGATACTCCCAAGGTAGCCGAGACTGCGGCTCATCGCGTGCTTGAAATCTGTGTCCGCGAGAGAATCCGCGAGTCCGATTCGTGTGCACTCGGTCAGGGCGTCGATCGCGTCGATGCGGTTGTCCGCCGCCATCAGGGCCGTCGCGAGTGTGTGCAGTGATCGCGGAAGCAGTTCCGTGGTCGCCCGATCGGTATCGGGCGCGGTGGTCATCGCGGCACGGGCCACTGCGACGGCCTCGGTCGCGACCTGCACCGCGTACTCGCTCTCACCTGCCCCGGCAGCCCGCTGGGCATCCGCCCGCAGCGCTCGCGCCAACACCACGAGATCGCCTTGCGGGTTCAATGCGTGACAGCGGCGGGCCGCGGTGACCAGCCATGCCGCGGCCTGTTTCGCGGTGGCCGGATCGCTGGTCGGCGGGGCCCAGTTCTCCGCGATCACCAGCAGATCGCTCAGCCCCTCTGAGGCCGAGCGGATGTGGTTCTGCGGGGCGATCTCGGCCAGGTCCAACCAGATCCTCGCCGCATCGGTGAGCGCTTCGATCGCAGCGGGATAGTCGCGGCGCGACACGTGAATTGTGCCAATGGTGGCGAAAACCCGGGCTAGCGCTGACCGGTTGAACTCGACATGCGATTCCGGCTGCGAACGCAGCAGTTCCAGGGCTTCCTCGGTAGCCTCCAACGCCAGTTCTGGTGAGTCGAGGTGACTCACTATCGCGAGAGTTTGAAGGGCGGCGGCGGCGTCCCGGATGAATCCCGTGTGGGCCTCAGCGAGTTGCACAGTGATATCGCCGTCGGAAAAATCCAGTAACACGGTGGTCACCTGACCGGCGGTGATTCTGCGGCCCAGATGCACCGCTTCTCTGGCCGCGTCGATGCTTTCCCTCCGATGGCCGAGTCGTTCATGCATCCCGGCGAGATTGATCAGGCTTCTGATCAAATGGGCGATGCGAGAAGCATCCAGTCCGGCACGCCGTCGAATCTCGACGGCCTCCTTTGTGAGTTCGAGTGCTTCATCGTGGCGGTCGAAGTTTCCGAGCCGGACCGCGAGGTTATGCAGTGTGACCGAGAGCAGGCTCGAATACAGCCAGGAATTGTCGTGTGCGAGCCTGCGGAATATTCGCACGGCCTCCCGCGTGCGTGCCATTGCTTCTCGGTGCATGCCTATTTCCGCCAGCCGCACTCCTAGCTGATCAAGGGCGATACCGAGCACAGCGAGATGCTGGTCGCTGTCCAGCGAAGCCAGCGTTCGTAGGGTCTCGACCGCCGCACGTGAACTCGCGAGATCTTCGCCGTGACGCTCGGTGCGCCACAGGGCGAGTGCCCGAGCTACCTGCGCGCGGGCCTTTGTCAAGTGCCACGAGTTCGAGTCGCAGGGGCGGGCCGCGAGCTTGGCCAGCGCCTCGGAGGCGGCGTGCTCGGCCGCGAGAGGCTCGTCGATATCGAGCAGTATGTGCGCGCGCTGCACGAGGACTTGCGCGAGGCGGTCGGGGCGGACGGTCGAGTCGGAGTCGAGCTGTTCTCGAAACAGTTCAAGAGCTTGGGAATTGACTGACAATGCGGCTCTGTCGCGATGCCCCATCGCATGCAGTGAATAACCCAGCAGCGCGTGAGCCTCCGCACGTGCGCCGGGTGCGGCTTCATCAGAACAACTCTTTAGGGATTTCAGAGCCGCGTGGGCGAGGACATGCGCCTCGTCCGCAGCCTTTGCGTGGACGAGTAGTTCGCCGAGTGAGAGTTGCAGGAGGACTTCGGTCATCGAAGCACCCGGCGCGGTGGTTAGTTGGCGGCGCAGCAGCAGAATCCGCAGATCGCGCAAAGCTTCAGAGCGGTGCGGTACGAGGACGGTCAATTCATCGAGCAGGGTGCCAGAGGGTGACTCCGATGCCACGGCCTCGGCGAGCAATCGGCCCAGCCCGGGGCCGGTCTGCCGGGCGGCCTCGACCGCCGGGCGGGCCAGCGCGCCCAGATCGACGTGGAAAGCGGCTCTGATCAGATCTTTCGCCTCGGCTCGGTGAGTCACCGCGCGCCCCAACACCGTCAGCGCGTGCGTTGACTGCTCCGCGGGAAGTGCCGTCAACGCGCTGAGCGCGAAATTGGGTGCGTGGCAGAGTTGTTCGACGACATGGAACTCGGCGACAACATCGGGTGTCAGACGGCCCAGCCACTCGGGCGGGGGAGCGGGATACAGTTCGCGGAGCCAGCGGGCGATGCGGTAGCGCAGCAGGTTGTCGCTGTCTGTGAGCTCAGGTACCCGAGTCAAGGCTTGGACGGTCTCGTGCTCGGTCGAGGTTCCCAGTAGTGCCATCAGGGCGACGCAGCGGCGCAGCGTCGTCATATCGAGCTGAGCCAGCTCGGCGCGGTGCGCGGTACTGCGCCAATACCGCGCTTCGTGCCCCAGTAGTTCCTCCCACAGCGCCGCGTCAGTCGCCGGTTGCGGTATCCGATGCCCGGGATCCTCATCGCGCAGCACTGCCAGCAGTGACCACACGTGCAGGCTGAGCACCGTCCACTGCGCGGCTTCGGGTGGCAGTGTGGGCAGCACGGGGACTGGTCGTTGTCTGGCGCGGGCAAAACATTGTGCGGCGACGGCGGCTGTCTCCGTGATCGCGGGGTTCTCGTCGAGTTCACTGTCCAGGGTGATCGGCGCGTGCCGCAGCACCGCCTCACGCACCTGTCGCTGTGGCGCCTCCCGCAGCGCATCCCACCATTCGGATGCTCCACGCGCGATCAGCAGAACTCGCAGTGGGGCACCTGCTGGTGCGATCGCCGTCAGCCGCAATCGCTCACCGAGATCGCCGCGACTCTCCGCGTAGTCGATCACGACCAGTGTGGGATCGACATTGGCGCGCAGTTCGGCCGGCAGCGACACGGGTGCGGCGGGATCGAGGAATCCGGCGATCCACCCCGCCTCGGTGCGCCGGGCGCACAGTTCGGCGGCCAAGCGACTCTTGCCGACGCCGCCCGCTCCGAGAACCAGGCGGACGTCGAAATCGGCCGAGCTGTAGCACCATTCGTTCAGGGTGGCCAATTCTTGATCACGTCCGGTGAAGTCGACCAGTGCGTATTCGGCGGCCAACGCGGCACTGGGCACGAAGTCGCCAGATGGCGGGGTGCGATGCGCCGGACGCAGATTCGGCTCCCAGCGGCGTGCCCGCAGGTCGCGCCATACCCAATCGTGTCGCTGTGCGGAGTCGTGCTCTGCGCGCAGGACTTGAACTCGATCCAGCCACGCCCGGCAGTGCACCACCCAGCCGCCGGTGGGAATCCGTGTGTCACCGGATCGTTTGAGCTGCCCGACAACCCGACCGGTGCGCTGATTCAGCACCGGCGCGCCACTCATTCCCGGGATAACGAGGCCGTCGCGGAGCTGGACGAGGTCCATCCCGTCCATGGTCACAATGCCTTCGCACTCGTAAGAGAAGGGAGTCTCGCAGAGTCGATCCTTATCGTATCTGCGGGTGTATCCGATCGCGAAGAGCCGATCGCTGGGTCGCGGCAACTCCGTTTCGAAGTCGACCCACGGATGGGTGAGCGCGGTGAGAAGCTCGAGCACCGCGATATCGGGCAGGGGGAAGTTATCGGGATCGGCGCCGGGATCGGGATCGGGATCGGGATCGGGATGACGGTCCAGGACCGCAGCCTCGTACCTGATGTCTTTCCATGTGACGGTGCAGCGTTCGGCCCCCGCGACTACATGCGCAGCAGTGACCAGCAGGGCGGGCCCGACGAAGAAACCGCTGCCCTCGGAGTTCGCGGTGGTCACCGCGACGGTGCACTCGGTCAGCAGTTCCTCGAACACATCGGCTCCACATCGGCGCTCGCGCGGACGGCCGCTGCTCGCCGGGGGTTGCACCGCCCGCGGGTATCAGCCTAGGTGTTGCCGGGCGAAAGCTCATACGCTTTCGGTGATGACGGGCGGCCTAACTGCGAGGATGGTGATAACCATCGTAGATACTTCGCTTCAGGTCAGGGGCCGGGCATGGATCATGACGGATCGCCGGACGAACTCGCGGGCACTTCGGCGCTACTGGCCGAAGCCATCGCGCGCATCTGGCTCGACGCGCCCCCGCCGGAAATCGAGGGCCTGAACGAGGAGCTGTTGAAATGCCTGCGCGAGTTGGAGTTCGCCATACCTGCCGAGCAGCCGGCGGTGCGAGCGGAGATTCGCTCGCTGCTGAATTCGGTACCCGCGATCTCGCGCCGAGTCGACGATCAGCTCGAGAGTTTGCGCACGTCCGTGTCCGGCACCGGGACTGCCGTCGATGTGGTGAAGGAGGTCCGGCACCATCGACACGTTCGAATCGAGGTGGTGTACGGGACAACTCGCCGAGCCACCGGTCAGTCCGATCCCCGGAATTCGTTCTGCGGGAAGCGCGGGGAGCCCTCGTACGGGATTGCGGCGGTGCAGCTTCCGGACGACCGCCGCATGTGCCAGTTGGACGGGCCGCGGCCGTGGCCCATGCGGTTCCGGAGTGAGAGACGCCAGCATCTGAGTATCACCGCCGCGCAACCGGACGGTGGCGATGATATCGCGGGGGTTTTGTCCGATGCGGTTCACCGCGCGCCAGAACCGGATGTGATGCTGTTCGTACACGGCTACAACGTCGGTTTCCCCGCAGCAGTGCAACGGGCAGCGCAGATCGCCTTCGACCTCGATTTCAAAGGTGTGCCGATGCTGTACAGCTGGCCCTCCACCGCATCTGTCTCCGGCTACGTCGCCGATGGGGTCGCCGTGGAATGGTCGGCCCCGCATTTCACCGACTTCTTGCGGAAGGTGTTGTGCACCATAGGTGTTCGTCGCGTGCACGTGGTCGCGCACAGTATGGGCAACAGGCTGCTCACTGAGGCGCTCGTCGCGCTGGCCGTCGCGCCGCCCAGCCCGCGCCCAGCGCGGCTGGCAGAGATAGTTTTCGCAGCTCCCGATGTCGATGCCGAGGTTTTCCGCAGACGCGCCGAGGTTTTCGCCGGACAGGCCGAACGATTCACCCTATACGCCTCAGACAAGGACCGCGCTCTGCGCATGTCCCAGCGGCTTGCGCGCTATCCGCGTGCGGGTCAGGCGGGTGCGGGCATAGTGGTCGTAGACGGCGTCGACACCATCGATGCAACCGAACTCGACACCGATTTCATGGGTCACTCGTACATCGGAGACCATCGTTCGGTCCTAGGTGATCTGTTCTACCTGATCCACGGCGGACTGGAGCCGGACAAGCGATTCGGTTTGCGATCGGTGGTCGCACCGGCGGGTGTGCACTGGGTGTTTCGCCCGACGGCAAACCGCTGATGCAACTCGCAGGAACCCGACGCTTGTGACGGACTGATCAAGCCGGCGTCTACGAACATCGGCATGTACTGACACGGCGACGGCCCCGAGATGTCCCGGGGCCGTCGATCTTCGGCTGGGCAGTGTCGGCCGCTGCAGACCGCGCGGGAAACGGCAGTTCTGGATGTCGGTGGCTCGATCCCGCTACGATCCGGCTATGAAGCTGCCGCTAGTTGGCGCTCGCGCCGAACTGGATGCCGATAACGGCTGGTTATCAACACTCAGAGCTGCCAGCGAACGCACTGCAATCGGCTTCGTAAGAGTGTCCATCGCATCGGATGCTACCGACCAGCCGTGTCGCCGTGAGTATCCGACGTAGGTCTGCATGGAAGCCGATGGGCCGCACAGAGACTCACTGTTTCAACGCTTGCGATCGGTCTTCGACCAGGGAGAACGCTGCACGTAGAGTCGGGAATTCACGGAACAGGCGGTACCCGCGCCTACCCTGGTCGGCGTGGCCTCAAACACGACGAGCACACTGACGCTCGGTGCTGGTACCGGTAAGACGTTGACGTTCTTGTGTGGGTGCCGTCGGCTGTACACCGGCGAATCGACGCGAGCAGTCATCGGCCTCACACCAGATACGGCCATCTCCGATGCCGCTTTCCTCAGCAAAGCCTCCGACACCTTCAATGACGAATGGGCTAAAACCACGCCAATAATCCAGGGCGGGAAAGGTGTCCCACTCCTAAACTTTTTGATGCTGGGGCGTGAGAATCGGTGGTGGAACCCTGACGCCCCCTCATTCCGATTGGCCGCGATGCGGATCGCGGTTGTCGAGGTCGAACAGCGGGCGCTGTCGATCTCAGCAGACATGCCATCCACTGATCCGTTGCCGTTCTACAGCTCCGACCCGGTATCGGCGATGCGCGAGGCCCTATCGGCCGTATCGACGGTGCACGAGGCTGTAGAAGCGACCCTCGCGACCTACTGCAGGAATGATCCATTGCTGCCTGAGCCGGGCCGAAACTATGTGATGGACAGCCGCTTCACGGTTGCGGCACATACCGGCAGCACCTTCCGCGAGAACTACGAGACAGCTGGCGATGTCGCGGGCAGGATAACCCACAACAAGTACCTGGTTGAAGCGCCCGCCGGAATCGGCAAGTCCACACTGTTGGACTTGATGGTCGCGGCCTTTTCTCGCGCCTATGACGAGACACGACGGGCCATGCGTCGAGCTCTCAGGGTCTTCTGGGTGGCGGGCTATCTGTCCACCTCGACTCCTCGGCATCGGCAACTCGATGCCGAGCGACAGACACGGACGCGCCTCCGCAACAACAGGTTCCGCCGGTTTTCCGGTATCCACTGCCCCGGACAAGTTGTCATATCGTCCCCTTGCGTGTGCCGTGGACCGAACTCTGCTGGTGACCAGTCGATTCGAAATCGCCTACGGAGCGCGTCTACACCCTGACACGAGGCGTCGCGCTCCGTTCCCCCTAGGAGTGCACGTTGCCGAACTATTTTGGTCAAGCCCACGCCACGTGGGGCCTCACACCGGTTATCCTCGCCGCCACCGTCCTCATCCCCATAGCGCTACTCGCTCTCCTGATTGCGCTAACCGCCGTAATAGCCGTCTTCGGAGACAAACACCGCAGCAAACGTGCAATGACAATCTTCGATGCTGCACTGAGAGCGTTGATGTGGCTGATCGCAGCGATTTTGCGGATCAGACGACCCGGTGGTCGACCTCGGCGCACGACTCGCGGTGATCGCAGGAGCCGTCGATGAACGGACGGCGGAGACGTGGACGCCCGCGCGTGTGCCCGGACGACGTCTTGGAGCTCATTGTGGCCATGAACCGCAACGGCATCACCTATCGCAGCATCTGTTCGGAACTCAATGCCAACGGAGTTCCGACACCAGCCGGACGCCAGCGCTGGTACCCGTCGTATGTGTCGCGGCTGTTGAATACGGCCAATGTGGTCGAACGCTTCGGCCGTCCATCGACTTCCCGACGCAGCGCTCGCCCCGCGCCGCGACACTGACCACATGCATGTGCGCGCCGAAGCTACGCGACTCGTTTCCACGCCAGGCGAAATAACAGACGCGACTATCTCCGAGTCAACATTCGCGGCGGGCTTTCGCAGTGTCCGCCATTGACTCAACCTCCGTAGGTCGCGTCGAAGACGCCCTGGTGTGCCTCGCCGACCTCACCGCGCGGATGCCCGCGTCATCGCGAGGCACCCGAACTCACCGACGCAGGGGCGCGTCCCCGCTCAAGACCGGGTCGAGCCCCGTCACCCGTCCTCGTCGGCGCGGCGGAAACCGCAGGCGACCAAAGCCAGGCAACGCTCATCGACCTGAGCCACAACAGGCAGCTGAACTATCGAGGCCGAGCTAGACTAGGCGGTCACAACAACAAGCTGCGTCAGGACACGCGCCGGGTCGCGGAGATACGCGTAGTCGTCACGGTTCGTGAACATCGCCATCAGTTCGGCCAAGCTGTCGCGCTCAGCGGGGGTGATGGGGATTCGCCGCTTCACAAGGCTGGCACACAGTCCGTCGACCAATTCGCCCCACTCGCCGACATCGCTGAAGGTCCGGTACTGGGCCACCGCCTCCGGCGGAAGCCGGTCCGAAAGCTGTTCCAGCAGCTCACGGGAATCCGCGCTCAGTTTGTTCAGGCGGTCGATCTGTTCCTGTGTCCGACCAGGCCTTTGGCGTGTCCTGCGTGGTCGATCGGGGGATTCCATATTTCCTTGCCGTCCTACTTGATCGGGTTGCCGTTCTCGTCGTTCTTGTACACGTCTTTCCCGCTGACCGGGTAGCCGGTGCGGATAGTGCCGTCCGAGTTCACGATTACCTCGATGAGTACACCGTCGCGAACCCCTTGGACTTTCCAACGCCCGTTGTCCTGGAGTACCGGGACTTGGTCGGGATTCTTAGCAACATCCACGATGCTGTTGATGATGTGGTCGTCTTCCCATAGGTCGGTATCAGGAAACTCGGTCTTTCCTGGCGCCCCCGTGCCCGGGGCGTGTCCTCCTCCGTCTTCATCGCCATCGCCGTCGAGGATATGGATTCTCCGTCCCTGAGTGATCGAAATGCTACTCGGAACAGATCCTGTTACCTTACTCCACTGGGCACCAAGGCCATTGGCTGGTTTGGAAACAGGATTCTGCTTGAGGTCTATGATGCGTTGCAGATTTGTTCGTGCTGGACCGAGGTCTCGAGATTTCTTAACCCCAGCCGCAATACCCTTGGTGTTATTCCATTCTACAACGATCTTGCCGATACCATCGGCCATGTTCTTGACCCGATCAGCAGACAATTTCGCAGCAGCATCCGGCCTGCCCGCCAATATCAGCGCGGCGGCTCCTACTTCAACTAGAACCGTAACCCCGGCATCCTTCGCGACATCTTCTATCACCCTGGTGATGTCATCCCGAAGTTGTATCAATGCGGCACGGTGATCGCGGCACGAGCCGGCGAGTTCACTACACGCGTGTTGCAGATCTATCGCAGCGCTGTGGAGTTGCTTTAAATCCTCTATCACCGCAGTAGCATCGTCGGACTTCTGCTCCTCGAATGTGCCGGGCAATTTTTGCAATTTGTCGATATTGGTGACAATCACGTCACCAGTGGCCATCGTTTCCCACACGATGCGTGCCAGATCAAGCCTTTCGATATTACCGTCGGGGACACTAGCCCCGAGCTGCTCGATCAACCCCACCCCAAGCTTGTCGATCAACCCATTCCCTGGACCGCCCGCTGAAGGAGGCGAAATATGAACGATACCTTTGAGTATTGGGAGGGCCTTCGGTGGGTCATCGTTATTGGGGTTGTTGTCCGCGAGGGCGTGAACATAACCCAGATTGGTGACAATGTTACTGTAATTCGACAAAGCGCTCACCAGATTGGCAGCGAGGGCAGTTAGTTCACTGGCCCGATCATCATACGATCGAGACCAATCACTGGCCGCAGCAAAACTACCACCCATCTTCTCACACTCTATGAGCCCGCCCATCGCGAGAGTGAAAAGAGCATCAAACGCACCCGCAGCATTAATGCAATCAGTGCCAGCGTCGTAGAATGTTTTCGGGGTAACTGCAACTTCTTTATCGCTCGGCGCCACGAAATTTACCGCAACCCCAATGTCCGCAAGTTCGTTTCCACCGCGTCGATATAACTGGCATGCGCATCCGCAGAGGCATCCTGCATCGCTGCAATCCCCTCAGCGACCTCATTCGCTGCCGTCATCCACTGCGCAAACGCTTCACTCTGCGCGGTAGCGGCCTCACCCGACCACGTCTGATGCAGGGCGGCCATCCGCTGCTGGAGACCCTGCAACGTTTCAGTGAGGAAGCCCGAGAATCCCCGCATCCGCGCCGTAATCTGCTCCAGCTCACCAAGATTAACCCGATAGCCGTCCATCTGCCCCACCCTCTCGATTGCTCACAAACCACACGCAGCGTCACCAGTTCCGACGATCAGGGAAGATCCAACGAACTGGTCTGCTGCGCATTATTAGAATCAGTGTCGACGTAGGAAGCGCTGGTCACACCCAACGTTTCCGCCATCTTCGCCAGTGAGGCAAGCACTTTCAGCGCCCCCTGCTTTGTTTCATCCCACCCCTCCCGATACGACTGCGCCCGCCCGCCCTGCCATGACTCCAACAACCGATCCACATCCGCATCCAACGAATGCAAACCAGTCACCAACGTCTCCGACACTGCTTGAACGAACTTCCCCGCATCGGAAACCTCTGTCGGAACCACCCAAAGCTCCGACCCGCCATTACCGGTCGTGGACATGCAGGACAATCCCCCTAACTCGGATAGCGACTAAACGGACAGTATATGACCGAGGTTAACCTCGGCCAATCATGGTAGTGGCTCGCGATCCTCCAGGGATGGCGAAAGATGTTCTGACCTGCGGTAATTCGACTTGCGAAGGTTGAATTCTCCAGGGTTTTGGAGCACCCAATCAGTTCCCGGAGCTCCACCGAACATGGTTGGCTCCCAACGGTAGTCGCCGACGGGTGAGCACACGGAGCACCGGGACACCAAGTCCTTCAGAAAGACCGTGCCCCGTCGCCGCTCCGGGAGAGCCGGAGCGCTGATGGGATGGCGTGCCCGCACGGCCTGAGCGCTGATTCATTTGGTAGCGGCACCTCTCCCACTGACTACAGAGGCAGGGAACGCCGACGCGACGGGAGATCGGATTGCTGTTCATCGGCGACGACTGGACCGAACAACCTTGATATCGGCGGAAACGACCAGTTCACCCCGCGTCCGCGTGGTTGCGGATGCTGTTCGAATCTCGTCGAGGGAACCAATGGCATCAGTTTGCCTATCGAGTAGTGCACTACCCATGACCAGCGGCGATGACTGCTGAATACTGATGGTCGCACGTATTGTGCGAGAGAAACGTGGAGCCGGAGTCATGGCTGGTGACATCGAGGTTTGGCAGGACAGGGCGTTGGCGGTCCTGGTCACTGTGCCTGCCGGCAAGCAGGTGAATCAGAAGACGCTGCTGACCATGATCGCCGCCCGGTTTGCTGCCAAATTCGAGGCCGGTGAACGGGATTCGATGGCCGGGGAGCCGATGTGGTGGGCTACGGTCACGGCCGCGCTGGGTAAGCTGCGGGAGGCGGGGTTGGTTGCGCCGGAGCCGGCGATCGAACTCACCGCGGCCGGGCGGGCGGCGGCACCCGAGGCTGATGCGCGCGCGGCGCGGTACGTTCCCCAGCGCGGGTCGGCGACCGCGGGCGAGCCGAGCCAGGTGCCGGTCGCCGGAGTTATCGCACCGCCGTTGCGTAAGTTCCTCGAGGCGCGCCGTGCAGAACGGGCGCGGTCCGCTGAGGCGAATATTCCGCCGCCTCCCGGTTCCGACGATCCGATTCCCGTCATGATCGAGCTCAATTTCAGCCATGGCCGTGGTCTCAAGGCTGCCTTCAAGCGGCTCAAAATCTTGTGGAAGCTGGTCTGCGACACTGGCGTCCCCTTCCATCTCACCGATGAATACGCCACCGGATGGTTGACCCCGGACCAGATCGAGGGGCTGGTCGCGGCGGATGCGGTGGCCTCGACGCTGCGTAGCCGGGCATTGCACGCCATCTGGCCGGACTTCGAGGTGCACGCTCAGATCGATCATTCCTTCGTGACGATCAAAGCTGAAGCCGCGCAACGCTCGTTCAATGCCTACGGCACGGGAATTGTCTGGGCAGTGGTGGATTCGGGCATCGACGGGCAGCACGCGCATTTCCGGGCCCATTCCACCCTCAGTCACCGATCTGTGCGTGACCTGCATCGCACCTGCCCGGGCGACGGTCCGCCCGTTCGCGAGGGCGCGCTCGTCGATGAAGCCGGGCACGGCACCCACGTCGCGGGCATCATCGCCGGTGGCCTCGACGGCAAGGCGAAAAAGGTTGTCGTCACCGAGAATCGGTACAACACCGCCGACGGGGCCGAGTTGCGCAGGCGGGCCGTGGATCCGGCACGCCTGTCCGGGATCGCGCCGCGCACCAGGCTGGTCAGCCTGAAAGTGCTCGGCGCGAAGGGCAATGAATCGGCGCGGGTTGGGCGGGTCATTCAAGCGCTGGCCTACGTGCGCAAGGTCAACGCGGCCAGTGACGGCACGCTCCGCATCCACGGCGTGAATCTCAGCCTCGGGTACGGATTCGATCCGCAGTGGTACGCGTGCGGCAGCAGCCCGCTGTGCCTGGCGGTCGACAAGCTCGTCCGCAGCGGTGTGATCGTCGTGGTCGCGGCGGGCAACTCCGCCTACGTCAGTCATTTCGTCGAAGACCAGAATGCGCCGACCCGGTTCAGCACCGGTATGACCATCAACGATCCGGGAAACGCCAAGCGCGCCATCACCGTCGGCTCCACGCACCGCGACGCACCACACACCTACGGCATCTCCTACTTCTCCTCCCGCGGGCCGACCGGGGACGGGCGCATCAAGCCGGATCTGGTCGCACCAGGCGAACGGATCACCTCGGCCGGCACCGGCAAACTGGGCGCCGACGCCTTCCGGTCGCTGGGCCGAAACGAGGAGGACGCTGCCGTTTACATCGAGCAGAGCGGCACCAGCATGGCCGCCCCGCACGTGTCGGGCGCTATCGCGGCCTTCCTGTCGGTCCGGCGCGAATTCATCGGCGACCCGGACTCGGTCAAACGGATCTTCGTCGAATCGGCGACCTCGCTCGGCCGCGACCACTACCTCGAGGGCGGCGGAATCGTCGACCTGATGCGCGCCATGCAGTCGGTGTGAGCGCGGCGAAGTAAGGAGAAGTGCAATGCCGGAATCCATTGGGGACAAGCCGCTGTGGATCGTGTCCTTCGACAAGGACGGCGCCGTGGAGGCAGGCGTGGACGCACTGATCGCGGGCGTGCGGCAGCGTGAGGTCACTGATCTGATGTTGTTCTCCCACGGCTGGAACAACGATCGGCGCAAGGCCGTCGACCTGTATCAGCGGTGGTTCGGGAAACTCGACGCGTTGCCGCGCGCCGGTACGCGCCGGATCGGGTACGTGGGGGTGATTTGGCCCTCTGAGCGCTGGAGCGACGAACCGGATGACGGTGCCCCGCTGGCTGATGCGCCTGGTGGAGCGGCCGGCGCGGGTCCGCGGGAAACTGTCGCCGCCGGGTCGCCGGCCCTCGACGCCGATACCCTGCGGAATTTAAAGACGACTTTCCCGGACGGCGAGCAACAGCTCGATCGCATCGCGGAACTGCTGGCGACAGCAGAGCCGGATCAGGACACGGTCGACGAATTGTTCAGCCAGATGCGGGAATTCAGTATCGCCACCTTCCAAGGGCACACCGACTCCGAAGGTCCGGACGACGCGGACGTCGGGGTGCCGCCCATGCTCAGCACGGCCAATGATGCCTCGGAGGTCTTCCGCGAATTCGCGATGCAGCTACGGAGATCCGGCGTCGACCTCGACTCGGACGAAGGCGGGGCGGCCGGATTCGGGGATGTGTTCAAGAAGGTGCTGCACGGCGCCAAGGAAGCCTTGCGGGCCGCGACGTATTGGCAGATGAAGAACCGCGCGGGGGTCGTCGGTGAGCGGGGACTGGGGCCCCTTCTCGGTCGGCTACAGGGCGAATTCCCTGGCCTGCGCGTCAATCTCATCGGCCACAGCTTCGGTGCTCGGGTAGTTTCCTACGCCCTCAACGGAATTCCCGACGGGCAGGTGTCGTCGGTCAAATCTGTCACGTTGCTGCAGGGCGCGTTCTCGAGTTTCTCGTTCGCGGATCCCCTACCGTTCGACCGAAATCGCAAGGGCGGCTTGGCGGGGCGGTCCGGCCGGGTCGACGGACCCATTTCGGTGTGCTTCTCCCAGCACGACGGCGCACTGAGCGACTTCTATCCGCTCGCGTCCAAGGTTGCCCGGGACAACGCCGCGGGCGCCCACGGCGACAACCCGTGGACCGCGATGGGTGCGGTCGGCGCCTTCGACGTCCCGCAGGTCGCGCTGCTGCCGGTCGGCACCGAATATCCCTTCGCCACAGGACAACTCATCAACATCGACGCCTCCGAAACGGTGGCGAACGGCCGGGCGCCCTTCGGCGCGCACAGCGATATCGTGCACGAAAGTCTCGCCTGGGTCGCGGTCAAAGCAGGCAAGCTCGACACCCCCTAACCAGCGAAAATAAATAGGTTTTCCCGCCGCGTTCCGGGTGTTAGCGTCATAGACAACAGTTGAGAGCACCACACAGCAGAAAGGACGAGGCCATGATCGCGCAGATCCAGCGCCGGCGACGAAGCTCGCTGGCCGGTATTTCGCGTGGCCGCGTCGAGCTGTCGGCGTTGCAAATCCAGGCCCGCCTGTTGGCGTCCCGGAGCCGCCCCTGAGGTCTCTTTCGAGCAGACCTGTAGGGGTCACTCCGCGGCTACCCAGCCTGGAGTGGCCCCTTTCTTCGTATTCACCACAGCCATTCCCTCGTAGCCCAATTCGGCAGAGGCGCCGTACTCAGTATGCGGTTGTTGCGAGTTCGAATCTCGCCGAGGGAACCACCGGAACCCGTTTCCGGACAACTGAATACAAACCCGTGTAGCTCAGCGGAAAGAGCAGCGTCTTCCGAAGGCGAAGGTCGGTGGTTCGAATCCACCCATGGGTACTGATCCCTCGTAGCCCAACCGGCAGAGGCACCGTCCCCAAAAGGCGGTCAGTGCGAGTTCGAACCTCGCCGAGGGAACAACCGGTGCACCCCGCACTGGTACCGAACCCGCGTAGCTCAGTGGAGAGAGCGGCGTCTTGCGGAGGCGTAGGCCGGTGGTTCGATCCCACCCGCGGGTACTGATCCCTCGTAGCCCAATTGGCAGAGGCACCGTCTCGAGAAGGCGGTTGGTGCGAGTTCGAATCTCGCCGAGGGAACGAACCGCGTCCGCGCGGGTCCGCGTCTGTAGCTCAAGCGGAAGAGCACCTGTCTACGAAGCAGGGTTTGTTGGAGGTTCGAGTCCTCTCAGGCGCACTGGGGTGTGGTGTAACTCGGCAGCACAGCGGCCTCTGAAGCCGTCGGTTCAGGTTCGAATCCTGGCACCCCAGCTGCGATGGAGTGTGGTGTAAGGGCAGCATTGCGGACTTTGATTCCGTGGGTCCGGGTTCGAATCCTGGCACTCCAGCACAGCTCATGCACGGTTGCCGACGGACTCTGATAAGGCCCGATCGCGTGGTTCGACTCCACGATGAGCTACTCCGAACACCGTGATACCCCAGCGGCGACCACGCATGGTTGGCCGAAGATCGTTGCGCGACAACGCCGGACGCGTCGTATGCTCCCGTCGGGCACCGACCGATGTACCGGCCTGCCCGTGATCGATCGTGATGGAGGACAGATGGCACCGGGGTACCGTCAGCCGGAGGAGCCGTGGGATCAGCGCACCGAGGTGTTCGAACCGATCCAGGGTAACTACGAGGCATCGGGGGACGGACCCCCGCCGCCGCGGGTCAAGCAGTGGGTGATCATCGGGTTGACGGCGTTGCTGGTCGGCGGTGTGCTCACCGTCGGCGGGCTGTTCGTCACCGGGGCCTTCAACAACTCCGGAGGTAGTGACGCAGCGCCGCCGGCGACGGCGCAGACGACTCCGGCGCCTACCAGTTCCGCACGGGCGCTGCCGGTTCCGGCGCCGGGCGCGTCGCTGGCGTCGGTGGCCGCGTGGGTCAAGGCGGGTACGCCGGTCGACCTGGAGAACTTCCACACGGCGACCGATTCGAGCGACGGCAAGGTCACCGATCTGGGCGCGGCTGTCGCCTTCACGAGCCCCTCCCAGAAGCTTCGCTGCATGTCCCCCCGGAATGCGAGCGCCGACCGTCCCGGCATGAATTGCCTTGTACAGTACGATGATCCGCCGTCGCGCCCGGAGGGTGCGCCGAGCCACGGCAACTGGGTCGGCAACTGGACCACCTTCGACGGCGCCCAATTGGGCATCGGCCGCCTGGCCGGCGACCCCGGCGATTTCTCCTACGGCGACGGCGCCACCCTGAACTACGGCAGCCGGATCACCTTCAACGAATTCGACTGCCGCATGGATCAAGCCGGGCTGTTCTGCGTCAACGAATCCGCCGGCATCGCGGCCCAGCTCAACTCCGCCGGTGTGGAACCCTTCGGTTGCCTCGGCGAAATCGACTCCGAGGACTACGGCGTCACCTACGCCTGCGGGTCCGCCAGCGATCGCACCACCACAACCAAACCCTCCCCCACTAAAACCCCGGCCGCGGACGGGCAACCAACCCTGGGCGCGGAGTGCGATACAGCGGGGCGGAAAGCCAAAGCCGCCGACGGAAGCAACCTGACCTGCGATACGGCCAGCGATTCCAGTCTCCGCTGGCTCGGCTACTGAGTCCGGTTCCGCTGCTGATTACTCGTCCGGGTCCGGGGCGTCGCCGCCGCGGATGGAAAGGAGCAGTCCGTCGAGTTCGTCGGGTTTGATCAGGACGTCGCGGGCCTTGGAGCCTTCGCTCGGGCCGACGACGCCGCGGGTTTCCATCAGGTCCATCAGGCGGCCCGCTTTGGCGAAGCCGACGCGGAGTTTGCGTTGCAGCATCGAGGTGGAACCGAATTGGGAGGTGACGACCAGTTCGATGGCCTGCAGGAGGACGTCGAGGTCGTCGCCGATGTCGGCGTCGACGTCTTTCTTCTCGCCGGGCTTGGCGGCGGTGATGCCTTCCTGATAGTCCGGCTCGGCCTGGTTCTTGGCGAAATCGACCACGGCGTGGATTTCTTCGTCGCTGATGAACGCGCCCTGCAGGCGGGTGGGTTTGTTCGCACCCATCGGCAGGAAGAGGCCGTCGCCCATGCCGATAAGTTTTTCGGCGCCCGGCTGGTCCAGGATGACGCGGGAGTCGGTCAGCGAGGAGGTGGCGAAGGCCAGGCGGGACGGGACGTTGGTCTTGATCAGGCCGGTGACGACGTCCACCGAGGGGCGCTGGGTGGCCAGGACCAGGTGGATGCCGGCGGCGCGGGCCTTCTGGGTGATGCGGACGATGGCGTCCTCGACATCGCGCGGGGCGGTCATCATGAGGTCGGCGAGCTCGTCGACGATGGCGAGGATGTACGGGTACGGGCGATACACCCGTTCGCTGCCCAGCGGCGCCGTGATCAGGCCGGACTTCACCTTCTTGTTGAAGTCGTCGATGTGGCGGACCTTGTTGGCCTGCATGTCCTGGTAACGCTGCTCCATCTCCTCCACCAGCCAGGCCAGCGCGGCGGCGGCCTTCTTCGGCTGGGTGATGATGGGCGTGATCAGGTGCGGAATGCCCTCGTAAGGCGTGAGTTCCACCATTTTCGGGTCGATCAGGATCATCCGGACCTCGTCCGGGGTGGCCCGCTGCAACAGCGACACCAGCATCGAGTTCACGAAACTCGACTTACCGGAACCGGTGGAACCCGCGACCAGCAGGTGCGGCATCTTCGCCAGGTTGGCGGAGACGAAATCGCCCTCGATGTTCTTGCCGAGGCCGATCACCAAGGGGTGGTGGTCGTTTCGGGTGGACGGAGCCTTGAGAACGTCGGCCAGGCGCACGAGTTCCCGGTCGGAGTTGGGCACCTCGATGCCGACGGCGGACTTGCCCGGGATCGGGGCGAGCAGCCGGACGTTCTCCGTCGCAACGGCATAGGCGATGTTGCGGGCCAGCGCGGTGATCTTCTCGACCTTCACACCCGGCCCGAGTTCGACCTCGTAGCGGGTGACCGTCGGGCCGCGCACGAAACCGGTGACCGCCGCGTCGATCTTGAACTGCACCAGCACCTCGGTGATCGCCTCGATCATCGATTCGTTGGCGGCGCTGCGCTTCTTGGGCGGATCGCCGTCGGTGAGCAGGTTGAGCGGCGGCAGCGTGTAGTCGCCCTCGATGACCCGTTCCGGAACGAAATCGGGTTCTTTCGGCGGCGGTGGCGGCGTTTGGTCGGCGACCTTGGGGGTCACGCGCTTGCGCGGCTTCGGCGCCGGAGCGGCATCCTCGGCCCCGAATTCGGCGGCCGTGGCAATGGTTTTGGCGTCCCGCAGCGGCGGCTCGGACAGCGCCTCGGTGACGGCGTCGGGATCGCCGAACTCGTCGGGGGGATAGTTCTCGGCAGGAGTGCGGCCGCGTCGCCGGGAACGCCCGCGGTGCAGCGGGAAGCCGTCGGCGTCGTAATCGGCGGGATCGAAATCGCCGTGTTCGCCGCGGTAGTCGCCGTATTCGTCGCCACCGCTGCCGGTGCCGAAGTACTCACGCAGGCGCTGCGGCACCTCGCGCACGGTGGTGCCGGTGAGCAGCAGCACGCCGAAGATGATGGCCAGCAACAGAATCGGGACCGACAGCCAGGCGGTGAGGCCGTCGGTCAGCGGACCGCCGACCACGAAACCGGTGAAACCCGCTGCGCGCGACCGGCCGTGCGCGTCGTCGGGTGCGCCTGCGGCCAGATGCCACAGGCCGAGGAACGGCAGGCTGACCAGCATTCCGCCGAGCACCAGGCGGGGCCGGATCTCCGGATGCGGTTCGGTACGCATGAGAATGACGGCGAGTCCGGCGCAGGCGAACGGCAGACCCGCCGAGGCCGAACCCGCGACCCAGCGGATGGCCTCCTCGACCCAGCGGCCGACCGGGCCACCCGCCGACAACCACACCGCGGCGGCGACGATCGCGCTGACCGCGATCAGGGCCAGCGCCATCCCGTCGCGCCGGTGGCCGTGTTCGATGTCGCCGGCCCGGCTCAACGTCCGGGTGGTGGCGCCGAGACCATTGGCGAGCATGTTCCAGCCGCCGCTGACCACCCGGCTGAAGACCGCGAGCGGCGCGGTGCTGGAGCCGCCGCGCGCGGTGCGGGCGGGGGGACGGCGCGGCGGGGTGGCCCGGGCGCGAGGCGTCGGGCCGGTGCGGCGCTGAGCGGGGCGTGCGGCGGTGGAACGCGGTGTGGTCGAACGAGTCCGAGACGTGGTGGTCCTCCCTCTGGCCGCTCCTGACTGCTGCGGTTCCCGCCCTGTTCCCGCCCGTGACCGGGGCGTCGCGGTGTTGCGGGACTTACCTGCCATTGCTTCAGGCTAACCGCAAAGGCCCCATCCAGACCATCCGCAACACTGGTATCGGCCGTCTCAGCTGCCAGAAATCGCGATTTCGCCCAGGTGGGCGGCCAATTCAGACCGAACGGTCGAGTTCGAGCACGGAACGGACCGCCTCGGCCGGACCGCCGGTTTCGAGCCGGACTTCGTCGCGACCGAAGGCGTGCAGCAGTAGCTCGGAGGGCTTACCGGTCAGTGTCACCTCGGCCCCGGAGCTGTCTTTCGCGACGACTCGACGACCATCGGGCGTCTGCAACACCAGCGCCACCGGCGACTTGCGATAGGACATCTTCGCCATCCGCCGCACCAGCGACCACAACTTCGCCTCGTCGGCATCGGAGAGTTCGCGCGGTGCCCAGTCGGGCGCGGCGCGGCGCACGTCCTCGTGATGGACGAACATTTCGCTCAGGTTGGCCATCGCGTCCACCGGCTTGAGCGGCGACCACCACGGCGGCCCGGTCCGCACGAGCTCCAGCAGCTCGTCGAAGGGCTTGCGCGCGGTCTTGTCCTGCACCGAATCCAAATATCCGGCAAAGGGTTTCAGCAGAATGCCGGGCGCGGCATCGGGGCGGCGCTCGCGAACCACCAAGTGCGCAGCCAGATCTCGCACCGTCCAGGTCCCGCACAGAGTGGGCGCTTCGGGGCCCGCGGCGGACATCGCGACCACCAGTGCTTGCCGTTCGCGCTGCGCAATGCTCATAAAGCTGAACATAGCCGACTTCCCCGGTCCGCCACACCGCCGACTCAGACAGAGGCTTGTCGAATCCTTATGAGATGCCTGGAATCCGAGATATCGGGCTGGCGTCAGAGATGTGGCAAATGTACGTTTGTCTCGTTCCGTCGCGGGCCGCGCCCTCGACGTCGACTGAGGGGATCAAGTTTTGAAGAAGTTCGCGACGCTTGCCGCGGTCCTGCCGGCGATAGCCGGAACGGTATTAGCTGCCACTGCGGCTCCGGCCCACGCTCAGGGCCCGTCCTACGGGGGCATCGCCGTGGCGATGTCGAACCACCACTACGGCTTCACCTACAACGTGGCCACCCACGCCGCCGCGGAGGCCGGGGCGGTCCGCGCCTGTCTGCAGTACGGCGGTAACCCGGACTGCCGCCCGGTGCTCACCTGGCGCAATGGCTGTGGGGCGCTTGCCATTTCACCCACGCACTGGAGTTATGGCTCGGGCCCGTCGCTCCGTGCCGCGCGCGATCGAGCGATCGCCAACAATCCGGGCCGGGGCGCCCGCATCGAGCACTGGCAGTGCACCGAGGGCTACGCCCTGTAGCCGACATCCAGATTTTCGACCCGCAACGGCATTCATGCGCACCCGAATTCGCGAAACCTACAGGTTGGCGTCTCGGATGTCGGAAATGTACGTTGTCAACGATCCGCTGGGTCCGGATCGCTAAGTCAATGGAGGGCGTTCACACGTGAAGAAGTTCATCACCGCAGCCACCACAATGGTTGCCGTCGGTGCGGCACTTGCCGTTTCGGCTCCGGCCGCGCAGGCGCAGGGCGGTGGTTACTACGGTGCCATCGCGACCGGTAACAACGGCCGCTGGAGTATCACCAACAACTACAACGGCTTCCAGGAGGCCGAGGGCGCCGCGGTGCGGACCTGCGGCGGTGGCTGCTCGGTCCTGCTGTCCTGGCGCAACGGCTGTGCCGTGCTGGTGGCGCGCAAGAACCCGCGCTCGACGACCTGGCAGGCCTCCTCGCGGTCCAACTATGGCGCCGCCCGTGACGCCGCGCTGTCCCGGCTGGCCGGCAGCCACGTCGTGACCTGGCGCTGCACCAACGGCTACAGCTAGAACCGGTACCTTTGCCGCGGCAAACCCGGTGCGGCGAACACTTTTTCATCGAGGGGAATACGTGAAACTCCGATCCATTCGCGCCGCGGTCGCCATCGTGGCCGCCGCCTCCGCGCTCACGCTGACCGCGTGCGGTTCCGACAAGGGCGACTCCACGTCGAGCCCCAGCGCGACGGCGACGTCCGCGGGTCAGTACGAAGAAGGCAAGAAGGCCGGTGAAGCGATCGAGGCCGAAGGCGAGCTGACCACCACGCCGCCGCCGAACCTGCCCAAGCCGACCGTCGCCGAGCTGAACGAGAAGATCAACAAGGCCTTCGACGCCTCGGTCGGCGAGGAAGAGAAGATCAGCTGGGTGCAGGATGCCGAAAAGGATCCGCAGCTGGTCGACAAGCTGGTCGACGCCGCGAAGAAGAACAACGTCAAGGTCGAGATCACCGGCGTGCAGGAGCCCAAGGAGGGCAAACTGAAGGCCGACGCCAAGGTCACCATCGGCGGTGCGCCGGTGGAGAACGCCTTCGTCGAGTTCGTCGCCGAGACCGAGGGCTGGAAGGTGTCGAACCAGTTCACCTGCAACATCGTCAAGGCGGCGAAGCTGGATTCGGCTGCCTGCCAGGCGAAGTAACGGATACACGAAAAAGCGCCGGGAAGCGATTGCTTCCCGGCGCTTTTCGTATGTCCTAGACCTCGATGACGGTGGGCACGATCATCGGGCGACGGCGGTAGACATCGGCGACCCAGCGGCCCACCACGCGGCGCACGCTCTGCGCGATGCGATGGGCATCGGTGACGTTCTCTCCCGCCAGCCGCAGCAATTCCGCCTCGACCAGCTCGGCGGCGTCGCTGAGCGCGGCCGGGTCGTCGGAGAAACCGCGTCCGTTGAGCTCCGGTGTGCTGACCGCCTTACCGGTGGTGGAGTCGATCGCGACGGTGATCGAGATGAAACCGCCCTCGCCGAGCACCAGACGATCCGACAGCGTGGATTCGCCGACGTCACCGACCGAGAGGCCGTCGACGTAGACGTGCCCGACCGGGAACCGGCCCACGATGCTGGCGATGCCGTCGACCAGGTCGACCACGACACCGTCCTCGGCCAGCACCACACGCTCCTCCGGGACGCCGGTGGCGACCGCCAGCGCGGCGTTGGCGCGCAGATGCCGCCATTCACCGTGCACCGGCATGGCATTGGTGGGCCGCACCGCGTTGTACAGGTACAGCAGCTCGCCCGCGGATGCGTGCCCGGAGACGTGCACCTTCGCGCTCTGCTGGGTGATGACGGTGGCGCCGAGCCGGGCCAGGCCGTTCACCACGGCGAACACCGAGTTCTCGTTGCCGGGGATCAGCGAGGACGCCAGCACCACGAGATCGTCCGAACGGATATGGATCTGACGGTGCTCGCCACGCGCCATCCGCGACAGCGCCGAGAGCGGCTCACCCTGCGAACCGGTGGAGATCAGCACCAGGCGGTTGCCGGGCAGCGTCGCCGCGACCTCGAGGTCGACCTCCAGGCCCTGCGGCACCCGCAGGTAACCGAGATCCTGCGCGATCTGCATGTTGCGCACCATCGAGCGGCCGATGAAGCACACTCGCCGCCCGTGCTTCTGGGCCACGTCCACGACCTGCTGGATGCGGTGCACGTGGCTGGCGAAGGAAGCGATGATGACGCGGTTCGTGGCCTTGCCGATGACCGTGTCGAGCACGCCGCCGATCTCGCGTTCCGGGGTGACGAAGCCGGGGACCTCGGCGTTGGTGGAGTCCACCAGGAACAGGTCGACGCCCTCGTCGCCCAGGCGGGAGAACCCGGCCAGGTCGGTGAGGCGGCCGTCGAGCGGCAGCTGATCGAGCTTGATGTCGCCGGTGTGCAACGCCACACCCGCGGGGGTGCGGATCGATACGGCCAGCGCGTCCGGAATCGAGTGATTGACCGCGAAGTACTCGCACTCGAACGGACCGTGGATGGTGGTCTCGCCCTCGATGACCTCCACCAGTTTCGGCTGCAGCCGGTGCTCGCGGCACTTGGCCGCGATCAGCGCGAGGGTGAATTTGGCGCCGATGATCGGGATGTCGGAGCGCAGGCGCAGCAGGAACGGCACCGCGCCGATGTGATCCTCGTGACCGTGGGTGAGCACGACGGCGACGATGTCGTCGACGCGGTCCTCGATCGGGCGGAAGTCGGGCAGGATCAGGTCGACGCCGGGCTGCTGGTCCTCGGGGAACAGCACGCCGCAGTCGACGATCAGCAGTTTGCCGCCGTATTCGAAAACGGTCATGTTGCGGCCGATTTCACCGATGCCGCCGAGCGCGAAGACGCGCAGCCCGTTCTTCGGGGCCTTGGGCGGCGGGCCGAGACGATCCTGGGCGGCCTTCACCGGCGCCGGCGCGGGGGCCTGATCACGACGACCGCCGCGACCGCCCTGCTGCCGCCCGCGGTTGCCGCGGTTGGACTGACCATTGGATTGCTGGCCCGCATCCTGCGCCTGCGAGGACTTCTTGGCCTGGTTGGCCTTCGGGGCTTCTTCGGTGTTCTTCGCCTTCTTACGGGCAGGTGGGACGTCCGGCTCGGCGTGCATCACCGGCTCGGGACGCGGCTCCTGCGCCACGGCAGCGGAGACCGACTCCGTGGCCGGGGCAGGCTCCGGCGCAGGCTGTTCGATGCGCATCGGAGCGTCCGGCTGCACCGGCGCGGGGGCACCGGCCGCACGACTGGCGGCGCGGCGGCGGGCGGGACGGGGCGAAATGGGCTCGGTCATGCGGCAACTCCCGCCAGACGGAGGTCAGCGGCGAGCTGGTCGAGTTGCTCGCTGCTCGGCATCAACTGTGGCAATCGTGGTTCGCCGACGTCCACGCCCAGCAGGCGCAGACCGGCCTTACTCATGGCGACGCCGCCCAGGCGGGCCATCGCGGTGTTCAGGGGCAGCAGGCTCACATTGATCTCTCTGGCGCGCACCACGTCACCGGCGTTGTAGGCCTGGTGCAGTTCACGCAGGCGTTCGGGCACGAGATGGCCGATGACGCTGATGAATCCGGCCGCGCCGACCGACAACCAGGGCAGGTTGAGGCAGTCGTCACCGGAGTAGAAGTCCAGGCCGGTGCTGGCGATCAGGTCGGCGCCCGCGTTCAGGTCGCCCTTGGCGTCCTTGACCGCGACGATGTTCGGGTGCTCGGCGAGGGTGCGGATGGTGTCCGAGGCGATCGGGACGACCGAACGGGGTGGAATGTCGTAGAGCGTGATGGGCAGATCGGTGGCGTCGGCGACCGCGGTGAAGTGCGCGATCAAACCGTCTTGGGTGGGGCGGGAGTAATACGGGGTGACCACGAGCAGGCCGTGGGCCCCGGCGCGCTGCGCGTTGCGGGCGAGCTCGATGGACTGCGCGGTGTCGTAGGTGCCGGCGCCGGCGATCACGGTGGCCCGGTCACCGACCGCGTCGACGACCGCGTTCAGCAGATCGAACTTCTCCGACTCGGTGGTGGTCGGCGATTCCCCGGTGGTGCCGGAGATCGCGAGCAGGTCCACGCCACGGTCGACCAGACGGGCGGCCAGGGCTACACCGGCATCGACATTCAGCTTGCCGTCGGCACTGAAAGGGGTCACCATTGCGACACCGACCGTGCCGGACGCGCTCCGCGGTGTTGGCGTCGATTCACCGTTCGTCATGGTCAGAAAGGCTACCCGGTCCAGAGATCAGGAACGACATCCTGACCGCCGATCGACGCGCCCGGCCCGGTGATTCACCTCCCACCCCGATGATCTATGGCATCAATCCCGCCCTTGTCTGACACCAGATATGACGTCACACTGGTGTCATGGATCTGAACAAGTACACCACCCGGCTGCGCGAAGACCTGATCGCGGCCGCCGCCCTGGGCGACGAGAAGACGCAGGCCACCGCTGCCGCACTGGCGGCGGCCACGGAAAGTTCGGCGCGGCTGGCGTTGCTGGCGGCGCTGTCGGATCTGGCCGCAGAGGTCAGCGCCGAGCTCGGGGACCGGACGGTGCACGTCTCGGTCGACGGCACCGACGCCACCGTGGACGTCCGGAAGAACCCGGGCTCGGACGAGCCGCCCACGTTCGAGGAGATGACCGGAGATATCAGCCGCGTCACCTTGCGGATGGTCGAGCAGTTGAAATCCAAGGCCGAGGAAGCGGCACAACAGAGCGGGATGTCGTTGAACGGCTGGCTGCAGAACACCGTCAGCGATGCGCTGCGCCATCAGATGGGCGGGTACGGCAGCCGGCACAAGCGGGACCGGGACAGCGGGTTCGGTAAGACCGACATCTGAGGCGCTAGAGCAGCGGCGCGAGATCGCCCTTCGCGCCGATCACCACCTCGTCGAGCTCTAGCCAGTCGGCCATTTCACGCAGCGAGTTCTTCAGGGCGGCAGCGGTTTCCAGGGTGCAGTGGCCCGGTTCGGCGAAGGCGCCGGGCACCAGGAGGCGGCCGGTCGCGCGTTCGGCGCGCAGGTCGACACGGCCGACGAGTGCACCGTCGAGCAGGAACGGGAAGACGTAATAGCCGTGCACCCGTTTGGGTTCCGGGGTGTAGATCTCGATCCGATAGTGGAAGTCGAAAATCCGTTCGGTGCGCGGCCGGAAGAAGATCAGCGGGTCGAACGGGCAGAGCAGGGCCGCGCCCTCGATCGCGCGCGGCGTCTTCGCGCCGGTGCGGAGGTAGGCGGGTTTGTCCCAGCCGGTGACCTCGACCGGTTCCAGCTCCCCCGCGTCGACCAGTTCGGCGATCGCGGGTTCGGTCTGGGAGCGGTGCATGCGGTAGTAGTCGCGCAGATCGGGTTCGGTCGCGACGCCCAAAGCCGTTGCTGCGCGCAGGATCAGCTCACGGAACGCGTCGGTGTCGGAGATCTGGCGCGCCAGCACCTCCGGCGGGATGACCCGCTCGGTCAGGTCGTAGTGCCGGGCGAATCCGACCCGCTTGTCCACCGACAGCTCGCCGGTGGCGAACAACTGCTCGCAGACGATCTTGGTGTCGCTGAGATTCCAGCCCCAATGATCTTTGGCGCGCGGCTTGTCCAGCTCGAGGTGGCGTTCCACCTCACCGGCCGTCGACGGACCGGCCGCGCGGATGACATCGAGGATGTCCTTGCTCAGGGTCGGACTGTGCTCGAGTACCCGCTTGGCCGACGCCCAGCGGCCGTGCTGATATTTCGCCATCCGCCAGCGCATCAGCGGCCAATCCTCGACCGGGAGCAGCGCGGCCTCGTGCGCCCAGTACTCCACCAGCCGCCGCGGCCGGCGCGCGCTGTGGCTCCACGCGAACTCGTCCAGCAATGCCCGGTCGTAGGCGCCGATGCGGCTGAATACCGGGGCGTAGTGCGCGCGCACCACCGCCGACACCGAATCCAGTTGCAACAGCTGGGTTCTGCTCAGCACATCCTGAATGGCCCGGCGGTTGGCGACCGCCGGTTTCCGCCTGCCGAACCCCTGCGCCGCCAATGCCGTCCGGCGTGCCGCCGCCGCGCTCATCCTTCGCACCCGTCGAAGGATGCCACGGGGGTACGACAAGTTCGCCGGACCCTACAACTAGCAGGCCTCGGTCATGACGCTGACCGCGCCGGCGGTGTCGATCTCGGTGCGGCGATCGGCGTCGGGGGCGTTGGCCAGCACGGTGGCCAGGATGCGGCGGCCCATGGGCAGCACCCGCACGGTCACCGAGCCCGCGTTGGCGGCGTCCAATTCCTTTGTCGCCGCGTCGATCACGCGTTCCCGCACCCAGCGCGGCACGCCCGCGAAACCGCCGTCGTCGAGCAGCACCACCTCGACGCCGCGGGAGCGGGCGCCGCGGGCGGCACTGCTCAATTCGTCGGTGACCAGCTGTGGCGCGCGCAGTCCGTCGCGCAGTTCGGCTTCCAGCAGCCGGCACTGCTCGCGTTCCTCGGCGGTCAGGTCGGCGCCGTCGGCGATGCGTTCCAGGATCGGGCGGGCCACCTTGTCCAGGCGAGCCAATTGCCGGTCCCGTTCGCCGTTCTCGGCTTCCATGCTGGCTTCGGCGGCGGCGCGCATGGTCGCCTCTTCGCGCAGCAACCGCAGTGAACGCTGGGTCGGGCGCATGAGGGCGGCACACACCGAGACACCCGCGACGGTGGCGACCGGAACGACCGAACCGGCCATCACTCCGGCGCGCAACTCACCGAGCACCCCCGCGCTGACCACCACCACGGCGATGGCGGCCACGCCGAGCCAGGCCGCGCCCAGCCGTCCGCGCAGCACCAGCACGGCCAGCACGTAGGAGGACGCGAACGCCGTCCAGACCGGGCGCGACCAGCCGCTCTGCACGTCCATGGTGGTCAGGGCCGTCGCCACCGGACCGGACGCCGTCACGAAAACCGTTGCGGGCCAAGGCAATGGATCCACTGGGATGACCAGCACCAGGATCCCGGCCACGACCAGCAGCGCCGCGGCCACGGCCGCCGCGATGAGCGGCACATGCGACAGATTGCGCACCATGTACAGCACGATGGTCAGCTCGAGAATGATCAGGAACAGCCAGGCCGAGCCGTCCCGCAGGCCGAGCAGATCGCGCAGGCCGAATTCGTTGCCGGTATCAGCCATCACTACCCCACACCAAAGTCACCGTCGTGCCCTCCCCCGGCTGCGATTCCACGAAACCGGCGCCACCGGCCAGCTGACGCATCCGGCCCAGAATGCTCACCGAGACGCCGAGCCGGTCCGCGGGGACCTGGCTCAGATCGAAACCCGGGCCGTCGTCGCGGAACACCACCCGGATGCCGCCGGCGCTCACAGTCACGGTGACCGTCCGCTGCACGGCGCGACCCGGCACGGTGGCGTGGCGCAGACTGTTGCGCACCGCCTCGGCCAGCGCCGCGGCGATGGTGCCCGCGGCCTGCACCGGCAGCCGCAGATCGTCGAATCCCGACCAGCGGCGCGCGGTGCAGGCGATGCCCGGGTTCACCTCGTGCACGGCGGCGCGCAGGAACCCGATCGCCTGTTTGGCGTTGAGCCGGTCCGGTTCGATCGCGCTGCCGCGGGCCTCGTCGAGTTGGGTGAGAGTGCGTTCGGCTTGCCTGCGCAGCACCGGGGATTCGGTGCCCGCGCGGGACGCGTCCAGCAGCGTCGACAGCACCGCGTCGTGGATGAGCGCGGCGAAACGGGCACGTTCCCGGTCGCGCGCGGTCGCACCCGCCGCGACTGCGGCGCGGCTGCTGGCGATCGCCGACTCCCGGTCGACCCGCAAGGCAGCCGCACGCGCGTAGATCGCGCACCACAGGAACAGCACGCACAAACCGGCGGCGCGGGCGAAGTCCCCGGCCAGCGTCCACGCCGAACCATGGGGCACCACATACATGTTCGCGACCGCCGAGGCCGCGGCGCCGACGACGAGATAGACCACCGCGATCATCGGACGCCAAGCCAGCGCCGCCGCGAGCACACCGAGAGCGAACACCCGGTACAGCCAGACCGCGGTGGCGTCGATGTGCGGTTCCCGGTAGATGAACGGCACGATCGCGAACGCCAGCAGATAACAGACCGCGGCGGCGGCCGCGACCCACTGGATGACGCGGGTACTCAAGCCCATCGACACGATCGCGAGCACCGGGAACCACCCGAACGCCAGCGCCACCGTCAGCACCGTCCAGGCCAGCGGCGCGGCGCGGCTCTGGTCGGCGATCTCGGGGATCTCCGCGATGACGGCGAGTACCCCGGCGATGCCGAAGACCAGCGCGAGCCGGCGCAGGATCCGATCCGAGGCCGGTTCGGACGCCTTCACTTGGGACACCGACGCGAAACCCCGACGCCAGCGTCCGACCAGAATCGGGTCGAGCGAGGCGGCGCTCACGCTCGGTGGGGCGGCGGTGTCCAGCGTGCTGGACGAGGTCATGCCTTGGAGTGCCGCTCGGGAACCGGGAGCCATCCGTCCTCCACCGCCCGCTTGTAGAGGTCGGTCTTGGTCGGCGCGGGACGGCCCGCGTCGGCGTACTTCTGCCGGATGCGGCCGAGGTAGTCGTTGACGGTCTGCTCCGAGAGTCCGGCCAGCCGGGCTACCCGGGACGCCTTCTCACCCGAGGCATACAGCATGAGCACCTCTTCCTGGCGCGGGCTCAGGCCGACATCGGACAGTTGCGGATCGCCGTCGATGGCGGCGGCCCAGTCGGTGGTGACGACCTGGTTGCCGGAGGCGGCCTGGCGCACCGCCGCGACCACGGTCGAAGCGTCCTCGGACTTGCGCACCACCCCGAGCACGCCGGCGCGGGCGGCCGCGCGCACCAGGAAAGCGTTGTCGGCGCCGGTGAAGACCAGCACTTCGATGCCGCGGTCGCGCAGGGCGCGCACATTGTCCTCCGGGGAGGAGCCATCGGCGAGACGCAGGTCCAACACCACCAGGTCCAGCTCGGTCGCCCCCTCGGCGGCCAGCAGTTCCGGCACGGTGCCCGCGGTCAGCACCAGATTCAGATCCGGTTCCGGGGCCAGCATCGCGGCCAGCCCGATCGCGACGGATTCATGGTCTTCGACCAGTCCGATCCGTCGCGCTGCGACGTCGCCCCCTTCGGCGCTCATCAAACGACACTCCCATCCCGAGCCGGAACCCGGTCCACACTTCCCCACCGCTACAACGTCACGTCGAGTATGACGTGCCGGTGGCCGGAAAAGTCAGACACCAAAAATCGGGGGCCACCTACTTGGCCGAATATTTGCGAACTATGTCGATACAGCCACTGGTGGCAGTTTCTTTACTAGGCGAAACTTACTGCCATGCAAGCCATCACCGCACTCGTTGCCGCAGGCACGGTACTGACAACACTCGCCATGCTCACCGGGACCGCGATGGCGGCCGGCCTGAAGCAGCTCGACGATAGGGAGACCCAGTCATGACCACGATCACCCGCGCCACCGGCGTCCAGCACGCCGAGCCTGTCGCCTCCACCGCCTCGGCGAAGGCCAAGCTTGCCCGGATTTTCGCACTGTTCAGCGCGGCGGGGCAGGCGGTTCCGTTCCATCGCAGCTAGCAATTCCGTGACTTGCCTCATATCGCACGCGGCGGCACCGAGTGCTGATGTGACTTCGAATCTGTTGGCGCATAACAACAATCGGAGACCAGCACCGAGCCCGGCTTACACCCGGGGTCACGAGATAGTTTGCGATCTGTTTGCTGACGCTCTTACCGTCGAGGGACAGTATTTCGATCAACCCGAGGACATACCGTGCCGCTGCTCAATCTGGGTTCCGCCACCCTCGATCTGGCGAATTCCGTGACCAATCTCGCGGTCAACATCACCTACCTGCTGCATGCCTGGGGCCTCGCCTGAGGCTCGCGTGCACCGGAATCGAATGGGGTGGTCCTTTTCAGGACCACCCCATTCGCATATCCCGGGACTCGCAAGTTCACGTCATGAGATGGGCGGCGACGGTGGCGCCGAGATCCCAGCAGCGTTGGATGTCGTCTTTGCCCGGTGGGCCGGAGAGGATGACCGCGGCTGCGGCCTTCTCCCAGCCGAGGCCGGTGGTCGCGGCTTCGACGCCGCGCTCGGCGCCCTCGGTTCCTTCGTTGCCGTGGATGTAGAGCCCGTAGGGGCGGCCGCGGGTGGAGTCGAGGCAGGGGTAGTAGAAGGTGTCGAAGGCGTGCTTGAGGGCGCCGGACATGTAGCCGAGGTTCGCGGGGGTGCCGAGTAGGTAGCCGTCGGCGGCGAGCACGTCGCTGGCGGTGACGGCCAGGGCGGCGCGGCGTTCGACCTCCACACCCTCGATCTCCGGGTCGGTCGCGCCCGCGACCACCGCCTCGAACATGGCCTGCATGTGCGGGGAGGGGGTGTGGTGGATGATCAGCAGCCGGGGCACCGTCTCAGCTTTCGCGTTCGAGTTTTTCCAATGCGACTGCGCGGCGCATGGTTTCGCGGGCGCGGGTGCGGTCGCCGGCGTAGTCGTAGGCGCGGGCGAGCCGGTAGGAGACGCGCCAGCTGTCCGGGTCTGCCTCCCATTCCTTTTGGACCTGGGCGAACAGTGCGTCGGCGGCCGGGCGTTCGATGCGGCCGGAGGGGCGGCGGGGCAGCTCCGAGGTGTCGAGTTCGAGGCCTTCCTCGCGCATCCGCGCGGCCAGACGCTGGTGGTCGAGCGCGGCGCGAACGGTGGCGACGACGATCCAGACGCCGACCAGCGGCAGAATCAGCACGCCCAGGCCGATGGCCATCGCGGCGAGCTCCCCGGAGCCGAGGAGCTCCAAGCCGATGCGGCCGAGCATCAGGAAATAGAACCCGAGGACCACCACCAGAACCGCGACGAAGGCGACGACCTTGCGGACGTCGCTGCCTGCGGGCCCCTGGACTGTCACAGATCCAGGAACGGGTCGAGCCCGACGGTGAGGCCGGGACGCTTGGCGATCTCCCGCACCCCGAGCAGGACGCCCGGCGCGAAGGAGGAGCGATCGATGGAGTCGTGGCGGATGGTGAGGGTTTCGCCCTGGGTGCCGAACAGCACTTCCTGGTGCGCGACCAACCCGGCCAGGCGCACCGAGTGCACTCGCACCCCGTCGACGTCGGCGCCGCGCGCGCCGTCCAGCTCGGTGCTGGTCGCATCGGGGCTCTTGCCGACACCGGCGCGTTCCCGCGCTTCGGCGATCAAGCCCGCGGTGCGGTAGGCGGTGCCCGAGGGCGCGTCCGCCTTGTTCGGATGATGCAGCTCGATGACCTCGACCGACTCGAAGAACCGCGCCGCCTGCTCGGCGAACCGCATCGACAGCACCGCACCGATGGCGAAGTTCGGCGCGATCAGCACCCCGGTCTCGGGCTGCTGCTCCAGCCAGCCGCGTACCTCGTCGAGGCGCGCCGCATCGAAGCCGGTGGTGCCGACGACGGCATGAATGCCGTTCTGCACCAGGAACTTCAGGTTCCCCATCACCACATCGGGGTGCGTGAAATCGACGACCACCTGGGTCTTGCTCTCGGTGAACGCCTCCAGCGCATCCCCCTTGTCGACGGCCGCGGACAGCTCGAGATCAGCCGCCTCCGCCACCGCCGCGCAGATCGCCTGTCCGACTTTCCCGCGTGCTCCGAGCACCCCGACCCGAATGGTCACCGCACCTCCTGTGTCCTGGGGCATTCCGGCACCCCGCGTTCCCGACCAGCCTAGTAGGCCCCACCGGAGCCCTACTGTCTGCCTACTCGTCCCAGGGACTGATGACCGGTACGCCTGTGTTCGCGAAATCCTTCCGATTCCGGGTGACGACGGTAAGTCCATGCGATTCCGCGGTCGCCGCGATGAGGCCGTCGATCGGGTCGACGGCCTGCCCCTGACGATCGGCCCGAGCTCGCATCCTTCCCCAGGCCTGCGCCACAGCAGCGTCCACCGGCAACAGGCGCTTGCCGAATCGATCGATGATGTCTTCGGCAAGCCAAGCGGTCAGGCGGGCTTTGCGACGACCGTCCGGTAGCCGTTCGACCCCGCGCCGAACTTCCCCGATCGTCACGGCACTCAGGTACAGCAGGTCCTCATCGGTGGCGTGCGACCAATCCATCAGGCCAGGGTCCGGAAGAGGCTTCATCCATTCCGAGATCGCGTTCGTGTCCAGCAGATAGCCGATCCGCTCGACCACTCGCTCGCTACTCACCACTAGAGCACCACATCGCGATGCGCGGAATCGCTCCGTTCCCGTTCCAGCTCCAGCTCAGCTCCCCGTAGCGGCGAGGTCGCCATGAATTCGGCAAAGCTGCCCTGCCGCTTGCTCTTGCGTCGCCACTCGTCGATCGGGACGACGACCACGACCTCGCGCCCGTGCTTGCTGATCACCTGCGGTCCCTCCCGTTCCACCGTGTCGACCAATTCGGAGAACCTGGCCTTCGCATCGGCGAGCGGCCACGCGATATCTGGGCGCTCCGAACCTGGTTCACTGGCCGACTGGTCGCTTCCTGCTGGTCGAGTTTGCTTGCGAGCCATGAAACCGCCTCTTCCGCTAGTTGTGACCAGTCTAGTCAATTCAGCTTACGGCCGCGCCGCTTACTCCGCCATAGCCCAGCAACCGAGTTCGCAATACGCCGGACCAGCCTGTGCCCACTAGATTTCCGACCGAGTTCCAGATCCACACCAGATCCCGACAACGGGGAGCTGGCCATGAACTCGACGAAGCTACCCTCTCGCCGCTTCTTCTCGTGCTCCACGATCACTCCTTCCGACCGATGTGACCACTCTAGTCAAAGAGTAGTCGACGACGGCCGCAATCGTGCGGGTTTCGGTCAGCAGGCCTCAACTAGGCCGCGGGCTTCCTGATCATTTCGAACAGGGCCGTAATGCTCTGTTCCGCATACCCTTCCGCGACGGCGCGCCGGAGCAGGTCGTGCTGGGGCGCGTGCCAGGACATGTCGACGCCGGTTTCGGCGGCGAGCGCTTCGTCCTCCTGGACGGTGTCGTGGAACAGGGCGACCGAGGAGCCGAGCTTGGTGTAGTCCGCGGTATCGATCTCCTCGGCGAGCATCGGGAGCAGGGACTCGATCATCTGGAGCCATTTGCGGGAGTAGGGCACCATCGTGGCGGCCGGGATGCCGCGCGCGGCGAGGACTGCCGCGCCCTCGACGAAGCCGAGGAGTGCGGGGAGCAAGGTGGCGCCGACCGCCGCTTCGTAGAGGGCTGCGAGGTCCGGTTCCGGGCCCAAGTGCACGAGGTCACCGCCCAGTACGCGCAGGGTGTCGGCGTGTTCGTCGAAGACGGTGCGGTCGCCGCCGAAGTACAGCAGGGTGTCCGAATCCCCCACTGCCGCAGGGACATTCTTGATCGCACCGCCGAGGAATCGGGCGTCCTGCGCAGTGATCCATTCGGCGGCCTTGCGGGCGCCCGCCGGGCTACCGCTGTTGAGGGTTATGACGGTCCGGCCGGCCAGTGCGCCGGTAGCTGGAGCCAGCGCGTCCAGGGTCGCGTCGAATCCGGTGAGAACGGAGATGATCACCGGGCTCACCGTGACCGCGTCCGCGATCGAAACCGCGTGCACGGCACCGTGTTCCACCAGTGTGGCCGCTCGCTCCGGGCTACGGTTCCACACCGTCGTCGGATGCCCGGCGGCCAGGAACGCCGAGGCCACCGCCCGGCCCATCGAGCCGATTCCGAGCACGGTCACGGGGGTGCGGTTGGTGCTGGTCATACTGCCTCCCAAGTCGATTCGCCGCGGGCTTCGAGGCCCGCGGGCCAAGTCTTGGGGTGCGCGCGGGGCGCCGACAAGTACCTACTATTTGGTCGAATACCCCCGCTGGAGGTAAGCATCCAGGTCAGCGCACCGCGCTCAGTCGAAGACGATGATCTGGCGGAGGGCGTGGCCGGCGGCGAGCTCGTCCATGGCGTGGTTGATTTGATCCAGGCCGATGTGGGCGGAGACGAGGCGTTCGACGGGAAGTTGGCCCGCGCGCCACATGTGGACATATTCGGGGATGTCGCGGGCGGGGATGGCGGACCCGAGGTAGCTGCCGACGATGGTGCGGCCCTGGGCGACCAGGGCGAGCGGGGAGATGCTGGCGCGGGCGTCGGGGGCGGGGAGGCCGACGGTGACGGTGGTGCCGCCGGGAGCGGTTGCGGCGACAGCGGTTTCGAAGGCGCGGATGTTGCCCGCGGCTTCGATCACGATCTCGGCTTGGATGGACTTCTCCGTGAGATTACCCGGGGTGTAGGCCGCCGCGGCACCGAGTTTGGTTGCGAGGGTGAGCTTTTCGGCGACAGTGTCGACGGCGATGACCTCACGCCCGAGGGCGACGGCGACCAGAACCGCGGCCATGCCGACGCCGCCGAGACCGACGACCATGATGCGGTCACCGGGGCCCGGCTTCGCCGAATTCAGCAGTGCGCCACCGCCGGTGAGGACCGCGCAGCCGAGCACTGCGGCGACTTCCGGCGGCACGTCGTCGTCGACCGGCACCACCGAACGCCGGTCGACCACCGCGTGCGTGGCGAAGGCGGAGACACCCAGGTGGTGGTGCACGTCCGCGCCGTCGCGGCGCAAGCGGCGTCCACCGTTCAGGAGTTCACCGGCATTGTTGGCGAGACTGCCCGGCCCGCACGGGGTCCGGCCCTCGCTGGCGCACCCGGCGCACTCCCCGCAGCGCGGCAGAAACGTCATCACGACGCGCTGGCCGATCGCGATGTCGCCGTCGCCGGGACCGACCGCCTCGACCCGGCCCGCGGCCTCGTGGCCGAGCAGCATCGGCACCGGCCGCACCCGGTTGCCGTCCACCACCGACAGATCCGAATGGCACAACCCGGCCGCCTCGATGCGAACCAGCAGCTCACCGGGCCCGGGCTCGGCGAGATCGAGCTCGCAGACGGTGATCGGCGCCGACTCGGCGAAAGGCACAGGGGCCGCGATCCGCTCCAGAACCGCACCACGAATCTTCATTCGCCCGACGCTACCCGCACCCGCCCCATCGGCTCCGCCGATTGCCATCCCCCAGCCGTCGAACATGGCCTGCGTCACTCGGGGGTTGAAAATCTGGCGACCGTCCCACTAACCTCCATCACCGTGACGGTGCTCCTGTTGGCCGCCTTGTACCGAGCCCAGGGTCGGGACCGTCACGACTTCAAGGAGTAATCCCCTTGTCAGTTCAGTTCAATCACACCATTGTCGGTTGTCGCGACAAGCAGGTGTCCGCCGAATTCTGGTCGGACATCCTGGGATTGGAAATCGGAAAGGAAGCGGGACCCTTCATCCCGTTGACCACCGAGAACGGTGTCACCTTCGATCTGGCGAATGTTCCGCCGTTCATCGAGGAAATCCCGCCCCAGCACTACGCCTTCCTGATCTCGGAAGCCGAATTCGATGTGGCCTACGCCAAAATCCAGCGCTACAAGCTGGACCACTGGGCGGATCCGCAGAAGCACGGCGTCAACGAGATCAATCACCACGACGGTGGGCGCGGTGTCTATTTCGAGGACCCGAGCGGTCACTATCTGGAGCTGATCACCGTCCCGTACGGCGGTTGGCCGGCCTGACCGTCAAGCCTCCGGCGCCGGCCCGACTTCCAGCGCCGGAGGCCACGGATTCGGTTTCACCGAACTCGGTTTGCGCGTGGGGTTTTCATCCCAGTCGAAGCGCACACCCACCCAGGCTGTCGGGTTGTCGAACTGGATCTGCCCGGCCGCGAACCGGGCGTTGACGAAGGACACATCGCCGAAGAAGTCACAGGCGGTGAAATCGGCGTTGCGGCCACCGATGACGGTGCGCGCGAAGGTGGCGCCGCCGTGGAATTGCGCCTTGGCGAAGTCGATTTCGCGGGTGGCTTTGTTGCGCCGCAGGCTCTGCCCACCGAAGCGCGCCTCGTCGAATTCGACACCGGCAGCGCAGAAGTGGGCGCCACTGAAGGCAGCACGCACTCCGCTGAAGACCGCGTGCGCGAACGAGACGCGCTCACCATCCAAGGTGGCACCTTCGAACGAGGTCAATTCCGCGCCGAACTTGGCCGCCCGGAACGACGTCTCGTCGCCGACGAATCGGGCGCCGGTGAAGCCGGTTCGGGCGCCGGCGCACAGCACGTCGTCGAACGAGGTGTACGGCGATTTGAAGATCGCCTCGTCGAAACTGGTTTGCTCGCCTCGGAACTCGGCTCTGTCGAATACCACCGGCGCCTCGCCGAAGACCGCGCCATGGAAGGTGACGTGCCGCCCGGTGAACCGGGCGCGCTCGAAATCGGTGCGCAGATCGCCGACGAATCGCGCTCCGGCGAAAAGGGTCCACCGGCCCGCGAATTCGACGCCCTGGAAGTCGGCGTCGTCGAATACCGCTCCGGTGAAGTCGAAGTCGCACTGCGACCAGGAGATGTCGGCGTAGCGCCGGGACCAGGAATCCTGCGGGGCGCGCCGCAAATGTTCGGCGAGAACCCGGACGATGGTGCGCCGGACTTCGCGGTCGTCGCGGCGGATGTGGTAGACCCGCTCCACCCGGCTGCCGGCTTCCTCCAGCGATTCCGCCCGCGAGACAAGGTGATTCGAGCCGTCGCCGGGTTCGTACGGGAGCCGGAGGTAGCCGCACAGCACGTCGACGCACTGCTGCCGCCGGCGCGGCGTGGCGCATTCGTCGGCGATGACGGCGACGGCGTACACCCCGGCGATCCGCACCGCCGGATCCTCATCGCCCAGCTGCCGCACCGCACCGCCGATCAGTTCGGCGAAACGCCCGCGCTCCAGGTCGCGTTGCCTCCGGTAGGCGACGGTCACCGCGACCGCACCGCCGATTCCCGCGAGTACCGCCAGCGCGATCGCGGTGAGCTGCACCTGATTCGGCCGCTCTGCCTCCACCCCTAAGCCGAGCCGCAGCAGCCACCAGGTCAGCCCGCCGATGGCGAGCCCGAGCAGCACGACGGTGGATACCGCGAAGAATAGTGCCGCGCGCCGCACCCGCTCGCCCAACGTCCCCCATCGCATGAGGGGCATGTTAAACGGGAACGGCGCGCCGCGCCTATAGGACAAGATCGGCTACGCCTGTGCCCCAATCACTTTCAGATGTCACCCATCCAGCAGCCAGGCGCCTAGATTCAGGCCGACTGGTCGGCATGCCGGGCGCCGCGCAGACCCAGGCCCGCGGCGATCAGGCAGGCCACCGCGACCACGCCGACGAACCAGGGGAACACCGTGCTCAGACCCCAGGTCGTCGCGGCCCAGCCGGCGAGGATGGTCGGCAACGCCATCGCCGAGTAGGCCAGCAGGTAGTACGCCGACATCGTCTCACCGCGCTTGTGGTGCGGCACCACGTTAGACAGGTGCCGCAGCGATCCGCCGAACCCGAGCCCGAAGGTCACTCCGAGCGCGACGCCCGCCACCAGCACTACGACCCAGTTGTGGGTGGCCAGCGCGGGCACGGTCAGCAGCAGCGCCACCGCCATGCCGGTATCGCCGATGATCGCGGCGCGGCGGGCCGGAATTCCGGTCGCGAGCAACTGGCTGGTCGCGCCGGACAGAGCGGTCGAGGCGACCACGGCACCGCCGAAGACCAGGTTGTGGATGCCGGTCTGCTGCGCGGCCAGCGACGGGTACAACGACAGCAGCACGCCGAGCACCGACCAGGCCGCCATCACACCGATCGCGGAGAACCAGAAGTCGGCGCTGATCTCTTGCGGCACAGCCGGTTTCGCGATCCGAATGCGTCCGGCGACCCGGGCCCCGTGCGGCTCTTTCAGCGCCAGCACACCGACGCCGATGATCAAGCAGACCACGGTGATCACCACATACGGCGTGCGCAACGGATACGGCGCGTACTGCGCGAGCAGCGCCGAACCCAGAATCGCCACTGCCATACCGACATTGAAGGCCACGCCGCTGAGCTGCCCGGAGCGAGCGCCTCGATGCGGGCGCAGATCCAGCAGCGCCGCCGCGCCGGCCACCACGGTCGCCCCGACCGCCAGCCCGTGTAAAGCTCTGGCCAGCAACAACATCGGCACCGAGTCGGCCAGCATGAAGACCACGAGACCGGCGATCATGGTGGCGAATGCGGCCAACAGCACCGGTTTCCGGCCGACGACGTCGGAGATCCGGCCCGACACCAGCACCGCCCCGAGCGCGGCGAAGGCGTATACGGCGAACACCAAGGTCGTGGTCAGCGGCGACAGATGCCATTGCGTTTCGTAGAGGCCGTACAGCGGAGCCGGTACACCGGACACCCCCAGCGCCACACCGCTGGCCGCCAGCACCAGCGGGTAAGCCCAGCGCTGTGCGGTCTGCTCGTCGGCGGACACTACCGCTGTCCCTGCCATCATCGCTCCGATCAGGTAAGTTTGATGTCGATCGAACCAGTCGACCCTACGCCCGGCGCGACAATCATCGAACCCATCTGTGAGGTAGATCATGACCGAAGCTAACGAACCGCTACCCCCGGTCGCCTCCCTCCCCACCGTCCTGGGCGCCCTGCAAGACCCCATCCGCCTGGAAATGGTCCGGCGCCTCAGCAACGCCGGCACCGCCGTCCGCTGCAGCGCCCTCTACGGCGTCATCAACAAATCCACCGCCACCCATCACTTCAAAATCCTGCGCGAAGCGGGCCTCATCGAACGCCTCGTCATCGACGGCCAGATCCACCAGCGTCTCCGCACCGCCGACGTCGACCAAGCCCTCCCCGGGCTGCTCCCCGCCATAGTCACCGCGGCGAACCAGACCTGACCACAGGGCCCGGTGCGGAAACGCGGCCTGCCAGTAGAACCGAACCGCTGCCGCACCCCACTCGTGGTGGCGCACAGGCTGTTGCCCGTGCACGACCGGTGGGTGTGCGACAGCGGAGGTTCAGGCGTCGACCAGGCGGCGGACAGCCGCCGGAAGCTCCCTGGTACGGCGATACGGGCCCGCTACCGAGGCCGCGAACGGGCGGGACAGCAGGGTCCGCGCGACCGCGGACACCTCTTCGGTGGTGACCGCATCGATCCGGCTCAACGTCTCGGAGACGCTGCGATGGTTGCCGTAGCTGAGTTCGCTGCGGCCGATGCGGTTCATGCGGGACGCGGAGTCCTCCAGGCCGAGGACCAGGCCGCCGCGCAACGAACCCTTGGCGCGGGCGCATTCGGCGTCGGTGATGCCGTGTTCGGCGACCTCTTCCAGCACGCCGCGCGCCAACGTCGCTACCTTGCCGAGGTTTTCGGGCTGGCAGCCGATGTACACGGAGAACGCGCCGGTGTCGGCGAAAGTGTCGACACTGGAGTACACCGAGTACGCCAAGCCGCGTTCTTCTCGAATGCGCTGGAACAGACGAGAACTCAGTCCGCCGCCGACGACGGTGTTGAGGACCGACAGCGGCCAGCGCCGTTCCCCCTCGTGCCGGCCGAAGGCGCGCACACCGAAGGTGAGGTGGGCCTGTTCGCTGTCGCGGTGGCTCCAGTGCAGCTCCGGCACGCCCGCGGGACGGAATCGGCCTTCGCGTCTGGCCGCGGGCATCGCGGACAGGTCGAGCCGGTGCTCGAAGGCACGATGCACCAGTTCGACGGTGCGTTCGTGCTCGACATTGCCCGCTACCGCGACGACCATCCGGTCCGGGCGATACCGCCGCAGATGGAACGAGCGCAGTTGCGCGGCGTGCATCCCCTCGATCGATTCGATGGAACCGATCACCGGCCGCCCGATCGGGTGATCGCCGAACAGCGCGGTGAGGAACGCGTCGCCGACCATGTCCTCGGGATCGTCGTCGCGCATGGCGATTTCCTCGAGCACCACCTGACGTTCCAGGTCGACATCGGCGGCCCGGCACAGGCCGTTCAGTACCACGTCGGTGACCAGGTCCACCGCCAGCGGCAGGTCCTCGTCGATGACGTGGGCGTAGTAGCAGGTCTGCTCTTTCGCGGTGAACGCGTTGAGCTCGCCGCCGACCGCGTCCATGGCCTGGGCGATGTCCAGCGCCGACCGCGTCGGGGTCGCCTTGAACAGCAGATGTTCCAGGAAATGCGCGGCCCCGGCCACGGTCGGGCCTTCGTCGCGCGAACCGACGCCGACCCACACGCCGATCGACGCCGAGCGCACACCGGGCACATGCTCGGTGACCACGCGTAGCCCGCCGGGCAGCACGGTACGACGCACACCGGAATCAACGGAATGCGAGAGGGATTCGTCAGTTGCTCTCAGGAGTGACGAGCCCCCCTGCTCGCTGGGGAGCAGGAGGGCCGTCTTCTTCTTCGTCACAGAGACAAGTACTACTCTGCTGCCGCCGCCGCATCAACGGCTTCGTCCGCGGCCGGCTCTTCGGTGGCTTCCTCGACGGGAACCAGCGAGATCTTGCCGCGGTTGTCGATGTCGGCGATCTCCACGCGCAGCTTGTCGCCGACGTTCACCACGTCCTCGACCTTGGCGACGCGCTTGCCGTTGCCCAGCTTGGAGATGTGCACCAGACCGTCGCGGCCGGGCAGCAGCGAGACGAACGCGCCGAAGGCGGTGGTCTTGACGACCGTGCCCAGGAAGCGCTCGCCGACCTTCGGCAGCTGCGGGTTCGCGATGGCGTTGATCATGTCGATCGCCGCCTGCGCCGCGGGGCCGTTGGTCGCACCGACGTAGACCGTGCCGTCATCTTCGATCGAGATGTTGGCGCCGGTCTCCTCGGTGATCTGGTTGATCACCTTGCCCTTGGGCCCGATCACCTCGCCGATCTTGTCGACCGGGATCTTGATCGCGGTGACGCGCGGCGCGTACTGGCTCATCTCGTCCGGGGTGGTGATGGCCTCGGCCATCACGTCCAGGATGGTGGTGCGGGCGTCGTGCGCCTGGCTCAGCGCACCGGCCAGCACCTTCGAGGGGATGCCGTCGAGCTTGGTGTCCAGCTGCAGCGCGGTGACGAACTCGCGGGTGCCGGCGACCTTGAAGTCCATGTCGCCGAAGGCATCTTCGGCGCCGAGGATGTCGGTCAGGGCGACGTAGCGGACTTCGTCCTCACCCTTGTCGTTCTTGATGGTGTCCGACACCAGGCCCATGGCGATACCGGCGACGGGGGCCTTCAGCGGCACACCGGCGTTCAGCAGCGACAGGGTGGAGGCGCAGACCGAGCCCATCGAGGTGGAACCGTTGGAGGACAACGCTTCCGAGACCTGACGGATGGCGTACGGGAACTCCTCCTGCGACGGCAGCACCGGCATCAGGGCGCGCTCGGCGAGGGCGCCGTGGCCGATCTCGCGACGCTTCGGCGAACCGACGCGGCCGGTCTCACCGGTGGAGTACGGCGGGAAGTTGTAGTGGTGCATGTAGCGCTTGGAGGTCTCCGGGCCGAGCGAGTCGACCTGCTGCGCCATCTTGACCATGTCCAGGGTGGTGACGCCCATGATCTGGGTCTCGCCACGCTCGAACAGGGCCGAACCGTGGGCCCGCGGGATCACGGCGACCTCGGCGGACAGCGCGCGGATGTCGGCCAGGCCACGGCCGTCGATGCGGAAGCTGTCGGTCAGGATGCGCTGGCGCACCAGCTTCTTGGTGACCGAGCGGAACGCGGCGCCCAGCTCCTTCTCGCGACCGGCGAAGTCGTCGCCGAGACGGCTGAGCACGTCCAGCTTGATCTCGTCGATCTTGGTTTCGCGCTCCTGCTTGTCGGCGATGCTCATCGCCTCGTTCAGCTCACGCTTGGCGGTGCCTTCGACGGCCTCGAAGACGTCGGCCGCGTACGGCGGGAACAGCGGGAACTCACCGATCGGCTTGGCGGCCAGCTCGGCGAGGTCGGCCTGCGCGCGGCACAGCCGGGCGATGAACGGCTTGGCGGCCTCGAGGCCCTCGGCGACGACGGCCTCGGTCGGGGCCTGCGCGCCACCGTCGATCAGCTCGATCACCTTGGTGGTGGCCTCGGCCTCGACCATCATGATCGCGACGTCACCGGAGTCGACCACGCGGCCCGCGACGACCATGTCGAACACGGCGCCCTCGAGCTGCTCGACGGTCGGGAACGCGACCCACTGGCCCTCGATCAGGGCGACGCGCACGCCGCCGATGGGGCCGGAGAACGGCAGGCCCGAGATCTGGGTGGACGCGGACGCGGCGTTGATGGCCACCACGTCGTAGAGATCCTGCGGATCCAGCGACAGCACGGTGACCACGACCTGGATCTCGTTGCGCAGGCCGTCGACGAAGGACGGGCGCAGCGGACGGTCGATCAGGCGGCAGGTCAGGATCGCGTCGGTGGAGGGGCGGCCCTCGCGACGGAAGAACGAGCCGGGGATGCGGCCCGCGGCGTACATGCGCTCTTCGACGTCGACCGTCAGCGGGAAGAAGTCGAACTGCTCTTTGGGGTGCTTGCCCGCGGTGGTCGCGGACAGCAGCATGGTCTCGTCGTCCAGGTAGGCCACGACGGCGCCGGCGGCCTGACGGGCCAGCCGGCCGGTCTCGAAGCGGATGGTGCGGGTGCCGTAGCTGCCGTTGTCGATCAGCGCGACGGATTCGAACACACCGGGCTCGACCTCTACGGCCGAGGACTTGCGTTCAGTTGTTTCGGTCATTCTCTTCTCTCAACCTCTCGTCTTCGCCGGATCTCGCGCCTCGTAGGCGCGATCCGGCAATTCGTCAGCCGTACCTGGCACGGACGCGCGGCAACCTTCCTGGTTGCGACGCGCAGACCCGGCCGGCTTCGCGGAGGCGATCATCGATCGAAGCCCGCCGGTGCCGATCATTTCGAGCGACCTGCAAGCAGTCGCTACGGCACCTGGGAGGCCACTACCGAAGACCGACGCCACGCGGGCGGGTACTTACGGCTGTGCTGTGTTGTGCGGTTGTGCGTCGGGGAGGTGTTCACCCCTGGAACGCAAATAGCCAACGGGGAGATTGTACGTCTCCCCGTTGGCTCTTTTACCAACGACCTATGGAAGTCAGTGTGTCGGCGTGCTAGCGACGCAGGCCGAGGCGCTCGATCAGCGAGCGGTACCGGTTGATGTCCTTGGCCGCCAGGTACTTCGACAGGCGACGACGACGACCGATCAGGGCCAGCAGGCCGTGGCGGGTGTGGTGATCGTGCTTGTGCTGCTTCAGGTGCTCGGTGAGATCCGAGATCCGCTTGGACAGCAGCGCGATCTGCGCCTCCGGGGAACCGGTGTCCTTCTCGTGCAGGCCGTATTCCTTGAGGATGGCGGTCTTCTGCTCAGTGGTCAGAGCCATGCGGCGTCCACTCCTATTTTTTCAGTTCCGCGCTCGGATTCGAACGGGTGCCACCGCGGACCGCAGCAAACCCGAGGATTCACAGTACCGGAGTGATTCCGGCAAACCCAATCGGGGCTATTCGACGGCCGTCAGGACCTTGCGGGCGTTCTCCACATCCCGGGCCATGGCTTCGAGCAGTTCGTCGAGGGAATCGAATTTGCGCATGCCGCGCAGGTGCTCGGCGAAATCTATCGCGACGTGCCGGCCGTAGAGATCGGCCTCGCCATCGAGCACGAAGGCCTCCACGGTGCGGGTGACCCCCTCGAATTGCGGATTCGTCCCCACCGAGATCGCGGCCATCGCCGGCACACCCGGTGCGGCCGGGCCGATCGCCGGGCCGTCGGGATCCAGCACGGTGAACCAGCCCGCGTACACCCCGTCGGCGGGGATCGCGGCGTACGGCGTCGGGGCCAGATTCGCGGTGGGGAATCCCAGGTCCTTGCCGCGGCCCTCGCCGTGCACGACCTCGCCCTCGATCCGGTGCGGGCGGCCCAGCGCCTCCGCGGCGGCGGCCATATCGCCGGCCTCGAGGCAGGCGCGAATATAGGTAGAGGAGAAGGTGACCGCGTGCTCCCCGACCAGCTTCACGCCATCGACTTCGAAACCGAACTGCTCCCCCAGCTCACGCATGGTGTCGACGGTGCCCGCGGCCTTCTTGCCGAAGGTGAAGTTGTCGCCGACCACGACCTCGGCCACGTGTAGGCGCTCGACCAGCAGATCGTGCACGTAGGCCTCGGGGGTCAGCTGCATGAATTCGGGCGTGAACGGGATGACGCAGAAGACGTCGACGCCGAGTTCCTCGGCCAGTTCCGCGCGGCGGGTCAGCGTGCTCAGCTGCGCCGGATGTGAACCGGGCCGCACCACCTCCATGGGGTGCGGATCGAAGGTCATCAACACCGCCGGGACACCACGCGCGGCCGCGGACTTCACAGCGCGGCTGATCAACTGGGCGTGGCCGCGATGCACGCCGTCGAACACGCCGATCGTGAGTACGCAGCGGCCCCAGTCCGCGGGCACCTCGTCGAGACTTCGCCATCTCTGCACGGTTGCAGCGTACGCAAATGGGGTCACGAACAATATTCCGGCGTCCCACAAGTCACACGACGTTATCCACTTGGTGAACAGGCGTTCGTCTCCCGCGCCGAGATGTGTGTATCGGCGAAGGAGTGCATAAGCTCAGGTACGTGCCCGGTAAACGAGACATCGCCACCCGACGCGACCTGGCCGAGCAGGCCCCGACGCCCGCCGACGACGCCGTACCCGGCGGCACCGCGACGATTGCCCCGGAGCTGACCTCTGTCGCGCAGGACTACCTCAAGGTGATCTGGACCGCGCAGGAGTGGTCGCAGGAGAAGGTGTCGACGAAGCTGCTCGCCGAACGCATCGGGGTGTCCGCGTCCACCGTCTCCGAAGCCGTCCGCAAACTCGCCGACCAGGGCTTGGTCGAGCACGCACGCTACGGCTCGATCACCTTGACCGAGCACGGGCGGCGCGCCGCGGTCGCGATGGTGCGCCGGCACCGGCTGATCGAAACGTTCCTCGTCAACGAGCTCGGGTACGGGTGGGACGAGGTGCACGACGAGGCCGAGGTGCTCGAACACGCGGTGTCGGAGCTGCTGATGGCGCGCATCGACGCGAAACTCGGCTACCCCGACCGGGATCCGCACGGCGACCCGATCCCGTCGGTCGACGGTGCCGTCCCGACCCCGCCCGCGCGTCAGCTCAGCGACTTCGCGGCGGGCGAATCCGGCCGCGTCGCAAGGATTTCCGACTCCGACCCGGACATGCTCCGCTACTTCGACTCCGTCGGCATCGCCCTCGACACGGCCATCACCGTCGTCGAACGCCGCGACTTCGCCGGCACCATCGCTCTCCGCCTCGGTACCGCCGAAACCCCCATCGACCTCGGCCGCCCTGCCGCCGAAGCCATCTGGCTCACCGCTTGAACGGGACATGACCGAGGCGTTTCGCGAGTAGCGGCCGCGGTCATGTCCCGGTTATCGGATCAGCACTTGTTGAAGTAGCCCTGGAGGCGTTGGGGAACACCGTCTTTCGAGGCTGTAGACCAGCAGGTGTCGTGCGGGAAGCTGACGTAGTTGTTCCAGCGGTCGCCGAGGCGGCGGACGAGGCGCTGGGTGTCACCGGGGGTATTCCAGCTGATCACGCCCCATGAGCCCGCGCATTCGCGGACCGTGGCCAGCGTCCAATCCTCTTGTCCCGAATAGAGTTGGCCCTGCGCGGCCAGGTCGGAGACGATCGCCTGGGGGGAGCATTGGTCGGGCGACGCCGGGTCCTGGAAGCGGAAAGCGCCTTCCACGGTCGAATCGGGGCGGATGAGGAACAGATGGTGGTAGCCCTCCGGTACCGGTGTGGTGCCCGCGGGTGGTTGGCCCATGCCCATCCGGTAGCAGCCGACCGGGACGGTGAAGATCGCACGCCCGGTGCCATCGGTGATGCCGTCCCAGCGCCGGACCTCTTTGCCGTCGTCGGGGATGTCGTCGTTCTTGGGATCGCAGGGCTGGATAAGTCGCAGGTTGACCGGGACGTTCGGCACCGGCTGGTTGGACAGGGTCCGGGTGAAGATCATCGCGGTCCCCGTGCCGGCTTGCGGCGGAACAGGTTTCGGGGCCGGCCGGGACGTGTCCGTCACACCGGAATTGGTCGGGCCCGGTTGCAGCGGGGCTGCGGTTACCGGTGTCGTCAGCTCCGGCAATTGACTGGTGGGCGACGCGGGTTCAGTGCTGCTCCCGCACCCCACCGCCAGCACCGCCAAAGCGGCGAGAACTACTGTCTTCCGGACGATTCCATGCATCATCGCCATGGCCCTTTCACTCTAATCCTGAGGATGCCCGGGCCTATCGGCGCGCCGATCAGGCACGCGACAAGAGGCACCCGACCGCGGCCCACTCTTGGGCCGACACCCCAAAGATGAGCTCGCAACCTAGAGGTTTCCCCCAGAATTACTTGAGCCGACCAGATCTTGCCGGTTTGCGCTCAGCGGGAGAGGAAGTCGAGGAGGGCGCGGAATTCCGGAGGCGAGAGGTAGCCGTCGCCGTCCGCGTCGGCGGCGTCGAGGAGGACGTCGGCGGGGCCGTCGATCATGCCCTGGCCGACTTGGCGGATGAGTTGTTCGAGTTCCTCGACGGAGATCTTGCCGTCCTGGTTGACGTCGAAGACCTGGAAGGCGGCGTCCGCGTCGGTGACCTCGATCTTGCCCGCGACCAGGGCGGCGTCGAATTCGGCACGGGAGACCAGGAAATCGCCGTCGGTGTCGGCGGCGGCGACCATGCGCTCGACCGACTCGTCGTCGACCTCGATGCCCTGGGCACGGATCCCGATGATGATGTCCTCGACGGATACCAGTCCGTCGCGGTCCCGGTCCCACAGATCGAACGAATCCGGCTGTCCACTCATCGCATACCCCTCATCGGCCCTGCCGCCGGTCGCCGCGGCGGACGCCAGCCACTTTACGTGCGCGCGACTCCGCTCACCGGCCTTCAGGTTCGGGCTCGAGAAAGTTCGGCATTCGACTGGAACGGAATGATTTATTCCACTACACTCGAGTCATCGCTACTGAAGCACCGGAGGCACTCATGACCAGCAAACTCGACATCCGCGAAGGCACCTTCCCCAACGGGCTCGCCTATCTCAGCTTCGGCAGCGGTTCGCCGTTGATCGCCCTGCCCGGCTCGACCGCCGAGAACGGGAACCTGAGCGGCAGCGCCCGGAAGTTCATGGTGAAGCCATTCCTCGCGCTCGGCGAGCGGCACACGGTCTACGTCGTGAACCGGCGCCCCGGCTTGGCGGCGGGGACCACCATGTCCGACATCACCACGGATCTGGCCGAGGCGCTGCAAGGCGAATTCGGCGAGCCCGTCGACGTGCTCGGCTACTCGACCGGCGGTTCGGTCGCACAACAACTTGCACTCGGCCACCCCAAAGTCGTTCGCCGCCTGGTGGTTACCAGCTCCGCCTACACCCTGAGCCCGAGCGGCCGCTCCGCAATGCGCCAGTTCGCCGAACGCGCGGCCGCCGGAAAACGCCCCGCCACCGCCTTCGCCGCCATCGCCAGCACCTCGAAGATCGCGCAGCGCATGATGGCCGGCCTGCTGTGGATGCTGGACCCGATGATGCGCCCGTCCAACGGCGATTACACCGACGGCATCCGGGTCATCGAGGCCGAGGATCAGTGGGATATCAAAGACCGCCTCGCCGAAATCCAGGTCCCCGCCATGGTTCTCGGCGGCGACAAAGACCTCGCCTACCCCGCCCAGATGTTCCGCGACACCGCGGACGGCATCCCCGGCGCCACCCTCGTGCTGTACGAGGGCCGCAATCACAACTCCGCGATCGAGGACCGCCGGTTCCCGGAGGACGTCGCCAAGTTCCTCGAGGCCTGATCGAAGCCAGCCTGGAGCCGGCCGGCCCCAGCCGGACTCGGGCCATGCGCGAGTCCGGCCAATCGACTACCGCGGGAAATCTCCAAATTCCCGCAGACCTCCCAAACTGGCTGGGAGCCTGCAGATCCCAGCCGGACTCGAGTATCGCGCCATCGCCGGTGCCGGTCACCGTCACGGACCGAGGCCCTGCCCGCTGTGGCGACGCAGCCTACCGGTTATTGCAGGAGGGCACAGAGGTCTTACACGCCCGAACGAGACCGGCTGGGGGCCAATGGTTCGTGGCCGCTCAGCACCCGGTCCTCATTGGCTGTGGCCAGCCAGAAGAACAGCGGCGGGAGGACGAATTCGATGACGGTGAGCACGATTTGGAACCAGTGCGGCCAGCCGTGCACGGCCAGGGAGACCGCTCGTCCGACGGCGCCGAGCAAGAAGATGCCCGCGAGCCAGCGGATGGCGGGGGCGGGGATCGGGGACTGGCGGGCAGCCCAGATCCAAGCGGCGCCGTAGCCGACGAAAATGGCGCCGAAGAAGCGGCTCTGGCTGTCTGCGGTGACACCGGCGTCCGCCATGTCCGGGACGGAGTCGTTGCCGAGGGCGATGTGCGCGAAGCCGATCGCCACGCAGGCGATGCCCATGGTGAGGGCGAGGATCTTGAGCAGTTTCGACATGGCGTTCCTCCTGTTGGCGGCACATCCCCTGTGCCGCGCGGGCGGGTGCTTCTTAGTAGACGCGCATCTACTTAGGGATCGTACGACCATTAGTAGACGCGCGTCAACTAAGATCGGTCTCGTGAGTACTCGCCGCCGCCTCGCCCCCGACGAACGCCGCCGCCTGCTGGTGGAAGCCGGCGCGGGATTGTTCGCTCAGCGCGCCTACGACGAGGTGCTCATGGAGGACGTGGCCGCGGCGGCGGGCATATCGCGGGCCCTGCTGTATCGGCATTTCCCAAGCAAGCGAGAGCTTTTCGTAGCCGTGTACCAGCAGGCGGCCGAACAACTGCTGGTGGTCACCGAACTCGACCCCGCGCAGCCGCTGCTCGAACAGCTGGCCGCAGGGCTGGACGCCCACCTGGACTACTTCGAGGCCAACGCCCACGCGGTCCTCGCCGCCAACAAGGTCCTGGCCACTGACCCGACCATTCAGACGATCATCACAGGCGAGCTCGACGAACTGCGCCGCCGACTGCTCGATGTCATCGGCGTCGAAGGCGCCGCACGCACCATGACATCCTCGATCCTGATGAGCTGGCTCACCTTCTTCCGAGTCCTGACCGTCGATTGGCTGGAGCACCACACCATGACCCGAGAGCAGATGCGCGACGTCGGCGTCGGCGCGCTCCTCGGTGCGCTCGGATCGGTCCTCCCCCAACCGGGGCAGGGTGACTCGCCGCCCGGATCGAATCGCCAGGGCATCACCACCTGACGCATCCGGCCTCGGATGCGGGGCGGAGCGGGTCAGAGGTTCGACGGGCGGACGACCATGACGGAGGCGGCGCGTTTACCGCTTTCCTGGAGCAGGGCGATTGCCTGGCCGGACTGGTCTATGGCGGCGTAGACGCCTGGGATACCGACGGGGTCGAGCCAGCGGCCGTTGCGGAGGTCGTTGGCTTGGGAGTCGTCGATGTCGCGATGCGGGAAGGCGGTTCGCACGGCTTCGTCCATGTCGAGGCTGAGTAAGGAGGCCTCGGGATCGGCTTCTGCCGTTGCGCCCAATTCGTCCAGGGTGCGGGCGTGTTCGAGGGTGAACGGGCCAACCCTGGTGCGGCGCAAGGCGGTCAGGTGGCCGCCGACGCCGAGGGCCGCGCCGAGATCGCGGGCGAGGGCGCGAATGTAGGTGCCGGAGGAGCATTCGACTTCGACGTCCAGGTCGACGAACTCGCCGTCCGGAATGTCGTGGCGGGCAAGGACATCGAAGCGCGAAACGGTGACCGGGCGGGCGGCCAGTTGCACGTCTTCGCCGGCGCGGGCGCGGGCGTAGGCGCGTTCGCCGTCGACCTTGATGGCACTGACGGTGGCGGGCACCTGCTGGATGTCTCCGGTCAAAGTCTTTACGTGCGTGGCGATGTCATCGTTGGTGACGTGCAGCGCCGACGTGGTCGCGAGGACTTCACCTTCGGCGTCGTCGGTGTTGGTGGACTGCCCCAGGCGGATGGTCGCGGTGTAGGCCTTGGTGGTCAGGGTGAGCAGACCGAGCAGTTTCGTGGCCCGGTCCACGCCGAGCACGAGCACGCCGGTCGCCATCGGGTCGAGGGTGCCCGCGTGCCCGACCTTCTTGGTGCGCAACAACCTTCGGCTTTTCGCGACGACGTCGTGGCTGGTCCAGCCGCCGTCCTTGTCGACGATCAGCAGGCCGCCGAGACCGCCCGCCATCAGCCGTGCACGATCGCGGTCAGGATGCGCCCGTCGGCGATCAGCCAGCGGCCGTCGAACGAGAGCAGCGGGGCGCCACCGTCATTGGTCTGGCCGGGGACCAGGATCTTGCTGTGGAACGTGCCCGCACCCGCGCCGTCGGAGACCTCGTCGAGGGTGAAGGTGATGTGCGCGTCCTCGAAACCGAGCCAGCGGGTGGTCAGCGGGAACCACGCTTTGTAAGTAGCCTCCTTGGCGCAGAACAGCAGCCGATCGAGATGCAGGCCGGATGCGGTGGTGCGCAACCACTCTCGCTCCTCCGGCAGGCTCACCGAATCGAGCACGCCCTCCGGCAGTTCGGCATGTGGTTCGGCGTCGATGCCGACCGAACGGAACCGCAGCCGGTGCGCCAGCGCCGCCGCCCGATAACCCTCGGTGTGGGTCAGGCTGCCGACCACTCCGCGCGGCCACACAGGAGCGCCGCGCTCCCCCTTGCCGATCGCCACCGGCGGCTCGCCCAACTGTTCCAGCGCCAGCCGGGCGCAGTGCCGCGCACCGATGAAGTCGCGGCGGCGCTTCTCCACCGACTTCGCGATGAGGTGCTCCTCGGCCGGATGCGCCTTCAGATCCTCCGGGTACTCCAGCAGTTCAGCGGACGCGACACCACTGGGCAGAATGTTCTCGATCATCGGCTACGAGCCTAGTCGAGGCGGTTGGTCACCAATTCGCATGGTTCACACGCCGCGGCGGCGCTCGGCGCGTTCGCGCATCTCGGCGGCTGCCTTCTCCATTTCGGGGGTGAGTTCGAAGTGGCCACCGAATTTGTTCAGGGAGCCCGGCGGATATTCGGGGGTGGGGAGGATCTGGCGGAGCAGCGGGTCGGGGAGACCGCGGCGCTGCCATTCGCGCGGATAACCGAGCGAGACCTCTTCGAAGCGGACACCGTCGTAGTAGGAAGTGCGCGGGATGTGCAGGTGTCCGTAGACCGAGCAGACCACGTTGTAGCTGGTGTGCCAGTCGGCGGTGAGGTCGGTGCCACACCAGAGCGCGAACTCCGGATAGAAGAGCACGTCGGTGGGTTGCCGGACAAGCGGGAAATGGTTGATCAGGACCAGCGGGGTTTCCGGCGGCAGCGCGTCGAGCCGGCGCTTGGTGGCCTGCACACGAGCGTGGCACCAGGCGTCGCGGGTCAGATACGGATCCGGCGAGAGCATGAACTCGTCGGTCGCGACGACGTTGCGTTCGCGGGCGATGGCCAGGCCCTCGGCCTTGGTGGTGGCGCCCTTCGGCAGGAACGAATAGTCGTAGAGCAGGAACATCGGCACCAGCGTCACCGGCCCGCCGAACTCCTCCGCACCCGCGCCCGCCCACACCGGGAACGGATCCTCCGGCGTCACCACATCCAGATCCCGGCAGATCGACACCAGGTAGTCGTACCGGGCGGCCCCATGCATCTGCACGGGATCTTTTGGCGTGGTCCACAATTCGTGGTTCCCCGGTACCCAGATCACCTTCGCGAACCGGCTCCGCAACAACTCCAGCGCCCACCGGAGATCGTCGGTCTTCTCCCCCACGTCCCCGGCGACGATCAGCCAATCCTCCGGCGAATCCGCCGTGATCTGCTCGACCACCGGCCGATTCCCCTGGTGCCCGACATGAATATCGCTCACCGCCATCAACTTGGGTATCACCACACCCACATTGGCACACCCGCGACTACAGCCGCGCACCGACCGGCTCCGAAAAGGGTTCGTCCCCGGGAGATCGACGTCCTATCCTTCGACAGGTGAACCTGACCGGGCTATCAGAGATGTTCCGGGACGATTCGCAGCGACGTCGCGCCGGCTGGTTCGTGCATCAACGCCTGGCCGACGACCGCAAGCAGCAGGAATGCCGATATCTGATGCGGTTCTGCTGGCAATTGCTGACACCCGGGCACAACGTCACCGAACAAGAGCTGGCGGAACACGTGGATCCCGTCAAACTCGCCGCCGTCCACGGGCTCGTCACCGCCATCATGACTTCGCCGGACGAGGTCGACGAATGGCTCGCTGTCGCGGATATCGAGTACCCGGTCATTCAGGATCGCGGCTCCTGGGGTGACCGCGAAGGACAGATCGGTCTCACGTAGCCCAGTGGAGTCGCGCTGTTGAAGCAAACCCCGAGGCGATGGTGAGAGCGCCGTTGGGTTGGCGGCGGCAGGAAGCGACAGCAAGATGACACGGAGTGAGAGTCGGCTGGATGAGGACGCCACCATCGATTTCGTAGCGGGTGTTGGTGACTTTCCAGGAGGTGGCCTGGGGGTCGGTGGGGGTGACCGGCGGGGTGCCGGGGCGGGCTACGACCATGACCTCGGTGACACCGGTGGGCCAGTCGAAGGTCAGGCGTCCGTCGTGGATGGCGAGATTGCTGACGGTGGGAATGCCGCTCGGAGTCGGCTCGTCTGGGAGTGCGACTGGCTCGGCAGCGGACTGCGGGGACGTGCCTGACTGAGACGACGTCGCGGAATCCGCCTCTGGAGCAGGCTGTTCCGAATCAACCCGGCCCACCAACGGTGGGAATTGGGCCCGCTGGCTCGCTGGAACGTCTTGGGTTGTACCGACGGGCTCCGACGACGACTCCTGCCGATTCGTGCTGCCGGGGTGGGTTTCCTGGACCGGCTGCTCAGGCTGTGGCACTGGAGCCGGGCGGCTCGCGTCGACGTTGGGGGTTGGCGCAGGGGGTGGGGCGTCGGAGCGGGTGAGGTCGGAGTAGCGGCCGGCGACGGCTGCGACGACGGCGTAGATCGGTTGGCCGGTGGGTGGGGCGCCGCCGTCTTCGAGTTCGGTGGTGCGGGTGCGGCCGACTGTGCGCCAGGTGCCGTCGGGTTGGAGGCGGGTCACCTTGTAGTCGGCGTTGCCGGTGGGTGAGGGGGTCCAGGTGACCAGGACCGAGCCGGTGGTCAGGCGGGAGGCGTGGACGCTGGCGGGGGCTTCGATCGGGGTGGCGGCGAGGGCGGCGGCCGCGTCCGGGTGGTCGGCGCAGGCGGATTGGGCGGCGAGGAGGGCGCGGGTGCGGTCGTGGGGCGGGGCGGAATTCGCTTCGGCGACAAGGCGGTCCGCGGTGGCGATGGCTGCTCGGGCCTGGGTCAGCAGTTGGTCGAGGGTGGTGGTCTGGCCAGTGGGTGGCGGGACGTCGGAGGCGTTGCGCTGGAGGTATTCCAGGTGTTCGGTGGCTGCGACGAAGCGTTTGGCGGCGCAGGCGGCAGTGGCGTCGCGCCAGTGGTTGGCGGCTTCGGCGAGGACTCGTTCGACTTCGTCGGCGACCGGGCGGATGGGGGTGGCGCCACCGTTGGCGCCCGCGTCGAGCTGTCTGGCTTCGGCGACGTGGCGTGCGGCTTCCTGGGGGCGGCCGGACCGCAGTGCGGCGCGCGCGGCTTTGAGGGGCTCTTCCCATTCGCGGGAGGAGCCCGCGCTCGACGCGCGGTGCGCCGTTCGGGACCCGGACGCTCTGGCATGGGACACGGGCGGCGGGGCCGAAGCGGATCGCGCTGCCGGCGCACCGCTTTCGATGCGGGCACCGAGCGCGCCCGCGATTTCGGCGAGCAACCGAATCGCTTCGGCTCGGTCGAGCCCGAGTTCGATCGCCTCTTCGAGCAGGAATTCGTAGTCCTCGCCGACCAGCTGGTCTTCCACCAGGACCGCGGCGCGGATCTTCGGGCGCAGTTCGGCGGCAACATCTTCGGTGATCGTCCGAACGTATTCCGCGGCTACCGCGGGACCGGCCTCGAGCAAATCCTGGACGTGCACCAACAGTTCGTCGAGCACGACTCGGACGCGGCCGGGCGGCAGTTCCCGGGCTCGGGCGCGCAGCGCGTCGGCGCGCAGGCGGATCTCGTTGGTCTGCGTCGACTGCGCCGGATCGAGCTGGAGCAGCGCGAAAAGTGTTGGTGTGGGCGGGCCTTCGAGCAGCCGCTCCCATTCGCTGAGAAGCTGGCGGATCTGTTTGCGACGCTGGTCGGTGAGCACGGTCGGTGTCGCCGGAGCTTGGTCCTCGATGACGCGGTGGCGGTGCAGGCGTGCGGCGACCTCGGCGGCGGTGAGCCCGCCCATCGCGCCGATCTCCTCGAGACCGGCCACTTTTCCGGCGGGCACCCCGCCGTAGCGCTGCACCAGCCGGGAGATGGCGGTGTCGAGCATTTCGAATCGTTCGGCGTCGCGCTGCTCCCGTTCGTTGCGGACACGCAACGCTTCGGCACGGCGAGAACCGCTGTACAGCAGCAACTCCGAACGCCGGTCATGCCCATCTACCAGCAGGCCGACGAGCACCCGATACTTCGGATGGTCACGCTGTTTCTGCCAGAAGCCCCACACTTCTTCGACTCGCGCGGAAACCTCGGCATCGCTGAGGGTTTCGGCTTCGTCGAGCGGAATGTCGTAGAGCTCGAACGGATCCGAGAACTCGATACCGCCGCGGCGTTCGACGTCGGCGAGAACGCGTTTGCGGTAGTCGTTGGGGACGAACGCTTCCATGGCGGCTCAGCTCGCGCGGCGCCGGGAACGCTGCACCTGATCCAGCTCCCGGGCAACTTCGGACTGCGAGAGTGTGGCGCCGGTCTGCGCGGACATGGTCAGCGGCATGTCGGCGTCGACGTGGTGCGCGGTGACGTGCAGCACGCCGTCGAAGCCCATCTCGAAGGTGACGCGGACTTCACTGCCTGCCGGATATCCCGGCGGGATGCCCGCAATCTGGCCCTCGACAAGCACTTTCGCATCCTCGGGCCGCATCGACGCAGCCTGACCCTGCTGTTCGACGATGGTGAGCTTGATCTGATCCTGGTCCTGGCGGATGGTGCCGAAGGATTTGCGCACCCGCACCGGCAGTGTCTGATTGCGATGCACCAGCCAGGCCGCCGACAGTCCGTAGAAGTCGTCCATCGCGAGGACACCGAACCCACGCGAAACCACGGTGTCGACTTGGATTTCCAGCATCCGGCGGACCAGGCCCACCGGCTGGCCGAAGGACGCCGCGACCCGGGCGACCGCCTGGTCCAGATCGGACGGGGAGGCTTCGGTCAAGAGCGAGCCGTCACGGAGCCGGCCACGCGTCACCAGATCCGCGATGATCAGCCGTTCCAACTCCAGCTTCTCGCCGTAGAGCGCCGCACCGCGCGCCACCGACAGGTCGGGGTCGCGTAGCTCACCGGTCAGCCCCAGCTCGGCCTGGAGTTCCCGCGCCACCATCGGCATCCGCGAGGAGCCACCGACCAGCAGCAGCCGATCAACCGTGGCGACACCGCGTTTGCCCGCGGCGGCCAGACAGTCCTTGGTGAGGTCGAGGGTGCGCCGCATGAGCGAGGACGTCATCGATTCGACCTCGTCGCGGGTCAGCGAGATCACCGCGCGGGCGCCGTCGTGCGCGACCACCACATCGGTGCGCTCGACCTCGCTCAGCTCACATTTGGCCCGTTCGGCGGCCAGCACCAGCATCTGCGAACCCGCCGAATCATCTAGGGGGTCCTCGGCATCCGGGTTGGCCGCGCAGAACTGCTGGGACAGGTACAGCGCGATCCGCTCGTCCCAGTCGGCGCCGCCGAGCTGATGATCACCCTCCACCGCCAGCACCGAGATGCGGCGGTCGGCGAGTTCGATGACGGTGGCGTCGAAGGTGCCGCCGCCGAGGTCGTAGACCATGACCGTCTCGCGGGCACCGGTTTTCCCGACGTCGACGCTGCCGTCGAGCCGGCCGAAGCCATAGGACAGGGCGGCGGCGATGGGCTCGGACAGCACGCCCGCCACGTCGAAGCCCGCGTAACTGCCCGCCTGAATGGTGGCGCGCCGCTCCTCGTCGCCGAAGTAGGCGGGCACCGTGATCACCGCGCGCTGCACCGGGCCGCCACCGCCGAATTCGGCGTCGGCGGCGAGACTCTTCAGGATCAGCGCCGACACTGCGGGCGCGGACCAGCTTTCACCATGTGCGGTGAACCGCCAGTCGGTATCGCCCATCCGCCGCTTCACCAGCGCGCACACATGCTCCGGGTCGAGCCGGGCCTGCCGTCGCGCACCTTCACCGACCAGATGATCGAACGCGGACGCGAACAGCACCACCGAAGGCACCGTCGGCTCGCCGTTCATCCCAACCATGACTTCTGGACGACCGTCGGCGTCGATCCGCGCGATTGCCGAGTTCGTTGTGCCCAGATCGATCCCGTAGACCCCCATGGAACGCGATGGTAGCAGCCGAATCCGACCCCGGCCCAGCGGCCGACCAGCCAATTCCGCTGCCGCCCCGCCCCTTCCAGGGCGGTGCGCGTTATCGTGCGGATATGTCTGAATCAGTCGCGCAGCACGCCGGGGAATTCGACGGACCGACGAGCCCCATCCGGCGGTCACCCGCCGAACCGGAAGCCGCCACTGCGCAACCCGATCCCGTACAGCAGACCCTCACCCGCCTGGTGGAACAGATCGAAGACCTGTCCCGAGTGATCGCCCGCCAAGCCGCCACCATCGAACGCCTCACCGACGACGCCAAGGCCCGCGCGCAACTAGAACGCGCAGGCGCGGACCTGCCCCTGGTGGTCGAACTGTTCGCCCTGCACAACGACTCGGTGGCGTGCGCCTCGACCGCCGAATCCGACCGGGAACGAGACGCTTTCGCCGCCGTCGCTACCCGTGTTGAACGACTACTGGCCGGCCGCGGCGCCGTCCTCGTCACACCCCGCCCCGACGACCCCTTCGATTCCCTCACCATGGAAGCCACCGACGTCGCACCCACCGCCGACCCCGCGGCAGACCGCACCATCGATGCCCTGATCCAGCCGGGCCTGTCGGTCTCCGGCCGCTCGATCCGCCCGGCAAGCGTGGTCGTCCGCCGTCACCGTCCCGCTGACTGAGGGTGGCTTGATCACTCCGCACGAAAATGCCACCGGACGGGTGGATAACTTGCTCCGTCAGCGAACCCGTTCGTAGGGGTGCTCGGGCCGCTCGATCGGCTGATAGTCGGTGACGGCGAGAGTTGGCGTCAGGTCCGGGTCGCGTTGGGCGCTTTCGGGTTCCACTCGGCCGCGGATTTCGAGCCAGGTGTCCTCGGCGAATTGCTCGGGGATTCCGGTGAGGTGGACGCGGACGTAGCGAGCGTCGGCGACGCAGCAGGTGATGGCTACGCGGGCCAGGTCGGTGCCGTCGGAGCGTTCGCTGCGGAGGACGAAGCCGCGGATCAGTACCGTCCGTTCGTCCAGCGAATGCAGGGAGTCCAGGGTTGCGCGGGCGACCAGCTCTGAGATCGACAGTGCTGGAGCGGGCTCTGCGGGCAGTGGTGGGAAGGGCCAGGATTTCGGTTGTGCGCCAGGCGCATCGGCGACCCGGACCGGTGCGGTGGTTTCGGCGGCGCCCGCGCCGAGGGCCGGCGGGGTGATCAAGAGCAGGGACGCGACCGGGATCAGGAGTAGCCATTGGGCTCGGCCGGTGCCGTGTTCGTGGCCGGGAGTCGCTCGCCCGCTGCGGATGTCGCGGCCGATGGCGATCAGTGCGAGCGCCAGGATGAGGATGCCGCTGAGGAGAAGGAACGGGTACAGGCCTGGTTTGACGTAGTTGAGGTAGGTGCCGTCGAGGGTGATCATCAGGATGGCCGCACCGATGAGCAGGAGCAGCAGGTTCTGGGCCTCTCGCTTCACCGGGCACCGCCGAGGAAGAGGTATCCGGCGACAGTGCCGCAGGTGACCGCGACCGCAAAGGTCAACGGGGAGAAGCGGATCGCGAACAAACGGCCGAAACTGCCTGCCTGCATGGCGAACAGTTTCACGTCGACCGCGGGGCCGACCACCAGGAACACCAGACGCGGGAGCAGCGGCAAGCTCGACATGCTCGCGGCGACGAAAGCGTCGGCCTCCGAGCACAGCGCCAGCACCACCGCGAGCAAGGCCAGGACCAGGATCGCGATCAGCATCTGGCCGGCGAGTTGCTCGTACCAGGACGGCGGGACCAGCACGTGCAGCGCGGCCGCGGCGGCGGCCCCGAGGACGAGAAACGCTGCGGCCTGCAAGAAGTCGTGCCGCGCGGCCTCGGAGAACACCTCCCACCGAGTTCGCCCGGTGACGCAATGATCGTGTCCGCCACGCGGGATCATCCACCCGGGCCGCCCGATGCGCGACCAGATCAAGCCCATCACGATCGCGGTCGCCAGCGAACCGACGAACCGCGCCCCGACCATCCCCGGCTCCCCCGGAAACGCCACCGCCGTCGACACCAGCACCACCGGATTGATCGCGGGCGCCGACAGCAGAAAAGCCAGCGCCACCGAACTCGGCGCACCCTGATCGATCAAGCGGCGCGCCACCGGCACCACACCGCACTCACATCCGGGCAGCGCCATGCCCGCCAGGCCGGCCACCCCGATCGCCGCGGATTCGTTGCGCGGCAACACCTTCCGCAATACCGCGGGCGAAACGAACGCCGCGATGCACCCACTGACCAGCACCCCGAGCACGAGAAACGGAACCGCTTGCACGAACACCCCGACGAACACCGTCACCGCCGTCTGCAACCGCGCGACCGACCCGACCGCCGACGCCAACTGCGTCTGCACCAGCGCCCCGACCACCAGCAACCCGACGAGCACATAGGTCGACGACACCCTGTCCCACATCACGCGCACCGGCTGCTTCTCGAGCATTCCCACATCTTGCCAGTACTGAATATCGTTTCCAGGTATGCCTTCCGACCGAATTCATCTGCGGACTCGCACGCGCGGCTGGCCGGACACGCCACGCATCCGGTCGCGAGCGGGCATGATCGTGTGCATGCAGCGACTCGAGCTCACGCAAGCTCCGGCGGCGTATGCCTGCATGATCGTGCGCAGGCCTGTTGCGGAGGCGTTCCGCGCCTTCGCCGACCCGGCTGTCACCTCCCGGTTCTGGTACAGCAAGAGCAGCGGGCCGATGGTGGCGGGGGCCGAATTACGTTGGGAGTGGGAGACCTATGGGGCCTCCGCCGACGTCAAGGTCCTCGACGTCGATCCGGACCGCTCGATCCGGTTCGAGTGGGGCAACTACGAACAGCCGACCACCGTCGAGGTGAAATTCGCGCCGCGCGAAACGGGAAGCACGTTCGTCGAAGTCACCGAAACCGGATTCCAGGGCACGGGCGACGAGCTGATCCAGTGGGTGAACGACACGGTCGGCGGCTTCTCCACCATGCTGTGCGCGATGAAAGCCCTGCTCGAGCACGACCTCGAATTAGGCGCCGTCACGGACCATCATCCCAGCTGAACAGCCCGTGCAATTCGCGGCTGTCGCTAGGCGCTCCCGGCGGGGACATCGGCTCCGACCCGAGCCCACCGCCCCGACAGAGCTCGCCACACCACCGCGGCCAGGCGCAGGATCATGAAGGCGACCAAGCCCGTCCAGATTCCAGCGATGCCCCAGTCGAAGATCAGGGACAGCCAGATGGCCGGGAGGAATCCGACAAGTGCGGCGCCCAGCGTCGCGGTTCGAAGGAAAGCCGCGTCGCCCGCTCCGAGCAGAACACCGTCCAGGGCGAAGACGACGCCCGCGACCGGGATGATCGCGACGAAGAACCACCACGCGACGCCGGTGCGGTCGAGGACCGCCATATCGGTGGTGAACAGCTTCGGGATCACGTTGTAGCCCGCCGCGAAGCACCCGGCGAGGACGAGCGCGAACACCGTCGACCACTCGGTGATTCGCCGCGCCAGCCGTTTGGCGCCGACGGCGTTGCCCGCGCCCAGTGCCGCGCCGACCAGCGTCTGGGCTGCGATAGCAAGCGAATCCAAGGTCAGCGCCAGGAAGGTCCACAGCTGCAGGACCAGCTGGTGCGCCGCCACCGACGCCGCCCCGAACCTGGACGCGACCGCCGCCGCCGACACAAAGCACGCTTGGAACGCGAGACTACGAGCGATCAGGTCACGGCCCATCACCAGCTGCGCCTTGATCACCGACCATTGCGGCGCGAGCGAAACCCGCTCGCGCACCAGCGCATACAGGAACAGCACGCCACTGACCGCCTGCCCGACCAGGTTCGCCACCGCGGACCCGGGCAACCCCATCCGCGGCGCCCCCAGCAAACCGTGCACCAGCACCGGGCACAGCACCCCCGAAAGCACTAGGCCCGCAACGACATACACCAGCGGCCGCATAATGTCCTGCACCCCGCGCATCCACCCGTTCCCCGCCATCGAGATCAGAATCAACGGCACCCCGAACACCGCGATCCGCAACCACAGCAACGCCTCCCCCGCGATATCACCCCCACCGGCGATCGCATTGGTCAACGGCACCGCGAACACCTGCACCACAACGACAATCAACGCCCCCACCACCACCGCGATCCACGTTGCCTGCACCCCCTCGGCCACCGCCCCGCGATCATCCCCCGCCCCGTGCCGCCGCGAAGCCCGCGCCGTCGTGCCATAGGACAAGAACGTCAACTGCGAACTCACTTGCGCCAGAATCAATCCGCCCACCGCGAGCCCCGCCAACGCCAGCGCCCCGAGCCGCCCCACCACAGCCATATCGAACAGCAGATAGATCGGCTCCGCCACCAGCACCCCGAGCGCAGGCAGCGCCAACCCAAGAATCCGCCGCGGCCCCACCTCCGCCGCCGAATCAGACCCGCCATCCGCTACCGACCGCTGCTGACCCACACCAAACCTCCCGACGAAGTAGATCTCCGCCAACTCGCAAGCCGAGGACCATCCGCCAGCCCTCGCCTGAACAACCCGAACTCCCCCACCCAACCACCCGGCACCGACAAGATCCGCCCATTCCCACGCGACGCGCGGTCCCGCCTCCGCCCTACGGCCGCACCGGCTTCGATCCGCAACCGGCCACCGACTCACCGGGTTCCTCTCGCTGCCCGGGATGCGGCCCAACGAGCTCACCCTGGGACTCGACCCTGCGGTTGAAGGATGCTGCGTTCCACATGGCGGCGGAAGGGTTACGCGGCGGAAATGGCTGCGCCTGTCATCACATGGGCGGAGCGGGAGGTGCCCGGCGTGCCGGTGGCCGCTGATATTACGGAGTCCAACGAGCCGTCACTCCGCGTCGCCGAGCGGCTCGGGTTCGAGGTCCATACCGTGGAGGAATTCGGCGGCCAGCCCTCACTGCATATGCGCCGCTGAGCGTATTTCGTTGCGGGACCGGCGGTTCAACCGAGTGCGGCGAGCAGGGCCGCGACGATGTCGTCGGGACTGCCGTAGGTGGTGTAGCCCGCCGCGTAGCGATGCCCACCGCCACCGAGTGCGGTCGCGACTTCGGCGACGTCGATACCGTCCCGCTTGCCGGGTCCGGAGTCGCGGGAGCGCAACGACACCGTCCAGCGGTCCTCGATGGTGCGGGATTCCTTGAAGACCGCGGCGATTCCGGCTTCGGTGGTGGTGCGGACGATGTCGATGACGCTCTCGATTTCCTCGGAACCGACGCCGGTTTCATCCGCACGACGGACGAAGACGTAGGCCAGGCCGGTGCCGCCGCGGACGGCGGGCTCCAGGCGGGCGGTACCGAGGACGCGCGCCAGCATCGGCAGCCACGCGAAGGGGTGGGTGTCGAGCAGGGTGCGGGCGATCTCGGGGCCGTCGATGCCGGTGGCCAGCAGGCGTTCGGCGAGGGCGTGGGTGCCGGGGCGAACCCAGCGGAAGGAGCCGGTGTCGGTGACCAGGCCGGCGTAGAGGCAGTGCGCTATGTCGGCGTCGATCGGTTCACCCCAGGCGTCGAGCAGGCGCGCAATGACCGCGGTCGTGGATTCGGCGTCGGGGTCGATCACGCCGACGGTGCCGAAACCGGTGTTGGAGCGATGGTGATCGATCACCAGAGTTGTTGTGGCGCCGGCCAATCGGCTAGCGAGCGCGCCGAGCCGACCGGCGCTGCCGCAGTCCACGGCGATCAGCAGGTCGGTTTCGGCCGGGACCTCGGCGGGCGGCACCAGATGCCGCAGCCCCGGCAGTGTGTGCATGGACAGCGGGAGCTCGGCGGGTTCGGCGAAGGACACCCACACCGGGATCCCACGCCGTTCCAGCACCAAAGCCATGGCCAGACCGCTGCCGACGGTGTCGGCATCCGGCTGCACATGACAGACGATGGTCACCGACCGCGCCCCGTCCAACGCCGCTATGGCGGCGTCGAATCGCATCGCGGCAGGAGCGGCCCCATCCGCGACAGCGTGGGTCAGACCCGCACCGATCCCCACCCCACCGACGACCGCGCCCGGACCGTGCGGCATCGCACCGATCCGATCGTGGCCCTCCCCCGCCGGGCTCTCGCTGAGTGTCATTCCCGCCCGTTACTCGCCGTCGCGCTCGACCTTGTAGGGGTCGGCGTCGCCCGCGGGTGTGGCGTTCGCCCGTGCCGCCGCGACTTCCTCATCGAGGGCCCTGGCGCGTGCCAGCAGTTCCTCCATGTCGCGCGCGACCTCCGGAACCTTGTCGAGCACGAAGGCCAGCGTGGGCGTGAATTTTATGCCGGTGCCCGCGCCCACCTTCGAACGCAGTACGCCCCTGGCCTTTTCCAGGCCGGCGGCCGCTGCGGCGTAGTCGGGTTCGGCGTTCACCGTTTCACCCATGACCGTGTAGTACACCGTGGCGTCGCGCAGGTCACCGGTGACTTTGGCGTCGGTGACCGTGACGAAGCGCAGCCGCGGGTCCTTCACCTCGTGATCGATGGCGGTTGCCACGATCTCGGAGATCCGCTTGGCGAGTCGGCGTGCCCTGGCTTGATCTGCCATGGCCATCCCCTCTCTAAAAATTCAGTCTTCGGGTCCGAAGATACGCCGGCGCACTGCCAGCAACTCTAACTCCGGACGTGCCGCCACGGTGCGTTCACACCGATCGAGCACCTGGGTCAGATGGTCCATGCCGGAGCTGACCAACGCCACCCCCAGCAACGAACGACGGTAGCGGTCCTGTTCCCCGCCCTCCGCGGCGCTCACGCCGAAACGTTGCAATTCGGCCAATATCGGCCGGATCACCGAGCGCTTTTCTTTCAGCGAATGAACGTCGCCGAGCAGGATGTCGAATTCGAGCGCACCAAGAAACATAGAAACCCCCGTTCGCTGTGTGGATGGACGAACGCCGCGCTCCCGGAGTTGCGCCGGGAGGCGCGGCGTTCAGGTTCGCGGTGCGAACCACTATCCAGCGGCGACGGCCCCTCTACCACGGGGGGAGGTCGGGACCGTCGCCGTCTAAACCACGAGAGCTATCAGTCGCGCGGCTTTTCGCGCATTTCGTAGGCCTCGATGATGTCGCCATCCTTGATGTCGTTGTAGGTCAAGGTCAAACCACATTCGAAGCCCTCACGGACCTCGGTGGCGTCGTCCTTTTCCCGCTTCAAGGAGGAGATCGTCACGGTCTCGGCGATCACGACGTTGTCGCGAAGCAAGCGCGCCTTGGCGTTGCGCTTGACCGAACCCGAGAGCACCATGCAGCCGGCGATGTTGCCGACCTTCGACGAACGGAAGATCGCGCGGATCTCGGCGCGGCCCAGCGGGACCTCTTCGTAGATCGGCTTGAGCATGCCCTTGAGGGCCTTCTCGATCTCGTCGATGGCCTGGTAGATCACCGAGTAGTACCGGATGTCCACGCCTTCGCGGTTGGCCAGCTCGGTGGCCTTGCCCTCCGCGCGGACGTTGAACCCGATGATGATCGCGTTCGAGGCCGAGGCCAGGTTGACGTTGGTCTCGGTGACGCCACCGACACCGCGGTCGATGACCCGCAGTCGAACTTCGTCGTCGATCTGGATCTGCATGAGGGCTTCTTCCAGCGCCTCCACGGTGCCGGAGTTGTCGCCCTTGAGGATCAGGTTCAGCTCCGAAGTCTCCTTCAGAGCGGCATCCAGATCTTCCAGGCTGATCCGCTTGCGGGAACGCGCGGCCAGTGCGTTGCGCTTACGCGCATTGCGGCGGTCGGCGATCTGGCGAGCGATGCGATCTTCTTCGACGACGATCAGGTTGTCACCCGCGCCCGGCACCGACGTGAAGCCGATGACCTGGACGGGACGCGACGGCAGCGCGTCATGGACATCCTGGCCGTGCTCGTCGACCATGCGGCGCACACGACCGTAGGCGTCGCCCGCCACGATCGAGTCGCCGACCCGCAGCGTGCCGCGCTGGATCAGCACGGTGGCCACCGGGCCACGGCCGCGGTCCAGGTGCGCCTCGATGGCGACACCCTGGGCGTCCATGTCCGGGTTGGCCCGCAGGTCCAGCGAAGCATCCGCGGTGAGCAGGACCGCTTCGAGCAGTGCGTCGATGTTGGTGCCCTGCTTGGCCGAGATGTCGACGAACATGGTGTCGCCACCGTATTCCTCGGCCACCAGGCCGTATTCGGTCAGCTGCTGCCGGATCTTGTCCGGGTTCGCGCCTTCCTTGTCGATCTTGTTGACCGCGACCACGATCGGCACGTCGGCCGCCTGGGCGTGGTTGATGGCTTCCACCGTCTGCGGCATGACGCCGTCGTCGGCGGCGACCACCAGGATCGCGAGGTCGGTCGCCTTGGCGCCACGGGCACGCATGGCCGTGAAGGCCTCGTGACCCGGGGTGTCGATGAAGGTGACCAGGCGCTCGTTGCCTTCCAGCGAGGTCAGCACCTGGTAGGCGCCGATGTGCTGGGTGATGCCGCCGGCTTCGCCCTCACGGACGTTGGCCTTACGGATCGTGTCGAGCAGTCGGGTCTTACCGTGATCGACGTGGCCCATGACGGTCACGACCGGCGGACGCGACTCGAGATCTTCCTCGCCGCCCTCGTCCTCGCCGTAGGTGAGGTCGAAGTTGGCGAGCAGCTCGCGGTCCTCGTCCTCCGGGCTGACGACCTGCACGACGTAGTTCATCTCGCCGCCGAGCAGCTCGAGGGTCTCGTCGTTCACCGACTGGGTAGCGGTGACCATTTCGCCGAGGTTGAACAGGGCTTGTACCAAGGCAGCCGGGTTCGCGTCGATCTTCTCCGCGAAGTCCGAGAGCGAGGCGCCGCGGGCGAGGCGGATGACCTCGCCATTGCCACGAGGCAGCCGCACGCCACCGACGGCGGGAGCCTGCATCGACTCGTACTCGGCGCGCTTCGCCCGCTTCGACTTACGGCCACGACGGACCGCGCCACCGGGACGACCGAACGCACCGGCCGCGCCACCACGGCCACCGGGACCACCCGGGCGACCGCCGCCGCCACCGGGACGTCCACGGAAACCACCGGCCGCGGGAGCACCGGCACCGGGAGCACCGGTACCGCCACCTGCACCGCCGCCGCGGTAGCCACCGCCACCGCCGCCGCCACCGGGACGACCGGCACCGCCACCGGGGCGACCTGCGCCACCGCCGGGACGACCCGCACCGGCTCCGCCCGGAGCCGGACGAGCCGAACGAGCAGGCATGGCACCGGGATTCGGACGCGGCGGCATCGAGCCGGGGCTCGGACGCGGACCACCGGGACGGGGACCGGCACCCTGGGCAGCGGCCGGGCGGGGACCGCCCTGACCCTGACCGGGACGCGGACCACCCTGACCCTGACCGGGACGGGGACCGCCCTGACCCTGGCCCGGACGCGGACCACCCTGACCCTGACCGGGGCGGGGACCGCCCTGACCGGGAGTCGGACGCGGCGCACGTTCACGCTCGGGAGCCGAAGAGAAGGGGTTGTTACCGACGCGCGGGGTCTTCGGACCCGGCTTCGGGCCACCCGGACGCGGAGCCGCGGGGGCCGCAGCGGCGGGACGCTGCTGCTGACCCGGCTGCGGAGTGGCCGCGGGGGTGGTGGGGCGCGGACCGGCCGGAGCCGGAGCCGTCTTGGGCGCTTCGGCGGCCGGAGCTGCCGGAGCGGCGGCCGGACCCGGCTTCGCGGACGGACCGGGGCGAGCGCCCTCGGCCGGACGCGGGGCAGCCTGGGCCGGAGTCGCGGCAGCCGGAGCCGCGGGAGTACTGGCGGCCGGAGCCGCCGGGGTCGCGGCGGCCGGAGCCGGGGCCGCGGGCTTGGGACCCGGGCGCGGACCGCCCGGTGCGGGCTTCGCGGCCGGCTTGGCCGACGAAGCGGGGCCGGGCTTGGACCCGGACTTGGATTCGGTGCTGGGGGCGCTCTTCGCCGCCACCGATTCGCGCAGACGACGTGCGACGGGTGCTTCCACCGTCGAGGACGCCGATTTCACGAACTCGCCCTGCTCCTTGAGCTTCGCGAGTAGTTCTTTGCTTGTGACACCGAGCTCTTTAGCCAACTCGTGCACGCGGGCCTTGCCTGCCACTGCTCTCCTCTGTCTGAGGTCGAGCAGCCCCGCCGTTTCAGGGGACGGCGGCCCGCACGACCTCGGGTTATCTCCGACGGACGTTCATCGTTGGTACTTCACGGTGTGCTCATGAGTGCTCGTGCCTGTTCTCGAGGTAATGCTCCAGGGCTGAGATATCCAGATGTCCGGACACTCGTAGTGCTCTGCCGAATGCTCGGCGTCGCTCTGCCGCGGTCAGACAAGACGAAAGGGGGTGCAACCAGGCACCCCTCCCGGGAAGTCTGCGCCGAGGATCCGGAACGATCGCGACGATACGGGATCCGTCAAACGTTTCCCGATCTTGTGCCACGATCCGCAACAGATCGACGGCCAACTCGCGCTTCCGGCATCCGATACACGTGCGCACCGGAGCCGCCCGAGGGGCCTGCTCATTGGTGCGTTCTTGCAAAGGAACCGAAGGCTCGCGCTGAACCTGGGACCACTCTACCGCCGACCCGGTCATTACGACGAACCCCGCCCCTGCGGAAGTTACCAACATGTCATCCCGGCGGCCCGATTCGTGGCCGCCGTCCTGCGTTTCGGTCAACCGCGCTGTGCCTCCGACCGCACGCTTTCGCCCATGTCAGGGGCGGCGTCGCTGCGGATATCGATGCGCCACCCGGTCAAACGCGCCGCCAAGCGAGCGTTCTGGCCTTCCTTGCCGATCGCCAGCGAAAGCTGGAAGTCCGGCACCACCACGCGGGCGGCCCGCGCCTCGGCGTCGACGACGGTGACCGATACCACCTTCGACGGGGACAGCGCATTGCCGACAAAGGTCGCCGGATCCTCGGCCCAGTCGATGATGTCGATCTTCTCGCCGGCCAGTTCGCTCATCACATTGCGCACGCGCTGGCCCATCGGGCCGATGCACGCGCCCTTGGCGTTGACGCCGGACACGGTCGAGCGCACCGCGATCTTCGAGCGATGCCCGGCCTCGCGCGCCACCGCGACGATCTCGACCGAGCCGTCGGCGATTTCGGGAACCTCGAGGGCAAACAGGCGGCGAACAAGATTCGGGTGCGTCCGCGAGAGCGTGATCTGCGGGCCGCGCGGGCCGCGGGACACCCCGTAGACATAAGCCTTGATGCGATCGCCGTGCTCGTAGGTCTCCCCCGGCACCTGCTCGGCCGACGGAATCAGCGCCTCGGTGCCGTGCAGTTCGCTGCCGATCCGCACCACCACGGTGCCGCGGGCGTTGGCGCGCGCGTCGCGCTGCACCACACCGCCGACGATGTCGCCCTCGTGCGTGGCGAACTCGCCGAAGGACTTCTCGTTCTCCGCGTCACGCAGCCGCTGCAGCACGACCTGGCGCGCGGTGGTGGCCGCGATCCGGCCGAAACCCTCAGGGGTGTCGTCCCATTCGGAGATGACATTGCCGTCCGCGTCGAGTTCGCGGGCCATCACGCGGACGGTCCCGGTCTTCTGGTTGATGTCGATGCGGGCGTTGGGCTGGTGGCCCTCGGTGTGCCGGTAGGCGGTGAGCAACGCGGACTCGATCGCGGAGATCACCGTTTCGATCGAGATCCCCTTATCGGCGACTATCGCGCGCAGGGCTTCGATTTCGATGTTCATTCCACGATCCCTTCGGATGCTGATTCGGATGAGAGGTCTTCGGGTTCGGAACCGGGTAGTGGCTTGCCGGGTGCGATGCCGCCGGCCAACTCCAGTTCCTGGGCGCCGGGCTGGTTGAACTCGACCTGGACCACAGCCTCGGCGATATCGGCCAGGGCGACCGTCACCAGGTGCGGTTTGACTTTGCCGCCGAGCACCAAGGCGATCTTCTCGCCGTCGAGCGCACCGACGCGAGCCTCGAACTTCGAGGCGCCGGCGGCCTCGGGCGAGGTCGCGTCGCCGCGTAGCTTGACGCGGACCTTGCGGCCCTGCGCACGCCGCCAGTGCCGGTCCGCGGTGAGCGGACGGTTGATGCCCGGGGTGGTGACTTCCAGCAGGTACGCCGTCTCGCCGAAGTCGCCGGCCGCGTCGAAGGCCTCGGAGATCTCGCGGCTCAGCGCGGCGACGCTGTCCAGGTCGATCGCCGCGTCGCTGTCGACGACGACCTTGACCCGATACTGACCCGGATCGCCTGCCTCCGATTGCTGTCCGGCAGTGGCGATCTCAACGCCCTCGAGGTCGAGCCCTCGGCGTTCGACGAGCCCAGCTACTAGCTGGCTCACCCTTTCCTCGGTCGGCATCGGCATCTGGGGCGGCTCCTGGTTCAGTTGTGACGAGGGGAGAAAGTTTCTGTACCGAAGATCTAGCGTAACGCGCCCGGAGAGTGTAAAGGACCACCCACCGTAGGCAAGTTTGCTGGGTGCGTCACACGCGCACGTCCTGATCTATCGCGCCCGCGCCGCCACCGGATCGGTCGAGGGAATCTGGCACGATGGTGCCGTGCCCATCCGCCTCCTCGCCCCGCATGCCGGGTGCTCGCCCGGCCACAGTACTGGCTTCACCCGCCGCACCGCACTCCGGTTGGCCGGTGGCAGCGCTCTCGGTGCGCTCACGCTCGGTGCGACCACGGCCTGCGGCGAGGAGCCGCTACAGGCGCCGGATCCGCTTGCCGCGCAGGTCACCCTGGCGAAAGCCGACGCCGCGGCCGCGACCGCCGCGATCGCCCTGGCCCCCCAGAAACAAAGCGCACTGAACACCATCGCCGCCGAGCGCACCGCGCACGCCGAGGCGATGCAAGCCGAAATCGACCGCGTCATCGGCGTTTACGGCGACGGCACCACCCCCGTCCCCCGAACCCGCACCGCGGCCACCCCCTCCGGCGCGGCCGCGGCAGGCACGACCGGTACGCAGGTACCGCCGACCGCACCACCGAGCCTCGACCAGTTGCGCGATCAACTCGCCCGCTCCCAGCACTCGGCGGCCGACCTGGCCCGCGCACTCTCCGGCTACCGCGCAGGCCTCCTCGCATCCATCAGCGCGTCCTGCGCAACCGAAGTGGGGGTCCTGCTCGCATGACGACCGGACAGCAACAGGCACTACTCGACGCCCTCGACGCCGAGTACGCAGCGGTGTACGCCTACGGCGTAATCGCGGCCTACGCCAACACCGACCGATCCCGACTGGTGTCGGAATACGTTGCGGCACACCGAGCCCGGCGAGACTCGACCATCGACGCCCTAAAACTCGCTGGTGTCGCCGTCCCCGCCCCGGACGCCGCATACACAACACCGTTCCCGGTCGACGATCCGATCCCGGCAGCGAAACTTGCCGTCACCGTCGAAAACGACTGCACCATCGCATGGCGCGCTGTCGTCGAACGCGCCGACACCGCCGACGTCCGCCGCACCGGCATCGACGCCCTCACCGAATCAGCTGTGCGCCAAGCCACTTGGCAGGCAATCCTGGGAACCAATCCCCCGACAGTCGCCTTACCCGGGAAGCCCTGACGAATCCCCTTGCCCCCGCGTCACCTGGGGGTTTCCCAGTACATCAGGGCGAACGCCGAGCGCAGCGAGGCAAGCCCGAAGCAGTGCGGCACCGGGGAAGCGAAGCGCCCCCGGTGCCCATCCGAAATCAGTAGGCGGGACGAAAGCCGAGCGACAGCGAGGCTTCGTCCCGACTACCACCCCTTCCGGACTCAGTAGGCGGGACGAAAACCGAGCGTCAGCGAGGCTTTGTCCCGACTACGACTCGGATTCCAGCCATGCGCCCGGGGCCACCGCGTAATGCGCTGCCCAGCAACCCGACTCGCGCGACCAACCCGTACTTACGCTTCATCAGTTCGACGTAATGCACACTCTCGGCGGGTGCCAGCACCTCGGCGAAACCATGCACCGGTTCGCTGAGCGGCTTGCCGCGCCAGTCGCAGGAGGCGACCGTCACCCGACCCTCATTGCGGATTCGCTTCACCTTCCCGGCGTCCGCCGCGCTCCACACCGCCAGCGCCTGACCGTCGCGCATCACCCAGACCGGCGTGGGAACCGCCCTGCCGTCCCGACGGAACGTGGTGAGGAGCAAGTACTTTCCGGCAGCCAACTCGCCCAGCGCCGTGTCGATCTTCTTCATAGCCCTATACTAACCAGTTAGTTAACAGGCTGGTCCGCAAGAACCGCCCTACGACGCGGCTGAAAGGAATCCCATGGGGCGATTCGTCTGGACCCTGCTCGCAGGTTTCGCATTCGGCACCCCCGCGGTCCCTGTCGGCCTCTCGCTCTCGCTGCCCGGCCCGGTCGCGCTGTTCGCGGTGCTGCTGGGCGCGGCGTGCTGTGTGGTCTTCGCGGTGGTCGCGATGGAACGCGCCCGGTGGCACTGGCAGTCCTGGCGCGGCCGCCGGAAATCGGGCGAGATGCCCGCAACGGACGCCCGGCTCTCCGGCGCTACGGGGCGGCGGGCACGGCGAGTCCTCGACCGGTACGGCGTGGTGGGCTTCGGCCTCGTAGGGCCCGCGCTCTTCGGCACCTGGGGCTCCGCCCTGCTCGGCGCCGCGCTGGGCATCCCGCGCTGGCGGCTGATCGGCTGGCTGATGACCGGAATCGCGCTCTGGTGCACGGTAATGCTGGTCGCGTCGGACGCTGCCTTCGCCGTTTTCCGGATCGGATGACCCGCCAGGACCACGCGGTGCACGAATACAACTAACCAGTTAGTCCCAATTACGATGGCCCACATGTCCCGAGCCGACGCCACCAAGGCCCGCATCCTTCAGGCCGCGACCGATGAATTCGCCACGTACGGAATCGCCGGAGCCCGGGTGGACCGGATCGCCAAGACGGCGGCGGCCAACAAGAACCTCATCTACGTCTATTTCTGCAGCAAGGACCAACTCTTCGACGCGGTCTTCGACGCCCACGTCACGCACGGCCTGAACTCGGTCCCGTTCACCCCCGACAACCTCCCCGAGTACGCGGGACGGCTCTTCGACTACTGCCGGCAGCACCCCGAGGTCATCCGGCTAGCCACCTGGCACCGGCTGGAGCGCGGCGACCAGGACCCGGCCGTCGCGTCACCGGCGCGCGACGCCAAGCTGGAGGCGCTCGCCGCTGCACAGAAGGAGGGCGGCATCGGCTCCGACTTCTCACCGGCCGCGCTGCTGACCCTTGTCCTGAGCATTGCTCTCGCATGGAACCCCAGCAATGCCACCAGCATGCCCGCCGCCGCGACCGAGGCCGAGAGCGCCGACGACCGCCGCCGCGCGATCGTCGAGGCCGTGCGCCGACTCCTGTGATGTGACCGTCGGCCGGTCCCGAAGCAGCGCGGCACCGGGGAAGCGAAGCGCCCCCGGTGCCCATCCGGAACCCGGTAGTCGAGACGAAAGCCGAGCGCAGCGAGGCGTCGTCTCGACTACCCCCGCATTTCGTAGGCGCCGTCGTAGGCGACGACCTGGTCCCACACGCGGTCGAAGCGGTCCCGGTCGGCCAACGGGGTGCGCAGCGCGCCGACAGCCCATTCCAGCTGAGCCGCGGTGGTGGACGGCTTGCCGTAGAGCGTGGTGACGTGGCCGTTGAAGTCGCGGATCTGGAAGTCGAAGATCTGATCCAGCACGTCGCGGTCCAGGCCGGTGAGCGCGGCCTGCTCCAGGATCAGCTGGCCGTAGACCACCAGCGAGAACAGGTGGCCGATGGTCAGCATGAAGTCCAGGTCCTTCTGCTGGGCCTCATCCGGCGCGGCGTGCAGCAGAAGATTGCGCAGCGCCTGAGCCTGCTCGTAGAAGCGGGCCACGTTCGGCACGTCGGAGTGCTTCTCGTACACCGGAGTCCAGTCCGCGAACTGCACCTTGCCGGCGCCGCGGGCGGGGCCCTGCTGCCAGAAGAACGCGTCGTCGGCGGCGTCCTGACGGGTGCCGACCTCCGGGTAGTCCTTCGGGTTGAACAGGTAGTTCGGCATGAACTTCAGGATCTGGCCGACGTTGACGTGCACGGTGCCCTCGAGCCGGGGCAGGGTGTTGATCAGGCGGGAGACCTCGGCGAAGTAGGTGTTCTTCTCGAAGCCCTTGGCGGCCAGCACATCCAGCAGCAGGGTCATCACGACCTCGCCCTCGGAGGTGACCTTGGACTTCGTCATCGGGTTGAACAGCAGGTAGCGGCGGTCTTCCAGGCTGGCGCTGCGGAAGTAGTCCACGGCGCGGTCGCTGAACAGCTTCATCGCGACGATGCGGCTGTAGGCATCGACGAAATTGCCGCGCACGTGCGGGAATTGGGTGACCGGGTTGCCGTAGAGGATCCGGTTGTTGGCGTGCGTGATGGCCTCGTAGAACGAATGCTCGACCATGCCGACGCCGCCGTGGCACAGGTTGAACTTGCCGACGTTGACGGTGTTCAGCGCGGCGGAGAAGGCCTCCGGGCCGGTGTGCAGGATGTCCTCGGCGCGCACCGGGTAGTTCTCCAGGCGGAAGGTGGACACGTACATCTGCTGGTGCACAACGTTTCCGAGCAGCTGATAGTTCTCGTGCTGCGAGTCCGCCGCGAACCACACGTAGCCTTCGGCGCCTTCGATGTCGGCGCGGCGGGAGAACACCGAGACCATGCTCGCGACATTGCCGTTGCCGATGTAGTACTTCTCGCCGTTGGCGCGGAACAGGATTCCGGCCTCGTGGTCGGCGCTGCCCGGTTCGGTGGGGGTGAGCACCAGGTCGGTGTTGTAGATGTCGGCGCCGTGCGACTGCTCGGACAGGCCGAACGCCATCACCTCGCCGGCGGCGAGATCAGCGGCCGCCTTCTGCTTGGCGATCTCGTTGTCGCTCTGCCAGATCGGGCCCAGGCCGAGGATGGTGACCTGCTCGGCGTACCAGTAGGCCAGGCCGTAGAAGCCGAAGATCTCCGAGAGCGCGGCATTGCGGGCGGCGTCCCAGCGGCGGTTCTCGTCGCCGTCGGCGTAGGCGGCCGGAGTCAGGAAGGTCGCGAACAGCTTCTCCTGCTTCACGAATTCCAGGAAGTCGGAAACCCAGGTGGCCTGCGCGTCGTCGGCGAGCAACTGCGCCTTGCCGCGTGACTCGAACCACTCGATGGTCGCCTTCAGCAGTCGACGGGTCTCGGCGTCGAAGTGCTCCGGGTCGTAGGTCGCCGGGTTGAACAACAGCGGGTCAGTGCTCGTCATGCCGGTTAACTTACCAGCGGGTAACAGCAGCGTGGGCACGGTGTGATCAACCGCTGACCTGCAAATTCGACCTACGGAACCGTAGGTCTGCCGCAACGATCTCGACGGACTCTTTTGTTTCACGCAAGCAAATGATATTTTTGTTTCATGGAAGCAAATAAAAATCTGGTGGAGCAGCTCTCACGGACGATCATTCGTTTCGCCGAGGCCACTCGCCAGGGCACTTCCCGGGTTTACGACCCCGTGCGGGTCGGCGTGCTTCAGCACACGGCGGAGTCCGGGCCGATGCGGGCCGGCGAGCTGGCCGAACGACTGGACGCGCTCCCCTCCTCCATTACCCGGCACGTGCAGGTGCTGGCCGAATCCGGGCTGGTCACCAGCGCACCGGATCCGGCCGATCGGCGGGCTGTGCTGGTCGAGGTGACCGAGGCGGGGCGCGCGGAACTACGACAGTTCATGGAGACCGGCGATCAGGTGCTCGCGGCCGTTATCGCCGAGTGGTCCGCCGATGACGTCGCCACTCTCGATCGGTTGCTGAATCGGATGCTCGAGGACTGGGCCAGCACCGGTGCCGCACATCAGCAGCGGGCGACGAAGCGTCGGCCGGGAGGGTTCGGCTGGAGCCGGACCTAGTTATCCAGGAGTCAGAGTTATGTCCAGAAATTTGCATGTAGTCATCGCGGGTGGCGGGATCGGCGGGTTGGCGCTCGCCAATGGGCTGCATCGGGCCGGAGTCAGCGTGTCGGTGCACGAGCGGGAAACCCAGCGCACCGATCGGCTGCAAGGGTTCCGCATCCATATCAATCCCAACGGCAGCCGGGCCTTGGCGGAACTGCTTTCGCCGGAACTGTTTTCGACGTTCATCGCCACGTCCGGCAAGGGCAGTATCGGGTTCGGGTTCGTCACCGAGCAGCTGAAGGAGCTGCTGGAGTTCGAGCCGGTCGAGCCTGCGCACGATCCGGCCGGTGGCGATCACTACGGGGTCAGCCGGATCACGTTGCGCCAGATCCTGCTTGCCGAGCTCGGTGCGGTCGTGCGGTACGGCAGCATGTTCGAGCGGTACGAGCATCAGGCGGACGGGCGCGTGGTCGCCCATTTCGCCGATGGGACCACCGAAGTCGGTGATGTGCTCATCGGTGCGGATGGCGGTACCTCACGGGTGCGCGCTCAGTACTTGCCGCACGCGGAGCGGATCGATACCGGAATCGTCACTATCGCAGGGAAGTTCGCGCTCACGCCGCAGTCCCGCGAAGAGCTCGATCCGCGGCTGACGGCACACCCGTTCAGTGTGATTCCGCCGAGTGGGTGCGGAATGTTTGTCGCGGCACATGATTTCGACGCACCCACCTCCGGGCCGATCGGCGGGAACGACGACGGCTTGACCGGAGCGCTGTTCGACAACACCCAGCCATACGTGCTGTGGGGTTTCGGCGCCAAGCGCGAACGCTTCGGGTCAGGTCTGGAATCGATGAGCACCGGCGAGTTGCACAACCTCACACAGCAGATGACGGATGGCTGGGCGCCTGCGCTGCGCCGTCTGGTCGCCGAGACCGACAGCGACACAGTCACTTTGATCCCGATCAAGACCTCGGTGCCGGTCGAGCCGTGGCAGACCACGAACGTGACCGTGCTCGGCGACGCCATCCACAGCATGACCCCGTTCGGCGGCATCGGCGCCAACACCGCCCTGCGCGACGCACAACTGCTGTGCCGCAAGCTCGTTGCCGCTGAGCGGGGCGAACAGGAACTGCTGACGGGGATCCGCGAGTACGAGGCGCAGATGATCGACTACGGCTTCGAAGCCGTCCGCACCTCCTTGAAGGCGGCCAATCAGTCGGTGTCCGACAACCGCCTGGCCCGCACCGCCGGCAGGCTGTTCTTCCGCACCGCCAACGCGGTACCGGCGATCAAGCGAAAGATGTTCGCCGACTTGGGAGCATGAGGCTTCTTCGGCAGCAGCCATCCAACGGATGTGTGAGTCAGGGAACCAGCGGGCCTTTCATGACTTCGCGCGCGGCGGCTACGTCGCCGGACCAGACAAGTTCGGTGGACGGGGCGCGGTTCCACAAGGTCAGAAACAGTTTCGTGGCGGGGCCGCTGATGGTGGCGACCGGTTCGCCGGGACCGAGCACCCAGAAGTTGCCGGTGTCGGTGGCGGTGAGGCGGACGGCGCTGGTGGGCGTTGTCGCCAGGCCACGCTTCACCATGCGGGGCACGAACACGTCGAGGACCTCGGCGATCCCGTCCGCGGCGTGGGCGGGGTCGATGTGGCTGTCGATGCCGAGAGCGTGCTCGGCGTCGAAGCGGTGCACCAGGGTCTCCAGCCATCGGCGCCGCCGCCAGAATCCCACGGTGTGCGGCGGCCAGAAGGTCCACGCCGGGGTGTCCGGGTCTGCCGCGAGCACGGAAACCAGTGCGTTCGCCGTCTCGCTGTACCAATCCTTCAGCGCGGCAGGGTCGCTCGGTCCCGCAGGCGGGTCATAGTCGCCGCGCTGCTCCTGCACCGCGGAAACCACCCACAGGTTTCCCCCGCCCATGTGATCGATCAGGTCATGCAAGGTCCAGTCACCGCAGTGCTCGACCGGCGCGTCCAGCTCCCCGCCGATGCAGTGCCCGAACGCGTCCAGCTCGGCTCGCAACAACGCCAGATACTCGTCAGGTGCCATCCCCCGATTCAACCGCACCCATACTCGGATTACGCGGGAATCAGCCTTCCCCACACCGCAATTGGCGCCATCTATGCGGAGCCTGGCGCCATCTGAACGCACTCCCCCGCCGCCGCACACGGGGAGAATCCCGGTACATGGCGGGTGTCCCGCACACGCTGCAACGTGTGCGGGACCGCAACTGAATGTGGGTGGATCAGCCGCGCAGCTTGGCGAGGACCGACTCCACAGCCGAGTCGGCCGGCAGTTCTTCGGCTTCGCCGGTGAAGCGGTTGCGGAGTTCGACCTTGCCTTCGGACCAGCCGCGGCCGATGACCAGCACCCAGGGCATGCCGAGGAGTTCGGCGTCCTTGAACTTCACGCCCGGGGAGGCGGTGCGGTCGTCGAAGAGGACGTCCAGACCGTGCGAATCCAGGCCTGCGACAACCTGTTCGGCGCCGGAGCGGGCGGCGTCGTCCTTGTTGGCGATGACGACGTGGATGTCGAAGGGTGCGATCTCCGCGGGCCAGCGCAGGCCCTTCTCGTCGTGCTGCTGTTCGGCGATGACGGCAACCATGCGGGAGACGCCGACGCCGTAGGAGCCCATGATCAGGCGAGTGGGCTTGCCGTTCTCGCCGAGTACGTCGACCTCGAAGGCATCGGTGTACTTGTAGCCGAGCTGGAAGATGTGGCCGATCTCGATGCCGCGCGCCGCGACCAGGGTGCCGCGGCCGTCGGGTGACGGGTCACCGTCGCGGACCTCGGCGGCTTCGATGGTGCCGTCGGGGGTGAAGTCACGGCCGGCGACGAGGCCGACGACGTGCTTGCCCTGGGTGTCGGCGCCGGTGATCCAGCTGGTGCCGGTGGCGACGCGGGGGTCGACGAGGTAGCGAACACCGTTGTCCTGCAGTGCCTTCGGGCCGATGTAGCCCTTGACCAGGAACGCGTTGTTCTTGAAGTCCTCGTCGGTGAGCAGCTCGACCTCGGCCGGTTCGACCGACGCGCCGAGGCGCTTGTCGTCGACCTCGCGGTCGCCGGGGATGCCGATGCCGACGATCTCGGACTTGCCGTCCGGGTGGCGCAGCTTCACCATGACGTTCTTCAAGGTGTCGGCGGCGGTGACGGGGCGGCCGTAGATGCCCGCTTCGTTGGCCCAGTCGACCAGGGTCGCGATGGTGGGGGTGTTGGGGGTGTCGTGCACGACCGCGTCGGGCAGGCCCTCGACCGGCTGCGCCGCGGGGGCGGGGGTGATCACGGCCTCCACGTTCGCGGCGTAACCGGACTCGCGGCACACCACGTAGGTGTCCTCGCCGACGGGGCTGTCGGCCAGGAACTCCTCGGACGCGCTGCCGCCCATGGCGCCGGAGGTGGCGGCCACGATGACGTACTTGACGCCGAGCCGGTCGAAGATGCGCTGGTAGGCCTCGCGGTGCGCGTTGTAGGACTTCTTCAGGCCCGCTTCGTCGAGGTCGAAGGAGTAGGAGTCCTTCATGACGAACTCGCGGCCGCGCAGGATGCCGGCGCGGGGCCGTTCCTCGTCGCGGTACTTGGTCTGGATCTGGTACAGCGAGACCGGGAGGTCCTTGTACGAGTTGTATTCGCTCTTCACGGTGAGCGCGAACAGTTCCTCGTGGGTGGGGCCGAGCAGATAGTCGGCGCCCTTGCGGTCCTGCAACCGGAACAGCGCGTCGCCGTATTCGGTCCACCGGTTGGTGGTCTCGTAGGGATCGCGCGGCAGCAGCGCGGGCAGCGAGATCTCCTGCGCGCCGATGTTGTTCATCTCTTCGCGGACCACACGCTCTACTTCCCGCAGCACACGCAGGCCCAGCGGCAGCCACGAGTACACGCCCGGGGCGACGCGGCGCACGTATCCGGCGCGGACGAGCAGTTTGTGGCTGGGCACCTCGGCGTCGGCGGGATCGTCGCGCAGGGTACGCAGGAACAGGTGAGAGAGGCGGGTGATCACGGGTGCTCAGCGTAGTCGCTGGCCATTCGACGGCTCCAGCGCATTACCGATTCAGGCGTGCCCCGGCCACCGCCGTCGCGTGCGCCGGTACCGTATCCGCTCGTGCTGGTGCTGCTGCCTCCCTCCGAAACCAAGTCCGACGGTGGTGCGGGCGCGCCCCTCGACCTCGCCGACCTCGCGATGCCGCAGCTCAGCGCGGTCCGCGACAAGCTGGTCACCGAACTGATCGAGCTCGCCAAGGATCCCGGCGCCGCCCGCAAGGCCCTCGCCCTCGGTAAGGGGGCTGACGCCGAGATCGCCCGTAACGCCGCCCTGCGCACCTCCCCCACCCGTCCCGCCCTGGAGCGCTACACGGGCGTTCTCTACGACGCGCTGGACGCGAAATCCTTCACCAAGGTCCAGCGTGAGAAGGCCTACGCCCGCCTCGGCATCGGCTCCGCCTTGTTCGGCGCTGTCCGCGCCGGCGACCCGATTCCCGCCTACCGTCTCTCCGGCGGCTCCAAACTCCCTGGCCTCCCCACCCTCTCGGCCCTGTGGCGCGACTCCCTCCCTGACGCCTTGGTCGCCGAAGCCGCGGGCGACCTCGTCATCGACCTGCGCTCGGGCACCTACCAGCAGCTCGGCCGCGTCCCCGGCGCCATCACCGCCAACGTCTTGACCGAGCACCCCGACGGCTCGCGCACCGTCGTCAGCCACTTCAACAAACACCACAAGGGCCTGCTCGCCCGTGCCCTGGTGCTGACCCGCGCCGACCCGGCCGACATCGCCGCCGTCGCGCGTGTGGCCGAGAAGTCCGGGCTGCGGGCCGAAATCGCCTCCCCCACCGAACTTCTCATTCTCACCTGACCCGGAATCGGCTAGAAGCCGCAGAGCGCCTCCACGTTTTTGGACTCCCCGGTGTCGAGTGAGGCGACGAACATGTCCATCGCGGCTTTGGCTTCGTCGAGAGTCGACGAACTGGTCACCGCGCCGGCGGCGGACGCCAGTGTCGACATGCCGCTCTTCAGTTTCGGGTCGGTCGCCAGGGCGGCGGCTTCGGTCAATCCGGTGGCCATCGGCTGGTAGAGCGCTTTCCAGGCGGCGAGGTCAGCGGGCGCGACCTGCTCGATATTCGTGTTGCCGAAGGCGGTCAGGGCGGGTTCGGCTGCTGCGCACGATTTCTTGGTCGCCGCCGCGTGATCCACTGGTGCGGGCGCTGCTGTCGTCGATGTGGTGACCGGCGCGGCGACCACATCGGAGGTGCCACCGGAGCATCCGGCCAGCCCCAGCATCGCCGCCGCCGCCAAACCCACTACAAACTTCTGGTTCACGAGTGTCCCTCTCGAACTTCCGGGCCGCGGGACTCTCCCGCGGAACGATGTTGCCGGGAGTCAGGATGCCGAGGCGACTATGAGGAAATCGTGAGGTAGCAGGGAACTCGGTTCAGCGAGAGGCTTTTTCGACGGCGGCGCGGATGGTGGCGGGGTCGGCAGGGCTGGGGTCGTGCTCCCAGAAGGGGGTGCCGGCGGCGTAGGGGGTGCCGTAGGCAGGGGTGCCGGGGTGCAGTCGCCAGGATTCGGTGAGGGGGCCGATGTCGACCGTGTTGTAGCCGAGGGTGTCGAGGAGTTCGGCGGCCGTGGTTTTGGCGGTGGTGTCGTCGCCGGCGATGGGGAGGGCGGTGCGGTCGGCGGCGCCGGCCGGGCGGGGCAGGGCGGCCAGGTGCGGGAAGAAGATGGTGTTGAAGGCTTTGACGACCTTCGAGGTGGCGAGATGTTGTTGCAGCAGTTCGCTGTTGGTGACGGTGCCGTCCTCGATTTCCTGAATGGTGCCGTCGCGCTGGGCGTTGTAGTTGGTGGTGTCGATGACCACCTTGCCCGACAGCGGGGTGACCGGCACGTCGCGGTAGACCCGGAACGGGGTGGTGACCACCACGATGTCGCCCGCTTCGGCGGCTTCGCTGGCGGTGGCGGCGCGGGCCCGGGAGCCAAGGTCGGCGACCAGGTCGGCGAGGGTTTCGGGTCCGCGCGAATTGCTCAGTACCACTTCGAGTCCGGCGTCCACGGCCAGCCGCGCCACCGTGCCTCCGATACGGCCGCTGCCGATCAATCCAAGCGTTGTCATATCCAACTCCGAGCTGTGTGGCGGTGTTCTCTCGAAGACTAATCCAGCTAGGCGGTGAGGGCGGCGAGTTCGGCGCTGAGGTTGGCGCGAGCCGCGGACTCGAAACGAGCTCGGGCCGTGGCGGTTCGGAAGAGGTGCGGCTGCCGGGCGAGCCCTTGCAAAACCGCGGCGCGCCCCGCCCGGAAGAGTTCGTCGGGTACATGCTGGTATTCGGCGCGGACGGCCGCCGTGTAAGCGCCGTAACCGGGCGCGTCGGCAGCGAGGATCACGAGGTCGGCGTCGCAGAGGACTTCGCCGTTGCGATCGCCTGGCACCGGATCGTGCCCGGCGGTGAGGCGGACCAGTCTGCCCACCTCGCGCACGAGTTCGGTTGCGGCACCGAGTGATTCGAGGCGTTCCTCAGCCAGCTCCGCGCTGCGTTCCTCATTGTCGGGCCGATCGACGGCGTAGACGGCATCGTGGAAGAACGCCGCATAGCGCACAGCGTCTGGGTCTGCCGCGTCGGCCGCCAGCTCGTCGATGACGCCGAGCATCGTCGCCAGATGGTCGACGGTGTGATACCGCCGATGCGGTTCGCGATAGCGGCGCACCAGGTCCGCCCCCACCGGCTCGGCCGCCGCACCCGCCAGCCCCACCCACCGCGCCACCAGATCCTGATCTACCTGTCCTCCCATCCGCTCAGTGTCGTCCAGCATCGAACCGCCGACAATGCCGACCACTTGTGGGTTTCGCCACCACCGCGCACCAAATTGGGATGCGGCTCGCGACGGGGCTCCCAGGGGAAGGCAAGACCCCCCATTTTCGGGATCCTGACACCCGTCGGCGGGCAAAGCCTCTGGCCACCACGGCAAAAGCAGTTTTGGGTGGATACGCGGACTCATCTGGAATTCGTAATGATTCCGCAGGCGCTCTCGCCTGTCGCACAACTACATTCGAGACTGGATAGGTCATCTAAGGAGAACACCATGACCATCCGAAACCACTCCGCGCCTACCCTGCGGACCGTGTACCACCGTGCCGTGCACCTGCTGCGCCGCCGGCAGCGGCTGACGCCGCAGGAGCGAGCGAACCTGCTTGCCGGGTGGACGCCGCCCGCGGTGTTGACCGCCTCGCTCGGCGCTTCGGTGCACCACTGATCGGATGATCGGCGGACTCCGGGAATTGGGGACGCGATTCCGGTGCGGCGCTTCGGGTGCGGGGGCAGGATTGAGGCGGAACCCGGGGTCACCGATCGAATCGAGGACGATCATGCAGACAATCGCGCACTGGCTCGACGGTAAGGCGTTCGGGGGAACGAGTGAGCGGACCGCGCCGGTGACGAATCCGGCGACCGGTGTGGTGACAAGGCAGGTGGCGCTGGCGAATCGGGCCGATGCGCAGGCGGTGATCGCCGCGGCCACCGCGGCTTTCGCGGACTGGCGGGACACCTCGCTGGCGCGCCGGACGCAGGTTATGTTCCGGTTCCGCGAACTCCTGAACGACCGCAAGGAAGAGCTGGCCGCGCTGATTACCGCCGAGCACGGCAAGGTGCGCTCCGACGCCATGGGTGAGGTGAGTCGCGGCCTGGAGGTCGTCGAATTCGCGTGTGGAGTACCGCATTTGATCAAAGGCGCGTACACCGAGAACGCGTCGACGAAGGTCGACATCTTCTCGATCCGCCAGCCGCTGGGTCCGGTGGCGGTGATCTCGCCCTTCAATTTCCCGGCGATGGTGCCGATGTGGTTCTTTCCGGTCGCGATCGCCGCGGGTAATACCGTGGTGCTGAAGCCGAGCGAGAAGGATCCGTCGTCCGCGTTGTGGCTGGCCGAGCTCTGGGCCGAAGCCGGTTTGCCCGCAGGGGTTTTCAACGTGCTGCAGGGCGACAAGGAAGCCGTGGACGAGCTGCTCGACAATCCCGCGATCAAGGCGGTGTCGTTCGTCGGGTCGACCCCGATCGCGCGATACGTGTACCAGCGCGGCACCTCCAACGGCAAGCGGGTGCAAGCGCTCGGCGGTGCGAAGAACCACATGGTGGTGCTGCCGGACGCCGACCTGGATCTGGCCGCCGACGCCGCAGTCAACGCCGGATTCGGTTCGGCCGGTGAGCGATGCATGGCGATCAGCGTGGTGCTGGCGGTCGGGCCGGTCGGCGACGAACTGGTCGGAAAGATCACCGAGCGTGCCGCGACCATCAAGACGGGTGACGGCACTCGAGGCGTCGACATGGGGCCGTTGGTCACCCGTGAGCATCGCGACCGCGTGGCGAAATACATCGAGGCGGGCGAATCCGCCGGGGCCACTGTCGCTCTCGACGGCCGGGGTATTCAAGCCGACGGCGACACCGACGGATTCTGGCTGGGCCCAACGATTCTCGACCACGTCGGCACCGATATGACCGTCTACACCGACGAAATCTTCGGCCCCGTCCTGTCGGTCGTGCGCGTCGACACCTACGACGACGCCCTCGCCCTCATCAACGCCAACCCCTACGGCAACGGCACCGCCATCTTCACCAACGACGGCGGCGCCGCCCGCCGCTTCCACCACGAGGTCGAGGTCGGCATGGTCGGCATCAACGTCCCGATCCCGGTCCCCATGGCTTACTACAGCTTCGGCGGCTGGAAGAACTCGCTGTTCGGCGACTCCCACGCCCACGGCACCGACAGCATCCACTTCTTCACCCGCGGTAAAGCGGTCACCACCCGCTGGCTCGATCCGAGTCACGGCGGCTTGGAACTGGGGTTCCCGCAGAACACGTGAGCAGCGCCCACCGAGAGCGACGCACCGTTTCACCCGGCAGCAATACGGAGTAGCGTTCGGTTTTTGCTGATCAGCCGATCGGATCTGCACCGCACGGAGGAAACGCCCATGTCGCGACGCCGATTGTTGTCCGCGGGCGTGCTCGCAGCCGCACTGCTCACCCCTATCCCGGCGGCAGCCCAGGCAGAACCGGGCTGCACCGACGCCCAGTTGATCATGGCGCGCGGCACCGACTTCGATGACGGCTTGTTCTTCGCCGCGCCGGACGCGATCCCTGACTACAAGGTCGGGGAACCGCTGTATGCCGCGCTGCAGGAGGCGGATCCGGAACGCAGCTGGAGTCAGTACAACGTCGCCTACCCCGCCGACCTGGTCGGGGTCGTCGGTGTGCCGATGGGGAGCAAGGATCTGGTCGCACACCTCGAGGCGCGGGCCGCGGCCTGCCCGAACCAGCTGTTCGTTCTGGCGGGATATTCCCAGGGCGCCAACGTGGTCGGCAATTCGATCGGCATGAACAGCAGTTCGGCGACAGTAGGCGGGCCGGTCGCCGTCACCATTCCGGCTGAGCTCGAACCGCGAGTGCGTGCGGTCCTGTTGTTCGGCAATCCCATGCATGCCGAGGGCAAAACGGTGCCCGAGCCCTACGCCTCCCGCAGCCGCGACTATTGCGAACCGGGCGATCCCATCTGCAATGGATTGACCGCCCCGGGAACCGATTTCGACGCCCACACGAACTACTACCACTACATGCCCGCAGCCGCGGCGTTCGTGCTCGCTCAGCTCTGAGCGGAATATCGCTGGCAGGCACGGTGTTCCACCGAGGCATGACGGCTGAGCTCTCACCCGAACTGAAGAAGTATCTCGACGAGTCCAAGGTCTACGCCACGGTGGCGACCGCCGGGCAGAACGGTCAACCGCACCTGGGCGTCTTCTGGGTGAAGCGCGACGGCGACGACATTTTGTTGTCCACCACGGTGACACGCCAGCACGCCAAGAACATCGCCCGGGATCCACGGGTCACCATCCTGGTCAACCCGCCGGAGAACCCGTTCGTCTACGCCGAGATCCGTGGTGCGGCAACGGTGACCGAAGACCCGGACAAGCTGCTCCCGAACGAGCTGTCGCACAAGTACACCGGGCTCCCCTATGCCGAGTTCAACCCGGCATCGGTAAACGACGCGGCCCGAATCATCGTCCGGGTCACGCCGCGAAAGGTCGTCGGCAAGCTGTAGTCACTCCGGCATGCTTGTGGCCGGGACCCAGGCACCGGGCCCCGGAACGCGATGGTTCCGAAGCTGATGTCTGGGTCCCGGCCACATGTGCCCCGGGACGACGGGGGCTACCTGCGCGCGGCGGCCTTCTTGCGAGTGCTCTTCGCGGGTGCCCCAACGTATTCCGCGAGATGCTGGCCGGTCAGGGTCGACCGGTCGGCGATCAACTCGGATGGGGTGCCCTCGAAGACGATCTTGCCGCCGTCGTGTCCCGCGCCGGGGCCGAGGTCGATGATCCAGTCGGCGTGCGCCATGACCGCCTGGTGGTGCTCGATCACGATGACCGACTTACCGGACTCGACCAACCGGTCCAGCAGGCCGAGCAGGTTCTCCACGTCGGCGAGGTGCAGGCCCGTGGTCGGCTCGTCGAGGACGTAGACGCCGCCCTTGTCACCCATGTGAGTGGCCAGCTTCAGCCGCTGCCGCTCGCCGCCGGACAGCGTGGTGAGCGGCTGCCCGATGGTGAGATAGCCGAGCCCGACGTCGACGAGCCGTTCCAGGATCGCGTGCGCCGCAGGGATTTTCGCCTCACCGGTGCGGAAGAACGGTTCCGCCTCCGACACCGGCATCGCCAGCACCTCGCTGATGTCGCGGCCGCCGAGCTTGTAGTCGAGCACCTCCGCCATGAACCGCTTGCCGTCGCACACCTCGCAGACGGTTTCCATGCCGGCCATGATCCCGAGGTCGGTGTAGATGACACCGGCGCCGTTGCAGTTCGGGCAGGCACCTTCCGAATTCGCGCTGAACAGTGCGGGTTTCACGCCGTTGGCCTTCGCGAACGCCTTGCGGATCGGCTCCAGCAGCCCGGTGTAGGTCGCGGGGTTGCTGCGCCGCGAGCCGCGGATCGGCGTCTGATCGACCGCCACCACCCCCTCCGAGGCGGGGACCGAACCGTGGATCAGCGAGCTCTTGCCGGAGCCCGCGACGCCGGTGACCACGCACAGCACGCCCAGCGGAATGTCGACATCGACGTCTTGCAGGTTGTGGCTGTTCGCGCCGCGGATGGCCAGCTTGCCGGTGGGTTCGCGCACCGAATCCTTCAGTGCCGCACGGTCATCCAGGTGCTTGCCGGTGACGGTGCCGCTGGCGCGCAGCCCCTCGACGGTGCCCTCGAAGCAGATCGAACCGCCGGCCGTACCGGCGCCCGGGCCGATGTCGACGACGTGGTCGGCGATCGCGATCGCCTCCGGCTTGTGCTCCACCACGAGCACCGTGTTGCCCTTGTCCCGCAGTTGCAGCAGCAGGTTGTTCATCCGCTGGATGTCGTGCGGGTGCAGGCCGACGGTCGGTTCGTCGAACACGTAGGTGACGTCGGTGAGCGCCGACCCGAGATGACGAATCATCTTGACGCGCTGCGCTTCACCACCGGAGAGCGTGCCCGCCGGGCGGTCCAGCGACAGGTAGCCCAGGCCGATCTCGACGAACGAGTCCAGGGTGTGCGCGAGCTTGTCCAGCAGCGGCGCCACCGACGGCTCGTTCAGGCCACGCACCCAGACTGCCAAGTCGCTGATCTGCATGGCGCAGGCATCGGCGATGCTGAGCTTCTTGATCTTCGACGAGCGCGCCACCTCGGTGAGCCGGGTGCCCTCGCAGTCCGGGCAGGTGCCGAAGGTGACCGCGCGCTCGACGAAGGCGCGGATATGCGACTGCAGCGAGTCCACGTCCTTGGACAGCATCGACTTGCGCATCTTCGGGATGATGCCCTCGTAGGTCAGGTTGATGCCGTCGACCTTGATCTTGGTCGGCTCCTTGTGGAGCAGATCGTTGAGCTGCTTCTTGGTGAACTTCTTGATCGGCTTGTCCATGTCGAAAAAGCCGGAGCCGCTGAAGATCCGGCCGAACCAGCCGTCCATGCTGTAGCCCGGGACAGTGAGCGCGCCCTCGTTCAGCGACTTGTTCTCGTCGTAGATCTGGGTCAGATCGATGTCGTTGATCACGCCGCGGCCCTCACAGCGCAGGCACATGCCGCCGGTGATGCTGAAGCTGCGGCGCTCCTTGACCTGCTGGCCGCCCTTCTCCACGGTGACCGCGCCCGCGCCGCTGATCGAGGCGACGTTGAACGAAAACGCTTGCGGGGAACCGATATGCGGCTTGCCGAGCCGGCTGAACAGGATGCGCAGCATGGCATTGGCGTCGGTGGCGGTGCCCACGGTGGAGCGTGGATCCGAGCCGATGCGCTGCTGGTCGACGCTGATCGCGGTGGTCAGCCCGTCCAGCACGTCGACATCGGGCCGGGCCAGTGTCGGCATGAAACCCTGCACGAAGGTGCTGTAGGTCTCGTTGATCAGGCGCTGCGACTCCGCGGCGATGGTGTCGAATACCAGCGAGCTCTTGCCGGAGCCGGAGACACCGGTGAACACGGTCAACCGGCGCTTGGGCAGCTCGATGCTGACGTCTTTGAGGTTGTTGACGCGCGCACCGTGTACGCGGATCAGATCGTGGCTGTCGGCGGCGGTGGTCATCGTGGTCTCCATCTGTGCTGCGGGGTGGCTGTTCGATCTTGCCTGATCAGGAAGGGTTGGCGGGGGTGGGGCGCGCGGTGAGACGGACGAGGGGGTATTCGCGATCGGACTTGCTCTGGTACTTCGCGATGCGGGGCTGAGCGGCGGCGATGCGCTGCCAGACCTGTTCACGCTCGGCGCCGGCGAGCTGCTGCGGGGTTACCGGGAAGGCGTCGCCGCCGGGCAGTTCGATCGTGACCTGATCCGGGTGGGCCATCACGTTGGCGTGCCAGTCGGGATTCTGGCTGCCGCCGCCCGAGCCGACCAGCACCCAGCTGTTGTCGCCGTCGGGGAACCAGGCGAGCGGGGTCTGCCGCGGCTGCCCGCTGCGCCGGCCGATGGTATTCAGGATCAGCACGTCCATGCCCATGAAGGTGCCGTGGCCGCCGCGGATCTTGCGGTTCATCCGGGTGTTCATCTTCTGCTGCATCCACCGCGAGAACGCGCTGGGGGTGCCGGGCTTACGCTGCTGCTTCTGAGTGGTCATTGTCTTTCTCCGATGTTCTAGTTGCGATTAATAATCGAGTTGGTGCGGGCCGGACCTCATCGTTCGACGAGCACCTCGCCGTCCACGACGGTGTGGTCGGTGGTGAGTGCCGCGGTCACCGCGGCCAACGGAAATCCGAGTGCTTCGGCCACGGCGCCGCGTCGCGCCTCGGCCGATTCCCAGCGCCAGATATCGAGGTAGGACCCGTCCTCCTGGCGAATCAAGGTGGCGGCGGTGAACGCCGGGTTCGCCGACCGCAGGCCACGGATCAATCGCGTGCGCTGTTCGAGCAACTGCGCCAGCTTGCCGGTCACCACGGTGTATCGGTGAGTCCGTACGACTGCCATGGTCCCTGACCTCTCGTTCTTGTTTTCCTTACGACTCTTAGTTTTCCGTCCCGCAAGGGGGCGAACAATGAGCAATCACGAAACGGCGGTTGCGCCGGGGGTTAACGATCACGGACCATTACGGAATGGAGTTGCGTGACATCGAGATCTTTCTGACCCTGGCCGAGGAGCTGCATTTCGGCCGGACCGCGGAGAGGTTGCACATCTCGACGCCGCGCGTGAGTCAGACCATCGCCAAGCAGGAGCGCCGCATCGGTGCGCCACTGTTCGAGCGGACCAGTCGCAAGGTCACCCTGACCCCGCTCGGCGAGCAGCTGCGGGACGACCTGCAGGCCGGTTATCGCCGCATTCTCGACGGTGTCGAATCGGCCGCGAGCGCCGCCCGCGGTGGGCCGGAAACGCTGACGCTGGGCGTGCTGGGCCCGATGTGGCAGGACCTGGCGCCGATCACCGCGCTGTTCCGAACCCGTTGTCCCGACGTGCGATTGCGCATGCGCGAGGTGCGCATCGACGAACCGTTCGCGCTGATCCGCAGCGGCGATGTCGACGTGGCGCTGCTGGCCATGCCGGTGCTGGAGACCGACCTGCAGGTCGGGTCGGCCGCGTTCACCGAGCCCATCGTCCTGGTCGTCGGACACGGACACGAGCTGGCCGAGCGCGCCTCGGTGTCGCTGGCCGAGGTCGCCGAGTACGAGGTCCTGCCCTCCGGGTTGCCGATGCCGGACTACTGGGAGAAGTCGTTCTCGCCGCTGCCGCCGCGGGAATCGGACGCGCCGCAGCCCACCCGCGAGGAGATCCTGTTCGCCATCAGTTCCGGTGACGCGGTGGCGTTCGCGTGCGGGCAGGCGATCAAGTATTACGACCGGGGTGAGGCCGTGTACCTCCCGATCGACGAGAATCCCACGCTGAGTTGGGGTCTGGTCCAACGGGCCGGGCAGCAGAACCGCTGGGCCGAGGAGTTCAAGCGCATCGCGACCGAACTCGGGCCGATCGAATTGGAGCTGGATCTCGATCAGCCCACCCTGCAGCGGTTGCGTTCGGTGAGCTAGCTCGTCTGCTTGATGCGGACCATGTTGCCCGAGGGGTCGCGGAAGGCGCAGTCCCGCACACCGTAGGGCTGATCGGTCGGCTCCTGCACCACCTCGGCGCCGCTGGCCTGCAACTTCTCGAAGACGTCGTCGAGGTCCTTGGTGCCCAAGTTGACGCTGGCGAAGGTGCCCTTGGCCATCATCTCGGTGATGACGCGGCCCTCCTCCTCGGTGATGCCCGGGTCGGCGGCCGGCGGGTAGAGGACGATGCCGATGTCGGGCTGTCCGGGCGGGCCCACGGTCAGCCAGCGCAGGCCGTTGTAGCCGACATCGTTGCGCAATTCGAAGCCGAGGGTGTCGCGGTAGAACGCCAGGGCGGCGTCGGGATCGGTCTGCGGAAGATAGCTCTGATAAATGGCGATTTCCATGATGATCAGGCTAATTGCGGCTAGGTAGCTTGTGCTTCTTTATTCCTGATCGGTCGGGTCACCTGCTTGGCCACGCATGAGGGCATGCCCTCGGTAGCCATGGCCTCCTGCTCGCGGTAGGCGCTCGGCGGCATCCCGACGAGCTCGGTGAAACGCGTGCTGAAGGTGCCCAGCGAGGAACAGCCGACCTCGAAACAGACCTCGGTGACGCTCAGGTCGCCGCGGCGGAGCAGCGTCATGGCGCGCTCGATGCGGCGGGTCATCAGGTAGGAGTAGGGCGATTCGCCGTAGGCGAGCTTGAACTGGCGGCTGAGATGCCCGGCCGACATGTGCGCGTCACGGGCGAGGGCTTCCACGTCCAGCGGCTGGGCGTATTCCCGGTCGATACGGTCGCGGACCCGGCGCAACCGTGTGAGGTCGCTGAGGCGTTCCGCCGGGGTGGGCTTGCTTGTCACCTACGCGATCTTCCCATGTCGGAGCGGGGTTGTCAGGCCTGCTGGGCTTCTTCCTGGGCGTGCTGCGCCTGCGCGACCTGAGCGGCCGAGTAGCGGATGGTGAGCGCGATGAGCAGCGTCAGCAGCACGCCGGTGCCGCACAGGAACAAGGCCAGGGTATAGCCGCTGCTGAGGGCGTCGAGCTGGGTGTTGCTCATGTCGTTGGGTTTGACGGTGTCGCTGCCGCCGAGCGCCAGGCTGCGCGAGACCACCACCGGACCGAGGAAACCCAGCGCCAGAGCCGGTCCGAAGGCCATCAGCATCTGGCCGACCGCGCTCAGCGGCCCGACCTCGGTCTGTTCCACGCCGACGATCAGGCACAGCGGAACGATGACCAGCACCACGCCGACCCCGGTTCCGATCACCAGGAACAGCGCCAGCAGCGTGGGCAGGTGGGCGGAACGGTCCAGCGTCGAGCCGAACAGCAAGGCCGCGGCGGCCAGGCCGGCGCCCAATGCGATCACCAGCCGCGGCGCCACACGGACGGCCAGTTTGGAGGACAGCCCGCCGCCGATACCCATGCCGATGGTGAACGGGATGAAGATCAGGCCGGACTGTAAAGCGGTGTAGCCCAGCACATTCTGGACATATTGCGCGCCGTAGATCGAGATGCCGCCCATCACGCCGGCGGCCAGCAGCACCGCGAGGAACGTCGCCACCCGGTCCCGGCTGCCGAACAGCGACCACGGCAGCAGCGGGTTGTCCACGCTGCCCTCCGCGACGACGAAGGCGATCAGCAGGACCACGCCGGTAATCAACGAACCGAGGATCGCCGGGTGCGTCCAGCCGAGCACGGGGCCCTCCATGCCACCGAACACCAAGGCCGACACACCAATTGTGGCCAGTACCGCGCCGCGCACGTCGAGGGTGAGGCGGTGGTGTTCGGTGTCCTTCAGGCATCTCAGCGCCCCGAGCATGACCAGCAGTCCGATCGGGACGTTGATCAGGAAGATGCCGCGCCACCACACGTCGGCCAGCGCACCGCCGACCACCAGACCGGCCACCGAACCGACACCGACCATCGAACCGAAGATCGCGATCGCCTGGTTACGCGCCTTGCCCGGCGCGAACGTCGTCACGACCAAGGCCATCGCGGTCGGCGACGCGAAAGCCGCGCCGACACCCTGCAACGCGCGTGCGCCGATCAGCATGCCGCCGTTGATCGCGAGACCGCACAGCAGCGACGCGATCGTGAACAGCCCCACGCCGACCAGGAACATCCGCTTGCGCCCGAACGCATCACCGACTCTGCCGCCGAGCAACATCAGCCCGGCATAGGTCAGCGCATACGCCGTGATCACCCAGTTCGCGCTGGACGCCGTCATCCCGAAGTCGGCCTGCAGCCGCGGCACCACCAGGATCGTCACCGTGCCATCCAGCACGGTCATCAACTGCATCCCACTGAGTACGAGGATCGCGAGCCCGAAAGCCCGCTGCGTCACTGGATACTGCATCGGCGCAGCGGGATTCTGGAGCACAGGAAGCCACTGTAATCGACCAACCCCCAACCACCAGCCCCCAGATGACCGCCGAGCGGCCGCCGACCCGACGTTTGCGTCAACCATGTGCCGCTCGCGTCAGGCGTGTGACACTCGCCGAGCGGGAGGGCTCTGGTCGGCGCCCAGCACCCGTTGCTTTTGACGCACCGCTCTCTCCAAGGGGTGATGCGCGCTGGGCGGGGTTTAGTTCTGGTCGGCGGAGAAGCCGGCGGTGGGGCCGATGACGACGATGGCTGGGGGGCGGATGCCTTCGTCGCGGACGCGTGCGGCGACGGTTGCGAGGTCGGCGCGGACCACGCGCTGGGTGCGGAGGGTGCCCTCCTGGATGACCGTGGCCGGGGTGTCGGCGGGGCGGCCGCCTTCGAGCAGGGCGGTGGCGAACTTGTCGATGCGTTCGACGGCCATCATCAGGACGAGGGTGCCGCGGAGGCGGGCCAGGGCGGGCCAGTCGACGAGAGAGTCCGGGTGGTCCGGGGCGACGTGGCCGCTGACGACGACGAATTCGTGGGTGACGCCGCGGTGGGTGACCGGGATGCCGGCGGCCGCGGGGACCGAGATGGGGCTGGTGACGCCGGGCACGACGGTGACGGGGATGCCGGCGTCGACACAGGCCTCGAGTTCTTCGAAGCCGCGGCCGAAGACGTAGGGGTCGCCGCCCTTGAGGCGGACGACGAACTTGCCGGCTTTGGCGCCCTCGATCAGGGCGGCGTTGATGGCCTCCTGGGCCATGGCGCGGCCGTAGGGGATCTTCGCGGCGTCGATGACCTCGACGTCGGGGCCGAGTTCGGCGAGCAGTTCCGGCGGAGCGAGGCGGTCGGCGACGACCAGGTTGGCGCGGGCCAGCAGGCGGCGGCCTCGCACGGTGATCAGGTCGGGGTCGCCGGGTCCGCCGCCGACCAAAGCGACGCCCGGGGCGACGGGCTCCGAATCATCGGTCACTACACCGGATTGCAGGGCTTCCAGGAGCGCGTTGCGGATCGCGGCGGAACGGCGGTGCTGACCGCCGGCCAGGACGCCGAGGGTGAGGCCGTCGTAGCGGGCGGTGGCGGGGGTGACGGCGGTGCCGAGGCGGGCGGTGTCGGCGCGCACACAGAAGATGCGACGGCGGGTGGCCTCGTCGACGATGGCCGCATTGGTGTCCGGTTCGTCGGTGCAGGCGATGGCGTACCAGGCGCCGTCCAGGTCCCCGTCGGCGTAGGCGCGCAAGGTGACGGTGAGCTGCCCGGACGTGGCCATACCCTCGACGGCGGGGGTGACGGTGCGGCTGATGACGTGCACGTCGGCGCCGGAGGCGATCAGCAGCCCGAGGCGGCGCTGCGCCACCGTGCCACCGCCGACGACCACCACGCGGCGACCGTTCAGATCGAGGCCTACCAGGTAGTTCGGATCCCCGGCCGGGGTGGTTTCCGCGTGCTCATCGGTGTTTGCTGACGTGTTCGACACAAGGTTCGAGCCTACGGGACTCCTGGTCAGGCCCCGCACCGGCCGCGCGGTCGGCGACAACCAGGTAGTTCGGCAGTGACAGCGCCACACGTTCCTTTGTGGGCGCTACCCGGTCCCGTGACACGCGCGCCAGAGCCGAGTCCGCAGCCCCTGCGTTTCTATACTCAGCCGATGCACCGACTGATTCTGTTGCTGGCGACGGTAGTGCTCTGCCTGCCGTTGTTAGTCGGTGTCGCACAGGCCGATTCGGATCCCTATGTTCCGAATCCGGGGATCGAGGCGACCTATTTCCAGCCCGGTCCGTGGGCGGTGACCGAGCGACTCGGATTCGGTTGCTGTGATTCGACCGGGGCGAAGTTCGACCTCTGGCATCCGAGCGAGCTCGAGGCCCGGCATTCGATCGTGGTGTGGGGCGATGGAACGGGGGCGGTGCCGAAGCAGTACAGCTATCTGCTGCGCCATTTGGCGTCGTGGGGATTCGTGGTGGTGGCCACGGAGAATCAGCAGACCGGGTCCGGGCAGGAGATCATCGAATCGCTGGATTTCCTGCTGAAGCAAGCAGCCGACCCGGCGAGCGTCTTCTACCGCAAGTTGGATCCGGATTCTGTTGGGGCTATGGGGCATTCGCAAGGTGCCAGCGGTGTGCTCAACGCTCTGAAGCGTGCGCAAGGCCGGATCAAGACAGCAGTGCCGCTCGAACTGCCCGCGCGAGTCTGGTGCCTGACCGGCAACTGGTGCCCCGACACCAGCACCCTGACAGCGAGTTCGGTGTTCCTGGTGAACGGCTCCGAGGACAGCCTCATTTCGCCTTCACACCAGCCACTCCCATGGCAGACGAGCGGATTGCAGTCCAACCAAGCGTTTTTCGAAGCGATCCCCGCGCACCTTCCCAAAGTTTGGGCAACCCTCAACGGGCCCAACCACAACGATGTCCAAGGCCAGCCCACCTGCGCTGGAGCGTCGTTCCCGTGCACCACCGGCGTCTACGGCTACCTCGGTTATCCCACCGCATGGCTGATGTCCCAACTCCGCGGCGACGCGAAGGCGCGGCGGGCGTTCGTTGTCGGCGGCGAGCTGTCCACCCCGTCCGCGAACTGGTCCAACCAGTCGACAAACCTCAACTGATCTGCGGCGCGGAGCGTTGGGGTCAGTCGCGAGGTAGAGATTCCTGAACCCAGTGGAAGCCGGGACGACGCACGCGGAAGTCGTCCAGGTCGTGCCGGGTCAGCGACACCGTGATCAGGTGACCGTTGAGATCTCCTTGCAGGATCAGCTGGTCGGGGGTCGAGGCGTGATAGGTGAAAGCGGCGATCCCCGGCATCGCGATGACGCGCTCGGTGACGTTCACTTCCCCACGCGCCGGCACCAGAGTCCCGTCCATGCGCTGGTATGCCAGGCCTGTGCGCTGATGCGTCCGGCCCGGGATATCGACAATCAGGCGCTGCCAGCGGATTTCGTCTGTAGTCAAGGGCGGCAGTGATCGCCCGGCCACACTGAATTCGGTGACGTCCCAGATGCCATACAGCGCCGGTTCCGGTGCGCCGTAACCCCAGTCGTGCCAGCACTGCCAGGCGTCGCGCAGGCAGGTGATACTCGCCAGAATGCCGAGCGCCAGCGGCAGAACCTTGGCGATGCGGTTGGTCCGGGCGCTCGAGGACAGCACCGGCTGCACAGCAGGCGCGGACTGCCGTTGCAGCACAAGGATGTTCGCGAGTGTGCGCACCTGCGGCGCCAATACCACCAGAGCCACCAACAGCAGATGGAACGAGAACAGCTTCACCGGCACGTCGTAGGTCATGTTCAGCAGGAACACCTGCGCCAGGCATATCAGCGCCAGCATCCCGCCGAGGGTGGCGGTGCGGGACACCAGAAGCAGCACGGCGGCAAGAACTTCCACCGCACCGAGCGCCATCTGATAGACCGGCGAGATCCCGACCTGGTTCCACAGCACCTCCATCCTGGTGAGGCTGCCGAACGGCTCCAGCAGGGCGGTCAGCGGCGGGTACGGCATCTGATTCGGGACGAGCTTCGCGATGCCGTACCAAAGCAGTTGCGCACCCAAGGCAAATACGGGCCGCCCACACGAACCACGCACCGAGCCTGCCGTATTCGGCGCGCCGGTCGAGCACCGTCCACGCGAACGTCAGCAATGCCGCGAGCGCCAGCAGGCAGCAGACCAACACCCAGATATAGGCCTGATCACCGCTCTCGCTCATCCGCAACGGCGCATCCGCACCGAAGACGTTCCGGCCCAACCACTCCGGACCCGCGGTCAGCCCGGAAATCCCCCACAGCACCGATTCCTCCGACAGGAAGTCGGTGACCGACCCGGCGAAGATGAACAGGATTTGCGTGAAAACCAGCCCGAAGAGCAGGAAATAGGTGACGCAGAACCGGAATCCGATTCGAGTCAGCGGATGCCACGATGCCCGCTCCCCGGTGACGGCCTCCCGACTCACAACGCCGACCTGACGCACGGACTACCTCATTTCTGCCGAACTCCAGACCCCTTGCATATACGCATACATCTACTTATAGTTCTCGCATACGTATACATCTACTCATGGCTGGATCACCGCCCTGAAGGGTTGTTCGATGACATCACAGCAAGCTCCGGCGATCTCCGTGCAGGGCCTGGAGAAGTCCTACAAGGACCTCCATGTGCTGCGCGGCGTAGATTTCGATGTGTCGCGAGGAACTATCTTCGCCCTACTCGGCTCCAACGGTGCGGGCAAAACCACCGTCGTGCGCATCCTGTGCACGCTGCTCCGGGCCGATGCGGGGACAGCAAGTGTCAATGGCTTCGACGTAGCCACCCAGCCCGCGAACGTGCGGGAATCCTTCAGCCTCACCGGCCAATTCGCCGCCGTCGACGAAATCCTCAGCGGGCGTGAGAATCTCGTTCTGATCGCGCATCTGCGGCGGATCGCGAACCCGGGCGCGGTCGCGGATGAACTGCTCGAACGTTTCGCACTGACCGACGCCGGCGCACGCAAAGTGTCGACCTATTCCGGTGGCATGCGCCGCCGCCTCGACATCGCCATGAGCCTCATCGGGAACCCACCGGTCATCTTCCTCGACGAGCCCACGACCGGGCTCGATCCCCAGGCGCGCATCGAGGTGTGGAAGGCCGTCAAGGAACTCGCCGCGAACGGCACCACAGTCCTGCTCACGACGCAGTATCTGGAAGAGGCCGAACAGCTCGCCGACCGGATCGCGATCCTGCACCGGGGCCGGATCCTCGTCGACGGCACCCTTGCCGAACTCAAAGGGCTGCTCCCACCCGCCAAGGTCGAATACATCGAGAAGCAACCCAGCCTCGAAGAGGTCTTCCTCGCCCTCGTCGGTGACGAAGCCACGGCACCGACAGCTAAGGAACAGCGATGACCACTCGATTCTTCGGCGACACCGGCTACCTGCTGGGACGATCCCTGCGCCACATCGCGCGCAGCCCGGACACCATCATCACGACCACGATCATGCCGATAGCCTTCCTGCTGCTGTTCGTCTACGTGCTGGGCGGTGCGATCAACACCGGGACGGATTCGTATGTGACCTACCTGCTGCCCGGCATTCTGATCATCACGATCGCTTCGGGCATCGCCTACACCGCATTCCGGCTCTTCCTGGATATGAAGAACGGCATCGTCGAGCGATTCCAGTCCATGCCGATCGCACGGTCGTCGATCCTGTGGGCGCACGTGCTGACCTCACTGGTCGCCAACCTGATCTCGGTCGTGGTCGTCGTGCTCGTCGCGCTGATCATGGGCTTCCGCTCCAGCGCGGGGATTCTCGCGTGGCTCGCGGTCGCCGGCATCCTGCTCCTGGTCACCCTGGCATTGACGTGGCTCGCCGTCATCCCCGGCCTCACCGCGAAGACCCCCGACGGCGCGAGCGGATTCTCCTACCCGCTCATCTTCCTGCCCTTCCTCAGCTCGGCATTCGTACCCACCGACTCGATGCCCGGGCCGGTGCGCGCCTTCGCCGAACACCAGCCCACGACCTCCATCGTCAACGCCATCCGCGACCTGTTCGCGCAGGATCCGGTCGGCACCGATATCTGGATCGCCCTGGGCTGGTGTGTCGGCATCCTCGTCGTCTCGTACGCCTTCGCCATGAACATCTATCGCCGCAAGGTTTCCTAGGCACGCGATGGCTGGGAGTCGATCAGCTGAGCGCGGGCTCGTTCTGGACCCAGTGGAAGCCGGGTCCGCGGAGGCGGAAGCTGTCGAGGTCCTGTTTCTGCAGGGACACCGTCACCGGGTGGCCGTCGATTTCGCCGCGCAAGATCAGGCGATCGGGGGCGAGCTCCTCGAAGGCGAGCTGGGCGAAGGGAGCGGAGGCGGCGTCGGACTTCGGTGGTGCGGCAAGGGTAATGGTCCGGGCTGCTGCGTCCACCTCGCCCATGGACTTGACCAGGGTTCCGTCCATCTCCTGGTGGGCGATGAAGCCCTGATCGACAACCATTCGCTGCCAGCGGTTTTCATCGGTGGTCAGGGGCGGTAGGGGCTGGCCGTCGCGGGCGAATTCGGTGACATTCCAGATGCCGTACAGCTCGGGTTTCGGTGTGCCGTAACCCCATTCGTACCAAGCCTGGTGGGCGTCATGCAGGCAGGCGGTGGTCACCCATAGACCCAGGGCCGCCTGGACGACAGCGGCGACACGGTTCGCGCGCCGGCTGCGGAACAGCGGGCGTTGCGTCGCGGGTTCGGTATTCCGTTGCAGCACGAGGAAGTTCATGATCCTGCGGGTTTGCGGCGCCAGCACGATCAACGACATCAGCACCAGGTGGAAGGCCAGGATCTTGACCGGCACGTCGTAGGTCATGTTCAACAGGAAGACCTGCAGCATGCTGATCAGCCCGATCATCCCGCCCAGCGTCGCGGTGCGGGGCAGAAACAGCAGCAACCCGGCCGCCACCTCGGCGGCGCCGAGCAGCATCTGGTACACCGGCGAAACCCCGACCTGATTCCACAGCACGTCGAACTTGGTCAGGTTGCCGTACGGCTGCAGCAGCGTGGTCAGCGACGGGTACGGCATCTGATTGGGCACCAGTTTCGCCCAGCCGTACCAGAGCAGTTGACCCGCGACACAGAGCCGGACGAAGGTCACGAACCAGGTCCCGAGCGTGCGGTATTCGGTGCGCCGGCGGTCCAGGAGCGTCCAGATCAGGGTGATCGCCGCGGCGATCACCAGCAGGCAGAAGGTCATCACCCAGATCACCGTCTGATCGCCGCTACCGCTCTGGTACAGCACGGCCTCGACACCGAAGACATGCTCACCGACCCATTCCGCAAGCGGCGCAACCTTTTGCATCTGCCATTGGACGGCATCGTCCGGGAGCACGGCGACCGCGATGCCGGCGAAGACGAACAGGATCTGCGCGAAATACAGACAGAACAAGCCGATATAGGCAACACAGAACCGGAAGCCGACACGGGCCAGCGGATGCCACGGGGCCCTGGGCTCCGGCGACTCCTGCACCGCCCTGTCGTCCTGTTCCATCAGCACCACGCCCACGCGACCCACCTCACTCACCGACAACATTTGGTGAGCCGAAGTTATCGGCCGCGCCAGGGTGCGCACCTCCAGGAAATCCCTGGTCTTCCCCTACGTCTCGAGACTTACGTGCCACCCCTAGCTCCGTCGGGTGACAGCACTAGCCCCCCGGGGGGACAACCGCACCACCGACCTCGTGCCAGCCCTACCGCCCGAACCCGGCAGGGCTGCAAGCGAACGCGTGTTGGCCGGAGATGTCAACCATCGATTCCGTCCAGTGAGCCAGCACGTCCGCGCAGTGGGCGGGTTCGCCGCCGGGCCGGGATTACGCTGCGCCGCTGCAGTAAGCGGGTTACATTCGCGCTCAAGCTAACTGGTTTCAGGAGGACAAATATGGCCGACGGGCCCGACCCCACCGAACGTGTGCAACTCACCGTCAGTGGCCGTGATCTCGACAGCCTCGCCGAGGATCTGTCGCGCTGGCTCGGCGGCCGGGTCGCAGCCGACGAGCCGCCGAAGATCTCGGCGCTGTCGCGTCCGGAGGGTGCGGGGATGTCGAGCACCTCGGTGTTCTTCGACGCGCAATGGAGCGTCGGCGGCCAGCCGGACGGCGGATCGTTCGTGGCCCGGTTGGCGCCGCAGGACGCCGATTTCCCGATCTTCGAGACCTACGACCTGGCGATGCAGTACCAGGTGATGGCCGGGGTCGCGGCAGCCTCCGAAGTGCCGGTGCCGGGGCTGCGCTGGCTGGAGACCGACGAAAGTGTGCTCGGCGCGGCGTTTTTCGTGATGGAGAAGTCCGAAGGCCGCGTGGTGTCGGACAATCCGCCGTATGTCTTCCTCGGCTGGCTGTTCGAGGCCACCCCCGAGGAGCGCGCCCAGCTGATAGCGGGCACCGTCGAGGCGATCGCCAAGATCCACGACATCCCGAATCCGGCAACGAAATTCCCGATGCTCGACGGTCCGGGCCAGGCGCTGCGCCGGAATGTCGACTGGTACCGCGGGTGGTACCAGTGGGGCCTGGCCGACGACGGCTACGCCATCCCGATCATCGAGCGGGCATTCGACTGGCTCGACGCGCACTGGCCCGCCGATCCGGGCCCGGATGTGCTGTCCTGGGGCGATTCCCGGCCCGGCAACATCCTCTACCGCGGTTTCGAGCCCGCCGCCGTCCTGGACTGGGAGATGGCCACCCTCGGCCCCCGTGAGCTCGACGTGGCCTGGCTCATCTTCCTGCACCGCTTCTTCCAGGATCTGGCGGTCAAGTTCGGCCAGCCCGGTCTGCCGGACTTCTGCCGACGGGAGGACGTCGTCGCGAAATACGAAGAGCTGACCGGGCATACACTGCGCGATCTCGACTTCTACGTCGTCTTCTCCGCGCTCAAGCACGCGATCGTGATGGCCCGGGTCAAGCGCCGGATGATGCATTTCGGCGAGGACACCGACACAGCGGATCGCGACGACTACGTGATGCACCGGGCAAGCCTCGAGGCGCTGCTCGACGGAACCTACCAATGGGATTGAGAACGACTATGGCTGAACGCATTCCGGGCTTCGGGCCCGCACCGTTGGACGAATACCCGATCCACCAGACGCCGCTGACCATGGCCCGGGTCGCCACCAGCGACCGGAACTTCTACGACCGCAGCTATTTCAACGCCCACGATCGGGACGGCGGCACCTTCCTGGTCACCGGTTTCGGGGTGTACCCGAACCTCGGTGTCACCGACGCCTACGCCTGTGTCGGGCGCGGCGACCGTCAGCGCTCGGTCCGCTTCTCCGACGCCCTGGGGGACCGCAGCCTGGACATGTCGGTCGGCGGCTACCGCATCGAGGTGGTCGAGGCCCTGCAGAAACTTCGGGTGATCTGTGAGCACGACGATCTGAGCTTCGACCTGACCTGGGAGGGTGCGTTCCCGGTCGTGCAGGAACAGCCGCATCTGATCATGCGCGGCGGCAAGCCGATCATCGATGCCCAGCGCTTCGCCCAAGTCGGTTCCTGGGCAGGCACTTTGACTGTCGAAGGCACGGACACCCAGGTCGATCCGGCGGTGTGGACCGGAACCAGGGACCGCTCCTGGGGTATCCGCCCGGTCGGTGATCCCGAACCGGCGGGCCGCGCGGGCGCCGAACCCGCCGACGGATTCTGGTGGCTGTACGTGCCGCTGCGCTTCGACGATTTCTCGATCATCATCATCGTGCAGGAAGAACCCGACGGCACCCGCACCCTCAACGACGCCACCCGGGTGTGGCCGGACGGACGCGTCGAGCAGCTCGGCTGGCCTCGGGTCTCGCTCCAGTACCGTTCCGGCACAAGAATTCCCGTCGCCGTCCGGCTCGACTGCACGACGCCGGACGGCAAGCCGCTCGAGATCGAGGTCACCGCCGGCACCGGCATTCCCCTGCACGTCGGCTGCGGCTACGGCGGGGACCCGGACTGGTTGCACGGCCAGTGGAAGGGCCGCGGCTGGGTCGATTCCCAAGCCTACGACCTCACCGACCCCGCCATCGAAGGCCGCATCCCGTTCGGCGTCATCGACCACGTCGGCCACGCCCGCTGCGGCGACGCCGAAGGCTGGGGCCTGTTCGAGCACGCCAGCCTCGGCCGCCACGACCCCACCGGCTTCGCCGACTGGACCTCGGTCGCGCCGTAAGTTTCTAGCCGGCAGGTGCCTGCGGTCGATCAGGCACCTGCCGGTCTTGATCCGGGTCGAGCGTCGCCGCGGCAGAGCGACGCTCGACCCGGCGTGCGCCGAGCGTCGACCGATGCCCTGGAGCGATACGCCCGAGATCAGTGTTCCGGCTCAGACCGAACCGGGCTGGAAGCGGGCGGCGGCGATGACGATGCCGCCGACGTTCTGTTTATCGATCACCAGCGGGCCCACGCCCGCCAGCAGCGCGGCGGCCTCGGCGACGCTTGCCGTGCCGACCGCGTCCCGGGTTCGCCCGGCCGGGTTCGGGACCGCGATCAGATCCAGCTCGGCCGCCGAGTAACCGCGCACCGGCACACCCAATTCCGCTGCCACCGCGAGCAATCCGGGTTCCGCGGCGCGCCGGTCAATCGTCGCCAGGCAGTGGATCACGTTGTTGCCCAATACTTCCCGGACCGCACGGCGAATACCGGCGGCCGAGGCACCCGGCCGCAGGCCGATGCCCACCACCAGGTCGGCCACCGACACTGTCTTGCGCAGACTGTGCTGCCGTCGTTCACGTGGCGGCATGGGTCCGGGCATAGTCGGCGGCGGCGGTCACGAAACGGGTTACGGCTTCAGGGTTTCCAGCCGGATGGGTGTGCAGGTAGGAGGCGTGGACCTGGTGCACCATGGCACCCTCCCGGACCCGCTCCCCCTGGTTTCCGTGCCAGCCCCAGGCCGGCGCGTCGGCACCGGCGGCGACCAGCCGGGTCCGATGGAATTCGTGGCCGCGCACGCGCTGACCCGCCTGCCAGAGCACGGAATCGGCGAGCGCGACCGCGTCGCGATAGCCGAGCGTCAGACGGGGACCGAATTCCGCGTCGGCGTCGACCACACCTGCCATCGGATGCCCATCGAGCGAGCGCGTGAGATAAAGCAGCCCAGCGCATTCGGCGTGGATAGGCATCCCCATCCGAGCTAACTCCCCCACCGCTTTGAGCAGCCGCGTGTTGCCAGCGAGCTCGGCCGCATGCTCCTCCGGGAAGCCACCGGGGAGCACCAAACCCGCCGTGCCCGTCGGCAATTCATCGCGCATCGGATCGAAGACCTCCACCTGCGCACCGGCGGCGGCCAGCAGCTCCCGATGCTCGGCATACCCGAAGGTGAACGCGGGCCCACCCGCCATCGCGATCACAACGCCACTCGGCTCGGCAGTGTCAGCCCGTGGACCCTGGCTTTCCCCAGTAGAACCAGGCGTCACACCGGGACGCCGAGCAACGGACCGACTCGGGCGCACAGCTTCCTGCGGATCCCAGGCCGGGCCGTCGACTGTCGAGCGGGCCAGCGCGGCGATGGCCGCAAGGTCCACGTGCGCCGCAACGAGATCCGTCATCGCGGCGACGGCGGCGGTAGCAGCGGTGCCATGTTCGACAGCCGGGATCAGGCCGAGATGCCGTGAAGGGACTTCCAATTCGGCCATGCGCGGCAGCGACCCGAGCACCGGGAGGCCGACGCGGGAACATGCGGCGCGCAGTACTTGGTCGTGGCGTTCACTGCCCACGCGGTTGAGAATCACTCCGCCGAGCCGGATTCCACTGTCGAAGGTCGCGAATCCGTGCAGCAGGGCGGCGAGACTCTGACTATGCCCGCGAGCATCCACCACCAGAATGACGGGTGCCCCGAGCAGGCTCGCGACCTGCGCGGTCGACCCCTCCGCGACTGGGCCGGAATGGTTTTCATCGATCCGCCCGTCGAACAGGCCCATCACGCCCTCGACCACAGCGATATCACACCCCTGCGTGCCGTGCTGATACAGCGGCACCACCCGATCCGCACCGACCAGCACCGGGTCCAAATTCCGGCCCGGCCGCCCAGCAGCCAGCCCGTGATACCCGGGATCGATGTAATCCGGCCCCACCTTGAACGGCGCAACACTATGCCCCGCCCGACGCAGCGCCCCGATCAATCCCGTTGCGAGCGTGGTCTTCCCACTACCCGAAGCAGGCGCCGCGATAACCACGGCGGGCGCATTCACCGGACACCTCCGAGGTCGGTCGCTCCGGCGGCCGAACTACCAGCCATCCGCCACACCGGCCGCCGCAGCCGGACCATGCACATGGACGGCGTCTCATCGCCTCGGGAGGTTTGATCCCGGCGGCCAACAGCGCTCAGCCGGACAGCATCCCATCGCACGCTGCCGAGGGTGGACCCGTTGCGGCAGTCGATAAGTGGGACGTGGCTGAGGGTGCTACTCGCGTTTCGCCTCGGCCATGTCCCAGTTTTCGGGGGTCGGGTCACCATTCGATCCCGCGCTGGCCTTTGCGGCCGGCGTCCATGGGGTGTTTGACCTTGGTCATTTCGGTGACGAGGTCGGCGGCGTCGAGGAGGGCTTGGGGGGCGTCGCGGCCGGTGATGACGACGTGTTGGTTGCCGGGGCGGTTTGTCAGGGTTTCGACTACCTCGTCGGTGTCGACCCAGCCCCATTTCAGGGGGTAGGTGAATTCGTCGAGGACGTAGAAGCGGTGCTGTTCGGCGGACAGGCGGCGGGAGATCTCCTGCCAGCCGGCCAGGGCGGCGGCTTGGTGGTCTTCGTCGGTGCCCTGTTTGCGGGTCCAGGACCAGCCTTCGCCCATCTTGTGCCATTCGACGGGGCCGCCGGCGCCGGTCTGCTCGTGCAAGGTGCCGAGGGTGCGAAAGGCGGCTTCCTCGCCCACCTTCCACTTCGCGCTCTTCACGAACTGGAACACCGCGACGTCGAAGCCCTGGTTCCAGGCGCGCAACGCCATCCCGAACGCCGCGGTGGACTTCCCCTTGCCGGGCCCGGTATGCACCGCGAGCACCGGCTGGTTGCGCCGCTGCCGCGTCGTCAGCCCGTCATCGGGCACAGTCTCCGGCACACCCTTGGGCATCCAACAAGCTCCTTCTCGCGGCGGCCACCCGGCCGAGTTTCGAACCCCCAACGGTGCCACATCCCTGTACCGCCCGTTCACCCTGGTCGTGCTCGGACCTCGATGCCCGCAGGGCGGGTACCGCAACGGACCCACGGTGCGTCAGGCGGCGCGGACAATGCCCGCCACCGTGTCACCGGTGAGTTCGGACAACGGCACATACCCGCCGCGTAGGTCGGCCGCGAGTTCGCAGGCCGGGTACCCGCGACGGACCCACGGTGCGTCAGGCGGCGCGGACGATGCCTGCCACCGTGTCACCGGTGAGTTCGGACAGCGGCACATATCCGCCGCGTAGGTCGGCGGCGAGGTCGCGGGCCAGGCCGAGCCGGATCATGCCGCGTTCGCAGTCGACGACTACCGCTGTCACCTTGTCGCGGGCGAGGCGGTGGGCCGCCGCGCGGGCGCGCAGGACCGGGTCGGTGCCGCCGGTGGCGCGGCCGTCGGTGATCAGCACCATCAGTGGGCGGCGCTGGGGATCGCGCAGGCGTTCCCGCTGGATCACCTCGCGGGCCTTCACAAGGCCTTGCGCGAGTGGGGTTTTGCCGCCGGTGCGCAGGTCCGCGAGTCGGCGCACCGCGATGTCGACCGAGGAGGTTGGGGGCAGCACTAGTTCGGCGTCCTGGCCGCGCATAGTGATGACGGCGACCTTGTCGCGGCTCTGGTAGGCGTCGCGGAGCAGGGTGACGATGGCACCCGTCACCGCGGAGAGGCGGTCGCGGGCGGCCATGGAGCCGGAGGCGTCGACTACGAAAACGACCAGGTTGCCTTCGCGTCCTTCGCGGTACGCGCCGCGCAGGTCCTCGGGGAGGAATTCGAGGGGTCCGTGCACGCGGCCGCGGGAGTGCTGTTTCGGGACAGCGGCGAAAATGGTGCCGAGCAGGTGCAGCCCGGCGTTGGTCTCGGGGACGGCGTGGACTACCCGGCCGTTGCGGGTGCGGGCACGCGAACGGCGGCCTTGCGCGCCCTCGCCGATGCCGGGAACTTCCCAGCGTGGCGGCTTGGCGAGGCCGGCGGTCGGCCCGGCGATCCGTTGCTCACGGGCAGGCCCGCCGCCGCGCGAATCCTCGCTGCTCTCAGTTGGATTCGGGGGTTTAGGCGCATCGGATCCCGGCGGCGATGAATCACCCTCGTCGGGAGAGGAATTCGCGTCGTCAGCGGGAGAATCCGCTCCATCCCTCGGCGGTTCCGCATCGGCATCGGCATCGGCATCGGCATCGGCACGATCGGAGCCGGACTCCGGATCGTCGCCGGGTTCGTCCTGCGTGGTGCGCGGTCCCGCAGCATCCTGCGGGACCGCTTCACCTTTTCCCAGGTCGTCACCCTCTCGGGCGGCTTCGTCGGCGGCTTCGCGCATCGCCTCGTCCAGTTGTTCTTCGCTGATGCCTGGTTCATCGAACGGGTCACGACGCCGCCGATGCGGGAGCGCGAGCTCCGCGGCGATCCGCACGTCGGCCTCGGTGACGACATCGCTGCCGCGCCATGCGGCGTGCGCGGTCGCGGTGCGCGCGACAACGAGATCCGCGCGCATGCCGTCGACGTCGAAGGACGCGCACAGCGCCGCGATTCGCCGCAGCTCCACGTTATCCAGCGCAACTCCGCCGACTCGGTCCCGCGCACCCAGAATCCGTTCGGCCACATCACGATCCGCGGCGGCGTAGCGGTCCGCGAACCCGGCCGGGTCGGCTTCGTAGTCGAGCCTGCGCCGCACCACCGCCATCCGCACGTCGACCTCTCGCGAGGCCACCACATCGACGGTGAGCCCGAACCGGTCCAGCAGCTGCGGCCGCAGTTCGCCCTCTTCCGGGTTCATGGTGCCGACGAGCACGAACCGCGCCGGATGCGAATGCGAGACTCCGTCACGTTCGATATGCACGCGCCCCATGGCGGCGGCGTCGAGCAGCACATCCACCAGGTGGTCGTGCAGCAGGTTCACCTCGTCGACGTAGAGGACGCCATGGTGGGCGGCGGCAAGCAGCCCAGGCCGGAACGCCTGCTCTCCATCCCGCAGGACCCGTTCCAAATCAATGGAGCCGACAACGCGGTCTTCGGTGGCGCCTACCGGCAACTCCACCAATCGCGCCGGTCGCGCTCCCGTCTCGTCGACCACCGGCGGCAGCAGCTGCGCAAGCGCCCGCACCACAGTCGATTTCGCGGTCCCCTTCTCCCCGCGCACCAGCACACCGCCGATCCCCGGATGCACCGCACACAGGATCAGCGCCAGCTGTAACCGCTCCTGCCCGACCACAGCGGAGAACGGAAACCCCGCCTCGCCGGTCTGGGACGAAAGTGCAACTTCAGCATGGGACACGGACACGCACCCAACTCTAGGCGCGCGGACCCGCCCTCCCGGCACCACCCCGGTCAGCCCCCAAACCGACCGAGCACCCCGATGGACCCGAGCACCCTTGCGCCGGGCGCTCAGAAACCAACAGGGGTGCCCGGCGCGATTCAGCCCTTGCGCATCGGGACGTGCGGAATCCCGTCCTCGATGAATTCCTCCCCGTCCACCTGGAACCCGAGCTTGGTGTACATGTCCACCAGGTAGCTCTGGGCGCTCAGGCGGATGGTGTCCGAACCCGCTTCGGCGATGGCGGCTTTGACGAGGCGGTTGGCGTAGCCGTGTCCGCGGGCCGCCTTCTCGGTGCACACCCGGCCGATGCGAAAGGACTTCACACCGTCGTTGTGCTCCTCGGAGAGCCGCGCGGTGGCAACGACATCACCCTCGTCGTCGAGCCAGAAGTGCCTGGTCTCCGGGAGCAGGTCGAGACCGTCCAGCTCCGGGTAGGCGCACTTCTGCTCCACGACAAAGACTTCGACGCGAAGTTTCAACAGCTGGTAGAGGGTGGCGGTGTCGAGATCCTGTGCCCATGACCGCTTGAGAACAACCGTTGACATCATCGCATCTTGCTACCACGCCCGAGCCGTCGGCGCGAGCGACTGCGCCTAATTCGCGGTGTTCGCGGTGTGCTTCGCCGAGGTGAGATTGAGGGTCTTGGAGGTCCAATCCCACACCTCGCCGAACAGCGCCTTGTTGTCGGAGAGCTTCACGCCCAGCGACGGCACCATGTTCTGCAGCTTCGGGGTCCACTCGGCGTATTCCTGCGGGAAGCAGCGCTGCAGCACGTCGAGCATGGCGGTGACACAGGTCGACGCGCCCGGCGAAGCGCCGAGCAGACCCGCGATGGAACCGTCCTCGGCCGCGATGACGGCGGTGCCGAGTTCGAGCACGCCGCCCGCGCCCTTGCGCCGGATGATCTGCACGCGCTGACCGGCGGTGATGATCTCCCAGTCGCGGCCGTCGGCGCGCGGGATGAACTCCTCCATCGTGTAGACCTTGCCGTCGTACGACTTCAGCAGCTCACTGACCAGGTACTTCACCAGTGACAGCTCGGTCAGGCCGACACCGAGCATGGGCGCGAGGTTGCCTGGGCGGATCGACTTGAACAGGTCGCCGTTGGACCCGTCCTTGAGGAACTTCGGGGTCCAGCCGGCGTACGGGCCGAACAGCAGACCGGCCTCGCCGTTGATGACGCGAGTGTCCAAGTGCGGCACCGACATCGGGGGCGCGCCGACGGCAGCCTTGCCGTACACCTTCGCCTCGTGCTGAGCGATCAGCGCCGGGTTGGTGCAGCGCAGGAACTGACCGGACACCGGGAAACCCGCGAAGCCGCTGATCTCCTTGATGCCGGACTTCTGCAGCAGCGGCAGCGCGCCACCGCCCGCGCCGACGAACACGAACTTGGCGTTGATGGTGCGCGCCTTGCCGGTGCGCAGGTTCTGGACCTTCACCAGCCAGCTGCCGTCTGCCTGCTTGGTCAGGTTGCGTACGTCGTGGCCGAACGCGATGTCGGCGCCGGACGCGCCGAGGTAGGCGAGCAGTTCCTTGGTGAGCGAACCGAAGTCGATGTCGGTGCCGCCGTCGGTCCAGTTCAGCGCGACCGGGTCGGAGTAGTTGCGGCCACGGGCCATCAGCGGTAGTCGCCGCGCGAACTCGTCGGGGCTGTCGACGTACTCCATGCCCTCGAACAGCGGGTGCCCGGCCAGCGCCTCGTAGCGCTTGCGCAGGTACTGCACGTCGTCGGCGCCGTGCACGAAGCTGACGTGCGGGATCGGGTTGATGAAGTGCGACGGGTCACCGAGGATGCCGTTCTCGACCGCGTAGGCCCAGAACTGGCGCGACACCTGGAAGCGCTCGTTGATGTCGATGGCCTTGGTGACATCGACGGAGCCGTCGGCGGTCTGCGGGCTGTAGTTCAGCTCGCACAGCGCCGAGTGGCCGGTGCCCGCGTTGTTCCACGGGTCGCTGCTCTCGGCCGCGGCGGCGTCGAGCCGCTCGAACATGGAGATCGACCAGTCCGGCTGCAGCTGACGAAGCAGCGCGCCGAGAGTGGCACTCATGATGCCGGCACCGATGAGAACGACATCGGTCTTTTCAGTCATGGCAGCGTTCGGCACGGTTGATCGACTTCCTTGTCACTTCTCGCGGCCCACCGGCAAAGGATGGGCAGCGTGGGCACGGGCGCTAGGTGAACAAAAGGTTACCCTCGAGTCACCTCCCCCGATTGTGCACCTCACCGCCCCGAATACCTGCAACGAACCCGGCGAATGTGACATAGATAAAGTCCTCCCCGCCGGTCTTCGATCCGGGCCCGACCTGGCCTAGATTGGGTCTCGTGACGGATGAAACCTCGGTTAGCGTGTCCGACATCACTCGCGACTGGCACCCCGATGTACTCGGGGCCGGTTACGAGCATCGCACCATTGCGCTCGGTCCGGACCCGGACGGTGAAGGTGAGGCGGTAGCGACACTCGTGCGCTACACCCCCGACACCGGCGCGGCCGCGACCGAAGCGACGGTGCTCTACCTGCACGGTTTCACCGACTACTTCTTCCAACAGCATCTGGCCGAACATTTCGCCCAGCGCGGCCATCGCTTCTACGCGCTCGACCTGCGCAAATGCGGGCGCTCACTGCGCGACGGCCAAACACCGCACTACGTCACCGATCTGGCGCTCTACGACGCGGAACTCAACGAGGCGCTGCGCATCGTCAAAGAGGAGACGGGCGCGCCCGTGCTGCTGGTCGCGCATTCGACCGGCGGGCTGATCATGCCGCTGTGGCTGGACCGGCTGAACAAGTCGGCCGGGGTGGCGGCCTCCGGGATCATCGGGCTGGTGCTGAACAGCCCGTGGTTCGACCTGCAGGGCCCGTCCTACTACCGGACCGTGGGCACGCCGGTCATCAACGCGGTGGGCCGATTCCGTGCGATGTTCGAACTGCCGGGCGCGAAAGTCAGCACCTACGGCGACAGCCTGCACCAGACCGTCGCCGGCGAATGGGATTACAACCTGGATTGGAAGCCGCTGGCCGGGTTCCCGGTGCGGTTGGGCTGGTTGCGTGCGATCCGCGCCGGACACGCGCAGTTGCAGCGAGGCCTCGACATCGGCGTGCCGTCGCTGATCCTGCGCTCCCGGTTGACGAAGTTCGCCCGGAAGTACGGGCCCGCCGCCGATGTCGCCGACGTGGTGCTCGATGTGCGCCAGATCCAGCGCTGGGCGGGCTGCCTCGGCGACCGCACCAACATCGTGCCGGTCGACGGCGCGCGGCACGACGTATTCCTGTCCGCGGCAAAGCCTTTGGCGCAGGCCTTCACCGAGCTCGACAACTGGCTCGACTGGCTGACCGAGTACCAGGCCAAAACACCAGCGGCGGACGCGTAGTCGCTCAGCGGTAGACCGCGAGGGCCGCGACCGCCAATTCCTGGACCACAGCTTCGGGCCCGTACACGCTGACGGTGGCGCGGGCCTTGCCGTAGGACTGTTCCGCGCTGGTCAGCGGGGAATCCGGCACATTTCCGTCGAAGACGCCGTCGAGTGCGAAGTCGATGAAACACCACTGTGGCGACTCCGGCGAGGACGTATTCGGGCAGTAGCGGGTTGCGGTGCGCCCGGCCAGGTCGATGCTGGATGCCTTCGCGGGCACCGAGTCGTCGGGCCGGTCGACCTCGAGCCGGAGGACGAAATACTGGTCCGCGTGGTCCTTGCCCCGGGCATAGAACTTGCATTCGTACGGGTTCGACACCGACGTCAGCAACGACACGGTCCAGCCCGCCGGCATCCGGCGCAGTAGCGCGCACGGATCCTGGTCACCGCCCGGCAGAGTTTCGGCGGCGTAGCGGCGCAAGGGCACCTTCAGATCGCGTGCCGCGACAAGCACTTTCGAAGCGACGGCACCGGCCGGGGCGCAGTTGTCGCCCTCGAAGCCGGAGGCGGTGACGCGGACATAGTCGGTGAATGTGCCGATTCCGGTTCCGCCCACCCCGGTCGTCGGAAGTTGCATCGGGACGACGAGTTCGCAATGCGGATCGGACCCGGGATCCGCAGCCCGGAGCGCCGTTCCCCCGTCGACCGGGTAGTCGGTGGCCGCGGCAGGCTTGCTGATACTCAACTCGATCCGCAGGCGCTGCGACCTGGTGTCGCCCGAATGGATGCGGACTTGGCAGCTCTCGGGACTGAGATACGGCGTCACCTGCGCGACTCGACCGTAATCGGCCAGCTGGGTGTGGCTGACGAACCCGCAGGGGTCGATGGTGCGCAACACCGCGGCGGTTTGCAGGGCGGTCCGATCGCGGGGCGCCAGATCCAACCCGTAGTCGTCGATGGTGACCGGGGCGCGGGCGGCCGGTTCCGGCGCCGGACTGCCCGGCACCAACTGTGTACAGCCGGTCAGCAGCGCTGCCGTGACCCCGAGCGCCAGCCACGTCCCCCGCATCGAAACCTCATCTCGAGACTGCGCGGCTCAGTGCCACCGCGCACTCGAACAATAGGACGACGGGATCGGTTAGGCGAAACGGAGATTCAGGTGGTGTACGTCACCACAGGCTGGTGCGCAGGACGATCTCGGTGGCCAGTTCATGGTCGGCTTCGGTGGCCACGTTGTCGACGTCGACCTGCACGACCCGGAACTCGCCGTAGATGAAGCGCCCGGAGGTGTCGGCAACCGCCCGCGGCAACCGCTTGGTCGCGATCACCGTGACCGGAAGCTCCATCGGACGGCACTCCGGATCGGCGGCGACGCCGTCCGGCCCTGGAACCGCCGGATGCCCGTAATCGGCGACCACCAGGCTGATGAACCGCCCGAACGTGCCCGAACACACCTGCCAGGCCAGCAGCGCACCCGCACCACGCCCGGCGACATGCGTGTAAGGCACACCGAGCTCGTCGAGGATCGCGTGGATCCCCGCCGGTTCCAGTCCGCCGATCGATTCCACCACAATGGTCCGCAGGTCAGAGTTATGTAACCGAGTGCACACCTGATCGAACACGTCCGCCGGATCACCGGCGTCCGGCAACAGCAGCACGCTGTGCCGAGACTCCGGCCCGTCGACCCGCACAGTCCATTCCCGGTCCCCCACCGCGATTTGCCGAGATTTCATGCCGCAGAACGCTACACCGCCAACCTGAACACAGCGGCGCGTCTCACCCCCTCGCGCCGGTCGCCCACCCGATCCCCACCACCCCACCCTCGCCCCACAGCCGGCCATCTGGTCGATCGCATCGACGGCATCCAAGTCGGGCAGCGCTGTGTCGAACACCTCCCGACACCGTCGCGCAGTCCGCACCGCAACCCGCCAAGTGGCACGCCATAGAGCGACCACTCGACCGACCCCACATTCAGATGCCGCTCAGGGCATGAACCGTAGCTAGAACCGACCGGCCGGCAAGGCGGGGCACCACCGAGTGCCCTCCCGGACGACAGCACAGATTGTGGCGGCGGCCTTCCCCGGGTCGGATACGCCCAAAGGTCGCGAAGGCCGAGGTCCGCACGGGCCGACACGGATAGGACGGCACCCAGAGCCCGTATGCCAGTTCGCCTTCTGCATCGGCGGAATCCAACTCGAGCAGCCTTTGTCGAACACTTCCCGGCCCCGACCCCGGCCCACCGAGAGGCACACCATGGGGTGCCACTCGGCCGATGCCACACTCATGTGCCACTCAGGGGACCGCGGCTGGGTAGACGTTCCTAGCGGGTGAGGCCTGCAAAGGCGGGACACCAGCGAGGGGCCATCTCGCGATCCGCCTCGGTCAGTCCCACTTTTATCGGCGGGCACCGCCGGATCAGCCGCCGCTTCCGGATCGGCGGGCACCGCCGGATCAGCGGCGCTACCGGATCAGCGGGGGCTGCCGGATCGGCGGGCACCGCCGGATCAGCGGCGCTACCGGATCAGCGGGGGCTGCCGGATCGGCGGACGCTACCGGATCGGCGGTGGGCATGGCTACGGCGTCGACGGAACGCCGGACAGAGCATCGACCTCGGCGATCGAAACATCTTCGGCGGCAACGGAAACTGGCGCGGCGGGCGGTCAGCGCGGCACGGCGGGGTGCAAGGCAGCGGTGATCGTCGGGAGGTCTGGGGGTGCGCCCTGGGCTATGAGTTTTTCGATTGCGGTGATGTCGAGGTGCTGCTCGATCAGGTCCGCGAGTAGGTCTAGTTGGGCGGAGCGGACTGACGCTACCGAAACATCTTCGGCGACAACGAAACCTGAGCGGCCGGCGGCGGTGGCGACCTCGTGGAGCCAGTTGCGGCGGAAGGCGTCGGATTCCATCAGGCCGTGCAGGTGGGTGCCCCAGACCGGGCCGCGGACGCTGCCCTCGGGTTCGCCCGCCAGCTGGAACCAGGGTTGGTCGCCGGTGTGGGTGACGCGGCCGTGGTGGATTTCGTAGCCCTGCACCGGAATTCCTGCGGTGTCCAGCGAGTCCGGGACACCGGCGAGGCCCGCGGTCGCCCCGCTGCCAGCGGCTGCGGCAAATTCCGACCGACCATCGGCGGCCGCGGTGCCGCGAATCGATCGATCGCCAGCGCCTGCGGCAGATCCCGGCCGACCACCGGCAGCCGCGGTGCTGCGAATCGACCGGTCACCAACGCCTGCGCCAAATTCCGGCCGACTATCGGCAGCCGCGGCGCCGCGAATCGATCGATCGCCAGCGCCTGCGGCAGATTCCGGCCGACCACCGGCAGCCGCGGCGCCGCGAATCGATCGGTCACCAGCGGCTGTGGCAAGTTCCGGCCGACCACCAGGGGGCGCGGCGCTGCGAATCGATCGATCGCCAGCGCCTGCGCCAAATTCCGGCCGACCACCGGCAGCCGCGGCGCCGCGAATCGATCGGTCGCCAGTGACGGTGTGGCCGCTGTTGCGGCGCAGCACCTTTGGGTTGGCGAACTCTATTTCTAGGTCGAGTAGGCCGAGGCCCTCGACGGAGCCTGCGCCGGATTCGATGGGGTCGAGGATGCGTTTGGCGAGCATTTGGTAGCCGCCGCAGATGCCGAGGATGGGGCGATGGGCGGCGGCGCGGGATTGGAGGGCGGCGGCTAATCCGGTGTGGCGCAACCATTCCAGGTCGGAGACGGTGGCTTTGCTGCCGGGGAGGATGACGAGGTCGGCGTCGGTGAGGCGGGAGGGTTCGGTGACCCAGCGGACCGCGACGCCGGGTTCGCAGGCGAGGGCTTCGATGTCGGTGGAGTTGGAGATGCGGGGCAGGCGGATGGCGGCGATGGTGAGCCATTCGGTGCCGAGCGGTGGGCGGGGGCGGCCGACGGGGGCGTCGGCGAGGGTGCTCAGGGAGTCTTCGGCGTCGATCCAGAGGTCTTCGGCGAACGGGATGACGCCGAGGGTGGGGCGGCCGGTGCGGTCGGTGAGGCTGTCCAGGCCGGGTTTCAGGAGTTCGACGTCGCCGCGGAACTTGTTGATGATGAAGGCCGAGATCAGTTGCTGGTCTTCGGGTTCCAGGATGGCGACGGTGCCGAACAGGTGGGCCAGCACGCCGCCGCGATCGATGTCGCCGACCACGACGACCGGGAGTTGAGCCTCCCGTGCGAGGCCCATGTTCGCCAAGTCGGTGGCGCGCAGGTTGATTTCGGCGGGTGAACCCGCGCCCTCGCAGATCACCACATCGAATTCGGCGCGCAGCGAATCCAGTTCGGCGGCAACGACCTTGCGCAGATCCTGCCGGTGCTGGAAGTAGTCCCGCGCGCCGACGGTGCCGATCGCCTTGCCGCGCACCACGAGCTGGGAACGGCGATCGCTGCCTGGTTTCAGCAGCACAGGATTGAAGCGCACGCTAGGCTCCAGCCCGCACGCTTGCGCCTGCAAGGCCTGCGCCCGCCCGATCTCCCCGCCGTCCAGGGTGACAACGGAGTTGTTGGACATGTTCTGCGCCTTGAACGGCGCGACCTTGACCCCGCGCCGCGCCAGCATCCGGCAAAGCCCTGCCACCACAACGCTTTTCCCGGCGTCAGAGGTAGTCCCAGCGACGAGCAACGCACCCTTCACCGCGCAGGCGCTCCAGCGTTCCGAGCGGGGTCGCCGTATGCAATTCGTGCACTTCTCGCCGCGATCTGGCCCAGATCGCCCATTTCAGCGGAAATTTGCACGAACTGCATACGCTCGGAGCGCCGCCTCACGGAAGCGTGAGAATTTCAGCGCCGCTCGCCGTGACCACCAGGGTGTGCTCGAACTGGGCGGTCCACTTGCGGTCCTTGGTGACCACGGTCCAGCCGTCGTTCCAGATCTCGTAGTCGATGCCGCCGAGGTTGATCATCGGCTCGATGGTGAAGGTCATGCCCTCTTCGATGACCGTGTCGATGGCGGGCTGGTCGTAGTGCAGGATGACCAGGCCGCTGTGGAAGGTGGGGCCGACGCCGTGGCCGGTGAAGTCGCGCACGACGCCGTAGCCGAAGCGGTTGGCGTAGGACTCGATGACGCGCCCGATCACGTTCAGCGCACGCCCGGGCCGCACCGCTTTGATAGCCCGCATGGTGGCCTCTTCGGTGCGCTCCACCAGCAACCGCACCTCTTCGTCGACGTCACCCGCGAGGTAGGTCTTGTTGGTGTCGCCGTGCACGCCGTCGATGTAGGCGGTGACGTCGATGTTGACGATGTCGCCGTCCTCGATCACGGTCGAGTCCGGAATGCCGTGGCAGATCACCTCGTTGAGCGAGGTGCAGCAGGATTTCGGGAAACCCTTGTAGCCCAGCGTGGAGGGGTAGGCCCCGTGGTCGCACAGGAATTCGTGGGCGATCCGGTCCAGTTCGTCGGTGGTGACGCCCGGCGCCACCGCCTTACCGGCCGCTTCGAGCGCCTGCGCCGCGATCTTGCTCGCGACCCGCATCTTCTCGATCGTCTCGGGGGTCTGCACCCAGGGCTCGCGCCCTTCGTTCACGGTCTTCTTCCACGCGTACTCGGGCCGCTCGATGGAGCGGGGCACCTCACGGATGGGCGACTGCGTGCCGGGGACGAGGGGTTTGCGGGTGCGAACTGCCATCTGAACAGACTATCGGTCCGTTCCTGGCCGCACCTGCCAGCACCCTCGCGAACCCACACCCGGAATAGATACGGACCAAGGTCCGTTTAAGCTGCTGGACAAGGTGCTCACTCACAGACAAGGACCCCGCCGTGGAATTGGGAATGACGACATTCGCCGAGGTCATGCCGGTCGGCGACCGCCCCGCGCCGAGTGCCGGGCAGCGGCTGCGCGAAGTGGTGGAAGAGGCCGTGGCGACCGAACGCGTCGGCCTCGACGTGTACGGCGTCGGCGAGCATCACCGTAAAGACTTCGCGGCCTCCGCACCCGCCGTGGTGCTGGCGGCGATCGCGGCACGTACTGAGCGGATCCAGCTGACCAGCGCGGTCACCGTGCTGAGCTCCGCCGACCCGGTGCGCGCCTACCAGGAGTTCGCGACCCTGGACGGACTGTCCAACGGCCGCGCCGAACTGATGGCCGGACGCGGTTCCTTCACCGAATCCTTCCCGCTGTTCGGCTACGACCTGTCCGACTACGACGAACTCTTCGAGGAGAAGCTGGCCCTGCTGCTGCATATCCGCGACGAAGGCCCGGTCACCTGGTCGGGCAAGTTCCGCCCGCCGCTGCGGGATGCGATCGTCTACCCGCGCACCGACGAGCGCCCGCTCCCGGTCTGGATCGCCGTCGGCGGTAGTCCCGAATCGGTGATCCGCGCGGGTCTGCTCGGTCTGCCGCTGGCCATCGCGATCATCGGCGGGGAGCCTGCCCGCTTCAAGCCCCTCGTCGACCTGTACCACCGGGCGCTGGCCGAGGGTGGCCATGAGAAGCAGCCGGTCGCGGTGCACGCCCACGGCTACATCGCCGAATCCGACGAGCAGGCGATCACCGATTTCTACGAGCCCTACGCGGCGGCGATGAGCCAGATCGGCCGGGAGCGCGGCTGGGGCCCGATGACCCGTCAGCAGTTCGATGGCCTTCGCTCCCAAAGCGGTTCGCTGTTCGTCGGCACGCCCGACTATGTGGCGGAGAAGATCGCCGATATCCGCGACACCCTCGGGCTGGACCGTTTCATGCTGCACACCAGCGTCGGAACGCTCCCGCACGACAAGGTGATTCGCAATATCGAACTGCTCGGGGAGAAGGTCGCACCCCAAGTTCGGTAACTACCCCGGCAGTGCCGGGCGCTGCCGGGACTCCCACCATTGCCGGAACCGACGCCACGATCGCCGAATTCGCTTGGCCAAGAAGACAACCAGCACGATTCCGATGATCAGCAGGACTCCGGCGATGATGGCGGCCGGGAGCGGGTGGAACACGGCCAGGGTGATGACGCCCGCGACGCCGAGGTCTTCGAGGGTGCTGACAATAATGTTGCTGGCGGGTTCGGGTGAGGTGTTGATCCCCATCCGGAGCCCGGCTTTGACCAGGTGACTGACCAGCGCCGTCGTCCCACCGACCGCCGCGGCACCCAGTTGCGGCAACGAACCGTCCGATCCGGCCAGCAACGCGGCGACGACCGCGCCCGAGGCCGGGCGGATAACGGTGTGGATGGAGTCCCAGAACGAATCGAAGTACGGGATCTTGTCGGCGACCGCCTCGACCAGGAACAGCACGCCCGCCGCGATGAGAACGTCGGGGCGCTGCAAGCCTTCCGGAACGTCGTCGGACAAGCCGGTGATACCGAACAGACCGAACAGCAGCACCACGGCGTAGGCGTTGATGCCGCTCGCCCAGCCGGCGGTGAAAATCAACGGGAGCAAGGACACCTGATCGATCCTAGTTGCGCGTCCGGGCGCGGCGGGTGCTGCGACGCACCGGTCAAATGCTGATCAGGACGATCCCGGCGGCCACCACGATCGAGCAGATCACGCGGCTGCGGCCGAACGATTCCTTGAACACCAGCGCACCGATACCCGCGGCGAGCACGACGCTGGTTTCGCGCAGCGCTTCGACTTTCGCGGCCGGGGCGAGCGAAAGCGCCCACAGGATCAGCGAATACGACAGCAGCGCGTTGACGCCGCCGAACAAGCCGACCTTCCAATTGCGGTGGGCATAGGTGAATGCTTCCTGCTTGCGGACAGCGATCGCCAGAGCCGGGATCGGAATGCTCTCGATCAAGAAGAGATAGACCAGGTAGCTGGCCAGACTGTGCACCGCGTGCACTCCGCCCGCGTCGGAGGCGGTGTATCCGGCGATCGCGAGTCCGGCGAGAACCGCATAGGTGACCGGCAGAACCCGGACGGCCCCCACCTTGTTCGACAGAACAAGGCTGACCACGCCGATCGACACCAGGCCGACCCCGGCCCACGCCAGCGCAGTCAACGACTGATTCAGCGCCACAACGGAAAGCACCGCGACAGCCAGGGGCGGAACACCGCGCATGATCGGATACATCTGGCCGAAGTCCCCGAGCTGATACGCCTTGATCATGAACAGCCTGAACACTGTATTGAGCACCGTGGAGATCCCGATAAATATCCAGGCCTCTTTGTTCGGCGGCGCCACGAACGGTACGGCCACAGCGCACACCACCAAGGCGGTCGCGTCGACCATGCCCATCGAGGTGAGCCGGTCGGTGCCGGATTTCACGGCGGCATTCCACGAGGCGTGCATCAGCGCGGAAATCAGCGCCAGCACAGTCGCGAGCAGTGAGTCGGACACCAACCACCTTCAGTAATAGGGGATTAACAAGAACAGCGCGACACGTGCCCGCCCACCGTCGTCCGGCCGCCACCCACCCGCCCATCGATCCGCCCACCCCTGTATCCCTGCACCCCCCACTGCCGCCAAATGCCACACGGCACCTACAACCACCCACCACACCCCCATCCCCCGGTGATTTTGCGGCGCTGGGCCCAGGCGACGCCTGCAACCATCACCTCTCCCGCGCCGACAGCGGCGAAGGCGGCGGGGACGTCGCCTCCGCGAGGCCGTTTTGACGCCGAGAGGCACACGGCTGCGGGAACGTTCGAGTAGCCCCTCGCCTGTGTGCCACTCGGCGCATGTGCCACTGGCCTGGACGCCGGCGCAAGCTATGGAAACCGCTGGGTCCCGCCACGAAGCATGCCGGGACGGCGGGGCGCTAACGCACGGCGGCGCGTCCGCGCAGGCGGCCGAGTAGCACCAGGGAGACCAGGGTGACCAGGACCAGGAGGCTGGTACTTGCTGCGGCGGTGAAGATTTCGCCGCGATCCGTCTGGCCGAAGATGGTGACCGGGAGGGTGCGCCAAGTGGCTGGGTAGACCATGATGGTGGCCCCGAGTTCGCCCATGGAGAGGGCGATCGAGAGGCCCGCCGCGGCGCCGAGTGCGGGCAGCAACAGGGGCAGGGTTATCTGGCAGAGGACTCGGACCGGGCCTGCGCCAAGGGATTCGGCGGCTTGGCGGTAGCCGGGGTCGAGACGGTCCAGGGCGGCGGAGACGGCGCTGAAAGCGTAGGCCAGGACCAGGACCGAATGGGCCAGGATGACAATCCATTTGGTGCCGCCGAGCAGGATCGGGCGCTCGTTGAACGCGATCAGCACACCCAGGCCGATGGCGACCGAGGGCACCGCGACCGGGAGGTGGAACACCGCGTCGGTGAGGCGCCGGCACCAGCCGGGGGCTTCGCGGGCCGCCAGTGCCGCCCAGGTGCCGAGGATCAGCGCGAGAGCGCCGGAGAGCAGGGCGGTTTGCAGACTCACCGACAGGCTGGCCGCGTCATCGCCGGTCAGCGCCTGGCTGAAGTTGGCGAAACCGAGGTTCGACGGCAGCGGCCCGGTCCAACTGCCTGCCAGTGCCGCCGCGACGACGGTGGCGATCGGGGCGATGAACACGACGGTCAGCACCAGCCCGAAAACGGTGAGCACCACCGCTTTACCGGTGCGGGTCCACACCAGCATGGTCAGTGTCCTTTCCGGGAAGTGAAGCGGGCGAACACGATTCGGTAGGCCCCGTACAAGGTGAGGGAAAGCACCACCTGCACGGTGGCGAGCACCGCCGCGCCGGGCAGGTCGAAGGTGACGATGCCGCGGGTATAGATCATGGCGGGCAGCGTCAGGACGCCCTTCGCACCAGTGAACAGCACGATGCCGAACTCGTTGAGCGTCAACAGGAGTACGAGACTTCCACCCGCCGCCATCGCGGGCCAGGCTTCCGGCAACACCACCTGCCGCAGCACCCGCCACGGCGAAGCCCCCAAACTCGCTGCGACATCGAGCTGTTCGCGAGGCAGCTGCGCGAACGCGCCGAGCAGCGGCCGCACCACGAACGGGGTGAAGAAGGTGATCTCTGCGGCTATCACGCCCCATGGGGTGGTGAGAAAGTTCAGCAGTGGCGTCTGACGGCCTGTGATCTCGGTGATCAGCGCGTTCACCGCTCCTGCCGTGCCATAGAGAAAGGTGAACGCCAAGGTCACCAGGAATGAGGGCAGCGTCAGCACGGTATCGATGAGCCTGCCCACCACCGCCGACCCGCGGAACGGCACGAAGGCCAGCACCACCGCGAGGAAAGTCCCGAGCACCAGGCATCCCGCTGTAGACACGACAGCGATGGAAACGGTGCGCCACAAGGCCTTACGGAACGCCTCCGAGCCCAGAACATCCGTCCACACCGAGGTGCCGCGACCGGTAGGCGTGACAGTCGACTCCGCCAGCACCCGCGTAATCGGATAGACGGCAATGATCAGGACGATCAGCACCGGCGGCAACGTCCACAACACCGGCCGCCAACTACGCCGCGCCGCAGGCGGAGGCGAGTCGGCCACTTCGACCGGCTGTTCCAGAAGAGCAGGAGCATTCATGACCGCTCCTCGCCCTCGCGTCGCGCTTCCGCCGAAACCTGGCTCACGCCTCGGGGTTCCGTGGGCTCTCCGGGTTCCGGCTCCCGCAGGGAAGGCGGGTTGGCCTCATCGAGGAACGCTCCACGGCCCGGGACAGCGGGAGCCGCCGAGCCCTGCTCACCCGCGTGACCGCTGCGGCGGAAAAGTTGCCCCCGCGTCGCGGCACGTTCTCGGACGAGATCCTGAACGCGCGCAATCGAATCCGTGCCCACCTCCGAGGTCCGCGCCTCGACCCCGGCCGACAGCCTGCCGGGATGACGGGCAGGAAGCACCGCGAGACCACCGGCAGGGAGTACCGCAGGACCACCAACAGGAACCACCGCAGGACCACCAACAGGAACCACCGCAGGACCACCAACAGGAACCACCGCAGGACCACCAACAGGAACCACCGCAGGACCACCAACAGGAACCACCGCAGGACCACCGGCAGGAACCACCGCAGGACCACCGGCAGAGAGCACCGCCGGATCACGGGTGGGGAGCACTGCGGGCTCGACGGTCGAAGGCACGTCTGGATGACGGGCGTCGGACGCGATCGGTATAGGAGAAGGCTGCGCGACGGAGCGGGCGTCGTGCCCGCTCTTCGCCTGGGTGGTGGCAGGAGGAACTGCGGGACCACCGGCAGGAACCACCGCCGGATCACGGGCGGGGAGCACTGCGGGCTCGCCGGTCGAGGGCACGTCTGCATGACGGGCGTCGGACGCGATCGGTATCCGAGAAGGCTGCGCGACGGAGCGGGCGTCGTTCCCGCTGTTCGCCTGGGTGGTGGGAGGAACCGCGGGCCCCCTCATGCCCGCGGTCCCGTCTCATCCGCACCGGCCACTGGGGCGGGAGCTTGGGTGCCGACCTCGGTGGGGATGAGAACCCCCGTCGGGTCCGGGAAGCGCACGCCGACAATCGAATCGAGCTCGGCGGCGAGGTGTCCCGGGACGTCGGCGGCGATTTCGCCGGGCAGGCCGTCGACGGACAGTTGCAGGCGGGTCGAGGCACCGCGCCAGACGCTGGCGATGACGGTGGCGCGGAGGGCGTCCCGGTCTGTAGTGGCGCCGACGGTGAGGGTGTGGGGCCGGACGCAGAGCAGGGCTTCGGCGTCCGGAGCCCAAGCGGCTTTGCCGACACCGGGTTTCGGCGCTTTCGCCCGCAGGGTGTGTTTTCCGGCGGTGACGAGGGCGGCGTCGCCGGAGATGTGGTTCACGGTGCAGGGCACCAGGTTCGCGCCGCCGAGGAAAGCGGCGGTGAAGTCGCTGGGTGGGCGCTGCCAGAGGTTTTCGGCGGTATCGATGTCGACGAGCCGAGCGTCTCGCATCACCGCGATGCGGTCGGCCAGCGCCAGCGCCTCGGCCTGATCGTGGGTGACGTAAAGCATCGCCGTGTCCGGCAGGGCTTTTCGCAGCTGCTGGAGTTCGCCGAGCATGGATTGGCGCAGTTGCGCGTCCAAGGCGGCGAGGGGTTCGTCGAGCAGCAGCACCTTGGGCCGGATGGCCAGGGCGCGGGCGATCGCGACCCGCTGCTGCTGGCCGCCGGACAGTTCGCGGGGTAGTCGTTTGGCGTACGTGCCCATCCCGACCATTTCCAGCGCTTCGGTCACCCGCGCGTCGATCTCTTTGCGCGGCACCCGATGTGCCTTCAACCCGAAGGCGACGTTGCCGTGCACCGTCATGTGCGGGAACAGAGCGTAGGACTGCACGACCACGCCGATCCCGCGCTTGGCGGGTGAGAGGTCGGTGACGTCGCGGCCGGCCAGCCGGACCGCGCCCGAGGTCGGCCGGACGAATCCGGCCAGGGCCTTGAGCGCGGTCGACTTGCCGGATCCGCTCGGCCCGAGCAGGGCGACTGTCTCCCCGGCGGCGACGCGCAGGGTGAAATCGGCCAGGGCGACCGTGGCCTTGCGGCCCGTGCCGTACCGCACCCCGACCCGGTCGAACACAATGGCGGGTTCGACGACCGAGGACACCCGGGTACCGGTGGTGGATTTCGTCAGCGCGTCACCGACGTTCATGAGGTCCGTCTCCTTCTATGTCACCCTCACCCCGTCATCCCGGCGAACGCCGGGATCCATCGGTGGGCCCCGGCGTTCGCCGGGGTGACGGGGATCGGGCTGAACGATCAGCTGCCGGTGGCCTTTTGGTAGGCGGCGACGTCGGCATCGAGTTCGCTGATCACCTTCGACCAGTCCGGATGCACGACCTCGACGCCCTTGATCAGCGCGGCCGGGGTGGGCCCGGTGCCGGTCGGGGTGACTTCGGCGAAGTCCTTACGGGCCGAGACGGCGTAGGCGTCGGGACCGAGGGTGGCCTGCACGTCCTTGCTGAGCAGGTACTCCATCAGCTTCTTGGCGGCGTCGGCGTGCGGGGCGCCCTTGGCCAGGCCCATGAAGTAGGGCAGCGAGACGGTGTGCTTCTTGCCGTCGGCCGAGGCCGGGAAGAAGATGTTGAACTTCGAGCCCTTGGACTTGATCGACTCCATGTTCATCTGGATGTCGCCGTTGGCGATGAGCAGCTCGCCCTTGTCGACCTTGGGCTGCAGCTTGCCGGTCGAGGAAGACGGGCCGACATTGTTGGCCTGCAACGCCTTCAGGTATTCCAGGGCGCCGTCCTTGCCGCGCAGCGCCTGCAGCAGGATCAGCACAGCGGTGCCGTCACCGGCCTGGCCGGGCGTCGAATACTGCAGCTTGCCTTTGTATTCCGGCTTCAGCAGGTCGTCCCAGGTGAGCTTGGACGGGTCGACCGTGGAGTTGGCGATGAAGTTCAGGTAGTTCCCCGCGAGGCTGACGTACTTGCCCTTCGGGTCCTTCTCGGAGTCGGCGATCGCGGAGGTGTCGACGCCGATCGGCTGCAGCAGCCCGGCGGCGTCGGCCTTCTGGATGAACGGCGGCAGCGTCACGACAACGTCGGCCTGCGGGTTGGACTGTTCCTTTTCGACCCGGTTGACCACCTCGCCGGAGCCCGCGGCCACGATATTGACCGAAATTCCGGTCTTGGCCTTGAACTTCTCGAACTGGGACTTGTACCAGCCGTCGAGGCCGTCGGCGGAGTAGACGGTCACGGTCTGCTCGCCGGAGCCGCTGGTGCCGGTGCCACCGCAGGCCGCGGTAAGCGAGACCGTCGAGACGGCAGCCAGCAGCAGGGCGAGCTTGGAGAGGCGCGTTGTGGAAGTACGCACGGTTGAACAACTTTCGCTTCGGTGAAGTGGGGGTTCGCAGGGACAGGTCGGTCAGGTGGTTTCGGAGAGGATGAGCTCGGCGAACTCAGCAACCGAGGGCACCACGTGGGTTGCTCCGGCGGCCCGCAACTGCTCCTCGTCGTGCGCGCCGGTCAGGGTGCCCGCGACGATCCGTGCGCCCGCGGCCAGGCCGGTCGCGATGTCGCTGGTCGTATCCCCCAGCACCGCAACGCGATCCACGGCATCGGCACCCAGTCGCAGCAGTGCGGTGAGAACCAGGTCGGGGTAGGGACGACCGCGGCCGGCCTCGGCGGGCGCGAGGGTGAGATCGGCGATGTCGTTCCAGCCCAGCGCGGTCAGCAGCTTGTCCTGGGTGCCGCGGCTGAACCCGGTGGTCAGCGCGACCTTGATGCCCGCGGCCCGCAGCTTCTCGAACGTTTCGACGGCCCCGGGAATCGCGCTGACGCCGATCTCTTCGATCAACGCGTCGTAGGCGGCTTCGAAGGCCCGGTTGGCCTCCTGCGCCTTGTCCTCGTCGCCGAACAGCGCCCGGAACACCACGATCTTGGACTGCCCCATGGTGTCGACCACATACTGGCGCGCCCGATCCCGTTGCGGGCCTTCGGTTTCGAGTCCCACTGCGGTCGCGGCGGCCTCGAAGGCGCGCACTACGAGGCCGCCGTCTGCGACGGTGGTCCCAGCCATATCGAAGACCGCGAGCTGAATATCCTTGTCCGGCACGGTATTCCTCACAGATTCAGTAGGTCGGCGGTCTGCTCGCCGAGGGCGGGTCCGAGGGTCATGCCGCGGCCGCCGGGCCCGGTGATCACCCAGACCCGTTCGGAAGCCTGGGCGCGGGTGACGATCGCGTTCGGATCGATCGACTGGCTGTACACACCGGCCCAGCGCCGGACCACCTGCGGCAGTTTGCGTCCCAGCAGTTCCTCGGCGACCTGGGTGAGGTGCTCGTAGGGCGCCTCATCCACGTCGAACGCGAAAGGCTCCGCATACTCATGCGTGTCACCGATGGTGAGGCCGCCGTGCAGGCGCTGCACGCACAGCAGCTGCATCTTGTGTTCGGCGGCGGTCGCGGCCTGGGACTGTTCGGCATTCAGGGCGTCCACTTCCGGCCCGGCGAAGCCCGGGTAATAGCGGAAGCTGTCGCCGTCGGCGATGGCGGTGGTCAGTGGCTCACCCAGCGGGGCGGTCTGCATCATCTGCAACCGCACCCGGCGCACCGGAATGGCGCCGACCAGTTCCCGGGTCAGGCCGGTGTGCGCGGCGCCCGGGCAATCCAGCACCAGGTCGGCCTCGAAGGTCCGCCCCTGGTCATCGAGAACCGTTGCAGTGGAACCGTTATCGGTGATCGACCGCGCTTCGGTGCTCGCATGGAAGGTGTAGCGGCCGGTGGCGGTCATATATGCGCGCAGAGCAGGCAGCGCCTGGCGCGACTCCACCGCGGCATCGGTCGAACAATACAGTCCGGCAAGGAATTTGCCGCGCAGCGCGGGGTTGATCGCCCGCACCCGGTCGGTGTCGAGCAGCTCGAAACCACGGGCTCGAGCGCTCGGCGACCCCGCGGCCGCTTCGGCGACGGCCAGTTCCTCGGGGGTGCGCACCAGCGTGATCGAGCCCGCCGCGCGGAACCCGACACCGGGCACCTTCCCGCCGATCTCTTCCCACAGCTCCCGCGACCGCAGCGTCAGGTCGAGTTCGGCGGCGGACCGCCCGGACACCCACACCAATCCGAAGTTGCGCACGGTGGCGCCCCGCGCCTCCGGCTCCCGTTCCAGCTGCACGACCTCGTGGCCGCGGCCGACCGCGGCGAGCGCGTGGGCGGTGCCGAGGATTCCACCTCCGATGATGACCAATCGCATGAGGACCATGGTGACCAATGGTCTAGACCAACGGGTGTTTCCTGTGCGAACGCTAGGTTAACAATTGGTATAGACCAATCACGGGTACGCTGGCGGCATGGAAGCAACCGAGATGACGGGTGCCGCATCAGCCGAAATGCCAGGTGGGAGTGAGGAATTGGCGCTCCCCGCGCGGCAGCTGAAGTCCTATGTGGTGCGAACCGAGCTGGAGCGCATCCTCGCCGAACTCGAGGAGGGCGATCCCGTCCCCTCCGAGCGAGATCTCGCCGTCCGCTTCGAGGTGGCCCGGGAGACGGTCCGGCAGGCGCTGCGCGACCTCCTGGTGGAGGGACGCATTAGGCGGCAGGGCCGCGGCACCGTGGTGTCCCGCCCGAAAATGGTGCAGCCCCTCTCCTTGCGGTCCTACACCGAGGGCGCGATCAGCCTCGGCCGCGTCCCGGGCCGCGTCGTGGTGAGCTTCGACGACATCCCCGCCGACGCCGACACCGCGCAAGCGCTCGGCCTCACCCCTGGCACCCCGGTCATGCATTTGGAACGCGTCCTGCTCGCCGACGGTGAACGCATCGGCTTGGAAAGCACCTACCTCCCGCGCGCCCGCTTCGCCGGCCTGCGCGCCGACTACGACCCCACCACCTCGCTCTACGCGGCCGTCCGCGCCACCGGTGTCGTTTACACCTCCGCCACCGAACGCATCGAAACCGTTCTCGCCTCCCCGCGCGAAGCCGCGCTGCTCGAATGCACCACCGCCCTACCCCTGTTGCTGCTGAACCGCCGCAGCCTCGACCAGGACGGCGCACCGATCGAACGTGTCCGCGCCCTCTACCGCGGCGACCGCATCTCGTTCGAGGCTCAGCTCAGCCGCTGAATCCGGACCGAAAAGCCGGTGCGGCGGGCCAGGGGATCGCCTAGCATCGCCAGGGTGTTCGAGGCCACCTGGCCTGGGGAAACGATGAAGGGGGTGGTGGCGCAGTGGCATCCACGGCGACCAAGTTGCTGAAGGAGATCGAAGCGCTGTCGGTACCTGCGCGGCGCCGCGCGGTCGCGACCTGCGCACTGCGCCTGCGGGGGACCGGGGAGCTCACGGGTCTGCTGGCCGAGTTGACCGAGCGCGGGCACTACGAACAGGTGCTCGCCATCCATCTGGCGGTGGTCGCGGGTGAGCGGGAATTCCTGCTGCGCCGCCTCGATTCGGAATCCCCGGAGTTGGCGGCTCGCGCGGTGAACGCACTGGTGCGCTCCGAAGTCGAGCTGGAAGCGCTGATCGATCGCCTACCTCGGATGTCGCATCGGACCCGCCGCGCGATGTACCGCGCCTTGGCCCGAGCCAAGGGCTCTTATGTGGCCGACCCACTGCTGCCCGAGATCCGGCGGCTCTACGGCGATGGCGAGGCCGCGCGAATCCTGCCGTATTGCTCCGACCTGACAGTCGCCAAGTATTTGCCAGAGCTCGCATACGCGGTGCCGGACTGGCCCGCCCTGGGCCGCAGGCACATCGGAATCGTGCTCGACTACGCCGAGGAACTCGCCACCGCCGCCACCGAATCCGAGTGGCAGGAGCTGTGGTCGCGGGTCGGCGCCTGTGCGCGGACCGCCGCCGAACACCAGCCCGGACGGCTACTCGCCTTGGCGGCGCGCGCGATCCGGCACACCACGGTCCATCAGCTCCAGCCCATCGGTGGCCGCCTGGCCCGCCACGACCTGGATGCCGTGGTCGCGCTCGTGTTGCACCCGTCCGGCCACGGCGCCGGTTTGTTCGGAAAGGCCCTGTGGCTCGCGTTGCGCGAGTTGCCCGATGAGCGTCTGATCGCCCTCTGTGCTGTCTACCCCCATTACCACCGTGCGAGTTTTCTCCGGGCGCTCGCGCCGTCCCGCCGGACCGCTGTCGTGCGCGCCGTCTTCGCCCGCCCGGGTGTCGATCCGGCCGCCTTCGACTCGACCCTGCTCGACCTGCTCCCCCGGCAGGAACGCGCCGAGCTCGCGCGGGAACTGCTCGGCCGGCCGGGCGGCTCCGAGGTGCAGGCGGTCCGCGACCGGCTCACCGCCCGATTGCCTTGGGACGAGGCACAACCCGTGCTGGCCGAAGCTATCCGCCGGCCCACCGCCGACGAACGCGCGTACGCCTATCCACTGCTGATCACCTCCGCCTTCGGTACCCGGGACCCAGCGGTCCTCGGCGCGCTCCTGGAACTACTGCGCCGGTTGCGCAATGAACAGGATCCCGTGCGCGCCCAGGCTTTACAGGCCCTCGCCGCGGTGCCCCCGACCCTGCTCCGCATCGAACACCTCCCCGCTCTGGAACAGCTGTGCGGTGACGCGCTGCAGGCGCGGGACCGCTCGTACGGCACCACGGCCACCGTCGGCGCGCTCGCCCGCCTGCTGTTGGTTCGCGCGGTCGGCCCGGCCGGCGACCAAGCTTTCGCCGATACCGCACTGCGCTCGATGGAACTGCTTGCCGCACATACCGTCCGGTTGCCTCTCTCGGGCCTGCACGAGAACCTCCCCCGCGGCGCCGAACAGCGCTTGTTCGAGGCGCTGCGGCGCCGGCTGGACAACGACACAGCTCGCGACGACTGGGTCCTCACCCTGGATCTCGCCTCGGGCCTGGACAAACGCGCCTGGAATGTCGCGGACCTGCAGCGTTTGGTGCTGCGTGCCTGCGAGGCCAGCGACGACGCCGTGGTGCGCCGGGCGGTCGACCTCACCTTGCGCAATCCGGCGACCCGAGACGATCGCCTGACGGCATTGCTGAAGCGGGACCGCTCCCTGATCACCCTGCCGCCGGTGCAGCGGTTGATCGGCGCACGCCGAACCGATCTGCTCGAATCGCTGCTCGGCGCGGCCACGCCGGGACGCTTCCTTTCCTCGAAAGTGCGCTTTGTGCCGACCTTTTCGGGTGGGTTCGGCGCCTGGACCGCGCACCAGGTCGAGCAGTACGCGCGACTGCTGAGCGCGCACGCCGACCACCGCAAGTCCTCGATGTGGGAGAAAGCCTGGGCGGTACGGCGATTGGGCCGCCTGCCGGACAGCTTCGAGCGCCTGGCCGGGTATGTCGAGCATCCCGAACTCACTGTGTCCGAAGCCGCGTTGACCGCGCTGGGGCGTAGCGCACAACCCGAGCGCGCACTCCCCCTGCTCGCCGGCCACGTCGACTCCGATCGGGCCCGCGTGGCGGTGAGCAGCATCTCGACCTGCGCGAAAGGCATTGCCCCCGACCGGCTCGCGGTCGCCGCGGCGCCCCTGTTGAACTCGCGCAAGATCACCGCCAACAAGGAGGGCGCGCGACTGCTGGCCGAGTTGCACGCCCCCGAGGCGATGGCCGCGCTCCAGGAGATCTGGCAGCGGCCGGGCCAGCATCGGGATGTGCGGCGCGCGGTGGTGTTCGCGTGCCGGTTCCTGCTGGATCGGGCCGTGGCCTGGGAGGTGCTGACCGAGGCCGCCACCGATCCCGGGGTGGCCGGGGAGATCCTGAATTTCGCGCCTCGTCTGCTGCCGATCGAGCAGCGTCGGCGCATGGCCAGTCTGATCCTGGAGATGGCGCGCAGCACCGATACCCAGCTCGCGTCCTTGGCGATCGCGGCGTTGCCGCAGTGGAGCCGGTGGAGTCCGCCCGAGACGACGGACGAGCTGGTGCGCCGCGTCTGCGACCTCAGCGAACTGGGTGTGTGGCGGGCGAGCGGGCAGACGCTGGTCAGTCTCGCCACTGTCACCGACGACCCCTCGGCCCTCCTGACCGCGGTGCGCCAGCTGCTGGCGGCGAGCGACTTCACGTTGCCCGGTCGTGACCTGCCCGCGCGACAACGCTTGTCCGCCTTGGTATCTCAGCTGTCCGGTGCGGCGCAGTGGTCGGCGGCCGGTCGGAACGCCGCAGTGGCCGTGGCGGCCGAGTTGGGTGCCGAACCGCTCTGGCGGCAGTCGGGCATCGACCTGTATCTAGCCGGAATTCGCTGGGATGAACCGGAATCCACGATCGAGTCGCTGCGCCGGGCAGGCGCGCTCGCCGACGGCGTGCTGGTCTGCCATCCGGCACGGCAACTGGAGCGCGCCCTACTTCCGGGGACGCTGCGAACGACTGCCGCCGCCACCATGCTCGATATCGCCCAAGCCCTGGCCGATAGCAGCGATCTGGCTACTGCCTATTCCGCAGTATCGCTGATCTCCATGTGCGGCAAACATTTCGGCTGGTCGCCGACCTGGACGGAATTGCTGCTTCGAATGCGCGCGCATAACAAGATCGATATTCGCGCGGCGGCTTCGGCGGAATTCATGGTTGCCGAATAGAAACCCGAATCAGCGGCGGGCGTGCCGCGCCAGTCGACCACGCGGCACGCCGGGCGGGGCGCCCCGTTGCGCCCGCCGTCAATGCCGGCGGCGTTTGCATCCTGGCGGAAACATTGGTCGGATGAATCCGTCAGGGACGCCGCCATATCCGGCAGTGACGCTATTGGAGCAGTGTCACTGTCCGGACGAAAGACGTGTCGTGCCGAGTCACTGTTCCGGCAATCGACGTCGGCCTCCGGCCACGTCGGTTACCAGATCAGTGTAGCCGTCAACAAGTTCTGCCAGGTGGTACCAATGTTTATGGGTATTGTCGCTGCGCGGCCCGGAGGCATCGATGGCCTTGTTGGCATCGACCCAGCTGCGCGCCATGCGATCGACCACCGCCCCGAGGCTTTCGGTGTGCAGTGACGCGCCATTGCGGTGCTGCGGCACCTCCGCCGCGACCCAATCATTGATGTCATCGACGAGTTCGGTTCGACGGCAATCGATTTCAGCGATAAGAAACGCATCGCGCACTTGACTGCGCCGTGCGTGCAGTTCCGCGAGTGCGTGCGCCGAGCGCAGCAACTCCCGATCCAGGAAGCGGCGCCCCTGGAATGCGCACAACAATTGCGGTGCCGTTGGCAACGCCCCCACCGTGGGGGCGCTCATGGCTTCACCCGAAAATTACCCGACACCAACGCTCTGTGTACCAACATGATTGGCTCTCGATTCGGTTATCCCGTGTCGCGGATTGGTAGTTCACAACTACGCTAGCCGAATCATGCTCTTACAGATGCAAGAACGCAAGAGTGCGTTCGCAAACCGCAGGTGCCATGACATCGGCTGTACAGCAACAACTTCGGCACGCTCATTAGATACGCTCAAGGACTCACCGGCCGCGTCTACTGCCCGCTATAGCAACCGTCCAGCATGATCCGAGAGGCTACGGCACCGCGATCAGCGACGCGGCACCGGGCTCGTGATCGAGAGGCGCATCCGTGGTCGGTGACGGACCCGAGCACGGATGCGCCGCGGAGGACGGACAGCAGCGCTGAGCCGTAGCTGAACGCGGCCAACCGCCCACCCGCGGCCCTCGGCACACCCGACTCCCACGCCGTGGACAGTTCCGGCGACGCAGGGCCGAGAGGTCATACGGCAGATCTCGCGACACTCGCTGCACAGCCCCGGAAATCAGCTAATTGCCAGCTACTCTCCATTCGGACATTCACGACACTCTCGTCCCGGAGGAGGCTTCTGGTGCGCATCCGGCTGCAACGCCTGGCCCTGGTGGGGCTCGTCACCGCCGCCACGCTGCTTCCCACTGCCACGACCACCGCGGTACCGGTCGCACCGGCCGCGGCCACCGACGCCGGGCTCGGCGCGAACTTCTGGTGGGGTGTGGCCGCGTCCGGGTTCCAATCCGAGGGCGCCGCACCCGACTCGAACTGGCTGCGCTATATCGGGGCAAATCCGGAGTGGGACCGCTATGCGGACTCCGTGGACTTCCGATCCCGCTACGCCCACGACATCCAGCTCGCCGCCGGACTGGGCTCGAAGGTGTTCCGCATCGGCATCGAATGGGCCCGGGTGCAGCCCACCCCGGACAAGTGGGACGAGAACGCATTCGTCTTCTACGACCAGGTGGTCAAGGCGATCGTCGACGCCGGCATGCACCCCATGCTGACCCTCGACCACTGGGTGTACCCCGGCTGGGTGCAGGACCAAGGGGGCTGGGGCAACCCCGGCATGGTCGAGCAGTGGCTGGCCAGCGCCCGTATGGTGGTCGATCGTTTCGCCAAGCGAAATCCGGTGTGGGTCACCATCAACGAGCCGGTCGCCTACATCACGCACGAGGCACGGCAGAACGACACCGACCCCGAACAGATGCTCAACCGGGTCGCCGACGCGCACAACGCCATCTACGACTACATCCATCGCGTGCAGCCCGACGCGATGGTCACCAGCAATGTCGGTTATGTCGCCGGCGCCGAGGCCGAGGTCAACGGTCCGCTCATGCAGCGCATCGCCGCCAAACTCGACTTCATCGGCATCGACTACTACTTCGGACACACACCACCCGGCTCCGTGGCCGCCGATCGCCCCCGCGGCATGTGGGAACTACCGATCAGCCCCGAGGGCATCTACTTCGCGCTGCAACACTATTCGCGCCTGTACCCGGGCAAGTCGCTGTGGATCGTGGAGAACGGCATGCCCACCGAGGACGGCAAACCCCGCGCCGACGGATACACCCGCTCCAACCATTTGAGCGACACCGTCTACTGGCTGCAACGCGCGAAAGCCGACGGCATGAAGGTCGTCGGCTACAACTACTGGTCGATCACCGACAACTATGAATGGAGCTCCTACACACCCCGTTTCGGGCTCTATACCGTCGATGTCCGCACCGACCCCGGCCTCGAGCGCCGCCCCACCGACGCGGTCGACACCTACCGCCGGATCATCGCCACCGGCGGGGTCCCCACCGGCTACGTCCCGGTGCGCGCACCCTCCGACTGCGCGCTGGTCGACCCGCCCGCCAGCTGCGACTCCCCCGTCAAGGTGCCGTAACCGGGTCGGCCGCAACCCGCTCGGACAAACTGACCACTTTTCCCGCGCAAATCTGCTGCACTGGGTGAGCTCTCACGTTTGCACTGGGAAAGGACTGTCTACATGGCGGGCAAGCGCACCGTCCTCACCGCGGGTTTGCGCCGCCTGGCCGCGCTGCTGTTCGAGATGCGCGAAGGTGTCGGGCTCAGCAAGGAAGAGGTCAGCGGCAAGACCGGGATCAATGTCACCACGCTGTATCGCATCGAGGCGGCCCAAGCCCGTCCACAGCGGCGCACCCTGATGACATTGCTCGATATGTACGGGGTGGAACAGGAACGACGTAAGTATGCCCTGGATTTGCTGACGGACGCGCAGAAACCAGGAATGTCGCGACCCTGGGAAGGCAACCTGACCGAGGTCTACGCCGCGTACATCAACTTCGAAGCCGAGGCGCTCTCGGCTCGGCACTACCAGACCTCGTATATCCCGGGCCTGCTGCAGACCCCGCAGTACGCCATGGCGGTCATCGACACCACCATGCCGAAGGTCGAGGCCTCCATCATGGAGAGCCGCGCCCAAGCCCGGATCGAACGCGCCCGCGTGCTCAGCAAGGACGACCCGCTGGAGCTGTGGGTCGTCCTCGACGAAGCCGCGATCCGGCGGGTGGTCGGCGGGCCGGAGGTCATGCACGGCCAGCTGGAGAAGCTGCTCCTGGAGGGCAAGCGGAAAAACGTTATCCTGCAGATACTTCCGTTCGACGCGGGCGCGCACCCGGGGATGGCGGGCTCGTTCACGCTGGTGGACTTCCCGAAGCCGGAGGACCCGGAGCTGGTGTACGTCGAAGGCATCGCGGGTGACGAACTCATCGAAGGTCACGCCGAGATCCGGCGCTTCGGCGTGATCTTCGATCAACTCCGGGCGATGGCCCTCAGCCCGCGCGACTCCTCGGCCCGCATCGAGAAGATTGCCGAAGGGATGCAGTAGGGCTGAAGATCACCGCTACGACACGAAAGTCCCTGACCTGCGAATAGTTTCGCTCAGAAACGGGTAGTCTCCTTTGTCCGGATGTCGTACAGAGGAGCACCCCTCATGGCCGATGTGACCGCTGAACCCGCTGCCCAAGAACAACCGTCGCTCAAACGGGTGATGGGGCCGTGGTTGCTCCTGCTCTTCGTCGTAGGCGACATCCTCGGCAGCGGCGTCTACTCGCTGACCGGCAAGGTCGCCGGCCATGTCGGCGGCGCGGTCTGGGTGCCGTTCGTGGTCGCGTTCCTGATCGCGCTGGTCACCGGACTCAGTTATCTGGAACTGGTCACCAAATATCCCCAGGCCGCCGGCGCCGCGCTGTACACGCACAAAGCGTTCGGCATCCACTTCCTCACCTTCATGGTCGCCTTCGCGGTCATGAGCTCCGGCATCACCTCGGCCGCCACCGCGGCCCGCGCCTTCGCCGCCAACTTCGCCGAGGCCTTCGACCTCGATCTCGGCACCGGAATCGGCGTCACGCTGGTGGCGCTCGCGTTCATGCTGCTGCTCGCCGCGGTCAACCTGCGCGGCGTCTCCGAGGGCGTCAAAATCAATGTGCTGCTCACCTGCGTGGAGTTGACCGGCCTGCTGATCGTCATCGGAATCGGCATGTGGGCCTTGGGTTTCGGCGACGGCGACTTCAGCCGCGTCACCGAGTTCGAGACCGGCGACCGCTCGGCGCTGGGCGGTGTCATCGTGGCGACCACCCTCGCCTTCTACGCGATGGTCGGTTTCGAGGACTCGGTGAACATGGCCGAGGAATGCAAACAGCCCTCGCGCATCTTCCCGAAGGTGCTGCTGACCGGGTTGCTGATCACCGTCCTGGTCTATGTGCTGGTCTCGATCACCGCCGTCGCGCTGGTTCCGGTCGAGGACCTCGCCAAGGGGGATACGCCGCTGCTGCAAGTGGTCGAGGTCGGCGCGCCCGGGTTCCCGACGCACATCTTCGCCGTCATCTCCATGTTCGCGGTCGCCAATACGGCACTGATCAACATGCTGATGGCCAGCCGGCTGCTCTACGGCCTGGCCAAGCAGCGGGTCATCCCGCGGCAGCTCGGCAATGTCAACCACTCCCGCCGCACCCCGCACATCGCGATCCTGTTCACCACCGTGCTCGCACTCGGCCTCATCTTCTTCGTCAGCAAGGTCGCCGAGCTGGGCGGTACCACCGCGCTGCTGCTGCTCGCGGTGTTCACCGTGGTGAACATCGCGGTGCTGGTACTGCGCCGAGATCCGGTGGAGCACGACCATTTCCGCACGCCCACGGTGCTGCCGATCGTCGGCGCGCTCACCTGCGGGTTCCTGGTGACCCCCTACACCGACCGCAATCCGGACCAGTACGCCATCGCCGGCGTCCTGCTCGCCATCGGCGTCGGGCTGTGGCTGGTCAACTATCTCGCGCTGCGCTTCTCCGGGTCCGAGCCGCCGTCGAACAAACCGCAGGCGGACATCACCCCGGCTCCGGAGCTGTAGAACCGGCGCCCGAATTGCGGGGAATCCGAACCCATTAGGCGAATCGCGGACGTAACGGTCACGGACGTGACGCGGGGGCGTACGGGTGGGTAATGTGGGCCGCGATGACCAGCATGGAAGCCCGCTTCGGTGACGCTACCCGGACAGTGCCACTACCTAATCCGTGGAGCCTCAACGCGTACCTCGCCGATGTCGCCGCGTACCGCGGGCGCTCCATTTCGCTGCGTCCGGTTTCGGCGGAGATGCTGGCCGAAAAGGGCTGCCGGGGAAAGGGTTTGTGGGTAGCCCGCAAACACGACGACATCATCGTCTACGACGGCGCCGCCACCGACCGCAACGCCGACCACATCATCCTGCACGAGATCGGGCACATGCTGCTCGGGCACGGCAAGGGTGAGTCCGACCCGGCCGCCACGCTGCCACCCAGCCTGGCCGCGCTGCTCCCGTCGCTGTCGGTGCAGCATGTGCTGGGCCGCAACGAATTCGGCGTCGACCGCGAGCAGGAAGCGGAGGTGTTCGCCGATATGACGATGGTGTACGCGACGCTTCCGCGTCGGCGCGGGCGGGGGTTACGCCTGTTCGGACGCCGCTAGTGACTGCTTGCAGGTCGCTCGAAAGGGTCCGCAGGTAGCCAATAGCCGCGGGCGGGGGGTCGGCGTGTACCGGCGCAGAGCCCGTCCACCAAATCCTGGTAGGTGTCGGCCATTTCGCCGACGCGTACCCAGGTGTCGTAGAACACCGGATCCGGCGCTTGGGACAGCGGGATCGCCTGCGAGGTCAATTCGGCCAGCCGGTCCACCACCTGCCCGACGGATTCGCAGTGCACGTAGCCGTTGTCCAGCGGTACCGGCGTGACGAGCGTGACCCACCGGTCGATGGCCCGCACCAACTGGGTGCGCCGCCGATCGACTTTCGCCATCTCGCAAGCCGGTGTGCGTTCCCGAATGACATGCAGCTGTGTGAGTTCGCCCGCTGCGTCCAGCATCGGATGGTCTTCGTGGGGCAGCCCGCGGCAAGCTGCCAGCAGCAGCTCCTTGCCGGGCACCATCCAGTTGTCATTCGCATCCGTCATCGCATCGGCCTCCCACCGACCACCAGGTTCTGACTAGACCCTCTCTGACCAACGCCGGGAATGGAAGCTGACATCTCCATGGTCCCCCGATTGTCCGCACACCACGCCGAGTTCGCCGAAATACCCGGCCACAGGCGGTTTTACGGACCGGCGGTGATCGGTGGCAACCCCTCAGCATCGAGATAGTCCGCGCCGCCGACATAGACCGTATGGCCGGATTCCGCTGTGCCAGTGGTCGCTTCGGCCACCGCGACCGCGAACTCCCCGATGGTCGGCAGCTCGCCGTGATCCTTACGCGCCGCGACGGCGTCGGGGTCGCGCCGTTCCAGCAGCAGCACGATGGTGGTGCCGTCGATCATGTCGCCGGAGACGACGCGCAACTCGATGCTGCACCCCCCACCGTCATCCCGGCGAACGCCGGGATCCATGCTGCGCACCGAGATCGCGCGACGGCTTTCTGTCAGTGCCCTCGAGCATCATCTCGGGCATGGCCCCGAAACGACCGTGCGTGTACATGCTCGCCAGCCAACGCCGCGGAACGTTATACGTCGGCGTGACAAGCGATCTCATGTCGCGGATCTGGCAGCACAAGAGCGACCTGTTGGCCGGATTTACACAGCAATATCAGGTCCATGACCTCGTCTGGTATGAGTGGCACGACTCGATGGAGTCCGCGATCCGCAGAGAAAAGCGGCTGAAAGACTGGCGGCGAGCATGGAAGATCGACCTGATCGAGCAACAGAATCCCCAGTGGAGCGACCTCTATACGTTGCTGACGTGAATTCCAGAAGGCCCACTATGGATCCCGGCGTTCGCCGGGATGACGGCGGTGGCCGCAGTGCAAGTGGAGCGAAACCGCCTCGGGGGCATGACGATCCAGCCCATGCGCCGATGCTGGCTGCCATGGAGTTGCTCGGGCAGCGCTGGAATCTGCGTGTGCTGTGGGAACTGGAACCGGGGAAACTCGGGTTCCTCGAACTCCGGCGCCGGATGGGGCAGTGTTCGTCCAGCATGCTGTCCACCCGGCTGAACCATTTGCAATCCGCCGGGCTGATCGCGAAGAACGCTGACAAGACCTATGAACTGACCCCTGCGGGCGAGGAACTCGGCACCGCGCTGGCGTCGGTTTGGTCCTGGTCAGAGCGCTGGTCCACGCAACTCGGCGAGGCGCATCCCGGCGACCACTGACCGGAACCAATTCGGTGGTACGCGAACGCACCCCGGGGCGTCCGCCTATGCTGTCGGCCGTGGTCGAACCTACGCCGTCTGTCGCCCTGCACCCCGATATCGCACCGCTCGCGCCACTGCTCGGCACCTGGCGCGGCGCCGGACACGGGGAGTATCCGACCATCGAGTCGTTCGACTATCTGGAGGAGATCCGGTTCGGCCACCTCGGCCGGCCGTTCCTCACCTACCGCCAGCGCACCCGCGCCGCCGACGGCAGCCGGCCCATGCATGCCGAAACCGGCTATCTGCGCTGCCCGCGGCCGGACCAGCTGGAGCTCATCCTGGCCCACCCCACCGGCATCACCGAGATCTGTGAGGGCGGGCTCACCGTCGCCGACGGGGAACTGCACATGGAGTTCGACTCCACCAGCATCGGCCGCTCCAGCACCGCGAAAGCCGTGACAGCACTGGGCCGTTCACTGCGCGTCTCCGGCGACACCATCGACTACACACTGCGGATGGCCGCGGTCGGCGAGCCGCTGCAGCATCACCTCGCGGCGACCCTGCGCCGCGATCCCGCGGCCTGAAACAAGTTTCGCCGCCCCAGCACGGCCGGGACGGCGAAACCTAAGGGTGAATGCGGTGCTAGCGCGGCTTGTTCTTGGTGAACGCGTCGCGGATCAGGATCCCGAACAGCAGCGCGGCGAACCCGATCAGGAACATGTAGCCGACATTGCCGGAGCCGGACGAGCTGCCCTGCACGCCGGCGAACAGCATGCCGAGCAGGATCAGCGCGACGACCAGGCCCGCGATGCGGAAGGTGCGGGGCGATTCGCCGCTCCAACCCCAGGCGGCCGAGGGGACCTCGGCGGTGTCGACGTGGGTGACGATCCGGCGCTCGGTAGTGGTGGGTTCGAGTTCCGTGGCGGCCACGATCGCTCCTCAGCTGGTTCGGGTACCTCGCGGGTACACATCGATTGGGGCTATTGCCCGTTATCGTGACATACGACGGTGCGTCGTTGGAAGTCGGCCGGGCCAGTGGCGCCGGTCTCGAGTAAGCCACAATGAGGGTCGTGTCCGACATCGTGAGAGTCCTGCTGCTCGGCAGCACCGGATCCATTGGTACCCAAGCCCTCGAGGTGATCGCCGCCAACCCCGACAAGTTCGAAGTTGCCGGGCTGGCCGCGCGCGGCGGGAACACCGCGCTGCTGGCCGAACAGATGGCGGCCACGGGCACCCGCAATGTGGCGGTCGCCGATCCCGCGGCCGCGCAGGAACTCGACCTCGAACTCGGCGGTCCCGGCGCGGTGACCGAACTGGTCCGGCGCACCGAAGCCGATGTCGTGCTCAACGCGCTCGTCGGGTCGCTCGGCCTCGAACCCACCCTGGCCACCCTCGAATCGGGCACGCGCCTGGCGCTGGCCAACAAGGAATCTCTCGTCGCGGGCGGTTCGCTGGTGACGCGCGCCGCCGCGCCGGGCCAGATCGTCCCGGTCGATTCGGAGCATTCGGCGCTGGCCCAATGCCTGCGCGGTGGCCGCGCCGAGGAGGTCGACCGGCTGGTGCTCACCGCCTCGGGCGGTCCGTTCCGCGGCTGGACCGCCGAGATGCTGGAATCGGTGAATCCGGCCGAGGCCAAAGCACATCCGACCTGGTCCATGGGCCTGATGAACACGCTCAACTCGGCGTCGCTGGTCAACAAGGGCCTGGAACTGATCGAAACGCATCTGCTGTTCGGCGTCCCCTACGACCGCATCGATGTCACCGTGCACCCGCAGTCGATCGTGCATTCCATGGTCACCTTCGTCGACGGTTCGACGCTGGCGCAGGCCAGCCCGCCGGATATGAAGCTGCCCATCGCACTCGCGCTCGGCTGGCCCGACCGCGTCCCGGGTGCGGCTGCGGCCTGCGATTTCAGCACTGCTTCGACCTGGACCTTCGAACCGGTCGACAGCACAGTGTTCCCGGCGATCGACCTGGCCCGGCAGGCCGGCGAAGCGGGCGGCAGCGTTACCGCGGTTTACAACGCGGCCAACGAGATCGCGGTGCAGGCCTTCCTGGACGGCCACATCCGTTTCCCCGACATCGTCCGCACCGTCCAGCGCGCGGTCGACGCCGCAGCCCGGTGGCAGGCCGAACCGGAAACTCTGGCCGAGGTGCTCGCCGCCGACAGTTGGGCGCGCGACTTCGCAAGGGTCCTTGTCACGCGCCGGTAATCCTGGCCACAGCGTCATCCCGACGCGCGCTCCGAACCGAGCCTGGCAGACTGTTGCGTGAGCGTTTGCGGGGGTGCGGTTACTGTGGTCGGGCGTGGTCCGGCTTTCCTGGGCCGTTGTCATCGAGGTCTGCGTCACGCAGGAGGGCTGTCAAACACATGGTGTTCGCGTTGGGATTCGCGCTGTTCGCCCTCGGCATCACGATTTCGGTGGCGCTGCACGAGTGCGGGCACATGTGGGCCGCCCAGGCCACCGGCATGAAGGTCCGCCGCTATTTCGTCGGCTTCGGCCCGAAGGTCTTCTCCTTCCAGCGCGGTGAGACCGAGTACGGCCTGAAAGCGTTGCCGCTGGGCGGTTTCTGCGATATCGCGGGCATGACGGCACTGGACGAGCTGGCCCCCGAGGACCTCGATCGCGCCATGTACCGGCAGGCCACCTGGAAGCGGCTGCTGGTGATGTCCGGCGGTATCGCGATGAACTTCCTGCTCGGATTCCTGTTGATCGTGGTGCTCGCGATCGGCTGGGGCCTGCCCCGTTTCGATCAGCCGCCGGAGACCGCGCTCGGCAACATGGGCTGTGTCGCGAACATGAATCCCGACCTGACCTTGCAGCAGTGCACCGGCCCGGGCCCGGCCCAGCAGGCCGGACTGCAGCGTGGTGACGTGGTCAAGGCCGTCAACGGCGTCCCGGTGACGACGTGGAAGCAGTTCCAGGCCGAAACCCAGAAGCAGACCCAGCCCTTCACCTACACCGTCGACCGCGACGGCCAGACGCTCACGGTTCCGGTCACACCGCAGCGCACCCTGCGCTACGCCGAGGAAGGCCAGCCCGGCAAAGAGGTCAGCGCCGTCGGTGTCGGCCCGGACTTCTACGAGCCGGTGCAGTACGGCGCGCTGTCCGCGATCCCCGCCTCGGTCGTCTTCACCGGCGACATGTTCGTGCGCACCTTCCAGTCCCTGATGCAGATGCCGGCCAAGGTGTCGGCGCTGGTGACCGCCGTCACCGGCGGCCCGCGCGACCCGGAGGCCCCGGTCAGCGTCTACGGCGCCAGCCGGATCGGTGGCGAGACCGCCGAACGCGGGCTGTGGAGCGTCTTCATCCTGATGCTGGCGAGCCTGAACTTCTTCCTCGGCGCGTTCAACATCCTGCCGCTGCTGCCGCTGGACGGCGGCCACATCGCGGTGGTGCTCTACGAGAAGATCCGCAACACCCTGCGACGCTGGAAGGGCCTGGCGCCCGGAGCGCCCGTGGATTATCTGAAACTGCTACCCCTGACCTATGTCGCGGTGGTGATAGGCGGCGCGTACATGCTGCTCACCCTCGCCGCCGACATCGTGAATCCGGTGAAGCTCTTCCCCTGAGCCGGTACCCTCGCCACTGGTTGTCTCCACCGTCATGTCACCGTCGTCACACAGCCCCGCCACGCCTGCCCGACTAAGCTCGGGAGGCGAACGGCCCGCACGTAAACGCAGGAAAGTAGGCAGCCGAAAGTGACCAGCACAATCGGATTGGGCATGCCGACCGCACCGGTCGCCGTTCTCGCGCCCCGACGCAAGACTCGTCAGTTGATGGTCGGCAGTGTCGGTGTCGGCAGCGATTACCCGATCGCGGTGCAGTCGATGACCACCACCAAAACCCACGACGTCAACGCCACGCTGCAGCAGATCGCCGAACTCACCACCTCCGGCTGCGACATCGTGCGCGTCGCATGCCCGCGGCAGGAGGATGCCGACGCGCTGGCGACGATCGCCCGCAAGTCGCAGATCCCGGTGATCGCCGATATCCACTTCCAGCCCAAGTACATTTTCGCCGCGATCGAAGCCGGTTGCGCCGCGGTCCGCGTGAATCCCGGCAACATCAAGGAATTCGACGGCCGCGTCAAGGAAGTCGCCAAAGAAGCTGGAGCGGCGGGTATTCCGATCCGCATCGGCGTCAATGCCGGTTCGCTGGACAAGCGGATGATGGAGAAGTACGGCAAGGCCACCCCGGAAGCGCTGGTCGAGTCGGCGCTGTGGGAAGCCTCGCTGTTCGAGGAGCACGGCTTCGGCGACATCAAGATCTCGGTCAAGCACAACGACCCGGTGATCATGGTCGAGGCCTACCGGCAGCTGGCCGCGCAGTGCGATTACCCGCTGCATCTGGGCGTGACCGAGGCCGGTCCGGCCTTCCAGGGCACGATCAAGTCGGCGGTCGCCTTCGGTGCGCTGCTCAGCGAGGGCATCGGTGACACCATCCGGGTGTCGCTGTCGGCCCCGCCCGCCGAGGAGATCAAGGTCGGCGATCAGATCCTGCAGTCGCTGAACCTGCGCCCCCGCAAGCTGGAGATCGTGTCCTGCCCGTCCTGTGGCCGCGCCCAGGTCGATGTGTACACCCTGGCCAACGCGGTGTCCGCCGGGCTGGAAGGCCTGGAAGTGCCGTTGCGGGTGGCCGTCATGGGCTGCGTCGTGAACGGCCCGGGCGAGGCCCGCGAGGCCGATCTGGGTGTGGCCTCCGGCAACGGCAAGGGTCAGATCTTCGTCAAGGGCGAGGTCATCAAGACCGTGCCCGAGCACCTCATCGTCGAGACGCTGATCGAAGAGGCCATGCGTATCGCCGAGGGCATGGAAGGTGTCCCCTCCGGCGAACCCAGTGTGACGATCAGCTAAGTCACGTTTTTACATAGCCGTACCAGATGAGCCTGTCACGTGGCAGGCTGTCGATTGTGCGGAGTCTGCTGGAGCCGGCGCGTCGGGCGAGATACCTGCCCGCGCGTCAGCTCGCGAACCGTGACCTGGCTCAGGTCCTGCGCGTGCTCGATGCCGATCCGGTGGCCTCGTGCATGGTCGCCGCACGACTCCAGGAATTCGGCATCGACACCCGCGCCGGGCAGGGTGAGCTGTGGAGTCGCGGCGCACCCGCGGAGTCACTGTGCTTCTCCGGCGCCAATCTGGTGCCGTTGCGCGGCGATCACGACGCGCTGCGCGCCTTCGCCGACCGGGCGGCCCGCTGGCCGCGCATCGCCTCCTCGGTGGTCGGCAGTCAGGAACTCGCACTGCCGCTGTGGGAGATGCTGACCGTGCGCTGGGGCCCGGAACGCGAGCTGCGCGGCGAACAACCGCTGCTCGCACTGGGTCAGCCGCCGCTGGCCACCCCTGACCCGCTGGTCCGCCGAGCCCGGATGGACGAATTGGAACGCTACCTCGAAGCGGCGATCGCCATGTTCATCGAGGAGGTCGGCGTCGACCCCCGCGCCGGTGACGGCGGCCGCGGCTACCGCCGCCGGATCCAGAGCCTGATCGAATCCGGCCGGGCCTGGGCGCGTTTCGAGGACGGCGAAGTGGTATTCAAGGCCGAGGTGGGCTCGCTGTCGCGGCGCACCGGGCAGATCCAGGGCGTGTGGGTGCGCCCGGATCGCCGCGGTCACGGGATCGGCACCGCGGGCACCGCCACCATCGCCAATGCCGTGGTGGCCTCGGGCCGCACCGCGAGTCTGTACGTGAACGACTACAACACCATCGCGCGGCGGGCCTACGGGCGCATCGGATTCCGGCAGATCGCCACCTTCGCCACGGTGTTGCTCGACTGACCTACAAGCGGTTTACGGTGCGCCACCTTCGTTTGCTGAATCAGAGCGCTACCATTCGTGCCGATGTCATCGACACGTCTTCTGATCCTGCCCGCGATCGTGGCGATCGCCGTGGCCGCCGCCGGCTGCTCGACGAACCCGCAGGGACCGGTCGCAGCGGCCGACGCCTTCGTCACCGCGTTCGCCCAGCGTGACCTCACCCGCGCGGCAAAGATCACCAGCGCGCCCGAGAAAGCGGCCGCCGCAATGGATTCGGCCTGGACCCAGCTACAGGCCGAGGAGCTCACCGCGCACACCGGCGCGGTCCGGATCAACGGCGACGCCGGGACCGTCGACTACACCTACCGCTGGCGCCTGCCCAAGAACCTCACCTGGACCTACACGGGTCAGCTGCACATGGGCCGCAGCGAAGGCAGATGGCGGGTGCGCTGGACCGCCTCCGATATCCATCCGAAGCTCGGCGACACCCAGACCATGCAGTGGCGCTACAACCCCGCTCCGCGCGCCCGGGTCAACGAGCAGTCCGGAACCGATGTACTGGTGCCGGGCAAGGTTTCCCGGATCACCTTCACCGCCGCCGAGGCCCCCGATCCGGGCTGGGTGTCGATCGTGCTGTCCTCGGCGCTGCGCCGCTTCGACTCCAAGCTGACCGCCGAGGCGATCCGGGACGCGGCGCTGGACACCGAGGGACCCTATCCGGTCGCGGAACTCAGCGAGACCGAATACGACACGGTGCGAAGCGATCTCGCCGCACTGCCCGGCGTCCACGTGACCGAGCAGTGGGATCTGCTGCCCACCGACCGCTGGTTCGCCCCGGACCTGATGACACAGATCCGCAAGACCGTCATCGCGGAGGTGGACGGCAAGGCGGGCTGGAGCGTGGTCACCCGCAACGCCAACGGCTTGGAGAACGACGTGCTCACCGAGGTGCCGGCGCAGCCCGCGCCGTCGTTCGCGCTGAGCATCGACCGCAATGTGCAGAGCTCCGCCCAGCGCGCGGTGGACGCCCGCACCGAGCAGGCCATGATGGTGGTGTTGCAGCCGTCCACCGGCGCGATTCTCGCGGTGGCGCAGAACCCGGCAGCCGACCGGGACGGGCCGGTCGCGACCATCGGGGCCTATCCGCCCGGTTCGGTGTTCAAGACCGTCACCGCCGCGGCGGCCATAGCCACCGGCACCGCCACACCCGACACCGTGCTGCCCTGTCCGAGCCGAATCACCATCGGTGAGCGCATGATTCCCAACTACAACCTGTTCAGCATCGGCGACGCCCCGATGAGCGCCGCCTACGAGCGGTCCTGCAATACCGCGTTCGCGAAGCTGGCCAGCACGTTGCCCGCCGACGCGCTGCACGTCGCGGCCTCGAAACTCGGCGTGGGCCCGGACTATACGGTGCTGGGGATTCCGACGATCACCGGAAGCGTGCCGCCCGCAGCGGGTTTGGTGCAGCGCACCGAGGACGGCATCGGGCAGGGCCGGGTGCTGGTGAGCCCGTTCGGGATGGCTTTGATGGCGGCGACCATCGCGCGGGGTTCGGTGCCGGTGCCCTATCTGATCGCCGGGCGGGAGACCGCCGTCGAAGACGCGCCGCCACCGATCGAGCCGAAGGTCGTGCAGGGGTTGCGGGCCATGATGCGCAAGGTGGTCACGGGCGGCACCGCGGAACGGATCGCCGATCAGGGCGAGGTCTACGGGAAGACCGGGGAGGCCGAGGCGGGCGGTGGGTCGCACTCGTGGTTCGTCGGGTTCCGCGGGGATATGGCGTTCGCGACGCTGCTGGTGCAGGGCGGGAGTTCGGACAACGCGGTCGCGGTCACCCGGGACATGCTCGCCGCATTGCCAACCGGATATTAGTCAGCGGTAGAGCAGGCCCCAGGCGTCCGGGAGGGGGTTGTCGGCCTGCTCGGTGTGCGACATCTCGACGCGGCTGTTCGGTGCCTCCAAGATCAAGGGCAGCGGTCCACCGTCTTCACCACCACCGAGCACTTGGACGGCGATGGTGCCACCGGCGATTAAGCCGGCGGTCGCGAGCAGGGTGGTGTACCGCTTCATGATCGGTCTCCCTTGATTCGGAAGTCGGGAAGAAGAGTCCGGAGTGCCCGCGCGAAGGCAGCTTGCACGAAGATTGCCAGACGTTTGCTGTCGCTGCCAAGACCTGTGCCCGATCCGTGACCGCGCTATGGCCAAGCCGATGCTCATGGTTCGGCAGATACCCCACACCGGGGCGGCGAAACGAGGTGCGGCGCCGGTCTCAGTTCCGCGAGCCGTAAATGTCCCACTGGGGCGCGACCGGGCGCTCGGCGCGCAGCTCGAAACGCAGCGTGGTGGAACCGACCCGGATGACGTCGCCGTCGGACAGTGGCGTGTCCGACCCGATCGGCGCGCCATTGACGTACACGCCGTTGGCGGAATCGCGATCGCGGATGAACACGCCGTCTTCGCGGTGCAGGATGCGGGCGTGTTTGCGGCTGACCCGGTTGTCGTCGAGGACCACGTCGTTGTCGGGCGCCCGGCCGATGCGCAGACCGAGCGGCGGTATCAGCACCGGATCGTTCTCGCCGACCCGCAGCCAGGCCCGGCGGCGGATCTCGGGCGCCTCCCGGGTCGTCGCGCCCGGGCGCGGCGCGTCGGTGTGCATTTGCTGCTGGCCGCGGACGGCTTCCTCCAGCGCGACCGTGCGGGGATCGGGGTCGATGCCCTGTTCGTCGGCGAGGTTGCGGCGGATTCGCAGGCAGGCGGCGAGTGCGTCGGCTTGGCGGCCGGCCCGGTACAACGCGGTGATCAGTAGCCGCCACAGCCGCTCGTTCACCGGGTGCTCGGCAGTGAGTGCGGTGAGTTCGCCGATCACCGCCCCGGCCCGTCCGCACCCGATATCGGCCTCGAGCCGATCGGCGAGCGCGTTCAGCCGGCGTTCGGCCATATCGGTGGCGAAGTTGCCCGCGAACCGCAATTCGTGCAGTCCGGCGACCGGCTCGCCGCTCCACTGCGCCAGAGCGGCGGCGAAATGTCTTGCGGCCGTTGCGGAATCACCTGCCGCGGCGGCCATCGCGCCCTGCGTGCGGGCCAGTTCGAAGCGCCCGACATCGCATTCCGCGTCGCGGATCTCCAGCAGATAACCGTCGGAGACGGTGCGCAGTACCGCTCGATCGTCCACACCGGCCCCGCGCAGCACCGTGCGCAGGTTCGAGATGTAGGCGTACAGCCCGTCGACCGAGCGGGCCGACTGACCTTCCTCCCAGATTGCCTGCACCAGAGCGGTTTTCGGCACCGCTCGGCGCCGGTTGATGGCCAGGATGGCGAGCAGCGCCCGCAATTTCACGCCGGGTACCGGGACCTCGGTACCGCCGAACAGCAGCCGCACCGGCCCGAGTACCCGGACGTCCAGCACCGTCCCATCGTGGATGGTCGACTCCATCGGAGCTCCCTCCCAACCCGCGCTACCGTGGCCGATCCGCCCAGCGCAGGGCGAGTCTGTCTCGCGGCCTGCCCTTTCCGCGAGTGCGTCCAGCATAGCCAGCCGCGTCGACAAACGCCCTCGCGCTACCGTCCGCGCCGCTTGACCGGCTTCTTCTTGGCGGCCGCGGGTTTACCGCCCGAACCTGGCTTGCGCGTCGCGGCAGGCTTCTTGGCGGACGCGGGTTTCTTTGCGGCGCCGGGCTTCTGCGGCTGACTCTGCCCCGACGGCGACCGCGAGCTGCGCTCGGAGCGGCCCCGCACCACACCGACGAACTCCTCGGTCAGATCGTTGGTGTTCGCGGTCGGCCAGGCCAGCACGATTTCGCTGTCCGGAGCGTCGGCGACGGTCCGGTAGACCAGATCACGCCGCGCATGCAAGCGCGCGATGGAGTGCGGGACGATGGCTTGGCCGACCCCGGCCGCGACCATCTCGAAGATCACGGCCGCCTCGTCGATATCGCTTGCGTCCTGCATCTTCTCATCGTCGAGATCGGCCAGCCGGACCTCGGTGAACAGCGAGATCGGGTGCTCCTTGGGCACCACGACCACCGGCAGCTCGCGATACAGCGGGATCGCGCTGAGCCCGTCCCGGTCGATCGGCAGCCGCACGAAGCACATGTCGACCCGGCCCTCCTGCAACGCGGGTAGTGGGTCGGCAGCCGTGAGCGCGACCACTTGCAGCGGAGTATCCGGGAATCGCTCACTCCAGATCCGGGTCCACTTCGAGACCGTGACACCGGGGACGAACCCGACCCGCAGCGCGCCGGGCGCATCCGAGGTTTGCTCCTGACTCTCCGACTCGGCGCGCACGATCAGCTCCCGCGCCGCGTGCAGCAGTTCTCGCCCGTCGTCGGTCAACTCCGTCGGAGACGCACCCGGCACAAAGAGTTTCGTGCCCAGCTCGTCTTCCAGTTCGATGACCGTCTGACTCAATCGCTGCCGGGAAATATGCAGCGCCTTCGCCGCCCGCGCGAAATGCAGCTCCTCGGCAACCGCGGCAAACCAGCGCAGACGCTCGACGTCGATCGAGGAAAACCGGTTCATTCGAACAAGCGTATTGCACCCCCACCGGGTCACCTGCGAACCACCCCCGGTAGCTCCGACTATGCTGGCCGGGTGAGCCAGGAGAAGAATTCGCAGATGATGAAGCCGCTGACGGCGGCAACCAAGCTCGGCATCTACCTTCCGGCGACCCCCGAGGAGTTTCGCAATTCCTCGTTCACCCGCGCCCAGCTCGAAGCCCTGCGCACCGATCCCCCGGAATGGTTGACCGAACTGCGCCGCACCGGTCCGTTCCCGCGTGACATCAGCGCACGCAAACTCGGCATCTCCAACAGCGGCCTGCAGCGCGCCGACGTCGCCGACGCTCTCACCGCCGCCGAGATCGAGTCCTTGCTGGCCGACCCGCCGGAATGGCTGGTCCGCGAACGCGCCAACTTCGTCGCCGTCCAGGCCGAAGCGGAGCGCGTCAAGGCCAAGGAAGCCGAACGCCGAGCTGCCTCCAACCGCCCGGCCAAGAACCGCGGCTGATCTCGGGCCTCAGCCGAGTGGCGCTTCCTGGACCGCCTTGTACAGGTCCTCGATCGCCCCGGCGCCCAGCACGGGTGGTTCGAAGGTCAGGAGCCACCGGTCGCGGGAGGTTTCGCTGAACGTCGAGACGACGATCGCGACTTGGTCGCCGGACCCGTTCTTGTAGATGAGGCGGAAGTCGGTGCGGCTCCCGACGACGGTATGGGCGCCGAACCGCTGGGCTTTCGCGCCGAACGCGCTCGAGGCCTGTTGCTGCCGCTGCGCCGATTCGTAGGTGTAGAACGTGTACGCCATTTTGCCCTTGCTCCCGAGCGAGCACTCCCACCGCGATTGCCACGGGTCCAGGGCTGTCAGATCGCCATCCTGGGGATAGGACTTCTCCCATTTGGCCGTGGGCCGGCACCCGGCTCCGTTGTAGCCCGTACCCTTCTCCCGGACGTCGCTCGGCAACATCTGGGGGAAGGCCGCGGCCATCGCGCGCAGATCCTGGTGGCCTTTCGAGCGACCGGTGATCTGGGAAACCCAGGTCGTTTCGTCCTGCCAGACCCAGATTCCGCAACCGGCGATCAGGGTGCTGATCACACCCAGAACGATCAGCGCGGTCCGGCCGCCGGACCGTCGGCGCCGGACCGGTGGTCGGTATCCGGACGGCGGGTATCCACTCGCCGGCCACTGCGCCGGAGTCGGCTGGGGTGCGTAACCGCCTGCGGGAGGCCGACTTCCGGCGTAGGGCTGCGCGGGCATCGGGTGTGGCGTGTGCGCGGCGGCCGCCATCGGCCCAGGCGTTCCGGACAGCACCCGCTGCACTGCCGCCGCGAACTCGGTGCACGAGTCGTACCGTTCATCGGGGCGTTTCGCCAGCGCACGAGCAAGCACATCGTCGAGCTCGCGGGGCAGACCGGGCCGCAGACTGCTCATCGGCGGCGGCGGTTGTTGCAGATGCCCCTGGATAACCGTTGCCATGTGCGGTGATTCGAACGGCGCGGTGCCGCTGAGCAGCCAGTACAGGCTGCACGCCAGCGAATACTGATCCGTCCGGTGATCCAGCTGCGCGCCGGTGAGCTGCTCCGGGGCGGCGAAAGCCAGTGTGGCGGTGAAGCTTCCGGTTCGGGTGAGATGGCCGGTGTCCTCGCGGGGGCGCGATCCCGAAGTCGGTGAGCAGCACCCGTTCCTGGCCGGCGTCGCGGGCGAGCAGGATATTGGCGGGCTTCACATCACGGTGCAGGACGTTCATCCGGTGCGCATAGTCCAGTGCCGCAGCGGTTTCCGCGATGATCTGCGCGGCTCGGACCGGCGGCAGGGTCCGCGGATCCACCGACGACGCATCGATCCCGTCGATGTATTGCATGGAGATCCACAGCTGTTCGTCCTCGTCGCCGCGGTCGAACACCGTGACGATGTTCGGGTGATCCAGCTGTGCCACGAGATCCGCCTCCCGCTCGAAGCGAGCACGAATCTCGTTGTCCGCGAACAGCTCCCGGTTCAGCAGCTTGAGCGCGATCTGCCGGGGCAGGCGCGGGTGGCGGGCCTGATAGACCGCACCCATTCCGCCTTGCCCCAGCAGACGTTCGATCGTGTACCCGGCGAAGACGTCCCCCGGTCGCAGCACGTAACTCCCCTTCTACCCCGCACCGCGTTCGGTCAGGCGGCCATGGCCCAGATCAAGGCGATGATGGTCAGGAACATCACTGCGCCCAGGATGGCCAGCAGGATCTTCATGTTCGAGGCCATTCCCTGCGCCGGTTGCTGCGGCGGGCGGTAGCCGCCGGGCTGGTACCCGGGCCCAGCCTGATATCCGGGCCCGGACTGGTAGCCGGGCTGGCCGTAACCGGTTGCGGGTAGCTGATTTCCGGTGTGCTGGGGCCGCGGCTGCTGGTAGGGCATGGGCTGCGGGGTGGGCGTGTGATGCGGTTGGGACTGCTGGCCGGTGCTCGGTTGCGCGGTCGGCATCGGGTGCGGCGTGTGCGCGGCGACCTGCATCGGCATGGGTGTCGGGCCGGTGGACGGGCGGTGCCCGGCGCTGGTGCCGGATAGCACGCGCTGCACCGCCGCCGCGAATTCGACGCACGAGCCATAGCGGTCCGCGGGTCTTTTCGCCAGGGCGCGGCCCATCACCTGATCGAGAGCCTGCGGGAGATCCGGCCGCAACGCACTCACCGGCGGTGGCGGTTGCTGCAGGTGCCCCTGGATGACCGCGGCGGCGTGCGGGGATTCGAACGGCACCGAGCCGCTGAGCAGCCAGTACAGGCTGCACGCCAGCGAGTACTGGTCCGTGCGGTCGTCCAGCTTCGCGCCGGTGAGCTGTTCGGGGGCGGCGTAAGCCAGTGTGGCGGTGAAGGTTCCGGTCTGGGTGAGCTGTTTGGTGTCCTCGCGCGGGCGCGCGATCCCGAAGTCGGTGAGCAGCACCCGTTCCCGGCCGGCGCCCTTGGCCAGCAGGATGTTCGCCGGTTTCACGTCGCGGTGCAGCACGTTCATCCGGTGCGCGTAGTCCAGTGCCGCAGCGGTTTCGGCGACGATCTGCGCGGCGCGCTGCGGGGGCAGCTTGCGCGGATCCACCGAGGACGCGTCGATCCCGTCGATGTACTGCATGGAGATCCACAGCTGCTCGTCTTCGAGGCCGCGGTCGAACACCGTGACGATGTTCGGATGATCCAGCTGCGCAACGAGATCCGCTTCCCGTTCGAAGCGGGCCCGGATCTCCTCGTCCTCGTACAGTTCCCGGCTCAGCAGCTTCAGCGCCGTCAGGCGGGGCAGGCGCGGATGCCGCGCCTGATACACCGAGCCCATGCCACCCCGGCCGAGTAGTCGTTCGATGGTGTAACCGGCGAAGACATCACCAGGCTCCAGCACGTAACTCTCCTTCCCCTCGAGCGCAGGCGGAGATCCGTGCAACTCTTCGAACTTCCGGGCGGTTTGCTCGGATGCTACCCGGTCGGCTCAGGCTCCGGCCCATCGTTCGCGGCGGCGGCACGCACCAGACCCGCGAAAGCGCGACCGAAAAGGGTAGTGTGCACGAGCGCCAAATGCAGCTGGTGCAGGCCGATTCGTTCCGCCCAGCCGGCAGCGAGCGGATAGTGCTCCTGGTAGGCGGACATGATCCGATCCAGGTGTGGCGCACCGCCGAACAGGCGCAGCGTCGCCAGGTCGGTCTCGCGGTGTCCGCCGTGCGCGGCGGGGTCGACCAGCCACGCCTGATCGCGGCCCCACAACAGATTGCCGGGATGCAGATCGCCGTGCAGCCGGGAGGCGGGCTCCTCCGGTGGGTCGGCCCGGTCGAGAGCCGCCTCGACGGCCGCGACATCACCGGCGGTAAGCGCCCCGGCATCTCGGGAGCGGCGCAGATACGGTTCGATCCGCCGGGCGCGATACCACTCCAGCCAGGTGGCGTCCGCTTCAGCTGGGGTGTTGTCCAGCGGTTCGGTACCGATGTAACCGGGCCACTCGGCGCCGAAAGACGGGCACGGGGCTCGGTGCAGTGTCGCCAGCCCGCGGCCGAATTCCTCTGCGGCTGCCGCTGTGGGCGATCCATGGGTGATCCACGCCATGGCAATGGTGCGGGCATCCACCGCGATCACCTCCGGCAGCGGCGGTCCCCCCGGCACCGCGAGCCACCGCAGACCAGCAGCCTCCGCGGCGAAGAAGTCCGCGGGCGGCGGTGTCGGCCGCCGTTTCGTGAACAGCTCATGCCCATCGTCGAGGGTCAGCCGTTCGGCGACGCAGATGTCCCCGCCGGCCACCGGCGTCACCCGAATACGCTGATGCTCCACCATCATTCCCAGCTGCCGCGGGTTGGCGCGAAGCCATGCGAGATCCATGCGCCAGAGCCTACGAGCAGTGCGGCCCGAGAGTCAGCCTGCGGTCGTCGCGCTACCGGTGAGCATCCGATAGGCCCAGGCCGAAGCGATAACCGACAGCGGGATCGTGACGAGCAGACCGAGACCGCACAGAATCGCGCCGACGACATTGAGTGCGGCCAGCGTGACCGTCAGCAGCAGCATCGGACCGACATTGGCACGGATCGCGGCGGCGCTGGCCCGAATCGCATCCGCCGCGCCCAGATCGCGATCGATGATGAACAGGTAGGTCCACTGCAGCAGGAACGCAACCACCAGTGAAGCGATCCCGCACAGCACACCGAGAAGCGTGAGCAGCGCACCCCCGGCCCCGACCAGCACCTGCGCGACCACCCCGAGAACGCCGATCACCACGGAGGCGATCAGAAACTGCCCGAAGTTCTTCAACGTGGTGAACCGGTTGAGACTGGGCCGCTCCCCCGCCACCTCCGCCAGCCCCGCCTGCGTGAAGACATTCCAGAACAGCGTGGTCAGCAACCAGGTAAGCACCGCGCTCAACGTCAGCACACCGGCCGTCTCGACATCGGTATCGAACCCACCGGTCGCCCCGGTGACCACCCCCAGCAGAATCCCGAACAGCGCCGTCACCCCAACCCACGGCACCGGATTCGCCTTGAATCGCTGCCACGCGAACGACACCGCATTACTCGCCGAAAACCGCACCGGCTCGGCAAACCCACCCGGCTGCCCTTGCGCGTAATACTGCTGCTCCCCCTGCCCGGGGTACTCCTCGTACCGCCGCTCCCCTTGCGGGTCATAGGGCTGATCGGGATCGAAGGGCGAAGTCATACGGTGCTCCTCTGCGCGGGCGTGACGCTGCGAAAACAGACCGAGACGTACTTTCCACGCAGAATACCGGCCGCTGCCCCCTCCCAGGCTCTACTGCGGTTGCGAGTACGACACGATCACCTGGAGAAAAGGCTTGATCCCGCCACGCAGCGGTGGGTTCGCCGCAATGTCACGGACCGATGCCGGGACGTCCTGTCATCATCGTTCGCCTGACCAGCCGCCGCTCGGCGGTCTGGGCAAATCCGCCAGCAGCTGGACAAGTTCACGGTCTCGATTGAATCCTCGCTCCGTGATCAACCGAATCGCCTCGGCAGCATCCGTCAGATCCCTCGCGCTCGCGACCTCAGCAAGGCTCCTGAGATCTGCGCTGTCCTGCGGACGACTCTCGTCGTCGCGGGCAAGCAACTTCAATGCGATTAGGTCGTCCAGTGGCATCCGCGCTGGTCGAGATCGGAAGCCGCCTTCCGAAGGGCGGCCTCGAGCGGGTTCACGCGAACCTGGCCGATGGTCGGCCTCGCCCTTCGCCGAGCGGTTCATATGGTCGCGATTGCAGCCACTCGTCAATGGCTGAATCGATCACCGACTCGTCCGCGTTCGGATGCACCGTTGGGCACTTTGTTGGTCCCACCGAGGATCGTGGCGAGGAAGCTCAGCAGCTGGGGCTCGGTGACGCCACTCGATTTTGCCCGGTTGACGGCATTCAGCAGGAGATGGGCGATGCGGTCCGGTTCGCCGTCCCACTCGTCCTTTTCGTATCCGAAATCAATAGTGACACCGTGACGCTCGCGAAGTTCCGCGGCCAGCACTGCGATCGCGTCCCACCGATTCGCACCCCGACGCAGGCAGTGCAGGCCCGGCCCTTCGGGAAACCATCGACAACCCTCCGGCGGCGCATCCGCGAAAACCGCGAGTCGGCTCGTGTCGTTGTTCCAATCGAAGAAAACCGTGAAGTCGTGGACCGCTTCGCTGTCGCCATCGATCAGACCGAGTTCGCGGGACAGCTCGTACCAGCGGTCGGGTCGATCAGCTTGGCGATCTCGTAGCGCGCGAACCGCACGTCGTCGACCACAACTTCCAGCCCGCTGGGGCTGCGGACCCGCCATCCGTCCTGGATGGCAGTAATAGTGGCGATCGTCTCCGGCACGTCCGACATCGTCGCACGTCAGACAACAGCCAACGGCGCTACGCACCAAACACATTCGTCTTCAACGGGTTTGCGGCCGTCACGATTGGCCCGCGGGGCGGAACCCCTGGTGTCAGTTCTCCGCGGCGAGCTGGCCGCAGGCGGCGGCGATTTCCTGGCCGCGGGTGTCGCGGACGGTGCAGGGGACGCCCTGTTCGTTGACGCGGCGGACGAATTCGCGTTCGACAGGTTTCGGGGCGGCGTCCCATTTGCTGCCGGGGGTGGGGTTGAGCGGGATGACGTTGACGTGCACTCGGGAGCCCAGGGCTTTGTGTAGCTTCTTGCCGAGCATGTCCGCACGCCACGGCTGATCGTTGATATCGCGGATCAGGGCGTATTCGATGGACACGCGGCGGCCGGACTTGTCCGCGTAATACCGTGCGGCGTCGAGGACTTCGGCGACCGGCCAGCGATTGTTGACCGGTACCAACGTGTCTCGGAGTTCGTCGTCCGGAGTGTGCAGGGACACAGCCAAAGTCACCGACAGGTCCTCGTCGGCGAGTTTGCGGATGGCCGGGGCCAGACCCACCGTCGACACCACCACGTTGCGCTGGGAAATGCCGAAGCCGTCCGGGGCGGGTGCGGTGATGCGGCGCACGGCCGCGACCACGCGCTTGTAGTTGGCGAGGGGTTCGCCCATGCCCCCCGTTTTACAAATGCCCTGACCAGTACTTATGTCAGAAAAGACGAGGTTAGGGGGCTATTCTGTAACGCAGATCACCGAATAGGATTTCGATGCAGTACAGCGCAGCCCGCCCCGTATGAAGTTGGGATTTAACCCCTATTCCTCGGCCGCCAGCTGACCGCAGGCGGCGGCGATCTCCTGGCCGCGCGTATCGCGTACGGTGCAGCTCACGCCGGATGCGATCACTCTCCGGACAAACTCATCCTGGACAGGCTTGGGGCTGGCGTCCCATTTGCTGCCGGGCGTCGGGTTGAGAGGAATCAGATTCACGTGAACGAGCTGGGCCAGATGCTTCCGGAGCAATTTGCCGAGCAGGTCTGCTCTCCAGGGCTGATCGTTGATATCTCGAATCAATGCATATTCGATCGATACTCTTCGACCAGTTCGGTCGGCATAAGCTCGCGCGGCATCGAGAACTTCGGCGACATCCCATCGCTCGTTGATCGGCACCAGAGTGTTGCGCAATTCGTCATCCGGAGTATGGAGCGAAACTGCCAAGCGCACTTGCAAGCCCTGTTCCGACAGCCGCCTAATAGCCGGTACGACTCCGACTGTCGAAACAGTAATGGAGCGCTGAGATATTCCAAGACCAGCCGGAGCAGGATCAGCGATTCGGTGAATCGCGTTAATGACCCTGCTCACGTTGGCGAGAGGTTCACCCATTCCCATAAATACGATATTCGAGAGCCGTCCGGGGCCACCGCTCATTTTACCGTCGCGGATCGCAGCCGCGCCCAGACGAACCTGGTCGACTATTTCGGCGGTAGAAAGATTACGAGTGAGCCCACCCTGTCCGGTCGCACAGAAAGGACAGGCCATGCCACACCCTGCTTGGCTTGAAATGCACAGGGTCGCCCGATCCGGATATCGCATCAGAACGGTTTCGATAAGCGACCCGTCGTGTGCGCGAAGTAGGGTTTTCAAGGTCGTTCCGCTGTCGCAGGAGATCGTGCGAACCTCAGTGAACAATTGAGGCATCAGCTCTTCGGACAGGCGAGTTCGAACAGATGCCGGAATATCCGTCATTGCATCGGGGTCCGTAGTCAGACGTCCGAAGTAGTGGTTCGAAAGCTGGTTTGCGCGAAAGGGCTTCTCACCGATGGCAGCAACGGCCGCGCGGCGGTCCTCCGTGGACATGTCCGCTAGATGGCGGGGAGGAAGGCCGCGGGTCGGGGCGTTGAATACCAAGGGCAATGACGTCATAGTGCGTCTATTGTCTCACATGGAACGCAGGGGCTTCCGGGTGCGCTGTCGCACGACCCTCACCGTTGGTACAACGGTTGGAGATTGAGCGCCGGTTTTACGCGCCGACTTGCGGAGAACGAATTTCGATCAGGATGCAGTCCGGTAATTGCGGACGCTCGCCAACTGTCGCAGAGCTTCGGGAATATGATAGCCCTGGGGCGAATAGCGCAATATGTGATGCTGGCTTGATCCATCGGCACGAAACTCGAATGCCGCGACCGCCACTGATTCCCTGTGCGCTTTGGTGGATGCTCCCGGCGCGACGGAAGACGAATTTGTCATGTGGCCGACTTCGAGTCCGATGAGAATCTTTCGACGCCCGTCCGGATAGATCCGAGTCTGCCGGCCCACACCGCAACGCTTCGTAGCAGCCGTGACTACCGATCGACCGGCCGCGATAGCTGCGCGAAGGGCTGTTTCACCCGGTCCGATCGCGACAGGAACGGCAGGCTGGTCTACCGCGATCCAGTTGGCGTCAAGCTCATACGCAGGCGGCAGCGGGCTGACGTCGTACTTACTGAAGTTCAAACCCGCCGAGAATTGGAACCCTATCGCTCCGCGATACGACCGCCGCAGGGTGCTGAGATACCGATTTTCTACGTGCGATGGCTCGCCAGGATCGCCCAGGTGGACAACCTCATCAGGCACGAGTTCCTGAATCATGCGTACCGCCGCAAACAGTGCATCCGGGTGATGGCGAGGCATCTCCAACGTCGGCATGACGAGGACGATTCTGCTTGCGGCGACGCCGATCGGTCTCGGCTTCCGCCGACTGGGATCGAAGATCGAAACATTATTTTCGGGCTGCTTGTTCATTTCATACCTGAGTTGTGTGGATTGATGGCGACGATTGCGCGAGTGATTTCGACTAGCGCTTGTGCGCCAGCAAGGGCGCGTCCGCGAAGCCCCTGCGTCGATCAGGCAAACCTCTGCTGATCCTTCAGCCCGGGATCGGTTAGGCGACGTGGCGACGGACGTTGGCCTGGGCAATTTGCCGCCGAAGTTTCGCTTCGGCCCGGAGTCGGTCCTCCCACGCGAGGATGTCGGCCAGGGCATAGCGACGAAATCGTCCCGGCTTGATGAAGTCGGGTCCGGTGCCGGTGTAGGCCCAGCTGTCCAGCGTGCAGACCTCGACCTTGAGGCGTAGTGCGACTTCCTTGCTCGTCAGCCAGATGTCGGTGGTGTTGTCCATTGCCTTTTTCCTTAGTTGATGTGGTAGCCGATTGGCGTCTGTGAGCTAGCTCGGTGCCGAGCACAGGCTCGACGACACGGGCACCACATGGGGCCTGACGTGCGGCTACCTGTTCTGCGCCTGCCACAGTACGCAGTTAACTGCACGGTTTCAACCTGCTAAGTGCATAGAATCGGTAGTGAGACCATGTACTAAATCCTGAGAACGTCTGGATATGACGAAGGTAACTACAGATCGCGTGGGCATGAGATGCGCAGCCAGGTCATGTAGTATCGACGGCAATGTGGGTATAGCAGCGCGTTCTGCGAGCCCTTCTACACAGAGTCGAGGCGATGACTACACAACACCCCGAGTACCTAGGGCAGGTAGTGCAGGCACGGCGTGCAGAGCTGGGCCTGTCCAAGCAGGCGATTCATGCGGCCGTGGGGCTGAACCCGAGGACGATCGACAAGATCGAAAACGGCGAGGCCGGACGAATCCGCAATGACACCCTGCCCAGGCTGGACACGGTGCTGGGATGGGAGGAAGGCTCCGCATCGGACGCCTTCACCAAGCACCTGCCGCCGAGGGTCATCGACATCGCTAATGAGCCCCAACCGACGTCAAAGGTGCTCTACGTTCCGATCCCGGCCAACCTGTTTCAGGACACGGTGCGGATGGCGCAGATGGTGACCGAGGTCGCGGGCGATGATGAACGTCTCGCACCGCTGGTGGAGGGCATGAACACCATCGCTGACCGCATGCTGAGGGCGTGGACTATCGCGGATATCGAGCATCAGCGCTTCGATAAGACATTGAGCGCGGCCACTATCGAGATGCTGTTGGGCCACTATCTGCGCCGTACGCCGCAGGCACCCACCGCCGACGACCACACAGAGTTGATGTATCTGCGGTGGCTACTGGGGCGACTGCCGGAATCGGAGTCCGAGCGGGCGGAGGAGTTCGCGCAGCGGTGGTCACAGAGGGAACAGACACTTTCGGCAACCCGACGGATCAACCGGTGAGGACTCTCATGGCACTGTCGCTAGCTGGAAAGATCAACCGCATGATCGCCTATTCGCACCGTTGGGACGAACCGGCGATGGACAACCTCGAGATCGCTGCCGCGCTGACCGAGGCGCTGGGGCGGACGGTGGACCCCGGCGAAATCGCGGCTCTGCGCACCGGTTCGGTCGTGGAGATCACGCGCGAGGTCGCGGACGCGCTGTGCGCACTGTGCGGTGTCACCGATGTGGCGTACCTGCTGCCGGTCGGCGACGAAGATGTGGATATCGACCTGCGGCTACAACTGTGGACCCTGGCGCGTGATCGCGGAGTGCAGCACGTTGCGGCGCGGGCGTTGACCCGCGACAAGCTCAGGGAGCTGATCGCCGATCTTCGCGCGCTGCCTGTCCGCACCCGATAGTCAGCCTCCGGCTGCGCGTCATTCGATGCGACGGAACCCGATTTCCAGATTCGCCGGGCGCAACGTCAGATTCTCCTCGACATCGAGTTCGCCGTGTGCGGTGAGGGCGTAATCGCGCACCAGTGACGCGATGAGCAGTTTCGCTTCGTGTAGCGCGAAAGCCTGGCCTATGCAGGCGCGCGGGCCGGTGCCGAACGGTCGATATGCCCAGGGTTTGGGCCGGAAGCCGCCCATCCAGCGATCAGGGCGGAACTCGTCCGCGTCGTGCCCCCACACCGCCGGATCACGGTGTACCGCCAACAGCAGTACGAACACCCATTCGCCCGCGGCGATGGGGTATCCGCCCAGGGTGGTGTCCTGGCGGGCTTCGCGGAAGAAGCCCGGCGCCACAGGCCATAGGCGGAGCGCTTCGGCGATCACCGCGTCGGTGACCTCGAGCTTGGCCACGTCATCGTAGGCGATACGGCCGTCGGTGGTCAGTGCGCTGGCCTCTGCGCGTACGCGCGCGGCCAGTTCCGGGTCGTTGGCCAGGAAGTGCGCCACGAAGGCCAGCAGGTTGCCGGTGGTCTCGTGCCCTGCAACGAAAAGCGTCAAGACTTGTTCGACAAGGTTGTCGTCGGGCAGCGCCGGCCCCTCGACGGGGTACATCATGCGGTCCAGCAGATCCGGGTACCGCTGGCCGGACTGTCGCCGCGCCTCAATCACCTCGGACACCACGCCCTTCATGAACGCGACATCCGCGTCGTTCTGGCGGGCGCGCTTGCCACCGGTCAGCTTGCCCACCACGGGGATTGCCGACTCCTGGGCGTAGGCGAACACTCGTGTGAGCGCGTCGGCGAACGGGTTTCGGCCGGTGTCGCGATCGGTGAATGCGCCGACGGGGTAGCCGAACCCGGCCAGCCCGATGGCCTCCAATGCGGCATCGCCCATCATCGCGGCGGTGTCGGTGACGGTACGCCCCTGTCCGAGCCACTGCGCGGTCTGCTCCGCCACGTGGACGAAGGCGTCGTGGTAGTCGGCGAGGGCGGCGGGAACGAATCCCTGAATCAGCGCCTCGTGGCCGCGTTTCCACTCCATCGAATCGTTCGAGGCGGTGAACAGACCGTTACCGGCGATGGCGCGCAGCTTCTCGTACGGGCGGGCGAAATGGCGCTGCCAGGACTTCTCGTCGATGACCTCGCGCATGAGGTCCGACGACCCGGCGAAGGTCAAATGGATGCCGCCGACGAACGTACGCCGATACAACGGCCCGAGCTGGCTGAACTGCCACAACGTCTTCTGGTTCGGGCGTTTGCGATCCATGCCCAGCACATCACCCAGAATCGGCACACGCTTAGGAGGATGCGGAATGCTCTGCGCCGCAGTAGGTTTCGTCATAGTCATACGGTTGCCTCTCTGAGGTGCGGTTCTGTGACTGGGGCGGGGACGAGACGGGTCTTGCTCCATTCGCGAGCGATCTTGAGTACGAACGCTTCGTTTCCCACCCACGCGGGCGCGCACGCGTCCTGGTCGCGGTACCCCTCTTCGCCCTCGTCCAGGGCGGCGCGTAGCGCCTGGCACACCTGGGACGGGTCCGGGCGCGGGTCCAGACCGGCAAGGTAGGGAGCCGCCGAGATCATCGTGTCCTCGATCTCGATCAACATCCGATGCTCGGTCACCTGGGGCAGCGTTTTGCGCGCTTTGACGTGCAGACGCATTTCCGGACGGGCGTCCATCATGTCCGCCCACATCGGCTCGAGTATCGCGATATTGCGCGAGGCGGGGTCTCGGCGCAGCCGGATCGCCAGCGATGTGGCGATCGAGGGTAAGGCCAGCAGCATCAGCAGCGCGACCGGGGCCAGGAACAGCAAGTCATTGGTGCCCGCCCGGTCGATAGTGAGTTCGTCCTGACCTGCGGTGATCATCCAGCCGGTGAGGATGCGGGTCCACGCGTCGAGCTGCGAGACGGCGATACAGGCGATGATGACGCCCGCGAACACCGCGCGAGCGAGGCTCTGACGCCAATGCCACACCAAACTGACGGCGGTGACCAAGGGCAGCAACTCAGCGAGCGCGGTCGGCAGGGAATAGGTCATCAGATAGACCCCGGGCCGCCAGCCCGATAGCTCTTCGACCGCGATATTGGCCGCTCGCGCAGGGGCCGAGATCGCCGCGAGCGCGATCACGAGCACCGCGACGCCGACCCAGATCAGCACTATGGTGCTGTCGCGCACGGGTCTGCGCGCGTGCCACAACAGTCCGATCCACACGAGAGCGCCGGCCGCGCACAGCGCCGCCGCGTGGGTGGCAAGGCGGATATCGGCGAGTGCGATCCACCGTGTCAGCACCGACTGAACGGCCCGGTCGCGCAGCAGCGCGGTAAACCAGAACGACATAGCCAGCGTGGCCAATGCCCAGTCCAGGCTCAGGCGTTCGACGAGCACCGTCATGCGGGCTAGGACCACTGCCGCGATCCAGATCAGCAGTGCCGCCGCGAGCGGCTCAGATAGCGAGGATGTGGCTTCGGCGACGAGCAGAGGGCTTGGGGTCATCGCCACATCAGTTCGATGACCGACGCGGCACGGTGGCGTGCGCCGCTAATGTCGTCGGGCCGTCCGCGGCTCATGCCCGCGAGATGGGTTCCCAACCATTCCGCTTCCTGTTCCGCGACGGAGTCGAAGTGACTGCGCTGCATGATCTCGCGGACTCGTTCGGGGTCCAGGCCCTCGGCTAGCAACGAGTCGGTCACTTCGAATTGGTCGTCGCCTCGGTGTTCGAGCAGGACGTGACCGAACTCGTGCATGATCTCTTGCCGTTGGCCGCGAGGCGATCGCGCGGGGTCGTACTTGACGACGAGTTCCTGCTGCGTGACCCACAGAGCACCGCACCGTGAAACCGACGGCACATGCACCCGCCACGGGTCCAAGACGATCCGCTTGCCGAGCCGCCCGGACAGATACCTCGTGAACTCTCCGACCGTCCACGGCGGGGTAAGAGGAATTCCGTCCAGGATGCTCTGTAACCGGCTCTCATCCACCGCAGTCCCGACCTCCGAGTTCTGTACACGATCTCCATCTGTGCACACCCGCAGCGCACCCATATAGAAGTGACCGTTCAACTAATAGCTCCACAACATAATAGCTGGCACATAGCTGACGCGCCCTGACGATGTCTACAGCAGAATCCCGATCACAAAGGATTCCGGCAATCCGGTACGACTACGGCACCCCACCGATGACCTGGCGATCTCCGAGAGATGAAGAGCGGCGACGATCCGGACAAGAGCGTGCGGGATTTCACATCCGGTCGTTCACGGCTTCGATCTCGAAACGGTGCCACTGACCGCCCCTCGGGGCCGATATCGGTTCGAATCCGGCCCGTACGTGATTTAACTCACTCAATCGAGGATGGTCGAGCTTCATCGAAGTTGGTCGAAGTTGGCCGTGCCGGATAGTTGCTTTTACTTCGATTTAACCCTCTGAACTGCACATTGTGCGTTTGCGACAGCCTCCTTACCGTTCGATCCGTGGCTGGAAATCCGGTCGCTGGATTGCACGAAGGAGCTGTTGCTGATGAGGGAGTTACCGAGACGCCCGAGCTACCGCGTGCGCGGTGGCGCGGTAGCGATGGCGTCGATAGTCACGGTCGGCGCGGGCGCCGCCGTGGCGTCTGCGGCCGATCCATTCGCGGATCTCACCGCGCAAGGTTGCCCGGCGGTCTACGCGCTGGGCGTACAGGGCACCGGACAGTCCGCGCCGGACGCCCCGGTCACGACCGATACCGGGATGCTGTCGCAAGTGTTCGTGCCGCTACAGGCCGACGCCGACGCAGCCGGGGTGAAGATCTCACGGGCCTACGTCCCCTACGACGCGTCGTTCGGCGGCCTGGACAGGCCCGCCAATCCGGACACCGCATCGTATGAGCGATCGGTATCCGGCGGCCTCAAGTCGCTGGACAAGATGGCGAGCCAGATCGTCGCGGCGTGCCCGGCCACGCGGATCGCGGTCGCCGGGTACAGCCAGGGCGCGCACGTGGTGAGCATGTGGGCCAAACAGGTCGGGACAGGCTCAGGTGCGGTCGCTCCGTCACAGGTCGCGGCCGTCGCGTTGTTCGGTGACCCGGTGCGCGCGCCGGGCTCACCGACCTTCCCCGGCCGCGCCGGCCAGGACAGCCCCGACCCTGCTCCGGAGACCTCCGGCGCAGCGGTCGGCGAGTTGAGCGAGGTGCCTCAAGCGCCGACCTCGGGCGGTGGGATCGGTCCCGAGCGTGACAAGGCGGGCGGTTTCGGCGCGTTGGACGGCCGGGTGATGAGCGTGTGCGCCTCCGGGGACCTGGCGTGTGATGCGCCGTCGCACGCTCCGATTCTGGAAGCGGTCGCCAATATCGCGGGCCAGGCCGACAGCGGCGGTGATCCGTTGCGGGCACTGTGGAGCGTGACCCAAGCGCTGGCGTTCACGACGATCAAGACCGCGACGTCCGCGGTGAACGAGGACGTGAAGGGTGATTCGCTGGCGAATCTGTCGATCAATCCGAAGGTGAGCTTGTCGCAGCGGATCGCGGACGCCTCGGACCCACGGACTGCGCTGGCCCCCGGCGACGTGGTCCAGGCGGTGCTGAAAGTCGCGACAATCGGCTTCAATTCCGTTGCCGCCGTGGCGGAGACGCTGTTGACGCCGGACACGATCGCGTCAGTCGCGACAGCGGGATTGGCGAATCCTGTTGCGGGATTAGCTGTTTTCGGGGTCAAGCTGCTGGGTGCATTGCCGCAGTTGATGCCTCCACGAACGGCAATCGGGCTGGTCAAGAGCGCTTTCGAGGTGGTGACCACCAACATCAGCGACAACCGAGACTTGGTCGATACGGCGGTGTGGACGAAGTACTCCGATGCGATCACCAAGCACAACTCCTACGGGCAGAACCCGATCAGCGCCGACGGGCAGTCAGCGACCCGCTATGTCGCGGACTGGTTCGCCGCAATCGCACGCGACAGCGCGGGATCGGCGGCACCGAGCACTGCGGGCAAGGCCCAGCCCAGCCCGCAGAGCCGCACCGGGACCACGACCGCAACGCCTCGAGCGAGCGTGCCGCCGACCAGCACCAGTCGCCCTTCCGACAGCGCGCAATACCCCTGGGATCCATCCGGCGGGAGCGGACTCGAAGACCTGCCGATACCCGGGGCCGAGTCCACCGCCACCAGCACGACGGCTCCCCCCTCGCCCCCGGCGTCCGCGACGCGGACCCGATGAATCCGCCAGCAAGAGCCAATCAAACACCCCGACAGACAAGGGGTTTCGATACAAAGGAATTCGAGAACGTGAGAACAACGATGAAGACCGGCCGTAGTCGTGCGTGGCTGATGACCGCTGCGGCGGTGCCGGTCACCGCCGCGATCCTGTGCGGTGCGGTGGCACCGGCGGCGGCTGTCCCGAACGGGCAGGCCGGAGTCACCACCCAAACCCCGGGCGGCGGGCAGGCCGGGGTGACCTCCCCCGCACCGCCACCGCCCGCACCGCCAGTGGTGGACGAAGGCGTGCAAGGACCGACGGCAGCGCAGCCCTACACCACCCGCGCTGAGCCCGTCCCGCAGGCTCCAGCGCCCGCGATTGATCCTTCGCAGTTGCACGCCCCCGAGCCGGTGGCTCCGGTGCTGCCGATCCGCCCCGCGCCCGACACCGTGCGTATGGGCAGCCTCGAGGCCGCCCGCCCGGACTGGCTCCCCGAGGAATACGCCGACCAGATCAACTCTGGTGCGGCACTGGGTGAAGCACAGATCGCGCAGGTGTGGAACTCGGTCGGTGTCCCGGCGAACCGATCGGACCGCGTCGCGGCGGGAACGGTCGCTGGCGCGGTGATCGGTGGCGTCGCCGCTGCGATTCCCGGCGCTGTCGCCGGTGGCGCGGCTGGTGCGGTCGTGGGTGCCGGAGTCGGCGCGGTCGCCGGTGGCGCGGTCGGTGTCGGCGGGGCGCTGGTCGCGGGCGGTGCGGCCGGTGTGGGTGCGGCACTGGCCACCGGTGGCGTGGCCGCGATCCCGGCGATCGCCGCTATTCCGATCGTCGCCGGAGGAACGATCGGCACGGCGATCGCCGCAGGCGCGGTGATCGGAGCCGTGGCCGGAGCGGGGCTCGGCGCGCTCGGCGGCGGTGCCGCCGCCGGCCTGGCTGGAGCCGCTGTGGGCGGGGCGATCGGCGCTGCGGTCGGAGCCGGTTCCTAATCCCCTGTTCGTCCCGGTGGTGGCGCGGACTGGCGCACACAAGCGCCCAGTCCGCGCCACCGACCGAGAGCGATTCGAGCAACGACATCTATTGAGGAGGTGAAGAATATTGTCCACGCCCAACAACGGCCAAGCGGGCCACTGGAGCGACTGGCTACCGGCACCCACAGCGCCGGAGCAGATCAGCCAAGCCCACAACGACGGAGCCGAAATCGGTTCCACCGTAAGCGATGACGCGCACGCAGTGCGGAATTCGCGGCATCCGGGGCGATCGGTCTCGCGTGCGATTCGTCGCCACACCGTGGTGATCGGCGCGAGTGTGGCGGTCGCGGCGACCGTCGCCGGGATCGGATTGCTGTGGCCTGACGAGTCGAGCGTTCCGGTGCCCGCGAAGACGGCCAGCCCATCCGTATCCACCACCGCCAGCGTTCCGGCAGCGCCACGCCCTGACCCCACGCTCGGAGGCGGGCCAGGATGCGAGCCGACCCGCACCCCGAACCTCTTGCGCGGCAACGGAACCGGCTCTCTGTCCAACGGCCCGGACGCCATCCTGGCGTTCGAACACGCCTACTACACGCAGCGCTCGGGCACTGCGGCGCGGGCGGCGACGACACCCGATGCCGCCGTTCCGACCGCGCAGGAGATCGACGCCGGAATCGGCACCCTCGCACCCGGGACCGCTGCCTGCGTCGTGATCATCCCAGCGGCTCCGGATCTCTACCGCGTCTCGATCACCGAGACCGGCTCCGGCGGTGAGAAGCGCAACTTCACCCAGCTGATCACCACAACGAACCTCGGCGGCTCGCACCGAATCACCGGTATCACCGCCGCCGATTCCTAACCCTTCCCACTCGGCACACGCCCGAACCCCGGCATCGCTGTGCCCATCTGCATTTTCGAACGGAGTAACGACATGTCCACTACCGCAACCCAAATCGTGCACGTGGAGTATCCCGGCGGCGCACGCTTCGTCTACCGAATCCCCGTCCACGAAATCGAGGCATTCGTTGCCGCCGCACGCCTGCTCGGCGTGTGGGTCAGCATCGTGCGCGAGCTACGCCCGCGCCACCTGCGCAGCGTTCCCACACAGGCCGCCGCGTGAGCGAGCCGATCCCCGCACAGGATGCCCACGGTGGGACGCCGATCTGGGATCGGCCCATCCCATACAGCGGTGGCCGCGCGCCGATGCTGTGGCTACTGGGCGCGCACGGCGGCGCGGGTGTGAGCACCCTGGAACGGGTCCTCGCGCCCGCGGCCGATGCACAGCGCCGTTGGCCCGGCGTGCTCGACGGCGAATCACCGTTCGTCGCGGTCGTCGCACGGGAAACACTCGACGGTTTGGCTCGCGCGCACGAGCTGCTGCGCCAGCACCGCGCCGGGAACGCCGGACCCAGCCGCGTTCTCGGGCTGATCACCTGCGCCCACCAACCCGGACGCGTCCCCCTCGACATCCGCCGCTACCGCCGCGTCATCGACGAGCTAGTCCCCGAAAGCGGGCGCTGGCGCGTGGGCTGGCAACCCGCCTGGCCGCTGACCCAACGCAGCGACCTACCGGTGTGGACACCGGACAGCCCCTACCCCAGCCGTGGCAGCGACCCCCTGGCCGCCGCGCGCGGACTGGGCCAAAACCTCTTGGCCGCCGTGAGCGCCACCGCGACCGAGGACACCACCGACCGACTACCAGGAGCAACAGCAGCATGATTCTCGAAACAGTCCACCACGCAATCGTTTTGGCCGTCGACGACATCCAGCCCGAAGCGCCGCCCGGTTCGGGGCAGATCCTGCGCTTGGTCCGCTACCTGATGTGGTTCGTGATGTTGTGCGGCGTGGCCGCGATCATCTACGCGGGCGGCAAGTTCGGGTGGGAGAAATGGAACGGCGCCACCCTGGAATCACCGAAGATGGTGGCCGCCGCCGCAGTCGGCGGGATCATCGCCACCAGCGCGTCCAGCCTGATGAACGCCGTCGTCCTGTCCTGATGCCCACCATCGCCTACAAGCAGTTACCCGCCTCGGTGACCGGGCCGCTGGATCAGCTGTGGGGCTGGGGCGCGTGGTTCGCGCTGACCATCTGCCTGGCCTGGCTGATCGCCGCTGCGGGCCGGCTGTGGCTGGCACACCGCCACGGCGAACCGATCTGGTCCGAAGGCACCCACAGCATCGTGATGAGTCTGCTCGGCGCGATCCTGGCCAGCAGCGCCGCCGCCGTCGCGACAGCCGTGCTGTCGCCGTTCTGACGCATCGCCTCTCGGCGCACCAATAAGTCTGCGCCGCAATCTTTCTCAAGGAATCAACTATGTCTCTGCTTTCGCATGCCCAAAACAGGGCAGCACTGAGCGGCCTAGCCGTTGCCCTCGTGGCAGCGGCGGCCCTGTCCGGGTGCGGGTCCGACTCGGAATCGAGTGCGCCGCAACCGGATCTGACCAGCGTCCCGGCCGGGTTGCATTGGAACAGCTTCCAAGGCATCGCGATCCCTGCCGGGGAGGACGGACCGGCCACGAATGGTGTGACCGCGACCGGCTACCGACAGACGCCGCAAGGCGCGGCGCTGGCGGCCATCGCCCACACCGTGCGCCTGTCCACGGCCGACAACACCACCTGGGCACACATCACCAACGCAGAAGTGGCCCCCGGCCCGGCACGCGACGCCTGGACGTTGGCGCGGGCACGCGTCAAGATCGCCCGGCCCGCCGACCCCGCCACCGCACCCCGAATCCTCGGCTATCAGATCACCAGCTACCAGCCCGAACGGGCAACGGTCAACGCGGTCAGCGCCTACCCGGACAAGAGCCTGGCCGCCACCGCCATCGCGGTGGTGTGGCAGCGCGGGGACTGGCGGCTCGAGCTGCCCGACCCCGCCGCCACCACGCCCACCGTCTCCGCGATCGGTTCGGTTCCGACCGATGGTTTCGTGCGGTTGGAGGGCACGCGGTGAAGCTGCGCGAAACCACCTCCACCGACACCGGCCACGATGCGCCCCCAGATCAGCGGCGCGGCAAACAGATCGGATTGATCGCCGCCCTCGCGGTGGTCGCGCTGGTCGTCGTCGGCGGGGTTGCCGCCCTCAACGTCGGCCACGACAGCGCCACCCCGACGACGAACGAGCCGGTCTCGGCGCCGGGTCACGGCGATTCGACCGCCACCGGTTTCGACGTTCCCGCGACCGATGTATTCGGTCGGCGCGTCGATACACCCCGCAATACGGCCGGTCAGCCATTGCCGCAGACCGGCACCGGACGCGCTGCGGGTGATTCGGATTGGCTGACGGGCGCGCCCGTGCTGCCTGCCCGGGGTGGATGGCAGCGAGTCGGCGGGGCGTCGGTGCCCTTCTCCACCTCCGATGGACCGACCCGGGTAGCCGATGGTGTAGCGGCCGGGTGGGCGCACACCCCACAAGGCGCAGCACTGGCGGCGGTCTACGCCGGCTACCAGGTCAACGCCCGCCCCGGCAACCGCACCGTGCGCGAGCGCCTGATCATCAATCCCGCCAACCGATTACGAGAATTCGAGGCGAACAAGGCAGCGGGACGCCTGCCGGACCAGCTGCCGGAGAACCTGACTCGGTACTTCGTCGCCCCGGATGCCTTCCGGATCGACAGCTACGCGGAGGACATGGCCGTGGTCGCGATCGCCACACGCAGCGTCGATGACAACGGGTCACCAGCGTGGACGGCCACCCAGATCGTCATGGTGTGGGACGGCGGGGACTGGCGGCTGCAACCGCCGCCCGGCGCCACACCTCCCCAGCACGCCATCTCGACGCTGACCGGGGGGTGGATCAAGTGGTGATCGCCACCGCGTTCAGCGGTCGCACGGACCGCAATCGACTGCACCGGAGCCTGTTCCGAGTGCTCGTGCTGTTGGTCGCCGCGCTGGCCGTCGGCCTTGCCGGAGCGGGTGCCGCGACGGCGCAGCCGACGCCCGACACCGGCGGATCGTACGGGTTCGACCAGACGTGCAACGACATGCACGATGCCCTCTCCAGCGTCGGAATCCCCGGCACTCCATTGGATTTGGGCAACGCTGTCTCCGCAGCCTGCAAGGGCGCGAACGTGGCTTCCCATCCGGGCCAGGCGGTGTCCGCGGTGGCGGATGCGGCGTGGGGTACCGCGTTCGGTCAGGTCGTAGAGTCGCTGATCTCGGGATTGAGCCAGGCCATCGTGCTATCGCTCTCGTTCTGGGCGCACCTGCCTACCGCGATCACCGACAGCCCGGATCTGTTCTCCAAGATCTCCGACTACACCTATCAGCTCCAGTGGTACCTGCTCGCCGCGAGCGTCATGCTGTGCGGAATTCGCCTGGCCCAGGCACGACGCCACGCCATGCACGACGCCGCGCACGACACCTTCAAAGTCTTGGCGCGCACCATCTTCGCTTCCACCATGTGGAGCGCGGTCCTGGTCGCGGGCACCCACGCTTCGGATGCCCTGGCGAATTGGATTCTTAGCGAAGCCGCCGGGGGTGACCCGAAGGCGGCGGCGAAAGCGTTGGCGCAGACAGCGGGGTTGTCGGTGTTCTCGCCGGGTCTGGTGCTGATCCTGGCCTGCGTCGGCATCCTCGGCGCACTCGCACAGATCGTGCTGGCCGTCGTGCGCGAAGGACTCCTGGTCGTGGTCGCTGGAGTGCTGCCGCTGGCGGCTGCCAGCTCGGCCACGAACTCCGGGCGCGGTCTCTACGACCGGCTCATCGGCTGGTCGGTGGCGTTCCTTCTGTACAAGCCTCTCGCCGCGCTGGTGTATCTGATCGCGTTCACCACCGTCGGGGACACCGCCCTGGACCCCACCGGCGGCGCAACCGTCGATGCCGAATCGGCGCAGCGCGCCCTGGTCGGGCTGGTGCTGGTCTGCTCGGCCGCGCTCACTCTGCCCGCCCTGATGCGCTTGGTCTCCCCGATCGCGGGCATGAGCGGTGGCTCCGGCGCCGCAGCGGCAGCCGGAGCGGCGACCGCGGTCGCCGCCGGGGTCTCGATGACCGGCGGGTCCGGCGGATCGGCCGGGACGGGCGCGGCCAGCGCCAAAGGCGGCGCGGGAAGCATCTCCACCACCGCCACCGGCCACAGCGGCGGCAGTAGCTCCCCGGGCGCGATTCCACTGCGCAGCCCTACCGCGAGCGGCGGAGCCAGCGGCGCGACCGCGACCGCCGCGAAGGCCGCCGGCCCGGTCGGCGTCGCCGCCGCCGCAGGAATCGGGTTGGCAAGCAAGGGGATTCAAACGATGCAGTCGACCGTCGAGCAATCCGCGGCACCCAACGGCGCACCACCTCCGACACGCCCCTACTCCGGCCCGTCCGGATCGCAAGTGCCGCGATGAGCGCCCCCGCCGCGTCGCAGCGGCGCACCTACGGCGGATGGTCACGACCCCGCTCGGAAGGGATGTTCGGCCTCGCCTGGGAGGCCACCGTTCTGGGGTTCGTGTTCGTGGTGATCGCGATGGTGACCGCCGTTTTCGCCAGTTTCACCGCCGCCCTCGTCGTGGCGGTATTTCAAGCAATCGTGTGGGCTCCGTTGGCTTTTCGGGTCAACGGGCGCACCGGGTATGAGAGGGCTTTGGTTATGGCGCAGTGGTTGCGCACCTGGGCACGCAAAGAAAACATCTACCGCAGCGGCACGTTTTCACGGTTCGGGACCGCGAAACTTCCCGGCCTGCTGGCACTTTCGCGCCTATATGAAGGCGTCGACGCCGATCAGTACCGGTTCGGCATGGTCCACATGCCCAAACAGGGCCTCTACACCGTGCTACTGCGGGTATGGCCCTCGGGCGCGGAGAACGTCGATCAGGCCGTCATTGATCAATGGGTCGCAGCCTGGGGTGGATTCGTCGCCTCCCTCGGCGGTGCCAGCGATATCGTCGCGATCACCCCGGTGCTTTCGACGGTCCCCGAGACCGGTCACCGCCTCGCCGGTGAGGTCGCCGAACTGACACGGCCGGACGCGCCGGAGATGGCGCGGGCCATGATGGCCGAACTCGCCGCCACCCTGCCCTCGCACACAGTTCAACTCGACGCGTGGTGCTCGATCACCTTCCGCGCCACCACCGCCGAACGGCGACGCGAACCCGCAGAGCAAGCCGTAGAGATCGGACGCCGACTACCCGGCATCGTCGCCGCGCTCGCCCAGGCCGGGGTGCGGACCCGGCCGATGACAGCGGCCGAAGTCACCGCGACGGCGCGCCGCAGTTTCGACCCCGCCGCCGAAGCCGACCTGGAAACCGCCGCCGCGAGCAGTGACGGTCACGGGCTGGGCTGGGATGATGCCGGGCCGATCTACTACCACGAACGGGTCGGACGTCTCGAGCACGACGGCGTGGTCTCGACCACGTGGGAAATGGACTACGCCCCGTCGGGCACGGTGGACGAACGCGTGTTGCAGCGGCTGCTGGCCCCGACACCGGACCTACCGCGCAAGCGGGTGGCCCTGGTCCTGCGTCCGCACGCGGCTGCCGACGCGGCGAACATCGTCGACGACGATTTCAAAAACGCCCTCGTCGCACAGCAATCGGGCAAGGGCGTGGTCTCTGCGCACGCGATGCTGCGCGTCGGTGCGACCGAGCAGGCCCGCGAAGAACAGGCGCGCGGACATGGCGTGTCGCGGTTCGGCGTCCTGGTCACCGTCACCGTTCCCGCTGGCAGCGATCTGCCGCGTATCGACGCCCTGACCGGTGATTTGTCCGACCAGGCTCGATTGCGGATTCGGCGTGCCTACTACTACCAGGCCGCCGCGTTCGCCGGCTCGCTCGGCGTGGGGGTCCTGTTGCCGCAGATGGCGACTCTGCCTCGGGTGATGTCGGCATGACCGGTAAACGATCCTCCCCCGGCCGCAACACCGAGAATCCGGCCCGGCGCCGCGCAGGCGGACCGCGCTTGCTCGACACGGCGGAACGGGAGCGGCTGGAACGCCGTACCGCTGAGGGCGGAGTCCTGGGGTCGGGATGGGCGCGGCTGCGCCTGCGCACCGACAACAACCGCCATGCCAACCACGCCAATCGCCCGGATAATGTGACCGGCCCGCAGGTGACCTTGTCGGGGGCCAGCGGTGCGGGCGGCGGGCGGTGGCGAAGCATCGCCCGCCCGGCCGAATGGCGTGGCACCACCGCCCAAATCGCGGGGCTATGGCCGTGGTGCGTGGGTGCCGGTGCGCCGCTGCTGGGTACCCCGCTCGGCTCGCACCTGACCACGGGTGCGCCGGTGTGCTTCGACCCGTTTAATTGGTTCTCGCGCGGCAGCTTCCTGACCGCACCGAGCCTGTTTGTGTTGGGCCTCAACGGATTCGGCAAATCCTCACTGGTGCGGCGGATCGTGCTGGGCGGCATCGCCCAGGGCGTCACACCATTGATCCTGGCCGACGTCAAACCCGACTACCGCTCCACCGTGCTTGCCTGCGGCGGCCAGGTGGTCGATGTCGGCTACGGGCACGGCCAGCTCAACCCCCTAGACCCGGCACTACTCGGCAAGGCGATGCAGCAGCTGCGCGCGTCCGGGCGGCACGAGGCGGCCGAGAACGTGGCCGCTGAATTGCGCGCTCGCCAAACCAATCTCATCGCCGGACTTGTCGAGTTGATCCGCGGTGAGCGGATCGCCGACTACGAAGACACGCTGATCTCCACCGCGCTACGCCTGCTCAACACCCCGGTAGCCGAGGGCGGTCGCGGTTTCACTGTCGACTCCCCCGCGATCCTGGACGACCTGCTGGAGGTGATCACCGGCGGCGGTGAGGAATTGATGCTCGACGCCGCTGCTGCGACATCACAACGGTACGCGGAAGCGATTGTGCCGCTGCGCCGTTCGCTACGGGCGCTGACTCAGGGGCCGTTCGGGCAGGTCTTCAACGGGCAGACCACCGTGGCCCTGGATCTCGAGGCTCCAGCGGTGTGCGTGGATGTCTCCCACATCCCCACCGGCGACACCAAACTCAAAGCGGCGGTGATGCTGTCGTGCTGGGCGATCGGTTTCGGGTCCATCGAAGCGCTGAACATGCTCGCAGAGAATGGAATCGGCAAACAGCGCGTGTTCCAGGTCGTCATGGACGAGCTATGGCAAGTCCTCGGTTTGGGTGAGTTCATGGTCGCCCGCGTCGACGAGCTGACCCGGCTGCAACGCTCCCTGGCCGTGTCGCTGATCCTGATCAGCCACTCCGTACGCGACCTGCACAACATCGGCGGCACCGCCGGCGCAAGAGCGCTCGGTTTCCTCGAGCGCTCCCGCGCCAAGATCCTGGGCGCGCTACCCGCCGAGGAACTGGAACTGCTGGACGGCATCGTGAAACTCACCGGCGCCGAGGCCGACATGGTGACGAGTTGGTCAGCGCCCCAAGCGTTGACCGGTGAACCCCTGCGCCCGGGGATGCCCCGGCCGATGGCGGCCGGGGTCGGAAAATTCTTGCTCAAGGTGAGCGAGGACCGCAGCCCCGGCATCCCCTTCCAGCTCCACCTCACTGACGTGGAGCGAATTCGCGGGATTCACAGCACTTCAGAGTTGTTCTCTCAGTTTCACCGGGATGCGGCGGGAGGTATGGCCGCATGAGCGTCCGCCGATACCGGCTTGTCTCCGAGGACGTGCGCGCGGCGGCGGTCGCGCGGTGTCGCGACATGATCGCGGTGGGCTCTTCCCAGACCGCCGCCTGCCGAATCGTGGCGGCGGGTTTAGGAGTGCACTACAACACCGTCCGCAACTGGGTTCGCGACAGCCCCAACCCCGACGCGCACAACGGGGTCAGCCCGCGCCTGGCCGCAGAGCTGGCCAAGGCACGCGCCGAACTACACGCCGCGCTCGGGTTGAACCGCGAGCTGATGACGATGCTGCACGACCGCGAACGAGCCGTGCAGCGATGACCGCGAGCGTGATGAAGGCGGTGAGCGCGGCCTCAGCGCTGCTGCTCACCGCCGTGATGCTGATCGTGATCGTGGTGTCCGGGCAAGAAGTCCCCGGGTGCGCGGTCCCGGCTCCGATGGGACAAGGCACCACCTCCGGCACCGACACCTCGCGAGATCCGGTCAGCCTGGCCGGATACGACAGCAAACAACTCGAGCTGGCCCGCCAGATCGTCGCGGTCGGTGAGCAGCGCCAGATCCCCGAAAACGGGATTCTGGCGGCGCTGATGGCCGCAAGCACGGAATCGGGACTCAAGAATTACGCCAATTCCGGTGTGCCGGAATCACTGTCGTATCCGCATGACGCTGTGGGATCGGACCACGACTCCGTGGGCCCATTTCAGCTGCGGGTCTCGATCTGGTCGGGCCAGCTCGGCGGCATGGCCCAACTGATGAACCCGCTGCGTCAGATCGGCTGGTTCTACGACCAGCTCCTTGCCGTGCAGGGTTGGCAGACCCGCGACGCGGCCGACCTCGCCCAGGCCGTGGAACGCTCGGCGTATCCCGACGCCTACGCGACCAAACGCGAGGCCGCCCACGCGCTGCACCGGGAATTCCGCGGCACCGCCGCGCGAACCCCGGCGACCCCGGGCGTGATGTGCGAGCTGGGACCGGCCTCGGGAGTCGACGGACCGCAAAACGGTAGCGGTGGTTCGGATTTCGGGAAACGAGTCCTCGCGGCAGGGATGCGAGGGATCGGGTTGCCGTACGTGTGGGGCGGAGGCGACGCCACCGGCCCCACCGGCGGTGGATTCGATTGCTCGGGACTGACGTTGTTCGCGGTCGCCCAGGCATCGGAAGGCCAAATCGTGCTGGGGCACTACACCGGCGACCAGCAACGAGACTCCCGAGGTGCCCCGGTCGCGCTCGACCGGATGCAACCCGGCGATCTCATCTACTTCACCTCCCCAGGTGAGGCCGATTCCCACCACACCGGGATCTATGCGGGGCTCGATCCCGCCACAGGGGAGCCGCAGCTCCTCAACGCACCGACCTTCGGAATCCCGGTGCAGGTGCAGCCCCTCTCTGACTTCGCATCAGACCGGATGGACGTGCGGAGATTCGATGCCCAGCAACAGGATTCACGGCCATGACCGATGCACACACGGAAGACGACGCAATGACACCAACGATCGCGAGAAGCCTCCGCGCACGTCTCGGCGTGGCGGCGAGCCTGATCATGCTCGCGCTCGCAGCGGCTGGATGTGGGACAGCGACCGAGCCCGCCGCGCCTCCGGCCCAACCGGGCGCGGAGATCGTCGCGGGCATCGACACCGGCGACGCCCTGGCGGTCATGGTCGCGGCTACCGAGACCGCCTACACCTGGACCCCGGGGCCGGACCGCGACAGCGCGGCCGGAGTCGACCGCGCCAGCGGACTACTCACCGAGCAATACCGCGCTCAGCTCGGAGCCACCGCCTCCGGGTTGGCAGCCGTCCCGGCTGGCGTGTGGGCACGCTGGACACACGAACACGCCTCGATCACCGCCACGGCGGTAATCACCCCCGACAATCACCCCGGCGACACCGCCCAGACCCGCCAGCGCGTCGTGGCGCTGACCCAAAAGACCAACGGCACAAGCGAACCCGAACGCCGCTCGGTGCTGTACGTCACCGCCTCCGCCACCCCCGGCGGGTGGCGCGTCTCGCTGATCGCGCCCCGATGAACGCGTGCGCCATTTCCGGCCCGCTGCGGGCCGAGGGCAGGCGACGCGGGCAGTCCGCGGTGCCGCTGGCGCGGCGTCGGCGCGGCGGTGCGCTGGCTGGGGTTGTCGCGGGCGGGGCCACGGTGAGGTCTCTCGCCCGAGGCGACTGGGCACCCGGTGGCGGGGTGCCGTGTGCGCGGAGAACCAGCATGGTCACGGCCTGGTCGTTGGCAAATCCGGACTCACCACACGGTGGCTCGACACCGCCGCCGAAAAACTGCCCGAAGACACTCGCTACCCGCTCGCCGGGAACTTTTTCGACTGCGCCGCAACCGCATTGGCCCACAACCCGACACGCGACCCCACAGGTCCCCGCCACCCACGGCACCACCACCGGGCGGACAGCCGCCCCAGGCGAGGAGACCACCACCATGAACCACACCCCCGACAACCACACCCACCACACCGCCACCACCGACTACACCACCGGTCTCCGGCAAGCCGATCTCGCCGCCGCTCTCGCCCTCGACCACGCCGCCGTGGCCGAAGCTCTCGAGGCGTCCGAGGACGCACGCGAGCACGCAGCGACCCCCCGCCCCCGAGGCCGGACGAGTAGCGCCGGTGTCACAGCTGGCGCGCGCGTTCGGTGTACGGGTGCCGATGACATTGATCCTGGTGCTCGGCTCCGCTCAGGGGTACATGCCTTGGCAGGCGGCCCTGGCCGTGGTGGTCGTCAGTGAGCTGGCCGTGGCCGGCGGCAGCGTGGCCCGCCGCTCGACCGGCAAGGAGAGCCCCGCGTGAACGGCGACAAAGACCCCGCGCTCGGCAACCGGGAAGCCCTCGGGCTGCTGATCGCGGGGGGCACCGCGACCGGTGCCGGGACGCTAATCTCCCTGGCCGCCCACCTGGGCTACCGTCTGGACGGCCGGGCCACCGACACACTCGCGATCAACCCCTTGGTGTTGATCGTGACCACTGCCGCCGGGCGGGTCGCCTGGCCGTTGACGGCCACCCTCGCACTCGTCGCCGAACTCCTCGTCCTGGCGACCGTGACAGTGCTGGCGGCGCGGTGGTGGAAGGCCCACCGCCCCGCCCGGACGTGGATCGACGCAAAGGCCAAGCAACTCGCCTTCGGCGCAGACCTGGCGCCGCTGACCGAATCCGCGGTCACGGCCAAAGCCACGATGCTCGGAGCCACGGTGCCCGAAGACTCGGTTCCGGGGCTGTCGCTGGGTATCGCGGTCGCCGACCGCCAACAGCTGTGGGCCGATTTCGAGACCCTGCATATCGACATTTGGGGACCGCGCCAGGGCAAAAGCACCTCGCGGGCGGTACCGGCGGTGTGCGAAGCCCCCGGCCCGGTGATCGTCACCAGCAACAAACGCGATCTCGTCGACGACACCCGCGGCATCCGCGAAAAACAAGGCCGCTGCTGGATCTTCGACCCCCAGGCCGTCGCCGACTCCGACGATCCGAACTGGTGGTGGAACCCGCTCGCTTCCGTCCGCACAGAGGTCGACGCCGCCCAGCTGGCCTCACACTTCGCCGACGGCGACGACGGCCAGTCAGCCAAGAAGGACGCATTCTTCGACCCCGAGGGCGAATCCCTTTTGGCCGCACTGTTCTTGGCCGCCGCCGTCGCCGGGGAGCCGATCACGCGGGTGTACGAGTGGATCTCCGATCCCGATGATCTACAGCCGGTGCGGATGCTCGAACAGCGCTGGCCGCTGATCGCGACCGGGCTGCGCGCCCAGTACGAACTGGACCGCCGCACCCGTAGCGGTGTGTTCGCGACCGGGCGCAAGATGGCGGCGAGCCTGCGCCTGGAGTCGATCCGGCGATGGGTCACCAGCGACGGCCCCGACGACAAGCGGCCCCAACTCGACCCCGCCGCGTTGGCGACCAGTCGAGACACCCTCTACATGCTGTCACTGGAAGGCGCGGGCAGCTGCGGACCTTTGGTGAACGCCCTGACCGCCTCGGTTCTTGAAGCCGCTACCCACATCGGTTCCAAACAGCCCATGGGCCGCCTGTCGACGCCGCTGGTCTGCGTGCTCGATGAAGCGGCCAACGTGGTGCGCTGGCGCGATCTGCCGAAGCGATACTCCCACTTCGGATCTCGCGGAATTCTGGTGCTGACGATTCTGCAATCGTGGTCTCAGGGCGTCCGCTGCTGGGGCGCGGAAGGAATGGAGGCGCTGTGGTCGGCCTCCGGCGTCCGCGTCGTCGGCTCCGGCGTCGACGACAACGAGTTCCTGCGACGCCGCTCCGACAGCATCGGCGACCGTGAACAACTGCGCGGCACCCTCACCCGCCACAGCGGCTCGGTCTCCCGGTCCTGGCAGCTCACCGATAAACGCATCCTCACGCTGGCCGACCTCACCGCGATCCCGCGCGGGCGCGCGCTGATCTGGACCGCCGGAATGAGGCCCGTGCTTGTCGAGACCGTGCCGTGGATGCGCCGCCCCTACGCAAACCTCGTCGCCGCCTCCCGCGCCCACTACGGACCAACCCAAACCCTCACTGTGACAACGCCTCCGGAGCGCCCAGGCCATAGACGAAAGGACGGGCCGCGATGATCGAGGACCCAGATCCGATGATGGGCGAGGAGATCGAGTTCCGTCCCCGCCGGCCCGAATCCGCGGACACCGAGGAAGCCGGTCCTGCACCGGCGGCCCCACCGAAACCCGCGTTCACCAATCTGGTCGACTTCGTGCAGAACCGGCTGGTGATCATCTACCGGCGGGTACCCGACAGCTCGACGCGGCGATGGTGCCCGGAGTGGTGGCGCCACGACGAAGCCGTACTGCGACTGTTCGCATTGTGGCGCGCCTACGAAGCACTACGCCGCGACGACAACGGCTTGGGCCTGTCGAACTGGTGGCTCCAGCACGCCGACCCTCACATGCGGGTCCTGATGTCGGTCGACGGCCCCTTCGAACTGTGCAAGAAGGGCCACAAAGACGGCGACGACGACGGAAACCCGCACTACGGCATCGCCCCACTACCCCACGTCGAAGCCGACCGGGAAGCATTCGCCGCCCTCGGCGCGTGGACGGACAACGAAATCGACCGCGCCGCCTAGCCTTTCCCGCGCACACCCGCCGGGCGCGATCCAAATACTCATGCAGACAAAGGAGACCGCTGATGGCGGATGATGAAATCGGCCGCGAAACAGCAGCGGCTCTACGTACCACGCTCCAGGTCGCGGGCCTGCTGGCCGAGCACTGGGGTCGGCGCACAGCATCGCAGGCACAAGCAGCAACCGCACGCCACGAAGCCCGAGCCCGAGAGTCCGCAGCCCGGTGGCAGGCCCAGCAACGCAGCGCCGAAGCGTACTTGCGCACCACCGCCAGCACCGGCTGGTGGCGCGAGGCCAGCCGCAACGATGTCACCGAAGCGTGGTGCACCGCGCGGCAATGGCGCCAGCATTCCGCCGTCGCCGCGACCGCCGAAAAACGGCTCACCGCCCAGATTGCGGAGCGGTACGGAATCGACCTAACCAGAACGATCGCGATCGACGCACCCGCCGACGCGGCCGCGATTCACCACCTGCTCACCCGAGCTGCGTGGCGACAGGCCCTCGCACCCGACGACACCGTCCACGGTGACGCCCTCGCCGACGATCCCGCCACCCGCCGCGCCGAGAGCGAAGCCCTCTACGCCCTCGTCGCCGAGCACGCCCGCGCAACCCGCCTCGCCATCGACGACGGCCAACACGACGCGACAGCGGCCGTTGCGGAGGCTGGATTGCAGGCAGTCGGGCACGGGCAGCAATGGCTGCGGGAGTTCGACCGCGCGCCCGAGCTGGCCTACGCACGCGTCCTGATCGCGCCCGACGCCACGACTCGGCTCGCGATCTACGACAGCGCCCAAAGGCTGCACAGCCACGAGAACAACCCGCTGATCAGCGACCAAGGACGTAGCGCGCGGATCGCCAGCGAGGTGGCGGTAGTCGAAGAACTCGGCGAACCCGCCCGCACGTGGCTCGAGGCATGGCGAGCCGACCCCGAGACGGCTTATCACCATGTGCTCGACAACCGCCACATCCACAAGGAACTGGAAGGCCGAGCCGAGAAGATAGTCAGCGCACAGCGCCGCGACGCCGAAACCCTCCTGCGCGGCCGGACCGAGAAATGGTGCGCCACGGCCGGACGCGCCGAAATTCTCGACGCGTGGAGCACGGCCCGAACCTGGCGCGAGGACTCTCCCCTGGCCGCCACCGTCCATGACCGGCTCAACAGCCAGATCCTCGAACGTTTCGGCCTGGACCTCACTGCCGACCACGCAACGGACCTGGACCAGGTCCGCGGCTTACTCGACCAAGCGGCCTGGCGGGTAGCTGCCGCCAAAATGGACCCCACCGCAGTAACAGCGGCCCAGGCCGAGACCGACGAACACCAGCGTCACGAACATGACCAGCTCTACAAACTGGTAACAGACCATTCGGCCGCCACCGACGAGTACCTGAGTCACGGCGACAACCGCAGCAACACCAGCGATCCCGGACGCGGTCAGCGCGCGACAGCGATCAGCGCCGCCGAAGATCAGCTACGCGATCTCGGGCCGCTGGGGCAACGATGGCTGCGCGAGTTCGACGCCGACCCGCACCGCGCCTACGCCCGTGTCCTCGTCGCCCCTGATGCCCCGACGCGCCGCCAGCTGCACGACGCCGTGCAGCAGCTCCACGACAGCCAGATCACCGGACCTACCCGCACTCCACGTCTGGACCACGATCAGGCGGTCACCGCTGTGGAAGCCACCGGCGACGCGGGCCGGCGGTGGCTGGAGGCGTGGCGATCGAACCCTCACGCAGCGGTACGCCGAGTTCTCGAAGATCGGTACACGGTGACCGAATCCCTGCGAGCGCCAAAACAACCGGCCTCGCGGCCGACGAGACGAGGCCGGGCGGCGTCGCCGCGCCGGGAACCGAGACCACGACCGCAGCCCAAGACCTGGACAGTTTCGGATCTGGACAAAGCCCGCGGCTGGTTGGCCGAGCACGATCCGGAATGGCTCGCCGTACGCGACTGGAAGATCGCCAACTTGAGCGACACCACATCCGGTCGACAGAGCGTCGAAAACGCCATCGTCGAACGCTACCGGCACGCGACCAGCCCCGATCCAGTCGAACGTGAAGGCGCCCGCGCGACGGCGATAGCTGACCACAACAGCGCGGAACGCACCGACGCGATCCAGACCCAGCTGGCGAATCGAGGAGTTGATCCTGCGCTGCAACGAATCCGAATGAGCCTTGAGCAAGACAACGCTATCCCGCTCCATGCGGTCGTGGCGAGACCAGTCGGCCATGCTGCGGAACAGCTCGCCGACCAGCCACGAGGCGTTGAACTGGATCAAGATCTCGGCCGCGCCCCCGATGACGCGCTATCCCTCTGACCCGGCCGACTCGGTGGTAACAGATATCGACATCTGCCTACCCGAAGGCATGATCATGTCATGCCTTCGGATACCTTGACCGCCGCAGTTAGCAGCCTGCCCACCATGGTTGACCGGTTGTCTCAACTCGTCCACTGCGAGTCGCCTTCAAACTCGGCCGCTCACCTTGAGAAGTGCGCAGATCTCTTGGAACCATGGCTTAGTTCGGCTCTCCGTCGCCCGTCGACGATCACCCGGGTCGGCGAGAACGTGCACCTTGTTGCCCGCGCGCCGAGCCCTCGGGTGCTGATCCTCGGCCACTTCGACACGGTCTGGCCAGTAGGAACTATCGACAGTTGGCCGTTCTCAGTCGATAGTGAGTCCGGAATTGCCACTGGCCCCGGCACTTTCGATATGAAGGGCGGAATCATCCAGGCGCTCACCGCGATCGAGCTGCTTACCGATACGGATCGCGTCAGCGTTCTTTTGACTAGCGATGAAGAGATCGGCTCGATGAGTTCCCGGCTGTTGATCGAGGAGTTGGCGCGCGAAGCGGGCGCTGTGCTCGTATGCGAGCCCACTGCGGACGGGGGTGCAGTGAAGGTCAGCAGAAAAGGGATCGCGAACTACGCCGTGCGGGCGACTGGCCGCGCGGCCCACGCCGGCCTCGAACCGCAGCGTGGCGTGAATGCCACAATCGAGCTGGCGCACCAGATCCTGCGCATCTCTGCGTTCGGCGATCCTGGCTGTGAGACTTCCGTCGTTCCGACACGGGTTACGGCCGGGACGACGTCGAACACTGTTCCAGAATCCGCGGAGGTTCACGTCGACGCGCGTTCGTGGACGATTGCCGAACTCGAACGGGTGGATTCAGCGATGCATGGGTTAACCGCGCATCTCTCCGGTGCCACAGTGGCTGTTTCAGGCGGGATCGAGCGGCCCCCATTCGAGGAGCCCATGGCTCGATGGCTCTACGCCGAAGCGGCCGGAGCCGCAACCGATCTCGGACTCGGTGAGTTGGCAGCGGTCCGTTCGGGAGGAGGATCGGACGGCAACATCACCGCAGCACTCGGAATTCCTACACTCGACGGACTCGGTGCGGTGGGAGGGCACCCGCACGCGCGTGACGAACACGTGATCGTCACCGCGATGCCGGAACGTGCGGCACTACTCAGCCTGTTGCTGGCTCGGCTGGCGGTTCGTTCCGCCGATCACTGATCGGTGGTATCAAGAACCTATGCGAGTACTGATCCTTGGCGGCTCCTGGTTCTTGGGCGCGACGATTGCCGAACAGGCGATCAGGAAAGGTGGCGCTGTATCGACATTCCGGCGAGGACGGACCGGGTCGGAGGTAGCTGGAGTCGATTCGATCCGGGGCGATCGCACCAATGCCGACGACGTTGCCCGGCTGGCTGCTCGCGGTCCGTGGGATCTGGTGGTGGACACCAGTAGCTACGTACCGAACGAGACGCTGGCGTTGGCACGGGCACTGGAACCGGTCGTGGACAGGTATTTGCTCATCTCGTCCGTGTCGGCCTACGAGAGGTGGCCCACCGAGCCGCTGACAGAGGATTCGCCCACCCTGGATTGCCCTGCTGATGCCGGAGCGGACTACGGCTACGACGGCGACCCCGGACCATCGCAGTACGGTTTCGGCAAAGCTGGCTGCGAACGCGCGGTGCTCGAGACTTTCGGAACGGCCCGGACGGCTATTCTCCGCCCCGGAGTGATTCTGGGTCCTCGCGAATACGTCGGGCGCCTCGACTGGTGGCTGCGGCGCATGCAACGCGGTGGACGCGTGCTAGCGCCAGGACGGCCCGATCGGCGAATTCAGCCCGTTGATGTCCGCGATGTCGCCGACTTTGCACTGGTCCCCGGGTTGTCCGGGATGTTCAACGTGACAGCCACCCCAGCCAGGGAGACGATGGCGGATCTTCTCGGGTCCTGCAACGAGATCACCGGGAACAACGCAGATCTCGAATGGGTCACCGACGAGCATTGGCTGGCCGAGCAAGGTGTTCGGCAGTGGACCGAACTGCCGTTATGGCGCACCTACGCGGGTGCGTGGGCGGTCGATTCCTCGCGTGCAAACGCCGCTGGACTCGTCACACGCCCCCTTCGCGATACCGTGGCCGACACCTGGGCCTGGCTTCAAGACGGGGGTGCCTCGGTAGAACATGAACGGTCCGCCGAACTCGGCATCACCGCTGACCGAGAGCGAGCGATACTCGGGCTTTGGGATGCAGTCCAGCTCGACCACTGCGGGGCTTAGGCTGGCGGGAGCGCACGCACCGCCGCCGTGCGAGCGAGCGAGATCGTCGTGAAATCTTCGATTTTGGCTCCGAGTTCAATGGCCTCCGCCGCACCGCGAAATCGCGCGGTTCCCAACGTCTTCGCGAGAGCGTTCAGACGTTGGGCAACTGCCTCGGTGCGCTTGCTCGGTTCCACCTTGAAAACACCCGCCAGCGCATCGGCTGCACCGGCGAGATCACCGCGCAGCGTCCGGGCCGCACCGAGATCCACCTGTGCACTCAAAGCTCCCGCTCCCCAACGATTTGAATCCGGGACTTCGGCGAACAACGCGACGGCGGCTTGAGCTTCCTGCTCAGCACGTTCACCGTCTCCGAGTACGACATAGGCCGCGCCGGCGCAGAGTCCCCGGCGTGGCAAATCGAAAGCCAACTCGCCGCCAATGTCATCGAGGAAGGCGTCGGCGCCCGCCCGCTCGAGTTCGGTGCTGGCCGAATCCAGCTCTTCGCGTACCTCATCATGGGCTCCGACGAGAGCCAAGGCACGAGCATTCACGCTGTGCAGGCGCGCCCTGGCTGTCCCCCGGGGCGCATCAGGCAAGGCAGCGGCAGCAATCTTGTGGGCTTGGCGAGGCGTACCAGCCCAGAAGGAAGCGGTAACTTGCAATGCGCGAGCCCACGCCTTGAGCGAGGGGTGATCTATCGCGCAGCCGTAGCTGTATGCCGCACGTGCTTGCTCGTCGGCTGCGCCGAGCAAGCCCAGATCCCATGAGACGGACGAAAGCAGGCCACAAGTCTGTCCAGCCAGCAGATACAGATCCGCCGCCTGAAGAGGTTTGCGGGTCCGGTCCATCTGGACGTAGATCAGGTTACGCAAGGCCACCAGATCGGTCAGCATCTCCATGGTGGGCGTCGTGTAATACGCGCGGGCAGCTTTATCCGCGGCGGCGTGTAGATGTTCTAAGGCCGAGGGATCGAGCGCGGCTGCCGCCGCGATGGCGTGGCTGACCGATTCGTGCGCTGCGTTCACCGCGAGCTCCTGCTCCGTACGAGTGAGGATCTTCTCCAAGGGTGGGCCGGTGAGGACGGAAATGTGCTCCCCGAACCAAAGCTCGAGTACGCGTCGTGCTGAGTCACGAGGAACCGCGACGCCTCGGAGCCACCGCTGCGCGGCGCTGGTTGACAACGGGACGAGATTCGCGAATCCGAATGCAGTGGCTTGGGTGTCGAACTCTCGCTTGAACTCCGACAATCCGAGTCCCTGCTGTAACGCCAGCTGTTCCAGGCGTGTGCGCGAGCTGTGTTCGAGTTCCATCCAAACCTCCACCCACGGGACCAACGGTAAATACATTCCACCCTCCGGAGCGAGCGCCGGGTAGAAGAGACCAGATAGAGACCACAAGAGACCACCGAACGCCCATGCAACGACCTACCGATACAGGCGATGCTCAAACAACCTCCGGCGGCGGTTGATCTCGAATCGCCGCCGCCGGTTGAATCCAACTCATCGCAGATTGCACGGGGGTGCATCGTTATGGGCCTCGAAGATCTTGCTCGACTAGTGCGTGGTGATGCTATGACTCCGCTACCGCCACCTCCTCCCACGCCGCCGGCTGAGGTGGCCCGGTTCCTGTCCGTGTGCACGGCGGGCGGTGTAACCGGGCGTTGCGCAGCCACGGCGATCGTGGGCCGCGACTGTTCCGGCGACGTTCTCATCGCTCCCCGATGCGGACTGCCTGATCTGCCCGCCGAGTACCGCCCCACGGTGCCGGTGGCTGACTACGGCTCTGACCAAGTGCTGGGAGAGGATCGGATGATCACCGGCGATATGCTCTGCGACCGCGATCAAGACATTTGTTACCGGTTGCAAACCATGTGCGACCTGCCTGCGAGCCTCGACCCGGCTGGGCGCATCACTGTCACCATCGGCGACGAGACTCAAGGGCTAACGACACCAAGCGAACTCGGTGAAGAGATTCGCGAGTTGCTGAAGGGCCGAAACGAACTCGGCCCGGTGATCTGGCATAGGTCGCATCGGTGGACGTTCCTGGCCCGCCGCTCAGCGAGGACCGCAGAATCCGCACAATACCGGCGCGCACTGCGACGCACAGACTCGAGAGTCATGCCCGTCGGCGAAGTCGTCGCTCTGCCTTCGCTGTACAGCAATGAGGAAGAAGCCAAGATCCGCAAGTGGGTGCATCCGCCATTCACAACGTTCAGGCCCGACCTGAAAATCCTGCTCGAAGCACTTTCCGAGTGCGAGATGTCGGTCAGGCGCTCATGAAGGAGCATCGGAACGCGATCGGGTATCTGGACACTGGCATGTCCGGCCATGACATCGCGTGGCACCAGCAAATGATCCGCGGGGTGGCGCGTGCCGAGGAGCGAGATTTCTGCGGCTTCATTATCCACAACCCACATGGGTCGGGTCAGCTCCCGCCGCTTGAACGGTTGCGAACCCTGTGGACCTATCTCGACCATCCGATGGTCTACGTGGTCAGCCTCGACCACGTCGCTGATTTACAGATGACCTGTGAGATACGGAAGACACTTCGCGTCGCGAATTCGGCACTCCTCGATGTCGATTGGACGACGGACTCCGAGGAGCAACATCGAGTCGATGCCGCCATCCGTAAATGGCGTTCGGAGCACGTGCCCCAACACGGCGAGGTGACCGGTGGTCCACCGCGCGGGGGCGCGGCGCCGAGCGCGGGCCAGGATATGGACGGGCGGTTGCGGTCGTGATGCGCCGTAGAGACCCCGGCACGCAACTTCCCCTGCTGATCAATCCACAGGATTCGCCACCGGAGACCGACACGGCGCAGCTGCAAGCACTGCTTGAGGCCGTGGTCGAAAGGCTCAAGCGTTGGGATGGCACGGATAACCCGCCAGCCCAGGACGAGGACGGCACTGTGCAGGACATTCGCGCGCTGATGTCGGAGTCCATAGCTGCGTTTTCGGAGTTGGATATTAGCGTCGAGTTCCGCACGTCATGACCCAAAGCCAGGCAGCGCTGCGGATCGAGTTCCTGACCGCGCGTGCAGCGCGCCTGGGCTATCGGCTTGTTCAACCCGATAGTTCAGCCGATCTGTGGCAGCTGCTGGACGCCGAGGACGGGGAGGCAGTTCGCACCGCCCTGCCGTTGACCGATGTTGAGCAATGGCTGAATCAGTAGCCCGCACGATGGGCTGGTCCCAGACCACCACCAACGGCGTTCGCTGAGTTCCAACGAAGGGGTTACCCATGCTTGCCGTGCTCCCTCGGACTCGCTCGTGACCAGGCGAGCCGCAGGCCCCTGGAAGGGGTCACTGCCGCCACTTCAGTGGCGAGGTCACCAGCGCCGCGTCCGCGATGCGTATCGCGGTGGTAGTTTTCAACGCCTCGTAGGAATCGTCGATCCATTCCTGCATGAGGGTGTTGCCAGCAGCGCGGTACTCGAGGGCCTGGAAGAGGCATTCGAGCTTGTCGGCATCCTTGGCGCTGACGGCTTCGATGGTCGCTTGGGTCTCGAACTCGGTGACGGTGCGCTGCAACGCGTTTCGCACCGCCTCCGGGAGTCGTTCGACCTGCGCGGCGGTAATGGTCTCGTGGTCCACCACGGTCATGAACGGTTTGGACGTCTTGTTGTTGTCGCCGCTGCGGGTTTCCTGGCTGTCGTGCCAGACCGCCATGTGCGCGGCCGATGCGGGATCGCCGCCTTCGAGAGCGGCGATGATGGACGCGAGTTGCGCGACGCGGCAGGTGTGATCGGCGACCGACTCAGGGTTGGCGATAAGTGCTTGCCGCCATCCTTTGCGGGGTTCGCGTTTGAGGTTGCCCAATTCGTAGGCGAAGGTGGCGATTTCGGCTGCGGCGTCAGGGCCGAGCTGGTGCGCGTCATCCATGATTCATCCTTCGCGTCATCGGCTGGAAAGGCGTACTGCGTAGGCCACGTTAGCCAGATCCTGCCGGGCCTGGGGCATCAAATCGGTGTCATCGCGCATCCGTTCCACCGCCGCGTGTGTCGCCTCGCGCAAGGCGGGGTTTGCCGCGAGCAGGTGCGGGTGGCTGGCAAGCAGGTCAGCGAGGGTGTGGGCGTAGAGGTCGGCTTGCTCGGTGCCGGGTTGCAGACGTTCGAGCAGGTGCCGCAACAGCTGCTCACCCGACCAGGCAGCTGGTTCGATCCGAGCCATCGAGGCATCATCGGTCAGCGTGCCCGGCCCCAGTTCCCCGACCCAATAGGCGTAATAGGTGAGATTGGTCAGCTCCTGGGCTTGGTCGTCGTGCATCCGAGTCAGGTACGCGCGCAGCGGATCTCGATCACCAGTGGTGGCCAAGGCGATTGCCGAGGACCGGACCCTCAACCAGCCGGGCACGTCGGTGAGCGCGACCGAGCGCAGAGCGCGGATCAGTTCGCTAGCCAGCCATTCCGCGGAGTCGTCGCGGTCGTCGAATCCGAGCAGGTAGATGGCCTGGCGGCGCAGCAGGGCGTCACCGGGTTCCCGGCATCGGTCGGCCACGACAAGCAGATGGTCGAAGAACCGCTGGCGCTCGGTGGCGGAAACGACCGGCCTCGCCGGCCTGGGCCCGCGCCCGCGGCGGTCGCTGAGCTCGTCCAGCTGCACGGGCGGACGGCCGTTGATGGGCCAGGTGATGAGGTTCGCCAGCGTCCGTTGATGAATGCTGACCGACAGCGGGTGCTCCTCGACGCCGATGGTATGGGGTTCACCGGCGATGGTGTCGCCGATGATGAGATCGGCTTGCAGAGCGTCGTCGAACAGCGCGATTGCCTGCGAGGGTGCGCCGTGCCTGGTGAGCAGCATCCGAATGCGGGTCAGTTCCCCGGCGCGCAGGTTGGCCAGCGGGCGGCGCCCGCTTTCCCAGGAACTGACGGTCGAGATATCGACGCCGAGGCGTTCGGCGAACTCGGCTTGTGTAAACCCTGCGGCCTCACGCAGCAGTTTGAGCAGGAAGCCGGAGACCGCACCGAAGCGCGCACCTTGACTCGGGGTCAGGATTTCGCGGGGTGTGCCCATGGGCTTTCCTCTGCGTGTGCACGGCTGGGCCGTCGGTACTCGTACTGCGGGTCAGTTCAGCATTCAGCCTGGTCAGCTTACCTTTGGACCACCGCTCGAATATCCAATCGGCTGAATCAGAGTCCGTGGCATCGCGACGAATTCCTCAGCCGCAGATGGTGTTTCAACCGTGTCACCAGCGAAGGGAACGCGCCTTGATGAATCCCAATACAACCCAGGCTGTTTGTCCACTCCGGTATCCCTTCGGCGAAGCCCACACCCTGGATTTGGAGCCGGACTATCGCGATGTCGGGCCGGTCGCCCGAGTCGAGCTGCCTTCGGGCAAGCACGCATGGCTGGTGACCGATCACGCCCTTGTGCGCCGGGTGTTGGCCGATCCGGTGTTCTCCCGCGAACACGCCAACCGGCCCGAGGTGGCCCGGCTCTCGACCGAAGTGCTTCCGGCCGAGGCGATCTTGGCCACCGACCCGCCCCGGCATACCGAGCTGCGGACCTTGATCGCGGGAATGTTCGCCCCGCGCCAGGTCGCCGCGATGGCCCCGGCGGTCGCTGATCTGGCGAACGCCCTGGTCGATGCGTTGCCTTCGACCGGCCATCCGGTCGACATCGTGGCCGGGTTCACTGAGCCGTTCGCGGCGGAGGTGGTGTGCGAGATGTTCGGTGTGCCAACCCGTTTCCGGAAACAGGTATTTGCGCTCGGCGACGCGCTTACCGCCCGAGACGCGACTGTGGCGACCCTTTCCGCCGCGCGCAGTGAGTGTGAAGATCTTGCCCGCGCGATGGCTGCGGAGAATCGCAGCGGGTTGTTCGCGATGCTCGGTCAGTCCTCGGGCGGAGATGAGCACGTGCTCAACCTGATCATCGCCTGCCTGATCGGTGGCCGGGGCTCGCCAACGGTGTTTCTGTCCAGCGCGGTATTCGCGCTCCTGCGTGACCGCAGCCACTACCGCCACTTGGTGGAAGACCCTGACCGGATACTGGCGGCGGTGGAGGAACTGTTGCGGTTCGTCCCGGTCGGGGTCGGTGGCGGGTTCACGCGCGTCGCGACGGCGGATGTGCAGCTGGGGCCGGTGCCGGTGCGCGCCGGGGACGCGGTGATCCCGGCCATGCACGCCGCCGGCCGCGACCCTGCCGTGTTCGACAGCCCTGACGAACTAATGCTCGACCGGGGAATGAAGCTGCCGCATCTGGCATTCGGGCACGGCACCCACTACTGCGTCGGCGCGGGCCTGGCCCGCCTCGAGGCCCGCATCGCCCTGGAAACCCTGACCACGCGGCTGCCGGATCTGCGGCTGGCCGAGCCCGCCGACGCGGGGATCTGGCGGCAAGGCCGGGTAGTTCGATCCCTCGAACGATTGGATGTCACGTGGACGCCAAACTGATCATCGACACCACGCGCTGCGCCGGAACCGGTGTCTGCCTGCCGATCGCCGCACCCCATCTGCGCCTGATCGACGGCCACGCCACCGCCATCGACGCAACGATCCTGGCTATCGCCCAGGCGCGCGCGGCGGCGGCGTGCTGCCCGAACGAAGCCCTGACGGTGTGTGAACTCGCGCCGGTGGGGTTTCGGGTCGCGGCGCCGATCGTCACGCTGGGACCGGCCGGAACAGACGCGCAGGCTGAAGCGCAGAAGCATTCCGACGCGGTGGTCTTGGTGGAGTCCTTTGCGGTGGCGATGCGCACCGCCGCCGACGACGGCGGGGTGCGGGCGTTGGTCGCGGCCGGGTACCTCGCGCTCGATGAGCAGTCCCGCGCTACCGATTCGTGGGTCGATCAGCACTTCACCCACACGGGGGTTCTTCGGCTCGAACGGTGCTGGGAAAGTCCTACCAAGCCAATGTGTTTCGCGACTCACCGTGATCTCGGTGAGCGCGGCCGACCGGTCGCGACCGTGGCCACGCATCCGGCGACGCGGGTATTCGCCGCCCATCATGCTCCGGGTGCGCGGCTGATCGCGGTGAACGCCAAGCCGCTGGCGGCGGCCGCCGCCGCGCGTGGCGAGGCCGATGCGTGTATCGCCTCGGTCGATGTCGCGCAACGGTATGCGGAGTTGACGATAAGGGCCGAGTTCGCGCCGACGATGGTGTGGTTGCTCTACGGCAAGGCGGGCAGTGATGACTGATTCGCCGATCGTGGCCGTGCTGGGTGCGGGGATCATGGCCAATACCGCCGCAGGGGTCCTGGATGCCCATGGGTATCAGCTGCGGCGCTACAACCGCAATCCCGACGCGATCGAGGGTCCGGCGGTGGTGTGCGCGTCACCGGCGCAGGCCGCCGAGGGCGCGGCCGCGGTGTGGAGCTTCGTGCACGACGATTCCGCCAGTCGCGCGAGCTGGTTCGGACCACGCGGGGCACTCGGGGCCGCCGCTGGGACGCTGGTCATCGAAAGTTCCACGCTTTCACCGCAAGCCGCGCAACGGTGGATGGATGAGGCCGTGCGGGCCGGGGCGCATCCGGTGCTGGCGGCGATGACCGGCAGCCGCGTGGGGGTGCAGAACGGCACCCTGCTGGTTTTCGCCGCTGGCACCACGGCCGCGCTGCATCTGGCGGAGCCTTTGTTGTCGGTCGTAGCGTGCGAGGTGCTGCACTTCGACCAGGCCGCCGGGGCGGCCACGGCCAAACTGCTCAACAACGCCTTGGCGGCGGCGATCCTGGCAGCGCTGTCCGAAACGCTCACCGCCACCGCCACATTCGGGCTTGATCAACGCCAGCTGATCGACGCGTGGTCCCGGCACGGTTGGGCCGCGCCGGTCACCAGCGCCTACGGCGAGGCAATGCGGGCCGGGGACCACCCGCTCACCGACTGCTCGTTGCGTGTGATCGCGAAGGATCTGCGCTACCTGCGCAACGCCTTCGACACTCCGGTACCTCCGCTGATCGAGGAAGCCGCTGCCCGATTCGCCCAGGCCGCTGCCCAGGGTCTGGGCGAATGCGAAATGTCGGCGATCATCGAATCCGATCGGGGCACACCATGACCGGCCCGGAATGTGACTGGTTCACCCGCGCAGCCACCACCCCGCTGCCCGCTCGTAGACAGATCAACGGTCAGCTCGCCGTCTACACCGACACGGTGCGCGATTGCGCGCGAACCCACCTGAGCGGGGAAGCCAGCGTCTGCGTGTCCGGTTCGCTTGCGCGGGGGGAGCCTTCGTGCCGCTGCCGCGACGGTGGCGGTTATCTGCTGGGCTCGGACGTGGATCTGGTGGCTGTGCTCGACCAGGACGACGATCACACCGTTGCGTGCGTGGAGAAGTTCTTGTGGAGTGTGCGCGAGCGTCATCCCGAGGTCGATACCACGGTGTTCGCGGTGCACCGGCGCAATCTGCGGCGGGTATCGGGCCGGTTCGGGGCCGACCTGCACCACGCTGCCGCCCGGCCACTGTCCGGGCGGCCGGTGGCCGGGGTCGCTTCGCCTCGCATCGGCAAACGCGAAGGGCTGGAAGGGATCACGCACCAATTGGCGGCGATCTACTGTCCTGACAGCCCCGCCGGGGCGACCCCGTGGCGGCTCAAGACAGCGTTGGAATCCCTGCGCGCGGTCGCGGCCCGCGACGAATCGGCCCCGCAGTGCTACAGCGCACTGGCCGACGATCCGGCGGTGTGCGCGGTGGCCGATCCGGCGATGGTCGCGCGACTGGTGCGCGCTCGCGAGCTGAACACCGCTTCGCCGATCACCGCGCGTCAAACCTATGAGCTGGTCGTGGCGGCGACCTGCCGACTCTTCGGCGGTCCAAGCGGGGAACGCGAGCTCATCGCCGCACTCCATAGCGCCCGCGCCGGGATGCACGTCCTCGACGGGTTCCAACGCGCGGTAGCGGCGGCGACGATCATCCTCTACGGGCCGACCCAGTTGCGGCAGTCGGCGGCCTCGGCGCTGCACGTGATCGTCATCGCGATCGACCGCGGCACCCTGCCCAGCGCCCACGCCGCCGCCGATGCCCTGGCGCGCATCTCCCCGGTGGAATTCAGCCGCGGCATAGAGCATCCGAATCATGTTCTGCGCCAACATCTTCAAGCCCTGCGCCGCGACTACTACAGCTGGCTCGGTCCCCACAACTTCGGCGCGCGACCGGTGCCGAACTACCTGGGCCCGGACCCCTACACCGGTATCCCTCGGCAGGAGGTCAACGCATGATCGAATGGCCCGATTGGGTGCGTACGCTGCCCGCTCTCGCCACGCCCTACCCCGGCGGTGCCGGGTATCTGATCGCGAGCCCGCACGGGCAAGTGGTGCTCTGGTCCTTTCCTGACGGCGCGCAGGTGCCGCGCCACCAGCACGGCCCGCAGATCGGCGTCGTCGTCGCCGGCGCGGTGGAGCTGACAGCGGAAGGAATCACCCGCACGGTGACGGCCGGGGAAAGCTTCACCCTCGGCGACCAAGTACCGCACTCGGCGCACGTGGGGCCGGGAACGCTGGTGGTCGAAATTTTCGCCGACCACGACCGCCACACCCCGACCCCGCCCGCGTCATGACCATCCACATCATCGAGGCCGCCCGAATCCTCACCGGCTGCGGGCCGACGCTGGCGCCGGGCACGGTGGTGCTTGCCGATGAGCGAATCGCCTGGGTCGGCCAGTCAGAGGGGTTGCCCGCACGCTGGGCCGGGGCCTCGGCCGAGCGAATTGGCCTGCCGGAGGCCACGCTCCTGCCCGGTCTGATCGACGCGCATGTGCATCTGAGTTTCGGCGGCGACCCTCGGCCTCCGGTAGCGCTGCTGGCCACCACGCGCATGGCGGTGGCCGCCACGATCCATGCCGCGTTGCGACAGCTGCGCGACGCGGGGATCACTACTGTTCGCGATCTCGGCGCGCCCCGCTACATCGACGCCAGCACTCTGGGCGACCTCGATGCGGGACCGCGGGTGCTGACCGCAACCATTCCGCTCACCGTGGCCGGAGGCCACTGCGCCGGGCTCGGCGGCGTGGTGACCGAACCTGCGGACATCGACCGGCTCGTCGCGGCCAACGCCGCACGTGGTGCCGACTGGATCAAGGTCATGGTCACCGGCGGGTTCACCACCGGCGGACGGTCATCCCCCTACGAGCCTCAGTTCACCGATGCCCAACTCGCCAGGATCGTGGCGGCGGCCCGCGTTCACGGGCTGCCGGTGGCCGCGCACGCGCACGGCACCGCCGGAATCCGCCAAGCCGTCGGTGCGGGCGTCGATTCCCTCGAACATTGCACCTGGATGAGCGCCGATGGGTTCGACCTCGATCACGAAGTGGTGCGCGAAATCGCCGATCGGCGAATCCTGGTGTGTCCCACCATCAATCACCAGGCGCGCGAAGCGACAGGACGATTGCCGTGGGCCGTGCGCCGCGAGCAGTTGCGGGTCATGCTCGACGCCGGTGTCCGGTTGATCCCGGGAACCGATTCGGGAATCCCGCAGACTCCGCACTACCAGTACGCACATTCCCTGCCCATCTGGACCGATCTCGGATACAGCGCGAGCGACATCATCAAACTGGCCACCTCCAGTGCCGCGCAAGCGCTCCGCATCGACCATCTCACCGGTACGCTCACCGCCGGACGTTCGGCGGATCTGATTGCAGTGCCCGGTGATCCCACGAGCGATCTCGGCGCACTGACCGCGCCTGTCCTGGTCGCGACCGCTGGACACCTGCACTACCCCGCCAACACCACCGAGGAGAACACCCGACCATGAGTGCCAGCGGCCCCACCCTGTCGTCGGAATACGCGTCCGCGACCCCTCTACAGATCCGCATCGACACCCACGCCCGCCACAGCGAGCACCCCGACGACCCCGCCTCCATGGTCCTGGATCTGCTCGAGTTGACCGGCGCCGAAGAACTCGCCGACATCGGCTGCGGCGACGCGCGTTTCCTGGCACAACTGGCCAACGGCGGGCACCGTGGCCGCTTGGTCGGCGTCGATACCTCGCCGGCCATGGTCGCGGCCGCCGCCGCCATCGCCGGAGTCGATACCCGCCTCGCCGACGCCGAGCACCTGCCCTTCGCGGACGGTGAATTCGATCTGACAACCGCGCGCCACATGCTCTATCACGTCCCCCATCCCGAGGCCGCCTTGCGCGAGTTCCAGCGCATCACACGCCCCGGCGGCCGCGTCATCGTCACGGTGAATCATCCCGGAACATGCGCACGCACAAGAGAATTGGTGACCCGCCATGCCCGCCCGTTCGGGCTCGCTCCGGTGGAGGAGATGGCTAACAGCGTCACCTCGTCCACCCTGCCGGACATGATGGACGCCGTGTTCGGCAACGCCCACGTACACCGCTTCGACAACGCCTTGATCTTCTCGAGCGCGCCGCCGCTGCTGCGATTCGCCGAGGCACTGTTCTCCTTCTGCGGAGTCGATACCGACACCCCGCACCGCGCCGAGATCCGCGCCGCTGTTGCCGCCGACATCGACACCTGGTTCGCCGCCAACCCCGGCCAGGTGTGGCGTGACCCCAAGGGCTACATCTCTGTCGTGGCCACCGTCGAATAGCCCCATACCCCAGGAGGATTCGGACCTGTGAAACTGCTCGTCACCGGCGGAGCCGGATACATCGGCTCCATCGTCGCCCACCAGCTCGTCACCGCGGGCCATGAGGTTGAGATCATCGACAACCTCTCCACTGGCTTCGCCGCGAACCTGCCTGCCCGCGCCCGATTTCACCGGATGTCGATCCATCAGGCGGCCGACATCCTCACCCCCGATGCTGGATTCGATGGCGTGCTGCACTTCGCCGGTTCCATCGAGGTCGCCGAATCGGTCCGCAATCCAGACAAGTACTGGGCCAACAACATCGAAGGATCGCTGGCGTTGCTGCGCGCGATCCGCGCCGCCGGGGTACCGCGGCTGATCGTCTCCTCCACGGGCTCGATGTACACCGGCGACGGCATAACCGCTTTCGATGAGTCCGCCGAGGTCTGTCCGAAAAACCCTTACGCGGCAACGAAATCGACCGTTGATCAGCTGATCGCCGGAGAATGCGGAGCATCCGAGGTGTTGGGCGCGGCATCGCTGCGATACTTCAACGCCTGCGGGTCCGTGCTCACCACCGACGGAATCCACCTCGGCGAGCGTCACGACCCCGAATCGCACCTGATTCCGATCCTGCTGCAAGCCGCCGGTGGGCAGCGTCCGGAATTCACGCTGTTCGGCACCGACTACGAGACCCGCGACGGCACCTGTATCCGCGACTACATCCACGTCGCCGACCTGGCCGCCGCGCACCTCCTCGCCCTGGCCGCCATCGAGCCTGGCCGTTACGAGGTCTACAACTTCGGCAACGGCGCCGGGCACACCAACCGGGAAGTCCTCGATACGGTCCGCGAGGTCACCGGCTCGGACTTCCCCGTCCACCTCGCCGAACGACGCCCCGGTGACCCTGCGGTATGTATCGCGGCCAGCGACAAGGCACATCGAGAGCTGGGCTGGAAGCCTGAGCACGCGGACCTGGAAACCATCGTCGGCGACGCCTGGCGATTCCATCGGGAGCTGTACGCGGGGAACTGATCACGACAGCACGGTCATGAGAGGCAGCGCAATGGCAATCACTCACGAGGGCTCGAACATCATCATCCGCAACGCACGCGGCGAGATACTGCTGTTCCTGCGCGACAAGGCCGGGGATCCCTTGCCCGGACATGTGGGCGCTCCTGGGCGGCGTCCGCGATCCCGGCGAAACGCCGCTTGAGAACGTGATTCGCGAAGTCAAAGAGGAAATCGGTGTGGACCTGGACCCCGCCGAGGTCGAGCACCACTGCACCCGCGAACGTCACTGGGGCCTACTCGAACACACCTTCCGAACCCACCTGGACCTCGATTTGAACGTCATCACCCTGACCGAGGGCCAAGACCTGCGCTGGTTCAGCGAGGGGGACGTAGCCGCCACCGTGCTCGGGTTCGAAGAAACGAGATGCTGGCCGACTACTTCGCCCAACTGAAAGACAATCCGCGGCAAAGGCATCACGCATCCACGTAGGGCTGTCAGGAAGGACTCGTCACATGCCCGAAAAAGTCACCACGGACAAGGTGCTCATCTATGTGGTGCGCGACGGCAAGTTGCTCGTCTTTCGGCACACCGACTACTCCTACGAGGAAGTCGGCATCCAAGTCCCGGCCGGCAGCATCCGGCCCGGTGAGTCCCCACAGGACGCGGCGCTGCGCGAAGCCCGTGAGGAGACAGGGCTGACCGATTTCAAGGTCGTGCGCAACCTCGGCGAGTTCACCTATGACATGTCCCCGTATCGCTGGGAGTTGCAGCGGCGCCATGTATTCGAGCTGGAACTGTGCGAACCCGCACCCGAGCGGTGGACCAGTCAGGAAGACCACGACGGACAGGGCGAGCCAACATTGCTCGAATGCTTTTGGATCCCGGTCGAAGCGGCGCACATCCTGCAATCGGGGCAAGGCGCGTTGCTGGGCCGACTTTTCTTTCGATGACCCTGCTCAATCGAGGAACCGAGGAAGCGGCAATGACTGATTCTGGGATCGCCCAGCAGGTAGACCCGCGCGCGGTGGTGCGTGGACTGGTAACCGATGTGACTCCGCACGATGCTCTAGAGGCCGACCATCGGGCATGGATGTTGGACTGGATCGACTCCGGGGCGCAGCTGTTCCGTGTCGAGAAGCCTGCGACGCCGCCGAAGCACCTTGCGGTCTATGCGGTTCTGCTCGACGAGGCAAGTCGGTCGGTGATGCTTGTCGCCCACATCCTGGCCCAGAAATGGCTCATGCCTGGCGGGCACGTTGACGAAGGTGAGGACCCCCGCGAGACGGTGCTACGCGAGTTGCAGGAGGAATTGCAGATCGCGCCGCAGTTCCATCGTGCGTTTGGCGATGCGCCTGCGTTTCTCACGGTTACATGGACCGTGCCACCGTTCAGCCATCATGATGCGACGTTGTGGTTCGTCTTCGACGCCGACCGCAGCGTGCCGGTGATCCCAGATCCCCGCGAGTTCAGCGAGGTGCGGTGGTGGAGTCTCGATGCGCCAGAGGGCTATTCAGGTGGCGATTTCGATCCCGGCTTCAGTCGGTTCTTGGATAAGCTGTCTGCTCATTTGTCGTCTCACTACGCTCAGTAATTCTGCGGAAGTTCTTACCCTGGCGAGTCCGAAAGATGAACGGTATCAACATCATTCAATGAAAAGTCGTTTCTGAATGCATGAAGGTGGTTGTCTGTGCGGAAAAATCCGATTCGTCGCCACGGCGGCCCCGATCTGGCCTCACCTGTGCTTCCCTGATGATTGAGTGAGTTCAAGACTCACGAAGGAGCAGGGTGGACGAGTGGTGGCTGGTGTTCGTTCCGGATTCGGACCGGTGGGGACCACTCCCACCCGATGGAGTTCTGGGGATACAGGATCTCCCGGCTGCTGTGGACCGAACGGGGCTTCGTCCCGGTGATCCGGTGTTCGTCCGCCCCGACTTCGTTGTAGATGCGGATCTCCTGGAATTCATCCTCTCGCAAGAGTTTCGGGGTCTGGAGCGCGAGACGCGCAGGAACTACGCGACGGACATCAGGCTGCTGCTGTCGTGGCTCTGGCAGCGGGGTCTGCCGTGGAGGCAGACCACGCGGACCGATCTGAGGGCATACCGCGAATTTCGTTGTGACTCACCGAATAATCCGCATCGGATCGGCGGAGGCCGAGGTTCACCGGATGGCGTTGCAGAAGCGCCACGCCGACCTGAAAGAGCAGTTCTACGCACGTGTGCGAGCCGAAACCCACCAGACCCCGGAAGCCGAGAAACGCCTGCGCGGTGAAGTCACTCGGCTCACCGAAGCCCTCCAGCAATCACGAGCCGCCGAAAAAGAATCCCGCCATCGCGCCGAGCAGATCGTGCTCGCTACCGCGGTCCTGCTGCATGGACCTAGCGACAGCCCACCAAACCCACAAAAGCCCGGAACGGTACTGCCGCTGCGGCCGTCGAAGGGCACTCGGGGGCATTTGTCTTGATCGCGGAGCTGGATTCATCCGCTTCCTCCGTCGATGAAGGGCAACCGCATCTACTATCGACAACGGTCTGAAGCGACGAACACGATATCGACAGCGGGAGGTAGATCCCGTTGATGAATATCGCCCACAGACGCCCTTCTCTGCTGGCGACGGATCACGTGAAAGGATATGCGCACCATGCATTCCGGCGGTTGCTTATGCGGCAACATCAGGTATCAGGCTTCGGGCGATTTGTCATTTCCGCACATTTGTAGCTGTCCCCACTGCCAGAAATTGTCCGGTAGCCCGGTCATGTCGTGGGTCGACTTTCCCCGCGAGGGATTCGAGTGGACCGGACCCGGCGGAGAACCGGTCTGGTACAACACTTTTCCCGATTCGCAGCGTGGCTTCTGCGGTGTCTGCGGGAGCTCTATTGGGGCCCAGGACGATAGCGACGCAGAGCTTGTCGGTGTCACGATGATGAGCCTCGATGATCACACGGGTTTGGTACCCGAGCGGCAAAGCTTCCGCCCCAACGCGGTTCCGTGGCTTCCGATCGTCGGCGCACAGGACTGAGCGATTTCAGGCTGGCCTAGGTCTAGTCTCCTGCCAGTGCCGCGGCACTCCTCCAACGAGATCGGCGCGACGCCGACAGCGGCTTGCCTCAGCAGAGTCCGGCAACCGTGGCTTGGCGAGTCGTGCACGTCCCGCGCGCAAGCGCAAAGGAGTCCTGCGGCCGGTTGGCTCAGGAGTTCACGCCTGCGAATTTGCGGGCACTGCTGGCTCCGGCAAGGATGAGCAGGTGAGGGCCGGTTCGTCTGGCGGTTTTCGGGGTATGGAAGCAGGCTGTGGTGTCGGTGGCGTGGGTGGCGTTGATCATCGCCGGTCTGGTGGAAACGGTGTACGCGGCGGCGTTGGAGCGTTCGGCGACCTTCACGCGTTTGTGGCCGACGCTGGTGTTCCTGGCCGGGGTGAGTGTGAGCATGCTGGGGTTGGCGATCGCGGTGCGCACCATCCCGATCGGCACCGCCTATGCGGTGTGGGTGGGGATCGGCGCGGTCGGCACCGCGATCTACGGGATCGCCGTACTCGATGAGCCCGCCACCGCGGCACGGCTGGGATGTCTGTTGCTGATCATCGCTGGAGTGGCCGGGCTCAAACTGCTGCATTGAGGTCGGTCGTGAGCGGACCTGACACGCTCGAGGTCTGCCTGCGATAGGCCACTCATGGTGTCAGGGCCCGGTTCGCGGTGGTGATGTCGGTGAGGTGTGAGTGAGACGTGCGACACCGTTCATCACACCGCATTGCAACTCTACCCTCACGTAAGGGTAGAGTTCGGATCGCTGAGTGGTAGCCGACAATGATGTATCGGCACCGGTAGCCAGAGGTACCGGCCCTGGACCCGCTCGGGTCAACCCCTCAACACCCCTTACCGACCCTGTTGCCCGGCGAGTGTCTCGCACTCGTGCGGGTGTGCCCGCGTGCGCGCGATCTGAATGAAATGGAGTGCCGATGGTCTCGATGACCCATCAACCCGATACCGGCGAGGGCACCGTGCGGGGTGCGTTGCGCAGCCCGAGACGGCTGCGGATCGAGATTTTGGCCGGGCTGGTCGTCGCATTGGCGTTGATCCCGGAGGCGATCTCGTTCTCCATCATCGCCGGGGTCGATCCGCGAGTGGGGTTGTTCGCCTCGTTCACCATGGCCGTGACCATCGCGGTCGTCGGCGGGCGCCGGGCGATGATCTCCGCGGCGACCGGCGCGATCGCCTTGGTCATCGCGCCGGTGGCCAGAGAACACGGCCTGGATTATCTGATCGCCACGGTGATCCTGGGCGGTGTGTTGCAGATCGTGCTGAGTGTGGTCGGGGTCGCCAAGCTGATGCGGTTCATCCCGCGCAGCGTCATGGTCGGGTTCGTCAACGCCCTGGCCATCCTGATCTTCACCGCCCAGTTGCCACACCTGCTCGGGGTGCCGTGGCTGGTATACCCGATGGTCGCGATCGCACTCGCAACCATGGTGTTGCTGCCCAAGCTCACCACCGTCGTTCCCGCCCCACTGGTAGCCATCGTCGCCCTGACCGCCGCCACCATGGTCTTCGCACTGAACGTGCCCAATGTCGGTGACGAGGGCGAACTTCCGTCGAGTTTGCCGTCATGGCTGATCCCGGACGTGCCATGGAACCTGGACACCCTCGAGATCATCGCCCCGTACGCACTGGCCATGGCCCTGGTCGGACTGCTCGAATCGCTGATGACCGCCAAACTGGTCGATGACATCACCGACAGCCATTCGGACAAGACCCGCGAGGGCTGGGGCCAGGGTGTAGCCAATATCGTGACCGGGTTCTTCGGCGGCATGGGCGGCTGCGCGATGATCGGCCAGACCATGATCAACGTGAAGGTGTCCGGCGCACGCACCCGCATCTCGACATTCCTGGCAGGTGTGTTCCTACTGATCATGGTTGTCGGACTCGGCGGGCTCGTCGCCAAGATACCGATGGCCGCACTGGTGGCCGTGATGATCATGGTCTCGGTCGGGACCATGGACTGGCACTCGATCGCCCCGAAAACCCTGCGGCGCATGCCGATCGCCGAAACCACCGTCATGCTGGTGACCGTCGCGATCACCGTCGCCACCCACAATTTGGCCTACGGTGTCATCGCCGGTGTACTGACCGCGATGATCGCGTTCGCGCACCGGGTCGCACACTTCACCGAGGTGATCCAGGTCGCCGAGGCCGACACCGATCACGACGGCGCTATCGACACCCGCGTGTACCAGGTGCGAGGTGAGTTGTTCTTCGCCTCGAGCAACGACCTGGTCTACCAATTCGACTATGCGGGCGACCCAGCCAATATCGTCATCGACATGTCGGATGCACATATCTGGGACGCCTCGACGGTGGCCACCCTGGACGCCATCACCACCAAATACGCCACCAAAGGCAAGAACGTGCAGATCATCGGGTTGAACGAGGCGTCCGAAGCCCGCCATGACCTGCTGTCCGGGCACCTGGCCGGCGGGCACTGACATGGGCGCCGATACCGGCGGGTTCCTGCAGATCGGCCAGGTCGCCGAGCGCACCGAGTTGTCGCTCAAGACGATCCGCCACTACGACGAGCTCGCCCTGGTGCAGCCCTCGGCACGCTCGAGCGGCGGGTTCCGCCTCTACACCACCGCTGACGTGGACCGGCTGCTACTGATCCGGCGCATGAAACCCCTCGGGTTCACCCTCGCGGAGATGAAACAACTCCTGGACGCGATCGAGGTGCTCGACGACCAGGCCACCACCACCCAGCAGCGCGCCGCAGCCAGCGCAGAGCTGCTGATCTATAAGGACAAGTCCCATGACAGCGCCGAGCGGCTGCGGCGCCAGCTCGCCTACGCCGAGGAATTCACCGACCTGCTCACCGCGCGCGCATCCGCGACACCGCGGCAATGACCGATCCGGTTCGTCGGTTCGTCCGGAATCGGGTCCGCCGCGCGGCCCGGTACCTTCTGGCTGGCAGATAGATGAGCGAGTGCCGCTCCTGAAGCGGATAGGTAAGGTGAAGGGGATGGGTTCCCAGCAGCAGTTCCGTGCGCGCTATCGGCGCGGCGGTGACGCCGCTGTTCTGGCCCGGATTCCGGCACTGCCCGCCGACGCGGATCGGCACTCGGGCACCAACGGCTGGTTGAGTTCGTTCGGCACCTGCGCCCACGGACGTATCTCGGGCTGCCCACCCGGACGCTGACCACCGCCACTGCGTTCAGTCCGATGAGAGAGGCGGCCCGCAGTCCGCGGTCGTGGTCCCGCTGTTCCTTCACCTGTTCCTGGTGCGCGCCTCGGTCCTGTCGATGGCCGGTTGTGGCGTGCCCGGGTTCGGGCCGTATGAGTGAGGCACTCTCCTGTGAAATCCGATTCTGTTCCCGTGACCGCCCGTCCGTGGTCGCGCATCGCGCAGGCCCTGCGAGGCGACACCGCCGGCGGGCACTGTTGATCACCGCCGCGCTGGTCGCGTTGGTGTGGGCAAACTCCCCGGCCTCGCCTGTGTACGAGCAGTTGCGCGACATCACCCTCGGGCCCGCGTGGGCCGGTTTGAATCTTCCGTTGCACGCCTGGGCTGCCGACGGGCTGCTGGCGGTGTTCTTCTTCATCGTCGGCAACGAACTCAAACAAGAGTTCGTCCACGGCGCGTTCCGTGATCCCCGCCAAGCGCTGGTGCCGATGGTCGCTGCGGTCACCGGAGCCCTGGTTCCGGCCGCTGTGTTCTTAGCCTTCACCGTCGGGCACGGTGACGCCGCGCGTGGGTGGGGCATCCCGATGGCCACCGACGCGGCCTTCGCCGTCGCTGTCTTGGCCCTGGTCGGTCGCGGGCTACCCCCAGCGCTGCGGACCATGCTGCTGACCTTGGCGGTGGTCGATGATCTGCTGGCGATCCTCGTGATCGCGGTGTTCTACACCGGCGGGGTCGATTTCGCTGCCCTCGGCGCGGCCGCGGCCTTGCTGGGGGTGTTCGCTTGGTTGCAACACGGGCCAGGACTGCCTGCCCGTATTCCGAGTGTGTTGGTGTATGCGCCGCTGGCGGTGGCGATCTGGGGTTTCGTGCACGCTGCCGGGATCCACGCCACTATCGCTGGTGTCGCGATGGGCTTGCTCATGCGCACCCGCCCTCGCACCGGAGAGGCCGTTGATCCGAGCCATGCCGCGGAGAATCTGCTGCGCCCGTGGGCGATGGGGGTGGCGTTGCCGATCTTCGCGCTGCTCTCGGCCGGGGTGTCGTTCACCGGGATCGGGGCGATGCTCGGCGATCGAGTCACTCTCGGGGTGATCGCCGGGCTCGTGCTCGGCAAGTTCGTCGGGGTCCTGGGTGGTGCGTGGTTGACCACCCGCCTGACCGGTGCCCGGCTGGACCCGGGCCTGTCGTGGGTCGATATCGCCGGGATGTCGCAACTGGCCGGGATCGGGTTCACCGTGTCACTGCTGATCAGCGAACTGTCCTACCCCGCCCTTCCCGATGTTTTGGACAACGCCAAGGGAGGGGTCCTGCTCGGCACCCTCACCGCCACAGTCCTGGCCACCGTGCTCCTTGGCTATCGCAGCCGCCAGTACCGCCGCAACGCGACCGTCGATAGGTGATCGCGCCATCTACAAGATCGTGGTGCTCGGTGAGCCCGCCACCACGACACGGCTGGGATTTCTGCTGCTGATCGTGGTCGGAGTCGCCGGGCCCAAACTGCCGCTGACCACACACGGTCGCGTGTGACTCTGTCGAACGGGGCAACTACTGCCGGATGTGGTGCCAACCTTCGCGCAGGCCGTAGCCGATGAGGACGACGCCCGCGGCGATATCTGCCCACCACCAACCCAGCACGGCGTTGAGCAGCAGACCGATCAGGATGGCGAGGGCCAGGGCCCCGTCGATAATCGTGACTTTCGCTTCGGCGCGCAGCACAGGGTGGTCGAGTTCGGTGCCGGTGCGTGCTTTGCCCACAGCCAGGGCGAGCATCACCACGGCGGTGGCGGCGAGCCAGGCGATACCCATCGGGGAGGAATCCGGGCGGATACCCAGGGCGAGGGTGAGCACCGATTGGCCGGTGATGTAGATCGCGAGTGCGAAGAACGCGACACCGATCAACCGCACCGCCCGTTTCTCACGCTGCGGGTCGGTGGCGCCCTTGAGTTGGCCGACGACGACGAGGGAAGCGAAGATCTCGATCACCGAATCCAGCGCGAACCCCGCGAGTGCGACCGAACGGGCCTGCACTGCGGCGAAGATCAGGAATCCGATCTCGATGACGTTCCATCCCAGGGTGGCGTACTCCAAGCCCAGGCCACGGCGGCGCAGCAGCGCCCGCCGTTCGGCATTCGGTCCGCCGGTAGCGGATTCGGTCACAGCAGGCGCGGTCACACAGTCTTTCCGAGCGGTTCGAGCCGGTGTGCAGTGTCGCAGGTATTCGGCACTGGTGGCGGGCGACAGGAGGTCTTCGGTACGACGACAATACGCCGCGCGTGGGTCAGTCGCGGGGTACCAGGTGGATCGCGGGCGCTTTCACGATCGCGGTGAGGGTGTCGCCGACACGCAACGCGAGTTCGTCGCGGGTGGGACGGGTGATGTAGGCCGCGAGGGGGAATCCGGCATCGAGGTCCGCACGCAGCAGCGGACCATGGTCGGTGAGCGCGGTGAGGGCGGCGGGGAGCTGGTTGCGGGGGCTGTCGTGGCGGTGGGTGTCCGGCCCAGTCGTTGACACCGAGACGTTTTCGGCGCGGATACATACCAACACATGCGCGCCCTCGGGGAGGGCCTCGATGCTGGTGGCCAGCAGCTCGGTGGTTCCGGCGCGCAGCCGGACCAGCCCGTCGCCGACACTGATGACAGTGGCGGGGATAACGGTCTCGGTGTCGACGGCGGCGGCGACCTGGTGGTCGGCAGGGCGGGAGAACACGGTCTCGACAGTGTCGAGCTGGCGGATCCGGCCGTCGACGAGCACCGCTATCCGGTCCCCGAGCGCGAGCGCGTCGGCGCGGTCATGGCTGACCAACAGGGTCGGCACACCGGCGGCGCGCAGCCGGTGGCGCAGGTCGGTGCGCAGCCGCGCGCGGGTCGGAGCGTCCAGGGCGGCGAGGGGTTCATCGAGCAGCAGCAGCTGCGGGTGTGGGGCCAGGGCGCGGGCCAGCGCGACGCGTGCGGCTTCGCCGCCGGACAGCCCTCGGGCATGACGGTCGTGTAGGTGCTCTGCACCGGCGGTGGTGAGGGCTTCGCGGATGCGTTCGGTCCGGTCGCGGCGCGGCAGGTGGTGCAGCCCGTAGCCGACGTTGCCGGTGACGGACAGATGTGGGAACAGGGCGTGGTCCTGGAACAGGTAGCCCACCCGGCGCTCCATGGTGGGGACATGCACACCGGGGCCGTCCCACACCTGCTCGCCCAGGCTGATGCGGCTGCCGGGTTCGGGGCGGTCGAGACCGGCCAAGCAGCGCAGCAGGGTGGTTTTGCCCGCGCCCGACGGTCCGAACAGCACGGTGACCGGTGCGGCGTCGAGGTCGATATCGAGGACGGCATCCAGGACGCGGCAGCGGATGTGGGCGGTCAGGGTTGTGGCCATCGCGGTGCTCCACGGCGTTGCAGGGTGTAGGTGAAGGTCAGCACGACCAGGGAGAACGCGAGCAATGCCAGGCTGGTGCGGGCGGCGGTGGCGTAGTCGAAAGATTGGACGCTGTCGTACACCGAGATCGACACCGTGCGGGTCTGGCCTGGAATGTTGCCCCCGACCATCAACACGACACCGAACTCACCGACCGTGTGAGCGAAGGTGAGTACCGCGGCCGTCGCCAGCCCGGCACGTGAGAGCGGCAGCACGACAAGGCAAATGGTGGCAGCGCGCGAGCGGCCCAGTACCGCCGAGGCGTCCAGCAGTCGCCGGTCGATCCCGGCGAACGCGGCCAGCAGCGGCTGTACCGCGAACGGCAGGCTGTAGAGGATCGAAGCGATCAGCAGGCCGGTGAAGGTGAAAGCCAGTGGCGATCCGGTCAACTCCAGCCACCACCGCCCCAGCGGAGAGCGGGTGCCCATCGCGGTGAGCGCGTAGTAGCCCAGCACCGTGGGCGGCAGCACCAGCGGCAGCGCCACCACTGCCTCCACCACTATCGTCCAGCGGCGCCGGGTGAACGCCAGCCACGCCGCCAGCGGCACGGCGATCACCAGCAGGATGAGCGTGGTCGCCAGCGACAACCGCGCACTCAACCCGATCGCTTCCCAATCCATCAGCGCCCCAACCTCTTTCCGGGACTACTTGGTGGGCTCGTAGAAACCGTAGCGGGCCAGGACCGCCCGGCCCTGGGTACCGAGCATGTGGTCACGCACCGACCGCGCTGCGCCCGGATCGACGGCTGCGCCCAGTACGACACCGCCCTGATCGATACGCGGGAACGACTCCAGAGGAACTTCGTTGTAGCGGCCCTTGTCCTTCAGCTGCGGCGACAATGCCAGCGACAGCGCGATCACACCGGCTTGCGCGTTGCCCGATTGCGCGAATTCCGCTGCCTGCGCGACGTTCTCGCCGAGCACCAGTTTCGGTGCGACCGCCTCGTACACCCCGGCCGTACGCATCGCGGCGACAGCGGCCTTCCCGTACGGGGCATGTTCGGGGTTGGCGATCGCCACCTTCAGCGCTTCCCGGTCCGCGAGCGCGGCCAAACCTTTGGTGGGGTCGACCGGTGAATCCTTCGCGACCCACACCGCCAGTCGCCCGACGGCGTATCCGAACACGTCCGCTTGGTCGGCCTTTCCGGCTTCCACCAGTTTTTTCGGGTAGCTCAGATCGGCCGAGAGGTACAGATCGAACGGTGCGCCGTTGCTGATTTGCTGAAAGTAGGTGCCCGAGGACCCGTAACTGACCGTCACGTCGATGTTGTGGTGCTCGGCCTCGAACGCGGTCACGATCTCTTCCAGCGCAAATTTCAGATCCGACGCCGCCGCGATCCGCACCTGCGTTTTAGCGTCGCCACCGGAATCGGAGTTCCCGCACCCGGCCACGGCCGCCATGATCAGCACGATCGCGGCCAGGACCCGCAGTTTCATCGCCCTCATCGCCTCACCTGCGTGGTTTCGACGATGACCGTCGTCGCTTTGATGATCGCGGTCGCTGCCACGCCCGGTTGTAATCCCATTTCCTCCACCGCTTCCCGGCTCATCAACGACACCAGCCGGAACCGCCCCGCGGCGATCTCCACCTGCGCCATCACTCCATCGACCTGTACCGAGGTCACGATTCCGGGCAACTGGTTGCGCGCGGACACCCCGCCCTCGACGGGATGGATCTGCTCACGCGCCAGGGCAGCGACCTGCTCACCGTCGATCACCTGGCGACCCACCTCATCCAGCTCCGACCTCAACCGTCCGGTGGACACCCACCGCCGCACGGTGTCGTCACTGACTCCCAGCAACTGGGCGACTTCACTGATCCGGTAACTCGGCACGAAACGTACAATACAGGCGCGCACGCGGGGAAAGAATGGAGAAACCTCCGAACTGCAGAGACAGAACCAGACCCGGCTCGTACAGTCGCCTGATCGCTGTGGCCACTGAAGATTCCAGCAGGTCGGAGGCCCGGACAATGGCCTGTTATCCGGGGCAAATCCGAGATGACCTGGGGCGACTCCGCTGCTGCACTGTGTAGCTTGAACAGAAGCACTTGACAGGGAACTGTGCTCGTGCCCGCACTGCCAGAAGCTGTCCGGCGGCCCGGTCGTCGCCTGGACCGGCTTTCCCAACGAAAAATTCCGGTGGATTTCCGGCGAGCCGGACTGGTACAACACCTTCCCCACCACACAGCGCGGGTCCTGCCCAACCTGCCACAGCCTCGTCGCCGCGCGTGACAGCGAGGGCGAGTTCCAGGACCAGATGGGCATCACGATCATGGCGCTCGATGATGCAACCGGCATCACACCGGTTCACCAGTCCTGCAAAGACAATGCGGTGTCATGGCTGCCGGTGATCGAAACCGTCGATTCCTGACCCTCTGCCCGTGCCGCACCCGGCGAGTCCCCGGCGCGGCACGGGCACAGCGCTCACATCACAGTGGTGCGATACAGCTTGTGCTGATACCGAGTGTGATCACACGGGGAGGCAGTATGCATGAAGCGCGCCGAACTCATTACCGACACCGACCCTGAGCACATTAGCTTCCGAATTTCCGTGGCCAGCCGAGAGCCGTTGCTCCGACTCGATCGAGTGCACCGATTCGGAGGAAGAGCAACGCGGCGAGTTTTCGGGTGTCATCGAACATGTCCAATGCCGTCAGCTGTTCTGGGCGGGACCAATTGAACTCGTGCTTCCGGCCTGGCGGTGAGGTGCGGGGAATCCGCGATTGCCACGCCGCTCAGCAACTGTAATGAGCAGCCCGCTGGGTGTCCTGCAAACCGTGATGGAACAGCAATCGCTAGGCAATTATCATCGGATCGGTGCGTGCGTAGGCTTGATCGTTTCACCGCAAGGCCGTTAGTCGTTGATCGTGCGGCCTGGGCGGGCCGTTGGGAGACGCGGGAGTTGGGCCGATGAGAGAACAGGTCAGACGGCTCGCGAAGCCGTTTCCGTGCGATGTGTGGCCGGACCTAGCCTGCCCGATATGTCGAACCGGGCTCCTGGCCGCGGAGACCGGTGCCGTGGGATCACACACCAGCGCCGATGCCCGCGCCGCGTACGACCGAGACGACGGCGAACCAACGGATCTGCACGGCATCTTCTACGGTCATCTCACCTGCACCTCCCCCAAGTGCGGCGACGAGGTCGCGGTCAGTGGCGATATGACTGTCGACTACCGCAGCGGGCCTGCCCCCAGCGACGACTACAACGATCAATTCGAGACCTACTACCAGGTCCGCACGGTGTACCCGCCAATTGAGATCGTGCAGATACCGCAGGGAACTCCTGAGTCGGTGGGCAGCGCGTTGCTCGATGCCTCCGCCGTAGCGTGGCAGAACCCTGGTGCCGGCGTGGCTCTGTTGCGATCGAGCGTCGAGCGGTTGATGGACGAGCAGGCCATCGCCGCGACCACGGCGAGCGGAGGATTCCGGCCGCTGCATCATCGACTGGCCGAGTTCGAGAAGAACAACCCTGATGTCGGCGAGCTGTTGTTGGCGACGAAGTGGGTCGGAAACCAAGGCGTTCACCCTGGCGGCCTCGCCGCTACAGACTTTCTCGATGTGGCCGAATTCATCGAGCTTTCACTCGACCTGCTCTATCAAAAAGACACCTCCGCGCTTCGTGCGCGAGCCCAACGAATTCTGGCCGCAAAGAAGCTGGTTCCATGAACTGTGGCAGGCCGCGCCACCCGACACCTGGTCCGAGGCGGGCCGGTGCCGCAGGGGATCAGGCCCGGCCCGCGCGTTCTTTCGCTCAGGGCAGTTCGCTCACCCAGGTTTCGACCCTGGCTGCCATCATTCGCAGTTCGAACGCCAAGCGGATCGCCTCTGCCGCGGTAGTCACCGACCCCGATTGTGCGCACCCTGTGACATCGACGTCGATCCGAGGGGCCTTCGGCCACCCGTCGGCGGTGATATTGCACGCCAACGCGATTTCCATCGTGATCGACTTGTCGCCATAGGTCCAAGGGATGGACACGCTGGTGCCGCTGCCCACGTGGAGTACATCGTCGAGGCATCGCACGTACGGGTCATCGGGCTGATGACCGCCATCACACCAGTCAGGGCAGACGAACGCCAGGATATGTTCGCGTTGAGTCGAAGTGTCCATGGCGCCAGATTGTGTCAATCCGATTCGTCAAGTTGGGGAGATGCGCTCCGCGTGTCAGGTCCTGTGGGCAGCAGATACACGCAAAGCCCGCGAGGCCGCTCGGGGAGCGCGATCGAGTTCGCTCCGAACGATTCGGCACGTCGAACAGACGCTTGCGACATCGCCGACAAACCGGTCCAGTTCCGCTGAAAGCGCATACGAAGTGGCGGTGCCTTCCTACTCTGGCGCGCGCATTCCGCAGGGGAATGTGTCGGTAGTCGTCGCTATGTTCGGCCTGAGAACGGATTGGACTCAGCGTCGAAGGGGGCCGAATGATCTACTTTTCAATTGCGATGGCACTGCTCGCCATCCCCGCGTTTCTGGTTCAGGTCCGAACTTACCGCCAGGACGGATGGCTGGAGGTACGTCCCGGTGCACGCAAGCGCCAGCGGCGGATCAAGCGGCTCGAGGAAGTCGTGAAAGACCTGGGTTCCGATAGCCCTCCACAGCAGATCGAACAGGAACTCGCCGCAGCCAAACGAGACCTCGAATCCCTCTTCGTGGTGACGACCGACGCCAACGAACAGCGAGTCACGGACCGCTCGGCGGTGATGTGCATGTCCCTGCTGGGAACGGTCTACCTCGTGTGGCTTCTGCCGATTTCGCTTGGCGTCGGCATCCCGTTCTACGTGGCGGCGCTGTTCTGCATCGGGCCATACATCAACGCCAGACAACGTCGTCGAGCCCGGCGCCTGCTGTATGTCCGCCTCGGCGCGCGCTCGGATGTCCCGAGCATCCCAGAACTGTCGTACTGGCCGTTCGTCTCACGTGGAATCAGCGCGTTCCGGATGACGAGATGGTTGAATATGTGCCTGGGCAACGGCGAACCACGTGCGCCGCAGGACATCACTGCTGAAGAGATCGCAGCACTGCGAACCAAGATCGAGCAGTGGTGCGCCAATCCGTGGTGGCGACGGGTTGAGCGCATCTGGGAATCGCTCAGTGCTGCACTCTCGCGCATCGCCCAGCGGCAGCCATCAACCGGCCAGTAGCACGAGTCCATATCCGCCGACCCGTCAAGCTTCGACAACTCGACTGACACTGCCCGAGTCACCGAACTCTAACGGTCATATCCGCGCTCGTTGAACTGATCGCCGACGTCCTGATCGTGCTGCGGCGGCAATCGCTGGGGTTCGCCCGTGGACGCCGAGCGATCGGATTCGCTGGACCCGATCACACCGAAATCGAGTGCACCGTCGAGCACACGCTGCATCTGGGCTGACAGCTGCCGGTCGTGATCGGCCGGGACCGGTGCGTAGCGGGCATGCACGACGGCCAACTCTGAACGCAGCGCGTGGTCGATTTCGGCTGCACGGTGCAACTCACCCATCGCGGTGTGAGCATCGCGCACCGCGTGGGCCGCGCGGGTGAGCTGGGTCAGCACCAGGTGGTAGGAAGTCGCCGTCGACTGCTGGCGGGTTTGGAGCATGATCAGCGCCGCACCGCCAGCGGTCAGTGTCCGCGCGGGTCTGTGCCAGCGAGTGTGAGCGGGCCGCTGCGCGGACTTCGCCAAGACCCGAGCGGTCGTCGCCAACGGGCCCGGGACCGGTTCCGTGCGCACCGACCACGCGGCCATGACACCCGCAGTGCGGGCCGCAGCACGTGCCCATTGGTCATGATCATCGGGTGGGATCTGGGCGAGGTAGCGATTCCACCATTGCAGATCCTGCGCCGCACGCTGAACCTCGGCCGCGTCCACCGGCAGCACCTCAGCGCCATCTGGGTTGACCGGCGGACGATTGCGATGAGCCGCCTGCCACTCCCCCACCGCGTCGGCATCGAGGGACACGCTGCGGTCCCATTCATTGCGCAACGCGGGAAGCGTCAGATCCGAGGCGAGCCGCCCACCACCGTAATAGACCAGCCGCCTGCGGCTGCGTGTCGGCTCCGCGACCGCGTAACCGATCACCGCACCGGTGTCGCCGTCTGCGTAGCGCGGCAGAACGATCAGCTTCTCCTGACGGAGCCGACGAACGAACTCGCCCTCCTCCCGCGAGGCGACCGCGCACGCGCGCACGACCCGCTCAAGTCGCCACCGCGCTGGCTCCGCGACCGCGTGATCGTCTCCGGGCGAGAGTTCGGCGCGGGTCAATCCGCGCGTGCCGACCCGGGTGTGCCGGGATTCGAGAACCCGCAAACCGAACTCGTGCTCCAGCTCCCCCACCGCCCGCTGGGACCGCTTCTGCTCGCGCCACAGATCGACTTTCGTGCCGTCGTCGCGGACAGCGGAGGCGGCGATGTGGATGTGGTCGTTGCCGCCGGTGGACAGACCGTGGCGGACCGCGACCCAGCGGGCGGGTGAGCGACCGGAACCGTCGGCGGTGAACCCCATCTTGTCCATGAACGCGGTCGCGATCCGACCCCACGTGTCGTCGGCCAGCTCGCCTTCCTCCGCCCGCAAGGACAGCGAACAGTGCCACACATGCCCGGCAGTGAACGGCTGGGCGGGGTCCTTGACCTTGCGGCCTCGGTCGTCGAACCGGACGCGTCCCTCCGCGTCGCGCAGGTAGTTCGGGACATTGACCTCGACACCGAAAAGCCGACGCGCCCGATCCAAACGCCGGGCGATCGAGTTCGCTTGCGCCGGGGAGAGCTCGACGCCGACAGGGTAGTCCGCGGTGACTGTTTCGTCGGCGGCGACCAGGTGGGGAAAGCGGTGCTTGTCGGCGCGGCCCGGCCCGACGAGGTAGGCCAGCAATCCGCCCATGTGACCGCCACGGGTCACGTTCGGCATCACGCCGCCGCGCTCCACCCATCGAGGGCGATATCCACGCGATCGCGCAGGCGGCGCAGCAAGGCCATGTTCGCGGCCAGCGCCTCGCGCTCGATCGTGCCGGTGGAGTTGGCGACCACGGCGATCTGGTTGACGTTGTTCGCCAGGTTCGCCAACAGCCGCTCGATACCCGCCAGGCGGTCGGCCACGTCGCGACTCGCGCCCACCGACGTCCCCGCGTCCGACAGCGCGGCCTCCACCAGGAGGCGCGACACCGAGACTTTCGCCCGGCCAGCGCGTGCCACGAGTTCGAGTTCTTGTTCCGGGGTGACCTTCACGCAGTGCGCTTTCGCTCGCCCGCCGGCTGTGTTGGCCTGGCGTTGCCGTCGACGAGCGCGGGCGCGCACCGGCAGCGGGGAGACCGTGGCGCCGTCCTCGGCCGGGCGACCGGACATCGCCGTGCCCGCTGTAGGGGTCGTAGCTGAACTGGAGCGGCTGGCTCCCGTCGGCGAAGCCATGACGTGGCCACCTCTCGTTAACTGCCAACTAACCGAGCGACTGATTCGGTCAGTACAGCAACGAAAGTACGGAATCGAGATAGACCACCGCAAGGCGGTGAACTCGAACAATGCCACGATTCGCATCAGCCGTTCAGCCTCTCAGCTGCCGTTAGCCGTTCAGATGCCCAGCGCAGCGCCACGCCGGGAGGCGGGTCCAGGTCCGCCGCGGGAGCGGCGGGGTGAGCGAAGCCACAACCGGTTGGATATCCAACCGTCCAGCTTGCTCAGCGAGCACAGGGATACGAAGGATAGGCTCAGCAAACCTGTGGTCGCTGAGTTCGGGGCCTACGGCCACAGTGACCGTTCTAGGGCACATCACGCCGCTGGCGCGGCCCCACCTCTTCGCAGGAGGCTTGCGCCCAGTGCTCGCGCCTCGTACCAGATGAGCGATACCGTCTCTCTAGCCCGTGCTCCACTCGGGCGGACTTGCCGCAGCATCCAGCAGCGACGGTAGGACACAGCATGACTAGAGACCGCGATCCGCATTGGGCCTGCCTCAAAGGCTGCTTTGAGCAGTATCCGGAACGGATTGCACGGTGTACCTCGAGGTACCGGTTCGCTAAGGGTCAGCTCGAGGAGTTGCTGCGTTTGCTCGACGGGCGGTGCATGGTGTGCTTGAGCTGTCACGCGATGATCGTCGATACCGCCACGCGCACGGCGGAGCGCAAACAGCGCGGCGTGCTGTGCCTCTGGTGCAAAGACCGAGTGGCCGGATACGAAGGCTCCTACGGAGAGGGCAAGCCGCTGGCCGTGATGTGCCGGTGCAAGACCGGAGACGTCACCGAATGGGAACAACGGATTTCCGCGGCGACAGCCCAGTATCTCAACCGGACAGCGCTGCTCGAGATCTACCCTGAGAACGCGGAACGGATGGCTACCTTGATCGCCGACGTGTCGGTGCGCGGCCCCGACCCGCATCACATCTGGAGCGGCGCACCCGTCGCCGAACTGCCACAGCTTCCGGCACGGGAGGTCGTGCCCGAACACGGTTTCGGCGAGGTCCCACCGCTCGCCCGGCCCCGATGCTCGAACGAATGCCGAGAGCATTCCGAGCACATCTACTTCGCGTGCTTCGATGAGCCGACGAAACTACGCGACAGCGACGTGGACGGCATCGCCGTCCGTCATTACGTCGGATGGACTCGCCAGCACCCGCCGATACAACGAGTCGGCCAGCACGGAGCAATCTGCCGAGAATCGCTGGTCGGGATCGTCGCCGGCACCAGCGATGAGGAGGAGTCCGTAAAGGCAAACGACCCGTGCCCCCAATGCGGCAAGCCACTGGAGTACAGGCCGCGAAAAATGCGCCCAGGAAGGAAATAAGAGGCGCACTTTCCGCCGCTGCCATCAGCGGCGGTGTGCGACCACGCGAGAGCGACTCACCGTTCACACCTCGTGTTCCTGCCGAGACTGGAGACCGTCCGGTCTTACATTGGTTGAGTGACCACACCGACACCGGAATACGCTCGACTAGAGGATCTGGTGCGTGCCGAGGCGGACGCGAAACTGGCAGCGGTCCAGCCGCTCGCCGATGCCTACCGGAAACTGCTGGCCGACCGCGAGAAGTTCGCGGGCCTTGACGCGGAGAACGTGGCCGCCGTCCGAGCAACCCGCGCCGCAGCACTGAAAGCCGGATTCAGCGAACGCGCGCTCAACGAAGCGGGCTATCGGGCGATCAACGACATGCCCAAATCCGCAGCCGCCCGCAAGACCTCAGCGAAGAAGTCTGCCCCGCCTAAACCTCGAGCAGGATCAGGAAAACGCGTCACCGCCACCTCGCCAGCCTCGCCGAGCAAAGCCGTCTCGGGCAAGGCCACGACTCCGATACCGGCCAGCACGCCGGAACCACCCGCAGCCCAGTAGCCAGGCCGCCGCTCCGCCGTTCGGTCGTGTGGGTTCAGCGATCGGCGCGTGCCGGTTTGTTGCGCAAATAGGTGTGGACGGATCGCCCGTTCGAATCCCGAGTTTTCACGACCTCGAACAACCCGCAGGTGGTCAGGAAGCGGCCCGGTTTGGCGCGCGCGCTCTCCGGCAGGCGGGCGGTGATGCCCTGCGCGTGCATTCGCAGGCAGACCTTCGGCAACTCAGCTCCCTTGGCGCCGTTGCTCAACGCGGCCACCAGGTCGCGGACCGAGGCGGCCCAATCGCTGGACGCCTTACTGGACTCGGCCACCTTCACGGGCGCGGGCTTCGGCTTCGCCGTTGCCTTCGCGGCAGGCCGGATTTCGGCGTTGCCACCTTCGCGGTGGACTTGGCCGTTGCTGCACGGCCCGAAGCATGTGCAGCAGAGGGGCGCGCGGAGAGGTCTTCAAGGTAGACGAAACGATCACACGCGGCGATCATCGCCCGCGCGGACTTGCGTTCGCCGTATCCGTGCACCTTGCATCCGATCTCGCGCAATTGCATTGCCAAGTCGATGAAGTCGGAGTCACTGGAGGCGATCACGACCGTGCTCACGTCAGTCGTGCAAGCCAGGCGGATCGCATCGGCCACGATCGCGTGATCGACGGTGTCCTTACCCGCTGTCACCGTGGTGACCTGTCGGCCCGAGATCGCGTGCGCGATCATCGCGTGCCGCCACCCCGCCAGCGAAGTACCGAAGAAGTCACCGTAGGCGCGCACGATCCGAAGCGAACCCAGTTCTGCGGCAGAGGCGAGGACCGCGCCGGCCTTGGTCGGCGCGATGTTGTCCGCGTCGAACAGCACCGCGACCACCTCACCGACACCCGCCCGCCGACCCGGAACAGGCAGCGGCGACGGCAGTGGAGCCAGGCGCCGGAACGCCGCGCGAAGCCAGCCGGAAATGCGCGCGGGGCGCAGCGGCGCGACCAATCCGGCGACGCCTGCGGTCGTCTCGGTGAACATCACCTCCGGCAAGATAATCGGCACCACCCACGAACACGCGCATTGCGCACGAACTGGGCGTGCCGGGACCGCATCAGCCCGCGGCACGCCCAGCGGCGTTCGCCGATCAACAGAGGAAGTGGAACGCTGCCGCCTCGATCGCCTCGGCAGCGGTGGGGAAGGATTCGATGCGGTAGTCGGGGAAGCGGGTCTGCCCGCACTCGCACCCACGGGTGAATCGCCACGAGTAGTACGGCTCGCAGTCTGCGGTGGGGTCGTCGTTGATGTAGATGGTGCCGACGGGTTCGGTTTCGTGGGTGCGGTAGAGCAGGCCCCCGGCGGAGCCGAAGCGTAGCCAGTCGCCTTTGCCTTCGCGGGTGATGATCCACCGGCCGCCGCTGTAGGTGGCGCTGATCGCCGGGGAGGCGAATTGGTAGCGGCAGTCCGCGGGGTTCGGGCGCCAGGCGTAGAGGGTGTGTTCGGACATGAGCTAGCTCCTCGAGCAGTCAGGGGTGGAGTCGGAAGGTTCCGGCCAGATGCCCGCCGGCTGGCGGGCACCCGGTGCCCGGCACTCAGGCCGCCGCGTGGAGTTCGCGGGCGGGGCGGATGATCTCGAACTCGCGGTAGCGGCAGCTCATGGAGAGGTCGATTCCGAAGGCGCGGATGCTGGCCAGTGCTTCGCCTTTGCGGGAGCTGAAGACCTCGGTGCGCAGGTTGCGGACTTCGGCGCTGACCGGGTCGCCCTTGTCGAAGGTTTTCAGCACGCGCATGGCCATCGGGCCGGAGTAGCGGACCTCGTAGGAGGTGGAACCGGTGTCGGTGTAGCCGCCGTCGTCGGTGCGGCGCTGGTGGTTGTCGACGATGGTCACATAGACCGCCATGGTCTCGGCCTGGGTCGGGGTGGCCTCGAAAATCTGCGGGTCGCTGATCTTGGCGATGTTGCCCTTGACAATGGTGCTCATCGGAGTGTGCCTTTCGGTTGGTTTCCCTTGTCTGGTGTGTCTCGTGGCCCAGTGCGGGACGGAGGAGCGCCAAACGGGGTCTGCCGGAAGGGAGCGAACAAGTTTGTTCAGCGAGCGCGCGCGAGCGACCCGGCCTGTCCGGGGGAAGAAAGTTTTCGCCCCGCCCGGTCGAGCATTTGCGAGCCCTGTTTGGCGACGACGACGCCCGCACTACAGTCCGCGCGACCGACCAGACACGGGGATCAACCGAACAGCCCACCCCGGGTACACCGCTGTCGACACGGGCAACCGGGATCAGCCCGGACCCGAGCAACGCGAGGCCACCCGAACCCGTCCGAGCCGTGCCCGGAGGTGACCCAGCCGACCGTCCCCTGCCGTGCCGCCGACACCCGGCGGTCTCCGCCGATCACCGAGCAGACGAGGCCGCGACTCCGCCCGGCCAACACGCGAGACTGACCCGGGCCGGCGGGCAGCCGGGGCGAACATGCCGCGCAGTACGCAGCGTCGCCCCGCTGTCGTTGGCGCGCCGCACCCCTGGAGCAACTCCAGGCGCGCCTTCGACCTCGCCGGTTGATGTAGCGCGTCGGCACCCTGGCCCAGGAGGTATCGCCTCCTGACTTCGCGCCGAGTGAGGGTTTCGTCAACAGGCAAGCGGCAGCATGTGCCGAACCCCAGACGGTCCCGTGGGCAGCGAACACGCACGCAGCCCGCCGGGACGGTTGGGAGCGCGAGCGAACCGCTTCGAACGATTAGGGACGTCGGATGCGCGCTTGCGACATTGACGACAAACCGGTCCACTTCCGCTGAAAGCGGGTCCGGAGTGGCGGTACTTTCCTACGCTGACGCGCGGGCATTCCGCAGTGGTGCACGGGGGGCGATTCCTGTCAGTCACTTCGCTTCCCGGATACGGGCAACAGGGCGGAGTGTTCGGGGCCGCACCCATCGGTTCCCGGCGTCTTTCCCTCCCCGCAACCACGGGTAGACGCCGGGGCCGGTCGGTGCCACCGGCGGGCGGCACTCCGCAGAATCCCCGGTTTCGCCACCCGCCGGTGACCTCTTGTTCGCCCATCCCGCTCGGACTCAGCGCACGCCCCTCCGGAGGACGACGTGACCACACCGAACATCGCTGCCGCGCAGAAACTGCTGGAACAGGTCACCGCCAGATACGGGCACCCGGATTCCTTCGTCGGCGCGCTGCGCCGCTCCCTCGACGACCACCCGACCGACCGCCTGCCGCGCATCGCGGCGGCGATGCCCACGATCTCACTGCCGCTCGATCCACAGCAGCCCGGCGACGCACCGCAACCACCCACTAGGCCCGGCCGCCACGCCCTGCGCGAAGAGACCGCATAGCGGCCCGCGGACCCTCCCCCGCACCCACGCCGGCCCGAAGCGACGCCAGCGTGCGCCTGCGGCGCTGGGGTCGTCAAAGTGGCCGACGCGCGTCAGCGCGTCGGCCACTGTTGCGTGTGGAGCCGCCTCGCGGCACCGCACGCTCAAGCGCAGTAGGCCCCCGACCTAGGGGTCGGGGGCCTACTGCGCAGGCTCTCTATTCAGTCGAAGCGTCCGGCCCGCCGGACTCCGTCGCGCGGCTCGGGGTGTAGTCGTGGTCAGCGGCGACCAGCTCCACCACCGCCACCAAGTCGTACACGTGCTTGTGTCCGTAGAACCGTCCGCCGACCTTCACCGGCCCGGCCCAGGTCTGCGCACGCGCGGCGCGGATGTCCAGCCCGCCGTCCGGGGTACGCGGAATCGGCATCGTTGGGATATCGCGGGTAATCGCCTCGATCACGACGGCGTACCCGGCCGGGCTGTAGGTGCGCCGGAAACTGGAGTCACGTACCCAGCTCGCGGCGTCGGGGTAGACGGTTTTGAACGCCCGGCAGAACACGGCCACCGCGTTTTCGGTCGGCCCGTCCTCCCATGCCGTGATCACAGAGAACCATCCGCGCGGGGCCGAACGCACCGACCACCGGACGCCCGGCCATTCCGCTTGCAGGGCGCGTTTCCACAGCTTGGCCGCGTCGGGAATCTCCATCATTGGTTCCGCTCCTTTCTCCGGTGTCGCGGGGTGTTCAGGACAGAATCCGGTCGGCGTGCGCGGCGAGAGTGTTGATGATCTTCTGCCAGCTCTGCGCCTTGATCTCGTCGGTGCGGCTGGACGGGCTGGCAATCAGGTTCGTATCCGGGTCTGTGATGGCGGGGGTGTCCGGGCCGGACTCGTAGGCGTAGGTCTCCGGGGTGATCGACCACAGAACCCGCCATTGCAAATCCAACCGGCCGAAACCTTCTACCGTGAATCGGGATTGGCTCAGATACGAATCCACCCGCAGCACGAAACGCAGTGCGATGTGGTGATGTTTGGCGGACAGGGTTACGTGGTTGACCTGGTCGCGCCCGCCGACGATATCGGCGGCGGTGATGATCGGCGGAAACTCGGCCTTCCGGGGGTCGCTGCTGGTCATAGCGTTGTGCTTTCTTTCTCGAATTCGTTTGCAAGACAGCGGATTTAATGAGGTGTTGCGGCGGACCGCGCGCGGCTGGCGTGTACCTGGCCGCGCGCTGGTCAGCGGATCGGGCGAACACGGACCGTCGGATCGGACAACTCGCGTAACCACCAGTCGCCGTGTACGTCGCAGTAGGCGGTGGACAGCCAGCGCCGTATCCCGTAGCGCTCCCAATCAATCCAGCGGGTCGCGGGCTCCTCGCACTCGTGGCACCCGATCCCGCCGTCCGGCAACTTCCGGTAGTGGGCTTTGTGGCTGGTGTTGGTCTGTCGACCCATGGCGTTCTCTCCTGCTCGGCCAGCTGGGGGTGGCGGCCGGGTTTACTCGGTGCCCTCGGGCGCGGTGATCGCAGCGGTGAGGGCGTGGGCTATCTCGATCGCGCGTGTGCAGCGCTGGGCGAATGCCTCGACCGGTGCGGGGTCGACGGTGGCGTTTCCGAAAACCGCACGGGTGCACGCATTCATGGCCGCAATCCCGGTGCGAGATAAGCTCATCGGGCCACCGGGCGCGGATTGCACTAGGTTGTCCAGTTCCTCGAGTAGCGCGCTGATGGCGGCGGTGTCTCTTCGGTGGCCCATGTCATCGCGCCGGGGTGAGTACATGGAACATCCGTTCCAGAGTGAGCGTGTCGGCATCGGCGGTCTTGCCGGTTACGGCGTTGGTGGTGTTGCGTCCGGCGCGGTCGCCCTGGGCGGGTCGCATGTGGTGCTGCCACGTGTTGACGGCTTGCAGCCATCCGAAACCGGTTCCCGTCCAGGGCTTTACGCGCTCGTCGGATACCCAGAGCTTTTCGATCTGGCCTCGCTTGTTCTCGGCCCGGGTCCGTGTCGCTTTGGGCGCGTCCTCGTCGGGCATCGGCGCGAAATCGTCCAGCAGCCTGCGGAACTGGGCCGGGCTCACCGACAGATCGCACAGCTTCGCGATATCAGCGGCGAAACCGTCTTCGGCTTCCACCACCATCTGCAACGCCGCGCGGGCGTCCTTGAAAGCGAACTGCGACAGCGCGGAGCGGCGGCGTAGCTTCCAGATCCGCCCGGACCGCTCGGCTTCGTCCAACGCCCACGCGTGGGTGTTGTCGCACACCACAACCTGATTCACCGCCGCGTACGACAGCGGCAACGATCCATCCATCGACGCGCTGGCCAGAATCGAGGTCCGGAAATCAACGCCTTCGGACGTGGTCACGGTGTCGGGGCGTTCGATCTGCACCCACGCGACCGCGCCGCCCTTCAACAGCCCGGCCGACCCGATCCCCAGCGCATCATCCGAGACGGCCAAACCGTCCGGGGTCACCAGCGCCGCGAGTCCGTCCAACAGCATTTCCCCGTACTGCATCACCGGGTATTTGCTCGAGAACACGCCCAGTGGGCGGCCGGTGTCGCTGCGGAAAACCAGCTGCCGGGACAGATCCGCCATCATCGGAAACGGCGACCCCGGCACTTCGACCAGCCGATAACCGGGGTTGGCCGGATCGGCTGGAGTCTCCGGGGTAGCGCCGAACGGCACAGGGTAATGCGGCGGCACCGCCTCCGCGCGCCACCCGAACAGCCTGCGCCGCACATCCGCTACCGGGATATAGCTCGGGTAATGGTTGGGCTCCTCGCCCTGGTGCTCGGCGCGGTAGTGCCATGCGGTGCCGCGCTGATCGGTCATCCCGATAAGGGTTTGCGTGTTCAGCCATTCACTGGTCTCGCGGGACATGAGTTTTGTTCTCCTACAGTGTTTTTCGGCGCGCTCGACCGGCCCGCCGCGCCTGGTTCGGCGGGCCGGTGTCGCGGTAGTCTTACGGGATTGGGGGGGTTGGCTTGGTCAGGCTGCGGCGGCGAATGCCTGGGCGGCGAGTGCCTTTTGCTCCTCGCGCTGGGCCTTGTGCTTGGCGCGCAGGGCTTCGATGTCGATATCGGCCAAATCCAGATGTCCGGCCGTGACCTGCTCGACCGGTTCCAACCGGTGGCCCTGGTCGGCCAGATGGCGCAGGTAGCGGCGGTAGCCCGGCCCGTCACCCCAGAACCCATCGGTCTTGGCCCGCCAATGGTCCTGCTCGATCCGGGCCTCATGCGCGCCGAGTACCAGCCCGTAAACCAGTACTAGGCTGCGCTTTTCGGAGGCGTCCTCGTTGTGCTTGCACGCCTTGTCACGGTCGCCGAAGTTCAGCAACTCCAGCGCACCCGACTGCGAACGATGCCGGTTCAACAGATCCGGCTCGAGCAACAACGCCTCCGCGATGAATGCGGCGGCATCACTGGGCAGGGTCTTGCGGGTGAGCAACTGCGCCACGAACACGCACCGCTCCTCTTTCGCCGCCGTGCCCTCGATGTTGAGCGCGATAACCCGCTGCCGCTCGCGGGTGTCCTCCGCGCGCTTCTCCTCGGCGACACGACGCGCCTCCAACGCCGCGATAGCGGCCTCCCCTGCCGCACGCCGGGCTTCCTCGGTGGCTGCCTGCTCGGTAGCGTCCTGGCCGCCCTCCGTGGGCTCCTCGCCCTCCCCCGCCTCGCTGGCGTCCTCGCCCTGCTTGGGCTCCTCGTCCTCGCTGGCTTCCTCAGCGGTGTCGGGGACCATGATTAGGCCGGGCGCGATCTCCTCGGCTACGACCAGCCCGGACGCTTCCAGGTTCTCGACCGGTAGCCAGTACTCGGGCTGCCAGCTGCTTTCCAGAGTGATGCTGTCGAAATGCCGCAACCCCTCATAAGCCGCGCTGCTGCGGTCGTGGCGGGTCTCCCAGTCGATTTCATCGAAGTCGACCGGCTCGCCGGACTCGGCGTCGACTGCCACCGATTCCGGGTACTGCTCCAGATACATAGACCACAGCCCCGGCGCGGCGTCCACCACTTCGGCAGTGACCTCCCCGCCCTCGGCGGTCCGCAGTTCCTCGGCGCGCAGGTACTCGCCATCCGGCAATTCCGTTCCGGCGGAACCGGGTTCACGGATCACGAACGAAAATCCGCGCTGGGCGTAGGCCAGCGATGCACGGAACTGTTCGGCGATCCGGGCGCGGTCGGCCGCGATCCTGCCTGCTTCGACCGCGAACCCCTCGGCGGACACACTCATGAGCCGTGACACGGCGTCGACATCCCCGGCCTGTTCGTACTCCGCGATCACGGCGGCCTGTTCGAAACTGAACTGGCCGGAATCCACCGCATCCATAGCCACGCCTGAATCGACCGCCGCAAGTGCGGCTTTCACGTCGTCGCGCTTGGCGGAAGTGTCACGCACGATCCGGGCCACGCTCGCCCCGTACAGCGACATCTGAGCCCACCGGTTCGCACGCTCCCGATCGGTGTAATCGGTGCGGCGGTCGTTGGTGTGCATCTCGGCCGCGATGGTCTGAATCATCGCCTCGGACTCGTCCCCCATCATGCCGCGCACGACGATCGGAACCTTTCGGCCGGTCAACTGTGCGGCTAGCACCCGGCGTCGGCCACGCGCGACTCGGTAGCGGCCCTCGGCTCCGGGGTAGACCGTCACCGGTTCCAGCACACCCCACGCCCGCACGGACTCGACCAATTCGGGGTCGTTGTCCAGGTCGTAGCGGGATTCTCCCTCGGGAACCTCGAAGTCCAGTTCGCCCGGATCGACTTCGGCTGTCCGGAACTCCTCGGGCTGCTCCTCGACCAATTCGGCGTCGTAGACGACCTCGGCCGATTCCAGCGCGGGCGAGTCGACCACGGCCACCTCACCACCGGCGACGGCGCTGGTGTCGGTGTCGGGAACCTCGGTGTTGTCGGTGTTGGTCATATCGGTTTCGGTGCCGTGAGTCATGGTCTTCGCTTTCTGTGAAGAGTGAGAGATCGGCGCGATATCCGACGCGCCTTTTTCAAGTGGTGTTGTGCCGCACGGAGAATTGGTCAGTGCGTGACCGGCCGACCAGCGGAGCGGAGTCCGCCGAATCGGTGCGGTGTTCGGGGTGTCACGCGGTAGCGTCCGTAGGTGCCTCGTCGGGCTGGGAGTCGCGGACCAGGTTCACCGGCCCTAGATGCATCCCGTAGGCCCCGGCGCAGACGTGCCAGTTCTTGCCCTTCCAATCCGGGTACAGCTGCTTGAACCGCTCCACGGTTTCCGGCATCAACTCCGATACCGGCCCGGCGTGCTCGTTGCGGCGCTTCGCGTTGTACTCGCTGCGCGTCAAAACATCGGTAGTGCTCATCGTGAGATCGCCTCCTGACTGCTAGTGCGGCCCCCACCTGACCGCCCGTTCTTTTTGCCCTTCCGGCGAAAGAGATTTCGGGCCGGGAGATCCGTCGGGGCGCAACCCCTGTCCGAAAAATTCCGACGAGCAGCGCGAGCTGGCCCCTTGGGGCGGAAATTTTCGGGAACAGGGGTTGACGAACCGCCGGATTCCCGGCCCAAAATCGCGAAGCCGGAAGGGAAAAAAGATAAAGAGAATTGAGCGAAACGCCCAGCGTCAACACAGTCCGGCGACGTAGGAGCCGGTCATATTGGGCGTTTTCCATCAGCGGCGGGAACCGCCGCTTTCGCCGCAGCCCTGAGAAGGCGAGAATCTACGCTGCGGGGGTGCGAACCGTCGATTGAGGAAGCCCCGGGGCGTTGCCCTGCGGGGTCCTGATCTGTCGCGTTGAACGGCTATAGGGGCATTTCAAACCTGAATCGCCACCTTTGTCGGCCAGACCCTAGGGGCTTTGCCCCCAAACCCCTCCCGCCGGCCCCGCGGGCCGTCCGTGCCCTGGCAGTGCTCGCTGACATAGCGAATGGCACAGCCTATTGGGTCGCGCGCAAGCAACGGCGAAGTTGAATTGGAGTTGGTGCACGGGAGTCGCTTACGCGACCAGGGAGACAGCTTGGAGCCGGGCAGCGATGTCGTCCGGAATTTGGACGTCAAAGTCATCCGGCGCATTGATGACGAACCGAACACCGGCGTCGACCAAGAGTTTCCTCCTGCCTTGCTCGTCCGCCATTTCCCAGGCATCGCGATATTTCTGACCAGTGTCGGAATACGCCCATCCAGAAGGACGGCTCGGCTTAGACTTAAGCTCGTTTCTACGAGCTACGAGACGCGCTTTGCGAGAAAGATAACCTTCTTCGTCCTCGTCGTCCCATCCGAGGGATGTATCACGTTCATTCTCCAGCCGTGCAATAGCTGCACGGACTCGCGCCAACTCCTCGGCATGATCTTCTCCCGGAGTCCAAGATTTGGTGGCGACATTGATATCGCCGACTTCTTGCAGAAAGACCCGTTCAACAATTTCCTCGACCTCGACAGCCTTTTTACTGACACCGGGGCACGGTTTTTCTTGTCGCTGATTGGTACATCTGTAGTACCTATATCGTGGTGCCTCATCTTCACCCCGGAACGTTGCAACATGTGTTGCCGAGGCTTCGCAACGGCCACAGAAAGTAACTCCCAGAAGTGGTGATGCGCCATACTTCCGATAGGGAGAACGTCGGCGCTCGTTGATTGCCGCCTGAAGGGTGGCCCATTCCTCGCGATCGAAAACAGGGTCGGCAATGATGAGTGGAGAACCGTCCGGGTTGAACATAGGCTTCGTCTTGTGCAGTTTCTGCCCCAGCAATGCCGGGGAAGACAACAGGTAGGAAACTGATGAAGGTGACCAAACTTCGCCAACGCCGTTCTTGATCGGCTGCTCGATGGACAAGCGCCACCGGTCTTTAGCAGTAAGCTCTTTTCGAGCATTCAGTTTGGTGCAAACACCTTTGATTGTGTCGCCGCCCTCAACCATCCAGCGTCGCATCTCGTGAAGAACCGAGACCATATACTCATCGAGCTGGAGCACCTTTCGGGGTTTGCCATCCAAAATTATCTTCGTTGTCACGTAGCCATAGGTCGGCACTCCGCCGGGCCACGCCCTGGTGTAACGTCGAGTTTCATGGCTCTCAGTGATTCGCGCACGAATACGCGCTAGTTCCTTGGACGGGCCGAGCGCTTTTGCATGGGCGATCAACCTACCCTCAGGGGTGCGAAGATCGAGCGAAGGATCATCGAGAACGACGAGCGTCTTTCCCCATTCAAGAATCTTGAATACGAACGCCAAGAAATGTATGTCGTTTCGGGATAGTCGGTCCTGGGTGGTCACCCATAGCTCATCCCAGCGGTCGCGCCCTTCCTCGTTCAACCACTGACCGAGCTTCGGGCGGTCGAACATGTCGACGCTGCCGGAGACCGAGCGATCAACTGCGTGACCGACGACGGTCACAGCACGCGACCGGGACTCCTCTTCGCGGCGCAGCTCCAGTTTGGCGTGCTGCCTCTCGATCGAGTCGGTGGACCGCTCCTTGCGATCGAGGCTGATCCGCTCAGCGTAAAGCACGTTAACCATGGATAGGGATTATCATCGCAGGTCAGAGCGTTTGTCAAACGGGGGGCATGGGTTCGCCCATGCCCATGAAGACGATGTTGGAGAGGCGGCCCGGGCCACCGGCGACGTCACCGTCGCGCAGGGCGGCGGCCGCCGCGCGCACCTGGTCGACGATTTCGGCGGTGGAGAGGTTGCGGGTCAGCCCCGCCTGACCGGTCGCGCAGAACGGGCAGGCCATGCCGCAGCCGGCCTGGCTGGAAATGCAGAGGGTGTTGCGGTCGGTGTAGCGCATGAGCACGCTCTCCAGCAGCGTGCCGTCGCCCGCCTTCCACAGCGTCTTGCGCGTCTCACCGGCATCGCAGGTGATGTGTTTCACCACGTTGAGCAGCGGCGGGAACAGCGCGGAGCCGATCTTTTCCCGCACCGGGGCGGGCAGATCGGTCATCTGCTCGGGGTCGGCCTGCAGGCGTCCGTAGTACTGCCGCGCGATCTGGTCCGCCCGGAATTTGGGCAGCCCCAGCTCCTCGACCGCCTTCTTCCGCCCGTCCGCGTCGAGATCGGCGAGATGCGTGGGCGGCATGCCCCGGCGCGGAGCATCGAAAACAAGGGGTACGGGGACGGCGGTCATAGTGCCTCCAGTGTCCCATACCGAGATCTTGGCCTGAATCGGCCGCTCAGGCATGTTACGAATGCCGCATGAACCGCATTCCAGTTCGGCGGCGCCTGGCGACGGCCTTGATGACGACCACACTCACCGTCCTGGCCGTCGCCGGACCCGCAGCGGCACAGCCGATTCCGCCGTCGGACCCGTTCTACGCCATTCCGGCGAACCTGGCCGCGGCGGCCAACGGGTCCGTCATCGACTCGCGGTCGATCGACCTTCTCGGTGTGCCGCTGCCGGTGCGCGCCTGGCAGGTGAAATACAAGTCACTGGACGCCGAGGACCGGCCGACCACCGGCGTCACCACGATCGTGACGCCGGTCACGCCGTGGACGGGCCCGGGCGCACGTCCACTGATCAGCCACCAGCTGGCCGAGGACAGCCTCGGAACCGAATGCGCCCCGTCGTTCGCCCTCGCGCGGGGGTCGGCGGCGCGGTTCAACAACGGCAACGTGGAGGCGCCGCTCGCGGTGCTCGCACTGCGGCAGAACTGGGCCGTCGCCTTCCCCGACTACCAAGGTCCGCAGGCGCGTTTCCTGGACAAGGACCAAGCCGCGCACAGTGTGCTCGACAGTCTCCGCGCGGCCCGGTCGTTCGCTCCCGCCGGGCTGGGGTCGTCGCCGCTCGGCCTGACCGGCTTTTCCGGCGGATCGCTCGCCAGCGTGTGGGCGGCCCAGGCGCAGCCCGGCTACGCACCGGAACTCCCGCTCGCCGGTGTCGCCGTCGGCGGCGTGCCGTACGGCCTCGACGACACCGTCGGGCACGTGAGCGGAACCACGAACGCCGGACTCGGCTTCCTGGTGCTGGCTGCGATGCATCGGCTTTCCCCGGCTGCCGATATCCCGGCGCTGCTGAACGGCGAAGGCAAGCGCATGCTCGCCGAAACGGCGAACTACTGCGGATTCGACTTCCTGCGGAACTACCTGTTCGCCGACGTCGACGACTTCACGATCGACCCCGATATCGGGACCGAGCCGCGCATCCGAGCGATCGCACGCCAGATCGACGTCGATGCCGCCACACCGCCGACCACGCCGACCTACTTTTGGCACTCCACCGAGGATGACGTTCTCCCGATCGAGGCCGCCGATCAGCTCGCCGCTTCGTGGTGCCGGGCCGGTGCGGAATTGACCTATGTGCGGACGAGCGATTCGGCGCACGCGCTCTCAGGAGTGGCGGGTTTCCCCGCGGCGCTGGACTATCTCGGTCAGCGGTTCGCCGGTGCCACCGCGCCGACTCAGTGCGGCTGACCGGAGCGGGGTGCGGTAGGCGAGACCTACCGTGCCCCTTGGTTTTTCAGCCGATCGCGGCGGCGATCTTCTTCGCATCGATGGCGAGTTCCCGGAACATGCCGCTGATCGGGTTGGTGAACCCAGTGAAGTAGAGGCCCGGCGCGTCCGGATGCGTCTGCCCGCCATGCACCGTCGGACGCCCCTGCGCGTCGAGCAGATCCAGATGGCCGACGAGATTTTCCAGGCCGTGCTGGAATCCGGTCGCGGCGATCACCGCGTCCGGCGCGATTGCCGCCGAATTCGCCAGCAGCACCTTGTCCGCCTCGAATCCCTGGACAGCACCGACGATTTCGATCTTGCCCGCCTTGATCAGATCGATCAGACCGACATCGATGATCGGGATCGCGCCGTCGGCCAGCAGCCGCGTGTAGACGTCCGCGGCGGGCCTGGGCAATCCGAAGGAACTGAGGTTCGGTGTGGTGAGCCGGCTGGCGATCGAGATGAACCGATCGACGAACGGCACCGGCAACCTGCGCAGCAGAATGCCCACCGAACTCTGGCCGATCCCCGGCGCGACCTCCCGGCGGACGAAGGTGGGCACGGTGCGCACCGCCAGCCATACCCGCGCCGCACCGCCCTCGACGAGGTCGACGGCGATCTCCGCACCGGTGTTGCCGGTGCCGACGACCAGCACCGAACGCCCGGCATACGGCCGCGGATTGCGGTATTGCGCGGAATGCACGAGCTCACCACGAAACTCGTTGCGCCCCGGCCACTCCGGAATCAGTGGTGTGTGGTTGTAGCCGGTCGCGACGACGACCTCACGGGCGGTGATGTCGCCCTGCGGACTCCGGGCGATCCAGCGATCACCTGCCCGCTCGAGTTTGTCGACGGCGACACCCGTGCGCACCGACAGCCCGTGATGAGCCGCGTAGTCCTCCAGGTACCGGACCACATTCTCCCTTGCGACCCAATCCCCGTAGGAGCGTGCGAATTTGAACCCGGGAAGGTGCGAATGATGCCGGATGGTGTGCAGATGCAGCCGCTCGTAATGGCCGCGCCACGCCGAACCGAGGGTGTCGGCCTTGTCGACGATGACAACCTCCCGCCCTGCCGATTGCACGCAGGCACCCGCCGCCAGCCCACCGGGCCCCGCACCGATGATCAGAACCGGATCGCTCACTGCTGCACCGCGGGATCCGTGACGACTACCGAATCACCCACGCGGATAGCTCCTTCCGCGGCCACGACCATGTACACACCCAGGCAAGGGTACTTCCCGACCTCGAGGACCTGCCGGCTGTTGTGCAGATTGGTGGTTCTGAGGATGTTCGCGTCTTTGGGCAGGTCGCCCTGCCCGAGGTTGGTCATCACACAGCGGGGCGTGGGGATGATGCCGAACAGTGTCGTGCCGGCTCCGATCGTCAAAGCTTTACCCGGCCAGTCGTTCTCGATGAACCCGATGTCGTCGGCGGCGATGATCAGGTTCATCCGGAACCGGCGCTGATCGACCACGCTGCCCGGGGCCAGTTCGGCCAGCCGCGCCAAGCTGGCGGTGGTCAGCACGCTGATCGGCATGAGGTCGAAGAACGACGCGTCCGGAACCATCGGCGGGATGCCCTGGTGCCGGAACATGGCCGCGCCGATGCGGGTTTCGGTCAGCTCGTCGCGGTAGCCCTCCGGGCGCAGGTTCGCGTCGTCTGGAACGTATTCGTCGATGGTGTCGTAGGCACCCGCCGGAAGTGACAGTGTCACTTCACGATCGAAGAATTCCGAGAGCACCCTGTCTACCTCGGCGTCGTCGCTGTGCACCGAGGTGCCACCGGGCAGCTCGATGAGCACGGCCGGAACCGGCTCGCCCAGCCGCGGCTCCTCGACGTATGTCGCGCGGCAGTCCAGAATTCCGCGCCACCGCGCGGGGTGCTTGGCGCTGACCACCTTCCCGGTCTCCTTGTCGATCAGCGCGTAGCCACGGTCACCGACGATCCCGGCCGACGTCACCACTGCCTCTTGGAGTTGCTCGCCGCCCATGGATTTCACCGGGAAGCGCCACAGCGCGTCGATAGTGGTCGCCATTTTTACTGCTCCATTCGAGCGTCTCTGAATCGGCGTAGCGCTCTGCTAGTGAAATATGGTGTCGATAGTTGCTAGATGCCGAGAATCTGCGCGCCGATTGCGGCGCACACCGCGTCGATCTCGGGCAGCGCCCGCAGGTGTGGCGTCAGCGCGGTGTCGTTGATCATGGATTGCACGGCCTGCACCCGGACGCGCGCGGCGACCGGCTCCCACTCCGGATGGATCTTGCACAGCAAGTGCACCCATTCCGCGATGTAGGCGCGCTGCGCCGCCCGCGCACGCACCCGTCCGGCCTCCGGCAGATGTTGAGTCTCCGAGACCAGCGTCTGCATCAAGTGCGGATTCTCGAAGACGAACTCGCCGTAGCTGTTCAGAATCCGCGCGAGCGCATCACGCGGCTCGGTGGCCTTGGCCAGCGCCCGATGCATGTCCATCCGCAGCCACTCGTCGCCGCGGAAAATTGCCGCGGCGAGAATATCGGCCTTGCCGGGGAAATGGTTGTAGACGCTCGGCCCCGCGATACCGACCCCCGCACCGATGTCTTCCACGCTTACGCCGGTAAATCCTTGTGCGGCAAAGAGTTTTGTCGCTTCGGTGAGAATGGCCTCGCGCCTGGACCGGGCCGCCAGGGGCGTGGCCCGGTCGGGTTCCTCGTGCGTGCCGAGTTCAGGTAGCTGGGCGTCGAGCACCCGGCGGATCGCATCGGTGAGCAGTGCGGCGAATTCGGGTTCGGGCAGCGACAGGCTGTGGAACGACACACTGTTGGCGACCGAGAGCGCCGACCAGGCGAGCAGATCCCGCTGGACCGGGTCCAATTCGGGGCGGGCGCGGGCGATGACCTCGGCCATGCGCGCGCCGATCCGCCGGGCCTGGGCGCGAAATGCGGCGCGCTCGTCGTCGACCAGGTGCCGGGATTCGCGCCGCCACAGCACCCCTACCCCACGGTGTGCGAGCACGGAGGTCGCGAGCGTCGCGGCGACCTGCTCCGGACGCTGCCCTGACGCCGCGAGGGCGTCGTCGAGCGTTTGCAGCGCCTCCGCCACGACCGTGGCGAGCAAGCCTTGCTTACCGCGGAAATGCCGGTACAGCGCGGACGGGCCGATCGCGACGGCCTCGGCCACCTCGCCCATGCCCACGTTGGCGTATCCCTTGCGGTAGAACAGGTCACTCGCCGCCGCGACGATCAATTCCCGCCGGTTCGCCGGCCGGGTGCCACGGGCCGGACGGACCACGTCCGGCCCGTTCACCATTGCCATGCCCTCTTCTCTCAAAGTCGACGTCGGATGATCTTACCGACGCCTGTGCCACTACAACGAGCGCGCGATGAGCTCTTTCATGACCTCGTTGGCGCCCGCGTAGATGCGCTGCACCCGGGCATCCGCGTACATCCGCGCGATCGGGTATTCGAGCATGTACCCGTAACCGCCGAACAACTGCACGCAACGGTCCACGACTTGGCCCTGGATGTCGGTGCTGTAAGCCTTGGCCATCGACGCGGCCGCACCGTCGAGTTCACCCCGCAGGTGCCGTTCGACGCAGTTGTCGATGAAGACCCGCGACACCCGCGCCAGCGTCGCACATTCGGCGAGTTCGAAACGGGTGTTCTGCATCTCGAACAGCGGCGCTCCGAATGCCTTGCGCTCCTTGGTATATGCCACGGTAAGCGCGACCGCCGTCTCGGTGGCCGCCGCCGCGCAGACCGCAACCACCATGCGCTCGTGGGCCAGCTGCTTCATCAGGTAGCCGAAGCCCGCACCCTCGGACCCGAGCAGATTGCCGACAGGTACCCGGACGTCGCCGAAAAACAATTCGGCGGTGTCCTGGCCCTTCATCCCCACCTTGTCGAGGACCCGGCCGACCCGGTAACCCGTGGCCTCCCCTACCTCGACCACGAGGAGCGAAATACCCTTCGCGCCCGCGGCCGGATCGGTTTTGGCGACCACGATCACCAGGTCGGCGTGCTTGCCGTTGGTGATGAAGGTCTTCGCACCGTTGATGACATAGTCGTCACCCTCGCGAACCGCGGTGGTGCGCACCGCTTTCAGATCCGATCCGGTGCCCGGCTCGGTCATCGCGATCGCGGCGACCAGCTCACCGCTGGCCATTCGGGGCAGCCAGCGCCGCTTCTGCTCCTCGGAGCCGTAGGCCAGCAGATAGTGCGCGACCAGCCCGCTGTGCACCATGTTTCCGAAAGCAGTATCACCCAAGCGATATTGGGCGTCGAAGATCGCGAAGTCGTGGGCGACGGTGCCGCCGCCCCCGCCGTACTCCTCCGGAATGGCGGCGCACAGCAGGCCGAGTCGGCCTGCCTTGTTCCAGAATTCGCGGTCTACGCACTTCTGCGCGGCGAAACGCTCTTCGTGCGGCAGCAATTCGGCTTCGAAGAACTTCGTCGCCATATCGTGCAACGCCTGGACTTCGTCATCGACCCACGCGGATCGGTACACAGGGGTGGTCACGTCGATCCTCAGATGTTGAAGCCGCCGCCGCACACGACGGTCTGGCCACTGATGTAATTGGACTCCTGGGTGCAGAACAGATACACCGCGCCGGCGCCCTCGCTGGGCGTGCCGGCCCGACCCAGCGGGATCATCTGCTCCATCGCGGCCACCAGCTGCGGATTGACCCCGACCTTGATCTCCTTGCCCTGCACATCGATGGTGCCGCCGCTGTCGGCGGGGGCCTCGGTGAGCCGAGTCTTGATCATGCCGAAGGCGACGGCATTGACGGTGACGTTGTAGCGGCCCCACTCCTTGGACAGGGTCTTGGTCAGTCCGATCAGACCCGCCTTGGCCGAGGAGTAATTCGCCTGTCCCGCATTGCCGCCCGTGCCCGCGACCGAGGAGATGTTGACGACCTTGCGGCACGGAATCGGCGCGCCGGCTTCCTTGGCCTTCTTCACCTGCGCCGCGATCACCGGCTGGGCAGCGCGCAAGATCCGGAACGGCGCTTTGAGATGCACGTCGAGGATGGCGTCCCACTGTTCGTCGGTCATCTTCTGGATCACCGAATCCCAGGTGTAGCCGGCGTTGTTGACGATGATGTCCAGCCCGCCGAACCCCTCGACCGCCGTCTGCACGAAACGCTCCGCGAAATCCTCGTCGGTGACGCTGCCGATGCAGGAGAGCGCCTGTCCCCCAGCGGCTTCGATCGCGGCGACGGTTTCCTTGGCGGGTTCGGCGTCGAGGTCGTTCACCACGACCTTGGTGCCTTCGGCGGCCAGCTTCAGCGCGATCTCACGGCCGATGCCGCGACCGGAGCCGGAGACGATGGCGACCTGTCCGTCCAGAGTTCCCATGTGTTCCAAATCCTTTCAGAGGGCGACGACGGCGTCGCCGGTGAGCGTGATGGTGCCGTCGGCGAGTACGACGGAAAGTTCGAGCGTGGCGCGGCGTTCGCCGTCCACCTCCTCGATCGAGACGACCTTGCCGGTGGCGGTCGGTTTACCGAGCACCGGTGTGATGGCGGCGAAACGCACGCCATAGCTTCGGATCGACTGCTGCGGAACCCAATTGGTGAGCAGCCGACCCAGGTAGGCCATCGTGAGCATGCCGTGGGCGAACACATCCTCCAGGCCGGCCGACTTGGCGACATCGATATCGATGTGCATCGGATTGTGGTCACCGGAAGCACCGGCGAACAGCGCGAGCGTGGTGCGCGAGATAGTGCGGATCTGCAGCGGCGGCAGCACGGTGCCGACCTCGATGGCTGCGGCAGTGGTCATTTGCCTGCTCCTGGATTGCGAACGACGATGATCGACTTCAGGTCGGCGACGGCCGAACCATCAACGCGGGTGACCGCGGTCACCTTCACCAGGAACTCCAGCGCACCGCCCTTCTTGCTGTACACATCGGTGATCCGCGGTGTCGCGACGAGCACGTCACCGGCCACCGCGGGCGAGTGATAGATGAACGACTGCTCGCCGTGCAGCACGAAACGCAGGTCCACACCGGCCTTTTCGACGAACTCGAACGGGTTCGGACCGTCCAGCTCGATCGCGAACAGGAACGTCGGCGGCACCGGCAGATCGCGGTAACCTGCGGCCTTGGCCGCTTCGGCATCGGTGTACACCGGGTTGGTCTCGCCGATCGCCTTCGCGAAGAACCGCAGCCGACCGGCGTCGACGGTCAAAGTGGTTGCCGGAAGCTCGGTTCCGACGAGCGCGGGATCGATGGCCATGCTCAGCTCACTTTCTCGTACAGGGTCACCACGGCCGCGCCGCCGAGCCCGATGTTGTGCTGCAGTGCGACTTTCAGATCGCCCTCGACCTGACGGGCGTCGGCCTGACCACGCAGTTGCCACACCAGTTCCGCGCATTGCGCCAGACCGGTCGCACCCAGCGGATGCCCCTTGGACAGCAGGCCGCCGGAGGGGTTGGTGACCACCCGGCCGCCGTAGGTGTTGTCGCCGTCATTGATGAACTTCTCCGCCGTGCCCTCCGGGGTCAGCCCGATGGCCTCATAGGTGAGCAGTTCGTTGGCGGTGAAGCAGTCGTGCAGTTCGACGACGCGGAGATCGGCCGGCGCGACACCCGACGCTTCGTAAACCTGTTGTGCGGCAGCCTTGGACATGTCGTAGCCAACGATCTTCGTCATGTCCTGCTCGGTGAAGGTGGACGGGAAGTCGGTGACCATCGACTGGGCCTTGATGACGATCGAGGTGTCGATGTTGTTGGCCTTCGCGAACTTCTCGCTCACCAGCACTGCGGCGGCCGCACCACAGGTGGGCGGGCAGCACTGCAGCCGGGTCAGCGTGCCGTAGATATGCGGGGAGGCCAGCACTTCTTCAACCGTGACCGGGTCGGTGAAGACGGCGTACGGATTGTTGGCCGCATGCCTGCGCGACTTCACCGAGATCTTGGCGAAGGTCTCCGGCGCCGTGCCGTATTTGTCGGCGTACTGCTGTCCGGCTCCGCCGAACATCTGAGCCGCGAACGGCGCCTCGGTGCGCTCCTGGATTTGATCCATAACCGCGTTGAAACGGTCGAACGGAGTGGGCCGGTCGGTGTAGCCCAGGGCCAGCGCGCCGCGCTGCATCTGCTCGAAGCCGACCGCCAGCGCCACATCCACCGCACCGGACTCGACGGCCTGGCGCGCCAGGAACAGTGCCGACGACCCGGTCGAGCAGTTGTTGTTGACGTTGACGACCGGGATACCGGTCTGCCCGAGGCCATAGACCACCGCCTGCCCACAGGTGGAGTCGCCGTAGACGTAGCCGGCGTAGGCCTGCTGGATCTTCGAATATTCGATCCCGGCGTCGGACAGTGCCTTTCGTGCGGCCTCGGTGCCCATGACGTCGTAGGTCTCGGTGCGGCTCGGCGTCGTGAACGGAATCATCCCGACGCCTGCCACCACCACCCGATTACTCATAGCGTTCCTAACGATTGAAGCTATTGACTGTTCACTTAGTAGACAGCATCGGCTCCGCCAAAGCAACAGACGTCAGCAATGAACAGCGTTTTACTGAGGGTACTGCGACTCAAAGTAAGAGTGGTGACCATCACTGTGATCGGTGTTACGCTACGGCGCATTCACATAATGCTTTGGAGGATCGATGCCCACAATCGACGCAACGCTGCGGATGACGGCACGCCGCGTTCCCGGCCGCGAAGCCCTGGTCTTCGGCGACATCCGCCGGACCTACGCCGAGCTGGACGCGGAGGTGGACCGCGTGGCAGGTGTGCTGGCCGAACGGGGCATCACCAAGGGTGATCGCGTCGCCCTGATGGCGACCAACTCCGACCGCTTCGTCATCGCGTTCTATGCCGCACATCGGCTCGGGGCCATCTTCGTACCGATCAACCCGGCGTCGGCGGCGCCCGAACTGGACTACCTGCTGCGTGATTCCGGCGCGGCCGCACTGATTTTCGACGCCGTGGTCGAGCCGGCCGTGCGCAAAGCCGCCGCCATCGGGCTGCCCGGAAGCTTGCAGCTGTTCGCCATGAGCGACCTCGAGGGCCACCAGGACCTGTTCGCCCTTGCCGCGGACTACGACGGCCCGCCGGTCGAGGTCGAGATCGCCGAATCCGACGACGCGCAGATCCTCTACACCTCCGGCACCACCGGTTCACCCAAGGGCGCATTGTTCGACCATCACCGCGTCCTGTGCGTCACCACGGCTGTCATAGGCACCTGCGGTATGGCCGACAACGACCGGCTCCTGCACGTCGCACCGCTCTATCACGCCGCCGAACTGTGCATCATGCTGATCCCCGGCACCCTGCTCGGCGCGACCCACATCGTGCACAGCGGCTTCGATCCCGCCGAAGTGCTCGAAACCCTGGAATCCGAACGCATCACGATGTTCTTCGGCGTGCCGACGATGTACCAGTTCCTGCTGCGCATGCGCGGCGCCGCCGATCGTGACCTCTCCGCGTGGCGCACCGGAATGTTCGGCGCCGCGCCGATGCCCGCCACCGTCGTCGAACAACTCGTCACGACCTGGCCGACGGTGAACTTCACGCAGCTGTGCGGCCAGACCGAAGGCGGCCCGGGCGGCATCTTCGCCAACCGCGACCAAGTCCGGGAACGCCCGGACGCCAGTGGCCGCCAGGCCCTCATCCTGATGGAATGCCGGGTCGTCGACGAGAACGGCGCCGACGTCGCCCCCGGAGAGGTCGGCGAACTGCTACTGCGCGGCGAGACCGTGATGAAGGGTTACTGGAACAAGCCCGAAGCCACCGCCGACACCATCCGCGACGGCTGGCTGCACACCGGCGACCTGACCCGCCTCGACGCCGACGGCTACATGACCCTGGTCGACCGGCTCAAGGACATGATCATCACCGGTGGCCGCAATGTGTACTCCATCGAGGTGGAGAACGCCATCGCCGCCCATCCCGATGTCGTGGACTGTGCCGTCATCGCGCGACCACACGCGGAATACGGCGAGAGCATCGTCGCCTTCGCGACGCTCAAAGACGGTGCGGCACTGACCCTCGAGTCGCTGCGCGAATTCTGCGTCGAACGCATCGCCGGTTACAAGCTGCCCCATGATCTGGTGCTCACGGCCCAGATCCCGCGTAATCCGTCCGGCAAGGTCCTCAAGCGCACTCTGCGCGAGCAGTTCATTCCCGCCGGTTCGTAAGGATCAGCGCGGGTTGCTATTCAGTTTCATCAGAGATATCCGGAGTATCAATGGCGATCGACGGTAGACGACGGCTCGGAATCATCGCGGCGGCTTGCGCATTGGGGGTGATGTTCCCCGGTCCGGCTGCGGCTGTACCGCTTCCGACGCAGGACCCGTTCTACGCGATTCCCGCGGGCCTGTCCGGCATCCCCAATGGCACGGTGCTCGATTCCCGGCCGATCGAGGCGAAGGCTTTGCTGGCGGCGCCGATGCCCGCCGCCGCGTGGCAGGTCAAGTACAAAACCATCGACAATCACGGGCAGGCGAGCGCATACGTAGCGACTGTCCTTGTGCCACACCAGGCTTGGCGCGGTCCCGGACCGCGTCCACTGGTGTCCTACCAGACCGCCGAAGACGGCGTCGGCGCGCAATGCGCGGCCTCCTACGCATTGCGCGGCGGGCTCACTTTCCCACCGGCCAACAGCCTCAGCGAGACCGCGGTCATCGCGGCCGCCCTGCAACAAGGCTGGGCCCTGGTTGTCCCTGACTATCAGGGTCCCCGTTCGGAATTCACCGGAGCCGCCGGTTCCGCGCACGGCATACTCGACGGCATTCGAGCCGCCCGGCAGTTCGCGCCGGCCGGCATCGACGAGGCTGCCCCGACCGGGCTTTGGGGGTATTCCGGCGGCGCGCTGGCCTCGGCCACCGCGATCCAGGCGCAACGCGAATATGCCCCGGAATTGACATTGACCGGCACCGCGCTCGGCGGGGTGGTCGCCGATCTCAACCTCACCATGCGCGCCTTCAGCAACCTCACCGGCGTCCCGCCGCTCGCGTTCGCCGCCTTGAACCGCTCCTATCCGGACGCGAACGTCTACCAATACCTCAACGAAACCGCACGGACAGCAGTCACCGGCGCCCAGAATGCCTGTGTCGCAGATGATCTGCTCGCCCACCCCTTGCTGCGGATCGAACAGCTGGAGGCGTGGCCGGGCGCCATCACCGACTCGCCACTGTCCCGGCTCATCTACGACACCAGCCCGCTCGGTCTCCCCGGAACCCCGACCGGACCGGTCCTGCTCTATCACGCGGTCGGCGACGAGGCAGCGCCGATCGGGCCCGCACGCCAGCTCGCGGCGAAATACTGCGACGGCGGAGCGCCGGTCACCATGGCGGAAAACCCTGTTGGCGAACACGTCACCGAGGTACTGATCTCGATCCCCGAAGCCATCGGCTATCTGAACGACCGCTTCGCCGGAAAGCCCGCCCCCAGCAGCTGCTAGCGGGCGCGCAGCTCGGCGACGACCGGGTCGGCTCGGCTTCGTTTGGCACTCAGGCTCTTTCACTTGACGCAGGTAGGCCGAACCCAAGACCTCCAATGTGATCGGCCTTACACTTTTTCGAATTCACATGTTAGGCACGGAGGATCGACGATGTATCTCACCCAGGGCTTACACCGGGCATTGCAGCAGAATCCCGACGGGATCATGACGGTCTTCGGTGAGCGGACCCGGACCTTCCGCGAGGTTGCCGAGCGCGTCCCCCGGCTCGCCGGCGCACTGCGCGAACTCGGGGTCGCCGACGGTGATCGGGTGGCGATGCTCGGACTCAACTCCGATCGCTACAGCGAATACCTGCTCGCGGTGCCCTGGGCGAACGCGGTGCTCAACCCAGTCAACATCCGGTGGAGCCCCGCCGAGATCATCTACAGCTTCGTCGATTCCGGCACCAACGTGCTCTTCGTCGACGATGCGTTCGCGGCGATGCTCCCGGCGATCCGGCAGGGTTACGACGGGCTGCTCGCGGTGATCCACTGCGGCGACGGACCTACGCCCGAGGGCGCGTTGTCGTTCGAAGACCTCATCGCGAACAGCGAGCCGATCCCGGATGCCCGGCGCGGCGGGGGTGAACTGGCGGGCGTCTTCTACACCGGTGGCACAACGGGATTCCCCAAGGGCGTCATGCTCAGCCACGACAACCTGTTCGCCTCCGCGCTCGGCTCGGTCGCCACGGGTTACCTGTTCGCGCCGGGCGCCACCTACCTGCATGCCGCCCCGATGTTCCACCTCGCCGATCTCACCGGCTGGGCGGTCGTCGTGTTCCTCGGCGGGACACACGTGATCATCCCGATGTTCGAACCGGTCGCCACCATGCGCGCGATCGCCGCGCACAAGGTGACCGACTCGCTGCTGGTGCCGGTGATGTTGCAGATGCTGGTCGACCATCCGGAGATCCACGACCACGATCTCTCCAGCGTCGAGCGTGCTCTCTATGGCGCCTCACCGATCTCGCAGGCGGTGCTGGAACGGGTGATGAAGGCGTTCCCCAATGCCCGCATGACCCAGGCCTACGGCATGACCGAGCTGTCTCCGGTCGCCACCCTGCTCGGACCCGAGGACCACACCGGTGGCCTGATGCGCTCGGCCGGCCGCGCCGCGCCGCACGCCGAGGTCCGCATCGCCGACCTCGACGACAACGAGGTTCCGCGCGGCACCGTCGGCGAAATCCAGGTGCGCGGCGACCACGTCATGCTCGGCTACTGGAACAAGCCCGAGGAGACCGCGGCCGCCCTGCGCGGCGGCTGGATGCACACCGGCGACGGCGGCTACATGGACGACCAGGGCTACGTCTTCGTGGTCGACCGCATCAAGGACATGATCGTCACCGGTGGTGAGAATGTGTACTCCGTCGAGGTGGAGAATGCCGTCGCCGCGCACCCGAATGTCGCAGCGTGCGCGGTGATCGGCGTCCCGGACGAGGAATGGGGCGAGCGCGTGCACGCCGTCATCGTCTGCATGCCAGGCACAACGGTCACCGCCGAGGAGATCCGCGAGCACACCAAGACGCTCATCGCGGGTTACAAGGCCCCGCGCACAGTCGAACTCACCGACGCCCTGCCGGTTTCGGGCGCGGGCAAGATTTTGAAGCGCGAACTTCGCCAGAAGTATTGGGGCGACACCGAACGCCAGGTGCACTGACCTTCCGGCCGACGGGCGATGGACACCGAAACCAGAACCGGCCTGCTGGTGGTCATCGCCTCCGGTGATCAAATGGTCACCGACTCGGGTGCGTAACCCGGACGGATCCGGGAATGCCCGGAACATGTCGCTGAATCCCGAATATTCGCCCGAACCGCGACGGTCGGAGCCCCCGCCGCAGCGCATCCCGCCCGAGCCCTACCAGCCCGGGCCGGAGGCGTATCACACCGAAACCGAGAAACACGGTCCGGAATTCGATCCGCAGCCCGGAACTGAGCCGAACGCACCCGCGCTGCCACCGGAGACCGCGCCCGCTGTCACCGGCAAGACGTCACTCGGCACCCGCACCGGATGGACTTGGGTCGGGCTGATCGCCAGTGCGCTCATCCTGATCGTGCTGCTGGTGTTCATCCTGCAGAACCTGAACAGCGTGCGCGTGGGCCTGCTCTTCTGGGAGTTCAACCTCCCGATCGGCATCGCCGTGCTGTTGTCCGCCATCGGCGGGGCACTGCTCATGGCCACCGTCGGCGGCCTGCGCATCCTGCAGTTGCGGCGTGCCGTCAAGCGCTAGATCAGGGTGCTGAGGACCAGCCAGGAGACGAAGGCCGACGGCAGCATGGAGTCCAGGCGATCCATGATGCCGCCGTGGCCGGGCAGCAGGGTGCCCATGTCCTTGATGCCGAGCTCGCGTTTGACCTGGGATTCGATCAGGTCGCCGATGGTGGCGACGACAACCAGGCCGACACCGAGCACGACGCCGATCATCGAATTGGCCTGCAGCAACAGGGTTACCGTGAGCAGGCCACCGATGACGGCGAACACCAGGGAGCCGCAGAAACCCTCCCAGGATTTCTTCGGGCTGATCGACGGAACCATGGGGTGCTTGCCGAACAGGACCCCGGCGACATAGCCGCCGACATCCGAGCAGACCACCAGGATCATGAAGGTCAGGACCCGCAGGTTGCCGTCGGGTTCGAGCAGCAGCAGCGTCGCGAAGGACGCCAGCAATGGGATCCAGGCCAGAGTGAAGATGGTGATCGCGGTGTCGCGCAGGAAGTTTCGCGGCGCCTGATGCAGGCCATGATCGAAAAGGCGCCACACCATGCAGATCAGCGCGGTGCCGGCGAACGCGCCCGCGACACCGCTCGCGCCGAACGGCCAGCCGAACCAGAACACCGCCTGACCACCGACGATCAACGGGATTCGGGGCACCAGCACGTCGGCTTCGCGCAGCCGCTTGGCGACCTCCCAGGTGGCGACGCCGACGCCGGCGGCCGCGACAGCGATGAAGACCTTGGGCACGAACAGCAGGATCGCGATCAGCGATAAGCCGAGGCCGAAGCCGACGGCCAGGGCCGCGGGCAGGTTACGACCTGCCCGCGACTTGGGTGCCGCGGGGGCGGCGGCGGGTGTGGCGTATTCAGTTTCAGGTGTGCCGTTGGCCGGTCTCGGCTCCTCGGCCGCACCGGTCGCGGCGGCATTCTCGGCCACGATTGTCCCGTCGCTCAACTCGTCTAGTTCCGTTCGTCCCCCGCCGTCACCGCCGTCCGATGAAACTCAGACCTCGAGCAGTTCGGCTTCCTTGTGCTTGACCAGTTCGTCGATCTGGCCGACGTACTTGGCGGTGGTCTTGTCGAGATCTTTCTCCGCGCGGCCGACCTCGTCCTCACCCGCCTCGCCATCCTTCTGGATGCGACCCAGTTCTTCCATGGCCTTACGGCGGACATTGCGGATGGAGACCTTGGCGTCCTCACCCTTGCCCTTGGCCTGCTTCACCAGTTCCCGGCGCCGCTCCTCGGTGAGCTGCGGAACCGAGATCCGGATGATGTCACCGTTGTTGGTGGGGTTCACACCGAGATCGGAGTTGCGGATCGCGGTTTCGATCGCGCCCAGCGTGGACTGCTCGTAGGGCTTGATCACCACCATCCGCGGCTCGGGCACGGTGATGCTGGAGACCTGGGTGATCGGGGTCGCCGAGCCGTAGTAGTCGATGACGATTCGGTTGAACATGCCGGGGTTGGCCCGGCCGGTCCGGATGCCTCCGAGATCGTCCTTCGCCACCGAGACGGCTTTCTCCATCTTTTCCTCGGCGTCGAAGAGCGCTTCTTCAATCACGACCGTGTCCTTCCTTGACACCGACTCCACAGCGTCGTCATCGTCCTGATCCCTGGCCTGGGTAGTTCCTAGACCTCGGGGTCGGTCCGAACCAATGTGCCGATTTTCTCACCGGCGACCGCACGGGCGATATTGCCCTTAGTCAACAGATTGAACACCAGAATGGGCATCTGGTTGTCCATACACAGGCTGAAGGCAGTTGCGTCGGCGACCTTCAGGCCCTGTTCGATCACCTCGCGATGGGTGATCTCGGTGAACATGGTGGCGTTCTCCACAACCCGCGGATCCGCGTCGAACACCCCGTCCACGGCCTTGGCCATCAGCACCACGTCGGCCTCGATCTCGAGCGCACGCTGGGCGGCGGTGGTGTCGGTGGAGAAGTAGGGCATGCCCATCCCCGCACCGAAGATGACCACGCGGCCCTTCTCCAGGTGCCGCTTGGCGCGCAGCGGCAGATACGGTTCGGCGACCTGGCCCATGGTGATGGCGGTCTGCACGCGGGTGTCGATGCCCTGCTTCTGCAGGAAGTCTTGCAGCGCAAGGGAGTTCATTACGGTGCCGAGCATGCCCATGTAGTCCGAGCGGGCGCGGTCCATGCCGCGCTCCTCCAGCTCGGCGCCGCGGAAGAAGTTCCCGCCGCCGATGACCACGGCCACCTGGATGCCGTCGGAGACGACCTCGGCGATCTGCTCCGCCACCGTCTGCACCACATCCGGGTCCAGGCCGACTTTGCCGCCGCCGAACATCTCGCCACCCAATTTGAGAAGCACCCGGCGATATCCTGGGCGGTCGATCCCCGGGTCCGTCATCGGTGCTCGTCTCCTTCGGCGATTGATCATCAACATGGGCGCGAATGCGCAACACAAAGCGTTCTTATCCTGCCCTATCCGCAATACGCCACGGCACAAGCCCCCGTTCAAGGCGCGTCAGGACAGAAAAAGACCCCTCACACATTGAATCACAATGTGTGAGGGGCCCTTTCACAGGCGTATCAGGCCTGGCCGACCTCGAAGCGCGCGAAGCGGGTCAGGGTGACACCGGCCTCCTCCAGCTGCGCCTTGACGGTCTTCTTGGAGTCGGTGACCGAAGCCTGCTCCAGCAGCACGACATCCTTGTAGAAGCCGTTGACGCGGCCTTCGACGATCTTCGGCAGCGCCGCTTCCGGCTTGCCCTCTTCCTTGGCGGTGGCCTCGGCGATCTCGCGCTCCTTGGCGACGAGATCGGCGGGGACGTCCTCGCGGGTCAGGTACTTGGCCTTGAGCGCCGCGACCTGCATGCCGGCGGCGCGAGCGGCAGCCTCGGCGCCCTCGCCCTCACCCTTGTACTCGACCAGCACGCCAACGGCGGGCGGCAGGTCGGTGGCACGCTTGTGCAGGTAGACGGCGACGGGGCCGTCGAAAGCCGCGACGCGACGCAGCTCGAGCTTCTCACCGATCCGGGCGGCCATTTCCTGCACGGCCTGGTCGGCGGTCTTGCCACCCAGGTCGACAGCCTTGAGCGCATCCAGGTCGGCCGGGCGAGCCTTGGCGGCCGCCGCGACGATGCTGTTCGCCAGCTCCTGGAACTCCGCGTTCTTGGCGACGAAGTCGGTCTCGCAGTTGATCTCGATCAGGACACCGTCCTGAGCGGCGACCAGTCCCTCGGCGGTGGCGCGCTCGGCGCGCTTGCCGACATCCTTGGCACCCTTGATGCGCAGGAACTCGACAGCCTTGTCGAAGTCGCCGCCGTTCTCCTCGAGCGCCTTCTTGCAGTCCATCATTCCGGAACCGGTCAGGTCCCGGAGCCGCTTCACATCGGCAGCGGTGTAGTTCGCCATCTCGGGCGAGCCTCCTTTTGGAGAAAAGATTCGGATACTGGGCAGCGGTGATCACGCTGACACGTCAACATGATCACCGCTGAAACAGAGCGTTAAGAGACTCAGGCCTCGGCCGGGGTCTCGGCCGGGGCAGCCTCAGCAGCGACCTCGGCGGCCGGAGCTTCAGCAGCGGCCTCGGCGGCCGGGGCCTCGGCGGCGGCCGGGGCAGCCTGCGCCAGCAGCTCCTGCTCCCACTCGGCGAGGGGCTCGCCCGCGCCGGCTTCCGGCTTGTCGTCCGAGGAGGACTGGCCCGCGCGGGCCTGCACGCCCTCGGCCACCGCGGAGGCGACGACCTTGGTCAGCAGGGCGGCGGAACGGATCGCGTCGTCGTTACCCGGGATCGGGTAGTCGACCAGGTCGGGATCGCAGTTGGTATCCAGGATCGCGATGACCGGGATGTTCAGCTTGCGCGCCTCGCCGACGGCGATGTGCTCCTTGTTGGTGTCGACGACCCAGATGGCCGAGGGCACCTTGGCCATGTCGCGGATACCACCGAGGGTGCGCTCGAGCTTGTTCATCTCACGCGTGAGCATGAGGATTTCCTTCTTGGTGCGACCCTCGAAGCCACCGGTCTGCTCCATGGCCTCGAGCTCCTTGAGGCGCTGCAGGCGCTTGTGCACGGTGGAGAAGTTGGTGAGCATGCCACCCAGCCAGCGCTGGTTGACATACGGCATACCGACCCGAGTGGCCTCGGCCGCGATCGACTCCTGGGCCTGCTTCTTGGTACCGACGAAGAGAACGGTGCCACCGTGGGCGACGGTCTCCTTGACGAACTCGTAGGCCTTGTCGATGTAGGTCAGCGTCTGCTGCAGGTCGATGATGTAGATGCCATTGCGGTCGGTGAAGATGAACCGCTTCATCTTCGGGTTCCACCGACGAGTCTGGTGCCCGAAGTGCGCGCCGCTGTCAAGCAGCTGCTTCATAGTTACGACAGCCATTGCTCCCGTATCCTTCTTTCTTTGCCGGTTGACGCTACGGATCGGTGATCCGAAGCCCTGGCGCCTCCGAACCGTCGGACCCGGGCCGTTGAGCTCGGGACCAGCCGACGATTCCCTGTTTCGCGATTACGCTGCCGCGACCGAACCCACAGAATGAACTGGAGCTCTGATTCGAACAGCGCCGTTACGAACAAGCACGGATGGCGCGCGAAGTCGGCCGATGCCAGGCACAGACCGCTTGATCAGTCTACGGCGTGGGTGCCCCGAGCTCTAAATCGACCCGGTCCCGTTCTCCTGACCAGGTGAAACGCGGGATATCCACAGTGCGGAAAGTTGTCCCCACTCGCCGAAGCGGGGGTTACGACACACCTGCCGGCGAGACGAATCTCGACGACATGAACCGTACCTCGATCACCACGACCATGCTTGTCCCCTTGGCCTTCGCGGCAGCGGTAGTCACCGCCGCACCAGCGCGGGCGGTGCCCGATGCGCCCGATCCCGTGGCCGGGCAGTGCGCAGGCTCGGTGTGCAGCACGCCACGGCGGATCGACCACTCCCCTTACGTGCCCGGATTTTCCGCCGCCGAGGTCGAGCGTCTCGTCGCGGAATTCGGGCCGCCCCTGTGGCAACTGGCCCCGCTGACGGCGGAGGCTGTGCCCCGGATCGCGGCGGCAATCGGTGTTTCCGCGAGCGAGGTGAACCGCTTGATAGCGGAATTCGGCCCGCCCCTGACTGAACTGGCAGCCGAGGTCGTCCCCCGCCTCGCGGCGGCGCTCGGCATCCCCGCCGGCGAAGTCAGCCGTCTCGTCGCGGAATTCGGGCCGCCGCTGGCCCGACTGGTGCCGCTGACAGCCGAGCTGGTCCCGCGCATCGCGGCGGCGCTGGGCGTCCAGGTAGGCGATATCGAGCGCCTCGTCGCGGAGCTCGGCCCGCCGCTCGCGCAGCTGGTGCCGCTGACCGCGGAACTGGTGAGCAGCTTGATCGGACAGGTCACGCAGCCGCGGCAGGAACAACCACTGCCGACGACGGGGCAGCCGTCCACCGACTCGGAACCGGGCTCCCGCCCAACCAATACTCGGACGCGCACCCCCAAGCCTCCGGCCCCTCGGTCAAAATCGGGCGAGCCCTCATCACCGGCTCGCCAGTCTCCCCCGCTGGTGCTGCGACTGTCCGGCTCCGATCCGAATGCGGATCCGGATGCGGGTGCGAACGCGGGTGCGGGTGCGGGTGCGGGCGCGGGCGCGGGCGCGGGTGCGGGCGCGAATGCGGGTGCAGGCGCGGGCGCGAATGCGGGCGCAGGCGCGGGCGCGAATGCGGGCGCAGGCGCGGGCGCGAATGCGGGTGCAGGCGCGAATGCGGGTGCGGGTGCGGGTGTCACGGTCTGCCCGCCGAACGAATCGTGTTCGCCGGAGGAGGTCACCGTCCTGATTACGCTGTCGTGGGGATCCCGCTGAAGCGAGGGGTTGCCGATCTCTCCTCGATCGCACCGATCGCCCTCGCACTGACCACCCCAATAGCGACGCCGGTGGCTGAACGCACCGGTTCACCGACTGTCAGCCAGGGCCGCCGCCTGCGTATTCGCATGCTCGTGGCGATCCTGGCCGGCATGGCGGTGACCTGTTCGGATCGCGCCGAGCCACCGGCGGCAGCAGCCCCGGCGGGCGAGTTCGGTTGGCCCTTGCATCCTCGACCGACAGTCGAACGACGCTTCGAAAAGCCGCCACGGAACTGGCTACCCGGGCATCGCGGCGTCGACTTGGCGGGCACACCCGGGCAGGCGGTCCTGGCGGCCGGCGACGGAATCGTGGTGTTCGCAGGGGAAGTGGCAGGAAAACCCGTGGTGTCGATCGATCACCCCGGCGGGCTGCGCACAACCTACGAGCCTGTCGAAGCCGAGGTCACCGTGGGCCGCCGGGTCACGCGCGGCAGCCCGATCGGCACCCTGCGGGCCGGGCACGAAGGCTGCACAGTCGCCGCCTGCCTGCACTGGGGCGCCCGCCGCGAGTCGAGCACCCACAGCGAGCGCGAATACGTGGATCCCCTTGCACTGCTCCATATTTCGCCGATCCGCCTGAAACCGGTAGCGCCCGGAGAAAAGAGCTCGCGATGAGATCCCCGTGCAAACCCCTTCACACCAACAGAGCCGACTTCCAACCGACACTTCGCAGGCCGGCGACCGGAGCTGCCCAGCCGCGGCAGGGATCCACTGTGCGCCAGTGTGGTCTGCCGAAGCTGATGACGCTCGAGCTGTTCAAGCCGTCGTCATGAAGCGTCTGGTCGATCTGAACCACACGCAGAACATCAAGTCCGCCAACCGGATGGTCGAGCGTCAGCGTCCCCAGGTGTGGGATGTCCTCGAAGAGGTCATCGCCGAGCACCCGGTGCTGCTGAACCGCGCGCCCACCCTGCACCGCCTCGGCATCCAGGCTTTCGAGCGCCCGGCGCGAGTCGAGCACTCACAGCAAGCGGGTAGATGTGAATCCACCTGCACTGCTCCATATTTCGCCGCTCCATCGCATCGCCGCCGCACTCGCAGAACTGGACCTGACATGAGCCCCTGCGCAACTCGACCGTGCCCGCTGGTCGCTACGAACGGCGCCCTGGTGACCGGCGCGAAGTCTGCTCCCGTGGCTCTTGCTGCCGTGGAGTGCGCCGAGTGCCACCAGCGGCGTGATGCGGTGATTCCACGGCGTCATATCGGAGTTTTCGGGCATTGTGAATCTGCCAACGCTGCTGCATATTTCGCTGATCCGAGACAAACCTGGCGCACCCCCGGACTGAGCTCGCCATGAGCTCTACGCAACACGACCGTCCCCACTCGGTCGCTACGACGGGCACGCTGGTGCCCCAGAGCGACGTCCGCCCGTGGTTCTGCCGCAGTGGAATGCGCCGGGTGCCACCGACGGGGCGAGGCGGTGATTCCCACGGGAGTCATATCGGGGCCTTACAAGATCAGATTGCCCCGAAATGACTCCCATGGATTGCGTGACGGATGGGCTCAGTGAAGCGGTGGGGTGGTGGTCACCGTCGGGCGGTGGCGTAGTGGATGTTCCAGCCAGTTGCGGCGTGGGTTGTCGAGTAGGGCGGCTGCGGGGAGGCCAACTGGGCCCGTGTGGTTTGGGGTGAGGCCGCCGGATGGGCTGGGGCAGGCTTTCTTCTCGCAGAGCGGGGGGCGATGATCAAGGCATGCAGAACGCAGGTGGTTCATCGCTCACTTATGCCGAGGTCGGCGCTACGCGCGGGGAGATGCCGGAGGGGTATCACCAGTTTCGGTTGCGGCGGCGGATCGGGCGGGGGCGGGAGTTGTTCGAGCGGGCCGGGGCGGAGATCTTGGCGTATCGGATGCAGAAGGGCACCAGGATCTTTCGGGAGGCGAGTACGGCTGTGGCGGAGCCGGGGACGGTGTTGACGGTGCGGCTCGGGGTGGGACCGGTGGGGATCATCGCGCCGTGCCAGGTGGTGTATGTGCTGGATGAGCCGGATCGGCGTGGATTCGCGTACGGAACGTTGCCGGGGCATCCCGAGTCGGGAGAGGAGCTGTTCGCGGTGGAGTACGACTGCGCCGACGACAGTGTGTACGGGGTGGTTGTCGCCTTCTCTCGGCCCGGCACCTGGTACACCCGGCTCGGCGGGCCGGTGGTGCGGGTTGTCCAGCGGATCGTCGCCGGTTGGTATATCGGCACGCTGCCGACCGCCTAGGAGCTCGCACACCCGTCGTGGCAGCGGATAGAACGGGTGTGCGAGCTCAGGCGGCGCTGGAGAGCGCCGATTCCAGTTGAGCCAGGCCGGCTCGGATACGGGATTTGACGGTGGCCAGGCCGATGCCGAGTTCGGCGGCGACCTGGGGATAGCTGAGGCCGTGGTAGTAGGCGAGGATGACGGATTCGCGCTGCAGCGGGGTCAGCGCGACCAGGCCGCGGCGGACGCTGCGGTATTCGTGGCGGCGCAGGACTTCCTCGGTGACGGTGTCGACCGGCGGGCCGTAATCGCCCACCGCCCAAGCCAGATTGTGGGCGACGGCGGCGCGTTCGCGGCGAACCCGGTCCACCGCTTGGCGGTGCGCGAGCGTCCACAGCCAGGTCACCACGGAACCCCGGCGCGCGTCATAGGTTGCCGCGCTGCGCCAAACCTGCAGGTAGACCTCGTGACAGGTTTCCTCCGCGTAGCCGGGATCGCGCACGATGGCCAGGACCCGGTGGAAGACGAGGTCGCGGGTGCGGTTGTAGAGCTGTGCGTAGGCGTCGCGGTCGCCGGCGCCGGTGCGCTGCATCAGCTGGACGAGGTTGTCGGCTTCGCCGCGATGGACAGAACGGTGCCGGTAGCGGCGGGTGGAAGAGACGTGCGAGACCATGAAGCCCCCATGGCTGCGAGATCGGCGTGGGAACCGACCATCGGGGGGCAAGGATGCTCAACGTCGGCGTTCGGATTCCGCTCCGGGGACAGGGGTTTCGAAATCCGCCATTCGCCAGATTACCGAGCGGTGGACAGCTCTGTTAGTTCATTTGCACGATCTGCTCGGGCACGGAGGACATGCAGCCGGCGGAGTGGGTAAGCCCGGAGCGATCAGATCCGCAGCCGCAACTCGACGATTCCGGTGGCGACCGCCTGCACGCTGATCCGATTGCGCCGCGCGTGTGCCCGGATCAGTTTGTAGGCGGCGTCGGGAGCGATGTTGCGGGCGTTGGCAATTACGCCTTTGGCTTGTTCGATGACGATGCGCGCATCGAGGGCATGCTGCAATTGGTCTGCGAGTTGCTGCTTTTCGCGTAGTCGGTCCACGGTGACGAGATGACCGGCGATCAGCTGGGCCAGCAATTCGCCCACCGATAGGTCCGGCGCTGCCCAGTCCCGGCGCTCGGCCGAATAGATACAGAGCGCGCCGAAGCTGAGGTCACCGTGCCGCAGCGGGGTGCTGGCCACCGAGGAAATGCCGTGCTGCTCGGCAGCACTCGCGTATTCCGGCCAGACGTCGAGGTATTTGCCGATCTCGGTGACGATGGCGGGTTCGCCGTGGCGCATGGCTTCCAGTGCCGGGCCCCGTGCCGCGTCCAGCTGGCTACGTTCCAGCTCCGCCAGCGGCGAGGTGGACGCGGTGATCGCTGCCGGTTGGCCCTCCGGTAGCTCCAGCCCGTCCCACACCCGCAGCACGGTAGCGCCGGTCAGGTCCAAAAGGTCGGTGGCGCTGTCGATCACGTGCTGGAGCACGGCGGCGGTGTCGTCGGCGGCCATCAGACGCGCGAGCTTCGCCAGTGCCGTCACCAGCAGCTCGCTGTCAGACATCCGAATTACCCCTGTACCGGCGAACCCTTGGTATCCGCCACGGAGATCCTGCGCCGCATCCTGCCCAACTCACCATGGTATGGACCAATGGGCCTCCTGCGAAACCTTCAGTTGCCGTGGGTATTCGGCGAATGTGCGTCGAGTGCGGCGGCGATCGGTAGCCGGCGCTCGATGATGCGCTCAGCAACCTCGGACAGTGAAAGGCCTTGGCGGGCAGCCAGAGACCGCAACCGCGCATAAGCCTCCGGTGCGCCGACGTGCAGGTGAGCAATCACCATACCCGCCGCCTGGTGGATCAGGACGCTGCCGCGCGGCGGTGTCAGCCAGCCCTTCGCCCGCGTGGACTGCGCCGAAACCAGCTGCGCGGTGAGCAGTTCCGCGAGTCGGCGGGCCGCCGAAATGGTCGGGGGCGCCGCCATTTCGGGATCCGGGTCGAACAGGTCGAGGGTGCCCAGCCGGGCCATGCCCAGCCGCAGCGGCACCGACACCATCGCACCGGTGATCGATTCCCGGGTCATGGCGGCGGCGAATTCCGGCCACCGCGGGCAGGGGGTGGTGAGATCGGGCAGCGGCACCGGCACTCCGGTGGCAAACGCGTAGACCGCGGGACCTGCGGCGGCCACCGCCTGTAAGCCCTCGATCCGCGCGGCGTCCGCGCCGGTGACCGACCACGGCCATAGGCCGAGATGTCGTTCGCCGATGAGGATCGCGGCGCCGCGCACGGGCAGGACTTGCACACACGCCTGGCACGCGGCGGAGATATCGCCCCCACCGAGTCGCAGTGCCGAGCTGAACCGCTCGGTCAATTGATCGCTCTGTGCCACGCCATCCTACGAACCGCTTGCGCTTGACCGGCAGCGTCAGGATAGCCGAAATTACCCGACTCTTGTCCTACAAAAGCGCTGCCAGCGCGTCGGCCTCGGCCCGCAACCTTCCGGCGTGCTCGGAGCGACCCCGGCTGTCGTATTCCGCTGCGGCGCTGCGGCGCTCGTCGATCTCCGCGCGGACGATCGCGGCGATGCCGGATTCGGTGAGATCGCGACGCGCCACCTCAGCGGCGCCGAGCCCGACCGGCGACCCTTCGATTGCGCCCGCACGCGCCTCTGAAATGTCGACCGCCTCGGCGTTGTCGATAGCGCCGAGCGCGGACCGCAGCGCGGCGACGGACGTACGGTCGCGAGCCTTTATCGCCACGGTCAGCGCGCTACGCAGCCGGTCTCGCAGGCCGCCGGTCACGGCGTGACGATGGCGAAATCCGGGTCGGGCTCGTCGAAGACACCGACCAGCTTGGCGAGGCCCGCCGGATCGCCGTCGATCGCGATATCGCCCGCCGCGACCGCGACGCCGAAGTCCGCGCCCGTCAGCAGAATTCGGATGAGGGTGGCGCGGGTCAGCGTGAAGGTGGCGTCCGGATCGGGCAGGGTGGCCCCCTCGGGCCGGTCGTAGTGGGTCAGCACGCCGTTGCCCAATTCGACGCGGTGCGTGCGGTTTTCGTCGGTGATGCGCCATTCGGTGACGACTCGCAGGTCCCAGGCCTTGGGCCCGTCGACCCGCAACGACAGCGCGTCGAAGATCTGGTCGACGGTGAGCGCGGCCAGCATGGTGGGCGAGTTGGTTTTGGTGGGCGTGCCGAAGGAGCCGTAGCGGAGTTCGTAGGCGCCGCTGAGGTAGAAGTTGCGCCAGGTGGCGTTCTCGGCGCCGTAGCCGAGCTGCTCGAACGTGCTCGCCTGCAGGTCCCGTGCGGCGCGATTGTCCGGGTCGGCGAAGATCACGTAGTTGAGCACCTGTGCGACCCAGCGATAGTCGCCCGCGTCGTAGGACTGCTGCGCTTTGCGCAGCACCTCCTCCGCGCCGCCCATGAATTCCACGTGCCGCCGGGCATTTTCGATGGGCGGGTGCTCCCACAGATGTGCCGGGTTCCCGTCGAACCAACCCATGTAGCGCTGATAGACGGCTTTCACGTTGTGACTCACCGAGCCGTAGTAACCCTTTGTATGCCAAGACTTTTCGATGGCGGGGGGCAACTGGATCCGCTCCGCGATCTCGGCGCCCACATACCCCTGGTTCAGCATTCGCAGCGTCTGATCGTGCAGGTACGCGTATAGATCTCGTTGCAGCGCAAGGTATTCCACCAGTCGATCCGCGCCCCAGGTGGGCCAGTGGTGCGAAGCGAACAGGACATCGGAGTCGCGCCCGAACATGGTGATCGCCTCGGTCAGATACTTGGCCCAGACGTGCGGGTCGCGGACCAGGGCACCACGCAGCGTCAGCAGGTTGTGCAGTGTGTGCGTAGCGTTTTCGGCCATGCACAGCGCCCGATGGTCCGGGAAGTAAAAGTTCATCTCGGCGGGCGCCTCGGTGCCCGGGGTGATCTGGAAGACCATCTTGACGCCGTCGATGGTTTCGGTCTGCCCGGTGGTGGTGATGTCGAGGGTGGGCGGGATCAGCGTCACCGTACCGAGCGAGGTGGTCTGGCCCAGGCCCGCGCCGACCTGCCCGAGCGGGCCGCGCGGCAGCACCGCGCCGTACATGTAGGCCGCGCGCCGCGTCATCGCGGTACCTGCGTAAATGTTCTCGGCTACAGCATGTTCCAGGAATCCGGCGGGCGCGAGCACCGGGCAGCGCCCGGCCGCCACCTCGTCGGCGGTGGTGACGCCCATGGCGCCGCCGAAATGGTCGGCATGCGAATGGGTGTAGATGAGGCCGGTCACCGGGCGATCGCCGCGATGCACCCGGTACAACGCCAGACCCGCCGCCGCGGTCTCGGCGGAGATGAGCGGATCGATGACGACCACGCCCGTATCCCCTTCGATCAGGGTCATATTCGACAGATCCAAGCCGCGAACCTGATAGATGCCGGGGGTCACCTCATAGAGCCCCTGCTCGATCACCAGCCCGGATTGCCGCCACAGGCTGGGATGCACCGAGGCGGGGCAGGGTTCACGCAGGAAGGCGTAGGAGTCGTTGTCCCACACCACGGTTCCGTCCGTGGCGGTGACCACGCCGGGCTCCAGTGCGGCGATGAACCCGCGCTGCGCGTCGGCGCGGTCGGCGTCATCGGAGAACGGGAGTTCGGCCGCCGCACGCTGTTGCTGCGCGACGATGAAGCTGCTCGGCTCGGTCATCTTCATCCTCCTGGTGGTGGTCAGGGGCGTGGCATGGTGGCGCCGAGCGTGAGCGCGACGCAGGCTACGGCGACCACCGCGAGGGCGGTGGTCGCGACGGCGGCGCGGGCATGGCCGTGCCGGCCCTCGTGCAAGGTGCGATTGCGGACGTAACACAGAGCGGCCAGCGCCCCCATGGTGACGGCGGCGGCGAGCGGCGCGAACTGGGCCGGTCGCCAGCTGCTACCCACGGCGTGGTTGAGAAACAGTGCGGCGCAGATCATCGCGGAGACCGCGGTGCGGCGCCAGGCCAAGGCGGTGCGCTCGGCCGCCAGCCCGGGATCGCGGGTCATTTGAGCAGCACCGCGATACAAGCCAGTATCGAGATGATGGCGATGCCGCCGGACAGGATCGGCACCATCACCGTGCGCGGCAGCCGGTCCCCGCGCCGCATCGCGATACCGACCCGGCGCCAGTGTCCGTATGCGCCGACCGCCACGATGACGGCGAGCAGGATGCAGCTCACCGCGAGCGCCCGCCGGAACCCGGCGGTCTTGAACGGCTGAACCAGCGTGTGCACCGCGACACCACCCGCGAGCAGACCGAGGGAGGTGCGCATCCAGGCCAGGAAGGTGCGTTCGTTGGCGAGGTCGAAGCGGTAGTCGAGCTGTGTTTCGCCCGCTGGTGCCTGCGACTCGGGGTTCACCTCACCTCTCCAATCCGGCCGGGGATTTCACCCTAACGTCCGGAAGGCGCAAAGCCCGTGACCCCGGGGATCACACCGGAGTGGCGTCCTGGAAGGTCATCCGCAGCCGGGCGATCGTCGAGCTCATCGAGGCGCGCTTCGGCAGCCCGAGCCCGGCCAGTTCACGCGCCCACGGGTGCTCGCCGAGGACGAGATCCGCGCCGCCCACCCGGGCGTGCATGCCCTCCGGCTCCATCTCCCACTGGGTGCAGCGGGTGACGCCGTCGATGTGGGAGTAGGCGTCGAAGGAGGCGCCCGCGCCGCGCCTGGCCGGTGTGGCGAAACCGGGGCGGACCGTCAGGTCGACCACCAGCTCACCGTTGTGGTGCAGCACGCCGTGCCGGTTGACGCCCTCGTAATCCATGCGGAAGTCGGCGATCTCCTTGGGGAAGCCCCAGATTCCGCGGCCGGCGGCGAGGGTGAACTCGCCGTCGACGGGCAGTCGATGGATGAAGACGCCCGCCTTGCCGCCGGCCAGCGCGCGCACGTCGGCGAGGGCGCCGGTGGCCGTGGCGGTGTGGTGGCGGACCGAGAACGAGACCCCGAACTCGTGGTAGGGCCCGAGGTCGCCGTCGACGTACTGGACGAAAACGAGCGTGCACAGCGCCCGGTTGCCGGGCACCCGAATGACTTGCAGCCCCGAGTAATCGATGGCGCGCTGTGCCGGATCGGCGGGGACCAGGTAGGACGCCATGAAGGCGCGGGCCTGCCGGATCCGGACCGGCATCTGGATCTCTTTGCCGAGCACGTTGTGCACGGCGCCTGCGTCGTTCACGAAGCCTCCCAAACTAGAACTCGTTTCAGAATAGGGTGCTACGGCGCTCCGGCAAAGGCTTTGCGGCCGACCGTGCTCAAGCGCGCGGATGTGCCTGGTCGTGCACCTTCTTCAGGCGTTCGATCGACACGTGGGTGTAGATCTGGGTGGTCGCCATGCTGGCGTGCCCCAGGAGTTCCTGAACCACGCGCAAGTCGGCCCCGCCTTCGAGAAGGTGGGTGGCGGCACTGTGCCGCAAGCCGTGCGGGCCCATGTCCGGCGCGCCCGGGATCGCCGAAATCACTTCGTGCACAACATCTCTGGCTTGGCGCTGATCGAGCCTGCGCCCGCGTCGGCCGAGCAGCAGCGCACGCCCGGACTCGGGATTCGCCAGGGCGGGCCTGCCGTAGCGCAACCATCGTTCGATGGCCTGGTCGGCGGGGCCGCCGAACGGAGCCGACCGCTCCTTGTTGCCCTTGCCCAGTACCCGGATCAGGCGCCGCTCGCGGTCGATGTCGTCGAGATCCAGACCGCACAGTTCGCTCACCCGGATACCGGTGGCGTAAAGCAGCTCCACGATCAACCGATCCCGCAACGCCATCGGGTCGCGCTGCGCCGCACCCGATTCCGCCGCTTCCATCGCCTCCACAGCCTGCTGCCGGCCCAGCACGGCGGGCAGCGTGCGCTGTGCCTTGGGCGAGCCGAGCCGCAATCCCGGATCGACGGCGAGATGCCCATTCTTGGTCAGCCACGCCGTGAACGTCCGAGCCGACGACGCCCGGCGCGCCATGGTGCTTCGCGCCGCTCCCTTCGCCGACTGCGCGGACAGCCAGGATCGCAGCAGCGCCAAATCCAGTTCCCGCACAGCCGAATCCGCCGCCCGCTCGCACAGGTGGGCAAACAGCGACCGGGCGTCACCGAGGTAGGCCCGCACGGTATGCGCCGACCGGTTCTGCCCGAGCCGCAGATACCGCTGATACTCGGCCAGCAGGGCTTCCAGATCCTCAGGCAGGTCTTCCATATGGACCACCGTCGCGCGCACACCCTTTCGTTGGCAAGTCCCCGCGCCGTGCCCGGACGCTCCGATCACATAGGGGCCCCGAGCAGCTCGGCTATGCGCACCGCCTCCGCAGTGCGCAGCCGAAACTCCACCCGCCCGGACCGTCCCTCGTGAAAGTCGCCCGCCTCGAACCCGAAGCACACCTCGTCCGACCCGTGCACCGTCACCTCGAGCCCGGCCAACTTCGCACCGCGCGTCACATCGAGCACCGACCGCCCCTGCGCCCACACCACCAGCCGCTGCTCCGTCACCGCGATCGCACCGCTCACGGTTTCCTTGCTCCACGATGTATAGCGCCACGGCGCCCGGTAATCGCGCAGCGTCAACGTCCCCACCAGCTCTTCTGCCGCCACCCGCACACCTTCGGCCTCGAGCTCGGACCGAAGTTGCTCCGGCAATCGTCCCGCCCGTCGCCGGGCCCACCCGAACGGATTCACCTGCCGAATTCTACTGCGCTACATCCGAAATCAGAGGTTATGCGGTGCAGCGATCGGTCTCGGGGCGGATCAGCGATTGACATCATTTTGGCCCAAGGCAGAGCTCCCTTCTGGTCATTGAGCGTCGGAGGTGGCCGCCGACTCGAGGCCCTCCCCCGATGCCAAGGGTGCGGTGGCGGGCGATCGGAGGCCCCGCCTCGACGCACCACACGTGGGAACGCGCCAGCGAAGGGTGAGGTCGCGGGGCGATCGGAGGCCCCCGCTTCGACGCACCAGACGGTGGGAACGCGCCAGCGGCGGAGGCCGACATCAGTGGTTCCGATCGACCCTCCTACCGTGCGTTCTTGTTGCGGGTGGAGGCGAGCCGGTACCAACCGCGTTCGCCGACACCGACAAGCTCGGCCAACTCCAGTGCGGCCAGCGCTGCACGCACGATGGGCAGCGGCAGATCGGTGCGACTGGCCAGTTCGACAGGCTGTCGGGACCCGCGCTTCGGGAGTGCGCCGAAGACGGTGGCCTCGTCACCGGTCAGCGCGTCCGCCGACCCCGTGGCAGTGCCCGCAGTGCCCGGCAGCGACAACCGCAGCGGACCGGCTTCGTCGATCACCTCCTCCGCTCGGGTGACGAGTAGTGCTTCCCCGTCCCGGATCATGTGGTGGCAGCCGACCGACGACGCCGAGTTGACCGACCCGGGGACCGCTAGAGCCGGACGCCCGATGCGGCGTGCCCATTTCACGGTGTTGCGTGCACCGCTGCGCAGCCCGGCCTCCACCACCAGCACCCCGTCCGCCAGCGCGGCGATCAGCCGATTGCGAGCGAGGAACTGATGCTTGCGCGCGGAAGTGCCTGGCGCGTACTCGCTGACGACCAGTCCGATGTCGGCGATTTCGGCGAGCAGCCGATCGTGGTCGACCGGATACGGGCGATCCACGCCGCACGCGAGCACGGCGATGGTCGGAGCACCGCTGGCCAGTGCCGCACGATGCGCCATCGCATCGATGCCGTACGCCGCACCGGAAACAATCGTCCACCCCTCTACCGCAAGATCACTCACGATGTCCCGGGTCACCTGGTGGCCGTACGACGTGCTGCAGCGCGCCCCCACCACCGCCAGCGCACGCTCGCTGGCATCGAGCAGGGACCGCGGGCCCCGCACCCACAACACCAAGGGCACAGCCCCGTCTTGATCACGGCCCGTTTGCAACTGCGTGAGGCCCAACATCCGCCAAGCCGGCCATTCCGGATCGTCGGGCGTCACCACCCGCCCACCGAGTCGCTCGACGATTTCCAGATCCTTTTCCGCGCAATCCATTCCACGTCGCCGCTCCGTCGGGCCACGCAGCGACTCCGGCAATGCGCATTCCCGCACCGCCCGCGCCGCCTCCACCACCCCAACCGACTCGATCAGCGACGACAACGCCGCACACGGCCCTTCGACCACCCGCGACAGGTAAACCCACGCCAAGCGCCGCTCGTCATCCGCCGCCGATGGCCACCCGCTGCTCGAACCCGGCACCGCAGCACTGGGATCCAGCGATCGGCCCGAGCAACCGACCAGACCGGACGGCCCGGCGTCCAGCTCGATCATGCGAGCCCCGCTGCCAGCCGCGCGGGCCAGCCACGCCCCGTGCACTGGCTGCCCAGCCTCTTGCGCCATCGCGCCTGGCCCAGCCTGCTCCCCCACCTCGCTCATGTCTGCGCCTCGCCAGCGCTGAGGATCTGACGTGCACGACCCAAACTTCGATCGCGATCATCCCCTGCTCGATCACCTCGCTGCCGGGAGACCGGTACACGACCCAAACTTCGATCGCCATCGTCACTTGCTCGATCACCTCGCTGCGGGGAGACCAGTGCACGACCCAAACTTCGATCGCGATCATCCTGTGCTCGCTCGCCTCGCTGCCGGAAGACCTGCGTCATCGTCGCTACCTGGGTGCTGTGGGCCGACGCCTGCGAGGGGCACACGATTCGATCGCATCGTCCGCTCACTGCGCACCCCGCTGCCTGAAATTCAGTGCCAGCATGACGTCCTGGGCGCTCGGCATATCCGCCCCGCGCAAGTCGGAGATAAGTCCCGGCGGCACGGATGGCGCGGTCGGCGCCGCGTGCCGAAGCCCGTGAGGGGCACACGATTCGATCGCATCGTCCACTCACTGCGCACCCCGCTGCCTGAAATTCAGTGCCAGCATGACGTCCTGGGCGCTCGGCATGTCCGCGCCGCGCAAGTCGGAGATGGTCCAGGCGACACGGATGGCGCGGTCGGCGCCGCGGGCCGACATCCGGCCCATGCGCAGGGCTGTTTCGACCGGGTCGATGGACTCGCGGGGCAAGCGGAACCGTTGGCGCAGCACGTGTCCTGGTACTTCGGCGTTGGTGGTCCAGCCGTCGTCCTGCCAGCGGGCCGCGGCGGCTTGGCGGGCGGCGGCGACCCGGGCGCGCACTACCGCACTGGGCTCGGCCTTGTCCGAGCTGAAGCTCGCACCCGAGTGGGCGCGCATCTGTACCCAGATATCGATGCGATCGATCAGTGGACCGGACAGCTTGCCCAGATAGCGGCGGCGAGCCATCGGCGCGCAGATGCAGTCGACATCGCGGGCGGGCGCGCAGGGGCAAGGATTCGCGGCGAGCACCAACTGGAATCGGGCCGGGTACCTTGCCACGCCGTCGCGCCGCGCGATTCGAATCTCGCCTTCCTCCAAGGGGGTTCGCAGGGCCTCGAGAACCTTGGTGCCGATCTCGGCGCATTCGTCGAGGAATAGCACGCCCCGATGCGCACAACTCACCGCACCGGGGCGGGCCGAGCCGGAACCACCGCCGACCATGGCCGCCGCGGATGTCGAGTGATGCGGCGCGACGAACGGTGGCATGGTGATCAGCGGCTGGTCGCCGGAGAGCAGGCCGGCCATCGAATGGATGGCCGTCACCTCCAGCGCCTCGGCTTCCGACAGCGGCGGCAGCAAGCCCGGAAGTCGTTGTGCCAGCATTGTTTTGCCGATTCCTGGCGGGCCGGTGAGGAGCAGGTGGTGACCACCCGCCGCGGCCACCTCCAGCGCCCAGCGCGCTTCCTCTTGGCCGGCAACCTCGCTCAGATCGCCGCCGACCGGCATAGCGGACGGCAGATCACCGTTCGGCTCGATCAACGTGCCCTCGCCGCGCAACCAGGCGACCATCGCACGCAGGCTGGTCGCGCCGAGGACTTCGATGCCGTCGACCAAACCGGCTTCGGCCAGTGCGGGTTCGGGCACCACCACCGTGGGCCAGCCCGCATTGCGGGCTGCGATCACCGCGGGCAGGATGCCGCGAACCCGTCGCAGCCGCCCGTCCAGCGCGAGCTCACCCAGGACCACCGTCTTGGCCAGCCGCTCGGACGGAACAGCGCCTGCCGCGTCCAGAACCGATACTGCGAGGGCGAGGTCGTAGACGCTGCCGACTTTCGGGAGCGTCGCCGGTGACAAGGCCAGGATGACGCGCCCATCCGGCCACTTCTCCCCCGAGTTCGCGACCGCCGAGCGGACTCGATTCCGGGATTCCTGCAAAGCGGTGTCGGGCAAGCCGACCAGATGCACCGAGGGCAGGCCCTGGCCGATGTCGGCTTCGATTTCGACGAGCTGGCCGTCTACTCCGGTGACCGCGACGGAGTGTGCGCGTCCGAGGGCCATCAGAACGCCGCCGCGAGGTGTTCGACGACCGGCTCCCGGCCGGGGAGCACCAGCACCGAGATCACGTCGAAGCGGACCGTGCGATAGGGGCCGTCGTGTTCTTGTAGCCACAGCAGGGCCAGTTGCCGAATGCGGCGGCGCTTATCGAAGGTGACCGACTCCTCGGGGCGGCCGAAACCCAAGCCGCGCCTGGTCTTCACCTCGACGAAGGCGGTGACCTTCGAATCGTGTGCGATGAGGTCCAATTCCCCGAACCGGCAGCGCCAGTTCCTGCCAATGATCTCCCAGCCGGTGGCCAGCAGATACTTTGCGGCCAGCTCTTCCCCTCGTGCGCCGAGCGCCTTGTTATCCGTCACCCGCACAGCGTGCGGGGTGGCCGCGACAGCGCCGCCGAGCCGACCTGGGGAAACGGAAAGGGTGTGGATAACCGTTCAGCTGTGGACAACTCGCGTCCACCCAGCCGTCTAGCACAAGAACCTGTCGGTCCCCCGTGCTAGCCGAGAACTACTCGGGAAGCCGCAGGTCCGGCTTCTCCAGCTCTTCGATATTCACGTCCTTGAAGGTGATCACCCGGACGTGTTTGACGAAACGCGCCGGACGGTACATGTCCCACACCCAGGCATCGCTCATGCGTACTTCGAAGTACACCTCGCCGTCGGCGTTCTGCGGCCGCAGCTCGACGGAATTGGCCAGGTAGAAGCGGCGTTCGGTTTCCACCACGTACGAGAACTGACCGACGATGTCCTTGTACTCGCGATACAGCGAGAGTTCCATCTCGGTTTCGTACTTCTCGAGGTCCTCGGCACTCATCGGGTGGAAGTCCTCCTAATTCGCGGTCCTTGATGAGACACAGCCCTAGCGGCGTCGTTGGAGCACATCATCTCGCATGGACCGCGTCGCTAGCCACTCGGCCTTCCCGCGCATCCTCGGCCAGCATCGCGTCGGCGTATTCCAGCGCCGGATCGACGGGCACCAGACCCGCCGTTTCCCGCACATTGCGCCAAGAGCGCCGGTGCTCGCTGCTGGGCCCCAGGCGGTGCAACGCCTCGGTGTGCTCGGGCGTGTTGTAGCCCTTGTGCGCGGCGAAACCGTAGCCGGGCAGGCGCTCGTCGAGCTCGACCATCATCCGGTCGCGAGTGACCTTGGCCAGGATGCTGGCGGCCGCGATGCAGGCGGCCACGCCATCGCCGCCGATCACCGGCAGCGACGGCGCGGGGATGCCGGGCACCCGGAAGCCGTCGGTGAGCACATAGCCCGGCGTCCGGCCGAGTCCGGCGACCGCGCGGCGCATGCCTTCGATATTGGCGACGTGGATGCCGATCGAATCGATCTCCCAGGCCGGGATCACCACGACCTCGTAGGCCAGGGCCAGCCGCTGGATGATCGGGAAGAGCTCCTCCCGGGTGGCCTCGGTGAGCTTCTTGGAATCGTCGAGCCCGCCGAGCCGGTCGTAGGCCTTCGGGGCGAGCAAGCAGGCGGCGACCACCAGCGGGCCCGCACACGGACCGCGCCCGGCTTCGTCGACACCGGCGACCGGGCCTAGCCCGCTGCGGATCAGCGCCGCTTCCAGGGTGCGCAAACCACCCGCCTTGCGCATCACGACGCGCGGCGGCCAAAGAGTGGTGCTCCGGGTGTACCCCACGATCCAATTATCCTGCCGCCGCGCGCTTTCAGTTCGCCAGGGTGTCAGTTCACCTGTGGGTCGACCGAACTGACCGGTCCGATCCGGCTCGGCGGCCAGATCTTGAACACCGCCTTACCTCGGACGTTGTCGACCGGAACGGTGCCCTGCAGCGAATCGGAGACGTGCGCACGGGAGTCGGCGGACTGGTCGCGGTTGTCGCCCATCACCCACAGGTTGCCCTCGGGCACCTTGATCGGGCCGAAGACCCGGCCGGCGGGGTAGGTGGCGTTCTGCTTACCGGCGAACCACGGGTAGTCGTTCTTCACGTAGGACTCGTCGAGCGGCTTTCCGTCGACCAGGATCCGGCCCTCGGCGTCGCAGCACTGCACGGTCTGCCCGCCGACCGCGATGACGCGCTTGACGAGATCGTTCTCGTCCGGCGGCACCAGGCCGAAGAAGGAGAAGAAGTTCTGCACGCCGCGGATCATCGTGTTTTCCGAGCGGATCGACTGGTAGCGGGTGTTCCAGGACGGCGGGCCGACGAACACCACGACATCGCCCGGCTTCGGATCACTGAAGTAGTAGCTGAGCTTCTCCACGTAGATGCGGTCGCCGACGCAGCCGGGGCAGCCGTGCAGCGTCGGTTCCATCGACTGGGAGGGAATCACGTACGGCCGGCCGACGAAGGTGACCATCAGCGCGGCGATGACGGCCGCGATCACGATGAGGATGGGCAGTTCCTGCCAGAACGGCCGCTGCTTCTTGGTCTTCTTGGCGCGCCGCGCCCTAGGGGTCTTCCGCTCTGCCCCTTCGTCATCCGCACCCGACACCGACACCGACCCACTTTCGTCTGCCACGCCGAACAGAGTAGCCCGGCACCCTGCCTGACGGCGGGTACCGGGCTACGAAGTTCTGCTGTGCCGCTGAGCGGGCTACGAGATCAGCGCTTTTCCTTGATCTTGGCGGCCTTGCCGCGCAGGTCGCGCAGGTAGTACAGCTTGGCGCGACGGACGTCACCACGGGTCACGACGTCGATGTGGTCGATGTTGGGGCTGTGCACCGGGAAGGTGCGCTCGACGCCGACACCGAAGGAGACCTTGCGGACGGTGAAGGTCTCGCGGATGCCACCACCCTGGCGGCGGATCACGACGCCCTTGAAGACCTGGATGCGCTCCTTCGAGCCTTCGATGACCTTCACGTGCACGTTCAGCGTGTCGCCCGGGCGGAAGTCCGGGACGTCGCTGCGCAGCGACTTTTCGTCGAGGAAGTCGAGGGTGTTCATTTTCATCCTTTGCGATGTTTGCGCGAACAGAGGACCCTGGCGGCATTCCCTCGACATAGCCGAGGACGCGCGACCGGTTCATGCTCCGAATTAGGGGGTGCTCCCGGGACAGAAATCTCCCTAGGGCAACCCGAGTATTGTGCCAGACCTCGGGTCGCCCGCAGAAATCACCCCCTGGTCAGCACCCCCGATCCCCGCTCTGACCGGCGAGCGTGCTCAGCGGTCGGACTTGTGCTCCGGGCCGAAAAGGGAATGCTCCGGCGAGAACAGGGGATGCGGATGTGGGGCCGGTGGGGCCGGGACGACCTTGCGGGCCAACTCCGCCTCGGCGGCGCTGCGGACGTGCTCGACATCCGGCTTTCCGGCGATGAGGTCTTGGATGAAGATCTTCGCACGGATGACCGGCCGCCGATACCGGCGTTCGCGCACGATCGCGCGGTACATCAGGCGGCGGCGTTCGGCGTAGCGCCAGCGGGCCCAGGGGGCGCCGGGGCGGCTCAGGCGCAGGGTGCCGATCCACAGCAGTGGCGGGAAGAACATGCCGAACAGGCCCGTCCAGATCTTGCCTTTGGCGATGACGATGGCGGCCAGCAGCAGGTTCGACAGGGCGATGACGGTGGCGACGGCCTTGGCGTCGGGGCCGATGGAGCTGCGCACGTCGCCGATCTCGAGGATCGAGAGCGGGTGGAAGCCGAGCAGCAGCAGGCCGGTGACGGCGAGCGCGACGAAGACCGCGTCGACCGAGGTGCGGCCCTGTTCTTCCCAGTAGACGTCGCGCAGGTAATAGATGAGCGCGAACTCGTCGAGGACCAGTGCGGCCCCGACGCCGAACGCGGCCGCGAAAGCCGCCACGGCCGGTTCACCGCCACTGTCGTACACCGCGATCAGGCCCAGCCCGGAACCGAGGACCAGCACCACGCCGATGACCATGTGGTGGATATGGGTGTCACCGGCGCGGAGGTTGCCGGGCCACCAGCGCACCTGTTTACGGATCAGCCGGACGCTGATCCGAATGAACAGGAACCCGACGATGAACCCGAGCAGGAAGCACAGCAGCGGTAGGCGGCCCTGCGCGATCACATCGTTCTCGAGCCATCTGCGCATGGCCGCCTGCCAACCTCCCGCCTGGTGAAAACCTACTTACCGAAGCCTGCCCGGCGCAGCGCGTCGGCCATGGAACCGGTCGGCGCGGGTGCGTTGGCGCGCCGCTGATTGCCCTGGTTGCGACTCGGCTGCTTGTTCTGCCCATTCTGCCGCTGCCGGTTGTCCTGGCCGGACTGACCACGCGGGGCGCCGCCGCGATTTCCGGTGCCGCGTTCCGGTTTCGCTGTCGCACCGCCCGGTTCGTCGTCCAGGCGCAACGACAGTCCGATGCGCTGGCGAGCCACGTCGACCTCGAGCACCTTCACCTTGACCACGTCACCGGATTTCACCACCTCGCGCGGGTCCTTGACGAAGTTGTGCGACATGGCCGACACGTGCACCAGGCCGTCCTGGTGCACGCCGACATCGACGAACGCGCCGAACGCCGCCACGTTGGTGACGACACCTTCGAGCACCATGCCGGGCTCGAGGTCGGCGACCTTCTCCACACCGGCGGCGAATTCGGCGGTCTTGAACTCCGGGCGCGGGTCGCGGCCGGGCTTCTCCAGTTCGGAGATGATGTCGGTGACGGTGGGCAGACCGAAGGTCTCGTCGGTGAACTCGTCGGGCCGCAGCGAGCGCAGCACGCCGGTGTTGCCGATCAGTTCGGTGACGCCGCTGCCGGTCTTCTGCAAGATGCGCCGCACCACGGGGTAGGCCTCGGGGTGCACCGCGGAGGTGTCGAGCGGGTCGTCGCCGCCGCGGATGCGCAGGAAGCCCGCGCACTGTTCGAAGGCCTTCGGTCCCAACCGCGGCACCTCCAGCAACGCCTTGCGGCTGCGGTAGGAACCGTGCTGATCACGGTGGGCCACAATGGATTCCGCGACCGAACCGGTGATGCCGGAGACCCGGGACAGCAGCGGCACCGAGGCGGTGTTCACGTCGACGCCGACCGCGTTCACCGCGTCCTCGACCACCGCGCCCAGCGAGCGGGCCAGCAGGGTCTCGGACACGTCGTGCTGGTACTGGCCGACGCCGATGGACTTCGGGTCGATCTTCACCAGCTCGGCGAGCGGGTCCTGCAGGCGGCGCGCGATGGATACCGCGCCGCGCAGCGACACGTCCATATCGGGCAGTTCCTGCGTGGCGTAGGCCGAGGCGGAGTACACCGAGGCTCCGGCCTCGGAGACCACGATCTTGGTGGGCTTGTTCTCCGGGATGCGCGAGATCAGCTCGGTGGCAAGGGCATCGGTCTCGCGCGAGGCGGTGCCGTTGCCGATGGCGATGAGCTCCACGTTGAAGCGGGCGACCAGTGCGCCGAGCACCGCGAGGGACTTCTCGGTCTGGCCCTGCGGCTTGTGCGGGTAGATGACCTCGGTGGCGACGGCCTTACCGGTGGCGTCGACGACCGCGACCTTCACGCCGGTGCGGTAGCCCGGGTCCAAGCCCATGGTGGTGCGGGTGCCGGCGGGCGCGGCGAGCAGCAGGTCGCGCAGGTTCGCGGCGAACACATCGACCGCGTCCTTCTCGGCGGCCTGACGCAGGCGCATGCGAGTGTCGATGCCAAGGCTCACTTGAAGTTTCGTGCGCCAGGCCCAGCGGACCGTATCCATCAACCAGCTGTCGGCAGGGCGGCCCTTGTCGGCGATGCCGAACTTGACCGCGATCCGGCCTTCGTAGATGGAACGCTCGCCCGGCGCCAATTCCTCTGTCTCGGAATCGAGCTGGAGGCTGAGGACCTCTTCCTTCTCACCGCGCAGCAGCGCCAGGATGCGGTGCGAGGGCAGCTTGGAGAACGGTTCACTGAACTCGAAGTAGTCGGAGAACTTCGCGCCCGCCTCCTCCTTGCCCGGGCGCACGGTGGATTTGATCTGGCCGCGGTTCCACATCAGCTCGCGCACTTCACCGACCAGGTCGGCGTCCTCGGCGAAACGCTCGACCAGGATGGCGCGGGCGCCGTCGAGTTGCTCGGCGGTGTACTGCGCCGGATCGGTGGACGGGTCGTTGATCAGCGCGTCGGCGACCGGTTCGTGGCCCGCCTCGCGCGCGATCTGGGCCTTGGTGCGGCGCTTGGGCTTGTACGGCAGGTAGATGTCTTCGAGGCGAGCTTTCGTCTCGGCCAGCATCAGCTGCCCGAGCAGCGCGTTGTCCAGTTTGCCCTGGCCCTTGATGGATTCGATGATCGCGCCGCGGCGCTCGTCGAGTTCGCGCAGGTAGCTCAGGCGTTCGTCGAGCTGACGCAGCTGCGCGTCGTCGAGGCCGTCGGTGACCTCCTTGCGGTAGCGCGCGATGAACGGCACCGTCGAACCGGCGTCGAGCAGCTCCACGGCGGCACGGACCTGGCTCTCCCGCACTCCTAGCTCGTCGGCGATGCGCCGCCCCACGCTAGCGAGGGGAGTGGGCGCGGCGGCGGTCGTGTCGGTGCTGTTCGTCTCTGAACTGGCGATCTCGGGCGCTGTCGTCACGGCCGCCAACACTACCGCCGCCTGCTGACAAAGGACCTACCCCTGGGTGAACCCTTCGCCCGCAGCAACACTCCCCGACGCCGGGACCAGCGTCTTCGCCATTTCCCGCATCTCGGCTTTGCGCACCTTGCCGGTGACGGTCATCGGGAATTCGTCCACGATGTGGACATAGCGCGGAATCTTGAAGTGCGCCAGCTTGCCTGCGCAGAATGCCCGGATCGCGTCGGCGTCCAGCGCGGCCGCACCCTCGCGCAGCCGGATCCAAGCCATCAGTTCCTCACCGTATTTCGGGTCGGCCACGCCGATGACCTGGGCGTCCAGAATGTCGGGGTGGGTGTAGAGGAATTCCTCGATCTCGCGCGGGTAGATGTTCTCGCCGCCGCGGATGACCATGTCCTTGATGCGGCCGGTGACCGCGAGGTAGCCGTCGTCGTCCATCACACCGATGTCGCCGGTGTGCATCCAGCGGGCGGCGTCGATCGCCTCGGCGGTCTTCTCCGGCTGATTCCAGTAGCCGAGCATCACCGAGTAGCCGCGGGTGCACAGCTCCCCCGGTTCGCCCCGGGGCACCGTCAAACCTGTTGCGGGATCGACGATTTTGACCTCGAGGTGCGGGAGCACCCGGCCCACGGTGCCGGTGCGGCGGTCCAGGCTGTCGTCGCGGCGGGTCTGGGTGGACACCGGTGCGGTTTCGGTCATGCCGTAGCAGATGCAGACCTCGGACATGCCCATGCGATCGATGACCCGCTTCATCACCTCGACCGGGCAGGGCGAGCCCGCCATGATGCCGGTGCGCAGGCTCGATAGGTCGGGTGCCGCACCGCCGTCGAGTTCACCGAGCATGGCGATGAACATGGTCGGCACGCCGTACAGTGAGGTGCAGCGTTCGGCCGCGACCGCCGCCAGCGTGGCCGCGGGATCGAACGCGGGAGCCGGAATCACCACCGTCGCACCGTGACTGGTGGACGCGAGATTGCCCATCACCATTCCGAAACAATGGTAGAAGGGCACCGGCAGGCAGATCCGGTCGTGCTCGGTATACCCGCACAGCTCGCCGACGAAATAGCCGTTGTTCAGGATGTTGTGGTGGCTGAGCGTTGCGCCTTTCGGAAAGCCCGTTGTGCCGGAGGTGTATTGGATGTTGATCGGATCATCCATCGACAGGGTGCCCGCGATCTCGGTCAGGCGAGCGGCGTCGATCTCATAGCGCACCAGTACATCCCACGCCACGGTGCCCAGGATCAGGACCTGTTCCAGCCCCGGACAATTCGGCCGGACTTCGTCGATCATGTAGACGTAATTGGAGGTCTTGAATTCCGGCGCGGCGATCAGCAGCCGCACCCCGGCCTGCCGCAGCACGTATTCCAGTTCACTGGTGCGGTACGCCGGATTGATATTCACCAGCACCGCACCGATTTTCGCGGTCGCGTACTGCACGAGGAACCATTCCGCGCAGTTCGGCGCCCAGATGCCGACCCGGTCGCCCTTGTCGATACCCAGTGCCGTCAGGCCGGTCGCGAGCGAATCTATGGCGGAGGCGAGTTCGCGATAGGTCCAGCGTCGACCGGACGGAACGTCCACCAGCGCTTCCCTATTGGGGAACGCGGCGACGGCGCGGTCGAAGTTGGCTCCGATCGTGTCGCCGAGCAACGGTGCTTCCGAAACACCCGACGCGTAGCTGGGCTGCCCAGTAACCACTGGCATAGCTTGATCTCCTCCGCGGACCGACACTGTCCCCAACATGATGTGGCTCACATCGTTTTAGCACCACCCCTGAAAGGAGGTGCCGAGATCGTGCGATGATCGCCCGGTGAGACTCTCGGGGTGGAAAAATTTGCGGGTCGTAATCGTGCTGGGACTGCTGGCGGCGCTGGCTGGCTGTTCGGACTCGAATTCCGCGACGGTCGGCACACCCGATGCACCGATCCTGGATCTCGGCGGTATCCGCAAACTCGCGGTGGGGCCGCACGACGACATCAAGCCGACCGCGAACGGGCTGTACGTCGTCGCGGATGGCGAACTGCGGGGGATCGATCCGCTGTCCGGCGAGCGGCGCTGGACGGTGCGGCGCGAGGGTCTGCGACCTGATCCCAAACGGATATATCAGGCGGACTACGGGAAGGTCCTGCAGGTGTCCTGGCTGGATACGCCAGGACAGATCGCCTACGCGGCCGACACCGGGCGCGAGCTGTGGCGCACCGACTCGGAGTGGTTCGAGCTGGACACCAAGGGCGGCCGGTTCATCCGCAACGACCCGCACACCGGGGTCCGCGCCTGGGACCTCGACTACACCGCATTGGGTTGTGCCGCCGGGCTTCCCGAGGACTCGATGTATGTGTTCGAGAGTCGCGAGGCGGCGCTGTTCCGGTGCCCGGTCAAACCCGGCCCGGAAAATTTCGAAGGCGAACAGCTCATCGGCGGACTGACGCTCGACACCGGAGCGTTGATCTGGAAGCGCACGGTACCCGACCGCCGTAGCTTCGCCCGGTCGACCAATACTCTGGCGATTGTCACTTCCGGTGACACCCGCGAGGTGATCGAGAGCGGGACCGGACGGGTGCTGGGCTCGCGTGCCAAGTCGGCAGCTGAGTGGCAGTTCACCATGCCCGACGCCGCAACCCTGATCATGGACAGCTCAACGGTCAAGGACAACAAGGACTTCCGCCTCGAAGAAGCCGACGGGCGGGTGCGCTGGCGCGCCCCGTTCCCCGAAACCGAGGAAATCCTCCTGGGTAACGGCACCGGCAATGTGGTCTTGGCGACGATGCGCAAGCGCCTGGGGAATTACGACTGCTGGCTGCTGGCCTACGATTTGGCGACCGGTGAGCGCACAGTCGTGGCCGGCCCCGGCGCCACCGGCCAAGGGGAAAAGCCTGCGTTCGAAGCCACGCTGCAGCAAGGCATGATCGGGCCACCGTCCCCGTGGGGTGTGCTGATCAAGTTGAAGGATGGCGAATTCGCTGTCATCCCAGCCGAATAGCTCAGTCGGGCGGCAGTAGATCCGGGCGGCGTTCGCGGGTGCGCTGCAAGGATTGCTCATGCCGCCAGGCGGCGACCTTGGCGTGGTCGCCCGAGAGCAGGATGGGTGGGACATCCAGGCCGCGCCAGGAAACCGGGCGGGTATAGCTGGGGCCTTCCAGAAGGCCGTCGGAGAACGAATCCTCCTGGTGGGATTGCTGATTGCCCAGCACGCCGGGGATGAGGCGGACGAACGCCTCGGTCATCACCAGGACGGCGGCTTCGCCACCGATCAGGACGTAATCGCCGATGCTGACCTCTTCGACGCGGACCCGGCGGGCGGCGTCGTCGAAGACGCGCTGATCGATGCCCTCGTAGCGGCCGCAGGCGAAGACGATGTGCTTTTCGGTGGCCCAGCGTTCGGCGGTGCGCTGCGTGAACGGGACACCGGCCGGGGTGGGGACGACGAGCAGTGCGTCGTCGGGGCAGACCTCGTCCAGGGCGTCGCCCCAGATGGTCGGCTTCATGACCATGCCCGGGCCGCCGCCGTAGGGCGAATCATCGACCGCCTTGTGCACGTCATGGGTCCAACGGCGCAGGTCGTGGACGTCTACGGAGATCAAGCCCTTGTCGATGGCCTTGCCGAGCAACGCGGTGCGCAAGGGTTCGAGGTACTCCGGGAAGATCGTGACCACGTCGAGCTTCATCGAATCTCCGGTTTCACTCGGTCCTGATGCAGCTCGACCGGGGAACCTGTTGTCCCCCGGTCGAGTTCGGTCAGTTGTTCGCTATTCGGGATCGAGCAGACCCTCTGGCGGATCGATGACCACCAGCTTGTCCGCGATCGATACCGTCGGCACGATGGCGTTGACGAATGGGATCAGAATCTCCCGATTGTCCTCGGCCGCCTTGACCGAAAGCAGTTCTCCCGCAGCCGAATGCAGCACCTCGGTGACCGTGCCGACGAGCGTTCCGTCGGTGAGCTGGACGGTCAGGCCCTCCAGCTCGTGGTCGTAGTACGCCTCCGGGTCCTCCGAGGGCGGCAGGTCCTCGCTGTTCACGACGAACAGGGTGCCGCGCAGGGCGTCGGCGGCGGTGCGGTCGGAGACGCCGGCGACAAACACCAGAAGCCGGCCCGAGTGCTCCCGGGCCGACTCGATGGTGAAGTCACGAACCTCTTTGGACCGCGGCAACCGCCCACGCAGGACGATGCCGGGGGCGAACCGGGCTTCCGGATCGTCGGTGCGGACCTCGACGACGAGTTCGCCGCGCACACCGTGCGACTTGGCGACCCGCCCTACGACGAGTTCCACTAGGCGTCGGTGTCGACCACGTCGACGCGGATACCCCGGCCGCCGATACCGGCGACGAGGGTACGCAGCGCGGTCGCGGTCCGACCGCCGCGGCCGATGACCTTGCCCAGATCCTCCGGGTGCACGTGCACCTCGACGGTGCGTCCGCGGCGGCCGGTGATCAGCTCGACGCGGACATCATCGGGGTTGGTGACGATGCCGCGAACCAGATGTTCGACGGCATCAGCCACGACGGCCGACATTACTCGGCGGCTTCGGTGGCGGGCGCCTCAGCGGCGGCCTCGGTCTCCTTGGCCTTCTTCTTCTTGGCGGTGGTGGCCTCGCCGCGCGGCTCGCTGTCGGCAGCGGCCAGGGCGGCGTTGAACAGGTCCAGCTTGGACGGCTTCGGGGCCTTCACCTTCAGGGTGCCCTCGGTGCCCGGCAGGCCCTTGAACTTCTGCCAGTCGCCGGTGATCTCCAGCAGACGCTGCACCGACTCGGTCGGCTGCGCGCCGACACCCAGCCAGTACTGCGCGCGCTCGGAATCGATCTCGATGAAGGAGGGCTCTTCCTTCGGGTGGTACTTGCCGATGGACTCGATGGCCCGGCCGTCACGACGGGTGCGCGCGTCGGCGACGACAACGCGGTACTGCGGGTTACGGATCTTGCCCATACGGGTCAGCTTGATCTTCACAGCCATGGCTGATCTGCCTCTTTCAGTAGTTTGGTCACGGCGCAATTCAGCGACCCGCATGGCCTGCGAGCCCGGTTTCACGCTTGGAGTGTGTGACCGCCGCGCGGTACGTAACCGGAGACGGGCTGACACTTGTCCTTCGAAGGACGAGGGTTCATTCTGCCAGACGGGTTTGCCCAGCCTGAAATCGGTCGCCGACCGGGCCGCCGTGGGGGTGATGTGACCCACGCCACCATGATCGCTCGGAACCGGACAGCGCCGGCGAACGTAGAAGTAGGCATGGGGATTTTTCGCCGCAAGAAGAAGCGTCGCAGAGGCGACTCCGGGGTCGACGATGCCGTCGCGGAGGCGGCGTGGATGGGCGGCGAATTCGCCCTGACCGCGCTGTTCCGGGTGGTCGGTGGCGCTGTCCGAGGCCTGTTCAACGCCCTGACCTGAGCGGTTACGCGGGACGGTAGCGCAGCAACACCACACCGGACTTGAAGGGCTTGGTTTCGACCAGCTGGAGCTTGGGCGCTTCCCACTCGTCTTGGAACAACCGTGCGCCGCGCCCGAGCACTACCGGGTAGACGAACAGCCGGTACTCGTCGACCAGGCCCGCCGCCATCAGGTCGTGCACCAGGGTGATGCTGCCGGTGCTGACGATGTCCTTGCCCGGCTGCTCCTTCAACGCCCGCACGTCGTCCAGGCCGCGCAGCACCACGGAGTTCTGCCACTGCGGGTCGTCCATGGTGCGTGACACCACATACTTGGCGATCTGGTTGAGGTCGTCGGTGATCCCAGTCTGATCGTCGTCCTGCTCGGGCCAATACCCCCGCATGTCCTCGAACGTCGCCCGCCCGAACAGCATCGCGTCACAAGCCGCGGTATGCGCCGCCAGCTCCGCCAGAATGTCGGCTTGGTCGTCGACGGCATCGTTGCCGACGGTGAACCAGCCCGCGGTCGCGTCGATCACCCCGTCCAGGGTGATGTTCTCGGTAACCACCAGATCCCGCATGATTCGGCCCTTCCGTTGGAGACAGATCTGTCAATACAGACGGTCCGGCCACACGGAATTCACCGGAGCCTCCGAATGTGCCGCAGGGCAGAGGGATTGAACCGAGGGCTGGGATCAGCGCAGTTGACTGGTATCGACCACGATCGGTACCGGACCGGGTGCGGTGACTGTTTCACCGGCAACCGCCCGCACTTCCTGGCGATATCCGATCTCGCCGAGACGATAGCCTTCGAATCGCCAGTCTTGCACAGTGGTCGGCCCCAAAGGGTGGATCATCGAAACCTCTGCGCTCATGGTCACATTCGTCCGATCTTCCGTCGCGTTTCAGCGCACATCGTTGATACGAACTCGACCTCCAGCGTTGCTCGCTCACCGAGTATCACTCGAGGTCCACTGTATTGGTGGCGTCCGGCGAAATCGGCCTTATCCTGGGGGAACGGGAAGAATCGGTTCGGGGGGACCAGATATGCAGATCACCGAGTTCAGCGTTTTCGGATTGCGGTCGTCGATCGTTGATCTGCGAACACCCAACAGTCCCTTGCGATTCCGGCTTTTTCCGATGGTCCATATCGGGAACCCGGAGTATTACCGCGATGTGACCCGGCGGCTGAGCGAATGCGACCTGGTCGTTGCCGAGGGTACGGACAATGCCAGTTCACTCGGCTTCGCTGTGGTCCTCGCGATGCGTCTGACCGGGCGGCGGGCGGCATGGTCGCTGGTGCATCAGGACATCGACTACGCGGTTCTGGGCAAGCCGACGGCTTGGCCGGAAGGGTCGGGTACACCGCGCCGGAGCTGGTGGCGGTCCGCCGCGGGCTGGTTGGACGTGCTGTTGATGACGCCGTTCTACACGGTCGTGATGGTCGCGGGCGGGCGGGACTGGCTGCTGCGGCAGCACTACGTAGTTAATGACAATACCGAGGTCAGGGCACGATTCCGGTCGAAAGACGTGGTCGACGCGCGCGACCGGGTACTGCTCGACGCGCTGGCCGGCATCTACGCCGAGCGCAAGGATCGGCGCGAGGTGGTGGGCATCGCGTACGGGGCGGGGCACATGCCCGCCGTGGTCCGGGAACTACGGCGGGAATTCGGGTATCGGCCGGTCGGCGCGGAGTGGGTCACCGTCTTCGACGACGCGAACCTGCACGTGCGGTTCTGACTACCGGTGGCCGGTGACGGGGTTCGGTGTCTTCACCACGCGGCCCCGCAGGACGACCCACTGCGGGTCGGTGAGCATGGCCGGGTTGGTGCGCGGGTCTTCCTGATAGACAACGAAATCCGCGGGAGCACCGTGCTCGATCGAGGGGCGGCCCAGCCAGGTTCGAGCGTTCCAGGAGGCCGCGCCCAGGGCGTCGTGGGCGGACAACCCCGCGCCGGCGAGCGCGGTGATTTCCTCGGCGATGCGGCCGTGCCGGATGGAGCCGCCCGCGTCGGTGCCCGCGAAGATCGGGACGCCCGCGTCGTGGGCCTTGCCGACGGTGTCGCGGACGCGGCGGTGCAGGTCCCGCATGTGCGCGGCGTAGGTGGGGAACTTGCCCGCGCTGTCGGCGATTTCGGGGAAGGTGTCGATGTTGATCAGGGTCGGGACCAGAGCGGTGCCGTGCTCGACCATCATCTCGATGGTGTCGTCGGCGAGGCCGGTGCCGTGTTCGAGGCAGTCGATGCCGGCGTTGATCAGGCCGGGCAAGGCGTCCTCGCCGAAGACGTGGGCGGTGACGCGAGCGCCGTTGGCATGCGCGGCGGCGATGGCCTCTTTCAGGATCGCGTCGCTCCACAGGGGGCGCAGGTCACCGACGGATCGATCGATCCAGTCGCCGACGATCTTCACCCATCCGTCGCCGAAACGTGCCTGCTCGGCGACGATTTCGGGGAGGTCGCGTTCGTCGTCGAGTTCGATGCCGAGTTCGCGGATGTAGCGCCTCGGGCGGGCGATATGCCGGCCCGCGCGAATGATCTTCGGGAGTTCCTCGTGGTCATCGATGAACCGCGTATCGATCGGTGATCCGGCGTCGCGCAGCAACAGCGCACCGGCATCCCGTTCGGTCTCGGCCTGCGCGATCGCCCCCGCGCGGTCCTCGTCTCCCCCGCCGTACCGAATCCCGACGTGACAGTGCGCATCGACCAGCCCCGGCACGATCCACCCTGCGCCACACAGGGTTTCGTCCCCGGCCAGGGGCTCGAACGACACCACCCCATCGCGCACCCACAGATCGCGCACCTCGTCATCAGGGAGAACCACACCACGCAGATGCACAGCAACCTCCTGGACGTCGTCGGCAGCATCCAAACTACCGCCCGCCACCCCACCCCGCTTCTCGTACGTGAGAGCCGCACCAACGACGCGCGCCCGGCTGGTTGGCCGGGCGCGCGGGTGATCACTTCTTGGGGAACTTCAGCTTCGACAAGTCGAAGCCTTCGAGGCCGGGCGGGAGCTGGTCCAGCCCCGGCGGCATCTCGGAGATATCCGGCATTCCCGCGGGCATTCCACCGGGCAGACCCGGCATCCCCGGGAAACCGCCGCGCACCTTCGGCGGGGTTGGGCCGCGGCCGCCCTTCTTGCCCTTCTTGCCGCCCTTTTTGTTGTTGCGGCGGTTGCCGCCGGGCAGGCCCATCTGGCGGCCCATCATGGTCATCATCTTCTTGGCTTCGAAGAAGCGGTCGACGAGTTGGTTGACCTCGGAGACCTGGACGCCGGAGCCGTTGGCGATACGCAGGCGGCGGGAAGCGTTGATGATCTTCGGGTTGTCGCGCTCGGCCGGGGTCATGCCGCGGATGATGGCCTGGACGCGGTCGAGCTGCTTGTCGTCGACCTGGGCGAGCATGTCTTTCATCTGGCCGGCGCCGGGGAGCATGCCGAGCAGGTTGCCGATGGGGCCCATCTTGCGGATGGCCAGCATCTGATCGAGGAAGTCCTCGAGGGTGAGTTCGCCGCTGCCGATCTTGCGGGCGGCTTCCTCGGCCTGCTTGGCGTCGTAGACCTGTTCGGCCTGCTCGATGAGGGACAGCACGTCGCCCATGCCGAGGATGCGCGAGGCCATCCGGTCGGGATGGAAGACGTCGAAATCCTCGAGCTTCTCGCCGGAGGACGCGAACATGATCGGCGCGCCGGTGATCTCGCGCACCGACAGCGCCGCACCACCGCGGGCGTCACCGTCGAGCTTGGTGAGCACGACACCGGTGAAGCCGACGCCGTCGCGGAAGGACTCGGCGGTGTGCACCGCGTCCTGGCCGATCATGGCGTCGAGCACGAACAGGGTTTCGTCGGGCTGCACGGCATCGCGGATGCCCGCGGCCTGCGCCATCAGTTCGGCGTCGATGCCGAGGCGGCCGGCGGTGTCGACGATCACGACGTCGAACTGCTTGGCCTTGGCCTCTTCGATACCGGCGCGCGCGACCTCGACCGGGTCGGCCGCGGTAATGCCGAGCGGGTTCTCGCCGCCGCCGATGGAGGTGCCGGGATGCGGGGCGAACACGGCCGCGCCCGCCCGCTCACCGACCACCTGTAGCTGTGTGACCGCGCCGGGGCGCTGCAGGTCACAGGCTACGAGCAGCGGCGTATGCCCTTGGCCCTTCAGCCATTTCGCGAGCTTGCCGGCCAGGGTGGTCTTACCGGAACCCTGCAGACCGGCGAGCATGATCACCGTCGGCGGTGTCTTGGCGAAGCCGATGCGGCGGGTCTCGCCACCGAGGATGGCGATGAGCTCCTCGTTGACGATCTTGACGACCATCTGCGCCGGATTCAGCGCCGCGGAAACCTCGGCGCCCTTGGCGCGTTCCTTGATCTTGGCGATGAATCCGCGCACCACGGGCAGCGCGACGTCGGCTTCGAGCAGCGCGAGCCGGATCTCACGACAGGTGGCGTCGATGTCGGCCGGTGACAGACGCCCCTTACCGCGCAGATCCTTGAGGGCACCGGTTAGCCGGTCGGACAGTGATTCGAACACCGATCGCGCTCCTGAATCTCTACGGGGGTGTCGGACGTCAACCACCCCAGAGTAATCGGAGAACACCGGTGATCGCGCACGGGGCGCGGATCAGTCCAGCGAGCGGCGACGCGGTTTGACGGTCTTGCGGTAGTCGTGATTTTCCGCACCCACCATGAAGATGGCTTCGCGGCCGGTGAGGCCGAGTTCCAGCGCGAGGTCGTCGAGCAGGGCGTAATCGGCATCGGTCGGGGCGTCGGTGGAGGCGGTGGTGACGGCAATGGTCATCGCGGTCACAGCTTGCTGCCCGGTGAGGGTGCGGCCGGGCAGCCAGGAAACGACCCAGCGGTCACCGCCGACACAGCGCGCCATGTGCGTTGTCTCGTTGCTCGTCATCATCGACGCCGAAACGACTTCAATCGCCACCGACCTGCTCCCCTCATGCTCGCGATAGCCAGACGCTCTGATACTAGGGCGCGGGACAGCCTCTGCCTATGGGTTCCAGCAAATCGCGTGCAACGGTTTGATAGCGTGGTCCGTTTTATGTGGCGGCTGTCTCCTCCGGCTTCTTCGGCGCGGGTCGCGGGACCACTTCCATGACAGCCATTTCGATGGTTTCCCGGCGTCCCGGGCCGTCCTCGGACCCGAGGTCCAGGCAGAACGCATCTACTACGGCCGAACCCATGGTCACCACTTTCGCCCAGCGCACGTTGGCGCCGGAGGCCGAGAACGCGGCGGCCAACCGGCTGAGCAACCCGATCCGATCCTCGGCGCGCAACTCGAGCAGCAACTGCCCGGGAGTGCTGGTGTGCGACCAGATCAGGCGCGGCTCGGCCTGCGCGTAGGGACTCGGGCCGATCCCGGCGTCGCGTTCCCGCTTCGCCAGCAGCGCGGGCAGATCGAGATCGCCGGCGATGGCGCGAATGAGTTCCTGGCGCAGCAAACCGGGGTCCGGCGGATCGCCGAACTTCGGTGAGACCACGAAGGTGTTGATCGCCGACTCCCCCGCCCCGCCGACCGCGGCCGACAGCACGCGCAGCGAATGCAAGGCGAGCACGCCCGCCGAATCCGAGAGCAGCCCCGGACTGTCCGGCGCGATGATGGTGACGGTGTAGGTGTATTTGCCTTCGGCGGGCCGCAAATCGATGTGCACGCCACCGGCTTCGGCCTCGGCGATCAGTTCCGGCGCAATCGGTTCGGGTGTCGGCAGTGGCTCGCCGGTCAGCACCAGACGGCAGCGGCGCACCAGATCACCGATGAGCGAGGCCTTCCAATCACCCCACACCCCAGGGCCGGTGGCGAGCGAATCGGCTTCGGCGAGCGCGTGCAGCAGCTCCAGCAGCTGAATGTCGCCATCGAGGGCGTCGACAACGTATTGCACGGTGCCGGGGTCGGCGAGGTCGCGCCGGGTCGCGGTCTCGGGCAGCAGCAGATGGTGCCGCACCATCGCGGACAAGGTGCGAACGTCGTGCGGCCACAGGCCTAGTCGGCGGCCGATGTGGGTGGCCAGTTCCGCGCCGACGACGCTGTGGTCACCCGCACGGCCCTTGCCGATGTCGTGCAGCAGGGCGCCGAGGGCGAGCAGATCCGGGCGGGCGACCCGGGTGCTCAAAGCGCTTGCGTAAGCGACGGTTTCCATCAGATGGCGGTCGACGGTCCAGGTGTGCATGGCATCGCGCGGCGGAAGATCGCGCACCGCACCCCATTCCGGCAGCAACCGCCCCCACAACCCGGTGCGGTCCAGTGCCTCGATCGCATCGATGAGGCCGCGACCGGAGCCGAGCAGCACGAGCAGATCGTTCAACGCGTCCTTGGGCCACGGCTCGCGCAACTCGGGCGCGTCCTCGGAGAGCCGGTTCAGCGTGGTCGCCGACATCGGCAGCCCGGTCTGCGCCGAGGCCGCCGCGACCCGCAGGATCAGCCCGGGATCGCGCTGCGGCCGCGCGTCCCGGGCCAGCACCACCTCGCCCGCGTGCTCGACCACCCCCTCATCGAGTGGTCGACGCACCGGCATCCGGCGCAGCCGGGCCAGGCCGCGGCGGGGCAGCGCGTTCGCGGCGGTGCGCAGGCCGACATCGACCGAGTAGCTCACCGTCCGAGCCGAATCGCTCAGGGTGCGAGCCAAATCGAAGCGATCGCCGATCCGCAGGGCGCTGCCGATCTCGTCGGCATCCTGGGCGCGGAGTTGATCGCGGGCGCGGCCCGCCACCCGATGCAGCTCGGTGCGAACATCCAGCAACCGGCGATGAGCGGTCTTCAGGCCGCCACCCGGCACATCCGGCCCGAGCCCCGGCATGGCATCGGTCAGCTGGGCGATAGCCAGCGCGTCCAGCAACTGAATGTCCCGCAGCCCGCCGCGCCCGTTCTTCAGATCGGGTTCGGCGCGGTGCGCGATCTCACCGCTGCGCTGCCAGCGCGCTTCGGCCTGGGCGATGATCTCGTCGAACCGGCCGCGGATCCCGGTCCGCCATTCCCGGCGCACCCCGCCGATCAGCAGATTGCTCAGATCCGCGTCACCGACGATGTGCCTGGCCTCGAGCATGCCCATGGCCGCGATCAGGTCGTCGGCGGCCACCCGCAGCGCCTGCGGCACGGTCCGCACACTGTGGTCGAGTTTGATGTGGGCGTCCCAAAGCGGGTACCAGAGCTGGTCGGCGACCTCGGCAACCCGGGCCGGATCGACATTGTCGTGCAGCAGCACCAGATCCAGATCCGAGTACGGCAGCATCTCCTTGCGGCCGAGTCCGCCGACGGCCACCACGGCCAGCCCGCTGTCGGCGGTGATGCCGAGTTCGGCGCCCTTGGTGGTCAGCCACAGTTCGTAGAGATCGACCAGTGCCGCCCGCACCGATTCGGAGTCCAAGCGCGGATTCCGGGGAACGCCCCCGTCGAGCAGTTGTTTCCGTGCCGCGACCAGTTCGGCCGCTCCATTCGACTGACCCACAACCCACCACCATCCAATGCGGGCGGCCCCGCCCCTGACCGGGGATAAACCGGTAGGAGCGAGGCCGCCGCTCGATTGTCGTTCTGGCTTTACAGAGCGTCGGTACCGCGTTCGCCGGTCCGGACCCGGATGATCGACTCGACCGGGGTGACCCAGACCTTGCCGTCACCGATCTTGCCGGTGCGCGACGCTTCGACGATCACCTCGACGACCTTGTCGACCGAGGCATCGTCCACCACGACCTCGACGCGCACCTTGGGCACGAAGTCGACCGAGTACTCGGCGCCGCGGTAGACCTCGGTGTGACCCTTCTGCCGCCCGTAACCCTGCACCTCGCTGACGGTCATGCCGAGCACGCCCGCCTGCTCCAGCGCGGTCTTGACGTCTTCGAGCGTGAACGGTTTGACGATTGCGGTGATCAACTTCATAGTCGTCATGCCTCCTTGACGAGCGAGCTCGGGACCGAGCTGGCCGAGCGTGCCGTGCCACCCACAGCAGCGAAATCGTATGCGGTTTCCGCGTGCTCGGACTCGTCCAGGCCCACCGACTCGCCTTCCTCGCTAGCGCGCAGCCCGATCGTGAACTTGATGATGTAAGCGATCACGGTAGTCGCGACCAGCGAGTATGCGAGGACGGCGAACGCTCCGACGGCCTGCAGCTTCAACTGCTCGATGCCACCACCGTAGAACAAGCCCTTGACCGCCGCCGGAGCTTCCTCGGTCGCGACCAGGCCGACCATCAGGGTGCCGACCAGACCGCCGACCAAGTGCACGCCGACCACGTCGAGCGAATCGTCGAAGCCGAAGCGGAACTTCAGGCCGACCGCGAGGGCACACAGAGCGCCGGCGGCCGCGCCGATGGCGATGGCGCCGACCGCGTTCACCGAGGAACAAGCCGGGGTGATGGCGACCAGACCGGCCACGATGCCCGAGGCCGCGCCGAGGGAGGTGGCGTGGCCGTCACGGAACTTCTCCACCAGCAACCACGCCAGCATGGCCGTAGCCGTGGCGACGGTGGTCGTCAGGAAGGTGGCGCCCGCGGTGGCGGTGGCGCCGACAGCGGAACCGGCGTTGAAGCCGTACCAGCCGAACCACAGCAGACCGGCGCCGAGCATCACGAACGGCAGATTGTGCGGACGGAACGGCGTCTTCGGCCAGCCCTTGCGTTTGCCCAGGACAACAGCCAGCACCAGGCCCGCGACACCGGCGTTGATGTGCACCGCGGTACCACCGGCGAAGTCGATGGCCTTGAGGTTGTTGGCGATCCAGCCGCCGGACTCGGCGGTGATGCCGTCGAAAGCGAAGACCCAGTGCGCGACCGGGAAGTACACGACCGTCGCCCAGATACCGGCGAACAGCAGCCACGAGCCGAACTTGAGGCGGTCGGCGACCGCGCCCGAGATGAGGGCCACCGTGATGATGGCGAACATGAGCTGGAACGCGACGAACACCGGCAGCGGAATGGTTCCGGCCAGCGGCACCGCGGTCTCGACGTCGGCTAAGACGTTGGACTGGTCAGCGCCGCCGAACACCGACTTCAGACCGAAGTACTGAGCGGGATCGCCGAAGAAGTTGCCCTTGTCGTCACCGAAGGTCATCGAGAAGCCGTAGAGCACCCAGAGGATGGAAACCAACCCCATGGCGCTGACGCTCATCATGATCATGTTCAGCACGTTCTTGCTACGGACCATGCCGCCGTAGAAAAACGCGAGTCCGGGTGTCATCAACAGCACGAGTGCTGCGCTTGTCAGCATCCATGCGGTATCGCCGGCGTCCGGCGCGCCGATTACGGGAAATGCCACCTTGAAGTCCTCCTCATCTCGGGCCCAGCCGACCAACGGCGATATGGACCTGAACAGAAAGGTTCCTCACTCGGTGTTTCATCTGGCGTGCCGCGAGGTTTCGCGTGCGTGAACGGATGAGCCAGTTGTGTTGCATCTACGTTTCGTAGTGCCGACCTCTCAGGAAAGCGCAGGTGTGAGGCTCGGTGAGCGGCAAATGCCCGGTAATCGATCAGCCCAGCAGGGCGTCGACGAACGCACCCGGTTCGAACGGGGCCAGATCGTCCGCGCCTTCGCCGAGCCCGACCAGCTTCACCGGGACGCCGAGTTCGTGCTGCACCTGGAAGACGATGCCGCCCTTGGCGGTTCCGTCCAGCTTGGTGAGCACGACGCCGGTGATGTCCACCACTTCGGCGAAGACCCGGGCCTGCATGAGGCCGTTCTGGCCGATGGTCGCGTCCAGTACGAGCAGCACCTCGTCGACCTCGGCCTTTTTCTCGATGACGCGCTTGACCTTGCCGAGCTCGTCCATCAGACCGGTCTTGGTGTGCAGGCGGCCGGCGGTGTCGATGAGCACGACGTCCACGCCGCGATCGATGCCGGCGCTGACCGCGTCGAACGCGACGGCGGCCGGGTCGGCGGCTTCCTTGCCGCGCACGGTCTCCGCGCCGACGCGCTCACCCCAGGTCTGCAGCTGATCGGCGGCGGCGGCACGGAAGGTGTCGGCCGCGCCGAGCAGCACGCGGCGGCCGTCGGCGACCAGCACGCGGGCGAGTTTGCCTGTGGTGGTGGTCTTTCCGGTGCCGTTGACGCCGACCACCAGCAGGACCGCGGGGTGGTCGTCGTGCGGCAGGGCGCGCACCGAGCGGTCCAGCTCCGGGCGCAGCGCTTCGATCAGCACCTTGCGCAAGATGGCGCGGGCCTCTTCAGGGCTGCGCACACTGTGGGCGGCGATCTCCTCGCGCAGGCGGGTGACCACGGCCGCGGTGCTGGCGGTGCCGAGATCGGCCAGGACCAGGGTGTCCTCGATCTCCTCCCACGAGTCCTCGTCGAGGTCGCCGGCGCCGAGCAGGCCGAGCAGGCTCTTGCCGACCGCGTTCTGGGAGCAGGCCAGGCGGCCACGCAGGCGGAACAAGCGGCCCTCGGTGGGCTCGATCTCGTCGAGGGTGGGCGCGGGAGCCTCTTCGACGACCTCGACAACCTCGACGGATTCGACGACCTCGACAGTCTCGACGGACTCGACGTCGCCGTCCGGCAGCGTGACGTTGGTGATGCCGCGCTTCGGGGCGTCCCGCGGGATCGCCGCGTCGTCGCCGACGTGCGGCTGGCCTTCGTCATCGGTCCGCTCGAGAGGAACGGGTTCGAGAGTCGCGGTGTCGGTACCGCCCTGACTGAAGCTGAACCCACCCTGGGCCGTATAACCACCGGACCGGTCGGTCACCTCCTTGTCCGGGGTCGGCGGCGCAAGCGACACCCGGCGTCGCTTGTACCGGACGGAACCGGCAACAAGCACCACCAGCAGCAGCGCGGCAATCGCGGCGATCAGAATCCATGCTTCGGCACTCACGGGCCCCATCCTTGCAGAACCCCGACACGCCGCCGACTAGGCACAACCGGACGAGTCCGGCAGCGGCGGCTTGTAGCCAGGCAGAAGCCAGTTGTGCACTGAACACAACCAGCGAGATTTCTTGTCCTGCGGAACTTCTCGCGAACTGACAATAGGATCGGCAGCGTGACTGACCGAAACGTGCTTGGGGGGCCGCTCGAAGAATGCGGCGCCGATCCTCTCACCGGCTTCTATCGGGATGGCTGCTGCAGTACCGGCCCGGAGGATCTCGGCAGCCACACCGTCTGCACCGTTGTCACGGCCGAATTCCTGGAGCACCAGGCCTCCATCGGCAACGACCTGTCCACCCCCCGTCCGGACAACAACTTCCCTGGCCTGCAACCCGGCGACAGATGGTGCGTGGTCGCCGTGCGCTGGTTGCACGCCCACGAGGACGGCGTCGCCGCACCGGTTGTGCTGGCCGCCACACATGAGAACGCCCTGGAGGTCATCTCCATGGACATCCTGCGCAAATACGCCGTCGACGTGCCGGACGACGTAAGCGACCTGCTGTAAGTCGTAAAGGCCGATTTCCGCGCGTCCTGAGGGTCAGCGCGGCGGAAGCGGTTGGGCGGCGCGGCGGCGGTGTGCCTTCTGGCGGCAGGCCGCCGAGCAGTAGCGGGCTGGGCGGCCGGTTGGCGGGCGGTGGAGTTCGGTGGCGCAGATCGGGCAGCGCGGGCCTTTTGTTTCGTTACGCGGTGGGGTTTCGTTCTGCGAGTTGGGGTTTGTGGCGGGTTTCGTTACGGGGGTGGTGCGCAGGGCGTCGAGGACCAGGGCGGCGCCGCGGACGAGGCTGCGGTCGGGACGTTGATGTCGTTGGATGGCAACGCATCCGGTGAAGATGTCGAGGACGTCGGCGAGAGCGATGTCGGGGCGGACCGCGCCTTGCTGCTGGGCGGCGTCGAGAAGCGCTTCGAGGGCGCGGTGGAAGCGGGCGCCCGCGCTCTGGATCAGGGCGCGGGGCCAGCCGTCATCGGATTGCACTATGTCGCAAAGAGCCTGGTTGCCGGGGGTGGAGGCGACTACCTCGGTGCACACGGCGAAGAAGGCGGCGCCGGGGTCCGCGGTGTTCTGGTGTGCGGCGGCAAAGCGAGCCAACCGGTCGATTCGCTGCTGCATAACCGCTTCCAGCAGATCGGATTTCGTGGGGAAATGCCGGTAGACGGTGCCCGCGCCGACACCGGCGCGGCGGGCGATCTCGGCCAGTGACACCGAGATTCCGTGTTCGGCGAAGGCCTGCTGCGCGGCGGCCAGGACCAAGGCGCGGTTGCGCCGGGCATCGGTGCGGGAAACGGGGCCGAGAGCGGTGGATGGAGTGGACATTTCGTTACGGCCTTCCGTTTTCGTGCCTGGTTCAGCGGGCCGCACCACCCGTATGGTCCGGAAGCGGGTCGTCCGACCCGATTGAATCTAGCAGTCTCACAGAAGCAGGCACCGAATGTCCTTCCCGCAGAATCCGATCCTCGTCACCGGCGCCACCGGCAAGCAGGGCGGCGCCACCGCGCACCGGTTGCTGGCCGCGGGTGTCGCGGTCCGCGCACTGGTCCGCGACCAGAACACCGAGGCCGCACAGGCTTTGGCGGCCGCCGGGGCCGAACTTGCCCTCGGGGATTTCGACGCACCCGACACCCTCGAAGCCGCGCTCGCCGGGACGCGGGCAGTCTTCGTCGTACCACCCGCCGCCTACGGAGCAGGGGGCTGGGATCTCGAATTGGAAGCCGGGCGCGGTGAACTCCTGGTGCGCCTCGCCCGCACGGCCGGGGTCGATCAGCTGGTCTTCACCGGTATCGCCTCGATGGGCAACGACGACAACTGGGGCACCGGCGGCAAGCGCCGCATCGAACAGGCCGTGATTGCCAGCGGCCTGCGCTACACCATCCTGCGGCCGGTGCGCTTCATGGAGAACTATCTGATGCAGGGCTTCCCGGTGGACGGCATCAACGACGGCGTGCACCGCCACCTCTTCCCCGCCGACCGCCCGCTGCAGATGATCGCGGTCGCCGACGTCGCCGAATTCGCCGCCCTCGCCTTCGCCGACCCGGACCGTTTCCACGGCCTGACCCTCGAAATCGCCGGTGCGGCAATCAAGCCCACCGAGGCCGCGGCACTGATCAGCGAACACATCGGCCAACCGGTGCGCTACGAGGAGCTCACCGAATCCGACGCGGCGGCCATCGGCCCGGAGATCGCCAATGTCTGGCGTCTGAGCCGCCACACCGGCGGCTGGCACGCCGATATCCACGCCCTGCGCGCCATCCATCCGGGCCTGACGACCCTCGAATCCTGGCTCACCACAACTGGATCCGCCCAGCTGAAAGCTATCCTCGCGAGCTGAACATCCGAACTTGTCGGTGTCTCGTGCGACCATGCGAGCGAGAACAGGATCCAAGGCGTGAGGAGTCGGTGTGACAACGAGTTTCGGGGATATCGCGGATGACTTCTTCCGGTTCACCGCGGAGGTGGTGTGGTGCACGATCACCACGGTCGACGGCAACGGCCGGCCGCGGTCCCGGATCCTGCACCCGCTCTGGGAGCAGGTCGACGGCCGTCCGGTGGGCTGGATCGTCACCGGCCGGACCCCGATCAAGGTGCGCCACCTGGCCGCCAATCCGGTTGTGGCGTTCTCGTATTGGAGCCCGGCACAAAGTGTGGTGCAGGGCGAGGCCGTCGCGAGCTGGGTCGAAGACCTGGACACCAAGAAGCACGTCTGGGATCTGTTCATGACCACCCCACCACCGGTCGGCTACGACTTACGGCAGTTCGCGGCACCGAGCCACGACAGCCCCGACTTCGATATCCTGCGCCTGGATCCCGACCGGGTGCAGGTCCTCGACGGCGCCGACTTCGGCGTGAATTTCACCCCGCGCGTCGCGGTACTGAAGCTCTGAGCTCCTGCCGGATCTACGCCTGCGAAAGCCGCACCGGCACAACGACAGACAGGCGTAGATTCGGTGTGATGGAAGATTTCCTGGCTCAGTACTGCGCCGCCTCCGCGGCGCGCGATTTCGACACCATGATGAAAGCGGTCGCCCAGGACGCGGTGCTGGTCTCACCACTGTCCGGGCGCGCGGTGTTCCGCGGCCACGACGATCTCCGGATCCTGCTCACCGCGGTCTACTCGGCGCTGTCCGACAGCAGCTGGGAAGCCCCGATCGGCACCGGCGACCGTCGAGTCGTCATCGGGCACGCCAAGATCGGCCCGGTTCAGCTAACCGACGCCATGATCATCGATCTCGACGCCGATGGCCGAATCCGCCGCTTCGGCCCACACCTGCGCCCATGGCTGGCACTCACCCTCGTGGCCGTGCGACTGCTCCCGACGATGCTCCGCCATCCCGCGGTGATGCGCCGCTCGATGCAAACCCCTGACCGCACGTAGCGGTCAGTTCGCCGCCGCGCCGACGAGGTTCTCGCCGCGCATGCGCTGCGAGATGACCTGGGTGATGCCGTCGCCGCGCATGCTGACGCCGTAGAGGGCGTCGGCGATCTCCATGGTGGGCTTCTGGTGGGTGATGACGATCAGCTGGCTCTTTTCGCGCAGTTGCTCGAAGAGGCCGATGAGGCGGCGCAGGTTGGTGTCGTCCAGGGCTGCTTCGACCTCGTCCATGACGTAGAACGGGGAGGGGCGGGCGCGGAAGATGGCGACCAGCAAAGCTACTGCGGTGAGGGATTTTTCGCCGCCGGAGAGCAGGGACAGGCGCTTGACCTTCTTGCCCGGCGGGCGGGCCTCGACCTCGATGCCGGTGGTGAGCATGTCGGCGGGGTCGGTTAGCACGAGCCGGCCTTCGCCGCCGGGGAACAGTTTCGCGAAGACACCGACGAATTCGCGTTCCACGTCCTCGTAGGCCTCGGTGAACACCTGCAGAATGCGGGCGTCTACTTCAGCGACGACGTCCAGGAGGTCCTTGCGGGCGTTCTTGACGTCTTCGAGCTGGGTGGACAGGAAGTTGTAGCGTTCCTCCAGCGCCGCGAACTCTTCCAGCGCAAGGGGATTCACCTTGCCGAGGGTGGCGAGGTCCTTCTCGGCTCGTTTGGCGCGGCGTTCCTGGGTGGCGCGGTCGTAGGGCATCGCGGTCGGCGCGGTGACCTGTTCGCCACGTTCCCGGGCCTGGTCGTATTCCTGCCATTCCAGGTCGCTGGCCGGGAGCGGCACGGCGGGCCCGTACTCCTCGATCAGGTCGTTGAGCGCGATGCCGAACTGCTCGGAGATATTGGCTTCGAGCTGTTCGATGCGCAGGGCCGCTTGGGCTTTGGCGACTTCGTCGCGGTGCACGGCGTCGGTCAGCTGGGCCAGCTGCGTGGCAAGCGCGCGGACACGTTCCTTGATCTGCTCGACCTGCGCGGCGGCTTCGGTGCGACGGCGCACCAGGTCGTCGCGGCGGGCACTCGCCTCGGCGACAACCTTTTCCAGTTCGGCGGCGATGCGGGCACCGGCGGCCGCCACGGCCGCGGCCACTTCGGCGGCCTGCCTGCGAGCGGCGTGCGCGCGTTCGGCGCGGGCGCGGGCTTCCCGTTCGGCGCGGGCGGCGCGGCGCAGCGAATCCGCCTTGCCGCGTACCGATTCCGCGCGTTCCTCGGCGGTGCGCACGGCCAGGCGCGCTTCCACTTCCATCGAGCGGGCCTCGGCCAGCGCGGCGGCGGCTTCTTCGCGATCGCGGCCCGCGGATTCGGTTCCCGCGGCGGCCAGCTCGGAATCGTCCTGCTCGACTTCGACGGCGCGCAGCCGGTCTTCCAATTCGGCCAGGGCGGTGAGGGATTCCGTGCGCCCGGCTTCGGCGTCGGCGCGCTGCTTGGTGAGTCGCTCACTGTCCCCGGTGGCGGCGCGGGCGGCCTGGCCGAGGCGGCCGAGCCGGTCGTAGATCGTCATCAGCGCCTGGTCGGACTCGTGCAGGGCGAGCAGCGCCTGGTCGACAGCGTCCTTGCGGTCGGACTGTTCGTCGAGCGCGCCCGACAGGGCGGCTTCCAGTTCCTCGGCGTGGCGTTGCGCGGCGATCAGGTCGGCTTTGGCGGTGTCGATATCGGCTTGGATCTCCAGTTGACTGGGCGCGCGGTCGGAGCCGCCGAGGATCCAGCCGGAACCGGTGAGGTCACCCTCGCGGGTGACGACCCGCAGTTCCGGGCGGGCCCGCAGCAGTTCGGTTGCGGCGGAAAGGTTCTCGACCACCGCCACGCCCGCGGTCAAAGCCGCGATGGCGCCGCGCACCGAGTCCGGGCAGTCCACCACGTCGGCGAGCCAGCGCGCCGAACCCGGCAGCCCACCATCCGGCAGCGGTCCGGCCTTGTCCGCTCCGAAGACCAGCGCGACCCGTCCCCCATCGGCTTCCTTCAACGAACGCACCGCGGCGTGCGCACTGGCAGCGCCGTCGGCGGCGACCGCGTCGGCCAGCGGACCCAGTGTCGCGGCCACGGCCGCTTCGAATCCGTTGTGTACGCGCAGCAATCCGGAGAGCGGGCCGAGCAGCCCCTGGGTCTGGTTCTCCACCAGCCAGGCCGCACCGTCGCGACGCGCCAAACCCATGCTCAGCGCTTCGATCCGCGCGCTCAGCGACGCGACCAGCTTGCTGGCGTCGCGATCCTGTTCGCGCAGTTCCTTGACCCGCTGATCGGCCAGCTCCAGCGCCTGCACCGCGTGCTCGTGCTGGGCGTCGAGCCCGGCCTCACCGGCATCGAGTTCACCGAGTTCGCTCTGCACCGTGTCGAATTCGGCCTGCGCGGCCTCCCCGCGGTGCCGGGCCTCGGTGATCGCTCCCGACAGTCGCGCGATCTCCGCGTCCATCGACTGCGCCTTGGTGCGCAAGGTATCGACCTGCCCCGACAGTCGCGCCAGACCTTCGCGCCGGTCGGCGATCGCGCGCACCGCGGCCAGATGCGCCTGCTCGGCGGCTTTGGCGGCGTACTCGCGTTCGGCCAGCGCGTCGCGCGCCGCCTCCAGGGTTTCGGCCGCGATCTCCACGGTCTCCCGCAGTTCGGCCTCCTCGGCCTCCACCCGCGCGGCTTCGGCTTCCAGCTGGTCGGGGTCGCGGCCGGTGCCGACCTGCACTTCGGTATCCAGATGACGCGCCCGATCACCGGCGATCCGGATGGTCGCGTTCACCCGTTCGGTCAGCGCCGAGAGCTGGAACCAGATCTGTGCCGCCGCCTCCGCGCTCGGGGTCAGCCGCGACAACTGGAATTCCTGCTGCGCCAGCACCGCGTTGGCGGCGTCGAGCTCGGATTGCACCGTGATGTGCTGCTCGCGCGCGTAGGCCTCTTTACTCTGCTGGCTTTCCAGCTCGCCGCGCCGCGTCACCAGATCGTCGGCGGCCAAACGCAATCGCGCGTCCCGCAGGTCGGCCTGCACGGTCTGCGCCCGCCGCGCCACTTCGGCCTGCCGGCCGAGCGGCTTGAGCTGGCGGCGCAATTCGGTGGTGAGGTCGGTCAGGCGCGCCAGATTCGCCTGCATCGCCTCGAGTTTGCGCACCGCTTTCTCTTTGCGCTTGCGGTGCTTGAGCACACCGGCGGCCTCCTCGACGAACGCGCGCCGATCCTCCGGGCGCGATTCCAGGATCGCCGAGAGCTGCCCCTGCCCCACGATGACGTGCATTTCCCGGCCGATACCGGAGTCACTGAGCAGTTCCTGCACATCCATCAAACGGCAGCTGCTGCCGTTGATCTCGTACTCACCGGCGCCGTCGCGGAACATGCGCCGGGTGATCGACACCTCGGCGTAGTCGATGGGCAGTGCGCCGTCGGAATTGTCGATGGTCAGCGTGACTTCGGCGCGACCGAGCGGCGCGCGGCCCGTGGTGCCCGCGAAGATGACGTCCTGCATCTTGCCGCCGCGCAACGCTTTCGCGCCCTGCTCGCCCATCACCCAGGTCAGTGCGTCGACGACATTCGATTTGCCGGAACCGTTCGGACCGACCACGCAGGTGATCCCGGGTTCGAACCGCAGGGTCGTCGCGGACGCGAAGGACTTGAATCCCTTCAACGTCAGACTCTTCAAATGCAATTCGACGACCTTTCGGGAGTCGGCATGATCGGGGCGGGCGACCAGCCATGATATCCACCCCGCACCGACCGTCTGGTACGCGGGGAGCGCATCACGGGTTCGACGGCGGCGACTCGCACCAGACTATCGAGTTCGCCCGGGCACAGGCACATTTCGGTGTGCGGAAGGTTTGCCGAAACTGGTCAGCTGACACATTCAGATTCGATGCCAACCCGTGATCACCAAATCCCGGTACCGGACACCCTGGGCACATACCATCCACCCTGATTTGCCAGCGCACCGTTTGCGACTGCTTGTCAGGTCGCTCGAAATGGTCAGTCATTCGGGAGTATCCGCCGATGCCACCCCTGTTCGGGACCAGCACCAGCTACCGGCTCGCTCGGATCGCCGCGCTCGTCGTCGGGAGCCTGCTGTTCCTCTATGCCTGTGAAAGCAGCAGGAGCTCGATGTTTTCCGACGTCTGGGTGGAGATCCTGCTCGCGGCGGCTTTCGGCATGGCCGGAATCGGCGCGGCGTGGTTCGAGATCATGATCGACGAGCGGTCCGCACGGAATGGCAAGACCGGCACCGCAGGCCTGCATTTCGAAACCGAGGAGCGGATCATCCGCGGTCGTATCGCCCGCTCGGGGAACCTCGTCCTGCACGGGCGCGACCTGGAGACCGACTACGAATGGTCCTGGACCTTCCGCCCCGCCGCCTTCCCCGCCATCCGTGCCGCCCTCGGCGACGACGGCAGTGACCTGCTGAAACTGCTGGAAAAGACCATCCCGCAACTGGATCGGAACGGCCGCGACGACCCGGGTGCGTGGTTGCGCGCACAGGAGGTGCCCGCGACGTATCGGGAGAAGGGTGACAACCCCACCGAGGTCACCCGCGAACTTCCGGTGATGAAGCTGGGTCTACCCAAGGCGTCCCCGCGAAGCCGGATCGCGAGTCCGGAAGCGCCACGTCAGCGCGCCGGGGCTGCTGAGCGGCAGCGCAATTCCCAGCCGGCGAGTGAGCTGCCGCGTCGCCGCCAGGTCGAACCGGATCTCGAGCCGGAGACTCCACCCCGGCGCTCGCGTCCGGAGTTCGAGCAGACCACCTCGCGAGCCCCGCGGAAACGCCCCTCCGTCGATCAGCCCGCGCCCTCACGTCGCAGTTCACAGCCCCGACGGGATGAGGTGAGTGCTCGACCCGAGCAACGCCTCCCGGACCTGCGCGAAGATTCGCCGCGGCGCAGCCGGCGTCCCCAACCGGACCTGCCCCCGCAGCGCTCGTCCGACCGCTCGGCGCCGGTTCGGCGGGAGCGCCCGAGCCGCAACGATTCCGATCGACCCGCTCGTCCCGCACCTGATCGCACCGCACGCCGCGGCCAAGCTGTCACCGACCGCCCGGTCCAGGTCCCGCTCAATCGTCTCGACTCGCGGCACGACTACGACGTGGATTACGACGACACCCCTCGCGCAACCCAGTCTCGTTCGCGCCACGGACGCTGACAGTCCAGCTTGCGCCGCCAGAGTTCGATCAGTGGGGTGCCGATGATTGTCGGTCCGAGCCAGGCGATGAGTTGACTCGGACCGGTCAGCGGGCCGGCCTCGAGAGCAAAGCTCACCACGATCGTGGCGGTGATCAGGGCGATGTAGGAGCCGCCCTGCCCGTGTACGTAGGCATGGCTCCAGCCGGTGCCGCGATGCGAAAGGGCCTGGCGGGCAAGGAGAGTCAGGCCGAGGGTGAGGACGGAGACGGGGATCAGCCACCACAGGTCGTGGCGGACGGTCAGTACCAGCACGGTCGCCGAGGCGCAGATGACTACGACCGTCCACACGTAGGCATAACCGGCGAGGCGACCACGGCCTCTGCTGTCCAGCCACATGACGGCCGGGCCGAGCAGGAGGCCGAGGGTGCCGGAGACGATATGAATTACCAGCATGGTGGGTCACCACCAATTCTGTGAGCGGTAGGCGATCAGCGCCGCACTGCGTGACACTTGCCGGATTCGAAGCCGGTGAGCATGCGGAACGCCAGCACCGCACCCCACGGGCCGATTACCCAGACTGGCCAGAAGTACGTCAACTCACCGACGCCGAGAGAGATGGCGGCCCAGATCCCCAGCACCAGGAGGCTGACGCCGAGCCACGAGCTTGCTTCGATCTGCTGCCAGATCGGGTAGCGCCGGGCGGACGCGGCTTTGGCGAAGCCGCCGGGGGCTTCTTTGGAGAGCTTGGGCAGGTCGGTGAGTACCGAGTCGAGGTCTTCGCGGGTGGTGGTCGCGTAGACCTGAGCCACTCGCTTGTCGTATTCGGCCAGGTCGAGGCGGCCGTCGGCCATGTGCCGGGCGAGGAGGTTTACGACATTGTCGCGTTCGGCGTCGGAGGCGCGGGTGCCGGAGGTGATGTCCATGTTGGGTTCCTTCGGAGTCCATATTCCACATTGGAATGTGACTCCATACTGAACCCTCCACAATGGAATGTCAATAGGTTCTGTCACCATGCCCATTGCCCGGCCAGCCGGACGATGTGACGATGTCTCGATGAAATGGCTGCTCATCCGCGGACTCACCCGCGATGCCAGGCACTGGGGTGATTTCCCCGAGAAGTTCGCGGCCGCAATGAATACCGAGGTGCACACGATCGACCCGCCCGGGTTCGGCAGCCAGCATCACCGCACCTCCCCGGCCCGCATCGCCGCCATCACCGACGACATCCGAGCCCGCTTCGGCGAGCTGCGCGGCGCCGAGAAGTGGTCGATCATGGGGATCTCGCTGGGCGGCATGGTGACCTTGGACTGGATCGCCCGCTACCCGGGCGAATTCGAGCGCGCCGTGGTCATCAACAGTTCGGCGGGCAATACGGCCACACTGTGGGACCGTGCCCAACCCGCGTTCCTGACAAGGCTTTTCCGCAGTGTCGCGCGCGGCGAGCTCGGCGACCCCGACAAGTTCGAACGCACCGTCCTGGGCATCTCCTCGAACAAGCCAGACGCCGAACTGGATTCGCTCGGCAAGCAATGGGCGCAGTGGCAGCGCGAAGCCGCGCCCTCCCGCGCCAGCAAGCTCAATCAGCTACGCGCCGGGATCACCTTCCGGATGACTCCGACGACGACCACGCCGATGCTGGTGATCACCTCGACCGGCGATCGCCTTGTCTCCCACAAGTGTTCGGTTGCAATCGCAACAAAGACCGGCGCACCCCTGCGGGTGCATCCGACCTCGGGCCACGACCTCCCGACCGATGAGCCGCAATGGCTCATCGATCAGGTCGTCGATTGGGAGCGCAGCGACGTCAGAGGTTGAAGCCGCCGCCGCAGACCAGGGTTTGGCCGCTGACGTAGTCGGATTCGGGGAGGGTGAAGAGGTAGACGGCGCCTGCGGCCTCGCGAGGGGTGCCGCTGCGGCCCAGGGGGATCATCTGTTCCATGGCGGTGATCAGGTTCGGGTTGACGCCGACTTTGATTTCTTTGCCTTCGATGTCGATGGTGCTGCCGCCGGCGGGGGCGTCGGTGAGGCGGGTTTTGATCATGCCGAAGGCGACGGCGTTGACGGTGACGTTGTAGCGGCCCCATTCTTTGGCCATTGCCTTGGTGAGGCCGATGATGCCTGCTTTGGCGGCGGAGTAGTTCGCCTGTCCCGCATTGCCGCCCGTGCCTGCCAGTGAGGAAATGTTGACTACCTTGCGGCACGGCACCGGTTCGCCGTTCTCTTTTGCCTGTTTGGCCAGGCCGCTGATTACCGGTTGGGCGGCGCGCAGGATGCGGAAGGGTGCCTTGAGGTGGACGTCGAGGATGGCGTCCCACTGTTCGTCGGTCATCTTCTGAACTACCGAATCCCAGGTGTAGCCGGCGTTGTTGACGATGATGTCGAGGCCGCCGAACTCGTCGACGGCGGTTTGTACGAAGCGTTCGGCGAAACCCTCGTCGGTGACGCTGCCGATGCACGAAACCGCTTGGCCGCCACCGGAGTCGATCGCCGCCAGGGTCTCCTTGGCGGGGCCGGCGTCGAGGTCGTTGACCACCACCTTCGCGCCCTCGAAGGCCAGCTTCAGCGCGATCTCCCGGCCGATGCCGCGGCCGGAGCCGGAGACGAGGGCGACTTTGCCATCCAGAGTTCCCATGAGCGGTTTCCTTTCACTACGCCTGTGGTGCTTTCTCCATCTTGGTGCCCGTGACCGGGCCCCGCCGCGGGTCGGGTCCGATTGGTGTGACTTGCAGGCATGCGCACGGCAATATGGGACCGGTGCCGCCGTTGGCACGTTGATCGAGGAGGTTGTTCGTGTCCGAGACCGTGCGCGGCGTCGTCGCCCGCAGTAAAGGCGCCCCTGTCGAACTCGTCGATATCGTGATCCCGGATCCCGGCCCGCACGATGTCGTGGTGCGCGTGCAGGCCTGCGGCGTGTGCCACACCGATCTGCACTACCGCGAGGGCGGGATCAACGACGAGTTCCCGTTCCTGCTCGGTCACGAAGCGGCGGGCATCGTGGAGACGGTGGGCAGCGCGGTCACCCACGTCGAAACCGGCGACTTCGTGGTGCTGAACTGGCGTGCGATCTGCGGCGAATGCCGAGCCTGTAAGCGCGGGCGCCCCTGGTACTGCTTCGATTCCAGCAACGCCAGCCGGAAGATGACGCTCGCCGACGGCACCGAACTCAGCCCCGCCCTCGGTATCGGCGCCTTCGCCGATAAGACCCTCGTGCACGAAAGGCAGTGCACCAAGGTCGATCCCGGCACCGACCCGGCCGTCGCCGGACTGCTCGGCTGTGGCGTGATGGCCGGTATCGGTGCCGCCATGAACACCGGAAACGTCTCGCGCGGTGACACTGTGGCGGTTATCGGCTGTGGCGGCGTCGGCGACGCGGCCGTCGCGGGCGCTCGCCTCGCCGGTGCCCGCACCATCATCGCCATCGACCGCGATGCCCGGAAACTGGAGTGGGCCAAGGAGTTCGGCGCCACCCACACCATCGACGCGTCGTCGGAGGACGTTGTCGAACGCATCCAGGAACTCACCGACAGCTTCGGCGCGGATGTCGTCATCGAGGCGGTCGGCCGCCCCGAAACCTGGAAGCAGGCCTTCTACGGTCGTGACCTCGCCGGCACCGTCGTCCTGGTCGGCGTCCCCACGCCCGACATGACGCTCGAGATGCCGCTGATCGACATGTTCTCCCGCGGCGGTGCGCTGAAGTCCTCCTGGTACGGCGACTGCCTCCCCGAACGCGACTTCCCGCTGCTGATCGACCTGTACCGGCAGGGCCGCCTCCCACTGGATCGCTTCGTCTCCGAGCGGATCACCATCGACGAGGTCGAGAAGGCTTTCCACGCCATGCACGCGGGCGAGGTCCTGCGCTCGGTGGTGGTCCTGTGAGTCGCATCGACCGCGTCATCACCTCGGGCACCTTCGCCCTCGACGGCGGCACCTGGGACGTCGACAACAACATCTGGCTGATCGGCGACGACACCGAGGTCCTCATCATCGATGCCGCGCACGACACCGAACCCATCGTCGACGCGGTGGGCGACCGCCAGGTTGTGGGCATCCTCTGCACCCACGCCCACAACGACCACATCACAGTGGCACCCAACCTCTCCCGCCACTTCGATGCGCCCGTCTTTCTGCACCCCGCCGACGAAGTCCTCTGGCGCATGACCCATCCCGACGTCGACTACCAATCCCTGGCCGACAAGCAACGAATCACGGTGGCGGGCACCGATATCGACATCCTGCACACCCCGGGCCACTCCCCCGGCTCGGTCTCCCTGCATGCCCCGGACCTTGCGGCGTTGTTCACCGGCGACACGCTGTTCTCCGGCGGCCCCGGCGCCACCGGCCGCTCCTACTCCGACTTCGACACCATCATCGACTCGATCCGCGACCGCCTGCTCACGCTCCCGGAGGAAACCACGGTCCACACCGGCCACGGCGACACCACGACCATCGGCACCGAAAAGCCGTCCCTCGCCGACTGGCTCGCGCGCGGCCACTGACGGCACCCCTGCGTGCGCCCTAGCCGTTTGCCCGCAGTGCCACGGGGCAGCGGCCGGGAGCGCGCGCAGCTGCAATCAGTCCGGCGCAGATGGAATCAGTCCGGCGGAGCCGGGAGCCAGGCGCTGGTGCGGCGATGGCGACCCAGGCCGACGAGGTCGAATTCGTCACGGCGGTCGGTGGCACCGGCCACGCCCAGGCGTTGCAGGGCGATGGAGATCGGGCCGTGGCTGGGGTATCCGGTTTCGTGGTAAGCGACGGCGCCGTTTTCCCAGATAGTGGCGGCTTGAACGCCTAGGCCGGCATGCATTTCGGACCAGGCGTAGATGACCGGGCCGCGGGTCGACCATTTGCGCAGCACTTCTTCGAAGCGGCGGCTCGGCGCCAGCAGGACGGTCGTGATTTCGTCGGTGAGCGGGATCAGGGCGAAGCCCTGCGCGAGCGGGATGACGGGGACGCCGTTTTCGCGGCCGATCGCTTCGAGCAACGCCAATTCGCCGATCACCGCGCTGAGTTCGTAGGCCATCGCAACTCCCGAGTCGCATAACCGTGGAGTACCAGGCTACGAGGTGCCCGGCCGACTCGTCCGGCCTTTGACCCAGGCCCAGCCGAATTCGATCACGGGCAATGGCTCGACGACCGAAGTGGTGCGGCATCGCGACCGCATCGATGCCGGAGACGATTTCGATGCGCCGCACTGGCGTTCGGTCGAGTTGCCCTGGGAGGCACGCTAGGCGGAGGGGGACGCCAGCCGGAGGCGAGCTACCAGGGCACGGTGGTCGGCGCCGGGCAGGGAGACTGTTTCCACCTCGGTGGCGTGGGCGTCGGCAAGGAGGATGTGGTCGATGCCTACGACGGGTGGGTAGAGCTTGTCCGTGGGATAGGTGACCAGATGTCCGGCACCGGATTGTTCGGCAGCATCGTGGAAGCGGCCCGAAAGCATTGCGCGGAACTGGAAGTGATCGAAGGTGGCGTTGAAGTCGCCGCCCGCGATGGCGGGTCGGCCGGCGGGGGCGCGGTCGAGAATCGCGCGGAGGCGGGAAAGTTCGTCGGCCCAGACGTCGGTGCCGTAGATCGGCGGAACCGGATGGAAGGCGTAGACGGTAACCGGGCCGGTGCCGGGAAGTGTTGCGGTGGCGGAGAGTTGATTCAGGACGTAGCCGTCGTATTCGATGGTGTCGGTGAGCGGGTAGGCGCTCCAGATGCCGGTGCCAGTAGCGGTTCTACCCGGGGAGACATAGCGGTAAGGCAGGAGTTGATCCAAGCCGATGCGGGTGAGATCGTCGAGGGCCGCCGGGGTGAGTTCGTTGACGGTCAAGATGCTGACGCGGCGGGTGCGGACCTCCTCGACCAGGGCACGCGGGTCAGCACCTTCGAACAGCAGGTTGGCTTGCATGACCGTCAGCTCGGGGCCGTTCTCGGTGCCCGAGTCGCTGACGTACAGCGGTAGCTGGGTCCACACCGCGGCGGCGGTCACCACGACCGCCACCGCTGCCCCGGCCCAGCGCCTGAGGACCGTAAACGCCAGCGCCGCCACGAGTGCGGCGCACATCAGGTACGGCGCGACCGACGCGGCGAAAACCAGCCAGCGCCACGACGACCGGCTGAAGTGCAGTGCGATCCCGGCCGCGCCCGCCACCGTGGCGCCCCAGACGAGCAGGTCGCCGCCGACCCGGACCGGTTTCGATCTCAGAAGCGCGCGAGGCGACTCAGAAGATCGCGAAAGCAACTACCAGGCCAAGTGCGAAATGAGCGGCCGCGACAGCGAGGGAGGCGGGGGTGAAGGTATCCGCGTGCAGCGCCTTGCCGATGTCGATGCCGATGGCACGCTCCAGCACGCGCACCGAAAGGACCTGTGCGGCAATGCCGATGAGGCCGAAGACGGTGGAGGCGATGAGGCCTTCGAGCAGGTCGCCGCCGGAGGTGTAGATGGCGATCACCACGATGAACGCCATGCTGATGATGCCCGCGGCGGTGACGACGATGGCGTTGGGCTTGCCCTCGGCGACCAGGCCGCGTAACCGGCCCGGGGTGGTGAGATCGATGGCGTAGAAGCCGATCAACATCAGTGCCAGGCCGATGATCGCGTACAGGATGATGGCCCCGACGCCTTCGCCGAGCAGGCGCCAGTAGTCCTGCTCGAGGGCAAGTGTGGTCATCGAAAGTCCTTCCGGGAACAGTTAAGTGGTGGGGATGCGGTGGGGAACGAAGGCGGCGCCGTCGTCGGTGATCAAGCCCGCGGTCTCGCGGATGCCGAGGCCCGCGGAACTGTCCCCGACCATCCAAGCACCGAGGACCGGTCGCATATCGTCGAATTCCGGTAGCGGGTCGAGCAATTGGTAGACGAACCCTTCGGCGCCGTACACGCCGCCGGTCGCGGTTTCCAGCCCCGCGCCGACGATCGTCATATTGGCGCCTTCGCGGCCCAGTTTCGGTTTGCGAATGTATTCGGTGAGCTCATTGGGCTGATCGAGGTAGGCGGGCAACAGATTCGGGTGCCCGGGGTACATCTCCCACAGCACGGCGAGGATGGCCTTGTTGCTCAGCAGCGTCTTCCACAGCGGTTCGACCCACATGGTCGCGGGCAGGCTCGCGATCACCCGCTTACCGAAGTCGTCGTCGAGCACCCACTCCCACGGGTAGAGCTTGAAGATGGACTCGATCGGCGCCTCGGCCAGATCCACGAAACGATCCAGCTCGGTGTCGAATCCGACTTCCTCGATGGGCAGCGCGATGGTGTCGAACCCGGCTTCGGCAGCGGTCTCCTGCATGTAAGCCGTGGTGACGTTGTCCTCGCCGGAGCCATCGGCCGACGACCACGCGAAATGCAGCTGCGCCGAGGGCAGCACATCCCGCAACTCGGTCCACCGCTCGACGAGCTTCTCGTGCAACGAATTCCACTGATCGTCGCCGGGATACTGCGTGGTCAGCCAGTGCCACTGGATGATCGCCGCCTCCAGCAGTGAGGTCGGCGTATCCGCGTTGTACTCAAGGAGTTTCGCGGGCCGGCGCGCGTCGTAGCGCAGATCGAACCGCCCGTACACGTAAGGGTCACTGCGCCGCCAGGATTCGGTGATCGGCGCCCAAGTCCATTCGGGCAGACCGAAATCCCGGAAGCGCTCGGTCAGGATCACCTGCTCGACGGCGTTGAGGCACATTGAGTGCAGTAGCTCGACATCCGCTTCCAGCGCGAGGATTTCGTCCATGTCGAACTCGTAGTGCACCGACTCGTCCCAATACGGGCGGGGCTGGCCACTGGCATCGCGGCCGGGCGAACCGTAGACGAGGCCCTGCTCCTCGATGATCTTCTTCCATCCAGGCCTGGGCGTTCCGCGTACCCGCCGCACTAGGACCCCCCGCCCGAGCTCTTGCTGCCGAGCCCGCCGCGCTGCACCGTGGTGCCGCTCTTGGTTTTGATCTCCGCGCCCTTGGGTTTGACGGTGCTGCCGCCGGCGGGCGCCTGCCCGATGGTCGGTGTGCCCCCGTAGTAGTAGCGATACTGCGGCCAGCCGCCGAGGATGATCAGCCCGCCGAGTCCGCCGTGCCAGCCGTCGTTGTCGCTGAAGTTCTGCCGGCCGGGACCGCACTTGTCGTCGGGGACGACGACTTCCTTGCCGTTCTGATCGATCTGCACGCAGGACGCGGTGACCTGGTCGGGCTTGTTGACAGCCTTGTAGACCAGGTATCCGCCGCCGACGAGCCCGGCGACGCCGACGACGGCGACGCTGCCCATCAGTACGCGTTTGCGGGTCTTCTTCTTGGCTGCCTCGGCGGCTTCGGCCGCGCGGCGCTCCTGATCGGCCTTCTTGCGCGCCTTGTCCCGGGCGCGCGACTCGGCCACGGTCGGCGGGCGCGGCTGGGTACGGCCGGGTTCCTGGCGCTGAATGCTGCCGAACCGGGGTTCCTCGGGTGGCAGCGCGAGTTCGGGGCGCTGCGGTTCCGTCTTGTCCGGCTCACCGTCGCCCGGGTTTTGCGTGCTCACCGATCCGCCCTCACTACCGCTCCTCGAATCCGGACATATCACCCCGCGCGGGCTCCCAGCTTTCCACAACCAGGGTCACCCGGCCAGGTGTTTCACCGGAACGCAACAGGCCGAGCAACTTCTCCCCGGCCGCCCGCGATCCTTCGGCGATGACATGGACGCGTCCGTCCCGCGAATTGCGGGCATACCCGCTCAGCCCGAGTTCCAGTGCGCGGGAGCGGGTCCACCAGCGGAACCCGACTCCCTGCACCGTGCCGTGCACCCACGCGCTCAGCCGGACGCCGTCCATCTAGGCGTCGACGTCGAAGTTCAGGTTGACCTTGGTGCCCGCCTTCAGGGTCCGCCCGACGGTGCACGCCTTGTCGATCGCGCGCTGCACCGCGACCAGCAGCCGGTCCCGGGTGGCGTCGTCGAGTTCGCTGAGGTCGAGTTCGAACTGCTCGTCCAGCTGCGGGTAGACCTCGTTCTCCCGGTCGGCGTCGCCGGAGACGCGGATGGTCGCGTCGAAGTTGTCGCCGAGGCGGCGCGAGAGCGTGAAGTCCGCGCTCAGACCGGAGCAGCCGGCCAGCGCGATCTTCAGCAGCTCACCCGGGGTGAACGCGCCGGGCACGCCCTGGCTCGCGATCAGCACTTCCGCGCCGCGCGAGCTGCGGCCGGTGTAGGCCCGGGTACCTGTGCGTTCGACCCACAGGGTGGTCGGGGTTTCTTCAGCCATGGTCACGATCCTGCCATCTCGTCGAGGTCATCCAGTGCACGCGTAGGAACGTCGGCCAGAACTGACACATTCCTATTCCTGAAACCGGTACCCCATCCCGGCCTCGGTGAGCAAGTGCTTGGGGTGCGCGGGATCGTCCTCGAGCTTGCGCCGCAACTGCGCCAGATACACCCGCAGATAATGGGTTTCGGTCGCGTAGGCCGGTCCCCACACCTCGCGCAGCAGCTCCTTGCGCCCGACGAGCTTGCCGCGATTGCGGACCAGCATCTCGAGCATGCCCCACTCGGTGGGCGTCAGATGCACGGCGGCGCCGTTCTTGGTGACCTTCTTCAAGGCCAGGTCGACCGTGAACGACGCGGTCTCGACCACGGGTTCGTGCGTTCCCGGATCGCCCGCGCCGCGGCGCACCGCGGCCCGGAGCCGAGCCAGCAGTTCGTCCATGCCGAAGGGTTTGGTCACGTAGTCGTCGGCGCCCGCGTCCAGCGCTTCGACCTTGTCGGCGGAGTCGGTGCGAGCCGACAGCACGATCACCGGCGTCGAGGTCCAGCCACGCAAGCCGGCGAGCACATCGATCCCGTCGATGTCGGGCAGGCCGAGGTCGAGGATCACCACATCGGGATGTTTGTCGGCGGCGATGCGCAAGGCTGCCGTGCCGGTGCCCGCGGTCATCACCTCGTAGCCGCGCACCGACAGGTTGATGCGCAGGGCGCGCACGATCTGCGGTTCGTCGTCGACGACCAGTACCTTGGTCGGCGGCGGCGCCGCGGTCTTGTCTGTCATCGCGAGTCCACTCACCTCTGTCGTCATTGCCGGTTCCTTGCCGCGCGGACCGAGCCGCCGCGCAGCTCCACGAACTCGCCGGTGGCGGCCGCGGCCGAACTGTCGTCCGCGGGCAGGTCCACCAGCATGGTCAAGCCGCCGCCCGGGGTCGGTTCGGCGTGCACTGTGCCACCCATCGCCTCCACGAAGCCGCGCACCACGGACAGTCCGAGGCCGACACCGGTGGTGTTGTCGCGGTCGCCGAGGCGCTGAAACGGTTCGAACAACTGCTCTTCGCTGCCGGGCGCGACCCCTGGTCCGGTGTCCACCACCGCGATCGACACCCGGTTGCCGGTGGTTTCCGCGGTCACCCGGACCGGAGTGTCCCGGGGCGAGTGCCGCAGCGCGTTGTCGACGAGGTTGGCCAGCACACGCTCCAGCAGACCTGGGTCGGCGCGTACCGACACCTCGCCGACCTCCACCCGCACCCGATTCATCGCCGCCCGGCGCAGACCGCGCGCGCCCATGCCGACGCTCACCAGCGCCCGATGCGCCACCTCGTCCATGTACACCTGCCGCAGTTGCGGTGTCACCACCCCGACTGCGAGGCGGGACGAATCGAGCAGGTTGCCGACCAGCGCGGTCAGCTGGTCCACGGATTCCTCGATGGTTTCCAGCAATTCGGCGGTGTCCTCGGTGGAGAACTCGATGTCGTCGCTGCGCAGGCTCGACACCGCGGCCTTCGCCCCGGCGAGCGGCGTGCGCAGATCGTGGCTGACCGCGGAGAGCAGCGCCCGCCGCAACCGGTCCGCTTCCAGCAACGCCGCGGCGGCACCGGCCTCCTCGGCGAGCCGCGCCTGGCGCACCAACGCGGCCGCCTGGTTGGCCACCGCGTTGAGCACGGGCCGGTCGCCGGATTCGATCGTCCGCCCGGACAACAGCAGCAAGCTGGACGCGTCACCGGCCTCGATCGTGGTGTCCGCGTCGGTAACCCGTTGCGGCGGGTTCTCCCCGGTCCCGGCGATCACCCGGTCACCGCACAGCATGCTCACCGACTTCTGTCCGTAGGTCTCGCGGATCTGTTCCAGCAACTTCGGCAGGTCCGCGCCGTAGAGCACCGCGCCGGAGAACATGGTCAGCAGTTCGGCCTGCCGCGACGCCTTGCGCGCCTGCCGGGTCTGCTTCGCGGACACCTCGACCAGCGCCGCCACCGCCACCGCCACGATGAGCAGCACCGCAACAGTGACGAAGCTGTCCGGCTCGGAGATGGTGAGGCTGTACCGGGGCGGGGCGAAGAACCAGTTCAACAGCATCCCGGACAGCAGGGCCGAAAACACCGCGGGCACAACGCCGCCCAGCAGTGCGACCGCTACGACCCCGACGAAGAACAGGGCGCTGAGCCCACCGAGTTCCAGGACGCGATCGAGCAGCATGCAGATCCCGCAGACCAGCAACGGGATCAGCAACGCGCCGATCCACGCGGTCACCGGTTGCTTCGCGGAGAACGGCAACCGTCGAGCGCCGGAGTTGGCTTGCTCGTGCGTCACCATGTGCACGTCGATCTTGCCGGAGCGCTGCACCACCGCCGAGCCGATGCCCTCGTCGAAGATCCGCGCCCAGCGCGAGCGCCGCGAGGTGCCCAGCACCAGCTGTGTGGCATTCACCTCACGCGCGAATTCCAGCAGCGCCGTGGGCACATCGTCGCCGGTCACGGTGTGCAGGCTGGAGTTCAAACTCGCCGCCAGCTCGCGCAGCCGGTGCAACCGCTCGGTCGACACCCCGGCCAGACCGTCGCCGCGCACCACATGCACCAGCACCAGATCGGCGCTCGATTTCGTCGCGATGCGACTGGCGCGACGGACCACCGTCTCCGATTCCGGGCCGCCGGTCACCGCGACGACAACGCGTTCGCGGGCCTCCCACAGCTCCGTGATCTTGTGGTCCGCGCGGTATTTCGCCAGCGCGGAATCCACCTGATCGGCCAGCCACAGCAGCGCCAATTCCCTTAGCGCGGTGAGATTTCCGGGCCGGAAGTAATTCCGCAGCGCCGCGTCGACCTTCTCGGCCTTGTAGACGTTGCCGTGGGACATCCTGCGCCGCAACGCTTCCGGCGTGATGTCGACCAGTTCGACCTGATCCGCCCCGCGCACCACCGCGTCCGGCACGGTTTCCTGCTGCTGGATGCCGGTGATCTGCTCGACCACATCGTTGAGGCTCTCCAGGTGCTGCACATTGACGGTGGACACCACGTCGATGCCCGCCGCGAGTAGCTCTTCCACGTCCTGCCAGCGCTTTTCGTGCTCGCTGCCGGGCGCGTTGGTGTGCGCGAGCTCGTCGACGAGCACCACCTGCGGGTGGCGGGCCAGCACCGCCTCGACATCGAGCTCGGGTAGTTCGGTGCCGCGATAGGACACCAGCTTCGGCGGGATCCGCTCCAAACCCTCCAGCAGTCCGGCGGTCTTGGGACGCCCGTGCGTCTCGACCACCGCGGCCACCACGTCGCGGCCGCGTTCCAGCCGCCGATGCGCCTCGCCGAGCATGGCGTAGGTCTTGCCCACGCCCGGCGCCGCGCCGAGGTAGATCCGAAGTTGACCGCGTTTCACTGATCCATCATTGCGCGTCGCCGGGTCGATCGGCTCGCGCGCATCGACCCGCGTGTTTCGAGCCCGCGAATGATCAGCGCACAAGCGATGAACCCGGCGAGCACGGCGATGGTGACAGCTGACACAACGAACCCCTCTGAACAATCCGACCTGGTGAGCACTCCACTGTCGGGCCCGGTGGGCGAGTTGCCCAGGATCTTTACGGTGTGTTGACGAATTGTCCTCGAACTTTGACGGCATCCTTTCAGCTATCTCGACCCGGGTGTCAAGAAATCGTCAATGCGCGCGGGCACGGCGCTAAGGACTCGTCAGGACACCCGGCCGGGACGCCTGCAACGGCTTGACTCGCCCTGGCGCGCTCCCCTCCGGAGCGCGAATGGAGGTTGTGGAATTCATGTCTGTCGTGGTGTTCACGGTGGTCACCGTGGCGGTTTTCGCGCTGCTCGGCCTGATCCAGCGCGGGGTGGAACGGCTGTGATCGCGAATCTGATCGGTCTGATTCTGGCCATCGGCGTCGCGATCTACATGGTCGCGGCCCTGCTCTTCCCCGAGAGGTTCTAGGTGAACACGACTACCGCGGGGATCGTCTTCCTCGCTTCGCTGGTCCTCGCGCTCGTCCTGGTGCACAAGCCGTTCGGCGACTACATGTACCGGGTCTACAACAGCAGCAAGCACTCTCGTGCGGAGCGCGTCGTCTACCGCCTGATCGGCGTGCAACCCGAGGTCGAGCAGACCTGGCCGGTGTACGCGCGCAGCGTGCTCGCCTTCTCCGCGATCAGCGTCTTCTTCCTCTACTTCTTCCTGCTGCTGCAGGGCCACCTGCCCTGGCATCTCGACGACCCCGGCACCCCGATGACGGCCGGACTGGCATGGAACACCGCGATCAGTTTCGTGACGAACACGAACTGGCAGAACTACGCGGGCGAATCCACCCTGGGCCACCTGGTGCAGATGGGCGGGCTGGCGGTACAGAACTTCGTGTCGGCCGCGGTCGGTATGTCCGTGGCGATGGCGCTGGTGCGCGGTTTCGCGCGCCGGCACACCGGGGAACTCGGCAACTTCTGGGTGGACCTGGTGCGCGGCACCTTGCGCATCCTGCTGCCGATCGCGTTTGTGTCCGCGCTCGTGCTGGTCGCGGGCGGTGTCGTCCAGAACTTCCACCTGCACGATCAGGTGGCCCAAACCCTCGGCGGCGCAACGCAGACCATTCCGGGCGGCCCGGTGGCCAGCCAGGAGGTGATCAAGGAGCTCGGCACCAACGGCGGCGGCTTCTACAACACCAACTCCGCGCACCCGTTCGAGAACCCGGACACCTGGATCAACTGGATCGAGATCTTCCTGATTCTGCTGATCAGCTTCTCGCTGCCGCGCACCTTCGGCCGCATGGTCGGCTCACCCAAGCAGGGGTACGCGATCGCGGCGGTGATGGGCACCCTCGCGCTGCTGAGCGTGACGCTGATGAACGTCTTCCAGTTGCAGCACCACGGCACCGTGCCGACCGCGGCCGGCGCCGCGATGGAGGGCGTGGAACAGCGCTTCGGCGTATCGAATTCAGCCACCTTCGCCTCGGCGACCACGTTGACCTCCACCGGTGCGGTGGACTCGTTCCACGATTCCTACACCAGCCTCGGCGGCATGATGGCGATGTTCAACATGCAACTCGGCGAAATCGCGCCCGGCGGTGTGGGTTCCGGGCTCTACGGCATGCTGATCCTCGCGGTCATCACGGTGTTCATCGCCGGGCTGATGGTCGGGCGGACGCCGGAGTATCTGGGTAAGAAGATCACGCCGCGCGAAATCAAGCTCGCCGCTGCGTATTTCCTGATCAGCCCGCTGATCGTGCTGGTGGGGACGGCCGTTGCGATGGCTATGCCCGGGCAGCGGGCGGCGATGCTGAACTCCGGACCGCACGGGCTCTCGGAAGTGTTGTACGCCTTCATCTCCGCGGCGAACAACAACGGTTCGGCGTTCGCGGGCCTGTCCGCCAACACCGACTGGTACAACACCGCGCTCGGGCTGGCCATGGCCTTCGGCCGGTTCCTGCCCATCATCTTCGTGCTCGCCCTGGCCGGTTCGCTGGCCCAGCAGGGCCAGACCCCCGAGTCGATCGGGACGCTGCCCACGCACCGGCCGCAGTTCGTCGGCATGGTCGTCGGAGTCACGTTCATCCTGGTCGCGCTCACCTTCCTGCCCGCGCTCGCGCTCGGGCCGCTCGCCGAGGGAATCCACTGAAATGTCCAGTACCGCAGTAGAAGAGGCCGAGACCACCGCGCAGAAACCGCGGAACGAGAAGAGCGGCCTGCTCGACCCCAAGATGATGCTGAAGTCACTGCCCGACGCGATCCGCAAACTGGATCCGCGCACGCTGTGGCGCAATCCGGTGATGCTCATCGTCGAACTCGGCGCCGTCTGGGCGACCGTGCTCGCGATCGCGCAGCCGTCCTTCTTCGCGTGGGCGATCGTCGTATGGCTGTGGCTCACCGTGATTTTCGCCAATCTCGCCGAGGCGGTAGCCGAGGGTCGGGGCAAGGCGCAAGCCGACTCGTTGCGAAAAGCCAAGACCGACACCGTCGCCCGCCGATTGGTGAACTGGTCGCCAGGTGCGTCCGCTCAGGAGGAATCCGTCGCGGCCCCCGAGTTGCGGCGCGGCGACTACGTTGTGGTCGAGGCCGGGCAGATCATCCCCGGTGACGGTGATGTGGTCGAAGGCATTGCCTCGGTGGACGAGTCGGCCATCACCGGCGAATCCGCACCCGTCATCCGGGAATCCGGGGGTGACCGTTCCGCGGTCACCGGCGGCACCACGGTGCTGTCGGACCGGATCGTCGTGCAGATCACCCAGGAGCCCGGCGCCAGCTTCATCGACAAGATGATCGCGCTGGTCGAGGGCGCGTCCCGGCAGAAGACGCCGAACGAGATCGCGCTGAACATCCTGCTCGCCGCGTTGACGCTGATCTTCGTGTTCGCGGTGGTGACCTTGCAGCCGCTGGCGATCTACGCCAAGCAGAACAACCCCGGCGTCGCCGACGCCCTGGCGCTGGACGGCAACGGCATCACCGGCATCGCGCTGGTTTCGCTGCTGGTCTGCCTGATCCCCACCACCATCGGCGCACTGCTCTCGGCCATCGGCATCGCGGGCATGGACCGGCTGGTGCAGCGCAATGTGCTGGCCATGTCCGGGCGTGCGGTCGAAGCGGCCGGTGACGTGAACACGCTGCTGCTCGACAAGACCGGTACCATCACTCTCGGCAACCGCCAGGCCTCGGCTTTCGATCCGGTCCCCGGAGTGACCGAAGCCGAATTGGCCGACGCGGCACAGCTTTCCAGCCTCGCCGACGAGACCCCGGAGGGCCGCTCCATCGTGGTCTACGCGAAGGCGGCCTACGGTCTGCGGGAGCGCTCCCCCGGCGAGCTGACACATGCGGACTGGGTGGAATTCACTGCCCAGACCCGGATGTCGGGTGTGGACGTCGACAGCAGGCAGTTACGCAAGGGCGCGGCCAGCGCGGTCACCGAATGGGTGCGTGCCCAAGGCGGTTCGGTCCCACCGGAACTCGGTGCGATCGTGGACGGCATCTCCGCATCCGGTGGTACCCCGCTGGTCGTCGGCGAGGCCGTCGACGGCACCGCCCGGGTACTCGGCGTGATCCACCTCAAGGACGTCGTCAAGCAGGGCATGCGTGAGCGATTCGACGAAATGCGCCGTATGGGCATCCGCACCGTCATGATCACCGGCGACAATCCCTTGACCGCCAAGGCGATTGCCGACGAAGCCGGAGTCGACGACTTCCTCGCCGAAGCCACCCCCGAGGACAAGCTGGCGCTGATCAAGTCCGAACAGGACGGCGGACGGCTGGTCGCGATGACCGGCGACGGCACCAACGACGCCCCCGCCCTGGCCCAAGCCGACGTGGGCGTCGCGATGAACACCGGCACCTCGGCGGCCAAAGAGGCCGGCAACATGGTCGATCTGGACTCCGATCCGACCAAGCTGATCGAGATCGTGGAGATCGGCAAGCAGCTGCTCATCACCCGCGGCGCGCTGACCACGTTCTCCATCGCCAACGACATCGCCAAGTACTTCGCGATCATTCCCGCGCTGTTCGTGGCGCTGTTCCCAGGCCTGGGCCTGCTCAACGTCATGCGGCTGCACAGCCCGCAGTCGGCGATCCTGTCCGCGGTCATCTTCAACGCGCTGGTCATCATCGCGCTGATTCCGCTGGCGCTGCGCGGCGTGAACTACACGCCGTCCAACGCGTCGAAGCTGTTGAGCCGCAACCTGTTGATCTACGGGCTCGGCGGCATCGTCGCGCCGTTCATCGGCATCAAACTCATCGACCTGATCGTCCAACACCTCCCTGGGATGTCCTGAAATGCGACTGTCAACCTGGATCCGGCAGCATCTCGCCGCGCTGCGCGCACTATTGGTCCTCACCGCCATCACCGGAATCGTCTATCCCCTGGCGGTTTACGCCTTCGCCCAGCTCCCCGGACTGCACGACGGAGCCGAGGGGTCACTGCAGCGGGTCGATGGAAAGGTGGTGGGCTCCAGCCTGATCGGGCAGTCCTTCACCGATTCCGACGGCAAGGCGCTGCCGCAGTACTTCCAGAGCCGGCCGTCCGCGGCGGGTGACGGGTACGACCCGATGTCCAGCTCCGCGAGCAATCTCGGGCCCGAGGACATCATCGATACCGATTCGCGCAAAAGCCTTTTGACGCAGGTGTGCACGCGAAGCAAGGAGATCGGCGACCGTGAGGGGGTCGACGGATCCCGGCCGTTCTGCACCGAAGAGGGTGTCGGAGCCGTGCTTTCGGTCATCGGGCCGCGCGATAAGGATGGCGATGTCTCGCGTCCGACCCGCGTGGTCAGTGTGAACGAGGCCTGCCCGGCAACGCCGTTCCTCGGCTCCTACCGGGGTGTTCCGGTGGAATGCGCGAAGCCGGGCGAGGACTATTCGGCCGGGCGGATCGTGCCCATTCGTGGTGCCGCACCCGCCGACTCCGCCGTCCCCGCCGACGCCGTGACCGCCAGTGGCAGTGGCCTGGACCCGAACATCTCGCCCGAGTACGCGGCCATTCAGGTCGCGCGGATCGCCGAGGTGCGCGGGATCACCTTCGACCAGGTGCAGGAAGTCGTTGCGGCACATAGCAAAGGCCGCACCATCGGGTTCCTCGGTGAGCCACGGGTGAACGTGCTGCAGTTGAACATGGAGCTGGATCGGCGGTACCCGGTCAAGGGGTGAGCTGTCAGGGTGTGTCCGGCCTGGGGATGTAGATGCCCGCGGCGCGGAGCTTGGCTTCGATGAGCGCGACCACCTGCGCCGCGGCGGACTCCTGCTCCTCGCCGTGGTGGGCGATGATCCGATACCGGGTCGCGGCTTCGGTGCGGGCTTGCATCCCGGTCAGGATCTTCAGTTGCTCCGGGTTGGCCAGGTAGTGGTCTGCCATCGTATCCGCGAGTTCGGGGATGCGAGGGTCATCCGGTTCCCAGGTCGCGACCTGGGAACCGCGCAGGCTGATGGCGACGAACTGCGGGTCTTCCAGGGCTTTCCCGAGGTGCGTGAGGTATTCGTCGAAACTTTCCGGCACCAGGGCCTTGGCCAGCACCCAACCCTCCCGGGCGGCCGCGACCTCCTCCGGGGCGAAGCCGAGGCCGGGCATCCGCTCCAGCAGTGCCACCGCGCGATCGGGGAGCAGCGCCCGGTTGCCGTCGGCGAGCCGGTGCAGGGTGTCGCGCCGGGCGGTCAGTTCCTCGATCCGCGCGGTGAGGTCCCGTTCGACGCCTGCGAGCGCGGCGGCGAACTGCGCGGCGTCGGCGTCGAGCAGGGGCCCGATCTCGGCCAGCGGCACGCCGGCCGCGGCCAGCGTCCGGACCTGGACCAGGCGCAACAGGTCCGCTGAGGCGTAGCGGCGATAGCCGGAGCTGTCGCGATCGGGTTCCTCGACCAGGCCTTGCTTGTGATAGTGCCGCACGGTCTTGACCGTGACGCCGACGAAGGCCGCCGCCTGCCCGATCGTGACCCCGTTGCTCATCGGCGCTTGATGCCGCTCGCGAAGGACAGGAGCGTGTCCAGCACCGGTGTCGGTGTGAAAGAGGCGGCGACGACTTGCGCCTTGCCTGCCAGTCCAACAACGTAGCGGGCCTTCGGTTTACGCGCGGTGAGTGCGCGCTCCACATCGTCGACGACGGTCTTGACCGGGGCCGCGATCTTCTGGACCTGCGCCGCCATCTTGCGCATGCCCGCCAGCTGCGGCCCGTACAGCTCGCGCTGTGCGGGCGTCAGACGTTCCAGGCCGGCGTCGACCATGTCCAGCGCCCCGCCCCACATGTCGGTTTCGGTCGGGCCGGGCTCCACCATCGACACCGGAATTCCCCACGGCCGCAACTCGATTCGCAGCGCGTCGACCATGCCCTCGAGCGCGAATTTCGAGGAGTTGTAGGCGCCGGTCCCCGGGGTCGAGATGCGCCCGCTGAGCGAGGACACGAACACGATCCGGCCCTTGTTCGTCCGTAGTCGCGGCAGCACGGCCTGGGTCACCGCGATCGTCCCGAAGACGTTCACCTCGAACTGCCGCCGCAGATCGTCCACGGTGAGCGTCTCCACCGGGCCATCGACCACGATGCCCGCGTTGTTGACGACAGCATCCAGCTCAGCGGGCAGTACCTCATCGAGTGCGGCGATCTGTCCGGCGTCGGTGATATCCAGCACAATCGGGACAATCGCCGAGTGTTCGGCGGCCAGCGCCTCCCCATCGGCGATCTTTCGCACTCCGGCATATACCCGCCAGCCCTTTTCGGCCAAACGTAGCGAAAGCGCCTTACCGATACCGCGTCCCGCCCCGGTCACCAACACAGATTTCATGCGCCGAGCCTAATGGCCGTAACTATCGCCGGGCATCGCCCGATCGAATCCATAGGGGTTCGTCGGTGGGAGTCGCGATGGGTAACGAAGGCGGTCGGTCCGACGCGCCCACACAAGGTTTCCTCAGCGACGTCCTCCGACATGCAAACGCCTTCCGACCTGTACTCGGGGCCTGCGCCTGCCTCGCGATTTTCATCGGTGGCGTCGTCGCTTTCGCGAACACAGCGGAGGAGAACGTCCCGTATCGGGTCAACCACCCGGTGGTCATCAAACCACTCACGACAACCCCGACGCCGGAAACCAGCCCGGCGCCGCCGAGCTAGCGGCCCGGGGCGTCCTTCCGTAATCCGTAGAGCGCGAGCAGCGGCTTCAGTGGCATCCACTCACCGAACCGATACTCCGCGCCGGGAACGAGCCTTGATGCCAGATCAGGGTCCTGCCGCGCGAGGTAGCGCCGGGCCTTCTCCGCGTGCAGCGGGACCGACACGATCTTGATCCGATCCGCGTCCTGCAGAAATGGGATCGCGAACGAGATGTTCTCCCAGGTACTTCGGCTCTTCTCCTCCAACACGAACGCGCCGCGGTACCCGCGAATATCTCTGGCGTACGCGGCCATCAGCGCCGCCTCGCTGTGCGGCCCCGCGCACGCGCCGCCACAGAACAGGACCCGGCTATCGACCGCACCGGAGTCGATGGAGCGCAAACCGGCCCGCACCCGCCACCGGTTCATGGCGTTGGCCCGCGCACCCGAATTGCGATACCCCAGCACCACCACGACCTCGGAATCACCGCGAGCGGACCCCACTCCGCGGCGTGCGGCGCGCCAGTTCGCCCACTCACCCCACAGCAGCACCAGCACGAGACCGCCGACCGTCAGCCGAGTCCGTTTCCGCATCGGATCAGCCAAGCACACCAGTGATCAGGAATCGAGAAGCCCTGGGACCCTCCGCGCGCCTACCGTAATTCTCATGTGCAACACACCTTTTGAACCGCCCCGCCCGGCCTCCCTGGCTCTGCAGTACGTCCAGATCACGGTCCTCGATTTCGACGAGTCCCTGGCCTTCTACCGCGACGCCCTGGGCCTGGAACTCGTCAACGACCTCGGTTCCGGCGACAAACGCTGGGTCAACCTCACCAGCCCCACCCAGCCCGGCCTGGAATACGTCCTGTCCCGCCCGCACGCCGGCCGCTCCAAGGAAGACGGCGATGCCCTGCAGGCCGTCCTCGTCAAGGGCATCCTCCCGATGCTCGTCTTCACCACCGACGACCTCGACGCCACCTTCGAACGCGTCAAAGCCTCCGGCGCCGAAGTTCTCCAGGAACCCGTCGACCGCCCCTGGGGCCCCCGCGACTCCGCCTTCCGCGACCCGTCGGGCACCACAGTCCGCATCCAGCAGGGCGAAGTCCGCCGCCGCCCGAAGAAGACCGCCCCCACTTCGTGAATCACCCCTCGATGACAACCTTGCTTTCTTCGCCCGGCGCGATGAACGGCAGCAGCGCTTCCGCCTCGGCCCGCACCGCTACCTCGTCGGCGCTGGGCAGCGGATGCCAGGGGGTGATGCGCAGGGTGGCGCCGTCGAGGGCCCAGCGGCCGTGCACGAAGCCGTCCACCAGGTACATGGGAACACCGGCCGAGGCTTCCTTCGCGATGCTCTGCCGGTCTTCCTCGGCGATGATGCGGCGGCGATCCTTGTGGCCGAGGACCGCGTTGTCGAAGGCGGGGAGGAAGCGGACCGGGACCTCCAGGTCGGGGTCGGCCAGCGGGGCGTCAGGGAGATCGAAGAGCACCTTGTGCTGGTCGTCGGTGAAAACTGTTAGTTCCGACCGCATTCCGTCGATGACCTCGGCCAGTTTGGTGGTGCCGGACCAGGCTTGCATGTCGGCCACGGTGGCCGGGCCGAAGGCGGCCAGGTAGCGGCGGATCATTTGTCGCGGGTCGGCCGGGGTCAGCGGCGTGCCGATCCATTCGTCGGCGAGGCTGACCGTGACGTAGCGGTTGCGCCAGCGGCCCCAGGAGCCGGTTTCGGCGCTGTGCGCCAGCGGGACCATGACTTCTACCGATTCGGCGAGCCTGCGGACGTGCCGCTCCGGGAAGTGTTCGGCGAGCAGCTTGCCGAAATCGCTGCGGGACAACGCCTTACCGGATAGGAGCTCGCGGCCGGTGGCCGCCAGCCGGACCAGATCGACGCCTTCGATTTCCTCGCGGTAGTAGGCCGCTTTCAGCATCGCATCGATCCAGGGCTGCACGGTGGGACGCAGCCAGCTGAAATCCTCGGCCGTGGCCAGGTGGACCGTGCGGCGAATCATGGTGGAGCGCACCAGTTTCCGGTCTTGCAGCAGGGATTCCAGGTCGGCGTGGGCGAAATCGGCCAGCCGCGTCCACAATCCGACGTAGGGCCAGTTCGGTTCCTGGCCCTGGACCGCCACGAGATGCCGGACCAGCTCCAGCGGCGTGAGCTCGACCCGCTCGGCCAGCATCTGGCGCACCAGCAGCGTCCGGTTCAATTCCCGCAGCGATAGTTCGGTCATAGTTCCATCCTGGCTCAGACCACCGACATATTCGCAGTCGAACTCAGGGCGCGGCCGGCTCCATCCGCAGCGGCACCCCGATCCGATTCCACAGGTTGATCATGGCGGTCACCGCGACCAGACCCGCGCGGGCGTCTTCCTCGAAGTGCTTCTCGACGCCGGCCCACACCTCGTCGGTCACACCGTGCGGCCCGAGCGTGGTCACCTCCTCGGCGTAGGCGAGCGCGGCCTTCTCGGCATCGGTGAACTTCACCGACTCCCGCCAGGCGTTCAGGTAGTAGATGCGCTGCTCGGTTTCGCCGTGCAGCCGGGCATCGGTGGTGTGCATGTCGATGCAGAACAGGCAGCCGTTGATCTGGGAAACCCGGATCTTGACCAGTTCCCGGACGGTGGCGTCGAGCGGCCCGCGGCGAATCGCCATCTCGGCGTCGTACCAGCCTTTATAGACCTCGGGGGCGAGTCCGGGCAGGTTCAGGCGAGGCATAGGATGTCCTTTCGTCGGTCTTCACCAGCTAGACGACACAGCCCTGGCAAATGTGACACGCGCCTAAGAGTCCGGCAAGCATCGTTCCCGGTCGGGCAGGTCATCACAGGGTGCGTTGCCGAAAGCGCGCAGCACCTCCTGGCCGGTCTGCTCGGTCAGGAACCGCAGGAACGCCGCCGCCAGCGAGTCGCCGGGCGGGTCACCGTAGCTGTAGGCGTACTCCACGCCCCAGAACGGATAGGTCCGGGTGATCGCGGCATCCCGGTCGGCTCGGACGCCGGCGATGGTGACCGGCACCACGTCGGCCTTGCTCGCCTCGGCGAACGCGCTGTAGCCGATCGCGCCGGGCAGTTCGGCGACGGCCGCGATCATGTCGCTGGTCACCTGCACGTCGCAGTGCTCGGGTTTCGTACCGATCAAATCCTTGATGCCGGTGCAGCTCACGTGCCGACGCGGCGGCTGCTGGGCGGCGTCGAGGAGTCGCCGATCGAAGGTGTCACGGGTACCCGAGCCGGGCAGCCGGTTCACCAGCACCACTGGGATATCCCTGCCGCCCACCTCTTTCCAGTTGGTGATCCGATCCTGATAGAGGTCACGCACCTGCGCGACGGTGAGGTCGCGCACCCCCACATCCTTGTGCACGATCACCGAGAACAGCGCCACCGCCAGCGCCCGATGCCGCAACGCCGGATACGCGACGCCTTTCGAGCCGTCGCTGATCGCCAGCAATTCACGATTGTCCTTGCCCTGCACCGTGACTCGATCCAGACCGCGCTCGGTACCTTCGAATCCGAATTCGAATTCCGCACGCGTGCACCGTTTCGCGTACTGCGCCGCCGCCTCCCGGACGACCGGTTCGAAGGCCGAGGATCCGACCAGGGTGAGCCGGCCCGTCGCGCAGTCCGCCGGCGCCGGTTCCGGCTCGAACACCGCGACCGCGAACTGCACGACGATCACCAGCACCAGAAACGCCACGAGCGCCAGCATCATGCGCGAAATCCCGGTCCGGCTCTCGGTTTCGGTGACCCGCCCACGCTTGAGGCCGCCGACCAGCACCGGCGCCGGGTACTCGCCACTGCCCTCCGAGCGCTGCAGAATCGCGAGGATCTTGTAGTGGTCCGACCGGTCCAGCGGCACCTTGGGCAGATCGATCACCCCGATGTGCCCGCCGGTGTCCTCGCGCACCCCGATGCCGGAATTGCTGCCGAGACTGTCGGCCAGGGCCTGGTCACTGAGTTCGGTCACCGCCATCCCGATCACCCGGCGCTGCGGAAAGCGCAGGTGCAGACCGATTCTCGGCGACGGCAGCAGATAGTCCGCGGTCTCGATGGCGATCGCGCCGCTGTTCTCGATGCGAACCAGCACTACCGACAGATCGCGCAATTCCGCGGAGTCCGAGCGCAATTGCTCGAGCACGCCGGGGAACACCGAGGTGATCTCCCCGGTGACGGGCGTATCCATCTGCACGCGGTAACCGAGTCGGCGCCGTCCGACCACGACGAACTCCCACAGGAACGCGCCGACCGGCACCGCGATACCGACAAGCGCCAGAACGGTATCGAGCGGAAAGTCGCCCACCAGAAATCCCACTCCCCACAGATCCGGCAGCCGCAGCAGCACTTGCCACCTATTGTCGGCCCGCTCGGCCGCTGCGACGATGATCTACGGCAGTGTTCGCCAACAGTTCACCGGATCGCCACCGGGCCGATCTAGCGGGTGCGCCAGGCCAGCAGCTCGTCCAGCGGCCAGGTATTGATGACACGTTCCGCGGGAACATCATTGGCGACCGCGCGTTCGCACCCGTACCCCTGCCAGTCCAGCTGGCCGGGGGCGTGCGCGTCGGTATCGATGGAGAAATAGCAGCCGGTCTCCACGGCCAGCTTCATCAACCGCGAGGGCGGATCCTGGCGCTCCGGACGGCAATTGATCTCGACAGCGGTGCCGTACTGCTTGCAGGCCTCGAACACCACCTCGGCGTCGAAGGAGGACTCCGGCCGGGTGCCGCGCCCGCCGGTCACCAGCCGCCCGGTGCAGTGCCCGAGCACGTCCACATTCGGGTTCGCGACGGCGTACACCATGCGCTTGGTCATCACATCGCTGTCGGCCCGCAGATGCGAATGCACGCTCGCCACAACGATATCCAGCTCAGCGAGCAGATCCGCTTCCTGATCGAGCGTGCCGTCGTCGAGGATGTCGACTTCGATGCCGGTGAGGATCCGGAACGGGGCGAGCTGCTCGTTCAGTTCCGCCACGATCTCGAGCTGCCGCCGCAATCGGCTCGCGGACAACCCGTTGGCCACGGTCAAGCGCGGCGAATGATCGGTCAGCGCGCAGTACTCGTGCCCCAATGCCGCTGCGACGCCCATCATCTCGTTGATCGGACTACCACCGTCGGACCAGTTCGAGTGCGTGTGCAGATCACCCCGCAGCAGCGAGCGCAGCGGTTTGCCCGGCGCGCCGATCGGTTTCGCCTCGGTCCGCAGGCCGACCAGATAGTCCGGGATCGCACCGGCGCACGCCTGCTCGATGACGGCGGCGGTCTTCGGCCCGATCCCGGACAACTCCTGCCAGCTGTGCGCCCGTTCATGTTTCGCGCGCTCGGCCTCGGACAGCTCGGCGACCACGTCAGCCGCGCGCCGATACGCCTTCACCCGATGCGTCTCGGCGCGACTGCGTTCCAACCAGAACCCGATTTCGCGCAGCGCCTCGACGGGGCCCGGTACGGGGCCCGTCACGGTCGAATCCTGGTCGGCCACAGCGTTATCGAATCCGGCTGTACTTCACGAAGGCGACTCCGTCCTCGAAGACACGACTGGTGATCACCCGGAACCGCGCCGGATCGGGCAGTCGCGGCCCGGACCCGAACAGCGACTTACCGCGCCCCAGCACGATCGGATACAGCTTCAGGAAGATCTGATCGATCTCCGGCAGCAGCACCTGCGCGAGCTCCCCGCCACCGCACAGCCAGATCCCCAGCCCCTTCTCACGTTTCAGCTCCTGCACCTTCGACACCGGATCAGCGGCGATCAATTCGACTGCCGGGTCGGGAGTTTCGGGCAGCGTGGTGGACACCACGAACTGCCGTAGATGCGCGTATGGGCTCGACGTGCCGGTCCGCACCCCGAAGTCGTGCGTCTTACGTCCCATCAGCACGGTGTCGAAGTAGGCGGCCTTCTTGGTGACGCCCCTTGCCTCGCGCACCTTCGTCGGCAGCGTCTCCGGGTATTGCGCGGTGATCGCCGGACCGTGGTCACCCCCCACCGGGAAGAAATCGACCGAGCCCTCCTCGGTGGCGATGAAACCGTCGATCGTCGACGCGACGTAATACGTGAGCTTGCGCATGTGGTCCTTCCTCCCAGGGCGCCCGGCCTCATGCCCGGGCCCCTTAGAGAAACGGTAGCTCGGTTTGCTCACACCCCGCGAGCCTTCTGTTCTTAGGGGCAGGTGTCGAAGTCCTCGCGCATCCTGTGCTGGACGGTGAGGGCCGGGGGGCTGAGCGTGTCGTCGAAGACGGTGGGGGGCGAGTAGTCGCAGCCGCCGACGTGGACGAAGCCTTCGTTGCGTTTTGCTTCGGTGTAATAGAAGAACCAGTTCCACTCCAGGCGCAGGGGGTGGGTGGTGGTCGGATCCAACGTCCTGACGGTGTGGGCCAGCTGGTCGTAGGCGAGGTCGGGGTCGACCGGCGACGGCTCCGGGTTGCGCACCGTCAGCTGGTTGATGTGGCTGTTGCTGATTACGACGAAGGTAGGAGTCCAGGGGATTGCGGAGAGCTGGCGGCGAAGCTCCGCTTCCCGGTCGGCGGATAACGGCAGGCTGACGTTCCAGTGTTCATGCGCCGTGGTCTTAATCAAGGCCTCTGCGGCGGTCGTGGCGCCGATCATCGCCCGGATCGCGGCGAGCGGTTCCGCTGTGCTGGTCTGCACGTCCGAGACGGAGATGCGCGGTGTGGGGCTCACGTCCCAGAAGATCCTGCCATCAGGCACTGACGCGGTGTACTGGCGGACGTTCCGGACCGCAGCGAGGAAGGAGTCCGCCTCGAGATTTTTGGTGGCGCCGATCCCTGCTCTGTCGCCGACGGTGAATGAGAAGCGTCGTTCCCGTAAGCCGTCGAATGTGCCCATGGACTTGGTGAGGCGGGTGAGGACGTCACTGATCTGCGGCTCGGTCGCGTCGGGCAGGTTTGCGCTGATTTGGAAGTAGCTGTTGCCCTCGAAGAAGTCGTCGGCAACCGACACTTCGAAGCGCTGCACCCCGGGCATGGCCGAGATCTCCTGCTCGAGCTTTTCAGCTTCGGCGCGGTAATCGGTCAGCAGCGCGGAGCAGGCAGTGAGGACGAGCACTGCGACACCGGAGAGCACAGCACATAGTGCGTTCCTGAAAACCACTCTCAGCGCGCGAATCGTACTGCCCCCTCAACGTTTTCGCCGAGGCTAGCACCGCACAGCTCAGCTCACACGCCGCGCGGCTTCGGTTGGCACCGGCCGCAGAAGAAGGAGGAACGATTCATGAACTTCATCCGCTGTACCGGGGCGCCGCATCGGCGGCACGGTTCATCTTCGCGCCCATAGACATTCAACGCTCGCTCGAAGTAGCCGGATTCGCCGTTGACGTTGACGTACAGCGCGTCGAAGGAGGTGCCGCCCGCCTCCAGCGCGTCCCGCATGACGGCGGTCGCATCGGTCAGCAGGGTGCGAACGGCGGGCCGAGTCAGGCCGGAGGCCACCCGGTTGCCGTGGATCTTGGCCCGCCACAGGGCTTCGTCGGCATAGATGTTGCCGACACCGGAGATCACCGTCTGGTCGAGCAGGACCCGTTTGATCTCGGTGTGCTTGGCACGGATGGCGGCGACCGCGAGTTCCAGATCGAAAAGGGGATCCAGCGGGTCGCGGGCGATATGGGCGACAGGTTCGGGGACTCGGGTGCCGCTCACCTCGACGATGGGGGCGAGCGCCCAGCCACCGAAAGTGCGCTGGTCGACGAAGCGCAGCTGGGTTCCGTCATGCAGCGTGGCACGGATGTGCGCGTGTTTCTCGACCGGAGCGTCGGCGGCCTGCACCAGCATCTGCCCGCTCATGCCGAGGTGCACGACCAAGGCAGCCTCGGGGTCGTCGAAGGTGAGCCACAGGAATTTGCCGCGCCGCTGCGCGGATTCGACCCGCAGCCCTTGCAGCCGGGCGGCCAGGTCTGCAGCGCCTTCCAGATGCCGCCGCACGGATCTGGGGTGGGTGATCGAGACCGAGTCGATGACCCGGCCGACCACATGCGCGTCCAGGCCGCGCCGAACCACCTCGACCTCGGGAAGTTCGGGCACGTGTCAGCTCCAGCGTCAGGCAGCGTCTATATCAAGATTCGGCGGTCAAGGCCTGATAGGCGGCGCCCGCCGCTTTCTGCTCGGCTTCCTTCTTGGAACGACCGACACCCTGACCGTAAGAACTGCCACCGATCACCGTGGTAGCGGTGAATTCCTTGTCGTGGTCGGGGCCCGTCGAGGTGATCTCGTAGCTGGGCACGCCGATGCCACGTTCGGCGGTGAGTTCCTGCAGGCTGGTCTTCCAATCGAGGCCGGCGCCCATGCGGGGCCCACGCTCCAGCAGATCGGCGAACAGCCGCAGTACGACCTCGCGCGCCGTATCGATGCCGTGCTCGAGATGCACGGCACCCAGCAGCGACTCCATGCCGTCGGCGAGGATGCTCGGCTTGTCCCGGCCACCGGTGAGCTCTTCGCCCTTACCGAGGTACAGGTGCGGGCCGAGCCCGCCCTGGCCGAGCCCGCGCGCGACCTCAGCGAGCGCGTGCATGTTCACCACACTCGCGCGCAGCTTCGCCAGCTCGCCCTCGGACTTGTCCGGGTGCTCGTGGTAGAGGCGCTCGGTGATGCTCAGGCCGAGTACGGAATCGCCCAGGAACTCCAGGCGCTCATTGGTCGGCAGCCCACCGTTCTCGTAGGCGTACGACCGGTGCGTCAGCGCGAGGCGTAGCAGATCCGGTCGTACGTCGACTCCGAGCGCGGCGAGCAGGCTCGCGTGGTCACCGGTTGCTCCGGTGGCGTCCTTGCTGGCGGTCACGGCGGTATGTGTGGAAATCGAACCGTCAGACGGCTGCGGTGACCTGGCGGCCCTTGTACGTGCCGCAGGACGGGCACGCGATGTGCGGCAGGGTCTTCTCGCCGCAGGCGCGGTTCGGGCAGGTGATCAGGGTCGGCGCGGTGGCCTTCCACTGGCTGCGCCGCGACCTGGTGTTGGAACGGGACATCCGGCGCTTCGGAACGGCCACGACTGACTCTCCTAAGGTCTAAACGGGGGGTTTCTTACTACTTACTGGTCTTGGTCTTGCTTGGGCGATTCAGCGGCAAACGACGCGAGCTTGGCCCAGCGAGGGTCAAGTATCTCATGCGAGTGATCAGATCCCGCAATCGCCATCCGCACGCCACAATCCGCGCACAGTCCCGGGCAATCCGGGGCGCACGTCGGCTGCAGCGGCAGCTCCAGCCCGACGGCGTCGATGATCACCGGTTCCAGGTCGATCGTGTCGTCGACCACGCGTTGCACTTCGTCTTCCTCGGTGGTCTGCTCGGTGGCACTGTCCGGGTAGGCGAACAACTCGGTGAGGTACAGCTGCACCTCACCGGTGAACGGCTCCAGGCAGCGCGAGCACTCCCCCTCGGTCGGCGCGGTCACCGTGCCGGTGACCAGCACACCCTCGGATACCGACTGCAGCATCAGATCGAGCCGCATCTCGGCACCCTTGGGGGCGGCGATCATCTCCAGCCCGATCCGATCCGCGAGGGTCACGGTGCGCTGCACCTCCCGCATGTCACCGGGACGACGACCCAGGCTTCGGGTGTCGAGCACGAAGGCAGCGTCGGGCTCGCGGCGCGAGGCCGCACGCGAACGCGATTCACGACCGCTGTCAGCGGACATCACGAACTCACCTCACGATCGGAAAAGAGAATGGGCAACCACTCCACAGTACTGGAATGGACGGCTCAGTCCCAAATGGAGGCGATGGCCCGGAAGACCGGACGGGCGGTCAGCGGCGGTATTCGCTCACATATTCGGGAGCGCCCGCGCCCGAACGCAGCTGGTGCCGGCCGCGACCGACCGTGCGCAGCGTGGAGTTCAGGGTTTCCTCGAAATCGGCCAGGGTGGAATCGACGTAGTGGTCACACTCGTCGCGCATCCGGTCCGCCTCGACCTGGGCGGAATCGATGAGCCGCGCGGATTCCGCGTGCGCTGCCCGCACCACCTCGGTCTGTTGCACCAGGCGGGACTGCTCGGCCTGCCCCTCGGCGACGGAGCGGTCGTAGGAGGCCTGCCCGGCCTCGATCATGCGCTCGGATTCGACCCGGGCGCGACCGGTGACGTCCTCGTATTCGGCGTTACCGTCGGCGACCACGCGGTCGGCCTCGGCCTGGGCGCTCGCCACCAGGCGATCGGCGTGCGCGCCGGCCTCGGCGACCATCCGGTCGGCGTGTGCCTTGGCGTCGGCGAGGATGCGATCGGCTTCGGCACGGGCCGAGCTGACAGTCTCTTCGGCCTGCTCGTTGGCCGTGGTCACGGTGGTTTCGGCCGCGGATCTGGCGTCGGTGACGAGCTTGTCCCGGTGGTCGAGGACATCCTGGGCATCGTCGAGTTCGCCGGGCAGCGCGTCACGCACGTCGTCGAGCAGCTCGAGCACGTCGCCGCGCGGCACGATGCAATTGCGGGTCGGCGGGATGCCGCGCGCCTCTTCGACGATGGCCACCAGCTCGTCGAGTGCTTCGAATACGCGATACATGGATCACTCCCGCTTCTCTGCCGTGTCTACCAGAGCCAGTGTGCCTCCGATCACCGCCCACGCCGAGACCTCTATCGGTGTGTCGCGACAGTGTCTCGCACGCCACACAAAAGAAGTGGAGATACACCCTCCGCTTGGTGTTACATTCTTATGGAAGACCTGAGAAAGATCTTCTTAAGCACAGTTCGATCGGATATGACCATGACGGTTCTCGAAGCTCCACGGCAGGTGGTTCTGCCCCCGAGCATGTACACACCGTGGGCTGTCGCATACCCCGCCATGGGCGATCTGACCAGCGCGCGGTTCGAAGATCTGATGCGGTACCTGCGCGGCGATCGGGCCTTCGCCCAGTTGATCCGCTTCGCGCTGGTCGGCGGTTCCAGCAATGTCGCCTACGTGCTGCTGTTCTTCGCGATGCACGGCATCGGCCCGCTGGTCGCGAATGTCGCGGGATCGGTCGTCAGCACGATCATCGCCAACGAACTGCACCGCCAGCTCACCTTCCACGCGGCCGGTCGGGTCGGCTGGTTCACCGCGCAATGGGAAGGCGGCGGGCTCGCCCTGATCGGACTCGGCATCAGCACAGCGGGATTGGCGGCCCTGGAGATCTGGGCGCCCGGGCTGGGTGGCGCGGCGCAGGCCGGAGCTGTACTGGCTTTGACCGCCGCGGTCGGCGGGTTGCGGTTCCTCGCGCTGCGCGGTCTCGTCTTCTGACATCGACGACAAAGCCCCGGCTCCCAAGGGACCGGGGCTTTGTTTTGTCTCAGCCCCGCTTTTCGGCGAGGCGGGCGAGCAGGCGCTTGTGGACCAGGGGCGGCAGCATGTCGGCGACATCGCCCCCATAGGCCGCGACCTCCTTGACCAGCGAGCTGGACACGTAGCTGAAGGTCGGGTTGGTGGCGATGAAGAGCGTGTCGACGCCGGTGAGCTTCTTGTTCATCTGCGCCATCTGCAGTTCGTAGACGAAGTCGGTCGCGTCGCGCACACCCTTCACGATCGCGCCGATGCCCTCCTGCGTGGCGAAATCCACGGTCAGACCCTGCCAGGAGGCGACCCGGACATTGGGCAGGTGCGCGGTGGCCTCCCGCAGCATCTCCATCCGTTCGTCGACGGTGAACATGCCCTGCTTCTTCGGGTTGATCGAGACGGTCACCACGACTTCGTCGAATTGCGCCGCTGCCCTGGTGAATACGTCGAGATGCCCGTTGGTCATCGGGTCGAAGGACCCGGGGCACAGTGCTCCAGCCATGAGTGGACGCTACCGCGCGTTCCCCGGGAAGCGAACGCCGGGACCCGGCCTCACGCCGTGAATTCGGCCAGTTCGATTCGGGTCTCGCCGTACTTGCGCGGCTTGGCGGCGGTATAGCCGGTCGGCCAGACGATTTCGGGTGAGCGGATGGAACGCTCGACGATGATGAGGGCGTCGGCGGCCAGCCATTTGTGCTCGGCGAGCAGTAGCAGGTCGCCGATGACGGTTTCGGTGTCTACGTCGTAGGGCGGGTCGGAGAAGACGAGGTCGTATTCGCCTGCGCCGCCGCGTTGGAGGACCGAGGCGACGGTGCCCTGGCGGAGTTCCGCGCCGGGGAGGGCGAGGTCGGTGATGTTGCCCTGCACGATCGCGGCGGCCTTGCGGTCGGATTCGACGAGCAGGGCGTGGGTGGCGCCGCGGGAGAGGGCTTCCAGGCCGAGGGCGCCGGAGCCCGCGTACAGGTCGAGCACGCGGACGCCGTCGAGGTCCAGGCGGGCGTCGATGGCGCTGAAGAGGGCTTCGCGTACCCGGTCCGAGGTGGGCCGGGTACCGGCGGGCGGTACCCGGAGGCGCCGCCCGCCCGCTTGTCCCGCGACGATGCGCGTCATTCGGCGGCGGCCCCCGTGACGGCCAGCTCGACCAGCAGGTCTCCGCCTTCGACCTGCTGCACCTTCGCGATGGCGACGCGGGCGACGGTGCCGGCCCGGGGCGCGGTGATCGCGGCTTCCATCTTCATCGCCTCGATGGTGCCGATGGTGTCGCCCGCCGCGACCGAATCGCCTTCGGACACAGCGAGAGTGACTACACCGGCGAATGGGGCGGCGAGGTGGCCGGAGTTGGTCTTGTCGGCCTTCTCCGCCACCGGGACGTCGCTGGCGATGGACCGGTCGCGCACCGCGACGGGACGGAGCTGGCCGTTGAGGATGCACATCACGGTGCGCATGCCGCGGTCGTCGGGCTCGGAGATGGCTTCCAGGCCGATGAGCAGCGTGACGCCCTTCTCCAGCTGGACGCGATGCTCCTCGCCGTGGCGCAGGCCGTAGAAGAACTGGTTGGCCGAGAGCCCGGAGGTGTCGCCGTACTTCTCGCGATGCGCCTCGAATTCGGCGGCGGGGCCGGGGAACAGCAGCCGGTTCAGCGTGGTGCGGCGCTCCAGCGAGGTGCCCGTCAGACCGGCTTCATCCGCCGCGGAGAGTTCGGTTTCCGGCTTCGCGGGACCGCGGCCGGAAAGGGCCTTGGTACGGAACGGTTCCGGCCAGCCACCCGCCGGGGTGCCGAGTTCCCCACGGAGGAAACCGATTACCGAATCGGGGATGTCGTAGCGGGCCGGGTCGGCGGCGAACTCGTCGACGCTGACACCGGTACCGACCAGCGCCAAGGCGAGGTCACCGACCACCTTGGAGGACGGGGTCACCTTGACCAGGCGGCCCAGGAGCCGGTCCGCCGCAGCGTATTTCGCTTCGACCTCTTCGAACTGGTCACCGAGGCCCAGCGCGATGGCCTGCTGACGCAGGTTCGACAGCTGCCCGCCCGGAATCTCGTGGGTGTAGACGCGGCCGGTGGGAGCCGGAAGCCCGGATTCGAAGGGCGCGTAGACCTTTCGCAGCGCCTCCCAGTACGGCTCCAGATCGCAGACGTTCTGCAGGTCCAGGCCGGTGTCGAATTCACTGTGCGCGGCCGCGGCCACGATCGCGGAAAGGGCCGGCTGGCTGGTGGTTCCGGCCATCGCGGCGCTGGCGCCGTCGACCGCGTCCGCGCCGGCCTGCCAGGCGGCGAGGTAGGTGGCCAGCTGGCCGCCGGGGGTGTCGTGGGTGTGCACGTGCACCGGCAGATCGAAGTTACTGCGCAGGGCGGTAACGAGTTTCGCGGCAGCCGGTGCGCGCAGCAGGCCGGCCATGTCCTTGATGGCCAGGACGTGCGCGCCCGCGTCGACGATCTGCTCGGCCAGCTTGAGGTAGTAGTCGAGGGTGTAGAGGGTTTCGTTCGGATTCGACAGGTCGCCGGTGTAGCTCATCGCGACTTCGGCCAGGGTGGTGCCGGTTTCCCGGACCGCGTCGATGGCCGGGCGCATCTGGTCGACGTTGTTGAGCGCGTCGAAGATGCGGAAGATGTCGACACCGGTCGCGGCGGCCTCGGAAACGAAAGCGCGCGTAACCTTTTCGGGGTACGGGGTGTAGCCGACGGTGTTGCGGCCGCGCAGCAGCATCTGCAAATTGATGTTCGGCACGGCCTCGCGCAGGGCGGCCAGGCGCTCCCACGGGTCCTCGTAGAGGAAGCGCAGCGCCACGTCATAGGTTGCGCCGCCCCAGCATTCGATGGACAGCAGTTCCGGAGTCATCCGGGCGACGTGTCCGGCGACGGCCATGAGCCCGCTGGTGCGCACCCGGGTGGCCAGCAGCGACTGGTGCGCGTCACGGAAGGTGGTGTCGGTGACGCCGACCGCCTTCTGCTCGCGCAGCGCCTGCGCGAAACCTTCCGGGCCCAGGCGCAGCAGCTTCTGCCGGGAGCCGTCCGGCGGCGGCACGCTCAGGTCGATGGCGGGCAGCTTGTCGTGCGGGTAGACCGTGCTGCGGCGCTCACCGTGCGGCTTGTTGACGGTGATGTCGGCCAAGTAGTTGAGGATCTTGGTGCCGCGGTCCGCGGAGCCGCGCGAGGTCAGCAGCTGCGGGCGTTCGTCGATGAATGAGGTGGTGACCCGGCCGTCCTTGAAATCGGGGTCGTCGAGCACGGCGAGCAGGAACGGGATGTTGGTCGTGACGCCACGGATCCGGAATTCGGCGAGCGCGCGCCGGGCTCGGGCGGCCGCCGCGGGCAGGTCGCGGCCGCGGCAGGTCAGCTTCACCAGCATCGAGTCGAAGTAGGCGCCGATCTCCGCGCCCAGGTTCGCGCCGCCGTCCAGGCGGATGCCCGCGCCGCCCGGGGTGCGATAGGCGGTGATGCGGCCGGTGTCGGGGCGGAAACCGTTGGCCGGGTCCTCGGTGGTGATCCGGCACTGCAGCGCCGCACCCCGGATGGACACCGAATCCTGGCTCAGGCCAAGGTCTTCCAGCGTCTGCCCGGCCGCGATCCGCAGCTGCGACTGCACCAGGTCGACATCGGTGATCTCCTCGGTCACCGTGTGCTCGACCTGGATGCGCGGGTTCATCTCGATGAAGACGTGGTTGCCGCGCTCGTCGAGCAGGAACTCCACTGTGCCCGCGTTGCTGTAACCGATCTGGCGGGCGAAAGCGACGGCGTCGTTGCAGATCCGCTCGCGCAGCGCCGGGTCCAGATTCGGGGCCGGGGCGAGTTCGATCACCTTCTGGTGGCGGCGCTGCACCGAACAGTCGCGCTCGAACAGGTGCATGACGTTGCCGTGCTGGTCGGCCAGGATCTGCACCTCGATGTGGCGCGGGTTCACCACGGCCTGCTCGAGGAACACGGTCGGGTCGCCGAACGCGGACTCGGCCTCGCGGGAGGCGGCCTCGATCGACTCGCGCAGCTGTTCGGGGGCGGCGACGCGGCGCATACCGCGGCCGCCACCGCCCGCGACGGCCTTCACGAAGATCGGGTACTCCAGCTGCTGCGCGGCGGCGAGCAACTCGTCGATATCGGCCGACGGCGCGCTGGACTTCAGCACCGGCAGCCCGGCGGCCCTGGCCGCTTCGATGGCCGTGGCCTTGTTCCCCGCCATCTCGAGCACCTCGGCCGACGGGCCGATGAAGGTGATGCCCTCGCGGGCGCAGGCGGCGGCCAGGTCGGGGTTCTCGGAAAGGAAGCCGTAGCCGGGGTAGATCGCGTCGGCGCCGGCGGACTTGGCCGCGTCGATGATCGCGTCGATGGACAGGTACGCCCGGACCGGGTGCCCCTCCTCACCGATCTGGTAGGACTCGGCAGCCTTCATACGGTGGACCGAATTGCGGTCCTCGTGCGGAAAGACGGCGACCGTCCCGATGCCCAGTTCGTAGGCCGCGCGGAAGGCGCGGATGGCGATCTCGCCGCGATTGGCAACCAAGACTTTCGAGAACATTGACCCAAGGTACCTGGCGCAGAGCACGGCTCCGACACGGATACGGGCTTCGCAGCCATCTTCACAAGCGGGCCTAGCACGGTTGCGAAGTTGCGGAAATCGTGGCGTCACATCTCACCGCGCGGCGACGGCCGTGGTGCGCAGCGCCGATGGCCATGCGGCACGGCGAAATCGGCAGGGTTGCACGGAATATTCGCGGCTCGGCTTATGCTGGACAACGCAGCTGGTTTCTCCGGTGCGCGACGAGTTGGAGCCCCGACGTCACGCGCAGGAGTCGAGATCCGTCCGGATCGAGAGGGAACCCGGTGAGAATCCGGGACTGTCCCGCAGCGGTATGCAGGAACGACCGCCGTCAACAAAGCACTGGAGTGATCCGGGAAGCGACGGCCAGTAGGTGAGCCCCTAACTGGGGTCGGCCAGAAGGCCCGTGCCCGCAAGTCCGAAGACCTGCCAGTTGTGCCGGATACGCCGTATCCGGCGGCCACCGCCTCGTGGAATGGGCGCGCGGACCACCAGTGCTGACATTTCGGGCTCCGTTCTTCGCGGTTGCCGAGATGTCTGCTCGGTGCTGCCCGCCCCAACGGCGATGGTTCACGACCAAACACAGCACTGGAGAACATCGTGACTGTTACTTCTGCTCCGTTCACCGCAACGGTTCTCGGGCTCCCGCGAGTTGGACCTCGACGGGAACTCAAGCGCGCCACCGAGTCCTACTGGGCCGGACGCCTGGACAGCGCCGGCCTGCACAGCGTCGCCGCGGACCTGCGCCGTCAGCAGTACGCCGAATTGGCCGCCGCCGGAATCGATTCGGTGCCGGTGGGCACCTTCTCCTATTACGACCAGATGCTCGACACGGCTGTACTGCTCGGCGCGCTGCCGCCGCGGGTCGCCGGGGTCGAAGATCCGCTGGACCGCTATTTCGCCGCGGCGCGCGGAACCGACACCATCGAACCGCTGGAGATGACCAAGTGGTTCGACACCAACTACCACTATCTGGTGCCCGAAATCGGCTCGGAGACAGTCTTCTCGCTGCATACCGAGAAGCTGCTGGACGAGCTGGCCGAGGCGATCGCGCTGGGCGTCCCGGCCCGTCCGGTGGTGATCGGACCGCTCACCTTCCTGAAGCTGGCGAAGGCGACCGGTGGTGCGGCGCTGGATCGGCTCGATGAACTGGTGCCGCTGTACCGGGAGTTGTTGCGGCAGTTGGCTGCCGCGGGCGCGCAGTGGGTCCAGATCGATGAGCCGGTGCTGGTCACCGATCTCAGCGACGCCGAAATCGAGCTGGTGCGAAGCACTTACAGCGCACTGTCGGCCGGGGACGATCGCCCGGCGATCCTGGTGGCCACCTACTTCGGTCAGCCGCGGGCGGCGCTGGATGCGCTGGTGGAAACCGACATCGAAGGCGTCGCACTCGATTTCACCGCCGTCGAGGTGGCGGCTGTGCCCCCGCTGACGAACAAGCTGCTGGTCGCCGGTGTGGTCGACGGGCGCAATGTCTGGCGTACCGACCTCGATCGGGCGCAGACAACCTTGGGCACCGTGCTCGGTTCCGCGGCGTCGGTGGCGGTTTCGACCTCCTGCTCGCTGCTGCACGTGCCCTACACCCTCGCCGTCGAAACCGGCCTGGACGACCAGCTGCGGTCCTGGCTGGCTTTCGGTGCGGAGAAGGTCGCCGAAGTGCGACTGCTCGCCACTGCGCTGCGATCCGGCACGGAAGCGGTCGCCGCCGAATTGGCCACGGTCCGTGCGGCTCTGGAGTCCCGGCGCAACGATCCACGGCTGGCAGACCCGCAGGTGCGGGCCCGGCTCGGCGCGCTCGGGACGGACGCCGACCGGCGCACCCCCGCCGACGAGCGCCGTGCACTCCAGGCCGAACAGCTGCACCTGCCCAGCCTGCCGACGACCACGATCGGGTCCTACCCGCAGACCTCCGCGATCCGGCTGGCCCGCGCGGCACTGCGCAAGGGCGAGATCGACCAGGCCGAGTACGTCCGCCGGATGCGTGCCGAGATCGCGGATGTGATTGCGCTGCAGGAGAAGCTGGGCTTGGACGTGCTGGTGCACGGCGAGCCGGAACGCAACGACATGGTGCAGTACTTCGCCGAGCAGCTCGACGGTTTCGCCGCCACCGAGCTGGGCTGGGTGCAGTCCTATGGCACCCGCTGCGTGCGCCCGCCGATCCTGTACGGCGATGTGTCCCGGCGCGAGCCGATGACCGTCGACTGGATCAGCTACGCGCAATCGCGCACCGACAAGCCGGTCAAGGGCATGCTCACCGGCCCGGTGACCATCCTGGCCTGGTCGTTCGTGCGGGATGACCAGCCGCTCGCCGATTCGGCCGCGCAGGTGGCGCTGGCGATCCGTGACGAAACCGTGGACCTGGAGGCGGCGGGCATCCGCATCGTTCAGGTCGACGAACCCGCGCTGCGCGAACTGCTGCCGCTGCGGGCCGCCGATCAACCCGGCTACCTGGACTGGTCGGTGCGGGCGTTCCGCCTCGCCACCTCCGGCGTCGCGGACACCACGCAGATCCACACCCATCTCTGCTATTCGGAGTTCGGTGAGGTGATCGACGCGATCGCCGGGCTGGATGCCGACGTGACCTCGATCGAGGCGGCACGCTCGCATATGGAGGTGCTCGACGATCTCAACGCGGCAGGGTTCGATCTGGGTGTCGGGCCGGGCGTGTACGACATCCACTCACCGCGGGTGCCGAGCGTCGAGGAGATCACTGCCTCCTTGCGCGCGGCCCTGAAAGCCGTTCCCGCCGAGCGACTCTGGGTGAATCCGGATTGCGGGTTGAAGACCCGCGGGCCGGTTGAGGTGGAGGCGTCGCTGCGCAACATGGTGGCGGCCGCGCACGCGGTGCGTTGATTCGATCGGCCGGCCGCAGCGCGTCTGCGGCCGGTCGGCTCGCCCCGGCGGGGGCTTGTTTATGACTGACCAGTCATTCATAATTAGACCATGCCGAAGATTGTCGACAGAGCCGCACGACAGGAGGAGATCCTGGACGCCGCGGCGAAAGTGTTCGCGCGCAAGGGGTTTGCCGCCTCGCGCATCGAGGACGTGGCCGCCGAGGCCGGGATCGCCAAGGGCAGCGTCTACCTGTACTTCGAGAGCCGCAATGCGTTGCTCGCCGGGGTCTTCGACAGCTACGCCGTGAAGTCGGCACAGGTGCTGGCGGAGCTGGGTACCGGCTCGGCGCTGGACCGATTGAGCCGTTTGATCCGTGCGACCATCCACATGCTGGCCGCGCACCCGGACCACGCGCGGGTACTCCTGGACGTGTGGGCGTCGAATCCGCCCATCGATATGGCCACCACGTACCGCGAATACCGCAGCGCCATAGCGGATCTCCTGTTCGAGGCCGCCGCCGAAGGGGAGTTGCGCGCGGGCATCGGCGCGAACCACGCGGTGGTGATCGTGGGGGCGATCGAGGGCTGTCTGGTGCAGGCCCTGGTCGACCCCGAACTATCCCTGCGGGATCTAGCCGACCCGGTCATCCAAATCTGCGTCGAAGGGATTCGCCGATGACACTCACCGAACGCCTGATCGCACCGAACGCGTCCCGAGGCGAGGTGGTCTGCGGCTTCGGCGCCGCCATCCTCGGCGCCGCGACCATCTTCGTGCTGAGCTTGCTCGCCGACCTGGCCATCTGGCGCGTCGCGGTACTCACCGTGGTCGCCTTCGACCTGTTCGGCGGCGCCGTGGTCAACTCCACCTGCGCCGCGAAACTCTGGTACTACCGCCCGGGCCGAACCGCGCTCCATCACCTCGGCTTCGTCGCCATCCACATTCAACCGTTCATCCTGGCCTGGGCGCTGCCCGGCTTCACCTGGTCCACCGCGGCTGCCATCTACGCCATAGCCCTGCTCGGGGCCCTCGCCGTCACCGCCGCCCCGCAACCCCTGCGCCGCCCAACCGCCTTCGCCGCCACCGTCTTCGGCATAGCGATCGCCACCACCATCCTCACCGTGCCCCATATCGCCGCCTGGTTCGCCCCGATCCTCCTGGTCAAACTCCTTCTCGCCCACCTACTCCCGGAAGAAGCCACCCGTTGATCACCCCGCCGCACCGGCATCGGATTCCGGCTTCGGCCGCGGCTGCCGCATCCGCCGAGACGTATAACTCTCACAAGCCTCCCCCGACCGAACCACCGGCCGCATCCGCCCTTTCCCACTGAGCCCCTGCCGCCACGACTTCGGATCCCTCGGACAACAAACCATGCGCCACGCTCCTCAGCCACCGGAGACCGGTTGTCCCCTGTTGTAATCCTTCGACGCACCCGCGATTGATTCGGTTCCGCTATTTCCGCAGAAAGTTGGGCTCGCGGGAATGTCGGTGCCCCGGAGTAGCTTCCGTGGCCATGCCGACGCAACTGCACGAGGTGATCGTGGAGATGTTCCGAAACCCGAGCCTGGCCGCGGGATTACTCGACGATGCCTTCGGCATTCCCGTCCCGGAATACCAACAGGCACGGGCCGGCTCTTGCGACTTCACCGATGTCAAACCCAACGAGTACCGCGGCGACGCCACCCTCGTGTTCGCCGACAGCTCCGGGACGCCGGTGCTCGGGATCATCGTCGAGGTCCAGCTGAGTCACGACGACGACAAGACGTGGGCCTGGCCCGTCTACCTCAGCACGTTCAGATCCCGATTGAGATGCCCGGTCTTCCTGCTCGTTATCTGCACGACCAACCAGATTGCCGCCAAGTGCCGCACCCCGATCCGATTCGGCCATCCCGGACTCGTGCTCTGCCCCTTGGTGCTCGGGCCGGACAGCATGCCTGTCGTCACCGATCCCGAGGAGGGCAGGGAACTGCCCGAACGGGCGGTGCTGTCCGCGCTCGCACACGGCGGCGGTCCGCATGCCGAGGACGTGCTGACCGCCTTCACCGCGAGCCTCGGCAGCATCGATGAGGAACACGCGAAAATGTATTATGACCTCGTGGAGAACTCGATCCCCGAGGCACTCCAACCTCTCCTCAGGGAGCTCATGATGAAAGCCGGCTTCAAGTACGAGTACCAAAGCGACTTCGCCCGCAAGTACATGGCCGAGGGCCGAGCCGAAGGTCTGAACACAGGTCGAGCCGAAGGCCGTGCCGAGAGCGCCGCACAGGCCGTCCTGGCTGTCCTCGACACGCGAGGGTTCGAGATCCCTGATGCACTCCGCGCGCGCATTACCGAGTGCCGCGATGTCGATCAGCTCAAGGCATGGCTGCGCCGCGCGATCACTATCACGGATCCCTCAGAGCTGTTCAGCTAGCCAGGAGCCGACTGCGGGCAGGCCGCTCAGCCGCCGAAGGCGCGGGTGATGGCGGCCATGTCGAAGTAGTCGCGCCAGGCGGTGATGAGGCCGTCGTGGACTTCGAAGACGCCGACTACGGGGAGTGGGGTGTCGCGGCCGTCTTTGCCGCGGAGGGTGTCGGTGCGTTCGTTCATGACGGTGGCGCCGTTGGAGACCTGGAGGTGGATGTCGAAATCGATGGCGGTGAAGGGGCCGAGGAGGCCGGTGACGAAGTCGGCGATCGCGGCGCGGCCGACTACCGGTTCCATCGGAATGTTGTGGTAGACCGCGTCTTCGGCGAAGAACTTCGCGATTTCGGCGGGATCCGGGTTGGCCCAGGCCTGGCACATGGCGCGGACGAGTTCGTCAGGGCTGGTCATCGGAGGCTCACTTTCGTCGGGCTGAGACTCGATTCAACCAAACAATTGCTTGGTTGAATACCGGATCGTCGAGATCACCCGCCGGGCAGTCAGTCGCGGGCTCCTGCCGTGAGCAGCGCCCGTTGGGGCACGCCGGTGTATTCCGAGAGAGGGCGGATCAGGGCGTTGGAGGCGGTTTGCTCGGAGATGTGGGCAGTCCAGCCGACAATGCGGCTCATCACGAAGATCGGGGTGAACATGTCGATGTCGAAGCCCATCAGGTAGTAGGCGGGGCCGGCCGGGAAGTCGAGGTTCGGTTTGATGCCGGTGGCCTCGGCCATGGCCTGTTCGAGTTCGGTATACATGCGTAGCCAGCGTTGGCCGCCGGTCACCTCGGCGACGTCCGCGAGGGCGGCGCGCATGGTGGGGACGCGGGAGTCGCCGTTCTTGTAGACGCGGTGACCGAACCCCATCACCTTCTGTTTGGCGGAAAGCTTGCCCTGCAACCAGTCTCGCGCCTTCGCGGGATCGCCGATCTCCAGCATGGCGTGCATGACGGCCTCGTTGGCGCCGCCGTGCAGCGGGCCCTTGAGGGCACCGATGGCGGCGGTGACCGCGCTGTAGAGATCCGAGCAGGTGGAGGTGACCACGCGGGCGGCGAAGGTGGAGGCGTTGAAACTGTGCTCCGCGTAGAGGACCAGCGAGATCTCGAAGGCGCGGACCAGACGCGGGTCCGGGAACTCGCCGAAGCACATGTAGAGGAAGTTCTCGGCGAAACCCAGATGTGAGTGTGGCGCAACGGGATCCAGGCCGCGGCGGCGGCGCATGTCGGCCGCGATCACGGTTGGCAGCACCGCAGTGAGCCGTAAAGCCTTGGCCGACAATGATCGCGGCTCGTCGGACTCGGCCTCGGGATCCTCGGTGCCGAGGTAACTGACCACCGTGCGGACGACGTCCATCGGATGGCAGGAATCCGGCATCTTCTCGATCAGCGACAGGATGGAACGGTCGATCCGCCGCCACGCACGTTCCCGCTGGCACAGCAGTTCCAGCTGCGCGGCCCGCGGAAGTTCGCCGTACCACAGCAGATATGCGACCTCCTCGAAGGAGCAGTGCCCGGCCAGGTCCTGCACCGCGTAGCCGCGATAGGTCAGCGAATTGGTTTCGGGCACCACCTTGGAGATGGCGGTGGTATCGACCACCACCCCCGCGAGGCCCTTCTTGATCTCGGTCATGCTTCGCCCGTCAGCGTGAAATTGAAGATTCCGGAATCGAATTCGTTGTAGCGCTCGTAGTCGAGCAGTTCGTAGAGCCGGGAACGCTGCTGCATCCGATCCAGCAGACCCGATTGCGTTCCAGTAGCGGCGATTTCGCGTAACCCGTGCTCCACCGCGTACATCGCCAGCCGCAGCGTCGTGACCGGGTAGATGACCGCGTTGTACCCGAGGTTCTCCAGTTCGCCCGCCGAGAGCAAAGCGGATTTGCCGAACTCGGTCATATTCGCCAGCAGCGGAATATCGACCGCAGCACGGAATTTCGCGAACTCACCGGCATCGGCCAGTGCCTCGGTGAAGATCAGGTCCGCCCCCGCGTCGGCATAGGCCTTGGCCCGGTCGATGGCGGCATCCAGCCCCTCGGTGCCGCGCGCGTCGGTGCGCGCGCAGACGACGAAGTTCGGGTCCCGCCGCGCCGACACCGCGGCCCGCAGCCGCCGCACCATCTCCGGGACCGGCACCACGGACTTCCCGTCGAGATGCCCGCACCGTTTCGGATTCACCTGATCCTCGAGATGACATCCGGCCAGTCCGGCATCCTCGAGCAGGCTCACCGTGCGCGCGGCGTTCATCGGCTCTCCGAAGCCGGTGTCGGCGTCGATCAGCACCGGCAGGTCGGTGACCCGCGCGATCTGCCGCCCCCGCTCGGTCACCTCGGTCAGCGTGGTCAGTCCGATATCGGGCAGCGCGAGCTCGGCGGAGACCACCGCACCCGAGACATACGCCCCTTCGAATCCGAGTTCCTGGATCAGTTTGGCCACCAGCGGGTTGAACGCACCCGGCAACCGCTGGATCCGCCCGGAGGTCAACCCGGCCCGGAACGCCACCCGCTTCTCCGCCGCGCCGATCGCGGCCGTCGAGAGCGCGTTCACCGCCCCCACCGCCCTAGGCTGATCCCATGCCCGACCAACCGCTGCGCTACCGGCTGATCACCGGCGTGGATGACGCCGCGTTCTGCAAACGGATCAGCGATCTGCTCGACGAGGGCTACCGCCTGCACGGCCCGCCCGCGGTGACCTTCAACGGCACCGATGTCATTGCCGCCCAAGCGCTGGTCTTGGGCGGATTCATGGAGTAGTCCGGGCATCAGAAGATCCCCTCCCGCACCACGGCCGCCCGGCCGAGTACCTCGGGCGAGACAGCGCAGGTCAGCTGATCGAGCTCGCCCGCCCCCAGGTCCAGGGTGCGCCCCGCCACGTCGAGGAACCGGTCCTGCTCCGCGGGATCGACCACACCTTCCGCGAGAGTCCGGAACTTCTCGATGTACTGCGCCCGGCCGAACGGGCGCGCACCGAGCGGATGCGCGTCGGCGACGGCGAGTTCATCGACAATGGTCTCGCCGCTCCGCAAGGTGACCACGGCGCGAGCGCCGAAGGCCTGCTCCGCCGGATCATTCGAGTGGTAGCGCCGCGTCCACTCCAGATCCTCGACGGTGGACACCTTGCGCCACAGCTCGATCGTGTCGGGCCGCCGCGCGCGTTCGGGCGCGTAGGAGCGTTCGTGATGCCAGGCACCGTCCTGCAACGCGACCGCGAAGATGTACATCACCGAGTGGTCCAGGGTCTCGCGACTGGCGTGCGGATCGAACTTCTGCGGGTCACCGGATCCGGTGCCGATCACGAAGTGCGTGTGATGGCTGGTGTGCAACACGATCGAGGCGATCTGGCCGAGATCACCGATGGCCGGACCCATCCGGCGAGCCAGGTCGATCAGCGCCTGGCTCTGGTATTCCGCGGAATGCTCCTTGGTGTAGCTGTCCAGGATGGCGCGCTTGGCCTCCCCCGGACCGGGCAGCGGCACACGGTATTCCGCCTCCGGACCCCCGAGCAACCACGCGATGACTCCGTCGGCACCCTCCCAGATGGGTGCGGGCGCGCCCTCTCCGCGCATCGCCCGGTCCACCGCTTCGACCGCCATCTTCCCGGCGAACGCGGGCGCATAAGCCTTCCAGCTGGATATCTCGCCCTTGCGGGACTGCCGCGTCGCCGTGGTGGTGTGCAGCGCCTGCCCGACCGCCTGATAGATCGTCTCCGTCCCGAGCCCGAGCAGCGTCCCGATGCCCGCCGCGGCGGACGGCCCGAGATGGGCGACATGGTCGATCTTGTGCTGGTGCAGGCAGATTCCGCGCACCAGGTCGATCTGGATTTCGTAACCGGTGGCCACACCACGGATCAGGTCCGCGCCGCTACGCCCGGTGTGCTGGGCGACCGCGAGAATCGGCGGGATGTTGTCGCCGGGATGGGAATACTCGGCGGCCAGGAAGGTGTCATGAAAGTCGAGCTCGCGCACCGCGACACCGTTCGCCCAGGCCGCCCACTCCGGCGACACCCGCTCGGGCCGGCCGAAAATCGTTGCCCCGGACCGGCCTTCCCGCGCCTGATACGGCTGTGCCAACGCTTGGGCGCGGGCGCTTGTCACCGGACGGCGCAGCACCGAGGCCGCCGCCACCGCAGCGTTGTCGATGATGCGGTTCACGATCATCTCCGAGACCTCAGCGGGCACCTCGACCGGATCCACAGCAACCTCCGCGATCTTGGTTGCCAGATGTTCCGAACGCGGAAACTGTTCCGCCGCACGGCGTGCGCGTACGATATGAGTCTTCATCAGTCCTCCGATGTCTCCGGTGGCGTCGTCCGCCGTACTTCGCACGCTACGCATGCCCCGGCATCGGCAAAACACCTTGCACAAGCAGATTTTTGCGGGCGAGAACGCCTCATTCTGCGATGTTTGCGAAGCTCGACGACTACCATCCACCTCGTGCGCAAGATGTACGCGGGAGCCCGGTTGCGGCGATTGCGCGAGGAACGGCGGATGACCCAGGCGGCGCTGGCCAAGTCGCTGGATCTCTCGCCCAGCTATCTCAATCAGCTCGAACGCGATCAGCGTCCGCTCACCATTCCGGTGCTGCTGAAACTGAATTCGACGTTCGATCTCGATGTGCAGTTCTTCGCCGCCGACTCCGACGCGCGCCTGGTCTCGGACCTGCACGAGGTGCTCGTGGACGCCGCCGGCGGCGACAGCGCGCCGCTGACCGAGGTGGAGGAACTGGCCACCCGGCAGCCGGAAGTCGCACGCATCCTGGTCGCCATGCACCGGCGATTACGCGCCGCCACCGACCAACTCGACCTGCTGTCCTCCCGGGTGTCCGCGCCCACGGGTGCACCCGGCGTGCCGATGCCCTACGAGGATGTCCGGGACTTCTTCTACGACCACCACAATCACATCCCGCACCTCGACCTGGCCGCCGAACACCTCTTCGAGGAATCCGGGCTGACCATCGGCTCACTGGACCGGCAGCTGGCCCGCATCGCGGACGAACGCGCGGGCGTCACCGTGCTGGTGCGCGGCGACGGCGCGGACCCGTCCATCCCGAAACGGCACTACGACCCCGACAGCCGCACCCTCACCCTGGCGCGGCGGCTGCGGCCCGGGCAGCGGGCCTTCCAGATCGCCACCACCCTCGGATTCCTGCTCTACGGCAAGGATCTGGACGCGGTGCTCAACGAAACCCCCTCACTCTCGGGCGAATCCCGCACACTCGCCCGGATTGGCCTGGCCAACTATTTCGCGGGAGCGCTGGTGCTGCCCTACGGCCGTTTCCTGCGGTCGGCCGAGGAACTGCGCTACGACATCGACCTGCTGAGCCTGCGTTTCGAGGTCGGCTTCGAAACCATCTGCCACCGGCTGAGCACGCTGCAGCGGCAGGGGCAGCGCGGGGTGCCGTTCTTCCTGGTCCGCACCGACCGGGCGGGCAATATCTCGAAACGGCAGTCCGCCACCGCTTTTCACTTCTCCCGGGTCGGCGGCAGCTGCCCGCTGTGGGTGGTGCACGAGGCGTTCGCGCATCCGGACCGCGTCCTGACCCAGGTCGCGGCCATGCCCGACGGCCGCCGCTACCTGTGGATCGCCCGCACGACCGCCACCAGTCCGCATGGATATGGCACGGCGACAAAGAATTTCGCGATCGGACTGGGCTGCGATATCGAATACGCCGACCGGCTGGTGTATGCCACCGGCCTGCAACTCGACGAGCCGGCCGCGGCGGTGCCGATCGGGGCGGGCTGCAAAGTGTGCGAGCGGCCCGCCTGCCCGCAGCGCGCCTTTCCGCAGATCGGGGCACCGATGTCGGTCGCCGAGCACACCAGCACCGATTTGCCTTATCCCGGAGCGAACCGGTGAGTCACGCGCCGACGTGGGTCAACTTGTCGGGATTGCGGACCGCGTAGATCCCGCGAATCTTGGCCGTGACCGGCTCGATATCGAGCACCACGACCGCGAAAAGCGAACCGCCGGACAGGATCATCGCGGACGGATCGCCACCGACCCATCGGTATTCGATCCCGAGATCGGGCACGCCGACGATCATCGGGCTGGTGATCAGGCGAACGATCTTGTCCGCGCCCTGGATCGGGCGCAGCGCGGCCCGCGACTTGCCGCCGCCGTCGGACCAGAAGGTCACATCCGGCGCCAGCAGCTCCAGCAGCGCGTTCACATCGCCGCCCACCTGTGCGGCCAGGAACTGTTCGGTCACCGCGCGCTGCATCTGCGGGTCGGCGCGATACCGCGGCCGCCGGGCTTGGACATGTGCGCGGGCCCGGTGCGCGAGCTGGCGGACCGCGGTGGTCTCCCGCCCGAGAATCTCACCGACCTCAGCGTGCGCATAGCCGAACACATCGTGCAGCACGAACGTCGCGCGCTCCAGCGGCGACAGCGTCTCCAGTACCACCAGCATCGCCATGGACACCGATTCCGCCCGCAGCGCGGGATCGGCGGCGTCGGCGCTGTCCCGGACCTCCGGGGTATCGGTCACCAGCGGCTCGGGCAGCCAAGGGCCGACATAGGTTTCGCGACGCCGCGCCACCGCCGTACGCCGGGCCAGCGCGTTGTTGACCGCGATGCGCACCAGGTAGGCGCGTGGGCTGGTGATCTCCTCGGTACCGCCGCGGCGGGCGCGCGGCACCCAGGCCAGCCAGGTGTCCTGCAGCACGTCCTCGGTGTCGGCGACGGTGCCCAGGATGTTGTAGACGATGGAGAACAGCAGTTCCCGATGGTCGGCGAACACTCGGGTCGCCTCGTCGTCGGCGCTGTCGAACATCTGGCCTCCTTGTTCCGCTGTCACTTCCCTAGAGGGAACTCACCGCCCGGAACGTGACATCTGCGCGCCCCCTGTGATCCGACTCTCACGATGTCACGCCACCGTGGCCGGACTCGCTCTGGGTTCGTAGCGGACGAAATCGGCGTCCGGACCGTGAGAGGACCCTCGCAGTGCAGTCACCCACCGAAACACCGTCATATCTGGCGACCCGCCGCGGCAAGCTCACGCTGGCGTTGCTGTGCACCGTCGCCTTTCTCGATTTCGTCGACGGCTCCATCGTCAATGTCGCCCTGCCGACCATCCAGCGTGAACTCGGGCTGTCGGTGGCCACGCTGCAATGGATCACCAGCGGCTACCTGCTCACCTATGGCGGCCTGATGCTGCTGGGCGGCAGGCTGGCCGATCTGCTCGGACGGCGCCGCGTGCTCATCGCGGGCACGGTGCTCGTCGGGGTCGCCTCGGCCGTCGGCGGGCTCGCCGACAGCGCTGGACCGCTGATCGGCGCGCGGCTGGTGCAGGGCGTCGGTGCGGCACTGATGCTGCCCGCCGCGCTGTCGATTCTGACCACCAGCTTCCGCGAGGGTTCGGACCGGCACACCGCGCTCAGCGTGTGGGGCGGCGCCGCCGGATTGGCCTCGGCCGCAGGGGTTTTCCTCGGTGGACTGCTCAGTGCGGGGCCGGGGTGGCGCTGGGTGTTCTACGTCAACACACCGGTCTGCCTGCTGGTGCTGGCGGTCGTCCCGGCGCTGATTCCCGACGATCGGCGCAACGAAATCCGCGGCGGCTTCGACGCGTTCGGCACCGCACTGGGCACCGGTGGACTGATGCTGCTGGTGTACGGCCTGGTCGAGGCGCCCGAACACGGCTGGGGCGCGGCTCGCACGATCACCCTCCTCGGTGCGGCCGCGGCCCTGCTGATCGGCTTCGTGGCCCATGAGCGCCGCACCGCGAATCCGCTTGTCCCGCTGTCGGTCTTCCGCATCCGCGGTTTGGTCGCGGCGAACCTGACGCACCTGACCATCGCCGCTGGCATGCTGGCAATGTTCTTCTTCGTCACCCTGTACATGCAATCGGTGCTCGGCTACGGCGAGCTCCAGGCCGGCAACGCCTACCTGCCGATCAGCCTCACCATCGGCATCGCCGCCGGATTGGCCGCGAAGCTCTTCCCCCGCATCGGAACTCGGCCGGTGATCGTCGCGGGTGCCGCGATCTGCGGGCTGGGACTGATCCTGCTGTCCCGGATTCCGGCCGACGGTTCCTACCTGACCCATGTGCTGCCCGGCATGCTCGTCGTGGCCGTCGGAGCGGGCGCGGTCTTCGTCGCGAACACCACCGCCGCCAATGCCGGTGTGCCCGCCGAACAGGCGGGACTGGCCGCGGCGCTACTGAATACGGCCCAGCAGATCGGCGGCGCGATCGGTATCGCGGTACTCACCGCCGTGGCGACCTCCCGCACCGCCGCGCAGGTGGCCGCCGGGCAGGCGCCCCTCGACGCGATGACGTCCGGGTTCCAGCGTGCACTGCTGATCGGCGGCCTTATCGCGATAGCTGCCGCGATCATCGGGATGTGGACGGCGGATGCACGCGGTCAGCAAAAGGATGACGCCGCGGCACCCACGGAGGTCGTCGTTGGATAAGCGGTGACGCGTCAGGACTTCGCCAGGTATTCCAGACGTTCGGAGTCGACCGCGGCGCTCATCATGCTCGCCAGGCCCGGGTGCTTCTTCAGGCCCGGGTCGGCCTCGACCAGTTCGCGCGCCAAATCCTGTGCGGCGGTGATGACTTCGAGGTCATCGAGCAGCGACAGCAGGCGCAGTGAGCGGGCGGTGCCGGACTGAGCGGCGCCGAGCACGTCGCCCTCACGGCGTTGCCGCAGGTCGAGCACGGAGAGTTCGAAGCCGTCGGTGGTACCGGCGACCGCGTCCAACCGCGCCATGGCCGAACCGACCGGCGAGGCATCGGTGATCAGCAGGCAGAGACCGGCATGCTTTCCGCGGCCGATACGACCGCGCAACTGATGCAGCTGGCTGACACCGAAGCGGTCGGCGTCGACGATGACCATCACCGTCGCGTTCGGCACGTCCACGCCGACCTCGACCACCGTGGTGCAGACCAGCACATCGATGTCCCCGGCGTTGAAATCACGCATCACCTGGTCTTTTTCGTCCGACGGCAAGCGGCCGTGCAGCAGGCCGACCCGGACGTTCGCCAGCGGACCGGCGCGCAGGGTGTCGAAGACGTCGAGGGCGGCTGCGGTGGTCGGGGCTTCCTTCTCCTCGTCCTTCTTGCCCTTTTTCCCCTTGCCCGCTTCCTTTTCCTCATCGTCGCCAATGCGCGAACACACCACGTAGGCCTGGCGCCCGGCCTCGACTTCCTCCAGGATGCGTTCCCACGCCCGGTCGACCCACGCCGGATGCTGTTTGCGCGGAACGACTTTCGAGGTGATCGGGGAACGGCCGCGGGGCAGTTCGGTGAGCGTCGAGGTTTCCAGATCGCCCAGGGTCGTCATCGCGATGGTGCGCGGAATCGGGGTCGCGGTCATCACCAGCAGGTGCGGGCTGACGCCCTTCTTCGCCTTGGCGCGCAACGCGTCTCGCTGCTCGACACCGAACCGGTGCTGTTCGTCGACGATCACCATGCCCAGGTCGAAGAACTCCACCGCGTCCTGGATCAACGCGTGCGTACCGATCACGATGCCCGCCGTACCGGTCACGGCATCCAGCAGCGCCGCCTTCTTCGTCGCCGCGGGCATCGACCCGGTCACCAGCACGACCTTGGTCGAGTCCTCGGCCGCACCCAACTCCCCCGCCGTGCCGAGCTCGCCGAGCATGTTGCGCAGCGATCGATAGTGCTGGGCGGCAAGCACTTCGGTCGGCGCCAACAGGGCGCACTGCTGACCGGCGTCGACCACCTGCAGCATGGCGTGCAATGCCACGATGGTCTTACCCGAACCCACCTCGCCCTGCAGCAGGCGGTGCATCGGCTGCACCTGTGACAGATCGTCGGAAATCTCCGAGATCACCTGCTGCTGACCGGCGGTCAACTCGAACGGCAGCTTCTTCTCGAACGCGGCGGCGATGCCTTCGGTGCGTGGCGGGCACGGCTTGGCGGTCCGGCCGGACACCTCGTGCCGGCGTTCGGCCAGCACCAGCTGCAAGGCCAGCGCCTCGTCGAACCGCAGCCGCTCCTTGGCCTGGTCGATATCGGTCTTGCGCTCGGGCAGATGGATCAACCGCAGCGCATCGGAGACCGCCATCAGCGCGCGCTCGGCCCGAACCTGTTCCGGCAGTGGGTCATCGATCGGATCGAGCTGTTCGAGCACCTGCCGCACACAGGCCAGTAGATCCCAGCTCTGCACCTTCGCCGTCGCCGGATAGACCGGAATGAACTCCCGCTCCATGAACGAAACATCCACGCCCCCGGCGCCTTTCGCGCTCTCGGCGAGCCCGCGCAGATCACCGCCGCCGCGCACCTTGGTGAACGTGCCGACCGAGTCGTCCTCGGCCTCGGGCAGGATCAGATATCCCGGATGCGAGAGGTTCCAGCTGCCGGGCCGCCAGTAGCTGACGGTGCCCGACATCATCGCCCGAAGACCTTCTTTGACAACGTATTTCACCTTGTCACCATTGAAGAAGGTAACCTCGACCGGCTTCCCGGCCCCGGTGTCGAGCTGCACCTTGAGCAGCGAACCGCGGCGGTTGCGCATCGGCTTCAGCTCGGTCTTGGCGATCCGCCCGACCACGGTGATGTGCGCGCCGTCCTCGGGCTCGCTCTCGGTGAGCGGCTGCCCCTGCGTGGCGTACCGCAGCGGATAGTGGCGCAGCAGATCCTCGACGGTGTTCATATCGAAGGCTTCGCCCAGCTTCTCGGCCGCTTTCACGCCGAGGACGTGGTCCAGCCGGTCACCAAGTGTCGCCATGCCGCATTCCCGTCTGTGCCTGATTCATTCGACGCCGATCTGCACCAGATCACCATGCTGCCCACCGGAATACACCGTCACCTCGACACCGGGGAAACCCTGCCCGATGTGCTCGGCCAAGTCGCCGGCCAGCCCGTCCGGTGCGTCCGCGCCCATCAGCAGCGTGACCAATTCACCGCCGAAGCTGAGCATTCGGTCCAGCAGGGTCCGGGCCGCCGCGCGCACATCGTGGTCGATCACCACCACGTCGTGGCCGACCAGGCCGAGACCGTCACCGGCCTCGCAGGTGCCCACCATGGTGAGGGCACGCTCCTGGGCCGCGCGCAGCGAACCCCAGCGGGTCGCGGCGGCCGCTTCGGACATGGCGAAGGCGTCATCGACCGCGATGCGGCCCCGGTCGTGCACGGCGGCGGCCGCCAGGCCCTGGACCATCGATCCGCTCGGGAGCAGCAGCACGTCGCGGTGGGCGTCACGGGCGGCGACACCGACGGCGACGAGTTCATGGGCGGGCAGCGCACCGTTGGGCAGGACCAGGACTTCCCGGTTCGGCATGCTCCGGATCGCGGCGAGGAGCGCCTGCGCGGTGACCGGGTCGTCCCCGAGCACGACCGCACCGGCCGCCTCGAACAAGGCGGCGGCGCCCGCGCCCGCGGCGACCGCGAGGATCCCGCGATCGGCCGGACCACCCGCCGACTCGGCCGCACAGTCGCCAGGTCCGGTGTGGACGGGTGCTGTGACGGCGAAACTCTCGATGCGGATGCGGCTCAGCGTGCCCGCGACCAGACCCGCCTCCACGGCGGCGCCCGCGTCGACACAGTGCACATGCGAGGACCACATTCCGGCGCCGTCGCCGACCACGACCACCGAATCCCCCAATTCGGACAAGCGGTCACGCAGGCGCGCGACACGGTCCTCGTCGGTGTCGGCCAGCAGGTACATCACCTCGAAATGCGGGTCGTCCGCGGCACTTTCCGCGGCGGGCTCGCCGATCGGCTCGGCCACGCTGTCGCGATCGCCCGGCAGATACTCGGGCCGATCCGGCGGTTCACCGGTGGCGACCGTGACCAGCCCGTCCAACAGCACAAGCAATCCGCGCGCCCCAGCGTCGACGACGCCGGCCTCGCGCAGCACACCGAGCTGATCAGGCGTGTCGTCCAGCGCCTTGGCAGCGCCATCGGCGGCGGCTACCGCCACGTCGGCCAGTGCGGTGCCGGGGCAGTCCGCCGCGCAACCGGCCGCATAGTCCAGAACGGTAAGCATGGTGCCTTCGACCGGCACGCTCAAAGATTCGCGGACCAGGGCCGCGCCCCGCCTCAGCGCCAGCCGCAGGGTTTCCGCGGTGAGCGGGCCTTCGCGCACCGCTTCCGCGATGCCACGCAGCACCTGCGTGAGGATGATGCCCGAGTTGCCGCGTGCGCCCGAGGTCGCGCCACGCGCCATGGCGGCGGCGACCTCGGCGGCGGGGATCTGCGTCACATCCGCGGCCACGGTTTCCGCGGCCAATAGCGCCGCGCGCATGGTCGCCAGCAGGTTGGTCCCGGTGTCGGCGTCGGCGATCGGGAAGACATTGAGGGCATTGATCTCGGCACGCCGCGACTCCAGGCCGTCGACGCAGATCCGCCCCCAGCGCAGCAGAACTGCGCCATCGATCACATCCCGCGCTCCGGGCACCGTCACCTCACTTTCCCTGTCGCCGCGTGCTCCCCGCCAGGTTAGCGGGCGTTACCGACACGACCGGGCCTAGACCAGGAGGAGGGGGTGACGGCGGGCAAATGCCCGCCCGCTAGACTGGCTTCCGCACATCGGCCGCTTCGGCCCACCCCCGGACCATCGGTTTGGTGGATCCGGACCGCGTTAGCTACCCTTGCAGGGTTGCCTCGCGCGGCCTTGGCCGGTTCGCGCTGGCCGACGCAAGTCGGCAAGGCATAAGACATTGTTTCCGGACATGCTGCGTCGGTCGCAGCGGTCCCCACTAGACATGAAGGAGTTCGCGACTATGGCTGCCGTCTGCGACGTTTGCGCCAAGGGCCCCGGCTTCGGGAAGTCGGTCTCGCACTCGCACCGGCGTACCAACCGTCGCTGGAACCCGAACATCCAGACCGTGCGCGCGCAGGTTGCCCCCGGCAACACCAAGCGCATGAACGTGTGCACCTCCTGCCTGAAGGCCGGCAAGGTCACGCGCTAAGCATTTACGAGGCAACGCCCCGGCACCCTTCATGGGTGCCGGGGCGTTTCCCTTTTCACAACTGTTTTCGTCGGCGGATCAGCAGTCCGAGGCTCGTCAGCGAGACAAGCACCAGTAGGACGACCACCGTTGCCCGGAAAGCGGTGACGAAGACCGTTCCCGAGAGACTTCGTGCGGCCGCCTGGACCACCGGGGTCACCTGCTCGGCGGTCTTGGCCGCGCCGGGCTGCTGCGCCGAGGCGTTGGAGTGATCACAGCCGTCCGGTGTTCGTTCCGGCGTGGGCGATTGCAGCTGGAGCGTCGCACACCGTGCGAATTCGTCGGCGATGCTCGGCGCGAACGGAGTGACCGTCGTGAGTTGCTGCTGCAGCTGGGGACGCTCCTGGCTCACGGCCGCAGGCGCTGCGAGGGCGATGGCGTGGAAGAACAGGATGCCGATCAGCGCCACCCCGAGGGAGTTCCCGACCTGCTGTGCGGTCGGCACCAGGCCGGAAGCCGAATCGATGGACCGGGGCGGGACGGCCGCGACGACCGCGATCTGCAATCGCGCGGCCGCCGCGCCCACGCCCAGTCCGCCGAGTATCAACGGGATCAGCAGGACCGGCCACGACAGCGTGGCCGGTGACGAGTCCAGCGCCAGCAGCCAGCCGACGAGCAGCACACCGAACAGCGCACAGCCGACCCCGATCATCCGGTTACCGAGCCGCCCGGCCAGCCGGGGTGCGGACAGTGCGCCGATGACCGCGCCCGCCGAGAACGGCAACGTCGCCACGCCCGTGCGCAAAGCGCTGTAGCCGAGCCCGAACTGGAGCGACACCGACATGGTGAACAGGTACGCGCCGAAGACACCGTAGACCACCAGGCAGGCCATGATCCAGCCGAAAAACCTTGGCTCGGTGAACAATCCGGGATCGATCAGTGGTGATCCACCGCGCGCGGACTCGCGCCGTTCATGAACAACGAACGCGGCGAAGATCAGCATCGCCGCGGCCAGCATCGCGAGAATCGGTAGCGACCAACGGTGTTCGCGGCCGATCGAGAGCCCGTAAATGAGCAGGAACAGACCTGCCGTCGCCAGCACCGCACCCATCGCGTCCAGCGGGCACCGCTCGCGCACCACCGACCCGCACAGGTGCCGGGCCGCCAGCACGAGCGCCACCGCACCGGGAATCAGATTCACCAGGAAGATCGAACGCCAGGACAGGTCGAAGGGATTCGTGCCGAGCAGCACACCTCCGAGCAGCGGTCCCAGCATCGCCGCCGTCCCCGCCGTCGCACCGTAGAGCGCGAAAGCGAGATTGCGGCGCGCGGTATCGGCGAACCGCGCGCTGATGATCGCGATCGGTTGCGCTGACACCGCGCCCGCCGCGGCCCCTTGCAACACCCGCGCGGCGATCAGCGCGAGCGGAGTCGGGGCCAAGCCACACAGCACCGAGGCCCCGACGAACACCGCGAGCGCGGCGGTGAAGAACCCGCCGCGACCCCAGCGCATCCCCAGGCGCGCACTCGGCAGCAGTGCGCACGCCAGGGCGACGGTGTACCCGGTGAGCATCAGCGAGGATTCGGCCGAGCTCGCCCCGAGCTCCCGGATGATATCCGGAATCGCGACGGTCACGATCGTCGCGTCGACCATCTGCATGAAGACGGCGATGAACACCGCCACCACCCCGGCCCACACGGTCGATTTCCGGGTGGGACGCGGGGTTTCGAGGGCGGTGGCCAACGCGCTCACGGGTTGCCCATCACGCGACATCCCGCGCGAGCGGGCCGATCCGGGCATGCGCGATCGATTCCATGACCCGCGTCAGCACGTCGCAATAGCGCGTCATCGCCCCGGCGGCGAGTGGGGTGTCCGGGAAAAGGGATGCGGCCCAGATCATGTCGTCGGTGCGCTGTACCCAGGTGTACACCTCCTCGGAGGTGCCCCGGCTGCCGAAGAAGGAGAAGTCGAGCGCGGAGAAAAGCTCGGCGCCGGGCAACTTCCGCAGGTCCAGAAACGACAACATCGGAGCGACCCAGCCGCGCCGGACGTGGAAACCCTCCTGCGCTTCCAGTAACTCCACCACGCGGTGCAGGGAAACGTTCGACAGCCATTTCCCGGCGGTGAAAGCGGCGTCAGCGCGCTGTGCCGTCGCAGCGAAGCCTTCGGCCGGATCGAATTCGAAGTCGATCGGGATCAGGCTGGCATACCAGCCGACGGTGCGCTGCTCGGCCGCACCGGCGCGGGTGTTCTTCGGCGACAGGTTGAAATACCGAGTGCGGCCGGATAATTGGTACTCGGCGTAGGCGGCTGCGGCGAACACACCGGACACCAAGCGCACTCCGGCCCGAGCGCATTCGTCCTCGAAGGCCGCGGCGGATGCACCCGACAGCAGCACGCGCCGATCCGAGGCCGCCGAGGCGGTCACGGTGGCCTCCGGATCCCGCAGCGGCAGCGGGAAACTGGGCAACTTGCCGCCATTGGCCAGAATACGATCGGCCCACTGGGTGATCTGCGGCGACTGTGCCGCGAGCTCGGCTGCTTGCGCGCGTTCCCGCCCGCAGTACTCCAGATAGCTGGCCACCGGCACGTCGGCCAGCCGCGTCGCGGCGGCCGGGTCGAAATACAGCTGGACGACTTCCGCGGCGATGATCCCGCCGGAGACGGCATCGGTGTTGAGGTGGTCGCAGGCCACGACCACGGTGAACGAGCCGCCGTGCTCGATGATCGCGAAGCTGAAGCAATCCCAGCTGGTCGGGCCCGGTGTCACCCGCTGCACGATGCGGCTGATCAGCAAGCCGTCGATCTCGCCCCAGGAATCGGCGACGAGATCGATATCCTCGGCCGCCAGCACGCGTCGCTGAGTCCGGAGTGTGTCATCGATTTCGAACCAGCTGTGGAAGGCGTCGTGCCGGCGCACGACCGCGGTGGTGGCGCGGACCAGTGCCGCGATATCGGGATCACCCGCGAGGGTGAAGGCGCACAGGATCAGCCGATCGAATCGGCGGCCCGACTGCTTGGCGGTACGAGCCATTTCCAGGTAGGCGTCCTGCTGAAACGACGGTGGCGTGTCATCGGTGCGTGCCCGGATGGCCGCCGCTCGCGCGTTCTCGCTGGGACGAATGATCGTCAACCGGCCGCCCTTGGGCCGCCAGTCGTCGATGAGCCCGCTCTGCATCATGAGTTGAGTCCTCCTTTCGTTCCGGAGCCGGCGTTCAGGACGCGATCCGCAGCAGCGAGTTCATCGGGGGCCGATGCTCGGTGTGCAGGGCGGATTCTCGCGGCGCGAAACCTTCTGCGCCGAGCGGGAACTGGACGATGCCGGCGCCCGAATCGGGCAGTCCGCACCGTTCCAGCGCCGTCGCCATAATTTGCCGGCTCATGACACCCAATTCGTGCAGCGGCCGATTGCGGTGCTTACGCACACCCAGATCGACCTGTCCGATGGCCGACGGCCCGTAGGTGTCGTAGACATCGATCAGCAGACCGATTTCGACGCCGTAATGCGGTGCGAAGTAAAGCCTTTCGAGCGCATCCCGGGTCGCGGCGTATTCGCCGCCCAATGGTTGCACCACATGGCGCAGGCCGGGCCGCAGCGCCGCCAGCAGGGGCCGTGCGACGAGTTCGGTCACCCGGCCGCCGCCGGATTCGTCGAATGTCTCGCCGACGAGCAACGGCCGACGGTAATAGGCCTTGCTGAAGACGAGGGATTCATCCAGCAGCAGCGGCCCGATGAGTTTGGGCACGAATTGCGGATCCGGATCGATGAGATCGGAATCCATGAACATCACGATGTCGCCGGAGGCTACCGCCAGGGAACGCCACAGCACCTCGCCTTTGCCGGGCACGGGTGGATGGTCGGGCAGTACTGCCTCCCGGCTCACCACGGTCGCGCCGGCGGCGGCGGCGACGCGCATCGTGGCATCGGAGGAGCCGGAATCCATCACGATCAATTCGTCGACCAGTCCGGCGGGCAGGCATCGCACCGCGCGGACGACATCGCCCACGGTGGCTTCCTCGTTCAGCGCGGGCAGCACCACCGACACCGTTCGCCCGCGTTTCGCGGCAATCAGGTCCGGCACGCTCCAATGCGGTGTGGACCAGGTGCGAATATCGCCGTGGAATTCATTCATCAACAGATCGGCCATTTCGACCACCTATCAAAAGAGAAGTGCTTTTGCGGAGGTACCGGGTGAGCCGCAGACTCGCACTCATTGCGAACCACGGCAAGGGTTTTCGGAAGTGGCCCTGATCACTTCGCCGCCCGGTGAAATTGGAGATCGAGAATCGCGGCGCTGCGATGATCGGACACTACAACTCGTTTGCAAGGCTGAATATCTGCGAGAGGAACCTTTCAGGCGGAAGTAACCTTCCATTAACCAATTTGGGTATAGTCCCGGCAATTCGGGCACGGACGCCGGGGCGCGAGAGTGACGGCAATCGCACTGTGCGGGATACTTCTCAGCCATGAACCGCTGGCAGATCCGCCCGCTCACGGCCGAGCACACGCGTGGCCTGGCGGAATGCCACATCGCGTGCTGGCGTGCGGCCTATCAGGGGCTGGTGCCCGAGCACGTGCTCGCGGCCTTCGACGTGGAGCGGCTGACCCAGCGGTGGGAGCGTGACCGGATCAGGAATCCCGGCTGCCTGCATGTGGCGGTGGTCGACGACACCGTCATCGGATTCGCCGTAGCCGCACCGAACCGCGGCGAAACCGCAGTCGCCGCCATCGAGCTCAACGCCATCTATGTGCGGTCCCCTTGGCACGGCACCGGAGTCGCGGACGAACTACTCCAGGCCGCGGTCGACCCGGCAGCCTCGTGTTCGCTGTGGGTCTTCGAGGAGAACCCGCGCGCCCAAGCCTTCTACCGCAAACACGGTTTCGAGCTCGACGGCGCCCGCAAGGTGGAGGAATTCAGCCCGGCCATGCAGGTCCGCATGGTGCGCCCCGGCCGCTGAAACCCGTCCCACCTCGGGCCCATTAGTGTGCAGGACATGAGCACCGAATACGTGTCGATCGCCGACGGCGTCCTGCAGATCACCATCGCCACCTCCGCCGCGGGCACGTCCATGGACTTCGCCGGGATCGAGGCGGGCACCGCCGCGCTGAAGGGCCTCGACCCCGAGGTGGGTGCGGTGCTGCTCACCGGAACCGGCGCGAACTTCTGCGCGGGCGGCAACGTGCGCGGATTCGCCGCCGCCGAGGACCGCTCCTCCCATATCCACGCCCTCGCCACGACGCTGCACGATTTCGTGCGCGCCCTCGACGCCACCCCGGTGCCCGTGGTGGTCGGGGTGCAGGGCTGGGCCGCCGGCGCGGGCATGAGCCTGGTCTGCGCCGCGGACATCGCCATCGGCGGCCCCTCCACCAAGCTGCGGCCCGCCTACCCGGGTATCGGCCTGAGCCCCGACGGCGGCATGTCCTGGACCCTGCCGCGCATCGTCGGCCTCGGCCGGGCCCGCGAAATCCTGCTCACCGACGCGGTTCTCGACGCCGACGAGGCGGCGCGTCTCGGTCTCCTCAGTCGCTTGGTCGCCGATGACGAAGTCCGCGCCACGGCCCTGACCCTGGCCCAAACCCTCGCCGCCGGACCACGTTCCACCTACGCCACCATGAAAACCCTGCTGGCCCAGTCGGTCTCCGCGTCGTTGAGCAATCAGCTCGACGCCGAACGCGACGCCATCGCCGCCGCCGCGAGCACTCCGGCGGGGACCGAAGGCGTCGACGCGTTCGTGGAGAAGCGCAAGCCGGACTACACCAAGGCGAACTAGCCGCGGCTCAGCCGTCGGACGCGTCGGCGCGCAGGTACTCCAGGATCGCCAGCACGCGGCGATTGTGCGCGGCGCCCGGCGGCAGGTCGAGCTTGGTGAAGATCGCGTTGATGTGTTTCTCCACCGCGCTGCGGGTGATGTACAGCTCGTCGCAGATCGCGGAATTGCTGTGCCCCTCCGCCATCAGCGTGAGTACCGTGCGCTCGCGCTCGGTGAGGCGATTCAGCGGCGATTCGGCGCGGCTGTGCAGCAGCAGCTGCCGCACCACCTCCGGATCGAACGCGGTGCCGCCGGCGCCGACCCGCTCGATGGCGTCGAGGAAGGCGTCGATCGCCGAAACTCGGTCCTTGAGCAGATATCCGATGCCGCCGGTGCCGGTCAAAAACTCTGTCGCGTAACGCCTTTCGATGTACTGCGAGAGGACGAGAACGGCTACGCCCGGCCAGCGGGCCCGGATCTCCAGCGCGGCCCGGATGCCTTCGTCGATATGGTCGGGCGGCATCCGGACATCGGCGATGACCAGATCGGGTTGCCGAATCCCCACGGCGGCAAGCAGTTCGGTGGCGGTGCCGACCGAGTCGATGATCTCGTGGCCCTCCGCGGTGAGCAATTGGGCGATGCTCTCGCGCAGCAGCGCGGAGTCGTCGGCCAGCGTTATGCGCACGGCACCTCCACTCGAATAGTCGTCGGGCCGCCCGCCGGGCTGTCGATCGCCATCGTCCCGTCGAGTGCGGTGATCCGCGCGGCGATGCCGCTGAGGCCGTGGCCCATCGGATCCGCCCCACCGTGGCCGTCGTCGCGGACGACCATGGTGAGTAGACCCGCACCCTGCGTGACCGCGATGTCGACGCGCTGCGCCGCGGCATGCTTGATGACGTTCGTGATCGCCTCGCTCGCAGTGAAATAGCACGCCGACTCCACCAGCCGGGGCGGCCGTTGTGTGACCCGGTAGTCGACGTGCGTCGGCACCGGCGTGCGATCGGCCAGGGCGTCCAACGCGCTGCGCAGTCCGTCGCGGTCCAGCATGGCGGGATAGATCCGCCAGGAGACCGCGCGCAGATCGTCGAGGATATTGCGCGTCTCCGCGAGGGCCCGGCGATGCATATCGGCCCGCTCCCCCGGTTCGGTTTCACGTTCGGCCCGGCCGAGCAGAATCGACAGGGCCACCACGCGTTGCTGGACACCGTCATGGATATCCCGTTCGATGCGCCGTCGCTCCTCGTCGATCGCGTCGATCACCTCGGCCCGCGCCGAGGTCAGCCGGACGACGCGCTGCTCCAATTCACCAGAACCCGGCCGGGAGAACAGATTCCACAGGCGCACCTCCATGCCGACCAGGCCGACGAGCCCCTGCCCGCCCAGGTAGCCCAGCACCAGGCCGGGCAGCATCAGCACGGCGACGGTCGTCCACGTCACCCGGCCGGGCTCCGGGGCGTCCATGAGCGGGACCGCGCCGCCCGTCGCGGCGCCGATCAGCACGCTCACCGTGACCACGATCCCCGCGCCGATCATCGCCAGAATGATCGCGGTCAGCGCGCCGACCAGCGCGCGCACCGCCAGGTACCCCGCCGCACGAGGACCCGCCGGACGACCGCGCAGCCCGGCGCTCGCCAGCTGCGCCAGCCTGGCCTGCTCCAGCGCGACGACCGGCCCCGACGCGCGCGGTGAGAACAACCCGCCGAGTGCGCCGGCGAGGTCCACCGGGATCATCAGCACACTCAGCCCCAGGCCCATGGCGACCTGGCCCGCGCGGCGCGCTCCCCGGGGCGGGATCGCGGTGGGCGGTGTCGTCATCCCCCGATTCTCTCGTGCCGCCCGCGCCGCGGCCCACGCACCCGGCGCACCACGAAGATCGTGACGGCGACCAGGACGGCGAGGATCACGAACTTCTGCAATACGTCGGCGTAGAGCTGCACCGCGTCCCAGTTCTCGCCGAGGTAGTAGCCCGCGAGCACGAAGATCGAGTTCCAGATCAGGCTGCCCGCGGTCGTGAGCGCGGTGAAGCGGACCAGGTTCATTCGCTCGATGCCGGCCGGTATCGAGATCAGGCTGCGAAACAGCGGGATCATCCGCCCGAAGAAGACCGCCTTGGTGCCGTGCCGCTCGAACCAGGCCTCGGCTTTGTCGACGTCCGAGACACGCATCAGGGGCATCCGCGCCACGATGAGCCGCAACCGGTCGCGGCCGAGCAGCGCACCGAGGCCGTAGAGCACGAGGGCGCCGACGACCGAGCCCGCCGTCGTCCACAGCAGCGCCTCGGCCAGGCTGAATTCGCCCCGGCTGGCAGTGAATCCGGCCAACGGCAGGATCACCTCACTCGGCAACGGCGGGAACAAGTTTTCCAGGGCGATCGCGATGCCCGCCCCGGGACTGCCCATGGTCTCCATTACCCGCACCGCCCAGCCTGCGATTCCGGAGAGTTCGCTACCGGTTGAATCCATTGCCATATCCATGTTCTCGACGCTACGAATGCCGTGCGGCCCGGACACTGGTGCGAGCCACCCGGCGCCGGCGGTGCACCCGCACCCGGCGGGGTGTGGTTTTCCGCAGTAAGGCGAGGGGCTTACCGCATCGTCATCGCGGCGGCCGGTCCTTAGCGTCGAGGCATGCGGAAGAAGCTGTTTCGAATCGCGATGCTGGCAGGCGCGGCCATCCTCGCGTCGGTGCTGATATTTGTGCTGGTCCTCGTCACGCAGCGCGAGCAGGTCCTCGCCTTCACCGTGCGGCGTACGGCCGGATGGACGAATACCGACGTGGTGCTGCGGGTTTCGGATTCGGGCCGATCGCAAGTGTGGGTGTCGAACGGCACCGGTGTCACGCACGACGGACCGCTGGGTGATACCAGCCGCTTCCGAATCGGCAGTATCACCAAAACCTTCGTCGCCACGGTGGTGCTCCAACTGGTGGACGAGGGCCGAATCACGCTGGACGGCACGATTGCCGACCAATTGCCTGACGTTGTTCCCGGCGGGGAGCGAATCACGGTGCGGCAGTTGCTCAACCACACCAGCGGCCTGTACGACTACATGAAGAACCCTGGCATGTCGACCAATCGCTGGCGCGGCGCCGAGCGCTTCACCGGATACCGGCCACAGCAACTGCTGGACTCGGCTTTTCGCCAGGAGCCCTATTTCGCACCCGGTAGCCGGTTCCGCTACTCCAACACCAACTACATCGTGCTGGGGACGCTGATCGAACACGTCACGGGGAACGGCTATGGCGACGAGATCACCCGCCGAATCCTGCACCCATTACAGCTGTCCCACACCACTATTCCGGGTGCCGACCCAGCCATACCGGCCCCGGCGATCCGCGCCCACCGAACACTCGACGACGGCACAACCGCCGATGTCACGGAGATGAATCCCGCACTGGACTGGGCAGCGGGCGAAATGCTGTCCACCACAGCAGATCTCGACACTTTTCTCGGTGCTCTGCTCACCGGCAGGCTGACGAGTGAACGGTCGCTCGCCGAGATGATGCGGACGGTGCCGATGGGCCTGGGATTCCACTACGGCCTCGGCCTCCAGCGCTTCGAACCGCCGTGCGGCGAGCCGGTCTGGGGTCACGGCGGCGAACTGCTCGGCTACCTGGCCTTCGCCTATCGGTCCGTCGCGGGACGATCCATGTCCATGGTCATCGCCTCCGCTCATTCCTCGGACGCGATACCCCTCTACGCGACCGTCACCGCGACATTCTGCCTCGCCTGAACTAGGAGGCGTCCAAGACGAACTGGGCGACGGCGTCGGTGAAGGCGTCGTTGTCGTCGCCGGCGGCGGTGTGTGCGGCGCCGCCGATTTCGGCGATCTGGACGTGCGGGACGAGTTCCTGGAACTGCGCCGCGCCCTCGGCGCTGACCACGTCCGAGCGCAGGCCGCGCACCAGCAGCACCGGCATGGTGAGCTCGCGGGCAGCGGCTTCCATATCGCCGATCATCGCGGTCGGGTCCTCGACGCGGTCACGCAGCATGTCCGGATCCCAATGCCAGTAGAAGCGGCCGTCGCGTTCCCGCAGATTGCGCATGAGGCCCTCGGTGCTCTTCGGGCGCGGGCGGTGCGGGAGGTACTGGGCGACCGCCGCGGCGGCCTGGTCGAGGGTGTCGAAGCCGTCGCGGTGCTTGCCGAGAAAGTCGAGCACGCGCGAAACGCCTTCTTGCTCCGGGCGAGTGACGATGTCGACGAGGACGAGCGCGCGGATCGGCGCGCCGGGTACCGCGGTGGCGATCAGACCGGTGATGCCGCCCATGCTCGCGCCGACGACGACCGCGCCGTTCTCGGGGGTCGCGCCGAGCTGATCGAGCACGGCGAGCAGGTCGGCGACCATGGTGGAGCGCTTGTAGTCGCGGTCGGGAGCCCACTGGCTGTCACCGTGCCCGCGGGCATCGAGAGTGACCACGCGCATTCCGGCCGCACCGAGCTTCGCGCCGGTCTGCTTCCAGGAATGCCGGGTCTGGCCGCCGCCGTGCAGGAAGACGACGAGCGGGCCGTCCGCCGGACCGAATTGGCCGGCGGCCAGCTCGATTCCACCCGAGCCGGTCAGCGCCAGCCGATCCGGCTCGAGCAGATTGTTCGCGTTACTCACAATCTGAGCATCGCACAGCGAGAATCGAGACTTACATGAGCCTCACCCTATGGAACTCAGCAGTCGAGCTTGTGGCCGCTCAGGGTGTTCTGGAAGATGCAGGCGATTCTGGCGTTCACCGAGGCGGAGATGGTGGACGAGCCGGTGGAGGTCATCTGCTCCGAGACCGGGACCGTGGTTTCGGGCGCGGCGGGCTCGAGCTTCAGTGGCTCGGCGCTCGCGGCGGCACTACCACCGGCCAGGGCGGCGCACAGGGCGAAGGCGGCGGTGGCGCCACGGAGGGCGGTTCGGGTCTGCATCAAAGAGCTCCTCAATCGGTTATCGGTGGTGCGATCGTGCGGTGGTCAGGGCAGCCGCCAGTCGACGGGTTCGGCTCCCAATTCGTCGAGCAGTTCGTTCACCCGCGAGAACGGCCGGGATCCGAAGAACCCGCGCGAGGCGGACAGCGGTGAGGGGTGCGCCGATTCGATGAACGGCACCTCGGCCGCGGTCAGGGTCGGCTTCAAAGTTGAAGCGTCACGGCCCCAGAGGATAGCCACGAGTGGCGCGTCCCGCGCGACGAGCGCGCGAATGGCCTGCTCGGTCACCACTTCCCAGCCCTTGCCGCGGTGCGAGGCGGGCGCACCCGGACGCACCGTCAGCACGCGGTTCAGCAGCAGCACACCCTGATCCGACCATGGGCTCAGATCGCCGCAGGACGGCGCGGGATGGCCGAGATCTTTGGCCAGTTCGGCGAAGATATTGGACAGGCTGCGCGGAATCGGCGAAACATCCGGCGCCACAGAGAAACTCAGGCCCATCGCATGCCCCGGCGTCGGGTACGGGTCCTGGCCGACGATCAGTACGCGCACGTTCTCGAACGGCCGCTGGAAGGCGCGCAGCACGTTCTCACCGGCGGGTAGATAGCCGTGGCCCTCGGTGTTCTCGGTGCGTAAGAACTCACCCATGGTCCGGATCTGATCCGCGACCGGCTCCAGTGCCTGCGCCCAGCCCGGATCCATGATTTCCGCCAATGGTTTCTGCGCGCCCATGACCGCACAACCTAATCGGCGCGGCGGGCCGAAGTCCAACCGACTCCGCATCCGATGTGGGGCCAGGCCTACCGGCGGTCCGAGTCCGCCCCACTGAACGATTCCCAGCCGCCGTTGCCGGGCTGTCGCAAACCGTCCACGGTGACGCCCTGACCGGCCAGTGCCCGCCCGATCCGCCGCCACCCCAGCGGCAGTTCGGAGCCCGGCGGCCAGGCCGCGACGAACGCGTGGTCCTCGCCCCCGGCCAGAACCCATTGCGCCGCATCGACATCCAGCGCGACCTCGACCGCGAGACGTTCGGCCAGCGCCTCCAGCGCCGGATCCCACAGCGCGGCCGAATCCAGATCGATGGCGATTCCGGAGGCGTCGGCGATATGCCCGAGATCGGCGAGCAGTCCGTCGGAGACATCGGTCAGCGCGTTCGGCCGGGACGGCTCGTCCAGCACGGCGCCGTAGGGCGGGCGCGGAGCGCGGTGCGCGGCAACCAGATCCGCGGACGGTTCGATCTCGGCCCCGGCGGCGAGTACCGCCAGACCCGCGCCCGACCAGCCCAGCCGGCCCGCCACCGCGATCACATCACCCACGCGCGCACCGGATCTGGTGATCGGCGGGTGACCGCGCAGGTCACCGAACGCGGTCACCGAGATCACCAGGCGGGGGCTGCGCACCAGGTCACCACCCGCGATGGAACCACCGGCGCGACCGGCTTCGGCCCACATCCCTTCGGTCAGTCCGTCGACCACCTCCACCGGCGTTTCGGCGGGACACCCCAGCGCCACCACGAACGCGGTCGGCGCCGCACCCATGGCGACCACGTCGGCGGCATTCTGCGCGATTGCCTTCCGGCCGATGTCGTGCGGGCTCGACCAGTCCAGCCGGAAATGCCGCCCCTCGATGAGCATGTCGGTGCTGACCACGAACCGGCCGTCCGGCGCGGCCACCAGCGCGGCGTCGTCACCCGGACCGAGCAGCACCGCCGGCGCCTGCACGCGCCCCGCGTTGATCCGCTCGATCAGCGCGAACTCCCCGAGCTCCCGCACCGTCTGCGGCCGCACCCGGCCCAGCGGCTCCGTCGGATCCACGGCTTGCCATCCTCCACTGCTGTCGCTGATGACCCGCCCCTTCCGGCGTCGTACTGGCTGAAATCCGGACGACGGTACATTGTCCAGGGCAATCGAGACTACCGAGCAGGGAAGGACCGGCACACATGGCGGCGCAGGAGCCGGACAGCGATTCGGAACCGAGGATCGACAAGACCGCCAACGAGGCGGAGTCGGCCCCCGGTTTGTCCAAGCCGGAAAACAGCCCGGCCGAGGAGCCCCGCGCGCACTCGTACCCGCCCGCCTTGGTCGCCAGCGCTGTCGCCTTGCCGATCATGCTCGTCGTCGGCGTCCTGGTCGCAGCGGTCATGGCCAGCCGCGGCCCAGTCGAACGCGACCCCCTGGTACTCGGCCCCGTCCCCGCGCCCGCCGCAGAGGGCCCCGCCTGCACCGCCCTGCTGCCCACCCTCCCCTCAACCCTCGGCGACTACACCCACTCCCAACTGGTCGACCCACAACCCCCAGGCACCCGCGCCTGGCAGCTCCCCGAAGGCGGCAACCCGATCGTCCTACGCTGCGGCCTGGACCGCCCCCTCGACTTCAACCGCGCCTCTGGCCTGCAAATCGTCAACGGCGTCCAGTGGTTCGAAGCCCGCGACCAAACCGCAAAAACCAGCACCTGGTTCGCAGTCGACCGCGAAACCTATGTGGCCCTGACAGTCCCCGACGGCTCCGGCCCCACGCCACTGCAAGAGGTCTCGGACACGATCAAGAAGGCCATGCCGGAGAAGCCAATCGATCCGGGCCCCATACCCAACTGACCTACCCCGCGAACGCGCGCTGGATCAACGAAGACCAGTTCCGCGCGCGATCGCAGTATCGATCAGCGTGGAAATCAGTGTGGTGTAGTCGATTCCGGTCGCCTCCCACATGCGCGGGTACAGCGAAATCGAAGTAAACCCCGGCATCGTGTTGATCTCGTTGATCACCGGACCGTCCGCGGTGACGAAGAAATCCACCCGCGCCAGCCCCTGGCAGTCCAGCGCCCGGAAGGCCTGCACCGCGAGTTCCCGGATCTGGTCCGACATCTCGTCGTCCAGCTTGGCCGGCACATCGAATTCGCAGACGTCATCGATGTATTTGGTGTCGAAGTCGTAGAACTCCGGCGTGGTCGCGTCGGCTTCGGGCATCAGGATCTCGGCGACCACGCTGGCCTCGATGCGACCGTCCGGGAATTCCAGCACCGCGCACTCGACCTCGCGGCCGACGATGCCCGCCTCGATGATCACCTTCGGATCGTGTTCGCGCGCAAGGCCGATGGCGGCCTCCAGATCGTCCCAGTCGGTGACCTTGGTGATGCCGATGGACGACCCCGCCCGCGCGGGCTTCACGAATACCGGCAGTCCGAGCCGGTCGCGCTCGGTGTCGGTGAGCGTTTTGGTGCCGGGCCGCAGCACGACCTGGACGCCGACCGGCAGTCCCTCGGCGGCGAACAGCTTCTTGGTGAATTCCTTGTCCATGCCCGCCGCGCTGGCCAGCACGCCCGGCCCCACATACGGCACGCCCGCCAATTCGAGCATGCCCTGCAGGGTGCCGTCCTCGCCGAAGGGTCCGTGCAGGATCGGGAAAACCACGTCGACCGAACCGAGTTCGGCGACCGGCGCCTCGTCGAGGGCCACCAGCTGACCTGCCCGCTTGGGGTCGGTGGTCAAGGTGAGCGCGGCGCCCGCGGCGTTCACCGACGGCAGCGCGGCCTTACCGTCGGCGTCCGGCAGTCCCATCGCGGCGACCTCGGAACCGCCCAGCACCCAACTGCCTTCGCGGGTGATGCCGATCGGCACCGCCTCGTACTTGTCCGGGTCCAGATTGCGCAGCACGCTGCCGGCGGACCGGCACGACACTTCGTGCTCGTTGCTGCGTCCGCCGAAGACCACAGCCACCCGGATCCGGTTCGTCATGGCTGAAACCGTACCCGGTCTGGGCGGCCGTAATCCTCCTGGCCCAGACGATTAACGCTCCGGTTTGATCTGCCTGCCGAGCAGGATCCCGACCGCCTCGGCCACCGACACACCCTCATGACAGACCTGGTGCACGGCATTCGTCAGCGGCATCTCCACCCCGTGCACCTCGGCCAGCGCCCGCACCGATGTGCAGGACTTCACACCCTCCGCGACCTGGCCATGAGTGGCTTCCTGGGCGGCGTCCATGGACTTACCCTGGCCGAGCACGTATCCGAAGGAATAGTTGCGCGAGTCCGAGGAAGTGCAGGTCGCCACCAGATCGCCGACCCCGGCCAGTCCGGCCAGGGTGACCGGGTCCGCGCCGACCGCCACCCCGAGCCGCATGACCTCGGCGAGACCCCGGGTAATCAGGCTGGCCCTGGTGTTATAGCCCAGACCCATACCCGAGGCGATACCGGTCGCGATCGCGATGACGTTCTTACAGGCGCCACCGATCTCCGCGCCGATCACATCGGTGTTGGTGTAGGGCCGGAAGTATCCGGTGGCACAGGCGCGCTGCACCGCAGCAGCACGGTCGGCGTCGGAACAGGCGACCACCGCTGCCGCGGGCTGCCCGGCCGCGATCTCACCGGCCAGATTCGGCCCCGAGAGCACCGCGATCCGGCTCGGATCGTTGCCGGTGACCTGCTCGATCACCTGACTCATCCGGAGCAGAGTGCCGGTCTCGATGCCCTTGGCCAGGCTCAGCAGGGTGGCGTCCTGCCCCGCCACCGCCCGCTCCAGCGCGCTGTTCCACTTCTCGAGATTTGCCCGCAAAGTCTGAGACGGGACCGCCAGTACCACGATCTGCGCACCCTCGAGCGCCTCCTCGTGATCGGAAGTCGCAGCGACCGCGGGCAGTTGCACATCGGTGAGATAGGACGGATTGCGATGCTCGGTGGCCAGTGCGTGCGCGACCTCGGGCCGGCGCGCCCAGATCGTCACCTCCGTGCCCGCGTCTGCCAATACCTTCGCGAACGCGGTCCCCCACGAACCCGCACCCATTACTGCCGCCCTTGTCATCTGCCCAATATGCCATGCGGGATGGCATGGAAGGATTGGCCTTATGCGTCCGCACTCCGTGCACGCCGTGATCGCCGTGAAGAACCTCGATCTGGCCAAGAGCCGACTGGCCGACCGCCTGCGCCCCGAACACCGGGCGCGGCTGGTGCTCGCCATGCTGGCCGACACCGTGACCGCCGCGGTGGCGGTGCCGCGGATCGGCTCGGTCACCGTGGTCACCCCGGATCCGGCGGTCGCGGCCCTGACGCGCGGCCTCGGCGCGGTCGTCCATCCGGAGCCGCGGACGGCGGCCGATCTGAACAGCGCGCTCGCCGATGCGGCCGCAGCCCTGCGGGCCCAGCACGGACCTGTCGAACTGCTCGCCCTCCAGGCCGACCTACCCGCGCTGTGCCCGGACGAACTCGCCGACATGCTGTCCACCGCCCCCGCCGGAAAGCGCTCTGTCGTCGTCGATCACGCGGGCACCGGCACGGCCGCCCTGTTCGTCGGCGACGGCACCTTGACACTGGATCCACGCTTCGGCCCCGACTCGGCGCGCGCACACCGCGCCGCGGGCGCCATCGATCTGGTTGGTGACTGGCCAGGGCTACGTCTGGATGTCGACACCGCGGCCGATCTCGACGCCGCCGTCGCGCTCGGCGCCGGCGCGGCCACTCGTGCTCTCCTGCGTGAAATCAGCTGGTCGCCCGAGGTTCACGAAGCTGTTCGCCGCGTGTGCTAGTTGATCGCCAACGGACGTGAGACGCACTGCATTGGCGGGTGTCGACCTGCACGCAGCGCCCGAAGTAAGGGATGATCGAGAGCGTGAGTGATACGGAAATCGTCAAGCAGCAGTTGCTGCCGACGCCACCGCCTGCCGCGACGCGGCTGTCGGCCGACCCCGAGGCGCAGCGGTTGCCCCGTGATCGCTACCTCAATCGCGAACTGAGTTGGCTGGACTTCAACGCCCGGGTGCTCGCCCTCGCCGAGGACGCCTCGCTGCCGCTGCTGGAACGCGCGAAATTCCTGGCGATCTTCGCCTCCAATCTGGACGAGTTCTATATGGTCCGCGTCGCGGGCCTCAAGCGCCGCGCCGAGACCGGCCTGACGGTGCGTTCGGCCGACGGCCGCTCCCCCAGCGAGCAGCTGGAGCTGATCGCGACCCGCGCCCAGGAGATCGCCGACCGGCATGCCCGGGTCTTCATGAATTCGGTGCTGCCCGCGCTCACCGACGAGGGCATCGCGATCATCGACTGGTCCGATCTCGACGACGACGAGCGCCAGCGCCTGTCCGGGTATTTCCAGGATCAGGTTTTCCCGGTGCTCACCCCGCTGGCGGTGGATCCGGCGCACCCGTTCCCCTACATCAGCGGCCTGAGCCTCAATCTCGCCGTCACGGTGAAGGATTCGGCGACCGGCGGCGAGCATTTCGCCCGCGTGAAGGTGCCGGACAACGTAGATCGTTTCGTGCGCGTGCGCCGCACCGAATCCGGTTCTCCCATCGCGGCTTTCCTGCCGATGGAGGCGCTCATCGCGGCGCACCTGGATCTGCTGTTCCCCGGAATGGAAGTGGTGGAACACCATTCGTTCCGGATCACCCGCAACGCCGACTTCGAAGTCGACGAGGACCGCGACGAGGACCTGCTACAGGCGCTGGAACGCGAACTGGCACGCAGACGCTTCGGATCGCCTGTCCGACTAGAGGTTTCCGACGACATGACCGAGCACATGCTCGATCTGCTCCTGCGCGAGCTGGACGTCGACCCCGGCGATGTCATCCAGGTGCCCGGCCTGCTCGACCTATCCTGCCTCTGGCAGGTATATGGCGTCGATCGGCCCAATCTCAAGGATTTCCCCTACGTTCCGGCCACCCCGCCCGCCTTCGGCGAACGCGAGACCCCACGCAATGTGTTCGCGGCGCTGCGTGAAGGCGATGTGCTGGTGCACCACCCCTACGATTCCTTCTCCACCAGCGTGCAGCGCTTCATCGAGCAGGCCGCGGCCGACCCGCAGGTACTCGCCATCAAGCAGACGCTGTACCGCACCTCCGGTGACTCCCCGATCGTCAACGCGCTCATCGACGCCGCCGAGGCCGGCAAGCAGGTGGTGGCGCTGGTCGAGATCAAGGCCCGCTTCGACGAACAGGCCAACATCAAATGGGCCCGCGCCCTGGAGCAGGCCGGCGTGCACGTCGTCTACGGCTTGATCGGCCTCAAGACGCACTGCAAGACCTGTCTGGTGGTGCGGCGCGAAGGCGCGACCATCCGCCGCTACTGCCATATCGGCACCGGCAACTACAACCCGAAGACCGCGCGGCTCTACGAGGACGTCGGATTACTCACCGCCGCACCGGAAATCGGCGCCGACCTGACCGACCTGTTCAATTCGCTGACCGGTTACTCGCGTAAGGCGAACTACCGCAATCTGCTCGTCGCACCCCAGGGTGTGCGCCAGGGCATCATCGAACGAATCGAACGTGAGACCGAATTGGCCCGCCAGGGCGAGCCGGCGCGAATCCGTATGAAGGCCAACGCGATCGTCGACGAACAGGTGATCGACGCGCTCTACCGTGCCTCGCAGGCCGGTGTCCCGGTGCAGATCGTGGTGCGCGGCATCTGCGGCCTGCGCCCCGGCGTGCCCGGCATGAGCGAAAACATCGAGGTGCGCTCGATTCTCGGCCGCTACCTGGAGCATTCCCGGGTCATGCACTTCCAGGCTCAGGACCAGTACTGGATCGGCAGTGCCGACATGATGCACCGCAATCTGGACCGGCGCGTGGAAGTCATGGTGCAGGTGAAGGATCGGCGCTTGGCCGACCAACTCGGCGATGTGTTCGACTCGGCGTTGAATCCGGAGACCCGCTGCTGGGTACTCCAGTCCGATGGCAGTTGGCACGCCTGGCCGACCGGAGTCGGGGAGAACCCCAACGGCGTGCGCGTGCGTGACCACCAAGAGTTCCTGATGCGATTGCGGAGACCTGATCAGCGGTGAAGACCGGTTACGAAGAGAACGGCGAGCCGTTCTGGGATCCCCGTGTGCGCGCCAACATTCACGCCGCCGGCGCGGTGTTGTGGCGCCGGGCGGCGGATTCCGGAGCGGTGGAGATCGCCGTGGTGCACCGTCCGAAGTACATGGACTGGTCGCTGCCGAAGGGCAAGCTCGATCCCGGTGAGACCCCGGTGATCGCGGCGGTGCGCGAGGTCGGCGAGGAAACCGGGCTGGACTGCCGGCTCGGCCGCTACCTCGGGCACGTCACCTATCCGATTCCCGGCCATCGCAAGCTCAAGCGGGTGGACTACTGGTCCGCCGAGGTGGCCGGCGGCGCCTTCAGCGCCAATTCCGAAGTGGACCAGCTCAGTTGGTACACCTTGGACAAGGTGCAGGATCAGCTGTCCTATCCGATGGATCGGCAGGTCCTGCGCTCGTTCACCCGGCTGCCGGCGCGCACCAGCACGCTGCTGCTGGTGCGGCACGCGAAGGCCGGCCGGCGCGATCGGTTCGACGGTCCCGATGCCGAACGACCGCTGGAGCGGGCCGGTCAGAGCCAGGCACAGGGCCTGGTGCCGAACCTGTTGGCGTTCGGCGCATCCGAGGTGTTCTCCGCCGATCCGGCGCGGTGTGTGCAGACGGTGCAGCCGTTGGCCGAGAAACTGGGCGTACCAATAACTCTGGAACCCCTGCTTTCCGAAACCGGTTATGCGGCAGCGAAAGACGAGGCCCGGGCCCGCGTGGTCAGCCTTGTTTCAGATTCCGCGGTGCGCGTTGTGTGCAGTCAGGGCAAGGTGATTCCCGATCTGCTGGCGTGGTGGGCCGAGCGGGACGGCGTGACGCTGCCCTCCGCGCGCAACCGCAAGGGTAGTGCGTGGGTGCTGTCGTTCGTCGACGGGAAGCTGGTCGCGGCCGACCATATGGACCGATCGCTGTCCACCGACGTCGTGAAGTCCGACGCCGCAAGCTGATTCGACTCCATACTTACAAAACGAAAGTGGCCCCGAGGATGAACCTCAGGGCCACTTTCAGTCGGTGCATCAGGTGATTCGACTGCCTCGGCAGTGAATTACCTAGCGGCGCAGTAGGAACCGTGCCGCGTTTGTCGAACGGTGTTGCCTGAAGAGGCGATCAGCGACCGCGACGAGCGGTGACCTTCTTGGCGGTGGTCTTCTTCGCAGGAGCCTTCTTCGCGGCGGTCTTCTTGGCGACCGTCTTCTTGGCAACAACCTTCTTGGCCGGCGCCTTCTTGACAGCGGTCTTCTTGGCGACCGTCTTCTTGGCGGGGGCCTTCTTGGCCGCCGTCTTGGTGGCAGTCGCCTTGCGAGCGGCCGTCTTTGCGGGAGCCTTCTTCGCAGCCTTCTTGGCCGGTCCGGTGGCCTTCTTGGCGGTGGTCTTCTTCGCCGCCGTCTTCTTGGCCGCCTTCTTAGCCGCCACAGGCGCATTCACGCCCCGCTTGACCGCAGGACCGCTCGCGGCGAGCTTCTGCTTACCCGCGATGACGGCCTTGAACTGGGCGCCGGGACGGAACGCGGGCACCGAAGTCGGCTTAACCTTGACGGTTTCGCCGGTGCGCGGGTTCCGGGCCACACGGGCCGCACGCTTGCGCTGTTCGAAGACACCGAAGCCGGTGATGGTGACGCTCTGGCCTTTGTGAACCGCGCGAACGATGGTGTCGACAACATGCTCGACTGCCGCGGTAGCCGTGCGCCTGTCCGTACCCAACTTTTCGGTCAGAACGTCGATCAGTTCCGCCTTGTTCATTGAATCCTCCGCAGACTAATGGCCCGTCGTCGGACCGACTAGGTACCACGGTAAACCCACATTGGGCAAGAGTCTATGTGCCACGCCAAAATTCATCGTGGTTTAGCACACGTCTAGCTACCCTCTCCCGTGGTACCCAGCTATCGGTCCGGTGTGATTACGCCTGCGAAATACGTGCCGGGAGCGTGACGGGCTTCCAAGCCGGCCTTGCCTTTTCGAACTCGGTGATGACCTCGCTACGCCGTAGCGTCAGCCCGATGTCGTCCAAGCCTTCGAGCAGACGCCAGCGCGTGTAGTCATCAATATCGAACGGCAACACGACCGTTCCGGCCGTTACGGTGCGGGATTGGAGGTCTACAACCAATTCGAGGCCGGGCTGTTCCTCGATCAACTTCCAGAGCATTTCGACATCATTCTGTGACATCTGCGCGGCCAGAACGCCGCCCTTACCGGCATTGCCGCGGAAGATGTCCGCGAAGCGCGACGAGATCACGACCCGAAAGCCGTAGTCCGACAGGGCCCACACGGCGTGCTCACGTGAGGAACCGGTACCGAAATCCGGACCAGCGACCAGCACGCTGCCGTGTTTGTAAGGCTCAGTGTTGAGAATGAAGTCGGGATCCGATCGCCATGCTGCGAACAGCCCGTCCTCGAATCCGGTGCGGGTCACGCGCTTCAGGTACACGGCCGGGATGATCTGATCGGTATCGACATTCGACCGGCGCAGCGGCACCCCGGTGCCCTTGTGGACGGTGAAGGCTTCCATGAGATTCTCCTGATTGAGTAGGGTTTCGCGCCCGGTCAGGCCAGATCCGCAGGCGAGGACAGAGTTCCGCGGACCGCCGTCGCGGCCGCTACGAGCGGGGAAACCAGGTGCGTACGGCCACCTTTGCCCTGCCGGCCCTCGAAGTTGCGGTTGGACGTGGAAGCACAGCGCTGACCCGGATCGAGCTGATCGGGGTTCATTCCCAAGCACATCGAGCAGCCGGCCTGCCGCCATTCCGCGCCCGCGGCCGTGAAAATCTCGCCCAGTCCTTCTTTTTCCGCCTGCGCGCGCACCCGCATCGACCCCGGTACGACAAGCATTCGGACGCCGTCGGCGACCTTGCGGCCCTCCAAAATGCTGGCCACCGCGCGCAAATCCTCGATGCGCCCGTTGGTGCACGAACCCACGAATACGGTGTCCACCGCGACGTCCCGAAGCGGAGTACCGGGCTCCAAATCCATGTACCGCAGAGCTTTCTCCGCGGCGTCGCGCGCCGACTCGTCGGCAATGTCGGCCGGATTCGGCACCGCGGTGCCCAGCGGTGCACCCTGACCGGGGTTCGTACCCCAGGTGACGAAGGGGGTCAACGCGTTCGCGTCGATGTGCACCTCATGATCGAAAACCGCGCCGTCATCGGTCGCGAGCGACTTCCACGCGGTCACAGCGGCATCCCAGTCATCACCCTGCGGGGCGTGTGGGCGACCCTTCAGGAATTCGTAGGTGATTTCGTCCGGCGCGATCATGCCGGCCCGCGCGCCCGCTTCGATCGACATGTTGCAGATCGTCATTCGGGCTTCCATCGACATGGCGCGAATGGCCGCGCCGCGGTACTCCAGCACATAACCCTGGCCGCCGCCGGTGCCGATCTTGGCGATGACGGCCAGGATCAGGTCCTTGCTCGTGACGCCGGGCTGCAATTCGCCGTCCACGGTGATCGCCATGGTCTTGAACGGGCGCAGCGAGAGCGTCTGGGTGGCAAGCACATGCTCCACCTCGGAGGTGCCGATACCCATGGCCAGCGCGCCGAACGCGCCGTGGGTGGAGGTGTGGCTGTCGCCGCAGACCACGGTCATACCCGGCTGGGTCAGGCCCAGCTGCGGGCCGACCACGTGCACGATGCCCTGATCGAGATCGCCCATCGGGTGCAACCGCACACCGAATTCCGCGCAATTGCGCCGCAGCGTTTCCACCTGGGTGCGCGAAATCGGGTCCGCGATCGGCTTGTCGATATCGATGGTGGGGACGTTGTGGTCCTCGGTGGCGATGGTGAGATCGGGCCGGCGCACCGGGCGTCCGGCGGCGCGCAGGCCGTCGAAGGCCTGCGGGCTGGTCACCTCGTGCACCAGATGCAGATCGATGTAGATCAAATCGGGTTCGCGCGCGGCGCCTTCGCCGTCACCGTGTGCGACGACGTGCTGCTCCCACACCTTTTCGGCCAGTGTGCGTGGGCGGTCGGCCATGTTCGATCACCTTTCCGACGTGCTGCCGTCATTCCCACGATCTGGGCTGATTACGCGGGCTGGCGGCTGCCAAGAGTTTGGATAACCGCGACACCGGAGCCGTTTGATCACCCCCAGGGTTGACCATCTCAACATCCGAGACGCTAATATCGTTCTATGAGACAGCATAGCGGCATCGGCGTTCTCGACAAAGCAGTGGCGGTGCTCTACGCCGTCGCCGAACATCCGTGTGGTCTCAACGAGCTCTGCACCCGCACCGGCCTCCCCCGCGCCACCGCGCACCGGCTCGCGGTCGGGCTCGAGGTGCACCGCTTGCTGGCCCGTGACAGCAACGGACTCTGGCGTCCGGGCCCAGCCCTGGCCGAGCTGGCCGCGGGCGCCTCCGATCCGCTCCAGGAGGCAGCGGCGGCCATTCTGCCGCGCCTGCGCGAGATCACCGGCGAGAGCGTGCAGATCTACGTGCGCGACGGCCATTCCCGGGTCTGCATCGCCTCGATGGAGCCGCCCGTCGGCCTGCGCGACACAGTGCCCGTCGGCGCCCGCCTCCCGCTCACCGCCGGCTCCGCCGCCAAGGTGCTGCTCGCCTGGGCCGATCCCGAGTTGCAGCGCACCATCCTGGCCGACGCCGTCTTCGGCGAGCGCGCCCTGGCCGAGGTGCGCAAGCGCGGCTGGGCACAGAGCGCGGCCGAGCGCGCGGCCGGCGTGGCGAGCGTCTCCGCCCCCGTGCGCGACAGCGCCGGCACCATCGTCGCGGCCGTCTCGGTATCCGGACCCATCGACCGCATGGGCCGCCGCCCCGGCGCCCGCTGGGCCGCCGATCTCGTCGCCGCCGCCGAGGCTTTGCACAAGCGTCTGTAACACGTTCTAGGCCGTGGGCTTTACAGTGGGCCCATGGGAGTGAATCAACGGGCACAAATCACCATGTCCGAGACCGAGATCGCCGAGTTCCTGCAGCGCAGCCGGGTCGCGACACTGGCCACCATCAGCGCGCACGGCACACCACACCTCACCGCCATGTGGTACGCCCTGATCGACGGCGAAATCTGGTTCGAGACCAAGGCCAAGTCGCAAAAAGCAGTCAACCTGCGCCGCGACCCCCGCGTCACCGTGATGATCGAAGCCGGTGACACCTACGACCAGCTGCGCGGCGTCTCCTTCGAAGGCACCGCCGAGATCATCGACGACCCCGACAAGCTGTTCGCGGTAGGCGTCAGCGTCTGGGAGCGCTACACCGGCCCCTACTCCGAGGAAATGCGCCCCTTCGTCGACCAGATGCTGCACAAGCGCGTAGCCGTCCGCATCACCCCCCACCGCTCCCGCTCCTGGGACCACCGCAAACTCGGCCTCCCCGCCCTCCCCCGCGGCGGCACCACCGCCGACCCCCTCGACTGACCGGAATGACATCGGTGGTGGGGCGGGTATAGCGTTCTGTAGTTCGATAGAGGTCGACGAGGAGGAGCAGGCGATGACGGATTCGGATAGTTCGGCTAGTTCGGATACCAGTGCCGAAGAGGTGAAGCGCAAGTTCCGCGAGGCGCTGGACCGCAAGAAGTCCCAGCAAGCGCAGTCGAACGACCATCTGGATGGCCGCTCGAAGGCCTCCGGAGCCCACAGCAACGCCAGCCACAAGCGCGAATTCCGCCGCAAGAGCGGATAAGCAAGACACCAAAGAAGGCCCTCCCAGCAACGCTGCGAGGGCCTTTTTCAGCTCTGAAGAGGCCCGCCCACAATCCATGATCCGACAACCAATGCGCCCCAACCGAGCGGCGATCCGCGAACCGGGGAGGGGGTCCGGGGGCGAAGCCCTCCGGGCGGGGTTTGGGGGCTCCGCCCCCAAAAGATATGCGAAACAAGAAAAGGCGAGCGCTCTTTGCGAGCACTCGCCTTCCATCTTGTGTAGCCCCGACGGGATTCGAACCCGCGCTACCGCCTTGAGAGGGCGGCGTCCTAGGCCGCTAGACGACGGGGCCAGGACTGATCTCCCGAGGTTTCCCTCGTGGATCATCCGCTTTGAGCTTTCGCTCTGAGGAAGCTCGGTTAGCTTAGCTGACCGAAGCTCGGCGACCAAATCGCCGGATGCTGAACAACTTTCGGTAGCGAACCGAGAGGATCAACATTCTCCAGCTGGGGTACCAGGACTCGAACCTAGAATGGCTGAACCAGAATCAGCTGTGTTGCCAATTACACCATACCCCAATGACCAGAACGTTTGACCCCACCGTCTGGGTGACTGTGAGGCCGTGTTCCGAACGAGGAGAAGAGTACCAAACCTCTCCCGGTAAACTACAAATCGCCTGGTCAAAGCCCTATTTTTGGCGAAATTACGCCGTTGGGGTCCAGTCCCGGGCCGCGCGCAGCCGGTCCAGGGTGGCGCCCCGGCCCAGCAGCTCCATCGACTCGTACAGCGGCGGGCTGATGTGCGAACCCGTCACCCCGACTCGCACCGGCGCGAAGGCCTTGCGCGGTTTCAGCCCCAAATCCTCGATGAGCGCGGTTTTCAGCGCTTCCTCGATAGCCGGGGTGGTCCATTCGGTCAGCGGCTGCAGCGCGGCAATGGCGGCGTCCAATACCGGTACCGCGTCGGCGCCGAGATTCTTTGCGCCCGCCGCCGGGTCGATAGCGAATTCCGCCGGCGAAACGAACAGGAATCGCAGCAGTTCCCACGCATCACCCAGTACGACGATGCGGGTTTGCACCAGCTCGGCGGCGGCGGCGAAGGTCTTCTCGTCGACGTCGGCGCCGATATGGCCCTGTGCGGTGAGGAACTCACGCAGTCGGCGCGCGAAATCCCCGGGCTCCAGCAATCGGATGTGCTCGGCGTTGAGTGCGTCCGCCTTCTTCTGATCGAAACGCGCCGGATTGGAATTGACCTTCGAAATATCGAATGCCTCGACCATCTCGGCCATAGAGAACAGGTCGTGATCGTCGGAGATACCCCAGCCGAGTAGCGCGAGGTAATTCAGCAAACCCTCGGGGATGAATCCGCGATCGCGGTGGGCGAACAGATTCGACTCCGGATCGCGCTTGGAGAGCTTCTTGTTCCCGGCGCCCATCACGAACGGCAGATGGCCGAACTCGGGGGTGAACTCGGCCACGCCGATGCGCTGCAGTGCGCCGTAAAGGGCGAGCTGACGTGGGGTCGAAGACAGCAAATCCTCGCCGCGCAGCACGTGGGTGATCTTCATCAGCGCGTCGTCCACCGGGTTCACCAGTGTGTAGAGCGGATCACCGTTGCCGCGGGTGAGCGCGAAGTCCGGGACGGTGCCCGCCTTGAACGTCGTCTCGCCGCGCACCAGGTCGTGCCACGTCAGGTCGGCGTCGGGCATGCGGAGCCGAATCACCGCCGGGCGACCGGCATCCCGGAACGCCTGGATCTCCTCGGGCGTGAGGAACCGGTCGGCGTTGTCGTAACCGAGCTTCGGGTCGCGGCCGGCCGCTTTGTGCCGCGCCTCGACTTCCTCTGGGGTGGAGAAGGATTCGTAGGCCTCGCCGGCCTCGATCAGCTTGCGCACCACATCGAGATGAAGATCACGCCGCTGCGACTGCCGGTACGGCTCGTACGGGCCGCCGACCTCCGGACCCTCGTCCCAGGTGAGGCCGAGCCAGCGCAGCGCGTCCAGCAGCGACTGGTACGACTCCTCGGAATCGCGTGCGGCGTCGGTGTCTTCGATGCGGAAGACGAATTTGCCACCGTTGTGGCGGGCGTAGGCCCAGTTGAACAGTGCCGTCCGGATCAGGCCGACGTGCGGCGTTCCGGTCGGGGACGGGCAGAAGCGGACCCGTACGTCAGTCATGGCTCTCTTTCGCGATCAGCGCTTGGTGGCAACAGGATTGGTGAGGGTTCCGAGGCCCTCGATGGTGACGGAGACTTGCTGGCCGTCTTTCATGGGGCCGACGCCCTCCGGGGTGCCGGTCAGGATGAGATCGCCCGGCAGCAGGGTCATCACAGTGGATACCCATTCGATGAGTTTCGGAATGTCATGCAGCAGAAGCGATGTCCGGCTGCGCTGTTTGACCTCACCGTCCAGTTCGGTGACGATCTCGACATCCGTTGCGTCCAAAGATGTTTCGATCCACGGCCCGATCGGGCAGAAGGTGTCGTAGCCCTTGCCGCGCGTCCACTGACCGTCCTTGCGCTGCTGATCGCGGGCGGTCACATCGTTGGCGACGGTGTAGCCCAGGATCACATCCTTGGCGCGGGCGGCGGGCACGTCCTTGCACGGGCGGCCGATGACGACGGCCAGCTCGCCCTCGTAGTCGACCTGAGAAGAACTGGGCGGCAGGATGATCGGGGCGTTCGGGCCGACGATGGCGGTGCTCGGCTTCATGAAGATGACCGGCTCCTCGGGCGCGGGCCCGCCCATTTCCGCGGCGTGCGCGGCGTAATTCTTGCCGACGCAGATCACCTTGCTGGCCAGGATCGGCGCCAGCAGGCGGACGTCGGCCAGCGGCCAGCTCCGTCCGGTGAAGGTGGGGGTACCGAACGGGTGTTCCGCGATTTCCTTCGCAGTGGCGTCGCTTCCTTGTCCGTCGATGCTGACGAACGCGACCCCATCGGGACTTGCAACTCGACCTAGGCGCATATCCCGCAGTCTATCGAGGGGGTGGGGCTGACCAGGACGAAGCCTCGCTGTCGCTCGGCTTTCGTCCTGATCAGCGGGTTCCGGAGGGGCACCGGGGGCGCTTCGCTTCCCCGGTGCCGCGCTGCTTCGGGCTTGCCTGGCTGCGCTCGGCGTTCGCCCTGAGGTCACGCACAGATTTTCCGGGCAGGCGTGAAAGCGGTTGAGGTGAAGCCTTTCCCCGCTGCGGGCGGCGGGCACAGCGACCGGTTGGTCGGCGGGGACCGGGCCCAGCGGTGTGAGAAGGGTGACAGTTGGGCGTGGGAACGGATCCGGTCACCCGGGGTGTAGCGTATCGATCAGTTGTTCATAGAGTGGGACTTGAGTTCCATATAATGAGATCGAGGTGAGGCCGATGGCTACCGTGACGGAGATCCGTGAGGTTCGACGGTGGTCCATGCTCGGGCTCGGTGTTTTCGCGCAGGCCTCGAGTTCGGTCTTCATTCATGGGGTGCCCTTTCTGCTGCCCGCGTTGACGGCGCGGGGTATGTCGTTGCCGACCGCCGGGCTGTTGGTGGCCATGCCCACCGTTGGGCTGGTGTGCACCCTGATCGTGTGGGGTTATGTGGTCGACCGGATCGGTGAGCGCAAAGTACTGATCGGCGGGCCGCTGCTGATGTTCGTCGCGGGTATCGCGGCGGCGATGACGCACAACGACATCGCCCTCGGCGCACTGTTGTTCGTCGGTGGCATAGGTGCGGCCAGTACCAATGGGGCCAGTGGGCGGGTCATTGTCGGCTGGTTTCCGCCGCATCGGCGCGGGCTGGCCATGGGTATCCGGCAGACAGCGCAGCCGCTGGGGGTCGGCGTCGGTGCGTTGACGATTCCGTGGGTGGCGGCCGAATACGGCGTGGCGGCAGCTGTTCTGGTGCCTGCGGCGATGGCGGGGGTGGCGGCGCTCGGATGTCTGGCGGGGATTGTCGACCCGCCGCGGCCGAAGATCTCCGAGGCCGATCCGACGTTGCGCGCCAATCCCTATCGCGGCGATAGGACGCTGTGGCGGATTCACGCGGTGTCGGTGCTGCTGGTGGTTCCGCAGGCCACGGTGTGGACCTTCGCGCTGCTGTGGCTGCACCGCGATCTGGGCTGGTCGCTGGCGGCGGCCGGTTTGCTGGTGACGTTCACCCAGGTCCTGGGTGCGTTCGGGCGCATCGGCGCGGGCGCTTGGTCGGATCGGGTCGGCAGCCGGATGGGGCCGCTGCGGACGGTGGCGATCGCGGCCGTCATCTCCATGGCCGCATTGGGATTCACGGCGTGGACGCACTGGTGGTGGGCCGCGATTCCGCTGCTGGTCGCCGCTTCCGTGATCACGGTGTCCGACAACGGGTTGGCGTTCACCGCCGTGGCCGAGATCGCCGGGCCCTACTGGAGCGGGCGTGGGCTGGGCATTCAGAACACCGGCCAGAACCTGGTGATCGCGGCCGTCCCACCGGTTTTCGGCGCGCTGATCACCGCCACCGGGTTTCCGGCGGCCTACATTGCCGCGGCAGTCCTCGCCGCCGCCGCCGTGCCGCTGGTGCCGAAGGACCCGCCGCCCTCCTGAGCGCGGCGAAGGATCTCCCGGCCGGCCGGGAACCGCTGGCCGGGAATTCTGTTACCTGACAGGATCATCCAGGTGGAGGAGTACGCACAGATCGTCGATAAGATTCGGGGCGCGCTGCTGGGCGGGGCTGTGGGGGATGCGCTCGGCTGGCCGATCGAGTTCCAATCACTGGCTCAGATCCGCTCGGAGTACGGGCCCGCGGGTGTCACCGGTTTCCTGCCGGGACGTCCTGTACCGCATCGGATCACCGACGACACCCAGATGACGCTGTTCACCGCCGAGGGCCTGCTGCGCTGTCCCGCAGGCGCCGACCCGATACCGTCGCTGCGCCGGGCCTATCTGCGGTGGCTGGACACGCAATACCACCCCGGCCCCGGCCCCACGCCCGACGGCTGGCTCGCCACCCAGCAGTTCCTGTACGACGTACGCGCCCCGGGCAATGCCTGCATGGGGGGGCCTGCGTCAGCAGCAGAAGGGCTATGAGACACCGGTGCCGCTGGGTAAACCAGGCAAGGTCAACACCAACTCCAAAGGCTGTGGCACGGTGATGCGTTCGGCGCCGTTCGGCCTGGCCGGATACGGATCCGATATCGCGTTCAACGCATCGGCCCGCGCCGCCCAGCTCACCCACGGCCATCCCACCGGCTACCTGGCCGCCGGCGCCTTCGCCGCCCTGCTCGACCGTATCCTCGGCGGCCTGGACCTGCGAACCGCACTGCGGCAGAGCATCACTCAACTGAGCCAGTTCCCGTCCAGCGAGGAAACCATCGCCGCACTGGAATCCGCTATCGGCCTGGCCGATTCGACCGAACCCGCCGCGGAAGGGGTGGAGCAGGTGGGAGCGGGCTGGATCGCCGAGGAATGCCTCGCCATCGCCGTCTATTGCGCTCTGCAAGCCGAGGAAACCAAGGATGTCCGTGCCGCCCTGCTGCTTTCAGTGAACCATTCCGGCGACTCCGACTCCACCGGCGCGGTCGCCGGCAACCTGCTCGGCGCCATCCACGGCCTGGCCGCCCTCCCCATGGACTGGGTCACCGACATCGAAGGCCGCGATGTGATCCTGCAGGTCGCCGACGATTTGGTGGTCAACTTCGGGTACCACGACCGCACCCGCCTCGCCGACCGCTATCCCTTCGACCACCTGCCCTGATCTCCCGCAAGCCCTTAGCCAACAAGTGTTGGCCAACAACTGTTGACTCCCCGACGCATGTGGGCATACTCTTGCCTACAAGCGTTGGCCAACAAACGTTGGCAGGTAGAAGAGCTTGGAGGGCATGATGATTCCCGAACAGACCGATGTTCTGATCGTCGGCGGCGGACCCACCGGACTGCTGCTCGCAGGTGACCTCGCCCGCGCGGGCGTGGCGGTCACGCTGATCGAGCGGCGCGCCCACGGATCCGACCTCACCCGGGCATTCGGCGTGCACGCGCGGACCCTCGAGCAGTTCGACGCCCGCGGCATCGCGGAGCAGGTGCTCGAAGGCGGCGCCACCGTCGACACCCTGCGCCTGTTCGAGCACGCCGAGGTGAAGTTGGGCGAACTGCTCGACAGCCGCTTCGCGTATCTATTGATCACTCCGCAGACCCATGTCGAGGACGTCCTGCGCAAGCGGGCGATCGAACTCGGCGCGAATCTGATTCCGGGCGCCGAGCTGGTCACCTTCGCCGAGACCGCGTCAGGGGTGGAAGCAGATGTGCGGCACGAGGATTCGATCGCACAGGTAAACGCGCGGTACTTGGTCGGTGCGGACGGCTACCACAGCAAGGTACGCGAGACATTGCAGCTGCCGTTCCCGGGTAAGTCGGTGCTGAAGTCCATCATGCTGGCCGATGTCCGGTTGGCCGCACCGCCGCAGGACGTGCTGGCGGCCAACGGGGTTGGCGACGCGTTCGCTTTTGTCGCGCCCTTCGGTGACGGCTGGTACCGGATCTTCGCCTGGAATCGGCGCAATCAGGTGGCCGATACCGAACCGGTGGACTTCGAAGAACTGCGCGAGGTGACGCACCGGGCACTCGGCACCGATTTCGGCATGCACGACCCGCGGTGGCTCTCCCGGTTCCACAGCGATGAGCGGCAGGTGACCACCTACCGGGTGGGCCGGGTGTTCCTGGCCGGCGATGCGGCGCATGTACATTCGCCCGCGGGCGGGCAGGGCATGAACACCGGACTGCAAGACGCCGCGAATCTGGGCTGGAAACTCGCTGCGGCGGTGCAGGGTTGGGCGCCGGAGGGCCTGCTCGACACCTACCATGCCGAGCGACACCCGGTCGGCAAGGAGGTTGTGCGCACCAGCGGCGCCATCATCCGCGCGGCCATGCTGGAATCGAAGGTCGGCCAGCTGGTGCGCAATACCGTTGCGGGCGGCGCATTGTCGCTCTCGCCGATCGCACACAAGGCGGCCGGGTCGATCTCCGGCATCGGTTTCACCTATCCCCGCCCACACGGTGCGGACCGCCTCGTCGGCACCCGCGCCGCCGATATCGGCCTCACCGGCACGGCCGACCGGCTGTACGCGGCACTGCGCGACGGAAAGCTGGCGCTGGTGACGAACACACCGATCGCGCTCGACGGCCATGCCGACCGGGTCCAGGTCGTGACCCCCGCCGACCCGGACCAGCAGCCGATGCTGGTCCGGCCCGACGGCTACATCGCCTGGGCCGGCACCGCACAGAGTTTCGATTTCCCTGCGGCGCTTGCCGGTTCGATCGCCTGAGCACCGACAACACCGAATGGCCGGGTAACCACCCGGCCATTTTCACGCGCATGTAAAGCCAGTCTTGACAAGCGGCTCACGTCAAGGCAGCCTTTACATATGACCGAAGAAAAGCGCCCCGACCCCCAGGACGAACGGGCGACCCTCGGAATGTTGTTGTCCGCCAACGCCGACCTGGTCGTCGAAGTCCTCCGCCCCGCCGAGGGCGACCCGAAGGTCCCAGTCCTGGCCGCCCTCACCGCAACCCGCAACCTGAGCCGCCTGGTCGACGACATCCTGCACACCCTCGCCCGCCAAGCCCGCGAGGAAGGCCACACCTGGGCCGAACTCGGCGACCTCCTCGGCACCTCCCGCCAAGCCGCTTTCCAGCGCTTCAGCGGCCCGATGCCCCCACTCGGCCCACTCCCGCACCCCCCGATGCCCCCCTTCCCACCCGGCCCACCGGCCGCCCCCAACTTCCGCACCCCGCCACCGCCGCCGACCCCGGGCCGCCCCGGTATGCCACCGGGCCCGGTCCACCCACCAGCCCCAGGAATGCCGCCCGGCCCAGGCCGCCCATTCTGAACTTCCTTCCAGCACAGGGAGATACAAATGTCCACCGAACCCAACGACCCGACCGGCATCCCACCCAACCCACCTGCGCCGCCTACCCCACCGCCCTGCGGTCCCTTCGACCAAGCGGCCACACCCCACCCACCGACCGGCCACCCGTCACACCCAACTCCGGACGCCGATCCCTCTGCACCGCAACCACATCGACCGCCCAGCCCACCAGCGCCTCCTCCTCTGGACGCGAATCCCCTTGCCCAGCAGCCGCGTTGGGATCCGGCCGCGCCATCTCTAGACACGGATTCCCCTGCCAGGCAGCCACACCAGGGAATGACACCATCGCACCCGCGCTCGGATTCCTGCGCCCAACAGCCCCATCCAGGAACGCCGCACCCGGGCTCGGAGTCCCACGCTCAGCAGCCGCATTGGGCAACAACGCCACCACACTTCGACTCGGATACCCCCGGCCAGCAGCCGCACTGGGGCACGACGCCACCACACCCCGAATCGAATTCTCCTGCCCAGCAGTCCTATGCAGGACCGACGCCACAACACCAAGGCCCGGATCTCCGTACCCAGCAGCCACATTGGGGACCACCACCGCCGCCCGGCGCACCGTGGCCGCCGCCACCGCCGCCACCGGGCGCACCGTGGCCACCCCCGCCGGGCACTGGATGGCCTCCGCCCCCGGAGAGCCCTCACTTCGATGGCCCCTCCGGCTATGAATGGCAAACTCCCCCACCACATCCGACGCCCCACTCTTCGCACCCGGATATGTCTTGGCGGACGCACCCCCATCCGCAGAGCGACAAGCCCACCCCGCCACAGGATGCGCCACGCCCGCCCGCACCGGATGCGAAGTAAGTGGTCCGGACCCCACCTCCGCTCACTGCATAACAACTCACTGCGCATAAGCCAGAGAGCGCCGCCATCACCTACATTCAGCAATCCGATCACGGCGCTACCTTCAAAAGCGGTTGGCCCCATTGCTGATCCGTCGAACCCAAGCACGGCCACGCGCAAGACAAAGGCCCCGACCGGGTGGTCGGGGCCTGTCGCTATAGCTCAGGTTCAGACGGCGGCGGCGATGCGGTCGCCGATCTCGACGGTGGAGGCGGCGCCGGTGCGGGACGCGAGGTCCTTGGCGACGGCGGACTCGATGCGGGCCGCGGCCTCGGTGTGGCCCAGGTGGTTGAGCAGGAGCGAGACCGAGAGGATGGCGGCGGTGGGGTCGGCCTTGGACTGGCCCGCGATGTCGGGGGCGCTGCCGTGGACCGGCTCGAACATGGAGGGGTTGGTGCCGGAGGCGTCGATGTTGCCGGAGGCGGCCAGGCCGATGCCACCGGAGACGGCGGCGGCGAGGTCGGTGATGATGTCGCCGAAAAGATTGTCCGTGACGATCACGTCGAAGCGGCCCGGGTCGTTCACCATGTGGATGGTGGCGGCGTCGATGTGCTGGTAAGCCGTTGCGACATCGGGGAATTCGGTGGCGACCTCGTCGACGGTGCGCTGCCACAGCGAGCCGGCGAAGGTGAGGACGTTGTTCTTGTGCACCAGGGTGAGGTGCTTGCGGCGGGACTGCGCGACGTTGAAGGCGTAGCGGACGACGCGCTCGATCCCGAACCGGGTGTTGGTGCTGACCTCGGTGGCGACCTCGTGCGGAGTCTCGACGCGGATGGCGCCGCCGGTGCCGGTGTAGGGGCCTTCGGTGCCTTCGCGGACGACCACGAAATCGATCTCGGGGTTACCGGCCAGCGGGCTGGTGACACCGGCGAACAGCTTGGAGGGGCGCAGGTTCACGTGATGGTCCAGCGCGAAACGGGTGCGCAGCAGCAGGCCGCGCTCCAGGACACCGCTGGGCACGGACGGGTCGCCGATCGCGCCGAGCAGAATCGCGTCGTGCTGCTTGAGCTCGGGGAGCACGTTCTCCGGCAGGATCTCGCCGGTCGCGTGGTAGCGCTTGGCACCCAGGTCGTATTCGGTCTTCTCGACACCGGGCAGCACCACGTCGAGCACCTTGAGCGCCTCGGCGATGACCTCGGGACCGATTCCGTCACCAGGGATGACAGCAAGCTTCATGAAACCAATGCTCCATTCGGGTTCTTTTAGATAATTCCGCGTGCGCCCGTGAACACCAGCCACGATATCTGGCGCCTCGGATACCCCTGCCACCAGGGCAAACCTCTCTCACACAGTGAGATCGGCAGGCCTGATGGAGCGCCGGGGGCCGAGGCTCGGGAACGCAACACACGCTGACGAATACGCCGAGTCCCTCCCACCGACAGTGGAAGGGACTCGGAGTCAAAGACTTTCAGTCGGGCTGGCTCAGGCCAGGTCGACCAGCACGACCTTCGCCGCGCCGACTGACTCGGCGATCGCGGACAGCACGTCAGCGGCCACATCCTGGTTGACGCGCAGGACAACCGTCGCGCCTTCCTGGTCCACGTCCTGGCTCAGCTGCGCGGCCAGGATGTCGACACCGGCTTCGCCGAGCTTGGTGCCGATCTTGCCCAGCGCGCCCGGCTTGTCCTCGTAGTTGAGGACGGCCAGGTTCAGGCCCTCGGCGCGCATGTCGTAGTTGCGGCCGTTGATGTTGACGATCTTCTGCACCTGCTGCGGCTCGGTCAGGGTGCCGGCCACGTTCAGGGTGCGGCCGTCGCCGAACACGGCGCGCAGGTCGACCAGGCTGCGGTGGGTCGGGCTCTCGGTGTGCGTGGTGACCGAGGCCTCGAGGCCGCGATCCTTGGCCAGCGAGGGCGCGTTGACGAAGGTGACCGCATCTTCGATGAGGGCGGAGAAGACACCGCGCAGCGCCGAAAGCTCCAGCACCGCAACGTCGTTGGCGGCGAGCTCGCCGCGCACCTGAACCTCCAGGCTGACCGGCAGCTCGTCGGCGATGGCGCCGAGCAGCGCGCCCTGCTTGCGCACGATCTCCAGCCACGGCGCGACATCGTCGGTGACCGAACCGCCGGTGACGTTGACCGCGCCCGGCACGAACTCACCGGCGAGGGCGAGCTGCACGGACTTGGCGACATCGGTGCCCGCGCGGTCCTGCGCCTCCGAGGTGGACGCACCCAGGTGCGGGGTCACGACGACCTGCGGCAGGTTGAACAGCGGGCTGTCGGTGCACGGTTCGGTTTCGAACACGTCCAGACCGGCGGCGCGCACATGGCCCGAGGTGATGGCGTCGGCGAGCGCCTGCTCGTCGATCAGCCCGCCGCGGGCGGCGTTGACGATGATGACGCCCTTCTTGGTCTTGGCGATCGTCTCGGCATTGATCATGCCCTTGGTCTCGGGCGTCTTCGGCAGGTGGATGGAGATGAAGTCGGCGCGCTCGAGCACCTCGTCCAGGGTGACCAGCTCGATGCCGAGCTGCGCGGCGCGAGCCGGGGAGGTGTAGGGGTCGTACGCGATGAGCTTGGTCTCGAAGGCGGCCAGGCGCTGGGCGAAGAGCTGGCCGATGCGGCCCAGGCCGATGACGCCGACGGTCTTGCCGAAGATCTCGACACCGTTGAACTTGCTGCGCTGCCAGGTGTGCTCACGCAGGGTGGCGTCGGCGGCGGGAATCTGGCGAGCGGCGGCGAGCAGCAGCGTGACGGCGTGCTCGGCGGCGGTGTGGATGTTGGAGGTCGGGGCGTTGACGACCATGACGCCGCGCTCGGTGGCCGCGGGCACGTCGACATTGTCGAGGCCGACGCCGGCGCGGGCGACGATCTTCAGGTTCTTACCGGCTTCGAGCACCTCGGCGTCGACGGTGGTCGCGGAGCGCACGAGTAGTGCGTCGGCATCCGGGACCGCGGCGAGTAGCGCCGGGCGGTCGGGACCGTCGACCCAACGAACCTCGACTCCATCACCGAGCGCGTCGACGGTCGACTGGGCGAGCTTGTCGGCGATCAGGACAACGGGACGGCCTGCTTGGCTCACGATGGAGTACTCCTGGGGAATGGGGTCGGCATTTACCGCCGCCCAGCTTAGTGGGATCGATTTTGGGTCCCCTTACCCCCCGGTAGGCACCCGCCGTCAGTGTGGCACCGCGCGGACGGGCCCGGACACGGCGGAAGGCCCCGCGCCAGCCGGCGTGAGGCCTTCCCACATTTCGCGCCGATCGGGCGGCGCGGGTTCGATCGAATTATTCGATCGGATATTCGACTCAGCCGCCGAAGGAGCCGGTCCACAGGGTCTTGAAGATGCCGGAAAGGGCAGCACCAAAGGTGTTGAACAGGCCGTCGAGAGCAGCGGAACCGGTGTCGATGATAACGGGGATCATTTGAATACCTCTTCGGTCGGAATGTTTCCAGCGAACTGGCTTGCACATGGCACATCGGGGTCCGGATGAATGCGGTTACGGAATTCCAAGGATTAGTGACGTAGGACACAATCGAACCAAAGAAGTGACCTGGCACACGGCACGCCAGGTTGGATGACCCTAGAATCAGGGGCTTTACCTGGGGAAATGGGACGCCTACGGGCTGGACAGATGACCAGCTCGCGAGCCCTTTGCGATCCCCTGTGAGAACTCTGGCAGCCGTCTAAGAATTGCAGGTAGACGATTTGAAAGTCGAATCCCTAGCGCCGTTACCGACGGTCCAGAGCGCTCTAGCGCGCTATTGGATAATTCGTAGTGATGCACCCGTGATACTCACGTTATGCGTCGATGACGCGACCGCCGGAACCCGGACCTGATGGCAATCCACGTCCGCATCCAATGACCGGAACATTCAGACGAACCGGCGCAATCGGACATGCGAACCCGTACGCATAACTGACATATCGGACACCCGACGCGCCTTCTGTTGATCACCGCGCCACGTCAGGCGAGCGCCGAAAGATGTGGCCGATCGAACACTGCGCCTGCGGCCCCGGGGCTACCCGCAAGCGGTGCTCAGTCGATAACGCGGACGCCGACGGCTTCCGGACCGGCCTTGGCAGGCCGGATCTCGAACTCGACGCGCTGCCCCTCGGTGAGGTTTCGGAAGCCGGAACCGTCGAGTTCCAGATAGTCGACGAAGACGTCGGGACCGCCGCCGTCTTCGGCGATGAACCCGAAACCCTTCTTCGTGTCGAACCACTTCACCGTGCCCTGCGCCACCAGACCATCCTAGAACGGGCCGGAGCTGCCCCCGAACGCGATACAGCCCCCGCACCGTGCACGGTGCGGGGGCTGTATCGAAGCTTAGATCGCGAGATCAGAGAACGCGGACGTCCTGCGCCTGCGGGCCCTTCTGGCCCTGGCCGATCTCGAACTCCACGCGCTGACCCTCGTCGAGGGACCGGAAACCCGCGCCGCTAACGGCCGAGTAATGAACGAAGACGTCGGGGCCGCCGCCGTCTTGTGCGATGAAGCCGAAGCCCTTCTCGCTGTTGAACCACTTAACTACACCCTGAGCCATTTCATACCTTCTTGTTGACGAGCCAGATTCTGGCAAACGGAATGCCCTGGTCTCGATCATCAACGATGCCATGATCCGACGAATTCGGCCACAGAAAGTTGCCCTCGATGTGAGGCAAACGACGCCGCCCACGGGGTGTGGCGGGCGACTCGCACCGGGCATTTCCCCCGCTCAGCGGCCATTTCCATCCGGAAATACTGCGTGGGGAAGCCATTGGCGCAGCTGTGAAAATTTCACCCTCGCGGGTCGAGGTAGCGGAGCTGCGCACGCTTGCCGGGCTCATACTCGGCGCGACCGGAAAGGTGTTGCGGCACACCGACTTCCCACCAGGCGCCGGATTCGGTCCAGGTTGCGGGCTGGGTGCCGACCACCACGACGGCAGGCCGGGAGTGCTCGCGCGCCGCGGCCCGGGCCTGCGCATAGGCAGTCCGGAATTCGTCCAGGTCAGTGGCGGTATAGACCTCGCAACCGAGAGCTCGGGCGTGCGCGGCGAAATGCACGCGCGGTGGTTGCGGCAGGGTCGTGCGGCAATCGGCATAGAAATTATTGAACGAAACTCCGCCCTGCCCCTCTTGCAGGCGGGCGATGACCGCATAGCCGTCGTTATCACACACAACGGCGACGAACGGGTGGCCCGCGAACGCGGCGGAGAAGAGCTCGGAATTGGCCATCAGATAGGAGCCGTCGCCGAGCAGGGTGGTCACCAGGCCGGGGGTGTGCGCCATCGCCGCGCCCCACGCGCCGGCCAGTTCATAACCCATGCAGGAGAAGCCGTACTCGACGTCCATGGCCGGGGTCCCGCCGTGAGCGCGCCAGCCGCCGATGAGCTCGCCGGGGAGGCCGCCGGAGGCGGTCATGACGTAGTCGGCGGGCGCGCTGAGGTCGTTGACGACACCGACGACCTGGGCGTAGCTGGGGGCGCCGGTGGTGGGGGCGCGGAGTTTGTCGATGCGGGCGTCCCAGGCGCCGCGCAGGGCGGCGGCGCGCTCGGTCCAGGATTCGGCCACGCGCCAATCTCGCTGCACATGCCCGGCGAGGTCGCCGATCGCGGCCTGGGCGTCGCCCACGATGGCCAGGGCGCCGTGTTTGATGGCGTCGAAGCGGGCCGTGTTGATGGTGACGAGGCGGACGTCGGGGGCGAAGACGGTCCAGGAGGCGGTGGTGAAATCCTGCAGGCGGGTCCCGATGGCCAGGACCAGATCCGCCTCGGCGGCAAGGGTATTCGCCGATTCCGAACCGGTGATGCCGAGCGGGCCCGCGTGCAGCGGATGATCGTGCACGACGAGGGTGCGGCCCGCGGTGGTCTCGGTGACCGGAATGCCGTGGTGCTCAGCGAACTCCAGGATCTGGGATGCGGCGCCCGAATAGCGGACACCGCCGCCGAGGACGATCAACGGCCGCTGGGCGGCGCGGATGATAGCCGCGGCCTCGGCGAGAACGCGAATATCGGGGCGGGGGCGCGGGATTCGATGCAGCACCGGTTCGAACAGGGCGTCGGGAAAGTCGAAGATCTCGGCTTGGACATCCTGCGGAAGCGCCAGGGTGACCGGTCCCGCGTCGGCCGGGTCGGTGAGGACGCGGGCCACCTGCGGCAGGGTGGCGATGAGCTGTTCGGGACGGGTGATCCGGTCGAAGTAGCGGCTGACGGCACGGAACGCGTCGTTGACGGTGGCGGTGGCGTCGTGGAAATGCTCGACCTGTTGCAGGACGGGGTCGGGCGCGCGGCCGGTGAAGGTGTCACCTGGAAGCAGCAGCAGCGGAAGGCGATTGGCGTGCGCCACTCCGGCCGCGGTGATCATGTTCAGGGCGCCGGGGCCGATGGAGGAGGTCGCGACACCTACCTGGCGGCGCTGTGTGGCTTTGGCGTAGCCGACCGCGGCCAGTGCCATGCCTTGCTCGGTGTGCCCGCGCCAAGTGGGGATTTCGTCCCGGCGCTCCTGCAGGGCGGTGCCTAGACCGAGGACGTTGCCGTGCCCGAAGATCGCGAAAACCGCTGGGAACAAAGGGACTTCGCGACCGTCGAGCGTTTCCGAGCGCTGCGCGATCAGCCAGGAGACGAGGGCTTGTGCGGTGGTCGACTTCATCGGAACCGTCCTCTACAGGCGCCCCTTGTGATTCGTGACGGGGCAGCGGGGGTCACGGGGTTGGGTGTTCCAGGTCTCGCGGACCCAGCTGTGGGCCGGGTCGTCACAGAAGGCCATCGAACGCTGCTCTGCGGGGCCCGCGAGCACGTTGAGGTAATACATCGGGTAGCCGGGGGCGGCGACGCACGGACCGTGGTAGCCGTGCGGAATGAGGAAGACATCGCCGTCCCGGACGGCGACGTTCTCGTCGAGAGTGCTGTCGTAGGTGCGGTGCATGCCGAAACCGCTGCGGGACGGTGTGATTCCGTCCCGGTCGGCGATGCGGAAGTAGTAGATCTCCTCGTTGACGACCTCGCAGTCGGTGGCCGCATCGTGTTTGTGCGGTGGATAGGAGGACCAATTGCCGTCGGGGGTGAGCAGCTCGCAGGCGTTGAGCTTCTCGGCGTGGTCCCACACCCCGGGGACGCCGAAGTTGGTGACCTGACGGGTCGCTTGGCCCGCGCCGCGCACCTCCACCGGAACATCCTCAGCAGGACCGTATTTCGGGGCCAGGCGGCGAGAACAGCGCGCCATCGGCAACGCCACCTCCAGGCCATCACGGCTGGACAGCACGACCTCGGCATCACGGGGAATGTATGCGAAGTCGGTGACACGCGTGAAAACTGTTTCACGGCCCTGCAATTCGAAGGCCATGCCGTCTACACGCACTGTGCCGGAACCTGCCAGGGGCAGGACGAACGCCTCGAACTCCCCGGTGTGGACGGTCCTGGACTTTCCGGCAGGAACAGTCAGCACCCGTAACCCTGCGTAGCGCCACTGCGCCTTTTCCGGAGTCAGCAGAACCGGGTCGGAGCCGTCCGCAAGTGTCCCCGCGGGGAGATGCAGCTTCGTGGTGCTCATCGAGCCTCCTCGAGCACCCGCGCCGCGGCGTCGACGGCCGCGGCCACATCGCCGTCGGGTGGGTAAAGCAGGGAACGGCCGACCACCAGACCGCGGACTACGTCGTGGGTGAGGGCACTGCCCCATGCGGTGACGTCGGCTGCCGGATCGCCCGACGGGATTCCTCCGAGCACGACAACCGGCAGTGTCGTGGCGTCGAGAACCGAATTGTCGTCGGGTGCGGGAATTTTCAGCCACGTGTAAGCGGACGTCACGCCGAGGCCGGAGGCAACGGTGATGGCGCGGGACAGCGCGGGCGCATCCTTGCTCATGACGAGAGCGCCGGATTCGTCGCGGCGGTATGGCAGCGGCTCGACCATGGCCATGAGGCCGTGGGCCGCGAGGTCGGAGACGGCCTGGGCGCAGGCGTGCAGCGTCGGTACCGTGCCGGGATCCGAATCCACCAGGCGCAGCAGCATTTTGCCGCCGTCGAGCCGGTACTTCACCAGCGAGTCCGCGTCGTAGCCGGTGAAGCGGTCATCTATTTCCCATTCCGCACCGGCCAGGCCGCCACGGTTCATGGAGCCGATGACGACCTTGTCGTTGAGCGCGCCGAGCAGCAGGAGTTCCTCGACGACGTCCGGGGAACCGAGGACGCCGTCCACGGCCGGGTTGGATAGGGCGACGAGCAGGCGCTCGAGCAGAGTGCGACGGCCGGCCATGGCGGTGCGATCCGCCCCGACTTCCAGTGCGCCGCGGGCGGGGTGGTCGGCGGCGACGAGGAACAGGGTTCGCTTGTCCGGCATCAATGTCGGGCGGCGGACGCGGCGGGCATAGGCGCGTTCGACCGCGCCCGGATCGGTGGCACGGATGCGCAGCAGTTCACGCCAGCGCGCGTCGGTCAGGTACATCACGCCTCCTCGGATAAGCCGGAACCTGCGCTCTCACTGGGGTGTTCGTTCGGCGGTGCCCGCCAGTGCTTCGATCTCCTCGTGCGTCGGCATCGCGTCCGCACACGCCAGCCGGGAAGCGACCAGTGCCCCAGCGGCATTGGCGTAGACGGCGATGCGTTCCGGCTCCCAGCCCGAGAGCAGGCCGTGGATCAGGGCGCCACCGAAGCCGTCCCCCGCACCGAGCCCACAGACGACATCCACCGAACAGGGTGGCACCGTCCAGCGCCCAGCCACGGTGGCGATCAGGACTCCGTCGGCGCCACGTTTGACGACCGCAAGACTTACACCCCTTGCGAGTATTCGGTCCGCCGCCTCGTCCGGATCGGAAGTTCCCACGGCCACTTCGGTTTCGGTGCGGTTGCCCACCACCACCGTGACGTGGTCGAGCATCCAGGCGATCTCCGGGCGAGCCAGCGCCGGGTCCGGCCAGAACATCGGGCGGTAGTCCAGGTCGAGCACGGTGTGACCGCGGCGGGCGCGGCGATGCAGGATCGCACGCTGGGTGCTGCGACTGGCCTCGGCGCTCACACCGGTGCCCGTAACCCACAGCAAGGGCACCTGCTCCACCACATCCCAAGGGACATCGCGCGATTCGAGCGTCAGGTCAGGCGCGAGGGGGGAACGATAGAACAGCAGGGGCGGGTCCTCGGGCGGATCGAGCGCGCAGAAGACCACCGGAGTTTGCAGATTCAGAGCGGTGGCGACGTAACGCGAAGTGACGCCGAATCTTTCCAGTGCCGACCGCACGTAATCGCCGAAACCATCGGGGCCGACCTTCGTGAGCACAGCGCTGCGCCGCCCGAGCCGGGCGGCGGCTACCGCGACGTTTGTTGCGGTGCCGCCCAGCGACTTTGCGAATGTCTCCACCTCGGCCAGCGGTACTCCGCTTTGCTGCGGGTAGAGGTCCACTCCGACGCGACCTACCGTCAGCACCTCGAGCTCACTCATGGCGCACCCTCCCCGCCGGCCGATGGGACTTGTGGGCAGCGACACCGCTGCTGCCCACTCACGGGTTCACCACGCGCTGGAGCTCGTGTTCGAGCGCCTCGAGTTCCGCGCCGCCCGCCATCTGCCTGGTCAGGTCGGAGACGTCGATCTCTGACTTCGCGTAGGAGCCGAGGACCGTACCGCGTTTGAGCAGCAGGAAGTGGTCACCGACCGGGTAGGCGTGGTGCGGGTTGTGGGTGATGAGGACGACCCCGAGCCCGCGGTCGCGAGCTTGGACGACGTAGCGCAGGACCACGCCCGCCTGTTTGACGCCGAGCGCGGCGGTCGGTTCGTCGAGAATGAGGACCTTCGCCCCATAGTGCACCGCGCGGGCGATGGCGACGCACTGACGCTGACCGCCCGAGAGGGTGCCGACCGGCTGCTCCATATCGCGGATCTCGATCCCCATGTCCGACAGGCCTTTCCGGGCGACCGCGCGCCCCTTACGGCTGTCGAGCATGCGGAAGGGCCCGGCTCCGACGGTGGGCTCGGACCCCAGGACGAAGTTGCGCCACACGCTCATCAGGGGGACCACCGCGAGGTCCTGGTACACGGTCGCGATGCCGTGGTCCAATGCCGCACGCGGAGAAGACAACCGGGTGGCTGCGCCGTCGAGCCGCAACTCCCCGCGGTCGTGCTGGTGCACCCCCGCGAGGATTTTGATCAGCGTCGACTTGCCCGCGCCGTTGTCGCCGAGCACGCAGGTCACTTCCCCCGCCCGCACGGACATCGAAACATCTTGCAGCGCAACCACACCGCCGTAGCTCTTGCCGATGTCGATGGTTTCGATAAGTGCCGCGTTCACCGGCGTACCCTCTCGGCTCGCTTCTGGAATCGGTTGTTCACCAGCACCGCGGCCAGCAGGAGCACACCGAGGAACAGCATGAACCAGTCGCTGTCCCAGCGGGCGAACACGATGCCCTGGCGCGCCATACCGAAGATGAGCGCGCCGATCGCGGCGCCCACCGCGGACCCGAAACCACCGGTGAGCAGGCACCCGCCGACCACCGCCGCGATGATGTAGTGCAGTTCCAGGCCGATACCCTGATTGGCTTGGACGCTGGTGAAGCGCAGGATCATGCAGGAGCCGACCACCCAGCCCGCGAACGCCGTGGTCATGAACAGGATGATCTTCGTCCGGTCGGCAGGCACGCCGACCGCCCGCGCGCTCGGCAGGGATCCGCCCACGGCGAAAATCCAGTTGCCGAACTTGGTGCGGGTCAGCACGAACGAGGCGATCGCGGTGAGCACGATCCACCAGATCACCGACGCCTGCACGCTGGTGCCGCCGATCTTCAGGGTGGAGGCGAAGACGGAGCCCGCCGACTCGTAGCCGGGCGCGCTCCGGATGCCCGCCACCTGAACGGTTCCCGTGACGAGTCGGGTGATACCGAGGTTGAGGCCTTGCAACGCAAGGAAAGTGCCGAGGGTGACGATGAAACTCGGCATCCCCGTGCGCATTACCAGCCAGCCGTTGAACGCGCCGACCGCCAGGGCGAGCAGCAGCGAAACCAGCAGCGCCGCCCAGACATTCCACCCGGCGTGCACCGCCAGCAGGGCGGTCACCAGGGCGGTCGAGGCGGTCATGACGCCCGCCGACAGATCGAATTCACCGCCGATCATCAACAGCGCCACCGCGACCGCCATGATGCCGAGGGTGGACGCGTCGTCGAGCCAGTTCGCGATGCCCATCGGGCTCAGGAACCGCTCGGTGATGACCGAGAAGAACACGAACACCAGCAGGGCGCCGAGGGCAGCGCCCACCTCCGGCCGCACGAGGATCCGGTGCAGCAGCGAGGGACCGGCTGCCACCTCGCTCGACTGCTCCGAAACCGGGGTGGCAACGGTCATTTCATCGCCTCCTGCTCAGCGGGTGCCGCGTGATACCAGGGCGGCGACGGCTTCCACGTTGTTCTTGTCCACGAACGCCGGACCGGTCTGCACAGGTGCGCCGCCACCGAGGGTGTTGCGGTTGGTCTGATACAGCTTCAGCAGCACGACCGGGAGGTAGCCCTGCTCGTACTGCTGCTGGTCCACCGCGAACAGCAGCTTGCCCGCCTTGATCGCCTCCACCACATCGGAATTCAGGTCGAAGGTGGCGATGGTCGCGGCCGAGCTCGCTTCCTTGACCGCGTCGACGGCGCGCGCGGCGACCTGCGAATTCAGGGTCAGCACCGCGTCGATGGAACGGTCCGCCTCGACCGCGCCCTTGATGCGAGCCTGGGCATCGGTCGGGTTGTTGATGTCGACCTGCAGCGTGCTGCCGTTGCCGAACGCCTTGGTGGCGCCGTCACAGCGCTGGTTGGCACCGATATTGCCGGCCTCGTGAATCACGCAGAGCAGCTTCTTCTTTCCGGCGTCGGCCAGGCGCTTGCCCGCGTTCGTCCCGGCGAGAGTTTCGCTCTGGCCGACATGGGTGACGGCGCCGTACTTGGCGCTGTCGTTCTCCCCGGAGTTGATGGTGATCACCGGAATGCCCGCCGCGACCGCCTTTTCGATGGAGCTGCGCAGCGCGTCGGGGTTGGCCATGGAGACGACGAGTCCGCCGACGCCCTGAGCGACGGCGTTGTCGATCAGCTTGGCCTGCTGACCCGGGTCGCCGGAGGAGTTGTAGTCGACGCGGACATCGAGATCCTTGCCCGCCTGCTCGGCGCCGTTCTTCACGACGTTCCAGAAGGCGTCACCGGCGCTGCCGTGGGTGACGACCGCGACCGACTCCAGTTTCCCCTGGCCACCCGGGGATTCGGTCTTGGCGGGCTCATCGGAACCGGGCCCGCTGCAGGCCGCCAGGACCGCCGCCGCGGCGATCCACGGCACCAACCGGCGTACGCGCTGTATCGACATCGTTGTCATCACTTCCCAACTAGATTTCCACTCGAAGCCAGTGCGGTGCTGATGCCCGCGAGCCGGCGCAAGCTTTGTTCGGTGTCCCGGCGGGGCTGGTCGGCCGCGCCGGTGGGCGCCAGGGCGGTGTCCTGTTCGATGACATACCAACCGCGGTAACCGGTTTCGTACATGCCGCGTACCAGCGCCGCGATATCGACATCGCCCTCACCCAGCGGAACATACAGCCCCTGGCGCACCGCTTGGCTGTATTCGAGCTTGCCGCCACGGATTTCGTCGGCGAGTTCGCTGCGCACGTCCTTGAGGTGGATGTGCCCGATCCGGTCGGGGTGGCGGCGCGCCAGGCGCACCGGGCTGGTGCCGCCGATGAGCAGGTGCCCGGTGTCCAGGCACAGGTCCAGATCCGAGTCGGCCAGGAAGTGCTCGACCTCGGCCTGGGTTTCGATCTGGGTGCCGACGTGCGGGTGCAGGACGGTGCGCAGGCCGTGTTCGGCGGCGATGTCGCGGGCCCGCGCCGCGGTGTCGATCAGCGTCTGCCATTCCCGGCCGGTGAGCGGCGGGCGGGTGTCGTAGCCCGCCAGGCCGGTGGCCGCCGCGAGGACCAGAACTTCGGCGCCGGCCACGGCGTACAGCGCGGCGGTGCGCTGGACGGTGGCGAGGGCGAGCTCGGCTTGATAGTGCAGGGGGACGGCGAGGAAACCGCCGATCGCGCGCATGCCGAATTCGTCCAGCAGCGCGCGCAACTCCCCCGGGTCGATGGGCAGGTAGCCCGGTGGCCCGAGTTCGGTCGCGGTGAGGCCGAGCGCGGCCATCTCCGACAGCACGGTCCGGGTGTCCAGGACGTGACCCCAGCCGGGAACCTCGCAGACGCCCCAGGAGATCGGCGCGCCCGCGATTCGCAGCGGGTGGAACGGTTCGGCCATCAGGACTCTCCGACCTGTGCGCGAGCGCTCGCGAATTGGAGCGCTCCAACTATGTAACGCAGGCCACATCGTGTCAAGGGGTGTGCGGTCAGCCCGGAAAGCCGCGTTACCTCGGAAGATGTTGCCGTTCAGCCGAAGCGGAGCTGGACGGCTGATCCATTAGAGCGCTCTATTGCCTAGTCATTGCGGACCTTGTAACGTGCGAGCCGCACGGACACCGGAGCGGGTGCATCGCCTGCCGGGTCCGGCGGACCGGAGGCGAGATGGCGCGACCGACCATGGAGGATGTCGCCGCCCGCGCCGGTGTATCCCGCGCCCTGGTCTCGCTGGTCATGCGCGACTCCCCCAAGGTGAGCGAACATCGGCGGCGCGCCGTCTTGGCAGCCGCGAAAGACCTCGGCTATCAGCCGCACATCATGGCGCGCTCGCTGGCCAGCCGGACCTCCAATATCGTCGGCGTCCTTGTCTCCGATCTGCGCAACGCGTTCTTCGCCGACGTGGTCGAGGGCATGGACAGCGCGGCGCAGGAGCTCGGCTTCGAACTCATCCTCAACACCGGCCGCCGCAGCGCCGCCCGCGAACGCACCGCTCTGGAGAGCCTGCTCGCCTTCCGGCCCGGCGGCATCATCCTGCTCTCCCCGGTGTTGCCCGCCGCCGCCATTCGGCAAGCGGCACAACAGGGTCCGGTCGTGCTGGTGTCGCGTGGCTCGACCGTGCCCGAGGTCGACACCGTCAACGACGACGGGGAAGCCGGGGCCGCGTTGGCCGTCGACCATCTCGTGTCCCTCGGGCACCGCCGCATCGTGCATCTCGACGGCGGCGCGGCGTTCTCCTCCGCCGCCCGCCGGCGCGGCTACCGCACCGCCATGCAGCGCCACGGCCTGGAGCCGATGGTCGTCCCGAGCGAGCACACCGACTCCGCCGGTCTCGCCGCCGTCCAGCGACTACGGAACCTGTTCTCGCACAACGACTTCCCCACCGCCCTGGTGTGCGGCAACGACTTCAACGCCGTCGGCGCGATGTCCGGGCTCGAGGAAGCCGGACTGCGGGTCCCCGAGGACGTGTCGATCGTCGGCTACGACAACACCTCCCTGGCCGCGCTCCGTCACGTCTCGCTCACCACCATCGATCAACCGCGCAACCGAATGGGCCGTCTCGCCCTCGAGGCCCTCGCCGAACGCCTACGCGACGGACGCACCGCCCCGGTCCGCCGCCGCGTCGAACCGTCTCTCGTCGTTCGCTCCACCACAGCCGCCATCACCTGAGCCGCGCGCACCGACAGCGCACGCACCCAAGGAGATTCGATGACCACAACCGACCTCCGCATCGGCCTCGCCGGGACCGGGCGCATCGGCGCCGCCCACGCCGAGACCCTCAAATCCCTGCCCGGCGTCGGCTCCGTAGTCGTCGCCGACGCCGACACCGCCCGGGCTCAGGTCACCGCGGCCAAGCTCGGCGCCGAGTGCGTACCCGATGTCGAAACGCTGCTCGCCGCCGGCCTCGACGGCCTGGTCATCGCCACGGCCACCGACTCGCACCCCGAACTCATCATCCGCGCAGTCGATCTCGGCATTCCGGTGTTCTGTGAGAAGCCCGTCGCCGCCGACATCCGCGGCACCCTCGAGGTGATCGAGCACCTCGAAAACTCGCAGGTGCCAGTACAAATCGGCTTCCAGCGCCGTTTCGACGCCGGCTACCGCGCCGCCCGTGCGGCCATCACCTCGGGCGAACTCGGCTGGCTGCACACCCTGCGCGCCACCACCCTCGACCCGGCCCCGCCGCCCGCGGAGTACGTCGCCCGCTCAGGAGGCCTGTTCCGCGACTGCGGCGTGCACGATTTCGACATCATCCGCTGGGTGAGCGGCCGCGAAGTCGCCGAGGTCTACGCCACCGGCGGCAACCGCGGCGACGAATTCTTCAGCACCGCAGGCGATGTCGACACCGCCGCCGTGTTCCTGACACTCGACGACGGCACCCTCGCGACGGTCTCGCTGTCCCGCTACAACGGCGCCGGTTACGACGTCCGTCTGGAAGCCCTCGGGTCGCTCGGGAACGCCATCGTGGGGCTGGACGATCGCGCGCCCCTGCGCTCGGTCGAACCCGGCTGTCCCCCTTCCACTTCCCCCGCCTACCCCAACTTCATGGAACGCTTCCACCAGGCCTACACCGACGAACTCCTCGCCTTTCTGTCGGTGGTGACCGGTGAAATCCTCAGCCCGTGCGACCCCGCCGACGCGCTGGAGGCCTTCTATATCGCTGAAGCCTGTGAACTGTCCCGCCGCGAAGGTCGGCCCGTCAGCCGGAACGAGGTGCGTCACTGATTAGCATCGCCAGAGTGATCACGGTTGCCACCTGGAATGTTCTGCATCGCGTCCATGCCGAGAACTGGCGGGACGCCGATACACAGTGGCCGGACGAGAGCGAGCGCATCGCCGATATCACCGCCCGGGTTGCCTCGCGTCCCGAGACTGTCATCGCACTACAGGAGGTCAGCGGGGATCAGCTCGCGGCGCTGCGGGTGGCGTTGCCGGACCGGGCAATTCACGTCCTGCGGTATCCGCGCGTCCCGAGACTACGACGCGGCAACGCCGAACTCAGCGATCCGACCGAGCATCTCGTCCTCGTAGTGGACGGCCTTAGTCGACTGCTCAGCGCCGAGCCCTTCGACAATGACCCCGGCAAAGGTGCCGTCGTCGTGCAGGTGGGCGAGCTCACGGTGATAGCGACCCATGTCACCGGAGATGATCGCCGCACCGGGCAATTCGCCCACCTGACCAAGCTCGCCTCGACGATGGGGCCGGTCGTCCTGCTCGGGGACTTCAACGTGGATCGTGACACCGTCGAATCCGCGCTCGGCAGTGGTTTCACCGTCGCTCAGCTTCCGCCGGATTCCGCCCCGACCAGACCCCGCACCGCCAGCACGAAGTCCCAGTTCATCGACCATGTCGTCGTCCGAGACGCCACCGTGACCGACGCCGCCGTGCACCCCGCCCCCGGCCTGTCCGATCACAACCTCCTGAGCGCCACCCTCACCTTCTAACCGGGACATCACCGCGGCGAACGTCGAGTAAGCACCGCGCTCACGTCCCACCTAACCGCTTCTTCGGGAGCGGTGGGATGTCGTACCCGGGTGGAATACTGATGGTAGACGGCGTGCCCGCGCTGATCTGGTCCGAATTACCTTGGGGGGGTTCCCATGTCGCACGTCCTGCCCACCGCTGTGTCGATCGTGTGCATTACTACCGCCGTCGCCGCCCTGCTGGCTTCCGTCATCACCGATGTTCGCGCGAATCGCGCCGCTCGCGCCGCCGAATTCTGTTTCATCAATGGTGATCTGCCAACCGACGCGTACTTCACCAACCAGTCCCGATCCGGCCTGTACCAGCGCCTCGCGTTCCGGCTGCTCGCCTCCGGCGTGGCGCTGATGCTGGTCGGTGTCGCGATATCCGGCTGGGCCGCATGGCAATACCTGCACAGCGCGCACTAGCCGGAAATTCGGGTGCTTTCGCGCCCGCGCCGCCCTACCGTGGGCGGGTGCGGAAGACACCAGAAGAGAAGCGGCTCAGTACGACCGAACTTGCGGCCGCCCTGCCCGATGGCTACGAAGTGTCCACCGACACCGCGCGTCTGGATGTCGACCGCGTGCACCGGTGGCTTTCCACCGACTCGTACTGGGCGATGGGCAGGTCCCGGGAGACGCAGGATGCCGCGGTCGCCGGATCGCTGAATTTCGGTGTGTACGACACTGTTTCCGGCGCACAGGTCGGGTACGCGCGGGTGGTGAGCGACCTCGCGACGTTCGCGTGGCTCTGCGATGTCTACATCGATCGGTCGGTTCGCGGGAAGGGGTTCGGCTCCGCGCTGGTGGCTGTCGTTCGCGACCATCTCGAGTCAACCGGCGTACCGCGCATCCTGCTCGCCACCGGCGACGCCCACGGCGTGTACGAGAAGATCGGGTTCCACCCGCTGGAGAGCCCGGAGGAATGGATGATCCTGCGCTTTTCAGCTGGGCAGTAGGCGGGAGACGACCTCCGCGAGCTGTTTCACGTTGCGGCATTCGTGCATGGTCACGTGCTCGGCGTAGCGGTGGGCGGCGGAGTCGCCGGTGGGCCAGGAGCGGGCCGGTTCCGGATTGAGCCAGTAGGTGTGTTTGGCGCGATCGCACATCTGTTGCAGGGCATCGAGATTCGGGTCGGTGCGGTTGGTGCGGGCGTCGCCGAGGATGAGCAGAGAGGTGCGGGGGCCGAGGGCGTCGAGGTAATTGTCGGTGAAGCCCTGCAGCGCATCGCCATAGTTGCTGCTACCGAAACGGGCAACGCGGGATTCGCGGAGGATGCGCGTCGACAGGCCCGGCTCGGGCGGTTCGCCGGGAGTGAAGAAGCCGGTGATTTCGTCGCAGGTGTCGACGAAACCGAAGCTGCGGACGCGGCTGAACTGGTCCTGCAACGCTTGCACGAGTTGCAGGGTGAATTCGGCGAAACCGGTGACCGAGCCGGAGAGGTCTGCGAGGACGACGAGGTCGGGTCGGCCGTGTTTGCGGGCCCGCAGCACCGGGTCGACGGGGACGCCGCCGGTGGCCATGGAGCGGCGCAGGGTGCGACGCATATCGATCTGACCGCGGACCGCCTTCTTCCGGCGTGCGGCCAGACGGGTCGCGAGCTTGCGCGCCAAAGGGCTTACCAGGCGGCGCATTTCAGCGAGATCCTGTTCGCGGGCACCGAGGAAATCGATCTGGTCGGTGGCGGATTCGATGCCGCGGCGGGCGATGTAATCGGTGCCGCGGAGTTCGGCGGAGCGCAGACGCGCCTCGGTTTGGACCTGAGTGCGGAAATCGGTGAGGCGGCGCTGGGCTTCGATGGTGTGCACCGCGGTGTCGAGTTGGCCTGAGCCGCCCATGGATTCGACGATGCGATCCTGAAGGTCTTCCGGGCGAAGGTTTTTCATGGTCAGGTAGGAAGACCAGCCCGCGCCGGACGCGGTGGTCACCGGCCGATCCGATTGGCCGCTACCGACACCGCCGTACCCGCCGAGCGTGGTGAGCGCCTGGCGTGCGAGTTCGGTGACAGCGGCGGGGTCGCCCTGGGCGAGGGCATCCACCAAGCGGTCTCGGAGCTGGTCGAGGGGGATCTCCGGAATCTGCTGCGGCAGTTCGGAACCGAGGAAGTACAGGTCGAAGAGCTGATCGAAGACCGACCGCTGTCCGTTGCGGCGCAACAGGGTTGCGGCCAGGCCGGACCTGATCCGGTTCGGGTCCGACAGCCCCAGGGCGATAATCGCCTCGGCCGCGTCGACGGTCTCGCTCGGACCCGCGTTGATGCCGTGCTCACGCAAGATTCCGACGAAGTCGACCAGCCGATCGGTCATTGACCGGCTACCGAGGCGCGTCACCGCGCGTCCTTGTCCACCGTGTCCGCGTCGAGCAAGGCGAGGCGCTCGATCGCCACCCGATGGTCCGACTGGTATTTCAGCAACACGCCCAGCGTGGAGCGCACCACGCCAGTGGTCAGATTCCGCGCACCGAGGGTCACCAATGTCCTTGCCCAGTCCACGGTTTCGGCGATGGACGGCGACTTCCGCAGGGACAGTTGACGTAGCGCTCCCACCATCTCGACCGCCGACGCGGCGACGACCTCGTCCAGCTCCGGCACCTTCAATCGGACGATCGCGCGTTCCAATTCCGCTGTCGGATAGTCGATGTGGAGGTACAGGCAGCGGCGCTTCAACGCGTCGGAAAGATCGCGGTTCGCGTTCGAGGTGAGGATGACGAACGGCTTCCGGACGGCGGTGATGGTGCCGAGTTCGGGGATGCTCACCTGGAAGTCACCCAGCACCTCGAGCAGCAGCCCTTCGAGTTCGACGTCGGCCTTGTCGAGTTCGTCGATGAGCAGGACCGTCGAGTGCGGGTTGCGGATCGCCGCGAGCAGGGGCCGTTCGAGCAGGAACTCCTCGGTGAAGACGTGATCGCGGGTGCTGTCCCAGTTCTCGCGCTCGGCCGTGATCCGCAGCAGTTGCTTGGCGTGATTCCACTCGTAGAGTGCGCGCGCCTCGTCGATGCCCTCGTAGCACTGCAGGCGCACCAGCTCCGAGCTGGTCGCCGCCGCCACCGCCTTGGCGAGCTCGGTCTTGCCGACACCGGCGGGTCCCTCGATCAGCAGCGGCTTGCCCAGGTGCCCGGCGAGGAACACGGCGGTCGCGATGTCGGTGGACGGCAGGTATCCCGCCGCGGACAGCCGCGCGGTCACCTCATCCACCGACGCAAAGAACTTACTCATCGGTAACCAGTGTAGAGCTGGTTCAGTACGCCTTGGGCGCGGCCTTGATACGGCCGGATTCGATCGCGTCGAGCATGGTCTGATGGTCGGCGAGAGTCTGGTCGGCGTAGGCGAGGGCGAACTCCGCGATCGCGTTGTCGAAGACGTCGCCGCCGCCGAGATAGGCGGCGATCGCCACGCGGTCCCCCGAGCGGGCGTGCGCGCGGGCGAGCGTGGCGCCGCACAACTCGGCGTAGGCCGTGAGGACCGGGACGGGCATCTCTTCGAGCACGACCGAGCCTTTCATGTCGCGCAGCTGGCGCACGTAGTAGTGGCGTTTCTCCAGCGCGCTGGCCCAGCCGAGAAAAATATCGCTGGTTGCTTGCATGAGCCGCTGCCCGTAGACGACCCGGTGGCCCTGGTGCCGATAACGGCTCGGCTTCAGATAGGGCGCGAGAATCGACGCCTCGGCCTGCTTGGCCTGCAAGAACAGCGGGCTGCCGGTGTACAGGTCCTCCAGCAGCAGGATGTAGCAGCGGGTGCCGACACTGCCGACGCCGACGACCTTGCGCGCCGAGTCCACGAGGCGGTACCGGTGCAGCAGCGGCCGGCGTTCCTCGGCGATGGTGCGACGGTAGTCCAGGTAGGCGACGTCGATGCCGGTCTTCTCCGCGTCGGTTGTCTCGACGACGAACGGGTCGCGGTTGCGGATGCGCGGCATCCCGTCCGGGCCCGGCTCGGTGAGTTTGTGCAGCGCCTGAGCGCTGGTGCGGGCACGCGCGTCGGCAATCATCTTCGCGGCCCCCTTGCGGAACTGGACCGTGTGCATCAGATCCTCGACCATTTGCGCGTCGGTGCGCTCGTACCAAACGGTCATGGCGTCCAACTCGGCCAGGCGGCGCATAGCCTCGCGGTAGCCGCGCACCCCCGCGAGGGCCGCCGCCTGCGCCTCGGTGTCGGTGCCGCCGTTCGCGCGGGTGGCGACCACGACGCTGGCCGCGAGGCGTTTGACATCCCATTCGAACGGACCCGGCAGCGTTTCGTCGAAGTCGTTGACGTCGAAAACCAACTGGCGCTCCGGTGAGGCGAACAGGCCGAAGTTGGACAGGTGCGCGTCACCGCAGAGCTGCACGACGAGGTCCGTGCGCGGACCGGCCGCGAGATCGGCGGCCATGATCGCGGGCGCGCCGCGATAGAACGGGAAGGGGCCGGTGGCCATGCGCGCGTACCGAATCGGAACCAGGTCCGGGACGCGAGTCTTCGCCTGCTTCTCCAGGATGGCGACCGGGTTGCCGCGCCGCTTCGGCGTGCGCCATTCGGCGTGCGCGGACCGCGGGACCTGTTTGCGCTCGGCCCGGCCGTCCGCAGCCGCGGAATGATCGGCACGGGTGATCGTCGCGCTCGTCATTCGCCCAGTCTTGCGCGGATCTTCGAAGACCGGCAAGGACACGCCCAACCCCTGCGAAGTCAGTTCGCTGTCGCGGCACAGCCCCGCCATGGTTGCTATTCGATGAAGTCGGGGTAGCCCCACCCAAACCTCAGGGTGCACCCCGACGACGTCTCATACCCGAGAGTGAGATCTGCACTCGAATACCTTTCCACCAGTGACCTTTCAGCCCGAGTGCGGCACAGTGTCAGGTGTGCGAACACCGCGAACGCGGATGTTCGCCGAAGAGCCGAAAGGATTTACGTTGCACACGACGAGAAAGTCCACCGCCCGCCGCACCCTGGCCCGCGTCGCCATCGCCGGCGTCCTCACCGCAATCCCGTTGACCGCCTTGGCCGTTCCCGCTTCGGCCACCCCCGCCGTCCCCGGCGTCACCGAGGTCCGGCACGGCGACGATTGCCGCCGCCTGCAGCCCTGGGAACAGGGCCTCTTCGACGACCGGCACGAACCCTGGGACGGGTACTGGGACAGGTGCGAACGCCGCCGCAAGCCGCACGACCCGTTCTCCGGTTTCGGGCATCACCACCGCCCGAGCGGAATGTTCGGCAGCAGCTAGCAGCTCTGGTTCCACACCCCGCCGGGAACCTCCGGTGGGGTGTTCAGTGTTTACCTGCCCGGCGTTCCTCGACCGCGGCCACGAAATCGGGATGCGCGGACACGATCAGCTGGTCGGCTGTGTCGTTCATCCAGACATCGGCGAAATAGCCCGATCGGCTCCACGTCAGCATCGCCACCAGCAACGCGATCGGCAGACATCCTGGCACGATCGCGAAAGCCAAAGGCAGATAGAGCGGTTGGAGTTCGAGCACCCGCGCCGTGAGAATCGCCGCGATTGTCAGCGGAATCGCCAGCAGCGCCACCAGCGCGATCCGCCGGAAGCGCCTGATCTCGTGCAGACAGAACTCACAGGCCGGGCATTCGAACCGGACGCGCGCCACCGCAGGCTCCCGTCGCCCCATCGAGCGCAACATGGCCCGCATAGTTGGCAGCTCCGAGAGTGGGCCGGTGGAATTCACTGTGCAGGAGCGAGTTTCGAGGGCGGGCTGGCCGTGCTCACTGCACAGCTCGGGCATGGGCTCGGTGAGGACGAGCTCCGTCGGCGCAGACGCGAGCGTCGGCGTCCACTTCGGGTTGATCTCGGTGTTGAAGACGACCTGTTGGCGAGACACCGTCACTCCAGCCATCCACGTTGCCCGCGGTCGCGGAAATACTCGTCGTCCTCGTCCTCGTCATCCGGGGTGACGACGCGCTCACGGTTGGGCTTGCGGGTCCCCGGAACCACAGGGGGAGCCGACGGCGGCTCTGCGAGCGGCGGTGCCACGGACTGCTGCTGCTCTGCGAGCGGTTCCGACCGAAGGCGCTGCAGCTCGGCCTCGCCCTGGTCGGCGAGCCGTTGCCGCTCCTCCTCCGGCATGTCCGCGAACTGCTGCATGGCGGCCGGCAGCGTTCGATCGAGCACCCGATTGAACGCCTCGCTGTGCATCAAATCGCGTGCGCTCCCCTTCCCTTCCAGGATGCCGCGCAACTGATTCTTCAACTGCGGGTCGGTCGCGGTATCCATCAGCACCCGAAGCGCGCGGGACAGCTGCCGCGAGACCCCGACATCACCGCGGGCCAGATCATGAATCGGCTCAGGCGCGTTCACTCAAGCTCCTGGGTGGTCGTAGTTGGCGGGCGGCAGCGTCGGCATGTCTGCGGACTCGACCACCGCGACTACACCGAATTCGAAACTGTCGTTGAGCGGGTCCGCGAGCGATGGTTCGGTCAGGTTTTCCGACGGCGTCTTCGTCATCAGCTACCGCCCGTGGGGTACGTGCGGTCCAGCTCGTCAGCGCGCGCCTGATCGGTAGTCCGGTACACCTGCGCCACCTTGGTCAGCTCGGTCGCCGCGGCCGCGGTCAGGGTGCCCAGGGTCTCGTAATTGGGCTTCAACTTCTCGTGCGCCTCGGCCACCGCGCTCAGCCCGGTCCGGATGAGACCGCCGTCACCCCACACGGTGTTGTCCAGCACCAGCCATTTCTCCAGATAGGTCGCGACATTCGCATTGGCCTCGGCCAGCTTCTTCAACGCCGCGGCGAACGTATCCACCGCATCCGGATCAACCTTGAAAGTCTCCGTCATCAGACCTCCCCTACTCCCGGCATTCCCACAGTTACCTCGAAGCACCCTCACACAAACTGCCTGCTCAGCGCAACCACAGCCAGCAAGCGGCACGGCCTTGCGTCCGCCTGCGCTCCTTTAGGGGACTACCCCTAGTACCAGGGGTCTGAATGATCATTCTCGAGGATGAACATTCCCTGGGAGTTGGCTGGTAACAGCGTTTTTCGGGCTTTCGTCGGTCAGAGTTGAGATGTGCGACGGACATTCGGCAACACCGAACGCGCCGCCCCGCACAAACCGATCTGACAGGAAGGTTCCGTGGTGTTCTCTACATCGAATTCTCGCACGCTTACCCGAATCGCAATCGCGGGCGCATTCGCCACTGTCGCGCTGTCCGCCTTGGCAATTCCCGCCTCGGCCGAGCCCACAGCCCCGAACGCCACCGCCATCGGCCAGTACGACAACTGCGACCCCAATGACCCTTGCTGGGCCGACAGCCTGGACAACCCGGCAAACCCCCTCAGCCCGCTCAACCTCAACCACCCGGCGAACCCGATGAGCGCCCTGAGCCCCCTCAACCCTTCCAACCCCGCCAACCCGAACCACCCGTACCAACAGCCCACCATCTAGCCCAGCTCTGAAGCCGACCACCGCCGAACCCCTTTGTCGCAAAACAGGTTTGCTGCTAGCCTCGGGCCCGCTCAACCTATTGCACTTGGGGGTGGCGATGCCTGGCGCATCCGCAGGAAAACGCACACTGAAATCCCGACGGGTTTCCTACACATTGCCCGCCGCCGTTGCGGTCTCATTACTGTCCGCCGGATGCGGCAGCCCCGACCGCGCCGTCACCCAAACAGCGCCGACAACGGTTGCGACAACCAGCGCTGCCAGCACAGACGACCCCACCGACGTGGCGGTATGCGTCGATCCGACAACCTCGATCCGAGTCCCCGACGATCAATGCAACGAGGACACCTCCAAATACCGCCACTACTGGTACTCCCACACCCCAAACCTGCTGTACCCAGCAATCGGCGCAGCCATCATCATCGGCGCCGGCACCTTCATCCGGCCAACCACGGGTCGACTGAAGGAAACTGGAGTGCCAGCGGCTGGCGGCAAGATCGTGCGCGGCGGGTTCGGCAAGTCGAACAACACCAGCAGTGGCAGCGGTGGCTGAAACGCCTTCGGCTGCTTGAGAATTGCGTGCAGCAAGCAAAGCACTACACGCAGAACGCATGGTAGGAGTCCTCAGAAAAGGGAATGGGCTACTGGCCTCCGGAAGGAGACGAGGTAGCCCATTTAGCTCTTGTAGGCTAGCACAGCGTGACCATCGCCGAACGGCCCGATCAGCAAGGCGTTACCGCCCGGATTCTCGAGATTGCTTCTACCCGCGCGCCGTGGCATCGCAGATTGTGGCGCAGCGGGACCCTCCAAATCGCCCACGAACTGCTCGAGGACAGTGCCACGCCTGGCGTTGCGGCATCCGCGATCGCGGATTGCAGGAAGCATCTCGAGCATGCGTTGACCTCTGATGCCGGAATCGCCGACCGCGGCAGGGCAGTGAAATCGACGATCGATGCCATCAAACCTGGAATCACCACCGAGAGCCATGCGTGGATGAACCTGCGCGAGCATGTGGAACGGATGGAGGAGTCCTATCTCGCCACGTGGGCACGGGAGCTCGATAGAGCAAAGAAGATCGATGTAGAGGGCGCGGCGCGCCGTATCGCGGGGCATATCCTGGACTCCGGATACCACAAAAACAGCCTGTACAGCTGGCTGCATGCGGCCCACGATGACGCACGTGAGATCTCTTTCGCCGAATTCCTCGATGAGGCAAGCCAACGACTGCGTCGCCCGGATCGCTCGTACACTTTCTGCGTCCCGGTCACCACGAAACCGCGGTTCGTCATCAGCCAGGCCACGGCGCCCGGCTGGCTGACCGCCTCGGACACCGCGACATGGAAACTTACCTACGCCTCTGCGGCGCCGTCGATCAGACATCAGGGCGCATTTCTGCTCTCCGTCGCCGCCAAGGACATCAACTCGGCAGCTGAGCGGGCGCGATCCCAGATCGCAGACCTCGAAAACAAGCTCCATTTCGGTCGCCATCCGCTGCGGATCGCGTCCCAGATGTGGTCGCGGGAGAAAGGAGATGTGTTCCCGACACAATCCACGAACCGTATGCTCGATGTCCGTGCGTTCGAGAAACTCGATCGACTCCAAGACCTGACGATGCCCGAATACATCACCAGTGCGCTTGCGCTGGTGCATCCGGTGCGCACAGGCGCCGCCCACATCGCGGTCATGAGCGGATGGTCGGCCATCGAATCGCTACTGGTCGGCGCATCAGACGAACGCGACATCGTTGCTGCAGAACGCTTTTCACTGATCGTGGCCGCGAGCGTGCCGCGCGCCGAGCTAACTGCGCTGGCCTGGGAGTACACCCGCACGCACGATGACCCCTTGGCCATCGAGTTGCAAGGATTCGCGCAGAACATCGACCGCGCCAAACGTTTTCAGATGCACCTGCGAACGGGCGCACAGGTCACGTTGCCACTGGAGGTGGACCGACTCGCCCTGCAGCGGATCCAGCCGATCCTCACCGACCCTCGACGGGAAGTCAAGCGCATCGCTGACATCTTGACCAGGGAATTCGTACGTCTTTATCGCAAGCGCAATCTGATCGTGCACGGCGGCCACACCCACAACCCCACACTGCACGCGACTACCGAAACGATGTCCCCGTTGATCGGTGCGGGTATTGATCGCATCGTCCATGCCGGCCTGAAGAACGAGATCAGGCCGATTCAACTGTCGGCCAGCGCCGCGGCCAAGCTGCACTACCTAACGCCCGCAACGAGCACCGCCTCCGGGAATCTGCTCGACATGTTGGAACCTTGAGTCTGAGGCTCGTTCGCAACTTCCCAGCCTCCACCGGTAATCGGCTCGCGAACCGCTACTTTTTGGCAACGATCCGGTCAGCGCGAGCGATGCGGCAGCGGTTTGCGCGTAACGTGATTGGCCCGTTCGGATGGTCCATCCAACCGTCGCGAACGCCGCAATTACTTTGATGCACAGTAACATTGGTGTAGTTCCAAACGGCAGTGTAAGGTCCTCGAAACCGGTTGGGGAGCAACATGTCAGGGGAGCCGTTGCGTATTCTGCAGCACCGCCGACGTTCGCTCCATCGGGGCGAGGGGCGTGGAGCCCATCCAGGGCCGAATGCAGTTCTGACTACCGCTGAATCGCTTCCGATCTCAGACCGCCGTCCACACAGCGAGCCGAGCTCCACGTCTAGGGCGGCCGCACCCGCCACCGGCCCGAAACCCGTTCACGTAGCGATTCGTCCTGGATAGCGATGTGGGTAGCGAGCCGTTCTTGGTACCAGATCCCGAAGGACAGAAGTGACTGACGAGCATGTGCGAAGCATGTGGACCACGGACCCCGGTCTCGGCACCGAGGTGGAAGAACTGTTCCGACGGGCGATCGCGGCCTATCGAGAGAATCCGCATCTAGTCGCCGAGCACGCGAACCATGAGGAGTCGATCCGGATCGGCGGCTACTCGAACCGCACTCTGCTCGAGTTGGTGCAGAACGCCGCCGATGCCATGGCGGGCATCACCGAAGACGGCCCTGAGCAGGGACGCGTCGAGATTGTTCTCGACGCCACTCATGGCACCCTCTACTGCGCCAACGCAGGACGACCGTTCTCGAAACCGGGCCTCACCGCCATCGCACACGCACACATCAGCGGCAAACGCGGAGATGAGATCGGTCGCTTCGGGCTGGGCTTCAAATCCGTTCTGGCAGTGTCACATTCGCCTCAGGTATTCAGTCGATCGGTATCCTTCGAGTTCAATACCCCCGAATCCAAGGCTGCTATCGCCCGAGTCGCCCCCAATGCAACTCGGCAGCCGGTGCTACGAACAGCGACCTTGATCGACCCGAATGCCCACTTCGCCTCCGACCCGATTCTGGCCGAACTCGCCGCCTGGGCAGTGACCATCGTCAAGCTGCCGGGGACGAACCACGTTCCTCGCCTTCGGCAGGAGATCAAGGACTTCTCCTCGGAGTTTCTGCTTTTCGTGAGTTCCGTGCGCGAAGTCAAACTCCGCATTCTTGGGGATGAAGGTTTCGAAACGAGTCATTCGTCCCGAAATCTGGGCGGCGGTGTCTTCAAGATCGAGCGACCAGACGGAAGCGGCGACGAGTGGATCGTCGAGGACCAAATGCACACTTCGTCGCCCGCAGCACGCCGCGAGGTCGGCGAAGCCGTTTCGCGGGAAAAAGTCAAGGTCACCGTTGCAGTGCCCAGGCAGCAACGCCAACGCCGCATCGGTCAGTTCTGGTCGTATTTTCCGTTGTTGGACGAAACGACAGCATCTGCCCTCTTTAATGCGCCTTGGAGCGTGAACGACGATCGCACGACCCTGCTCCGGAATACCTACAATCGCGACATCCTCAAAACTCTTGGCCAGATGTTTGTCGATATCCTGCCGCGACTGAGCAGCCTTGACGACCCCGCCGCACACTTCGACTACCTGCCCGCCCGCGGTAAAGAGGAGCGTTCCTTCGGCGACTCGGTGCTGTCCACACAGATCCCGCGCCTTTCGGCCCAGGTCGCATTGATTCCGGACCCGAGCGGACGCCTCCGGCCCGCGTCCGAACTTCGACCGCTCGACTTCACAATCGATATCGCCGCCAAGCACCATCAGGCGTGGACGTCCGCCCCAAACACCGGAGACGACGTTCCGCATTGGCGGTGCTACACCACAGACCAGCGGAAGACGCGCCTCCGAGATCTTTTCCTTGCCGGATCAGATTCAGCCGCTGCGGAATTCGACCGTCAGGACGCCCTGCGCATCCTGGACAAGATTCCGAAGCGTGGACTTCTCAGCTGGCTTCGCGAGTGGGCTGACGGCGACGTGGAGTCCGCCGCGACGGCCTTCAAGTTCGTGGTCGATAACTTGAACCTTCCCCACATCAAGCAGGCCAAGGTCATCCCAACCGACAAGGGTCTGTGTGCTCTGATCGATCAGAGCATGGTCTTCCTCGAGCAGGAGGAGGACATCGAGATCGAAGGTTCGGCCTTCGTGGATCCTGGATTCCTAGCATCCCCCGGAATCCGAAAGAATCTCGAGCAAAACGGATTTCGCAAGCTCGATCCGCTCGCAATTCTGACTGCTCGCGTCGCCGCCCTGGCCAAGGACTCCGACGACGAATCGCAGGTCAAGTTCTGGGACGCGGTCGACGGCGTCAGGACCCCGGATGCGATCGCTACATTGCGAGCGAATCCACATCACGCGGTCAAAGTACCGACTCGCGATGGCGGCTGGGCGTGGCCCAGGCACGTGGTGGCAATCGATGAGAAGCTGGGCAGCCAGCATACCGGAATCCTGTTGGATCCGAGCCGATGCAATCTCGACATCGCGCTCGAGCTGGGCGTCGTTCAAAAGCCGGTCAAAGACTACGAACTCGCCGATGAACCGCTCGCGTCGGAGTATCAAGAGTGGGCGATCAAGTCCGTCAACTCGAACCTCGGGCCGGGCGAGCGTCCGGTGGTCAACGTTCGGCTCTATCCGAAAGCCAATGCTTCGCCAGGTCCGTTCTCGATGTTACTGATCCTGCGGGATGCGAATGCCACCCCCAGCACACGCATTTCCTGGACGCAGGACATCCTGATGTTCGGGGACGAGGACTGGGGTTGCCACGATGCGGATTCGGGGACGACCTACCCGATCAAATCGCCGGTCCGCTGGGCGGTCGAACGCGCAGGGTTGGTGAACTCCAAGCACGGTGTTCGGGCGCCGCATGAAGTCGTTGCGCCATCCCTGATCAAGTACGGTGCCCTGCTGCCGTTGTTCACGGGCCCTACTGCGGTGGCCGATGTCCTCCATCTCCCCGATGAGCTCGAGCACGTACCTGCCCAGCTACTGCGGACAGCCCTCGGCAGTCCGATGCTGCCACCGACAATCAACGATGCCGTGCTGACCGAGTTCATCCTCATCGCGTGCAACCGGGCTTACCCCAAGTCGTCGGCTCCTAAAGTCCCGGCGCGAGTAGGTCGAGCGCTCGAAGCACGCTCGCCGAAAACGGTATTCGTGGCAGTCACCGACGAACAGTGCACCTTTCTCGACGAACGACAGCGGCCATACCTGAGGGCGACAGCGGAACAGGTAGAGGAGCTCGTCGACCTGGTCGGGTGCAGTCGATTCGAAGACACCTTCGCCTTCTCCATGCTCATCGAGGGAAAGCAGACGAGTGAGCGTGTCCTCGACGTCTTCACCGGTCTGCGTCCGACGACGGTCGCGGATCTCCTGACAAACGCCACGATGACGCGAGCGGAGCGGGTGACCAAACGTGTGACCCTGGATACGGGCACGGAAGACCAATCCCTCGAATGGCACCCTCTCGGGCTGGAACTCGTCATCCAGAACGATGTCGAGGAGGCCCGCGTCCTCGACATCGTCAACGATGCCTTCGATCTTCGCCTCTCCAACTACGAGCTCATGGAAGTCCGACAGCAGGGCATCGACGATAACCTCGATCGCCTCCGCCAGGAGGCGAAAGCCGCGGTCACAGATGCGGACCGCCTCGAAATCTATATAGGCGACGACGACCTCCGCGAGGCACTGCCAAATGGCCTGTGGCAAGCGCTCCAAGCCCAGGGATTGGTGGACACGTCGACATCTGTCGGCGATCTGTATCTCACGGTTTTTGGTTCGGATTCGATCAAGCAGCTCGGTCCGGCGTTCCAGCAGAAGGGATTTCCTGACGTTCCGAGCACTTGGGCAGGTGGAACGCAGACCATCTCCTGGTTGCGAAGAATGGGATTTGGATCCGAATACGCCGGTCAGCGTGGACAGTCCGAAGATGCCGAGTTCGTCGTTCCCGGCGCAGTCATTCTCAGCCCGCTCCACGACTTTCAACGCGACATCAGTGACAAGCTGCAGGAGGTCCTGACCCAGCGCGACGAGAAGGGTCGCGCGGCCAAGGCCATGGTTGAGCTACCGACCGGAGCAGGCAAAACGCGTGTCGCGGCTCAGACCGTCCTCGAGATGTTCATCGACGGCAGACTGAGCGGGCCCGTCCTGTGGATCGCGCAGTCGAAGGAACTGTGCGAGCAGGCCGTTCAGACTTGGAGCATGGTCTGGCGAGGTCTGGGCGACGAACGGCCGCTGACCGTAGGCCGGCTGTGGGACAGCAATGTCATCCATGAACCGGATACTGCCTTCAGCATTATCGTCGCAACGGATGCGATGCTCGACAGCGTCCATTCGCGGCCCGAATACGAGTGGCTGCGCGATGCCAGCGCGGTCATCGTCGACGAAGGTCACCGCGCAGGCGATTCCGAAAGATACACCCGCCTGTTGAGTTGGCTCGGAGTCGCCGGCCACGGCTGGATGCGTCCACTTGTCGGGTTGTCCGCTACGCCGTTCAAAGGCAAGTCCGCCGAAGCCACCCAGCGGCTCGCGGCCCGATTCGGCAATCAAATCCTGCGAGCGTTCGACTCGAATCCTTACAAGGCGCTCGTCGACCTCGGAGTCCTGGCACGGGTCCGACATCAGGTCCTGGACGGTGTCGACGTCGCGCTTACCGCGGCGCAGCTCGCCAAGATACGGAGTTCGAGGCTGATCGATCCGACAGTCCTGGATCAGATCGGCAAGGACCACAAACGGCTGTCGATCGTCGTCGACCACATCATGACTCTGGATCCGGACTGGCCGGTGCTCGTGTTCACCCCGAATGTTCTGTCGGCACAGATACTCGCCGCGACGCTCCGCTATCGAAAGATCGCGGCGGAGTCGGTCAGCGGCCAAACCGGACGCCAGCAACGCCGCGATGTCATCGATAAGTTCCGCCGGGGCGAGATCCGTGTCCTCACCAACTGTGACCTACTTATCCAAGGGTTCGACGCCCCGGGCGTCAGAGCCCTCTACATTGCCCGCCCGACCTTCAGTCCGAACGCCTACATCCAGATGGCGGGCCGGGGGCTGCGTGGGAAGGCGAACGGAGGCAAAGAAGAGTGCCTCATCGTCGACATGGTCGATGACTTCGGAGATATCAACTCTCTCTTGGGATTCCGTGAATACGAACATCTCTGGCGGGAGCAACGCGCATGATCCTCGTTCCTGATCTGACCAATATCCGCCGACAATCGCGTAGCGGCGCGGAACGGCGCGTCGCGCAGATACTCGACCGGATCGACGGCCCTTCGGATGCCGTCGCCTTCTTTTCCCAAACTTTGCGTTCCCATCCCTATAAGCAACAGGCAGAGGCGGACTTCGTCATCCTCTGGAATGGCGTCGTAGTGGTGGTGGAGGTCAAAGGCGGCGGAGTCAGCCATCACGATGGAGTGTGGTATTCCGTGGACAGCCACGGGGATTGGCACAAATTGGAGTCGCCGATGGAGCAGGCTCGCTCGGCGATGTACGCGCTGCGCGACATTCTCCGGCAGGAAGGTGTCGGCTGGTTCGCCCGTGAAGCAGTCGTCGTCACTCCGGACATCGCCGCACCCCCGCCGGCGATCGGATGGAAGCCGACACACTGGCTCGCCAAGGACAACATGACCATCGCGGGGATGACAGAAGCTCTCGACACCATTGTCGAAGGCAGCGAGAGTCCTCCATCCGGCGTGCCGAAGGCACGCACCCGCGATATACGCGATCGACTGTTCGGTGAGTTCACACGTATGCCTGTGATCGACGCACAACGCGGTGCGGTGCTAGAGGAACAGAATCGGGCTACCGAGGCGCAGGCGCGGTTCCTTGCCGCACTCGCACGAAATCCACGCATGATGGTGCTCGGCGGCGCAGGCACCGGAAAGTCGCTGGTACTGGCGGAGGCGGCCAAACAAGAAGCCGGCGAGGGGCGTTCAGTCCTGATCACCTTCCGTTCTCCGGCTCTGGCGGGCTTCTTCGGTCCGCTCGTGGCCGACCACGAGATCGATCTGAAGCCGTTCGACGAAATCGGTGACAAGTCATACGATGTCGTGCTCGTTGATGAAGCGCAGGATCTGATGAACGCCGAGGCGATGGACCGCCTGGACACCGCGATCAAGCACGGACGGGCCGACGGTCGCTGGCGAATGTGCCTGGATCCGAACAACCAAGCCTACGTCGACGGGCACTTCGACAATGACGTCTACGAACTGGTGAGCGCTGAAGCGTTATTCTTCGAACTGGATCGCAATGTTCGCAATACGAAGGCGATCGTGCACGTGGTCCAGGAGTACCTGGGCGCCGATATCGGGGATCCCGGAATTGTCCACGGAGACAAGATCCGATGGCACTGGTCCGGCGCCGCCGACGTCACCGATGCGACTGCGGTCGCCCACCGGCTGATTGCCGATGGGGCACGCAGGTCCGCGATCTGGATCATCAGTGTCACTTCGACCGCCGCTCCGCGAGTCACTGCGGATGGCATAACCGTCACCAGTCCGCGATTCGCCAAGGGCCTGGAAGCCGAGCATGTGATCGTGTGCGATCTACCTGCGGAGTTCGATCGTCTGGGGCTGGCGGCCTTCTACGTAGCGGTGACCCGTGCTCGAGTCGCACTCCACATCGTCGCCTCGGAAGCAGACAAACGGCGTCTGCAGGAGCTGACGCGAAAGGCAGGAACTCGGAAGTGACCCTCACCGATGCTCAACAGTCCGCACTGTGCCATCTTCGCTCCGCCTATGTCGGACCGGAAGGTGAGGCCGACGAAATCCTGTTCAACAGACCTCATCTCGTGTACTCCGTCGGAATGTTGTTCCCGGTGGAGTCGACAGAACCCGAGCCTTCTGACGATGAGCTACCGGCCGCGGTAACCGAAGGGGACGTCGAAGAAGACGGCGCGAGCGTTCCACTGGCCAAGGAGTGGCGTCCATCGTCGATCGCAATCTCGTTCGTCACCGACTCCCCCGCCATAGTCTGCGAGTTCTCCGGAGGAACCTACGCAGCACTCTCGGGTGAAGGTCCGCCCAGATGGCAACGACATCCGTTCGAGTTCAAAGAGCTCGAACTGACCGCAGAACAAAGGCAGCGATCGCTCACGGCCGGGGCAGTACCCGTTCAAATCGGGTCTCGCTGGCGGCCGTACGGCGACGGCGCATACCTCGTCACCGTGCACGCTCGATTGACGACGGATTCGACTGGCGACGACAAGCTCGACATCCCCCAGATGCTGTTCCAGGTGGGCCTTTCAGTTCGTCCCCACGGCGACGCCCAGATCCTCGAGTACGACACCTCGCGTACCTTCGATATCGACCACGAGGCCAGGGAGCTGCGGCTCCGCTACCGAAACCGCAAGGTCTACGCCGTCGGACACGGCATGTCGGCGGATTGGGAATGCGGGCAAGACCGTTGTAGCAAAGTGTTTTTGACGCCGGTGCCGGCGTTCGTGGTTCCCAACGTCGAAACCACCGGCTTCGAGGCGTCCTCGGTGGAGGCTCGGGCCCTTCGTCTCGACGAACTCGCCCGTGTCGCCGACGAACCCGACCGCGTCCTTCCTCTACTCGACGCGTTTGTAGGGGCCTTTTCGCGGTGGGTAACCGATCAGGAAGCCCGGGTCGACGAGTTCGCACACCAAGCAACCGTCGCCCGCACGATAACCGATCGCTCGCGGACTGCCGCTAGCCGAATGGCCGCGGGCGTCGATCTGCTACGCGATCCGGAGCGAGGAGAACTCCGGACCGCGTTCGCCCTCGCCATGACAGCGATGGGCCACCAAATGGAGCAGCTGAAACGCATTCGGGGGGAGGAAGCCGTCCAACCGGCTTGGCGGCCCTTTCAGCTCGGATTCCTATTGGTCTCGCTGGCTTCCACAGTCGATGAGGCACACGAGGACCGGGGGTTGGTCGACCTGATCTGGTTTCCGACCGGCGGTGGAAAGACCGAGGCATATCTCGGTCTCGCAGCGGTCGAGATATTCAGACGTCGACTGCGATATGGAGTGGCGGGCGGTGGCACCGCGGTGATCACCCGATACACCCTGCGCCTGTTGACCGCTCAGCAGTTCCAGCGCGCCGCGGCGCTCATCTGTGCGATGGAGATACTGCGCAAGTCAGATCCGAGAGTGCAAGGCATGGCGCCGTTTTCGATCGGTCTGTGGGTGGGCAACGAGGTCACACCGGTGAACGCGACCGAGGCGAAAGAGGCACTCGATCGTTTGCACAGAGCCGATCGACCGGAGGAAGCGAACAAGTTTCAGGTCGAGAGCTGCCCGTGGTGCCTCAGTCCCCTGGTGCCCAAACAGCGGACATCGGACCGGACCCGCTATGGCATGCGTCTGGTCGGTGCGGATGTCGTCGTGCACTGCACAAACACGGAATGTGAGTTCAACCGCGAATTGCCTTTGGCAGTCGTCGATTCGGTCATATACGACGAACCACCGACGATTCTCCTGGCGACCGTCGATAAGTTCGCACGACTTCAGTTCAATACCAAGGCCGGAAAAATTCTCGGGCTGAACACGAACTTCAAGCAACCGTCGCTGATCATCCAGGATGAGTTGCATCTGCTGTCCGGGCCGCTCGGTACCACAGTGGCGGTGTTCGACGCGGTTATCCAACTGTTGGCGTCCAAGCACGGTTCGCGACCGAAGATCATCGCCTCGACCGCCACTATCCGAGCTTCGCAGGAACAGGTCAGAGGACTGTACGGGCGCGACGTGGCCCTCTATCCGCCTGCTGGACTCGATGAGGACCGAACCTTCTTCTCCCGTCCGGTCAAAAATGGCACCGGCCGCTTGTACCTCGGGATGATGCCGCAATCTGTGCCACAGGCGTCCGCGCTGGTCGCTGCAGCTACGCCGCTGATCGAGTTGCCGGCCGTACTCATCAGAGAGCAGACATCACACCTGCGCGATTCGTTCTGGACTCTCGTGATGTACCACAACAGCCTTCGGGAACTCGGCCGAACCGGCACCCTGGTCGTTGATGACGTGAACGGCCGTCTGGAGACCCGCGCAGAACGTCTGGGGCTCTCGCTGCGCCCGGTGCGGGCCGGGCGCGTACTCGAGTTGACCAGTCGTCGCGGTCCTGAGGAACTGCCGAACGATCTGCGAGAGCTTCGGACCAACGCCGACGAGTCCCCGGAGGCGATCGATGTGGTGCTGTCATCGAACATGCTGTCGGTCGGCATCGACATTCCGCGCCTTGCGCTCATGTTGATGGTTGGGCAGCCGAAGACAACCGCTGAATACATTCAGGCGACCAGTCGCGTTGGCCGCGGCGAAATTCACGGCATCGTCGCGACGCTGTTTCGGTCCAATCGTGCCCGTGACCGATCGCACTTCGAGACCTTCCGCGGCTATCACGAGGCTCTCTACCGAAGTGTCGAGCCCACCAGCGTCACCCCGTGGTCTTTGGCGTCCCGACACCGTTCCCTGGCGGGCGCTCTGGTCGCACTGATACGCCAGTCATTCCAGAAACTCGCGGAGAACACGTCAGCAGATCAGCTCGATCTCGGAGACGACCGCACGTCCGGCGCGATCGAGCGACTCATCGATTTATTCCTGGAGTGCGTCAGCCGATCGGACGGTATCGAGGAGGAGGAGACCAGGGAAGCAGTCTGGCGCCTCCTCCGCGAATGGGATCACCGCGCCGAGAGCGCACGCCAAGCGAAGACCGGCCTGCGCTACGAACGTCAGAAACAGGCGGATCAAGCACTGCTGAAACGATTCGGCCAATCGGGCGATGGGTGGGTAGTCGGCGACTCGATGCGCTCGGTAGAACCCAGTGTCGCCGTTGATGTCAAGGAACCGAACGAGGAGGTTTCTGGTGCAAAGAATTAAGCATGACCTTCGATTGTCCGAGACGATCACCCCCTTCGGCGTCGGCGCCATCGTCGACGTCCGCGGCGAATCACTGATCGCGCCCGACACGTCGTGGTGGCCTAAGAAGCCGGGCTCAGAGATCCATTGCGACCGTTTGCTCGCACGACTCGGCCCCGGTCAGCTGCGCCAGCCGCCCACCCACGCGGGCCGCGCCGCCAACGACACCCCAGGACTCCTCTACTGGCGCTTTCCCATGTGGCGGTTCTGTGAACGGTGCACAAAGCTCTCGAAGTTCACCGGCAAGCACAAGGGCAAGTGGTCGAATACGTGCACCTGTGGCGGGTTCCTCGTTCCGATGCGGTATGTCGCTAGGTGCTCGAAAGGTAGCCATATCCAAGACATTCCATGGTTCGCATGGGCACACCGCGGCCACGACGCGGGCGTGACGGAAGAGGTTCGATTCTGCCGGGCCTACGATGAGCTCCGTTTCGTACGCTCCATGAAACACGGCGAAGGCCTCACTTCATTGCGTGTGAGCTGTAACAAGTGCAAGCGGGCACGGCCGCTGTCCGAGCTTGTCATGAAAAGCTCGCTGCAACGCGACGGAATCCGGTGCGACAGCCGCCAGCCATGGGAAGAGCCGACTGACGTGCAGCAGCCGTGCGAGCACCAGCTGGTTGCGGTTCAGCGAGGTGCTACCAGCAACTACATGGCCGAGCGCATCTCCGCCCTGGATATTCCGGAAGAGCGTCCGCAATCCGAAGCACAGATCGACTTGATTCGAAGCCACGTGTACTTCGAGAAGGTGGTGGCGGACAACGCCGGCCCCCAGGCCGAGATGGTGGCGGGCTGGATCGCCGAGGAAGTCGGCGTTAAACGAGAGGTGGTCCTTGCCCTTGCCGCAGGCGACGGCGGGCCCGCCGAGCCGGTGATTCTCGATCTCAAGGACGGCGAGTGGGCAGCGTTCGTCGAGAAGCTGGGCAAGGGTCGCGATCACAGCGACGGAGAGTTCGTGGTCGACGGATGGGCACTCCCTGACCAGGCAGCCGGGCCGATGTCTCTGACTCGCTGCCTGTCGGGCGTAGGCCAGGTGCGACGGGTACGAGAAGTCCGGGCACTCAAAGGGTTCCGCCGCCACGACCCGGACGCAGATTTGATCAAGGCCGATCTAGGGCCCGATCGCATTCGTCGCCCGACATATCCAGCGGTCGAGATGTTCGGTGAGGGAATCTTTCTTCGATTCGATGAAGGCGCGCTCGCCCAGTGGGAACGAGAGCCCGCCGTGCAAGCCCGTGCCGCGATCCTTGGCGACCGCCGCCGTGCGTCGAAATGGGCTCATCGGATCGACGTCCCCGAGCCGCGTTTCATCGCGCTTCACACCATCGCACACCTGCTCATCCGTCGGCTCGCGTTTACCAGCGGCTATTCTTCGGCCTCGTTGCAAGAGCGCATCTACGCCAACTCGGATCGGCCCGACCGTACGGCTGGCATCCTCATCTACACCGCCGCAGGCGACGTCCAAGGAACACTCGGTGGGCTCGTTCGGCTCGGCGAACCCGAGCGATTTCTGCCGCTGTTGATCTCCGCATTGGATGACGCCGACGTGTGCTCGAACGATCCAGTCTGCATCGAGAGCGATCGTCAAGGTTCGTCGTCGCTCAATATGTCGGCCTGCCACGGCTGTGCACTCGTCAGCGAGACCTCCTGCGAGACAAGCAATCGTCTGCTGGATCGTCAGTTGGTATTCGGTGACGGCCGAGAGGTTCGTGGATTCCTGCAAGACGTGCTCCCGGAGGTGCGGCGATCACTGCACGCAGACTGACCGCCGTCGGCGGATGAGATCACTTCCAACAGAAAGAGGAACCGTTGACCTCCAGGGGTGCGGAATTCGGTCTTTGGCTGACCGAGCAAATGCAAACGCATGAGCTGAATTCATCTGAACTGGCTCACCATCTGGGTGTCACCCGCGCACTCGTAGAAGCCTGGCTGGACAACCGTTCGGAGCCCCGCGCAGAGCTGGTCGACAAAGCACAGAAGCTATTCGTGTCCCGGCAGGCGATTCGCGCGGCAACCCCATTCGGCTCGGAGCAGGTTCAACAGCCGGTCTCCTGGTACCACCGGCCTGGACATGTCGACGGCGGGCGCGAATTCGGCAATGCAGCGGCCTTCGCCTTCGAAGCCGATCTGGAAATTCTGGCTCGTGAAGCAACCCAGAACAGCCTGGATGAACGCGACCGGCGCAACGACCGACCGGTCACGGTCCGTTACACATTGCACGAGCTCACCGGCGAGGCCCTGACCCGATTCCTCGCAGCGATGTGCTGGGACGACCTTCGCCCACACTACGAAGCGGCGGCTGCACAGGACCAGAAAGTCGGACGAGTCGTCCGATCAGGTCTGCGCGATCTCGACGAAAAACACCGGCTTGTTCTACTACGCGTCGACGACTACAACGCGAATGGGCTGACCGGCGACGACTACGAGGACGGCCGATTCGCCGCAGTGGTGCGACGCCAACTCGACAGCCATAAGACGGACACGAAGGCAGGCGGTTCCTATGGGCTCGGGAAAGCCACCCTGTGGGCGGCGAGTCGACTCGGGCTCGTCCTGATGAATTCCACGCTCTCGGAACCGCACGAGGGGCGAACCGAGCGCCGGCTCATCGGCAGGCTCGAATTGCCATGGCGGGAAGTCGACGGCAGACGGTATGCCGGCCCCGCCTGGTTCGGGCGCCCGGATTCCCTCGCAGGCAACGCGGAAGTGGCACGTTCCTGGTGGGCGGACGAAACTTATACGTCGGAGCTGCACCTCACCCGCGAGGACGATGCTCCCGGGACATCGTTCTTGATCGTCGGAGCACACGACGTCGCCAGCCTTGCCGAGATTGTGCCGGGCCGGGCTCCCGACGCCATCGACGATGAGGACACCTTGGAGCGCATGCATCAAAGGTTGGTCAGTGCGCTCGGTCGAAACTTCTGGGCCGCAATGACATCGGGGGGCACGCAGCCGCCGCTGCTCGAAGCGTCCGTCCGCACGTTGCGTAATGGGACCGAGTATCTGGCGGAGGAGCATGTTGATCCGCATGTCCATCAGCCCGCACGTACCCGGGCTCTCAAGGCATTTTTCGATGGCACCACCGTGGAACGTCTCGTCGAGTCGGGCCAGGTAGCGCTCACTACAGTGCCGTTGAAAGTTCCCGATCGCGATGGACGGACCGGAACAGGCGGCGAGCATCGTGCAGCGCTGCTCGTGACCGAAGCTTCGGATAGCGACGGCAGAATCAATCAGGTGACCGCGATTCGCGGCAATCGCATGACTGTGAAGACCAGCTCGGTGCCCGGCCTGCCGATCGGGACCAATCCCTTCCAGGCGGTTCTGCTCGCTGGACTAGCGGGAGGCAAAGCGGCACCCTTCGCGGACGTGGCAGAGGAGTTTCTGCGCTGCGCAGAACCCCCGGAGCACAACAAGTGGAGTCAAACAGAGGAGCTGAGGACCCTGTACTCCCCTTCAGCTCACCGGCGTATCGCCGCCCTGACGACAGCCACCAACAAAGCAGTGCAGGAAATCGTGGCGGTTGCAAAGGAAGCCGGAAAATCCGACGGTGCGGCGAAAGTCCGTAAACGCCTTAAAATTTCAGGCAAACCTACCGCCAAATTGAGTGGGCCGTTGCTGCCACCGAAGCTCGACGACCTGGAAGCGGTGATCGACCCGTCCGGTGCGTGGCAAGTGACCGGTGAGATCAAACTCTCGCCCGGCGCGGAATCATGGCACATGAGTCCGGTGGCCAAGCTCGACGTACGTTCCGGCCCCCGCCCGGTTCTGAAATGGGCCGAGCTCATCGCAGTCAGCAATTGCGAATTGCTCGACGGCGTACTGCAATTCACACCAGGTGCCCGCCGAGCCGTGTTTAGAGGCGTGACCGATGTGTCGGCACATCCGGTGCGTGCCACACTAACCGGACTAGTCGTCGAACTGCAGGAAAGCAAGGCGGGTATCGAATGAGGGCATACCCATATCCCCGGCTGACCGGATCTGTGACGGTGCGTGTCACGTCCGTTCGGCTCCGCGGCGTCGATGACAGCCGCGAACAGTTGGACACCAAAGCCTTTTCGGTTGTCGAGCAGGTCGTCGCCCTCGGCAGAGCTGAGCGCGACGACTGGCGAACCGCCAGATTAGCCCTGCGGGCCACCGTACCCAGCCGGGAGATCGAGACGAAGGGCGTTTGGTCCAACATCTCTGTGATCGCTGTCTTGGCAGAGGGAGCGACAAACGTACGGACCGTCGCACGGTTGTCGGCCAGTGGAACCGACGGACGGGAGTGGGTCGGGGAAATCGAGCTCCGTCGAGAAGACCATCTCGACCGCGCAACTCTCGCCGTGCATGTGGTGGCCACGGTCGACGCGACTGATGGTCGGATCATCGCCTCCACGCAACAGGATTGGCTCGTTGACCTGACCGCCGACGCCCCCTTGCGAGATCGCCAACTCGACGTAAGCACAATTAGTTTCGCGCGCAGCACCGAGTGGCTGCGGAGCTTCCGAGATGCGCCCTGGATCGTGGAGACGTCCGGCCGGATGCCCGCCGTTCGACTCAATTCGGATTTCGAGGGGCTGGCCGCGCTCATGGAAGAGCGAGGCTCGAAAGTCGAGAGCATGATGGGAGAGATACTCCTCGCCCACATGTGTGCCGACGTGTGGACCGCCGTATTCCACACCGCCATAGGCGATCTTGAGATCGAGGAGGATGGAACGCCGGTCTTCCCGGCCGACTGGCGAGGTGCGGTTCTGAGAGAAATGTTGCCAGACATCATCCCGGGCAGAGAAGCCACTGATGCCCTCCGAGAAGTGCACCTTCGCCGTACCGGTCAAGGGAGTTGGGCGGACCTACAACCGCGTATCCAATACGCAGCGGCACGCCGCGCCGAGGTGCCGAAAGCTCTTGCGACCACAATTCGTGACATCGAACGACTCGATCAGGAGACAGGCGCGTGACATCCCGCCCCGAGCACCTGCCGGATCGGCTTGCGCTGATCTCCGATGCGCAGGCTGCGGAGTACATCTCGACAGGGCTGCTCGAAGGCCGCGAAGACGTTCCGTCCATTGCGATCAACAAGGTTGCGGAGCCGTTTCCGGGCGACGACGCACGCTTGGCCCTGCATCGTGTTCGAGATCTGATCGATGACGCGCTGACCACCTTTCAGGGACAACGCCCTACTGCAGCGGACTCGTGGCTCGCCCCCCGTCTGCACGAGACGCTGCGGCTGACTCGTCGGGAAGCAGCGGACAAGGAGCTCTGGACGTATCTTGCCCTCGGCGTTGCACCCGACTATGTCGTGTGGCGACATTTGCCAGAACCGAAGGCAGACGGAACGCGCGGCCGCATCGCACGCGACCGGTTTGTCGGCTCGCATTTCAAGCAGGCCTTCGCACGACTCTGGTGGACAGCAGAACTCTTCCGCAATGGGCCCGACTACCGACCGGCCGTGTTGGCGTGCAGCAACCAGGACATGCTCAATTCAGCCCTTCGGCTCGACGTCATCGACCATCGGCCGACCGCCCTTGCCCTCGTCAGACTCATCGAACGGGGCGTAGTCTCGACAGGCCGGGAAGTGAACGCACTCACCACCGCGGTCAACACGGCCGCGGCAACCCTGATGTATGACGTGATCGCCCCCGACAATGCTCGCGAGGACGAATCGTTGCGGGACTGGATTGCGGGTGCCGAATCTGCTCGCCCATCACCCCGGGGCACGCTGCCTGACGGTCCGGAAGACGAGGCGGCTCCCGAAGACGCTGTCGAAAGACTGGCGGATCACTTCGCGATGTTGTTCGCGGATACGCAAGTCAGGGGGCAGCGGGATTCTGCCGAATAGCAATGCTCCTGTGGGAACCCGCAGGACATTGACTTTGGTCACCACATCCCAAGGCGCGCAACTCGTCTGATGTAGTCGCGGGCACGTTCGGCCAGGAGCGAGCGGCTGCCAGCGCTTCCTCCGACGGCGGGGCCCCGAGCACCGCAGCAGACAGTACGTGCATGCCCAGGCGCGGCGGCACGGCATTGCCGACCTGTTGTGCCTGGTCCTGCCCCGACCAAGGAAAGTTGTGTGGGAAGGTCTGGAGGACACCGGATTCGGCGATGGTGAACCGGTCGTATCGTCCGGCCGCGAGGTCGGATTCCGACTTGTAGATCTTGTTGCGCGAGACTTTGCCGGTCACCGTGAACGCAGGTTCAGAGGCCTGGCGCCTGCCTCGATTCTTCGGGTCACCTCCAGATCCGTAATTCGACACAACAAAGAAGTCCAACTGAGGTTCCGATTCGGAGTCCGACGACTGCTGAGACTTAAAGCGAGAGACCCTATCGCAAGAGCCGCTCAGCTGACTCGCCGCGCGAAGAGAATCTGCCATCGAGACCCAGCTCTGTTTGCGCCCGAGTACCGAAGTCTCGGCCAACAGCGAATCCGTCTGAGCTACAACGCGTTTCCCTCGATGTACATCGAACGGCCGATGAGTGGTCGGGATCGCTTCGACAGCCCCTCGCCCAGGCCGGCGCGCGATAAGCACTGCGCGCGTGCGGGTTTGCGGCACGCCGTACTCCTCCGTCTTCAACTGCCAGCATTCCGCTTCGTACTTCACGCCTCCGAGCCTTCCCTCACCCCCCCGAAGAATCTGGGCGTATACCTCCCAGAGCGGCATGACGGCAGGCACCTGTTCGAGAACGATCACCTCGTATGGATTGCGGTCGTCGGTGTCGATCGCCTTCAGCAGCCAGCGCAGCGGCTCGAGGACAAGGGCGGTGCGCGGATCGTCGAGAGCGCGGAGATCCTCATCGATCTCGGCCTCGTTCTCGTCTTCATCCACCAAGCGGTGGATGAAGCGCTTCACGGTCTCCAGCGCTCGCCGCCCAGCACCGGTTCCCGCGACGGAGAAGGACTGACAGGGGGGACCGCCTGCGAGAATGTCAACCGACTTCGGGATCTGGTCGAAGCGGTCCTCGCGCATTACCCGGACGTCGGCGTGGATTGTCGGAAGGCCTGCGGCATAACGTGTCTCGCATGCGTTACCGTCCCACTCGATTCCCAAGCTCTTCAGACCCAGGAAGTGTGCCGCCACATCCAGCCCGCCGGGTCCGGCAAAGAGGTCGAGGATGCGGACTTCGTCGAGGTGACGAGCGAGGACTTCCGGATCGGTCATGGGGTCGAAGTGTAGCCGGCGCGCGAGGTTTCCGAACCGGTCAACGCGGCGCGTAGGGCTTGACCGATCGCCCGCCCTACCGGCGGCGGGGAAGCATGTCCAATCTGGCGGTAGCGGGCGGTCTTCTTCCCTGCGAACTTCCAGTCGGCCGGAAAACCCTGTAGGAGCGCGGCCTGTTCGATTGTGATTCTTACCATCCCGCCCTGCCCGGTGTCCGGCTGCCAATGGAAATCTGGACCAGGGAGGTCATCTGCGATCGCCCTTCCGTCGACACCCATTCGCGCCCATGCTCTCCTTGTACCTGCTGGCCCCAGGTCTGCGCCGCCCCGCATTTCCGACCCACCTACAAGGGTGGGCGCAACACTGCGCGCCCCGGCAGCCCACCGCTCAGCATCCTGCCAGCCGCGGGCGGCCATGGAATCCAGCAGAGCTTCGCCAACAGACCGAGGCGTGAGTGTAGTCGGTCTCGGCCGACGAAAGGCGCTGAAGTGTTGCCTATCAAGCGCGACAAGGAATCCTTGAAGCCGCTTCTGTGGCACTCCAAAATCAGCGGCATTAAGTGTGAACCAGTCGAATTCGTAACCGAGGTGGTTCAGCTCCGAACGTACAGCTTCGCGGGTCACTTTGAAGCTGGGCGCCAGCGCGAGTTCTGGAACATTCTCGATGAGCAGTGCTCTGGGACGGAGAGCATGCGCTAGGTAGACCGTGGCATCGAGAAGTCGGAGTTCGTCCCCCGTCTCGGTTCGCGCCGAAGTCGCGCTGGACTTCACCCTGGGTAGACCGGCCGAGAGCAGATCGACGTCATAAATATCCCGGTGCTGCTGCGGAGAGAAGTCCAACAGATCCATCTCCAGCACAGGCCATCCTGGACGATTAAGGCGCAGCGTGGCGCATGCCACTGCCTTCTTGTCCAGGAGCAGAGCCGGCGTAAAACCCGCCTCCTCCAACCCCAGCGCCAATCCACCTGCCCCCGCACACACGTCGACAAATCGTAGTCCGGTCATTGACCTGCCTTCCGTAGGCCAATTCCGCCTTAACGTCCTGTCTACTCTACGTCGGGAAGACGAGCTCGGTGTCGCTCTTGAACTTCAGACGTCACCGCGCTCGGACGGAAGACTCCGTGCGCCAATGGCTTCCGAACACGCCCCAGACGCGATCCCAACGGGTATGGTTCGCTGCGCGTCCCCCGAAAATTCATCCCACTTTATAGAGGTTTCAGATGAAGTCGGTTAGAAGAGGTTTCACGCTCCCCGCTGCTGGTGCTGTTGCTACGGCTGCGGTGCTTACGTTTGCCGCGGCGCCTGCTTCGGCTGCCAACGGTGGCAAGTTTCAGACGATCTACTCGTTGACCAATGGGCCCTGCATTGCCGTGGTTGATTCGTCGGTGCATGGGCCGGGGTATCCGAGTTCGGCTACGTTCACGGTGAGTACCAATATGACCGGGTTCGGGGCGTGCAGTTTGGATGTCACGCTGCATTGGCGGAACGTTGACACCGGGGAAACCGGGACGCGGACCGCTAAGGCTACGGGGCCGGGGTTCTGGATCAGTGATCCCAAGACGACTGTGTTCCAGCCGGGGTTCGGGAAGTTCGTTGGGACGGTCACTGTGAATGCGTTGAGCATCGGTTCCTCTGGGCAGGTCGAGTTCACCGTCGAGCCCTATCAGGGGTGAGCGCAACACCGATCAGGAATCAAGAAGCGCTGGTCACACGCTCGGGCCTAGCGTTGAGCCCATGGAACTCACACTCTCACAATGTTTTGTAGCTGCTAACGATCACGACGAGGCGCTGGCCTTCTACACCGAGGTGCTCGGGCTGGAACTGCGCAACGATGTGCAGGCTCAGGGGATGTTTTGGATCTCCGTGGGGCCGAAGGCGCAGCCGGATGTCACGATCGTGATCGAGCCTGCGGTCGCCGATCCGAATGCTTCGGAGGACGACCGGAAGGCTGCCGCGGACCTGCTCGGGAAAGGGCTGCTGCGCGGGGTCATTTTCGGAACCGATGACCTCGATGCGACCTTTGAGCGGATCAGTGCTGCCGGGGCCGAGGTGCTGCAGGAGCCGACGGATCAGTTCTATGGGGTGCGGGACTGCGCGTTCCGGGATCCGTCTGGGAACATGGTGCGGTTCAGTCAGCCGGTGCAGAAGGACTGATCAGAAATAGCCGACAGGCCTGGCACTCGCTGAGTGCCAGGCCTTACCTATTTCCGAGATCAGATATAGGGGGTTGGGGATGGGGCGCAAGGGATTTCGGCGACGGTGCCCGGGCTGAAGGTGTTGAGCATCAGGGCGGCGACGGTCGGGTCGACAGAGATGGCGTTGTGGCCGGCGAGGTTCACCGGGCAGACGTCCTGGAGGACGATGTTCGTCGCGTTGGGGGCCTCGCGGTAGCCGTTGGTGTAGGGGACGACTTCGGTGTCGGCGCGGGTCAGGAGGTTGGTGTACTGCACCTCGGGGGCGTAGACGCCGGCGGCCTGGAGTTCGTGGATGTTGTCGGAGACCGGGAGCATGTCGACGCAGCCTTGGCAGGTGGTGCGTAGTTCGGCGAAGACCGAGTCCTGGATGCCGAGGCCGTAGGCGGCGTTGACGATCGGGTCGGCGACGTTGGTGCCCGCGTAGATGGGGGCGAGGTTGAAGACCTGGTCGACGACCTCGGCGCCGCCGTCGGCGAGGAGGTAGCGCGCGGCCACCAAGGTGCCTTCGGACCAGGCGAGGAGGTCGACCTTTTCCGCGCCGGTGGCGGCCAGGACGCGGGCGACGAAATCGCGTAATTCCTTGCTGGAATGGGAGATTGGCGCAAGGCCACCGGTCCCGGCGAGAGCGCCGGACTGCCAAGGGTAGACGCCATAGGTGACCGAGAAGACGCAGTAGCCGTTGTTGTGCAGCAGCGGGGACATGGCCGGCCAGCCCGCGCCGTTGCCGAGGACGCCGTGCACGAGGACCACCGGTTGCGGATGTTCCGCGGTCGGGACGCAGGACCAGTCGTTGCCGCCGGGCGGATCGAAGGGGGCCTTGGCGTTCAGCGCGGCGGCGACGAAGGCGGGAACCGAATAGACCACCGGCAGTTGCTCGGGTTGTGCTGCGGCGTGGCCCGCGGGCACCAGCAGGACTGCGGTCACAGCGAATCCGAGACGACTCCAGAACCGACGCAACTCAATCCTCCGAAGGTCGAGGCGCACACCGCCAGTAGCCAAGAATTAGCTGTCACCATAGCCAGCGAATTCGGCGCACCCGGCCTGCGACACGAAAAGGCCCGGCACCCGAAGAGTGCCGGGCCTTTTCAGGCGTAGGAATTACGCGGTTTCGGTGATCGGGCGATCGACCCAGCTCATCAGCCCACGCAGCTTGGCGCCGGTGACCTCGATCGGGTGCTCGGCATTGGCCTTGCGCAGACCCTCGAGCTCCTTGTTGCCGCCCTCGACGTTGGCGACGAGGCGCTTGACGAAGGTGCCGTCCTGGATGTCGGCCAGGATCGCCTGCATGCTCTCCTTGGTGCCGGCGTCGATGACGCGCGGGCCCGACAGGTAGCCACCGAACTCGGCGGTGTCGGAGACCGAGTAGTTCATGCGGGCGATGCCGCCCTCGTACATGAGGTCGACGATGAGCTTGAGCTCGTGCAGGACCTCGAAGTACGCCATTTCGGGGGCGTAGCCGGCCTCGACCATGACCTCGAAGCCGATCTTGACCAGTTCCTCGGTGCCGCCGCAGAGCACGGCCTGCTCACCGAAGAGGTCGGTCTCGGTCTCTTCCTTGAAGGTGGTCTTGATGACGCCGGCGCGCGCGCCACCGATGGCGGCGGCGTAGGACAGCGCCAGGGCCTGGCCCTCGCCCTTCGGGTCCTGGTCGACGGCGATCAGGGCCGGAACGCCCTTGCCGTCGACGAACTGACGGCGCACCAGGTGGCCGGGGCCCTTGGGGGCGACCATGGCGACGGTGACGTTGGCCGGAGCCTTGATCAGGCCGAAGTGGATGTTGAGGCCGTGGCCGAAGAACAGCGCGTCGCCGTCCTTCAGGTTCGGCTCGATGTCGTTGGTGAAGATGGAGGCCTGCGCGGTGTCGGGCGCGAGGACCATGATCACGTCGGCCCAGGCGGAGACCTCGGCGGGGGTGCCGACGGTCAGACCGGCCTCTTCGGCCTTCGGGCGGGACTTGGAGCCCTCGGCGAGGCCGACGCGGACGTCGACGCCGGAGTCGCGCAGGCTCAGCGAATGCGCGTGGCCCTGGCTGCCGTAGCCGATGACAGCGACCTTGCGGCCCTGGATGATCGACAGGTCCGCATCGTCGTCGTAGAACATCTCGACTGCCACTTTGGGTATCTCCTTCTGATTTCTTCTTAGGTATTAGGCCCCGGCCGAAAGCATGCCGGGAGGACGGGGTTACTAGCGAGTCGCAGTGATGGACTTGGGTCCACGGCCGACGGCGACGACGCCGGACTGCACGATCTCGCGGATGCCGAAGGGTTCGAGCATCCGCAGCAGTGCGTCGAGCTTGGACCGGGTTCCGGTCGCCTCGACGGTCAGCGCGTCCGGGGACACGTCGATGACCTTGGCCCGGAAGAGCTGCACGGCCTCGATGACCTGGGTGCGCACGCTGGCGTCGGCGCGCACCTTCACCAGGATCAATTCGCGAGCGACCGAGGTGTCGGCGTCCTGCTCCACGATCTTGATGACGTTCACCAGCTTGTTGAGCTGCTTGGTGACCTGCTCGAGCGGCAGATCCTCGACGGTGACGACGATGGTCATGCGCGAGATCTCGGGGATCTCGGTGCCGCCGACCGCCAGCGACTCGATGTTGAAACCGCGTCGAGAGAACAGCGCCGCGACGCGCGCGAGCACGCCGGGCTTGTCCTCGACCAGGACGGACAGGGTGTGGGTCGTGCTCATTTCTGTCCCTCGCTATGGGTCATCGCCTCGTGGATGACGGCGGGCTCGGCGGCCGCTTCGTCCTCGTCGAACAGCGGGCGGATGCCGCGCGCGGCCATGATCTCGTCGTTGCCGGTGCCGGCGGCGACCATCGGCCACACCTGGGCGTCCTTACCGACGATGAAATCGATCACCACGGGGCGGTCGTTGATGGACTGCGCCTCGCGGATCGCGGCCTCCACGTCCTCGGCCCGTTCGACCCGGATGCCGACGCAGCCCAGAGCTTCCGCGAGCTTGACGAAGTCGGGAATGCGCAGGGTGTGGGTGCCCAGGTCGGTGTTGGAGTAGCGCTGTTCGTAGAACAGGGTCTGCCACTGGCGGACCATGCCGAGGTTGCCGTTGTTGATCAGCGCGACCTTGATCGGCACGTTCTCGACGGCACAGGTGGCCAGTTCCTGGTTGGTCATCTGGAAGCAACCGTCACCGTCGACCGCCCAGACCTCCTTGTCCGGCGCGCCCATCTTGGCGCCCATGGCGGCCGGGACGGCATAGCCCATGGTGCCGAGGCCACCGGAATTCAGCCAGGTGCGCGGCTTTTCGTACTTGATGAACTGCGCGGCCCACATCTGGTGCTGGCCGACGCCGGCGCAGTAGATGGCGTCGGGTCCGGCGAGCTCGCCGAGCTTCTCGATGACGAACTCGGGCGAGAGCGAACCGTCTTCCTGCGGGCCGTAGCCGAGCGGGTACGACTTGCGCACGCCGTCCAGGTACTTCCACCAGTCGGTCAGGGTCAGCAGCGGTGCTTCGCCGACGGCCGGGTCGGCCTTGAGGGTCTCGATCAGTTCGACGATCACCTCGCGGCAGTCGCCGACGATCGGGACGTCTGCGTGCCGGTTCTTGCCGATCTCGGCCGGGTCGATGTCGGCGTGGATCACCCGAGCGTTCGGTGCGAAGGAGTCGAGCTGACCGGTGACCCGGTCGTCGAAGCGCGCGCCGAGGGTGATCAGCAGGTCGGAGCGCTGCAACGCGGCGACCGCGCCGACGGTGCCGTGCATGCCGGGCATGCCCATGTTCAGGGTATGGGAGTCCGGGAACGCGCCGCGCGCCATCAGCGTGGTGACCACGGGGATGCCGGTGAGCTCGGCCAGCTCCAGCAGCTCGGCCGACGCGTCGGCTTTGATGACGCCGCCGCCGACGTAGAGCACGGGCGCCTTGGCTTCCATGATCATCCGGGCGGCCTCGCGCACCTGCTTGCCGTGCGGCTTGGTGACCGGACGGTAGCCGGGCAGCCGCATCTCCGGCGGCCAGCTGAAGGTGGTCTGGCCGACCAGCACGTCCTTCGGGATGTCGACCAGGACCGCACCCGGGCGGCCGGAAGAAGCCAGGTAGAACGCTTCGGCCATGATGCGCGGGATGTCGACGCCCTCGGTGATGAGGAAGTTGTGTTTGGTGCACGCCATGGTGATGCCGGAGATGTCGGCTTCCTGGAAGGCGTCCGTGCCGATCAGGCTGCGGCCGACCTGGCCGGTGATCGCGACCAGCGGCACCGAGTCCATCTGGGCATCCGCGATCGGGGTGACCAGGTTGGTCGCGCCGGGACCGGAGGTGGCCATGCAGACGCCGACCTTGCCAGTCGCCTGGGCGTAACCGGTGGCCGCGTGGCCCGCGCCCTGCTCATGGCGCACCAGCACGTGGCGCACCTTCGTGGAGTCGAAGAGCGGGTCGTAGACCGGGAGGATCGCGCCGCCGGGAATGCCGAATACGGTGTCGACGCCGAGCTCTTCGAGCGAGCGGACGACCGACTGCGCGCCGTTGACCCGCTCGGGCGGGACCTGGCGGCGGTTGGCCGCGGTCGTCGGGCTAGCAGCGGTACCCTGCTGAGCCGAAGGCGCTGGCCTGCGGGCCGAGGGCCCGGGCCGTGCGGTTGGTGCACTCACCGTCTTCGTTCCTAACTACTTCGTTCTAGACCCCGGACAAACCTTGCTTGACACGTGGTGCTGTGCGGAACGCCCCGTGTCGGACATTAGTCCTGAACACAAAAAAACCCTCGACAGCTTTGGCTGTTCGAGGGTGGCGCGTCGCAACGCGAGCTTCGTAGTCGACTCAGGGAGTCAAGCTCAACGCTGGACGCGCCGACTGATTACGAGAAGCTCGATTGGTTTCACGCGCACGACGTTATGCGGGCGTGAACCGGTGAGTCAAACTTCTGACCCTTGCGTCTCATTATGTGAGACAGTGCGGTTGCTTGTGTCCGTTCACCAGGATGCGAGGATGGTGGTGTGTCATCACCGCATCAGTCCGTGCCACCGGCTAAATCGTCCCACACCTCCGACGAAGGATCCGCCACGGGTGGGTCCGAAGTGAAGGTCATTCGGATTCCGCAGACGACCTATATCGGCGTGGTCGTGCTGTTCTTCTGCGTGTTCTTCTTCTTCGCCGGATGGCCGAAAGGGCTGTGGTGGCTGCTATTGATTCCGCTGGCAGTCGTGCTGTGGATCGAGCGCACGCGGACGACGGTCTCGGACGCGGGCCTGGACTTGCGTACCGTTTTCCGCAAGCGGCACATCGATTGGGATGAGCTGAAAGGCGTTTCGATCCCCAAGCGCGGGTACGTACGGGCCCACCTCAACGATGGCTCTCAGGTGAAGCTGCCCGCCGTCGGTTACGACCGGCTGCGCGCCCTGATCGAGGCCTCCAAGGGCCGGATCCCGGATCTGTTCGCGGCCGCCGAGGAGGCCGAGCAGCGGGAGTACGAGGAGCGCAAGGCGGCGGAAGCGGCCGAAAAGGCCAAGGAAACCGAGGACTGAGCGCGTCTCACATATTGAGACCCCAAATCCCGCCTGAATGACGGGGAAATCACACCCGGGAGTACCGTGGAGCGGCCGTAGACCCGCTCTGCGCAGTCGCAAATCAGCCCCCGCGACCATCGAGGATCCAGCCATGCCACCGCTTCGCTCACGCACCACCACTATCGGCCGCAATGCCGCCGGCGCCCGCTCACTCTGGCGCGCCACCGGTATGACCGACTCCGATTTCGGTAAGCCGATCATCGCCATCGCGAACTCCTACACCCAGTTCGTGCCCGGCCACGTGCACCTCAAGGAGGTCGGCGAGATCGTGGCCGAGGCCGTGCGGGCCGCGGGTGGCGTACCGCGCGAGTTCCACACCATCGCGGTCGACGACGGTATCGCCATGGGTCACGGCGGCATGCTGTACTCGCTGCCCTCGCGCGAGATCATCGCCGACTCGGTCGAGTACATGGCGAACGCGCACACCGCCGACGCGCTGGTCTGCATCTCCAACTGCGACAAGATCACCCCCGGCATGCTGAATGCCGCCATGCGCCTGAACATCCCGGCCGTGTTCGTCTCCGGCGGCCCGATGGAAGCCGGTAAAGCGGTGGTCGTCGACGGTGTCGCACAGGCTCCGACCGACCTCGTCGTCGCCATCTCCGCGAGCGCGAATCCGGCGGTCTCGGACGAGGGCCTGGACGAGGTCGAGCGCAGCGCGTGCCCGACCTGTGGTTCGTGTTCGGGCATGTTCACCGCGAATTCGATGAACTGCCTCACCGAGGCGCTGGGTCTGGCGCTGCCGGGCAACGGCTCCACACTGGCCACCCATGCCGCGCGCCGGGCGCTGTTCCAGCGCGCCGGTTCGGTGATCGTCGATATCGCCAGCCGCTGGTACCGCGAGGACGACGCCTCGGTGCTGCCGCGAAACGTGGCCAACGAGAAGGCCTTCCGCAACGCGATGGCCCTGGACGTGGCGATGGGCGGTTCCACCAACACGGTGCTGCACACCCTGGCCGCCGCGCAGGAAGGTGAGGTCGACTTCGATCTGGCCACCATCGACGAGATCAGCCGCCAGGTGCCGTGTCTGTCGAAGGTGTCGCCGAACTCCGATTACCACATGGAAGACGTGCACCGCGCCGGTGGCATCCCCGCCATCCTCGGCGAACTGCGGCGCGCCGGGCTGCTGCACGAGGACGTGTCGACCGTGCACACCAAGAGCTTCGACGAGTGGCTCGACACCTGGGATATCCGCTCCGGCAAGGCTTCCGAAGAAGCCATCGAACTGTTCCACGCCGCACCGGGCGGCGTGCGCACCACCGAGCCGTTCTCCACGGACAACCGCTGGTCCTCGCTGGACACCGACGCCGCCGGCGGCTGCATCCGCGACAAGGAGCACGCCTACACCGTCGAAGGCGGCCTGGTCGTGTTGCGCGGCAACATCGCTCCGGACGGCGCGATCCTCAAGACCGCGGGTATCGACGAGGATCTGTTCTCCTTCCAGGGACCGGCCGTGGTGGTCGAATCCCAGGAGGAAGCCGTCTCGGCGATCCTCGGCAAGAAGATCAAGCCCGGTGACGTGATCGTGGTCCGCTACGAGGGCCCCAAGGGCGGGCCCGGGATGCAGGAGATGCTGCACCCCACCGCATTCCTGAAGGGCTCGGGCCTGGGCAAGCAGTGCGCGCTGATCACCGACGGCCGCTTCTCGGGTGGCACTTCCGGTCTGTCGATCGGCCACATGTCCCCCGAGGCCGGTGCGGGCGGCGCGATCGGCCTGATCGAGAACGGCGACCAGATCCGCATCGACGTCGCCTCGCGTGCGCTCGAGGTGCTGGTCGACGACGCGGTGCTCGCCGAGCGGCGCGCGAAGATGGACGCGTCCGAACGCCCTTGGCAGCCGGTCAACCGGGAACGTCCGGTCACCACCGCGCTGCGCGCCTACGCGGCGCTGGCCACCTCGGCCGACAAGGGCGCGGTCCGCTACGTGCCGTAACACCTCACCCTCCATCGCAAAACGGTGTCCCCTCCACGGAGGGGACACCGTTTTGCTATTGACTTCAATGTATGCGGATCGTGCGATTTTGCGTGAAAGTTGGCTGTTTCAGCCACATCCGGAGGAAAATTGCACGATCTGCATACCTGAGGGTCAGTCGAAGGGGCCGATGCCGGTCAGGGGGTTGCCGCCGTGCAGGAACCAGAAGGTGAGGATCGCGACGGCGACGGCCAGCAGCAGGATTACGAAGGAACCCCAGGCCGGGCGGAGGGCCCAGCCGCGGTTGCGATCCAGCGACCAGCGACCCGGGCCGGTGAGGATGATCGCGGCCGCCGCGCCGACGAGGATGCTGTCCATTTCGACGCCGGTCTTTACTGCGGCGCTGTACTGGAAGCCGGGGATCATGCCCTGCTTCCACATCCAGGCATTGAGGATCACGGCGAGGACCGCGCCCGCGGCGAGCGGGGTGGCCAGGCCGAGGACCAGCAGGATGCCGCCGAGCAGTTCACCGGTGGTGAGCAGGATCGCGGACACGGTGGCGTGGTCCCAGCCGCCGGTGGACATCATGTCGCGGGTGCCGTCCAGGCCGGGGCCGTGAAACCAGCCCGTCAGCTTCTGCAGCCCGTGGTAGATGAAGGTGCCGCCGACGACCAGGCGCAGCAGGAACAGGCCGAAATCCAGGGTGCCGCGGCGGTTTTCGGCGGCCCGGCGGCGCAGCGCGGCGCTCGGTTCGCCGGGCGGGTTCGCGGCCGGCGGGATGCTGGCGTACGAGTAGGGCGGGGTCGTGCTCGTCTGCTCCCCTACCGTGGGAACGTCCGGATCCAGGCCCAGGTCCTCCTCGGTGCGCGGCACGTCCTTGCGCAGCTCGGGCCCGCCGCCGACGCGCGGGAACTGCCCGGTCGGCGAATCGTATGGGCTGCCCACACCGCGGCCGGGGGCCGGGTCGGGGTCACCAGAGGCGTCCTTCGGCTTGTCCGTCACGACCGCACCTCGCTCCTGATCGGCTCCGCCGTCGCCGGTGGGGCTGCCTCCATGGTTAGCTCACGCTCACTCACGGCAATACCCTATGCCGCACGATCGTTCGGCGGGAGACTTACACCCCACGGCGTGTCAATCCCGGCGAGCCGCGGGCGACGCTGTTACGCGCGCGAACGCCGATGTCAGCCCACAGCATCGCGGCAACACGTACCCGGGAGCAGCGGGCGCGCCGGTATTTCCGTAACGTCTCTACCATGAGTTTGGTTGTCGCGGGCCGCGTCGCCCTGAGTCTGGCGCTCGGCTCGGTCCTGCTGGTCGGCTGTGCGCGTTTCGATGATTCCGCCGCCAGCCCGTTCACACCCGAACCCACCTTCGCGCCCGCGAACCCCAAGGCGCCGAAGTCCACCCAGAAACCGCCGCCGCGACCGGAAGGTCCGTGCATCGACCCGGACCCGGCGGTCGTGTCGACCTGTCTGGATTCCACCGGCGGCATCGTCGCCCTGGGTGACACCGCGCTGGTCGCCGAACGGCGCACCGGGCGGATCCTCAAGAGCGTGCCGGTGGGCGAGAGCGATCCGCAGGTCCCGCCGGTCGAGATCGCCAAGCTGGACGTGGACGCCGCCGGTGACGGCGGCATCACCGATCTCGCGCTCTCGCCGACCTATCACGAGGACGGCCTGATCTACGCCTACATCACCACGCCCTCCGACAATCGGGTGGTGCGCATCGCGGCGGGCGGGCAGCCGAAAGACATTCTGACCGGAATCCCCAAGGGCGCCACCGGCAATCACGGTGCGCTGGAGTTCGTGTCCGACACCGAGCTGCTGATCCTGAGTGGTGACGCCGGGAATCCGGGGCTGGCCTCGACGCCGTCGTCGCTGGCGGGCAAGGTGCTGCGGGTCAAGTCACCCGCGCCGGGAGCGAGTCCGGAGGTCGTGATGTCGGGGCTGGGGATGGGTGGTGACCTGTGCTTCGACGGTTCGGACAGCACCTGGGTCACCGACCGCACCGCCACCGAGGACCGCCTGCAGCGGCTCGCCAAAGACGGCTCGGTGAGCGTCGGGTGGACCTGGCCCGATCGTCCCGGCGTCGCGGGCTGCGCGGCCGGACCGGAGATGGTGGCGATCGCGATGTCGGGTGCGAAGGCGCTCGCGATCGCGGAGGTCGACCCGAAATCGCATGCGATCACCACGCAGCCCGCGCTCACCAGCCAGGACAAGTACGGACGGCTCGGCGGTGCCGCGGCGGCCAATGATGGCGCGGTGTGGGTGGCGACGGTCAACAACGACGACAACCACGGGCCGTTCGACGACCGCGTGGTGAAGATTCCGCCGCCGTCCGGTGGTGGCGGCACGCCGGACTAGAAACGCGAATGGCGTCCCGCTCGAGGCGGGACGCCATTTCGTTCGGTGCGAGCTAGCTGGCGCCGCAGGCAGCCAGGACGAGTTCGCGGACGCGGGCGGCATCGGCTTGGCCGCGGGTGGCCTTCATGACGTCGCCGACGATCTTGCCCGCGGCCTGGATCTTGCCGGAGCGGATCTTGTCGGCGATGTCCGGGTTCGCGGCGAGCGCCTTCTCCACCTCGGTCTGCAGCGCGCCCTCGTCGCTGACCATGCCGAGACCCTTGGCCTCCACGATCTGCGCGGGTTCGCCCTCGCCCGCGAGGACGAAGTCGACGACCTGCTTGGCGACCTTGCTGTTGATGGTCTTCGCTTCGACCAGCTTGATCACCTCGGCCACCTGGGCCGGGGTGATCGGCAGGTCTTCGAGGGAGACCTCGCGCTCCTTGGCCGTGCCCGCGAGCGAGTTGCCCCACCAGGCGCGGGCGGCGTCGACGGGGGCGCCCGCGTCGACGGTGGCGATGATCAAGTCGAGCGCGCCGACGTTGACCAGGTCGCGGAACACCTCGTCGGACATGCCCCAGTCCGCCTGCAGGCGAGCGCGGCGCAGCCACGGGTACTCCGGGATGGTGTCGCGCAGCGAGTCGATCCAATCGGCGTCGGGCGCAACAGGTTCCAGGTCCGGTTCGGGGAAGTAGCGGTAGTCCTCGGAGGTTTCCTTCACGCGGCCCGGCGAGGTGGAGCCGTCGGTCTCGTGGAAGTGGCGGGTCTCCTGCAGGATGGTGCCGCCGTCGGCGAGCACAGCGGCCTGGCGGCGCATCTCGTAGCGCACCGCGACCTCGACCGACTTCAGCGAGTTCACGTTCTTGGTTTCGGTGCGGGTGCCGAATTCCTTCGCACCCTTCTCCATCAGCGAGACGTTGGCGTCGCAGCGCAGCGAACCCTGCTCCATCTTCACGTCGGAGACGTTGAGCGAACGCAGCACCTCACGCAGCGCGGTCACGTACGCGCGGGCCACCTCGGGGGCGCGTTCGCCGGCGCCTTCGATCGGCTTGGTGACGATCTCGATCAGCGGCACACCCGCGCGGTTGTAGTCGAGCAACGAGTGGCTGGCGCCGTGGATGCGGCCGGTGGCGCCGCCGACGTGCAGCGACTTACCCGTGTCCTCCTCCATGTGCGCGCGCTCGATCTCGACGCGGAAGGTGGAGCCGTCGTCGAGCAGGACATCGAGGTAGCCGTTGCCGCAGATCGGCTCGTCGTATTGGCTGATCTGGTAGTTCTTCGGCTGGTCCGGGTAGAAGTAATTCTTGCGCGCGAACCGGCCCCACGGGGTGATGGAACAGTTCAGCGCGAGACCGATCCGGATGGCGGACTCGACGGCCTTCTCGTTCACCACCGGCAGCGAACCCGGCAGGCCCAGGCACACCGGGCACACCTGGGTATTGGGGTCGGCGCCGAATTCGGTGGGGCAACCGCAGAACATCTTGGTCGCGGTGGACAGCTCGACGTGGACCTCCATGCCCAGCACCGGCTCGTAGCGGGCGATGACATCGGCATAATCCATCAACTCGACCGTGGCTGCACTCATGGCGACCATCCTATGTAAGCCGGTTGGCGGCCACGAAGCTGGATCCCGGCGTTCGCCGGGATGACGGAGGTGGCGCTACTTCGGCGGGAACCGTTGTGTGAGCCAGCTGGTGATGGAAGTCAGAACTTCGGGCGCGATGGTCGTCTCGATGGTGGTGTATTCGCTGGGCTGGCCGGTCGGGGCGGGCTGCATGAGGTGGTTCAGGCCGGGGAAGGTCTGCACGGTCGCATCCGGGTTGGCGGCCAGGCGATCGCGCATCGGCTGCTCGCTCTGGCTGGGCGGCACCTGCAAGTCCTTGTCGCCGAAGAAGGCGAAGACCGGGATGCGCAGCGCGGACAGGTCCGGGCCCGGGTCGTAGCCCAGGAACGCGCCCATGTACCGCGTGTTCACCGCGTCCAGGGCCGCCTCTGATTGCCGCTGCTCGACAGGCAGCGTTTCGTTGTGCCGCTGCTGCACCGCTTTTGCCCCGGCCAGGTCTCCGGCGCTGAGCAACCTGGACCATTCGGAGACGAACTGCACCTGGGTCTCGATCGCCTCCGGCGTTTCCCCGGCCGCGGCGAGCAGGACGCGGTTCTGTTCGATCAGCACGTCCCGGCCGGTTACCGCTGGGCCCGCCATCAGGATGACGAACGCGACTCCGCTGTCGGGCCGCGCGGCCACCTGGGGTGCGAGGTAGCCGCCTTCGCTGTGACCGAGCAGGCCGACGCGCGCCTTATCGATCTCCGCGCGCCCGCGCAGGAAGTTCACCCCGGCTGCCGCATCGGCGGCGAGATCGTCGTAATTAGCGTCATCGAGTTTGCCGCCGGTGCCGCCGACACCCCGGTCGTCGGTGCGCAGCACGGCGTAACCCGCGCGGGTCAGCGTGTCGGCGAGCAGCAGAAAAGGCTTGTGCCCCATGAGTTCTTCGTTGCGATCCTGCGGCCCGCTGCCGGTGATCAACAGCACCGCCGGGAACGGCCCGTCGCCCTGTGGCTTGGTCAGGGTGCCCGCGATGGTGAGCTCACCGTTGCGATAACTCACATCCTCGGACTTGTACAGGAACGGCGGCTTCGGCTCCTGCGGCCGGTTCAGCTGCGCGACCTTGCCGCGCTGCAACGACAGCGGAAACGTCTGCCCCGCCTGACTGAAATCCCCGGTGATCTTGTCGGACCCGGAGTCGTAGCGCCCCTTGAACTTCGGATCACCCGGAATATCCGCCATCGCCCACTCGACCCCGTCCCGCCCGGACTTCACGTCCTTCAACGGAGCCCCCGAAACCCCTTGCAGCGGAATATCGACAGTGGCGGTGCCATCCTCCTTGAACGTCACCCCGACCGGCAGCGGCTGCCCCGGCAGCTCGATCGCCCCCTGCCAGTCCCCGATCGTCGGATCCGGCGGGTTCGACTCCTCCGAACACCCCGCCACCACCGCGGCAACCACGAACAGCACCAACGCGATCAGTCGCCCGTTCCGCATGGGATCCACAGTACCGACGCGGCGCCGCGGGACGCCGAAACCTACCGGCGGCGGACCGCGGAGTCCTCAGCCGAAGAAGGCTTCCGCTTCGCGGTAGCGGTCTTGGGGGACGCGCTTGAGTTGTTTGGTGGCTTCCGCGAGGGGGACCAAGTCGATGTCGGTGCCGCGCAGGGCGACCATTTGGCCGAAGTGGCCGGCGTGGACGGCTTCGGCGGCGTGCAGGCCGAAGCGGGTGGCCAGGACGCGGTCGTAGGGAGTGGGGCTGCCACCGCGCTGGATGTGGCCCAAGACGGTGGTGCGGACTTCCTTGCCGATGCGGCGTTCGATTTCGGTGCCGAGTTGCTGGGCGACGCCGGTGAAGCGTTCGTGGCCGAATTCGTCGATGCCGCCCTGGCGCAGGGTGAAGCCGGAATCCGGTGCGGGAGCCGAGCCTTCGGCGACGACGCAGATGAAGTGCTTGTCGCCGCGCTGGAAGCGGCGCTTGATCATGGCGCAGACCGCGTCGATGTCGAACGGCACCTCGGGGACCAGGGTGAGGTGCGCGCCCGCGGCCATGCCGGCGTGCATGGCGATCCAGCCCGCGTGCCGGCCCATCACCTCGACCAGCATGACGCGCTGATGCGATTCGGCGGTGGTGTGCAGGCGGTCGATGGCGTCGGTGGCGATGCTCAACGCGGTGTCGTGGCCGAAAGTGACGTCGGTGCAATCGATGTCGTTGTCGATGGTCTTGGGGACGCCGACCACCGGGACGCCCTCGTCGGAGAGCCAGCTGGCGGCGGTCAGGGTGCCTTCGCCGCCGATCGGGATGAGCGCTTCGATGCCGTTGTCGTCGAGGGTGCGCTTGATCTGACCGAGCCCGGCACGCAGCACGTCAGGGTTGGTGCGGGCGGTGCCGAGCATGGTGCCGCCCTTGGTGAGCAGCCGGTCGGTGCGGTCGTCGTTGGCGATGGTGAACTTCCGGTCTTCCAATAGACCGCGCCAGCCGTCTTGAAAGCCGACGATCGCGTCACCGTAGCGGCCGTTCGCGGTGCGAACGACCGCGCGGATCACCGCGTTCAGTCCTGGACAGTCTCCGCCTCCGGTCAAGACTCCGATGCGCATGGCCGCCATCATGCCACTCACGCCGCGCACTTACCTCCGGCCAGTTCATCCAGATGCTGAGTCAGCAGGGTCGCCATCTTGTCCAGAGCGGTCATACCGTCGTTGAAGGAGCCCGAATCCGGTTGCGCCGCAAAGGCGACCGCGATCTGACCACCCGCGGTGTCGATCAATCCGAATTGCCGGACCAGGTAGCCGCCGGACGTGTCCGGCCCCCAACCCCCCTTGAATTCGGCGCTGGTGAACGTGCCCAGACCCCAGCGGTGGGTCGGGATGATCTGCCCCATCATGGTCAGCACCGTCGAGGCTTGCGGCAGACACGGCAATTTGGATGCGAACCGAACCTGTTCGGCCAGCGACCATTCCGCCTGACCGAACGACGAATGCTCGGCGCGGGTGCGGGTCGGCGGCACCATCGTCTTGGTGTCGCCACCCTCGCGCAGCACGGCTTCCACCGCTTTCGCCGCCTCCTGCGCGCCGCCCAGGGACTGCCACAGCGCGTCGGCGGCGGTGTTGTCGGACTGGGTGATCGCGGTGGTCCCGGTGTACCCCGCGTTGGTGGCACTGCGGCGCACGGCGGCGAGGGTCAACGGCACTTTCATGGTCGACCAGGCCGGGCCGGTGGACCAGTCGCCGAAAGTGACCATCTTGGTGCCGCCGACCGGCATGACAGCCAGACCGAGGTGCCCGCGCCAGCTCCCCTGCAACTGCTGGAAACTGTGCGCCAAGGTGCCCGGCAGGGTCAGCTGCAGGTTCTGCTGCTCGGAACGGGCCGCCGCCTGGGTGATGGTGGTCGGTTCGGCGGCGGCGGCGTCGTTGACCGGATTCTGCGCGCACGAGGTCAGCAGGAGCAGCGCGAAAGCACTGCCGCCCAGCGCTTTTCGCAGACGACTAATAGACATAAACCACCGCGTTCTCACCGCCGCTGCAGGTCACCAGCTGACCCTGTACGGCGCAATTCATCGTGTACGTCCGGCCGGTGACCGGGCTGGTCGCCACCACCGAGCTGGGTGCCCGGGTAGCGGCAGCGGATTCGGCATAGGCCTTGCGCACGGCTTCGGCGAACTGGCAGCTGGTGACCTCGCTGCCGGTGGCCGCCCGGCCGTAATTGCCCGTCGTCGAACCTGTCGAGCAGGCCTTGGCGCCGTCGGGCAGCTTCACGGCGGTGCCGCTGGTCGTGGTCGGGGATGCCGAACTGGATTGCGGCGCGGGCGTTCCCGGCGTCGCGGGTCGCGGAGTAGCCGCCACGGAGCTGCCTCCGGCCGGGGCGTCGGCCGCGGGCTGCGAGTTGCCGGCGCCGAACATCTGCCAGCCCACCGCCCCCACAACCGCGACCACCACCACGCTCAGTACGCCGACCAGGATGGGCACCACGATCGAGCCACGCGAGGACGGTTGCCGATAAGGGTCGTCCATGTCATCGGGGTGCGCGTAGCCGCCGCGCGGGGAGTAGCGGTCGTCGTCGTAATCCGGGACGGCCGACGCGGCAGGCGGCTCGTACGCCGAATAGGCCTGCGCCGCAGGGCGATACGGATCCTCCGAGTGGCGCTGCGGCTCCGCATACGGGTCGGGCTCCGCGTCATACTGTGGGTAGCGCCTGGTTTCGGGCGCGTACTGCCCTTCCGGCAACTGCTCGTCATACGGCTCGACCGGGTAGGCCCGAGCCGCCGGAGTCAGATCCTGATCCGAGCTCCGCCCACGCGCAGGCTGATACGACGAATCCGAATACGCCTGCGGCTCCGGGTGGTTCGGCGAATCCGAGTAGCGCCGCGTTTCATACGCCTGCGATTCCGCGTAGCCCGTCGACTCGGAATACGCCGCCTGGCCCGCGAAACCATGAGCCTCCGGATACGGCTGCTGTTCCGCGAAACCGCGCGGCTCCGAGTGACTCTCGGATTCCGAGTAGGTCGGCTGCTGTTGGGGGTAGCCGCGCTGCTCCGCGTAACCCTGTGCACCGGAGTGGTCGCCGGGCTCCTCGTAGCCCTGGGACTCCGAGTAGGCCTGCGGCTCCGCGAAACGCTCAGGTGCGTGGTAGTTCTCCGGGGGTGAATACGGCTGGGGCTCAGACCCGTACGGTGCCGTGTATTTCTGCGTCACCGGGGCGGCGGGCACCGCGGCGAATTGCCCGCTGGGGAACTGCTCCACTTCTTCGTACAGGTGGGCGTCCGGGAACGGGCGGATCGGGACCGGGCCCGATGAGGTGTCCGCGGGTTCCTGGGGCGGTAGTGGCGTGAAGTGGAAGTCGGTGAGACTCACCTCGGTTGCCGCGGGCGGCTGGATGACCGAGAACTCCCCCGTAGCCTCCGGCGGCACTATCGCGTTGCGGGTCGCTGTCGCGTCCGGGTTGCCGAAGCGGGACGGATCCGGGGCGTGCACAACGAACTTCGGTGCGGGTGCGGCGGGGGCGCCCACTGCGGCGCGGGCAGCCTGCGCGAACGCGGCGGCGGTCGGATAGCGGTCGGCGGGGTCCTTGGCCATGCCGCGGGCGATCACGTCGTCCAGCGCGGGCGGGACCCCGGGCCGGGCCACGCTGGGCCGCGGCGGCGTCTCGGTCAGGTGTGACCGGATCAGCACGCTCATGCTGGCCTGCGGGAACGGCGTTGCACCGGTGAGGCATTCGTGCAGCACACAGGCCAGCGAGTAGATGTCGGCGCGGCCGGTGACCTGCCCGACGTCGAAGCGCTCCGGCGCCATGTACACATACGACCCGACGGCCATCCCGACCTGGGTCACCGCGGCGTCGCCCTCGGTGTGCGCGATGCCGAAGTCGGCCAGGTAGGCGAAATCCGCGTCGGTGACCAGGATGTTCGCCGGTTTCACGTCGCGATGCACGAGCCCGTCGGCGTGCGCGGCGTCCAGCGCGGCGGCGATCTGCTCGACGATGGCGATCGCGCGCTGCGGCTGCATCGGCCCCTGACCGCGCAGCAGAGTGCGCAGGTCGCTACCGGGCACCAGGCGCATGTCGATGAACAGGACGCCGTCGATCACACCCCAGTCGTGGATCGGGATGATGTGCGGCTCGGCCAGCCGCGCCGCGGCCTGCGATTCCCGCCGGAAACGCACCTGATACACGGGATCTTTGGCGAGTTCCTCGGGCAGCAGCTTGACCGCGACCACACGCTCCCGGACGGTGTCGTAGGCCTCGTAGACCTCGCCCATCCCGCCTTTGCCCAGCAACGCACGCAACTCGTACGGACCGAATCGACTGCCGACCCTCCAGCCAGGTCCGTCCACGCCGTACAACCTCCACATCCCGGACGCCCGTCAACGAGCAAGGCGTTCCGTCAAGGAGTGGATTCTCCTGGGGTGACCACCCCGTGGTCAAACGCAAAGACGATCGCGGCGGCCCGATCTCGCAGGTCGAGTTTGCCGAATATGTGTCCGACATGGCTTTTCACCGTTACTTCGGAGATGCCAAGCTCCCTGGCAATTTCTCCGTTCACCCGCCCCCGGGCGATCAGTTCGAGCACTTCGTACTCGCGCGCGGTCAATTCCGAAAGCCTGCTATGCGCTTTCGCTACTACCGGGCGGACCGTGCGGTAGGCGGAGAGCACTCGTCCGGTGACCGACGGATCGAGCCAGGCCCCACCACCCGCGACGGTGCGGACCGCGCGGATCAGATCCTCGGCGGGTGAGTCTTTCAAAATGAATCCGGCAGCACCCGCGCGTAATGCGCCTGATAGCAATTGATCATCATCGAAAGTGGTGAGCACGAGGACCGGCGGGGCACTGTCTTTGGCGCGTAGCAATCGCGTGGCATCGATACCTCCGACACGTTTCATACGCAGGTCCATCAAGACCACGTCGGGTTGCTCGGCGGCCACCGCGGCGACCACCTCGTCCCCGTCGGCGCACTCGGCGACCACGAATCCGTCACGGCGGCGCAAGATTCGGCGCAGACCGCCGCGCACCAGCTCCTGATCATCGACCACCAGAACGGTCACCAGGTCCTCGGCCGTACTCGCCGGCACGACACCGTTCTGACCAACCACGCTCACGCACTCTCCTCCACCGTGGGCCACGCCTTCGCACCGCGCGGCTCCTCGCGTGACACACCGTCACGCATTGTCGTCACCGCCAGCTGCACCAGCTCCGGCAGCACGCAATTCCGTTGTGCGGCAAGCGGGAACGCCGCACGCACCGACCAGCCGTCGGCACCCGGACCGGCGGTGATCACGCCACCGAGCAGTTCGGCCCGCTGCCGCATGCCCGACAAGCCCATCCCGTTACCTGGCTTCGACGGCAGTCCGGCGGGCAGGGTGTTGTCGACCATGAGCGTCACCGTGTGCGCGTCCACAACCACCTGCACGGTCGCGGTGGCGCCGGGCGCGTGTTTGACCACGTTCGCCAGGGATTCCTGCCCGATGCGGTAGAGCGCGAGCCCGACCGCCGCGGACACCGCCGCCTGGTCACCGATGCCGGTGTACCGGATGTCCAGCCCGGCGCGCACGAAATCGCCCACCAGGGAATCGATATCGCCGATCCCCGGTTCCGGCATCGGTTTCGAGGGCCGGCCGTCCAACAGGCCGATGGTGCGCCGGATATCGGCCATGGCCTGTCTGCCGAGACGCTCCGCGTCGACCAGCGCCGCGACGGCGTCGTCGACGTCGCGGTCGGTTTCCAGTGCGTGCCGCGCACCGGTCAGGTGCAGCAGCGTGATGCTCAGCGAGTGCGCGATGACGTCGTGCACTTCGCGCGCGATCCGGCGGCGTTCCTCGTCGGCGGCCTGCATCGCCCGGATCTGCTGGCCCTCCCGCTCCTGATAGAGGAATTTGCGCTGATAGCGCAGCATGACGCCGACCATCCAGCCGAGCGCGAGCCCGGCGGTGTACATCTGCAGACCCTCCAGCCGATTGCCGGATCCGCTCCACATCACCCGGCCCACCGAGTCGAAGGCGCTCAGCTCTGCCAGCGCCACAAGGGCATACAGCACGCTCCAGCGCTTGGGGACTATCGCGGCGACCTCGCCGACGACGACGATCAACACGAATGGCGCGAAATCCGACTGGACCGGCTGCATCAGGAAGACCGCGGTCCCGGCGACGCCCGATGCCGCCAGCGCGAGCGGGGGCGGCGTAATGCGGAATATGCAGAAGACCGGCATCGAGGTGAGCATCAGCAGGACCGCGACCAGCGGCAGCACATTCGGGAAATAGCTGTGCCGCTGAATCGTCGCGATGGTGCCGATGATGCACATCGCGATCCAGGAGCCGGTCATCAGGGCCGGCGGGTAGTCGAACGGCAGTCCCTCGAGGTAGCGCCGGAACACGGCTCGCGGATTCCGCCAGAAGTCCAGCCAGCGGTCCTGGATGCTCCCGATGTCCCGCAGCGGAATCGCCGAGCGGGCGCTCCCCGGCGACGGGATGGTTTGAGTCACATCCATCTCGCCAGGTTAGCGGCCTGTGCCCGCCGCCACATCGTGCTGCGAAAGGTCGGCTTCTCCTACCGGGGTAGGAAGCGAATTCGCTGCTCTGGCACGACGACAGCGCGTAGTGGTCTCCGTAGCGTCATTTCCATCGAATCACGGAAGGCCACGCCAATGTCCTGGGAAGATCAGCACACGCGAACCGAAATCGTGCACACCGTGCTCACCCGCGCGGTCCTCGACCCGGCCAGTCCCGACCTGTTCTCGGGGATCCCGGAACTGGACCGGCTGTTCGGCGGACCCGCGGGGTTGCTGCAAGCGCTCTACTACCGCTGGAAGATCCACCTCGAAGTGAAGCTGGAGGAGGCGATGAGCCGGGGCCAGTCCGCCGTCGACGCCTATCTCGAGCTCGCCGCCGAGCAGCCCGCGCTGCGGGCGGTGCTCGATGCCTACACGCCGCGCCGGCAGGCGATCGAAGCCATGGCGCGCTGACCACAGAAACGAAAGAGAGTGGGGGAAAACAATGCCGGAGCCGGCCATGTTGGAACTGACCGACATCATCAAGGAATACCGGGTGGGCGGCCAGTCCGTGCGCGCGCTGGACGGCGTGAGTCTGCGCATCGAACCGGGCGAATTCACCTCGATCATCGGGCCTTCCGGATCCGGGAAGAGCACGCTGTTGCATCTGCTCGGTGCGCTGGACAGCCCGACCGCGGGCTCGATCCAGTTCCGGGGCGAGGAGATCGGCTCGCTGGACGACGAGCGCCAGTCCGAATTCCGCAGACACCAGGTCGGTTTCATCTTCCAGTTCTTCAACCTGCTGCCGACGCTGACCGCGTGGGAGAACGTGGCCATCCCGAAGTTGCTGGACGGCACCGGGTTACGCAAGGCCAAGCCGCGGGCGCTGGAACTGCTGGACCGGGTCGGCCTCGGTGACCGGGCGGGGCACCGGCCTTCGGAGTTGTCGGGCGGGCAGATGCAGCGAGTCGCGGTGGCGCGGGCGCTGATCATGGATCCGCCGCTGATCCTGGCCGACGAACCCACCGGCAATCTCGACTCCAAGACCGGCGCGTCGATCCTGAAACTGCTGGGCGACATTGCGGGCGACGGTAATTCGGTCGTAATGGTGACCCACGATATGGGCGCGGTGGAGTACTGCGACCGGGTGATCACGCTGCGCGACGGGCAGATCGGGTCCAACGACGCCGTCGATCGCAAGGTCCGCGGCAGCGGCGCGGTGCGCGCGTGATGGCCGCGATCTGGGATCGGTTGCGGCTGTTCAATATCGGTGAACTGCTCGCGCACCGCGGCCGCACCGTCATGTCGCTGGCGGTGATGAGTATTTCGGCCGCGCTGCTGGTGGCGGTGCTGAGTATCTCCGGGTCGGTGACGGGGTCGGTGGACAAACTCACCCGCGCCCTCGGCGGTGCGGCCGAGCTGGAGGTCAGCGGGATCACCGACGCGGGCTTCGAACAGCAACTGCTGCCCCGGATTTCGGCCACGCCCGGCGTGCAGACGGCGGTACCGATGTTGCGGGCACAGGTTGGTGCGGGCGAGAACCGCTTGATGCTGATCGGCGCCGATCAAAGCATCTCCGCGCTCGGCAGCCGGCTGACCGGTCCGATGGCAAGTCAAGGGCTCAAACTCCTTTCGGTGCGCAATGGCGTGCTCGTCGGTGCGGCGCTCGGCCATCAGGAAGGGGACACCTTCCGGCTCGGCAATGAGACCGTCACGGTCGCCGGAGTGCTCGATCACGAATCCTCCAAGCACCTCAACGGCGGTCACATCGTCGCCACCCAGCTGGGTTTGGCGCAGACCCTGACCGGCCGCCCCGGACGGCTCGACTCGGTGCAGATCATCCCGACGCCGGGCACCGATATCCCCACGCTCCGTGCCGCTTTGACCGCAGCGGTCGGTGGACGCGCGGTGGTCGCCGACCCGAGTCTGCGCACGGCCCAGGCCGGCGGGGCGATTCAGATCGTGCGGTACTCGACGCTCATGTCCTCGTTCGCGGCGCTGATCGTGTCCGCGTTCCTGATCTACAACGCGATGAGTATGGCGGTGGCGCAGCGCCGTCCGATGCTGTCGCTGCTGCGCGCGATCGGCGGTAAACGCGGGCCGATGGTGCGCGACCTCCTCGCCGAAGCCGCGCTGCTGGGCGTGATCGGCGGTGCGATCGGTGCGGGCATCGGAATCCTGATGGGCCGCATCAGTATCGACCGGATTCCGGTCGGCATCGTGCAGTCGGTGGAGGCGCGCACCGAATACCTGGTCCCCTGGTACGCGATACCCGTGGCCGTCGTGGCATGTGTACTGGCCAGCGTGATAGCGGCGGCCATCGCCGCCCGGCAGGTCTACAAAGTGGAGCCGATCGAGGCGCTGGTCCCGGTCGGAGTGGCGCACACCGACACCACCAGCCGGGCGTTGCGGATCGTGGCCATCGTGCTGGGCCTCGGGCTCATCGGCGGCGCGATCGGTATCGCGAATGCCGATCTGGGCCGCATCTCATTGGTTTCCATTTCGATGTCCTATGCCGGGGCCGTGGTGCTCTGCTTCGCCGCCACCGGGCCCATCGTGCGGGCCGCCGCCGCGATCGCCCGGCAGTTCGGGCCGCCCGGCGCGCTCGGCGCCACCACACTGGAGCGGGCGCCACGCCGGGTCTGGGCGACCGCGATGACGGTGATGATCGGGGTGGCGGCGACCGTCGCGATGGGCGGGGCGTCCCGCGACATGGTCGATTCGGCGAGCAAGACGTTCGAGGAACTGGGCCGTATCGACCTGAACGTGAGTGTCACCGCGGCCGAACAGTTTCCGACCGGACCACTGCTGCCTGCCGATATCAAGGACAAGGTCGCCGGGGTGCCCGGTGTCGCCGACGTCAGCCCGGCACAGATGGCCTTCGCGACCCTCGGCAGTGGACGGGTGATGCTGCAGGGCTTCGAAGCCGAGGAGGGTGACATCAACATCCAGGCAGTGGACCGAACCCTGTTGCCCCGCATGGCATCCGGCGAGGGCGTCATCATCTCGCGCGATGTGGCCCGGGAACTCGGCGTTACCGCGGGCTCGCAGGTGACGCTGCCGACCCCGACCGGCGACCACACTGTGCAAGTGCTGCAAGTCATTCCGTACTTCAGCGCGGTCGCGGGCGTGGTCATCATGGATATCGATCACTTGCGCGCCTGGTACGAACGCCCCGGCGAGACGATCCTCGGGGTCGATGTCGCCGACGGCGCCGACCCGGCCGCCGTCAAGTCCGCCATCCTGGCGGCGCTACCGCCCGATATCCGAGTCGCCACCGGTCAGCAGCAGGTCGAGGCCATCTCCGGCAGCCTGCGCCAAGGCACGGCGATGAGCGCGGCCATCCTCTGGATCGTCGTCCTGGTCGCCACCGTCGCCCTGCTGAACACCCTGATGCTGTCGGTCCTGGAGCGCCGCCGCGAACTCGGCGTGCTGCGCGCCATGGGCACCAACCGCAAATTCCTGCTCCGGTCGGTGCTCGCCGAAGCGGCGGGCATCGGATTCATCGGCGCGGCAATAGGTCTCGTCGTCGGCACCGGCATCCAATATCTGGCCATCGTCGCGATAGGACACGCCATGACCATCGATCCGATCTACGACCCGAGCCTGCTCATCCTGGTCTACGGCGCCGCCGCTCTCGGTTTGGCGTTGCTGGGTTCGATCCCGCCCGCAGTGCGCGCGGCGCGGATGCCGATCGTGGACGCGCTGGCGGTGGACTGAATCGCCGGAGCTGCCTCCGTGCGCCTGTCGAGCTGGTGTGCGGTACCGCTGCCCTCGTTGTCGAGCGGCCCGTTCGAGGCGACCACGAGTAAGAAGATCACCAGGGTCAGCAGGGCGATCAAGGCGATGACGAGCCAGCCGACCAGACCCGCGATGCGCCGGGGTGGGCGCGACATCGGGTGCGGCGCACCATAGTTCGGCGCGGGCACGACGGCGGGCGGTGCGGCGGGCAGTACCTGCGCGGGCAACGGCGGCGGTTGGGGAGCTCCCTGATAGACCGGAAACCCCGGTGTGAAGGGCGGATTCAGGGGGCCGGTCACCGTGTGCGGGACCTGCTGGACCGGGGCCTTGAGAGCCTTCTTCGCCACGGAGACGAACTCGGCGCAGGAACCGAACCGCTGGCCCGGGAGCTTGGCCATCGCGACGGCGAGCACCTGGTCCAGGGCCGGGTTCAGGCCAGGTCTTCGCACACAGACCGGGACCGGGGCCATCTGCAGGTGGCCCCGGATGATGTCGGCCGGGTTGTCGGCGTCGAACGGGCCGATGCCGGTGAGCAGCCAATACAGGGCGCAGCCAAGGGAATACTGGTCCGAGCGGTGGTCGAGGGGGCGGCCGGTCATCTGCTCCGGTGAGGCGTAGGCCAGGGTGGCGGTGAACATGCCCGCCTGGGTCAGGTGCGTGGAATCCTCACGCAGCCGGGCGATTCCGAAGTCGGTGAGGAATACCCGCTCCCCGTGCCCGCCACCGGCTTTGGCCAGCATGATGTTGGCCGGTTTCACGTCGCGGTGCAGCACGCCCATGCCGTGTGCGTAATCCAGTGCGCCCGCGACGCCTTCGATGATCTGCACGGCGCGCTCCGGCGGCAGCGTCATCGGGTTCACGGTCGCCGCGTCCACCCCGTCGACGTACTGCATGGCGATCCACAGCTGTTCGTTCTCGGAGCCGCGGTCGTAGACGGCCACGATGTTCGGGTGGTCCAGATGCGCCGCCAGATCGGCCTCACGTTCGAACCGGGCCCGTACTTCCGCGTCGGTGAACAACTCTCGGTTCAGCAACTTCAGCGCGGTCTGCCGCGGCAGGCGCGGATGCCTGGCCAGATACACCGAACCCATGCCACCCTGTCCGAGCAGGCGTTCCACGGTGTAGCCGGCGAACACGTCACCGCTGTTCAGCAACGCGACCCCCTTCCGGTAAAGACAGGAAGTCAGCCTACAAGGCGACCGCCCAGCTCTTGATTTCGAATTCCGCCGGAATATCAGGGAAACTGACAGTGGGACGTCGCTCGCCAGTTAGCCAGGGCGATGTTCTCACCGGCCGGTGGCAACCGGGCGGGGTGCGGAGTAGTTTGCATCACCAGGTAATTGATCGTGCCGTGGTGGTGGGGAGGACACGGTAGTGAAGTCTGCTCGATCGATGCCCGCGGGCCGGGTGGCGCTGCGGGGTGTCGCCGTCGCCGTCACGGCACTCGCCCTGACCTCCTGTGGCCTGGTGCCCGAACACCGGATGGAAGTCGCGCCCCAGAAGGTCGTACTGCCCACCGACGGCATGTGGCGTTCGGCCTGGTCGGCCGCCCGCTCCGAGTCCCTCGCCTCCGAATTCGCGCTGCTGAAGCCAGCTTTCGGTGGCCGGGTCGGCTTGGCGATCATGCCGGTCGGCGGCGGCAAGATGACCGTGCTCGGCGATTGGACCTCCGGAATCGCCTGGTCCACCATCAAGGTTCCGCTGGCCATCGCCGCGTTGCGCCATGACCCCGAAGGGGTGCTGAGCGACGTCGAAGCCGCCATCACCTGGTCGGACAATGGTGCGGCGGACGCACTTTGGGCGTCCCTCGGCGCCGGGGCGGAAGCCGCGAAGGCCGTCCAGGAGGTCCTCGACGAAGCCGGTGACGACGATACCGACATCGCCGCCTCGCACACCCAGCTGGACCTGTCGGCCTTCGGCGCCACCGAATGGACGCTCACCGACCAGGTAAAGTTCGCCGCCAAGCTGCCCTGCCTGGCCGAGTCCGGCACCGTCACCAAGCTGATGGGTGAAATCACCCCCGAACAGGCTTGGGGGCTGGGCAAACTCGACGACGTGGAGTTCAAGGGCGGCTGGGGTCCCGACGACGACACCGGCATCTACACCGTTCGCCAGTTCGGTCTGGTGCCCACCAAGTCCGGCCGGGTCGCCATCGCCGTTGCCGCGCAAGCCGATTCGGGCACCTACGAAGATGCGACCGCGATGCTCGACGACCTCGCCGAGCTGCTGGATCGGCACCTCGGCGAACTGCGCGGGGGCAAATGCCCGCGGTGATCAGCCTGGTGTGACCAGTCCCGACTCGTAGGCGAGCACGACCGCCTGCGCCCGATCCCGCAGGTCCAGTTTCGAGAAGACCTTGGAGACATGGGTTTTCACGGTCTGCTCGGCAACGAACAGCGCCTCGGCGATCTCGGTATTGGACATCCCCTTGGCGATCAGCTCCAGCACCTCCCGTTCCCGGGGCGTCAAAGACGCAAGGGCGGGAGTGGGTTTCGCGCGTGTGTGGTTGCGGCGGCTGGTGACATCGGCGATCAGGCGGCGCGTGACGGTGGGCGCCAGCAGCGCCTGCCCCTCGGCGACCACCCGCACCGCGCGCACCAGTTCCTCGGCGGGCGCGTCCTTGAGCAGAAATCCGCTCGCGCCCAAGCTCAGTGCCTCGTAAACGTAGTCGTCGATATCGAAGGTGGTGAGCATCAGCACCCGCACCGGCGGATCGAACCCGGCCGCGAGGATCGCGCGCGCGGCGTCGAGCCCGTTCATCTCGGGCATCCGCACGTCCATCAGCACCACGTCCGGGCGCAGCCGCTTCGCCTCCGCCACCGCGGCCTTCCCGTCCGGCGCGTCCCCGATCACGCTGATATCGGGTTGCGCGGCGAGCAGGGCGCCGAAACCCTGGCGAACCATCGCCTGGTCATCGGCGATCAAAACCGTTATAGCCACCGGATCACCTTAACCGCGCGCACCCACCCGCAGCGCGCGTCCCTGGTCAGCGAGATCTCGCCGACCAGGGATCCGCCCCAGCGCTCAGGACGACAGCGGCGGCGCACCCACTGCGAAATCCGGGGTGCCCAGGAGCGGCGGGCCCAGCGGCAACCGGGCCTGAACTTCGTACCCGCCGTCGGGACGCGGACCCGCGGTCAGTTCGCCACCGGCCGCCAACGCCCGGGCTTGCATGCCCGCGATGCCGTGCCCGCCATTGGCCGACGGCCGAGCCGGCGTCGCGCCCGGACCATTTCCGACCCGCAGCACCAGGTCGGCCCCGCTGATCAGCTCGACTCGGACCGGTGCACCCGGTGCATGCCGGGAAGCGTTGGACAGCGACTCCTGCGCGATCCGATACAGCGCCAGCCCGGTGGTTTCCGGAACCGCGACGAGGTCACCCTCGACCGTCCAGTCGATGTCGACACCCGCCCGGCGCGCACCCTCGAACAAGCCGAGCAGATCGCTGGCCTTGGGCTGCGGCGCGGTTTCCGGCAGCTGACCGTCACTGCGCAGCACCCCGAGCATCCCGCGGATCTCGTTCAACGCCTCCCGCGCCGTCGCCCCGATGGAATCGAACTCCGCACGCGCGGCCGGGGTCACACCCTCGACCCGATACGGCGCGGTCTGCGCCTGCACCACCACCAGCGACATGTGGTGCGCGACCACATCGTGCAGGTCACGGGCGATACGCGCCTTCTCCTCGAGGATCGTGCGCCGCGCCCGCTCCAGCTCGTTCGCCTCCTCCTGCTGCAGCAACTGCGCCCGCGAAGCGACCAGCCAGCGGATCAGCAGACCCACCAGCACCACCGCGGCCAGCCCGATCGGCCAACCCCAGGCCGCACCCGCGCCCGAACCCGGCATGGTCGTGGCGAACAGCAGCGCTGTGCCCGCCCACGCCACCGCGACCAGCTGCATCGGCGCACGCACCCCCACCGCCAACAGCAGAATGAGCAGCGCCAGCACGTGAATCACCTGGAACGGCATGTCATTGCCGGACTGATGCGGGATCGCCAACGCGATGAGCAGCGCCGAACCCGCGGAAATCGCCCAGCCCAGCGCCGGATTCACGCGCACGAACAGCACCGGGAAAGCGGCCAGCGCGGCCACGCCCGGCTGTGCCGCGATCGGCACCATATGGGTGAGGTGCAGCGTCGGCCACGCGATCACATAGAAGACGAGCGCCACGGCCACGCTGCCGATATCGAACAACAGGCGCGGTGGCAGGGCCTTCTTCCGGGCACGGATTTGCTGCTTCATACCTATGACAGTAGAAACCCGCGGCCTGGACCGCGTCATACCGTCGGGTGAACCGCGACCCCGTACCCCGGTGGGAGATCATCGGCCCGCTCCCCCGCAGGCACGGGACCCGAAACCGCACTTCGGCGTGAGGTGGGCGGGCGCTGCCGATTCCTAGCGTTACCGATCATGAGCTTCCCGACCACCGCCCGGCAGGCCGGCGCTGAAACAGCGGCCGATGAGATGTCCCCCGCGAACCCGCGCCGCACCAAGCTGGAGCGGTGTGCCGCGGTGACCGCCGTCGTGCTGACGACGATGGCGGCGACTGTCGCGCTCGCCCCGGTGACCCACGCGGCGTCGGTGGCCGAGCCCCGCATCGAAAATGCCGCGGCGGCAACGGCGGTCGTGAATCTCACGGCGGGTGGCCCCGGTTCGGCCGCTCAGCTGCCCGCGGACTTCGCGTCGGTCATCGGGTACGAGCCGGGCACCGAGCGCGGGCTCCTGGTCAACCCGAGTGGCGGCTGCTCCTCCCCCGTCCCGCTCCCCGCGGAATTCGAACTGGCCTGCCGGGCCCACGATCTCGGCTACGACCTGCTCCGCTACGCCGATCGCAGCGGAGCGCCCCTCGGCCCCTGGGCGCGCCAGGCCGTCGACTCCACTCTCGACCGCCGCATGCAGGAAGCCTGCACCACTCGCACCACCGCGGTCGGCCGCGCCGAGTGCTTCACCATGGCCGATGTCGCGGACGCCTTCGTCGACCTGAACTCCCGTCGTCAGGATTACGGCGCCCCGGTTGCCGAATCCGGTCTCAACAGTTGGCATTTCGGCATTTTCGCGCTGGCTGGGCTCGGAGTCACGGCACTCCTCGCACTGGCACGCACGCTGTTCGGCGGGCGACTGCCTGCTCTGCGCCGACCGCGGCTCGCACCCGTCACCCCTGCCGCAGCCGGGGCGCTCGCATGAGGTCAGAACTTTCCTCTGGCCGGAAGACGGGGCCGCAATTGCCCCGGCGTTCCGGCGACACCCGAGCGCCCGCAGCTACAGCTCGACTGAAGGCCTACGAGCTGCCGAGTCCTCGTCGTCTCGTTGACGCCTCGGGCACGGCCGACAGCGGGCCGGGACACCAGGGAGATTGCTCGGCGAACGCGGTAGCGGGTCCCGCGAATTTGTTGAAACACGGCACGTTGCAGGAGGTTTCATGATGACGACCACCCTCGAAAGACCAGACACTGTCGGCGCGGAGGCTGCCGCGCCGACACGGGCGTCCGAGCCGGGGAAGCGCTCGCAGCGGGTGCAGGCGACAGCGCGGAAGGTGCTGTCCAGCGCGCCACGAGTCGGCACCACCTCGGCGATCGGGATCGGCGCGCTGGTTTCACTGTCGCCAGGACTCTTGCCAAGAACCCCTGGGGCGCAGGCCATCTTGACCGCGTTGCTGATCGTGATCGTCCTCGCGGTGGCGGGACTACTTCGAATGGTGCTGCGGCGCTGGAAATTCGATATCAATACGCGGTTCCCAGGTGCACGTCGTCCGCTGTTCGCGTTGAGCACGCTCCTGATCGTCGGCGCGGCGGCGCAGGCGGGGCATTGGCAGAACGCGCTGCGGTCTGCGATGGGGACCCCGCCGATCGGGCCCGATTACTGGTTGCGATGCGCGCTCGGTGCGGCACTGCTTGTCGGAGTGTGCACCGGTATCGCGCGTGGATTCCGGTGGGCGTTGAGGCGGTTGGGTCTTGCCCGCAGTATCGCGTTGACCGTGGTGGCCGCGGCGGCCGGATATCTCGTGCTGGTCCCGAGTTTCGTAGGGTGGCGGCAGAGTACCTATGCCGCGGCGAACCATGTGATGGATCCCGCTCTGGTGCAGCCGGTTTCATTCGCGAGATCGGGCAGTGCCGAGTCGGCGGTCAGCTGGGGGTCACTCGGCGCGGAGGGGCGTAAGTTCGTCTCCGGCCAAGCCGAGGGGCCGGTCCGGGTCTATGCCGGAGTGGAATCCGCGCCTCATCTGGATTCCCGTGTGGCGCTGACGATCCGGGAGTTGGAGCGGTCCGGCGGGTTCGCCAAGTCGAACATCGTCGTCGCGGTTCCGACCGGATCGGGATGGATCGACGCGAATGCGATGAAAGGATTCGCGCAGCGGTTCGGTGACGACGCCGCGGTGGTCGGCATGCAGTACTCCTACGCACCGAGCTGGGTGACGTTCGTCTTCGGCCGTGACGAGGCCATCGCCGCCGCGCGCGCGTTGTTCGCCGCCGTGGAGCAGCGCAGCGCCGAGCTCGGCGGGAAGAACCGGCTGTTCGTCTATGGCCAGAGTCTCGGAGCATATGGCGGCAGTTCGGTCTTCACCGATGACGCCGATCAGGACCGTCGCACCTGCGCCGTCCTGTGGGCGGGACCGCCGGCCGGTCACGTGTACCGGTCGGGCGCGACAGTGCTGGCCAACAGCTCCGACCCGGTGGTGCACTGGTCGCCGTCGCTGCTGTGGCGCGCCCCGGATCTGTCCGGAACTCGCGTGGACGCCCCTGTCCCGCAGTGGCTTCCGGTGGCGAGCTTCGTCCAGACCACAGCCGACCTGCTCGCCGCCCTCGACGCACCCGCCGGGCACGGCCACCGCTACGGCACCGACCAGGGCACAGACCTCGGGACCTGCTGACCGTTGACGCATCCTGAAACGTGTTCTAGTTTTCTCGCATGGGACTGACCATCGACGCCGCTGTCTACATCGACGCCCCCGCCGAGGTGGTGTGGCAGGTGCTCACCGACTTCGCGCACTACGGCGACTGGAACCCCTTCTGCCTGGAGGCGAAGACGAGCCTGATCCCGGGCGAACCGATCGACATGCTCGTACAACTCGGCCCCAAACGCCTGCGCCAGCGCGAATACATGCGCAGCCACACCCCCGGACGTGAATTCAGCTACACCATGAAGCCGGTCCCCCTCGGCACCCTGCACAGCCTGCGCTCACACACCGTCACCGCCGTCACACCCGAGCGCACCCGCTACGAATCCCACTTCGAACTCAACGGCTGGCTCAACCCGGTCGTCCGCGCCGCACTCGGCAAGCACCTGCGCAACGGATTCGAAGGCATGACCGCGGCCGTCCAGCGCCAAGCCGAGTCCCAGCACAGCCGCTGACCCCAGGCGTCGGCCGCGCATAGCAACGACAGCGACGCCACGCGCGGCGGTCGCGAGGGGCAACGTCACGCGCGGCGGTCCCGAGAGGCGACATCACGCGCGGAGGTCCCGAGAGGCGACATCACGCGCGGAGGTCCCGAGAGGCGACATCACGCGCGGAGGTCCTGAGAGGCGACGTCACGCGCGGAGGTAGGCGAGGGCAGCGTCCAGCGCGGCGTCGGCATAGGCTTCGTCGAGGCCGCCGAGGCCGAGGGACCACCGGCTCTGGATCGGGCCGAGTAGCAGATCCAAGGCCAGTTCCAGGTTCAGATCGGCGCGGAGTTCGCCGGAAACGATTGCGGCCGTGAGGCGTTCGGCGATGGCGGCACGGTGGGGCAACAGGAGGCGCTCGCGGTAGAGAGCGCCGGGTGCGGGATCCTGCTGGATCTCGATGTAGATCGCGCGCAGGAACGATTCGAAGCCGGGGTCGGTGAGTGCGGCGACCGAACCGCGCATCTGCGGGAGTAGGTCGGCGCGGATATCGCCGGTGTCCGGCAGGGCCAATCCGTCCGGGCCGGAGTCGAGTTCGAGCATGGCGTCGCACACCACCGCGCCCTTGGAAGGCCACCATCGGTAGATCGTCTGCTTACCGACACCCGCGCGGGAAGCGATCACCTCCACAGTGAGCTTCGCGTTGGGCAATTCGCGAATCAGCTCGGTGGCGGCGTTCAGGATCGCGGCGCGGGCGCGTTCACTGCGCCGGGCTGCGCTGGGCGTTTCGGGCATGCGCCGAGTCTAGAGAGAGACGAACCGTCTCGTCTTGACAACTTCGAAGTCGGCTGGCAGTGTCGTCCTCGTTCCAACGAGACGGATCGTCTCGCGACGAAAGGAGTCACCATGACCCGCACCTGGTTCATCACCGGCGCCAACCGCGGCCTCGGCCGCGCCTTCACCACCGCCGCCCTCGCCCAGGGTGACCGCGTCGTCGCGACCGCCCGCGATCCGAAGACCATGGAAGATCTGCGGGACGAGCGACTCACGGTGCTGCCGTTGGACGTTCGCGACCGCGGCGCCGTAATCGACACGGTGAACGCCGCTTTCGACAAGGTCGGCACCATCGACGTGATCATCAACAACGCGGGCTATGGCCTTGTCGGTGCCCTCGAAGAACTCACCGAGGCCGAGATCCGCGACCAGATGGACACCAACTTTTATGGCGCCCTCTGGGTTTCGCAGGCGGCGGTACCGCACCTGCGGGCGCAGGGTTCCGGCCACATCGTGCAGATCTCGACGGTCGGCGCGGTCGGCAGCCTGCCGTTGTTCGGCCTGTACAACGCGAGCAAGTGGGCCCTGGAAGGGTTCAGCGCTTCGCTGGCCGACGAACTGCGGCCCTTCGGCATCCATGTCACCCTCGCCCAAATGGGCGGCTTCGACACCGACTGGGCGAAGTCGAGCATGAAGTTCGGCACGGAACTGCCCGCCTACACCGAGCAGCGCCAAGCCCTCTTCGGTATGCCGGACTACTGGGGCCCGCTCGTCCAAGCCGAATCCGCGCACACCCCAGACGAATCCGCGCCGAGCACGCACGAGCCTGCGGAGGCCCCCGAATCGACCGAACCGGGACCGGAAGTCGCCGCCGCGGCGATCCTCGACCTGGTCGCCATGCCGAACCCTCCGGTCCGCAAGGTAATTGGCCCCGGCGCCCACCAAATGGTCACCATGGCCCTGGACGCCCGCCGCCAGGATTACCTGACGGATCCCGAATTCACCTGGCCCGCATAGCAGAACGGGGGTGGACCCGAAGCCCGGTTCCACCCCGCCGGCCCCTGACGCCACAACTACCTGCGGATCCCGGATCACCTGGCCGGTGCAGCAGAACGGGGTGGAACCCGAAACCTGGTTCCACCCCGCCGCTATCTGATCTCAGTTGATGGGGCCGCGCGCCGCTTCGTACGCCGCACCGACGCGGTACAGGCGATCATCGGCCAGCGCGGGCGCCATGATCTGGAACCCGACCGGCATCCCGTCGTCCTTGCTCAGCCCCGACGGCACCGACATCGCCGGATGCCCGGCCAGGTTGGTGGGCAGGGTGCACAGGTCCGACAGGTACATCGCCAGCGGATCGTCGACCTTCTCGCCCAGCTTCCACGGGGTGAACGGGCTGGTCGGCGAGACCAGTACGTCGACCTGCTCGTAGGCCTGGTCGAAGTCGCGCGTGATCAGCGTGCGCACCTTCAGCGCCTGGCCGTAGTACTCGTCGTAGTACCCGGCCGACAGCGCGTAGGTGCCGAGCATGATGCGGCGCTTGACTTCCGGGCCGAAACCGGCGGCCCGGGTGGCCGCCATGACCTGGTCGGCGCTGTGCCGGCCGTCGTCGTCGACGCGCAGGCCGTAGCGCATCGCGTCGAAACGAGCCAGGTTCGACGACACCTCCGAAGGCATCACCAGGTAGTACGCCGACAGCGCGTATTCGAAGTTCGGGCAGGACACTTCGACGACTTCGGCGCCGAGTTCCTTCAGCACCGCGACCGCGGCGTCGAAGGATTCGATGACACCCGACTGGTAGCTGTCGGAATGCAGTTCCTTGACCACGCCGACCTTCAGGCCGCGCAGGTCACCCTTGGCGCCTTCGCGCGCGGCCGCGACCACCGGCGGCACCGGCACCTTGCGGGAGGTGGAGTCGCGCGGATCGTGCCCGGCGATGACCTCGTGCAGCAGCGCGGTATCGAGCACGGTGCGACCACACGGACCACCCTGATCCAGCGAGGACGCGCACGCGACCAGACCGAACCGGGACACCGTGCCGTAGGTGGGCTTGGTGCCGACGGTCGCGGTGACCGCGGCGGGCTGGCGGATGGAGCCGCCGGTGTCGGTGCCGATGGCCAGCGGCGCCTGGTGCGCGGCCAGCGCCGCCGCCGAACCGCCGCCGGAACCGCCCGGAATGCGGGTGGTGTCCCACGGGTTGCGGGTCGGGCCGTAGGCCGAGTTCTCGGTGGAGGAGCCCATGGCGAACTCGTCCATATTGGTCTTGCCGAGGATCGGGATGCCGGCCTCGCGCAGGCGCGTGGTGACCGTCGCGTCGTAGGGCGAGACCCAGCCTTCGAGGATCTTCGAGGCGCAGGTGGTGGGCATGTCCGTGGTGGTGAACACGTCCTTGAGCGCCAGCGGGACACCGGCGAGCGCGGAGGCGGGCGCCTTGCCGGCGGCCAGGTCGGCGTCGACCTTCGCGGCGGCTTCCAGAGCCTGGTCACCGGCGACATGCAGGAAAGCGTGGATCTCCCCGTCGGATTCGGCGATGCGATCCAGGTGCGCCTGCGTCACCTCGACCGAGGTCACCTCGCGAGCATGGATCTGCTCGGCCAGCTCCGCGGCGGTGCGCGTGGTCAGGTCGCTCATGCGCCCTCTCCCAGAATCTGCGGAACCATGAACCGCTGTTCCTCCACCGCGGGCGCACCCGAGAGCGCTTCCCCGGGCGTCAGGCTCGGCTGGACCTCATCGGGCCGGGTCACGTTCGTCGTCGGATTGGGCGACGAGGTGGGCGGGACGTCGGCGGCGGCGACCTCGTTGATGGTCCGTACGTGACTCAGGATCGAATCCAGCTGACCGGCGAACTGATCCAGTTCGGCATCGGACAGCGCGAGCCGGGACAGCCGGGCGAGGTGAGCTACCTCGTCGCGGGAGATGGCGGGCACCGCAGGACCCCTTTCGGCATGTTGAGCGTGATGCTGGGATTTTCGAAGAGATTCGGCCAGACGGTAGCCTACCGACCCGCCGAGGTGCGCCGCCCACCGCAGCCCGCAGCGGATCGACACACCCCCGCCGCCTAGCGTGACACGCCGCCGCGCCGTCAAAACGCCGCGTGGCGTTGGTCACTGGCGGCTGTTCGACTCGATAACCGTCGCCCGGGGGTGTAAGTATTGCCAGACCCGGGTAACCGATCACCAGGCTCGGCCGGCCCAGAGGAAAGGAACGCGCGTGTCTTATCTGCTCCGCGTGCAACTTCCGGATCGCCCGGGAAGCCTCGGCTCCCTGGCACTCGCCCTGGGTTCGGTGGGTGCCGACATCCTCTCCCTCGACGTGGTCGAGCGCGGGGCCGGCTTCGCGATCGACGATCTCGTCGTGGAGGTGCCGCCCGGCGCGCTGCCCGACACCCTCATCACCGCGGCGGAATCCATCGGTGACGTGCGCGTGGATTCGATCCGCCCGTACTCGGGCGTCTTGGACACCCATCGGGAACTCGAGCTGATCGATCAGGTCGCCAGCGCGCGCGACGACCGGATGCAGGTCCTCGTCGACGGTGCGCCCCGGGTGCTGCGCGTGGGCTGGTCCACCATCCTCGACATGGGCCCGCAGGGCGCCTATCGGGTGGTCGGCAGCCAGAGCGCGCCGCAGACCCAGGCGGCTTCGGCGCCCTGGATGCCGCTGGAGAAGCCCGCGGTGCTCGATCCCGAGGCCGATTGGGTGCCGCAGATCTGGCGCGATATGGACACCAAGCTCGCGGCCGCGCCGCTCGGCAATACCGGGAAGGTGCTGATGCTCGGTCGTCCGGGCGGACCGGATTTCCGGCCGTCGGAGGTCGCGCGGCTGGGCTACCTCGCCGGAATCGTCGCCACCGTTCTCGGCTGAAAAAGGTTGTGACTCAGGAGAGTTGCAGTCGGAGCACGCGTAGCTGCTCGCCCGAAGGGGTGAGCCAGTCCCGCTCGGGGACCGGGACGAAACCGAAACGGTCGTAGAGCCGGCGGGCATCAGCCATGGCGGGCATGGTGGTGAGCGCCACCGCTTCGAACGATTCCGCCGCGGCGATATCGAGGACGGTTCGCACCAGCGCCGTGCCCGCGCCGAGACCGCGCGCCGTCTTCGACACCGCCAGCATCCGGAACTCGAGCTCACCCGGCCGGGCGATCTCGGCGTAGGGGGTGCCGGGCCGGGCAACGGTGAGCGAGCCGACCACCCGATCCTCGTGCGTGGCCACCAGGATCTGCGCCGCGGCCGCACGCTTGGGGGTATCGCCCAGTTCGGTGACGTAGAGGCTGTCTGCCTGGACGTATCCCTCGCCGACGTAGACGTCGACCGTCAGCTCGCCGATCGCGTCGTATTCGTCCGGGTTTGCCGTCCGGATGACGACCGCGGAGTCGTGTGCACCCATACCGGGAATACTGCCACCAGCGGCAACTGCCCTTGACGCGCGGCTACCCCCACAGCGACCGGGCACCGGGATGCACGGGCTGCCAGCGGTCCGGCTTCCCGGCCGGGTAGACGACCGGGATGAATTCGCCGACCGTCGGCCACTGGTTCACATCCCACACCCAGCGGCCGTACACGACCGCCTCCGAAACCGACGGGCCGCTCAGATTGCCGGTGATGGTGACGAATTCCTCGGTTCCGTCGAGCGGGCGCGGGCTGATACCGGTGACATACACCGAGCCGCTTTCCGGCGGCACTCCCCGCTGGCCCGCCCCCAGCCCCGACGCCCCGCGCCGGCGCAGCAACGGCACCACCAGGGTGGCCAGGGCGACCACCATGACCACGAGGAATACGAACTGCAACATGCCATTCATCCTAGTCAGCGCGGCTAGAGCACGGCGAGCTCGCTGGCTCCCCGCTCGGTCCGGCGGACCTGCCAGACCGCGGTGCGGGTGCGCTGCGAGCGGCCGTTGCCGCGATCGATCAACGCTCGGTTGCTGGTGGTGTAGATCAGCTGGGCGCCACGGGAATTGGTTTCCGGGTTCTGAAACAGCTGGATCAGGCGGTCGGCCTGTTCGGCGGGCAGGTGCGCGCCGAGGTCGTCGACCGCGAGCACGCGGCCCGCGTCGAGCGCGTCCAGCATCGTCGGGAGCAGCCGCAGCAGGGACAGGGTGGCGGCGGATTCGTCGGTGATGTCGAAGGGGGCCGCTATGCCCTCGTGCATCACATTCAGGCCGGCGCCGCGGCGGGCGACCATCCGGGAGTAGAGCGCGTCGCGTGCGGCCCGCAGATTGGCGAGTTCGCGGTCCAGCATCAGCGGGGTGATTCCGTTGGCCCGCAACAGATTCTCGGCATGGCCGGGCGAGGTGGCGCACAGGTCGGCCTGCTCGGCGGTCGCGGCGATGTCGCCGTCCAGGTCCCGCAGGTAGTCGGCGTACATCGGATCATGTTCGGCGACAAGCAGATCCGTGATGCCCAGGTCGGCGGCACGGAGCAGCAGGAGCAGTCGCGCGGCGTTCTCGGCGGACCGGGAGACGTGCCCGCCCAGCCGATGCGCCACCTCGGCCGGGTCCGGCGCACCCGCCTGCACCTCCAGCAGCGCGGAGAACCACCGGTAGGCGGGCACCAGCGCCTCGGCGTACATCTGCCCGGCCAGGCTGAGCAGCAACGCGTTCGGGCGCACCAGCGGTACCAGCGCGGCAATCCCGTAGCGGGCCGCCTCGAACATCGGACCGACCTTGATCTGATCGCCGTTGCGCTCGAACACGATTCGCTTCCGGTTCCGCGGATGGGTGTACAACCACTCCGCCGTCACATCGGCGTTGTCCAACCGGAACCCATAGGTATAGGGGACCCCCTCCGCGACGAAGGCGGCCACGAATTCCGTTGGCCGATCCGGGAATCCGAGGTGCGGCGATCGCACCGGCCCGGCATAGGGGTCCCACCCCGTCACCGAATTCAGCACCGCGTCCCGCATCTGCCCCAGCGCCCCGATCAGGCTGGACTTCCCCGCCGCCGGCGACCCGAGCACCGCCGTCACCGGCACCGCCACCGGCCCACTCCCCCGGTACAACCGCAGTTCCTGCCGTTCGGCCAGTGACCGATGATTCTCCACCTGAAAGCTCCGCAACACGCTGCCATCCTTGCCTGCGCACGGCGGGTGTGCGACATACAGGGCAGCTCGCTCCTGTTAGCAACCTTCCGCGACAGTTGTGTATAACTCTGAAATACTTGCTCCTACCTGCGCATTTGTCGCCCGCTGAGGAACTTCGCGCCTTGTGCCCGACGTAGGTTGTGCTCATGACCACCACACCCCGCCGACGACACCGTCGCCGCGAACGACCTGTTCCCGCCACCGAGTTAGCGATAGCCTGAGCACATGACCGAGGCCCCGATCGAACGCCGCTGGACCCGCGACGAGTTCGTGCGCGCGTGGGAGGCGGGTGAGTTCGACCATCGGGTCGAACTCATCGAGGGGGAGGTTTGGCCAGTGGGGATCGGGGACTGGCATGGTGAAACCCTGTTTCGGGTCGTTAGAACACTTCCCGGCGAAGGGGTCGTGGTGACTGGCGCGTCGCTCCCCACTGGCGACTCCCTACCGGACCCTGATTGCTGGATTCGACGTCAAGGCAGCGAAGCCATCGGGAAGGTCGGACGAAAGATCTCGATGTGGCATCCCGCCGATGTGCTGTTGCTGGTCGAGGTCTCACATGAAACCGTTCGCGAGGACCTCGGAATCAAGGCGAGGTTGTACAGCCGTGACGGGTACGAGGTGTATTGGGTCGTCACCGAGGGCGTCATCTACGAGCACACCGACCCCACGCCCACCGGCTACCGCACCGTCCGGGAATACCACCCGGGCCAGCTCATTCCAGTGCACTACGCCGACACCGCCATCGCCGTCGACGAGTTGCTGTACCCGGATCGTGGCTGACCGAAGTGCGGACAAGCTGGACAAGTCGCACTAGCATGCTGGGCGCAGTAGTTGCCGTGTGCGATGCGGTGCGAAAGTTTCGAGCGAGTAGGTAGCGATGGAAATTTCAGTACGGCGGGTGGCACTTCGGAGCGCGGTTATCGCCGCGATGGGGCTCGGGTCGGTGATCTTCGTGCCGCAGGCGGTGGCGGGGTCGCCGTGTCCGGATGGCACCGCGCGAATCTTCTTCGAAGGCGGAGACAATCATTGTCAGGCGGGGTCGGCGAGTTTCTCGTCGCCGCGGTGGGTGTCCAAGGTGTGTTCGGTGGGGCCGGTAAAGGTCACCGTGCGTGTCGAGTACAGCGGATATGGAGCCAGGCCGCTCAACCGTGAGCTCGATCCCGGGCACTGCGCGCAGATTCCGCTGCCCGCGCAGAAATCCGCGTCGGTAGTGCTGACGCCGGTCTAAGGGCAGTCAGCGCAGTAGTAGTGCGCTGTCACCGAATTCGTGCCACAGGTAGCCGGTGTCCAGGGCCGCCGCGTAGGCGTCACACACCACCCCTTCGCCTGCTACCGCTACCAGCAGGTCCAGGTGCGAGGCGCCCGGTGCGTGCCAGCCGGTGATCAGGCCGTCGACGACGCGGGCCGGATTGTCCGCGCCGAGTACGAGTTCCGTCCAGCCCGCCGCCGGATGAACCCGGCCGGCGGGATCGGCGGCGGATTCCAGGGCGCGAGTCACCGTGGTGCCGACCGCGATCACGCGTCCGCCCGCAGCCTTTGTGTCGTTGACGAGGCGGGCGGTGGCGGCGGGGACAGTGCGGCGTTCCGGGCTCGGTGGTTCGCCGGTTTCCGGTGAGGACACCCCGGTGTGCAGAGTGATCGGCGCGACGCCGACACCGGAGGTCAGCAGATCCAATACCAGCCGATCGGTGAACGGCCGTGCGGCGCTCGGCATTTCCGCGCTGCCGGGAATACGGCCGAAGGCTGTCGTGTAGTACGAAGCCGACCAGCGTTGCGGCACATACGAATAGGTGATCGGATACCCGTGACTCCGCATCAGCTGATACGGGTCGCCGGTGAGCTCAGCGCTCCACAAACGCCGGGCCGGTGGCAACCACGGTTCGACCAGAGTGGCTCGAGCGCCGCCCAGTAGCTCCAGCGTGACGCCCGGCGCGAGGGCTCGGTGCGGAAACGGAATCCGTTCCGGAGAGCGGACTTCCACCACCCACCGGCCGTCGTCCAGCCAGGTCGAGAAGTGCAGGGTGACCGGCCGGTCGCCGAGAAACCCGTCGACCGCGGCGGACATCGTCGCTGAATTGTTCACCACCACAAGGTCACCGGGGCGCAGATGCTGCGGCAGTTCGTTGAACCGGGCGTGCGTCAGCCCATCCTGCGCCACCAGCAACCGCACTTCGTCGCGGGCGAGCCCGCGTGCTTCCGGTGGTTGCGTCGCGTTCCGCTCCGGCGGCAACACGAAGGCCCGTTCGGCCACCGAGACGGTCATCGAGCTCCTCCGCCCGCTGTAGACAGTGTGCTGTTCATCGGACGACCTCGGTGAAATCGGCAGCGGTGTAGCGAGCGCTCTTGGGGCGCTGCTCGATCAGCCGGAGCAGGGCCGGTACCACGGTCTCCGGCGCCGGACGGTCGGAGATGTCGTCACCGGGGAACGCGGCCTGGTGCATTTCGGTGCGCATGTCACCGGGATCGAAGGCGTAGATCGAGAGCTCCGGATGCTCGGCGGCCAGGATCGCGGTGAGCTGGTCCAGCGCCGCCTTGGACGAACCGTAACCACCCCAGCCGGGGTACGGCTCGACACCGGCATCGGAGCTGATGTTCACCGCGACACCGTTCGCGTCCCGCAGCAGCGGCAACGCGAACTGTAGAATAGCCAGCGGCGCAACAACATTGGTGCGATAGATCTTCTCCAGCACGTCGAGTGGATACCCCGCGAGCGGCGGCAACGGACTCGACCCGAGCGAGCTCGCGTTGTTCACGACGAGGTCGAGCTGCCCCAGCGCCTCGGTAGCTTCCGCCAGCCGCGCACGATGCGCCGGATCCCCGACATCCCCGGGTACCGCGAGAAATGCCGAACCCAGCTCCGTCCGAACACTCGTGAGCCGACCCGCCCGGCGCCCGGTGCCGACCACCCGCCATCCGCGGCGGACAAGTTCCCGGCTCAGCGCCAGCCCCAACCCTGCCGAAGCACCCGTGATCAGAGCATTGCGATGGTGAATCATGGTGACCTCCTGTTCAGTCACCACCATCGTGATACCTAAACGATAGTTCAGGTCAAGCGTCGTTCGCCCGGCGCGTACCCAGCCGCCTTGTTCGCTCGCGCTAGCCTCCGGCAAAACACTGAAGGAGCGCACAGCGCCTTCTCCACACCGGCGAGCAACTGACGCTACTTCTTTCAATAGCCGCCGACGTGACGCGCGGATCATCAACGGCGCGCGGTAACGAGTTGGCGTTTGGTGTCGCCACGTGGGCGCGACCCGCGTCGGACACGCCCCCAGGGTTTGGCAACGCTGAGCACGGTCGCGATCGCAAGGGCGGTCAGCGACACCGCGGGCGGGTAGAAGAGTTCCGACACCGCCGCCGGATCGGGCGCGCCGGTCAGCAGCTCCCTGCCGTAGCCTCCGACCTCGGCCATGCCCGGCCGCAGCGCTGTCACGATGAGCAGGCACAGCCCCAGGTTGAGCACCAGCTTGACCAGCACCCACCAGTAGCGAACCAAACCCCATTTGGTGCCCAGGCCCAGCAGCAATCCGGTGGCCAGGCACACCAGCGCGGAAATCAGCATCGGCCACACCACGAAGGCCGCGAGTGCTTGGTAGGCAAGGCTTCTGGTCTCGACGCCCGAGCCGAACCGGCCGACGGCGACCAGCACGGCGACGATGACGTCGATGCCGATCCACGCGCCCGCGGCGACGATGTGAACAATGAGCGTTGTCTGACGCCAGCGGCGGTTCAGTTTCCACATGCGTCCCAGCCTGTCGCCCCGCGTTGCGAGATGAATCCGGCTGGCGGCGACAGCCCGCCTACGCCCCGAGGCGTAGCGGAGGTCCGCGACTACTTCGACGTCGACATCGCGCTCCGCAGCAGGCCACCCAGCGGCGCAGGACATCCAACCGCGCTACTCGGCGTCCGCTACCGGCGGAGTCACCGCCTCCGGGCCCTCGTCGAGAAGCCGCCGGAAACCGTCCTCGTCCAGGATCGGCACCCCCAGCTCCTCGGCCTTGGCCGCCTTGGTGCCGGGCGAATCACCGATGACCACGAACGCCGTCTTCTTCGAGACCGAGCTGGCCGCCTTGCCGCCGCGGAGCAGGATCGCTTCCTTGGCGCCGTCCCGCGTAAAGCCTTGCAGCGAACCGGTGACGACGATGGACAGGCCCTCGAGGTTGCGCTCGATCGATTCGTCGCGTTCGTCTTCCATGCGCACGCCCGCGGCCGCCCACTTGTCGACGATGGCGCGATGCCAGTCGACGGTGAACCATTCGGCGGCGGCGTTCGCGATGGTCGGGCCGACGCCGTCGGCGGCGCCGAGCTCCTCGGCGGAGGCTTCCATGATGCGTTCCATGCTGGCGAATTCCGCGGCGAGCGCGCGGGCCGCGGTGGGGCCGACATGGCGGATCGACAAGGCGACCAGCACGCGCCACAGCGGACGGTCCTTGGCGGATTCCAGATTCTCCAGTAGCCGTTTGCCGTTGGCGGACAGCGTGCCGCTCTTGTTGGCGAACAGCGTGGTGGTCAGCAGGTCGGCTTCGTCGAGGTCGAACAGGTCGCCTTCGTCGGAGATCGCGCCGGATTTGAGCAGGTCGACCGCGGCCTCGTAGCCGAGTGCTTCGATGTCGAAGGCGCCGCGGCCGGCGACGTGGAAGACCCGCTCGCGCAACTGCGCCGGGCAGTACTGCTGGTTGGGGCAGCGGATATCGGCGTCGCCCTCTTTGGCGGGCGCGAGTTCGGTGCCGCATTCGGGGCAGTGCGTCGGCATGACGAATTCGCGTTCGTCGCCGGTGCGCGCGTCGACCACCGGGCCGAGCACCTCGGGGATCACGTCGCCGGCCTTGCGGATGGTGACGGTGTCGCCGATCAGCACGCCCTTGCGCTTGACCTCGGACGCGTTGTGCAGCGTGGCCATCGAGACGGTGGAGCCCGCGATCGACACCGGCTCCATCACCGCGAACGGCGTAACCCGCCCGGTGCGACCGACATTGACCTGGATATCGCGAAGCTTGGTGGTCGCTTCTTCCGGCGGATACTTGTACGCGATGGCCCAGCGCGGCGCCCGCGACGTCGACCCGAGGCGGCGCTGCAACGCCATCTCGTCGATCTTGATGACCTGGCCGTCGATCTCGTGCTCGATGTCGTGGCGGTGCTCACCCCAGTAGGCGACCCGCTCGATCACCGCGTCGATGCCCTGCACGAGCCGCGTGTGCTCGGACACCGGCAGCCCCCACGCGGCGAGCGCCCGGTAGGCCTCGTGCTGCGAGGTCGGCGCATATCCTTCGATGCGGCCGAAGCCGTGGCAGATCATCCGCAGCCGTCGCCGCGCCGTCACCGACGGATCCTTCTGCCGCAGCGAACCGGCCGCGGTGTTGCGCGGATTCGCGTACGGCGGTTTGCCTTCCGCGACGATGGCGGCGTTGAGCGTCTCGAAATCCTCTAGCCGCATGTAGGCCTCGCCGCGCACCTCGAGCAGCGCCGGGACCGGGAACTCCGCGGTCGGTGTCAGTTCACCGGGGATGTCTTCGATGGTGCGTGCGTTCAACGTGACGTCTTCACCGGTGCGCCCGTCGCCGCGGGTGGCGCCGCGCACCAGCTTGCCGTTCTCGTACACCAGGTTCAGCGCGACGCCGTCGATCTTCACCTCGCACAGATAGTGCAGGTTGGATCCGGCCTCGGCTTCCACCTTGCTCGCCCAGGTGCGCAGCTCATCGAAGTCGAAGACATTGTCCAGCGACAGCATTCGCTCCAGATGGTCGACCGCGGTGAAGTCGGTCGCGAAGCCGCCGCCGACCATCTGGGTCGGCGAATCGGGCGTCCGCAGATCCGGATGCGACTCCTCCAGCGCCTGCAACTTCCGTAGCAGCGTGTCGAACTCGCCATCGGAAACGATCGGCGCGTCCCGCACGTAATACCGGAACTGATGCTCGCGCACCTCATCGGCCAACTGCTGCCACCGCACGCGCAGCTCCGCCGACGCCTGCACGGGCGCACTGTCACCGGCGGGGTTCTGGAGGGATTCGACACTGTCACTCACACAAGGAACCCTAGCCGACCCCACCGACACATTCGGGCACGTCAGACGGCCTGTTCACGAGCGAAGCACGGCGTATCGCGGACGCTGATCCTCCCCCTTCGGCTACTCGACCCTCCGCAGGAATTCGGGCCTGGCGATCAAATCACCGACTGCATCGCCGAGCTCCCGCCGCGCCCAGATTCCCAAACGATCCCGTATTTCGACATTGCTTCCCGCACTCGCGCCCGGCAGCCACCGCCGCCTTGCCATAGCCAGCAGGGCAGCGCCCGCCCGCGAAAGATCTGAATCGAGCGTGTAGGCGACGAACGCCGATGCGGTTTGCGCTTCGATCAGTCCCGGCACCTGCTCCAGCTCTTGGATCAGTGGCCGATCTGAGGTGACCAGCACCTCGGCATGGGCAAAAACAGCAGCCGCCACCACATGGCGATCTTTCTGATTCACAAGCTTCGGGACGTCCGCTTCGAAACCGTCGGGCCACTCGACCAGCGCGTCCGGAAACGCCTGGGCCATTGCGGAGAACAGCACCGCACGATCGGCAGCATCCATGGATTCCGGTAGGTGCCGGGCCGCTTCCGCCAAAACCTCTGCGCTCCAGCGCACTTCGTACAGCCGTACCTCGGCCAGCGTCAGTAGGACATCACGAAGGCGTGCGGGGACCAGTACGTTGGCATCGAGGAAGGCTCGGAACGGCACCGAGCGACTCTACTCAGAAATCGTCGTCGTAAAGACCCGATTTGCGGGAAACCCTCGCGACCTCGTCGAGGGCCGCGCCAGATTCACGCTGTCGCTGATCACGATAATCGAGCAAGGCCCGCAATGGGATTCGACGATGGGTGCCGCGATACTCGGCTGGAAGTTTCCCGTCGTCGACCAACCGGCACACATAGGTACGCGAGAGCCCTAGCAACTCGGCTGCGGTGGAAGTCGTCACCAATTCCTCGATGGCACCGATGACCACGCCACGTCCGGCGCTCAACTGCTCGAGCACGGTGAGTACTGCGGTGCGCACGCTCGCCGGGACCTCGATACGCACACCATCGATCGTGATCGCCGATTCATCTGGAACTGCGCCACGAAGCGTCGTCAGGGCGTCTTCGAGCTTGATTCGGACCGACGGCGAGACGTTGGCCTCCAGATGAGACACGGTCATCGGGCACCTCCCTGCGCCGTACCAGTCATGACCCGAGTATGAACGCTAAACGCCATAAACGCAACAACCCGGCTTCAGCCGCTCGCACCGCCGGCACTATTCGAAGGTCAGAGAGTCGGGGTCGTCGGCGAAAGCGCGGGCCGTTTCGGCGGCCAGACTCAGTGCGCGGCGCGCCCAGGGCAGCGGCGCAGCGCCCAGCCCACAGGCCGGACTGACGAGGACCTGGGACGACAGCGTCCGGCGCGAGAAGCCGAGGCGGTCGACCAGGCGTACGGCTGGTTCGGCGATATCGCGCCAGGTGGGCGGGATGGCCGGGGCTGTGGTCGGTACCAGTCCGAGCACCAATTGCTTTCCGGCGTCTAGGGTTTCGCCGATCCGGTCCAGGTCGCGGGTCGCGATGGTGGTGATGTCGAAACCGATTGCGGCGGCCGCGCTGGCGCGCAGGAAGCCGATTGCGGGCGGATTGGCGCAGCTGTGCACCAGGACCGGTGCGGATTGCGAGGTGATGACGGCGTCGAGGAGCGCGAGGGCCTCCGGCTCCGGGACTGCGCGCACGGTGTTGAGCACGCTTACGCCACGTAGGGAACCGTTCAGCACATCGGTGAGTGATGGTTCATCAAGCTGCACAACGACTTCCGCGCCGAGGCGCTTGCGCACTTCGGCCACGTGCGCGCGCAGACCCTCGGCGAGGGATTCCGAAAGGTCGCGCACCGCACCGGGATCGGTGAGGATGCGGTGGCCGCCGGGGAGTTCTACCTGAGCGGCCAGCGTCAGCGGACCGGCGGCCTGCACTTTGACAACCCGGCCGGTACCCGCCGAACCCGTTGTCTCCCAGACTTCTTCGAGCGCGTCCAGGTCCGCGCGCAGCAGGTCGCGGGCGCGGCGGGATGCCGCGCCCGGTCGCGGTGCGAGGCGGTAGCCGCGGGTGGTGGTGTCGAAACGCATGTCCACCAGCAGGGCCGAAACCCGCCCGAGCATGTCCGCACCCACGCCGCGACCTGGCAATTCGACCAGATGCGCGAGGTCGGGCAGCTCACCGGCAATGGTCGCCGCCGCCTCCCGGGGATCGGCCCCCGGCCACGATCCCACCGCGGTCGCGATCCCTCCGGGCAGCAACTTCATCGCCGCCGTCCCGGTCGCGTCTGTTCCGGTTTCGCTCACTACGCCCTACCCAAGTCGGTATTCGCTGAACGGAGCGCCGAGTGGCACACCTTGGCGGGGCCACTCGCCGTTTGCCTCAGCGATGTGCCACTCACCTGCCGTACCTTGCCAGCTCTGCCGAATTACTGGGCGGCAGAGCTGGTTTCGCTGCCGATTGTGCTGTTGTCGCGTTCGGTGCCGCTGATGGTGCCGCTACCGATCACTTCGTCGCCCTCGGAGTCCGGGCGGTAGAGCACCACCGCCTGGCCCTTCGCGACACCGGTGAGGGGTTCGCGCAGGCGCACGAGCAGGCCGTCGCCGACCGCTTCGGCGACCGCGGGCGCGGTACCGCCGTGCGCGCGGACCTGTGCGACGCACTCGATCGGTCCTTCCGGCGCGACACCGGAGGTCCAGATGGCGCGTTCGGCCAGCACGGTCCACACCTGCAGATCCTCTGCCGAACCCACATGGACGGTACCCGATTCGGGATCGATGCCGGTGACATAGCGAGGCTTGCCGTCGGCGCCCGGCCCGGGCAGCCCGAGGCCCTTGCGCTGACCGATCGTAAACCCGTGCACGCCTTCGTGTTCGGCGAGCTTGGTGCCGTCGGCATCGACGACCGCACCGGGCCGGATACCGATCTTGGCGCCGAGGAAGGCGCGGGTGTCCCCGGACGGGATGAAGCAGATGTCATGGGAGTCGGGCTTGTTCGCGACCGAGAGCCCGCGCTCGGCGGCCTCCTCGCGGATCTGCGGCTTCGGGGTGTCGCCCACCGGGAACATCGCCCGGGAGAGCTGCTCGGCCGTGAGCACCGCGAGCACGTAGGACTGATCCTTGTCGGCGTCGACCGCGCGGCGCAGCACGCCGTCGTCCAGTCGCGCGTAATGGCCGGTGACCACCGCATCGAATCCGAGCGCCACCGCCCGGTCCGACAGCGCCGAGAACTTGATCTTCTCGTTGCAGCGCAGGCACGGGTTCGGGGTCTCCCCCGCCGCGTAGGCCGCGACGAAGTCGTCGATCACGTCTTCCTTGAAGCGGTCGGCGAAATCCCAGACATAGAACGGGATTCCGAGCACGTCGGCGGCGCGGCGGGCATCGCCGGCGTCCTCCTTCGAGCAGCAACCGCGCGATCCGGTGCGCAGCGTGCCGGGGTTCGCCGACAGCGCCAGGTGCACCCCGACCACCTCATGTCCGGCGTCGACGGCGCGTGCCGCCGCCACAGCCGAATCCACACCACCGCTCATCGCCGCGAGTACCCGCATCACACACCACCTTTCGCACCGGCAAGACCAGCCGCTCTGGCTCGCTCCACAACCTGGGGCAAGACCTGCACCAGGGCATTCACATCGGCACGGGTCGAGGTGTGCCCGAGCGAGAAGCGCAGCGATCCGCGCGCCTCCCACGGCTCCACGCCCATGGCGATCAAGACATGACTGGGTTCGGCCACGCCCGCATTGCACGCCGACCCGGTCGAGCATTCGATCCCGGCCGCGTCCAGCAGCATCAGCAACGAATCCCCTTCGCAGCCAGGGAATCTGAAGTGCACGTTGCCGGGCAGCCGGTGCGCGTCGCGCGGCCCGTTGAGTACCGCCTCCGGCACCGCTTCCAGCACCCGTTCGATCAGCTCGTCGCGCAGCGCGGCCAATTCCATTGCACGCACGGGCAATTCGGTCACAGCCTGGTGCAGCGCGGTGGCGAAACCGACCGCCGCCGCGGTATCGGAGGTCCCCGAACGCAGGTCCCGCTCGTGCCCGCCGCCGTGCAGCAGCGGCACACACGGCACCTGCCGGCCCAGCAGCAGCACTCCGACCCCGTGCGGTCCGCCGATCTTGTGCCCGGCGAAACTGGCCGCCGACAACCCGCTCGCCGCGAAATCTATGGGCAACTGCGCGGCCGCCTGCACCGCGTCGCTGTGCATGGGCACACCGAATTCCTGTGCCACCGAGGCCAATTCACGGATCGGCTGAATGGTCCCGACCTCGTTGTTGGCCCACATGACGGTGACCAGCGCGACCTCGTCGGCGTGCGCGGCGAGCGCGGCCTGCAGCACCCGCGGCGCCACGACCCCGTCCGCGTCGACCGGCAGCCAGGTCACGTGCGCGCCCTCGTGCTGCTCCAGCCACTCGATCGCGTCGATCACCGCATGATGCTCGATGGACGAGCTGATGATTCTGGTGCGCCGCGGTTCGGCGTCACGCCGCGCCCAGTAAATGCCCTTGATCGCCAGATTGTCGCTCTCGGTGCCCCCGGAGGTGAAGATGACCTCCGACGGCCGGGCGCCCAGATCAGCGGCGATGGATTCCCGTGCCTCTTCGAGCATGCGCCGGGCCGCTCGGCCCGACCCGTGCAGGGAGGACGCGTTGCCGGGCAATGCCAGGGCAGCCGTCATCGCCTCGATCGCGGCAGGCAGCATCGGAGTGGTGGCCGCGTGATCGAGGTAGACCGTCTTGGGCGCAGCACCGCCCGATAGAGCCGACTTCATGACCGAATAACCCTATCCCAGCCTTGACCTGCACATCTTGGGGGTTCCCCCGCTGTCTACGATTTACCCACGATGCGCAACGCCGTGCGCGGCTTCCGATATTCCCGTCGCCCCCGCTCGAGCGCCTCTTTCAGGGCCAACGCACCCCCACGCCAGCACGGAGTCGCCGGCGACGGCGAGCGGGCAGTCCCTGCCCCGTGCGAACGACTTCGGGTTTGCCTCGACCGACGGTGGGCACCACCCAGCTGTCTGGAGACACTTGTTCGCTCACAGGAGGTAGCTCGATGGCAGGATCCGCACGACGCTCGAAATCGCAGCCTGCCGTTCCCGGCGCGCCGTCCAGCGAGGCCGCGACAGTGCAAGAACCGACGAAGCCACGCAAGCCGCTGCCACCGAAACCGGACCAGACCGGGCCGGAGACGGTCACACCGACCGGGAAGTCCACCGGCCTTCCGCAAGACGCCGTAGCCCAGCAAGGCGCGTTCCTGACTACGGCACAGGGCGCTCGGCCCAGCGACACCGACCATTCGCTGAAGGCGGGCCCGCGTGGGCCGATCCTGCTGCAGGATCACCATCTGCGCGAGAAGATCACCCACTTCGACCACGAGCGCATCCCCGAGCGAGCGGTGCACGCACGCGGCGCGGCCGCGCACGGGGTGTTCGTCGGCAATGGCGCGGCCGCGAAGGTCTGCTGTGCGTCCTTGTTCGCGAAGGGCAAGGAAACCCCGGTTTTCGTGCGCTTCTCCACGGTGCTCGGCTCGCGTGGGTCGGCCGACACGGTCCGTGACACCCGCGGTTTCGCCACCAAGTTCTACACCGATGAGGGCGTTTTCGACCTGGTCGGAAACAACATTCCGGTGTTCTTCATCCAGGACGCCATCAAGTTTCCCGACGTCGTCCACGCCGCCAAACCGCACCCGGATCGGGAGATTCCGCAGGCGCAGAGCGCCCACGACACGTTCTGGGATTTCGTCACCCTGCACACCGAGGCGACCGCGCACACCCTGTGGAACATGTCCGACCGCGGTATCCCGCGCTCCTATCGCATGATGGAGGGCTTCGGCGTCCACACCTTCCGGCTGATCAACGACCGCGGTGCGTCGGTGCTGGTGAAGTTCCATTGGAAGCCGAAGCTCGGCGTGCACTCGCTGCTGTGGGAAGAAGCGCAGATCGCGGCCGGGATCGACCCCGATATGCACCGGCGCGACCTCGCCGACGCCATCGAAGCCGGCGCGTTCCCGCAGTGGGACCTCGGGATCCAGGTGTTTCCCGACACCGAGGAGCAGATGTTCGAAGGCATCGATCTGCTCGATCCCACCAAGCTCGTGCCCGAGGAACTGGCGCCGGTGCAGATCATCGGCACGATGACGCTGAACGCCAATCCCACCAACTACTTCAGCCAGACCGAACAGGTCGCCTTCCACCCCGGCCATCTGGTTCGCGGCATCGACGTCACCAACGATCCGTTGCTGCAGGGTCGCCTGTTCTCCTACATCGACACCCAGCTCACCCGGCTGGGCGGGCCGAACTTCGCGCAGATTCCGATCAACCGGCCGCACGCCGAGGTCAACGACATGCTGCGGGATGGCATGCACCAGACCGCGGTCCATGCCGGCGTCGCGCCCTACCGGCCGAACAGTCTCGATGGCGGTTGCCCGTTCCTCGCGGGCGCGAAAGACACGGTGCAGATCGAATTTCCGGAGCACGTGGCCGGGCAGAAGGTGCGCGCCGCCGCGGCCAGTTTCGACGACCACTTCAGCTCGGCCCGCATGTTCTACGCCAGCCTCACCGAGATCGAACAGGCCCACGTCGCCAAGGCGTACACCTTCGAACTCGGCAAATGCTACGAAAAGGTGATCAAGGAGCGCGCTATCACGGTGTTGCGCCAGATCGACGAGCAGCTGGCGGCCAAGGTCGCGACCGGTTTGGGGCTCCAGATTTCAGGAAAGGCGGCTGCGAAGACGAAAGTCGTTGTCTCCCCGGCGCTTTCCCAGCTCGGCGGAACCTGGCCGTCCGATGGCCGCATCATCGGCATCTTCGCCGACGAGCACACCGATCTCGCCGACTTGGCCGCGACTGTCACCACCATCACCAAGCAGTCGATGACGCCGTTGGTCATCGCACCGCATGGCGGTGAATTGGGTTCGGGTGCAAAGCAAGTCGTGATCTCTCGAACCCTCGACACCGCACGCTCGATCGAATTCGACGCGTTGCTGATCACGAGCACCGTCCCCGATCTGCGACTGAACCTGCTGCTGCAGGAGGCTCATCGCCATCTCAAAGGCATCGCCTACACCCCCGGCGGCGCCGCGGCGGTCGAGGCAGCCGGCATCGCCAAGGACTCCGCGGGCGTTCAGACCGCACCGACCCTCGCCGCGGCGTTCGACGCGCTCGCCACCCTGCTGCCTGAACATCGGGTCTGGGCCCGAGCCGCCGAATATTCACACTGAGCGCAATGTTTCGACGCGCCACAGGCACTTCGCCTGTGGCGCGTCTTACTGTGGGGACGCGCCGGGATCTCAGTGCGTCAGCAGCGCGTCCACTTCATCAGCGAACAGTAGGGCCGGGTCGAATCCCATTCCGGTGAAGTGACCGGCAAGTTCGAGTGAGAGCACGCCGTGGACCCGAGTCCAGAAAGTCAGCGCGCGGCGCAGGGTGGCGGCCGAGACCGCATCCGGGGCCCATTGCCGATGGCTTTCGAGGTGGGCATCGAACGGTGTCGCCGGCTGGTCGGCGGGCAGCGCGGCGAACGCCTCGATGAGGACCGTCATGACCTCGTTGGAGATCGCGGTCGTGTCGTCGGGTGCGTGATAGCCGGGGACCGGCGTGCCATAGATAAGCAGGTACCGCTGCGGGTCTTCCAGGGCCCAGTCGCGCACGGCGTGGGCCAGACCGGGCACGCCGGATCCCGAGTCGAACGCGGACCGGACGGCATCGGCGAGGCTTCGGTAGGCGTCGCGGATGAGCTCGGTGATCAGCTCGTCGCGATTGGCGAAGTACCAGTACAGGGCGGGTCCGCTCATGCCCACGTGTTTGGCGATCGCGTTGAGCGACAAGGCCGAGACCCCCGCTGTGGCGATCTGGTCCCACGCGTGCTGCTTGATCTCCGCGCGTACCTGGGCCCGGTAGCGCTCTCGCGAACCGGTTTTACCTGCTGCCATCGCCGGCTGCCTCCTCATTCAGTTATTTAGAGGCTATCACCAAATCGAAGCCTACTCAGATTTTTGATTGACACTCGGCGTCGTGCGCTTATATGGTCTAAACAAATCGATACCCACTCAGCACGAGGAGCATCATGCCCCACTCGCACAGCCGCCGCGTTGCCCAGTTCCTGATCCCCCTCGCCGCACTCGCGCTGACAGTCGTCACCGCGTGCGGCAGCGACACCGGGGACAGCAAGGCGACGACGACCGTCGCTTCCACTCCTCCGGCGGCGCTGACCTGCGGCGGGCTCGGCATCGACGACGCGGCCAAGATCCGGTACCGGACGGAGACCGTGATCAACGCGCCCCTGAGCACCATCTGGGAACTGCAGACCGACGTGGAGCGCTGGCCCACCTGGCAGAAGGCCGTCGCCGGCATCAAGCGGCTGGATCAGGGTCCGCTGCGGGACGGCTCGCAGTTCGAGTGGACGACTCCGGTGCCCGCTTCCCCCACGACCCCGGCCACCACCCTGGTCATCACTTCTTCGGTGCACCAATTGCAGAAGAACAACTGCATGCGCTGGAGTGGCCCCGCGATCGGCGAAGGACTCCGCATCGACAACGGCGTCCATGTCTGGACCTTCACCGAGGTCGACGGCGGTGTCCTGGTGCGCACCGAAGAGAACTGGTCCGGGGCCCAGGTCGAAGCCGACGTGCCCACCTCCACCACCTTCCTCGGCGCCGGCCTGGAAGCTTGGCTGAAGGACCTGAAGGCCGCCGCCGAAGCCCGGTCCTGATTCGAACCGGGCGTCAGCGCGCCAGCCAGGCGGCGCAGCGGCGGGTCAGGAACGGCATGATCACCCACACCATCGCGGCGACCGCGATCGGCAGAATGCAGGCCAGGCGAAGCGGAGCGGGCAGCGGCTCGACCAACGGGGCGGTGACCGTCACCAGAATGGTCAGCAGCGGGTAGAGACCGGCCAGCGTCAGCAGCCAGAACTTCCACTTCGCCTGGTGTGCAGCCACTTTCGCGGTTTCGTGTGTAGTCGTCATGGTCAGAGGACGACGTAGACCGGACGACTGTGACATCAACCGGCCTCGACAGCTTTTCGGCGCGCCCCGAGGGTGACCAGCAGCGACACCGCCATCAGCGCCACGCCGAACCAGACAGCGCCGGTCACGCCCACTCGGTCGGCGAACAGCCCGCCGAACAGTGCGCCCAGTGCGATGGATGTGTTGTAGGCCAGGGTGTTTATCGACATGGCGGCTTCGAAGGTGTTGGGCGCGGCGGCCAGAGTCAGGTTGATCTGGCACAGGTTGGCAGCGCCGAAGGACACTCCCCACAGGGCGAGGGCGAGGATCGCACCGGCCTTCGAATGCCCGATGGTGAGCAACAGGAGCAGCGACGCCACCAGGCCGGTGCAGGCGACGACGAAGCTGGCGCGCAAGTTCTTGGTGACGGTGTATCCGGCGAGGAAGTTTCCAGCCGCGCCGCCGACGCCGTAGATGATCAGCAGTGTGGCGATGAAGGTCGGTGTGGCGGAAGAACTTTCCTCCAGGAAGGGCCGCACGAAGGTGTAGGCGCCGAAATGGCCGAGCACGTAGAGCGCGACGGCGACCATCACCATCCGCAGCTGCACGTTATTGATCGGAAGACCGAAGACTTCGCGGACCGAGACCGCGTTCTCCGACGGCAGTGCGGGCACCAGGACGGCGACCGCGACGAAAACCAGCGCGCTCAGCGCGCTCCAGATCAGGAAGGTGGTGCGCCAGCCGGTCAGGTTTTCCAGCAGAGTGCCCAGCGGTATGCCCACCACCGTGGCGATCGAGATTCCGGACAGCGCGATCGCGGCGGCCCGGCTCGAATGCCGTTCCGGGACAACGCGCATCGCCATGCTGACGCCGATCGCCCAGAACACGCCGTTGGCGAATCCCATGATCAGTCGCACCGTCAGGACCAACGGATAGTTCGGTGAGATCGCGGTGATCAGGTTGCCCAAGGCCAGGATCGCCAGCAGTGCCGACAGTAGGACGCGGCGGTCGATGCGCCTGGTCCAGGCCACGATGAACGGCACGCCCAGGCCGGCGGAGAGCCCATACAGCGTGACCATCAAACCGGCCACGCCCACCGAGATGCTCAAGCTCGCGCTGATGGGTGTGAGCAGGCCGACCGGCATCAGCTCGGTGGTGACGAAAACGAACAGGCTGGCCGTGATCGCGGCGACACTCAGCCACGATCTCGTGGCCGAACGCGGAGATGCCACAGAAATAGTTTCCATGGAAGACAGATTAGTTTCCACGGAAGATATGTCAATGTATGGCTATGGATCGCACCTCCACCGAGCTCGACGACATCGATCGCATCGAGAGCCAGTGGCATCGGGAACGGCCCGACCTCGACCCCAGCCCGATGCAGGTGATCGGCCGGATCAGCCGCCTGCACTGGGCACTGGAAGAGCATCTGGTCCGGGTCTTCGGCGAATACGACCTGTCCCGCGGCGAATTCGATGTCCTCGCCACCTTGCGCCGCGCCGGTGCGCCGTTCGAACTCAGCGCGGGCGACCTGCGCGGATCGACGTTGGTGACCTCCGGCGCGGTCACCAAGCGCGTCGACCGGCTGGAGCGCGCCGGTCTGGTGCACCGCCGCGCGGCCGAAGACGACGCCCGCGGCCGCCTGATCCAACTCACCGCCCGGGGCCGCGAGGTCATCGACGAGGCGATCGAGCACCACCTGCGCAACGAGACGCGACTGCTCGCCGGACTCACCGACGACGAGCACCAAGCCCTGGTCGCACTGCTGCGCAAACTGAACCAGACGTTGCCGCGATAGCCCCAGATCAGCGTTTTCGCATCGCACCACGATATTTGCCCCGGACGGGTGTCCGTGCCAGCCTGGATTCAGAGGCGCGGCCCGACCGAGTGTGGGTCGGTCCGGGCAGTCGAGGAGGAACCGTGGGGCACCAGGCTGAACTCGCGGGGCAGCTGCGGGTCACCGTCGAATTCACCAGCACCACAACCCGATCGCCGACCATCACCTGGTCCCCCGCCGACGCGATCGCCGCCCGCAGCCGGTTCGAGTACGCGCGAATCTTCCTCGTCGCGCCTGGCGACCCCCAGCGCACCTACCTCGACATCGTCGACGGGAAGCCCTCGGCAACAGTGCGATTGCCGGACACCGTGCCTCCCGGCGAGTACGTCATCGAGGTCGACGCCTACGGCAGTGCGAGCTGGGGCGACGGGCGGTTGGAGGCGCGCGGGCGCAGCGCGCCGTTCCCGATCGGTGACACCGGACCTGCCCTTTAATCGTCTTCAGTTCTGGACTATCGCCTCGACATCTATCCGTCCTGTCACGAGCATCAGGAGGGTTGCGGCCGGGGCTGCGATGGTCTTGCCGTGGCCGGCGGCCCAGTCGGTGTCCGTGGCGGACAGGTGGTAGCCGCGCAGTTTCTTGCGGGCGTGGAAGGGGGCGCTGGTGGTCCAGATTCGGTTCAGGGCGACTTGGGCTGCGGGGGTGGGCATTTCGTAGGGGAGATTGAGGGGGACGGCGATGTCTTGGCCGTGGACGAGGAGGTCCATCAGGCGGTCGGCGGGGGTGGTGCCGAGGGCGGTGGTTCGGGTGGGGATGGTGGCTTGGAGTTCGGCGAGGAGTTCGGGGGTGGGGGTTCGGTCGGCGTGGCGGATGGCGGTGTCACGGATGGCGCGGTCGAGGTTGCCGCGAGCGCGGAGGAGTTCGCGCAGGATCCAGGTCAGGTTGGCGTGGGCGGAGAGCGCGACGTGGGCGACGACGTCGCGGACGCGCCAGTCGGCGCAGAGCGACTGGTGGTCCCAGGCGGACTCTGGGAGTTCGGTGAGCAGGGCGTGCAGGCTGCGGCGTTCGGCTGCCACCGCGTCCCAGATCTGGGAGTCGGTCATGGTGTGGTTCTCGGTCATCGGCTTCGGTCCTTCCTTGTGCGGTCGGCAGTACGGTAGGAACTCCAGCCGGGTGGAGGTTCAAGAGGACGTGATCGAGGACACAGCACGGATCGGGATCGGGGAGATGTCGCGGCGGACCGGGGTGGCGGTTCGGACCATCCGCTTCTATTGCGACGAAGGGTTTTTGGAGTGCGAGCGCACGAGCGGCGGGCACCGGATGTTCGACCCTACGGCTGTTGAGAAGCTCGTGCTGCTGCGCCGGCTTCGGGGTGTGGGTGTCGGATTACCTGCGGTCGCGGAGGTTCTCAGTGGCAGCTTGCCAGTAGCCGAGGCGATCGCCGCCGAGCGCGCTGCTATCGACAATGAACTCGCGGCGCTGGCATGGCGGCGTTCGGCGTTGCGCGCTGTCGAGGACAGCGTCCCCGGCACTGAGCGTGTTCGCCTCGAACTCCTTGCCGCCGTGCAGGATCGGAGCGCAGCCGAGGACCAAATGCTGAGATTCTGGCGGCGACTGCTCGGCCCGCTCCCACCGCAGATGTTCGACGGGTTCGCTTTTATGAATATCCCAACGCTCCCAACCGAACCCACCCCACACCAGCTGCTCACCTACGCCGAACTCGTCGCGCACCTGGCCGCGCCTCGAGCCAAAGCCATAATGTCCCAAACCATTTGGCGTTCCAGGCCCGCCGACATCCAGGATCGACGCAGGCTGCTGGTAGGTCTGGCCGAATCCGGCGAGCAGGTCGCTCCCCTGGTCGTGACCGGCGCCCCACCCTCCCCAGGCCCCGCCCTGGACTATTTCGTCGCCGCCCACGCCGGAGCCAGAGGTATGCGCGACACCGGAGACTTCCGCCGCACGCTGCTGCGGGCCTCCGACGAAACCAACCCGTGGATCCACCGCTACTGGACCCTGACCGGCGAACTCATCGGTCCAGCCACCAGCGGCGCCGCACAGCTCTGGCTGCACCAAGCGTTAGCCCGGTCGATTCAGCCCTGACGTCGGATGGTGAACAGCAAGTAGGCGGCGAGCGTAGGGCCGTCGGTGATGACGCCTTCACGCACCATCTGCTCGAATTCCGTTCGCGCGAACCATTGTTGGCGCATGTCCTGCTCGGTGGCCTCGCGTCGGGCCGGACCCGGTGAAAGCTGCGTCGCGATGAACACGTCGCCGCCCTGCCCGGTCATGCTGTTGGCCGGGTGCAGGAAGCCCACCCGTTCCAGCTTCGCGGCGCGAAAACCAGTCTCCTCCACCAGCTCCGCGGCGGCGAGTTGCTCCGGGGTGCCGGTCACTCCGGCCGGAAACGAGCCCGCCGGGAATTCCCACGACCGCTCCCCCGTCGGATACCGATACTGCTCGACGAGGTGGAACCCGTTGTCCTCGAACGGCAGCACTATGGCGAAGTTCGGAACGTCGACCACCGAGTAGATCCCCGGGGTGCAATCGGCCCGCTCGATGTGGTCCTCCCGCAACGACAACCACGGGTTCTCGTACACCAGTCTCGAAGACAACGTGCGGATGCTCATCTGGAGATCTTCGCAGTCATCGTGACCGCGCCGGGGATCGCCGCGAAGGCGGCATGCAGGTCGGTGAGCAGGTCGACGGTGTCGAAAGTTGTTCGCGTGGTCCAGGTGTCGAGGGCGCGGTGGAAAGCTGCGACCAGGATATCGAGGGCGAGGCGGGGACGCAGGTCGTCGGGGAGATCGAGTTCGCGGTGCAGTACGAGCAGGGCGCTGCGGGTGGTTTGGTCGCAGAACTGCAGGTTGTGCGCGGCCATCGAAGGGGTGTGCTGGGCCAGTTGATGGCTGCGGGTCGCGCGGTGGGCCCAGCCGTCGATGGCCGTTGCGCGAACAGCCGCCACCAGGGCTTCTTGCAGGAATTCCAGCAAGGAGGTGTTGCGCGGCTCACTGCGTTCGAGTTGCTCGAGGAAGGCCGACCACAGGTCCTGCAGCGGAGCCATGGCCACCGCTTCCTTGCTGGCGAAATTGCGGAAGAAGGTGCGCTTGGAGATCTCCACACCGTCGCACAGGTCGTCCAGAGTCGTTCTGTCGAAACCACGTTCGGCGAACAGGTCCAAGGCCGTGTCGATCAGCGCCTGCCGGGTGCGCAACTTCTTTCGTTCACGCAGCGGTAGGTGGGTGGCGACATCGGGCATGAACGGAGCCTAACGCCTGTCGTTGTCTTTTGCCACTTGACGCCGTTTGCCACTGAGTGGCAGATTACTGCTCGCCAGCAAACTCCTCCGAAAGGTGTTGCCCCTCATGCGCGCTCTGCTTGTCGACCACTCCCAGCCCGCCGGCTTACGGCTGGGCGATGCGCCCGATCCCGAGCCCGGCCCGAATCAGGCGCTGGTCCGGGTGGCGGCGACGTCTTTGAACGACGGGGAATTGAGATTCGGGGTGAAACACGCACCCGAAGGCACGGTGCTCGGCTGGGACGCGGCCGGTGTCGTCGAACGAGCCGCAGCCGACGGTTCGGGTCCGGCGGCCGGCACCCGCGTGGTCACATTGGGCCTCGCCGGAGCGTGGGCCGAATTACGCGCTGTCGACACCGATTTGATCGGCGTGGTACCCGAGGGCGCAGACCTCGCCGCGATCAGCACGATCCCGGTCGCAGGCGCCACCGCACTGCGCGCACTGCACAGACTCGGCCCGATCCTGGGCCGAACAGTGCTGATCACCGGCGCGACCGGCGGCGTCGGCCGCTACGCCGTCCAACTGGCACACCGGGCAGGCGCCCAGGTAATCGCCACCACCGCAAACCCTTCCGCCCACAGCGCCGGCCTCCGCACCCTCGGCGCCGACCGCGTCATCTCCACCCCGTCCGAACTGGACACACCCGTGGACGGCGTCATCGATCTGGTCGGCGGCCCGCAACTCGTCGCCGCCTTCCACTCCCTCACCGAGACCGGCACTTTGGTCGCCGTCGGCCACTCCTCCGGCCAACCCGAACACTTCGACTTCGGCGCCTTCTTCGGCGACCAGGCCCGCCACGACCGCTCGATCGTCACCTTCTTCCTCCTCTCCTGCACCGGCCTGGCCCGCGACCTGTCCTGGCTCGCAACCCAAGTCGCCGCCGGCACCCTCGACCCCGGCATCTCCTGGCGCGGCAACTGGTCGAAGTTCGCCGAGGCCGCCCACCTTCTGGAAGAACGTCGCCTGCACGGCAAAGCCGTCCTCGAACTCCGGTGAAGACATCGGCCGATGACGCCGATGCCCACGGGTGACCTCGGTCAGCCGATCAGGTCGTCGACGGTGGGGGCGATGCGGCCGAAGAGGTCGGCGATGGTGGTCAGGGCGGCGGATTGGAGGGTGGGGGCGGAGAGGGTGGGGCCGTTGGGGGTTGGGAGGGGGCGGGTGGCGGTGGCTTCGGCGACTACGGTGGGGCGGTAGCCGAGGTTGAAAGCGCCTTGGGCGGTGAAGGTTACGCACATGTGGGTCATGAAGCCGCAGAGGATGAGGTCGGGGCCGGCGGCGAGGTCTTTCAGGGTCTTTTCGAGTTCGGTGTCGAAGAAGGCGTTGGGGACCTGCTTGACGACGACCGGTTCGGTGGCGAGCGGGGCGACTTCGGGGCTGATCGCGCCGATTTCGGCGCGGATGTCGTAGGGGGTGCCTTCGCCGCCGTCGTTGACGATGTGGATTACCGGGCGGCCCAGGGCTCGGGCGGCCGCCAGCAGGCGGGCGCCGGCGGTGAGGGCTTCTTCGGCTCCGGTCAGGGCCATGACGCCGGTGCGGTAGGTGTTCTGGAAATCGATCATGATGAGGGTGGCGTCGGCCAGGCGGGGTAGCTGGTTGTCCAGGCCGATGACCTCGCGCAGCGTCGTCGAAGGCGAAACAGTAGACACGACAATCCCTTTCGATGGGGTGGGGTACCGAGCGCAGGCTCGGTGAATCCGTAGCCAGGCGGCTACGGCACAGGTGAGCGCCTGGGGTCAGGCGATGGTGCGGAAGCGGCGGCGGTAAGCGCCGGGGCTGGTGCCGAGCAGTTTGCGGAAGGCGCGGTGCAGGGTTTCCACCGAGCCCAGGCCGACGGTCGCGCTGATCGCCGCCAGCGGGTCATCGGTGGTTTCCAGGAGTCGCCGAGCGGCTTCGACTCGCGCCGCTTCCACGTAGGCGGCGACGCCGGTGCCGGTCTCCTGACGGAAAACTCGCGCGAAATGCCGCTCGCTCAAGCACATTCGGTCCGCGAGGGCGGCGACGGACAGATCGTCGTCGAGGTGTTCGGCGATGAACAGCCGCAAGTCGTCGATGTCCCGGCGGGACGCGGCCGGACGACTCAGCGGCACACTGAACTGGCTTTGGCCGCCTTGCCGTTTCAGGTACACGACCAGTTGCCGGGCCACCGCGAGCGCCAGCTCCTCGCCGTGATCCTCGGTGACCAGTGCCAGCGCGAGATCGAGGCAGGCGCTGATCCCGGCGCCGGTCCACACCCGGCCGGAGCGGACGAAGATCGGGTCGGGGTCGACGGTGACCCGCGGGTGGTCGGCCGCGAGCTGGCCGGCGGTCGACCAGTGCGTGGTCGCCACCTTCCCGTCCAGCAGACCCGCGGCGGCCAGCACATGCGCGCCGACACAGACCGAGGCGATGCGGCCCACCCGCGGCGCGATCCGCTCGACCCAGGCCACCACGTCACGGTCGATCAACGCCACCGGACCGGCCGGCGACGGTTCCACCGCTCCGGGCACGATCAGCGTGTCGATCCCGCCGTCGACCTCGTCGAACGCGACGTCGGTCAGCAGCCGCACCCCCGCCGAGGTGGTCACCGCACCGCCCTGGGGACTGGCGAGCCGCACCTCGTAGCGCACCCCGCCTTCCCGATTGGCCAACGCGAAGACCTCGGCCGGCCCGGTGACGTCGAGCAGGTCGACTTCCGGGAAGACCGCGATCAGAACGCGATGGATCAGTGGCATGCACCCATCATCGACGCTCGATGATCATGGCCGCAATGACGGATACCTGTCAGATTCGGCCACCCGGATCACTCTCGAGAGTGACTGCCGAAGTTCGCTCGGAGGAGGGATGTGCCCCGCTGCCTGCGTCCATAGGCTCGAAGCATGATCGAAGCACGTAGCTTGACCAAGCTCTACGGCAAGACTCGCGCCATCCAAGACCTCACCTTCACCGTCGAACCCGGCCGCGTCACCGGGTTTCTCGGACCGAACGGCTCGGGCAAGTCGACCACGATGCGGTTGATCCTGGGCCTGGACACTCCGACCTCCGGCAACGTCTCGGTGGTCGGCCGCAAATACAGCGACCTCATCCATCCACTGCACACCGTCGGCGCGCTGCTCGACGCCGGCGATGTGCTCCCCTCGCGGTCCGCCGCCCAGCATCTGGCCTTTCTGGCGGCGAGCAACGGCATTCCCCGCCGGCGCGTCGGGGAGGTGCTCGATCGGGTCGGCCTGTCCGATGTCGCGGGCAAGCGCGTCAAGGGCTTCTCCCTCGGCATGCGGCAGCGCCTCGGGATCGCCGCGGCCCTGCTCGGTGATCCGTCGGTGCTGATCCTGGACGAGCCGGTCAACGGTTTGGACACCGAGGGGATCCGCTGGATCCGGCAGACATTGCGCGCGATGGCCGACGAGGGCCGCACGGTGCTGCTGTCCAGCCACATGATGAGCGAGACCGAGCTGGTCGCCGATCACCTACTGGTCATGAGCAAGGGCAAGCTGATCGCGGACGAGCCGACCGCGTCCTTCGTCGAGCGCGTCGCAGAACCGACGGTGCGGGTCCGCAGCGCGGGTCTGGCCGAACTGGCCGAGGCGCTGGGCGACCGGATCTCGATCCGCGGCGATGTCGGCACCGTGCGCGGCACCCGAGCCCGCGAGATCGGGCAGATCGCCGCCGTGCGCGGCATCGTGCTCGACGAACTGACCCCGCTACAGGCCTCGGTCGAGGACGTCTACACCCAATTGGTCACTGGCCAGCACACTTTCGAACCTCATGAAGTAATGCAGGAGTCCGCATGATCAGCACTGCCGCCCCCCTGATCTCTCCCGTTCGACCCTGGTCGACGCTGCGCTTTCAAGTGCAGTCCGAGCTGGTGAAAGCCCGGTCCGCACGATCGCTCTGGTTTCTGCCGCTGCTGGCCGTGATCATCGGCCCGGCCAGCGCACTACTGGTCGGGATTTCCGACAGCCTCGAATCCAACGACACGGTGCTCGGCGGCGCGTTGACCGCGCTCACCTTGCCCGTGGCGGTGATCGGAGCGTGGGGCGCGCTGATCATGACCACCGAGTACTCCTCCGGCACCATCCGGCCGGTGCTCTCGGCGACACCGCAACGCGACACGGTGTTCGCGGCCAAGGTCATCACCACCGCTGCCATCTCCACCATTGCCGGTCTGCTGTCGACCACCTTGGCCTACCTGGTCGGCCTCGCCACCATCGACGCCTCGAAATATGCGGCAGGCCAGCCATTTCCCGGTCTGCTCGGCATCTACCTGGTGTTTCCCGCCGTCGCGCTGTTCGGCTTGGCCATCGGCCTGATGCTGCGCAGCTCGGCCGGCGCCGTAGCCGCCGTGAGCGCCCACGTGGTGCTGCCGGAAGCCGCCTCAGCCACCGCTTTTGGCGAATTGCACAAATTGATGACGCTCGTGGCGCCGACCGCCGTGGTCGGCAAGCTGTCCCAAAGTGCCGACGCCGCGGATCATCTCATCGGATCGCTGGGCGGCTGGCCGCGATTGGCGCTGGTCATCCTGCTCACCCTCGGCGTGCTGTTCGGGGGACGCCGGGCCCTCATTCGCAAAGACGTGTGAGAAATCCGCGCATCACCATCGGAGTAGCAGATGACGAAAACAGCTGGGCGAGCGATTGTTCGCCTCGGATATCAGATGCCGGACTTCAACTTCGGCGCGTCGGTCGACAAACTCTTCCCCACGGTCATCGCGCAGGCCCAGGAGGCCGAGCGGGCCGGTTTCGACACCGCGTTCCTGACCGACCATTTCTACCAGCGCTTCGGCCCGCCGCACGGGCCGACACTCGAGGCCTACACCGCCCTGGCGGGTATCGCGGCAACCACCGAACGAATTCAGCTGTCCACCTTGGTGACCGGCAATACCTATCGCAATCCGGCGCTGCTGGCCAAGATCGTGACCACGCTGGACGTGGTCAGCCAGGGCCGCGCCATGCTCGGCATCGGCGCCGGGTGGTTCGAGCTCGAACACAAGTCCTATGGCTACGAATTCGGTTCGTTCACCGAGCGTTTCGAGAAACTGGACGAGGCGCTGCAGATCATCACACCGATGCTGCGCGGGGAACGCCCGACATTCGAGGGCAAGTGGTATCGCGTCGCGAACGCCATCAACGAACCGCGCGTCCGCGACGACCTGCCCATCATGCTCGGCGGCGCCGGCGAGAAGAAGACCTTCGCCCTCGCCGCGCGCTACGCCGATCACCTCAGCATCGGCTGTGACGCCGTCGAGCTGCCGGGCAAGCTGGAAGCGCTGCGGCAACGCTGCGACGAGGCCGGGCGCGACCGCTCGACCCTGGACGTCAGTTATCTCGCGTTCGTCGCGATGGACGAGTCGTCCGAACGCGCGCACCGGGCGGTCGACGAGATGTTCGCCCGCCGGGTGGGCGATCCGGCCAAGGTCGACCGGGTCCGCGCGGGCATGGCCGGTCGACTGTTCATCGGCAGTCCCGACGAAGTCGCCGGGCAGCTCCAGGAGCAGGTTCTCGACCTCGGTGTCGACGGTCTGGTGATCAACATGGTCGCCAACGGCCATCAGCCCGGCGTCGTCGAGCTGGCCGGAAAAACATTGGGCCCCTTGGTGACAACTGTATGAGACGGCGAATGTCCCGGCGCCGCTGCGGCGCCGGGACATTCGATCCGAAAACCATTGCGGTGCAAAGCGCGCGCGATACCCACACCGGTTGACTCGCCAACAGTCCGAAATGTATAGTCCGGCCCACAGGTTGAGTCCCAGACAGTGGACATTGTGAATTACGAAACGCGCGAATCCACAAACAACCGATAAAGGGTCCGTCGCTTCGATTCGCGGCTAACCCTCGACCCGAGAGGAGTGAGCTGCTTGTCCGACTTCAAACTAAGTCCGACGTCGTATCTGGTATTGAGCCTGGTGGCACGCACCGGCCCTTGTACACCATTCGACATCAAAAAGCATGTAGACCGTTCTATCGGATTCTTCTGGTCCTTTCCCCATTCCCAAATCTACGCTGAACCCGAGCGCCTCGCCGAAAAAAAGTTGCTCTCCGGATATCAGGAGCCGACTGGACGCCGCCGGCGAATTTATAGTATCACCGAACTCGGACGGGCACGACTCGAAGAATGGCTCTCACACAGTGCCGACGCGCCTACCCACGAACTGCGGGACAGCGGCTTGTTGAAGCTCTATTTCGGTAGTCTGTCGGCGCCGGCGGATGTCGCGAAAGTCGCCGAAGCCGAGAAGTCCGCGCATCAGCAACGCCTCGACCGCTACCGCACCGCACACACCTCGCTGGCCGGCACCCCGGAAAGCGATGCCAACGAATTGCTGGTACTGGAGTTCGGCATCCGGTACGAGTCGCTCGCCGTGGAATTCTGGGACACGGTCGCGGACCGCCCGATTTAGCTCGCGGCGGCGCGGCGGCAGTCCGGACGCAAACCGACTATTACCGCCCGACCACCAAGCTGGACAAATGACCACAAATACTCCGTCACGATGCCCGCAACCCGGCATCCACGCCGAAGTCCGCCGCGCCCATAATGGCCTCGATACGCCGGGCATCCCCCGCGGAATAGCAGGCCACGTCGGGATACGCGCGTTTACAGAGCCCGGTCAGGACGCGCCCCGGCCCGACCTCCAGAAAAGTGTCGATGCCGTATCTGAGCAGGGTCGTCAGGGTGTCACTCCACCGAACGGACCCGGCGAGCTGCGTACGCAACGCCTCCCGCGCCTCCTCCCCCGTCCGCACCGGACGCGCGGTGACGTTCGCGACGACCGGAAGCACCGGATCGGCGAAACGCACCCGGGCCAGGTCCGCGGCGAACTCGGCTTCCACCGCCGCCATCATCGAACTGTGGAAGGGGGCGCCCACTTTGATGCGCTTCACCTTCACCTCCGCGCGCCCGAGTGCCAGCACCCGGGCGCTGAATCCGGCCACCCCGGCCGCACTGCCGGAAACAACGGTCTGATCAGCGCTGTTGTAATTCGCGACCTCGACCACCTCCGCGGTCTCGGCGCGGACGGCGGCGCAGATCTGCTCGACCTCGGTGGCGGGCAGCCCGAGCGCGGCCGCCATGGCGCCCGGCGTCGACTCGTTCACCCCGGCCATCAGCATCCCGCGCCGCCGGACCAGCATGAGCGCGTCCGTCCACTCCAACACTCCGGCAGCTACCAGTGCGGTGTACTCGCCGAGGCTGTGCCCGGCGACGACCACCGGCGGCGGCAAGATCTCGGCGAGCACCCGGTAGGCGGCGAAGCTGGCGACGAAGACGGCCGGCTGCGTGATATCGGTGCGCTCCAGCCGCTCCTCGGGCCCCTCCCAGCACAGCCGGGAGAGTTCGAAGCCGAGAATCTCGTCGGCGGTATCGAATATCGGCGCTATCAGGTCCGGATAGGCGGCGCGGAGATCGCGTCCCATCCCGACCCGCTGGGAACCTTGGCCAGGAAACAAGTACGAGGTTTGCATATCGAAACTCCATCGAGAAATACGGGCATACGAAGAACCCGAAAGAATCCGGGCCACGACTGACCGCGTCGTTTGTCGCGGCATCGGGGCCACCCCCACGGATGCGATTATGCGCCCAGACGGCCGAAATTTCCCGTGAAGAGTGGCCTGTATCACTTTTATACCTAAAAAGTCACCCGCCCAGTTTGCTTTTTTACGGTGTCGGGTCGGTAGCGAGTGATACAGAATCGTGAACATCAGATGTCGAATTCCCGCGTGCCCTGACGAAAAACGGCATCCGGCAAACTTTGTGCCCGATCCCAGCCGATAGCCCTGACAATGCCGACTGCCTGGGAATTCATCGGAATTAATCGTGCGCGATCGGTCCGAAATGGCGTCGCCGGCGACTTTTCGCGCTTCCAAATCTATGTGACGAGCGTCACGGTTTGGTCAGTTGCACAAGGTTAGTTCGAGCTGGATCATCGGTTTCGGAAAGTGTGGATCCGATCGTTCGATCCGAACGGTGCCGCACTTCCGAGAGCAGTGCTCCGGGGAGGGCTGTATGTCATCAATTCACACCGGCCGCGCCGCATTGGTAACCGGCGGATCAGGCGGGATCGGGCAAGCGATATGCCGCAGACTGGCCGCGGAAGGCGCATTCGTTGCCGTCAACTACTTTCGGGGCGACCAGGCCGCCAAAGAGCTCGTCGCGGAAATCGAGACCAACGGCGGCAGGGCCGTCGCGATACAGGGTGATGTCTCGCTCCCGGGCGACGCCGAGGCGGTGGTTCAGGAGACCCTGGCGCAGGCCGGACGGCTCGACATCCTGGTCAACAATTGCGGCATCACCCGCAACCGGCTGATCATGCAGATGGACGAAGCCGACTGGCTCGAGGTCATGCGCGTCAACTTCGGCGGCGTGTTCAACTGCACCAGAGCCGCTTCCGCCGCGCTGACCCAGCAGGACGGGGCGGCCATCGTGAACGTCTCCTCCGTCATGGGCCAGCGGGCCTGGCTCGGCGCCTCCGGATACGCCGCGTCCAAGGCGGCCATCAACTCCTTCACCATGGCTTCGGCCCTCGAGTTCGCCAGGTTCGGCATCCGGGTGAACGCCGTGCTCCCCGGTTTCGTGGAGACCGAGATGATCGCCGACGTGCTCAGCGGCGGCAACGGCGACGGCATCATCGGGCAGGTGCCCGTGCCCGGCGCCACCTCCGTCGAGGAGGTCGCCGAACTGGTGTCCTTCCTCGCCGCGACACACACCAAACACCTCAGCGGCGCGCTGATCCCGATCGACGGAATGGGCGGCGGCACTTTGCTTTTGGGCAAGCCGCTGAAGAAGACCACCCGGCGCTAGCCATCCGAACACCACAGATAGAGGGAACAACCATGTCCGAAACCAGTGTCATCGACGCCGTCCGCGAGATCGTGGCCGAGGCGGTCGCCCTCGACATCGACGAAGTCGACGCCGACGCAACCCTTTTCGGAGAGGTCGGCGCCGAGTCGATCGATCTGCTCGACATCCTCTTCCGGATCGAACGCCGGCTCGGCGTCAAGATCACGACCAACGAGCTGAGCGAACGGATCCAGGGCGGCATCCCGGACGAGCAGTTCGGCACCGACGACGGCGTCGTCTCCGAGGTCGGCCTGGCGCAGCTGGAAAGGGTGATGCCGCAGATCGATCCGGCGGCACTGAGCGGGAAGCTGGCCGCCGAGGACGTGATGAACCTGTTCACGGTGCGCAACCTGGCGGACATGGTGTCCCCGCACGTCGGCGCGGCGAGCTGACGCGGTGCGACCATGAGATTCCACCTGGTCGATCGCATCGACACCCTCGAACCGTGGACCCGCATCGAGGCGGTCAAGCGCACCAGTTCCAGCGAAACCTATTGGGCCACCGATGATTACGGCCGCTACATGCCGCTGCCGATCCAGCTCGAAGTGCTCGCGCAGAGCGCGGCCTGGCTGGTCTACCTGAGCACCGAACGCAAACACCGGGCAGTGCTGCTCTCGGTGGGCGCGGTGCACACGCGGTCGAAGGTGGGTCCCGGTGACGACGTCGTCGCGGCGGCCGACATCCAGTCGGCCGGGGACACCATCGTCGTCTCGGGCCGGCTCTCGGTCGGCGACCGGACCGTCCTCGAGGTCGAGGACCTGATGTGCGCACTGATCGACGCCGACCTGCTCGAGGACACCGAGACGGTGCGGGGTCGCGAAGAAATCCTGCGAAGTGGGGACCACTCATGAACAACAAGGTCGTCATCACCGGCATCGGCGCGGTGACTCCGGTGGGCAACACCGCGGCGGAGACCTGGTCCGCGCTGGCCGCGGGCCGCAGCGGGGTCGGGCGGATCGCCACCTTCGATCCCGGTTCGTTCTCGGTGCAGATCGCCGGGATGGTGCGCGATTTCGCACCCGCCCCCGAGCTGCTGCACACGCAGAGATGGGAATTGCTCACCAGGGCAGGCGGATTCGGCGTTGTCGCGGCAGCGGAGGCGATCGCGGACGCGGGTGACCTCGCCAGCCATGCCCCGCAGCACCGGGGCGTCTTCGTGGGCGGCCACGTCGGCCGGCCCGAACCCGCCGAGCTCGCCGAGATCGGCCGCACCCGCCGGCTCAGCGACGGGGCCGAAATCTATCGGCGCGACCCGGACAGCACGCTGCGCTGCGATCAGGGCATCGACCTCGCCGCCATCGCCGAGGTCGGCGGCTGCCGCGGCCCGATCAGCGGGATCAGCACCGCGTGCGCCTCGGCCACGCACGCGATCGGGGAAGCGTTCCGGCGCATTCAGGCCGGTGAGATCACCATGGCGATCGCGGGCGGTCAGGACGCGCTGACGACGTGGCTGGATGTCTCCGGTTTCTCGTTGCTGGGTGCGCTCACCACCAGATACAACGACGACCCGACCCGGGCATCCAAGCCGTTCGACGCGAACCGGGACGGGTTCGTGCTCGGCGAGGGTTCGGTGCTCATGGTGCTCGAGGACGAGCGGACCGCACTGGCGCGGGGCGCGCGAATCCTCGGGCGGGTCAGCGGATATGCGGCCACGATGAACGCCTACCGGATCACCGACTCCCCGCCGGACGGCGGCGGCTCGATCACCGCGATGGCCAATGCCATCGCCGACGCCGGTGTCGACCCGAACGCCGTCGACTGTGTCTATGCCCACGGCACCAGCACACCGGGTAACGACACCTCCGAGACCGCGGCGATCAAGCAGGTCTTCGGCGCTCACGCGCACGAGCTGCTCGTCACCTCGCCCAAATCGATGACCGGGCATCTGACGGCGGGCGCGGGCGCGCTCAATGTGCTTGCCGCACTGCGGGGATTCGCCGAGGGACTGGTGACGCCGACGATCAACTACACCGAACCCGATCCCCAGCTCGATCTGGACTACGTCCCGAATCAGGCACGCGCGGTGGATGTTTCGGTCGCGGTGGTCAATTCGTTCGCCTTCGGCGGCACCAACGCCTCGCTGTTGCTGGAGGCGGCATGACCATCGACAGCATCCTGTCCGCCCCGCGCTGGGACGGCGAATTGCGGGTGCCGCCCGACGAGCTCGCCTTGGCGGGCGGGCTGTGCCTGGACCGGATCGTCGAGTTGCACGTCGGTACCCGGGCCGTCGCGCTGGCGAACGTACCGAACACGCTGACTGTGTTCGACACGCACTTCCAGCGCTTCCCGGTGCTGCCGGGAGTGCTACTCCTGCACGGGATCTCGAATCTGGCCGACACCCTGCTCGCCGCGACCGTGGGCGGGCAATGGCAGCTCGCGGTGGTGCGGCGGGTGCAGTTCCGCCACTATGTGCGCCCCGGCGATCAGCTCCGGCTGGCGGTGGACATCCGGGAGCACGACCGCGCACACGCGGTGCTGTCCGGCCGGATCACCATCGGCGACACCGTGGTCGTGCTCGCCCGGGAGCTGGCCATGATCAACCACTCGGCTCCAGCTAAGGAAGTCCCATGAATCGCGTTGTGATCAGCGGCATCGGTGTGGTGTCGCCGCTGGGGATCGGCTTCACCCAGACCTGGAAGGCGCTGCTCGCCGGGCACAGTGCGGTACGCCGCGTGCAGCATTACGACCCGTCCTCGCTGCGCACACAGCTCGGCGCCGAGATCGCCGATTTCGACGCCAAACCCTATGTGCGCAACCGCAAGTCGCTGCGATTGATGACCCGGGCGAACCAGCTGGCGCATGCCGCGGTCCGGCTCGCCGCCGACGAGGCGCGCATCGATCCGGAGACGCCCGGCAACGACACGGTCGGGGTGTTCCTGGCGAGTGAGAACCAGATCGCCGATCCCCGCCACGTGCTGGACGCGACGGTCGAGGCGCGCGACGACGACGGTTCGATCGATATGGAACGGCTCGGCAAAGCCGCGGCGGACATGTATCCGCTGTTCTTCGTCGAGGGGCTGCCGTCAGCCGAAATGTTCTTTCTGTCCGACGAATTCGGGTTCGCCGGCCCGAGCGCCTTCCAGTCCGGGGCGGGTGACGCGGGGATCAGCGCGATCGGCAACGCCTATCGCGCCATCGCGCGGGGCGATACCGACCTCGCCGTCGCCGGAGCTTTCGACGACGCCGTCTCCTGGTGGTGCGCGTCGAAGCTCGACCGGCTCGGCCTGCTCACCGCGGACCGCGATCCCGGCGCGGTCCGGCCCTACGACCGGACCGCCTCGGGCACGGTCCTCGGCGAAGGCGCCTGCGTCCTGGTGCTGGAGAACTACGACGCCGCCGTCCGCCGCGGGATCCAGCCGCACGCGGAGATCGTCGGCTTCGGTGGCGGCTGGGAACCGGTTGCGCCAGGCCAGATCTGGGGCGACGGCAGCGGATTGGCCAACTCCGTCCGGTCGGCGCTGCGCGAAGCCTCGATCGACGGCACCGCCATCGGCTACGTCGCCGCGGACGGCGCCGCCGTCCCGCGCGCGGATGCGGCTGAAGCCCGCGGGCTCCGGGCCGCACTCGGGGCCGGCGCGGACTCCGTCTTGGCCAGCAGTGTGCAACCGGCGGTCGGCCAATTGCTGTCCGCCGCAGGCGCATTGAATGTCGCACTGGCAGCGGCGACGCTGCGTGACGGCGCGGTCGCGCCGACTCTCAACCTCGAGCACGCCGCCGCGGACTGTGACCTGGACTGGGTACCCGGCACCGCGCGCGACCTGTCCGCCGACTACAGCCTCGCGATCGGCCGGGGCTTGTCCGGTCAGTCCGCGGCGCTGGCCCTCAAGCGCATCTGAACAGGAGTCCGTCGTGAAGGAACGAGAAGAATTCGACACCGCGCCGATGCAGACCGTTGTCGTGGTCGCTGTCGGGGCCGTCACCTCCCAGGGCGACACCGCGAAGGCCCTGTGGGACGGGGTCAGCACCGGCCACGTCGCGATCCGCCCGGTCGAGCACCTGCCGATGGCCGAGTATCGGACGCGGATCGGCGGCGAGGTCCGCGCACCGGTGCCGCCGTCGCCGATCGCGGCCGCGGTCGGCGGATTCCGCGATCGCGCTTTCGATTTCGCGTTCGCTGCCGCCCAGGAGGCGATGGACGCCGCGCACACGCTGGTCTCCGGTGTCGCCCCGGAGCGCCGGGCGATCGTCCTCGGCACCTGCAACGCCGGGCTGCTCAGCACCATGGAGTGGCTCGGCGACGGTACCGGCAACGGCGCTGCCGCCTTGGCGATGTATGGCCCGCCACAGGCGATCGCCGAGTCGCTGGCAGCCGAATTCCAGTGCAAGGGACCGACCTTGACGGTGAACACCGCCTGCGCGGCGGGGGCGAACGCGATCGGGTACGCGGCCGACCTGATCGCCTTCGGCCGCGCCGACATCGTGCTGGCGGGCGGCACCGACGCGCTCTCCGACGTGGCCTACGCGGGCTTCAACTCGCTGGGCTCGCTCTCCCCGACGCCGGCCGCGCCCTATCAGGACAAGCGGACCGGGCTCTCGCTCGGCGAGGGCAGCGGCATGCTCGTGCTGGCGCGCGCCGACCTGGTGGCCGCGGCCGATATCGAACCCCTTTGCGAGATAAGGGGTTACGGGCTCTCCGCGGACGGCTATCACCCGACCGCACCGCGCCCCGACGGCACCGGCGCCGCCCGCGCGATGCGCGCCGCGATGGAGTGGTCGGGCCTGGACGACGACGAGATCGGCTACATCAACAGTCACGGCACCGGTACACCGCGCAACGACAGCGCCGAAGCCAAGGCGACCCGGCTCGCCCTGCGCGCCGCCGCCGACTCGGTCCCGGTGAGCAGCTCCAAGTCGATGATCGGGCATCTGCTCGGCGCGGCCGGGGCGGTGGAGGCGATCATCACGGTGGGCGCGCTACGCAACGGCGTCCTGCCCCCGACCGCGAATCTGGTTGTCCCCGATCCCGAGTGCCGGCTCGACCATGTCGCCGTCGAGCCTCGCATCTGCCAGCCGCGCAACGCGATCTCGAACAATTTCGCCTTCGCCGGCGCGAACGCGAGTGTTGCCTTCGCCGACCGCCCGACCAGTCTCGTCCGGCCGGCGGCAAAGGCGACCCGCGTGGTGCTGACCGGTGCGGGAGCCGTCGGACCCGCCGGAATCGGCATCGAGGCCGCGCTACGCGCCCTGGCCACGGGCCGGGATTGCGCCCGAATCGAGGACGGTATGCGGCTCGGCCGGGTCGACAGCGATCCGGCCGACCACCTGACCCGGCGCGAAGCACGGCGGATGGATCGGCTCGGCCTGCTGTCGACCTTCGCCGCGAGCCAGGCTGTGCAGGCCGCCGGGGCCGACCTCATCGCCGACGATCCGACACAGATCGGCGTCGTCTTCGGGACCGGTCTCGGTCCCATGCAGGCGATGGAGCAGTTCGTCCGGCCGCTGCGCGAAGAGGGCGCGGCCGCGGCGAACCCCGCGGTCTTCCCGAACACCGTGTACAACGCCGCGGCGGGCAGCGTCGCCACCCTGCTCGGTGCGCTCGGCCCGACCTCGACCGTCACCGCGGGACATGCCGCCGGCGCCAACGCGCTCTGCTACGGCTACGACCTGGTGTCGGTCGGTCGCGCCACCGCGATCCTGGCCACCGCCGCGGACACGCTCACCGAACTGGTCGCACACGCTTACCGCCGACTCGGGGTGCCGATGGGGCCACAGGACGCTTTCACCCTCGCGGAGGGCGCCGCGACCGTCGTCCTCGAAAGCATCGACAACGCGCGACGTCGCGGCGCCACCGTCTACGCCGAGGTGCTCGGGCATGCCTCCGCCGCCGACGCGCTGGGAGTCGGCCGGACCGATCCGCAGGGCTCGGGCAGCGAGCGCGCCATGCGGGCCGCGATCGCGAGCGCCGGACTGGCGGTCTCGGACATCGCACAGGTGTGGACCAACGAAATCGGCTGGCAGGCGGTCGACGAACCGGAACAACGGGCACTGGACCGGATATTCGGTACCGCTGGGCCGCAGCGTGTTTCGGCGAAGCGGGCGCTGGGCGAGCAGATCGGCGTCGGCGGGCTGCTGTCGGCGGCGCTGGCCGCGTTCCATCCTTCCAGGCCCCGCGACGGCGCGGTGCTGGTGAACAGCTCTTCGCTCGGCGGCACCCATTTCAGCATCGTGCTGGCGCCGAGCTGATCGAGATACACGAGAGACCAAGGACACCACCGCATGGCTACGAACGGATTGTCGGTACACCTGGTAGGCACCGGCAGCTATCTGCACGGCGAACCGATCGACAACAAGCAGATCGAGGCGCTGGTCGGACCGGTGCCCGGCGACATCCTCGAGGGTATCCAAGTCCTGCAACGGCATTGGATGATCGACCCGGACACCGGCGAGCACCTGATCACCAATTCGGAGATGGCGGCCCGCGCTGCCGCCCAGGCCCTGGACCGGGCGGGGCTGCGACCCGCCGATGTCGATCTCATCGTGATGTCGACGGCGAGCCCGGAGTACCAGCTGCCCCCGGCCGTCACCTTCGTCCAGCAGCATCTCGGCATCGCCGAGTGTGCCACCCTCGAAATCCGTTCCGGCTGCGCGGGTTTCGTGGAAGCAGCCGATATCGCGCGCGGCTACCTGGAGCGTGGCACCTATCGCACCGCGATCGTCGTCGGCTGCGAGGCCATCTCGCCGTTGCTCGTGCCGCTGTATCGCGGCGTGGACCCGGAGCGGGTGCGCATGCGAGATCGGCTGGTGGCCTACACCTTCGGTGACGGTGCGGGTGCGCTGGTGTTCCGCGCCGAGGAGTCCGTACCGGGAACTCGGTCCGGGGTGCTCGGATCGGTGCTGGAAACCATGGGCGGTCTGAAGAAGCCGGGCATGCAGGTGATCGGCGGCGCCACGCACGCGCCGCTGCACCAGCAGGCGCTGGCCAAGCGGCTGGTGGAACTGAAGGTCGACGTCGTCGAATCCGGAAAGTTCATCCCGCACATGATCACTCGGTCGCTGAAAACCCTGCTGCGAGCTAGCGACCTGGCGGCCGAGGACATCGCGCTCTGGGTCGTGCCCGAGGGCAATGCGGGCTACATGACCAGCGAGCTCGAGGCGGCCGGACTGCTCACCGACGAATGGCTCGCGTTGCGGGACAAGGTCTACGAGAACATCGCACGGGTGGGTGCGACCGGGTCGGCCGCGGTGCCACTGGCGCTGGACGAGGCCGCGACCACCGGGCGCCTGCGCGCCGGCGACAACGTCATGTTGCTCGCCATCGAAACCAGCAAGTGGAAGTACGCCGGCATGACGCTGGTGTGGAGCGGCGGGCAATGATGCTCATCGAGTCGCGGCGTTTCCGGGCCGCCGGGGCCATGCTCAACTACGCCCACATCAGCGACGACGGCCCGGCGCTCTGCCTGCTGCACGGGCTCGGTGCACGCTGGCAGACGTTCCGGCCGTTCGTGCGCAGTCTCGGCCCGGGCTGGAACATCTACGCGCCCGACCTGCGCGGGCACGGCCGATCCGATTGGGCGAGCGGGCATTACGCGCTCACCGATTTCGCGGCCGACATCACGGAGTTCCTCACCGAGGTCGTGGCGGAACCGGTGGTGCTGGTCGGGCATTCGCTGGGCGGCTGGGTCGCCTCGATGGTGGCCGCCACCGTGCCGGAATCGGTGCGCGCCGTGGTCATCGTGGACTCGGCGTTGTATCAGCTGCGTCAGGAACAGCGCGACGCCATGACCTTCTACGCGAATCCGACCTTCGCGATGCGCTCGATCGCGGTCTCGCTGCGGCTGGCCGACCCGGAGTTGAAGCAGCGCTGGGTCGAGGGCCGCAATCAGCGCGAGCAGGACCCCGACGAAATGCTGTCGCGGCTCCACTGCCCGGTGCTACTCGTGCAGGGCGACCCGGCAGCGGGCGCGCTCATGGCAGCAGGGCATGTAGAGCGCGCGATGTCGTTGCTCGACAACGGGACGCACGTCTACGTCCCCGGCGCCGGGCATGCCGTGCACGCGGACGCACCGGCCGCCGTCGCCGCCGCGCTGCAGGAATTTCTGGCCGCTCAGGTCGAGAAGACACCGGTGAATGGAGAGATCGGATGACCCAAGTGCTCGCCCAGGAAACCACCTGGGTGAAATGCCCGGCCTGCTCGGAATATCAGTACCGGCGCCGACTGGAACGCAACCTCCAGGTCTGCACGGCATGTGGCCACCACCTGCGGATCGGCGCGGCCGGGCGGCTGGCCCTGCTGCTCGACGAAGGTTCTTGGGCCCCAGGCGAATACGACGACATCGAGACCCGCGACGTGCTCGCTTTCCGGGACCGCAAGAGCTACCTGAAGCGGCTCGACGAGGCGCGCGATCGAACCGGCGGGTCGGACGCCGCGATCTTCGGTGCCGGAAGCCTCGGCGGACATCGGCTCGTAGTGGCGGCCATGGAATTCGGCTTCATGGGCGGTTCGATGGGCAGCGCGGTCGGCGAGGTCATCACCAGGGCAGCCGAACACGCACTGGCCGAACGACTTCCGCTGCTGCTGGTGTGCGCGTCGGGCGGGGCCCGGATGCAGGAGGGCAGCATCTCGCTGATGCAGATGGCCAAGACCAGCCAGGCCATCGCCCGTATGCACGAGGACGGGCTGCTGGTGCTCTGCCTGCTGACCGACCCGACCTTCGGCGGCGTCACCGCCTCCTACGCCATGCTCGGGGACGTGCTGGTGGCCGAGCCGGGCGCGTTGATCGGGTTCGCCGGACCCAACGTGATCCGGGAAACCATCAACGAGGATCTGCCGCCGCGCTTCCAGACCGCCGAATTCCTGCTGGAGTGCGGCATGCTCGACGCGGTCGTCCCCCGCGCGCAGCTGCGCTCGTTCTTCACCAAAGTGCTTGCCGCGCATACGGTCGGCACGACGGTCGACCTGACCCCCGAACCGACGACGATCACCGACCCCGAGGCGATCGCGGCCCGGCCCGCGGAGGCGATCGTCAAGCTGGCCCGCGCACGGGAGCGCCCGACGACGCTGAGTTTCGCGGCCGTCGCGTTCGATTCCTTCCTGGAACTGCGCGGCGACCGGATGTTCGGCGACAGCGCCGCCCTGGTCGGCGGTCCGGCCACCCTCGCCGGTCGGCGAGTCATGCTGATCGGCCACGAGAAAGGCAGCGACACCAAGGAATCCATCGCCCGCAACTTCGGCATGCCGGAACCGGAGGGCTACCGCAAGGCCTTACGGCTGATGCACCATGCGGCGAAGTTCGGCATGCCGATCGTGACCCTGATCGATACGCCCGGCGCGTATCCCGGAATCGGCGCCGAGGAACGCGGGCAAGCCGGCGCCATCGCCCGGGCGATCATGGAATCGAGCCGGTTGCCGGTGCCGATCGTCGCGGTGGTCACCGGGGAGGGCGGCAGTGGTGGTGCGCTGGCGCTGGGCGTGGCCGACCGGGTGCTGATGTTCGAACACGCCTATTACTCGGTGATCAGCCCGGAAGGCTGCGCCGCGATTCTGTGGGGCGACCGTAGCGCGTCGGCAGCCGCCGCGCAGGCGCTGAAACTGACCGCCCCGGAACTGCTGCGGCTCGGCGTCGTGGACGGCGTCATCCCGGAATCGGTGCCCGCCGACATCATTTCCGCGGCCGCCGGGCTGCGCGGCGCGGTGGCGCACGCGCTCACCGAACTGTCCGCGCTGCCCGGTCCCGACCTCGTCGAGGCGCGGTACCGCAAGTTTCGCCAATTCGGCTCGAACACCACCCCGATGATCGGAGAACAGTCATGACCGCCTTCCGCCAGCCCGACCACAACACCCACCTCGACACCTCGCTCACCCACATGATGCGGGAGGTGCGGGCGATCGTGGCCGACCTCGACCGGCAACCACGCCGCCTGCGGGTGCGCGCGGGCGAATACAACGTCGACATCGAGTGGGCCGACAGCGTCGAGATCGTCAACACCCGCCATGACCAGCTCACCTTGGCGGTCCCCGCGCTCGACGAGGAAGCGACGACGACCTTCGCGATCGAATCGCCGCTGGTCGGGCACTTCTATCGCGCGATCGAGCCCGGCGCCGATCCGTTCGTCTCGCCCGGCGACTACGTCGAGGAGGGCCAGGTCGTCGCGATCGTGGAGGCGATGAAGCTGATGAATCAGATCACCGCGCCGTGCGCAGGCAGGGTCGTGGAGGTGCTGCCCACCGATGGCGCGGTGGTCGAATTCGGCCAGCGGCTGGTCGTTTTCGAACCGGCCGAGTCCACGATGGAGATGGCGTCGTGACCGAGATCAAGACGGTCCTGGTGGCCAATCGCGGCGAGATCGCGCTGCGCGTCGTGCGCGCCTGCCGGGAACTCGGATTGCGCAGTGTGGTGGTGTATTCGACCGCCGACGCCGACTCGATTCCGGTGCGGATGGCCGACGACGCGGTGTGCATCGGGCCGCCCGAACCCGGCCGCAGCTATCTGAATATTCCGAATGTCATCGGCGCGGCCTTGCGTACCGGCGCCGACGCGATCCACCCGGGATACGGATTCCTTTCGGAAAACCCCGATTTCGCCGCGGTGTGCGCCGAGGAGGGCCTGGTCTTCGTGGGGCCCTCCTCGGAGGTGATGTCGAGTCTTGCCGACAAGGCGGTGACCCGGGCGCTCATGAGTGCGGCGGGATTGCCGTTGCTGCCCGGCACCCAGGCGGCGCTGCGCAATGCGGAGGAGGCCGAGCGGATCGCCGGTGAAGTCGGCTATCCGGTGATCCTCAAGGCGGTAGCGGGGGGTGGCGGACGCGGCATGCGTGTCGTGCGTGAGCCCGGTGAACTCGCCGAGGCCTACAGCCGGACCCAAGCCGAGGCGAGCCTGGCCTTCGGCGACGGCGGGCTGTACCTGGAGCGCTACCTCGAAGGTGCGCGCCACATCGAGGTGCAGATTCTCGCCGACCGCTTCGGCAATGTCGTGCACCTCGGGGAACGGGACTGCTCGGTCCAGCGCCGCCATCAGAAACTGCTCGAGGAATCGCCGTCACCGGCGTTGAACGACGAGCAGCGCGCCGCGATCGGGGCGGCCGCGGTGGCCGGTGCCCGCTCGGTCGGGTATGAGGGGGCCGGGACGATGGAGTTCCTGCTCGACCGCGACGGCGGGTTCTGGTTCATGGAGATGAACGCGCGCCTGCAGGTCGAGCATCCGGTGACCGAGATGGTGTCGGGGGTGGACCTGGTCGCCGAGCAGCTGCGGATCGCCCAGGGTGAGCCGTTGCGAATTCGGCAGTCCGACATCGTCTTACGCGGTCACGCCATCGAATGCCGGATCAACGCGGAGAATCCCGAGCGGGATTTCGCTCCGTCCACGGGCCGGATCGCGCGCTATCGACCGCCCGCGGGCCCGTGGGTGCGGGTCGACAGCCACCTCGAGGAGGGCATGTCGGTCTCGCCGTACTACGACGCACTGCTGGCCAAGGTGATCGTCTGGGCCGACGATCGGCTCGGCGCGATCGAGCGCATGCGCCGGGCGCTCGACGAACTCGTGCTGGAAGGTCCGGGCCTGACCACCTGCGCGGCCTTTCATCGCGACGCGATCCTGTCGAACCCCGAATTCCGCTCGGGCAACTTCGATCTCGACCTCGTGCACACCATCCACTGAGCCATACTGAGTATCGGGAGTTCCCATGACGACATCGAATGGACGAGTCATCATCCTCGGCGGCGGGATCGGCGGGCTCTGTGCCAGCATCGCCTTCCGGAAAGTCGGCATCGACGCCACCGTCTACGAACAAGCGCCCGCCTTCGGCACCGTCGGTGCCTCCCTGCAGGTGTGGGTCAAGGGCATGAAGGCGTTCGCCGAACTGGGCCTGGCCGACGAGATCCGCCGGCGCGGCGCGGAAGTGCACCGGCAGCAGTTCTTCAATCAGCACGGGACCCCGCTCTATCACGCGCGGCTGGCCGAGTTCGCCCGCAAGCACAACGCGCCGATGCCGGTGATGATCAGGCGTTCGGAGGTGATCGAGACGCTGGCCGGGTCCGCCGATCTCGGGCCGGTCGAATTCAATCATCGTGCGACGGCGGTCGAGCAGGACGCCACCGGCGTCACCGTGACCTTCGCGAACGGCCGTCAGGAGCGTGCCGACCTGCTCGTGGCGGCCGACGGGATCAATTCGCGCACCCGGCAGGCGATCTTCCCCGAAGTCGAAATCCTCACCGCCAATTACCGCATCGTGCACGCGGTGGCCGAGCACGAGCCGCCGTGCGGGCCGAACAATTTCACGCTGTTCTTCGGCCGGGGCACCCGCATCGCGATCAAGGACTGCGGCAGCAACCACATCTTCTGGGCCGCGGCGCTGCGCGACCCCACGGTCTCGATCGACGAACCGAACGAACTCGTCAAAGACGATCTGCGGGACCGCTTCGGGGTCTTTCCGCAGCCGGTGCAGGATCTCATCGCCGCTACCCCGCCCGCCGCGATGCTGCACCACGACGTCCGTGCCCTCGGCCCCATGCCGTCCTGGAGCCGGGACCGGATCGTCTTCCTGGGCGACGCCGCGCATGCCGTGACGCCGAATCTGGGGCGCGGCGCCAGCGAGGCCATCGTCGACGCGATCGTGCTCGCGCGCCGGATCGTGCCGATCGATCTGCGCGATCGGACCGCCCTGGCCACCGCGCTCGCCGACTACGAGGCGGTCCGGCGTCCGGAAAGCACTGCCTTGCAGCAGGAGTCGTGGCGGATCGGCACGGTCTCCTCGTGGCGCGGTTTCGCGATGACCAAGGCCCGGGATCTGATGATGAAGACGATCGTGGGGCACAAGCAGGTCGCCAAGATCGAGGGGGAATTCCAGATCGAGGTCCCGTCGCTACTGCCCGCCGTCGTCTGAGGGGACACGATGATCACTTCGACTGTTTCGAACTCCGAGCCCGTGACGACCACCGAAATCGTGCGCACCGACGCGCTGACCAAGAGCTACGGCGACCAGCTGGCCGTCGACAATGTCGCCCTGACCGTCCGGGCCGGGGAGATCTACGGTTTCCTCGGACCGAACGGCGCCGGTAAGACGACGACGCTGCGCATGCTCGTCGGGCTGATCCGGCCGTCGAGTGGAACGGCCCGCGTATTCGGTTGCGCACCAGGTGATCCCGAGACGCTCACGCGTCTGGGTGTGCTGATCGAAAGCCCCGGGTTCTATCCGTACCTGTCCGGCCGCGACAACCTGCGGGTGATGGCTCGCTATCGCCGCCTGCCCGACTCGGCCGTCGAGGAAGCGCTCGATCGGGTGGCGCTCACCGCGCGCGGCGACGACAAATTCCGCACCTACTCGCACGGCATGAAACAGCGCCTCGGCGTCGGATGCGCACTGCTCGGCAACCCGGATCTGCTGATCCTGGACGAACCCACCAACGGCTTCGACCCGGCGGGCATGGCCGAAATGCGGGAACTGATCACCGATCTCGCCGCGCACGGGCATACCGTTCTGCTCTCCAGCCACCTGCTGGCCGAGGTGCAGGAGATCTGCGACCGGGTCGGGGTGATCAACGGCGGAAAGCTGCTCGCCGAATCCACCGTTGCCGAGATGCGGGGCAGCGCCACAGTTTTCGTTCGGGCCGAGCCGGAGACGATCGCGTTCGACGCGGTGCGCGCGGCCGTCGGCTCGGCAGCGCTGACCACGGGCGGTATCCGGATCGACGCGGGCGCCGAAGCCGCCCCGCTGGTCGCGCGTGCGATTGTCGAAGCCGGGGCCGACCTGCACGAATTGCGGATCGACGAACGATCTTTGGAAGAAGTGTTCTTCGAGCTGACCACGACCGAGGCGGAGGCAGGGAAATGATGGCGAGCATCCGGGCCGAGGCGTTGCGCCTGCGGCGCTGGCCCACACTCTGGGTCCTGATCGCAGTCTGGTTCACGCTGAACCTGACGTTCATGTACGCGCTCAACTACATCGGTTATGTCTCCGATGATTCCAGCAACGCGACCGAAGGGCAGCCGCGTGACCAGCTGCTCGCGCAGATGATGCCCGCGGCGGTGCCGGAGGAGTTCGCCGGCGGCATGGTGGTGTTCGGTGGTGCGCTCATGCTGATCCTCGGTGCGCTGGCCACCGGCAGCGGGTATGGCTGGGGCACCTGGAAAACTGTTTTCACGCAGGGACCTTCGCGGCCCGAGGCGCTCGCCGGAACCATGATCGCCGTGCTCACCGTCGTCGTCGGCGTGGTCCTCGGGGCGTTCGTCGTCGACCTCACCGTCGCCACGGCCATCGCCTGGGCCGAGTCACAACCGATCGTCCTGCCCTCGGTCGGCCGATCACTGACCGGGATCGGTAGCGGCATCGCGATTCTCGGGATGTGGTCGATGCTCGGTGTGCTCATCGGGATCATCGCCCGCGGGCCCGCGCTCGCCGTCGGGCTCGGCCTGGTCTGGGTGCTGGTTCTGGAGAACGTGCTGCGCTTCTTCGGCGAAATGCTCGGCAGCGCAGGCGTAGTCATGAACTATCTGCCGGGCACCGCGGCGGGATCACTGGCCGGTGCCCTGCGCACCCTGCAGGGTGAGACGACACCCGGCGTGCTCACTACCATCACTCGGTCGGAATCGATTGTCGCCCTGGGTGTTTACCTGACCGCGTTCATCGCTGGATCCGTCTGGCTGATCCGCCGACGCGACCTGGTCTAGGTGTCATGCGAAATATCGCGGCACACCTGCTGGAAACCTGGCCTGCTCGGATCGGGCGCTGGCCGCTGCGTACCGTCACGATCGCCGCGGCCGTCATGGCGTTCGCGGTGGTCCTGATCACGCTGATCGCGGCCTCCGAACTGTCCGAGCCGCAGGCGATCGGGCTCGCGCTCGCGCAGGGCGCCGCGGTTCTCGTCGCGCCGCGGGTGCCCGCGCTGGCCTGGGGTCTGTCGCTGGCCGGGGTGGCGCTCGCGTCGCTGTGGTCGGGTGCGGAGTTGTGGGTCGACCCCATGCTCAACAGCCACTTCGTCGTGCTCGGTGTCGCCGCGTTCCGGACCAGCGCGCGGGCGGCCGCGGTGTCCTGGGGTGCGACGATCACCACCGGCACCGCGCTCGCCCTGTATTTGCGGCCGGTCGACTGGCCGGTCGGGCTCATCGCGGCCGGCGTGGTCTCCGGGCTGCTGCTGACCACGGTGGTGGCGGTGCGGGCACTGATCGCGACGAGTCAGAGTCTGCGCAGCCAGCGCGAGGCCGCCGAACAACAGCATCAGCGCACGGTGCGGCTGGAGGAGCGCGCCCGCATCGCCCGGGAGCTGCACGACGTGGTCGCACACCACATGTCGGTCATCGCGATCCAGGCCGAGGCGGCGCAGTACCGCGATCCCGGGCTCGCGCCGCAGACCGCCGCGAGCCTGGTGACGATCCGCTCCAGCGCCACCGCCGCGCTCGGCGAAATGCGGCGCATCCTCGATGTGCTGCGCTCCGGCGACACCGGGGTGCTGCCGCAACCGACGCTGGCCGACATTCCCGGTCTTGTCGCGTCGGTGCGCGCCACCGGCGCGCAGGTCGCCCTGGAGCTCTGCGGTGATACCTCGGAAGTCCCGGCCAGCGTGGAACTCTCCGCGTTCCGAATCGTGCAGGAGGCCCTGAGCAACGCCATCCGCCACGCGCCGGGCACACCGGTCCGGATCGAAATCGCGACCACCGCCGCGGAAATCCGGATCCGCGTCGAGAATCAGCACATACCAACGGATTCGACAGGGGCCGGTTCCGGCCACGGCATCCTCGGCATGCGAGAACGTGTCGCGATGCTCGGCGGCACCCTCGTTGTCGGACCCACCGGAAACGGCGAATACCTTGTCGCCGCGGCACTTCCGACCCAGAACGGAGACCGATGAGCATCCGCGTACTGATCGCCGACGACCAGGAGCTGATCCGCGAGGGCTTGGCCGTCCTCCTGGACGCGCAACCCGATATCGACGTGGTCGGGCAGGTCGCCGACGGGCGGCAAGCGATCCACGAAACCGAACGGCTCCAGCCCGACGTCATCCTGATGGACGTGCGCATGCCCGTCTGCGACGGCATCGAGGCCACCCGCGAGATCACCGCCACCGGCCCCGCCAAGGTGATCGTGCTGACCACCTTCGACCTCGACGAATACGTCTACGCCGCGCTACGGGCCGGCGCCGCGGGATTCCTGCTGAAGGAATCCTCCGCGCACTCTCTGGGCGAGGCCGTCCGCATCGTCGCCGCCGGCGAAGCGCTGCTCGCCCCCTCGGTGACCAGGCGCCTGCTGTCCGAATTCGCCCGCCGCAGCCAGCCCCGCGCCGCCGCGAAACCGGCCGATCTCACCGCCCGCGAAACCGAGGTTCTCGTCCTGATCGCCCGCGGTCTGTCCAACGCCGAAATCGCCGAGGAGCTGGTGATTTCGGAGCAGACGGTGAAAACACACGTCCGCCGGGTACTGGAAAAGCTGCAACTGCGCGACCGCACCCAGGCCGCGATCTACGCCTACGAAACGCTGCTCATCAAACCCAGCTGAAGACCGTCGGCCGCACCCGCCTCATCAGCACCGCTTATGAGGTCCTGCTATTTCGCCAGCTACCGGTCGGGCGACCGAGTCGCGATCGTGTGACACATGACGTGGCTCCGCCGCAATCTTCCAGGCCTCTTGCTCGCCGCCGCTGTCGCGAGCGTGGCGACGGTCGCGGGCAAGGCGCTGCCGGTCGTGGGCGCGCCGGTCATCGCGCTGTGCGGCGGCGCCCTGATCGGTGTCCTCGGCCGCCGATCGGTCAGCGAGGCGGGCGTCTTCGCGGCAGGCCTGGCGCTGACCCGGCAGCGGATCCTCGGCGCCGCGATCGTGCTGCTCGGATTGGGTCTTCCCGTGGGCTCGGTCCTCGAGGTCGGACGCCAGACCGCCGTGGTCCTGTTCGGGACCCTCGTCCTCGGCGCGGTCGCCGCGGTCATCCTCGGCAGAATGCTGGCGCTGGACCGGGATTCGGCCACCCTCGTCGCGGTCGGGACGACGATCTGCGGTGCGTCCGCGATCGCCGCGGCCACCGCGGTCATCAAGCCGGAGAAGGAGCGGGTCGCCTACGCCCTCGGCACCATCTTCGTCTTCAATATCGTTGCGGTACTGGTCTTTCCACCCCTCGGACGGCTACTGGGGCTGTCGGATCGGGCCTTCGGGCTGTGGGCGGGCACCGCCATCAACGACACCTCCTCGGTGCTGGCGGCGGGAGTGATATTCGGCCCGGCCGCAGCCCATTTCGCGGTGATCGTCAAACTCGTTCGCAGCCTGATGATCGTGCCCCTGTGCCTCGGCCTGCATTTCACCCGCCGCGGCACCGGTCAAACGAAACTGTCCCTGCGCCAGAGCTTCCCACTGTTCGTCGTGCTGTTCGTGCTCGCCTCGGTGGTCGCCGGAACGGGCATCGTGCCACCCACCTGGCTCGCGCCACTCGGCGGGCTGAGCGCCTGGCTCATCGCGGCGGTCCTCGCCGCCATCGGCTCCGCCCTCACCTGGCGGCAACTGCGCGCCAACGGCGCCCGCCCCCTGGTGTTCGGCGGCGCGCTCGGCCTGATCCTGGCTGTCGGCAGCCTCGCGCTCCAGACCGCTACCGGCTGGACGTGATTCGGCTCTCGCGGGTCCGGCGCCGCAGTACCGCGAGCGCACGGCCGCGCAACCCACGCCGATCCACACCGTGATGGATCGGAGCGTCCGCGATCTCGGGTACGGCCGGGAGTGCGGCAGGAGCGGGGTCCTGTACGCGGGTGGTGCTCGCCTCGATCCACTCGGTGGTGCTGCCGTGCAACGAGAGTCCGGTGCCGCGGACCGCGCGCTCGCAGCGGCGGGCCAGATCGCGGCGGTCCAGGCCGGGGTATTCCTGGGGCAGCAGAACGACTTCGGCCACCATGCCGCGCGAGCGCAGGACGCGTTTGGCGGAGTCGGCGAAGGTGTCATCGCCGACGAAGCCGGGCACCGTGCACTGCGCGCCGTGGCGGTCGAGGTAGCGCAGCCGCACCGGCTGGACGAAAGTGCCGGTGTCGACCGCGGCTTGGAACAGGGCGGGGCGCATGCGGCCATAGGCGCGGCCGCACCAGGTGGTGCCCTCGGGGAACACGGCGACGCGATCGCCGGCGGACAGGCGGACGCCGAGTTCGTCGACGACGCCCGGGAGTTCACGTAGTCGTTCGCGTTCGATGGGGATGACCCGCAGGCGCTTGGCGAGTCCGCCCAGCACCGGCCACTCGAGCATGTCCGCGCGTGCCACGAAACCCAGCGGCTGCACCGCGGCCATGACGACGACATCGGACCAGCTGACGTGGCCCGCGACGATCATGACGCCGCGGTTCGGTTCGGCATACCGGGCCGATTCGGTACCGGGACGCTGGTCTACGACGCGCAATTCGATTCCGAGACAATCGAGTACGGCATGGGCGTAGCGGCGCTGGAGAAACTCGCGACGCCGGCGGGGCGTGGCGGCGTTCAGCAGCGGATAACTGATGAGCAATCCGGTGACGCCCAGCAGGCGGGCGATCACTCGAGCGGTACCGACCTCAGCGGCCGCCTCGACACAGCCGGGCCCGCAAGGGCTCGACGGCATCCACGCGTGCACCGCTTGCGCGGGCGGGGCGTCGAAAACCATGGGGGTTCACCGTCCGTCGAGCGAGGCCGCAGCGCTCTGCAGCCGTTCCAGGTAGCGGGTGTTGATCGTGTCCAGGCCCAGCAGCGCGACGAAGTCGGCGACCGCGAAGTCCGGGTCGTGCGCGGGCTCGCCGCAGATCTCCGCGCCGAGGCGCAGGTAGCCGCGCAGCAGCGGCGGCAGCTTCGGGCGCGCGGGCGGAGTCAGCTCGTCGAGGGTCTTGCCTTCGACCACAACCGGATTGAGCGGGTGCACCCGCCATTCCGGATCGGAGGCGTGCCGACCGAGCAGTACATCACGCACGCCGCGCACGTTCGCACCGATCGGGTCGGCCGGGGCGTCCTGCATCGGCACCGAGACGCAGCCCATCACCCATTCGTAGCCGGTGAGCTGGATGTAGTGCAGGATGCCCGCCCACATCAGGGTGAGCACCGAGCCGTTGCGGTGATCGGGCACCACGCAGGCCCGGCCCATCTCGACGATCTGCCGTCCGGCCGGATCCAGTTGCGCCACATCGAATTCCGTGGCCGTGTAGTAACCGCCCGCGGCGGCCACCTTGTCGGGCGGCAGCATCCGGTAACAGCCGACGAATTCGCCGGTGCGGTCTTCGCGGACCAGCAGGTGGTCGCAGTGGTCGTCGAAGCGGTCGGCATCCAGGCCGGTGCCGGTGTCCGGGATCTGGAACCCCGGCTCGTTGGCGAACACGTTGTAGCGCAGTCGCTGCGCCGCCTGACGGTGCTCGGCGTCGGAGGAGACGACGAGCGAATACGTAGACTTTTCCACCCCCGAGTCCGTCGGAGCCGGAGCGGTCAACACGGACGAAATAGTCATAGCTTCGATGAAGCCAGTTAGAAACTGCGTCGAAGGAACCCCGAAGTGTCGGGCCGAGGGCAGTCAGATGAACGAGACGCCGGTCACACCAGATGTTTACCCGGCTGTCGCACCTGGTTCGCGAAATAGTGCCTCACCTGCATCTATTGCTTGCCTCGCGGCTACCTTGCCAGAGCGACAAACAAAAATCGCGCTCCCAGCCGTAAGCCGAGAGCGCGATTGATCACGAGATCAAGCTGCCAAGCGTGGCAATTCCTGAGTCTCCGCGTTGGCGGCGGGATCCACCTCGTCGAACCCGGGGCGCCCGGTCCCGATGAACGCGACCAGCCACGAAGCCACCGCCGCAAACCGGTTGCGGAACCCGACCAGGTACATCAGGTGCACCGCGAGCCACATCAGCCAGGCGATGAAGCCGCGGAAGGTGATCCGGTCGTTGAGCTTCACCACCGCGCTGAACCGGCTGATCACCGCCATGCTGCCCTTGTCCCAGTACTTGAACGGGGTGCCGGGCGCCTTCTTGCGGCGGATGATGTCGGCGGCGTGCCGGCCTTCCTGCATGGCCACCGGCGACTGGCCGGGGTAGCCGTTGAGCGAGGTCATATCGCCGATGGCGTAGATGTCGGCGTGGCCGCCGACAGTCAGGTCCGGATTGATCAGCAGCCTTCCGGCACGGTCGGTTTCGACGCCGGTCCGCTCGGCCAGGATCTTGGCGAATCCGCCCGCCTGCACACCGGCCGACCACACCACGGTCTCCGCCGCGATCTGGCGCTCCACGCCGTCGCCGTCCTTGACCGTCACCTTGCCGCCGTCGATATCGGTGACGAAGGTGCCGAGCAGCACCTCCACTCCGCTGCCGGCCAGCGAGCGCTTCGCGTACTCCGAGAGCCCACCGCCGAAGGGCGGCAGCACCGCGCCGGCGCCTTCCACCAGCGTTACCGAAACCTCTTGGTGGTAGTACCTTTTCGCGAGTTCCTTCAGCTGGCCCGCGACCTCGACACCGGTGGCGCCCGCGCCGACCACCACGAAGCTCAATAGTCGCTCGCGGGTCTCCTGGTCGGCCGCCTTGGCCTGAGTGAAGACGCGCTCGATCTGCGCGCGCAGCGCTTTGGCGTCGTCGATGGTCTTGAGCGCGAACGTCTTGGCCGCGAAATCGTCACGGCCGAAATAGGACTGGCTCGCGCCGGTCGCCGCGATCAGCGAGCCGTAGCGGATCTGGCGCTGCTCCCCCTGCGCCTCATAGGTGAGCACCGCGGTGTTGGGATCCAGGTCGAGCACCTTGCCGAGCCGCACATCGGCTTCGCGGTGCCGGCGCAGCACCGTCTTGATCGGCGGCGCGATCTCATCGGAGGCCAGCACACCTGTCGCGACCTGATACAGCAACGGCTGGAAAAGGTGCTCCGGCGTGCTCGAGATGAGCACAAAGTTGATTCCCGACTTTGCCAACTGCTTGGCCGCGGCCAAGCCCCCGAATCCCGATCCGACAACAACCACATCTGCGTGTTCCATGACAGCCTCCTTCTCTCATTACCAACCGTCATACGAAGCGCAGATATTTCAGGTGTTAGGGCGCATAATGGAGATGACTCTTATCTAGATCACTCATGAATCGGGAGCTTGCCGTGGAGCTGCGCCAACTGGCATACTTTGTCGCGGTCTGCGAGGAACTGAGCTTCAGCAAAGCCGCGACGCGGTGCTTCATCTCGCAGTCGGCCATCAGTCACCAGATCGCCCGGCTCGAACGAGACCTCGGTGTGTCGCTGTTCGAGCGCACCACCAGGGCCGTTATCCCCACCGACGCGACCACTCGGCTACTTCCCCTGGCTAAACAGATGCTCAGCCTGGAGTCTGCCATTCGCGCCACCGTCCGCACCAGCGGGCCCCGAATTCGACTGGCCGCCAACATGTCCTTCGCGACCCGCTCGCTGTCGGCCATCGCGGGCACCCGCGCCGCGCACCCCGATGCGGAAATCGAATATGTGATCAAGCCGTTCCGCCAACGCATTACGGCGGTCGCCGACGGCGATTGTGATCTAGCCCTCATCCGCGGCAGCGTCGATCAGCCGGGCCTGGCGGTGCAACAGCTATGGGTCGAGGACCTCGTCATCGCCACCTCCAGCGGCCACCCCCTGGCCACCCGAGACACCGCCACCCTCGCCGACCTCAGCCCCTACCCGCTGCTGCTCCCACCGGAGCAGGAGCAGGTGCTGCTGCACAACATCATTCGAGCCGCCTTCGCCGAACTGCCCACCGGCCCCACCTACGGTCCGCCGATCCCACCCGACCACACCGCGACGATGGAACTCCTCAACCGCCCCGACGCCTGGACCGTCCTCTACGCCGAGAGCCCCACCGAAGGCCTGGTCGTACTGAAACTCACCGAACACCGCCTGCGCATCCCGGTTTCGGCGGTGGTCCGCAGCGATGCCCGCCCCTCCCCGATCCTGTCCACGTTGCTCACGAACCTGCATCGCTGACCAGCGCCCGCGCGACCGCCAGGTGCAGGCGTAGGTCATCGGGCTCCTCGTCCTCGACGGCCCAGACGATCTCCTCCATGGCCCGCATGGTCGCCCAGCCGCGGGCGCGCTCGGGGTCGACGCCCAGCCCGGCGGCGGTGCGTGCGACGACAGCGCGCGCATGTTCCAGCACCGGATTGCTCTGAACCTGGATCATGACGAGGAACCCGGCATCGAACGCGGCCTCGCCCAGGTACGCCTTCGGATCGATCAGAAGCCACGGTTCCCGTTCGGCGGCAACGATATTGCCGAGGTGGGTGTCCCGGTTGACGACGAGCAGCGGGCCGTCCGGCACGGCGAGCCGCTCGCACCACTCGGCCGCGGCGTCGCGCAGCGAAACCGGAAGTATCTGGGCCACTTCCGGTTCGGGATCTGCGAACATCTCGACCCACTGGCGCACCATGCCCGCGGCCGCGGGCAGCGCGGGATAGCCGGCCGGGATGCCGATCGGCTCTCGTCGCAGGCGACGGTATAGACGGCAGGCCAGCTCGATCTTGTCGGCGTGCTCCGGGTGCCCCTCGAGACTGGGAAAGCCCGGTTGCTCCAGCAGCGGCGTCCCCGGCCGTGCCCATTCCAGCAGCAGCGCACCGGATTCCGGGTCGTACTCGTAGAGCCGCACGGCCCCGTCACCCTGATAACAGAACATCCCGGCGGCCTCACCGATGTTCTCCTCGTCGACCACCGGGATCTTCAAAACGGCGACGCCACCATCGTCGCGGCGCACCGGCGCTACCCAGGAATGCGTACCGCCACCGAAGGTTTCGCCGATCACCTCCAGCTTCCAGGCCGCGCAGCGGCTTTCGATCACCTCCGGCAAAGCGGCCAGCCATCGTTCGCCCCGCTCGGCGAAGATGTCGCGAATGTTCTCGGAGACCTCCACAGGCAGCGTCATACCGCCCACCTTCTCATCGCGCCGAATCACACGTTCTCCGGGGTAGAACGCAAGTGGCCCCGGCTGTTTCCAGCCGGGGCCACTCTGATCTTGCCGCGTATCAGCCCTTGTGGGACTTGACCGCTTCGGTCAGCTGCGGGGCGACGTTGAACAGGTCGCCCACGATGCCGTAGTCCGCGATCTCGAAGATCGGGGCCTCTTCGTCCTTGTTGACCGCGACGATGGTCTTCGAGGTCTGCATGCCGGCGCGGTGCTGGATGGCGCCGGAGATGCCCAGGGCGATGTAGAGCTGCGGGGAGACCGTCTTACCGGTCTGACCGACCTGGAACTGGCCCGGGTAGTAGCCCGAGTCGACCGCGGCACGCGAAGCGCCGACGGCGGCACCGAGCGAATCGGCCAGCGCCTCGACGACCGCGAAGTTGTCGGCGGAACCGACACCACGGCCACCGGAGACGACGATGGTCGCCTCGGTGAGCTCGGGACGGTCGCCGCCCACGATCGGCTCACGAGCGGTGACCTTGACGACGCCGTCTTCCTGAGCCGGCACCTCGACGGTGACCTTCTCGCCCGCGGCGGCGCCCAGCTTCGCCTCGACGGCGCCCGGACGCACCGAGATCACCGGCACGTCGCCGGTGGCCTTGGCGTCCACGGTGAACGCGCCACCGAAGATGGAGTGCACGGCGGAGCCGTCGGACTTGACGTCGATGACATCGACCAGCAGGCCGGAGCCGAGACGCGCGGCCAGACGACCGGACACCTCCTTGCCCTCGGCGCTGGCGGCGACGATCACGGCGGCCGGGGAAACCGACTCGACCAGACCGGCGAGCACATCGACCTTCGGGGTCACCAGGTAGTTGTCCACATCGTCGGACTCGGCGATGTAGATCTTGGCGGCGCCGGCGGCGGCCAGCGCGTCGGCCAGCTTCTCGCCGGTGCCGGCCGGGCCGGTGACGACGGCGGCCGGCTCACCCAGCGCGGAAGCGGCGGTGAGCAGTTCGGTGCTGACCTTCTTGATCGCACCGTCGGCGTGCTCGACGAGCACAAGTACTTCTGCCATTTGTGTTCTCTCCTAAGCAGTCTCGGGCGGCGAGGTCAGATGATCTTCTGGCCGACGAGGTACTGGGCGATCTTGGTGCCGCCGTCGCCTTCGTCGGCGATCTTCTCGCCGGCGGTGCGGGGGGGCTTGGGGGTGGCGGAGGTGACCGCGGTGCCCGCGTTCCCGACACCCACGGTCGACGGATCGACGCCCAGGTCTTCCAGGGTCAGCGTCTGCACTTCCTTCTTCTTCGCGGCCATGATGCCCTTGAAGGAGGGGAAGCGCGGCTCGTTGATCTTCTCGGTGACCGAGACGATGGCCGGGAGGGAGGCTTCGAGCTTGAAGACGCCCTCGTCGGTCTCGCGCTCGCCGGTGATCTTGTCGCCGTCGACGGTGAGCTTGCGCAGGTGGGTCAGCTGCGGCAGGCCGAGGTACTCGGCGATGATCGCGGGGACCGCACCGGCGCGGCCGTCGGTGGCCTCGTTACCGGCGATGACCAGCTCGACGCCTTCGACCTGGCCCAGCGCGCTGGCCAGCACCCAGGCGGTCTGCACGGCGTCGGAGCCGTGGATCGCCGGGTCGTTGATGTGGATGGCCTTGTCGGCGCCCATGGACAGCGCCTTGCGGATGGCCTCGGTGGCGCGGTCCGGACCGGCGGCCAGCACGGTGACCTCGCCGCCCTGCGCCTCCTTGATCAGCAGCGCCTCTTCGACAGCGCGCTCGTTGATCTCGTCCAGGACGGCGTCGGCGGCTTCGCGATCGAGGGTGTAGTCACCATCGGTCAGCTTGCGCTCGGACCAGGTGTCAGGAACCTGCTTGATGAGTACGACGATGTTCGGCATCGGTCTTCGTCGACCTCCTGTTCTGGGGGCGTGTATCCGGTGGCCGCACGACCTGGGCCGTACGTCCAATTATTGAGCTCGGGCGTGACATTACCCTACGTTAAGTTACCCGTGGGTAACTTAGTCGCCTCGCTTCCACAACTGTCCTCCTCGTGTCCAGAACCACAACGCCCGGCCGCAGGTATCGGCCATTTTCGGCTCGGCTAACGTCAGTTGAATGAGCGAGGCTGTGATCCCTGCCGCACTATCGGACGATGCTGCGGACCCTGCTGTCGAACCGCTGCCGCTGACCGGCGAGCGCACCGTCCCCGGCATCGCCGAGGAGAACTACTGGTTCCGCAGGCACGAGATCGTCTACGCCCGCCTCCTGGAGCGTTGCGCCGGAAAGACCGTGCTGGAAGCCGGGTCCGGCGAGGGCTACGGCGCGGACATGATCGCCGGGGTCGCCGCCAAGGTGATCGGGCTGGACTACGACACCGGCGCCGTCGAGCACGTGCGGGCGCGCTACCCGCGGGTGGAGATGATCCAGGGCAACCTCGCCGACCTGCCACTGGAAGACGCCTCGGTCGATGTCGTGGTGAATTTCCAAGTGATCGAGCATCTTTGGGATCAGGGCCAGTTTCTGCGCGAGTGCCTGCGGGTGCTGCGGCCGGGCGGGGAGCTGCTGATCAGCACGCCGAACCGGATCACCTTCTCGCCGGGTCGCGATACGCCGCTGAATCCGTTCCACACCAGGGAACTCAACGCCGCCGAGCTCACCGAGCTGCTGGTGCAGGCCGGGTTCGAGGTGCGGGTGATGACCGGCGTGCACCACGGGCCGAGCCTGAAAGAGCTGGACGCCAAGCACGGTGGGTCGTTCATCGACGCGCAGATCGAGCGGGCGCTGGCCGGCGAGCCGTGGCCGGCCGAGCTGACCGCCGACGTCGCGGGCGTCACCATCGACGATTTCGCGATCTTCCCGGAGGACATCGACGGCAGCCTCGACCTGCTCGCCATCGCGGTGAAACCGGCGTGAAAGACCAAGTCCCGGGCCAGTTCTCGCTGGTGCTGCATTCCCATCTACCGTGGCTGGCCCATCACGGGCGGTGGCCGGTCGGCGAGGAATGGCTGTACCAATCCTGGGCCGCCACTTACCTTCCCGTCGTCGAGGTACTGAGAACCCTGGCCGCCGAGGGCCGTTCGCACCTGCTGAGTCTCGGGATCACCCCGGTGCTGGCGGCGCAGCTGGATGACCCGCACTGCCTCTCCGGCATGCACCACTGGCTGGGCAACTGGCAGCTGCGCGCCGACGAAGCCGCCATGGCGGGCAACGTCGCCCTGGGACGTCACGAACACCGGCTTGCCGCAACGGCTTTGGCGGAATTCGAGCAGCACTGGCGGCACGGGGCGGCGCCGGTGTGGCGGCAGCTCGTCGACGCCGAGACGATCGAGCTGCTCGGCGGGCCGCTGGCGCACCCGTTCCAGCCGCTGCTCGATTCCCGGATGCGCAAGTTCGAGCTGGCCGAGGGCCTGGCCGACGCCCGACATCGCTGGGGTCACACGCCCAGCGGAATCTGGGCGCCGGAGTGTGGTTTCACCCCCGGCATGGAGGTCGAATACGACGAAGCCGGTGTGACACATTTCATGGTCGACGGACCCTCCCTGCGCGGCGACAGCAGCCTCGGCCGGCCGGTTCGCGACTCCGATGTGGTCGCCTTCGGGCGGGATCTGCATGTCAGCTACCGGGTTTGGTCGCCGAAATCCGGCTACCCAGGCCACGGCGCCTACCGTGATTTCCATCACTATGATCACGCGACCGGACTCAAACCGGCGCGGGTGACCGGCAAGACCGTGGCAGGTCCGGACAAGGCTCCCTACGACCCCGAGCTCGCGGCCACGGCTGTGGTGCGCGATGCCGACGATTTCGTGCAGACCGTGCGCGAACGACTCCTCTCCGAGTCCGCGCGGATCGGGCGTCCGGCGCTGGTAGTGGCCGCTTTCGATACCGAATTGTTCGGGCACTGGTGGCACGAGGGGCCGCAGTGGCTGGCCCAGGTGCTGCGCAAACTGCCCGAAGCGGGCGTGCGGGTCGGCACCCTGGCCGATGCCCGGGCCAACGGCTATGTCGGGGAACCGGTACAGCTGGCCGACTCGTCCTGGGGCTCCGGCAAGGACTGGCGCGTGTGGGCCGGTGATCAAGTCCGTGACCTGGTCGAACTCAACGCGGACATCGTCCGGCTGAGCCTGGATACCGTCGACAAGATGCGGGCCGCCGAAACCGGTCCGGCGCTGCGGGATCCGGTCGCCGACCAGTTGCTGCGCGAAGCCATCCTCACCGTGCAGAGCGACTGGGCGTTCATGGTCTCCAAGGACTCCGCGGCCGGTTATGCCCGGGAACGCGCGCACCAGCATGCGCATGCCGTCCGGGAAATCGCGGCTGCCGTGGGCGCGGGCCAACTCGCCAAAGCGCACCAGTTGGCGGCAGGATGGGGTGCGGCCGACGGACTCTTCCCCGGACTGGATGCCAGACGACTCGGGAGACATGCGGGCAGCAGCTCTGCGGAACCAGGCTCCGCTTCAGAAGGAATTACATGAAAATCTTGATGGTGTCGTGGGAGTACCCGCCGGTCGTCGTCGGTGGGCTCGGTCGCCACGTGCATCACCTGGCTACCGAACTGGCCAGCGCCGGCCATGAGGTGGTCGTGCTCTCCCGCCGGCCCTCCGGCACCGACTCCGCGACCCACCCCACTCATTCCTTCGTCGCCGACGGCGTACTGGTGGTGGCGGTCGCGGAAGACCCGCCGTCCTTCGACTTCGGCGAAGACATGCTCGCCTGGACCCTGGCCATGGGCCACGCGATGGTGCGCGCCGGTGTCGCGCTCGGCAAGCCCGGCATCGGCGAGGGCTGGACCCCCGATGTGGTGCACGCCCACGACTGGCTGGTCGCGCACCCCGGTATCGCGCTGGCCGAGTACTACGACGTGCCGCTGGTCTCGACGATCCACGCCACCGAGGCCGGACGGCACAGCGGCTGGGTCGCGGGCAAGGTCAACAAGCAGGTCCATTCCGTCGAATGGTGGCTGACCAACGAATCCGACGCGCTGATCACCTGTTCGACCTCCATGCAGGACGAGGTGCAGCGGCTCTACGGTCCCGAGCGCATCCCGATGACGGTGATTCGCAACGGAATCGATGTGGGCGCCTGGGCTTTCCGGCCGCGCGCGCCCCGCAGCGGCCCGCCCCGGCTGCTCTACGTCGGCCGCCTCGAATACGAGAAGGGCGTCCAGGACGCGATCGCCGCGCTCCCTCGCATCCGCCGCGCACACCCGGGCACCACGCTGACGATCGCCGGTGTCGGCACCCAATTCGAATGGCTCCGCGAACGCGCCCGCGTGCACCGCGTCGCGCGCGCCGTGAACTTCGCCGGCCAGCTCGACCACTCCGAACTCCTCGGCTGGCTGCACGGCGCCGACGCCGTCGTGCTGCCCAGCCGCTACGAACCCTTCGGCATCGTCGCCCTCGAGGCCGCCGCCGCCGGCACCCCGCTGATCACCTCCACGGCAGGCGGTTTGGGTGAAGCGGTGATCGACGGCGTCACCGGCGCCTCCTTCGAACCCGCCGACGTCAACGGGCTCGTCGACGCCGTCTGCGCCACCCTGGACGACCCGGCCGCCGCGCAGTCCCGCGCCTACGCCGCGCGCGATCGCCTCACCGCGGACTTCTCCTGGGACGTGGTCGCGGCGGAAACCGCGCAGGTCTACCACTCGGCCAAGCGCCGCGTCCGCAATCCGCTCGGCCGCCCGGTCATCGTGGAACGCCCACTGCCGGAACGGGATCCGAACAACCCGATCTGAGCCGGACGCTCTACTGCAGGCCCTCCAGCTTCTTGACGATGCGCTGGACGGTGAGCCAGGTGCGGGTGGTGATGTCCTTGCCGTAGGTCTTGTCCAGCCAGGCCATGAAGTCCGGAGTCTTGCCGGGGTCGCTGTTGTCGACGATCGAGAGGAAGACGCGCGCGGGCTTGTCGAAGCCGACGACCTGGACCAGCGGGTCGGGCTGGTCGGGCAACTGCACGGGGACCGGGGTGCTGTCCTTGAGGAAAGTGGCGGTGAGATAGGTGCCGCGACCGTGGGTGAGGCCGGGGAAAGGGTCGCTGTCCAACAGCTTTCGCAGCTCCTTGTGGCTGCGAATGATGGTGCCGCCCGCGATGCCCAGTTCGGCCTTGAGGGCCTGCTGAATCTGCTGTTCCAGCGCGGGCACGTCGGTCTCGGAGCTGTGGAACACGATATTGCCGCTGGCCAGGACCGACGCCACCTTCTCGAAGCCGAGCTTTTCGAAGACGCCTCGCAGCTTGTCGTTGGTCATGTTCGGGAGGCTGGGCGCGATCCCGCGCAACAGCGCCGCGTATCCGGTCATGCGCCGACCGTACCCAACCCCACCGACGAACTAGGCCTGCTGGGTGATGCCATTTTTCTTACGCTCGATGTCTTCCAGGGCGGCAAGGTATTTGGCGCGTTCCTCCGCGCCCGCCTCCCAGGCGGCCTTGCGGTTCTTGACGACCTTGGCGGGGGCGCCGACGGCGATGCCGTAGTCGGGGATATCCCCCTTGACCACCGCATGCGCGCCGAGCACGCAACCGCGGCCGACGCGGGTCTCGCGCAGCACCGTCACCTTGGCGGCGATCCAGGTGTCCGGGCCGATGCGAACCGGGCTCTTCACGATGCCCTGATCCTTGATCGGCATGGTGATGTCGTCCATCCGGTGGTCGAAATCGCAGATGTAGCACCAGTCGGCGACCAGGGTGGATTCGCCGATCTCGATGTCGAGGTAGGTGTTGACGACGTTGTCCTTGCCGAACACCACCTTGTCGCCGATGCGCAGCGAGCCTTCATGGCAGCGGATGGCGTTGCCGTCACCGATGTGCACCCAGCGGCCGATCTCCATCCGGCCCAGCTCCGGGGTGGCGTGGATTTCCACGCGCTTGCCCAGGAACACCATGCCGCGCAACACGATGTGCGGGTTGGTCAGCTTGAACTTGAACAGACGGTAGTACCGGACCAGGTACCACGGCGTGTACGCGCGGTTGGCGAGCACCCAGCGCAGCGAGGCCATCGTCAGAAATCGCGCCTGCTGCGGATCCCGGCGGCGCGAACCCGCCCACCGCGAGCGCAACGGTGCGCCCCACATGCTCGTCACGAACCGTCTCCCGTCGAGTTCCGCAGGGCTGAGCCCTGCGATGTCCATCGGCTGACAGCTTAATGGGGTGCGGGTCAGGCCCTATCAGCTACCGACTACTCTTGCGTGCGGCCATCGACCCGAGGGGAGAAAACCAGGTGCGTACGCGATCCCGGATGCATGCGATGGCCGTGCTCGCGGCCCTCGGCGCGATGACGGTGACCAGTTGCGGCACCGACGTCGACGACATCGAAGTCGGCTCGGGATCGGGTTGGCCCGCCGCCCACCACGACGCCCGCAACGGCGGCGTCACCTCCGTGGTCGGGGCCCGCAAAATGGCGCTGAGCTGGACTCGCCCCGTCGGCGGGCCGATCGAGGAGCCCGTCACCCTCGGCCCCAAGGGGCAGATGTTCCTCACCACCCGCACCCCGAACAACTGCGCGCTGCTCTCGCTGCAGATGCCCACCGGGCGCAAGCGGTTCTGTAACCAGCTGGGCCCCAACGCGATCAGCTCGCCCTCGGTGGTCGACGGCGCCGCCAATGTCTACGCCGGCGACGACGGCGGGGTGAACTCGCTCAACTATCTCGGCCAGCCGCGCTGGCGCACACCGGTTGCCGGTGTGCCGGTCTCGGTGCAGTTCACCGGCGACGGGAACCTGCTGACGGTCACCCAGTCCGGTCAGGTCGACGTGCTCAGCCGCCAGACCGGCGCGCGCGTCGTCTCCACGCTGCAGCTGCTCGGCGAGCCCGATTTCCTCGCGCATCCGGATCTGACCCGCCCGGCCTCCGGCCAGGGCCTCGAGGACTGCGGCACCGGCGGCCCGTACTGCCCGGTCGCCAACATCTCCGCCGTCGACCAAGCCAGCGGCCGCTTCTACCTGACGCTGTGGAAGCCCGGCGCGCCGACCGCCGCGCTGGTCGCGATGCGGTACCACGACAACCGGATTCAGCAGGAGTGGAGCGCGGAGCTGCTGTCCGAGGGCAGCGCCACCAGCCCCACCCTGTCCGCGGACGGCAAGACCGTCTACGTCGGCGACAACAGCAACCGGTTGATCGCGATCGACGCCGCGGACGGCCGCACCAAGTGGGTGCACAACCTGGAATGGGCGCCCCGGTACGGCATTTCGGTGTCCAACGACGGCTTGATCATTCCCGCCGGTGACGACGGTTACCTGGTGGCCCTGCGGGACAAGGGTGAGACCGCCGAGATCGCCTGGGAGCGTAAAGATCTCGTACTGCGTGGCACGCCGGTGCAGGCGGCGGGTGGGATCGGGTACACCACCGCAGCCATCGGCGACGGGCTCAACCTCATCACCTTCGATACCAAGACCGGTGCCACCGAGGACTCGGATCCGCTGCCCGGGGCCAAGGGCAGCACCACCGGAACTTCGGTCGGGGCCGAGGGCGAAGTTGTCGTGGCTACCCGGATCGGCGAAGTCTTCACCTTCGAACCGGAGCAGTGAGGTCCACCGCGCCGGTCAGGATGACGAGGACGTCCGGTGCGCGGTGCACAGGAATGCGGTGCCGGTGCGGCCGATTCGGGTGAGCACCAGCGTGTAGGGCTGGGTGCCACGGAGTTTCAGGCGCTTACGCAAGGCGTCCGGGTCGACGTCGACGCCGCGGACGAGGATTTCCAGGGCACCGCAGTCGCGGCGGGCCAATTCCTGGCGGAGCGATTTCTCGCGCAGTTCGAGGCGATCGATGATGCGGAAGCCACGCAGGCCGTCGGGGACGCGATCGCCGGTGAGGTAGGCGATCTGCGGATCCAGTTGCCAGAGGCCATGTTTCGCAGCGTAATGGCGAACCAGGCCCGCGCGGACGATCGCGCCGTCGGGATCGATGATCCAGTCGCCGGGTTCGCGTTCCGGGATGTCGTCGGGCTCAGCGTCGGTCAGGACGACAGCATCGCCGGAGGACGACAAGACGGTGGCACGGCGGGTTACGCCCGGTTCGGTGAGACCAGGCGACCACAGACAGGCTTCGCGGACCGCCCCGTCCAGCGAGACCACTTCGATCTCCCCCGCCCAGTCCAGACTGTCGAAATCCAGTCCCGGAGCGCACTTTACGGCGATATCGCGGCCAGCATAGGCGGCGAGGAGATCCGGCAGCGGAGGTTGCAGCTTGGCCGGGTCGTGAGTTCGGCGGCCGTCGGCACGGCGGGCCGGATCGGCAACGACAACGGTGTCGCGGCTGATCGGGACCAACGCATCCGCTTTGGCCACCAACACGTTTCGTTTGGCAAGTGGTTGCGCAACCTCAGCGATGCGCGCACCGTCGGCCATGCGCGCACCGTCGGCCGCGTACCCGTCGTCGGCCGTGCGCCCGTCGTCGGCCGTGCGCCCGTCGTCGGCCGTGCGCCCGTCGTCGGCCGTGCGCCCGTCGTTAGCTGAGCTGACAGGGAACGAATCCTGGTCAGCGGCGACGGGTTCCAGCCGCGCGGTGGTCGAATGGGCCAGGTTGTGGGCGGCCATCAACAGCCGCACATCGTCGAGGTCGCTGCCGATGACCGACGAGCAAACGCGGGCCAGCTCGGCCAATTCTGCACCGATGGAACAGGTTACGTCGTGCACGGCGCGTCCGGCCAAGCGCTGCGCCCTGGCCCGCGCTACCAGCGACGGTGTGGCCTGTTGCAGCGCGTCATCGGTGAACAGCCACTCCCCCGCATCGAGGAGTTTCGCTGTTGCCTTGCGGCGCAATCGAACTGTGTCGATCAGCGCTGCAGTAAGGGCCCCGTGGTCGCGGCGCACCCGCCCGATGTCGCGCAGGTGCGTCGCGGGGGTGAGCTCCAGCCGGTCCACCTCCGCCAGCGCGGCGGTACCGGCCGCGCTGGTCAGGAAGGCGACGTCGTCGCGGCTGAAGCCGTATCCCACTACTTGGCCGCGGTGCCCGGCTTCACGCCGGTGATCATCGCGTTGTAGAAGAACTGGCGCGGCACGACATGGCGCAGCACCTTCTCGTCCAGCTTGCTGAGCGCCAGCCAGGCCTTGTACTGGGCCAGGCGGTAGCGCATGGTCAGCTTCTCGTCGGGCACCGCGGCTTCGAAGGTGCGCACCGGCCAGCCCCACAGGGCGGCGGCGAACTCTTCGGTCGTGGCCTTCACATCGACCGCACCGGCCGAGCTGGCCATCGCTTCGAGCTCGCGCGGGTCGAAGGTGTGCAGGTCGACGACCGCCTCCAGCGCCGCGGCCCGCGAGGACTCGTCGAGCTCGGTCTGCGGGCGCCGCCAACCGGCCAGGAACGGCAGCTTGGTGATCTCGGTGGTGACTTTCCAGGTGGCCTGGCCGAGCCGGCGCGCGTAGAGGTTGCCGATGGTGGTCGGTTCGCCCGCGAACACGAAGCGGCCGCCCGGCTTGAGCACCCGCAGGCACTCCTTGAGCGCTAGCTCCACATCGGGGATGTGGTGCAGTACGGCGTGGCCGCAGACCAGGTCGAAGGTGTCGTCCTCGTACGGGATGGTCTCGGCGTCGGCGACGCGGCCGTCCACGTCCAGGCCCAGGTGCTCGGCGTTGCGCAGCGCGACCTTGACCATGCCCGGAGACAGGTCGGTGACCGACCCGGACTTGGCGACGCCACCCTGCATCAGGTTCAGCAGGAAGAAACCGGTACCGCAACCCAGCTCGAGCGCCTTGTCGTACGGCAGCGGAGCCGGGCCGACCGCGGCGTCGAACCGGCCGCGGGCGTATTCGATGCAGCGCTCGTCATAGGAAATGGACCATTTGTCGTCGTAGGTCTCGGCTTCCCAGTCGTGATAGAGGACCTGGGCGAGCTTCGTATCCTTGAGCGCTGCTTCGACCTCGGCCTCGGTGGCGTGCGGGTTCGGCGCGGGGTCGTCGGGGCGTACCGTCATAGCGGGTTAGCCTACCCAAATCCCCAGATCGGGCCAGCAATCGGGCCACCGATTGAGATCGATCTGGACAACTGGCCGGATTGAAACGTGTTCCTATCTGCGGGTCTGCGTGCGCGGACGGTATGCAGATCGTGCAGTTCGCGGGCCGAAGTTGCCGACTCTGCGCGGAAACTCAGAAAAATGCACAGTCTGCATACATCAGCGACCGACGAAGGTGGCGGAGCCAGGACCGTCGACAAGGTTCGACTTCGTCCCGATGCGAGCATCCTCGGTCGTGAAGAGGTCGGCCCATTCGGTGCGGGCGCGATCCAGGCCGTGCGGGCCTGCTTCGAAGACGGCCTTGGCGGCCGCGAGGGCTCGGGTCGGGCCGTCGGTGAACTGGTTCGCCCAGCGCATGGCGGCGTTGAAGACGTCGTCCGGGGCGACGACCTCGTCGACCAGGCCGAGTTCCTTCGCCTCGTCCGGCTCGACGAAACGGCCGGTGTAGACCAGGTCTTTGGCCGGACCCGGGCCGATGAGCAAGGACAGGCGGCGGATGCCGGCGAGCGGGATGAGACCGGACTTGATCTGCGGCAGACCGAGTTTCACGTTGTCGCCGATGATCCGGCGGTCTGCGCCGAGCGCGAGTTCCAGACCGCTGCCCAGGCAGTAGCCGCTGATCGCGGCGACCGTCGGCTGCGGGACCTTGGCCAGTGCGCCAAGGCCCGCCTGCACGTCAGCGGCCATCGCGGCGGCCTGTGCCGGGCTCAGCTCGGACAGTTCGGCGAGCTCGTCACCGGCCGAGAACACCCGCTCGTCGCCGTACACGACCAGGGCCGCGACCCGGGGATCCGCCGCCACGGCAGCCGCGGCCGCCGCCACCTCGCGCACCAGCTGCACGCTGACCCGATTCATCGGCGGGCGGTTCATCCGCAGCACGGCCACACCACGCGCGGCGTCGTCAGCGGGCAGCTCGAGGGTCACGAATTCGGCCATGGGACGCACGCTACCGCCCGCCGCTCACAACCCTGTCATCACGGACTACGCGCATCCCGCGACAAGAGCCGTCGCGCGCGGTACAACGGCGTTGATGACCATCACCATTCGGCCCACGCAGCCGCTACAGCACGACGCCGACGGCGCCACCTCCCGCGCCTACGACGTGTGCGTGAACCGCAGGCGCGTCGGCCTGATCCGGATCGCCACCATGCCGCGCTACGGGCCCGGCGTCGGCACGATCCGCGCGCTGCGCATCGACGAGGCCGAGCGGCGCAAAGGACGCGGGGCAATCGCCGTACTCGCCGCCGAGGAGGTGTTGCAGGAATGGGGCTGCACCCAGGTGACGGTAACCGTCCCGGCCGACGCTGCCGCGGGGCTCCGCCTGAGCACCGCCCTCGGGTATCGCGAACGCAGCCGGAACATGGTCAAACAACTCCCGGCCGAACCGCCCGCACTGCCCGCCGGCGCCGCTGCGCGACCGATGACGGAAGCCGAGTTCGTGCCGTGGCAACGGGCCGAACTCGCTGAATACACCCAGGATTGGATCGACCGAGGCCTCACGCCCGAGCAGGCCCGCGCCAAAGCCGAGGCCGACGACCGGGACAACCTGCCCGAGGGCCTCGCCACCCCGGACACCTGGTTCCGGGTGCTCGAATACGAGGGAACCGTTGTCGGCCACGTCTGGGTGGCGCGCTCGAACGAAACCCGGGCATTCGTCTACGACGTGAAAGTCGCTGCGGAACACCGCGGTAGCGGCCATGGCCGGTCGCTGATGCTGCTCGCCGAATGGGTAGCGCTCACAGCCGGGGCAACCACCCTCGGGTTGCACGTATTCGCTGGAAACACTCCGGCGCTACGGCTATACGAGTCCCTGGGCTACGAGGTAACCCAATACAGCCGCTACAAACCGCTGGTCTGAGCGTGCCCACCCCGAGCAGCTACTTCCCGGCGGCGGCGGCGCCTTCCTCGGTGCTAAATCGCGATCTTCCAAGTCTGAGCGACTATTCGAGTCAGCGACGCTGATTGTCGCTCGGACTTGGAAGGAAGCGCATGTCACACTCGGGCGGATTACTCCATGCGCTCCCGCGCTCCCGATGCGCCGCAAATGTGGAGCGACCTGCGGCCGGTCGCCAAATCGGGCGCAGCCGGGCGCTGGGGCGCACGGCGGGGACCAAGCCGGTCTCGGTCGGCCGCGCCGTGAGCGCCCCGGTTGCCTCCCAGCCGACTCGTCGACCGCAGGGCCGCCGGCTCAATTGCGCAGGGAGCCACGCAGTTTGCTCTGGTCCGGGAGGCCGGAAAAGTAGCGCTTGTTGTCCGGGAACGTCAGGACGTGCGCGCCGTCGACCTGGGTCAGCACCGGCATGATCGGGTCGATGACGACGTCGGCGGCGAGAATCTCGGCGGTGGAACCGAATCGGTTCAGGGCGTCGAGCTGAGCCCACGTCGGTGGCAGCAGGATGTCCTCGCCCGCGCGCCAGCGGTCCAGGGCCTGGGCCGGGGTGCGCCACTGGACCTCGGCAGCCTCGGTGGTGGCGCCGTCCGCGAGCTGGCCCTCGGGGAGGACCGCTACGAAGAAGTGGGTGTCGTAGCGCCGCTGCTCGACGACCGGGGTGATCCAATTCGCCCACGGGCGCAGCAGATCCGCGCGCAGGACGAGGTTCGACGCGGCCAGGAACGCGGCCAGCGAGAGCTCGCGACGCTCCAGCTTGCCGCGAGCCTCGCGATACTCGGTGGTGTCGGAGACGACGGTGTCCGCGGTCGGGCCCGCCAGCAGCACGCCGCATTCCTCGAAGGTCTCGCGGACCGCCGCGCACACCAGCGCCTTGGCCCGCTCCTCGGTGGTCGCGAACCGCGCTGCCCACCAAGCGGGTTCGGGACCCGCCCAAGCGATGTCGGCGGTGCCGTCGGACGGGTCGACGCCGCCGCCGGGGAACACCGTCATACCGGCGGCGAAGGCCATGGCCCCGACGCGGCGCTGCAGGAACACCTCGGGACCCGCGGCGCTGTCGCGGACGAGCATCACCGTCGACGCGTCCTTGGTCGGCACAGCCTCAGTCTTGTCACTCACGTTTGCACCCTAACGCGTGCTTGGTGACCGGGATCTCAGCGGTGGCGGTGCCTGCCCGCGCGCCGGGCCCTGCGCGCGAAATAGCGCCCGTCCACCCGGTCCAGCGCGATCGACTGCCGGAACGCGTCACTGAGGTTCTCGGCGGTGAGCACATCGCTCAACAGCCCTTGCGCGACCACCTCGCCCTCGTTGAGCAGCATCCCGTGCGTGAAGCCCTGCGGGATCTCCTCCACGTGATGGGTGACCAGCACCATGGCCGGTGCGTCCGGGTCCGCCGCGAGATCGCCGAGACGTTCCACCAGTTCCTCGCGGCCGCCGAGGTCCAGGCCCGCGGCCGGCTCGTCGAGCAGCAGCAGTTCCGGGTCGGTCATCAGAGCGCGTGCGATGAGCACCCGCTTGCGCTCGCCCTCGGACAGCGTGCCGTAGGTGCGGTCGGAAAGGTGTTCGGCGCCCAGGCTTTCCAGCATGTCGATGGCGCGGTCGGTGTCGACATCGTCGTAGCGTTCGCGCCAACGCCCGACTACGGCGTAACCGGCCGACATCACCAGATCGCTGACCTTCTCTTCCTTCGGCACCCGGGATGCGATGGCGGCGGAGGAGAGTCCGATGCGTGGACGAAGTTCGGAGACATCGGTTTTGCCGAGTATCTCGCCGAGCAGATTGGCCTGGCCCGAAGTGGGGTGGACTTCGGCGGCGGCCATACGGAGCAGTGAGGTCTTGCCCGCGCCGTTGGGTCCGAGGACGACCCAGCGTTCGTCGAGCTCGACCTGCCAGGTGACCGGACCGACCAGGGTATGGCCTGAGCGTCGGACGGTCACATCGGTGAAATCAATGAGCAGATCGGGATCCGGTTGCGGCACGCGCTCCATCTTGGACCAAATGCGCCGGCGATGTCTGACCGACCCACACCGGGCGGGCCGAGCGCGGCATTCGGTTGCGCAGTCCATGCATGATGCGGGCCCGGGCAGTCGGGCGACCCTGACGCGGACGATCGGCGGGCGGGGTGGTCCGGAACATCCGGGCGACGAGCAGCGCCAGCGGAAGTGACAACCCCACCCACCCGATAAGAATCAGCATCAGCATGGTCATGATGACTTGTCCTCCGAACCAGCATGGGCCGCAACTAGCGTAGGTGCTGCCCCTGTCCCGTGAAATTTACCCAGATTCGCGCGCGCCACACTCGACGTTCCGGGGATAAATCGGACAAAACTCCGAAAATAGCCTGGATACCGGGGTTTACGTCCGTGATTCCCAAGCCTCGGCAGGGATCGCTATGACAGTCAGCGAACCCGGAGCGACTTCGGTGAATCCCGCATCTCGTACCGCCACCGCCGTACCGGCGGTCACTCTGGCCGACAACTCCCGCCACTGTTCGGCGCCGGCTTCGCGCACCGTGCAGTGGAATTCGCTGTCGGCCCAGCGTCTGACCAGATCCTCGGGCAGCGCGCCCGCAAGCAACATGCTGGCGTGCCCCACCTGCGCGGCGGCCTTGCCAAGGGTCATCTCCAGGGCCGAATTGACCCACAGCACCGGCAGATCCGGATCGGCGGGACCGGGCTCGTCGTGCTCGAGATCCGTGCCGCCGATCTGCAAACGTTTGATCCGCGGATCGACCTCGCTCACCGCGCTCGGTACGAACGCCCGGGCCTGCGCACCGCCGACCTCGACGGTGACGCCGTCCACCTCGTTCGCGGCCAGCCATTGCGCCCCGCGGGCGCGGCGGGCCACCTTGCGGATCCGCGACCGCTTCCAGGTGAGATACCGCTCTTCCCAGGGACCTTCGGGACCGACCCGCCGGTCCATGCACAGCGCGACCACCGCGGTCGCCGCGGCCGCCAGCAGGACACTGCGCGGCGGCGGATCCGCCTTGGGCAGATGCAGCACCATCTGCATGGCCTGCACCTGATCCGGATCGGCCGGATCGCCCGCGCCACCGTAACCACGCGCCAGCTCCGCGTGCCGGACGCCGAAATCCAGGTCCGGCGTTGGCAGTTCGGTATCTACCCCACCCGTCTCCGGGAAACTCATCACACCACCACTAGCACCAAAGTAAATGTCTTCGACGGTTCCACACCTTGCTCCCAGGGCCGCTTGTATTCCATCCGCAGCTCGGTGACTCCCGCGGCATTGCCGACAAAGGTCCACACCTCGGTCCCCGGCGTACCAGGCATAACCGGCTGATCGGAGACATATTCCTTTTCGCTGACCTGCCGCACCACATTCTGGTCGAGCGCCGTCAACTGCCAGCCGTAGCCGGTGGACGGGTTCGAGCCCAGCCGCACCACCAGCTGCTGCCCGGTGCTCAGCTTGCGCTCCTGGCCGTTGTCGGCATCCGTGACCGTCACCGTACCTCCTTGCGGCACAGGCGTTCCCGATGTGCCGCTGGTAACCGGCGCCGAGGTCACCGGCGGAGCCGAGGAGTGACCAGCGTGTTCGTCACCGGTGTCGGTACCGCACGCGGCGACCGTCAGACCGAGCAGCAGTATCACCAGGGATTTCCGCACCACGTCTCCGTCCGCCGAATGACCAACTCGCCCAAGCCTACCGCCGCGAGCATCGAGTAACCGCTGGGCAACCCGTCGATCGGGCCGTGTCGGAGCTTCCTCAGGTATCGGCTCGAGTACCGACGAGCGGCACCCGGCGAACCCCGCCGTCGCGCGCGTCCGCGGCTTCCACTTCGTCACGAGTAACGCCGAGGATGAACAGCACCGCGTCCAGGTAGGGGTGCGACAGGGCCGCGTCGGCGACCTCACGCAGGGCGGGCTTGGCATTGAACGCCACACCCAGCCCCGCCGCGTTCAGCATGTCGATGTCGTTGGCACCGTCACCGACCGCGACGGTCTGCTCCATCGGCACGCCCGCCTCGGCCGCGAACTTGCGCAGCGCGGTGGCCTTGAAAGCGCGGTCGACGATCTCGCCGACGACCCGGCCGGTGAGTTTGCCGTCCTTGATCTCCAAGGTGTTGGCCTGGACGAAGTCCAGTTCCAGTTCGTGGGCGAGGGGTTCGATCACCTGACGGAACCCACCGGAGACCACGCCACAGCGGAAACCGATGCGACGCAGGGTGCGAATGGTCGTGCGGGCGCCCGGGGTCAGCTCGATCCGCTCGGCGACCTCCTCGATCACCGATTCGTCCAAGCCCTCCAGGGTCGCCACGCGCTGGCGCAGCGATTCGGCGAAGTCGATCTCGCCGCGCATCGCCGCCTCGGTGACCTGGCGGACCTCTTCCTCGACACCGGCGTGCGCGGCCAGCATCTCGATGACCTCACCCTGGATCAGCGTGGAGTCGACATCGAACACGATGAGCCGCTTGGCCCGCCGCGCCAGACCGGCCCGTTCCACCGCGACGTCGACCTGCTCGGCGACGGCCACCTCGGCCAGCGCCGTGCGCAGCCGCGAATCGGTGTCCGCCCCGGTGTCGGTCGCGGTGACGAGCAGTTCCATGCCGGTGACCGGGTAGTCGGCGATCCCGCGGATGGTGTCGATGTTCGCGCCGAGCGTGGCCAGCTGCCGCGACACCTCGCTGAACGCGCGCGCGGTGACCGGCGCGCCGAGGATGACCACCGCGTGCGTCGACATCGGCTGCCGGCCGATAGCCGCGCCGACCTCCACGTCGACATGCATGCCGACGGTGTTCATCGCCTCTTCGAGTTCGTCCTGCAGCGCCTCGGGATCGCTCGGACACGTGACGAGCACGCCCAGGGTGAGCCGGCCGCGGATCACGACCTGCTCCACATCGAGCAGGCTCACCCGATGCCGCGACATCGCCGCGAGCAGCACGGACGTCACGCCCGGCCGGTCGGGTCCGGTGACGGTGACGAGAACGGTGGTGTCAGCCAAGTCCTGCTCCATATTTGTTTGCCCTCCCTGTGCTGCGTCGCCGTTGTCGCGGACCTAAAGGGGCGTAACCAGGTCTTCAAACACGTGTGCACCCGCTGATGACCAGCAGGTGCACACGTAGTCGTCGTGAATACTACTTAGTTGCTACCGCGTCCTCGGTGACCGCGTGCGAGTGCTTGCCCGAGCCCCAGCCCACGTGCGCCTCGGCGCGCATGCGCTCGACCATGTGCGGGTAGTGCAGCTCGAACGCGGGACGCTCGGAGCGGATGCGCGGCAGCTCGTAGAAGTTGTGCCGCGGCGGCGGGCAGGTGGTGGCCCACTCCAGCGAGTTGCCGTAACCCCACGGGTCGTCCACGGTGACAACCTCACCGTAGCGGTAGCTCTTGAAGACGTTCCAGACGAACGGCAGCATCGAGGCGCCCAGGATGAACGCGCCGATCGTGGAGATCGTGTTCAGCGCGGTGAACCCGTCCGAGGGCAGGTAGTCGGCGTAGCGACGCGGCATGCCCTCGGCGCCCAGCCAGTGCTGCACCAGGAAGGTGGTGTGGAAGCCGACGAAGGTGGTCCAGAAGTGCCACTTGCCGAGGCGCTCGTCCATCATCCGGCCGGTCATCTTCGGGAACCAGAAGTAGATGCCCGCGAAGGTGGCGAACACGATGGTGCCGAAGAGCACGTAGTGGAAGTGCGCGACCACGAAGTACGAGTCGGTGACGTGGAAGTCCAGCGGCGGCGAAGCCAGGATGACACCCGACAGACCACCGAAGAGGAAGGTCACCAGGAAGCCGATCGACCACAGCATCGGCGTCTCGAACGTCAACTGACCTCGCCACATGGTGCCGATCCAGTTGAAGAACTTCACACCGGTCGGAACCGCGATCAAGAAGGTCATGAACGAGAAGTACGGCAGCAGCACGGCGCCGGTGGCGTACATGTGGTGCGCCCACACCGCGATGGACAGGGCGGCGATACCGAGCGTCGCGTAGACCAGCGTGGTGTATCCGAAGATCGGCTTGCGCGAGAACACCGGGTAGATCTCGGAGACGATGCCGAAGAACGGCAGCGCGATGATGTACACCTCGGGGTGGCCGAAGAACCAGAACAGGTGCTGCCAGAGCAGGACGCCGCCGGTGGCCGGGTCGTAGATGTGACCACCCAGGTGGCGGTCCACGGCCAGACCCATCAGGGCGGCGGTCAGCAGCGGGAACGCCAGCAGGACAAGGACGCTGGTGACGGCGATGTTCCAGGTGAAGATCGGCATCCGGAACATGGTCATACCGGGGGCGCGCAAAACCACCACGGTGGTGAGCATGTTGACACCACCGAGGATGGTGCCCAGACCGGACACGGCCAGACCCATGATCCACAGGTCACCACCGACGCCGGGCGAGTGCACGATGTCGGTCAGCGGCGAGTAGGCCGTCCAGCCGAAGTCGGCCGCGCCGCCCGGGGTGATGAAGCCCGCCGTGGCCATGGTCGCGCCGAACAGGTACAGCCAGTAGCTGAACGCGTTCAGGCGCGGGAAGGCGACGTCGGGGGCACCGATCTGCAGCGGCAGAATGATATTGGCGAAGCCGAAGACGATGGCCGTCGCGTAGAACAGCAGCATGATGGTGCCGTGCATGGTGAACAGCTGGTTGAACTGTTCGGCCGACAGGAACTGCATGCCGGGGCGGGCGAGCTCGGTGCGCATGAGCAGCGCCATGAGACCGCCGATCATGAAGAACGTCATCGCGGTAGTCAGGTACATGACACCGAGGACCTTCGGGTCGGTCGTGGTGACCGCCTTGTAGATGAACGAACCCTTCGGCCCGGTCCGAGCCGGATACGGCCGAGTCGCTTCCAACTGGACTGGCTGGGGCTCTACCGCAGTCACTGATCCTCCTGAACTTCGGAACGAACGACAGTTCGCTTGCGCTCCTGAGATCGTAAACCGTGCTGCGACAGGCATCCGCACGGGTCCTACGTTGTGTCGTATTCGACGAGCCGAGGGCCGTCGTCTCGCTGTTGTGTGCTGAGCGTTCGCACCTCGTCTGGCGTGCGACGATGAATCCTGGCCACCCGCGTCGTCTCTATCCGCAGAGAGTGTTCCACCACTTGATAGGAGATTGCGCCAATGACTCACCCCAAGCCCGGCGACCCCGTCTGGGTCGATGTGTTCACCGCCGACCCAGACGCGAGCATCGCCTTCTACACCGAGCTTTTCGGCTGGACCGCCGAACGCGCCGACGAGGAATTCGGCGGATACATCACCTTCCGCAAAGACGGCAAGGCCGTCGCGGGCGGCATGGGCAAGATGAACGCCGAGACGGACGGCCCTGATCAATGGACCGTCTACCTGGCCTCCTCCGATGCCCGCGCCACCGCCGAGAAGGCGAAGGCGCACGGCGCCGACATCGTCGTTCCGCCCATGGACGTCGCCGATCTGGGCGTGATGGCGGTGCTCGGAGATCCGGGCGGCGCGGGCGTCGGCATCTGGCAGGCCGGCACGTTCGGCGGTATCGAGACCGCCGCGCTGGTCGAGGGCGGCAAGTGGACCGATGCCGAGGGCGCGCCCTCCTGGTTCGAACTGCACACCCGCGACTACCAGCGCGCTCTGGACTTCTACCGCGAGGTGTTCGACTGGAACGACATCTTCGCCATGCCGGAGGCGCCCGGATTCCGCTACAGCACCATTCATTCGACCAGCCCGATGCTGGGCGGGGTGATGGATGCCACGGAGTTCCTGCCCGAGGGGCAGCCCGCGTCCTGGTCGGTGTACTTCGGCGCCGACGATGTCGACAAGGCGGTCGCGCGGGTCGTCGAACTCGGCGGCAGCGTGGTTTCGCCGCCGATGGATACCCCGTACGGCCGCATGGCCACGGTCGCCGACGTGACCGGCGCCCGCTTCAACCTCGGCGGCGACGCGGCCTGAACAGTCGCCGGTCGCGCACGGGTCTGTGGTGCGCGACCGGTGCCATTCCGGGCCCATGTACCCTCTCCGGCATGCCGGTGAGCGTCTTGGATCGCACCCGAAATCGCAGTCGCACCTTGGTGTTGTGCGCCGTGGCCGTCGTCGCCCTGGTCGCGGGCTGCAGCAAAGCGGACGACGCCAGTTCGATCGTCCGCACCACCACGAACATCGCCGGAGCGGGCGTGGTCGGGTTGGAACGCGACACCGCCAAGGCCTGCCCGCTGCCCAGCGCTCCCGATCAGGCGGGCGGCACCCGCAGCGTCACCCACGCCGCCGGCGTCTCGCAGGTATCGGCCGATCCGCAGCGCATCGTGGTGCTGTCCACGGCTGCGCTGGACGCGGCGTGCGCGCTCGGGCTCTGGGAGCGCGTCGTCGGCGCGGTCACCATCGACGGTCCGCGCCCGCAACCGCAGTACCTCGGCTACGGCGTGGTGCAGATCCCGGCCGTCGGTTCGGCCGCCCAGCCCGATCTCGCCAAGATCGCCGAACTGCGCCCCGATGTGATTCTCGGCGAAAGTCCGGATGCCGCTGCCGGTTTCGCCGGACTCCAGCAGATCGCTCCCACCGTCCTGGTCGGCACCGACGGCGGCTGGCAAGCCGAATTCCTCGGTTACGCATCAGGTTTGGGCCGGGCGACCGCCGCCGAGCAGGCCCTCGCCGACTATCGCGTCGAGGCCGCGAACACCGGCAACGAGATCGCCGCCAACCAGAGCCAGGCCTCCGTGGTGCGTTTCACGTCGGGCACCGTCCAGATCCAGGGCACCGACAGCTTCGCCGGACAGGTGCTCGCCGACGCGGGCGTGCAGCGGCCCACCGCGCAGCGCGCCGCCTCCTTCGACGTACCGCTTGCCGATCTCGAACCGGTCGAGGGCGACGTCGTCTACGTCATGTTCGATGGCAAGGACGGAAAGACCTTCGGCGAGAAGACCCTTCGCTCCGACGAGTTCAAGGACCTCAGCGCGGCCACGGACAAGCGGGTGTTCGCGGCCGAGGACTCGGTCTGGCACGGCAATGGCGTCACCGCCGCGCGGGCGCTGCTCACCGACCTGCGAAACACGTTGAACGGGTACGTCACCGACTGAGGTCCGCGGCGATCTGCCACAGTGTCGGTATGGAGATCGTGACCTCACTGCCCGCCGACACGGGGCTGTCACAGGTCGCGCAGCGTATCCGGCGGATCGAGGAGCTCGGGTGCGACACGGTGCACGTCTCGGAGACGGTGCACGATCCGTTCGCGGTGTGCGCGCTCGCGGCCGAGCACAGCAGTCGGCTGACCGTGCGCACCAGCATGGTGGTGGCGTTCCCGCGCAGCCCGATGATCACCGCCTGTGCCGCTTGGGATCTCGCGCGCTTCTCCGATGGGCGGTTCCAGCTCGGGATCGCCTCCCAGGTGCGCGGCAATATCGTCGGCCGCTTCGCCATGCCGTGGACCGATCCGGTGGCGCAGCTCGGCGATTACGCCGACAGCCTGCGCGCCATCTTCGACGCGTTCCAGCACGGGACACCGCTGGATCATCGCGGTAGTCACTACACCTTTACGCGGCTGCAGCCGTTCTTCAATCCCGGACCGCTCGCAGTTCCCGCGCCGACCGTGTGGCTCGGCGGCGTCAACAACCGCATGTGTGAACTCGCGGGCGCGGTCGCCGACGGATTCGTCGCACACCCCACGGGATCGCACCCGCTTTCGCTGACCGAGCAGGTGTTGCCCGCGCTGCACGCGGGTGCGAAATCCAGAGGTCGGGGCCTGCCTCGAATTGTCGTGGTGCCCAAGGTGATTGCCGGACGCGACGAGCCCACGGTCGCCCGCGCGCGGCAGACGATCCGCAAGGAACTCGCCTTCCTCTACTCGACCCCCGCCTACCGCGGCACCCTCGACCGCCTCGGGCTCGGCGACACCGCGACCGCCCTCGCGGCCGCGGCCCAGGCCAAGCGGTGGGATCAGTTGCCGGAACTGCTCACCGACGAGATGGTGGCCCGGCTGGTTCCGCAAGCCACCTACGCGGATCTTCCGGACGTGCTCGAGCAGTGGTATCAGGGTCTGTGCCAGGGGATTTCGCTGGAACCCCCACAGGATCCGGCGGACGACGCGGAGTTCCGCGCCATGCTGGACCGCATCCGCGCGATCGACTGACCTAACGCTCCAGCCGCTGCGCCAAAGCGGTGCGCAGCACCGCGAGCGTGCCCCGCACAGCCAAACCGGCCGCGACCAAGGGTGCGAACAGCAGCCACGGCGAGCGCCGGTGGTAATCACAGTAGAAGCGCAGCGCACTGCGGTGATGCGTGCGCACCTTACGGAAGGGGGCGTGGCGCATGCTGCCGCCCTCGCGGTGGCGGATCTCCACGCTCGGGTCCAGCACCACCCGCCAACCGGCGCGGTGCATGTCCAGCGCCATCTTCGTTTCCTCGAAGTAGAGGAAGTAGCGGGAGTCCATGCCGTCGACGGAATCGAAGGCGCCGCGCCGGAACAGCATGCAGCAGCCCGAAATCCAGTCGACGTCGCTGGGGGTGGTGACGGGATCGCCGAAGTAGGCGCGCGTCGCGGGGTTACCGGGCCACACGCCGCCGAGCACCGCGTGGGCGACGCCGATCAGGAGCGAGGGGAAGCGGCGGCCGCTCGGGTACGGCGAGCCGTCCAACCGGGCGATACGTGGCCCGATCATCCCGATGCGATAGTCGGCTCGCGCCGTTTCGACCAGTGCGGCGATCGAGCCGGGGCTGAGCTGGGTGTCGGGGTTGGCAACCAGCAGCCATTCGGCGTCGGTCTCGGCCGCGCCCTGATTGATCGCCGCCGACAACCCGACATTCTCGCTGTTGCGGATCGCCCGGCCGCCGAACTCCTCGACGATGTCGGCGCTGCCGTCGGTCGAGGTGTTGTCCACGCAGATCACCTCGAGCGTGTACGGCTCGACCGCCGCGGGCAGCGACTCCAGAAAAGGCGGTAGATCCTCGGCGGACTGGTACGTCACGAGGATCAGGCCAACCGTTTTATCGTCGCGGTGCGGCATGCCGGCGAACCTATCATTCCGACTTGCTGAGGCTGACTTCCCGTTCCGCGGGCTCCGCGGCCGGACGGGAGAGGGCGCTCGGCCACCAGATCTTGTCGCCGATATCGAGGGTGAGGGCGGTTACCAGGATCGAGCGGACGATCACTGTGTCCAGCAGCACGCCGACGGCGATGAGGATGCCCATCTGGGCGAAGGTGACGACCGGCATGGTGGCGAACACCGCGAACGTGCCCGCGAGGACCAGTCCCGCGGAGGTAATGACGCCGCCGGTGGCCGAGAGGCCGATGAGGGCGCCCGCACGGGTGCGGTGTTTGCCGGCTTCCTCGTGCACCCGGGACATCAGGAAGATGTTGTAGTCGATGCCCAGCGCGACCAGGAAGACGAAGGCGATCAGCGGGAGGCCCGCGTCGGCGCCCTCGAAGCCGGCGAGGTCCCAGATCCAGCGGCTCAGGCCGAGGGCGGCGAAATAGGACAGGACCACGGTGGCGGTCAGCAGGACGGGCGCGAGGATCGAGCGCAGCAGCAGCATCAGGATGACCATCACGATGACGAGCACCACCGGGCCGATCGCCCGGTTGTCCTGTGCGACGGCGCGTTTGATGTCGAGCACGGTCGCGGTCTGGCCGCCGACCTTGGCGTCCGGGTCGGCGGCGTGCACGGCGGCGCGGGCCTTGTCGATGGTGACGTCGGCGGCGCGGCTGTCCGGTGGGTCGGCGAGGGTGCCCTCCAGGTAGAACAGTCCATCCTTACTCACCGGTTCGGTGGTCGTGGTGATGCCGGGCGTGGATTTCAGCGCCGCGGTGATCGCCTCGGACCGGGCCGCCTGTCCGATGACGATCACCGGGTTGCCGGTGCCGGCTTCGAAATGCCGTTCCAGGACTTCGGTTCCGTCGACCGCCTCGGAGGCGCCGACGAAGGAGTCCTTGTTGGCGATGCCGTTGGCTTCCAGGCCGGTCGCGCCCAGCGCCAGCGCGCCGAGGGCCAGCGCGGTGCCGATCCATACGATGCGCGGGCGGCCCGCGATGAACTGGCCCACCTTGGCCCACATGCCGGATTCGGTATGGTCGGCGGTGCCGTAACCGGGGTGGCGCGGCCAGAAGATCCAGCGTCCGGCGATGACCAGCAGGGCTGGCAGCAGCGTCAGCATCGCGAGCAGGGCCACCGCGACGCCGATGGCGCAGACCGGGCCGATGCCCCGGGTCGAATTCATCTCCGCGACAAGCAGAGCGAGCATCGCGACGATCACCGTCGCCCCGCTGGCGACCACTGCGGGGCCGGCACGGTGCAGCGCGACCGCCATCGCCTCGTGCCGATCCTCGTGGCGGCGTAGCTCTTCCCGATAGCGCGCGATCAGGAGTAGCGCGTAGTCGGTGCCCGCGCCGAAGACGAGCACGGTGAGGATGCCCTGGCTCTGCGCGTTCATGGTGAGGCCGAGCTGCGTCGCCCCGTAAACCGCGGCCTGCGAGACCGCCAGTGCGAAACCCGCTGCGAGCAACGGCAATATCCACAGCATGGGCCCGTAGGTGAGCAGCAGGATGACCACGACCACCGCGGCGGCGGAGTAGAGCAGCAAGCCGTCGATGCCCTCGAAGGCCTCGCCGAATTCCGCGCCGTAGCCCGCGGGTCCGGTGGCGTGGAAGGACAATCCGTCCGGCCGCTCGCCCGCCGCGGCCTTGATGTCCGCAACGGCCGGGGTCAGCCGGCTCCAGCCTGCCGTGCCCATGTCGATCGGGGCCAGCACTTCCACAGCCTGGCTGTCCTGCGACTGGATCGGCCCGATCACCTTGTCGGCCACGATGTGCTCGACCTGCTTGAAGCGGGCGGTGTCGGCGGCGATCGCCGCCCGGTCGGCGTCGGTGATGCCGCTGGTGCGTTCGTAGACGAGTACGACCGGTACGTGTTCGCTGTTGCCGAAAGTCTCTGCGAGCTTGAAGGCTTGGGTGGATTCGGCGCTGTCGGGCAGCCAGTTGACGCTTTCGTTCTCCTGGGCCCCGGTGAGTTTGCCCGCGAACGAACCCAGGGCGAGCAGTGCGATGATCCACACACCGAGCACCACCCATTTGCTCCGGCGACCGCTCGGAATCCGCGCGATTCTGCCGAGCAGATCCGTCATATCGGGATCGGTTGGTGCGGGCATCACAGTCCCCCTCGGTGCTGCGTACGGCCCGATCTTACGGGTGGAATCCGACATTTCCCGGCCGTCGTCTACCCACCTTTACGGCTGCCCCAGGCGCTGCCGCGGGTTCGGCAAATCGCGAGGCGGCGCACCGACCACCTCCCCGCTCCGGACGCCGCGAACCGGCAAACTGCAGGCGATCGATCCGGACCCCTCCGGACCGCCGCATCCACCCCCGAGCCCGTACCGCACAATAGGGAGCCGCACGCGGTCGTCACCGCCGGCAACGGCAGCGTGACATACACCCACGGCGACACAAGGTGTTGTGCTGCATGGACTTGTCACCCACTAGGAGTAGTGTTCAGTGCGAGTAATACCGGACGGCAGCGTGCTCGCAGAGTTGATTTCAGAAGAAGGGCGTGGAGGCAGGATGAAACTGATCGATCGGGTATCGGCCATCAACTGGAATCGGGTCCCCGACGAGAAGGACGCCGAGGTGTGGGACAGGCTGACCGGCAACTTCTGGTTGCCCGAGAAGGTCCCGGTGTCCAATGACATTCCCTCCTGGAACACCCTCACCGCCGACGAAAAGCAGCTCACCATGCGGGTTTTCACCGGCCTGACGCTGCTCGACACGATTCAGGGCACCGTCGGCGCGGTGAGCCTGATCCCGGATGCGCTGACCCCGCACGAGGAGGCGGTGCTCACCAACATCGCGTTCATGGAGTCGGTGCACGCCAAGAGCTACAGCAACATCTTCTCCACCCTGTGCTCCACCCGCGAGATCGACGAAGCCTTCCGCTGGTCCGAAGAGAACCGGAACCTGCAGCGCAAGGCCGAAATCGTCCTGGGCTACTACAACGGCGACGACCCGCTCAAGCGCAAGGTGGCCTCCACCCTGCTGGAGTCCTTCCTGTTCTACTCCGGCTTCTACCTGCCGATGCACTGGTCCTCGCGCGCGAAGCTCACCAACACCGCCGACATGATCCGCCTGATCATCCGCGACGAAGCGGTGCACGGCTACTACATCGGCTACAAGTACCAGCGCGGACTGGAGCTGGTCTCCCAGGCCGAGCGCGAAGAACTCAAGAACTACACCTTCGAGCTCCTCTTCGAGCTCTACGACAACGAGGTCGAATACACCCAGGACCTCTACGACGAAGTCGGTCTCACCGAAGACGTCAAGAAGTTCCTGCGCTACAACGCCAACAAGGCGCTGATGAACCTCGGCTACGAGGGCCTGTTCCCGAAGGACGAGTGCGAAGTGAATCCGGCCATCCTGTCGGCCCTTTCGCCGAACGCCGACGAGAACCACGACTTCTTCTCCGGCTCGGGTTCGAGCTACGTCATCGGCAAGGCCGTCAACACCGAAGACGAGGACTGGGAGTTCTGACCCCCTGATCCCACTGGTCCACCAACCGCCGAGCCGGTGCCGCTAATGCAGCAGCACCGGCTCGTCGGACCTACTTATCTTCGCCGCGCTCCCGCAGGATCCGCAGCACCTCTTCCATACCCGAAGCCAGTGAGCCGACATCGGTTTTGAGCGTCCCGACATCCTCAGTCAAGATCGAAAGCCGCCCATCGATCGACTCGAAACGCTTATCCATCGACCCGAAACGCTCATCGATCGACTCGAAGCGCTTATCCATCGACTCGAAGCGCTTATCCATCGACTCGAAGCGCTTATCCATCGACTCAAAGCGCTTATCCATCGAGCCGAAACGCTCGTCCATCGACCCGAGTCGCTGGTTCATCAACTGAACGTCTATCGCGATCGAATCCAGTCTCGTGACGACCGAGCGCCCTTCAAGGGTGCCGTGCAGATCGCCGCCGATGCAGGCTTGGACGCCAGCGATGTCGGAGTCCACCTTCTGGAACTTCTCGTCGAAGTACGTCACGGTGTCAGTATCCAGCACGATCACGAAATCCAGTCGGCTTTCGAGGTTCACCACCTTGTCCTCGACCTCCTTCAATCGTCGCGGTACACCATCCCGACCGTTGTTCATGTTGTGGCCTGCCGTTGATACGAACGCAGGCGTTCCTTGCGTCGATAGAGGATGCCCCGCACGTCGTCGATATCGGAGTCGACACTCTCGAGGTCCGGCGGCGGATCATACGACCGCACCTTCAAGCTCAGCTTTCGGAGCCGCGTATCGATTTCCTCGAACGCCCAGGTGTCGACCTCGCCCCGAAACGCCTGCCACTGCTCGGTCTCGACTAACCGCTCCGCCTTCGATTTGCCGTCCTTACTCATGGTCGAGCCCTCCTTCATCCGGTGGAACTTCGAACTGATGCTCGAACAATAGCCACTTGCCCTGGCTTATGCCAGGCGATTCGAAGGAAAAGTTGCGGCGACTTGCCGACGTTCGCTGCGGGTGAACTGGACGCTGAGACTGTTTGCTGGACAGGCGGTTTCAGCAAACCTGGGTCGTCGCGACTTATTGGTTGTTGCGGGTGGAGGAGCGGACTTGTCGTTGGTACAGGCGCAAGCGTTTGTGGCGTCGGTACATGACGGCTTGCAGGTCCTCGACTTCAGTGCGGATACCGGCGATGGTCGGCGGGGGGTCGGACTCGTGCAGTTTTAGCCGCAGGTTGCGAAGGCGGGACTCTATTTCGTCGAAGGCCCAGGCGTCGACTTCGCCCCGGAACGCTTGCCACTCTTCGATTTCGGCCAACCGTTCAGCCTCCGACTTGCCTGTGTCCTCCATGGTCGAGCCCTCCTACATCCGGCGGAACATCGAAATGATGCCCGAACCATAGCCAGTTGATATGGCTTATGCCAGAGGTTCAGCCAACTTCTGATCAGCGGGGCGGCGGTCCCCCGGGGGCTGCGGGAGGTGCGGGCTGGGTGTTCGCTGATTTCTCCGCGACGCCGACGGTGAGGGAGACGTTCAGGACCGTGGCGGGTGTGCCTGTGACGGTGGCGAGTTCGGCGTCCCAGCCGTCGCCGAAGACGTTGTCGGAGGTGAGGGAGACGCTGGACATGTTGCGGGGGCTGGCGGAGTAGCCGGGGTCGTGGGCGTAGACCTGGTCGCAGATGTCCTCGGGTAGAGCGATTTGGGAAGTGAGGCGGGCGTTTTCGCCTGCGACGGCGGTGGTGAGGGAGTCGTAGACCTCGAAGTGGATGTGCGGCCAGCGGCCGGCGTAGCAGGCGGGGAAGATCGAGGTGAAGGTGACGGTGCCGGTGGCGTCGGCGACTTGGACGCCGCGTAGGTAGTTCTGGTTGGTGACACCGTCGCTGTAGAGGGAGTAGCGGCCTTCGCGATCACAGTGCCAGAGGTACACCGCCATGCCGGAACCGGCGGCGCCGTTGTTTGCCAGGTCCTTCAGGGTCAGGGTCAGGGTCATCGGAACCCCCTCGGCCACACCGGAATACGAGCCGACGCTGGCGGTGATGTCGGAGCGGACCACACCGGATTCGATGAGGACGTTCGGCCCGTTGGACCCGTCGCCTGGATAGGGCCCTGCCGTCTCCTGTGGGATCGCCCCCACGGTGCCGGCAGCCGTCGAACTCACGGAAGACGTTGCACCAGAACCGGTCTCACCCGCCGCACATCCCGCCGCGACGGTCGCCGCTCCCGCCGCACCGAAGAACCACAGCGCCCGCCGCCGGGACATCACCCTTAGATCATGCGCGAGCCCGAGATCATGCTCGTCACCGCGATGCGCGCCTCCCACAACCAACTCCTAACAGTCGCCATTACTACTGAACACCGGCGACGTTATGCAGGTCCGCTCCGCGAACCCTGGGACCTCCCTGGGAGTCCGCTGGGAACGCTCAGATGCCGAGGACCAGTTTGGCGGTGGTGAAGTAGATGATCAGCCCAGTGGCGTCGACCAGGGTGGTCACCATGGGGGCGGAGACCACTGCCGGATCGATGCGGAGTTTCTTCGCCAGCAGCGGCATGGTGCCGCCGATGGTGGCTGCCCAGCCACAGATGAGGACCAGGGTGATGGCGACGACGGCCGCTACACCCGGGCCGACGAACAGCGCGCCGATGACCAAACCCGCACTGGCCAAAAGGGATCCGAGGACCAGGCCGACGCGGCATTCACGCCAGATGACCTTGAACAGGTCCGACACCCGGACCTCGCCGACCGCCAGGGCGCGGACGCAGGAGGTGGCCGCTTGAGCGCCCGCGTTGCCGCCGGCGCCGATCAGCAGGGGGATGAACAGGGCCAGGTGGGCGGCTTGTTCCAGGGTTCCGGAAAAGAAGTCGGTGACGCTGACCGTCAACGTCGCCGCGAAGAGCAGCAGCATCAGCCAGAGCGCGCGGTAGCGGGCGAGCTGGAAGACACCGGCCGCCATGTAGTGGCCCTCCCACGGGGCGGAGCCGGCTTGGCGGGCGACGTCCTCGCTGTCGGCCGCCTCGATGACCTCGACCGCGTCGTCGATGGTGAGCAGGCCGACCAATCGGTCTTCGCTGTCGACGACCGGGAGGTTGATGTCGTTGGTTTCGCGCATCAGCCGGGCCGCCTTCTCGGCGGAGTCGGTGGCGCGGGCGAACGCGGGTTCGGTGACGACCAGCTCGGCCACCATAGTGCCGGGTTCGGCGAGCACCAGTTCGCGCAGTTCCACGATGCCGGTGAGGCGCCGGCCGCCGTCGACCACGGGCAGCGTGTAGACGGTTTCGGCGCTGGCGCCCTTGGCGCGGACCACGGCCAGCGCTTCGGCGACCGACAGGTTGCGGGGCAGCGCGACGACCTCGGGGGTCATGTACTGGCCGGCCGAGCCCTCGGGGTAGCCGAGCAGGGTCGCGGTCATGCGGCGCTCCCGCGGGCTCAGCCCGGCGAGCACCTTCTTGGCGACCTTCGCGGGGGCCTCGCGCAGCATGCGGGCGCGGTCGTCGGGAGCCATCTCCTCGACGAGTTCACGGAAGCTTTGATCGCGCAGGCCCTGCAGGATCTGCTGCTGGTCGACCGGTTCGAGTTCCTCGAACACCGCAAGCGCCGCGTCCTTGTCGAGCAACCGGAACGCCACGACGGCCTGGACGGCGTCCATGCGGGCGAGCTGGTCGGCGATGAGGTGCGGCGGGTGGTTGTCCAGCCATTCCTGGGCAGCGCCGACGCGGTGGCTGTCGACGATGTCCTGGAGGGATTCCGACAGCGTGGGGCTGTCGATCTGCGGGCGTGCTTCGATCAGATCGGTCGGCGACATGAGTAGTCCTCGCACGGGGAGTGAGATGTGAGGTCGAGTACTTCACACCGCGAGGCGCCAGCCCAGATGTCGCGAGGAACTAGAACTGCGAGGGGGCGGCGCCGCGCGGCCTTCGACTCGGAGGTTCGCTGCTGCGCATGGCGACCCACCTCCTGTTCGTCGTGCCGCGGACCTGACGGTCTACGCGTCGCTACCGGGAAAACTCAGAACGAATGCGAATGCATCCCCGAGAAGGATACATGGATCAGCGGACAACCTCGCCACGACCGGGCGCTCTGCTCAGTCACGCTCGCTCGCCGCCAGCGTCGCGAGGATCGCGGGCTCGGCATCGTCCCAGGTACGGACGTGTCGGACCCAGTCCGGGACCGGTTGGGTCTGCGCACCGAAAAGGTAGAGATGCGGGACCAGACCGCGCAGCGCCCGATGCACTTCGATCCGATCGTCGATCATGTGGGTGATGCCCAACTCGGCGCAGTGCCCCGCCTTGTCCGCGCGCTCCAGGCAGAATCGAACGTTGCCCTCCGGCATCCCGGTCCGGGCATAGAACTCGTGATGGTCGAGCCACTGCAGCGTCCGCTTCTGCACCCGCGCCCCGCATTTGGAGATCACCCAGACCCGGCCCTCGAACCGCGCCACCAGCCGCGTCAATACTTGAAAAGCATTGGGACTCGACGGTGTTCGCATCGCCTCGTCGAATCCCCCATCGAGAAAAGCCGTATCGGCGTCCCCCGGTTCCAGCAGCACCCCTTGGATCACTCGCCCGAAATCCACTCCGAGCCTCGGTATTTCATCTGTATTCATAACGCCTTCGAGCATGACCCGCGCGGGGCGGCATTGCGAGCGAATTCCGGCGACCACCATTAGATGCATCCGGCGTCTAACTCTTTCCAACGAGCGGGCGAGCGCCGAGGATCTACGCCATGACCAGCACCGATCAGCCACGTTCGGGGTCACAAGCCGTCGAACGGGCCATTCATCTGCTCAATTGTTTCGAGGGCGATGACCCCGAGTTCTCGCTCAGTGAGCTCGCTCACCTCGCCGGCGTACCGGTGAGCAGCGCGCACCGGCTGGCCAAGGCGCTGGTGCGCGGGCGACTGCTGGAGCAGGATCCGGCCACCGATCGGTATCGGGTCGGCGCAGGTCTGGCAACGCTGGCTCGCCCCGCGTTGACCCGGCTCGGCATCGATTCCGCCGCACCGCATATGTACGCGCTCGCGGCGGGAATCAAGATCACCGCGAGCCTCAGCGTCATCGATGCCGGTGATGCCCTGACGATTCTGCAGGCCCGCCCACCGGTGCTGTTCTGTCACCATCAGCTGCCGCAGCCCCGGCAACCGCTGCGGTCCAGCGCCGCCGGGCACGCGTTGCTCGCCTACGCGGCCGTCGCCGGCGACCGCTTGCCGGGTCGCTCGACCGGGCCGGGAAACCGGCTTGGACCCGATCTGGACCTGGTGCGCCACAAGGGTTTCGCGCTCGCGGAGATCCCCGAGGACGACCCGCTACGGGCCATTGCCGTGCCGGTGTTCGGTCCGGGCCGCCAGGTCTGGGGCGCGCTCAGTGTGCAGGCGCGGTCGGCGCGGCTCACCGACGAACTCGTTCGCGAAATCCTGCCCGCCATGCAGCATTTCGCCGTGCGCATCGGTTCCGTCGTGCAAAACAGTTCTCCCGGGTCCTAATTGGACTCACCGTGATTTTCACAATGTGGAATGGCCGTTGTCTGACACCGCGCGCACCCACACCATGAAAGCCACGGGCTTTGCCCCGAACTCCCCTCCACCCCAGGAAGTACCCAGTGCTGACACCCACCGCGTTGATCCGCCGCCGCGCGATCGACTTCATGCGGCTTCCGCACGGGATCTGTCGACTCTGACCTGACACCGCGTCCGGTCCACAGCTTTCCGCGCACCGGCCCCGCAGCAGACCCCGACTTCTCACCTCGGCCGCAGCATGCCCTTTTCCGGCGCGCGGCAGGCATTTCTCGAAGGAACACCCATGCGTTTCACCGCACCCCGGCGACGACACCGCGCGTTCGCCGTCGCACTCACCCTGCTCACCAGCGTTTCCGTGCTCGCCGCGTGCGGTAAGTCCGATGCCGGCACGACCGCCGACGGCAAGACCGTCGTCCGCTACCAAGGCTCCACCGGTCAGGTCACTCCCTACGAATTGGCCGCGGACCTCGGGTATTTCACCAAGATCTCGCTGCAGTGGGAGGGCGACACCACCAGCGGCCCGGCCAATATCCAGGCCGCCGCCACCAATCAGGTCGAGTTCGGCAGCGCCTTCAATGGCGCGGTCGTGAAGTTGATCGCGGGCGGCGCGAAGGTCACCTCGGTGCTGAGTTCCTATGGTTCCGATGACAAGACCTTCACCGGCTACTACGTCCGCGAAGACTCCCCCATCAAGACCGCCCGCGATCTGATCGGCAAGAAGGTGGCGGTCAACACGCTCGGCGCGCACCACGAGTTCATCACCCGGGAATGGCTGCACAAGCAGGGCCTGACCGAGGACGAGATCAAGCAGGTGCAACTGCTGGTGGTACCGCCGGCCAACACCGAGGACGCGCTGCGCAAGGGCCAGGTGGAGGTCGGGACCCTGGGCCAGGTGTTCCGCGACTCCGCCCTGGAACGCGGCGGCATCCGACCGCTCTACACCGACACCGCGATCTTCGGTCAAGCCAGTTACGGCACCTATGTGTTCCGTAACGAGTTCCTCGCCAAGAACTCCGACGCGGTCCAGGATTTCGTGCAGGGCACCGCCCGCGCCACCCGCTGGCTGCAGATCACCCCGCGCGAGGAGGTGCTGGCCAGGTTCACCTCGATCATCGCCAAGCGCGGCCGCAACGAGAACACCGACCTGCTGAAGTACTGGAAGAGCTCCGGTCTCCCGACACCCGGTGCGGTGGTCCAGGACAAGGAGATTCAGGTCTGGATCGACTGGCTGGTCCGCAACGGTGAGCTGAAGCAGGACCAACTCAAGGCCGCCGACCTGTTCACCAACAAGTTCAACCCCTATGCCAACGGCACCTACCAGCCTGCCAGCGGCCCGACCGGCGAGGTGGTGGCCGCGAAATGAGTACCAGCACACCGAAACTCGCGATCAATCGGGTCAGCAAGCAGTTCCCGATCCGAGGCACGAACGAGACGTTCACCGCGATCGAGGAAATCTCGCTCGACGTGCACGCCGGGGAATTCCTGGTCCTGGTCGGGCCCAGTGGCTCTGGCAAGTCCACACTGCTGGATCTACTCGGCGGTCTGACCAAGCCGAGCTCGGGCGAGATCCTGCTGGACGGCGCACCCATCACCGGGCCCGGCCTGGACCGCGGCATCGTCTTCCAGCAGTACGCTCTGTTCCCGTGGCGCACCGCCCGGGCCAATATCGAATTCGGCTTGGAGGCAAAGGGTCTGCGGCGCAAGGAGCGCCGCGCCCGCGCTGAGGAGTACCTGGATCTGGTGGGGCTCACCGGTTTCGGCGACCGCTACCCGCACGAGCTCTCCGGCGGCATGAAGCAGCGCGTCGCGATCGCCCGCAGCCTTGCCTTCGATCCGGAGCTGCTGCTGATGGACGAACCGTTCGCCGCGCTCGACGCGCAGACCCGGGAGTCGTTGCAGGACGAGCTGTTACGGATCTGGCGTGCCACCGGCAAGACGATCCTGTTCATCACCCACGGCATCGACGAGGCGGTCTATCTGGGCCAGCGAGTCGCGGTGCTCACCTCCCGACCCGGCCGGGTCAAAGCAGTAGTCGACGTCGACATCGACCGGGACGCCGAGGACATCCGCTCCACCGATGGTTTCCGCGCCTACCGGCACGAGATCTGGTCACTGTTGCGCAGCGAGGTAGCACGCGCACAGGACCTGGAACGCGAATCCCTCTCCGACAGCGGCACTTCTGCCGATTCCCGGACCGAAAGGCCGATCCATGTATAGCGCAGTGGAACTCCTGGAACACCCCGTCCGCACCACCACGATCCCCTACCTGCCGTCCGCGAAATCCGAGCCCTCGGTGGCGCTTCGGGCGCTCTCGCTAGCCGGTCGCCTGGTCTGGCGAGCGACCAAGCCTGTGCTGGCGATTGCCGCCTTCCTGCTGCTGTGGCAGTTCGCACCGGCCGCCGGCCTGGTGGACGAGGTGTTCCTGCCGCCGTTCACCGTCGTCGCCGAGGCCTTCGCCGACCTGGTGCGCAGCGGCGAGATGTGGAACCACGTCTCCACCAGCCTGGGCCGCTCGGTCACCGGCTTCGGTTTCGCCCTGACGATCGCGGTGCCGCTGGGTATCGCCATCGCCTGGTACAAGCCGGTTTCGGAGCTGCTGAATCCGATCCTGGAGCTGTTCCGCAACACCGCCGCGCTGGCGCTGCTGCCGGTGTTCGTGCTGATCCTGGGCATCGGCGAGACTTCCAAGGTCGCGCTGGTCTTCTATGCCAGCTCGTTCCCGATCCTGCTGAACACCATCACCGGTGTCCGCACGGTCGATCCGCTGCTCGTCAAATCGGCTGTGTCCCTGGGCCTGAAGCCGATCCGGCTGTTCCAGAAGGTGATCCTGCCCGCGGCGATCCCGTCCATCTTCACCGGTCTGCGGATGGCCGCCGCCAGCTCCATCCTGGTGCTGCTGGCCGCCGAAATGGTCGGCGCCCGAGCCGGTCTCGGCTATCTGATCACCGCCGCGCAGCAGAACTTCCAGATCCCGGACATGTACGCGGGCATCCTCGCCATCTCCCTGCTCGGACTCACCTTCAACGGCCTGCTCGTCACCCTCGAGCGCCGCTTCTCCCGCTGGCGCGTCCAGTCCAACTCCTGATCCGCAAAGGAACACTCATGTCCCCCAAGCAGTTCCATATCAACGCCTTCCTGATGGGCGTCGGCCACCACGAAGCCGCCTGGCGGCACCCACGCACCGCATCGCACGACGTGCTCGACGTCGCGCACTTCCAGGAGCTCGGCCGCATCGCCGAACGCGGCAAGCTGGATTCGGTGTTCTTCGCCGACGGCCTGGCGGTCGGCCCGCGCATCAAGCGCAACACCCTCGCCGTCTTCGAACCGGTGACTCTGCTGGCCGCCATCGCCGCGGCCACCTCCAAGGTCGGGCTCATCGCGACCGCGTCCACCACCTACAACGAACCCTTCAACCTGGCCCGCAAATTCGCCTCACTCGATCACATCAGCGGCGGCCGCGCCGGCTGGAACATCGTCACCTCCGGCAGCGAGGAGGAGGCGTTCAACTTCGGCTACGACTCGATCCCCGAGCACGCGCGCCGCTACGAGCGGGCCCAGGAGTTCGTCGATCTCGCCGTTCAGCTGTGGGACAGCTGGGAGTCGGAGGCGATCGTGCTCGACGAGGAAGCGGGCGTTTTCGCCGACCCGGACAAGGTGCACACCCTGGACTACGACGGCCCGCGCTTCAAGGTCCGCGGACCGCTGAACTCCCCGCGCAGTCCGCAGGGTCGCCCGCTGCTGGTGCAGGCCGGATCCTCCGAGGCCGGAAAGGAATTCGCGGCGCAGTACGCCGAGGCCGTGTTCACCGCACAGCGCACTCTCGAGGAGGGGCAGGCGTTCTACCGCGACCTGAAGTCGCGGCTGCCCAAGTACGGCCGCTCGGCCGAGGACCTGAAGGTGCTGCCCGGTTTGGTGCCCTACATCGCCGACACCGAGGCGGAGGCCAAGGCGCTGGAACAGGAGTTCACCGACCTGATCTCCCCCGACTACGCCCTGAGCCAGCTCTCCCGCCTGCTCGGCGTCGACCTCACCCAGCATGCCCTGGACGCACCGCTCCCGCCGTTGCCCTCGGTCACCGAAATCGAAGGCGGCAAGAGCCGGTTCCTGCTGGTCAAGGAGCTCGCCGAGACCGAGAACCTGACCGTGCGCCAGCTCATCGGCAAGCTCGGCGGCGGGCGCGGGCACCGCTCGTTCGCGGGCACGCCCACCCAGATCGCCGACGAACTGCAGGCCTGGTTCGAGGGCGGCGCGGCCGACGGCTTCAACATCATGCCGCCGTTCCTGCCGGGCGGGCTGGAGGACTTCGTCGACAAGGTCGTCCCGATCTTGCAGGAGCGCGGCTTGTTCCGCACTGACTACGAATCCGACAGCCTGCGTGGGCATTACGGTCTCGGCCCCGTCGAAAGCCAGTTCGCGACGGTCCGCGCCGAAGTGAGCGCGTGAACGCGCGAACCAGGTTCCGGCCCGCCGCGGGCACGGCGAGCGCCGCCGAGCCACGGGCGTGACGGCATGTTCCGAAGCCGCCCCGATCGATTCCCTGCGCCCCTTGGTGCTCACCGTCTACGTGCCCACCTTGGCGCGGGGCATCGGGATGGGCGCTGCCGCACCGGTGATGACGCTCACCGCCGTCGACCTCGGCGCGTCGGTGGCGGTGGCGGGCCTGGCGGTGGCGCTGGTCGGCCTCGGCCAGGTGCTCGGCGGAATCCCGTCCGGTCAGCTGGTGGCCTGGATGGGCGAGCGCGCCTCGACCATCTGGGGCACGGCCGTCGGCCTGGTGGGCGTGCTGCTGTGCATGTTCGCCCCGAACGTGCCGGTGCTGTGCGTCGGCCTGCTGATCGTCGGATTGTCCAATGCCGTCTGGGGTTTGGCCCGGATGACCTTCATGGCCGAGGCCATCGCCTTGCCGCTGCGGGCCCGCGCCATGTCCCTGTTCGGCGGCGCGATGCGGCTGGGCTTCTTCGTCGGGCCGCTGCTCGGCGCGGCCGCCATCCTCGGCGTCGGGATTCGCGGCGGGTTCGCGGTGCAGTTCCTGGCGTTCCTGATCGCCGGCTGGATGATGGTGCGGCTGCCGCTGCCGGGTGGCAGCTACACCGAACCGGCGGTGGCCCCGCCGATTTCGCTGCTCGGCGTGGCCCGGCAGCATCGCCTGGTGCTGTGCACGCTGGGCGCCGGGTCGATGCTGATGGGCGCGGCCCGCGCCTCGCGGGAGGTGATTCTGCCGCTGTGGGCCCACCACATCGGGATCGACGCCGCCACCGCCAGTTTGCTTTTCGGCATCGCCGCCGCCCTCGAGCTCGTCTTCGCCTATCCGGCCGGGCATCTCATGGACCGCTACGGCCGCGCGCCGATCGCGGTGCCGTCGCTCGGCATCCTGGCCGCGTCGTATATAGCTGTGCCGCTGACGTATTCGACACTGACGCTGGGCGCGGTCGCGGTCGCACTGGGTGTCGGCAACGGCATCGGCAACGGGCTGATCATGGTGCTCGGCGCAGACGTCGCGCCGCCGGGCACGCGCGCGGAGTTCCTGGCCGCCTGGCGACTCACCCACGACCTGGGCGCTTTCGGCGGGCCACTGTTGCTCGCCGTCCTGGCCGGCATCGCACCGCTGACTGTCGCCGCGCTCACCATCGGCGGTGTCGCGGCCCTCGGCGCGGCGGTGATGGGCCGGTTCATCCCCCGCCACATCCCGTGGCCTCCGGTTCCGCAACCTCTTCCACAGAAGGTGATCTCATGATCGAAGTAGACGTGCTCGTCCTCGGCGGTGGACCCGCCGGAACCTGGGCGTCGCTCCAGGCCGCGGCCACCGGCGCCTCGGTTCTGCTGGCGGACAAGGGATTCTGCGGCAGCAGCGGCGCGACCGCCGCCGCGGGCACCGGAATCTGGTATGTCCAGCCAGAACCTGAGTTGCGCGAGCAGGCGATGGCCAGCCGCGAAGGCCTCGGCGGCTATCTCGCCGACCGCGAATGGATGGCGCGGGTGCTCGACGAAACCTACGACCGGGTCAACGAACTCGCGACCGACGGTCGCTACCCGTTCCCCGTCGGACCCGACGGCCGGCAGATCCGCACCGGGATCCAAGGCCCCGATTACATGAAGCGCCAACGGCTTCGGGTGCAGCGCGCCGGTGTGCGCATTCTCGATCACTCCCCCGCGGTGGAACTGCTCGTCGATCCTTACGGCGCCGTCGCGGGCGCCCGCCTGCAACGTCTGGCCGACGGCAGCCAGGTCGACATCGCGGCCTCGGCGGTCGTGCTCGCCACCGGCGGCTGCGCGTTCCTCTCGAAAACCCTGGGCTGCAATGTCAATACCGGCGACGGCGCGCTCATGGCCGTCGAGGCGGGCGCCGAACTGTCGGGCATGGAGTTCTCCAACGCCTACGCGATCGCCCCGGAATTCACCTCGGTGACCAAGACCGCCTACTACTCCTTCGCCACCTTCTACCTGGGCGACGGCGAACCGCTGGCGGGCGCTTCCGGCAAGGCCCGCACCCCGATCGCCAAGGCGCTGCTCACCGAACCGGTGTACTGCACCCTGGACCGCGCCGACGCGGCCCAGCGGCAGGCCATGCGCCGCGGTCAGCCGAACTTCTTCCTGACCTTCGACCGGCTCGGTATCGATCCGTTCACCGACCGCTTCCCGATCACCCTGCTGCTCGAGGGCACCGTCCGCGGCACCGGCGGCGTCCGCGTCGCGGGCCGGGACTGCTCGACCAGCGTGCCCGGACTGTATGTCGCCGGTGATGTCGCCACCCGCGAACTGATCTGCGGCGGCTTCACCGGCGGCGGCAGCCACAATGCGGCCTGGGCCATGTCCTCGGGGAGTTGGGCGGGGACCGGCGCGGGCAGTTATGCACTGCGGCAACGGGATTCGGTGGCACGCCCCCGTTTGGGCGCCGGCGGCGCCGGACTGCGCCCGCTCGACCGGCCGGATACCGAGCTGCGCCCGGCGGACCTGGTCGCGGCGGTCCAGGCCGAGGTGCTGCCATACGACAAGAACTATCTGCGCCACGGCGACCGGCTGCGGCCCGCCCTCGCCACCCTGAACGACCTGTGGCGGCACGCCCGCTCCGGCCTGGCCGCACCCGACACCTCGAGGGCCCGGTCGGCCGCCGCGATGACGGCGCACGCCCGCTGGATGTACACCGCCGCCCTGGCCCGCACCGAGTCGCGCGGCATGGCGCGACGCCAGGATTTTCCGGATCTCGACCCCGCCCAGCACCATCGCCTGATCACCGGCGGCCTCGACGACATCTGGACCACACCCGAACCCGTCTTCCGCGGCCGGCGGCCGCTGGTGGCGGCATGATCGAACTCGTCTCCGCGGACCGCTGCATCGAATGCGACAAGTGCGTCGAGGTCTGCCCCACCCGTGTCTTCGACCGCGGCCCCGACGGAATCCCGGTGCTGGCACGGCAATCCGACTGCCAGACCTGCTTCCTGTGCGAGGCCTACTGCCCCGTCGACGCGCTGTTCGTCGCGCCGCGCACCGCACCGCTGCCACCGGGCGACCCGCAACGCGATGAGCAGCACCTGATCGAGCACGGTCTGCTCGGCAGCTACCGCAAAGCCCTCGGCTGGGGCGGCGGCCGCCTCACCGCCCGCGACGCGATCGGCCCCGAACTGCCCTGACCGGGAACAACGTGCCGAGCCGAACGGCAGCCGCTAGGTTCGAGTAAACACACGAAGGAGATATCTGTGCGCTTCGGCATCTTCATCCCGCAGGGGTGGCGGCTCGACTTGGTCGGCATCGAACCGGCCGCGCAGTGGCAGGTGATGCGTGATCTCGCGCAGCGCGCCGACGCTTCCGAGGTCTGGGAGTCGCTGTGGGTGTACGACCACTTCCACACCGTCCCGGTACCGACCGAGGAGGCGACCCATGAGGCGTGGACCCTGATGTCGGCGTTCGCGGCCTCGACGTCGCGGATTCGGCTCGGCCAGATGTGTACCGCGATGCGCTACCGGAATCCGGCCTACCTGGCGAAGGTGGCCGCGACGGTGGACCTGATCTCCGGTGGCCGCACCGAGATGGGTATCGGCGCCGGCTGGTACGAGCACGAATGGCGGGCCTACGGCTACGGATTCCCGCCCGCGAAGGAGCGGCTCGGCCGCCTCGACGAGGGCGTGCAGATCTTCCGGCAGGCCTGGACCAAGGGCGAGGCCACCCTGGACGGCAAGTACTACCAGGTGGACGGCGCCATCGTGCGGCCACTGCCCTTGCAGGAGGGCGGCATTCCGCTGTGGATCGCCGGCGGCGGCGAAAAGGTGACGCTGAAGATCGCGGCGAAGTACGCGCAGTACACCAACTTCAGCGGCAACCCGGCCGAGTTCGAGGCGAAGTCGGAGATCCTGCGTAACCACTGCGCCACGGTCGGCACGGATTTCGACGCCATCACCCGCTCCTCGAACTTCAACACCATCCTCGGCTCCACCGAAGCCGAAGTCGAGGAACGCCTTTCGGCCGTCCAGGCCAAACTGGCCACGGCGATCGGCGACGACCAAGCCAAGAGCTACGTCGACGGCATGTTCCGCACCTCGCTCGCCGTCGGCACCCCGGAGCAGGTCATCGAAAACCTCACCGCCCTCCAGAACCTCGGCCTCGGCTACGCCATCTTCAACTTCCCCGAGTCCGCCTACGACACCTCCGGCATCGAACTCTTCGAACGCGAGATCGCCCCGGCCCTGCGCTGATTCGTCCCTGATACAACGAAAAGGGCGGCCTCCCAACGGAGGCCGCCCTTTCAGCGTGTGCTGCCTACAGCATGCAGGACACGCAACCCTCGACTTCGGTGCCTTCCAGGGCCATCTGGCGCAGGCGGATGTAGTAGAGGGTCTTGATGCCCTTGCGCCAGGCGTAGATCTGGGCCTTGTTCAGGTCGCGGGTGCTGACGGTGTCCTTGAAGAACAGCGTCAGCGACAGGCCCTGGTCGACGTGCTGGGTCGCGGCGGCGTAGGTGTCGATGATCTTTTCGTAGCCGATTTCGTAGGCATCCTCGTAGTACTCGAGGTTGTCGTTGGTGAGGTAAGGGGCCGGGTAGTAGACGCGGCCGATCTTGCCTTCCTTGCGGATCTCGATCTTCGACGCCACCGGGTGGATGGAGCTGGTGGAGTTGTTGATGTAGGAGATCGAGCCCGTCGGCGGCACCGCCTGCAGGTTCTGGTTGTAGATGCCGTGCTCCATCACCAGGCCCTTGAGCTGACGCCAATCGTCCTGGGTGGGGATGTGCACGCCCGCGTCGGCGAAGAGCTCGCGGACCTTGTCGGTCTTGGGCTCCCACACCTGATCGGTGTACTTGTCGAAGAACTCACCGCTGGCGTACTTGGATTCGGGGAACCCGCCGAAGTAGGTGCCGCGCTCCTGCGCGATCAGGTTCGAGGCCCGAATCGCGTGGTACACAACGGTGTAGAAGTAGATGTTGGTGAAATCGATGCCCTCTTCGGACCCGTAGTGCACCCGCTCGCGCGCCAGGTACCCGTGCAGGTTCATCTGGCCGAGGCCGATGGCGTGGGACTGGTTGTTGCCCTGCTCGATCGAGGGCACCGAGTAGATGTGGGTCTGATCCGACACCGCGGTCAGCGCCCGGATCGCGGTCTCGATGGTCTGGGCGAAGTCCGGCGAATCCATCGACTTGGCGATGTTCATCGAACCCAGGTTGCAGGAGATGTCCTTGCCCACCTTGGCGTAGGACAGGTCGTCGTTGAACTCCGACGGCGTGGACACCTGCAGGATCTCCGAGCACAGGTTCGAGTGCGTGATCTTGCCGGCGATCGGGTTCGCCCGGTTCACCGTGTCCTCGAACATGATGTACGGATAGCCCGACTCGAACTGCAGCTCGGCGATGGTCTGGAAGAACTCGCGCGCCTTGACCTTCGACTTGCGGATCCGCTTGTCGTCGACCATCTCGTAGTACTTCTCGGTGACATCGATATCGGCGAACGGCTTGCCGTAGATACGCTCTACGTCGTACGGAGAGAACAGGTACATGTCCTCGTTCTTGCGCGCCAGTTCGAAGGTGATGTCCGGGATCACCACACCGAGCGAGAGGGTCTTGATGCGGATCTTCTCGTCCGCGTTCTCCCGCTTGGTGTCGAGGAAGCGGTAGATGTCGGGGTGGTGCGCGTGCAGGTAGACCGCGCCCGCGCCCTGACGCGCGCCGAGCTGGTTGGCGTAGGAGAACGAATCCTCCAGCAGCTTCATGATCGGGATGACGCCGGAGCTCTGGTTCTCGATCTTCTTGATCGGCGCGCCGTGCTCACGAATGTTGGTGAGCAGCAACGCGACACCGCCGCCGCGCTTGGACAGCTGCAGCGCGGAGTTGATGGAGCGCCCGATGGACTCCATGTTGTCCTCGATGCGCAGCAGGAAGCAGGACACCGGCTCGCCGCGCTGCTTCTTGCCCGAGTTCAGGAAGGTCGGGGTGGCCGGCTGGAAGCGGCCGTCGATGACCTCGTCGACCAGCTTGCTCGCCAGCACCTCGTCGCCGTCGGCGAGGGTGAGCGCGACCATGCAGACGCGGTCCTCGAAGCGCTCCAGGTAGCGCTTGCCGTCGAAGGTCTTCAGCGTGTACGAGGTGTAGTACTTGAACGCGCCGAGGAAGGTCGGGAACCGGAACTTGTGCGCGTAGGCCTGCTTGAACAGCTTCTTGATGAAGGCGCGGCTGTACTTGTCCAGCACCTCCGGCTCGTAATAGTTTTCCTCGACCAGGTAGTCCAGCTTCTCGTCCAGGTTGTGGAAGAAGACGGTGTTCTGGTTGACGTGCTGCAGGAAGTACTGGTTCGCGGCCTCACGGTCCTTGTCGAACTGGATCTCGCCGTTCGGGCCGTACAGGTTCAGCATCGCGTTGAGGGCGTGGTAATCCAAAGCCTCACCGGCCTCCGTGCTACGGACCGACTGCTGCTGCTCTAAACGAGCTGACTTGCCTGCCGGTGCTGTTGTTGCTGTTGCCAAAACAATCCCAATCCCTCGCGGACGCGTGCGACGTCCTCAGCGGTTCCCATGAGTTCGAAGCGATACAGGTACGGCACCCCGCATTTGCGTGAGATGACGTCACCGGCAGCGCAGAAGGTATCGCCGAAGTTCGTGTTGCCGGCCGCGACCACCCCGCGCAGCAGGGCACGGTTGTGCGGATCGTTGAGGAACTTGGCGACTTGCCGCGGTACGAATTCCTTGTCGTCTCGGGCGCCCCCCAGTACATGCCGACCGCCACCGTAGGTGGGGGTGATCAGTACGAAGGGTTCGTCGACGCGCAATGTCTCAGCGGCGGTGTGCAGTGGAATACGAGTGGCCGGGAGACCCAGCTTCTCGACGAAACGATGTGTGCCCTCCGAGGCGCTGGAGAAGTACACCAGACCGGTCATGGTCGGCTCTCCTTCCTCGGAGGAACTACAAGATCAAGCAGCGACAGTCGCGAGCGACTTGATGCGGTCGGGCCGGAAGCCGGACCAGTGGTCCTCGCCGGCGACGACGACGGGGGCCTGCAGGTAGCCCAGGGCCATGACGTAGTCACGCGCCTCCGCGTTCTCGGAGATGTCGATGACTTCGTAGTCCACCCCGGCCTTGTCGAGCGCCTTGTAGGTGGCGTTGCACTGGACGCAAGCGGGCTTGGTGTACACGGTGATCGTCATGGTGTCCCTCTCTCCAAGTCTCTGATTCCACAGCCAGTGATCCGAGCAGTGTGCGGTCCAACGTGTGCTGCGCAAACTCCTGGATCCGACTGCGAAACCCCTGTTCGCACCGCCTCGAAGTGGTGCTCCCCGGAGAGTGTCTCGCGTCGTCCTCCAGCAGTGAAGACACTACACCTAGTGGCCGACAGATTCATCCAACACGACATGTTGCGAGTCACAAAGATGAAATTCCCCTGCGGTAAGTACCTGGACGCTTGATACGCAACCCGACACGACAATGGTCTAGATCACAATTTCGTACCGCAGCTCTTTCTCAGCAAACTTTTCTTGGCACTTGTGTCACACCCGCCTCGGCCGCCCCGTCTTCCTCATGTGAGAGCACGCGACACGCCCATGACAAGAGGCCGCCCAGTGGGTACCGGACGGCCTCTACTACAGACGATTGGGGACTCAGGCCGACACAAGTTCACCTCGCGCCGCCGACACCAGCTCGTGCACGGTAGCGCCCAGCTCGGTCAGCGCCTCGGCGTCGTCGCGCGGATGCGCGGAGCCGAACCGCTCGCCGATGACACCGAAGTGCGCGTGGGCCGATTCGACGACCGTGCTGCCCGCCACGCCCAGCGCCTTGACCGCGTCGCCGTGCGACCAGCGGCCCGCGTTGGAGCTGATCGACGCGCTCACCACGGCCGACGGCTTGCCCTGCAGCGCGCCCACGCCGTACGGCCGGGACGCCCAGTCGATGGCGTTCTTCAGCACAGCGGGAATGGTGCCGTTGTACTCCGGGGTTACCAGCAGCACGCCATCCGAAGCAGCGACGGCGTCGCGCAGCGCTTGCGCGGCGGCGGGTACCGCGCCTTCCACATCGATGTCCTCGTTGTAGAAGGGAATATCGCCGAGGCCCTCGTACAAGGTGATCTCGACGCCCTCCGGGGCGGTCTGTACCGCGGCCTCGGCGAGCTGGCGGTTGATCGAGGCGGCACGCAGGCTACCGACGAGAGCGAGGATCCGGGTCTCCGACATGATGACTCCTGATGTACTGAGCGTGTGTGTGGGATGCTTTCACCAGACACTAACCGGACTGCAGTCCGGTTCCATTCCTTCGAGAGTGTGAGAAGTACTGTGACCTACAGCACCTCGCTCCCCGGCGATGCGGCCGGCGTACGAAATCTGCTACCGCTGAGTGGCGGCCTGACCGCCGAGGCCCACGAACGTGCCGATGCCGCCCGCAACCGGCAACTGCTGCTCGACGCGGCCCAGCAGCTGGTGCGGGAACAGGGCGCCGACGGCCTGACCATGGACGCGCTCGCCAAACGCGCCGGCGTCGGGAAAGGGACCGTCTTCCGGCGTTTCGGCAACCGGTCCGGACTCATGCGGGCCCTGCTGGATCACTCCGAACAGAAATTCCAGGGCGCGTTCATGTTCGGGCCGCCGCCGCTCGGGCCGGGCGCGCCCGCGCTGGACCGGCTCATCGCGTTCGGCCGGGCCCGGCTGCTCGACATCGAAGTGGAGGGCGAACTGCATCGCGCGGCGGAGATCGGCGAGGGCGACGACCGCTACTCCGGCGCGCCCTACGGCCTGCTCAAGGCGCACGTGGCGATGTTGCTGCGGGCAGCGGATGCGCACGGGGAACTGCCGTTGCTCACCGACGGGCTCCTCGCCGTCCTCGGCGCCCCCTTGGTCATGCACCAGATGAACGTCCTCGGCTACACCCGCGAGCAAATCGGCGACAACTGGGAAGCCTTCGTGCGGCGCATCGTAGAGTGATTTGCCATGGGTAGTCTGCGCGAACAGATCGTCACGGAGCTGGGTGTCCAGCCGAGCATCGAACCGAAGCAAGAAGTACGGCGGCGCGTCGATTTCCTCAAGGACTATCTGCGCGCCACTCCCGCAAAGGGTTTCGTGCTCGGGATCAGCGGCGGGCAGGACAGCGCACTGGCCGGTCGACTATGTCAGCTGGCCGCCGAGGAGCTGCGCGCCGCCGGGTATGAAACGACCTTCGTCGCCGTGCGCTTGCCCTACGGCGTGCAGTCCGACGAGGCGGACGCGCGGACCGCGATGCGCTTCATCCAGCCCGACCGGTCGGTTGTGGTCAATATCCGGCCCAGCGCCAATGCCGTTGCCGCCGAGGTGGCCTCCGCGGTGAAGGTGGACAAGCTGCGCGACTTCGTGCGCGGCAATATCAAGGCGCGCGAGCGCATGGTGGTGCAGTACGCCATCGCCGGACAGGAGAACCTGCTGGTCGTGGGCACCGACCACGCGGCCGAGGCGGTAACCGGGTTCTTCACCAAATACGGTGACGGGGGCGTGGATCTGACGCCGCTGACGGGCCTGACCAAGCGGCAGGGCGCGGCGCTGTTGCAGGAGCTCGGCGCACCGTCGACCATCTGGTCCAAGGTGCCGACCGCCGATCTGGAAGACGACCGGCCCGCGCTGCCCGACGAGGAAGCCCTCGGACTCCGCTACAGCGAGATCGACGACTACCTCGAAGGCAAGGACGTCACCGACGAGGTGGCGAAGAAGGTGGAATCCGTCTTCCTGAACACCCGGCACAAGCGCACCGTTCCGGTGACACCCCTCGACAACTGGTGGCGCTGAGCACCTTTCGCACCCGTCAGTCTTCTACCTCGGCCAATCGTCTGGTGAGGAACTGCCGCACCTGCGCGTTGGTCGCGTTCGCGACGGCCTCGCGATAGTTCACGGCGGCCTCAGCGTCGCGGCCCGCGCGGCGCAGCAGGTCGGCGCGGGTGGCCGCGACCACGTGGGAGCCGGCCAGCCGCGGATGGTCGGCGACGGCGTCGAGCGCGGCCAAGCCTGCGTCGAAGTCGTCCCGGAAGGCGAGGGCAATGGCGCGGTTGACCTGCACCACCGGTGAGCGGGAGTACTGCGCTAGTTCGTCGTATGCGGAAACGATTGCGGCCCAATCGGTTTCCTCCCAGCGCGGAGCGGCGGCGTGGGCGGCGGCGATCCGGGCCTGGGCGAGGTAGGGGCCGCTGTGGCCGTGCGCGGCGGCCGAGATCAGGCAGCGCAGGCCCGACTCGATGGCCGCGCGGTTCCAGCCGGAGCGGTCCTGCTCTTCCAGCGGAACCAACTCGCCCGCGGGGGAACGGCGTTGGTCGCGACGGCTGTCGTTGAGCAGCATGAGGGCGAGCAGCGCCCGGACTTCGGGATCGTCCGGGAGCAGCCCGCAGAGCAGGCGACCGAGGCGAATTGCCTCGTCGCACAGTTCATCTCGCATGGCGGAGGAACCCGACGTGGCGAAGTAGCCTTCGGTGAAGACCAGGTAGACGCAGGACAGTACGGCGGGGGTGCGCTCGGGCAGCAAGTGCGCGGGCGGCACCCGCAGCGGTATGCCCGCCTGCCGGATCTTCGCCTTGGCCCGGGTGAGCCGTTGCGCCACAGTGTGTTCCGGTTGCAGGAAGGCCCGGGCGATCTCCGCCGTGCGCAACCCGCACACCAGCCGCAAGGTCAGGGCGACCTGCGATTCCGCCGACAGCGCGGGATGGCAGCAGGTGAAGATCATCCGCAGCTGGTCGTCGGCGACCGCGGCCATGTCGAGCTCCTCGTCCGGCGCGGGAAACCCATTCCGGTCGAGTCGTACCGCGTCCTGTTCTTTTGCCGCCCTGGCGGATTCGCGCCGCAGCCGGTCCAGTGCGCGGTTGCGGGCGGCGGTGGTGATCCACGCGCCCGGATTCGACGGGAGACCGCGCTCGGGCCAGGTGCGCAGTGCGTCGGCGAAGGCCTCCTGCACCGCGTCCTCCGCCAGCCCGATATCACCGGTCAGGCGGGCCACCGTGGCCAGTGCCCGGCCGAATTCGGCGCGGTAGACAGCGTCGATTCCGGCCGGGTCGATGGTCACTGCCAGGCGCTCAGATCCACGACCTGACGCACCTCCACGAACCCCTTTTCACCGCAGGGGATCTGCGACGCGATCTCGGTCGCCGCCGCCCGGTCGGGAGCGGCGAACAGATAGAACCCGTCGACCACCTCGGCGTACTCGGGGAAAGGCCCGTCGGTGAGCAGCAATTCACCGTCGCGCACCCGCAGCGTGGTGGCGGTGGACGGTGGACGCACCGCCCCGCCGCCGCGAATCGCGGCACCGTACTTGTCGCCGAATGCCTTGTGCTCGGCCACCGCCGCGTCCCATTCCGGGGTGTCGGGGGCGATCACCGCATCGGGCTGCTCCCACAGCAGCGCCATCCACCAATCCGCCCCCGGGACCTCGTGCGGGGAGTACATGACGGCCGGGCGCAACTCGATCGTTCCGGACTCGGCGGCCGGGCTCTTGCGCGCCACCTGGATGGCTTCGTCGAGATCCTTGCAGTCCAGCATCAGGAACCCGCCGACAACCTCGGCCTGCTCGGTGAAGGGCCCATCGGTGACCAGCGCCTGACCGGCTTGGCGCCGGATGATCAGCGCCGTCTCCGCCGGGTACAGCGCCGCACCACCGGCGATCGCGGCACCCGCCGCCGCTTCGAAATCCGCGTACCGCTGGACTTCGGCCTCGAACTCGGGGCTGCCCGGCTCCGCGCTGTCGTCTTCGCGTCCTGCCAACGTCGCCAGATAGTGCATGTCGCCTTCTCCCTCGAATGGCGGGGTCCGTTACCCCACGCTATCTAGACGACGAACACTGCGCGGTCTTCTCTACATCGACGCGCTGCGCGCTCAGCCCCCGGCGAACGGCGGCAAGACATCGACGCGGGGCGTCAGCACTGTCGAGGGGTCACGGGTGAGTTCGTCACCGACCAGGTAGGCGCAGACACCGAGCATCTTGTCCAGGTCGGGCCCGTAGGTGTCGGCGAGAACGGTGCGCAGATCCGCGACGGTAGCCTCGGCCGGGAGGTCGAGGGTTTCGTTCGCCTTACCGACCGCGTCGGCGATGGCGGCGAAATAGCGGATCTCAACCACCAATGGCTCCCATTGTCCGTTCCGGGGGCACGAAGTCCGCAGCATCGATGCCGTGGCCGGCCCATTTGTTCCACATCGCGCCGCGCCAGAGCGTGGCGATCTCGTCGTCGCTCGCGCCGGAGCGCAAGGTCGCGCGCAGATCGTATTCCTGGTCGCTGAACAGGCAGGAGCGCAGCATGCCGTCGGCGGTGAGGCGGGTGCGGTCGCAGGTGTCGCAGAACTTGCGGGTCACCGTGGCGATGATGCCGACGGTGGCGGGGCCGCCGTCGACGAGCCATTTCTCGGCCGGGGCGGACGGGTCGGCGCGACCGGCCTCGATCAGGTCGAAACGGGTGCCCAGGACGTCGAGGAGTTCGGCGGCGGTGACCATATTGGACCGCGCCCATTCCTGATCCGCGTCCAGCGGCATTTCCTCGATGAAGCGCAGTTCGCACTGCTCGTCGAGGCACCATTGCAGCAGGTCCGCCGCTCCGGCCAGGGTCTCGCGCATCAGGACCGCGTTCACCTTGATCGGCGCCAGCCCCGCGTCGCGGGCAGCACGAATACCGGCGAAGACCGATTCCAGGCGATCGCGGCGGGTGAGGCGAGCGAACCCGAGCCGGTCGACGGTGTCGAGGGAGACGTTGACCCGGTTCAGTCCGGCTTCGGCCAAGGCGCGGGCACGATGCTTCAGGCCGACGCCGTTGGTGGTGATCGCCAACGGCACCTCGGGCACCTGTGCGTGGCAGCCCGCGATGATCTGCTCCAGATCGCGCCGCAGCAGGGGTTCGCCGCCGGTGAAGCGCACCTCTTGGATGCCCAGTTCGCGTACCGAGAGCACGACCAGCCGGACGATCTCCTCGACGGTCAGCAGTTCATCTTTCGGAATGGGCGGCAGGCCCTCTTCCGGCATGCAATAGGTGCAGCGCAGCGAGCACTTCTCGGTGATGGAGACCCGCAGGTCGCGCGCGGTGCGGCCGAATCTGTCCACCAGGAACGGCGTTTCCGGACGCCCGTCGAGCGAGGGGCGCCCTGATCGCACGGCGGGGATGCCCATTTCGACCAACGTCACGCCTTCATTATGTACGGCATACCCTCTGCTGGGCAGAGGCGCGTGGGATCCAGCACAGGTTCGGACGATCTCACGATCCGGGCCGTCGAACGGTGAGCTCACTTCGGCCGAACCACCGAAAGCGCGCGGCGACGCGGACCGATGTTCTCGGGCACGGACCTGCTGGCCCTAGGCTTTGCTCATGAGTTCCCGACCAGCCAGGTCCGTCGACGAGTACCGCGAGACCATCGAGCAGCTGCTGCGCCCCTTGGCGGCGCGTGCGGTCGAGTCCGTCCCGGTTCCCGAGGCACTGGGCCGGCAGCTGGCCGAGGAGGTTCGCTCCCCCGTCGACCTGCCCGTCTTCCGGAATTCCGCCATGGACGGGTACGCGGTGCGCGCCGAATCCGTGGCGTCCGCTCCGGTGACGCTGCCGCTGGCGGGTGTGGTCGCCGCGGGCAATCCCGGCGAGACGCCCTTGCCGCCGGGCGGCGCGCTGAAGGTGATGACGGGCGCGCCGATCCCGCCGGGCGCCGACTGCGTGGTGCCGGTGGAGGACACGCACTCCGACGGTGCCACCGTCACCATCGAACGTGGCCGCGCCGCAGGCGAATTCGTCCGCGAGGCGGGCACCGATGTGCGCACCGGGGATCTGCTGGTGCCCGCCGGTGTCGCGCTGAACCCGCGTCATATCGCGGCGCTCGCGGCGGTCGGGCTGGCCGAGGTGCCGGTGTTCGAGCAGATCCGCGCCGCGGTCATCACCACCGGTGACGAACTCGTCCCGGCCGGGTCCACCTTGCGTCCCGGGCAGATCTACAACTCCAACGGCACTGCCCTGGCGGCCGCGCTCACCGCGAACGGTGTCGCGGTGGTGTCGGTCGAGCACAGCACCGACGACCCCACCGAGTTCCACGAATTGCTGGACGAGGCAACCGATTCCGCCGATCTGGTATTCACCTCCGGCGGCGTCTCCCAGGGCGACTTCGAAGTCGTCAAGGATGTGCTGGCACCGCTCGGCGGGACGTTCGGTCCGGTCGCGGTGCAACCGGGCGGCCCGCAGGGCCTGACCGTCTCCGACGGTGTCCCGGTGCTGAGTTTTCCGGGCAACCCGGTCAGCACGATGGTGTCGTTCGAGGTGTTCGCCCGCCCGATTCTGCGCAAGCTCGGCGGCCTGCCCGAGATCGAGATCCGGGAGCTGCCGCTGCTGGAAGCGGTGCGCTCCCCGGCGGGTCGGCGGCAGTTCCTGCGCGGCCGGGTCACCGCCGAGGGGGTGGAGCCGGTGTCCGGCCCCGGATCGCATCTGGTGGCGGGGATGGCGTGGGCGGATGTGCTGATCGATGTCCCGGCCGAGGCCACCGAGGTGCCCGCCGGGACAGCGGTGAGCGTGCGTGCGCTATGACAACGGGACTATGCGAGGCTGGAAGTTATGAGTGAGTTGTCGCATGTCGATCGTGAGGGCCGGGCCCGCATGGTCGATGTGAGTGCGAAGACCGAGACCACCCGGATCGCGGTCGCGGCGGGCGAGCTGCAGACCACCGCCGAGGTGGTGGCGCTGGTGCGGGCCGACGACATGCCCAAGGCCGACGTGCTGTCCACCGCGCGCATCGCCGGGATCATGGGCGCGAAGAAGACCTCCGAGCTCATCCCGCTGTGCCATCAGTTGGCGCTGTCATCGGTGAAGGTGGAGTTCGGGTTCACCGACACCAGCATCACCATCGAGGCCGCGGCCAAGACCAGGGGCCAGACCGGCGTCGAGATGGAGGCGCTGACCGCCGTCGCGGTGGCCGGGCTGACCCTGCACGACATGGTCAAGGCCGTGGATCCGGCGGCGACACTGAACGGCGTCCGCCTGCTCGCCAAAGAGGGCGGCAAGCACGGACATTGGGAACGCCCGGACGAAAACGGAAGCGGCACAGTCCAACCCGAGGCCGTCGAATCCGAGGACAGCGCAAGCGAATCCGGTGACCCGCTGGAGCAGCTGCACGAGGCGCACCGCCGCGATCCGGAGACCCCGGAGGCCGGATCCGCGGTGGTCCTCGTCGCCTCGACCGGCGCGGCCGCCGGCACCCGGGACGACACCACCGGCCCGGTGCTGGTGGATTGGCTTGCCGGACTGGGCTTCTCGGTGCGTGGACCGCTCGTCTACGCCGACGCCGACATCTCCTTCGGCCTGGCCGACGCCCTGCGCTTCGAACCGGACCTGGTGATTTCCACCGGCGGCACCGGCGCCTCCCCCACCGATGCCACCCCCGAGGCCACCCTGGCCCTGCTCGACCGGGAACTGCCCGGCGTCGCCGAGGCGATCCGGCAGCGCGGCACCGCGAAGTTCCCGCTGGCCGCGCTCAGCCGCGGCGTCGCCGGACTGGCCGGGCGCTCGGTGGTGGTGAACCTGCCGGGTTCCCCAGGCGGGGTGAAGGACGGCATCGCGGTCCTCGAACCGCTCCTCGATCATCTGCTCGCGCAAGTAGCCGGAGGCGGCAACCATGAGTGAAACAGCCGTAAGAGTCGCCCGGATCAGCGATCAGCTGCTCGATCCCGCCGAGGTGGAGCAGGCGGTGACCGGGCCGGCGCACGGCGCGGTCGTCGTGTTCACCGGCAAGGTCCGCGATCATGATGGCGGACAGACGGTTTCGGCGCTGGAGTACTCCGCGCACCCGGATGCCGAACGCTTCCTGCACAAGTGCTGCGCCGAGGTGGCGGCCGCATCCGGGCTGCCGGTCGCGGCCGTGCACCGGGTCGGCCCGCTGGGCATCGGCGATCTCGCGATCGTCGTCGCGGTCGCCGCCCCGCACCGCGCCGAGGCTTTCAGCGTCTGTGCGGAGCTGGTGGACCGGATCAAGCACGAGGTGCCGATCTGGAAGCGCCAGCTGTTCGCCGACGGCCTCTCCGAATGGGTCAACGCCTGCGGTTGACCCCCCTTGATCCGGTGGCCGGATTCCGGTCGCCGGGTTAACGTCGTCCCAGGGTGTCCACCGGTGGTGGCAGGAGGGCGTATGGGTTCCAATCAGGTTTTGCTGCTTCGATTCGTCATCACCCAACTCGTTGCCGCGGGGCTGGATCGCGGGCACCTGGTCCGGGATTCCGGCTTCCCCGAATGGGCGCTGGAGACCGGCCCGGATTTGCATGTGCCCAGCGCGATCCTTACCCGGCTCTGGGAACTCGCCGAACACGGCACCGGCCCCGACATCGCGCTGTGGGTGGGGCAGCGCTACGAGCTGAACCGGCTGGGGCTCTACGACTATCTGTTCTCCTCGGCGCCGACGCTCGGGGCCGGATTGGCGACCTGCGATCCGTACATCACGGCGGTCTCCACCAATCACCGATTCGAGTTGGTCAGCGGCGACCGGGAAACCAGCCTGCGCCTGAGCATGTTCGAAGGCGAGGGCCGCGGTCGCGACCTGACCCTGCAGTTCGGACTGGCCGGCGTGCTGCACCGCGCCCGTCGCACGCTCGCCACGCCGGTGGCCCCGATCCGGGTATCGCTGCGGCAATCGGCACCGCCCGATCTCGAGCGGTGCGCCGAGGTATTCGGCACCACCGCACTGGAATTCGACGCGGACGAGGACTGCCTCACCTTCCGCACCGAGGACATGGCGCTACCGCTCACCACCGCCGACCCGATGCTCGCCGCGGTGCTGCGGCCGCTGGCCGAGGCGCTGCCGCCACCGCCGGCACTGGCCGCCGGATGGTCACAGCTCGTCGCGAAGGCGCTGGAGGAGGCCCTGTCCGAGGGCGAGGTGTCGCTGGAGCTGGTAGCGCACCGGCTCGCCATCAGTCCACGCACCCTGCAACGTCGCCTGCGGGAAGCGGACACCACGTGGCGTACGGAACTGGACCGGGCGCGCGGCATCCGTCTGCGGCAGGCCACCACGGCAGGACAGCTGAACCGAGCGCGCCAGGCCCAGTTACTCGGCTACGCGAACGCGGACTCGATGCGCCGGGCCGCGCGCCGTTGGTCGCACGCGGAGCCCGGGTGAACCCGGTCCAGGTTCGCGCAGCGTCCGGTGCGCCGGGGTCTGTGCGTCGTTGCACAGGCCCCGGCTCGCCGGACAGAGCTCAATTCTCATCGGCGCCGGAGCGGCTCGACAGGGACCAACGCGCCAGGGTCCGGGCGAACGCGCCAACTTTCGATCAGTGCGGGGTGTAGCGCCAAACACTCAGCAACGCTTGCGGATCCAGCGGTTCGCCGGCGGTGTGGACGGTGTCCCGCAGGCGTTTCAGCGCGGTTTCGGCGTCCAGGCCCGCGCCGATCAGCACCAGCTGGGTAGTGCGCGGTTCGCCGCGGGACCACGTGCCCGGTTCGAAGACCAGATGGTGGCCGACCATGTGGAACAAGAACTTCCGGTGTTCTCCGGCCACGGCGAAGGCGGCGAAACCCTTGGCGCGGAACAGTCCGGCGGGCGGATCCTCCAGGAAGTCGACGAAGCGGCGCGGATCCAATTCCTGTTCGCTGCTGAAGGACACGCTCGTGTAGTCGTCGTGCAGATGCCGGTGACCCGGGTCGTCATGGTCGTGGTCGTGCTCGGCGAGCAATTCGTCGAAGCTCAATTGCTCTGCCACCGTGCGGGTTTCCCGCAACGGCTCGTCGAAGAGCAGACCGGGCTCGATACGACCGTGCGTGGTGGCGTAGACCGGAACCTGCCCGACCAGCTCGGTGACGTCGCCGCGCAGGCCCGCCAGCTCCTCGGCCCGAACCCGGTCGGCCTTGTTGAGCACCACCAGATCCGCGAGCCGCAGGTGCTTGGCCAGCTCCGGATGCTGGGCCCGGCTGGCCGGAAACTGCTCGGCGTCCACGACTTCCACCAGGCCGCCGTACCGGATGCGCGGATTCTCGCTGGCCACGACCATCCGGATCAGATTGCGCGGCTCGGCCAGGCCGCTGGCCTCGACCACGATCACATCGATGCGGGCGCGCGGTTCGGACAGTTTCGTGAACATGTCGTCGAGCTCGGAAACGTCGACCGCGCAGCACACACAGCCGTTGCCCAGCGACACCATGGCATCGACCTGCCCGGCCACCAGCATGGCGTCGATATTGATGGCCCCGAAGTCGTTGACCACCACCCCGATCCGGGTGCCCCTGGTGTTGCGGAGCAGATGGTTGAGCAACGTGGTCTTCCCCGATCCGAGAAAACCGGCCACGATCAGAACAGGAATCCGCTCAGCCACCCGCAAGAGCCTAGTAGAACCAGAAACGCCGGACGCCACGGTCGGAGGGTGAGCTCCGAGAGGCGTCCGGCGGTCCGGGCGGCCAGGACAGGTCGCAGATCTACTTGGCGGGACCGAGCAGGGTGCTCGCCAAGGTGTAGGCCAGGTTGATCAACTCCGAGGTGATCGCGGAGTTGTCCATGCCGAACGAGCGGATCAGCGGGAGCAGCAGCTGCATACCGGCATTCAGGAGCGTGCTGGTGTCCAGCTGTTCGGTGCCGGGCTCGGTCTGCTTCTGGTTCTGGCCCTGGGTACCTGGGGCCGGGCAGCCCGGGACCTTCGCCGCGCCCGGAGTCGTCGGGCACCCCGGGGCGGCCTGCTGACTCTGGCCCTGGTTCTGGGTGCCGGGCGAGGTCTGACTCTGACCCTGGTTCTGGGTGCCAGGCAAGGACTGACTCTGCCCCGGGATGCTGGGCGAGGTCTGGCCCTGGCCCTGATTCTGGATGCCAGGCGAGGTCTGACTCTGGCTCTGTCCTTGATTCAGCGCGTCCGGCGAAGTCTGGCTCCCGCCCTGGCCCTGGATGCTGGGTGAGGTCTGACTCTGACCCTGGTTCTGACTGCCAGGTGAGGTCTGACTCTGTCCTTGATTCAGCGCGTCCGGCGAGATCTGGCTCTCGCCCTGGTTCTGGATGCCCGGCGAGGTCGGGCTCTTGTCCTCGAGCCTGCCCGGCGCTGCCGCATAACCCTGCGACATCGGCGTGCCCGGCACCGGCGGCAAGGGGGACGCCTCCGGCACGACCTGCGGCACATTTTCAGCTGTGATGGGCGCGCGCTGCGGCTGCGTGAGGACCGGGGCGGCGGGCGCGCTGTCCGCCGAACCCGTGCCGCCCGGCGGAACGCCGAGCAGATAACTCGCCAAGCCCGTGGTGATCGCGACGGCGTGGCGCAGCTGACCCGCCTCGCTCTCCAGCATCGACGCGTCCTCGGGGTTCGCCCCGTTGCCCATCTCGAGGAACACCGTCGGCACCGTGGCCAGCGCCGGCCCGGCCACATCGGCGCGGGTCTGCAAACCTTCTTGCACTCCGGCGTAATTGGCGGCCGGGAAGCCGGCGTGCAGGTAGGCGTCGCGCACCAGCTTCGACGCGGTCAGGCCCGCGGCGGACTGGGCCTGCTCGACCGCCGGATCCGGGATCGGCAGCTGCGGCACGATGAGGTGGAAACCGTGCGCTGTGGGTGGGGCGCTATCGGCGTGGATGCTCACCGCGACCGCGGCGCCCGAGGCATTGGCGGCCCGGGCCCGGTCGTCGACGCACCCACCCCAGCCGCTGTCGTCGTTGCGGCTCAGCACGACCTGCGCGCCGAGGCTCTCCAGTGACGCCTTGACCAGCTGGGCAACATTCCAGTTGATGGTGTGCTCGGGGATGCCGTTCACGGTGACCATGCCGGTGGTCTGGCAGTCCTTGGTGCCGCCGCGACCATTGTCTACCTGGCGCGACAGGTTCTCACCATGGTTGGGTCCCTGATGGCCCGGGTCTAGGAAGATCGTCTTGCCGAGCAGTTTCGTCGCCATCTCCGCGGGCGCCGGAGCGGCGTGCGCGGCGGCGGGCAACAATCCGGATATCGTGGCCACGACCGCGGCCGCCACGCCTGTGCAAAGACCAGTTTTCAGAGTGCTTGGCTTCATGTGCGGTGTCGGTGCCCCGGGACGGAGCACCCCTCCCTTCCCACTAGTAACACCAGACTCAATGGTTCACTCTGGCAACATACGCCACAGCGTGCAAGCACCTTTACCGAACTGTGATTGCCTATCCGTGCTGGTCAGGCGGCCAGTACCCGGGTTGCGATCACACCAGATCGCGCGGAATCCGGCGCTGCCAGTTCTGCGAATACACCCGCTTGCGCACCGCCCGCGGATCCCCCGGCGCATCCTCCAGCTCGAAGGCATCGAGCTGGGCATCCAGCACGAAGTCCGCGGCGGTACACCGCAATACGGTGTTCGTGACGACCTCGGTACGCCAGTCGTCGCGCTCGAACCGGCGCAGCGTCCGGGTCTCACCGCGCACCGAGGTGACGTCGTTGTCGCGGAAGCTGAACCACTCGGTGGTCGCGCCTCGCACGAGGGTGCCGACGTCGTCGAGGGCGAGGGTGCCCTGGTCGTTTTCGATCTCGAGGGTCGACACGCCGCTCGCCAGGTCCCGCTCGACCTTCCAGTGATGCTTACCCGGTTCGACTCGGGTAACGGGCGCTTCGGGCGCGGCCTCGGGAGGCTCGAACGGGCGCAGCCGATCGTCGTCCTCGCGAGGTGGCCGGTGCGGCAAGGTCAGTGCGCTGCGTCCGGTGGTGATCGTCAGCATCGCCGGCTCCGGGGAGGGCCACGCCAGTGGCCAGTACGACGAGGACACCGACAGCCGGATCCGATGCCCGGCCGGGAAGGAGTGCGCCAAGCCATTGAGCGGCACGCGCACTCGATATGCCCGGCCGGGTTCGAGCGGTTCCGGTGACGCGCTGCCGTCCCGATGGGTGAGGTTGAGCAGACCGTAGGTCACCCGGGTCGCCTCGCCGTTGGGTGCGACGTCGGACAGCCGGGCCGCCACCATCGCGTTCGGCCGATCGGCCGCCACCTCGAGCTCGAGCGCCGGTAGGCCGAGCACCTCGAAAGTCTGCTCCAGCGCATCTGTTTCGAAGACCAGGGAACCGCCGTCCTCGTCGCGTTGATCGGAGGGCAGATCCGGTGTCGCCGCATATGAGGCCCACTTGCCCGCGAACATGCCGACGCTCAGCGGTGACTGCACCGATAGGCCGCGCTCCTCCGGGCCGGGGTCTTCGGACAAGGAGTATCGGCCGAGGCCGAAACGGCGCGGTTCGACATTCGGTGCGGGCCACTGCGGTTCACCCACCCAGCGCCCGGGGCGGTCGGCATAGGACGGATGCGGCGAGATGCTGTCCTGCATCCAGGCGCGCAACATCGGCTCGTCCATGATTCCGGTGTCGCGGCCCTTGAGCCAGTGGTCCCACCAGCGGACCAGCTCCTGCAGGAAGCCGATCGCCGGTCCGGGCACGCCCAGATGCGGGTACTTGTGGCCCCATGGTCCGATCAGACCGCGACGCGGCACCTCCAGATGCTCGAGCAACCGGAAGATCGCGTTGGTGTACCCGTCGGCCCAGCCGCCGACCGCGAGGACCGGGCAGCGCACGGCGCTGTAGTCCTCGTTGACCGAGGCCCGCTTCCAGTAGTCGTCGCGGTGTTGATGCTCGAGCCATTGTTCGATCCACAATCCGCTGCCCGCGAGGCGTTCCTGCCACATCTCGCGCCAGCGGTCCCCGACGATCGCGGGATCGGGCGGCAGGCTGTTGAACGCCAGCATCACCGTCGCTTCGGACAGATTGTCCGAGAGCAGGCAGCCGCCCATGTAGTGCATGTTGTCGACGTACAGATCTTCCGTGGCGGACGCGCTGACGATCGCTTTCAGCGCGGGCGGCCGGCGCGCGGCGACCTGCAGGCTGTTGAAACCGCCCCAGGAGATGCCCATCATGCCGACGTTGCCGTCGCACCACGGCTGCGCGGCAAGCCATTCGATGACGTCACAGGCATCGTCGTGCTCGGCCTCGAGGTACTCGTCGCGCAGGACACCGTCGGAGTCGCCGCTACCGCGCAGGTCGACGCGCACGGCGACATAGCCGTGACCGGCGAGATACGCGTGGTTGAGCGAGTCGCGCGCCCGGGTGATGTCGCGCTTGCGATAGGGGATGTACTCGAACACGGCGGGCAACGCCTCGTCGGTCACCGGCCGCCACAGCCGGGCCGCGAGCCGCGTTCCGTCGCGCATCGGAATGAAGACGTTTTCGGTGACGCGCACCTCATAGGGGAACGATTCGACCGTGTGCACTCAGACGACCTCCTCGAATTCGAACGTCAGCGCCCCGAGACAGTCCTGATAGCGCTGCTCGAGCGCGGCGTGATCGGCCGCGCCGATGTACAGGGTGGCCAGCTTGTATCGGTAGGTGTCCTGGTCGGACAAGTCGGACAGGCGATCGCCGCGTGCCACATCGATCTGGACGACTGTGCCCGGGAAGCGCCGCTGTAGCGCGGCGATTTCGTCCTGGCCGGGCACGCGGGTGACGACACCGTCCTCGTACCGGGGCACCATGCACTGCGCCGCGACCGCGAATTCGCCCTTGCGCTGCGGCATTTCAGGGCGACGGCCCAGGGCGACATCGATCGCGACGGCATGGTTGGAAACACCGTCCACCTTGGCGAACAGGTCACTGTGCGACTGCGAGATGCGCGTGTTGACCTCGATCAGCCAGAGCTTTCCGGTGTCGGCGTCCCACATGAACTCGGAGTTGAAGCAGCCGTTGTCGTAGCCCGCGTGGCGCAGGTAGCGCTCGGTGACGTCGATCATCTGCTGCTGCACCGACTCCGGGATCGACCGGGCGGGATAGTCGAGGTGGGCGAAGCTGTGGCCGGTCGAGTCCTTGCGCATATCGAACACGCCGTGCACCTGGTACTCGCCGCGGAACATCGAACCCTCCGGCGCGGCCTGGGTGCCGGTGACGATCTGCTCGGCGAGGCAGGTCCGGGCGCCGGCGGCGCGGACCTCCTCGGGCACGTCCACATGGGCCAGGGCCTGGTCGAACGGGTCCGCGATCCGGCCGATCTCGGCTCTGATGCGCTTGGTCGCGGCCGCGAACTCGTCGGGCGTGGAGATCACGAAACCCAGTTGGGACGAGTGCGATTTGATCGGCTTCACCCAGAACGGGAACGGCACGTCGATCTTGTCCAGCGCGTCGGGATCGAAGGGATCGAAAGCGCAGAATTCCGGCACGCATTCCGGGACCGATTCACGCTGCAACACCCGGCTCCACAGCTTGTGCTCCGAACGGATCACGCTCTCCAGACTCGGCGTCGGCAAACCGTATTCGGCTGCCAGGATCGGCACGATCACGCTGGTCGGAAAGTCCCAATGGGCGATGATGGCGTCGACCTCGCCGTCGAATGCGCGCAGTTCGGCGCGGGCACGGTCGAGCAGATTCTCGAAGTCGAACTCCTCGGCTCCGACCAAGGTTTGGTAATCGAGCAGCTGGTGCAACCGCATCCCACCGGGGATGTCGACCGTGCCGATCTCACCGCGTTGCAGGTCTGTCAGGGCAGGAACGAAAACATTCTTCGGCATCTTTCGGGGCTAACCGGGCCAAGCATTCTGAAACACTCGCTACCGCGATCGACTGGCAACCGTCATGTCGGCGATCACGCGGCCAGTGGGAGGCGACGCAAGGCCTGCAGGGCGTAGTACACACGGGTTTTCACGGTCCCGACCGGGACTCCGAGCTCGGCCGCCACCTCCCGGTAAGCGCGGTCACGCAGGATCACCTCGGTCACGGCCTCACGTTGCACCCGAGGCAGGCGGGCCAGTAGATCGTCGACAACCAGGCCGTCGATCAGGCCGTCCGCGAAGTCCGGGCTGGCGTGCCGCATATCGATCAGTTCCCCGTGCTCGGACCACTCCGCGTCCACCGGCCGGGCGGCGCGGGCCCGGCCCATATCGATCAGCACGTTGCGCTGGATCGCGAGCAGCCAGGTCCGCACGCTGCCTTTGCTCGCGTCGAAGCGGGCGCACGCGCGCCAGGCCCGCAGCAGCGTCTCCTGCACCGCCTGCTCGGCCAGCCCGGCATCGCCGAGACTGCGCATGGCGCGCCAATGCAGCAGCGCGCGATCGGCTTTCAATACCGATGAGATGCCCTGCTCGGTACACAAGCCGGCGCAGGTGGTGTCACAACCCTTCACGCCATCGATATCGCGGCGCAGCGCCCGAATGACAACCGAAGTTGTGAACACAAATGAGCCGGTTAGGGCTTGTGCACGTGACCGAAATCTCCCGAATCGACAGCGGCTATGAACGAACTCTGGTATTTCTGACCGCTGAGGTCGGGCCCGATTCGCGAAGAAAGAGAACAGATCATGCGTGCACGCACGTTCGTGGTCGTGGGGGCGATGGCGTCCGCGATGACCCTGTCCATGTCCGGAGTGGCGGCGGCCGAGCCCGCGACCACCATGCCCGAGGACGGCCTCTACCTGGTCGGCGTCGATATCGTGCCCGGCACCTGGGAGGCGCCCGGCACCCCCGACCTCGCCCACGGCTGCGACTTCCGGCGGCTGTGGAAGGTGGAGGGCGACAACACGAATCAGTACTACATCATCGGCAACGACTTCAGCCGGGTCCGGCCGATCCGCACCGTGATCAAACCGACCGATGTGGCGTTCAAGACCACCAACTGCGGGCCCTGGCAACTGGTTCCCACCAAGCCCAGCACAGGTTCGTTCGGCGGCTGAGACAGTTAGGGTCCTCGTATGACGAGGACCAAAATTCTGATCACCGGAGCCAGCGCCGGACTCGGCGCGGGCATGGCGCGCGAGTTCGCGGCCAAGGGGCGCGACTTGGCCCTGTGCGCACGGCGATTGGACGCGCTGGAAGCGTTGCGCACGGAACTGACTGCCGCCCATCCGAATATCACCGTCGCCGTCCGGGCGCTCGATGTCGACGATCACGCGGCGGTGCCGCGGGTCTTCGCCGAGCTCCGGGACGACCTGGGCGGACTGGACCGGGTGATCGTGAACGCGGGCATCGGCAAGGGCGCACGCATCGGCGGCGGCCGCGCGGACGCGAATATCGCCACCGCGACAACGAATTTCGTGAGCGCGCTGGCGCAGGCCGAGGCCGCCATGGAGATCTTCCGGGCGCAGAACGCGGGGCATCTGGTGCTGGTGTCCTCGATGAGCGCGGTGCGCGGGCTGCCTGGCAAGAAGGCCGCGTATTCGGCGAGCAAGGCCGGGCTGGCCGCCTTGGGCGAGGCGCTGGCGGTGGAGCTGGCGAAATCCCCCATCGCCGTGACGACGTTGCTGCCGGGGTTCATCGCCACCGACATGGCGGCCAAGGCCGGCGACGCGAAACTGGTCGCGCCGCTGGACAAGGGCGTGGGCGCGATGGTGCGGGCGATCGAGAAAGAGCAGGTCCGGGCGTGTGTGCCGGAATGGCCGTGGCGGCTGTTCGACGTGCTGCTGCCCCGGTTACCGGGATCGGTGATCGCCCGGATGGGCTGATCGTTCCTTTAAGGGTGTTTTAAGGGCCTGTCAAGTACCCCAAGGCATTGTTCTTATCAACCGGCAGGGCCTGCTCCAGGAGGGGGGAGCAGGGCCACCGGGGAAACGAGAAGCTCGACGGCACAAACCAGTGCCGCCGAGCTTTTCTGTTTTCGGCCCCTTCAGCCGAGCATGACCAGAGCTGCCGCGCCGAGAAAGACGCCCTGCACCAGGGTTCGCACCGGCAGCGGCATCGTCTTGATACCCAGGTCGGCGCGGGCAGCCCGGATGTTCGCGGGAAACATCGCGATCATCATGAGCGCCAGGCAGATTGCCGCGAGCTTCGAGGTGGCCGGGATCAACAGGCCGATCGCGCCCGCGATTTCGAGCACTCCGGTGAGCGTGACCCACACCCCGGGATTGGGCAGTTGCGGCGGAACCATCGCGACCAGGGCGCTGCGGCGCGGTTCGGCGAAGTGCGCGGTGGCGGTGAGCAGGAACATGGCGGCCAAGCCCACGGTGGCGGCGTGCGCCCACGAATCGAGCCAGGCGATGTCGCCGAGCCAGCCGGTGAGGCGGGCGATCGCGGTGATGACGGCGAGGACGAGCAGCGGTGCCATCGGGTTCTCCTGAGCTGTGGCAGTGGATCTTGACAGTGGCTAGATTAAGCTCGGCGCGCATAACTTGTCAATGGCTAGATTGGCGGTCATGATCGAGGCATGGCAAAGAGCAGCTACCACCACGGCGACCTGCGGGCCACGATCCTGGCCGCCGCCGCCGAGCAGATCGCGACCGAGGGCGTGGACGCGGTGTCGTTGCGCGGACTGGCCCGCCGGGCCGGGGTCTCGCACGCGGCGCCCGCACACCACTTCGGGGACCGGGCAGGGTTGCTCACCGCTTTGGCGATCGAGGGCTTCGATCTCCTGGGAGCCGAATTGACCGCCGCGGGAACCGATTTCCGGGAGGTCGCGGTCGCCTACGTGCGGTTCGCGCTAGGCCATCCCGGGCACTTCGATGTGATGTATCGCCGAGACCTGTTGCGCGGCGACGATCCTGAGCTCGCCGCGGCCCGGAACCGATCCGGTACCGCCCTGCGCTCGGGGGTGGCGGAACTGGCGCCGGCGCGGACCCGGCAGCGTCAACAGGCCACCCAACTCGCGGCCTGGTCGCTGGTCCACGGCTTCGCGTCGCTGTGGCGGGAAGGGGCGCTACAGAATTCGGCGCTGGCCACCACCGGCGATCCGGAGGCGCTGGCCCGCGAGATGCTGGCCACCGTCCAACTCGATTGAGCCGCAGGCGGTTTTTATCTGTGATAGGCAGAACCATGCAAGTCCATGCCTATCCGACCGATGCCACCGTCCCGGTGCAACTCCCCGAGGCCGAGCGGATCGCCGCCTCCCACCTATCGGATCCGGGGGATGCGGCAGGCGGCGTCGAGCACGTGGTCACCGAATTCGACTCCTGCTTCACGGTGGTGGCGATCGTGCGCAGCACCGCCGACCAGACCATCGCACCCCCACTGACGCCGGTGTCGGTCATCGACAAGGCCACGGGGGCTGTCTCATACTGGCCGAGTTACCCGGTCACAGTCGTCGCCGAACGCTATGGCGCGGCACTCGCCGACAATGGTCTGATCGTCGAGGACGAATGGCCGGGTGCCGCCGGGGGCTGAGCGAGCCACCGCGGGCATTGGGAGGGGACCATGAGTTCACCAGCCGCGTCCGGGGATCCGGCCGCCGAGATCACCGATCGGGTTGGCCGTATCCTGCACGCTCTGCTGCCGGACGAGGCCGTACGGATCCGCGCGGTCGGCGACGTCGGGGACGAGTGGGCGCGCACGACCATCGAATTCGATGACGGGACAGGAGTTTTCCGCGCTTTGGCGCTCGACCGGCTGCCCGTCTGCGACGCCAGATCGATCACCGGCGACATGATGGCGCTGCATCGACTGATGGACGACTACGAACCGTGGGACAGCTTCGTCATCACGGTGGACCGAAGTGGTTGCGTGACAGTCGATTACGATTCAGAAGGACGGTGAGCGCGAACCCGTCGGCGGTCCTGGTCGGTGTCGAGCATCCGCAGGCTCTCCATCAGCGCCGCGCCGATGTCCAATTCCTCGGACCACCATTGGGCGGATCGGATCGGCAGACCGCGCGGGCGGTACCTCCGCATGATCTGGACGTGATCGGGCAGGCTCATGAACTCCGCCAATCCCTTGTCATCCGCCCAGATCGACAGCGACCCGACCTGGCGTCGGGCGGGCCGGAAATAGGTCAGCACTCCTACGGCACCCTCGATTTGGGCCAACTGATCGCCGAGCCGCTCCGAGGCGCGCCAGATGGCCGGGATATCGGTGGGATGCTTTATCGTGTACTGGGTCATGCTGATCATGAGCGGGCCACCAGCCGGGATCGCACGGCCGGGCTTCCACCCGCTGTTGAGCACTAGATCGGCAAGCGGCGAGCCGGCCGCTCGGCGCCGCCACCAGGTCTGCCATGGCAGCCGAATATCGAGCAGATTTCGCTTGGGTGTGCGTGTCAGTTCCATTGCCGGTCAAGGGCGCATCCATCCGCAGCGCGGATCTATCGCCCCCGTCCTCCTTCCGAGCTTGCCTTCGAATCGGCACCAGATGGGGCCCTTCGATACGTGACCGAAGAGGCGCAGAATCATCTGCGCACGATGACGATAAGCACTTGCTTACCATCTGTCAATGACGCGTCTTCTCAATGGAGCCTGCTTCGAGCTTTAGGCGTTCAGATAGGCGCGGATACGTTCGCGATCGTCGTCGGTTGCCGGAAGCTGAACCACCAGAAGCAGTTCCGGGTTCTCCACCGGCCGTAGCTGGAACAGCTCCAGATCGATCGGGCCCGCTTCGGGATGATCGATGCCGATGGTGGTGGGGCGGAAATCCTGCACTGGATACTCCAACCACCAGGTGCGGAATTCCGCACTTGCAGCGCTCAATTCGGAAACCACCTGGGTCAGCCGCGGGTCCCCCGGGCTGTTGCCGAGCAACACCCGGAACTGGCTCAGGATCGCCCGCGCGGCGGGTTCCCAACGGCGCATCATGGCGCGGTTACGTTCGTCGGTGTACATCCACCACAGCAGATTCCGGCGTTCCGGAGGCAAGGCGGCCGGGTCGGTCCGGATCCGGCTGAACGCCGTGTTCCAGACGACGAAGTCCAGGCGGGCGTCGTGCACCACCGCCGGCGTCGGACAGAGTGCGTCGACCATCCGCTGTAGTCGTGAGATCTCGTCTCCGACTTGATATTTCACCACCGGGTCGGCCAGCCCGGCGAGGCGTCGGAGCTGCCGATGCTGCACCGGCTCCAGGCGCAAAGCCCGCGCCAGGGCGTCGACCACCTGCGGGCTGGCGGCGATCTTGCGGCCCTGCTCCAGCCAGGTGTACCAGGTCAGGCTGACTCCGGCGAGCTCGGCGACTTCCTCGCGGCGCAGACCCGGGGTGCGCCGGCGGCCGGGCAGCAGGTCGCCGGGCAGGCCGACGTCGGCGGGCCGCAGTCGGGAGCGGTGTGCCTTGAGGAAGTCGGCCAGCTCGGCGCGATGGTTTTTGCTCATCCCGAGATCCCTTTATGGGTAGCAGTATTGGTGCCAGGACCAGACCGCTACCCGTCTCTAACGTTCTAGTCATCGGGTGATCGAGCACCGATCACCACAGACAAGGAGCATGACATGAGTAACGACAAGGGACCGGTTCTGGTAATCGGAGCGACCGGGCAGCAGGGCCGGGCAACCACCCAGCAGCTGCTCGAACGAGGTTGGGGCGTGCGGGCTTTCATACGCGACCCGGAGGCGCCCGCGGCGCAGGCACTGCGTGCGGCGGGTGCGGAGCTGTCCGTCGGCGATCTCGACGACATCGACTCGGTGCGGACCGCCATGACCGGCGCATACGGGGTCTTCATGATGCTGACCATGATGGAAGGCGTCCACATCACCGCCGAAGGCATTGCGGCAGAACAGCGCCGGGGCAAGGCGGTGGTCGAGTTGGCGAAGGAACTCGACATCGAGCACTTCGTCTACAGCTCACTCAAAGGCGCGGGCGAGAACTCCGGAGTGGAGTACTACGCGGCCAAGGAAGCCATCGAGGGCTACATCACCGAGGCCGAGCTCCCCGCGACCATCCTGCGGCCGGTGTTCTTCATGGACAACTTCAACACCTTCAACCGGCCGGTCCGCAACGAGAACGGCGACATCCTGGTGAATCTGGCGGTGCGGCCCGATATTCCGATGGAACTGATCTCCGTGCACGATATCGGCGCGTTCGCCGCTATCGCCTTCGACCGTCCCGCGGACTACCTGGGCCGCACCGTGCCCATCTCCGGCGATCGCCTGACACCCCCGCAGATTGCCGAGGTCTTCGGCCGGATCACGAATCTCCCCGCCCACAGCAACCAGATCCCGGTCGAGCAGGTCAAGGCCTTCGATGAGCAGGTCGGAAAGATGTTCGCCTACTTCAACGAAGGCGCTGGCGCGCCCATCGACACCGCGCCCCTGCGCGAACACCACACGGATCTGATGGATCTCGAGACCTGGTTGCGCACGAACAACTGGAAGCCGTGACCGTGCGGTCAGTCGAGCAGGGCCAGCAGGTGGTGGGCGTCGTCGAGCAGGTTGTCCACCGAGGCGGAGACGTAGGTCAGGTCGATGAAGAAGTCGTCGAAGCCGGACTGCCCGGCGGTGCGCCGCACCGCGTCCGCGACATGCTCGAGCGGAGTGCCCGACTTGACGTTGACCCGAACGATGGTCTCGATTGCTCCCGGATCACGGCCCGCCTGCTCGGCGGCGTGGTCGACCACTCCGCGCAGCTTGCGCAGCTGGACGCCCCACTCCGGCGGACCGGGCACCGGCACCACCGGCAGCCAGCCATCGCCCCGGCGGCCCACGCGTTCCATCGCCGCCGGCGTGAAGGCGGCGAGATGGATTGGCGGGCGCGGCTTCTGCACGGGCTTCAGCTCGGTGCGGTGGCGCGGCACCGACACCAAGCTGCCGGAGTATTCGGCGGGATCGGTGGTCCAGATGGCTTCCAGAGCGTCCAGCGTCTGCTCCAGCCGGGCGCCGCGCTTGGTGAACGGCACCCCGGCCGCCTCGTATTCTTCAGGCGACCAGCCGATTCCGAAACCGGGGATCAGCCTGCCGCCGCTGGCCACGTCCAGCGTGGTCAGCGCCCGCGCCAGGATCGCGGGCGGATACAGCGGCGCGATCAGCACATTCGCGCCCAGGCGCACCCGTTCCGTGGCCGACGCGGCCAGCGCGAGGGTCAGGAACGGGTCCAGCACCTGATTGAATTCCGGTGGGATGGTGGCGGACCCGGCGTAGCCGACCTTCGGGTCGGTCGCCGCCATCAGGCGGTCGCCCACCCAAAGGCTGTCCGCGCCCGCCTTTTCCATCGCCGCGGCGAACTCGGGGATCCGGGCCGCCTCCCGCGCGTGCGCACCGAGCTGCGGTAACGAGAAACCGATCTTCATGGCACTGTCGTACCAGGTTTGTCAGGCCAGCGCCTTGGCGGGTGCGGTGGGGCCGGGAACCGGGGGGTCGATGTTCTCCACATCGGGAACCTCGGTGCCGCGCAGCGACGTTCCGGCGGTCTCGCGCAGGAACGTCCAGGCCACCAGGCCGATCAGCGAAGCGCCGATCATGTACGCCGCGGGGAACAAGGCCCAGCCGGTCTTCTCGATGACCGCCTCGTTGACCAGCGGCGCGGTGCCACCGAACGCGGCCGTGGACACGTTGTAGCCGAGCGCGAAACCCGCGTAGCGCACATGCGTGGGGAAGATCGCCGGGAACGTGGAGCTGATGGTCGCCAGCTGCGGCACGTAGAACAACCCGAGCACGATGAAACCGATGACGGCCCAGACGATGCCCTTACCCATCAGCCAGTACATGGGCAGCGCGAGCACCATCAAGCCGATCAGCGAGACCAGCCACATCGGACGCCGGCCGACCCGGTCGGACAGGGCGCCGAAGAACGGCAGCACCACCATCATCACCAGCTGACCGATCAACATCATCGCGGTGGTGGTGGAGTCGCTGACGCCGATGGTGTTCTGCAGATACGTCGGCTGATAGGTGAGCAGGGTGTAGTTCACCACGTTCAGGGCCACGACCAGGCCGATCAGCGTGAGGGTCTCACGCCGGTAGGTGGTCAGCACCTCGCGCAGGCCACCCGGCGGATGCGGCTGGTCGGCCACCTCCTCGAACACCGGGGACTCGTCCAGCCGGGCGCGCAGATACCAGCCGATCAGGCCGAGCGGCACCGCGATCAGGAACGGGATCCGCCAGCCCCAGTCGTGCATGGCGTCCGTACCCAGGACCAGCTGACAGGCCAGCACCACGGCCGAACCACCGACGAAACCGAACAGGGTGCCGAATTCCAGGAAGCTGCCGAAGAAGCCGCGTTTGCGGTCGGTGGCGCATTCGGCGAGATAGGTCGCGGCGCCGCCGTATTCACCGCCGGTGGAGAAGCCCTGCACGACGCGCAGCAGGATCAGCAGAATCGGGGCGGCGACACCGATGGAGGCGTGCGTGGGGATCAGGCCGATCGCGCCGGTCGCGGCCGCCATCAGCAGAATCGTGGTGCCCAGGACCGCTTTGCGGCCGATCCGGTCGCCGATGGGGCCCCAGACCATGCCGCCGAGCGGGCGCAGCAGGAAGGAGACGGCGAAACCGAGCATGGTGCCCAGGGTGCCGAGCTCGCCGGGGAAGAACGCGTCCGTGAGGTAGGTGGCGGTAGCGGCGTAGACGCCGTAGTCGAACCACTCCGTGGCGTTGCCCATCGCCGACGCGGTGACGGACTTGCGCAATTGTTGCTTGGACTCCGGACTGTCCGGTTCAGCGGCTATGGACGCGGTCATTCGTACCTCCTTCGGCCCGCTCCCCCGCGGACCTAACTCGGTTCTCCCCGGCCGGGCCTCCCGGATTTCGAGAGTGCACGGCACCGAACCAACCGTTACCCAGGTTTGCTGGATAGCAAACCCGGGGGTCACCGGGGAGGGTTGGATCCCATGCGTTCTGACCTGCCGAGTCCAGTCCAAATGTGAGCCCGGTCATACCAATGCGTCAGCCTGGCGCCCGAAGATCGACCCGATGGCTAATCGCGAGCGTTGGGCCGGCGCTTTCGACCCACGGCGGCCACGAGGACGGCAGCCGCACCCAGGGCGACGCAGAGCCAGCCGAACCAGTCGCCGAAACGGGCGTAGACGGTCCTGGATTCGGTGAGCGGCAGGGTGGCGAGTGCGGCGCTGGTGACGTCGATTCCGGTCTCCGCGGTGGCGCGGATACGACCGCGGGCATCGCTTGCCACATGTTCGCCGAGCTGGGGTGCGCGAGCCACCGCCACACCCGATTCGACGCCGCGCAGGACCGCCATCCGGCTGTGCAGCCAGGCGTCGTCGGTGAAATCGAGGGCGGGCACCAACATCAATGTCGCGCCGCGGCGAGCGTTCTCGCGGACCAGAGCGGGCCGGTCCAGGTCGAAACATATGGCCAGAGCCCATGGTTGACCAGGAACCTGCTGCCACTCGCTGCCCGGCTCGAGTTCGTCCTCCAAGCCGGTGATCAAGTAGTGCTTGGCGTACTCGACACCCGACGGGTAGTCGATCGCGGCATTCACGCTGCGACCGTCGCGGGTAAGGATCAGACCCGCGACGATATGGATGTCCCGGCGGGTCGCGACCTCGGTCAGCGGAGCGGCGAGCACCGGCAGTGTGGATTCATCGGCACGCCAGGCCTTTTCCGGGAGCACGACCACTTGCGCGCCTTGGTCCGCGAGCCGTTCGACCTCGGTGACGACGCGGCTGATCATGTCGCGGCCCGCGGGCGAATCGACCGGAACGTATTCCGGCGGCTGCGAAACCGCGAGCAGGCCCACCCGCACCGACTTCCCGGGCTGCGGCAATGCCAGCTGCCAGATGCCGAACGCGCCGACGGCCACCAGCACGGCGGCGGCCACAGCGCCGACACGGATCCTCTGCCGCCGGGTTGGCCCCGAAGTCAGAATCGCGCCGATTGCGGCCGGTACCAACAGGATCAGGAAACTGATGCCCCACGGACCGGTCAGCGCCGCGGTCTGGATCAACGGCAGCACACCGACCTGGGTGTAGGCGATACTCCACCACGCGCCGAACAGCCCGGTCAGCGAGAGCAGGAATTCGTAAGCGACCCAGGCCGCCGGGAACGCCGCCACGGCGAGGCCCGTGTGCCCGCGCAGGAGCAGCGCACGCCACAGCGCCACGGCCCCGCCGTACACCAGGGCGGAAATACCGATCAGCGCAACGGCATTGGGCACCGGCTGCTCGAGGGTCACGACCAGGTACGACCAGAAACTCACCAGCGCCCCGGCCAGCCAGGACCCGAGCCCGAGGACGAACGCCACCTTCGCCGGCACCCGCGCCGCAACCAGCAACACCGGCAGCGGCGCGAGGACCGCCAAGCCAGGCACCGGATTCAAACCGAACCCGAAGCGCCACAGCACCGCCGACACCACGGCCGCACCGGCCGCCCACCACCACTTCATTGCACGTCCCTCCAGATCACCTGGAGGGATCTTCATGGGGCGAATCGCATGCCCGCATCACCCTGGAGTGCTAGATCCCGGGGATTACGCCCCCGTGCATCGATCAGAGCAGGTCCGCGCCGCACTTCGGGCAGGCACGAAGCCGGTAGAACGGGGATTCCGCGGGCAGGCAACGATCGCAGAAACCGGAGCGGCACAGCGTGCAGGTGAGGAAGCGGACGGCGAAGTGTTCGGGGTCGGCACGCGCCACGGGGTTGCCGCCGGGGATCACCGAGATCGAGAGCATGCGACGGCAGCCGTCGCCTGCGCAGAACCGGACGGCCATGGTGCCAACCCTCCCCGAGTAGTTCACCTTTCTACTTGTGGAATCGGTTGCGCTACAGCGGTGTTACATAAGCTCCGGCGATTCCACCGTCCACGAGGAATTGCGACGCGGTGATGAACGACGCGTCGTCGCTGGCGAGAAACGCCACGGCAGCGGCGATTTCCTCGGGCTCGGCGAACCGGCCCACCGGGATGTGCACGAGGCGGCGGGCGGCGCGTTCGGGGTCCTTGGCGAACAGTTCCTGCAGTAGCGGGGTGTTCACCGGCCCGGGACACAGGGCGTTGACGCGAATGCCCTGCCGCGCGAATTGGACACCGAGTTCGCGGCTCATGGCGAGTACGCCGCCCTTGGAAGCGGTATAGGAGATCTGCGAGGTGGCCGCGCCCATCACCGCGACGAAGGAGGCGGTGTTGATCACCGACCCCTTGCCGCGCACCAGCATGTGCTCGATGGCGTACTTGCTGCACAGGTACACCGAGGTCAGGTTCACCTCCTGCACCCGCCGCCAGGCGTCCAGCCCGGTGGTGAGGATCGAATCATCTTCCGGCGGTGAGATGCCCGCGTTGTTGAAGGCGATATCGAGGCCGCCGTAGGTGTCCACGGCGGTCTGGAACATGGCCTGCACCTGGGTTTCGTCGGTGACGTCGACCTTGACGAAAATGCCGCCCGCTTCCGCGGCGGCGGCTTCCCCGGTGCCCGCGTCGATGTCGGCGACAACGACTTTCGCCCCTTCGGCGGCGAAGCGCCGCACCGTGGCGAGACCGATTCCACTGCCGCCGCCGGTTACGACGGCGACTCGATCCTGTAAGCGCTGCAACACTTCTCCTTTACTGAGTGGCGATGAAGACGTTTTTGGTTTCGGTGAAGGCGAGGGCCGCATCCGGGCCGAGTTCGCGGCCGAGGCCGGACTGCTTGTAGCCACCGAACGGAGTCCAGTACCGCACCGAGGAGTGCGAATTCACCGACAGGTTGCCGGCTTCCACCCCACGGGATACGCGCAGGGCGCGGCCGACATCGTTGGTCCAGATGGAGCCGGACAGGCCGTACTCGGTGTCGTTGGCGATGCGCACCGCGTCGGCTTCGTCGTCGAACGGGAGGACCGCGACGACGGGGCCGAAAATCTCCTCGGTGAGCACGCGGTCGGTGGGCGCGTCCGGCAGCACAACCGTTGGCGGATACCAGAATCCGGGGCCTTCGGGCATGGCGCCGGTGAAGGCGACCTTGGTCGACGGTTCCAGAAACCCGGCCACCCGATCGCGGTGGGCGGCCGAGATGAGCGGTCCCATCTCGGTGGCATCCGCGGCCGGATCGCCCACCCGGACACCCTGCACGGCAGGTTCCAGCAATTCGAGGAAGCGATCGAAGACGCTGCGCTGCACCAGAATTCGGGACCGCGCACAGCAGTCCTGACCGGCGTTGTCGAACACGCCGTAGGGCGCGGTGGCGGCCGCACGTTCCAGGTCGGCGTCGGCGAACACGATATTGGCGCTCTTGCCGCCCAATTCGAGCGTCACGCGCTTCACCTGGTCGGCGCAGCCCGCCATGATCTGCTTGCCGACCTCGGTGGAACCGGTGAAAACCACCTTGCGCACACCGGGGTGGGTGACGAACCGCTGCCCCACCACCGAACCCTTGCCCGGCAGCACCTGGAAGACGTACTCCGGCAGACCCGCCTGCAACGCGAGCTCGCCGAGCCGGATCGCGGTAAGCGGTGTCAGCTCAGCGGGTTTCAGCACCACGGCGTTGCCCGCGGCCAGCGCGGGCGCGAATCCCCAGGCCGCGATCGGCATCGGGAAGTTCCAGGGGACGATCACGCCGACCACGCCGAGCGGTTCGTGGAAGGTGATGTCCACACCGCCCGCCACCGGAATCTGGTTGCCCAGCAGACGTTCCGGCATCCCGGCGGCGAAGTGCAGCACGTCGCGGGCGTTGCCCGCCTCCCAGCGGGCATTGCCGATGGTGTGCCCAGCGTTGGCGACCTCCAGCTGCGCGAGCTCCTCGAGATTCGCGTCGATCGCCTCGGCGAACCGGCGGAGGATACGAGCGCGGTCTCCCGGCGCCACCTCACGCCAGTCCTTCGCCGCCCGCTGCGCGCGTTCGATCGCGGCGTCCGTTCCTGCCGCATCCACGAGCTCGACTGTCGCTACGACCTTTTCGGTCGCCGGATTGATCACCTCGGTAGTCGTCACGACACCGCTCCCTTCGGCACTCTCGCCATTACCTGTTCGTCGTTTGGCAGGCCGCCACTGTGTTCTACCGGATAGGCCGCGGACGCTCACCCAGGGTCCCGGCGCGCAACCGCGGCCTCGACCAACGCCCGCATCAGCCGGTCATCAGTGGTGTTCGCCTCCGGGTGCCACTGCACACCGAGCAACAACGGATCGCCGGGGACCTCGATGGCTTCGATGGCGCCGTCGGCACTGTGCGCGGTGGCGGTCAGCCCGGGGGCCAGCTGCTCGATCGCCTGGTGGTGGTGACAGTGCGCCTTCACCTCCGGCCCGAGGAGCGCGGCAATACGGCTGCCCGCCGTGGTCAGCACACGCATCACGGTGAAGGAATCGGGGCCGCCCGAGTGTTCGTCGTGGCCGACCACATCGGGGAGATGCTGAATCAGCGTGCCGCCCAGTGCCACATTCACCAGCTGGAGTCCACGGCACACCGCCAGAATCGGCAGATCCGCCGCACGAGCCAGGCTGAACAGCTCGAATTCCGACTCGTCCCGATCAGGCCGGGAGTAACCGAGAGCCTGTTCCAGCGGCCGCCCGTAGCGGGACGGCTCGATGTCGGCGCCGCCGGTCAGCACCAGACCGTCGAGCCGCTGCACCAGCTCCGGGCGCGCGACACCGACGGGCGGCAGCAGTACCGGGATACCGCCCGCGCGCTCGACCATGGCGGCGTAACCGATGGGCAGGACGGCGCTTTCGGTATCCCAGGTGCCGAACCGGGCCCGCTCCCGGTAGGTGGGCAGGCCGATGAGCGGACGCCGGTCAGAGCCGTTCGAATCCACGAATGCGCTCCCAATCGGTGACAGCGGCGTCGTAGGCGTCCAGCTCGACTCGCGCCGCGTTTCGGTAGTGGTCCACCACATCATCGCCGAAGGCGGTGCGCGCGAGCTTGCTCTCCCCGAACAGCCGAGCCGATTCCCGCAGTGTGTTCGGCACCCGGGGCCGCTGGGAACGGTAGGCGTTGCCGTGGAATTCTGGTTCCAGCGGCAGGCGGCGCTCGATGCCGTGCAGGCCCGCGGCGATGGTCGCGGCCACCGCGAGGTAGGGGTTCACGTCGCCGCCGGGGATCCGGTTCTCCATGCGCAGCGACGGCCCGGAACCCACCACCCGCAGCGCGCAGGTTCGGTTGTCCCGGCCCCACGCCAGCGCGGTCGGCGCGAAGCTGCCTGCCGCGAATCGCTTGTAGGAGTTGATATTCGGGGCCAGAAAATAAGTGAAGTCCCGTAGGCAATCCAGCTGCCCGGCCAGGAAATGCCGCATGAGCGCGGACATCTCGGTAGTTTCGTCGTCGTCTGCGAACACCGACCCGCCGGCGGTACGGCGCAGGCTCAGGTGGATGTGGCAGGAATTCCCTTCCCGCTCATCGTATTTCGCCATGAAGGTGAGGCTGCGGCCCTCCTGCGCGGCGATCTCCTTCGCACCGGTCTTGTAGATGCTGTGGTTGTCGCAGGTGACCAGCGCTTCGTCGTATTTGAAGGCGATCTCGTGCTGACCGGGGTTGCACTCGCCCTTGGCCGACTCGACATAGAGTCCCGCGCCGGCCATTTCCCTGCGGATGCGGCGCAGCAACGGTTCGATGCGGGAGGTGCCGAGCATGGAGTAGTCGACGTTGTATTGGTTGGCCGGGGTCAACTTGCGATAGCCGCTGTTCCAGGCGGATTCGTAGGTGTCGTCGAACACCAGGAACTCCAGCTCGGTGCCGACATAGGCCGTCAGGCCGTGCTCGGCCAGCCGATCCAGCTGCGCTCGCAGCACCTGCCGGGGCGAGACCGATACCGGCGTGCCGCTCGGCTGCACCTGCTCGACATCGCAGAGCACCAGCGCGGTCCCGGGCAACCAGGGCAGCAGCCGCAACGTGCTCAGGTCGGGGCGCAACACGAAATCGCCGTAGCCGGTGTCCCACGAGGACATGGCGTATCCGTCGACGGTGGTCATGTCCACGTCCACGGCGAGCAGATAGTTACAGGCCTCGGTCGCGTGCCCGATCACCTCGTCGAGGAAATACTGTGCGGCGCAGCGCTTTCCCTGCAATCGGCCCTGCATGTCGGTCATCGCGACCAGGACGGTGTCGATCTCCCCCGACTCCACCCGCACCCGCAACTCCGCCAGTCCCAGCATCCCCGATCGCATCCCAGGCCCCTCTCGGCGTCCAATCCGCTGCTCACGCTAAAGGAATTCCGGCCGCTCCGTAGGACGGACACGAAATTCCCCGCCGCCCGGCTGTCGCATCCGCCAATCACGCCCCCGCGCTCGATCCTCAGGTTCGGAGATAACCAGCATTGTTCCCCGCAGATGCGGATGTAGAGTCCTTCCCGTGTCGTATTTGCGGATCAGCGAGGCTGCGGCGCTGCTGGGTGTCAGCGATGACACGGTGCGGCGCTGGATCGACCAGGGCAAACTCACCGCGATCCAGTTGGAGAACGGGCGCAAATGGCTGAGCGGGCGCGAGCTGGCGGAGTTCCTGCGCACCCGTGCCGACGCGCCCGAGCCCGGCGTGACGGTGGCGGCCTCGGCCCGCAACCGGATGCGCGGGATCGTGACCCGGGTCGTCAAGGACCGGGTGATGGCGCAGGTGGAGATGCAGGCCGGTCCGTTCCGGCTGGTGTCGTTGCTCAGCGCGGAATCGGTGGAGGAGCTCGGGCTCGAGGTCGGCAGCATCGCCGTCGCGTCGGTGAAGTCGACACATGTCGTAGTGGAGATACCGGAAAGTTGACGATGACGATGACGCGTACGGGCGTGGTGATGGTGACGGCCGGATTGGCTGCCGCGCTGGTGACGAGCTGTGGATCCGACGATTCGGCCGCAGCCGGGGATCAGGTGACGGGCAAGGTCACGGTCTTCGCCGCGGCCTCGCTCACCGAGACGTTCAAAGAACTCGGAGCCCAGTTCGAGGCCGCGCACCCCGGCGTAAAGGTCGCCTACAGCTTCGGCGCGAGCTCCGCGCTCGCCCAGCAGCTGCAGCAGGGCGCACCCGCCGATGTATTCGCCTCGGCCGCACCCAAAAACATGCAGCAGGTGGTCGACAACGGCGAAATCACCGTCAGCCCGGTCACTTTCGTGCGCAACCGGCTGGAAATTGCGGTCCCCAAGGGGAATCCGGCCCGCATCACCGGGCTCGCCGACTTCGGCAAGACCGAACCGAAACTCGCGCTGTGCGCGGAGCAGGTGCCATGCGGGGCGGCCGCCGCGACCGTCTTCCAGGCGGCGGGTGTCACCCCGCAGCCGGATACCCGCGAGACCGACGTCAAGGCGGTGCTGACGAAGGTGACGCTCGGCGAAGTGGACGCCGCTCTGGTCTACCGCACCGACGTCCAGGCCGCGGGCAACAAGGTCGAGGGAATCGACTTCCCCGAGTCCACCAAGGCCGTCAACGACTACCCGATCGCGCCGCTGGCCAAGGCCCCCAATCCGGCGACCGCCGCCGCCTTCGTCGAGTTCATCCGCTCGGAGAAGGCGCGGGCGGTGTTCACCGCGGCCGGATTCGACGCACCGTGAACCGTGTCGTCCGGCGAGCCTGCTTGGTCGGGGGCGCTTGCACTGGTGACGTGTACCCGTGACCGAGCTGCGTGCAGACATTCGCCCGAATGGGGGCTCCTCGCCGTGGCAGCGAGCAGCGCGGAAGCGGTCGGTGCGGGGTCGGCGGCCGTTGGTGCTGCTGATTCCCGCTGTGGCCGGGCTGCTGTTTCTGGCGGGCCCGCTGGTCGGGCTGTTGGTGCGGGCGCCGTGGGCGACGCTGCCGGATCGGCTGTTCAGCGCTGAAGTACTTACCGCGCTGCGGCTTTCGCTGGTGTGCGCGACGCTGGCCACGGTCATCTGCCTGGTGCTGGGGATTCCGCTGGCCTGGTTGCTCGCGCGCGGGGATGTGCCAGGCCGAGGGCTACTGCGCGCGCTGGTGACCGTTCCGCTGGTGTTGCCGCCGGTGGTCGGAGGTGTCGCACTGTTGCTGGTGCTCGGCAGGCGCGGGCTGGTCGGGCAATATCTGCACGAATGGTTCGGTGTTTCTTTGCCTTTCACCACCACCGGCGTGGTGATCGCGGAGGCGTTCGTGGCCATGCCGTTCCTCGTGATCTCGGTGGAGGGTGCGCTGCGGGCGGCGGATCCGCGGTTCGAAGAGGCCGCGGCCACGCTCGGCGCGTCCAGGTGGCTGACCTTCCGGCGGGTGACACTGCCCTCGGTGCTGCCCGGGGTGATCGCGGGGTCGGTGCTCTGCTGGGCGCGAGCGCTCGGGGAATTCGGCGCGACGATCACCTTCGCGGGTAACTTCCCCGGCAAGACCACCACGATGCCGCTAGCTGTATACCTCGCGCTGGAGACCGATCCCGACGCCGCCATCGTGCTCAGCCTGGTGTTGCTCGCGGTGTCGGTGATCGTGCTGGTCGCGTTGCGCGAGCGCTGGATTCGAGGAGCGGCATGACACTGCGCGCCGAATTGGGTGTTGCCCGTGGACAGTTCCGGCTCGATATCGAGTTCGAGGTGGCGGCCGGGGAAGTGGTGGCGCTGCTGGGGCCGAACGGGGCCGGGAAGACGACCGCGCTGCGGGCGCTGGCGGGGTTGACGCCGCTCACCGAGGGCCGCCTCGAAGTCGGCGAAAAGCTCTGGGACGCACCGCCTCAGGTGTTCGTGCCCGCGGAGCGGCGCGAGGTCGGCGTCGTCTTCCAGGACTACCTGCTGTTCGCGCATCTGAACGCACTCGACAATGTCGCCTTCGGACTCCGTGCCCGCGGCCACCGCCGGGCCGCCGCCCGCGAACGCGCCGCACAGTGGCTCGACCGTGTCGGCCTGGCCGAGCACCGCGACGCCAAACCCCGCGCCCTGTCTGGCGGCCAAGCCCAACGTGTCGCACTGGCAAGGGCTTTGGCCACCGACCCACAGCTGCTGCTGCTCGACGAACCCCTGGCCGCCCTGGACGCGAGCACCCGCCTGCGCGTGCGCTCGGACCTCGCCCATCACCTGTCCGGCTACCCCGGCCACACCGTGCTCGTCACCCATGACCCGCTCGACGCGATGGTGCTGGCCGACCGCCTGGTCATCCTCGAGAACGGCGCCATCGTCCAGGAGGGCCCACCGGCCGAGGTCGCCCGCCGCCCCCGCTCCGACTATGTCGCAAACCTGGTGGGCCTCAACCTGTACCGCGGCACCGCCGACGGCACCCACGTCGCCCTCGACGGCGGCGGCTCCTTCACCGTCGCCGAACCCGGCAGCGGCACAGTACATGTCGCGTTCCCGCCGAGCGCGGTAAGCCTGCACCCCGAACAACCCGCCGGCAGCCCCCGCAACACCTGGCCGGTCACCATCGCGGGCATCGAACAGCACGCCCACACCACCCGGGTTCGACTCGACGGCAACCCACCCGTCCTCGCCGACATCACCCCGGCGACAGTCGCGGACCTCCACCTACACCCGGGCACCGAACTCTGGGCCGCGGTCAAAGCCACCGAAACCCACACCTACCCCGCCTGACCCCCGCTCCGCACACTCCTGTGTGGTTCAGTCTTCGGTGCGGGGATCTCGGTGGAAGAGGGTGAGGGTGTCGGGCTGGCTTTCGAAGACGAAATCGCGGCCCTTGTAATCGACTTCGCCGTCGGTGGCGAGGGAGACCGACGCTTCGGTGACCGAGACTTCGAAACGGTGGCCTTCGTGGCGGACGTAGGTGGGTGAACGGTCGAGGGTGCCGGTGAGGGTGGACCAGATCAGGCGGGTGCGCGAGAACGGGACGTCGGCGCGCAGATAGCGGACGTCGAGGGTGCCGTGGTGCAACTCCGGCCGGGAGCGCGGGATCTGGTTGGGCGGGTCGTAGCGTCCGTTGCCGACGAACAGCATCCAGATGGCCATCGGTTCGCCGTCGATCACCGCGTGCAGCGGTTCGGCGCCGAGCAGCACGCGCACCATGGAAATGCCGGCGGCGGGCCACTTGCCGAGGTGCTCCTGCCAGCGCTCCCGCAGGCGGACGAAGTCGGGATAGCCGCCGAGGCTGGCGGTGTTGACGAAGGTGCGCGACTCGGAGTCGTCGTACCGCACCGTGGCCGCGTCACACGCCGCCACCTGGCCGGTCTCGACGGCGGCGAGGGTGGCCTCGATGTCCGCGACGCCCGCGTCCCGGGCGAAGTGGTTGAGGGTGCCGCCGGAGAACACCGCGAGCGGAAGCCGGTGCCGCGCCGCGTAACCCGCCACCGAGGACACCGTGCCGTCCCCGCCGAACACGCCGATCGCGCGAATATGGTCGCGGCTGAGTCCTTCTTCGAGCTGCTTGTCCAGCCCGATGGCCGGGTCCAGTTCGACGAAGTCCGCTTCCGGCAGCCGGTCCCGCAGTTGCGCCGGGTCGTAGGTGCCGACGCCGCTACCGAGGCCCGCGTTCGGGTTGATCACCATCAGCAGACCACGGCCGCGCGGCAGCGGCTCGATCCGCTCGGCGGGCCCGAGCAGGGCCGGTTCATCCTCACGCACCGCCCACCACCGGTGCGTGGCCAGCGCGATACCGGATCCGAGCGCCGCGCCCGCCACCACATCCGAGGGCCAGTGCACGCCGATATGCACCCGGGAATATCCGACAGCCGCGGCCAGCGGTACCACCGCGACTGCCGCAGCGGGATATTCGAGTGCCACCCCGGTCGCGAAGGCGGCTGCCGAGGCCGCGTGTCCGGACGGGAAGGACGACGACACCGGCGGTTTCACCAGCCGCCGCACGAACGGCACCGACTCGTCCGGTGGCCGCCTGCGCGGAAACAGTGGTTTGGCTACACCATTCGCGATACCGCTGGCGAGACCGACCGCGACGAGCCCACGCGCGCCGGCTCGGCGCGCGGCGGGGCTGCCGAGCAGGATCATGGCCGCTCCCGCACCTATCCACAACCGGTTGTAGTTCGCACTGGTGCTCAGACCGCGCAGCATCCGGTCGGCGCGCGAGGGCCGAACCCGCGCGCTGCGGTCGACCAGCCACACATCCAGGGCGCTGGCCAGGCCGTGCGGTCTGGAGGACTTGCGATCCCGTTTAACACGCATCGTCCCAGCCTAGCCATGATCATCCGCGCCGCCAGGTCAGAACCATCGACCCTGGTCAGCGGCGGCCAACCCGCTGCCGGATCGGCGCATCCCGCATGGCATCATCGAGCCGCCGCGGATCTGAGCGCGCAGGGGTATCGCAAGAAGTCGATGGGTATTGCCGGTACAGCGGCGCCGCGCCTGAATCACTGTTGGTGTCAACGCTTTCGACGCTGATTCCGCGCGCGTGGGCGGCCGGTGTCGGGTTCGTCCACAACCGGAGGTGCCAGGTGCGTTCACAAGCCCAGTCACGGACACCAGCCGGTGTGCGCTCCCCCGGGCGGCGGAAACTCGGATCGGCGCTGGCCGTGCTGCTCGTGACCAGTGCAACTCTTGTCGCGGGGTGTGAATCACCGAAGCGGACCGAGGCCGCGTGCCCGGGCGACTCCGTCCCGGCGGCCGGGTGGACGCCTTCGAACACCGAGATCGATGCCGCGATCGACCGGCATCCGTTCGTCGGCAACGGGTATCTGGGGCTGCGGGTGCCGCCCCGCGGGATGGGCTATTACGCGTCGAACGAGGCGACCGGCTGGCCGCTCTACACCCCCGCCTACGACGGGGCGTTCGTCGCCGGTCTGTACGGCAATCAAGCGGGCGTGGCCGAGGACCGGCAGGTCGCGGCGGCCATTCCGAACTGGTCCGGCCTGCTGGTGGGTGTGGATGCGGAGCAGTTCTCCCCCGCTACACCGGCGGCGCAGATCTCGAACTTCAGCCAAACCCTGTATCAGCGTTGCGGATTGGTGCGCACGGCGTTGACCTGGACCACCGCGGACGGCAAAGCCACCGACCTGACCTATGAGGTGCTGACCGACCGCACCGATCAACATGTCGGCGCGGTGCGGCTCACAGCGGTGCCGCGATGGTCGGGGGACCTCGTGGTGACCGACAAGCTGGACGGTGCGGGCGCCCGGCGGATCACGCAGACCGGCGGTGGCGCACGCGACGACAGCGCGATCGGTGTCGAATTCCGCACCGACGGCACCGGCACCGCCGGAAGCCTTGTCTCCGTGCTCGACTCGGGCTCGGTGCAGCCCGACCGCGCGCAGCAGCCGGAGGCGAAAGACCTGTCGGTGAGCCAGCAAGCGCGAATCCCGGTGCAGGCGGGCAAGTCCTATGCCATCACCAAGTACGTAGGTGTCGATACCGCCCACACCGCAACGGTTCCCGCCGCCTCCGCCTTGAACGCCGCCCGAGCCGCCGCGCGCCAGGGGTGGGCGGAACTGCTCGCACAGAGCGCGGGCGTCTGGCGCGACCTGTGGCGCGGTGACTTCGAGGTGCCGGGCGATCCGGAGATCCAATCGTGGACCCGCGGCGCCCTCTACTCCCTGTATTCCGCCACGAATACCAGTCAAGACAACAGCCTTTCACCGGTCGGGCTGAGCAGCGACAACTACGGCGGACTGGTGTTCTGGGACGCCGACATCTGGATGTTCCCCGGCCTGCTGCAACTCGCACCGAACCTGGCCAAATCAGTTGTCGAGTACCGCTTCAAGACGCTGCCCGCCGCCCAGGCCAACGCCGAACGGCTCGGCTACCGCGGCGCGTTCTATCCGTGGACCAGCGCCACCAGCGGCGATCTCGACGAATGCCACAGCTGGGATCCACCGCACTGCCGCACCCAGATCCATCTGCAGGGCGACATCTCGCTGGCCGCCTGGCAGTACTACCTCGGCACCGGCGACAAAGACTATCTGCGCGAACGCATCTGGCCGATCATGCGTAATGTCGCCGAGTTCTGGGCCGCGCGGGTGCATCACAATACCGACGGCAGCTACTCCATCCTCGATGTCGCCGGGCCGGACGAGTACAGCAACGGCGTGAACGACGCGGTTTACACCAACGGCGGTGCGGCACTGGCTCTGCGCAATGCGGCGCGGGCCGCCGAAATCGTCAGTGCGCCAGCGCCTTCGGAGTGGTCGGTGATCGCGAACGGACTGCGCATGCCGTTCGACCAGGAGCGCCAGATCTTCCGGCAGTACGACGGATACCAGGGCACACCCACCAAACAGGCCGACACCGTGCTGCTGATCTATCCGCTGGACTGGCCGATGTCACCGCAGGTCGCGGCCAATGTGCTCGAATACTATTCGGAGCGAACCGATCCCGACGGCCCGGCGATGACCGATTCGGTGAACGCCATCGACGCCGCCCGGATCGGCGCACCCGGCTGCGCTACCGGCACCTATCTGGAACGCTCGGTGCGCCCGTTCATCCGGATGCCGTTCGCGCAGTTCGCCGAGTCGCGCGGGGAGAAGGCGGGCGCACACGACCCGCTCGCGGGAGCGCCCGCGTTCACCTTCACCACGGCGGCGGGCGGATTCCTGCAGACCTTCACCAACGGCCTACTCGGACTGCGCCTGCACGACAGCGAGATCGAGATCGCTCCCCTGCTGCCGCCACAGCTCGAATCTGGCTTGAAGATCCATGGAATACATTGGCAGGGGCGCGTTTTCGACGCCGAGATCGGGCCTGACGAAACTCGGATCTCGGTCTCGAAGGGCGCGCCGATGCAGGTCCGTACACCGTCCGGCACGCACCTCGCCGGCGCCGGAACGCCGCTCGTCGTCAAGACCCGGCGGCCGGATCTGGCACCCACCCAGGATCTTTCGCAGTGCAAGCCGGTCCGCACCAGTACCGCCGAATCGGGTCGCTACGGCGACGCCGCCGTGGACGGCACGCTGGCGACAGCTTGGGCGCCGGACGGCACACAGGGCACCCTGACCGTCGACCTCGGCCGGGAAACCGAGATCGGCGCCGTGGTCCCGCACTGGACCGATGCCGCGCCCACGGCCGTCACCGTCGCGGTTTCCCTCGACGAAAAGGACTGGACAACAGTCGAACTCGATCCGGCGACCGGCTGGCTCGGAACTCCCGCGTCCGGGCGGTTCGTACGGCTCGAGGTCACCGGTTCGGATACCCAGCACCCCGGCGTCCGCGAACTCGACGTCACTGCCCCGCTGTGAACCCGACTCTTGCGCCAGCCGCCCCACCCTGCTCCGATTACGCACACGCACCAAGCACATCGGAGGCCCTATGTTGTCGTTGCAGGAGATTTCGGACCGTCTGGAAATTCAGGACCTGATGGTCCGCTACTCCCACGCCGTCGACACCAGGCAATGGGACCTGCTCGACGACATCTTCACCGCCGACGCCCACATCGACTACTCCGCCATGGGCGGCGCCACCGGTGACCTCGCCTCGACCAAGGCCTTCCTGGCCGCGACACTCCCGAATTTCCCCGCCTACCAACACCTCATCAGTAATTCCTCGATCACCGTCGACGGCGATTCCGCGACCGCCCGCACCATCTGCCACAACCCGATGCTCATCAAAGACCACGACGGCAATCAGACTCTGATGTTCTGCGGCCTTTGGTATCTGGACGAATTCGCCCGCATCGACGGCCAATGGCGCATCGCGAAACGATCCGAGGAAAAGAGCTACATGTATCTGACCCCGGCCACACCCGGGTTCTGACAACACGACGCCCACCGCGCTGCGAAGCACGGTGGGCGTCGGTCAGTTATTCGGAGCGGCCGAACCTCAGAGGTTGGCGCCGCACACCGGCCAGGCACCGGGGCCCTGGGTGGCGAGCACGTTCTCCGCGACGCGGATCTGCTCCTCGCGGCTGGCGGCGGACGGGCTGCCGGAGCCACCGTTGGCGGCCCAGGTGGACGGCGAGAACTGCAGGCCACCGGAGTAACCGTTGCCGGTATCGATCGCCCAGTTGCCGCCACTTTCGCACTCGGCGACGGCATCCCAGTTGTTGCCGCCCTCGGCGGACGCGGTAGCGGTGGACAGGCCGAACGGGACTGCCACGAGAGCGGCGGCAACCGCGGTCAGGCCGAAGGCACGCGTGCTGACATTACGCATAAACGACATAAAGTAATTCCTGCCCTGCGTTTACCGTCCCGGCGCTACTTCAGCCAGGTCCCTGCCCCCAGGGGAACTCGGGGATCCTCAGACCGCGGGACAGGGATTCCGGCATTCGGCGGTCGAGTCAAAGCCCGTCGTTATCCGGGCCGCCAATGACGGTAGCCAATAATCACGGAACGGTCACATCGCGAATCGGCGCGCATGTGCGACACGAATTTCCGACATTCCGGCATCGGCGCAAGTCGGCACGCGTGGCGCGGAAATTACATCTTTGTCGTTACCAGTGCGTTATGTGGATGAGATCACTACGAGATGGTGACCCGGCGCACTAGATCGCGAAGGAACGGCCAGGGTCGGCGTAACCGATCGGGCCGTCGTACCGGGTTCGGGCACGGGCGATGGCGGCGTCCGGGGTCAGGAATCGGCTGACATGGGTGAGGACCAGTTGCCGCGCTCCGGCCTCCGCGGCGGTGGCGCCCGCGTCCTCGGGCGTGCAGTGCACTGCGAGGCCCTCCGACGGCGAGCCGTCCGCCTCGCACAACAGGAGGTCGGACTCGGCGGCCAGGCTGGTCAGAGCCGCGCAGGGGCCGGTGTCCCCGGAGTAGGTCAGCGCCGTGGCGCCCGCCTCGATACGGGCCGCGAAGGCGGGCATGCCGTGCTCCACCGCGGCGGCCCGGACACGCAGACCACCGATGTCCGCCTGGTGCCCGTCGAACAACTCGTGCACCTCGTAGGCCGACTCGATGGGACTGCGCACCGGCCCGTTGGTCAGGAAGTCCGCCAACCGGCCGGCGATGCCGGGTGGGCCGTAGAGCGGGATGGGCGCAGGCAGCCGCACGTCGGCGTAGCGCGCTCCGTAATAGGCCGTGAGCAGATCCGCGCAGTGGTCGGCATGCAGATGCGAGATCCAGATGGCGTCGAGCTCGTCCAGGCGGACGTAGCGCTGCAGCTGTGCCAGCGTGCCGGTACCCGCGTCCAGCCACAGCCGGGTATCGCCGTGCGTGACGAGATAGCCCGAGCAGGCGTTGCCGGCAGCCGGATACGGAGTTGCACTGCCCAGCACCGTCAGAACAAGATCGCCCGCACTCATCCCCGGAGCTTAAGAGGACCGGCGGCTCAGTTGTTGATGAGCAGGACGACCTTGCCCGGCCCACGGCCGTGTTCCATCTCCTGTTGCGCCAGAGCGACCTCGCCGAGAGTGAACGTGCGGGCCGCGGCGGGCAGGCGGAATTCGCCGGTGACCACCCGCTCGGCGACCTGCTGAGCCAGCTCGACCGGGCGCGGTCCGGGCCCCCCACTGGCGAAGGTGACGCCCAGCTGCGCCGCCGCGGGATCGGCGATGGTGATGATCCGGTCGGTGCTGCCCCGCAGTTCGATGGCAGCGGGCAGCCCACCGTGCCCGGCGGTATCGAAGACCGCGTCGACGCCGTGCGGGGCGAGGGCCCAGACCTGGTCGGCGAGACCGTCGCCGTAGATCGCCGGTATCGCTCCGAGCGCGCGCACGATCTCCTGATTCCGGACCGAGGCGGTGCCGATCACGACGACCCCCTCGGCGATCGCCAACTGCACCGCCATCGAGCCGACCGCCCCGGACGCCCCGTTGACCAGCAGCGTCTCCCCCGCCTGCAACTTCAGCATGTCGAGCACCTTGGCGGCGGTGCTCACCGCGACCGGCAGCGCGACGGCGTCGGCCCAGTCCAGCCCCTCGGGTTTGCGCGCCAGCGCGCTGCTCAGCGCGTATTCCGCGTAGCCGCCGCTGCGGGCCCACCCGAATACCTGGTCACCGATCGCGTGCCCGTGCGCGTCGGGACCGAGCGCGTCGACGAATCCGGCGATCTCGCCGCCCGGGAACTGCGGGAACCTGGGCTCCCCGAAAACCAGTGCGCCGGAACGCATCTTCCAGTCCGCCGGATTCACCCCGGCGGCGCGCACCGCGACCCGCACTTCGTCGCCGACCGGTTCCGGCACCGGAACCTCGACGACGTGCAGTACCTCCGGCCCACCGAATTCGTTGTACGCAATCGCCCGCATACAGCCCACCCTAGGCCCCGGGCCCGCCTTTGGGTCGCGCAACACGGAGGCATTCCAACCGCCGCCCGACGCCCTCCTAGCCGATAGCCGAATACCCTTGGCCTAGTGTGCATTACGTTCACCTGCCGGGTAGTACTACTCGTGCCACACCCGCCCTCGCGGGCCTAACCTGGGCCCATGCAGATCCCCCGCCGGAACTCCGATGCCAACGATGCCCGGATCCGGAATACCGACACCGACCTGAGCGATTTCGAATTCCGCTACCCGCCTGCGGTTTTCACCCCGGAGCCCACGCCCCGGGCGCACGATCGGTTCGGTGCGCGTCCGCGCGGCCGCGATATCTATCGGGGCCGCTTCCAGTGTGAGCGCGAAGCCTCCTGAACGACACGACTCTACCCAAGCACTTGCTTGGTTCCACGCCGCCGGTTCACAATGACCCGATGGACGATTTCGCACAACGCTCCGGCGCCGCGCTGGTGCTCGGCGCCAGCGGCGGTTTGGGGCAGACGATCACGCGCATGCTGATCGAACGCGGCAGCGATGTGGCGATGACCTACTTCCGCTCGGCCGGCACGCTGGAGCCGCTGCGGGCCGCCGCCAAGGAACACGGCCGCACCGCGAAAGCCTGGCAGCTCGACCTGTCCGATGCCGCCCAGACCTCCGAGGTCGTCACCGAGGTGGCCGCGGCGTTCGGCGGCATCCACACCCTGGTCTACGCCGCCGGTCCGCACGTGCCGATGGTGCACCTGAGCCGGATCACCCCGGCCGACTTCCGACGGCAACTGACCGAGGACACGACCGCGTTCTTCAACGCCGCACACGCGACGCTGCCGCATCTGCGCAGCGCGCAGGGCAATATCGTCGCGGTAACGACGGCCGCCACCACGCGATTCCCGGTGCGCGACAGCCTCTCCAGCGCGCCCAAGGCCGCGGTCGAGGCACTGGTCCGGGCCATCGCCGCCGAGGAAGGCCGGTTCGGCATTCGCGCCAACTGTGTCGGGCCGGGCATGACCACCGACGGCATGGCGATCCGACTGTTCGACTCCGGCGACTTCGACGAGCACGCCCGGGAGATCGCACGCGGCAATATCCCGCTGCGCCGCTTCGGCGATGCCGACGACATCGCCGAAGCGGTCTGCTTCCTCGCCTCCGACCGCGCGGGCTACATCAGCGGCCAGAAGCTCGACGTAGACGGCGGCTACGGCGCCTAATCTTTCAGCGCCTGCTCACGCAATGCGTTCAGCGTCTTCGACAGGATCCGCGACACCTGCATCTGCGAGACGCCCAATTGCTCGGCGATCTCGGTCTGCGTTTTCGACTCGAAGAACCGCAGGATGAGGACCTTGCGTTCGCGCTCGGGCAGCGCCGCGATGAGCGGCTTCACCGCGAGGTAGTCCTCCACATTGCGGTATTCCGGGTCGTCGGTGCCCAGGGTGTCCATCGGGGTGAGCGGGCTGTTGTCGTCGTCACTGTCGGTGGCGGCGTCGATCGGCGAGGTCTGGTAGGCGTTGCGGGCGATCAGCGCCTGCGTCACCTCGACCAGGTCGGCGTCGAGGTGCTCGGCGATCTCGCTGGCCTTGGGCATCCGGCCCAGCCGCTGCGACAGCGTCTCCACGGCGGGGCCGATGAGTTGCTGAATCTCCTTGAGCCGCCGCGGTACTCGCACCGCCCACGCGTAGTCGCGGAAGTGCCGCCGGACCTCGCCCATGATGGTCGGGATCGCGAAGGACAGGAACGACGCCCCGTGCGCCGGATCGAACCGGTCCACGGCCGCGACCATGCCGACCCGTGCGATCTGCAGCAGGTCTTCGAAGTTCTCGCCCCGCCCGGTGAACTTGCGGGCGATGTGCTCGGCCAGCGGCAGGCACCGCCGGATCAGCTCTTCCCGAACCTCGTGCCTGCGCGGATCGCCCTCGTCGAGCGCGGCAAGCTCGGCGAACAAGGGCTCGATATTGTCGTAGCTGTCGCTGCCGCGTTTCCGTGGTCCGCGGTCGGGGCGAGGCGAACGCGCCTCATCGTTCATCGGTGGTTCCGCCTCTGACCCAGGTGAAGACGACGACCGTAGGATAACCGGAAACCGTTGCGTCGAACGGGGTTTGGGCCACCGAAATGGTGTCGGTCAGGGTCTCGACGATGTGCCAGCCGAAATTGCCCTGGTCCAGCGAAGTATCGGTGGCCGAGACCCCGGAGACTTGGACGGTGATGGCGCCGTCGCGATAGCTGAAACCGGCCTCTACCTCGGACCCGGGCACCGCGCCCAGCATCAGGGCCGTGGCGATCTCGTCCAGGGCGAGTCGAATGTCGGTGACCTCGTCGATCCCGAAATCTGCGATGAGGGTGACGGTTTCGGCGAGCGCGCGCAGCATGGTCAGCTGTTCGAGCTCCGCCGGGACCCGTACCCCGATCGTCGTCGTTCCTGTCGAGGACTCCGAAATCTTCTCGTCCATCCCATCACCGCTCTCTGAGTGGTCATCGGCGAGCACTGTGCTCGCCCACCCCGTCGGTTGGCGCCTCTTGCCAACCCCGGGGGTGACCACGCCGACCGCGGCGGTCAGCCTACCTCGAGGCGATGGGTCAGGTCGGTGGAGCGATCTTCGTGATGACGATCGCACCGTCGCGCACCGCCACCGTGACGAACTGGCGGTAGGTGCGGACCGTGGCATCCGGGCGCATATCGGTGATGACGACATCGAAGCGGCCGTCGGGCATCGGGGTGATCAGCACGCAGTGCCGGGTGCCCTCGGGCACCGAGCCGATGCCCTTGTCGATCACCGCCGCCGAGGGGACGGACGCGTCGGGTGCGGTCAGTGCACGAGCGGCGGTGCCGGAGCGCTCCACGTAGTAGGCGTGCTGGAACGCCAGGATCGCGTCGGGGCCGGTTTCGCTGGAGCCGATGCCGTTCCCCCGCACGAACTGTTCGGTGCGGGCTGCCTCACACCCCGGGCCGCCGCCCAGCGCCGCGCCGGCGACGGTGGGCGAAGATTCGCTCGACCCGCTGGCCTGCGCGGTGTAGACGGCGACGATCGCGACGGCCGCCAGGGAGGCGCCGCTGGCCACCGAGACCACCACCCACGGGTGCCGGGTGCGTTTGCGATGGCTGTGCGGACGCGTCGCCCGGGCGGGCCACAACCGCTGATGCGGTTCGACCCGGCGCGCCGGTAGCGGCTGCCGCGGTTCGATCCGCTGTGGGGCCGCCCGCTGCGGTGTCTGACGGAGCGGGGACGTGTGTGGCTGCGTGATCTCACCGCGTTCGGGTTCGGGGCGCGATGGCGGCTCCACGCGCTGTTGGACTCGTTTTGCCTGCTGCGCTTGCCTGGCTTGCTGGTGCAGCGGAATCATTCCCGGCCACAGCGGGACGCCTCGACCGCCCTGGCCGGCGCGCCCCCCGAACTGACGCGCGCCAGCGCGGCCACCTGGCTCGGATGCGTACGCCGACGACATGTTCGCCACACTCCCTTGACCGACGCCTTCACGGCGACCCCGGCATCTCCTCAATGCCGTTGCGCAGTACCAACATTGCATAACTCGCCGGGAAATGGAGGGCGAATGGGTGTGAAGAGCCGCACCGCCGGAAGATATCCGGTGTGAGCCGGGCGAAAATGACTGCCCCGCAACGCATCAGCCAACTTGCCAGCCAGCAGTTGCCGCCTTCACGCCCAAGTGAGCTAGCGCCCTGTTAACTCTGGGGCCGGGGCGCGGCCCAGATCACGCCGAAGATGTTCGGCGGTGGCCGAGTTCGCGGCGTCGAGCAACTCGGCGGGAGTGCCCTGGAAAACGATGTCGCCGCCGTGGCGGCCACCGCCGGGGCCGAGGTCGACGACATGGTCGGCATGTTCGATGACGTCCAGATCGTGCTCGATGACCAGCACGGTGTTGCCGGCGTCGACCAGCCGGTCGAGCAGATCGAGCAGGGTGCGGATGTCGGACATGTGCAGGCCGGTGGTGGGTTCGTCGAGGATGTAGATGCCGCCGGTCTTTCCGAGTTCGCCTGCCAGCTTCAGCCTTTGGCGTTCGCCGCCGGACAAGGTCGACAGCGGCTGACCCAAGGTGAGGTAGCCGAGGCCGACCTCGATCAAGGAGCCGATTTTGCGGCGGACGGCATTGTCGGTGCAGAACTCGGCGGCCTCCTCCGCGGTCAGGGCGAGAACCTCCACAATGTTCTTGTCGCGCAGGGTGTATGCGAGGACGTCGGGGTCGTAGCGGGTGCCCGCGCACCGTTCACAGGTCGATGTCACCGGGTCCATGAACGCCATGTCGGTGGTCACCTCCCCGCGGCCACCGCAGGTTCGGCAGGCTCCCTTGCTGTTGAAGCTGAACAGGCCCGGGTCGGCGGAGTTGGCTTCGGCGAACGCTTTTCGGATGCCATCCATGATGCCGAGGTGGCTCGCCGGGGTGGAGCGCGAGGAGGACCCGAGCCCGCGCTGGTCGACCAGGAGGGCGTCGGGGTGCTGGGCGGTGAACACCTCGGAGACCAGCGTGGACTTTCCCGATCCGGCGACGCCGGTGAACACGGTGAGGACGCCGGCGGGGATGTCGAGCGTGAGGTCCCGCAAGTTGTGCAGGTTCGCGTTGCGGATGCGCAGTCGGCCTGTGGGCGTGCGCAATTCGTCCTTCAGCCGACTGCGCCGCCGCAGCGCTGTTCCGGTTCGAGTGTGGCTCTTCCGCAACCCGGAAACGCTTCCCTGATAGACGATTTCGCCACCGTGCACACCAGCGGCCGGACCCAGATCGATGACGTGGTCGGCGATCGCGATGACGTCACGGTCGTGTTCGACGACCAGCACGGTGTTGCCCTTGTCCCGCAGTTGCCGCAGCAGCTTGTTCATCCGCCCCACGTCGCGCGGATGCAGCCCGACGCTGGGTTCGTCGAAGACGTAGGTCATTCCGGTCAGGGCGGAGCCGAGGAAGCGGACCATCTTCAGTCGCTGCGCTTCGCCGCCGGACAGCGTCGGCGTCTCCCGGCCCAGATTCAAGTAGCCCAAACCGATGTCGTCCAGCCGCCGCAATCCAGCGATCGCCTGCACCGCCAGCGGGGTGCCCAGCGGATGGTCGATCTTTTCGAGCACCTCGATGAGTTCGGTGACCTCCAGGGCCGCGTAGTCGGCGATCGAGTAGCCGTCGATCCGGGTGCGCAGTGCCGCCTGATTGAGCCGCTGCCCGCGGCATTCCGGGCATACACCTTGAGTCACGAACTGCTCCACCGCTTTTCGGGTGCGCGCCGCCAGCGTCGACAGATCCCGGTTCAGATAGAGGCGAGTGAACTTCGGGACCACGCCCTCGTACACGACACCGCTGCCGCCCAGCCGGACCTTCACCTCGCGGCCCGGCCCGTCGACGAGATCGCGCCATTCGGTCTTGGTGTACTCGCGCAGCGGCTTGTCCGGGTCGAACAGATCGGCCTTGGCGAACATCTGCCACTGCACGGTCCCGACGTTGAACAGCGGGAACCGCAGCGCGCCGGCATTGAGTGAGCGGCTCTTGTCGAACATCGCGTCGAGGTCGACGGTGGTGGCGCGACCCAGTCCGGCACACCCCGGGCACGCGCCTTCGGGCGTGTTGAACGAGTAGGCAGTCGCCATGCCCGCGGGCGGAGAACCCGCGCGGGAGAACAGGACTCGGACGATCGAGTAGATGTCGGTGACGGTGCCCACGGTGGAGCGGGCGTTGCCGCCGATCGGTTTCTGATCGACCACCACCGTCGTCGTCAGATCGTCGATGCGGTCCGCATCCGGTTTCTCGTAGCGCGGCAACCGGTTTCGCACGAACGTCGGGTAGGTCTCGTTGAGCTGGCGCTGCGACTCCACCGCGATGGTCGAGAAGACCAGCGAGGATTTCCCGGAGCCGGAGACGCCGGTGAACACCGTGATCGCGTTCTTCGGGATCCGTACCGAGATGTTGCGCAGGTTGTGTTCGCGCGCGCCTTCGATCTCGATCCAGTCGCGGGTGGCCATGCTGCTCCTTCCGGAAGCTCTACGAGTGGTTCCCCGAGGCTAATCGGGCAGTAGGTCACCCAGCGTCCTATTGGCCTGCGAGAATGAGTTCATGCGTGATCCCTCCGGCCGACTGCTGCGGCTGCTGTCGCTGCTTCAGTCACCCCGCGAATGGACCGGCGCCGAGCTGGCCGAACGGCTCGGCGTGAGCCCGCGCACCATCCGGCGCGACGTCGACCGGCTGCGCGAACTCGGCTATCCGGTCGACGCGACCCAGGGCAATATCGGCGGCTACCGGCTCGCGGCGGGCAAGGCCATGCCGCCGCTGGTGCTCGACGACGAGGAAGCCGTCGCCATCGCCATCGGCCTGCGCACCGGGGCGACCGCCGCCATCACCGGCATCGAGGATGCCTCGCTGCGGGCTCTGGCCAAGTTGGAGCAGGTGCTGCCCAGCCGGCTGCGTGCCCGGCTCACGGCGCTGTCGCAGGCCGAGGTCGTCCTGTCCCCCGGCGCGGGTCCCACCGCCGACCCCGAGGCGCTGACCGCCCTCGCCGCGGCCTGTGTGGCCAACGAGAAGGTGCGCTTCACCTACACCAAAGCCGAGGGCGGCCCGGCCAAACGCCTCGTCGAACCGCACACCGTGGTCGCGGCCGGAAGGCGTTGGTATCTCATCGCTTTCGACAACGACCGGAACGACTGGCGCACCTTCCGCCTGGACCGCATCGCCGAAGTCCACCGCACCGGCCTGCGCGTCCCCGCCCGCACCCTCCCCGGCGCTGTCGATCCCGCTACCTGGCTCACCGGATCCCTCATCGCCGCAACGGGTTCCGTGCGCGCGCAGGTCCTGCTGCACGCACCCATCGAAGAGGTCGCGGCGCAGGTCCCCGGCCGCAACGGCATCCTGGAGCCCGTCGATGCCCGCACCTGCCGCCTTACCACCTACCCGGACAGCCCGCAGTATCTGGCCCGCGCCATCGCCCTGCTCCCGGTCGACTACACCGTCCTCGACCCACCCGAAGTGCGGGCCGAACTCCGCGCCCTCACCGACCGTGCGAGCCGAGCCCTCACCTCCGGCCGACGCCGCTCGTGATGATCGCCACTCCGTGGTTCTGTCCGGACATTTAGCGTCCTATTAGGCCCATAACGTGGCCGCATGACTGAAATCAAGACCGGGGAGGCACCCCGGACCCCGCTCGATCCGCGCCGATGGGCGGCACTGATCGTGGTGCTGATCGCGGCGTTCATGGACGCCGTCGACGTGACCGTCGTGCACATCGCCCTGCCTGATATCCAGGCCGACACCGGCGCCTCGCTGTCGCAGGTGCAATGGATCACCGGTGGCTACGCCCTGACCTTCGCCCTCGGCTTGATCACCGGCGGCCGGCTCGGTGACTTCTTCGGGCGCAAGCGCGTATTCCTCACCGGCGTAGCCGGTTTCACGATCGCCTCACTGATCTGCGGTATCGCGGCGAGCCCCGATCTACTGCTGGCCGGGCGGCTGGCCCAGGGCGCGATGGCGGCGCTGATGGTGCCGCAGGTGCTGTCGATCATTCACGTCACCTTCCCGGAATCCGAGCGCGGCAAGGTGTTCGGCATCTACGGCGCGGTCATGGCGCTGGGTACGCTGGCCGGTCCGGTCGTCGGCGCGCTGCTGGTCGAATGGAATCTGTTCGACCTGGCGTGGCGGCCGATCTTCCTGGTGAACCTGCCACTCGGCATCGCGGGCCTGATCGCCGGCTGGCTGCTGATCGGTGAATCCAAAGCGGAGAAGGCTCAACGGCTGGACATCGCAGGCGTCGGCATCGTCACCCTCGGTCTGCTGATGCTGGTCCTTCCACTCACCCAGGGCCGCGAATTGGGCTGGCCCGCTTGGACTTACCTCTCGATGGCCGGATCGCTGCCGGTGCTGGGCGGTTTCGTCGCATGGGAACGCCACCTCACCCGGCAAGGCGGTTCCCCGCTGGTCGTACTTTCCCTTTTCACCCGCCGCAGCTTCGCGGGCGGCCAGGGCGTGCAACTGCTGTTCGGTCTCGCCTCGGGCGTCTTCTTCCTCGCCTGGACGCTGTATCTGCAACTGGGCCTGGGCTTCTCACCGTTGAAGGCGGGTCTGTCCGGCATGCCGATGTCGGTGGCGATGATGCTCGGCGCCAGCCTGTCCATGCAGGTACTGGTGCCCCGCTTCGGCCGCGCCGTACTGCAAACCGGCGCCCTGCTGGCCGCTGGGGGCATGGTCCTGTTCGGCTTCTTCGCGACCACCCAGGGCACCGGCATCAGCCTGTGGCAGACCATGCTTCCGCTGATTCCGATGGGCATCGGCATGGGCCTGATCATCGCCCCGCTCACCGACCTGATCCTGTCCGAGGTCCCGCACGAACACGCCGGTTCCGCCTCGGGCCTGACCAGCACCACCATTCAACTCGGCCAAGCGATCGGCGTAGCGCTGTCCTCCGTGATCTTCTTCGGCCACCTCGGACCCGGCGACCCGGCCACCCAATCCCACGCCATGCCAGCCGCTTTCAGCGGCTCCCTGTGGTACGTCGCGGCCATCTTCACCGCTATGTGTGCTCTGCTGTTCACCCTGCCGGGCAAGGCTCCGGCACAGGCCGACGCCACGGCAGCGAATGCACCCGCTCCAGCTTCGCTCGGATAGTTGCTCAGATGTCGGCGTCGCCCTCCGGCTGTGGGATGGGCGGGGTGGCTACCCAGCCGGCAACGAGAGCGAGGCCGCTGGGGCGGTGGATGGCGAGGAAGCCGAAGGGGCGGTCGAAGGTGGCTTCGATCAGCCGGATGGTGTGAGTGTTCGGGGGTGGCATGCCGACGGCGAGTATGTCGAAGGCGGTGACGGCGGCGGCTTTGAAGCCCTTGGCGGAGAACTGGGCCAGGGCGTCCTGCTTGCCCTGGCTGATGTAGAGCGGGACCGGGCTGATGGCGGGGAAATTGTCGAGTTCGGTGCTGGCCGCGGACAAGCCGAAGAGGGTGCGGTGCGCGAGGAGATCGTGGGTCGATCGGATATCGAAGGGCCGCAAGAGGATTCCAAGCCGGTCGATCGGTGTGGTGCTCCTTTCCTCGCTGACTGTCAAGCCGGGGGCTTCGATGCCGAGTGGGAGGTCGGTTCGGATCGGGATCTCGCCGTTCATCGCGCCGAGCCCGGTCGCCAGGACAGCGCCCGGTTCGGCGTCGCCGAGTAACAGATGCACGTCCAGGTCGTTGTCGCCTGCCACGATAACGCGGGTGACCTGCACGTCGCCGTCCAGGATCGCGGCGGCTTGCGCGTCCGGGGAGTACTGCGACAAGGCGACGCCGCTGTGTCCCGCCCACGGCCCGGTGCGGGGGACGAGGGTGGATGGTTGAAACGGTGTGCGCCAGGTGGTTTCGGCGAACAGGGCGGTGGCCAGGACCAGGACGGAGTCCGGGGTGACTTGCAGCGGGAACTTTTCGATCATGCCGTGGGTGTGCTTGTTCGCCCAGGCGTCCAACGCTCCCTGCCCGGCGAGGCGCTCCACCACTCCGGCAGGCAGGCTCTGCACCCACGCCGGATTCAGCGGCAGCTCAGCTTTGGCCCATACGCCGAGTGCGGCGGATGCGGATGCCGAATCATCCAGAATCGCAAGGAGTTCCAGCGCTGCTTCGCGTGCCGCGGCGGCCGGGATCCCGATCGCCTGTTCCAGCTCCGCGCGGGCAGGGCCATCTGCAGCGTCGGCGAGGACTGCGAGTAGTGGCCACAGGCCGACCCCGGAGAGGACGAAGTCGCCCGCGGGGGTGGCCTGGCACCATTTGGCGGTAAGTCGGTTGGAGGCGAGGACATTCGGAGTGGTTCCGGTAGGCACCGGGCCCACGATAGTTGCTCTGACCGTTTGGCCCCGGTCCTGCCGGGGAGCTAGCTGTCGTTCTTGTTTCGTGCCGCACGCGCTCGGCGTTTGCCTTCGTGCATGGCCTGGACGCGGGCGATGGGGATGGTGTGGCCCTCTTCGAGGAGATCGGCGGGAAGGGTTTGGGGAGCGGGCATTTCGTCGGCCCAGGGGTCACGGGCACCGAGCAGGCCGGGGGCGGTGCGGACGGTGAAGTCGGCCGGGGTGATGTTGTCGAGGTCGGACCAGGAGAGCGGGAAGGAGACGGGGGTTCCCGGGCGGATGCGGGGGCTGTAGGCGGCGACGACGGTCGCTCCGCCGGCGCGAGTGGAGTCGAGGAAGACCTTGCCCTTGCGGTCTTCCACGATGAAGGCGGTGGTGGCCAGGGACGGGTCCAGGCGTTCGGCGCGGGCGGCGATGGCTCGGGTGGCGGCGGCGACATCGTCGATGGGGAGGCCCTCGACGAGGGGGACGAAGATGTGCAGGCCCTTGGCGCCACTGGTTTTCACGGCGCCGGCCAAGCCGTCGTCGGTCAGCGCCTGCTGAATGAGTTTCGCGGCGAGCACCGCCTGCCCGAACGGCTGCCCCTCGGGTGGATCGATGTCGAGGATCAGATGCGTAGGGCCCTTGGCATGGTCGGCCAGGAGCAGTGTGGGGTGGTATTCGATGGCGCGCTGGTTGCCGAACCACAGCAGGGTGCGGACATCCTCGCAGAGCGCGTAGGTGACTTCGCGGTGCGAACTCTCGGCCCACACCCGCACCCGCGGCACCCACTCCGGGGTGTACTTCGGCAGGTTCTTCTGCATGAAAGGTTCCTGGCCGGGGCGGATTCGGATGACCGACAAGGGGCGATCACGCAGCTGACGCACCAGCCGATCGCCGGCGAACTCGAGGTAATCGATCAGGTCGCGTTTGGTCGCCTCGGCGCCGTCGAACAGCGGCTTGTCGAGATTGGTCAGCTTGACGCCGTTGCGTTCCTCGTCACCCATCGGCCTGCCTTCCCTGGTTTTGCGGGGCACACCGAGGGTACGGCGGCGGTATGACAACCTCGCATGAAACCGGTCAGGTCACCGGCACGATCGACAAGGACTACAACCTCATCTGGTTCACCGAGCAGTGCCTGAGCAACACGCTGCGCATGGAGCAGTACTGCCGCGATGCCGAACGGCAGGGCGACAGCCAGCTGGCGGAATTCTTCCGCAAGGCCCAGGGCGAGAGCCGCAAGGGCGCCGAACAGGGCAAGGCCCTGCTGGCTCAGCGTTTGAGCGGCGGGAACGGCGGGCGCAACTGACACGCGCGCCACTCCGCAAATAGCAAACTATTAGCTAATCTTCCGTCTGTGGTGACCACGGACGGGATCGACAAAGCACAACGGAACCCGAGCCGAGACCGCAGCACAGGCGCGTACCGCAAAGCCTGCTGTGGCTCGGCTCCATCGGTTTGGCGCTGCTGTTCGTCGCCGGCACGTTCTACGCCTGGAACGGCGCCCGCAACCGGGAAGACTCGATGGCGCAGGTCAGCGGCCTGGTCACCGACCAAGCATCGGTCGACCAAGTGCTCGCGGCGACGGTCCCGCCCGACGCCGGCTCGATTCCGAGGATCCGGACCGGTGTACTCATCCACAGCGTGGAATTCGCCAACTCACACAACGTGAAGATCAACGGCAAGATCTGGCAACGCTACGGCGCCGATCTCCCCGCGGACGTCACCCGCGGCGTGATGCTGCTCGAAGCCGACGACGCGACCCCGCTGGAACCGTTCATCGAGTACGAGAGCCACGGCGACGAAGTCAAGGTGTGGTCGTTCTCGACCACCATGCACCAGAAGTTCGACTACGGCGACTATCCGCTGGACCGCCAGGACATCTGGCTGCGAATGGCCTCCCCCGATCCCTACCACCCGGTTCAGCTGGTGCCCGACTTCGTCGCGTATCCGCCCTGGGATCCCGTCCGGCTGCAGGGCCTCGATCCCGGTATGGTGCTGGCCGATTGGAAACCCGACTACACCGTTTTCAGCCTGCAGCACAAGGACTTCGGACTGGTCCGCGCCACCGGGCTGCAGAAGACCGACGAGCTCTACTTCAACATCGGAGTCAGCCGCGGTCTACTCGGCCCGCTGCTGGGCCGCATCGTCCCGGTGCTGCTGCTGGCGGTGCTGATGTTCCTGTCCCTGTTCGTCATCACCACCGACCCGGACCGCCGCTCGATCTCCGGCTTCACCGCCTTCGCGATCATCGGCTTCGCGGTGAGCACCGTGCTGGTCGTCGCGGTCAACGACAACGCGACGCGCGCCGAGATCTCGGCTACCGGCATCGCCTACATCGAGTGGTGGTTCTTCGCTCTGTATTCGATGACGCTGATCGTCGCCCTGAACGCGACCCTGCTCATTACCGGCAAACTGGCGCCCCTGGTCACCTGGCGGGAGAATCTCTTACCGAAATTGGTGTTCTGGCCCTTGTTCACCGGCGTGATGTACGCCGCCACGGTCGGCTACCTCGGCTGGTGATCGAGGGTGGGGTCAAGTGCCCCAACAACTTACGCCCCGACAAGTATGGGCACGTCAGAGCGTAATTCGGCGGTGCCTCCGTCCGATGTCCCGTGCAGAGGTTGTCGGGAGCGGAGTGTGCTGTGCGTCGTCTGGAAATTCTGGTGCTGTCGGTCGTCATGGCAGCGGCGGTGTTGTGGGGTGTGCCGAGTGTGGCCGAAGCGCAACCGGAGGGGTTGAAGCACTGCACGGTGAGCAGCGGCCGCACTTTGGAGACGGCGAAACCTGAAGAGGTGGGCCTGGATTCGGCCGCGATGGCCGAGGCTATGCGGATCGCGAACGATCCTTCACGGCGCACCGTGCATGTGTTCCGCAACAACTGCCTGATCGCTACCGGAGCGCGCAACGCCGAAAACGGCGGGGTGGCGTGGAATATGTGGAGCAGCACCAAGAGTGTGGTTTCGCTGGTCGCGGGGATCGCCGTCGATGAGCAGCGGCTGAAGATCGACGACCCGATCGGGGTCTACCTGCCACCGGGGCTCGGGGACGAAGCGCACCGCGCGATCAAGGTCCGGCACCTGTTGGACGAATCTTCGGGGATGCGGGTTGCCGTTGCCTCCGAGGGGATTACGGGTCTGGCGCAGCTGGATCCGAACGTGGTGGCGCAGGCGCTGGCGCTGCCGATCGATCATGAACCGGGCACGATTTGGCAGTACAGTCAGCGCGCGGTCGACCTGCTGGTCTATGTCGTGCAACAGGCGGTGGGCGAGGACTTCCAGGCCTACGCGCAGCGAAAGCTGTTCACGCCGTTGGGTATTGCGGCCAATGACTACCACTGGGCGCGAGACCGCAGTGGAAACACCTACGGGTACGCGCATCTGGTGCTGCCACCCGCCGACTTCGTGAAGCTGGGACTGCTGATCGGCAACCAGGGCGCATACGGCGACACCCAGGTCGTGTCGGCGGAGTACATCCGGCTGGCCAGCGAACCCTCCCCTGCCAAGCCATGTTTCGGGTTCCTGCTGGTCGTCAACGGCCCCGGCTGCGCGATCTCCTTCCCCGGACTGCCCTCGGATGCGGTGGAGATGGCGGGCATGATGCGCCAGGACAACTTCATCGTCCCCAGCCTCGGCCTGATGGTCAGCTGGACCGGAGTAACCGTCCCCGGCGACTCGGTGAGCTTCCCGCACGATGTGCTGCGCGCCGTCATCGCGGCCTTCCGCGAACCCACCCTGCCCGACCCGGGCCCCTACACCCCACTCCCCGACGTCAGCGTCACCGACCCGATGATCTCCAACCCCGACGCCCTCTTCGGCGCCCTCGGCATCGGCCCCGCCGCCTACCCCGGCTGCAACCTCGCCACCTGCCTGGGCAAACCCCTCGCCGCCCCCTTCGGCGACTGGCCCCCGGGCTGCTACATCCTGGGCTGCGTGGGCACCCACCCCGCAACCCCGGGCATCCGCTAACCACCGAGATCAACAGGACCTGGTGGCGGCATCAGCCGAGTAGAACCCGCCACCAGGTCCTGTTGATCTTGAAAACTGCTCTCTACGAACGGATTTCAATCCGGAACGCTCGCTGTTCCGAATGTTGGTGTGTAAGCATCGTCGTTCGAATGAGGTAGCCCATGGACGTACAGCAGTCCGAAGTCTCGGTCAGATCCCTCCGCCGGCGCGCCGCCATCCTCGCGGTCTGCGCATTACCCCTGGCAGTCGCCGTATTCGGGGCGGGCACCGCCGCCGCCGAAGATCCACCGCCCGGTCCGGAGGTCGTTGAATCCGCGCCTGCGGCACCGGATCCGCTCGCGTTCCTGCAGACCCTCATCCCGGTGCCCGCACCGGCACCGGTGGTCGAGGCTATCCCCGCCGTCATCGACGAACCTCCGGCACCGATCGACACCGATCGGATCCGTATCGGCGATACCGAGGTCGACCGGCCGGAGTGGCTGCCCGTCGAGACCGCGGCTCAGATCAACGACGCTGCCGGCGGCGCCGAAACGGCGCTGTCCAGCGCGTTGCAGTTGGCCGGGCTGGAACCGTGGCGGGCCGGTCGAGTCGCCGATGACGTCCTCGGATCCGCCGCGGTCGGCGCGGCTGTCGGCACCGTCGTCGCCGGACCCGTCGCCTCCACCGGTGCGCTGATCGGCGTCGTCGCGGGTCTCGTGGCCGGCTTGCCGTTCGCACCCATCGGGCTGGTCATCGTCCCCGTCATCGGCGCGATCCTGGGGTACGCGATGGTCGCTGCCCCGTTCGCAGCGGTCGGCGCGGTCGTCGGTGCCGCCGCGGGCGCCGTCGAGGGCATGACCGCCGCCCCGCCCGCCTGAGGCGAACACGAGTTCGGTCCCGGCGCCCCGAATTGACCCCACCGGTCGATCACCGGGCTCCGGGACCGAATCATGCGCGGTGCCGATCGTGCGCGATCTACCATCGAGAGCAGGCTCGCCGAACGCGCAGGAGGCAGCCATGACGGCACCGAGACACCGGATCGCTCTCGCGGCGACAACCCTCGCCGTGGCCCTGACGGCGGCTTGCGGCAAATCGGAACCGGCCGAGCCGCCACCGCTCCCGGCGCCCGCCCCGGTGAACACGATGACGATCACCATCGACCAACGCACCTACAGCGTCGTGCCGCCGATCCTGCCGGGCGCGGTCGTTACCGTCGTCAACCACGACCCGGTCAAGCACAGCATCACCAGTCGGCGCACCGGCTACTTCGACTACGAGGTCCTCCCGCGGCAGACCGTCACTTTCACCGCCCCTGCCGAGCCGGGCGTGCACCCGTTCTACTGCAAGTACCACGCCCGCATGGAAACCGCGCTCACCGTCCGCCGGTAGCAGCCCTCACCCGCCGAAGAGCAGGTAGAGGCCGGTGAAGGTGAACCCGACCATGACCAGCATCAGCGCGAGTTGCCCGGTGGCGCGGTGTGCGCGCGGCAGGAGCTGGAGGCAGCGGTCGTGGGCGGCGGTCACGCCGAGGATGTGGCCGGTGAGGACGGCCAGGACTTTCAGGGTGGCGAGTACGGCCGGGTGGGCCGAGAGGAAGTAGTCGACCTGGTGGTCGGCGAGGCCCGCGAGGTTCCAGCCGCGGTCGAAAGGGTCGGCGAGTAAGAACAGGGTGGCTTGGCCTTTTTCGAGGAGGAAGGTCAGGTAGTGGGCGACGAGGTAGCCCGCGATGATCGGGGTGATGCTGTGGGCGAGCAGGCGTGGGAGGGGATCGCGGTCCGGACGGCTGAGGCCGGGGGCCGCCCGGGCGGCCCGGATGAACAGAATGCCGACGATCGCGATGACGGTGAGCAAGCCGAGAGTGCGGGTGGCGGTTTCGGTGAGAACGTCTCCGCCGCTTCGGGAGTCGAGGAAATTCTGCCAGGCGGGCAGGGCGGAGAGGCTGTCGAAAGCGGTGGAGCCGAGCAGGGTCGCGGCCAGGACCACGGCACCGGGCAGCACCGGGCTCGCGGCGAGATTGTTCAGTGGGGCGCGCAGGACCGGTTCGCCGGAGTTGTTGCGGCCGAACAGGCTCAGGCGGGAGAGCAGGGTGCTGTAGACCTCGAACGGGTCGGCGCGCTCGGCCCACACCGTGCCGAATAGGGCCAGCCCCGTCGCGGTGATCAGGACGTAGCCGAGCAACCAGAAGCCGATCACCATGACCGAACCCGGTTCGGGTGCGGCGAGTTCCAGCCAGACGAAGGCGAACAGGCCGACGACCGCCGGCCGGTATCCCCAGGATTCGGGGTAGTCGAGCACGCCCTGCTGTGGGTCGCGGCGCAGCAGCAGGCAGGCGAATCGGTGCAATGCGCGCAGCGGTGAAATGAGCTTCCAGACCGGGCCGAACAGCAGCGAGGCCGTCATGACGCCGACCCACAGGTAGATGTAGAAGACGCCCGGTATCGGGTTACGTTGCGGGTCAGGCGAACCCAGCACCAACACCAGTCCGAGGAAGATCGCGATCGCCACACTCGGCACCGCGATCACGGTCCGGAGGATCCGCGAATCGATGATCGCGGGCAACCGCCGCCCCGGCGCCTCCGGATCCAGCCGGGGTTCCCGCCAGGCCACCAGCAGGATCGCGAAGGAGAACGTCAACGCCCAGGCGGCGCCGATCAGCGCGTAGGACAACGGGATCGGCAGATCGTCGGCGCCGCCGAGGCCGTGCGCCAGCACCGTCACGGGCGAACCTGCAGGGTGGTCACGGTCTTGCCGGCGTCGTGGAGTTCCACCTCCACCTGGCCGGGGATGGCAACGGTGAACCGGAACTCCTGGCCCGCACGGGGTTCGACGGTGAAGGTGTGCGGCGGGTCGGCGTGCACATGCAGTTCATCGGGCGCGTCGCTGTCGACCTTCAGCACGATCGGCTGTCCCACTTGGGCTTCGGTTCGGCTGTTCGTGGGGGTCACTGCGCCGGAGGCGATTCGGATGGCGACAAACGTCTCTGCCGGTGCGGCCGCTGACGGACTGCCGGTCGTCGGCGGCGGCGATTCGGACGTCGTCGAGCAGGCGGACGCGATCGCCGCCACGGCGACCAGCCCGAGTGCGCACTGCGCTTTCATCACTCGTCATCCTTGGTCGTGTGCCCGGCGTCGGACTCCCGCCGCTCCGCCCGCCGATCACGCATGGCGATGTAGACGACCACCCCGACGATCGCGAACGCGGGCGCGAACGCCGGGATGGCCAGCAAGGCCGAGTGATCCGCCAGAACATCTACTCCCGGTTCGTATCTCATTGGCGAACCAGGTCCACCGGTTCCGGATGCGCGGTCCGGCGGTAGGCGAGATTGATGCGCGCCGCGCCCCAGGACAGCGCCCAGATCAGGAGCAGCGAACAGACCAGGACGAGCAGCGATGCCGCGGGCATCAGCCACCCCGGACTGTCGAAGGTCCGTTCCCGTTGCAGCACAGTGACTTCGCTGACGAACGGCCGGGTGAACTGGTTGTCCGCGGCGACCTCGGTGGCCCCGATACCCGGATCGTTCGGCATGAACACCGGCAGCGCGGTCAGCATGCGGCCGTCGTGCAAGCGCAGCACGGTCTTCCAGGTGCCGTACACCGGAATCGGTTTCGTACTCACGTACTGCCCGGGTCCGACACGGCGCAGGTGATCGACCACCAAACCCCGTCCGGGGCTTTCGGTTCCGTCGCCGATCCAACGACCGAGCACCTGGCCGGTGCCGCCCTGCCAGGCCAGCAACTGCACCCACTCGGGGTCGGCGCTGACCAGATCCGTCGGCGCGAGGGTGATCTCCGCGTTCACCATCCGGCCGCCGTTCACCGGTTCGGCATCCTGCAATCGGACTGTCGCGGTGGCATTTTCGGGAATGTCGTGGCGCAGCCCGTTGGCCGTGGCGATGGCCGTGACCAGCACGGCGCCGATCACCAGCGCGCGCCGGATCGAGGGCCGCGGCAACTGCTCACCGCGCAGCACCATGCCGAGCAGCGCACCCAGCGCACCGCCCGCGATACCCACCGGCACCGCCATGGCCAGTAGTTCCGGCCACATCGAGGCCGGCCACGGATCGACGAACATCCGATCCACCCACAGTGATTCGAGCCAGAGACCGGCGGTGGCGGCGACCAGTCCGGTGATCGCGCCCCACCACACCGGTTTACGGATCAGCGGCAGCAAGGCCAGCAGCTCCACCACCACCGCGATGCCCAGGTACAGCGGGAACACGTTGTACGGCGCGCCGAGCCCGGGCCCGACGAGCACCGCGATGACCCCGCGCACCAGGAACGCGAACACCACCAGGATCAGCGTGGAGCCGCGCCCCAGCGTGTAGCGCGCCGACACCAGCGCGACGGTGGCGGCGGCCACGATCAGCATGGGCTGCAGCACCAGCCGGAATTGCGGGACACCGAAGTCGAATTCGACCTGGAAGACCGACAGCCCGATCACCAGGCCGCCGAAGGCGAAGCTGCGGGCGATCCACATGAAGGGGCCGTCGGTGCGGTCCGGGTCCGGCTTGTCCAGTCGCCCTTCCAGTTCCAGCAGCAGCACGCCGATCAGCGACAGGCCCGCGCCGCCGATGAGCATCAAATGGGTGGGGCCCCAGAGGGTTACGTCCTGACCGAAGAGCCGGTGCCAGATGTCGTCGAGCGGAAACCCGATCAGCGCGTACAACCCGGCGCCCGCCATCAGCACGCCGCCGATCGGGGCGTGCCAATTGCGCGTGATCCGGATCGCGGCCGGGCCCGGCTTCTCGTCCAGCGGCAGGATGATCGCCAGCATGCCCGCGATGAACAGGAAGAACAGGCCCACCATGATGAAGTAGTGCGCCGGGTTCGCCAGCGGGCCTTCGTCGCGGCCCTGCCCGATGTGCAGGCTGACATCCCAGATGAACCCGAGCATCGCGGTGAGGATCGTGGTGATGAACACCCCGATCGGCAGCGCCACCCAGCCCGGCCGGTTCCCGAGCTGCCCCAGCCGGTCCGCCGCGTTCCCCAGCCAGGTGATCCGCCGCGTTCGATGCAGATAGGCCACCCACATCAGCCCCGCGGCGATCAATGTCGCCGCCCCGGTCAATATCACCACTTGATCCAGCGCGGCGCCGCCACCCTCCGGTCCGCGCGCGAGTACAGGCCTCATCTTGAACCGCTCTTTCTGTAACCCGGAGTCTCTCGTAAGGGCGTATGCCCCCGATCCGAGTCGATATGCAGCGCAATCCAGACGTGGCCGAAATGGTCAGAACAGCTGGTCGAAACGGGCCGCGAGCTCCAGATATCGCTCGGCCCAGCCACTGGAGATCGACAGGTCCTGTAGCGGGCCGGTAGGCGCGAACAGCACCACCAGCGTGTGCGGCCTGGCCCCCTGCTCCAGCAGAGTCATCTCCTGAGGTTACGAGCAGACTATGACAGTCTGCGAGATATGAAGCGGCACATCGAGTTCGATCGTCTGCACAACTTCCGCGACCTCGGCGGCTACCGATCCGCCGACGGCCGCACCGTCGCCTGGGGCCTGCTCTACCGCTCCGATTCCCTCGGCAAGCTGCGTGACAACGATTGGGACCGTTTCCTCGAACTCGGCGTCGACACCGTCATCGACTTGCGCTACCCCTGGGAAATCGACGCCAGGGGCCGCATCCCCCAGCCCGAACGCTTCCGCTACGCCAACTGCAGCATCGAACACCGCCCCTACGACCAGGCCGACATCGACCCCGACATCGACCCGTGGCGCTACCTGGCCGACCGCTTCGCCGAGGTAGCCACCGACGGCGTCGCCGAAATCCGCGAAACCCTCGAGCTGATCGCCACCGCCGCGGGCCCCGCCGTCTTCCACTGCGCCTCCGGCAAGGACCGCACCGGCCTCATCGCAGCCCTGCTCCTCTCCATCCTCGAAATCTCCGAAGACCAGATCCTCGCCGACTTCGCCCTGACCGAACGCGCCACCGCCCACTTCATCACCGAGTGGGAGGCCGCCAACCCCGATCGCGTCCTGCGCTGGCCCAGCTACGGCCGCGCCCCCGCCGAGGTGATGCGCCTGGTCCTTCACGACCTGACCACCACCTACGGCTCGGCGCGCGACTACCTGACGGGCACCGCCGGGCTCGGCGAGGACGTGATCGACCAACTGAAAAGCCGCCTCTTGGTTCCCGATCCACATCGGTGAAACCGGGATTACCCCAGTGCCCTCAGATAGCGGCGACGAAAGAACCGCTGGGCTACCAGCAGGAGCGGAAAGACCTGCCGCCAGAATCCGCTGGACGCTGGCCGGGTGAGGGACCGGAGCGTGAAGAAGACCGTGCCGTCGACATTTCGGTGGACGATGAATGCTTCCTCACCGGAAACCGGGTGCCCCGGCTGCGTCCCGTAAGCGAAGCCGCAGCGAGAGTCGGTATCGACAACCGCCACCACCCGCACCGGTTCCTGGACAGCGAAAGGACCCCAGCCGGCCGTGATCCGGTATCGCGCACCAGCGCTGACCCGCTCGTCCGCACCGTCGCACGGGGTGACGCGAAAACCGCTCCGGCGCTTGATCCCCCAGCGCAAGACCGCCTCGGCGGCACTGACCCAATCGGATTCGCCGTGCCCGATCACCACAGTTCGCTCGAAGCGGCGAAAGCCGGGGCAATCCACGGACCAGTCCTCACCGGCAGGACGGGTCTGTCCTGGCGGACCATAGGTGAGGTCGTGCACGGGATTACTCCGCCACCAATCTGGGAGGTGCGGCTTGTTTCCAGGAGTCCAGGACGATGGCCGACAGCTCGTCACGGTCCTCGAGTGCTGCCAGTCGGACTCGGACCCAGGCGTTGTTCGCCTCGTGGGTGGCGATCCAGAATTTGCCCGGCTCGGCGAGGACGAGTTCGTCGCGTTCCAGGATCGGGCAGCGTACAGCCATCGAGGTCTCCGCTTCCGGCAAGGTCAGGAACAGTTTGCGCGCTACCTTGAAGATCGGCATTCCCCAGGCGAAATCTTCGGTCGTCTCCGGTAGCGACAGTGCGACCGCACGAACATCTTCCCCAGTGGTACTCACACCCGTATCTTTCCAACAGCTCTACTGTCGTCGCATGGCGACTCCTGACTTCATCCGCAAGCTCCGGGCGACCGCGGGACAGCAGCTGCTCTGGATGCCCGGGGTGGCGGCGGTCGTCTTCGATGACGAAGGCCGGGTGCTGCTGGGCCGGCGCGCGGACTCCGGGCGGTGGGCGGTGATCGCGGGTATCCCGGAGCCCGGCGAGCAGCCCGCCGCCTGCGCGGTGCGAGAAGTGTTCGAGGAGACCGCGATTCGCTGCGTTCCGGTCCGTATCGCGCATGTGCGGGCGCTGCCGCCGCACACCTACCCCAACGGCGATATTTGCCAGTTCATGGACATCTCCTTCGTCTGCCGCGCCGTCGGCGGCACCGCCCGCGTCAACGACGACGAATCGCTGGAAGTCGCCTGGTTCGCGCTCGACGCACTCCCCGATATGTCACCGCACGAGCAACTCCGCATCGAGCACGCCGTCACCGCGGGCCCCACCTGGTTCGAACCGGCCCCGCACGCCGGGTCAACGCATGGTTCGATGGATTCCATGACGGACGACATCGATGTGCCACAGGTAGTCATCGCCAGCCGGGAGATCGCCGCGCCGGCCACGGCGATCTTCGAGCTGATCGCGGATCCGGCGCAGCAGCCGCGCTGGGACGGCAACGACAATCTGTCCGAAGCGCCTGCGGGGCAACGCGTGCGCGAAGCGGGCGCGGTCTTCGCCATGACCACCACCAAGGGGCATGTGCGCGAGAACCGGGTGGTCGAATTCGAGGAGGGCCGCCGAATCGCTTGGCTGCCTGCCGAACCCGGCAACGAGCCGCCCGGGCATTTGTGGCGGTGGGAGCTGGAACCGTTGGACGAGAAGCGGACCCTGGTGACCCACACTTACGACTGGACCAAGCTGACCGACGCCAAGCGGCTGCCCCGGGCCCGGGCCACCACCCCGGACAAATTGCAGGCTTCGGTGGATCGTCTCGCGGAGCTCGCCGAAAAGTCCTGAGGCACTACCGATTGTGAACGCGATCGGCGGGTAATCGCCCCAGCAGACCGATGGCGATCCAAGGCGGTGCCCCGTGCAAACCATATCCACCGATATTCCGGCTCGTTTGGATCGGCTGCCCTGGTCGCGCTGGCACTGGACCATTGTGATCGGGCTGGGATCGGTCTGGATCCTGGACGGACTCGAAGTCACCGTCGTCGGCAGTGTGGCGGGCCGATTGTCCGAGCCCGGCAGTGGCTTGGCCATTACCGCCGCACAGGTTTCCGGCCTGGCGGCGGCACTGTATGTGGCGGGCGCCGCCGCGGGCGCGTTGTTCTTCGGCTGGCTGACCGACAGATTCGGGCGCAAGAAACTGTTCCTGATCACGCTCGCGGTGTATCTGTTCGCGACCGCGATGACGGCGCTGTCGTTCAACATGTGGTGGTTCGTGTTCTTCCGCTTCCTGACCGGCTTCGGTATCGGCGGCGAGTACGCGGCGATCAATTCCGCTATCGACGAACTGATTCCGCGTAAATACCGCGGGCGCATCGACATCGTCATCAACGGCACTTTCTGGCTGGGCGCTACCGCGGGCGCGCTGCTGTCGATCGTGGTGCTGAACACCGATCTGTTCCCGGCCGACATCGGCTGGCGGCTGTCGTTCGCGCTCGGCGCGGTCTTCGGCCTGATCATTCTATTTGTGCGCCGGACCGTGCCGGAGAGTCCGCGCTGGCAGTTCATCCACGGCCGCGAGGACGCTGCCGAACGCACGGTCACCGACATCGAGGATCAGGTCCGCGCCGGCACCGGCAAGGAGCTCGAGGATGTCTCCGATCAGCGGCTGGAAATCACCCAGCGCCGCGCCACCGGATTCGGGGAGATCGCCTCGGTGCTGCTGCGGTTGTATCCGAAACGAGCGGTCCTCGGGTTCTCGTTGTTCGTCGGTCAGGCGTTCCTGTACAACGCCATCATCTTCAATTACGCGCTGATCCTGACGAAATCGTTCGACATCGAGAACGCGAAGGTCGGCTACTACTTCGCGGTGATCTGTTTCGGCAATTTCCTCGGTCCGCTGCTGCTGGGCAAGCTGTTCGACACGATCGGCCGCAAACCGATGATCGCGGGCTGCTATATCGGGTCGTCGATCCTCTTGTTCGGCACCGCATGGCTTTTCAACGGCGGGCATCTGAGCGCCGTGACACTCACCGCCTGCTGGACGGCGGTGCTTTTCGTCGCCTCCTGTGGCGCAAGCGCCGCGTATCTCACGGTGAGCGAAATCTTCCCGATGGAAACCCGCGCAATGGCGATCGCGTTCTTCTACGCCATCGGCACCGCGGCGGGTGGCATCGCGGGCCCGCTCGTCTTCTCCAAGCTCGCCGAGGATGGCGATCCGGGGCGCATCGCTTTGGCTTTCGCTATCGGCGCTACGGCGATGCTGCTGGCGGGGCTGGTGGAAGTGGTCTTCGGCGTGAAGGCCGAGCAGCGGTCGCTCGAGGATCTGGCGCGACCGCTCAGCGCTTCCAAAGAGGCGTAGCGGTCATCGCGTCCCGATGGGGCCGTAATCCTCCAGGCCCCAGTCGGTTTCGGTTCGCGAAGTCAGTGTCGCCGAGGGTGCGTCGAGGAGTGACGTCAGCAGTTGCAGTTCACCCCAGTCCCGGGTCCAGTCGTGCTCCAGGTAGGCCGGGAGGGTTCGCGACCGCGTCAGCAGGCCGGTCCAGCCGAGCGGGCCGCCGCCGGTGTCGTTCTGCCAGGTCTCGGCGACTCGGGAATTGAGTTTGTCGGGCGTGATCCGCCAGACCGGTAGCTCCGCCACGCCATCACGGTGACCGAACGGTCGCTGGCACGGAAAGGCAAAGCCCACATGGAAATCCGTGAGGACCGGGGCTGTGCTGCCGACCAGAGAGTTCAAGGTCGCCAGGTGCGGGAGGCGCGGCGGAGTGACCGCCAGCCACTGCTGCCCGGAAGGCTGGTCCACCGCCGCTACCAAGCGAATCGCATTGGTCCCCTCCGGAATTCGATCCAGCGCGAGCGGCAGGTTCCGCCACATCGGAGCGCCACCGACCTGCGGCGGCACCAGTTCGCCCAGCGGCCGGATGGTGCCGTCGCCGGCGCGATCCGCGAACTCCATGCGCAACTGCGAGCCCTCGATGCGCCCGGCGACTGTCAGAATCAGTACCCGATAGGCGGGATCCTGTTGCACAGCAGTCAGATCCAGGCGATACCACTCCGTCGTCAGGCGCGCTGCCTGCGTCGCGCCGCTGGTGTAGCTGCCCAGGATCGGGATGCGGGTGGGATCCAGTCCGAACGGCAACGCAGTGCTGCCGGGCGGCGGACCGGCCTTCTTCTGATTGCCGCTCGGCGGGCCATCGGGCACGAGCTCGCCGACCCCGTTCGCGGTGAATCCGGTGTTCTCCGCGTCGAGCCCCTCGGCGGCCGAGCCGGTGAAGGGCTGCAGGAACGAATCCGCGGTATTCGTCTCCACCAGAACGGAATCGGCCATCCCACACCGGTTCCCGGCCAGGCTGCGCACATTCGACAGCGCCACCGAATAGGCCGGGTACTGCGCGCAGGCAGCGGCAGCCATTGTGACAACTTCGAACAGCACCAGAGCTGCGGCGGCGAGAGCCAGCGGCTGAACCGCGAAACGGCTTGGGGCCGAATCATTCCGGTGTGACTCGCGGAAGTAATGCCACACCGAAGCCAGCACGAACACCACCGCCGGGATCAGCAGCAGCGTGGTGACACCGATCCCCGCCAACTGCGGCGACCGGTTCGGCCAGGCCACGCCATACCCGGAGACGTACCACCACCCGTTCGACCCGGTACAGCAGAACGCCAGTAGAAACAACACCGCAGCGGCGACCAGCGAGCGCTGATAGCGGGCACGAATCATATTGCTGCCCAGCACAACCGCCGCGACCGCCGCCAGCGCGGCGGCCAACCCCGCGTACACCCCCAAGTGATGTGTCCACTTCGTCGGCGTGAACACCATCAAAAGCAGCGACATGATCACCACCGCCAGCACCCGCGTCACCGGACCACGCGCGGTATCCGGAATTCGCCCACCCCTGCGCATCGCGACCAAGCTGCACAAGCCCAAGCACAGCAGCATCACCAGAATCCCGAAACGCCGCGCCAGGGATCCATCCGGGGTAAGCGAGAACAACGACTCCCAGCGGGTGGTCTCCTCGAACCACGCCAGATCGGGCCCAACCAGCCGCCGCACGCGAACAGCCTCCAACACCGAGCCAAAAGTCTGATCGGCGAACACCACAACCAGCACCAGGCTGCCTGCCGCCAGGATCGGCGCCACCAGCGCGAGATCGCCCAGACTTAACCGACTTATCGGACCGGCCGCCATGGCCGCGACCTGACGGGGCCCTGGTCTTCCAACTCTGAGCGACAATTTCGGCGCGGCACGGAGTTTGTCGCTCAGAGTTGGACGGGATGCACTCTTCCCCTCACCCTCGGCCGAGGTCTGGCCTGCGCCGAAACGGATTGCGGCAGATTCGCCTGAGGTTATGGCAGATTCGTCTGGGGCCGTGGTGGGTTCGTCCGAGGACCCGGCAGAGTCACCAGATGCCGTGACGGGCTCGCCTGAGGACACAGCAGAATCACCAGATGCCGTGACGGGCTCGCCTGAGAGCACAGCAGAATCACCAGATGCCATGGCGGACTCGCCTGAGAGCACAGCAGAATCACCAGATGCCATGGCGGACTCGCCTGAGAGCACAGCAGAATCACCAGATGCCATGGCGGACTCGACTGAGGTCGTGGCGTAATAGCGGCGGCCCGCAAGCACCCCTTTGGACACCTGCCACGATCCTGCGAAAAGTGCTGCCAGACAGATCAGTCCGCTTGGTCCGGCTGCTAGTGCGAACGTGGCGATCAATACGGCGGCGGCGGCCGGGAGTAGTCGCCGGGTGGCGATGGCGCGTTCCATCGAGCACCAGGTCAGCAGTGCTCCCAGGGCGATCAGCGGTTCCGGGCGCAGGCCGTTGTTGTAGGGCAGCCAGATCGCGAGGAACATCAGACCGGCGGTCCAGCGGGCCATTGTGTTCGTTCGGACTCGGGAGCCCAAGCGCGGCAGCACTTCTCGGCTGATCAGCCACCAGCACAGTAGGCCGGTGAGCAGTGCGGGTAGTCGCATCCACAGGCTGGCGTCAGTGATCCGGGTCATCCAGGCCAGCACTTCGTACGGCCAGCCGAACGGGGCCTCCGCGACACCGAACCAGCGGTAGTAGTTGGCGGTGTACCCGGCCTCGCGGGAAGCCTTGGCCATGGTGAGTATGTAGCCGTCGTCGGAGGTGTTGGCGCCGACCACATGCCACAGCAGCAGCGTTCCGCCCACGACGCCATCGGTGCGGTTGAACCGCCACCATCGCGCGGGCAGGAAGCGGCGCATGCGGCGGCCATCGGTGGTGTCGAGCAGGTGCAGGCAGATCAGCGCGACGAGCGTGCACAGCACCGCGCCGATGATCGCGGCGAGCTTCCACAGGCTCGGGCTGGACGAGAAGCGGGAGTCGATCTCCACGTGCAGCCGAGCGTCACCCAGCTGGGCACGATCCAAATCGGTGTACAGGCCCACGATCTGGGGCCGGATATCCTCTGCGATCGTCTTCCGGAAAGGCGTGCCGTCCGCACGGGTGAGCCCGGAGAGTTCAGCGGTCGTACCGGACGCGGTGGAATGCACGGTGAGCACGCCGCAAAGACCCGTCGCCGCGGGCTTCTCGACAGGGGCCACGGCACCAGTCGCTGACGGGTTGGCAGGCGAGGTCGGACCCGGCTGCACAGTGCTTGGCGGCGCATCCGTACCAGGACCTGGAGTGGACGGCTGCTGCACCCCAGGCACTGGAGTCGTCCCCGAGCCAGGAACCGGGTCAGTGCCTGAGGGCAGCTCAACCCCCGGCGGCGGATAGGGTGCGCCAGGCGGCGGCAGAGGAGCTCCGGGCGGTGGTGTTTGCCCAGCCGTCGGCGCACTGGCCCCCGATGGCGGCGGATTGACTCCCGATGGGGCCGGGTTGATCCCCGATGGAAATGGAGTCGACGCCGTAAGCGGCGGATAGGGTGCGCCAGGCGGCGGTAGAGGGGCTCCAGGCGGCGGGTTGATCCCCGATTCGGGCGGATTGGTCGCGGACCTCGGCGGGCTACTTCCGTCCGGTGCCGGGGCGGTGCCGGAGGGCGATGGGGGCACTGGGACTTCGGCCGGGTCCGGTTCGGGGTCGGTGTGATCGAATACCGGCCCACCGCCGGTGATTTCGGCGATCGCAGCGGTCAGCAGCGGTGTACCGCGCAGCGAAACCGCCAGGGTGCGCCCGATTCCGGACCGTTCTTCGATCCGAACCAGCAGCCCCTTCTCCCCCGGCGCCTGCGCGGGCACCGTCGACACCACGGTCCCGCTCGGCAGATCCCGCAGTGTCGTGCACGCGATCGTGAAGTCCAGTGCCAGCGGCGCGTAACCCACCAGTGGCGCGGTGACCTGAATCGCCTGGGGCTGCGGCCAATCCAGGCTCGTGCGATCCTGCCGCACCGGAAGCAGCGGAACCAGCACCGCCAGCAGCAGACCGAGACCCCCGGAGATGACGGCGACCAGTCGAACCCGGGACAACCTGGGTGAATCTGCACGCACGATCGACGATGCTAGCCATACCGGCCAGGAAACTCCTTATGAGTTGGTTGGCGGAATCGACTCGAACTTTCTCAACCCCGGCGGCTCGCAACGACGTACCTTCGAGACTATGGCGGAGTTGGTCTTGGGCCCGGTGTTGCGGCACGTCGATGCGACCTCGGCGACGGTCTGGGTAGAAACGGATATGTCCTGTGAAGTGGACGTGCTGGGGCACCGAACCCGCACGTTCCAGGTGGGTGAACTGCACTTCGCCCTGGTGCACATCGATGGCCTGGAACCCGGGGCGTCGATCCCCTACCAGGTCACCCTGGATGGTGAAACCGTCTGGCCGGAACCGGATTCCGACTTCCCACCCTGCCGCATCCGCACCCATCCGGTGCAGCAGATCCTGTTCGGCTCCTGCCGCGCGGCCAAGGCGGCACCCGGCGTGCTGGAGGCGGACAAGGTCGGCCCCGACGCGCTGGACGCGTATGCGATGCGGATGCGCGACCTGCCCGAACAGCAGTGGCCGGACGCGCTGATGCTGCTCGGCGATCAGGTCTACGCCGATCAGCCGACACCGTATGTGGAGCAATGGCTGGCGGAACGCCGCAACGGCGAGGAGCCCGAGAAGGAGGTGGTGTCCTTCCGCGAGTACGCCGAGCTGTACCACGAATCCTGGTCCGACCCGGAGATCCGCTGGCTGATGTCGACCACCCCGACCTCGATGATCTTCGACGATCACGACGTGCGCGACGACTGGAACACCTCCCGCATCTGGCGCGAGCAGATGGCGGAGAAGCCGTGGTGGCGTGGCCGCATCCGCGCCGGGCTGGCCTCCTACTGGGTGTATCAGCATCTCGGCAACCTCAGCCCGGACGACCTGGAAAGCAACGACCTCTACCGCGAGATCGTCAAGGCGGGCACCGACGTTCAAGAGCTGCTGGAAGATTTCGCCGAGCAGGCCGACAAGGAGGCCGACGGCCGCAAACCCACCCGCTGGTCCTACCGCCGCGATTTCGGCCGAATCCGGTTGCTGGTCATCGACACTCGCAGCGGCCGCATCCTCGACGGGGAACGGCTCATGGTCGGCGACGAGGAATTCGACTGGATCGAGGCCAATGCCACCGGCGATTTCGACCATCTGCTGATCGGCTCCTCGCTGCCGTGGCTGATGCCCCATGCCGTGAGCCACCTGCAATCCCTCAACGAGCGCGCCGCGAGCCTGCCGGGCCGCCGTGGCCGGCTGGGCGAAAAAGTCAGGCAGGTTGCGGATTTGGAGCACTGGCCCGCGTTCCGGGCCTCGTTCGAACGACTAGCCGACCTGATCCACCGCCTGGGCACCGCACCGGACGCGCCGAGCACCATCTGCGTCCTCTCCGGCGACGTGCACCACAGTTACGCCGCGCGTGCCGAATATGCCCAGCCCACGAAATCCAAAGTGCTGCAATTGGTGTGCTCCCCGGTGCACAACGATCCACCGAAGCAGTATCACCTGCTGTTCGCGCTGTCCTGGGCCCGCCCGCTCGCCTCGGCGCTGCGCTGGCTCGCCGACAAACGCGGGATCTCCCCCGACCCGGTGCACTGGCAGAAGATCACCGGCCCGCATTTCGGGAATTCCATCGCCTCCTTCAGCAGCGCGGGCCGGAGCGCCACGTTCACCCTGGAGACCGCGCTCCCGGACGAGGGCCTGATCAAGGTCGCCGAGCTCGACCTCGAGGCAAATACGTAGCACCCAGTAGGCTCCGCAGCTATGGCCCTGAGCGCAACCCTGCACACCTTCACCGTCCAGCTCGCCGACGTCGACCGCGGCGTCTACGAGGATCTGGAGTTGCGGGTCGCGCGGCACCCCTCGGAGACCGCCGAGTTCATGCTGACCCGGCTGCTGGCCTACTGCCTGGAATACACCGACGGCATCACCTTCAGCGAGGGCGGCGTCTCCTCCACCGACCAGCCCGCCGTGCTGGTGCGCGACCTCACCGGGCGGACCACCGCCTGGATCGAGGTCGGCGCCCCCGACGCCGACCGCCTGCATCGTGGCAGCAAGCTGGCCGGGCGGGCCGCCGTCTACACCCACCGCGATCCCGTCAAGGTGCTCGCGCAACTGACCGGCAAGCGGATCCACCGGAGCGCGGACATCCCCGTCTACAGCTTCGACCGCGCCTTCATCGATGCCGCCGTCCCCGCCATCGACCGCCGCAACACCGCCACCGTGTCGATCACCGAGCGGGAGCTGTTCCTGGAGCTGAACGGGGCGAGCCTGAGCACGCCGGTCGAAGAGCACCACATCGGATGATCTCGGAAATGCGTAATCAGCGAAATAGGTTGCGCCGCATAACAATAGCTCGCTCGTTAATTCTGTTAATGACAAGAGTTATTTAAAGCGACATCGGAATTCCGCCGGAATCGATAGTGCACGCACGGATCCAGTCGTATCGTAGTCCTGCGCAGACCCTCGGGTCTGCACTGTTGGATGTGGCGGGGAGGCGCCAACTCTCATTCGCAGGACTGCAAAGGAGAAGCTGTGAAATCAGAACTGTCCGCCGCCAAGTGGTTCAAGAGCCAGCGCAGTGGCACCAAGGATTGTGTCGAGGTCGCCTTCCTCGACACCGGACGAGTCGGCGTCCGCGACTCGAAGAACCCCTCCGGCCCCGCCCTGGTATTCCATCCCGGCGAGTGGACGGCCTTCACCGAGTCCATCGCGTCCGGCACATTCGATCGGTAGACCCAGCCCGCTGAGCTCCTTCGCGCCGCTCAGGATGACAAACTGTCGCCCTGAGCGCGCGGAGGTGCTGCGCTGGCTATCTCGGCGGCGGCGCCCCATCGACCGGCGGCTGACCATCCGCCGGTGGCGGCGGGCCGCCTTCCGGCAACGGCCGCCCGATGTTCTTGGCGATGTCCGGCACCAGCCGATTGGCCACCTGCTGCCAGTTACCCCAGTTGTGCACGCCGATGCTCGGGAAGTCGTAGGTGACGTTGTCGGTGTAACCCAGCGCCGTCAACCGCGCTTCGAACGAGCGGGTGTTGGCCAGCGCGATCGCCTCCAGCGGCATGCCCTGGATGACGGCGTCGGCCGAGGCGAGATCCGGCTGCGCGGGTCGTCCGCTGCCCGCTGAAATGTAGAGGCGGGTCTTGTTTTCCAGCAGCTTCGGGGCGAACTGGTACGGATCCATCCGCGCCCACTGCGCGCTGCCCGCCGGCGCCATCGCGTCGATGTTGTAGCCGCCGGCGGCGATCATGGCCGCCCCCAGCAGCTCCCGCATACCCGGCGCCGACATGTACAGGTAGCCGGAAAGCGAACCGGCATAGACGAATTGCTCCGGATGATAGGCCGCGAGCAGCAGCGCCGCACTCCCGCCCATGGACAAGCCGAACACGCCGTTGCGGCTCGGGCTGAAGCCGAGCCGATCACTAAGCGCGGCTTTCAACGTCTGGGTCAGGAAGGTCTCCCAGACATAGCGGCTGGTCTTGCCCGAGGTCTCGGTCCAGCCCGACACCGCGGAACCGGAATCCGCACCGGGCAAAGCGGTTCCGTCCGGATTGACGCCGTTGAAGCTGCTCTTCTCGGCCCAGTCGACATAGAAACTGGACTGGCCGCCGACCGGCATCACCACATTGATGTTGAACTCGGCCAGTGCCGCCGGAATGCTGGTGTATTCCTCCCAGCCGTTCATATCGGCTTCGGCGCGTTCACCGTCGAGTAGGTACACCACGCGATCGGTGTTGCCGTCGGCCGCCGGCAGGATGCGCGTCTTGATCTGGCCCATGCTGGAATCGACGAAGAAGTCGAAGGCTTCCGGGTTGGATTCCGCCGTGGCGGGCGCTGCCGACACCCCGAACGGCAGCAGTATCGCCGCCACGAAACCCACCCCGAAATGTCTGAGCGTTCTCCCCATGGCGTGCACGATACAACGTCCCGAATTCCGATGCGACGCAGTAAGGTTCGCGCGGCCTCAGATGCAGTTGATGCAGGTCCCGGCGCGGGGTAGCTGCATGTAGCACTGCGAGCACACCGCCGAACGCACCGGCTGCGCGATCTCGGCGCCGGTGTGCGCGACCTGCGTGGTCATCTTGCTGACCGGACGGCGGCGGTTCGCGACCTTGGGGGTGAGCGGCGGGACGGAGAAGTCCTCGGGCATCTCGGCGCCGTGGAACTGGTAGCACTGCCAGCGCGCGTAGGCGGCGTGCAGCTCGAGGTCGTCCGGGATCGGCAGCGCGGCCAATTCGAGGACGTACTTGTACGCCTCGCCGACGGTGTGGTTCTGCCGCACGCACAGCGCGGTCAGCGGCGGCTCCCCCGCCTTGTGACAGCGGCGCGCGACCTTACGCAGAATCGCCTCCATCCAGGTGCGGGTCGGCGCGGCGGTGTGCACGCCGGACACCTCCTGCACCCGCTCGGCCAATTCCGTCACGGTGATGAAATACCCGTATCCGGTGGCGATCTCGGCCAGCTCGGTGTGGGCGGCCAGCGCCCAGGCCACGGTCGCGTCCTTCAATGACACCGGAGTTCCGTCGCCCGCTTGCCATGCTGCCGCCACCGTGGATACACCGCTCTTCGTCACCCGAACAAGTTAACGCCTGACCCCGCCCGGGGACGAATGGCCTGGGCGGGGCGTTGCGCGTGTCACAGCCCGGCGGGCGGCGGCGCGGTTTCGTGCAGTGAGCGCCAGCGATAACCGTGGTCGCCGGCGATCAGCACCGCGGTCACCATCCGGCGCGCGCGCATCTGCTCGTGCTGATACTCCGCGACGAACCGGACCACCGCCACGGTGTCGGTGCTCGCGATCTCCTCGAACTCGGAGATCTCGATCCGCAAACCTGGTTGTGCGTTGCGCACCGACCACACCCCGGTCAGCAAGGTGTCGCGGTCGACGACCTGCGCGACGACCGTCACCGCGCCGAACTGCTCGTGCAACGCCTCGGCGAACCGATCGAAGACCTTGGGCGGCGCATCCGTGCCCATCCACTCCGCGAGGTCGGAGTGCAGCGCCACCACCACCTCGGCCAGGACAGACCGCGCCGGCGCGGTGCCGGTGGGCGCATCCGGCTCACGCGCGCGTCTACCCATTCCGCCATCCTCCCGCAAACGCGCCTCGGCCAGCAAGATCATATTGAATCCGGCTGTGCCGCTGTGCTATTGCGGGCAAGACCCCGAAATTCCGGGCGCGGCCGTATGCCGGTTCCGGCGGCAGGCTGTGGCAATATCGTGCATGGGGGAAATGCCCGAGGACCCAGCCGATTTGAACAAGACCCGACGCGCCCGGCGCCGCACCCTGGCCGTGGTACAACGACGCACAGCTCAGCTGCAACCGTTCACTTTGCCCGAGTTCGGCCGAATCCTGTCCGCCGCCAGCGGAATTCCGGTCAGCATCGCCGCCAGCACGACACTGCCGCCCGCCGTGGCCGGCCGGTGGTTGCGCACCCACTCGGGGGATCTCATCGAATACGACGCCGACCTTCCGGACATCGCCCGCATCAACACCGTGCTGCACGAAGCCGGGCATATCCTGCACGGCCACACCAGCGTCGAGCTCCGGCTCGACGCCGGTCAGGCCCTGTGTTCGGTCGTCAGTCCGGCCGCCATCGGCAACTTCGCGATGGTCAGATACCGATCGGCGTACGACTCCAGCTGCGAACGCGAGGCCGAGGCCTTCGCCCGGCAAACCCTGCGCACCATCCTGTGGAGCGACGCCGACACCGGTGGATCCGCGAACATTCGTGGGGCACTGGGCTTTCCCCGCACCCGAATCGAGTAACCCAGTGGCACAGTTCGTTACCGCGATGGCCGTGCTGATCCTGCTCGGGGCCGGTGTTCTGGTCTGGCAGCTGACACCGCAGGGCGCCCGCGGGCAGCGCGCGCCGATCGTCATCCTGGTGCTGCTCTCGCTCAGCTTTCTCGCGCTGACACCGGCCGTCGAGGCCGCGTTCGATGTGATCCGGATCAACGCCGCCTATCTGTTCAGCCACTTCTGTAGCCTGACCGCGATCGCCCTGACCACCTTCTACTGGGGACACGCGCTCTCGGCCACGCCGTCGAGCCGACGCCGGGTGCTGGCGACCCGCGTGGTGTACGGCGCGGTCGTCATCGTGCTCGTCTTCTTGTTCCTGACCTCGCCGCAGCAACCGCACGGCGCGGGCTTCGCCCGCGAATTCGACGGCAGCCCGCGCATCCAGCTCTACTGGATCCTGCAAGCGGCACTGATGATGCATGCGAGTTGCACGCTGGGCCTGGTCGCCGCCCGGGCCAGCGTCCGCGAGCGCCAGTGGCGGCGCGTCCTGCTGAGCATCCTGGTGGGCGTGGTCCTGATGTACACCGTGTACGAGATGTGGGTGATCGTCGTGGTCGTCACGTGGCCCGCGCTGCCGCCGCCGTGGGCGCGCGTGCTCACCATGGTGTTCCAGATAGTCGCGAGCCTGCTGCTCGTGGCGGGCAGCGTCGGACCCGCCGTGCTGGGCGCGTTCCGGAGCACTCGCCTGGCCCGGTCCTATATCGACCAGCTCGCGCCCCTGCATGCCTGGCTGACGCAGCGCTATCCACAGGTCCGTTTCCGCAGGCAGCTGGGCAGGCGCGCCGAAACCCGGGTCACCGATATGTTGATCGAGGTCAGCGATGCACTGCGGCTGCTGCAACGCGATGAACCGGCCCTGGCGGCGGCCCACGGGCTGGGCGACCAGATGATCCGCGCCACCGCGCATGACAACAACCACTGTGCCGCATATGAATTGGCTGTCGCCCGCCGGTTCCGCAGGCCCGAGGCCCCCCTTTCATATGCTGTAGCATGACGGCTAACTCAACGTTGAGCCCGAGTCAGTGAGGAGCGTGGCATGGGAGGAGCGCCCTTCTCAGACCGGCTGGAGTACCTGTTCCGCACGATGCCCAACACCAACGGCAGGCGGTACACCGCCGACGAGATCGCCCGCCGGGCAACCGAGCAGGGCCATCCGATCTCGGCCGTCTACGTGGCACAACTGCGTTCGGGCCTGAAGCAGAATCCGTCGCTGAAGCACGCCACCGGGCTGGCCGCGGCCTTCGGCGTCGACATCCGGTTCTTCACCGACGACGAGGCCTGGCAGCGCGGTCGCCAGGAAATCGAGTACCTGCGGCTCAGTACCGCGCCCGGCCTCGAAGCCATCGCGTTCCGCGCCATCGATCTGTCCCAGCAGTCGCTGGCCTCGCTGATCGACTACCTGAAGTTTCTGCGCGTCCAGGAGGGCCTCCCCGCCGATCCGCCGGATCTGCCCGAGTCCCAATCGTGAACTGCGCCGCCCGCTGCGCCAACTGAGCGCTCTCGGCGCCTTTTGTGGTGCGAGTCACACCCGACTCCGGGCTCGGAAAAATCCCGTCCTGAGCGGCCGTGCCAAGACTGTTTGATTTAGATCACAGTCCGTTTCGTCCGCTTATGAAACGTTAAGTTACTTTTCAGCAACAATCTCTTGGACACTTGACCATGGGTGCTCGGTCGAGGACCCGCGGGCTCGATGAGGGACCGCGCCACTGAGGGAAAGCAAATAAATGAAGTTCAGCAAGATCGCCGCAACCTCGGCTCTGGTTATCGCGGCTCTCGGCATCGCTACCGGTACTTCGCACGCCGAGCCGGCTCCGATCCCGGCGCCGGTCCTCCCGTCGTTCCTCGACGGCGTGGACCAGGGCGTCAAGCAGGTGCTGCCCGGCATCAACTGGAAGACCTCCATCGAGGGTGACTCCGTCGTCGTCGAGACCGACAAAGGCTCGCTCACCACCGACAACGGCCAGTTCCAGGTGCACGACGAGACGGGCAACGTGGTCGTCGGCCTGCCGCTCGCCTACACCCTGAACGATCTCGAATACCCGATCAACGCCAGCGTCGACGGCCTGCGCGCCGTGCTGACCCCGGTGAAGGACGTCAACGCGGCGCACCCGTCCAGCCTGCGCCACGACGTCGTCAAGCAGGACGCCTTCGATGACGCCGTGTCCGCGGCGGCCACCCAGTTCGGCATCATCACCGCCATCGGCACCCTGGTCGGCACCATCGTCGGCGGCGGCGCGGGCTGCGCCATCGGCGGCGCGGGCGGCCTGATCCTGGGCCTGCCGGTCCTGGACCTGGGCGGCGCGACCGGTATCGCCGGCTGCCTCGCCGGTGCCGCTGTCGGCATCCCGCTCGGCGCTGCCGCCGGTCTGGTGCTGACCGGTGTGCCCGCGGCCATCGTGGTCGGCATCGGTTTCTACAACCGGATCAACGCGCCCGAGAACCAGTAGTCACCGCTTCGATCTCGAGGGCCCGGTCCGCTACGGCGGACCGGGCCCTCGCCGCTTTCACGCCCTGAGCGAAATCGCTACGGGCAGGGGATAATTCGGCCGCAGAATAGCGTGAGCGATCGAAGGGTGCCCGGATGGTTGAAGTACTGCTCACTCCGCCCGACGCGGACGAGGTGCGCACGCTGGCGCGCGGCGTGCTCGCCGCCGCGGCCGGCGAAGAAGGCCCGACGCCCCTGCAACAGCTACTGATTCCGTCGTTGTTCCTGTCGATGACCGGGCATGCGGTGGAACTGGAAGCCCTGACGCCGATCACGGCCGTGGAGTTCGCGGACAAGCTGGCGCGGCGCAACCGGATCTTCCGGGAACGGATCGTGCAAACCATGCTGCTGGCCGCGCTGGTAGTGCGGCCCCTGCCCGCCACGGTGGCGCAGCGGCTGCGCGAGTTCGCGGACGCGCTGGGCGTGGACGACGACATGATCGCGGTCGCCCAGAAATACGCCGACGGGGCAGCGGATCTGGCGGCGGCCGACTTCGACCGCAACGGCTACCTCGGTGGCCTGCAGGCGGATCGGCTGAACGCGCTGCACACCGCGGAGCTGGACAATTCCTGGGGCCAGGTCGCCGACGATCCGGCGCTGGCCGCCCGCTGGGCGCAGCTGTGGGACTTGCCGGTCGGCACGCTCGGGCGCGGTGTCGCGGACTTCTATCGCGATCGCGGATTCGTCACGCCCGGACTGCCTGGATCCGCGCCGCCCCTACTGGCACAACATGATTGGGTGCACGTGCTGGCGGGCTACGGCACCACGCTAGAGAACGAGATCGAGGTGTTCGCGTTCATGGCGCGCGCCAACGACGACCCGCGCGCCTTCAGCCTGCTCGCCATGGTCATCTCGCTGTTCGAAACCGGCTATTTGAAAGCCGGTGCGGGACTGTTCGAAGCCAACGCGGGCCATCTGCGCTCCAGCGGCATGGCGGTCCGGCTCGGTGACGCGATGCGCCGCGGTGCGCTGACCCAGGGCAGCCACGACTTCCTCGACCTCGACTGGTTCACCCTGGCCGATCGGCCGATCACGGTGGTGCGCAACGAGATCGGCCTCGCGCCGAAAGCCGGCTCGGCTGTCGCGGCCGGGTCGGTGAGCGCGTGGCAGCCGGGCGGGATCACACCGTTCCAGCTGCAGTCGGCCCGCAAAGCCGCGGCGTCCGAGGGGCGGCCGTTCGTTCCGTGGGAACCCGACCCGGCGCGCGAATGAGCGCCGGGCGGCTCAGTGCGTGATCGGGAGATCCCGGCGCGCCTGCTCGATGTCCTTGGCCCAGAACCACAACCGGTCCGGTGGCGGCACCTCGTGATAGCCGTGCAGGCCGACCTCGGTGAGATCCCGCAAGTCCACGCACACCCGCTGGAACGCCTCATCCATTGTCGCGGCGGCGTTCTCGAGGTTCGCGGCGCCGAGTTTGATCAGCGCCCGGTACTCGTAGGCCAGCAGTAGATCCGCGCCGCCGTGCGTCCAGGCGCCGGACTTGTTGTCCCAGGCCAGCTTTGCCGCGTCGAGCAGCATGTTCAGGTCGCTGGTGCGCGGGATCGAGGGGTAGATGATGAAGGTGGCGGCCCAGCCCGCGGCGACCAGCTCGAGGTTGAAGGTGCGGCGGCGCGGGTCGTCGCGCGGCGGCATCGGGTCGCTCGCGGATCCACTGAACCAGGGCGCGGTGTAGGCGAGCATCCGGCCTTTGCTCTCGATCAGCTCCCCGGTCGCGATGACCGCCATCTTGCGCCGACTCCCGTCGGGCCGGGTGAGCCGGGTATCGACCATCTGCTTGTGCACCTCGGCCGCGGCCTTCCCCGCGGCCAGGTGGCGCTGTGCGGCGTCGGGCGTGATCCGGGCGACCAGGTAGTCGCGGAGCTCCTTGGGCAGCGCGTCGAACGTGCCGTCCGTCAGCCGCGTCTTCGCCCGTTCGAGCGCGGCCTGGGCGGTCGGCGGGCTACCGCCGAACTGCGACTCGGGCGTATCGATCGAGACCATGCGCACGGCCATCTCGATATTCGGAGTATCACCATCGGTCGTGCTGACGAACCGATGATCGTTAGCGGGACGGCTGACACCGACGAAACCGAGCTCGACCATGACATCACTCCAGGTAATAGGCAGATCCCTACTCGATTATCGCCAGCGACAGCTCGGATGTAACTCCCCAGATTCTCAGCGGGCGATCCGCTGGGTGAAGGTCCCGTGGAAACCCCACGGGATGTGATGGCCGAGCCACGCCGTGGCCAGCGGGCCGCGCTCCAAATCGCGGGCGTCGAGCAGGACCAGCTGTGAACGATGTTCGGCGAGTTGATGATTGAGGAACAGCAACCAGCCGTCGTCCTCCTCGGCATCAGGGGTGCGCGGTACGAACAGGGGTTCGCCCACACTGCTGAGCGCGAACTCGCAGCGCGTCTCCATACCCGAGCGCTGGTCGACTTTGACGATCGAGTCGTAGACCCGGGCGTCCGCGCTCTTGCCCGCGAGATAGCTGTACCGGTGCCGGCGCGTGCTCTGCCGCCAGTCGTACTGCGGGAATTCCACCGACCGCCCGGAGAGCTCGCGTTCGATCACCGTGCCGCCCCGGGTGATCCGGTACTGCATCAGGCGCGAGTCCGGGAACCGCGGAACTTGCGCGAGACCGCTGTTGATCGAGTTGGTCGCCCCGCGGACCTCGTCCCAAGGGGTGTCGAAGCGCACCAATTCGACGACGACATCCGCGCCGTCGTCGTAGGCGTTGGTCAGATGGAAGTGCAGCAGTGCCTCGTGCTCGACGATGCGCGGACGACCGCCGGCCTTGGGCACCAACAGGAATCTGGTGCCCTTGGCCCGGTCGAAGCGCAGCGAGTCGATGAAGGAATGGCTGGCCAGCGCGATCTTGGGCAGGTCCGGTAGCAGCGGGTCGAGTACGAAGACCAGGTATTTCCCGGTCAGCGCGAAGTCGTGATTCCACACCAGGTCCAGCATCGGCACCGTCGCGAGCAAATGCAGCCGGCCGGAGCGGTCTACCCGGTAGGTGCGAATCCGGGGCGTGGGCAGCAGGTCGAGTCCGAAGTTGTACATATCGCCGGTGACCGGATCCCATTTCGGGTGCGCGGAGAACGCGCCGAGGAATCCGAGCTTGCCGTCGAAATCCAAGGGGCCCAGCGTATCCAGCGAATCGGGGTCGATCCGATGCGGGTTGCCCAGCTCCCACAGCGCCAGCAGCCCGCCGTCATAGTTGACGATATTGGTGTTGGCCAGGTTGGCGGGCAACCGGCCGATATTGGCCAGCGGACCGCCGGGGATCTGGGTGCCGACGCCGCGATACCGGATCCGATCCGAGCGCCGGCCGTGCTCGAAGTGCCGGGTGCGGACGTATCGGTTGCGGTAGCGCACCGAGGAGCCGTCGAGCACGAACTGCGAAACCATGCCGTCGCCGTCGAAGAGACTGTGCAGCAACGTGTTCCCGACCCGATGCTTGCCGGGCCCGATCCGGTACAGCGTGCCGGTCAAATCCTTGGGCAGCGTCCCGTCGATCTGCTCGACGCGATAGGCACGCTCATCCAGCAGCGGTTCGTACACGCGGTGATGCAGGTCCGCTTCGGGCGCCCTGACCTCGTCGATCGACATGGGTTCTCCTTTGAACCGAACAATCTGATGACGTTCGTCATCCAATTTACGGAGGGGCCTAGAGTGATGTCAATGACGAGGCCTGAGGTGATGCGCCCCTACGGCGGGGTCAGCGCCGAGGCCCGGCGGGCCGAACGCCGGGCCCGGCTGCTGGCGGCCGGGCGCAAGGCGTGGGCCGAGTCCGGGCCGGCCGGGGTGAAAGTGCGTGGCATCTGCGCTCTCTCGGGCCTGACCGACCGCTACTTCTACGAGCAGTTCGCCAACCGCGACGCACTCCTGCTCGCCGTCGCCGACGACGTGCGCGACCAACTGCTCACCGCGATGGTCCAGGCCGGGCTCGGCGCCGAAGGCGGCGCCGCCGAGAAACTCCAGGCCGCCCTCCAGGCCTTCCTGGACACCGCCGCCGAAGACCCGCAGATCATGCGCATCGTCACCAGCGACACCGCCGGTGTTCCCGGGCTGGCCGAACGCCGCCATGACGTCCTGGCCATGATCGCCGACCTCGTCGTCCAGCACGCCCCCGAAGTTCTCGGCGCCCACGACGCCACCCAACTCCGCCGCGCGGCCATGTTCATCACCGGCGGCGTCAACCAGCTCATCGAAGGCTGGCTCGACGGCGCCATCACCCTGTCCACCGCCGAACTCGCCGCCGAATGCACCCGCCTGTGCCTGCGCGTACTGCAATCCGGGCCGCTTACCTGAGCACCGCTGGCACGATGGACGGCGTGTCGTCCGCTTCGCAAGCCCTGCATCCCACGTATCCGATCCGAACCAAGCGACTGTTGTTGCGTCCGCTGACAATTGCGGACGTGGAAGCCCTGTACGCGTATCGCAGTGTGCCCGACGTCTGCCGGTACGTACCGTTCGAGCCGATGACGCGGGAGGCCATCGCGGAGCGGCTCGAAACGCAGTGGGCGAATCCCGGGCTCACCGATGAAGGTCAGGCACTCACCCTCGGCATCGAGGTCGCCGAAACCGGCGCCCTGATCGGCGATGTGATCCTGTTCTGGCACAGCCGAATTCATGCCGGCGGCGAGATCGGCTATGTGCTGAATCCCGACGCCGGCGGGCACGGCTACGCCACCGAGGCGGCGCAGGCCATGCTGCGCCTCGGGTTCGAAGACCTCGGCCTGCATCGCATCATCGCGCGACTCGACGAACGCAACACCGCCTCCGCCAAGGTGGCGCGGCGGTTGGGGATGCGGCAGGAAGCCCGGTTGGTGCACAACGAGATCTTCAAAGGCGAATGGTCCACAGAACTGGATTTCGCGATGCTCAGCGACGAATGGGCGAGCGCCGAACGATAGTCAGCGCTACGCCGGATTCGGGGTGGCTGCCGGATAGGCCGCCACGAACGCCGTATCCACACCCAGTGCGCCGAGGCTCGACGCACCGCCGGGATCGCCGAGCGCCCCTTCGCGCCCTGGTAGCACCTCGTCGAAGAAGCGCGCGTTCTCGGTCACGAAGATTTCCTCGCCCGCGGGCATATCGTCCTCGTAGTAGATGGCCTCCACCGGGCAGGCCGGTTCACACGCCGAGCAGTCGGTGCATTCCGCCGGGTTGATGTAGGCCATGCGGTCGCCGACGTAGATGCAGTCGAGCGGGCACTCCTCGATGCAGGCGCGGTCCAGGACGTCGACGCAGGCCGCTCCGATGACGAAAGTCATGATGTCTCCTCGGTTTTCGCTGCCCGCAGGGGCACGGTTCAACGATCACCGCTGGTCCCGGCGTCCGGTAGACACCAAATGCCGACCACCTCATCAGGCCGCCTTATGGGTGCATGGCGCATAATCCCTGCATGACGCTTCCACCGGGCACACCCGACCTGGAGGTGCTCGATCTGCTCGTCTCGGTCGCCGAGCTGGGCAGTCTCGGCGCCGCCGCCCGCCGGCACGGCATCACCCAACCGGCCGCCAGCATGCGCATCGCCGCGCTGGAACGGCGGCTACAGCTGCGGTTGCTGGACCGCGGGCCCACCGGCTCCGTCCTCACCGAGCCAGGACGCGCCGTCGTCGACCACGCCCGCCCGGTGCTCGCGGCGGCGCGCACGTTCACCGACTACCTCACCACCCTGCGCGCCGCCGACCGGCCGAAACTGCGCATCGCGGCCTCGAAAACCATTGCCGACCACCGGATGCCGCACTGGCTGGCGGCCTTGCGCGCGGCCCGGCCCGAGGTGACGGTGGCGCTCGAGGTGGGCAACTCCCGCCAGGTCGAAGCCTGGGTGCAGCAGGCGCAGGCCGATGTCGGGTTCGTCGAAGGACCCCATGCCCCAGCCGAACTCGCCAGCCGCGTGCTCGGCGCCGACGACCTGGTGGTCGTGGTCGGACGCAGTCATCCGTGGTCGCGCCGTCGCAAACCGCTGACCGTGCGCGAACTGGCGGGCACCGCCCTGCTGTGGCGCGAGCCCGGTTCGGGCACTCGGGACACCATCTGGGAGCTGCTCGCGGCCGAATCCGAACCTCGCTCCCCCGCAGCCGAATTGGGTTCGACCGCGGCGATCCTGACAACGGCGCGCACCGGCACAGCACCCGCCGTCCTCAGCCGGCTCGTCGCCGGGGCCGCCCTGGCCGCCGGCGAGCTGATCGAAATCCCGCTCGCCGACGCGGTTCTCACCCGCAAGTTCCGTGCTGTCTGGCGCCGCCAGTCCCCGCCCGCCGACCCCGGTGACCTGCTCATCCGTTACGCGGAACGATTCGAACAGAAGCGCGGCCCGGGGTAACTCGGCCGTGCACGCCGGTGCCGTGCGGACTACGGTGGCCGGGTGGTGGATTTGCGCGACTCCGGCGAACCGGACGACTGGCCCTCGGTCCGTCCCCGACTGCGCCCGGTCCTGCGACCGGTCACCTACGGGATCGACCAGCTCGCGGATTCGCGCCCGCTCGCCCGACCGGCCTTCCCGTTCGTCAACGAGCTTGTCGCGGTGGACAAACCGGAATCCCGCGCCATCATCTCCGCCGCTTCCCTCGAGCGGTGGGGCGTCTCGGCCGACGAGGCCTTCGCCGCGGCCCGGGAGAACCTCGCCGCCATGGTCCACCCGCACGACAGCGACGGCAACGCCATCCTCCGCTACGTCGACGACGGCAACGCCTACTTCGCCTCCTGGCCACTGGTTCCCGGCTGGCTCGCCTCCTTCCGCGCCCGCTACGGTCACCGCCGCCCGGTCGCGTTCATGCCCGACATCGACACCCTGATCGTGGTCCCCGACGTCCCGCAACTGCTGGGCCGCATGTACGAAATGGCCGAGGAGCAATACCGCCAATCGCCCCGTTCCCTCTCTCCACAGGGCTACACCCTCGACGCCGACGACAATGTGATCCCCTTCGACCACGCCGGGCCGCACGAGCAACTTCCCGCCGCCCGCCGCGCCCGCGCCGGCCTAGCCACCGCCGAGTATGGAACCCAAACCCGTTGGCTCAGTGCAACTCTCGAAGATCACTACGAAATCCCCGGCTACGACCTGGAACCCGCCTACATAGCCGCGCTGAATTTCGCCGACCTCGCCGACGGTCCGTGCACCGTCACCGCCTGGGGCGAGGACGTCGAATACCTGCTACCCCACTCCGACTACATCGCTTTCTGCCGCAACACCGAATCCGGCGACATAGAGCACCTTTTCGACGTCCCCTTCGCCACCGCCGCCGAAATCACCGGCCTCACCCCGATCCCCGGCCTGGACCCACCCCGCTACGAAATCCGCAGCTGGCCCACCCCGGAAACCCTCGCCCGCCTCGAACAATCCGCCGTCATCCTGCAGCCCGCAGGCTGAGAGTTCCGCCTACCCGGCGGTGTTCAGGTCCGCGGCCGCACGCACTAGAGCCACGAAAGCCTCCTCGTCGAGCTTGTCGTCCGCATAGATATCGATGGCGCGCCGAGTGTTGCCGTCGAGGCTGGAGTTGAACAGCATCGACGGGTCGTCGAGTTGAGCACCCTTGGGAAAGGTGACCTTAACGTGATCCTTGTATGTTTCGCCGGTGCAAAGCATTCCGGCATGCGACCACACCGGGACACCGCGCCACTTCCATTCCTCGACCGCTTCGGGGTCGGCGTCTCGGACGAGCTTGCGGATCCGAGCGAGGGCCTCCCCACGCCAATCACCCAATTCCTTGATTCGCGCGTCTATCAGCTGAGAGGGAGACAAGTCCGAACCACTCATCGCTGGGGTCATGTGAGGGATTCTCACCGATCGCCGCGCGGGCCGGAGTGACCACCAGCGGGGGCTGCGTGTCGCGCCCAGGTCATCGGTACGCGGGCGAACAGGATGAGTGCATGCGTAGTAGCCGATCGTTTGCCGTCTTAGTCTTCGCAGTCCCGTGACCTCTTTGGATGCACTCGTGCGTGCCGCCGCATTCGGCGTCATGGTGATCGCTCTGGGCTATACCGTGCCACTCGTTGTGATCGGCGTGCTGTTCGCCCGTCGCTCGGACAACTCGCTGCGGGCACAGTTGGCGTTGCAAGCGGGCTCGCCGGTGGAGATACCGCCCGGCTGGAGTGTCTTCGTGCTGGTGCCCTGCCTGAACGAGGCGAAGGTCATCGGGAATACCGTGCACAGCCTGCGCGAGCACCAGCCCGGCGCGCAGGTGATCGTCATCGACGACGGCAGTGCCGACGACACCGCGGAACTCGCCGAAAAAGCCGGTGCGGGAAAGATTTTCGTGGTGCGGAGGACCCTGCCTGACGCACGGCGCGGGAAAGGCGCGGCGCTGAACGCGGGTCTGCGGCACCTCCGGTCGTGTGTGCGGAAGCAGGGTTTGGACCCGGCGCGGGTGCTGGTGTGTGTGCTGGACGCCGACGGGCGGATGACACCGGGCGCGGCCGCGAAAGTGGCTGGACTGTTCGAGGATCCGGGGGTGGGCGGTGCACAGCTGGCGGTGCGGATTCGTGGTCGCGAACACGTCGCGCTCAGATTCCAGGATTGGGAGTTCTGGGGGCTCAGTGCGCTCAGCCAGTTCGGCCGGGTCGCCACCGGTTCGGTGAGTATGGCGGGGAACGGGCAGTTCAGCAGGCTGTCCGCGCTCGATATGGTGGGCGAGCGACCGTGGTCGGATTCGCTCACCGAGGATCTCGATCTCGGCATCAGCCTGGCGGTTGCCGGGTGGCGGGTCACCTCCACCATGGGCGCCTTTGTGTCACAACAGGGTTTGACCGACGCGCGCCGCCTGCTGCGGCAACGTACCCGCTGGTTCCAGGGCCATATGAGCGCGATGAGCCGATTGCCCGAATTGTGGACCGGCCGCGGGATCCGGCTGGGCACCCGGCTGGAGCTCACCGGATATCTGTTCATCCCGTTCCTGATCACGCTGCCGTGGTCGCTGATTCAGCAATATCTCCTGCTGCGCTTGATATTCGGGGACGACAACATGTTCACCCTCGCGGACGGACCGCTGTGGGTACGCGTCCTCAGCGGCGTGGCCTGGTATCTGGTGTCCTTCTCCGGCTACGTGATCTGGGCGGTGGTGTATTGGCGGCGCACCGACGATCTGGCGTTGTACCGATCGCTCTTCTACTCCCACGCCCAAATCCTGTGGAACTACGTCAGCTTCATCGCCGTGTGGCGAGCCGCCTGGCGAATCGTCACCGGACGCGTCAACTGGGCGAAAACCGAACGCACCGAAGAAGTCCCGGTGACCGGATGACCGTGCGCGCGATGCTCGTCCTCGGCACCCGGCCCGAAGCCGTCAAACTGGCTCCGGTCGCCCGCGCGATGGCCGCCGATCCGCTGTGGGAACCGCTACTCGTCACCACCGGACAGCATCGGGAAATGCTGCGGCAGATGCTGCATCTTTTTCCCGCCTGCGATCACACCGAACTCGATGTCATGCGCACCCGCCAGCAGCTGTCCACGCTGACTGCCCGGCTGATCGATGTCCTCGGCGCGGTGATCCGCGCGCACCGGCCCGATCTGGTAGTGGTGCAAGGTGATACGACGACCGCGCTGACCGGCGCACTGGCCGCGTTCTACGAACGCGTGCCTGTCGCGCACGTCGAAGCCGGCCTTCGAACCGGCGTGGTGGACAATCCCTTTCCCGAAGAACTCAACCGCACCCTGATCGCCCGCGTCGCCCGCTGGCACTTCGCTCCCACCGCCCGCGCCGCCGAACAGCTGAAAACCGAAGGCGTGCCCGAGGGTTCGGTCTTCGTCACCGGCAACACCGCCGTCGACAATCTCCGCTGGGTGCTGGACCGAGGCGAGGGCCGCGACCATTTCGCCACCGCCTCGCGCCGGGTCCTGCTCACCTTGCATCGCCGGGAGAACCAGGGCACCACCATGCGCGGGATGGGGGCAGCGATCCGCCGCCTCGCCGACCGCGGCGATCTCGAGATTCTGCTGCCGCTGCACAAGAGCCCGGCCGTCCGTGAAGCCTTGCTCCCCCATTTCGCCGGTCACCCGCATATCCGTGTCGTCGAGCCGCTGAACTACCTCGACTTCACCGCCACCCTCGCCGCCTGCGACCTCGTCCTCACCGACTCCGGCGGCATCCAGGAGGAGGCCCCGACCCTCGGCAAGCCAGTCCTGATCTTGCGCACCACTACTGAACGCCCGGAGGCCGTGGACGTGGGGGCGGCACAGCTGATCGGCACCGACCCCGACGCGATCGTCGCCGCCACCACCGCCGTCCTCGAGGATCACGCGACCTACACCCGAATGTCGAAGGCAGGTAACCCGTTCGGCGACGGAAAGGCCGCCGGGCGCATCGTCACCCAACTGTCGGCCGACTGTGCCGACCTGGTCCGGGCACCGGTGGGTGTTTGAATAGGCGGAATGACCGCACAGTTCATCCGTGACGATTCCACTTCGGCGGCAGCACAATCCGAAGCGCTGATCGATTTGTACGCCGAGGTTTTCGCGGAGCCGCCCTACCATGAGCGTCCGGGGGACGTGGCCCGGTTCCGGGAGTTGCTGACCGCCGAACTCGCGGAACCGGGATTCGATCTCGTCCGGGCGGTCGAGGACGACGAGCTCATCGGCATGGCCTATGGGTTCACTCTCGCGGCCGGTACGTGGTGGCCCAATGCGGCTACGCCACCACCGCCCGGTGCACTCGAGGTGCCGAAGTTCGCGATCATGGAACTCGCTGTGCGCCGATCCCATCGCGGTCGCGGGCTCGGCCGTGGCTTGCTGGACACGCTGCTGCGGGCTCGCACCGAACCGCTCGCGGTCCTGTCCGTCGACCCGGCCGCTCCCGCCGATGCGCTCTACCGGGCCTGGGGCTGGCGGCCGGCGGGCTACACCAACCCCCACCCGAAAGACCACAGAAACTACAACATTCTGTGTTTCGATCAGCCTGTGATGACGACATGAGCGCGGACGGGATCGACGGACAGCTCGAACAGTGGCAGTCCTACCTGCGTAAACACGGCTCACAAGCCGACGCGGACGGGCTGGACGGGCAACTGCGGGGCAGCATCGAGGAACTGACCGCCACGGGGTTGCGGCCCGAGGAGAGTTTCCTCATCGCGCTGAAACGGCTGGCCGCGCAGGACGGTCCGGCGCGCGAATTCGCCCGCACCCAGTCGACGCGGTTGTGGCGCGACCTGGTGCTCACCGACCAGCCGAATCGCACAGGTAACCGGCCCGCTCTGCTCACGATGCTGGTGTGCGCGGTGGGAGCGGCAGTCGCGATCAAGGCGCCCGCGCTGTTCGGCGCCGACTTCGACGACAGCGCCGAGTTCTACCTGCGCAACCTCGCACTGTTCACGCTCACACCGCTCGCGGTCTACTTCGGCCTCCGCCGCCGGCTCGGCCCGGCCGCCATCGCGATCGTCGCAGGGCTGTTCGTGCTCGGTGCGGTCGCCGCCAACGCCTATGGGCTGGACAGTGATTCGCAATCGATCGCGCTATCGGCCATCCATCTGCCGCTGGCGCTGTGGCTCGCAACGGGCGTGGCCTACGCCGGCGGCGAGTGGCGCTCAGCTCCCAAGCGCATGGACTTCATCCGCTTCACCGGCGAATGGATCATCTATCTCGTCCTGATCTATCTGGGTGGCGGCGTGCTCACCGCCATCACGGCCGGCACCTTCGACGCCATCGGCATCGACGTCGAAACCTTCGTCGGCGAGTGGCTCGTGCCGTGTGGCGCGGTCGCGGCCATGGTGGTCGCGGCCTGGCTGGTGGAGACCAAGCAGGGCGTCCTGGAAACCATCGCGCCGATGCTGACGAAGATCTTCACTCCGCTGTTCACCGTCGTACTGCTCGCGCTGCTGATCGGTTTCGGACTGAGCCGCACCGGCCTCGAAGTCGACCGCGATGTGCTGATCCTGTTCGACCTGCTGCTCGCGGTGATCCTCGGCCTGCTGCTCTACGCCATCTCCGCCACCGACCGCCCGGACGAACCGAAGCTCTTCGACAAACTCCAACTGGCCCTGGTGGTCAGCGCCCTGCTCGTCGACCTGCTGGTGCTGACCGCCATCACCGGCCGCATCACCGAATACGGAACCACCCCCAACAAGATCGCCGCCCTCGGCGAGAACCTCATCCTGCTGGCCAACCTCGCCTGGTCGGCCTGGCTGCTTTTCGGATTCCTGCGTGGGCGAACGCCTTTCGCGCGCCTGGAACGGTGGCAGACCAGCTACCTCCTGGTCTACGCCGCCTGGGCGTGGATCGTGGTGCTGGTCTTCCCACCGCTGTTCGGCTTCCGCTAGCCCTGCTGAGCGGCGATGGCGATCACCGGATGTGCGGCCGGGTCCAGCCAGCGCATGACGGCATCCAGATCGGGAGCGGCGATAGCCACACAGCCCGCGGTGGGCTCGCCGGTAGACACATGCAGGAAGAAGGCCGAGCCGTGGCCCGGGCGCGCGGGCCAGCGGTTGTAGTCCATGACCACCGCGCGGTCGTAGGCATAGCCGACCGCCCCGAGCCGCTCGCTGACGCTTTCGTTGAACGGGCACAAACCCGGCGGGCAGAGAAACGGCATGTTGTAGAGGAGTGAGCGGGAGTCGCCGACCCACCAATCCCACGGCGTCACTTGGCGATACGGCAGGCGGGTGCCGTTGCCCGGACGGTTGCCGAACGCGTGGCTCAGCGCCCACACTCCCGCCGGTGTGCGTGCGACAGCTTCGCGGGCCTCCCCCACGCCCTCCGCGCCGACGAATGCCGGAAACGGTCCCAGCGCGCGAATCCACCTGGAGCCCTGCCGTTCCCACGCCTCCAGCACGGCGGTGGTCGACGAGGAGCCGGGAGCGAGGACGGTGACGACCTGTCCGGCCGGGCCGTCGTAGGGCACGGGCAACGCCGCGGCCTGGGCCGGTGCACCCGACAGCGCCACCATCGCCAGGGCGAGACACAGCACCGACCGGAGCCGGAAGCGAGAGTCGTCAATGGTCATCCGGCATTTTCTCCACCGAACCGGGTGCGCGGGCCGACCTCCCGCGTGGGCCGCGTGTCGCGGCCTCCGCCTCCGGTAGGTAGCGAACTTCGTCCCCTGGTAGGTGTCGCCGGCTGCGCGCACAGGGCAGATTGGTAGCCCAGCACCGAGGGAAAGCCGAACTCATGCAACCCATCTCCGCCGGAAAGCTCCGCGCCGCAGGAATCACCAGCAGGATGCTGCAATCCGGCGACAGCAGCGCCACCGAGGCAGTCGTCTTCCTGCACGGCACGCCGGGCAATTCCACCGACTGGCTCCAATTCCTGCCGCGGGTAGGCGCATTCGCCCGCGCGATCGCGTTCGACATGCCCGGCTATGGTGCCGCCCGCACCTTCCCCAGTTTCGATCACCGCGTCGAAGGCGGCTACCGCGCGTTCCTCGTCGCCGCCATCGAGGCGCTCGGCCTCGAACGGGTCCACCTGGTCGGGCACGATTTCGGCGTCCCCTGGGGATTGGCCTGGGCCGCAGCCCAACCCGAGCGCGTCGCCTCGCTCACACTGATCAACGCGGGCGCGCTGCCCGACTACCACTGGCACACCTATGCCCGGATCTGGCAGACGCCCGTCCTCGGCGAACTCACCCAGGCCGTGACCAACCGCGCCGGAATGCGCTGGTTGCTGCAACGGGCCAACCCTCGGCTGCCTGACGAGTTCATAGACCGCATGTACACCGGCTACGACCGGTACACCCGCCGGACCGTGCTCGAGCTCTACCGCGCCGCCCGGGACCCCTCCGGCATGCTGGCCGAATCGGCCTCCGCCATCCCCCGCGAGATCCCGGCCCTGATCCTCTGGGGCGAGGACGACCCGTGGCTGCCCGCCCGCTACGCCCACAGCCAATCCCAGATCTGGCCCGCCGCCGACATCCAGATCCTGCCCGGGCTCGGCCACTGGCCGTTCGCCGACGACCCCGAGGCCGTCGCCGCGCACCTTGTTCCATTCCTGATGAGTAATGCCACCTAATCCACTCGGGTAGGTGCACAGATTCGGCGCAGCCGCCGCTCAGCGAGGCTTGACGCATGAACAGAACTTTCACCGGGGGGACGCGGCGGGCGACGGCGCGGGAGCGGGCGAGAAGTGTTCGGCTGCGGGCAGTTTCAGGTCTGCTGACGGGGACTTACCATGCGGCGTCGGTGCACCCGGCGCTGTGGCGGCGGATGGCACGGACCTATCACCCGAGCCTGGCCCGGGTGGCAGCCCAGCACGCCGAAGCGGCCTGCCGGCTGGCGGCTGTGGAGGTGCCCGCCTACCGGGACTTCCTGCATCGATCCGGCGCTGGAAAAGCCAAGCGGCTCAGGAACTTCCCCGAAACGGGCAAGATCACCTACGCGCGCCGCTACGACGAGGAGAGCCGCTGCCGCAAAGGCCGGTTGCATCGTCCGGGCGTGATCGTCGACGAATCCTCGGGCTCGACCGGAACACCGTTCAACTGGGCGCGTGGCCCGAAGGAACTGCGCACGATCTACCGGAATGCGGCCGGTTACGTGCAGCTGGCGTTTCCCGGCGACCGGTTGTTCGTCATCAACGCGTACTCGATGGGCGCGTGGGCGACCGGCACCACCACCGGCGCGGCCATGGCGCGGATCGCGATGGTGAAGAACACCGGGCCGGATCTGGACAAGATTGTCGACACGCTGCGGCATTTCGGGCCCCGCTACGACTACATCGTCGCCGCGTACCCGCCGTTCCTCAAGCACCTGCGGGACCGCCTCGACGAGCTCGGATTCGACTGGGGCGCATACCGATTGCAGGGCATGGTGGGCGGCGAGTCGATGACCGAAGCGCTGCGCGACTACCCGGAGCAGCGCTTCGACCGGGTGCGGTCTGGTTACGGTGCGAGCGATCTGTCGATCGGTATCGGCGCAGAGACCACCTTCACCGTCTGGTTGCGCAAGCAGCTCGCCGCCGATCCCGCGCTGCGGCGCGAACTACTGGGCGCCGACGAGCAGCGGCTGCCGATGATCTTCCACTACAACCCGCTGGAAACGTATCTGGAGGTCAACGCGCACTCGGAGCTGTTGTGCACCATCACCTCCCGGCACTGCCTGCAACCCAAGCTGCGCTACAACATCGGCGACGAGGCCCGGGTACACACGCTGCCCGCGGTCTTGCGGGCGCTGCGCCGGGATCCGCTGCGCTGGGCCGAATTCGAACGCCACCGCGGCGCGGACCGGATGAACCTGCCCCTGCTGTTCCTGTTCGGGCGCGCCGACAGCACCGTCTCCTACATGGGCGCGAACCTCTACCCGCAGGACGTCGAATACGGCCTCTACCAGGGCAATCCGTACGCCGACCGAATCGCCCGGTTCTGCCTGACCCTCGAGGAATTGCCCGACCTGGAATCGCGCCCGGTGGTCAACCTGGAACTGCGCGACACCGGCCTGGACACCGGCGAGCGACTCCTGCTGTCCGAATCCTGCCGCAGCGGCGTGCTGAACCATCTGGCGCACGTCTCGCGTGACTTCGCCGAATCGCTGCGCGAGGACCCGAGCGCCGCCGACCTGCGGGTACGACTGTTCGAGCCCGGCACCGGCCCGTTCGCCGCCATGACCAAACTCAAGAACTCGTACCTGGTGGAGGCGTCATGAGAACCACCGATTTCAGCAAGGCCCCGCCGCAGGGGCAGGCGTCGGCGATGTTCATTGGCGCCACCCGCTACCGCGGCCCGCGCTCGATCCTCACGCTGACCCGCACCTGGGTCCGGCTGGTGCGCGATATGCGGCGCATGCGCGGATACCGCTGGCACAAGGTCTATTACGAGTTCCCATTTACCCTGGGCACGATCGCCTTCTTCGACGACCGCGACGCTCTGCTCACCTTCGCGCGCAGCAAGCAGCATCGCAAGCTGATGGTCTGGGTGACCGACGAGACGAAGAACGCCACCGGCGGCTTCATCCGGCTGTACTACGCCGATCCGGCGGGCTACAGCAACGGCATCTGGCGCGCCGAGGGCAATCAGATGGCGCACATCCCGACCTTCACGCCGCTGTCCACGGAGCGGACGGGCCCGCCGGTGGTGCGGCGATGAGGTTCGAGCAAGTATCGAATTCGCCTGCGCTGCGGGACTTCCTGGCGCTGCCGGAACGGCTGCACGACCACCGGTACGTGCCGACACCGCACCAGACGATCAAGCAGTGGTATCGCGACGGCGTCGGGCTGTACCTGCTGCGGGACAACTCGGGCCGGGTGATCGCCCGCACCACCCTGCACACCGACGCCGCGTTCGACGCGAAGCTGGGCCGCCGGTCGCAGTTGTTCGGGCTCACTGAATTCCGGCCCGGAGCGGGCGGCGCGCTGTTCGACGAGATCTGTTCCGCCGCACGCCGAAACGGGCGCGACGCGGTCTTCGGACCGGTGTCGCTGCTGCCGAACCAGGCGGGTGGTGTCATCACCTCCGGGTTCGAGGAACGCGGATTCATCGACAGTGCGTGGAATCCCGAGCACTATCCGCTGGAGTACGAAACCTTCGGATTCACACGCCGTTTCGAAGCGGACACCTGGATCTGCCCGACCACCTCCGAGCCGTCGGCGGTATTCGGCTTCGACGACAGCCGTCTGGCGACCGAGCAATTGCGCCTGCATCGCGGCGACAAGAAGCGCATCGCAACCCAATTGCCGATCCTGCGCGAGATGCTGAATGCCTCCTTCGATCAACTGGGTTACTACACAAGCATTTCCGCCGAGCAGCTGGCCGCCCAGACCGACGGGCTCGCCTACCTGCTCGACGAGTCGCTGCTGCTCTACCTCACCAAGGCGGGCCGCCCGGTGGCGTTCGTCCTGTGCGTCCCCGACATCTCCGAGTTCCTCGGCAAGATCGGCGGCGACCTGGGTGTCCGCAACCAGCTTCGCTTGCTGGCCACCAGATCTCGCTACCGGCGCGAGGCGGTGCTCGTCATCAAGGGCACCGTCCCCGATCAGCAGGGCCACGGCTATATGCGCTACCTGTCGCGGGAACTCCTGCGCAACCTGCGCGCGGGCGGCTACCAGCAGCTGCGCAGCACCTTTGTCGAACACGCCAATCCCGCCTCGGCGGCGCACTATCGCGCGATGGGCGGCCGTCCGCTGCACGGCTACACCTTTTATGAAAGGGATCTGCGATGAACATCGAAGCCGTGCGCGCTCTCGAACCCACGTTCTGCCGCGCACCGAGCGCGCACAACACCCAGCCCTGGACTCTCACCTACCGCGACGACCACGTCGAGATCGGCTGGGAGCCGGATCGCGCATTACCTGTAAGTGACTCCGGCGCACGTGATCTCATGATGTCCCTCGGCGCGTTCGTGGAATCCTGCCTGATCGCCTGCGCGGACAGCGGCCTCGCGATCGCCTTCGAGTCCGATCCCGCGGATCGGCGGATCGGCCGCCTGGTCGCGGCCCCGGTGACCTACGAAACCCCCTACAGCAGCGACGATCTGCACCGCCGGACCACCCACCGCGGCAGATACCGCCCGGGCCCGCTGAGCAAAACCCTGCGTTCCCGGCTCACCGGAATCGCCAACGCGGCGCACGCCGAACTCCGCTTCCTACCCTGCGACGCCGCGAGTTCACTTGTGCGACAGGCGGACCGGCACCTGTTCAGCACTCCTCCAGTGGTTCGCGAACTGCGCGACTGGCTGCGTCTCACCCCGCATCATCCCCGCTACCGCCGGGACGGCCTGACCGCCGCGGCCCTGGGCCTGACCCGATTCGAATCCCGGGGCTTGCGTGTCGCACTCACCGGCTATCCGGTGTTGCGCCCGCTCGGCCTGCCACGGCTGCTGGCCGCGCAAACCCGATTCGACGACGACGGAGAGCTTTTCGTCCTCATAGCCGACCCTGCCGACCCGATCGAGGCAGGCCGGGTGCTGCTGCGGATCTGGCTGGAACTATCCCGCCACGACCACACCACCCACCCACTGAGCCAGATCATCGACTGCCCCGCCACCCGCGCCGACCTCGGCGACCTCCTCGGCATCGCCGACCCGGACAGCATGCTGCACATCGCCAGGGCCGGACGACCCGCCACGCTCCCCGCGCCGTCGTTCCGGCGTCCCGCCGGAGGTTTCCCAGCAAACTAAAGTTAGGCTAACCTTCGGCTCGTGAGAGTTAGCCTAAACCAAACGGCAGGTCGCGTGCGCGCCGCCATCGCCCTGTTCGTTCTCGCGCTGGTCGCGGTCGTCGCGGGATGCAGCAGTTCCAGCTCGGAAGAGGCCCAGGCCGCCGGCACTCGCGAGGTGCAAACCGACCGCGGCGCGGTCGCGGTGCCCGCCGAGCCGCAGCGCATCGCCGTCGTCAACGGCTCGCTCGCCGGCTACCTCTTCGACCTGGGTTCGAAGGTGAACGCCGCCGACCCGCGCCTGCTCGGCGTCCCCCTCGCGCCCGGCGAGTTCCCGGCGGCCTGGGCCGCGGACGCCAAAGCACAGGGCACCGTGGTGCTGCCCTCCGCCGACAACATCAATCTGGAATTCATCGCCGCCCAGCAACCGGATCTGATCATCGGCGGCGGCCAGGGCTTCCCGGGCCAGCAGTCCATCGACGCCTACGACAAGTTGTCCGCGATCGCACCGACCGTGCTGATCTCGTCCAAACTCACCAACTGGCAGGACCAGTTGAAAGCGGTCGCCGACGTGGTCGGAAAGTCCGGCAAGGTCGACGGCTTGATCAAGTCGTACAACGCCAAGGTCGCCGAGGTGAAGGCGGCCATCAAGGTGCCGCAGGGTGCGGTCTCGGTCTTCCAGTCGCGCAAGGACAACAAGCCCTCGGTCATCGCACCCAGCACCCCGCTGCGGCACTGCTGACCGAGGTCGGCTTCACCGTCGACGCCAAGGTGGAAACCAAAGCCGGTAACCCGGCGCGGGCCACGGCCGCGGACTGGGTCTCGTTCAGCCCGGAACTGACCAGTGTTGTCGTCGACGCCCCCGCGCTGTTCGTCGTGCAGCTCGACGGCGGCCGCAGCATCGCCCAGCTGAAGGACGACCCGATGCTGGCCGCGCTCCCCGCGTTCCGTTCGGGCCAGGTCTATGAGCTCCCGGCAACCAGCCAGCGTCCCGACTACCGCCACGCCATGGCCACCCTCGATCTGCTCGCGAGCCGCTTCAAGTAACTAGTGGCACGATGGATGGTGCCGATCTGCTTCCGCCGACTCAGGAGGACCAAGATCCATGGCAACAATCCAGAACTTCCGCCCTGCCCTAGCTATGTCCATCTTCGGCGCGATAGGGGCGGCCGTCGTCGCGACCGCCGCCCCCGCGCTGGCCGCCAACAGCATCGATGCCACCGCCCTCGGCCCGGCCAATATCGCGGCCGACTACAGCTGTGATCCCGCGGCCGGCGTCACCGCCATCAAGGCGATGGTGGGCGCCCCCGACGCCGACCGCCCCTCGGCCATCGGCACCCAAGGCGGCCTCACCTGCGACGGAAACCGGCACAACACAGTGGTCATCCTGGACGGGGCGTCACTGTCGCCCGGGCAGACCGTGCAGGTGCGAATCGCGCTCGTCGACAACGCCGACAACGTCATCACCGGCCAGGCCAAGGTCGCCAACCTGTAGCGGGCCGGATTCGAACAGCTACGAGGTCAGCGCGGCACCTACACATCTTCTCCACGGACGCGGGCTTAGATCTAGACGGTAACGGCCCGCATATCCAACGGAGAGCACATATGCCCGACGCCTCGACGGCCGACGATCCCGATAGCTCGGGGCCGAACCTATCGGTTCGGCCCAAGCGAAAACGCCCGCCGGTTCTGCCGATTCGACGCCTCGCGCCCCGAGTGGCGGCAGCCGACACACCCGAGCCAGTGGTCGCCCCGACTGATCAGAAAACCCAGGTTGCCGTTGTCGACAAAGCGCCGCTGATTTCTGCAACACCTTCGGAAACCACTGATCTGGCACCGAATTCGGCCGTACTTACCGAGCCGGGTGGCGCTGTCCCCACTGTGTCGCGCCAGCCCAGGTCCGCGGCCCACACTGTGGCCCGCCAGCCCAGGTCTGCGGTCCCGACTGCGTCGCGCCACCCCGAGTCCGCGGTCTCCGCCGCCGGGATCGGCCCCGCGGCACCTGGCGTCAGTAGCAACACCACCCCAAGCCCAGCGGTCCCCCGACCGCGCCAATTTCCAATAGCCTCACGGCCGCAACGCATCCCACCGAAATCGATGCGCGTACCCCTGCCACGCGGCACACTGCTGGCCACGGTGATCGCGGGAATCGCTGCCGCGGTGTTCATTCCGCTCGATCGCCCGGGCATCGGCTGGGGCTTGGCCGGTTTGGCAGCCGCCGGCGCGGTGTACACGGTCGACCGCAGGGCTCGCCGCACGCACGATGTGCCGTCCCCCGCACCGGGTGAGGACGAATCACGCAGTGCAACACCAAAAGACGATTGCGCGTCCACGCTGAAGCAGGAGACGCCATCGCGCTGGAAGGGCGTGGTGTGGTGGACCGCGATCACGTTGGGGCTCTTGGCAGTCGGCGTTTTTCGCGCGGCGGAATGGCTGTTCGTTCTTTGCCCACTCGGCGCGGCGGTGACCGCATCGCTGGCGGTGGTCCGACGATCCGCCAGTGGGCTGCTGTACGACGTGATCGCGGTGCCGTTGTCGGCGTTCGAGTCGGTGCCGTGGTTGTACCGCGGGATCCAGCGGCTGCCGGTGCGCAAGTCCTCCTCGGCACAGCGGGTGGGGTGGTCGGTGCTGGCGACTGTGCTGCTGCTGGCAGTGTTCATACCGTTGCTGGCCGGTGCGGATGCGGTGTTCGCGCAGCTCATCGAGAGCGTGACTCCGCAGTTCGATGGTGCTTCCGGAGCGCGATGGGTCTTCGTCTTCACCGTCGCTGCGCTCGCTGTAGCGGGTGCGCTGTATCTGCTGGCGGCCCCGCCACTCGCGGCCGGGGAGTCGAATTCTGTTGCAGCCCGGTTGATCCGGAAGCACTGGTCGCGGCTGGAGTGGGCGCTGCCGCTGGGCGCTTTGACGGTGCTGTTCACGGTGTTCGTGGCCACGCAGCTGGCAGTACTCTTCGGTGGGAACGGATATGTGCAGCGCACCGCGGAGCTGACCTACGCGGAATACGCGCGCAGCGGGTTCTGGCAGCTGTCCATCGTCAGCATGCTCACCCTGGCCGTGATCGCGGCCGTACAAGCTTGGGCCGCACAGGAATCGGCGGTCGACCGCCGGTGGCTGCGAATCCTGGTCTCGGCGGTCAGCGTGCTCACGCTGGTGATCGTCGCCTCCGCCCTGCACCGCATGTGGACCTACCAGCAGGCATACGGATTCACCGTGCTGCGGCTGCTGGTCGAGGTTTTCGAACTGTGGATCGGTTTCGTCTACCTGCTGGTGCTGGCCAGCCTGGTGAAGCTGCGCCGCGACTGGGTGCCGCGCGCGGCGGTGGGTGCGGCCGCCGCAACCTTGCTCGCATTGGCTGGCGTGAACCCGGAAGGCCTTATCGCAGAACGCAATATCGATCGCTGGCTCGCAGGCAAGACCGTCACAACGACTGGCGGCCGTCAGGTCAAACCCGACCTCGATCTCGACTATCTGAGCGGACTGTCCGCCGACGCCCTGCCCGCCGTCGAGCGCTTGCCCGAACCCCGGCGTAGCCAGATCGCCGCCACGATCCGCGCCGACCTCGAAGCGGACACCTGGCAGGGCTGGAACTGGTCGCGCGCGGCCGCACGCTGATCCCGAGTACTAGTTCGGCGGGATGGGGTCGACCAGTCGGCACCGCTCGATCTCGAACTCCGGCACCCGATCGATCCGGTAGCCGGCGTACTCCAGTGACTGCTGGAAGTTGCGCCGGAACCGGTCGGCGGTGAGCGGCTCCCGGGTGGCGGCCAGCACATCCCGAGTTTCCGGGCAGCTCATGGCGGTCCGGATCCGGGTCACCCAGTCCTCGCCGAGGAACCAAGGCAGCCAGGGATGCCGATTCACCATTCCGGCGTCCACGACCGCCCAGTCGGAGTCGAGGTTCTTGTCGTGGCCGATCCGCGCGTCCAGGAACCGGAAAGTATGTGCGGCAAGCGGATACGCCAGACCCATCGGATCGATGACCCGGACATCGAGGGGCATGTTCATGCTGATCATGCCGAGGTTCACGTAGAACACCGTGTGCCCGGCACCGCCGTCCGGGATCGGTTTCGGCGGCGGGACGACATGCCAGTAGGTGAAGGACGGCGAATTGATGAGCAGGCCACCGTCCGGGCTGGCGGCGACATCGCGGACCATGGCGCGAATGCGCGGGTAACCCAGGTAGTCCTCGGCGCGGATCGGATGATCGCGGCCGGTGGCCTGGATGTAGTACAGCCGCTCGTCCGCGATGCCGGAGGAGCTGATCCTGCTGTCGGACTCGATGGCGGTGATCCCCGCCGCACTCAGCGCCCAGGTCACGGTTCCGGCGATCAGAAGGATGAGTACTGCTTGGCGCGAGCCAGCCTGCACGGCTTTGGATTTCAGCGGCAGCACCATGACCGGTAGCAACGCGCAGAACAGCTGCGGCAGCAGCATGCGGCCGTGCATGAAGTCGCCGCCGACGCGGATCTCGTAGACGGTTAGTAGGGCACCGCTGCCGAGCATGAGTACGACCACCGCCGATGGAGTCCGCAACCATCTGCGGAATCGGTGAACGCGTTCACGGAGAGCGGGTTTCGGATTGTTGCCGAACGGGCTGACTGCACGAATACTCCGGGATCGCATCGCCAGTGCCGCCGCAACAGCGAGCATTACGAGCGGGACCCAAAGCCAGTACGGCCCAACGAAATTCCACAGGTAAACGAACCCTTGCCGCCACTTCGACCCGCCCGCATCCTTGGCGACCGCCGTATTCGGGTACGGCAGACCGTAATAGCCCATGCGCCAGATCTGATAGGCAACCGGCACCAGGCCCGCTACCGCCACGATCACGACACGGAACACCCACGGCCGCATCCGAATCTCCGGCAGCGGCGCACACCAGACCATGAGCAGCGCCAGCGCACCGACCAGCGTCATCTCCGGCCGGATCAACGGCGCCAGTCCGGCAAAGAAGACCAGACCGAAAAGACCGCCCCCACTGACTTTCTCGGCCCGACTCCAGCGAATCAGCCACCACCACAACACCGCCAGCCAGCAGATGACCAGGCTGGACTCCAGCCCCGAGGTGGCATAGTCGCGCGCCGGGGGAAGCGCGATGAACACCAAAGCGCCTGCGGGAAGCAGCAATTGAGACTTGCCGCCACCCCACAGCAAGCCAGCGCCCACCATCGCGAAAACAATCGCCGCAACCGACAGCGTCAGCGCGATACCCAGCACCACATACTCCAGCCGCGCATGCGTCAGCCAACTGAAGAACCAGATGAGATAGGTCCACGCCGTACTGGTGTTGACCTCCACGCGCTCACCGGCATTGAACACCGGCCCATTGCCCGCCAGCAGATTCCGCACCGTACGCAACACGGTCAAGCCATCGTCAGCGATCCAACGCCGCTCCCACCCGCCGATCGCGAAAAGCACTGCGGTAAGCACGATTCCGCCGACAAAGACAGGACGTGGCCGCCACCGCGCCGCCGGGCGGACCGTGATCTCTTCGCTCGCAACAACATCGGGCAAGATCGTCAGCGTCAACGGAACTTCCCCATTATTGGCACGGGCGAACCATACCGCGCGCTCCAACAAGGGCCCAAAACCGCAGTTCTGGGGTCACGGCAAACCGGGCCGTGTTGCTCAGCCGCAGTGTGGACCACTCAGCCGGGCGTGTCAGCCGCTGGCGTTTTTACGCTGGTTGGCAGCGAATCGCGCCTTCTTCTGCCGATTCCCGCACGTGTTCATGTCACACCATTTGCGGGTGCGACTTTGGCTGGTGTCGAAGAAGGCGGCTCGGCACGTCGGCGAGGCGCACAAGGCCAATTTCCCGTCCCGTTCGCCCGCGATGATGCTGATCGCGTCGGCGGCGATCACGCCCAGGGCGTCTTCTACGCAGGAAGCCGAGCTCAGTCGCCATTGCCGAGTGTTCTCGGGCGTCAGGACAGCCGCCGCCCGACCCTGGATGCTGCAGTCATTGATGACTCGGACAGCAGACGCAGGGAGAGCGTCTTGCATCGCGGCCGCTGTAGCGGCGGCGTGAATTGATTCCCTCAGTCCCCGAGCGAGTTCGAGTTGAGCGGCGGTACAGGAGTCCACGGCGAGACCGTTCACCGCCAGCCAGTCGACGAGTCGCTGCGGTGTGGGAATGCGCTCCACAGCCTCGCCACAACGCTCCGTCAGAGTCGCCGTGAAGCTGGTCGCCAGCACGCTACCGAGGCGAAAGTCAGGGAACCCAGCATGCATGGAACCACCTTAGCCGGTTGCGGCTCGGCCTGAAGACGTGTTAGAACCGTCTATGACGGTTCACTAAAGGTCTCGACCGATACCGCATTGACCAGGAGGTCTCATGCCCCGTCCGACCAGCGACGTTCAAGCATTCGACGCCCACGCGACCGACGCCGACCTCGACGATCTGCGCGCACGACTAGCCGCGGCACGCCTACCAGAAGCTGAGACGGTCTATCGCCCCGCGCCCGACCCGCGCCGATGGGATCAGGGCGTTCCGCGCACCGACCTCGTCGATGTCGTGAACTACTGGCGCACCGAATACAACTGGCGGTCCTTCGAAGAGCGCCTCAACCGCATCGGCCAGTTCCGCACGACCATCGATGATCTGGGCATCCACTTCCTGCACCGCCGATCCGAGCGCGCAGATGCCACTCCGCTGATCCTGACGCACGGCTGGCCAGGCAGCATTGCCGAGTTCACCGATGTAGTGGACGAGCTGGCAGATCCGAAAGATGCGAACGCGCCGGCGTTCCACGTCGTGGTCCCGTCGCTACCGGGCTTCGGTTACAGCGACAAACCGGCCTCCACCGGGTGGGGAACCGAGAAGATCGCGGCCGCATGGGTAGAACTGATGGGAAGGCTCGGCTACAGCAAGTTCGCAGCCCACGGCGGCGACTGGGGAGGCAATATCACCACAGTCCTCGGCGGCAGGTTCCCGGAGCACGTCCTCGGCATCCACACCCTGTTCGCGGAGGCGCCGCCCGGCCTGACAACGGACGGGCTGACGGCCACCGAACGCCAATGGACCGAGGAAACCCGCCATTTCTGGCGCCACCGCGCGGCATACGCGAAGCAGCAGGCGACCCGCCCTCAGACCATCGGCTACTCGCTCGTCGACTCACCGGTCGGCCTGCTCGCCTGGATCCTCGACAAGTTCGCCGAGTGGACCGACACCGAAGACAGCCCGTTCGAAACGCTGTCCATAGACCGCGTTCTCGACGACGTCACCCTGTACTGGCTGACCCGGACCGGCGCATCGGCGGCCCGCATCTACTACGAAAGCCACAACTCCCTCGACCCCGAACTTCGAGTCGACGTCCCATCCGCGATCACCATGTACCCCCGCGACATCGAGAAGTGTCCGCGCCCCTGGGCACAGGAGCGATACCGCCAGATCGTCCGATGGAGCGAGCCCGACACCGGTGGACATTTCCCGTCCCTGGAGGTTCCCGAATTTTTCGTCAAGGACCTGCAAGAAGGCCTCGCGGCGGTAGCCGGGGTTTGAAGCTGTCGATTCCTACGATTGCGCCCACCTGCCGGTGGTCAATACCGTGGTCTCGCTGACGCCCGTGGCAGACACGCTGCACGGCGCGTATGAGCTGTCGACATGATGGGAATTGGCACACACTTGAGCGAGCCGACGTACTACACACCCCAGGGCGGCTTGCCGTCACAGACCACGCTGCTGACCGACCGCGCCATCGTGAAGGAGGCGTACACGGTCATTCCCCGTGGCGTCCTGCGTGACATTGTGACCAGCAACCTGCCCGGGTGGAACAACACCCGGGCGTGGATCCTCGCCAAGCCCATTGCCGGGTTCGCCACCACGTTCGCGCAGTACATCGTCGAGGTATCACCAGACGGCGGCAGTTCGGAGCCCGAGCCCGAGCGTGGGGTCGAGTCGGTGTTGTTCCTGCTGACCGGCACCCTGACTGTCGTCATCGAGGGCGATAAGCACCTGCTCACTCCGGGCGGGTATGCCTATCTGCCCGCGGGCGCGAGTTGGTCGGTGTCCAACGAGACCACCGAGGTGGCGGCCTTCCAATGGGTCCGCAAGGCCTACGAGCCGCTGGCGGGCTACACGCCGCGGGCGTTCGCGGTGCAGGAGCAGGACGTCGAGCCGACGCCGATGCCCGGCACCAACGGTGGTTGGGCCACCACCCGGTTCGTCGACCCGAACGATCTCGCCCACGACATGCACGTCAATATCGTGACCTTCGAGCCCGGCGCGGTCATCCCGTTCGCCGAGACACACGTGATGGAGCACGGCATCTACGTCCTCGAAGGCAAGGCGGTGTACCGCCTCAACGACGACTGGGTCGAGGTCGAGGCGGGTGACTTCATGTGGCTGCGCGCCTTCTGCCCGCAAGCGTGCTACGCGGGCGGCCCCGGCAAGTTCCGCTACCTGCTGTACAAGGACGTGAATCGCCAGATCAAGCTGACCTGACCGGCTATCGCAGCAGTGTGACGGCCGCGGCCGCGGATCGGACGAAATCGTCCTCCTGGAGCGCTTCGGGGATGAGTTGCGCCTGTTGTGCCAGCCCCGTCATCCATGCCGTCAAGATGAGGGCGAGATGTCGCGCCTGGTCGGTGGTTGTGCGGGGTCCGGTGGGGTCTTCGGTGACCGCACGGTCGGTCAGCAGCTGCGACAAGCGTGCATGGTCGCGCGCGCTGAATGTCTCGCCCAGTACGGAATTGATCGACTGATCACGCAAAACCGTACTGAGAAGCTCCATTTCGAACGCGAAAGCCTGGCGCGCCAACGGTGCGGTGGCGGCGCTGAACCAAGCGGTGCCGATACCGCGTAGCACCTGATCCAAGGACAGCTCCGGATCCTCCAGATCGGCTGTCGCGGAGATGAGTTCGGTGCCGAGCCGGTCCACTACCGCCACCAGCAGTTGTTGCTTGCTACCGAAAATCGAGTAGATCGAGCCGATCGTCACATCGACGCGGTCGGCGATGTCGTCCAACCGTGCCGCCGCGTAGCCTTTGGCCGCTATCTCGGCGATCGCGGCATCGATCAACGACTCGCGCTTTCGTTGACGGGTTTCGGCCCGGGTCAGGCGCATCGGCGTCCTTGTCCTTTCTGCTAAAAGCTCGGTCCGGCCGACATTACGGCCCCGTCTACACCGGCCGTTGATCGCGCAACCGGGTCACCGCCGTGAGGACAGACGATGCCTGTATTGCGACCAGTCGATTCAGCGGAACCAACTCCCCGGGTGCATCGCGTTCGATCTCAGCGCACCATCGATCGAAGACCGCGTCGAAACGCGCGCTCTCGGCGTGGAGTTCGGACGATCCACTGCGGCTCGCCTCCTCACGCAGCAGCCGAGCGAGCGGGCCGGCGATGCGTAGTCGCAGCGTGGCCGACCAGCCGTACAGCTCGGTCGCAACCTCGGATCGCGTGGCTTGTCGCTCGAGCGCGCGGGCGGCACGCTTGGCCGCGGCCGTGGCTCGTGCTGCGGGGATGGATGCTTCGACCAGTGCCTGGAAGGGATTGGTCCGGCTCAGCAGGCCGCCCGCCCGCGCAAGCACATCGGTTGCGGTGTCGGCGATTTCCTGGGCTGATGCCGCGCATGCGCGATTCAATTCGGCCACGGACATCTCGGAGGCGGTGTGGTCGGCCAGGCGTGGGTCGGTCCACAGCGGCAATTCGCTGACCAGGTACGCGGCACCGTACTGTCCGGCGTAGTGGCCGCTGCTGCCGCCGGACAGTGCAAGCGGATTCTCGCCGCCGGCCGCGATCGCGCCGCACATCTGGTCGAAGCTCGGCATCCGAAAGATGCCTTCGGCCAGCGACTTCGCACCGGGAGCGTCGGGTTCGCCTCGGTACAGCGGCAATCCGTTGCCGGTGATGTGACTGGTAAGTGAGCTCCAGTAGTCACTGTCGCCGCCGCTGACATAGGCGAATCCGCCGTTGAAGTCCGCGTTGTGCAGCGAAGCCACCAGGGCGGGGCGAGTGGAGTCGATCAGCGTCATCAGTGCATGCGTCTCCGGCAACGGCCGGCCGATCGCGGCGCCCCGCCAGTTCATCGGGAAGGTCCACTCGGCTTGCAGATCGGAAGGCGGCCGATAGAAGTGACGCGCCACGTTGGTGCGCGTGAACGGGCCGCCGAACCAGCCTTCACCCAGCCGCGTGGCGTCCGGATCCACCAGCGGGACGAAATTCCAGGTAGCTCCCAGCGCAGCCGTCAGCGACTCGTCGGCAGCCAATCGGCCCAGCAGATGACGGGTGGTGGCCAAGCCGATCGGCTCATTCGAGTGTGGGCTACCGAGCACGAGTATCGGGCGCGGCCCGGACCCGATGCGCACGTTGCGAATCGGCTCGCCGCCCCGGGAGCGGCCGATCTCGGTGACAACGACTCGGCCGGGATGGTCCGCGGCCAGCCGATCGACGAAGGTGTTCATCTCCTCGGCCGTCGGAAATGCCGAGATCGGCGCTACCGGCCCGACGATCTCGGCGATCTCGCCGGTTCCTGCCCGGGCTGCGTCATCGTTGCCCACATCGAGGCGGGAGCAACCGGCGACGGCAACCATCGCGCCGAGCCCGAACAACCGTCGACGGTTCATCGGGATACCGGCCTCTCGATTCCATTTCATAGTCTGACTATACATATAGTCTGACTATGCTAATTCGTCACGATGCCTTACCTCCATTCGGCGTGACCGCGAACCACGTCCCGCCGACACCTTGGCCGAGCAGATCACCAGGGAGTTTGTCTTTCGAGAAGTAGTAGACGGGCCAGCCACCGATGGTGATTTGGCAACTGCCGTCGGCGCGTTCGATGAATCCGACGAGCTGCGGATCGACTCCGGCCGCGAAGACTGCTTGCCCGCGAGCAACCGTCAGTGGCGGCCACGTCGTAGCGCACTGACCGGCGCAGGTCGACGTCGGCGGTGTCGCGGTGTCCTTGTCGAATCGGTACAGCGACCGGCCGCTGCCGTCTGAAACGTACTGTCCGATATCGGGTTTGCTGGTCGCAGCGAGTTGCACATGCGCCGCGCCGGCCGGGGTGGCGCCGCTGAAGATCTGCAACCACCCTTGGGTCTTCGCCGGTGTGGGCTGTCGCGCGTCGGCTGTCGAAGGAACGGCGACCGGGGACGACGCGGCCGTCTGCGACATCGTCGACGAGGTCTCGCTTACCGGGCTGCTGTCGCAGGCACTCAGCAGCCCGGCAAGCGCGATAGCAACGAGCACGGAACGCTGGAATCGACTGATTGTCTTCATGTTTCGGGCCTCCTCAGGTGATCCGGTCGAGCAATAGTGCAAGAACCTCATCGGCGGGCTTCATGGCGGCGATCCTGGCGGCCATCTCGGACGCGGCCGCCGCGAACGACGGGGTGTCCAGGACTTGAACAGCGGCATCACCTGCCTGGCGCGGATCGTGGATGACCGCCGCGGCGCCCACCGCTGCCGCGCGTTCGGCATTGAGCGGCTTGTCCAGGCCCAGCGGCAGGATGACCATCGGAACAGCCGCGCCCAACGCCGAAAGCACTGTGCCCGCACCTCCCGAGCTGACCACCACGTCGACCCCGTCCAGCAGGTACCGCATGGGCACGAAACCCGTCACGTGCACGCGGCTCGCGTCGACGACGAGATCCCGCGGATCCGACGCGGGGTGCACGGCCACAACGACATTCACCTCCTGTTCGAGGAGCGAGTCGACAATCGCGGTGAGCGTGCCCGGCTCGTCGACGATCGTGCCGAGTGTCACCAGTACCCTCGGCAATTCCGCACGCCCGGGAAAGGAAGGGGCAGTCCAGGGCGCATCATGTTCGGACTCCGGCGCTTCCGGCCGGATGCCGATGCGATCGCTCGAGGGCTCCCAGGTTTCGGGTTGCAGCAAGTCGGGCCACGGGTCGACCGCTGCGATCGGGGGCGTCAACTCGATATTTCGTTCCTTCATGCGCTGAGCCGCCACGACAACGACAGCGTCCGCGATTGCCGCGTCGATAGCGATGCCCACCGCGTGCGAAACCCACGGCACGCCGAGCTTCGATGCGACGAGGGGTCCGAGGAAATCGGCGGCCTCGGCGATGATCAGGTCCGGAGCGAAAGCCGCAGCCGCGGCCAGTGACTCGTCGGCCCCCAGATCGATCCGGGCACCGCCGAAGAACTCGGCCACCGTCGCCGGACTCATATCGGTAGTGGCGTCGGCCCCGGTACGGCGGTGCACTTCGGCCAGGGCCTCCCCCAGCGTCGCTCCGGCCGAGAGCACCTCGGCCGGAGCGACGACATCAGCGACGGATCCGTGCGTCAGAAAGGCGGTGACGTGCCCGGCCCGGCGGGCCGCCCTTTCGAGCGGCACCAACGGCAGCAGATGACCGTGAGCGGGCGTGCTGGAGAACAGAATTCGCATCTGCGTCACTGCGCCGGTTCCGGCAGGAAGTCCAGCAGCAGCTTGTTGACCTTGTTCGGCGCTTCGAGTTGCATCCAGTGGCCGACGCCGTCGAGACGTTCATATCGCCACGACTCTTTGACGTACTTCTCGTTGCCGAGCATCGACTCCTCGGTGAGGAACGCGTCGCCGCTGCTCCACACGCCCATCATCGGCGCGAGCACCGGCGGCAGGACGGGCGGATCGACGAGGAACTCCGGTCCGGCTCCGGTGCGGTACAGCCCCAGGCTGGTGCTGAGCGCGCGCGGGTCACGCATCCGTTCGATGACTTCGAGCAGGTCCGGGTGACTGGCCAGCCATTGCCGGGTGTTGGCGAAATCGTCTTGCGAGAGCCAGCGTTCGGCGATGCCCAAGGACTGGAACAGCAGGAAGTACCAGGACTTCTCGCGTTGCGCCAGGCCCGCGTCCACGACCGCCGCCGGAGTTCCGACCGACAGGGTGGTGAGGCTGTCGACCCGCTCGGGATGCAGCCCGGCGAGCAGCACCGACAGCGAGGAGCCCCAGTCGTGTCCGATGACGTGGGCGTGCTGCACGTCGAGGTCGTCGAGCACGCCGACCAGATCGGCGACGTACTCCGCAAGCTCGTACTGCGACAGTTCCGTAGGCTTGTCCGAGGCCCCGAAGCCACGCAGATCGGGTGCGATCGTGCGATAACCGGCGGCGTTCAACGCGGGCACCTGGTAGCGCCACACGGCGTGAGTGTCCGGATAGCCGTGCACCAGCAGCACATCCGGCCCGGACCCGCTGACCTGCACCTGTAGTTCGATGCCATTGGTTTCGATCCGCATTACTTCGCTCCGATCGCGGTGAGCAGCTCGGCGCGGGACGGGCCGGGCTCGGGATAGCCGGTGGCACCGCCGCCGAGATCCATGATTCGATCGAGCACTCCGGGCCGGGCGAGCGCTTCCTCGGGGCCGGCCAGCCCCGAACCGACATCGCCGAAAGCCCGCAGCACGTCGGGATCCCACAGCTTCGCGGCCTCCAGGGCCTGCCGCAGGTTCCAGTCCGGGTCGTCGGTTCGGTAGGTGACGGTGTCCTGATAAGGAATGGACTCGATCTCGAGGTCGATCTGCGCGAGCCGGTGCAGATCCCAGGCAGCCGAGGCCCGCTGGGTGGGTCCGAGTGTGGCGTTGGTGATCTCGTCGAACCGGAGCGCGAGCTTTTCCCGATCGCCGAAGCCGACCTCGCGCAACACATCTCGCAGCAACAGGCCGTGTGACATACCCATGGTCAGGCCGAAGCCGAAGGTGGGATTGGTTGTCGCCCAAGCATCTCCGACGCTGAGCAGCCCGGTCGCCACCGGCTTGCCGTCGACGACAAAGCTCCGATGCCGGGACTCCATGCCGGACATCGCCAGCACGCCGGTGATCGGCTCACCGTACGAAGCCCAGTGCGACATACCGGGATACAGCGCCGCGACTCGCTGCCAGACCGCCGGATCGCTCAGCGCCCGCAGCGCGCGGTCCTTGGCCGAGACGAACAAGGCCAGTGCCCAGGTGCCCGCTTCGCCGGGGACGGTGGTCAGCCCCAGACTGTTGTGGTGCTCCAAAGGCCACGTCGCCTGTTCCGGATAGGAGCCGTCGGCAGAGCGGAAATAGCGGCTGTAGGCCAGGAATCCGGTCTCGTGTTTGTCGTAGACCGGGGCGACCGCGCCGACCTCGGTGAGCATCTTGCTCGCGGGGGAATTGCGGCCGAGGGCGTCGACGACCAGGTCGGCGTGGATTTCTTCGCCTTGTGCGGTCAGCACGCCGGTGATGTGCGGAATCCCGGAGGTGGGCGTGGGATCGGTCAGAAATCCGGTGACCGGGGTGTCCCGGCGAACGGTGACCCCGGCCCGCGCCGCGGCGTTACCGAGGCCCTGTTCGATGACGGGCCGGCGGGCGGCGAGGGTGTCGAACCGTTCGTCGCCGGGCTTGCGGCCGCCGATGGCGGCCAGGTCGAAGGCGCCGTCGAGCATGTTGTGTGTGCGTGCGCCCAGCGCCCGCAACTCGGTGATCGCGTCGGGTAATTCGCGGGAGAGCAGCTGATACCCGCCGGGCAGCATGATGTGCGGATGCCGGAACTGATTGACGCCCGGTCGGCGCCACTGGTCCCAGGCCTGCTCGCCGTCGGTTCCGGGACCACCGGAATCCTTGTCCAGCAGCGTAACTCGATGACCCTCACGGGCCAGCAGCATGGCCGCGGTCGTACCGGTCGGGCCGGCGCCGAGCACGACTACGTGCATCGGCCGGCCTTCCTTGGTGGTTCGCATGATGTGTCCTTTCGACTCCGGGAGCGGAGGTCTGGCCACTGTCGGCCGGAATGACGCTCAGTTCCCAGACCGGAAACTGCTCATTTGTTCGGAAAGTGAGCGGTGCCACGTGATATCCACGTGGCACCGCTGGGGAATCGGCCGATGATCAGGCGTTGGCGGCGTCGACGATGACCTTGGCGACAGCATCGGGCTGGGAGACGGTGAGCGCGTGGGAGGCGCCGGGGATTTCGACAATCGCGCGGGCCTTGGCGCGTTCGGCCATGAACCGGTGCGCGGCGACCGGGATGTTGTAGTCGGCGTCGGGGTAGACGAACCAGGACGGCAGGCTCTTCCAGCTGGGTGCACCGGATTTGCCGTTGAGCGCGCGGTCGTTGAGCGGGCGCTGGGTGCGGGCGTCGAGGGTGGCCTGCGCGTCGGGCACGTCGGCGGCGAACTGCTTCTGGTACTTCTCGGGCTGGATGTAGAGGTCGGTGCTGCCGTCGGCGAGGGTGACCTTGTTCAGGGTTTCGCCGAGGGTACTGCCCGGGAACTTGCCGGACAGCTCGCCGATGGTCTCGCCCTCCTCGGGGGCGAAGGCGGCCACGTAGACCAGGCTCTTGACCTTGGGGTCGTTGATCTGCGAAATGACCTGCCCGCCATAGGAATGCCCGACCAGCACGACCGGCCCGTTGATGGAGGCGACCACACCGCGGACGGCGTCGGCGTCGCCCTGGACGCTGCGCAGCGGGTTGCCCACCGCGATGTTGGTCAGGCCCTGCTGGTTCAGGCGGTCGATGACGCCGTTCCAGCTGGCGGATTCGGCGAAGGCGCCGTGGACCAGGACGATGGTCGGCTTCGCCGGGGTGGGTTCGGCGGAGGCGCAGCCGGAGGTGGCGAGGGTGGCGCTCAGGCCCACGGCGGCGGCGGCGATCTTGGCGGAGTTGGTGATACGCATGACGGATTCCTTTGCTGTGCAGGATTTTTCGTGATGATTTCGGGGGAGGTCAGTTCTTCAGGAACTCGAGCAGGTCCGCTTCGAAGGCGGTCCGGAATTCGCCGTGCAGCCCGTGCGCACCGCCGGGGTAGACGCGCAGGGTCGAGTTCTTGATCAGCTCAGCGGATTTCACCGCCGAGTCGTGCAGCGGGACGATCTGGTCGTCGTCGCCGTGGGCGACCAGCACCGGTACGTCGATGCGCCGCAGATCCTCGGTGAAGTCGGTCTCGGAGAACTGGGTGATGCATTCGTAGGCGGCGCGGACGCCGGCCTGCATGCTCAGCCGCCAGAACGCGCGGCGCATCCCTTCCGAGGCGGCCGCACCGGGCCGGTTGAAGCCGTAGAAGGTTTCGCTCAGATCCCAGTAGAACTGCGAGCGATCGGTGGCGACGCCGGTGCGAATGCCGTCGAACACCTCCATCGGGGTGCCCTCGGGATTGGTCTCCGACTTGACCATGACCGGCGGCACGGCGCCCAGCAGCACCGCCTTGGCGACCCGGCCGCTGCCGTGCCGGCTGAGGTAGCGGGCCACCTCGCCGCCGCCGGTGGAATGTCCGACGAGCACGGCGTCGCGCAGATCGAGCGTCTCGATCAGTTCGGCCAGATCGTCGGCGTAGCGGTCCATGTGATTGCCGTCCCAGGTTTGGGTGGATCGGCCGTGGCCGCGGCGGTCATGGGCAATCGCTCGGTAACCGTGCTCGGCGACCAGGCGGGCCTGGTCGTCCCAGGCGTCGGCGTTGAGCGGCCAGCCGTGGCTGAAGACGACCGGCTGTCCGGTGCCCCAGTCCTTGAAGAAGATCTCGGCGCCGTCTGTGGTGGTGAATGTCGATGTCATGGCTATGAAATTACGAAGTGGGGCACCCCTGCCGAATCAGTCGAACGACTGCATCGGCGACTGCGTCGATGACTGAGTCGCGTTGTCGAACGGCGGCGGTTCTGCCAGGCTTCGGGGATGGGAAGCGAGATTGCGGCGCCGGCGTTCTTCACCAGAGACGTGCTGGCGACCACCCCGACCGGCGGTGGTGGTCTGGTCGGACGCGAGCAATACCTCGCGGCACTGCGGGAACTGCTCGACCGTGCGGCGGACGGAAACGGGTCCGCGCTGGTGCTGCGCGGTGCGGCCGGTATCGGTAAGTCGGCGCTGCTGGCGGCGGTCCGGGACGCCGCGCTGGAACGGAATCTGACGGTCCTGTCGGCGGTCGGTGTGGAGAACGAAGCCGGTTTGTGTTTCGCCGCGCTGCATCAGCTGCTGCATCCCCTGCTACCCGAAGCCGTGAAACTGCCACTGGCACAGCAGCGCACGCTGCGCGCGGCGTTCGGGCAGGAAGAGGGCGGCCCGGATCTGTTCAGTGTGGCGCTGGCCGCCCTGCAGCTGATCGGCGAGGCGGCGGCACAGCAGCCGATCGTGCTGATCATCGACGATCTGCACTGGCTCGACCCGGCCAGCGCCGACGCGCTGAGCTTCCTGGCCCGCCGCATCGGCAAGGACGCGGTCTTCGTTCTGGCCGCTACCCGCGCCGGCCAGGGCGATCCGGCGGACCGGGCCGGACTGCCGGATCTGGTGGTCGAACCGCTTCCCGAGGACGCTGCCGCCGAACTGCTCCAAGCCCAAGCGCCGACGTTGACGACCACCGCGCGCCAGCGACTCCTCGCGCAAGCATCCGGAAATCCCCTGGCGCTGACCGAGCTTCCCCGTGCGCTGCGACACAGCGGCACCGACCGGGTGGGCGAGGATTTCCCGCTCACCGCTCGGCTGGAGGCCGCGTTCGCGGCCCGGTCCGCCGAACTCTGCCCGGCCGCGCGCACACTGCTCGTCGTACTCGCCGCCGATGTCGGCTGCGAGCTGCGCCGGTTGCTGTCCGCGGCCACCGAACTCGCCGGCGCGCCGGTAACCGCCGACCATCTGCAGGACGCCCTCGACATCGGCCTGGTCGAATTGTCCGGCGCGGGAATGCGATTCCGGCATCCGATGATGCGCACGGCCATCTACGCGCGCGCACCGCTGACCCAGCGCCTGGGCGCCCACTCCTGCCTGGCCGCGGCGCTCGCGGATTTCCCGGACAAGCAGCTCTGGCATCGCGCCGCCGCGACCCTCGGCACCGACGACTCCCTGGCCGCGGAGTTGGAGGCGTTCGCCGAACGGTCCCGCCGCCGCGGCGCGATCATGACGGCGGTGAACGCGCTGCACCGCGCGGCCGAACTCGCCGAACGCCCTGAGCGCACCACCACGCTGCTGCTCGGCGCGGCCGAACTGGCCAGCGAGATCGGCGCCCGCCGGGAAGCACAGGACCTCGTGGACCGCGCCAACCCGAGCGCGCTCGGGCCCATCGATCGCGCCCGGCTCGCGACTGTCCAGGAGGTCATCGCCTTCAGCCATTACGACCCGGAGAACCGGATGCTCGAACTGGTCGACATCGCCGGGGACGTGCACCGGGCGGGCAATACCGATCTCGCGGCCGAGCTGTTGTGGCGGGCCGCTTCCCGCTGCTTCTTCCAGGACGCCGCCGCCCCGGCCCGGACAGCGATCGCCGAGCAACTCGACCTCCTCGACCTGCCCGCGCAAGACCCACGCCGCCTCGCCATCGAGGCGTACACGGTGCCGTGGGATCGCGGTCCCGCGGTGCTCGATCAACTCGCCCGGCTGACGCCGGACCGCTCCGACGCCGACACCATGCGCTACCTCGGCTACGCCGCGCTGTTCCTCGGCGACCTCCGGCGTGGTTCCGCCTACATCGACGCCGCCGCCGGAGTGGGCCGCAATCAGGGCCGGTTGGGCCTGCTCGCGGGCATTCTGGGCGCGGGCAACTGGAGCCGCATCTGGCTCGGCGAATGGGATACGGTGCGCGCCGAAACCGAGGAGTCCCGGGCCTTCGCCGCCGAAACCGGCGAGGAGTTCTACGGCGTCGCGGGACGCACCAACCTGGCCATGATCGCCGCCCTGCGCGGGGAAACCGAACTCGCCGAGGATCATCTGCGCGAGATCCATGCCAGCCCGATGGCGGTCGGCATGCGCTGCATCCAGGTCACCGCTCAGCAAACCCGCGGCATGATCCAGCTGCTCGCGGGCCGCGCCGAGGACGCCTTCGCGACACTGCGGCGCGTCTACGACCCGGCCGACCCGGTCAGTCATCCGATGCGGCGCTGGTGGATCGCGGCCGAACTCGCCGACGCCGCCGTCGCGGCCGAAAAGGTCGACGAGGCAAGGCAATTGCTGGCCGAGCTGCCCGCCCTGGCCGGCCGGCTACCGGCGCCCATGCTGCTGGTCGTCGACGAATACAGCCGTGCGGTCCTGGCCGCCGACGACGACGCGGACACCGTCTACGCCGCCGCGCTCACCAGCCACGTCGGCAGCTGGCCGCTCTATCGCGCCCGGCTGCAACTGCACCACGGCCGCCGCCTGCGCCGCCTGCGCCGCATGGCCGAAGCCCGCGAACCCCTGCGCGCCGCCCGCGACGGCTTCGACGCCCTGGGCGCTGCCCCCTGGGCCGAGTCCGCGCGCATCGAATTGCGCGCCGCGGGCGAGGCCAGCACCCGGCGCGCCGCGAACGCCCGTGACCAGCTCACTCCGCAGGAACTCCAGATCGCCACGCTCGCCGCCGAAGGACTCACCAACCGTCAGATCGCCGAGAAGCTCTATCTTTCGCACCGCACCGTCGGCTCGCACCTGTATCGGATCTTCCCGCGTCTGGGCATCACCGGCCGGGTCGAATTGGCCGCGGCCCTGGAGAGTGTCGCCGCCTGACTTCGATTCGAGCAGCACTGGACAGCCGAATGGGCTGGTAAGTGAGCAGCTTCCGCCGTGACCATGGGCTCCTACCCAGAGTGAGGAGTACGAGGCGGTGTCGAACACGGAGATGACGTTGTTGCGGCTTTCGATGCTCGGACCTGTGGAGGTGTGGTTCGGGGACGAGCCGGTGGCGATCCGGCAGCAGAAGCCGCAGACGCTGCTGGCGATGCTGGCCCGGAACGCGGGCCGGGTGGTGTCGATCGACGAGCTGATCGATGGCCTGTGGGGTGTGGACGACAGTCCTGACTCGGCGGTCGGGGCCATCCGGAATTTCGTGTGGTCGGTGCGCCGGCAACTGGCCCGCCACGAAGACCGCGCCGACGCCGTGGTCTCGGTGCGCGGCGGCTACCGCCTGGCGCTGCCGGTCGACACCGATGCCGGTGCCGCCGAAAGACATCGGCACGCGGCGGAAATAGCCCGTGCCGCAGGCAATCTCGCGGGTGCGGGCCGGGAAGCACTGGCCGGACTGGCACTGTGGCGCGGCGACCCGCTGTCCGGGCTGCCGGGACCGTGGGCGGCGGTGGAGCGTGCGCGGCTACGCAGGCTGCGCCGCACCCTGCAGGAGTGCTCCATCGAAATCGACTTGGCGGCAGGCCAATTCGATCGCGCGATCGCGGAGGTCGAGGCTTTGCGGATCATCGATCCGCACTGCGAACGGTTGACGGCGCTGATGATGACGGCCCTGCACGACAGCGGCCGCCGGGCCGAGGCATTGGCGGTCTATCTGGAGGCCAGGCAGCGCCTGGTGACAGATCTGGGCCTGGAGCCGAGCGCCCCGCTGGCCGCACTGCACCAGCGCATCCTGACCGACGATGGCGCGCCGCGCCGCTGCGCAAGCTGCGCCTCCTGACCAGGCAATGGAGCACCACTATGCACGCGATCAACTGGGTCGGGTTCTTCCCGGCCGCGCTGCTCGTCTCACTCATCCCCGGAGCCAGCCAGATCCTCGGCCTGAACAATGCTGTGCGCCACGGCATTCCCGCTGCCCTGGCCGGCGTGGGCGGACGGCTTGCCGCCTTCGTCGTGCTGGTCACGCTGGTGGTGGCCGGCCTCGGCGCGACGCTCGCGGCCTCGGTGACCGCGCTCACGGTGATCAAGTGGGCGGGTGTGGCCTATCTCGCCTGGATCGGCGTCCAGGCCTTACGGCGGGCTTGGCGGCCAGCGCCTGCCGAGGCGGCCGTACCGGCCGCGAGCACGGTCCGGTGGCGGATCGTCGGGAACGAATTCGCCGTCGGGATCAGCAATCCGAAGGCGCTGCTGCTCTTCGCCGCGCTGCTACCGCAGTTCGCCGCCGAATCGGCAGGCGGGTTCGGGACTCAGATCGCGCTGCTCGGTGCGGCTTACGTGGGCATCGAGCTCGTGGTGGGCCTCGGCTATGTCATCGTCGGCGGTCTGATCGGCGCGACCGGCTTCTCGGCCCGGACCTCGCGCCGGATCGATCTCGGTACCGGAGTGTGCTTCCTCGGCCTGGCCGGACTGCTCGCCGCGGACGGCGCCTGACCCGGAAGTGGGCAGCTTCTGGACTGGCGAATGAGCTGTGCCGCCACGGACAGTGGTGACGCACCGGCTCGGAGTGAGCCGGACAAGGCACCACGAGGAGGCCAACATGTCGAATGCGCTCAGCGTTCTCGTCGTCGGCGCGGGGGTCGCGGGGATAGCCGCCGCCACCGCGCTGGATCGCCGCGGATTCTCGGTCGACATCGTCGAGCGACGGACGCAGAGCCCGGCCGGGGCCGGACTTTTCTTGCCGGGCAATGCCGTTCGGGCACTGACAGAGCTCGGCCTCGGTGCCGTCCTGGACGCGGACGCCGCACCGATCCGCACCCAGCGACTACTGGACCATCGGGGTCGCGAGCTCGCCGACATCGACATGGCCCAGCTGTGGCAAGGCGTAGCGCAGCCGGTGGGCATCACCCATGACCGGCTCCGGTCGGCGCTCGTGGACAATCTCGGCCTGACCATCCAGGCGGGTGTCACCGTGCGGGAGTTGACCGAGTCCGAATCCGGTGTGGAGGTTTCGTTCAGCGACGGGAGCAGCGGTCACTACGACGTCGTGGTCGGGGCCGACGGGGTGCACTCCGAGTTGCGGCGCATCGTGAATCCGGATGCGGGCGTGCGCTACGCGGGTCAGATCTGCTGGCGGTTCGTCACCGCCAACACCGCGGGAATCGACAACTGGACCGTGTGGCTCGGACGCGGGACGACATTCCTCGCGGTGCCGGTCGGAAAGGATCGGCTGTACTGCTATGCCGATCTGTCGACGCCTGAACCGGCGGCAGTCGGTGCGCAACTGGCCCAGCACTTTTCCCACTTCGACGATCAGGTCCGCGGCCTGCTCGCGGCGCCGGAGGCAGCCGGGGCCTATGTCTCCGTCATCGAGGAAGCCACCGACCCGACCTGGCGGACCCGGCGCGTCGTACTGATCGGTGACGCCGCGCACGCGAGTTCACCCACTATGGCTCAGGGCGTGGCGATGTCGGTCGAGGACGCCCTCGTGCTGGCCGAATCACTCTGCGGGAGTGGCGAAATCGAGCAGCGGCTGGAGCGGTATCGGCAGCGGCGGCTCCCGCGCACCCAGTGGGTACAGGCGCGGGCGCGGCGGCGCGACAGCACCCGGAGCCTGGCCCCGGCGATTCGTAACACGGTGCTGCGCTTGGCTGCCCCTCGAATCTATGCGCGGGATTACGGACTGCTCCGCGCTCAGCCGTGAGCCACGCCGAACTGTTTGCTACCCAACATCTTTCGAAAAGGAACTCGAATGACTGTCGTCTTCGTCCATGGCGTCCCGGAAACCGCCGCCCTGTGGGACAGCCTGCGCAACCACCTCGACGGCGACAGCATGGCACTGTCGCTGCCCGGCTTCGCGAGCGCCAGACCGGAATCGTTCGCCGCCACCAAGGATGCGTACGCGGACTGGCTGGCCGCCGAACTGCGCCGAATTCCCGGCCCCATCGACCTGGTCGGCCACGACTGGGGCGCCCTGCTGACCTACCGCATCGTCACGAAATACGATGTCCCACTCCGGAGTTGGGTTGCCGACGGAGCAGCCATCATGCACCCGGACTACCGCTGGCACGAGCTGGCGCAAACCTGGCAGACCAGTGGCGCCGGCGAGGAATTCGTGCGGCAAGCGACCGATATCGACACCCGCATGGGCAGCTCCATCCTCGATCTCTACCGTTCCGCCACCCCCAATCCCTACCGCGACTGGGGGCCCGACCTGAAGCGCTCCACCGCGCCCGGACTCGTCATCACGCCGCTGCAGGACCCCTACGACGACTACCAACCGGCCGCCGAGGTTGCCCGGCAGCTCGCGGCGAACCATTACCTGATGCCGGACGCGGGCCACTGGTGGATGGTCGAGCGCCCGGCGGCGGCAGCCGAAGCGCTGCAAGACTTCTGGACCTCACTGTTTCCCGGCCACGGACCTCAGCTTTCCTGGTGAATCCGCAACCTCACTGGCCGTTCAATTCGTGATGCCAGAGCAATTCACTCATCCGCTCCACGGCGGTGCCGAGATGGCGGCGGTAGGTGCTGAACGGCAATCCCAGCAGCTCCGCCGCCACTTCCTGGGTGGGCGCGCCCTTGAAATAGGCGACACTGACCGCCCGATGCAACTTCTCGCCACCACGCTCGGTCAGCAGTGCCTGCGCCGCGTCCGCGAGCACCTCGGTCAGCGACTTCCCGCTCTCTTTCACCAGGCGACTGCGATTGAGCGGATTGTCGCCCAGCGCAACGGGTCTGCGCAGCGTGCGCAGTGCGTCGCGGATGGCCGCGTCGAACTCGGGACGAGACAGCACCACCAGCTCCGCGGGTCCGCGCACCGGCCCATCGGCCATGGAGGCGCCTGCGAGCATGGCGGCGGACTTCTCCGCCAGCCACGGGCCGGGTGGTTGCGTGCGCCAGTCGTGGGCGAACAGCGCGTAGCGATGGGCGCCGACAGCGGGCGGAGAGTCGATGGGCAGCATGTTGATATCGCCGAGATGCCCGTCCCAATAGCCGTCGTCACGCATGACGACGAACGACCAAGCGAGCCGTTCACCACGAACCATCTCGCCGGTGGCACGCCACTGAGCGAGGGTGGTGGCCGCCGCGGGCCGCTGATAGGCGGTGCCATCGATGGTGAAGCGAGCCAAGGCCAGGTACTCCCCCGACCGCAACGGCCCGTTGGCCCGCGCGTACCGCCACGCCGCCGCGACTACCGGATCCACTTCCAGCCCAACGGGGTCGGCGATTTCGAGCCAGGCGGAGAACGCGCAGAGCTCGCCGGTCTGCGTGGATAGGTAGGCGCGGAAGGCCTGGGGCTGATGGTCCAGCCAGAATGCCGCGATCGCGGCCGATTCCGCTCCTTCGTGCCGGCGCACCAGCTCCAGCACCTGCTCGCGCTGCGACTCGACGTACGGATGATCTTCGACGAGCCCCACGTCACGCCAGACATTGAATTCCGAGATCTGCCGGTCGGTGCGATACAGGAAGATCAGCGCACCGGTCGCCTGCAGCAGCTGTGACTCCGGCACCGAACGCAGTTGCGCCAGCTGCACTTCCCGCATCTGGTGATGCATCTCGGCGAACCCCTCCGGGTCCCGCCACTTCAGATCGGCCTCCAGCGCCTCCCGCACCACGTCATGCGGAAACAGCCCCGCGCCGGTGGATTCGATGAACGGCTGCACCCGCAGCCACGCGAACAACTCGGCCGCCCGGACGCCGAATACCGCGCGCAGCAGCGACTCCGAGGTGACATAGGCGTGTGCGCACACCTCGAGCGCCCGGCTGTGCTCGGAACTGGGTGTGTTGCCGATCAATTGGCGCAACAGTGTCGCGATCGTGTCTTGGCTCGGACGCCAATCCCCCTTTGGCGCACCATCTTTCACCGCCACCACCGCCGCCAATGCCAGCGCCAGCGGATTGCCGCCGGTGAATTCGAGCACGGCCTGCTGCACACTGGCCGGCACGTGCCGGGCGTGCAGAAACTCCGCGGCCTCTTCCGGTGCGAGATTCCGCAGCGCGGTGACCCGCAGCAGATCCACCCACCCGGGGTCGGACGTCCACAACAGATCCGGCTCGGCCCGCCCGGCGACCGCCACCACCGCCCCGACCGGCAACTGCGGCAGAAACCGCTCCCACAGCCAGCCTTCCAGCCCCTGGCACTTTTCGAAGGTGTCGACCAGCAGCACGACCCCGGGCTGGTGCAAAGCGGTCCCCGCCGCCGCCAGGAACCCCTCTGGCGTGGGAACCACTGTCCGGCCGTCGATTTCGACCACGGGACGACCGGCGCGCTGCGCCAGCCCGGCGAATACCCGCAGCAACGTCGACTTCCCGATGCCGCCCGGCCCGTGCAAGTAGTGCACGGGACGGGCCTCGGACTCCCCGTCGAGTGCCGCGGCGAACCAGTCGAGTTCGGCGCGCCTGCCGACGAACGCCCGGTCTCGCCCGGCGGCCAAGGTATGCGCCAGCCTCGATGGTGTTGGCGTGGTGTCTGTGGGCATGCCACGAATGTACGAGGCGCCACTGAGCGCTGAATCAGTCAAATGACTGTGATGGCTTGCGCTCTACTATGCTGTAGCACAGTACCGCAAGCGGTCAGGCCTGCTACACGGCCCATTCCGAGGTGTTCACGACTGCCACGGGCACCGTGAAGGCGTTCGCGGGCACGGTTGATTCGGATGCCGAGCGGTTGAAATCGGCGATCGCGCTCTACCGGGTGATGGACGCCGAGAACGCCGAGGAACTGATGCTCCAGAACAGCAACATGCTCGATTTCCTCAGCACTCACCTCACCCGCACCAAGGGTGATAAACACGCAGGCGATCAGGCCGACCAGATCGCCAAGCTACGTGGCCTGGTCGCCGATATCCGCAACGGCAATGTGGTGGTCGGTGGTGACTTCAATGCCGAGGCCGGCGGCGACAGCCCGTCTGCGCAGGAGATCCGGAACTTCGACCTGGATGGTTTCGACACCAAGGCAGGCACCATCCACGACGGTCCCGGCGGGCAACCGAAGGGCACCTCGGAACAGCACTATCCGATCGACCATGTGCTGCCGCGCGGCGTCGGTTCCACCCCGGCCGAACGCTGGGATCGCGGCGAATCCGACCACGACGGTCAGCGGGTGGATGTGACAATGCCCGCTTGGTAATACTCAACGATCGACGGTGACCCGGACCCGCGTGGAGGATCGTCCCTCGTCGCCGTCCCCGAGATCGGCCACGGTGGGATCGCCCGCAGTCAGGCCACTGCCGGTTCGTACGGCAACCGCGTTACCGAATTCGCTCGAGAACCCCGAATTCGTCCACTGCCCCTTCATCGAGGCCGGCCCGAAGTGCACCACCCAATTGCCGTCGGCATCCTGCTTGTCGAGTGCCACCTGCAACAACTGCGCTCCGTCGCCGAACATTTCCTGCAGTGTCGCCACGTCGACCTTGCCGTCGATAAGACGCTGTGCCAACTCGCCCATGTCGTGGATCTGGTGCCCTTGCCCCCAGAGCTTGTTGCCGCCGCCGCCCTGCTGGACGTTCCAGTTGAGCGTGCGCAATGTCCGCCGCGACCAAGTGCTCTCGAAAGCCTTGAACTTTGCCATGGCCGACTTGAATTCCCCGGCCTCGACATTCAGCTTCGTGTCGACCCGCCCGCGAATCTCGTTGTACGACTTGACCAATTTGTCGACCAGCTCGATCTGATCCTCCTCACCGTCCTCGGGATTCAGCTCGACTGCCCCGCCGGCCCCGTACTCGGTCATCGGCACTTTGCCTTTGAGCTTCGCCTTCTCGTTTTCCAACTGCCCCTGGTTGAACCGCAGCGTATGGATACACGCCCCGACCGCCGCAGCGGCCTTACCGGCCAGGTCGGCGCACTCGTCCAGGTCCGCGACCAGCTTCCCCCGGTGGCTGTTGTATCGAGTGGCCGCGGGTCCACTCCACCCCTCTCCGACCACGCTGTTGGCCGCGTTGTTGATTGTGTCCGCCGCCCAGGTCAACTTCTCCTTCTGAGCTTTCCAGGCGGACTCGAAAGAGCCGAGTTTCGCCAGATCCGCATCGAGGTCGTACACGACGGTGAGTGCCATGGAGTTATCCTGCGCACCAAGGGAATACGGCGCAAGCCGGGAAATCTATTGGCCCCCGCGTGACGAATTCCGCCACGCTTATCCGTCAGGCATCAAGACGGTGGACACGATCCGCCTGGTCCGTCCCGGCGCGGGCTCGTTGCTGGAGAACCGGGCCGGCAATTCGGTGCCGATTAGGGGTGCGCTGGCTACCCCGAGCCCTCCGAGCTGCTCCAAATGTTCTCGTAGCCTTTGGTTGTCAGCCAGCGCCTCGGCCAGGTTCTGAGACGATCGTCCCCCTGCTCGCCGCCCTGGCTGACCGCTCGATTACCAGATATCCAGCCATCCCGGCCGGTCCGGGATATCGAATGCCGCGTACCTTCCGCGAAGGAATACGGGCATCGGTGTGCCCGTGGGGAATTCAGCATGCAGCGCCCTGGCCCGGCGGGCACGGAACTCGACAAAGCAGTATCTCTTGCGCACCTGCAGGGCCTCGCCGGTCTCGGGGTGAGTGACCAGCACCTCGATACTCACTTCGCGCTGGGTCACCACACTGGAACGCAGCGTATGCCGGTAATCCGAGTCGACCACCGAGCCGATGCTGTGGGTTCCCTTCCGGCGCAGGTACTCCCGTCGGTAGCGCCAAGCTACCCGCAGCAGCAACGACCACAACACCAGTCCGGTGACGATTCCGCCCAAGAATCCGAAGAACGGCCCGACGTCGGCATTGACATGCTGTCCGATCCGGATCCCCTGCCCCGTCACCGCCAGCACGAACAGGACAGACCCGGCGCAAACTCCGAGCATCCACACCAGGGTGGTGGGGCCACCCACCACCTTGCGAACCTGACTCACCACACACCTCTCGACATCGAGTTCTACTTCTACCGCAGTACGCCGCCGTCGGCCTTTCGGCAGGGTGAATACGGGGCTGCCTGACCGGTCTGGCCTATGTCCTATCGATCGAGCATCGGCTGGGGCCGAACATCTCGTCGCCGGACTGCGGGGAGGAAGTAGTCGTCGAGATTGTCGGGGCCGGGCCCGTCGCCACCGAGTAGCGCCAGCGGCAGCATCAACGAGAAGTAGGCGTTCATGAGCCAGACCCGTGCCAGCCTGCCGTAGGAAGGAAACGATCCGTTGTCGGGCCGTATCACGCACAGCCCGAACAACGCTTTGCCAATGGTGGTGTGAAACAGACCCTGAAGGAGAATGCGGTCGACCGCGGACGTTGCCAGCCAAAACCCGAGTGCGATACCGACGTACTTCCACTCCAGTTTTCCAACAGCTTGGACGGAAAACCCCGGGATGAGAACGGCCGCCAAACCCAGCCCGACGCCCAGGTGCACAAGCCAATCGAAGGCGAATGCCAATACCCGGCGAAGCATGCGTGACGATGGGTACCTTTCATCGCCTTTCGCGCCATGGCGATCAGGCACCGCCGCTTCTTCTATCGGCTTCATCCGCAACTTGCCGTGCTCGCGGACCAATTCGTGCCGCGAGACATCCGGGGTGAACTCGCCCTGCCTGACCGCACCATCCCCGGCATCCGTTCGAAACGAGAACCGTGGCGGTTGCCGGCCTTTGGAGAGGTAGGCGTAGCGAACATCGGCTCCGCCTGGACGCGAGATCACACCGTACTTTTCTGGGTTGCCAGCGAACCAGATCGTTTCAGTCTTGTGGTTGACAAGCTTTCCGATGTCCTTCGGCCAAGTGCTCAGGATCAGCGCGGAGACCGGTCGGCCGAAACGATCCAGCAACTCGACCCATTCATGGCGCCCGGCCCTGATGTAGTTGATAGGCCAGAGCACCCAGGGATAGCGGCGGGCGGATCGCCGCTTCCGAAGGCTTATGCGCACCACCGCTATTCCGAAGACGGTACCGAGAATGCCCACCACGCCGGTGACCTCGGCAGCCAGCACCCCCACTTTCCTTGCTCCGGAAGCGCCGGGAGTATCGAAGGCATTCAACATGAGCACTGTCAGAGGCAAACAGGCGGCACCGGCCAATAGAAACACCCAGCTGAACCACATATTCCTGCGTATCGCAGATCGAGTTGCCGAAGTATCGAATGCCCGCCCCGCCGGCGGCGCCACGGTGGCGGTCTCGGCTCGCTGCCCGGCCCCGTCCGATGCTCCAGTCATCATAGGTCCAGGCTCGATGTCATCGGCAAAACCTTCTCGAATTCGAGCGACGCAACCATCGCGAAAATCATCGCCAGGTATTCCGGCCCCTGATCGACGTTCGACGTAGCGAATTCTATTGCCGCGACAGCACTTCCGTCGCCGGACGGCACGAGCGCCTCCAGCTGGTACGCAGGAACAGCGTCGCCGGCTTCTGCCAAGTCGGCGACATCGGGTGCCGGATATGTCTGCACGGACTCGGAAACCAATACTTGCCGGCCCCCGATCTCGACGAACTCGACCTGCCACGACGAATCGGCCAGTTTCGCTGTCGCCAGACCGTGCAGGACCAGCCGAGGGTTCTCCGCCTGGCCGTAGTCGAGCGAGGATATGGTCAACCATGAACTCACCGGATGCCCATCGGTGGAAGCATGCCTTCCGATTCCGCAATAGAGGGCGTTCTTACTCGCCAGCTTACTGAGCATGAATTGCAACGTCCCGACCACCTTCGGCACTTCCGGCCTCAGGTCATCGGACAGCACCGATGCCACCACCGGCTGCGCCCTACTCAGAATTTCATCGATATTCGACAAAGGCAATTCGTGATAGCCGGGCGGTATATCGACTGAAATGGAATACCCGGGACTGGATTTCGCCTGTGGTGTGCTCATGTCAGTCTCCGAACACCTTGCCTATGGCCAAGCCCGCCAACGCACCGGCGGCACCCTCGGCCCGCTTGAAGACCAGCAAGGCACTGGCCGGATCAGGCGTGCTGAACTTCCCTTCGACACCGGTGAACTGAAGCACCTTGTGCACCGCGGCGGATGCCCCCGAGTCGGTCAATTGGTTTGTGATGTTGAACGTATTGTTATCGATCATCTTCTGGTTCAACCACCCGGGATTGTGCGCGGCTTCGGAGAATGTCCTGGCCATAGCCTCGAGTCGGCCGACCGGAACAGCAGAAGCGGCGTGCCGACCCACATCCGCCGCCGCATCCACCGCTTCACCGAGCACCCCGACCTTCAAAGTCTTACCCAGCGCGCCGACACCCGGGATCAAACCTAACGTGTCGCCGGTCAACTGCAGCGCCGCCATTCCCTTTTCCTTGAGACTCCCGTTCAGCAGATCGTCCCGTAATTCTTCATCTGTCAAACTGAGTCCCAGTGCCCCGGCGCCCGCGACCAGGGCGACTCCCAACGCGATGGCATCGATAGGGGGAGGAGTAACCACCGCCAGCAGCCCAGCAATGGCGGCCGTGGTCGACAGGATGTCGTACAGGCCCTTGCGGTGCTCGTCGATCCAATCACCGACGCCCTTGATCCAGTCGGTGATGCTATCCCAAATACTCTTGTCCGGCGGACTGGGAGCGAAATCCTTGGCGGCAGTATCCAATTCGCTGGCAATCCGGCGGGCCAGCGTGTCATGAGTTGTTTCCAGATCACGTGCGCGCTTGATGAGGGCGTCGAGCTTTTCCTGCCAGTCATCGACTGCAGCGCTCGCGGATTGCACCTGCGCGATCGCTGCATTGAGACGGGCTTGAGCGGCCGGCAGATCCGCGTCCGAGAAACTCTGGTTCGCGAGCGACAAGTCCGGATTAGACCGCGCCTGCTGCAACTTCGCTGTGGCTTGTGTGAGCTGCGCTCTGGCTTCCGCCGCTTCGGTCTCCAGCCCTTTGGCGGTGTTCTGGAAGCTGACGAGGTTCGTGTGCCACTCCTGGATCAGAGCCACGGCCTTCTCGAGGGAGCTCTGCGCGTAGCCGAGGTCTTGAGCCAATGTGGCGTCGAAACTGGCGCGGAATGCGTTGCCGGCGTCTCCCTTCCACACGTCGTCGTTGCTGTTACGCAAGCGTGTCAACAATGTGTTGGTTTCTTGGACGGCTTCGTATGATTTGTTGATCTGCGCTTGGAGACCGGCTACATCGCTCACTGCGCCAGGGACCGGATTGAATCCCAAGTTGGGGTAAGGGTTTTGGCTCATGACGGTACGGCCGCTTTGGCTTGCTCGAGCGCCTTCGCATAGGCACCATCTGTCGCCTGATACGCCTCGAGGCACTTCGTGACGCCCTCTGCGGTCACTTTCGCAGACTCACCGATGCGTTCGATGCCGTACTTCCATCGCGTCTGAAAGCTGTCGGCAGCATCATTGAGTTCCTTGGTTCCGATGTCAGGATGGCTGTCTTTCGACATCAGCTTCATCGCGTCATTCAGCACCTGTTCGGCGTTGCTCAGTGATTGCGCGGCCTTGCTCAGCACCTCGATATCAACACTCAGAAAGCCAGCCATACACACTCCTTCATACCGCCGTGGCCCGACCATCACGGACGAAGCCGTAGAACTACACCTACTCACTTCGACGCAGCGAAATAGCGACTGGTTCCATCGGATTCACAGACACCCCCGCCATGCCGCACTAGCGGCACATCAGTTGATCAAGCGGATCGTAGCAAGGCATGCACTGCCGAACCGTTCGCGGCCGAACTGGCTCCGCCGCGAACCGGCCTAGCCGTGCCGGGACAGCAAAAAGGGCCTGATCTTTCGATCAGACCCTGATTGTGGAGCTAAGGGGACTCGAACCCCTGACCCCCACACTGCCAGTGTGGTGCGCTACCAGCTGCGCCATAGCCCCTGGGTGGACGCTCCCGGGCTTCCCCGTTCGCGCTTGAATGAAGTTACACGACGTGGTGTGTGGAAACCAAATCGCCTAGATATGGGCTGGCGGGGTGGGTTTGCGGGACGTAGAATCGAACGCATGTTCGAACTCGATCGGCTGGCTGACCTGGACTTCGGGGCGATGGGTGACGAAGGACTCATCGACGCGTTGCGGGAGGTGCATGGGGTGGCCGCTGCTGCGCAGGCGGCGGAGGTGGGTGCGGTGCGGGAGTTGTATCGGCGGCATCGGGCGCGGAGTGTGGAGCCGGGGCCGGGTGGGGTGCGGGGTGGGGAGTTCGCGGCGACCGAGGCGGCGGTGGCGTTGCACGCCGATGAGGGGACGGCGGCGGCGCTGATCGATATCGGGCTGGCGCTCGAGGAGGTGCTGCCGCGGACGCGTAAGGCGTTCGCGGCGGGGCGGATCGATCTGGCGAAGGTGCGGGTGATCGTCGACAGCACGCGGGCCTTGACCAAGGAGATGGTCGAGGTGCTGGAGCCGCGGTTGATCGAGGCGGCGGGGCGGACGAATCCCGCGCGGTTGCGGCAGGCGGCGCGGCGGTGGGCGGCGCGGCTGGATCCCGGTGGGGCGCAACGACGCCGGGAAGTGCGGCAGGAGGAGCGGGAGATCCGGATCCGGGCCGTGCAGGACAGCATGGCGGTGTTCGACGGGTTGCTGCCGGCGCCGGGCGCGCAAACGGTGGCGATGCGTCTGCGGGAGATGAGCCTGCAGGTGTGCGCCCAGGATCCACGGACCATGCCGCAGCGCCGCGCAGACGCATTGGTCGCTCTGGCGGACGGCTCGGGCAGTCTGCGGTGTGGTTGCGGGCGTGGTGATCGCTGCCCGGCCCAGATCGAGGCCGAGACACCGCGCCGCCCGCTGATTCAGATCGGAATACCAGCCGATTCGCTGTTCGGCATGCAGGAGGCGCCGGCCCTCCTGGCGGGCTACGGACCCATCGACGCGGCCCTGGCGCGAATCCTGTCCGAACACGCGCGATTCGAGGTCATCCCGGAGTGCTCCCCGGAACCGGTGGCAGCCGCGGAAGCCGCCCGTCTGGTCCGCGAAGTACGCGCGATCGACGGAATGTGCCGCTTCCTGGGTTGCGTACTTCCGGCCGCCGAGTGCGAACTCGATGCGCGGCCCACCACCAATTCACCTCGATCCGGCCTCGCGGTGCTGTGTAGCCGCCACCACCGCCTGAAATCCTTGTCGGACAACAAGAAACAACCTTGGCGCGTCTGGCGCGCGGATGCCGACCGCCTGCAATGGACCACCCCGAACGGCGACATCCACACCACCATTCGCGAGGGTGCCCGATACCTCTTCCCGCACACCGACATCGACGCCCCGCCTGCGCCCCCGCCCATCGACTCCGATCCGCGCCGCCCCTCCCCCTTCCACGCGGACTCCCCAACCCCCGAAGACCTTGCCTACCCCGTGACAGGCCCCCTGCACCGCCAACTCCGCCAAATCACCCCCGAGGACGAAATCCCCGACACCGAACGGTAATTACGCTCCGGCCACCTCGGCGACCCAGTTGTGATTGTTCATGTCTTGACGGTTCGTCCCGTCGAAAACCGAAGGGGTGGCGACCTTTCCGTCGTTCAGAACCTTCAGAGCATCGCTGGCGATTTTGGCATTGGCCTTGGCGGCTTCGACTTTCGCGCCGGACACGACGCATTGGACCGCGTCGGCAGGTGCCCCGGATTCGCGGGCGATGTCGGCGAGCTGCTGGTTGGTGAGATCGCTGTCGCCGCCTTCCTTGGGCTGCTTGCTGGTGAACAAGGTGTGCTGGAACTGGGAGTAGACGGGCCCGGAACCGGCGGCGGCGACGCATTCGACGGCGGCGATGGCGCGGGTGGAGTAGTCGCCGCTGCCGGACTGCTTGTCCAGGAAGTTCACGTAGTGGTAGCGGATGGCGAGTTTGCCGTCGTCGACCCGCTGCGCGAGTTCCTGGCCGTAGGCGCGTTCGACCATGGCGCAGGCGGGGCAGAGTGGGTCCTCGAAGATGTCGATGGTCTTCGCGGCGTCGGGGCGGCCGAGCAGGATCGTCCCGTCGGCGCCGAGGACGGAAACCACGGCGGCGTTGTGGACCGCGCCGTAGCCGTCGTTGCGGACGGGCAACTCATCCTGACGGCCGTTTCGGACCGCGACGATCGCGATGGCGACGACGACAACCAGGGCGAGGGCGCCGAGCGCGTAGGTGGTCGCGCTGGACATCGGGCGCGGGGTGTAATTCGGACGCGAATCGCTCACCCCGGATACTTTGCCGCACCAGCCGCCCACCGCCGCCGCCGGGCCGTACCGACACGCGGACCGACGGGTCTCCTCAGCCGGACTCGACTTTGGGTCGCTCCGGCTCGTCGACCATCCCGGCGCCCCGCTGCATCGGCTCCGGCACCAGCAACCACGCGACGGCCGCGGCGGCGAGCAGTGCCCCGGTGGCGGTCAGCGCCACCTCATAGGAGGTGTATTCGGCCAGCGCGCCGACGGACACCGCCCCGATCACCGTCCCGAGATCCCCGGCCATCTGGAACCCGGCGAGTACCGGCCCGCCACGCGCCTTCGGCCCGATGATGTCGGCCAGCGCGGCCTGCTGACTCGGGGTGAGCATGCCGGATCCGATGCCGGCGATCACCGAAGTCACCAGCAACCACAGCAGATTCGGGGCGAACCCGAGCCCGGCGGTGCCGACCGCACAGATCAATGCTCCGGCGATCAGGAAGGGCCTGCGCCCGAACCGGTCCGAGCCGCGCCCCGCGAGGAACAGCACCGCCACATTGCCCGCCGCGAACGTCGTCAGCGCGACACCGGCCATCCCGCTGGGCAGCTTCAGCACCTCGACGACGAGCAAGGGCACCAACGCCATGCGCACACCGAAGATGGCGGCGCCGTTGGCGAAGTTCGACCACAGCACCGCCCGGTACTCCGAGCGGTCGAGCGCTTGCCGGAAAGACATCACCGTCAGCACGCCGCTCACTTCGGGCGCGGCCAGTTTCGAGTTTCGCAACGCCAGGTACACCGCGGCGGTCACCGCGAGCAGCGCGAGCGCGTAGATGACGAACGGCGCACGCACCCCGAGCCCGGCCAGCGCACCACCGACCAGCGGTCCGCTGATCGATCCCACCAAGAAGCTGGTCGACCACACCCCGGACACCCGACCGCGCTGCTGCGGCGGCGACATCCGGATCACCAGGGCCAGCGCGGACACGGTGAACATGGTCGACCCGATTCCGCCCACCGACCGCAGAACCAGCAGCTGCCAATAGGTTTGGGCCAGCGCACTGGCACCGGTCGACACCGCCACGATGAGCAGCCCGCTGAGATACACCCAGCGCTCCCCCAGCCGCTGCACCAGCCGCCCGCTGAACGGCGCGAACAGCAACCGCATCAACGCGAACGCGCTCACGATCGCGGACGCGGCGGCCACGCCCACCCCGAAGCTGCGCGCGAACTGGGGCAGCACAGGTGCGACCAAGCCGAACCCGAGGGCGATGACGAACGAGCCCCCGACCAGCACCCAGATCTCGACGGGCAGCGGTTCGGGCCGACTCCGGCCCCGCCGCACCGGCTCGCGGATCGTCACCGACTCGGCGGGCGTCACGGTCCCATCGATCGCCGGATCCCCGGCCCCGACCCTTCCGCCGGCCTGATCCCCGGTCGCGACAGCGCCACCGCCCCCCGGACCCACTCCGGGACCCGGCAAATCCTTACTTGGCACCTTGCAGCGCCTGCCCGACCATTTCCTCCGCGGCCGCCTGCACCTGCGTCAGGTGCTCGGGTCCGTGGAACGACTCGGCGTAGATCTTGTACTTGTCCTCGGTGCCGGACGGGCGGGCGGCGAACCACGCATTCTCGGTGGTGACCTTCAATCCGCCCAGCGGCGCGCCGTTTCCACGCGCCCGGGTGAGGACGGCGGTGATCGGCTCGCCCGCGATCTCTGTGCTGGCAATCATGTCCGGGTTCAACTTCGCCAGACGCTCTTTCTGTTCCGCGCTGGCAGGCGCGTCGATCCGGGCGTAGGCGGGGCTGCCGTAGCGACGCTCCAACTCGACGTATCGCGCGGACGGGCTCTGCCCGGTGACGGCGGCGATCTCGGCGGCGAGCAGCGCCATCAGGATGCCGTCCTTGTCGGTGGTCCACACCGTGCCGTCGTGGCGCAGGAACGACGCCCCGGCGCTTTCCTCACCGCCGAAAGCCAGGCTGCCGCTGAACAATCCGGGCACGAACCATTTGAATCCGACCGGCACCTCGTGCACGTCGCGGCCGAGGACGCTGACCACCCGGTCGATCATGGACGAGGTGACGACCGTCTTGCCGATCTTGGTGAGCGCGTCCCAGCCCATCCGGTTCGCCACCAGATACTCGATGGAGACGGCGAGGAAATGGTTCGGGTTCATCAGCCCGCCGTCGGGCGTGACGATGCCGTGCCGGTCGGCGTCGGCGTCGTTGCCGGTGGAGATGTCGTAGTCGTCCTTGATCGCGACCAGCGCCGCCATGGCGTACCGCGAGGACGGATCCATCCGGATCTTGCCGTCCGAATCCAGCGTCATGAACCGCCAGGTCGGGTCGACAAAGGGATTGACCACCTCGAGCTCGAGGTCGTAGCGCTGCCCGATCTCTTCCCAGTAGTCGACGCTCGCCCCGCCCATCGGGTCGGCGCCCAGCCGGATGCCCGCACCCCGAATCGCGTCCAGGTTCAGCACATTCGGCAGGTCGGCGATGTAGTGGTCGAGGTAGTCGTAGCGCTCCACCAGGGTCCGCATGGCGTTGCGCAGGGTGGTGCGCTTGACCTCGGTGAGGCCCGCGCGCAGCAGTTCGTTGGCGCGCGCGGCGATGGCGTCGGTGGCGACGGTGTCGGCGGGGCCACCGTGCGGCGGGTTGTATTTGATGCCGCCGTCGCGGGGCGGATTGTGCGACGGGGTGACCACGATGCCGTCGGCCTGATGCTTGGTGCGCCGCCGATTGTGGCGCAGCACGGCATGACTCAGCGCCGGGGTCGGGGTGTAGCGGTCGCGGGCGTCGACCACGGCGGTGACGCCGTTGCCGGCCAGCACCTCCAGCACGGTCGTCCACGCGGGCTCCGACAGTGCGTGCGTGTCGCGGGCCAGGTACACGGGACCGGTAATCCCCCGCGTGGCGCGATATTCGACGATCGCCTGGGTGACGGCGAGGATATGCGCCTCGTTGAACGCGGTGTCGAGGCTGGATCCGCGATGGCCCGAGGTACCGAAGACCACCTGCTGCGCCGGCTCCTTCGGATCCGGAATGCGGCTGTAGTAGGCCGTCACCAAGTGTGCGATGTCTTCCAGGTCGGTCGGGCGCGCGGGACGCCCGGCTCGATCATGGGCCATGCTCGGGTCTCCCTTCAGTGTCGGCTGCGCCCGGCTCGTCATCAGGATCATGCCCACAACCCTTGGGTTACAGACGCGGCAGCGAACACCGCGGCCAGGCCGGCCGCCACGTTGAGCACCACGTTGCCGAACGCGGACGCGTAGGCACCGGTGGTGACCAACTGGATGGTTTCGTAACCGAACGTGCTGTACGTGGTGAGCGCACCGCAGAAGCCGGTACCGGCGACGGCCAGCCAGGATCCGTCAACCCCGGCGCCGATGAGAGCGCCGAGCACCGCCGAACCGACAATGTTAACGGTCAATGTGCCCCATGGCAGCCGGGATCCGAAACGGGCCGCGACAGCCTGGTCGAGAAGGTAACGAGCCGGTGCGCCGACCATGCCGCCGAGCACCACCAGCACCCCGTTCATCGGTCGACCCCCTTCGCGTCTCGTCGGTTGCCCTGTCGGGCCTGCTGTCCCCGCCTTCGTCCTGTCACTACCCGCGCGGCCGCCAGGCCGAGCACCACCGCGGCCAACGCCGCCACCACCGTTCCCCCGAGATAGCCGAATGCCACGGCCGTGTCACCAGATTCGAGCAGTCTACGAATTTCGAGGCTATAGGTCGAAAAAGTTGTAAAGCCACCAAGGAATCCGACGCCCAGCAGCGGCCTTAGCAGCCGATGAGCAACCCATACCTCGGTAATCAGGAACATCAGTATCCCGATCAGGAAACAGCCGACGACGTTGATCATGAACGTGGACCACGGAAAGCGCCCGGGCAGCACCGGCCACAGCTCGCCGATGCCGTGGCGCGCCACCGCGCCGAGCCCGCCACCGAACGCGATCGCCACCAGCACCATCGGCTCGACGGCCGGGGTACGGGTCCGCGAACCCATGTCCTGACCTCCTGCCGCGCCGAATGTCATCGCGCAGCATGGTATCGGTAGGACCGCACGGTACGGTCCCCAGGGGACGCCACGCCCATGAAGAACAGCCTCGTTCGTTGACTTGCACGCCGCTACCACGTACGAATTCCCACCAAGGTTTCGCCGAAAGTCCCACCGATTCTGCACACCCTCATACCGGGAGCGAAGATGGCGGCACGACAGGCAGTTCCGACCACGTGTCAATACCCCCCGACGGAGCAGCCGCAAACCTCCAGCGTGCGAGGACTGCGCCGGGCAGCGGTGCGCGCGCTGACAGTGGTTGCGGCAACCGCGCTTTCGACCGGTCTGCTCGGTGCGCCGCCCGCGACGGCGGCGATCTACCCGATCCCGGACCCGGACGCTTTCTACTGGGCGCCGCCGGATATCGCAAACTTCCAGCCGGGCGATGTCATTCGCAGCCGCTCCGTCCCGACGCCCGGTTTCCCCGGCGCCACCGGATGGCAGTTGCTGTTCCGCTCCAGCGATTCCCACGACAATCCGATCGCCGCCGTCACCACCCTGCTCATCCCGGTGGGTGGTGCCGGCAGCAGCGACACCGGAAGTAGCGGCGGTCGTCCACTGCTCTCATATCAGGCCTTCGTCAACTCGCTCGGCATGCAATGCGCGCCGTCGCACAGCCTGTTCAACGGCCAGATGCAGGAGGCGGCGGCGCTGAATCTCCCGCTGGCCCGCGGCTGGGCGGTGAACGTTCCCGACCATCTCGGCCCGACGAGCGCCTACGGGGCGGCCAAACTCGGCGGCAAGATCACCCTCGACAGCGTCCGCGCGGTCCGGCGCTTCGAACCGGCGCATCTCGCCGAGAGCCAGGTCGGCATGACCGGCTACTCCGGTGGCGGGATGACGACCGGCTTCGCGGCGGCCCTCGCTCCGGAATACGCGCCGGAGCTGCCGATCGTCGGCGTCGCCCAGGGTGGTGTGCCGGTGAACATCGGCAAGCTCGCTTTGGACGTCGGACAGTCACCGCACGCGCTGTTCGGGTTGGGTTTCGCGGCGGCGATGGGCTTGGAGCGGGAGTACCCCGACGAGGTGAACATGGGGCCCAAGCTCAACGACGCCGGTCACGGGCTGCGCAACCAGATCGCGAACGCCTGTTCCGCCGAGATCATCTCGGCCGGGGCGAACCGCAGCTTCTATGACGTGTTCCAGCCGGGCGCGACCCAAGTCAGCGTGAGCAACGCGGATCCGACCCTGATCCGGATCCTGCACGAGAACAGCCTGGAGACCTACCCCGGCGTGCCGCGCGCGCCGGTCTACCAGTGGCACGGTGACGCCGACCAGGTCAACCCGCAGTTGGTGCGCGAACTGGCCGGACGCTACTGCTCCGCGGGCACCCCGATGCTGCTCGAGATGGTCCCCGGCGCCGACCACGCCACCGCGGTCATCCAGGGCTTGCCGAACGCGTTCATGTACATGTCGGATCGTTTCGCCGGACGCCCCGCGCCGACCAACTGCTGACCCGCAACGCTTTTCGAGCAATAGCGGAGATCAACTCTCCACTTATCCGATCCGTTGCTAGCATCGAGTTGTGAATCAGGCCACTACACCCGCTCCACCACGGCGTTTACGCGCCGATGCCGCCCGCAACCAGCAACGGATCCTCGCCGCCGCGGCGGACCTGTTCGCCGAGCACGGCTTGGAGATCACCCTCGACGACGTCGCCGAGCGCGCCGGAGTCGGGGTCGGGACGGTGTACCGCCGATTCGCCAACAAGAAGGAACTGATCGCGGAGGTCTTCGCACAGAAGATCGACGAGTTCGCGGTGGCCGCCGAAGACGCGGCGCGGCACGAGGATCCGTGGCTCGGGATGGTCCAGTTCTTCGAATATGCGTGCACCCACCTGGCCACCAATCGCGGCTTCAGCGATGTCCTGCTGGAACTCGAGGACGACCTGGAGCGATTCACCCAGGTGCGCGATCGCATCAAGCCGACGGTCGGCTTCATCATCGACCGCGCCAAGGACGCCGGTGCGCTGGCGCCCGGCATCGAGCCGTCGGACTTCTTCGCGCTCATCCATATGGTCGACGCGCTGGCCGAATTCGCCCGGCCGGTCAACTCCGACACCTGGCAGCGCTATATGGCCATCGCGCTCAACGGCCTGCGCTCGGACGCGGTGCCGCGGCGGCCACTGACGGTGGCTCCGCTGACCGACGAAGAGGTCGAGCAGGCCAAGGGCTGCAACGGGCGCCGCCGGAACTCGTAAAAACCAGCAGCGGGGTAGCGCAGGTCACAGAGTTCCCTTAAAGTTGGTCACATGACCAACTCGTGGGTGAACTGGGCCGGCGATCAACGCTGCGCTCCAGCCGACGTCGCCGCACCGCGCAATCGCGACGAAATCGCGGAAATCCTCGCCCGCGCAGCCGACCGAGGCCACACCGTACGCGTCGCCGGCGCGGGACATTCGTTCACCGACGCCGTGCTCACCGACGGCACGCTGATGAACCTGTCGAACATGAACCGCATCCTCGAGGTCGACAGCGCCTCCGGTCTGGTTCGGGTCGAGGGCGGCCTCACCCTGAACGCCGCGAGCAACGCTCTGCACGCCTCCGGCCTGGCGTTCCCCAATCTCGGCGACATCGACGTCCAGACCATCGCGGGCGCGACCGCCACCGGCACCCACGGCACCGGCGCGGGCCTGCAGAACATCTCGGCCGCACTGCATTCGATGGAGCTGGTGCTCGCCGACGGCAGCGTGGTGGAACTGAACGAGGCCTCCGATCCGGACAGCTGGCGGGCGGCGCGGGTCAGCGTCGGCGCGCTCGGCGTGGTCTCCGCGGTGACGCTGCAGCTGGTGCCCTCGTTCGTGCTCGAAGGCATCGAACGCCCGGTTCCGGTCGAGGAGATCCTCGACGACCTCGACTCCCACGTAGACGGCAACGAGCACTTCGAGTTCTACATGTTCGCGCACAGCCCGCTGGCGATGACCAAGCGCAACAACGCGACCGAGCTGCCGGAGCAGCCGCGCGCCAAGGCGGTCGACTGGTTCGCCGACATCCTGATGTCGAACTACATGTTCGACGGCCTGTGCCGCCTCAGCAAGTGGCGCCCGGGCGTGATTCCGTGGATCCACCGCGGCGCGGCCTACGCGGGCAGTTACCGCCGCCAGGTCGACCGGTCCTACCGGGTGTTCGCCTCCCCCAGGCTGTTCCGCTTCACCGAGATGGAATACGCGATCCCGCGGGCACATTCGGCCGACGCCATCCGCGCGATCAAGGAGCTTGCCACGAAGTACGAGACCCCGATGCCCATCGAGGTGCGCTGGGTTGCCGCTGACGACGCCTTCCTCTCCCCTGCTGGTGGCCGCGACACCTGCTACATCGCGGTGCACCAGTACCAGGGCATGGAGTGGGAGCCGTTCTTCCGCGCCTGCGAGGCCGTTTTCGATCGCTACGAGGGCCGCCCGCACTGGGGTAAGCGGCATTTCCAGACCGCGGACACCCTGCGCGAGCGCTACCCGCATTGGGATCAGTTCGCCGAGGTGCGCCGGCGGTTCGATCCCAAGGGACTGTTCACCAACCCCTATCTGGACAGCGTGCTCGGCCCGATGAACTGAAGAGGGCGTATGACCAGGGGCGATTCGCGGGACCTAGATAATGAGAGAGTGTTGGTCTAATCTTCTCATTGTCTTGTGAAGGTCGATCAAAGGAGATCGCGATGACTGCCGCCCTCGAAGCCACCGCACCGGAACTCCCGCCCCCCAACCCGTTTCGCCCGGGCACCCGCACCTGGGACGAAACCGGGCTCATCACCTTCTCGCTGACCGCGGGTTCGGCCTTTCTGCTCCAGACCATGGAGCCGACCATCGCCGCGGTGGTCGACGCGCACTCCACCTTCCGCACCGACCCGGTGGGCCGGGCACTGCGCAGCATCTCCTCGGTGATGATGTGGGTCTACGGCGGCGAGGAGGCACTCGCCGAAGCCGCCCGGCTACGCACCATGCACGCCACCCTCAACACCACCGACGAGGCGGGGTTCAAGCACCAGGCGCTGGCGTCCGGGCCGTGGGCGTGGGTGCTGCACACCGGGACTTTCGCCTTCACCGAGAACGCGAAGTACTTCGCACGCCGGCCGCTCACCTACGCGGAAAAGGAAGCGTACTACCAGGAAACGCTGCAGATGATGCGCAACTTCTCGGTGGCGCCCAAGGAGATTCCGGCGGACTTCGCCGCGTTCGAGAAGTTCTTCGCCGACATGGTGGAGAACCACCTGGAAGCTACCGGCACGGCCCGCGACTACCTGCGGGTCATCCAGTCGGTCGCGCCGCCCAAGCAGTTGCCGCGGATGCTCACGCCGCTCTGGCGGGCTGCGGTCGCGCCGGTGGGCAAGCTGCAGTATTTCGTCACCGTCGGCACCACGCCCGAACCCGCTCGCCGCAAGCTCGGGCTGACCTGGTCCGAAGCGGATGAGCGCAAACTCCGGGCACTGGGCTGGCTGATCGCGCGGCTGGTGCCGTTGCTGCCGGAGCGGCTGCGCTACTTCCCGATCGCCTACGAGGCCCGGCGCCTGGAACGCGACCGCGTCCGCCTGCGCAAGGTCATCGACCTGCGCCCGATCTGAGGCGTCGCGAACCGGGCCCGCCGTCGGCGCGCCCGGTTTGCCGACACCCACCACCAGCTGCACAGCAATCTTTCGGCAAGCCGACCCGGGCGCATCGAACGCGCCGGAACCGGCCCATCTGCATGAGGCGAGAACCTGTATCCCTTACGCTACGACAGCGTTTCGGCCACCGACGTCGCGTCGGCCGGCAGGCGGCACAGCCCTGGTAGCTCTCTCCTCACCCCCGAAAGGCGCTCGATGGCCCACACACCCAGTGTGCTGTTCGTCTGCGTGCACAATGCCGGTCGCTCCCAGATGGCGGCCGGTTTCCTCACCGCGCTCTCCGGGGGCCGTATCGAAGTACGTTCCGCGGGCAGTGCGCCCGGCGAGCAGGTGAACCCCGTCGCGGTGGCCGCCATGGCCGAGATCGGCATCGACATTTCCGATGCCGCCCCGAAGAAACTGACCGACGAAGCCGTCGGCGTTTCCGATGTGGTGATCACGATGGGCTGCGGCGATGCCTGCCCGTATTTCCCCGGCATCAGCTACAGAGACTGGGTACTGCCCGATCCGTCGGGGCAGTCCATCGAGGTGGTGCGCCCGATCCGCGACCACATCCGCATCCTCGTCGAGAACCTCATCGCGGAACTGGTACCCGCGCCACACTGAGTCCGATTTCTTCAAGACCGGGCTCGCGGCGGGCTCCTAGGGTGAGAGCCATGACTCCGCAATTGGATTTCTTCAGCATCGTGGTTTCGGATATGGCGGCTTCGGTGGCGTTCTACCAACGGCTGGGGCTGGCGTTCCCGGAGGGGGCCGAGACCGAATCACACGCCGAGGCGAAAATTCCCGGCGGCGTACGAATCGCATTGGACACCGAAACCGTGATCAAGTCGTTCTACCCCGAGTGGCAGGCGACGGCCGACGGCGGGCGGATCGGGATGGCGTTCCGCTGCGCCGAGGCCGCCGAGGTCGACTCCGTCTTCGCGGAACTGGTGGACGCCGGGTACGAGGCCGAGCTCAAACCGTTCGACGCGGCGTGGGGCCAGCGCTACGCGGTCATCAAGGACCCGGACGGCAACGGGGTGGACCTCTACGCGCCGCTGTCGTAACGGCTAGGCGCGAGCGAGCAACTCCCCCAACGGCATTCCGGCCAGCTCGCGCACCTCGCGGGACAGGTGCGCCTGATCCGCGAAACCGGTGAGGGCCGCGGTATCGGCGAACGGGGTGCCCGAACGCGCCACCTCCATCGCGCGCTGCAACCGCAGGATCCGGGCCAGAGTCTTCGGGCCGTAACCGAAGGCCGCGAGCGAACGCCGGTGCAGCACACGGGCATTGAGCCCGGTTGCGACGGCGGTCGCCGCGACGGACCGGCCGGAGCCGAGCGCGTGCACGACCCGGCGCAACACCGGATCAGCGGGATCGGCCTCGACCGCGCGGTCCAGCGCGATGGCTTCGAGCGCGGCGAGCCGGTCGGGCGCGTCGTCGACCTGTTCGGTGAGCCTGCGTACCTGCGCGGCGGGCCACAGGTCGGCGAGTTCTACTCGGCGGTCGCGTAGTTCGTGCGCGGGCACCCCGAGCAGCGCGGGCGCGGTGCCGGGGAAGAACCGGATGCCCGCGATCCGCGTACCGGCCGGCATGGCCGGGGCGAAGGCGGTGGTGTCCGGGCCCGCGACAACCAGGCGGCCCTCACGCCACAGCAGATCGATGCAGCCGTCGGGCAGCACCGGGGCCGCCACGTCACCGGCGGCCACGGTGCGCTCCCACACCACGGCATCGCCGAATCGCGACGGCCGCTCCCGGTAGCCCGGCGACCCACTGATGTCAGCCACGAACCCAGGCTACGTCGGGGCTGTGACACCTACTCCGGCATCAGGCCCCGGGGTGTGACGCGCAGGTAGTCGACGTCGCCGGTGGTGACCTTGGACTGCGGGTCCTTGCAGCCGACGGTGACCTCGGTGGCCGGTGAGGAGGAGAAGGTCCACAGGGTGGTCCAATCACGGCCTTCGAGGGATTCGCGTTTGCGCTGATCCCCGGAACGCAGGTCCTCGTTGCGGCCGGTGCTGTCGGTGACCGTGCAGCGCAACGCGGAGACCGCGCCGCCCCACGCCGCGGGCACCTTGATATCCATGACCGCGTCGGCGGGCACGACGACCATATCGGTGTCGCCCAGGGGAATTCGGACACCCTCGACCACCGGCGGCGCGACGGTCGTGGTCGCCGCGACGGTCGTCGTGGCGGTCACGGGCGCCGCTTCCGTCGCCTTGTCGTCGCCGCACCCCGCCACCGTCGCCGCGAGCAGCGCCGGAACCGTCAGCCAGATCAGCCTCACAGATCAACCTCTCGTCACGCCCGCGCACCAGGCGACAGGATGGGATCAATGGATCGAACCGAGCATGAATCTTCAACAGCGAATGCAGACTACCCGGCCGGAATAATTCGGAATTAAATCCGACCCCCCACCGGATTCCACGCCGACGGCGTTACCGCTGATCCGCCGCTATGATCGCGCAAGTGGCGGCCTTTGTCGGCCGCGCGCGTCGCTGTATCGACCGGCATTTGTCTTGGAGGACATCGGTGAGCAAGTCCGTCGCATTCAGCACCCCCGATATCGCGCTGCCGGAGGGCACCGCGGACTGTTATCTGGCCCGTCCGGACGACGGCGCCGCACACCCCGGGGTGCTGTTGCTCGCCGACGCTTACGGGCTCCGCCCGGTGATCCGCGAGATCATGGAAACCATTGCCGCCGAAGGATTCACGGTGCTCGCGCCGAATGTGCTGTATCGGTCCGGGCGTTCGCCGGTATTGCCGATGCCCGATCGGCGGGATCCGGCGGGGCATGCCGAATTCTTCAAGAAACTCGGCCCCGTGCGCGCGGCACTCACCCCGGAGAAATCGCTGCAAGACGCGGCGGCCTATCTGAATTATCTTGCCGCGTCGGAGTTCTGCGCGCCGGGCGCGGTCGCCGTCGCCGGTTACTGCATGGGCGGGCGGATGGCCTTGCGCACCGCCGCCGCTTACCCGGCGCTCATCGCCGCCGCGGCCAGTTTTCACGGCGGGCGCCTGGCCGATGCCGACGCGCCCGACAGCCCGCACCATTCCCTCGACAATGTCACCGCGGAGGTGTTCGTCGCGCACGCGAGCGCGGACCAGTCGATGCCGCCGGAGCAGATCAAGGTGCTGGAGCAGGCTTTGGAATCCGCTGGTGTGCGGCACACCTCGGTGGTCTACCCGGAGACCGAGCACGGCTTCACGATGCGCGACACCCCGGTGTTCGACGAGCAGGCCTACCAGCGGCACCTGACCGATCTACTCGCCCTGCTCGAGCGCAACTTCCCGGACCGCCGCCGCTAGCCGCCTGCCCCATCCGACAGAATGGTCCTCGGATCGACCGCGTATCGAGGAGCACGATGGAACTGTCTTACGGGGATGTCAAAGACGCCGCCGCTCGCATCGAAGGCCGGATCCGCCCGGTCACCGTCGCACCCGCTGACGACATCGCGCCCGGCGGTTCGAATCCGTTCGAGGCGTGGTTCGCGCTGGAGTACATGCAGCACACCGGAACCTTCAAAGCGCGTGGGGCACAGAACTTCCTGCAGGCGCACAAGGACGAGGGCACCGTGCCCGATGCCGGGGTGACCATCGCCTCGGGCGGCAACGCGGGCTTGGCGTGCGCGTGGGCGGCGCGTAATCAGGGCATTCCGGCGACGGTGTTCGTGCCGACGACAGCGCCCGCGGTGAAGGTCGAGCGGCTGCGCGGTTACGGCGCGCAGGTGCGGCTGGTCGGCACCGAGTACGCCGAGGCGCTGGAGGCCTGCCGGGAGTTCGCGGCGTCCAGTGGCGCGCTGCTGTCGGCCGCCTACGATCATCCGTTGATCGCCGCCGGAGCGGGCACCTTGGCCGAGGAGATTCACCACCGCCTGCCCGAGCTGGACACCATCGTCGTGGCCGTGGGCGGAGGTGGCTTGTTCGCCGGAGTGGCTACGGCCGCAGGGCATTACGGGGTGCGGACGATCGCGGTGGAGCCCGCCGGGTGCTGTGCGCTGAACGCGGCGCTCACCGCCGGGGAGCCGGTCGATGTGGAGGTGAGCTCGATCGCCGCGGACTCGCTCGGGGCGCGCCGGGCCACGCAGCTGGCCGTCACCGCGGCCCAGCGGTTCGACGCGCAGTCGGTGCTCGTGACCGACGACGAGATCGTCGCGGCGCGGCGGATGTTGTGGGCGGATCGCCGCATCGCGGTCGAGCACGGCGCGGCGGCGGCGCTCGCTGCGATCACCTCCGGGCGCTACCGGCCCGATGCCGGCGAACGGGTGTGTGTCGTGCTGTGCGGCGCGAACACCGACCCGAGCTCCTGGTGACGGCTAGCCGACGAGGGCGTTCATGATGGTGCCCGCGCTGGTGGCGACCACACCACCGATCATGGCCCCGGCGACCATCTTCGGCGATTGCAAGCCGCCGCCGGTCCACTTCTCCCAGGCGAATTTGCCGCCCGCGAAGATGATGGCGACGATGCCCGCGAGCAGCACGAACCAGGTGAAATAGCTGACCATCTGCTGGAATTTGTCCGCGATCGGCGGGGCCAGCGGTTCCGGATTGCCGACCTGGGCCAGCACAGCGGAGCCGACCAAGTCCTGTGTCGCGGCGAGGATAATGCTCACAGTTGATTCCCCTTCGGCCGGTTCGAATATGCCGGACAAATCCTACTCCGTGCATGCGGAACCTATTGGGCGACAGGGGAACTCACAGAGAGTGCCGACCGGTCGGCTTGTTACCTGGCCGCAGGGCACTCCGCCGCTTCGAAATCGGTGCTCGATTCGACGGTGGTAAGCGGATAGTACGCACCCATGGCCGAGGCCAGATCGTCCTCCGGGGCGTCCTGGATCGCCTCGGCGAAGTCCTCGGCAGGCAGCAGGTTCCGCATCAGCAGCAGAGTGGCGACGTGGGTGGTCGGGAGCCAGGCGATTCCGCACTCCGGGGTCGCGGTGGCGGGGCGGTCGGCGGGGTCGGAGACCACCACGGTGAACTCTCCCGCCTCGTTCACAGCAATCTGGTCATCGGCGACGCATGCCGAAACCCGGGTGCTGACAAGCTCATTGGCGCACATCGACCAGTACCGCAGCTGACCGTGCCCCATCTCGGGTTCGCCGTGATACGTGGCAGGGGTGGTCGGCAGCTTCGCGCGCACCACCACGACCTCGCCGGCATCGGGTGTCACATGGGCGGCCAGATAGGTGTTGTCCGGGTTCGCGAAAACTCCGTTGCCGGTGGTCCGCACCCATCGGCGCGGATCGGGCCCGGCTACGTCGGCGGGCAATGGCGCCCCGCTGGGCAGGTGCGCGACCTTGGGAGCACTGACCTCCTGCGGGGACTCGCAGGCGGGCATGCGTTCGGGGCCGTCGGGCCGATTGATCGTCAGCTCCGGCAGCGACGTACCGCCGAGCGGACCGAGGCCCGCATCCGGCCGATAGATCCGATATATGAACACCGCGAACCCGGATTCGGCGTAGAGGGTGTTCGGTTCGGGCCGTTCCGGGCGCGGTCCCGGCTTGATGTGCACGGTGTACGACCGTTTCGCGGCGGTGCGGTCGGCGCCCGGCCGGAACGGGTTGACGCTGCCCGGATCGGGTTCGATGCGCAGGTCGTCGAGCCCGTCCAGGGTGCGCGAGCCCTGATAGCTGGTGAAAGAGATGTAGCGCCCGTGCGGGAACTGGCCGTGCAGCGTGACGCCCTCGGCGGGCAGTCCGGGGATCGCGGCGATCCAGTAGTTGGCGAAGGTGTCGGGCAGGGCGACGTTCACGGTGTCCGCGCCGATCCGCTGGCTCCACCCGCAGTCGGACAGCACGTCGACCTGTGCCGCGCTGTCGAAGGCGGGCGTCAGGGCGGTCGCACCGCCTACCACGAGGACGGCCAGCAGCCGTCGCGGATCGAGCTTGGTCGCAGACACGCGCGCAAGTATCACCCGATGTTCGGGCCGCCGACCGGAACCCGCGCCCGGCCGGTACCACTCCAGTCAGTCACTGCCCGGGTCAGCTCATGCACAGCACCGCCTCCAGGATGGTGTCCGAGCCGACGGTGATCCCGATATTGCCTGCGACGCCCGGCAGTTCGTTCATGACCACGGTGACGGCGCGAGTTTCGGTGGCGACGCTGAGGGTGCTGAAACCGTGGATGGCGCCGGTGTGCCCCCAGGCCTGCACGCCGCACGAGGTGGAGAACCGGAACAGCCCGAGTCCGGCGGCCTCGGCGTAGCCGACCAGGCCGGTGGGCAGGCCGTCGCGCATCTGCGCCAGCAGGTCCGGCGGCAGCAGTTCGCCCGCGAGCAGTGCCAGGAAGAACCGGTTGAGGTCACCGCCGGTTGCGACCATCGCCCCGTCGGCCAGCCCCCACCCGGCGTCGATATCGGTGACGTCCACCCGGACGCCGTCGAATTCGTGATATCCGCGCGGATGCGGTGCGCGGATCATCTGTTCGACCGGGTACAGCGGCCAATACGTCCCGAGCATGCCGAGCGGCACCAGGATCCGGCGGGTGACCTCCACCCCCACCGGCAGTCCCGTGACCCGCTCGATCAGCTGCCCCAGCAGTAGATAGTTCGTGTTCGAGTAACCGACCTCGGAGCCCGGCGTGAACTCCGCCGGACTGTCCAGCCCGATCCGGATCAGCTCGGCGGCCGGGCGGGCGGCCCGTAAGCCCTCGACCGAATCCTGATCGATCTTCGACAGGTAGTTCGGGATACCGCTGGTGTGCTGCAACAGATTTCGCACCGTGACGACCGCACCGTCACCACCCGGGCCGTGCACCACCCCGGGCAGGTAACGCTGCACCGGACTGTCGAGCTCGACCCGCCCCTCCGCCACCAGTTGCAGCACCACCGTCGCCACAAACGACTTCGTGATACTCGCGATCCGTACTTGCGCGCCATCCGGGAAACGCGCTCCGGTACCGAAATCTCCTACCCCACTGTCGAATTGATCGACCCGCCCGGCGACGGTGTGCACCAGCTGCGCGCCGGGCACCCCGGCCGTCGCCACCAGCTCGTCCAGCTCAGCCTGCAATGTCGCCGTCTGCTCGGTCGGCGGTGGCACGGCAGCCGCCGGAACCACCGCGAGCAACACCGAAACCGCGGTCGCGATCAGCGCAGCCCGCATCATGGACAACCGCATCCGGCGTCTCCCTGCTGTGAAAGTATCGGCCCCGCAGTCCATATCACCGCCGGTGCGACACCCGTTAACCAATCATCCCGACGCCACCTTCCCGGCTGCGGCGATTCGCCGAATACGTTGCCGGGCCAGTAATTCCGCCATTTCGTTCAGTGATTCCGCCACGCTGGGCCGCAGATCGGCACTGCTGCTCACGACGATCGCCCGGATCACCTCCGGCGCGACATCGGGGAATTCCAGCGCCAACCGCAGCAGCGTGCCCCTGGCCGGCGAGATCTGTGGCACCTCGGGGCGGAGCCGGACGAGCGCGGTCAGGCCGGAAAGCATTCTTGTCGCAGATAATTCGAGCTCGCCGCTGGTCATGAATTCGGCCCCTTGCCGTATCGATCAAACGTGGATGCGTGATCCACCAGGGTCCGGGGCGGAGAAGAGAATGCAGAATGTCGAAACCGAGCCGGAGTAACACAGTCTCCGGGTGCGTAGGCGGTAAGAGTACGGCGTCGCACCTGGTAGCGGAAGAGCTCGACGGCACGACCGCTGCTCGCGTCGGCGATTGGTACGCCGCGTCGCGGCCGCAATGCACCTTTCATCGCACTATGCTGAGAGACGGAGACTCTCGCGCTTACGTCCGCGGCGCGGGGGCCACACTGCCCAACGGCCGCAGGCCGCTCCAGGAGCAGGGACAACACCAACGGCGGACAGGACAGGCGCGGTGGCGTGGGCTTCCCGAATCGCGTCCGATGACGTCCTTCGATCAATTGACCACCGAATTCCTCTCAGCGCTGTATCACGACGGGAACCGGGTCGACGGGCTGTGCACCGCCGCCGCGGAGGTGCTGTCGATGCAGCGCGCGGCGATCGCGATCGACGAGGCGGACGCGGGCCTGCAGGTTTGGTGCGCCAGCGACAAGGTGGCGGCGGATGTGGAAGCGCTGCAGTCGATGCTGGGCGAGGGCCCGGGCGTCTCGGCGATCCGGGACAGTGTGCCGGTGCTGGTCCCGGATCTCGCCGCGGACGACCCGCGCTGGCCCGGGTTTCTCAGTGCCGTCGCCGACAAGGACATCACCGGGGCGATGTATGCCCTGCCGCTGCATCTCGGCGCGATCCGGCTGGGAGTACTCGACATCTACTGCGCGCAGCCCGGCCCACTCGAGCGCCGGACGCTCGCGGCGGGTCTGCACGTGGCTGATCTGGTGACCACGCTGCTGCTGTCGGGCGGTCCGCGCGTCGACGATGCCGACTGGCCGAAGGGCCGAATCCATGCCGGCGGCAACGGGCAGGAACCCGGGACCGACGGCGCGGGCCCGAGCGGCGATCTCGACGGTGCCGAGCAGTGGTGGTGGGAAGCGGCCACCAATACTCGCGATATCCATCAGGCCGCCGGCATGGTGATCGCCCAGACCGGCTCGACCGCCCGCGACGCCTACGCCTTGCTCCGCGGATACGCCTTCGCCGAAGAACTTTCCATGACCGAGGTAGCCACCCGCGTAGTGCGCCGGCAGCTGCGTTTCGGTCCCGAGAACAATTAGGAAGGTGGAGGGATACATGGAATCCCGGGAAGGACCACTGGTCGATGCCTTCGTGCGACTCGCCGACACGCTGGTGGCCGACTACGACGTGGTCGAACTCTGCCAAGAGTTGGTCGAAGGTTGCGTGCGGTTGCTCGACGCCGCTCAGGCCGGTCTGCTGCTCGCCGATCACCGCGGCACCCTGCAGGTGCTGGCCTCGACCAGCGAGCAGACTCATCTGCTGGAGCTGTTCCAGCTGGAATCCGATCACGGGCCGTGCCTGCAGGCCTACGACACCGGCACTCCGGTGCTTGTCGACGATCTCAGCGCCGCCGCCGGCAAGTGGCCGGAGTTCGTCCGCCGGGGCGAAGAGAACGGTTACCGGTCGGTCTACGCGTTGCCGCTGCGGTTGCGCACCGAAACCATCGGAGCGCTGAACCTTTTCGGCGCGACCCGGGGTGCGCTGGTCGGCGACGATCTGCGGGTTGCGCAGGCGCTGGCCGACGTCGCGTGCATCGGCGTCCTACAGCACCGGATCCTCAACCGCGCCGAAACCTTGAACAGCCAACTGCGTTCGGCGTTGAACAGCCGCATCATCATCGAGCAGGCCAAAGGTGTGCTCGCCGAACGCGGCCACCTGGACATGGATCAAGCCTTCAAGCGGTTGCGTGATCATGCCCGCAGCAACAATATTCGCCTGGTGGATCTGTCCAATGCCGTGGTCACCGGCGCGGTGGACTCGGAGTCGCTCTTGGATGGGATGCCCGGCCGATGAGCAACGCGCCAGGCATTCTCAGCAGAATCACACCGAAACACCCGCGCGAACTCAGCTTCGGCCGGTTGAATGCATGGTGGCTGCCCCGCCCGAATCACCTCTCGGGCGGCAGGCAGCGCCAAACTTCCGGAGACACAGCATGACCGAAGCTCGCACTCCGATCACGGTGTACTGGCGCCTGGGTTGCCCCTACTGCCTGCGGCTGGCCGTCCGGTTGCGGGCGGCGCGAATCCCGTTCCGCAAGGTCTCCATTCGGGATCCCGCAGCCGCGGCGGCGGTGCGCGCGATCACCGGCGGCGACGAGATCACCCCGACCGTCCTGGTGAACGGAAAGGCCCTGGTCAATCCGGGAATCGACGAGATCCGCGCGGCCCTGCGCGACTAGCGGATCGGCTGCAGCTCAGCGGGTTCCGTAGTGCCGAGCACTCGCGCCGAACGCCGGGTCGCCAGCAGGAACAGCACTACCAGCAGCACGCTGAGCCACACGTAGGTGTCGCCCTCGAAGTGCTGCCAAGGGGTCCAGGACAATTCGCGATCGTCGTCACCCGGCAGCCAGTTCTGCGGACCGTAGACGAAGACCCACGCGGTGATCGCGGTGACCGCGAACCAGCGCAGCCGGCGCGGCCACGGGAACCGCAACGCGTACCCGAACATCGCGAACAGCGCGGGCGCGATCATCACCCAGTGATGTGACCACGAGATCGGCGAGACCAGCAGCGTGAACACCGCGTTGATCGCCAGTGCCAGCGGCGGGAAGTCCAGCGTGCGGCGCATGGCGGCCACCACGAGCACCAGCAGCAGCGCACTGATCGCCAGCCACAGGATCGTGAACAGCGGCTTCTCGATTTCGAACCGGGCCAGCACCGCCTGGATCGACTGGTTGGTGTGGAACGACGACCCGCTCAACCCGGACACATTGCCCATGCCGTTGAACCAGTATTCGACCGACGCCTTGGGCAGGATCGCGAAGCTCAGCAGGGTCGCGACCGCACCGGTGACGGCGGCCGTGATCGCGGACTTGTAGTCCTTCTTGACCAGGAAGTACAGGACGAACGCGGCCGGGGTCAGCTTGATCGCGGCGGCGATACCGATCAGCATGCCGCGCCGCCACTTGGGCTTGTGCGCCAGCACGTCGGCCGCGATCAGCACCATCAGCAGCAGGTTGACCTGGCCGAAGTTCAAGGTCGCCCAGACCGGCTCCAGCAGCATGGCCAGCGGCACGGCACAGGCGGTCGCGTACAGCGCGGTGCGCAGCTGGGTCCGCTCGGGCCAGATGCGCCGGGCCACCAGGTACAGCGTCACCGCCAGCGCGGCGATCGAGGAGTAGAAGAAGAGGAACGCCGCCGGATCCCACGGCAGCAGCGCGAACGGCCCCAGCACCAGGGCGGCGAACGGCGGATAGATGAACGGCAGGCTGATCCCCGCGTTCGTCTCGGGCAGCTGGCCGTACATATTGCCGCCATCGCGCAACGCTTCGACACCGAGCCGGTAGACCTGCAGGTCGATGAAATCGCCGGTGATCGGGACACCGCCGTCTACGGCTTGCACAGGCCAGATCGGCCCGGTCAGGAACAGGTAGGCCACCACGGCAAGGAGCGCCGGGACAAGCCACCCGACGGGCCGGAAACGGCGGTCCGGTGACTTGGATGCATCACGCGCGGTGGAACTATTCATCCGCGGCAACTATACCGATAGGGGCGGACGAGCTCGAACCCGCCGACCATCCAGGGGTACGGCGGGTTCGTCCAGCTGCGCCTAGTGGGCAACGACACCGCTGATCTCGTTCGGCGCCGACGGCAGCGTGGTGCTGGCGGCGACGGTCCCCGCGGCGAGGTCGATCCGGTACACCTTCTTGGTAGCCGGATCCGAGACATACGCGGTATCACCACGCACGAACAGCGCCGGACGCGCCTGCTGCCACTTCAGCGGCTCCGACCAGGAGTCGAGCACCGGGATGGTCTTGGTGACCTTGCCCGCGATCGGGTCGATCACATGGATCTTGCCGTCGGTGCCGAGCACCAGCGCCTCACCGGCCGGACCGCGGCCCAGCGAACGGAAGGTGTAGCTGGTGCCGAGATCGACCAGCTTCAGGGTGCCGGTGACGGTGTCGATCAGCGAAACCTGGGTCGGCCGTTCCAGTTCGGCGTCCTTGTCCTTCTTGTAGTCGCCGAGCACGACCGCGGAGACCTCGGTGCCGGCCTGGTTGCCGATGCGGCCGTACGGGTCCGGGCTGGTCACCTTGGTGATCTTGCCGTCGCGGTAGACGACCACGCCGGTCTGGCAGCCGATGACCACGGCCTCACCCTGCGCGGTGGCCTCGCCGTGCACGCCGGGGCAGTCCTCGGTGCGGGCGATCTCCTTGCGGTCGGCGTCGAGGACCACGACGCCTACCCGCTTGTCCTCGGTGCCGAGGGTGGTAACGAGCTGACCGTTGGCCAGTTCGATCGACACACCGTGATGCGGCGCGGCGGCCTTGTAGGTCTTGGTTTCGGGCTTGCCCGATTCCAGCTGCTTGGAGTCGAAGCTGGTCGTCTCGCCGGAACCGTCCGCGAACAGCACGGTGCGTCCCGCGTGGTTCACCACGTGGCCCGGCTTGGCCGCGGTGAACTCGATGTCGGTGAACTTCGCGTCGTAAGCGTCGAAGACCTTGAAGGTGTCCTTGTGCGTGACCATCAGGTGGTGGTCGTCGCCCGCCGGGTTGATGCGGTTGAAGCCCTCCAGCTTGACTTCGCCCTGCTGTTCCAGGGTCTTGCCGTCGAGGACGAGGATGCCGCCGTCGTAGGTGAGAGCGATCGGCTCGGCGCCCGCCTCATGGTTGTGCTTGTCGGCGGAATCGTCTGCGCCGCAGCCACTCAGGGCGACGGCGGAGGCGACAAGTGCGGACATGGCCACCGTCTTGGTGGCACGTGACCGGATATTCATTCGGTACTCCATTTTCTAAGGTGCGGTGAGACCGCGGACGATGTCTTCGGTGTTGGCGCGCGCCATCTCCAGATAGCTGCCCGCGCCCTGGCCGGGTTCGGTGAGCGACTCCGTATAGAGGCCGATGACCTGGACGTTCAGGCCGACGCGTTCGGCCAGGACGCGGGCGAGCCGGTCCGGCTGGGAGGAGTCGACGAAGATCGCGCCGACGCCGGCCGTGCGGATCGCGTCGGCCAGATTGCTCAGATCGGAGGCGCTCGGGGAGGCCAGCGTGGTGCCGCTGGGGATGACCGCGCCGACCACCGTGAAGCCGAAACGCTGTGCGAAATAACCGAATACGTGGTGGTTGGTGACCAGCTTGCGTTTCTCGGCGGGGATGGTGGCGAACTGCTGAGTCATCCACTGATCGAGCTGATCGATCTCGGCGAGGTAGGCGGTGGTGCGCTGCCGGACGGCGGCGGTGTCGATGCCGTCGACGTCCTCGATGACCCGGGCGCTGATCAGCTCGACTGCCTTGCGCACCCGTTTGGGGTCGGTCCAGAAGTGCGGATCCGGTTTGCCCTTGGACTCGTCGGAGCTGTAATCGATCGGGTCGAGTTTCTCGGCCACCGACAACGTGGGGACACCGGTTTCGACGGCGGCGGTGACATTGCGTGCGACGCCCTCTTCCAAACCGAGGCCGTTGTGCACGACCAGACCAGCCCGCTCGATCTCGGCGGCCTGGCGGGCGGAGATGGCGAACGAGTGCGGGTCGGCGCCCGCGGGCATCAGCACGGTCACCGGGACCGCGTCGCCGACGATGCTGCGGGTGAGATCGCCGAGAATGTTCGTGGTGACGACGATGCCCTGACGGTCGCCGCTGTCGCCGGAGCAGGCGCTCAGTGCGGGCAAAAGCACTGCCAGGCAGGCAATTACGCGGGTGATAGTTCTCATTGGCCGGTCTCCACCATCAGCGTCGGCGCGATGTCGAGGGTGAACGTTCGTGCCACGCGCAGGTTGTCGTTGTAGTCGATCTCGTGCACGACGCGGGCGGGTGCGTCGTTGATGTAGGCCCGGGCGGTGTCGACCACGAGTGACGCGGTGTCGGCGGGAGTCACCAGGACCTTGGTTTGCGTTGTCCGCTCGCCGGTTTCGGGGTCGAAGCCGTGCAGCATGCCGTCGCGGGTAAGCGCCAGCAGTGGTGCACCCTCACCTGCGGTATTGACCGCGACCACGTCGGCGAGGGGCACCAGCTTCCACGTCTTCTTGCGGATGTCGAGCGACCACAGACCCTGCCGACCAGCCTTGGCGGTGAGCGCCGTACTGCTCGGGCGGTGGGTGAACTCGACGGCACGGTCGGCCTCCGGCACTGGCTGTGGGTAGGGGATCTTCTCCCCGGTGAAGCCGTCTTCCTGCTTGCGCACTACCAAAGCGCCATCCGCACAACCGAATACGACGCCGCGACGGGTGACCGCCTGGCCGCGCGGGTTTTGGCAGGGTTCGGTGACAGTGGTGACGGGAGCGCCCGCACGGGAACGGATCTCGACCCGCCCCGCCGGCCCGGCGACCACCAGGTTCTCGGCATACGGAACCGCGACTCCATCGCCGATCCGGTGCAGCTCCTTGACGGTGCCCTTGTCGAGTTCAGCACGATCCAGCAGCACCGTGGCGCCGTTCTCGAATGCCACCGCCACGACGGACTTGTCACTGTGCACGGCCGTAATCGGCCCGCCCGCAACCGAACCCGCCGCGCGGATGGGCGCACGGTAGTAGTGCACGTGATCGTCGTGGTCGACCATCCACGCGCCGCCATCGGTGATCCGCACCGCATCCCGCACGCCCGCATAGCCGTATCGGCCGTCACCGACCAGACGCTGCGCGCCTTCGGCTTTGCCTGCCTCGGTGACCTTCTCGGTGATCAGGTCGAGCACCCGGATCGCCCCGGTGGCCTGGTCGGCCAGGATCAACCGGGACTGCGCGTCGGCGGTTTCCTCGGCGCCCTCGACGTAACCGTGCGGCGTCTCGGTGGGCGCACTCGGCGCCTCTTCCGCACCGCAACCGGCCAGCGGCACCGCGACCACAGCGGCCAGCACGGCCGCGCCGACCCCGGCGCGGCGCAGCCGTTCCCGCAGCGCCGAGACGATGGCGGAGACGAAGAACAAGCCCACCGCGACGATCGCGATCGTGGCACCGGCCGCCGTTTGCGCGTGCCACGAAATCAACAGCCCCGCGAAGGTGGACACCGCCCCGAAGACCGCCGCCAGCACCATGATCAGCGGTATCCGGTCGGCCCAGAACGTCGCCGCCGCCGGCGGAGCGATCAGCAGACCGAACACCAGCAGCGTGCCGACGACATGGAACGAGGCGACGATCGCCAGCGTCACCAACCCGACCAGCGCCACCTGCGCCACCTTCGGCCGCAACCCCAGGGTGTGCGCCTTGCGCGGATCGAAGGCCAGCGCCACGAACGCCCGATGCCCGAGCACCGCCACCGCGATTGCCGGGACCAACGCCGCCACCAGGAACCCGAGATCGCTGGTCCGCACGCCCAGCACGTCACCGAACAGGAACGCCGTCAGATCCACGGCGAACGAATCCGACCGCGACACGATGATCACACCGAGCGCCAGCATCCCCACGAACAACAGCCCGATCCCGGTGTCTGGTGAAAAGCGCCGATTACGACTCAGCACTGAGACACCGAAAGCCATTGCTCCACAGCTGATCGCGGCACCCAGCAGCAGATTCCCACCGAGCAGCGCCGCCACCGCCACCCCCGGCAGCATCCCGTGCGCCATCGCATCCCCGAGAAAAGCCATGCCCCGCACCACAACCCAGGTCCCCGCCACCGCGCAGATCCCGGAGACGAGCAGCCCACCCCACAACGCTCGTTGCACGAACGCCACCTCGAACGGGTCCATCAGCCACTCCATGTCGCGACACACTATGATGAAAATGATTATCGTTACAAGTGAGGTGACATGGAACACAAACCGGACCCGGCCGCGATCCACCTGAACGGGGTGAGCGCGGGCTACGCGGGGACCCTGGTCCTGTACGAGGTGACGGCCACAATCCCCCGCGCCCAGGTCACAGCACTGATCGGCCCGAACGGCTCCGGCAAATCCACCCTGCTCAGCGTCCTCGCGGGCGTGCTGTCGCCGCAGGCCGGGCAGGTGCGTCGGACGATCTCGGACCGCCCCGCCTTCGTGGTCCAGCACACCGCTGTCCCCACCACGCTCCCGCTGACCGTGCGCGAGACGGTGGCCATGGGCCGCTGGGGTGTGCGCGGCCCATGGCGCCGCCTGAAGCGCGCCGACCACGAACTGGTGGCGGCCTGCATGGCCCGAGTCGGCATCGCCGACCTCGCCTCGCGCCGCCTCGACAGCCTGTCCGGCGGACAGCGTCAGCGCGCACTGCTCGCCCAGGCACTCGCGCAGGAGTCACAGCTCCTGCTGCTCGACGAGCCCGCCGCGGGCCTGGATTCCGAAGCACAAGAAGCGATTTCGATCATTTTGACCGAGATCAGCGCCGAGGGAGTCACGGTGGTCCAAGCCACCCACGACCTCGACGATGCCCGGCGTGCCACCCACTGCCTGCACCTGCGCAACGGCCGCCTCATTGCCGAAGGCACCCCCTACCACGTCATCGGACGCCACCTGGCACCCACGGCGGCCACCTGATACCCGCACTTGCCAATGCGGTAACCGCGGCAGAACAAGCGCGGCGGTGGCATTCTCATTCGGTAGCCGGTGTGGATTCCCGGCGCGACGGATGGGGTTCCGATGAAGGTCACGAGGCGAAATTTCGTACAGGGTCTCGGGATCACCGGTGGCGCCGGGTTGGCTTACGGGGCACTGGCGACGCTCGGATTCGCGCCCGAGGTTACTGACGGATCGGCACGCTACCGGCCGCCTGCCATGGGCGATCTCATCGGTAAGGCCGCGGGTGACGCCTCGGTGCTGGTGCTCGGCGCCGGACCGGCCGGGCTGTGTGCGGCTTACGAACTGCGCAAGGCGGGATACGAAGTCACCGTGCTGGAGGCGCGGCAGCGGGCTGGAGGTCGGGTGTGGTCGGTACGCGGCGGAACCGTCGAGACCGACCTCGACGAGGAAACCCAGACCTGCACCTTCGGCGCGGGTCACCACCTCGACCTCGGTGCCAGCCGAATCCCGCAGGGCCACCTCACGATCGACTATTGCCGTGAACTCGGCGTGCAGCTCCAGACGTTCGGTAACCAGAACGCGAACGCGCTCGTCAACTACGCAAGTAACACCGAGCTTTCCAGACGGTCGATTCCGTACCGCGCGGCCAAAGCCGATGTGTACGGCTATCTTTCGGAGCTGCTGCAAAAGGCGGCCGCGCGCGGGGCGCTCGACGATGTGCTCACCGGCGCGGACAAGGAGGCGTTGTCGTCGTTCCTGCGCGACTTCGGCGACCTGTCCAGCGATGGGCGCTATCTCGGATCGGCGCGCCGCGGACACGAGCCGACTCCCTTCGGCATGTCGGAGGTGATCCGCGGCGGTCTCGGTCGCGACTTCAGCTTCGAGTTCGGGTACGACCAGGCCATGGCGATGCTCGTCCCGGTCGGCGGCATGGATCGGATCTACGGCGCGTTCGAGCGGGAAATCGGCGCCGGCCGAATCCGATTCGGTGCCGAGGTCACCTCGATGATGAACACCGCGACAGGAGTGCTCGTCGAGTTCGGTCAGGACGGCAGGAAACAGTCCGTCACCGCCGACTACTGCATCTGCACGCTGCCGCCGAATCTGATCGGCCGGCTAGCGACCAACCTGCCCGCCGACGTGCTGGCCACGCTGCGCGCAGCGCGACCGGTGCCCGCGGGCAAGCTGGGCATCGAGTACGCCCGGCGCTGGTGGGAGCTGGACGACCGGATCTTCGGCGGAATCACCTACACCGACCTCGACATCACCCAGATCATGTATCCCTCCGACCATTTCAACGGTGACCGCGGGGTGATCGTCGGCTACTACAACACCGGCAGACGGCAGCTGGCGTTCGAATCCCGCTCGCACCGCGAACGTTTGACGAAAGCCCTCGATGCGGGCACGGCCATCCATGGTGCCAAGTACGGCCGTGAAATCCTCTCGTCGTTCTCCGGAAGCTGGCGGCGCACCCGGTATTCCGAGGGCGCGTGGGTCGAAGGACCCGGGTACGCCGAGCTGCACGCGCCGGTGGACCGCATCTACTTCGCGGGCGACTACCTCTCGAATGCGGTCGCCTGGCAGCACGGAGCCTTCACCTCCGCGCGCGAAGTGGTCACGGCGTTGCACGCACGCATCGCCACCAGGTGACCGGACGACCATTCAGTCGGTGATCGCGACCCGCCTGGTGGCGATGCGGTGCAGCAGACGAGCGGCCGTGCGAGCGGTGCGGTTGTCGATGTCGAGAGCCGGATTCAGTTCTGCCACATCGCAAACCGCGAGCTTTCCGCTGGCGGCGATATGGTCGGTGACCGCCTGAACGGTTTCCAGCGGTACACCGTAGGCAGCCGGTGCGCTGACGCCCGGAGCGACCGCGGCGGGCAGTACATCCAGGTCGATGGTGAGGTAGACCTGGTCGACCGATTCCAGGAAGCCGTCCACGAATTCCAGGACCGACGGGAGATTGCCGGTGCCGCAGTAATCGTCGAGCATGTACCGGACTCCGAGGCGATCGGCGGTTTCGAACAGCACCGGGGTGTTGCTCGGTTGACTGATGCCGATCACCGAGTACTGCCAGGCCGTACCTTGGGCTTGCTCCCACTCCGCGATCTGACGGAACGGAGTACCCGAGCTCGGCACCGGGTCCGGGCGCAGGTCGAAATGCGCGTCCAGGTTGAGAATGCCGATGCGCGTCGCGGCGGTGCGCTGCTCGGATCGCGCCAGGCCCAGGTAGGTACCCAACGCCACCTCGTGACCGCCGCCGAGGACGATCGGGAAGTGGCCGGAGTCGAGCGCCGCGGACACCACTGTGGCCAGTGCATCCTGGCCACCTTCCAGGTTCCCGTCAGTGACCTCGATATCGCCCGCGTCGTAGGCGCGCAAAGCTTCCGGGAGCGCCATGGACGCCAGCGCCCGGCGCAGGGCTGCCGGACCCGCGGCCGCGCCGAGTCGCCCCTTGTTGCGCCGGACGCCCTCGTCGCTGGCGAAGCCGATGAACACAGGTGCACCGGGTTCGCCTGTACCGGTGTAGGTTTCGACTGCTTGGTGCCAGCGCAGATGCTCCGGCCCCGTGCCGTCGACCCGGCCGGTCCACGACTTCGCCCTTGCCGGCGCGCTCATCGGCATACCTCGACGCCCGCAGTCATGATCGACCTCGATTCGCTCACTGCTCCTGCCTCACTTGTCATTTCGCTGAGTCCGCCAGGCGCGGACGGCTACCCCGCCCTGCCACACCTCCCGGACCAATGGCACACCTGGGCGGTAGGCCAGGTGCAGGTAAGAGGGCGCGTCGAGGACGACGGCATCGGCGCGCATGCCTGCTGTCAGTGCGCCGATATCGTTGCGGCGCAATGCCTTCGCTCCGCCAGCGGTTGCGGCCCAGACCGCCTCCTCGGGTGTCATGTGCAGATCCCGCACCGCGAGGGCGATGCAGAACGGGATGCTGGTCGTGTACGACGTGCCCGGGTTGCAGTCCGCACCGAGGGCAACCGTGACACCCGCGTCGATCAGTGCGCGCGCGTCGGGATAGGCATTGCGCGTGCAGAAGTCGGCGGCGGGCAGCACCGTCGCCACTGTCGAACTACCGGCGAGCGCCTCGATGTCTGCCTTGCTGACGTGCGCCACGTGATCGACCGATGCCGCGTTGTGCGCAACAGCCACCTGCACACCCGGCCCCTGATGCAACTGGTTGCCGTGCACCCGCGGGATCAACCCGGCGGCAGCACCCGCGGTGAGCACGGCATCGGCCTGATCGCGATCGAACGCGCCCTGCTCGCAAAACACATCGATCCACTTCGCATGCGGTGCACAGGCATCGATCATCTCCGCGCAGACCATCTTCACGTAGTCGTCGGCGCGGCCCGCGTACTCCGGTGGCGGCACGTGGGCCGCCAGCAGCGTCACCTCGTCGGTGAACTCAGCGGCAATCCGTACGCTGCGCAGTTCGCTCTCCACCGATTGCCCATAGCCGCTTTTGATTTCGACGGTGGTGCTGCCCGAGCGCAGCGATTCGTCCAGCAGCCGTCGCACGTTGGCGCGTAGCTGCTCGTCGGTTGCGGCGCGGGTCGCCGCGATGGTGGTGCGGATACCGCCCGCGGCGTATGGCTTTCCGGCCATGCGTGCCCCGAATTCCTCGGCGCGGTCACCGGCGAACACCAGGTGCGAGTGACTTTCGACGAACCCGGGCAGCACCGCCGCACCACCCAGGTCGTGCCCTGCGTCCGCGTCCGGCGCCTGCGCCGCCGGGCCGGCCCACGCGACCGCACCATCGTCGAAAACGACTGCGGCATCGTGGATCACGCCCAGCGCACCCGCGCCGAGCGCGGGGTCGTTGGTAACCAGCGTGCCGATATTGGTCAGCAGCACCGACACGGCTCAGCCTTCCGTCATGGGGACGCGCACGCCACGCTCCCGGGCCACGTCGGCGGCGTGCTCGTAGCCCGCGTCGACGTGCCGGATGACGCCCATCCCGGGGTCGTTGGTCAGCACTCGGGTGATCTTCTCGGCGGCCAGTTCGGTGCCATCGGCGATGCACACCTGGCCGGCGTGGATGGAGCGTCCCATGCCGACGCCGCCGCCGTGGTGGATCGACACCCACGACGCGCCGGAGGCGGTGTTGACCAGGGCGTTGAGCAGCGGCCAGTCGGCGATGGCGTCGGAGCCGTCGAGCATGGCCTCGGTTTCGCGGTACGGCGAGGCCACCGACCCGGAGTCGAGGTGGTCGCGGCCGATCGCGACGGGGGCGGACAGCTCGCCGGAGGCCACCATCTCGTTGAACTTCAGGCCGGCCAGGTGCCGCTCGCCGTAGCCGAGCCAGCAGATGCGAGCGGGCAGGCCTTCGAATGCGACCCGCTCCCCGGCCATTTCGATCCAGCGGCGCAGATGCTCGTTCTCCGGGAACAGCTCCAGGATCGCCTTGTCGGTGGCGGCGATGTCCTTCGGGTCACCCGAGAGCGCCGCCCAGCGGAACGGGCCGAGGCCCTCCTCGAACAGCGGGCGAATGTAGGCGGGCACGAAGCCGGGGAACTCGAAAGCCCGCGGGTAGCCGCCCTTTCGGGCTTCGTCACGGATGGAGTTGCCGTAGTCGAACACCTCGGCGCCGGCGTCCATGAAACCGACCATGGCCTCGACGTGGCGGGCCATCGATTCCCGGGCCTGCTTGGTGAACAGGCCCGGGTCCCGTTCGGCCGCGGTCTTCATGTCCGCGAACGGAATTCCGGCGGGCAGGTAGGACAGCGGGTCGTGCGCCGAAGTCTGATCGGTGACGATGTCGATCGGCGCACCCATGGCGAGCAGCTGCGGGAAGAGCTCGGCAGCGTTGCCCTCGACGCCGATCGACAGGGGCCGCTTGGCATCTCGTGCCTCAACAGCGAGCTGCAGCGCGTGCTCCAGGTTGTCGGCCTTGGTATCGAGGTACTTGTGCGCGATACGGCGATCGATGCGGGTCACATCGCAGTCCACACAGATCACGACGCCCTCGTTCATGGTGACCGCCAGCGGCTGCGCGCCACCCATACCGCCGAGCCCGGCAGTGAGGGTGATGGTGCCCGCCAGCGTCCCGCTCCCCCGGCCCGCCGCCGCGAGCTTGCGGGCGACCGCGCCGAAGGTTTCATAGGTGCCCTGCAGGATGCCCTGGGTGCCGATGTAGATCCAGGAACCGGCGGTCATCTGCCCGTACATGGTGAGGCCGAGTTCCTCGAGCCGCCGGAACTCCTCCCAGTTCGCCCAGTCGCCAACGAGATTCGAGTTGGCGATGAGCACCCGCGGCGCCCACTCGTTGGTGCGGAACACTCCGACCGGCTTGCCGGACTGCACCAGCATGGTTTCATCCGACTTCAGTGTCTTCAAGGTGCGCACCATGGCGTCGAACGCGGCCCAGCTGCGGGCGGCGCGGCCGGTGCCGCCGTAGACGACAAGGCTGTCCGGGTGCTCGGCGACCTCGGGGTCGAGGTTGTTCATCAGCATGCGCAGGGCCCCCTCCTGCTGCCAGCCGAGGGTCGTGAGCTCGCTGCCGCGCGGCGCGGATACGGGGCGGGCGCCGTCAGTGCGGTCGGACATGAAATCTGCTCCTTTGGATCGAGGGGCGGTGCGGGGGGCGAATCAGGCTCGGGTGTCGGCCATTTCGGTGTGCGGGGGGTAGATCATCCGGTCCGGCGGATTGCTGGAGCGGCGCGCGATCGGGTAGTAGATGGCGGCCGTCAGGAGAATGCCGACGATCCACGAGATATCCGCGCCGTCCAGCATTTTCGTGATCGGGCCGGTGTACATCTTCTGGGCCAGGAACGGGATCTGGGCGACGACGCCGATGACGTAGCAGCTCAGCGCGGTCACGTTCCAGCGGCCGTAGCGGCCGTTCACGTCGTACAGCGCTGGAATGTCCACGCGCTCTTTGGAAATCAGGTAGTAGTCGATCAGGTTGATCGCGCTCCACGGCGTGAACACCATCAGCAGCACGAGCACGAAGTTCTTGAAGTTGTTCAGGAAGTCCGCGCTGGCCGCGATCGCGATGAGCACCGAGACGCCGGTGAAGCCGACGATGTAGGCGGTACGCGCGGCCGTCGAGATGCGGGACTGCCCGTTGAACGCGGTGACCGTGGTCAGGATCGACATGAAGCCGCCGTAGGCGTTCAGACAGTTCACCGTCAGCTTGCCGACCACGATCACCAGGTAGATCAGCATGGCGATGAGTGCGGGCCCGGCCAGCTGGCCGACGAATCCGACCTGGTCGGAGAGGAAGGTCTTGCCGGCGCAGGCGGCGATCAGCACGCCCAGCGTCATCGCCCACTGCGAGCCGATCACGGTGCCCGCGAAGGTGGACCAGAAGGTGGTGCGCTCGCTGGTGGAGCGCGGCAGGTAGCGGGAGTAGTCGGCGACGTACGGTCCGAAAGTGAGCTGCCAGCCCGCGCCCAGGGAGATCGCGAGCAGGAACGTGGCGACGTGGAAAGGCTTGGTCCCCACGAAGTTCGAGACGTCGTACTCGCTGAAGAGCCGCACACACAGGTAGGTGAAGCCGACGATGCCGACGACCGTGGCGATCCGGCCGACGACGTGGATCAGCTTGTAGCCGGTCACCGCGACGAACGCGGTCAGCCCGCCGAAGATCAGGATGCCGACCACCGGGGTGTCGATGTGCAGGATCTTGTTGATGGCCTGGCCCGCGAGCACCGTGCCGGTGGCCGCGAAGCCCAGGTACATCAGGACGACCAGCACCAGCGGCACCACCGCGCCCTGCACGCCGAACTGCGCGCGGCTGGAGATCATCTGCGGCAGACCCATCCGCGGGCCCTGCGCGGAATGCAGCGCCATCACCGCGCCGCCGACCACGTTGCCGATCAGCAGACCGAGGATCGCCCACCAGGCGTCGGCGCCGAAGACCACGGCCAGCGCACCGTCGACGATCGCGGTGATCTGCATGTTCGCGCCGAACCACAGGGTGAACTGGCTGCGCGGCGAACCGTGCCGTTCATGGTCGGGTACGACGTCGATGGTCCGGCGTTCCGGAGTAAGCCCCGCTCCGGATTGATCGTCATGGGTCACTGGCTTGCCTCATTCACTGTGTGCCGCGTCACGCTCGCGGCGACTGAGGTGTATAGTCCTGTATAGACAACCGGCTGTCAAGTGCCCGGATGGAGCGTCCCAAAGCTCGATACACTTCAGCCGCCGGTAGATATCGGTGTGACTTCAGGGATGGGTGTGGGAGATGGCGATCGCGGCGGTCGACGCGGAACTTGCTGCGTTGTTCCGGGATTCGGGCCAGTCCGCGCCCGCCTACGAACGCATCAAGAACCTCGTGACCGCGCAGATCAAGTCCGGCAGATGGTCCGAGGGCGATCAGCTGCCGTCGGAGAACCAGCTCGTTTCCGCACTCGGCCTGTCCCGCATGACAATCAACCGCGCCCTGCGCGAACTCACCGCTGAGGGCCTGATCGTGCGGCATGCCGGAGTGGGCACCTTCGTCGCGGGCACCAAGGCACCGTCGTCGCTGTTCGAGGTGAAGAACATCGCCGACGAGATCCAGCAGCGCGGACACCGGCACCGCACCCAGGTGGTGTCGGTGTGCGAAGAGGAACTCGACCGGCGCTCGATCATGCGAGAACTGCTGCCGCGCCGGGTCTTTCACTCGATCCTCGTGCACTACGAGGACGAGGTGCCGATCCAGGTGGAGGACCGGCTGGTCAATCCGGCCGAGGCGCCGGACTACCTCGACCAGGATTTCACCGCCCTGACCCCGAACACTTACCTGAGCAAGGTCGCGCCGCTGGAACGCGGTGAGCACCTCGTCGAAGCGGTGCTCGGTTCCGCCGAGGAATGCCGGCTGCTCGGCATCGAACGCGGCGAACCGTGCCTGCTCATCCGCCGCCGCACCTGGTCCTCGACCGGATTGGTGAGCGCCGCCCGGCTGGTCCATCCCGGGTCCCGCAACCGGCTCGAAGGGGTCTTCGGCAACCGCTGAACCGGCGCCGATTCCGTTGCTACAGTTCCGGAATGGCAGACGCGGCGGCGGTTGAGCTGCGGCCCGGGCGGGCGGCGGACGCCCCCGAGGTCGCGCGGATCTGGTACGACGGCTGGCAGGACGGGCATCTCGGCAACGTGCCCGACGCCCTGCTCGCGGTGCGGCCGCGGGAATCATTCGATACACGTGCGGCACAACGGGTTCCGGATACCACGGTCGCGACCGTCGACGGTGCGGTGGCCGGGTTCGTGATGGTCGAGGACGACGAAGTGGAGCAGGTCTACGTCGGCGAGAAGTATCGCGGCAGCGGCGTGGCCGCGCTGCTGCTCGCTGCCGCCGAGCAGCTGGTCCGCGACCACGGCCATCGCCGGGCCTGGCTGGCCGTGGTCGCGGGCAATGCCCGGGCGCGCCGGTTCTACGAACGCAACGGCTGGATCGACGAGGGCGAATTCACCCACGCCGCACCGGGTCCCGATGGTCCGGTCGCGGTGCCGGCGCATCGCTATATCAAGCACTTGGCCTAGCGGCGCTCATTTGCCGATGTGCTGCCGCATCTTCTCGTAGTCGGGATGCAGCTTGCACCAGGCCGGTACGCGGTCGGCGTCGTAGGCGCGCATGGTGTGTTCCAGTTCCCGGATATCGCGCCAATGCGTGGCATCGCGATACAGCAACCCGATTTCGTCGGCCTGGAAGCTGCCGCCGGTATTGCGGGCCACCCATTGCGGCCCGAAGTTGATGTACTTCAAGAATTCCAGGCCCGCCTGGGTGCCGTATTGCTGAGCGTAGGTAGGGTTTTCGAGTTGCAGGCCCTGAAATCCGAGCTGGGACTTCGGGTTCTTACCCAGGTACGGCCAGCCCACCACCGTGATCAGGACCAGACCGTAGGGCACCCGAGTGTGGTTGGTCTGCGCGAGGACGCCTTGGAACAGGCCGTTGTTGGATCCGATCGCTTCCAGATACGACGTCATCGACGGATCCTGGCTGTTGCCATAGTTTCCGGTGTGCGGGTTACGGAAGATCACCAGGTCGAATGGGCCGTAGGAGGGGTGACCGACCGCGTTCACGCCCAGTTCGACGTTGACGCCCTTCGCTTTCAGGGCCGCGATGTTGTCCAGCACTCGCGGCCCATACTGACGCTTCAGCTGGTCGAGGGTGCGCAGCTCGGTGGCCATCACATCCACCGGCACATGGGCGGCCGAGTTCTGTGGGTCGAACGCCGCATAGGCCGGCAGTTGCAGCGCTTTCAGAGCTTCCTGCAAATACTCGATCACGTAGGAGAAATCGCCGCAGCCGTAGAGGATTACACGCATGGGAATACCTGCGATTCTGCAAAAGATTGTCGCATTCCGGCATAATGCCGGAATCTCACGATCCCAGTGTATGAGTGGAACATGTTGTGCCGCAGGCAATTCAGCCGCAGCCAAAAGGACACTCCGGTCGGTTCGCACGGAAAGTGTATTTGCTGAAAACGCCGGTGGTTCGGCAAGATCGGACACATGATCGCTGACCGCCGTACTCGTGCCGTCGCGTCGCTGCACGGCTTGGCCGTCGGCGACGGATTCGGCTCCTCCTTCTTCGTCCCGGGCACCTTCCGGGGCCTGCAAACCCGCACCTTGCCGCGCGCACCGTGGTTCTGGACCGACGACACCGAAATGGCCTGCTCGGTCTACGCCGTGCTGGACCGGCTCGGGCGTATCGACCAGGACGCACTGGCCGCATCCTTCGCCAAGCACCACGACTTCGACCGGGGCTACGGCGCGGGCGTGAACCGGATGCTGCGCCTGATCCGTCAGGAAAACGGAGACTGGCGCGCACTGGCGCGCGCCGCGTTCGACGGAAAGGGGTCCTGGGGAAACGGCGGCGCGATGCGGGTCGCACCGCTCGGCGCGTTCTTCGCCGACGACCTCGATCGGGTCGTGCGGGAGGCCGCGGCGTCGGCGGAAGTTACCCACACGCACCCCGAGGGCATTGCGGGAGCCATCGCGGTAGCCGTCGCCGCCGCACTGGATCTCCGCGGACCCGAACTACTGGCCGCGGTCGCCGAGCGCACCCCGCCCGGCCTGGTCCGCAGCGGCATCGAAACCGCCGCCGGACTGCTCCATCTCCAGGATTCCCGCAGTGCCGCAGCCACTCTCGGCACCGGCCGCGATGTCTCCGCGCCCGATACCGTCCCGCTCTGCCTCTGGGCGGTCGCGAAGTACCCGCACGATTTCGCCGAAGCGTTGTGGGCCACCGCCGTCGCCTCCGACGATGTCGACACCACCTGCGCCATCGTCGGCGGCATCCTTGCCGCCCGCCTGGGGATCGACGCGATCCCCTCGGAGTGGTTGCGGAGCTGCGAACCCCTTCCGAAGTGGGCCGGATTACCTTCGGGGACAGTAGAACTCTGGTCGGGCTGGAGCGCCCCGGACGATCGCTATTCCATCGACTGAATCCGTCGTCCCGGCATGCATTCGGCCGGGACCCGGACGTTCATTCCGAACGCTGGGCCCCGGCCGAGGAATACGCTGATTTACGCCTGCACTGGAGCTTCGACCGCTGCGGGCTTACCCGAACCGTCGGAATCCCCACCGCCACGCAGCTTCCGGATCGCCATCGCGATCACCGGCCACAGCAGAATCACCGCGATGATCGCGTAAACGATTCTGGCGAACCAGGTATCGATTAGCCCGCTCAGCGCGCCATCACTGATCTGTAACGCGCGCCGCATCTGCATCTCCGCGTTCGGTCCCAGGATCACGCCGATGATCGCGGGCAGCAGCGGCAGCCCGAATCTGCGCATGATGAAACCGATTACGCCGATCACCAGCAGCAGCACCAGGTCCACCACATCACCGGAGACCGCGTACGCACCGACGCTGGCGAAGAACAGGATGCCCGCGTACAGGTACGGCCGTGGGATGCGCAGCAGCTTCGCCCACACCGGAGCGAGCGGCAGATTCAGCACCAGCAGCAGCACGGTGCCGATGAACAGGCTCGCGATGAGCGTCCACACCAGTTCCGATTCCCGTTGGAACAGCAGGGGTCCCGGCTGGATGCCGTACTGCTGGAAGGCCGCCAGCATGACCGCCGCGGTCGCCGTCGTCGGCAGGCCGAGGGTCAGCATGGTGGTCAAGGTGCCCGCCGCCGACGCGCTCGCGGTCGACTCCGGGCCGGCGACGCCTTCGATGGCGCCCTTGCCCCACTCGTCCTTGTGCTTGGACAGCCGCTTCTCGGTCGCATAGGACAGGAACGTCGGGATTTCCGCACCACCCGCCGGCACCGCGCCGAACGGGAATCCGATGAAAGGCCCCCTCAACCAAGCCTTCCAGGAACGGTCGAAATCCTTGCGGCTCAACCAGGCTCGGCCGACCGGAATCGCCGTGCCGGGGCGGCGGCGCAGATGCGCTGCGACCCACAGAGCCTCGCCCACTGCGAAAAGCCCTACGGCGACGATGATTACGTCGATACCGTCTGCCAATTGCAGTGACCCGAAGGTAAGGCGCTGCTGACCGGTGATCGGGTCCAACCCGATCAGGCCCAACGTCAAACCGATTCCGAGCGACGCGAATCCGCGCACCCGCGAGCTGCCGAGCACCGACGTGACGGCGATGAACGCCAGCAACATGATCGCGAAGTAGTCGGGTGCGCCGATATCCACCGCGAACTTCGCCACCAGGGGTGCGGTCAGCACCAGCAGCGTGGTGCCCGCGATACCGCCGATGAAGTGCCCGATGGCCGCGGTGGCCAGCGCTTGCGCGCCCCGGCCCCGCTTCGCCATCGGATGGCCCTCGATGGCGGTGACCACCGAGGCGGTCTCACCCGGGGTATTCAGCAGGATCGAGGTAGTCGACCCACCGAACATGCCGCCGTAGTAGATACCGGCGAACATGATGAACGCGCCCGTCGGCTCGATGCTGTAGGTGATGGGCAGCAGCAACGCCACCGCCATCGCCGGCCCGATGCCGGGCAGCACGCCGATGGCGGTGCCCAGCAGCACACCCACCGCGGCCAGCAGCAGATGCGTCGGAGTGAGGGCGGTGCCGAAGCCCGCCATCAAATTGGATAACGCGTCCACCTCAGAGAATTCCTTCCAACGGTCCCCCGGGCAACGTGACGCCCAGCAATTCGCCGAACACCACGTAGGTCACCAGGGCCAGCGCCACCGCGATCAGCGGGTCGCGCACCAAGTGCCTGCTGCCCAGCGCGAATGCCGCGCCCCAGAACAGGAGCGTGCCCGCGATCGGGAACCCGACGATGTCGATCAGCACGATGTTCGCGACGAACACCCCGATCAGCAGGGCGACGGTCCGCCATTCGGGCGGCGTGGACAGGTCGACGTCCTCGCCGCCTTCGGCTTCACCGCGGCCACCGCGCAGCACATCGAAGGCCAGTGCGACGGCGACGAGCACCAGCAACGCGCCGACCACCAGCGGCATCGCCTTCGGCCCGACGGGGCCGCGCTGGGTGAAGCTGGTCGACATCCGCATGGCGTCGACGATCACCACGGCGCCCGCACCGGCGAGCAATACCGAGACCACCAATTCGGAGCGGTCCTGGAACCAGCCGGCCACACCGGTGCGCGATTCCGGGACGCGGTGCTCCGGCCCGGCGCTCGTCTCCGAGTCGCCGGGCTCCGGGGCTGCCGAAGTCATGCCAGCCCCAGATCCTTCAGCACGGCGCCGCACTGGTCGGTCTGCTGCTGGATGAAGGTGCCGAACTCCGCGCCGGACAGGAACGCCTCGCCCCAGCCGTTGGTGCGGACCGCTTCCTTCCATTCCGCGGACTCGTGCATCTTGGTGTACGCGTCGATCAGGGCCTTGCGCTGTTCGTCGCTGATGCCGGGCGGTGCGACCACGCCACGCCAGTTGGTGAATTCCACATTGATACCGGCCTCTTTCAAGGTCGGCGCGGTCACGCCGTCGATGCGCTTGGGTCCGGTCACCGCGAGTACGCGCAGTTCACCGGCCTGGATCTGGTCCAGGTATTCACCGACACCCGAAACGCCGAACGCGATCTTGTTGCCGAGCACCGAGGCCAGCAGCTCGCCGCCGCCGTCGAAGGGGACGTAGTTGACCGCCTTCGGTTCGATGCCGATGGCCTTGGCCACCAGCATCGGGGCCAGGTGATCCGGACCGCCGGGCGAGGAACCGCCGCCGACCGGGACCGCGCCCGGGTTCGCCTTCCAGTCCGCGACCAACTGGTCGATGGAGGTGTACTTGGAGTTCTTGGAGACGACGATGATGTCGGGCTCGTCGATGAGCCGGGCGATCGGCGTGGTGTCGGTCAGCTTGGACGGCGACTTGTTCGTGTAGACGCTGCCCACGACGCCCAGGCCCATCTGCATGACCAGTTTGCCGTTGCCCTTCTCCCCGACCAGCCGGCCCAGGCCCACCGTGCCGCCGGCGCCGGGCAGGTTGAAGACCTCCACCGAGCGGGCGACGCCGGCGTCCTCCATGACCTTCGCCGAAGTACGGGCGGTGATGTCGTAGCCGCCGCCGGGCGAGTTCGGGACCATGATCCGGACGCCGGACAACTTGTCGGCCGAGCCGCTCGCGCCATTGCAGGCGGTCAGGGCGACGGCCGCGAAGACACCGACGAACGCGGTCAGCAACTTCCGAGTTTTCACTGGAGATCCTCATCTCTCATCGTTGAGCTGGGAGGAATTGTGAGCTGGCGCACGTGGTCCTGTCTGCTTTGCGTCCACAACGTTTGTTGTGGTCATAGTGTTCACGCCGAACATGACCCATTTCAGCGGGGTAGCGGCGACACTGGCTGCGGGCAAGTTTCACAGGAGGTAGGCGTGGGCAAGAAGGGCTCACTGGCACGGCAATTGCTTGCCCTGCAGTTGCTGATCGTGCTGGTGCTGCTCGCCGCGGTCGCCGCGGTGGTGGTCGCGCAAGTGAGCGAGACGTTCCGCAACACCGAGTCACGGCGCATGCTCGGCATCGCCGAGGACGTCGCCGCCAACCCGAGCTTGCGGGTGTTGCTGGCCGATCCGAAACAACATTTGCTGCTGGCCCCGTTCGCGACAGCCGCACAGGTCGCCTCCGGTGCGGACGAGGTCGTCATCGCCCGGGCCGACGGCAAAGTGCTCACCTCCCAGGACCCTTCGGAGATCAACAAACCGCTGCGGCTGGCCGACTCCACGGTCGGCGAGGGCCGGGCCTGGGTCGGCGAGATCGACGACGCGGTGGTCGCGCACGTGCCGGTGATCGGGCAGGGCGATCATCAGGTCGTCGGCTATGTCGCGGCGAAGAAGGAACAGCCCGCGATCTGGCAGATCCTCACCGAATCCTTCCCCGGGCTGCTCAGCCTGCTCGGGATCGCCACCGCGGTCGGCGTCGCCGGATCGCTGTCGCTGTCCTGGTGGGTGAAGCGGCAGACGTTCGGGTTGGAACCGGCCGAGATCGCGGGACTCGTCGAACATCGCGAGGCGATGTTGCACGGCGTCCACGAAGGTGTGGTCGGCTTGGACCAGCAGCATCGGGTCACCCTGGTCAATGATCAAGCCAAAGATCTACTGACACTGGGCGATGTGGTCGGGCACAGCGTCTACGAGCTCGGACTGAACGAACGTCTGCTCGACGTGTTCACCGGGAAAGCCGAGGGCACCAACCTGATCGGGCTGCGCCGCGGCAAAGTGCTGGTGATGAACCGGACTCTGATCCAGTGGGATCAGCGCACGCTGGGAGCGGTGGTGACGCTGCGGGACCGGACCGAGCTGGTGCGGTTGCAGGATCAGCTCACCGAAAACCGCAATACCGCGGACACTTTGCGCGCCCAGACGCACGAGTTCAGCAACCGGCTGCACACAATTGCCGGGCTGATCGAACTCGGGGAGTACGACGAGGTTTCCCGCTACATCACGCGAGTCAGTGCCAATCGTGATCAGTGGCAAGCCGAAGTGACCGCGCGGATCGCCGATCCCGCGGTAGCGGCGCTGCTCATCGCGAAGTCGAGTCTGGCCGCCGAACAGGGTGTGGGGCTACGGCTTTCGGCTACCAGCTCGTTGTCCGAGGTGGATGCCGGGCTGTCCGGCGACATCGTCACCGTGGTCGGGAATCTGGTCGACAACGCCCTCGACGCGCTGTCCGGTCCCGGCTGGATCGAAGTCGACCTGCGGGTGCTGGATCGCGCCGTGCACGTGGTGGTCCGGGACTCCGGCCCCGGCGTCGCCCCCGAACTCGCGCGCGAGGTCTTCCGCCACGGCTTCACCACCAAGGCCGCCGCGGGCGGTCAGCGCGGACTCGGCCTGGCCATCACCCGGCAGGCCTGCGTCCGGCGTGGCGGCACCGTTTCGGTGCACAACGCCGACGGCGCGGTCTTCACCGCGACCCTGCCCATGGAGGTCACCGCATGATCCGCGTCCTGGTCGTCGACGATGACTTCATGGTCGCCAAGGTGCACAGCGGATACGTCAGCAAAACAGCGGGTTTCACCGTCGCCGGCGTCGCCCGCACCGGCGCCGAAGCCCTCCGCCTGATCGGCGACCTGCAACCCGATCTGGTCCTGCTCGACATCTACCTCCCGGACCTGGACGGCCTCACCGTCCTGCGCGGCATCCGCGAAACCGCCGAGGCCACCGACGTGATCGTCATCAGCGCCGCCGATGACGTCAACACCATCCGCACCGCGATGCGCGGCGGCGTCCTGCACTACCTCATCAAACCCTTCACCTACGGCGCCCTCTACGACCAGCTCCAGCACTTCGCCGCCCTGCACACCAAGCTCGGCGAAATCTCCCACGCCGCCCAATCCGACGTCGACCAAGTCTTCGCCGGCCGCCCCCGAAGCGCCCTAACCCTCCCCAAAGGCCTCACTGCCCAAACCGCCCACCTTGTCGAAACCGTCCTGCGCACAACCGATTCCGACCTCTCCGCCCAGGAATGCGCCGACGCCACTGCACTCTCCCGCGTCAGCGCGCGACGGTACCTGGAGCATTTCGCCGAAACCGGCAGCGCGGAAGTGCGGTTGCGCTACGGCGGAACCGGGCGGCCGGAGCGGCGCTACCGCTGGGTTGGCGCTTGATAACGGAGATCAGTCGAACAGCTCGGAGGCGGAAGACACCGTGAGGGCGCGGCTCAGCCAGTAGGACAACTGGCTCAAATCCGAGCAGGTCAGCACTCGCTCGCGGGTCGCCTCGTCGACTTCGATGCCTCGGTCCTCCAAGACCTCCACCACCGCTGAGGCCTTACCTTCAGCTCGCCCGATGCCCTGGTGGCGCAGAGCGAAGTCGCTTTCCCATTTGTAGGTTTCAGCAGAGAGCGCCATGATCTCCTCCAGCTCCAAGCGCGCTGCCTCCGGCAGACGCTTTCGGACATAGTCATAGTAGATGAATCCGCGTTCTTCGCCGAAGGCCCCGATGGCCTCCGGAACCATCTCGAGTACTCGCCGCCGGTGCGTGTCGTCCACATGTCCCGGCACCGCCAGGAGGACCAATTCAGGCCATCGACGTGCAGATTCAGGGTCTGTGACCGGGGGTAATTTGCCCGGCCAGTACGTCACTGGGGTGAAGACGAATCCCGGGTGGCCGGTGTCGACGGATCTGCCGACCTTCGCCGCTGTCTCCTGGTCCGGGCAATAGGCCAGCAGCACTGCGGGGCAGTGGAATCGTTTGCGCAGATTGGTGACGTACTCGGGCCAGCTCTCCGCGATCCGCTCGCGATCGTCGCGGGTGCAGGTGTTCTGGACTTCGTGGATGACCGCGTACTTCGGTCGTTCCGCATGCTCTCCGACCAGCGATACATCCAGGTGCAACTCCATCGGCCCCAGCAACGTCACCGTCTCCGGGCCCAACCGCCAGCACAGCTCATCCGGCACGGGTAGGCCGAGCAGGTCGCGGGCCAGTTTCGGGCCCAGCTCGGGTCTTTCGCGGAACAGCTCCAGCGGCATCTCGTGATTGTTGGAGGGCACGACGCGAACGCTAGACCCGCCGACCGACAATTCGACCAGCTCACAGGCCATTTTTGAAGACAGTTCCGCGCCGGCCCGGCGCGGCGTTTGGTGACTGTTCACGTCGGTGCTTTTATGGGCCGCAACACCTGATGGATGGACTGGCGGCCGAATTCGCGGAGCACTGTGCGAGCGAAAGGAGCTGTGCCGGATGGCGGTATGGGAGCTACGTCGGTGGGCAAGACTTGGTGCGGCGGTAGCCGTGGCGGGAGTTCTTGTCGCCGGACCCGCGCACGCGGAGGTGACAGACGACTGGGCCGCCGCACCGCCGGGCGCGAACGATTGGGGGTGCGTGCCGACGGCAGAGCATCCGGAGCCGGTGCTGCTCGTGCACGGGACGTGGGGGAATCAGAGAGCCTGGGCGGGATTGGCACCGCAGTTGAAACAGGCTGGGGTGTGCGTTTTTTCGCTGAACTACGGGCAGAAGATGTTCAGCGTCAGGGGTTCTGAGCCAGGGGTGTACGGCACCGCCGATATTCGGTCGTCCGCCAAGGAGATCGCGGCGTTCGTGGGACGGGTGCGGAAGGCGACCGGCGCCAGACGGGTCGATGTCGTGGCGCACTCGCAGGGCGGGCCGCTGGTGCGGCAGTATCTGCGGTTCGAGGGTGGGGCGGAACTCGGTCCCGAGGTTCGGCGGCTGGTCACGCTTGCCGCCACCCATCACGGCACTACGGCGGACGGGCTGGGCCAGCTGCTGCCCAGCGGCAGCGCGTCGGCCACGTCGGACACGGTGATCGCGAAGATGCTGGGAACCGCTGCCGCACAGCAGTTGGCGGGTAGCGAGTTCCTGCGCCGACTTAACGCGGCGGGCGATACCGAGCCCGGGATCGAATACACCGCCATCGCCACCCGGATGGATCATGTCGTCACGCCACCGGAGGCCACGTTTCTACAAGCCGGGCCTGGGGCCACAGTCGACAACGTGTGGGTCCAAGATGTCTGTCCCACAGACACTTTCCACCACGGGATCCTGCCCGACTCCCCTGCGGTCTCCTATCTTGTGCACGAGGCGCTGGACCTGCCCTTCGCCGGAACCCCTTGCCCGAGTATCAGTTAGGGATTCATCGTCAGCGCGCCACCGATCATGCCGAAGCCGGTGCGGCTCACCGCCCCGTCGACGCCGAACTCGACCCGTACCTCGTACAGCCCGAAATGCCCCATCAGCAGTTGCGGCTCACCGACATAGATCGTGGGAATGCCGTACCGGCGGAAATATCCGACCACCAGCTCCCGCATAGTGCGATAACGATTCTCCGGATCGGTAAGAGGGTGCAGGAGATTCGCGGCGGCGTCGAATACAGCACAAGCCAGATCCGGATCCGTGCCGGGCGCGGTGATGCGCTCATCGGTCAGCGCGAGGATGCGGTAACCCGCACCATCCGGGACGAAAGCCCAGCCCACCGCGCCACCCAGTTGGACCGCGGCCGCGGACAGCACATCGATGGCGTTCTCCCCGTGCGGTGCGATGCGCGTCAGGTCCACTGCGGCCGCTGCGAGGTGGTCCGCACCGTGCTCGCGCGCGAGATGCCGCACGGCCTGGCTTCCCGCCCAATCATTTTCGGCCCAGTCCCAGCGCTGGGCAGCACGGTCGTACCGCCCGATTTCCGCCGCGGCTATCGACAGCTCGGGAAGTTCGGCGACGCCGAACCGTCCCTGCGCGGGATCCCAGATGGACGTCGGGCGCTCCAGCTCGCGCAACCCCTCCGCGAAATCGAGCAGCCCGCCCTTCAGCCCCATCGTGATCGCGACCGCAGGCGCGAGTTCGGCGAGCAGACCGTCGGGGACGAACGGAGCCACCCGTTGAGCCTGCTGCCGCACCGCCGCCTCGGGCGCATACGACGCACCTTCCGGATCGACCATCGACGCCTCGATGATGTTGTCCCGCAGATCGATTCGGGCGATCAACCGATGACCGCCAGGCAGCATCAGTTCCATCCCGTCGGGAGTCGGCCGGGTGGTCAGCCCGTGCCAGCGCGCGTACCCGGTGAGCACATCACGGGTGCCATCGCCCGGTAGCAGCAACGCCGCGATCCGCAGATACTCACCGACCCGCGCTGGATCTGTTGCGGCACAGGTTATTTCCTCGTCGTCGGTGACGAGGTAGGCGTACGCACGACCACCGTGGTTGAACTTCATCGACCCGCGCGCCCGCAACACGCCCAGCGCGATCAGCGATAGGTGATCGGCGGCGAGCTTCGGGTCCGGGAAGCCTCCGAAATCCAACAGTCCTTCAGCGAACTCCAGAATCCCCTGCTGCACACCGATTTCCCGCAACCGATGCGCATGCTCGACGCCCGGCAGCCCCGCCAGATCGGGCTTGGCCCACGCCCACATGAACGTCAGGTCCTCGGCGAAGGTCCCCAATTCCCCGGACCGGCGCAGCGCCCGATCCCCGATCCACGCCGTGCCGGTCGCATGCTCCATCCGCATCCGCCCGCTCGGCACCTGCTCTTGAAAAGCCGAATACTGTTCGATCGCCCCGCCCAGATACCCCCGTGCAAAGGACAACAACGCATCACTGAACGTGTCCACGAGGCGGACCCTACCAGGACCGCCGGAACCGCTTGCGCCCCAAACTTTCCCGGCCCGAGCTGTGAGCAGCACAACAACTCTTGATCTCGAGTTAAGTTGAGGTCTTAGCGTTCTCCGCAGTTGTAATCGTGGACAGGAGAACGCTCATGCTGCTCGTCACAGGTGCCACCGGCAATATCGGACGCCCCCTACTGCAGGAGTTGCACGCGTCCAACGCCGGCCCGCTGCGCGCTCTCACTCGCGACGCCGCCCGGACCACGTTCCCCGGCGGCGTCGAGGCAGCCAGCGCTGACCTGGCCGACAGCACCTCGTTGCGACGAGCGCTGGACGGAGTGCGCTCGATGTTGCTGGTATCCGGCCTCGGCCCGGATGCCGACATCATCGACACCGCCCGCCGAGCCGGTGTCGAGCACGTGGTGCTGGTCTCCTCGATCACCGTCCAGACCCACCCCCACCTGCTCCCCGCAGCCGAAAAGTCCACTGTCGAAATGGAACTCAAGGCGAGCGGCATGGACTGGACCATCCTGCGCCCCACGCAGTTCGCGTCGAACACGCTGCTGTGGGCCGAGGCGATCCGGGAACACCGCCCGGTCCGCGTGCCCTACGCCGACACCGGGCTCCCCACCATCCACCCAGCCGACATCGCCGCAGTGGCGCGAGTCACCCTCACCGAGCCCGGCCATCGTGGCCGAACCTATGCTCTGACCGGCCCCGAACGCATCACGCCCCGCCAACAGGCGGCAGCCATCGCCACCGCCCTGCACCGGAACATCGAGTTCGCCGAAATCAGCCCCGAAGCGGCCCGCGCGGACATGCTCCCCTTCTTCGGCCCGGCCTCGGTCGACGCCGTACTCGACGTAACCGGCGGCGACCTCAACGACGAGCTACTGCAAGTCCGCGACACCGTCCCCCATCTCACCGGCACGCCCGCCCGCCCCTTCCACCTCTGGGCCCAAGAGAACGCGCCGGCCTTCCGGTGAGTGGCTACCGATTGGCGGGGGTCTCGAGGAACCGGGTGAGGAGGGGAAAGAGGAGGTCGGCTCGGTACATGATGTCGTAATGGGTTGTACCGGGCACGATTTCGAGTTGCGCGCCCGATTTCGACAGTCGGGCTACGAGATCGGTGGCGTGCTCTCGGGACAGGGCATCGGATTCGGCGGTCAGCAGTAGGGCCGGGGCCTGCACCTGGGCCAATTGCGGTGTCCAGTCATAGTTTTCGGTGAGTAGCTGCCTGGTCTTGGTGACCAGTGCGGTCCATCCGGCAGGGTCGGGCGCGACGCTGCTGTAGAGCTGGAAGATGGGGGTTTGGCGCATGGCCTCGGGGTCCATGGCCGCCATGCCGGCGCGGGTTTCGGGCAGCCACCCGTCGGAGCGGTACGGGGCCGAGACGATGCCGAGCCGATTCACCAGGTCCGGCGTGCGGGCCGCCACCTGCAGGGCCACGCCGCCGCCCAGGGAATAGCCGAGTAGGTCGGCCTTTCCGAGGTTCAAGTGGGTAATGAGTGCGGAGATATCGTCAGCCAAGCCCGCATAGCTCAGTGGGCGGTCGCGATCGGGAGTGTGGCCGTGGGCCTGCAAATCCACCGCGATCACTTTGCGGGATTTGGCCAGCTCGGGAATGAGCGCGCCGAAAGTGGAACTGCCGTCGGTGAGTCCACCATGCAGCAGAATCAATGGCTGCCCGGTGCCGTGGATTTCGTAGTACTGCCGGGCGCCACCGATCTCTGCATAGAAACCCTTGCCGTCCGCGCTGGGCGTGTCGGCTTTCCGGGTTTCCGAGGAGGGAGTGTTACCGGCGGTTTCATTCGAGGATTCGCAAGCGGTGACAAGCAACGTGGAAAGCGCAAGCGCGGCAATGGATGCGAGCGCCTTGGTACGGATGTTCATGGCTTCGTTTCTCTATTCCGAGTTATGATTCAGGCCACCGGGCGGTCCGCGGCGGCGAGGAATTCGCCCGCGACCGGCGCGAGGATGTCGACATCGGGGTTGTGGCTCAGCTTCGCCAGTTCCTGGTGCCGGGCGTTGGGCAGCACCTTGGTGATAGCGCGGGCTGCCGTACGCAACAGGGCATTGCTCTTCGCGCCGGAAATGACCAGCGTCGGAACCTCGACACCCGCCCAATCGGCGGGGCGCAACGGCTCGCCGCGCATGAACTCGCCCATGATCGCCCAATCGTGCGCGGCGGCCGGAGCGGTGGCGAGCAGGTTCTTCCACATCGGCGTGAACGGCATGAGGCGGCCGAGGATTCGCGGCATACCCATGCCGTTCGTCATATAGAACCGCACCACCTCGGCCCGCTTGTCCGCGGCGATCAGGGCGTGCAGTTTCTCGGCCAGGCCGGCGGGCGGCACGAAGTTCTCGTGGTCCACCACGAACGGCGGTTCGAAGGCGACCACCTTGGTGATGCCCGGCACCCGTCCCGAGGCCGCGGCCCGCAGCGCCAGCCCCGCTCCCGACGACCAGCCGAACAACGCCGCCCGGCCGCCGGCCGCCTCGACCAGCGCGGCGAGGTCGTCGATCTCGTTGTCGACGTTGTACACGCCGGGCGAGTCGGTGCTGTCACCGCGACCACGCCGGTCGTAATTGATGACTGTCAGGCGGTATTCCTCCGCCAATTTCTCCGACAGTGCAACGAGTTTCGGGAACCTGCGGTAACTGAACGCGCCACCGATCAGGATCACGGTTCCGGAATCGCCACCGGCAATGCGATCGAACGCGATCTCGATTCCCGAGCTCGTGGTCACAGTTTCCATCAGTAAAGCCTTTCGTGGCAGGGAATTCGACGCTTGCTCTCATGTAGACGAGCGCGCGATCCGGATTTGATCGGACCCGTCCTGTGAGGCGTGCCACACACAGATCGGGTCGAATTGCGTTCAGCGACAGAGTCATTGCACGCTGTGGTGTTCTCCTGAATCTTCGGCCGTCAGCAACGGCGCAACAAGCCACAAACCGGCAACCAATCATGTAGCCCGGCTCAACCATTCGATGTAGCGAGACGAATCGGCCGGTAGGGTGGTTCTGGTGATCGGGGGGCGCCTGTCACCCTCGGCGGGATCGAACGGTTGTTGCGATGGCGATACGTGCACGAGAGCCCGGAATGCTTGCCCCGCTGCGCGAGCCGATGTTCCGCCGCCTGGCCATCGGCCGCGTCACCACCTTCATCGGCAATGCCATCGCACCCGTGGCGCTCGCCTTCGCCGTCCTCGATCTCACCGGATCGGTCTCCGCACTCGGCCTGGTCGTCGGTGCCCGATCGATCGCCAACGTCGTCCTCATCTTGATGGGCGGTGTGCTGGCCGACCGACTACCGCGCGGGATAATCCTGCAGGGCGCGAGCCTCGCCGCGGCCATCTCCCAGGCCGCGACGGCGCTGGCCGTGCTGCTCGACTTCGCCTCGATCCCACTGCTGATAGTGCTGAGCGTCATCAACGGCGCCGTCGCAGCCATGTCCTTCCCCGCTGCGGCGGCCCTCACCCCGCAAACCGTGCCGCCCAACCTGATTCGCCAAGCCAACGCGCTCGTCCGCGTCGGCATCAACGCCGCCATGATCACCGGCGCAGCACTCGGCGGCATGCTCGCCGCGTTGGCCGGGCCCGGCTGGGCGATCGCGGTGACCGCCGTGATCTTCGCCGCCGCGGCGTTCTTCTACGCCCGCGTCCGCGTCCCCCGAATCACCCCGTCCGCCCCGACCAAGCCCCTGACGGAACTGCGCGCCGGCTGGACCGAATTCGCCTCCCGCACCTGGGTGTGGACGATCGTGCTGGCCTTCATGATCGTCAACGCGGCCCTGGTCGGCGGCACCCATGTCCTCGGCCCCGCCATCGCGGACTCCACCATCGGCCGATTCGCCTGGGGCATCGTGCTCGGCGCCCAAACCGCCGGCGCCCTCCTCGGCGGCATCCTCGCCAGCCGCTGGCAACCCCGCCGAGCTCTCCTCTTCGGCACAATCCTGGTCATGGTCGAGGCCATCCCCCTACTGACCCTCGCCCACGCCCCAGAACTAATCCCCCTGCTCGCCGCCTACTTCCTGGCCGGCATAACTATCGAACAATTCAGCGTCGCCTGGGACGTCTCCGTCCAGGAAAACATCCCCCCGGACCGCCTCGCCCGCGTCTACTCCTACGACGTCCTCGGCACATTCATCGCCATCCCCCTCGGCCAAATCGCCGTCGGCCCCCTCTCCGCCGAGTTCGGCTCCGCCACCACCCTCACCGGCCTGGCCGCGCTGGTCGTATTGGCAACGGCGGGTGCGCTACTCGTCCCCAGCGTCCGCACCCTCACCCGGCACCAAGCCGGTAGCCAGCCGACGGGGTCTGCTCCGGAAGATACTGTTCGGTGAGTTGTTCGGCCGGACCGTCGGTTACCGATCCGATTCCAGGGCCGTCAGCATCGCCGGAGTATCGACGTAGATGTCGAAGGCGACGACCCGGTTGTCGCGCAGGCGCCAGACGTGGACCTCGTCGACCTCGAACGCGGCGCCTGAGGCGACGGTCTTGCCCGTTGTGCGGCCGACCTGGATCACGGCGTCGCCCGCGGAGAACATCCGCTGCGGCTCCACCGAGCTGTCGACGTGGGTGAGCAGCGTGGTAAAGAAGTCGACCGCCGCATCACGGCCGCGGTGCGTGCCGCCCCACGGCAGTTGCGAGCACTGGTTGATGACGATGTCGGGGTCGAACCGGCCGAGGATGGCCGGAATGTCTCGCTCGGCGAAGGCGCGGTACAGCTGGGCGACGGTGTCGAGATCGGCGGTGTCCATGACTGCTCCTCGGAAGCTCGGTGTGTTGTTGTCTCGATCGTCGCCGGAGCCGACCGGCAAGTGCCATAGTCAGGGCAGATACGGAGAGGAAATGGCCATGGGATTCGGTAAACCAGGCCGCCCGCCCGAGGACCGGTTGGCTCGGCAGCAGGAAATCTTCGGTTCGATCCGGTCGCAGCTGAAGCCCGGTCACTGCCGTGAGTTGACGATGGCCTCGGCCGCCCGGCAGGCGCATCTGTCGGTGGGCGGGCTCTACCATTATTTCCCGTCCAAGCGCAGCCTGGTGCTGTTCGGCATCGATCCGGCAAACCTGCAGCGGGTGTGTGCGGACTTCCGCCGCGAGCACGCGGAGCTGGCCGAATCCGACCCGTCCGCGCTGCTGACCGCGAGCCTGGACACCCTCGCGTGGGCGGGGGTGCACTTCATCCAGCCGTCGACCCTCGCCGCTCTGGAGCTCGATCTGGGTGTCTTCCGCACCGCCATGGACGAGGTCCTGACCACCGAGCTGGTCGGGTTGGTGGAGACGGTGCAGCGCGCGCACCCCGAGCTGAGTGACCCGCAAGCCCTCGAACTCAACCGTTCACTACGCCGGGTATGCACGCTCGCTTTCGTGGATCCGGCCATGACCATCGAGGCGTTGCGCGATCAACTACAGGCCACCCTCGATGGCACGATTGCCCGGGCCGGTTCGGCGAGGCATGCACGCCCCGCCGCTCCTGGTAAACCTATGGCTGCACGCAGGGCTCGCTCAAGGTGATCTTGTCCTGGCTGGGGCCGTGGTAGTCGGTGAGCAGGGTCTTTGTGCCCAGCGGGGAGGCGGCGTCGGGAGCGCCGATAATCGCGCGCTGTTTGGTGAGGTCAGGCTTGTCCGAGCCGTAGGTGTATTTCGGTGCGCCGCCTTGGAAGTCGACTTCGAGGCCGTCGACGGTATCGCGGAGGCCCTTGCGGTTCAGATTGCCGTTTTCCTGCGCCTTGGTCAGCAGGGCCTTCATCGGATATGAGAAGGCCCAGCCCGCGCTGAAGCCCCAGGTGGCAGGCTCTTTGGTGGCTGCGGCCTTGGCGGCTTTGGCGGCCTCGCTGGTGCCGTCCCAGCCGTCTACCGGCGAGGTCGAGTTGTACAGCGCTGTGATCGCCGGTGCGGCAGCGCTTTTCAGGAGGCCGCCGTTCCAGGTGGGCCCGGAGCCGAGGAAACGGCCCTTGTATCCGGCGGCAGCCGCCTTGCCGATGATCTCGCCGGCTTCCGCGGGGCCGGTCGCGAGCATCACGACATCCGGTGCGGCGGCGATGATCTGGCTGACAGCGCCGTCCTGGTTGCCGACGGCGGCGTTCGGTCCGGTCTGGATCTGATTGGCGACCTGTACCCCGTTGGCCTCGGCCCACTTCTTCGCGCCGGTCGCGTAGTCGCCGCCGTAATCGCCCTTGTAGGTGACGGATACGAGCTTGGTCGGCTTGGACTTGTTCTGCGCCAGCCAATCCAGGCCCATGATCGCCTCGGAGCAGTAGGAGTAGCCGGTCTCCAGCAACAGCCCCTTGTCGATGCTCTTGAATTGCCAACCGGACCACAGGGTTCCGGCGACCGACACCAGGTTGGCGGCGTCCATGCGGTCCAGCACGGCCTGGGTGTGGATGGTGCCCAGGCTCATCGACAGGGCCAGCACATTCGGCTCCACCTGCTGATAGGCCTCGGCGTGCTTCTGCGGATCGTAGGAGGTGTTCTTGGTATGGGTGGCGATGTCGACCTCGTATTTGCCGCCGATACCGCCCGCCTCGTTGACCTTCTTCCAGAACGCCAGCTGACCGTCGTTGATGTCGCGGCCGAGGGCGGCGAACGGTCCACCCTCGAGGTCGGAGAGCACACCGAGATAGATGCAGCCCTTGGCTTTGTCGACGGCGTTCGGGCAGGGTTCGCTGGTGACGCCGGGCCCGGTCGCACCGGTGGCTTCGTCCTCCGCGCTGGAGCAGGCCCCGGCCAGCACCAGCGCGGCGACGGCGGGCACGACGGCCAGGCGCCGAATTCTACTGACTCCCATAATCTTTCCTACTTTCACTACTGCTGATCAGTGGGAGAACGGCCAGGTACGGAAGTAGTTGCGGATACGCAGCCACAGCCCGAACATGCCCCTCGGTTCGAGTACGATCACCCCGGCGATCAGCAGGCCGAACAGGATCGTTTTCAACTCGTCGAGCGTGAACCCGAGGATCTGTCCGCCCTCGGAGGTGATGGCCGGCACGGCGTGGGTGAATTCCTCCAGCACCCGCGGCAGCAACACTACGAAGCAGGCGCCGATGATCGACCCGGTAATGGTCGCGGCGCCGCCGATCAGCACAATCGCCAGGAAATCCACTGAGAGCAGCAGATTCCAGCGTTCCGGGCTGATCCGGCCGATCACCACCGACAGCAGACCGCCCGCCACCCCGGCGTAGGCGGAGGAAACTACGAACGCCAGCGTCTTGGTGCGCTGCAGCCGAATTCCCATGATCTCGGCGGCGACATCGCGGTCCCGGACGGCGGCGAAGGCCCGGCCGACATTGGAACACATCAGGTTTCGAGCCAGCACCGCCATGACGACGAGCAGGACGAGGGCGATGAGGTAGAGCGCGCGCTGCTCGTTGATCAGCACTCCGGCGACCCGCACCGGCTTGCGCAGATCCGCGCCGAACAGCACGGGCGGGGCGGGCGCGCGGCCGAGTCCGCCGCCACCGGTTACCGAGTGCCATTCCTTGAACACGTGCTCGCCGATCATCACCAGACCGAGAGTCAGTGTCGCCAAATACAATCCGCGGACGCGTGCCGCCAGTGGCGCCACCAGCAATCCGAGGACCGCGGGGATCGCCGCGGTCAACGGCAACCACAGCGCCATGTCCCAGCCCAGCCCGTACACCGTTTTCGTGCCGGTACCGCCGAAAACCGCTGCGGTGTAAGCGCCTACGCCGACGAAGAAGGCGTGACCGAGTGATACCTGGCCCGCATACCCGGTCAGCATGTTCAGTCCGATGCCGCCGATCGCGTAGATGGCTGCGAGGGTCAGCAGGTTCGTGATGTCCTTGGCAACGAAAAAAGGCGCGAGGAGGGCCAATACGATCAGCCCACCGGTCCACCACGCCTTGGCGGCGGTGTTCCACGCGCTCTCGGCGCGCGCGTAGGACGTGTAGAGCCGGGGCCGGCCGCGTCGCACAGCACGGGGAACGTCTATGCGAGAGCGCTTCTCCGTCGAGGTCGGAATCGTCGCGGTCATACCCGTTGCACCTCTTTCGAGCCGAGCAGCCCGTGCGGCCGGATCAGCAGCACCGCGAACATGAGCACATACGGCATGACCACGTCGAAATTGGCGCCGAGCCAGGGCGCGATATCGGGCTGATAAGTCTTGGTCAACGCCTCGGCCAGCCCGACGATCATGGCGCCGGCCAGCGCCCCGGTGATCGAATCCAGCCCACCGATGATGATGGCGGGCAACGCTTTCAACGCGATCAGCACCGCGGCCGCCTCCACCCCGCCCGGCGCGGTGCCGAGCAGAATCCCGCCGACCGCCGCCAGCGCGCCGGCCAGCGCCCAGGACAGCGAGAACACCCGGCCGACATCGATGCCCTGCGCCATCGCGGTTTCCTGATCCATCGCCGCGGCTCGCATGGCCAGCCCATAGCGGGACCGCTCCAGCCACAGCACCAGCGCCGCGATCACCGCGACGGCGGTGATCACCTTGAAGATGTCGGTGTAGTTCACCGTCACGCCGTCGACGCAGGCGGCGACCACGCTGTCGGCGGGCCGGTGCCCGCCCAGGCAAAAGTTCGACAGGCCCCAGGGATCCCCGGAGGTGATCACCTTGGCCCCGAACAGCTTGTGCACCAGCACGAGCCCGGCGGCAAACAGCCCGACCGTCACCAGCGTGGCGGAGAACGCCGGGCGTCCGACCATGGGGCGCATAGCGATTCGCTCGGTCGCCGTGGCGATCGCCGCGACCGCGGCCACGGCGGCGAGGGCCGCGAGCGGAAACGGCAACCCGGCCGAATCCACCAGGTAGTAGGAGAACAGCGTGCCGAAGATCATGAAGACGGGCTGCGCGAAGTTCAGGACTCCGGTGGCCCGGAAGATGATCACGAATCCGACCGCGATCGTCGCGTACATGCCGCCCAATCCGGCGCCGCGGATCAGGGATTGGAGGAGTTCGTTCATGCAGTGGTGTCCGGATTCGCCGTTGGGTCGGATGCGTCGGTGCGGGCGGCCGGAACAGCGGCCCGCACGCGGGTGATCGGCACGCCCAGCCCGAGGAAGAACGCCGCCGTGTCCGGATCGGGCGGAATGTCGTGCGGCAGCGCTGTTCCCGGGATCGCGATGCTCCAGAAAGCGGCCCGGGTCTTGCGGAGTCCGAGTTTGTCGCGCAGGGCGCGCCCGCTCGCCAGGTAGCCGGCCGCGTACATCAGCCGCGCGCGCGGTCCCCGGTTTCTCTGCGCGGCAATACGATCCGCTGTCTGCGCGGTCAGCCGGTAACAACCTCGTTTGAACCACGAAGCCGTGGACATCCGGTTCTCGATACCGCTGAAGATGCGCTGCCAGCCCGCCGCCGGAGCCAGCCGCACTGTTGGCTGCACCTCGGCCAGATCGGCGGCCAGCGTGGCATAGGACTCGGCGAAATGCAGGACGGCACCGCAGGTCACGCTCGCCCACACCGTGACCGCGCGTTCGGCGGGCTCGGCGAGGGACAATCCGGGTAAGACCACGTCGTGGGGGCCGAGCCCCGGGATCGCCGCGCGCAAGGCAGTCGTCGCGGCGGCGATATCGGAGCCACGCAGCTGTGCGGGCGACGGATCGTCCAGACCAATGCCGGGTGGAAAGACCAGCGCCACAACGTCATCCGGTAGCTGCTCCGCGTCGGGCAGATCCGGATGGGCCGACCGATGCCGCTCGCCCCGCTCCCGCAGCTCGGTGTAGGAGATCAGCCGCGGATCTGAATAGTCCTTAATCCCACGGTCTTCCAGATGGACGATCCAGCGCAACCGCGGGCACCCGGTGTCCAGCGCCTTGTCGACCTGCTCCTGATCCTCGGCGATCAGCACGCGGACCGCCGCATCGTTGAGCATCTGCTCCAGCGCGGTGCCGGTGGTCTCCGGGTGCACGCCGACGAAGACGGCCCGCAACGACAGCGCGCTCAATTCCGCATACACCCACTCCGGCCGGTTGCCCGCCAGGATCGCCACCCGATCCCCCGCGCCGACGCCGAGATCGGCGAGCCCGTGCGCGATCAGCTGTCGTTCGCCGTCCAGCTCGGCCCAGGAGGTCTGCTGCCAGATGCCCAGCTTCTTGGCCCGCACCGCCACCGTGTTCGGCGTCCGCGCCGCCCGCTGGGCTGCCTGCATGTGCAGCGCCGAATCTCGTTCCGACGTAACCGTCGATACCGCCGTCACCGCGTAACCTCCTGGTCCGCAGCAGTTTCGGCGGCTCCACCCAGGTAGGCGGCGAGCACAGCCGGATCGTGCCGAACCTCGGCAGGTGCGCCGAGCGCGATCCGGGCACCGAAGTCCAGCACCATGATTCGATCGGCCAGATCCATCACCAGACGCATGTCGTGCTCCACCATGATCATCGCCAGCTCCAGGTCGGCCCGGACGTCGAGGATGAACCGCGCCATATCCGCGGTCTCCTCCACATTCATGCCCGCCACCGGCTCGTCCAGCAGCAACAGCCGGGGCTCCATGGCCAATGCCCGGGCCAGCTCCACCCGCTTCTTCACGCCGTAGGGCAGCAGACCCACCGGCTGATTGCGTACCTGCTGCAGTTCCAGGAATTCGATCAGTCCTTCGGCGAAGAGCCGGGCGGCGCGCTCGCCCTGCCGGGCCTTGGGCAGGCGCAGGGCCGCCGCCACCGGGCCGTACCCGAGCTGCAGATGTCGTCCGAGTTTGATGTTGTCCAGGACCGTCAGGTTGTCGAAAAGCTCGATGTTCTGGAACATTCGGGCGACGCCGAGCCGGGCGATCGCGTCCGGAGTCCGGCCGGTCAACTCCTGGCCGTTCAGAACGATGCTGCCGCGCTGCGGGCGATAGACCCCGTTGAGACAGTTGAAGATCGAGGTCTTACCCGCACCGTTCGGCCCGATCAGCGCCAGCAGCTCACCCGGCTCCACCTCGAACGACACTTCCGAAAGTGCCTTCGTACCACCGAAATTCAGACTCAAGTCGGTGACCTGGAGCAACGCGGTCATGCCGCCCACCCCTTGCGCCGCTTGTAGTGTTTGAGGTCGCGCAGCGAAACCTGGCCTTCCGCACCGAGTCCCAGGTAGAACTCCTGGATGTCGGAGTTGGCGGACAACTCGGCCGCCGGACCGTCCATCACGACCCGCCCCTGTTCGAGCACGTAACCGTGCGTCGCGATGGACAACGCCATCGCCGCGTTCTGCTCGATCAACAGCACCCCGGTTCCCTCGGCATTGATCCGCACGATGAGATCGCGGATCTGCTCGACCACCCGCGGCGCCAAACCGAGGCTCGGCTCGTCGAGCAACAGATACTTCGGCTCCGCCATCAGCGCCCGCCCGATCGCGAGCATCTGCTGCTCCCCGCCGGAGAGCAGGCCACCGCGCTGCTCACGCCGATCGGCCAGGATCGGGAACATCTCGTAGACCCGCTCGAGGCTCGCCGCGACGGTCGCGCGCTTGCGCGTGTGCGCACCCGCGCGCAGGTTCTCCTCGACGGTGAACCCCGCGAACACCCGCCGGCCCTCCATCACCTGCCCGACACCCGCCGCCACGATTTGCGAAGGATTCGCGGAGGTCAGCTCGGCGCCGTCCACGGCCACCGAACCGGCGCTGATGCGCCCGCGGTGCACGCCGAGTAGTCCGGTGATGGCTCGCAGCGTGGAGGTCTTGCCCGCCCCGTTCGCGCCCAGCAGCGCGACAATGCCCTGCTCAGGGACCTCGAGCGAGACGCCGCGGCACACCAGAATCACGTCTTCGTAGACAACCTGCAGGTCCCGAACTTCCAGCACTCGGGCGCTCCTAAATGTGCGCTGCGCCACACTCACCTACGCAGTTGAGACGGCACAGTACCTGTCACGAAACGGCGATATGTCCGTTTTGCTAGATCTGAGGCGGAGCCGTCTCAAAACCGGGCCGGGAGCGGCCGAACCGCGCCGAAATAATGGGAATGAACCCAGCCGCGGGCAGTGTTAACATGACTAGCCCGCAAGGTGCGGGCACGTACGGGGCTGAACGGTTTCGACTGCGTACGTTGATTCAGGGGAAGCGTGTCGGTGCAGGCAAGAGACCACCGTAAGCGTCGCTGCAACCAATTAAGCGCCGATTCCAATCAGCGCGACTACGCTCTCGCTGCCTAAGTAGCGAAGCGTGTCTGTCAGTCCGGGTTCGTCCCTCGACCCGGGTACTGGCATCAGCTAGAGGGAATCACCGTCCAGGTCGGTCGCGGATCTGGGCGGGACATCTAACAGCGACTGGGATCGTCATCCGAGCTTGTTCGCGAGACCCGGAGATCCGAGCAGAGACCTAGCGAACTGCACACGGAGAAGCCCTGAAGACACGGCGGAGGACCCGGGTTCGATTCCCGGCAGCTCCACTTCACTCGATTGGCGGCCCATGCTCATGGAGAGCATGGGCCGCTTCTCGTTTCGTCTATTTTGTGGGGGCGCAGCCCCCACACCCCACCCGGCGGGCTTCGCCCCCGGACCCCCGACATCAGCCGCTCGCCAGCACCTTCGCACTATCCGGAAATACAAAATTCCCGCATTTCGCCACCTTGCTCAGATCTCCGGAATCGCCACTAGCGCAGGCAGCGGCCAGGGTGAACAGCAGCCCCAAGCCGCCAGCAGTGCATGGCTTCAGTAGCTTGAAAATGACAGTACCCCAACGTGATCCACGCACTTCGTAGTCGAGTCGAACTGCGGCCGGCGAGGCATCAGCAATACTACGGGCACGCCGCCGCGCGCCACCAGATCATCGGTCCGCCTTGCCTCAGGGCTCGCGGACAGGTTTCAAGCGGCGCTGGTCGACGGCACCGGAAGGCCGCATCACGGTTGTCGGGTATACAACGTCAGGATTACGACTAGCGAACCTTCGCCGCTCTTGCGCAGCTACCTTGATACCGCCGCCGAGCAGGAATAGCATGTGATGCACGTCACTATTCGATCAGTCGAAGTGCGTACGTGTTTTCGATACATATGCGGGGTGGATGTCTTTCTAAGGCGGCGGCCGTGGTCACGATGCAACGGAGGGCGTCGGCAATCAGAGCAAGTTTCTGGCTATCGCCAGCTGCCGTAGTGCGATCAACAGGAGAACGGCCATGTCTGGTCTAGTGCGTAGAACATTCGATTCACCTGAGGAAACTCGGCCCTTCGAGCAGGGCAAGGGCAGACTCGATCTCGTCAATCTCGATGGCGGCCCGGTGGGACGGGCGGTGTTCGAACCCGGTTGGCGGTGGTCGGAGCACGTCAAGCCGATTGCCCAGACCGATAGCTGTCAAGCGCCGCATGCCGGCTACTGCCTGGCCGGGCGGATGGTTGTGGTCATGGACGATGGGGAGCAGCAGGAATTCGGTGCGGGGGATGTCATGATCGCGCCGCCTGGCCACGATGCGTGGGTGGTGGGCGACGAACCCTGCGTAATGCTCGACTGGCAGGGTTTCGCCGACTACGCCAAGCGGTAGGGAATGAGTCCATGACTGCCACCGATGCGGAATTCGCCACGCGGGCAGAAGCTTTCGGCGGCCGGATGCTGGAGATCGTCAATGACGGGTTTCTGACCCTCATGATCAGCGTCGGCCATCAAACCGGCCTGTTCGACATCATGAGTTCGATGCCGCCCGCTACCAGCGCGGACATTGCCCGCGCCGCCAAGCTGAATGAGCGCTATGTGCGGGAATGGTTGGCCGCGCTTACTGTCGGCAAGATTGTCGACTACGAGGCCGGCACTCAGACCTTCGCGCTGCCTCCGGAACATGCCGCGGCACTGACCAGGGCGGCAGGTCCGGAGAATATAGCGTCCTTCGCGCAGTACATCCCCATGGCCGCGACCGTCGAGGCCGAGGTTGTCGACTGTTTTCGAAACGGCGGCGGTGTCCCCTACTCGAAGTACGGCCGATTTCAGCAGCTCATGGCCGAGGAAAGCGCGGCGATTCACGATGTCGCGCTGATCGACGTCACCATCGCCCTCGTTCCCGGGTTGCCCGAGCGGCTGCGGGAAGGAATCGATGTCGCGGATGTGGGCTGCGGCAGCGGACACGCTCTCAACCTGCTCGGCCGGGAGTTTCCGAACAGTCGATTCATCGGTTACGACTTCTCAGAGGAAGGTGTCGCGGTCGGCCGCGCGGAAGCGGCGGTAATGGGGGTGACGAATACGCGATTCGAGGTTCGCGACGTCACCGATCTGGGGGTGTCCGACCAGTTCGATCTGATCACCGCATTCGACGCCATCCACGATCAGGCCCACCCGGCGCAGGTCCTGCACAGCATCGCCGAGGCGCTGAAGGCCGACGGCACCTTTCTGATGGTCGATATCCAGGCGTCCAGCAATCTGGAAGAAAATATGGAGCATCCCCTCGGGCCGGGCATGTACGCCATCTCCACAATGCATTGCATGACAGTGTCACTGGCGCTCGACGGCGACGGGCTCGGAACCATGTGGGGTGAACAGGTCGCAACGCGCATGCTCCACGAAGCCGGGTTCGCCTCCGTAAATGTCGAGCACGTCGACGCCGACATCTTCAACAGCTACTACATCGCACGGAAGGGGTGAACGCGAACGCCGATGCGACAGCCCAACACTGGGTTGTCGCATCGGCGTGAATCATCGCCCGGTCAGCGCATCCCTGGTGTCGTTGGCCGCCTGCACGAATGCCTGAATCCGATGCGTGTGTCCGGTGGTGAGCCAGCCGAGGCCGAATTCCAGGGGTGGCGCGTCCAGGACGGGGACATAGTTGACGTCGGGTCGGAGATAGAACTGGGTGGCTTGTTCGGTGGTCAGGTAGACACCCTTGCCTGCTCCGACGAGAGCGAGGATCTCCGGGAAGGTAGCGGCGGTGGGACCGGGCTCGATGGGGCGACCGGACGGTGTGCGTCTCGGGTGGTGGAACTCGTCGAAGTAGGCGGGTAGTTCTGGGGGATTTTGGACCATCTTGACGTGAGCAAGGTCTTCCAGAGACAACGAGGGCCGGCGGGCGAACGGGTGCCGAGCGGGGACGGCGAGCATCTTCGCCTCCCGGTACAGGGCTGGACCGATGGTCATATCGGGCTCTTCCATTGGGAAGCCGCATATTTGGAGGTCGACACCGCCGCCGCGCAGCCGGAATGCGCCGTCGCTGAGCTGTAGCTCTCGGATCTGTACGGTGCAGTCGGGATACCGGGCATGGAAGGTTTCGCTCACCTCGAGCATGAATCGGCCACCGGCCGAGCTGAAGTAGCCGACCCGCAGGACCCCGCGGATTCCGCGCCCGACGTCCTTCGCGTTCTGGACGCTCTGCTGGACCTGGTCGTAAGCAGGGCGCAGTTGCTCGCGCAACAGCGATCCGACGGGTGTGAGCGCGACCTTACGGCTGGTCCGCTCGAACAGCGGGACCCCGACCTGACGCTCCATCTTCTTGATCGTCTTGCTGATGTGCGCTGTCGACACCCGCAGCCGCTCGGCGGTGCGGCCGAAGTGCAGCTCTTCCGCGAGCGTCAGGAACGCCTCGATCTCGTACCGTTCCACACTCGCCCTCGTCATCGTCAACCACCGGTTAACGACGATTGGGTGATTTGTCGTTGTTCATGTCCGGCGAACGCCTGATCGTAGACGGGATATCTGAACAGGTTTTAGAAAGGTCGGAATGACATGGCGGTAGTGCGTGTTCCGCACATCAGGCACAGATTCGCCGAGGTCGACGGGGTTCGGGTCTTCTACCGCGAAACCGGCCCCGCGGCGGCGCCGGTTCTGCTCCTCCTGCACGGCTTTCCGTCGGCGTCGCACCAATTCCGGCGGCTGATGGACGCGCTGGGCGACCGGTACCGAATGATCGCCCCCGACTACCCGGGTTTCGGGCATACCGAAGCTCCCGCCGGGTTCACCTACTCCTTCGATCGGCTCGCCGATGTCATCGAAGGTTTCGTGGAGTCCCTCGGCCTGGCGCGATTCGTGCTGTACGCCTTCGACTTCGGCGGGCCCGTGGGTTTCCGGCTGGCAACCCGGCACCCCGACTGGATCGCCGGGCTGATCGTCCAGAACTCCAACGCCTACGACGAGGGCCTGTCGGATTTGGCTCGGGCTATGACCGCCAATATGCCTGGCGTCGAGGGCGCCGAGGAGAACGTCCGCGAGATCCTCGAACTGCCGGTCACGCGCGGTCAGTACGAGGGTGGCACCACCGATGTCGAGCTCATCGCACCCGACGGCTGGACCCTGGACCAGCATTTCTTGGACGCACCGGGTCGCAAGGACGCCCAAGTCGACCTGGCGCTGAACTACCACACCAACCTGGCGCTCTACCCGGCCTGGCAGCAGTGGCTTCGCGACCACCGGCCGCCGGCGCTCATTCTCTGGGGGCGCAACGACGCGTTCTTCCCCGAAGCAGGCGCGCACGCCTACCTTCGTGACCTGCCGGACGCCAAGCTCCACCTCTTCGACACCGGTCATTTCGCCCTCGAAGAGAACCTTCCCGAAATCGCCCCGCTCATCGCCGATTTCGTCGATGAACTGCATCAGGAGAACCCCTTGAAGATCGCTGTCATCGGCGCCCGCGGCAACCTCGGCAGCGCCGTCGCCCGCGCAGCCGCCGCCCGCGGAATCCAGGTCACCGCCCTCGACCGGGACACCATGGACGTCACCGACCCGGCCTCGGTCAAGGACGCCGTCGCCGGCCACGACGCCGTGGTCGCGGCCATCAAGGGCGACGACCGGCTGGTACCGCGCGGCGCCGAGACCCTGCTCGAAGCGCTCCCGCTGGCCGGGGTCGACCGCCTGGTGTTCCTCGGCGGCGGAGGCAGCCTGGAATACGCACCGGGACAGCGCTTCGTCGACTCTCCGAACTTCCCGGCCCAGTATCTGCAGACGGCTCGCGACCAGTCCGAGGCGCTGGAGATCTTCCGCGGCTCCGGCTCGACGGTCCAGTGGTCCTACGTCAGCCCACCCCCGGTCCACCTGATCCCGGGCGAAGCGACCGGCGTGTACCGGGCCGAGGCTCGCGACACCCCCATCGTCGACGCCGATGGTGAAAGTCGCATCAGCGTCGGCGATTACGCCTGCGCCATCGTCGACGCACTGCAGAACGGCTCCTTCCTCCGCCAGCGCTTCACCGTCTCGTACTGAGCCATAACCCGACACCCCTCCGTGTACCCGGAGGGGTGTCTCGAGGAGCATCGTTGACCACGACTGTCGAACGCCGGACTATCCCGGGGCTCGTTGTGGTGCTGGCTGCGTTGACCGCGCTCGGCCCGCTGTCCATCGACCTCTACTTGCCCGCGCTGCCCGACCTGAGCCGCGAGCTCACCGCCGGTCCATCGCTGATTCAGCTGACCCTCACCTCCTGTCTGGTCGGGCTCGCACTTGGCCAGGCGATCGCGGGACCGTTGAGCGACCGGCACGGTCGGCGTCGACCCTTGGTGATCGCTGCCGTGCTCTACACGATCACTTCGCTGCTGTGCGTCGTCGCACCGAGCGCGGAGTTCCTCGTAAGTGCCAGGCTGCTACAGGGTTTGGCGGGCGGGGCCGCCATCGTGATCGCCCGGGCGATCGTCCGCGATCTCTACGAAGGAGCGCCCGCCGCCCGGTTCTTCGGCACGCTCATGCAGGTCAGCGGAGTCGCGCCGATACTTTCGCCCCTGGTGGGCGGGCTGCTGCTGGAGGTGACGTCCTGGCGCGGACTGTTCGTGGCCATCACCGCGATGAGCGTGGTTCTGCTCGCCGCCGTCCTGCGTTTGCCGGAGACGAACCCGGTGCGCAGCGCTGCCCCGATGTTCCGCACGCTCCTGAGGGTGGGCGCGACGCCGAACTTCGCCGGGTACGCCCTCGCGGGCGGACTGTCCTTCGCCGCGATGTTCGCCTACATCTCCGGCTCCCCCTTTGTCCTGCAGGATATTTACGGACTGTCGCCGCTGGCGTTCAGCCTGGTCTTCGCCGGCAATGGCGTCGGCATCATCCTGGCGGGGCAGGTCGCCACCCGCCTGAACCGGCGATACGACCCGCGCACCCTGCTGGCCGCCGGCCTGACCCTGGGACTGATCGGCGGAACGACCGTTGCCGCAGCGATTCTCGCCGACCTCGGGCTGCCCACGCTCCTGCCCGGTTTCTTCCTGGTCGTCGCGTCTGTCGGATTGACGATGCCCAACAGCGTGTCCCTGGCTCTGTCCAGCAGCCCACCGGAAGTCGCGGGCAGCGCCTCCGCCCTACTCGGCTTGGCCCAGTTCGTCATTGGCGGTCTGGTAGCCCCCTTGGTCGGCATAGCGGGTCCGCACGACGCCCGACCGCTCGCCTGGATCATCACAGTGCTGACCATCGCCGCCCCCATCGTCTTCGTACTCTTCACCGCCGAAGAGCCCGCCCGCACAATCGTGCCGACGGGCTCTCGTTGACCAGCTCAGTAGGCCACTCGGCGTTCACTCACCTCGTCCAGATCGTCGAGGAAGCGGTCGATGCTGCCCAACCTGGCCGGCGGGGCGGCCAGCCGGTGGCGGACCAGGTGCTCGGTTCGATCCAGGACGGCGGTGTGCAGGTTTGATTGCAGCTGGTCGACCAGCTCCCTGCGTGCCTGCCTGATTCGAGCGCGGCCCTGACGGCGTGTGCGCACTGCCGCTTCTTCGGCTTCGGCACGCATGTCCGCGAGGATCTGGTCCGCGGCGGTTGTTGCCTCCTTCGCGTATTGGATTTTCGCCAGTTCTGCTTGGGCCAGGGCGGATTCGTGGGCTTCGGCCGCTGCGATCACCTGGGTGGCGGCGCGTTGGCTGTCTGCCAGCTGGGTTCGGATGGTGTCCTGCGACTTGGTCATTGCCGCACGGATGCGGGGCTTGACCGAGCGGTTGAGGGCGTAGAGGACGACTGCGAAGCCGAAGAGCTGGCTGAGGAAGATCGGCCAGTCCCAGACGATGGGGTGCATTCTCCTATCCCTTTCCTGCCCTAGCGGTTTCAGCGCCGATGACCCGGTCGGCCAACGCCTGCGCGAGTGGATCGACGTTGTCTTGGAGCTCGGCGGTCACCCGATCCGCTTCCGCCTGTAGCTCGGCCAGCGACCGGGCTACCTGCGCATCGGATTCTTCTTGTGCAGCATTGCGATGCTCCTTGAAGAACGAATTACCTTGCTCGCGTGCCTGTTTCCGGATGTCGGCCGCCGACCTGCGAGCTTCGGCAAGGGCCGCCTGGTAGGCGGCTTCGGCTTCCGCGCGCGCTTTCTTCGCTGTTTTCTGATCGGCCGCGGTCTGGGCGGCTCGCGCTTCGCGTTCCGCCAGCACGCGGTGGATCGGCGGAACGACGAAGCGCCAGATGACACCGAGGACGGTGAGGAAGATCAGCAGTTCGGCGAAGAACGTGCCGTTGGGGAGCAGGAAGTTGTCTCCGGCGGTGTTTTTCGTCGACATGGCCGGCTACTTCCCTGGTGTCGCGAACACGAACAGCGCCATGAACGCCAGATTGATGAAGTAGACCGCGTCGATCAGGCCGACTGCCATCAGGTAGTTGCCGCGGAGCCGGGATTCCAGCTCCGGTTGCCGGGCAACACCGTTGATGAATGCCGAGCCGGCCATGCCGTTGCCGAAGCCCGCGCCGATCGCGCCGCCGAGCAGGATGAATCCGCCGGCGATGAGGGCCGCCGCCTGGATCATGCCGGTGTCCGTGATATCAGCCATTTTCGTTTCCCTTCTTGGTGAAACTGGAACGTCTTGCTGGTCAGTGCTTTTCGTTCGCACGAGTCATGGACTGACCGAAGTAGAGGATGGTGAGCAGGGTGAAGACGAAGGCCTGGATGAACCCGACGAACAGGTCGAGCAGTTTCCAGATCGCGTTGGGGCCCCAGCTGATCCAGGCCGGGAGCAGGGTGATGACCGACAGCATCACGCCACCGGCGAACATGTTCCCGAACAGTCGCAGCGACAGCGACAGCGGCTTCGCGATCTCTTCGATGATGTTGATGAACACCATTGGGCCCCAACCGGTGTGACCCTTCAGCACCATTTTCAGGTGGGTAAGTGGGCCGCGCCGGACGGCACCGGCCACCTGGTAGCCGAGGAAGACGAACACGGCCAGCGCGTAGACGAAATTGATGTCCGCCGTCGGCGGGTGGATCAACTCGCCCTCGCCGTAGCGCACCGGCAGCACCGCCAGCCAGTTCGCCAGCAGGATGAAGGTGAACAGGGTGACTGCGAGCGGCAAAACGAACGGCGCGACCCGCATTCCGATGGCGGATTCCACCTGCCCGCGCATCTGCATTGTCACGGTCTCGAAGAACAGCTGAACCCCGTTCGGCACACCGGAAGTCACCGTCGCCCGCAGATAGAACGCCAACCCGAGCACGATCGCCGCGGCCACCGACGTGGACAGGATCGTGTCGATGTTGAACTCCATCCCGAGCCACCGCGCGGTCTGATGCTCACCAACCTTGACTGTCGTCATGTCCGCCCCCGCCACATCGGCCGAGCCACCCAGAACGGCGCGAAAGCCTGAAATATCGCCAGCCCCACTAGGATCCCGACGCCGCCCGGCCGGACCAGGAAAGCCACCGCAACCGAAACACCGGTCAGCACAATCAATCTCGCTCCCGAGAACAGGGCCAGTGCGCCGACGCCCACGGCCTCCGAATCCGCGATCCGGTCAACCCACATCTGGGTGAATCGAGCATTCCCCCAGCCCAGCGCCAACCCGAAGCAGATGAACAAAACCAGCGATATCGCCATAAGGCCTCCCCGTTGAGGTCGTGATACTACGTAGCATAGTTGCTACATTTGATCGCAACAAGGCTATTGACTGCGGCTACCCTTGTGCGGTGAAATAGAGAGATGCGCGCTTGGCTACCTGCTGGCCGGAGAACGCTCGATTCAGACCCCCGTGGGACCTACCGGTGCGGACGTCGAGGTTGGCGAAGGACCGGTCCTACGATCGGGGAATGATGCTCTCCGATCGTGTGGCGCGCGGCATCGCAGCAGGGGACGTCGTGCAGGTCTTCCGGCGCTGGGCCGCACCCCGCGTCCGAGTCGGCGGCAGGTTACACACCTCCGCCGGGATCATCGAGATCGTGAGCGTGGATCCAGTTGCGCCACGCGACATCTCGGATCAGGATGCCCGCAAGGCAGGCGAGTCGAGCGCCCAGGCGGTGCGGGCAGCTTTTCGTGGCGCTGCCGACGACCCCGTCTTCCGGATCGCGGTTCGTTTCGTCGGCCCCGACGAGCGAGTGGAGTTACGCAGCCAGGCAGACCTGTCCGAGCCCGACATCGAGGAGATCAGCGCCGCACTGTCCCGGCTGGACCGAGCGAGCCGACGCGGACCATGGACATCCGCCGTACTCGACATCATCGCAAAGCATCCAGGGCGCCGCGCCGGCGACTTGGCCGACCTGATGGGCAGGGACAAAGAGTCCCTCAAGCTCGACGTCCGCAAGCTGAAGAACCTCGGCCTCACCCACAGCCTGGACGTCGGCTACGAGCTTTCACCGCGGGGCGCGAAATACCTCAAGATCATCGCCTCGGAGTAAACCACCCGATGCCCTTATCGCTCGCCTGGCGAGTTATCCCACTGCGGCGAGGTATTCGCCGTAGAAGAGCATCAGGCCGACTGCCGCCGCTATGCCGGCGAGCAACCAGAAGCGGATGATGACTGTGGTTTCGGGCCAGTCGCTGAGTTCGAAGTGGTGGTGGAACGGGGCCATCTTGAACAGGCGGTTGCCGGTGGAGCGGAAGACGACGATTTGCAGTAGGACCGAGAGGATTTCGGCGCAGAACAGGGCTCCTACTACGGCCATGAGGAGTTCGGTGCGGGTGGTGATGGACAGGCCCGCGAGGAGGCCGCCGAGGGCGAGGGAGCCGGTGTCGCCCATGAAGATTTTCGCGGGTGGCGCGTTCCACCACAGGAATCCGATGCAGGCGCCGACGCCGGCGGCGCAGATTACGCCGAGGTCCAGGGGGTCGCGGACGTTGTAGCAGCCGGCTTCCGGGGTGGTTGAACACGCGTTGGTGTACTGCCAGAAGGTGATGATCATGTACGCGCCGAGGGCGCAGCTGATCGAGCCGGCGGCGAGGCCGTCGAGGCCGTCGGTGATGTTGACCGCGTTGGACCACGCCACCACGAGGAAGCAGACCAGCAGCAGGAAGATGACTATCCCGAAGGTCACGGTGGTGTAGTCACGGACGTAGGACAGGTGCCGGCTCGCCGGGGTCAGCCCGGTGTTGTCGGGGAACCGCAGGGCCAGCACGCCGAAAATCACCGCGGCACCGAGCTGGCCGACGTACTTTCCGGTCGCGGTCAAACCCAGATTGCGGCGCTTACGGAGTTTGATCGAGTCGTCGAGGAACCCGACAATGCCCAGCGCGGTGGCCAATCCGAGCACGAGCAGACCCGAGGCGGACGGGCTCTCGGCGTCGTAGCGGATCCCGATCAGGTGCGATCCCAGATATCCGGCCCAGATGCCGGCCAGGATCGCGATCCCGCCCATGGTCGGCGTCCCGCGCTTGGCCTGGTGACTCGCCGGTCCGTCGGCCCGGATCTCCTGCCCCACCCGCCTGGTGGCGAAGAGCTTGATCAGCAAGGGCGTCAAGGTGATCGAGACCGCGAGCGCGATCATCGCCGAAAACAGGATCTGCCTCATACGCCACCCAACCCCGCCGGATCACTCCGGCTGCCACCGATCAACGCCGACGCGCCTGCGTCTCGAAAGATGGTAGCCATCGGCCGGTTTCGACCGCGCGCCGCCGTCAGACCCGTGCGGTGTGCTGCTCGCGGAGCTGGCGTTTGTAGACCTTGCCGGAGTCGTCACGCGGGAGTTCGGCAACGACGTGGACTTCCGGGAGTTTGTAGTTCGCGAGGAGGTCGGCGAGGGCTGCGCGAATGTCGGTGGGGTCAGGCGTGGTTCCAGGGCGGGGGACGATGTGGGCGTGGACGGATTCGCCGAGGTCGGAGTCGGTGGGGACGCCGAAGACGGCGGCGTCTTCGATGTCGGGGAGGGTCATGAGGGCGTTCTCGATTTCGGCGGGGTAGATGTTGATGCCGCCGGAGATGATGATTTCGGCGGAGCGGCCGGTGAGGTAGAGGTAGCCGTTGGGGTCGAGATAGCCGGTGTCGCCGACGGTGATCATGCCCGGGAGTGGGCTGGATCGGGTGGCGGGATGGTTGAGGTAGTGGAAGGTCGGCCAGTAGTCGGCGCCGCGGATGTGGACGTTGCCGATGGAGCCGGGCGGGACATCCGCGCCTTGGTCATCGAGGATGCGGACGGCTGAACCGTCGACGGGGCGGCCGACGCTGCCGGGGTTCTCGAGCCATTCGGGGGCGGTGATCCAGGTGATGGCACCGGCCTCGCTGCAGCCGTAGAACTCGTGCAGTGCGGCGCCGAACCAGTCGATGGCGGCGCGTTTGATGGCGGGCGGGCAGGGCGCGGCGGAGTGGATGAGGTGGGTGAGACTGGAAACGTCGTAGCGGGAGCGGGTTTCGGCGGGGAGGCTCAGCAGGCGGCTGAGCATGGTGGGGACGACTTTGGCGTGCTGGATGCGGTCACGATCGACCAGGCGCAGAAAATCTTCGGCATCCCAGCGGGGCATGAGAGTGATGTTGGTGCCCATGCGCAGGGCGAGGACAGCAACGGCGTTCGGGCTGGTGTGGTAAAGCGGACCGGCTACCAGCATGTGCCCGCCGGGAGTGAGGCCCATGCGCTGTGCGGTGCCACCCGCGATGGAGAGCAGTTGTGTGGGGGTCATGCGTTCGCGGGCAACACCTTTGGGCTTGCCGGTGGTACCCGAGGTGTAGATCAAACCCATCGAGTCACTGATCGCGCCTTCGACGTAGCCGAGCGGCTCAGGATGGGCGGCGATCCATTCTTCGAGGGTGGGGTGCCGGTCGGTCGGGCGGGCGCAGGCGGGGTCGAGCCGGAGCGTGCGCACCAGCTCCTCAGGCATCGCGACCTCGGCGATGAGCGGCGCGGTATCCGCTTGTGCGGCAGCGGCTTCGACGACGGGAATGAACTCGGTGTGCGCGACCACCAGCCGGACGCCGGCGTCGGCCAGGACGTGGGCGATTTCGGCGGCCTTCCACCGGGTGTTGATCGGCACCGGGTTCGCACCGCAGGTCGCGATGCCGAGCGCGACCTCCAGGAACTCGATGTCGTTGCGCAGCACCACCGCAACGCGATCACCGCGGTTGATACCCGCGGAAATGAGTGCGGCAGCGAACCTTCCGGCACGAGCGTGCGCGTCGGGCTGAGGGCGCACCCGCGCGCCGCAGGTGATGGTGGGGACCGAGGCATCCTGCATGTGCGCAGTCTGCCACGGCGGTGCGCACCAGGGCCGTGTCATGATCGATGGATGGCGGTGACGCGACGGGTAGCGCTGGTGACCGGCAGTTCACGCGGGCTGGGTAAGGCGATCGCGCAACGGCTGGCGCGCGACGGAATGGCTGTCGCGGTGAACGGGTTACGGGCATCGACGGACCTGGATCAGGTCGTTGCGGAAATTCGCGCCGAAGGTGGCGCCGCCGAAGCGATTCCGGCTGACGTCACCGACGAGGCACAGGTTCGGGGGCTGGTGGCGGCGGTCGCCGACCGGTTCGGGCCGGTCGATGTCCTGGTACTGAACGCGACGGGCCCGCAACCGGAAGGGCTGCTCGCCGACGTCACCTGGGACGATCACCTGGCGCAGCTGGACTTCTTCGTGAAGAGCCCGATCCTGTTGGGGCAGGCGGTGATTCCGGAGATGCGCAGGCGCCGGTTCGGGCGGATCGTGCACATCGACTCCGATATCGCCGATCGGTCCGGACCCGGGCGATCCGCCTACGCCACCGCCAAGAACGCGCAGATCGGGCTGACCCGGAGCTGGGCGCGTGAGCTCGCGCCGGACGGGATCACCGTCAACACGATCGCGCCGTGTTTCATCCCGGTGGAGCGGCACACCGAAGTATCCGCGGCCGAGCGTGCCGACTACGCCGCTGCTACGCCGGTGGGGCGCATCGGAGTACCCGAGGACATCGCGCACGCGGTGAGCTTCTTCGCCTCCGAGGCCGCCGGTTTCGTCACCGGTCAGCGCCTCGTCGTGGATGGCGGGCGCGGTCTCGGTTGACCTGAACCAAGGTTGAGCGCGCACAGTGGAGTGATGAGCGTACCTTTGGAAACCTGGAATGCCGTCTACGACAACGACTCCGCGCCATGGGTGATCGGAGAGCCACAGCCCGCGATCGTGGCGCTGGAGCAACAGGGCAGGATCAGCGGGCGAGTTCTCGACCCCGGTACCGGCGCCGGTGAGCACACCATCCTGCTGACGCGGCTGGGCTACGACGTCCGCGGCATCGATGTCTCCCCCAGCGCGGTGGAGTACGCCCGCCGGAACGCGGCCGCGCAGGGTGTGCCGTCGGCCCGGTTCCATGTCGCCGATGCCTTGAATCTCGCCGCCGCCGAGGCGCTCTCCGATGACGACGGCGGCGCACCGGTGTTCGACACGATCGTCGACAGCGCCCTGTTCCACGTCTTCGGCGAGGATCCCGACGCTCGCGCCGCCTACGTGCGCAGCCTGCACTCGGTGTGCAAGCCGGGCGGGCTCGTCCACGTGCTGGCGCTCTCGGACCGGGAACCGGGGATCGGTCCGCGCATCAGCGACACCCTCATCCGCGAATCCTTCGCCGACGGCTGGGAGTTGGAGGACCTGCAGCCGGTCCGCTACCTGGGCCGGGTGACCGAGTCGGTGGCCGAGCAGGCCGCCGAGCTGGAACAGATCGACGGCCGGGTGAGCGTCGCCGCTTGGCTGGCCCGATTCCGCCGGCAGCCCTAGCGGCTCATGCCCTTCACGCGGCGGCCGATCTCGCGGGTGACCTCGCGTTCGGCCGTCCGCCGGGCGATGTCCTGGCGCTTGTCGTAGTCCTGCTTACCCTTGGCCAGCGCGAGCTCGACCTTCACCTTGCCGTCGGAGAAGTACATCGACAGCGGCACCAAGGTCTGGTTGCCCTCGCGGGACTTGCCGACGAGGCGCTCGATCTCCCGCTTGTGCAGCAGCAGTTTGCGGACGCGGCGCGGCGAGTGGTTGGTCCAGGTGCCGTGGCTGAACTCTGGGATGTGCAGGCCACGCAGCCAGACCTCGCGGTTGTCGACCGTCGCGAAGGCGTCGACCAGCGAGGCCTTGCCCTCACGCAGGCTCTTCACCTCGGTGCCCACCAGCGCGATCCCGGCCTCGAAGGTCTCCAGGATCGTGTAGTTGTGCCGCGCTCGGCGGTTGGTCGCGATGACCTTGCGCCCCTTCTCCTTCATTCGGTCCACTTTATGTGACGCAGCAAGTGGATTTTTCCACGGCCGGATTCAGTGCAGGTTGAGATAGAGGATGAGCAGGCCGATGAAGGCGGCCAGCATCAGCAAAGTGGTGTAGCGGGGGCGGCCGAGATGTCTGGGATAACGATGGCCTAGCCAGACCGACTCCACGATGGGGTCTCCTTTCCTGCGGCCGTCGGTGTCGGCATTCCCGCCCTCGGAAGGGGAGCCGCCGGACACCTCGGACTCGTCCTCGGACGCGCCGTCACCGGATGCCATGCGAGCACGGTAGCGGGCACTTCCGCCATCCTGCCCGGTTTGGTCCCCGATCGGCCCCGCCGTTGCGATTCGGTGATGTTGCGACGCAGGGCTATTGCGCTCAGGCCAGGCGGCGGCGGAACGCCTCCGTGCCCGCGCCGGTCGCCGGATCGACGGTGACAACGCGCAGGTCGACCGCGTTGATCGACAGATCCATGACCATGAAACCGAGCTGGTGGTGGTCCTCGAACAGGGCCGCGTTGGGACCGGTCCGGCCCGCGTGGCCGGAGGTCTTCGCGGCCGCGCCGGAGACGAGCTGGCGAGTGCCTTTGGATTCCGGTGTCGGTTCCAGCACCTGCAGGTCATGGTCGTGGCCGGACAAGATGAAGTGCGCCCGACCGGCTACGTGCTCCTCGATGAAGCGCTTCACATGCACGCCGTTGATCGGCTCGATGGACAGGCCTTCGTAGCGGCCGGCGTTGCCGTGGCTGCCGTTGCTCAGGTACGGGTGATGTGTGCAGACGATCTTCCACTTGGCCGGGGAGTCGGCCAGGGCGCGGTCCAGCCAGGCGCGCTGCTCGTTCATGAACGTGCCGTCGACCGCCCAGTACTCCGACAGCAGCGGCGGGATGTAGGAGGCGAGCGGGTTCAGGTCGAGGATGAAGAATTCGACCACCGGGTTCGGGCGGACCGAGTAGTAGCGACTCGGCATCCACCAGCGCGGCGAGTTCGCGTGGTACTCGACCTCGGCGTTGCCGCGCAGCAGCCAGCCGCCGTCACCGGGGAGGATGGAGCTGGTGTCATGGTTGCCGAGCACCATCGCCCACGGGAAATCGAGTCCGGCGTTGGGGTTTTCGAATTTGTCGGCGAACTGCACGTCGGTGGCGCTGGTGGGGCCGGATTCGTAGATGTTGTCGCCGAGGCCGAGCGCCAGGGCGAAGGGCTCGCGGCGGTGGAATTCGCGGGCGGCGTCGGCGACGGCCCACTGGGTGCGGGTGCCGGTGCCGGCGTCACCGGTGATGAGGACGCGGACGTTGCGCTGATCGGCGGGAAAGCCGAACTTGTCGACGCCGGGGGTGACCGGCACCGCTTGCGCGGGTGAGAGGCCGACCAGCGTTGCGCTCGCCGCGACGGCGGCCGCACCGGTCAGCAGTTCCCGGCGTCCGATGCCCTGCGCGCCACTCATTCATTGCCTCCAGCTGGTTTCAGGCGACCGCCCCTCGCACATATTGGTCGATTGACCAATATGTGTCCAGTGCCGCACCGGTCGTTCATGACCCGTACACCGGGCATAGTGCCGCAACGACCGGATCCGGGCGGAGATTACCGAGCTTCAGCGGGTCGCGCGCACGAATTCGACGAGCTCCTTCGCCATCGATTCCGGCTCCCAGGTGTGCTGCGCCCCGGGCACTTCCTTCTGGGTCGCGCCCGGGATGGCGGCGACGATCGAATCGGCGGCGGTATGCATCACCGGAAAGGTCTGTTGTCCCGTCATCGCCAGGACCGGGACCGCGATGTTCGCGAACAGTTCGGCGTGGGGCGCGGATTCGGCCCACACGAGCGACTCACCATCGGCGCGCAGGCTGCCGGCTTGGGCGACCAGATCGGGGAATTCCGGGGACTGCCGCCAGGTCTCGAAGAATTCCGGCGGCATGTCCTTCATGTAGTACCGCATGGCGCCTTCCAGATCGCCGGCGTCGATGCGCCGGTCGACCTCGGCGGCCCACTCCCGCGCGCCGCTGTCCGGCGGACCCAGTGGCGCTTCGAAGAGGGCGAGTCCGTCGACAGCGAGCCCGCGCACGGTGGCGGCGAGGGCGATCGAGCAGCCCGACGAGTGACCACACAGGACGGCGCTGCCACCCGCCACCTCGATGAGGGCGGCTACGGCTTCCAGTTCCCGAGCGAGGTCGATCGGTCCCTCGACCTTGCTCTCGCCGCGGCCGAGGCGGTCGTAGACGATGGTCGTAATGCCTTGCTGCGCAGCGAGTTCGGCGGTAGTCGTGGTCGTCGGATCGATGGCACGGTACGGACCGGCACCGGCGATGAAGATCAGTGCGGGGCCCGAACCGCGGCGGTCGTAGGCGACTCGGTCGCCGCGAGAGGTGGTCAGCTGGTCACTCATGAATCGGTCTCCTAGCGCGTGCTTCGACCCCGGATCTCGAGGTCCGCTACCGGTAAGACGCCGTCACGTCGCGAAATTCATCGAGCAGCCCCTACTCGGCCGTGAGGACCTCCAGCACACCCTCGCCGTACTTGGCGAGCTTCGCTTCGCCGACACCGCCCACTCCCCCGAGCTCGGACAGGCTGGTCGGCTTGCGGGCGGTGATCTCTCGCAGGGTCGCGTCGTGGAAGACCACGTAGGCGGGCACGCCCTGTTCTTTGGCGGTCGCGGCGCGCCAGGCCCGCAAACGCTCGAACAGCGGCACATCCGCGGCGGCGAGATCCGCGGCGGGAGCCTTGCCGGACTTGGCTTTTGCCGCGCGCGCGGGCTTCGTGGCGCGCTCGGGCTCGCGACGCAACCGCACCTGGCGACCGTCGAACAGCACCTCGTTGCCCGCCTCGGTGAGGGTGAGCACGCCGAAGTCACCGTGCACCGCGAGCAGGCCCTGCGCGAGCAACTGCCGGACGACGCCGCGCCATTCGAGATCGCGCAGATCGGTGCCGATGCCGAACACCTTCAACTCGTGGTGATCGTATTGCAGCACTTTGGGATTCGACTTCCCGAGCAGGATGTCGATGACATGCCCGGCACCGAAGCTCTGCCCACGTTCGCGTTTCAGGCGCAGCACCGTCGAGAGCAGCTTCTGGGCGGGCACGGTGCCGTCCCAGGACTCCGGCGGGGTCAGGCAGGTGTCACAGTTGCCGCACGGCTCGCCCGGCTGGCCGAAGTACGCCAGCAGTTGGGTGCGGCGACAGCTGACGGTCTCGCACAGCGCCAGCATCGCGTCCAGATGCAGCTGCAGCTGCCGGCGGTGCGCGGCGTCGCCCTCGGAGGAATCGATCATCTTCCGTTGCTGCACAACGTCGTTGAGCCCGTAGACCATCCACGCGGTGGACGGCTGCCCGTCGCGACCGGCGCGACCGGTCTCCTGGTAGTAGCCCTCCACCGACTTCGGCAGATCCAGGTGTGCGACGAAACGCACGTCCGGTTTGTCGATGCCCATGCCGAAGGCGATGGTGGCGACCACCACCAAACCTTCCTCACGCAGGAACCGGGACTGATTCTCGGCACGGGTGCGATTGTCGAGACCGGCGTGATACGGGACGGCGGTGATGCCGTTCTCGGTGAGGAACGCCGCCGTCTTCTCCACCGAATTGCGGGACAGGCAGTAGACGATGCCCGCATCGCCGGGATGCTCGGCCTTGAGGAACTCGAGCAGCTGACGATCAGGGCGGTTCTTCGGTTCGATCCGATACTGGATATTGGGCCGGTCGAAGCTCGCCACGAACTGCTGCGCGCCGCCGAGGTCGAGCCGCTGCACGATCTCGTCGCGGGTCTTCCCCGTCGCGGTGGCCGTGAGTGCGATGCGCGGCACGTCGGGCCAGCGCTCGTGCAGCATGGACAGCGCCAGATAGTCAGGCCGGAAGTCGTGGCCCCACTGCGACACACAGTGCGCCTCGTCGATGGCGAACAGCGCGATCTTGCCGCGGTCGAGCAGCTGCGCGGTGGATTCCAGGCGCAGGCGCTCCGGGGCGAGGTACAGCAGGTCCAGTTCGCCGGAGACGAACTGCGCCTCGACCATGCGGCGCTCGTCCGGATACTGCGTGGAGTTCAGGAACCCGGCTCGCACCCCGAGCGCACTGAGCGCGTCGACCTGGTCCTGCATCAACGCGATCAGGGGCGACACCACCACGCCCACACCGGGACGCACCAGCGCGGGCACCTGATAACACAGCGACTTACCGCCGCCGGTCGGCATGAGCACCAGGGCATCGCCACCGGCGATCACCTGCTCGACGATCTGTTCCTGCTCGCCGCGGAAGCTGTCGTAGCCGAACACACGGCGTAAAACCTCTTGCGCCGCAGTGGATTCCGCGCCCACGGGGGCGTCGCCGTCGGTCACCGGGAATGCTTCGGAGAGGGTCACCCGGCCCATCCTACGAGCGGTCCCCGACGACCGCGCCGCCGTTGCGAAGGTCGACCTGGGCCGGACGTGAAGTTGTCCACATGTGCATAAACCAAATTCATCGATGGTCGTAGGTCCCGGCGGAAAGCTCGCCGGGACAACGAGGTTGCGTCATTCACGCACGTAATAGCGCAGCGTGGCGTACGCCGTCAGAGCCGCGACCAGCACACCGACCGGCGCGATGGTCAACGCCACCACCGCGATGTCGTCACCGGTGATGCGCGGGAACACATTGCTGTCGAACAACGGCCCGAGCGCCCGGTCGATCACCAGCGGACGCGCGATGAGCAGACCCGTGATGGCCAGCAGCGATCCGGCCAGCGCCGCGACCACGGCTTCCATCAGGAACGGCAATTGCGTGTACCACCGCGTCGCACCGACCAGCCGCATGATGCTGACCTCGGTCCGCCGGGTGAAGGCCGCGATCTGCATCATGTTCGCGATCAACAGCAGCGCCGCCAGCGCCATCACGATCGCCAGACCGAAGGCCGCGTTGCGCAATCCGTCGAACAATCGCAGCAGCCGGTCCACGAACTCGCGATCGTTGGCGACCGTCCGCACACCTTGGCGGCCGTGGAAGCTCTCGTAGATGTGCTCGTACTGGCTGCCGTCGGTCATCTTCACCCGCATCGACGCGGGCAGCGGCGTCTCGGAGATGTACTGCACCATCTCGGGCTGGTCGGCGAAGAGCTTCTTCGCCTCCTCCAGCGCGGCCGCGCGGTTGAGGAACTGCACACTCACCACGCCGTCGGTCTTCTTCATGTCCGCCAGCAGCGACTTACACGGCTCCGTCGCGCAATCCGGGTCGCTGTCGGAGATGGTCTCGTCGAGATAGAAGCGCACCTCCAGCCGGCCGGTGAAGTACTGCTCGGTCTTGTCGGCCATCCGCACCGACAGCAGGCCGCCGCCGAGCATGGCCAGCGACACCGCGGTGGTCAGCACCATCGCGACCGTCATGGTGACGTTGCGGCGCAGACCGGTGAAAACCTCGTTGAAAAGGAAGCTCAGCCGCATTACCGATCCACTCCGTAAACGCCGTAGGCATCGTCGCGCACCATGCGGCCGCGGTCGAGTTCGATGACCCGCCTGCGCATCGCGTCGACGATGTTGTTGTCGTGCGTGGCCATCACCACGGTGGTACCGACCCGGTTGATCCGCTCCAGCAGCATCATGATGTCGGCGCTGGTGTCGGGATCGAGGTTGCCGGTCGGTTCGTCGGCGAGCAGCACCAGCGGCCGGTTCACGAACGCGCGGGCGATCGCCACCCGCTGCTGTTCGCCGCCGGAGAGCTCGGTGGGCAGCCGGTCCGCCTTGCCGCCCAGCCCGACCATGTCGAGCGTCTCCGGGACGGTGCGGTCGATGAACTGGCGTCGCTTGCCGATCACCTCCAGCGCGAACGCCACGTTCTCGTACACGGTCTTCTGCTGCAGCAGCCGGAAATCCTGGAACACGCAGCCCATTCGCTGGCGCAGTTTCGGGACCTTACGCCCGGGCAGCCGGTCGACCTGGAAGTCGGCGACCTGGATCTGCCCGGCGGTCGGCGCCTCCTCTTTCAGGAGCAGCCGCATGAAGGTCGACTTACCGGACCCGGACGGACCGATCACGAAGACGAACTCGCCCTTGTCCACATGCAGTGAAATGTCCTGGAGCGCGGGCCGCGTCGACGTCTTATACAGCTTGGTGACGTTCCGCATGGTGATCACGAGGTGCCAGTGTAGCCAGCAACGCCCGCGCATACACCTGGGCGCAACAGCTATCGCGCAGCGGGATCGGCATTCTGCGTAGTAGACACGCTATTCACGAATAACCCGGCGCCCGGCTGAGTTGGTTCATCAGGCTTGACGAACAGCCACAGCGCGAACGTTCCGACCCAGGCCGCCATCAGGAGGGCCGTGGACTTTCGCGGCTTCATCTCGGTCATCTGCGGCGGCTTGAGCGAAGTCGGTTTACGAAGTTGAAGTTTCACTGATTCCCTCTCGTCGCAGCGCGGCGGCCACACGGACCCGCAGCTCGCGACTGACTTCGAATTGTTTGCCTGGCAACGTGCGGGCAACCATTCGGATGTTCATTTGGTCCACGGTGAGATCTTCGACGCCCATCACACTGGGCTCGTCGAGCAGAAGCGGCTCGAGCCTGCGGTCGCGATAGGCCTCAGCGCCTACCTGGTGCAAGATCTCGTTGATCCGCGTGATGTCGGCGCTGGCCGACACCGGCACGTCGATCGCTGCGCGCGCCCAGTCCTTGGACAGGTTGGTCACCTTCACGATTTGACCGTTCGGCACGGTGATCACTTCGCCATCGGCATTGCGCAGCGTGGTGATCCGCAGCGTGACGTCCTCGACCGTACCCTCGGCCAGCTCCGCGGAGCCAGTGACCGAGATGCTCACCACATCACCGAAGCCGTACTGCCGCTCGGTGATCAGGAAGAACCCGGCGAGAATGTCCTGCACAATGCGCTGCGCACCGAAACCCAGGGCGGCGCCGAGCACCGCGGCGGGCGCGACCAGGCCGGTGACCTGGAATCCGAGGCGCTGCAGCACCTCCATGCCGACCAGTACATAGGCGATGGTCAGCACGACCCAGGTCAGCACCTGCGCCAGCGCATGCCGGTGTTTGGCTGCCTCGGTCCGTACCAGCGCGTCGCTGCTGCGGAATCCGGCGTCGATGTTGCTGGTGACCCGGTCCCGGACGAAGGTGGCGAATCGGCTGAACAAGATCGCGCCGAGGATGAGCAGCACAATCTCCAGGCCCTGCGACCGCAACCACACCGTGGTGTCCGAGGCGATACCGAGAGACATCACCGCTCACCGCCCGGTCGCAGCTTCGTACCATCCGTAACACACACGCCAGACAGGCTACCGCGCAGCGCCGCGCGACACGAGCGCTGCCGCTCGGTAGCGAATGCGTGAGCGGGCCGAAAACCGGCCAGCCGCAAGCTAATTCGGCCGGTCCCGAAAAACCCTGCGGATTCTGCGATCCCTGTAGAACTCAATTCGTCAGTTGCCTTCGCGCATCCGCCAGCGAATGCCCGACTCCACGAAGGCGTCGATTTCGCCGTCCAGTACCGCTGACGGGTTGTTCACCTCGTAGTTGGTGCGCAGATCCTTCACCATCTGGTACGGGTGCAGCACGTAGGAGCGCATCTGGTTGCCCCAGGACGCGCCCTCGTTGGTCTTGAGGGCGTCCATCTCGGCGCGCTCCTCAAGCCGCTTGCGTTCCAGCAGCTTGGCCTGCAGCACGCGCATGGCCGAAATCTTGTTCTGCAGCTGGGATTTCTCGTTCTGGCAGGTGACCACGATGCCGGTCGGGATGTGGGTCAGGCGCACCGCCGAGTCGGTGGTGTTGACGCTCTGACCACCCGGGCCCGAGGAGCGGTACACATCGACGCGGATCTCGTTCTCCGGGATCTCGATGTGGTCGGTGGTCTCCACCACCGGCAGCACCTCGACCTCGGCGAAGGAGGTCTGGCGGCGGCCCTGGTTGTCGAACGGGCTGATGCGCACCAGGCGGTGCGTGCCCATCTCCACCGACAGGGTGCCGTAGGCGTAGGGCGCCTTCACCGCGAAGGTGGCGCTCTTGATGCCGGCCTCTTCGGCGTAGGAGGTGTCGTAGACCTCGACGGTGTACTTGTGCCGCTCGGCCCAGCGGATGTACATGCGCATCAGCATCTGCGCCCAGTCGGCGGCGTCCACGCCACCGGCGCCGGAGCGGATGTTGACCAGCGCGTCACGCTTGTCGTATTCACCCGACAGCAGCGTGCGGACCTCCATCGCTTCCACGTCAATGTGCAGCGCGGCCCGTTCCGAATCGGCATCGGCGAGCGCCTGAACCTGCGCGTCACCCTCCTCTTCGCCCTCGGCCAGCTCGTAGAGCACCGGCAGATCCTCGAGACGCTGACGCAGATCCTCGACGCGGCGCAGCTCACCCTGAGCGTGCGACAGCTCGCTGGTCACCTGCTGGGCGTGGTCCTGGTCGTTCCACAGTTCCGGGTCGGCGGCCTGATGTTCGAGCTCATCGATGCGGCGGCGCAGTTCCTCGATGTCGAGGACCGACTCGACCGTCTTGAGCGTGGCGTCGAGTTCGGCGAGATCAGCGGAAACGTCAGGATGCACGGTGTTCAAGACTAGCGGGCTCCGTCCCCCCGCGGCTCTTCAGGCCGGGTGAGCGGATGCCGCTTGCGACAGCGCCCTCGCGCTGACGAGACCTTTTCAACCGGAGACTGCGCGGAGCGCTCCTGGGCGACGCCCGGCGAGAGTGTCGAGGGCCGCGGCGGTGGCCTGGTCGGCGGGGAGGTGCACGATCAGCTGCTGGTCGTCGTCGGCCGGTAGGTCCAGGGTTTCGAAGGTCAGTCGCAAAGTGCCCGCCTCCGGGTGCTCGATCCGGGTGGTGCCGGTGGCGGCGGCCAGGCTCGGCACCGTGTCGACGCGGCGGGTGAATTCCTCGCCGGCGAGGACGGTCAGTTCATCGGCCAGTGCGGCGGCTGCCGGATCGGTGCGGAACGGGCCGTTCTTCAGGCCGGCGACCAGTTCGTCGGCTACATGCGACCAGTCCGGATACAGGGCACGAGCGCGCGGATCGCAGAAGGCGAAGAGGATCAGGTTGGCGCGCAGCGGGTCGTCGAGCAGGCCGGTCGAGGACATCAGCCGGTGGTAGCCGTCGGTGTAGGCGATGACCTCGCTCAGGCGGTTCACCACCACGGCGGGCGCGGGTTCGAGATGCTCGAGGATCGCGCGGACCGCGGGTCGGACCTCGCGGTTCGGCTGCACGAAGCCCATGCAGCTGAATCCGGCGTCCGCGGATTTGGTCAAGCGGTGCAGGTGAATTCGCTCGTTCGGGGTGAGATGCAGGGCGTCGGCGATGGCGGAGAGCACCGACGGCGAGGGCCGGCGGTCGCGGCCCTGCTCCAGCCGGATGATGTATTCCACGCTCACTCCGGCCAGGGTGGCCAGCTCGGCGCGGCGCAATCCGGGAGTGCGGCGGCGCGGGCCGGCGGGCAGGCCGACCTTCGCGGGCGCGACCGCTTCCCGGCGGCTCCGCAGGAACAGGCCCAGCTCGTTGTCGCTCACTTGCCTCACTCCTCCCCAACTCCCCGTGCAGGTCACTCCCGCACTCTTCGAACCTAACAAGATCCGAAGACCCGTAGGTGACCCTGTCACTACCACTCTCACGGCGGTCTTCCTGGGGACGCCGCGCGGCCGCAGATTTGAGGGGCGGCCGACCCGCGGCCCGCACCGTCGAAGGAGCACCCCATGAAGCTCGCAGTGATCATCGGCAGCGTCCGGGAAGGCCGCTTCGGCCCCACCGTCGCCAACTGGTTCGCCCAACAGGCCGAGGCGCACGGCGGATTCGAGGTCGACGTCATCGACCTGGCCGATGCGCACCTGCCGCTCGAATTGCCCGCCACCCCACCGATGTTCGAGCCGAACCCACCCCGCCCCGCGGGCATGATGGACCTGACCGAGCGGCTCGGCGCCGCCGACGCTTTCGTCATCGTCACCCCCGACATCAACCGCAGCTACCCGTCCTCGCTCAAGACCGCCATCGACTGGCACTTCACCGAGTGGAACGAGAAGGCCATCGGATTCGTCGGCTACAGCGGCCTCACCGGCGGCCTGCTCGCCATCGAACACCTGCGCCAGGTCTTCAACGAGCTCAACGCCCACACCGTCCGCAACTACGTCTCGTTCCCGCGGTACTACCTGCTCTTCGATGAGGAAGGGAAACTGGTCGACCCGGCCGAGCCGAACGAGGCCGCCGCGGCGATGCTCGACCAATTGCACTGGTGGTCGGCCGCGTTGACGGCAGCCCGCAGCGTGGCGGTCGGGTGAGCGTGTGCCGGGCACTGTTCGCGCGGTAGCGCCGGATAGGGTTTCGGTTCGTGGCTGCGCACTCCTCTGACCTCGAACTTGCCCTCCGGTTGGCCGATGAGGCCGACTCGATCACCAAGGCGCGCTTCGGCGCGCTGGATCTGAAGGTGGATTCGAAGCCGGATCTGACGCCGGTGTCGGATGCCGACCTGGCCGTGGAGAAGGCGATCCGGGGGCTGCTCGAACATGCGCGGCCCGGCGATTCGGTGCTCGGTGAGGAGTTCGGCGGGGAGGCCGAGTTCACCGGGCGGCAGTGGGTGGTCGACCCGATCGACGGCACCAAGAACTTCGTGCGCGGCGTCCCGATCTGGGCCACCCTGATCGCACTGCTGGAAGACGGCGTACCGGTGCTGGGCGTGGTGAGCGCGCCCGCGTTGGCCCGGCGGTGGTGGGCTTCGAGCGGCGCCGGGGCCTGGTCGGCTTTCGGATCCGAGGCGGCGAAGCCGATTTCGGTGTCCGCCGTCGCAGACCTGGCTTCGGCCAGCCTGGCGTTCTCCAGCCTCTCCGGTTGGCGGGAGCGTGGCCTGCGCGAGAAGTTCCTCGACCTGACCGACGCGGTCTGGCGGGTGCGCGGATACGGCGACTTCCTGTCCTACTGCCTGCTCGCCGAGGGTGCGGTCGACATCGCCACGGAACCCGAAGTGTCGCTGTGGGACCTGGCCGCCCTCGACATCCTCGTCCGCGAGGCCGGCGGCGTCTTCACCTCGCTGGACGGCAAGCCCGGACCGCACGGCGGCGACGCGGTCGCGAGCAACGGCCTGCTCCAGGACGAAGTGCTCGACCGCCTGCGTTAGTCGGCGAGGTCTTTCTCGAAGAGGAGCACCGTCGCGGTGCCTTGAAACTCCGGCGGCAACGGCGCTTCCCGGAGTTCGGTGAAACCCTGTGTGGCGTAATACTTCCGGAGCACCTGGTTGTCGGCCGCGGCATCCAAGCGTTGCCGGGTGATGCCCTGGGCAAGAGTGCGCTCGGCGCAGAACTGGATTATCCGGGCGCCGAGCTCACGACCGCGCTGCTCCGGGGCCACCATCAGGCCGTGGATGTACCCGGCTTCGGCGTCGTCGGCGCCCCAGAACTCCGGATCCCGCCAGATCAACCGGACCGTCGCGATCAGCTGCGCACCTTCACGCCAGAGGAACCACTCGCCGCGCGCCACCTCCGCCGCCACCCGATCGACCGTGTACTCGCCGGGCAACCACTGCGCGATCCCGTTGTCGATCATCCACTGCGCCAGCCGATCCCGCAGCGCGGCGATATCCACCGCATCCGCGGGCCGAGCCATCACCATCGGAGCTGCCTCGACCACCAACGCTCCTCTCACGAAGTTCAATCGACAGTACCGCGCCACCACCGGACGCCAGTGGCCCCTTGCCCGCCTGGGTCAGCGCTGGGGAGTGGCGGGGGTGAGGTCGAGCCCGGCCGGCGGACGGAGGCGATAGAGCGTGCCGTCCATGCTGGTGGCATAGAGCGCCCAGGTGTCGCCGTCGCGGGCGATCCGGACGGAGGTGGCGCCGTCCGGCGGGTTGCGGTTGCCCGCGGACTTGATCAAGCCGGTGACGATGGAGCAGGCGGTTCCGGTGGCGGTGTCTACCTGGTAGATCGCGCCCTGCATATGGTCGGCGACGAAGAGCTGGCCCGCGCGGGTGGCCTCCATGTCGTCGAGCAGGCCCATCAGTTGCGGGACACCGGCGACGACGGTCTGCTCGCTGGGACGGTTCAGCGGGATGCGGAAGATCCGCAGGGTCAGATTGTCGGCGAAGATCGATGTGCCGTCTGGGGCGAGCGCGATTCCGTTGGACAGTGGCACATTGGCCCAGGTCTTGGTGTATTCGCCGGTGCTGGGGCGGTAGCGCGAGATCCCGGATGGCACGCCGTTGACGCCGATATTGGTGAAGAGCAGGTCGCCGTCCGGCAGCAGCAGGAGCCCGTTCGGGCCGTTCAACCCCGTGAGCAGTGTTGTCACCGTGCGGGTTTCACGGTCGTAGCGCTCCAGCGTGCCGGGCTCCTCCATAAATCCGTCGCCGGTGACGAAGTAGACGTACTTCCCGGCAACGCGCACGCCGGCCGGGCTTTTCAACCCCGTCACCAGCTTCTCGACCCGCCCACGCGCATCGACGTGTGCGAGATATCCGTCGAGAATGCCCGTCACGTAGAACCCGCCCGCCCCATCGGAATCCAGATTCTCCAGATTCCCGATCCCGCTGACGACGCTACCGACTTCCCAACCGTCCGAGCATGTTCCAGGATTCGCCAACCCCGTCTGTGGCGCTCCGACGATCAACCCGACCGCCATCGCGCACGTCAGGCCGACAGCCCGAATCCGCCGACTCCCCATCCCTTTTCCCATGCGGGACAACCTAACAGCCGCACCCTGGTATCCGCGCGTGTCGAGATCGCCGACCACAGCCCGCACCAGAGGCCTTCAAGATCGAAACTCGCTCCGCTCCAAACACTTCCGACAGCACAACCGCGCGGGGGGCTCATCAGCCGAGATGCTTTGCCTGGGGCCAGAGATCGGACCATGGCGCACGCGGGCTGCGGCAGATATGGATCGGTTCACCCTGCTCGTCGTTGTCGATGTCGAGGCCGTTATCGATGTGGCCTGCGGGCCGGCAGTCGGCAAAGAACTGGGTGAGCCGGTCGGTGTCGATACCGACGGTGATCACTTCGGATGCGGTGTCACTCGGTGGGCCCCACCACCAGTACGCATTGTGACCGGAGTGTGGCGTCGGCAGGTTGTGGGCCGCACCGAAGCGTTCGATGGCGCCCGCCTCACCGTAGTTCGCGGTGAGGATGGCGATGGAGGGCCCGAGACCACTGCGGACTTGGCCGATCTGCCGCACGAATTCGGGCCAGCCGACGGTCTCTCCGGCGTCGTAGTTGACGGCGAGGACCGGGGAATCGTTCAACGCCGACACCGGAAGCACCGGCAGGAACAACAGCGCCGAACCCACGGCATTCACCGCGACGACAGAACCCATTGCGACCCAACGGATTCGGCTTCGCGCCAACCACTCCGCGACCGGCACCGCGGCGGCGGCCAGCAGGATCGGGTACATCCCGCCCAGGTAGTACGCCTTCCCGCCGGTCGCCAGGAAGACCACGAACAACAGCACATAACTCACCGCGAACGCGCGATACCGGGGCGCCCGCCACAAACGCCACAGCCCGAACACCCACAGCGGCACCAGCAACGGCCCCATCAAACCGAACTGCAAGACCACGAACTCGATCGGCGAATCCGAAGTCCCCGACGACCCGCCCGCGATCGCGCGGCTCAACTCCCACTGCGGCCACCCATTGCCGCCCTGCCACGCCAGATACGGCAGCCAGATCAGCCCGGCGATGCCAACAGAGGCCGGAAAGTACCTGGTGGAGAACACTTTCCGCGGACCGACCAAAGTTAGCGCAATCGTGAGGGCGAGCACCGGGAAGATCACCAGCACCTTGTTCTGCAAACCGACACCCACCACCACCCCGATCACCAGCCACCAGCGCCGGTCGGCGTCATTCACCACCTTCAGCACCAGCAGAACGACCAGCGCCCACGCAGCTAGATCGAACACCGCGGTGCTCAGCATGTGCCCAACACCCAGCACCATCGCCGCGCTGGCTACCGCCCCCGAGGCCAACGCTTGCGCCGCCCGTCCCCCGCCGAGTTCTCGCGCCATCCAGCCCGTGCACAGCACCACCAGCGTGGCCGCGGCAATAGCCGGAACTCTGAGCGATACAAGCGATTCCGCATCGATAGCGGACAGCACCCGAGCCACCAACGGCGTCAGCGGCGGCTGATCCGCATACCCCCACTCCAGTCGCCGCCCCGCGGCCAGAAAATAGAGCTCGTCACGGTGATAGCCGTAACGGTTCGCGAACGCTGCCAGTACGGCGGCGAAAGCCCCTGCCACCCAGTACATTCGGCCACTGTCCCACACCGCGCGGTGGCCCGCGACCACCTTCGCGGCATGGGTACGGGTCCGCGCGCAAACCCCGCCGACCAGGCGCTGCGCACTATTGCCGGCCACAGCGATACCCGCCCCGGTGCCGTGATCGGAAACAACGGCGTATGCTGCGCCTCGACGCAGTTCTTACCGAGGAGTAAGATAGACTTACTCCGCAGTAAGATAGCTGGGACAAGACCTCACCCCACCCACCCGAGAAAACAGGTGATGATGAGCACTCGAGACAGCGCAACGACGCGACGTCAAGACACGTCCGCAGTCGGCCTCAGCCACCCCAAGCGGGACTGGATGGGGGCGGCGATGCGGGTCATGACGACCATTACCGGGTCGGAGCTCGCCGAGAAGTACAACCTGCGCAAGCCGATCGAGCGAGTCACCTACGAGGGCACGAAGACCGGTTTCCGCACCCTGGGCGCCGCGACCCGCGTGTTCAACAAGGTCGCCGGCGGCGGCGCGCCGAAGCGGTTGCCGGAGAACGAGTCCAAGAAGAAGGACCTCTTCGACATCACTCCGTCCGAAGAGCAGCAGATGATCGTCGAGACGGTGAAGGAATTCGCCGCCGAGATCCTGCGCCCAGCCGCCTACGAAGCCGATGCCGCCGCCAAGGCCCCGCGTGACCTGCTGGAACGCGCCGCCGAGCTCGGCATCACCCTGATCAATGTGCCCGAGGAGCTCGAAGGCGCGGCCTCCGAGCGGGGCGCGGTCACCAACTCGATCGTCGCCGAGGCGCTCGCGCACGGCGATATGGGTCTGGCGCTGCCGATCCTGGCGCCCTCCGGTGTCGCGGTCGCGCTGGCACAGTGGGGCACCGACGCCCAGCAGAAGACCTACCTCCCGGCCTTCACCGGCGAGAGCGTGCCGCAGGCCTCGGTCGTGATCAGCGAGCCGCGCGCCCTGTTCGACCCGTTCGCGCTGCAGACCAAGGCCACCCGCTCGCCCAGCGGCTACCGTCTCAGCGGCGTGAAGTCCCTGGTCCCGGCCGCCGCGGACGCCGAACTATTCTTGGTCGCCGCCGAGCTCGACGGCCGCCCGGCGATCTTCATCGTCGAGTCGGACGCCCCCGGCCTGGTCGTGGAGGCCGACCCGAGCATGGGTCTGCGCGCCGCGGGCATCGGCCGTCTGCTCCTCAACAATGTCGCGGTCGGCACCGACGCCATCCTGGGCGACGGTGACTCGAAGTCCCGCGCCGAGGATTACGCCGACGCGGTGCGCCTGGCGCGCCTGGGCTGGGCCTCGCTCGCCGCGGGCACCGGCCAGGCCGTGCTCGACTACGTGATCCCTTACGTGAACGAGCGTGAGGCGTTCGGCGAACCGATCTCGCACCGGCAGGCGGTTGCCTTCATGGTCGCCAACATGGCCATCGAGCTCGACGGTCTCCGTCTCGTGACCCTGCGGGGTGCGTCACGCGCGGAGCAGGGCTTGTCGTTCGGTCGCGAGGCGGCGCTGGCCCGCAAGCTGGCCACGGACAAGGGCATGCAGATCGGCCTGGACGGCGTGCAGCTGCTCGGCGGTCACGGCTTCACCAAGGAACACCCGGTCGAGCGCTGGTACCGCGATCTGCGGGCCGTCGGCGTCGCCGAAGGTGTCGTGCTCATCTAACCGGCCCGTTCCTTACTTCCAGGAGAATTCCTCATGATCAACCTCGAACTCCCCAAGAAGCTGCGGGCCAGCGCCAACCAGGCGCATCAGGTCGCGCAGGAGATCTTCCGTCCGATCTCGCGCAAGTACGACCTCGGCGAGCACGATTACCCGGTCGAGCTGGACACCATGGCCGCCATGGTGGAAGGCCTCGCCGACTCGGGCACCCAGAAGATCGGCGGCGCGGCCGGTGGCCGTTCCGACGAGGACGAGCACGCCACCGAACTGCTCGGAAACAGCAACGGCGGCAACATGTCCGCGCTGCTGAACGCCCTGGAGACCTCCTGGGGTGATGTCGGCCTGATGCTGTCGATCCCCTACCAGGGCCTGGGTAACGCCGCCATCGCCGCGGTCGCCACCGATGAGCAGCTGGAGCGTTTCGGCAAGGTGTGGGCCGCCATGGCGATCACCGAGCCGTCCTTCGGTTCCGACTCGGCCGCGGTCACCACCACCGCGGTGCGCGACGGCGACGAGTGGGTGCTCAATGGCGAGAAGATCTTCGTCACCGCCGGTCAGCGCTCCACCCACATCGTGGTGTGGGCGACCGTCGACAAGAGCCTGGGCCGCGCGGCCATCAAGTCGTTCGTCGTGCCGCGGGACGCTCCGGGCCTGTCGGTGGCGCGGCTCGAGCACAAGCTCGGCATCAAGGCCTCCGACACCGCAGTGCTGCTGCTGCAGGACTGCCGGATTCCCGCCGACAACATCCTCGGCAGCCCGGAAGTCAACGTGGAGAAGGGCTTTGCCGGGGTCATGCAGACCTTCGACAACACCCGTCCGCTGGTGGCCGCGATGGCCGTCGGTGTCGCCCGCGCCGCCCTCGAGGAACTGCGTGCGATCCTGACCGACGCCGGTGTCGAGATCTCCTACGACACCCCGCCGAACAACCAGCACGCCGCCGCCGCCGAATTCCTGCGTATGGAAGCCGATTACGAGTCGGCCTACCTGCTCTCGCTGCGCGCCGCGTGGATGGCCGACAACAAGAAGCCGAACTCGCTCGAGGCTTCGATGTCCAAGGCCAAGGCGGGCCGCACCGGCACCGACGTCACCCTCAAGGCCGTCGAACTGGCCGGCACCATCGGCTACTCGCAGCACACCCTGCTGGAGAAGTGGGGTCGCGACTCGAAGATCCTCGACATCTTCGAAGGTACCCAGCAGATTCAGCAGCTGATCGTGGCACGGCGTGTACTCGGCAAGACCAGTGCCGAACTGAAGTAAGCTGGTAGACAACGAAATCCGGTGCGAGTCAGCAATTCGACTCGCACCGGATTTCTTGTTCCCGGAGTCGGTTGTACTGGCCTCGCCGGCTCGCTCCGGTCGGCTGCGGCGTCGCCCTCGGCGAGGAGCTACGACACGGTGCGCGTGCGTGTTTCGGCTCACACTCGACTGCCCGCGTGCGGGTGGTTCCGGATCGTGGTTCGGCGCAAGGGGTTTCATCATGATCACCTAGCGGTATAGATGAACTATGGCGTTTTCAAAGTTGTCGGCCTCGTTCTCGGGGGTGCTCGTGGCCGCTTTCGTGTTGTCCGTCTTGGCCGTTGGGCCGGCCGCGGCGCAACCCCGGCTGGTGGACGAGGCGCCACTGGCCGACAACATCTCCCGGATCGACGTCTACTCCCCCGCGATGAATCGGGTGATCAGCAATCGGGTGATCCACGCGGCCGGTGGCCCCGCGCCGACGCTGTACCTGCTCACCGGCGTCGGCGGTGGCGAAGACGGCATTTCCTGGTGGGACGACACCGATGTGCGAGAGTTCTTCGCGGACAAGCACGTCAACGTGGTGATGCCGGTGGGCGGCAAGTTCAGCCTGTACACCGATTGGGTCACCGACGATCCCGCGATCGGCCGCAACCGGTGGCAGACCTACCTCACCCAGGAGCTGCCCGGTGTGCTCGACGCGCGGCTCGGCAGCACCGGACGCAACGCGATCGCCGGAGTGTCGATGAGCGCGGGATCAGCGGTGGATCTGGCGATCCAGTCCGGCAATCTGTACAGCGCGGTCGCGGCCTACAGCGGCTGCCCGTGGACCGCGGACCCGCTCGGCATTGCGATGATCAACGCGCAGGTCGGGCGCGGCGGCGCCAACACCGCGAACATGTGGGGCGCGCCCGGTAGCGCGATCTGGCAAGCGCACGACGCCTTCGCCAACGCGGCGGCACTGGCCGGCAAAACCATCTACCTGTCCGCCGCGACCGGCACACCGGGCGCTATCGACCAGGGCGGGTGGCCGGCCCCGCCCGTCGAAGCCATCGCGAGCTCGTGCACCGCGGCGTTCGCAGCCCGCCTGACCCAGCTCGGACTACCCGTCATCCACGTAAACCGCCCGGAGGGTTCACACACCTGGGGACAGTTCGAGACCGACCTGCACGACTCCTGGCCGCACCTGGCCCGCGCCATCGGCGCCTGACCCGAACCGATCCTTATCGCCGAAGGCGAGCGCAGCTCAGCGTGCTCTGCTTGTCCACCGACACGTCCTCGCTATCGTGAATGGCTAGGTCACGTCAGTCGCGACTAGACCGCCCTGGCCTAGTCGACTCGCGGATCGGAAAGAGCGGCGACGGATCATGGCAGAGGACCTGACCGTGACTCGGACCCTGGTGATACCAGGGTCCGAGTTGCGCGAGCGGTTCTCGCGGTCGTCCGGTCCGGGAGGACAACACGTCAACACCACCGACAGCCGCGTAGAACTGTCCTTCGACCTCGCCAACTCGCCCTCCGTACCGGAATGGCTCCGCACCCGGATGCTCGATCGCCTGTCCACCCGCCTGATCAACGGGGTCCTCACGATCGCCGCATCAGAACAACGCGCACAACTACAAAACCGCGCGACCGCCCGCGAACGCCTGGCCTCGCTACTCCGTGACGCCGCTGCCGCCCCACCACCCGTTCGCCGCGCCACCAAGCCCTCACGCGGAGCAAAGGAACGTCGCATCGCCGCGAAGAAGCGACGCGGTGTCACCAAGCGCAACCGCCGCGCCTCTCCCGACGACTAACCGCAGGCAGCGCCACAGGTCGGGGTACCGGCGCCAGAGTCGTTGTCGAACAGGCCGAAGAGCGCTGAATGGGGCCTGAGGGTGCGTTCGGACGACGCCCGATGTCCTTGGGGTCGTTGATCTTCCTGTCGACGGCACTCCAAGATTCGACCGGCGTTGACAATTTTTCGGGTCAGTCTGACATGTAGGGGTGTCGTTGGCAGGTCATTGTTTTGCTGGTCGTTGCAGTCTGTTTGGGGTTTCCTGAGCGGGTGCCGGTGAGCGTCGTGGTCACGGCGACCTGCTTCATGTCTCGTTTCGGATCGACTGCCATCTGGCCGGCACTGGTCAGATGCAAACCCCCGCTTTGTTGGCCCAGCATGCCGTGGTGGTTCTTCGAGTCAGGTGGCACACTCCATGCGGCTGCGTCAAAGGCAGCGGGCGACAATGCGCCATCGAGGGTGTCGCCATTGCTGTAGGTGACGGTGATCTTGCCAGTTAGCTCGAGCCGCACCGGGGCGCCGGATTTCCAGCCGTTCGATTCGACCTTATCGTGCAGCCAGACCGACACCACGTCCTTCGCCTTCGGATCGCCGATCAGATCACACCGTGAATAATCGGGGTCGTCCAGGTATAAAACAGGACTGTCGGGCGAGGCCTTAACAGCCTGCAGCACGTTGCACCTGTCGAGGGCAACCGTTGTCGTGGCGGTTGCGCCGGTGCGTTCGTTGCGAACGCTGATGTCCACCGAGCCCGTGCTGGCTCCCTGCTCGAGCTGTTGGTCAGGCCCATCGAGGGTAACCGGGGCGGCGACCGCAAGATTGACGTAGCCCACCGGCATTCCGTATATACCGGACTTTTTCGACCACTGGTCCCCGAGTTGGCCGTGGGGAAACAGGATCGCGGTCTGCGTGGTGTCCAAGAACCGGCCCTTGAGGGTTTTCCCCCCGGATGCTTTCACCGCCGCGGTCCCGGCCCCCGCCTTGACGGTCACGCGATCACCGGCTTGTCCCAGTCCCGAACCGAAGACAGTTCGTATCGTGGCGGTAAGGATCGCCTGTTTACGGTCCGGAGCGCCCACCGGAAGTGCCTTCACATTGCACGACGGTTGGTCGTCCATAATTTTGAGCTGCGGCTTGGATGGGGGTGCTGCGCTCGCGAGCGCAACCGGCGCGACCAGCGCGGCCGTAAGCAGCACCAGCGCACGCTTCGACCATGTCGCAATGTCGGTATCGAGCACCAGGAACCTCCCACACAGTTGTTGCAGCATTAAGCACCTGGGGATGCGGTGGATGGCCAGTATGGATCTGGGCGGAAATAACCGGGGCCCGCCACTCTGGGGGATTCCAATCCTCAAAGCGGGCACGCACCGGCCAGAGATGGTTTGGTAGCAGACTTTTAACAGCCACACCCTGCCGCTGCATACCCGACCTCCTGGCGGGGCAGGCTTCCCGGACGCACTGAAATCGGCATAGAAAGACGCTGAGATGATCTCTGCCCGTTGATCTTCCGACGTCTTCGGCTTGTCGGTTCGTGCAGCGCGACCAGCGGCTCGTACACACTTGCTGTCAGGACCCGATCCGGGCCGGATCTGGTTCAGGTGCCCGAGGGTGCCCTCGAATGGAGCCAGTACAAGTGCATTGCTGAATCTGAGATGGCGTCGGCCCCTGGCACTTTGGGTTGTTCCGCAGCGCTGCGGTAGAGCCGCGCGCCACGTGGCATCAGCGTGTGTTCAGCCGAGCGGCCTCGTTGCGCGGGGGCCCGATTTCGAGGGCCATCAGGACGTCGTCGACGTAGCGGTCTCCGAGGAGAAACTGGCCGACGAGTCGGCCTTCGATGCGGTAGCCGTGGGCGAGATAGATTGCCTGAGCGCGGGTGTTGGTGCCTAGGACTCTGAGGGTGATGCGGCGGGCGCGGCGGTTGGTTGCTTCGTGCAAGGCGGCGTCGAGGAGGCGGTGGCCGATGCCGCGGCCTTGGTGATGGGGGGTTACGGCGAAGCCGTTGATTTCCTGGACATGGCCGCTGGATGCGGGCATGGGGGACGGGCGGAGTTTTAGATATCCCAGAACTTGGTTGTCCTCGTGGGCGAGTAGGACGTTCTTCGGTGAGGTTTCGTCATTGAAGAAGGGTGTGTCCAACGACCACAGGGGGACGGGGGCCACCTCCGGAGTCCAAGTGGCGTGGTCGATAGCCGCTAGTGCGCGTTCGTCGCGTTCGGTAGCGGTGCGGATGCGGATCCCTGGTGAGCCGTCCATGCGTAGCGATCTTCGTTACTAGCGGGCTCGGCTGACAAGTGATTTCCCGGTCGCTGACCGGGCGAGGGTCGACCCCGCAAATATGGGATGCGCGGGACCTCGCGAGTGCCGTACCGTGGTCGAGTCGCTGCTCCGAGATTTCTCGGTGGCAGACACGGAATTCCTGTTCCTTCTGTAGTGGATCGAGGTGGTGACTTATATCCCAGGCCATGTAGCCGTCCGTAGTTCCCCCATGTCCTGATCGTTCGGACGTGTCCGGGGCGGACGTTGCGCTGGCCTGAGTTTGTCACCCTCCCTGCAGTTTCTGTCGTTCCCGGGTGCAGCTCTGCCTACTGCCCCGGGTTTTGTGTTGTCCGGCCCCGGTGCGGTTGACGGCGAGCTCCCCGATTCCTGAACAGGAGTCCCACCGTGAATTCCCCCATGCTCGACAACGAACCCGAGCACACCGCTCGCACCTCACCGGGTGCATCCTCGGCGATGCCGGCGGCCGCCAGGATTGCGCTCGCGGTCCTGCTGACCGGCGAGCTCATGAACATCGTCGACGATTCGGTCGTCCTTACCGCCATCCCCACCCTGCAAGCGTCGCTCGGCGCGGGACCGGCCGCCGTGCAATGGGTGACCGCGGGTTACGCGCTGACCTTCGCTCTCGGGCTGATCACCGGTGGCAGGCTCGGCGACATCTACGGCCGGCGCAAGGTGTTCCTGCTGGGCACTGTCGGGTTCACCGTGGCCTCGCTGCTGTGCGGGCTCGCGGCCGGCCCCGGCATGCTGATCGCCGCCCGCGTGCTGCAAGGGGGTGCCGCCGCGGTGATGATGCCGCAGGTCCTGGCGACCCTCCATGTCACGTTCGCCGGCGAAAATCGCAGCAGGGCTTTCGGTCTCTTCGGAGCGGTTCTCGCGATGGGCAGCGTCGTGGGCCCGGTGCTGGGCGGCGTGCTCACCGAAGCCGACCTGTTCGGGCTGTCCTGGCGGCCGATCTTCTTGATCAACGTGCCCGTCGGGCTCGCCGTGATCGTCCTCGGACGCAAGTTCATCACCGAGTCGACCGCGGCCAATGCCGACCGGCTCGACCTCGCGGGCGTACTACTGTCCGCGATCGCGCTGGTGCTGATCGTCTTCCCGCTCACCGAGGGCCACGCCCACGGCTGGCCGCTGTGGTGTTTCGCGATGCTCGCCGGCGGTCTGCTCGTGCTCGGCGTCTTCCTGCGCCACCAGCAACTCCGCAAGAACGATGGCCCGCTGGTGGTGCTTTCGTTGTTCCAGGGCAAGCAGTTCTCCGGTGGTCTGTCCGCGCAGCTGATGATGGGTCTGCTGTGCGGCCTGTTCTTCATGACCTGGACGCTGTACCTGCAGCGCGGCCTGCACATGAGCCCGCTGCTGGCGGCCTTGGCGTTCGTGCTGCTCGCCGTCGGCGAATTGGCCGGTGCGATGCTCGCGACGAAGACCGCCGGTCGCTTCGCGCGTCGGCTGCCGCAGGCCGGAGCCCTGATCGCTCTCGCCTCGATGGCGGCCTACGGGCTCCAGGTCAGCGGCGGGCACGAGAATCTGACCTTGCTCGCGATGGCTGTCCCGGTCCTGTTGCTCGGGTTCGGCCTCGGCATGATCAGCGGACCGATCGCCGATCTGACGCTGGCGAAGGTTCCGCCCGACAGCGCCGGTTCGGCCTCCGGCCTGTTCAACACCGCTCTCCAGCTGGGCTACGCCCTCGGCATCGCCCTGAACGGCCTCGTGTTCTTCGCCGCCACCGGCGGCTCACCCGACGGCGCGCTCAACCGCGACGCCTTCACCGGCGTGCTGTGGTGGGTCGGCGGCGTCCTCGCCGTGATGTGGGCCTTGATGTTCTACCTGCCCAAGCGGACGAACACCGGTTCTATTCGATAACCAGGAGTTGCGGGTCGACCTCGGCGCCGGGCGGGAGGTCGGCCACGCGGGCATGGATTTGGCCGGCGACATTGAGGGCGGAGACGAAGTCGTTGACCTGGACGTTGCCGACTTCGAGTTCACCGCCGAGGATCGGGGGCTGGGTGAAGTCGTAGACCTCGTTCTCCGCCGGGACGAGGCCTGTTTCCGCGGTGTCGGCAGCCAAGGTGGCGAGCAGGTACTGCTCCATGCCGTCCTCGGTGTCCAGGTCTTTTTCCAGGTCGTCGGCGTTGTCCCAGGGACGGGTGAGTTCGCCGTTGAGGGTGTCGAGCCACCACAGGCCTTCTTCGGAGTCGAAGAAGACATCGCCGAATAATGACGCGCACAGCGGTGTCTTGCCCTCCAGGCCGATCCATTCCCAGGAGGCGAGGGCGGACTCGAATTGTTCGGTCGTGAACGACTTGATCAATTCCACGCCCACACCCTACAGACGTTCCCCGGATCAACCACGGTAGGCAGCCGGGGGTCGGCCTGTCGCGGATTTGAAGTCCCGGGCGAAATGGGCTTGATCGGCGTATCCGAGTTCGGCGGCCACGGTCGCCAGGTCGGCATCGGCGCTGTCCAGGCGCTGCGCGGCCTCGTGCAGGCGGTAACGCTGAATTACCCACTTCGGCGAGACGCCCACGTGATCGCGAAACAGCTTCTGCAGACTGCGTTTTCCTGTTCCGAAGCGTGCGGTGAGATCGTCGACGCGCAAGATCGTGCGGTCGGAAGAAATCTCGTCGACGATCTCGTTGACAAGTACGACCGTAGCGACAGGGACGGAAAGGTATTGGCGGACAAATCGTTCCGACAATTCCTGACGTTCCGCGGTGTCGGTGGCGGCGGCAATTCGAGCGGCGAAAAGATCGGCATCGGAACCGAAGATCTCCGCGCCCGGCAGCACCCGATCGGTGAGCACAGCAACGGACCGCCGCAGCAATGCGTGAAATCCGGCCGGGCGGAACGTGGTGCCGAAGATATCGCCGCACCCCTCGAGGTCCTGACTGAATTTCCCGCGGAGCACCCCGTGCACGCGACAGTTCCCGTTCTCGACGACCAGGATCACCGCCGGATGCGGCAGCACTTCGACCGTATAGGGCTCGCGACCACGCAGATCCCAGTGCACGGCCCAATGGTGCGCCACAATGCCGGACAGGTCCGCGGCGGCCGGAATCAGCGTCTCCCGATACAGCCCGTCCCCTGCCCGGGGATCGAGCAACCCGCGCGGCGGGGCATCCGTGGTCGGATCCATCGCCCCATTGTCGCGCGTGTTCGCGTTTGTTCAAGACCACCGCACCGCGCCGGAAATACCGTCGAAACCATGAGCGAAACGACCACCGCGACCGGCACCATCGAATCGAAATCCTGGGACCAGACCGAATACGCCGAGATCGACGCGACCGCACCGAAACTGGCCACCGCCAGGGGCTTCGACCTCTACCGCGGCGACCTCGAGGGCGACGCCGACTGGCAGGGCCTGATGTTCACCAACCCCGACGGCAGCGGCACCTTCGACAGCCTGCAACGCACCCGCGGCACGCTGGGCGGGCGCACCGGCAGCTTCGTCCTGCGATTGACCGGAACCTTCACCGCCACCGGCGATTCCCGCGCGGACTGGTCGGTCGTGCCCGGGTCCGGTACCGGTGAACTGACCGGGATCTCCGGCACCGGCGGCTACGCCTCGAGCGCCGGCGAGTCCACCTACACCCTCGTCTACAGCTGCCCCTGACCAGCAGTGATAGGGGAAGAAACAAACTGTTGCCTGAAGATACGTAGTTTCGTAATCTCGTAACGTGGGTCTGGAAGAACGCGTCACAGAGTTGGAGCGGCGGCTCGCGAAACTCGAAGCCGCACAAGAGGTACCGGTACAAATCGCCATGCCGGTGGACGAGGAATTGTGGGCGCTGCACCGGCTGAAGCAGGAATACGCGGCCGCGGACGAGCTGAACGGGGGTGTGCTGTTCACCGGGTCGGTGCGACTACCGCCCGGTGAGCAGTACAGCTGGCAGACCATGTTCAGCACCGACGACCTGCTACTGGACGACGCCGACGAGGCCGCCGAATGCCTTGCCGCACTCGGCAGTCCGGTGCGACTACGGCTGCTGCGGGCCATTCTCGCCGGTCGCCGCACCGCCGCGGAGCTGGCCGGACTGCCCGAGGTGGGCACCTCCGGCCAGATCTATCACCATTTGCGCCAGCTGGCTGCTGTCGGTTGGCTACAGACCGCGGGGCGCGGCCGTTTCGAGGTGCCCGCCAACCGCGTTGTCCCGCTTCTGGTCGCTTTGGCCAGCTCACGACGCTGACAGCATTAGCTGACACATCAGGTTTGCTCAATCGTTGCGCTACAGGGGGTTACGCCCCCGAACACCGCCTACTACTTTGAAAAAAGCCGTGCAGGAGGTGGTGGGGTGGCCAACGACGCGCAAGAACCAGCCGATGGCAGACCCGTGCGGCTCGATCCCATGATCGAGTTCGCCGAGCAGGAACTTTTCGAAATGGTCCGGGCAACCGGATTCCGCGGGCCCGCGTGGGATGTCCTCGCGGACCGCTTGGTCCGGTACGGGCTGGTGGTGCTGACCGCCTGGCTACGGTCCGGGCACATCTTCGCCGAGACGAACGCCCTGGGCCGCGAGCTGTGTCCGTCAGTGCACGAACGAGAACTCGTCGCGGTCCGGCTGAGCGAAGATCTGGCCAACGATTCGGTCTCGGCCGCACTGGCCAGCTTCCGGCGAAAAGCCTTGGCGGGCAACGGTTGGAGCAAGGACGGCGGCGCGAGCCTGTCGGCCTACTTCATCCGCGCGTGCCTGTATGCCTTCATCGACGCCTTCCGAAAATACCGGCGCACCGGCGAGTTGTCGGATATCTGCACCGGTACCGACCCGATCTCCTCGGGCGACTATCGCGAATCCGCGTCCGGACCCGATTTCGCCGAGTCCGTGGTGAATCGGGCCGTGCTCTATACGTATTTGGCCAGGCTGTCCGAGCGGGACCGAAACATGGTGTGGGGCAAGGCCGCCGGTTACACCGCCGCCGAGATCGCGGGGCTGTTCGGCTGGCCCAGCGCGAAAGCGGTGGAACGCCGCTGGGCCCGGCTGCGGCTCGAGTACGCCTGGATCAATCGCCTCGCCGGGAAGGAGCAGTGATGACCTACGACGACAACGTGACCGCGGGCGCGGAGACCGCCCGGATCGCCGACCTCCTCGAGCAGTCCTCGCTGGGTACTTCGCCGACGCGGACAAGGGAATTGACCATCGCTTCGACCCGCGTACTCGAGCTTCGCGCCCGCGCCGCCGCACTGGAGAACACACATGCCGTGATCCACTTCCTCGACGAATCCCCCGCCGCCGCGCCCCGACCGACCTTCAGCCAGCGCTTGAACAAGCTGTTCGAGACGGTGCGCCCACCCGGCCGCAAACCGCACACCAACGCCGAGGTCGCCGCGGCGCTGACGGCCTCGGGCCACCCGATCTCCAAACCCTATCTGTCCCAACTGCGTTCGGGCCGGCGCAGAAATCCATCGGACGAAACCGTGGCCGCCCTCGCCCGGTTCTTCAAAGTCAAACCGGACTACTTCTTCAACAACGCCTACGCGCGGAAGGTCGACCACGACCTGGAGTTGCTGTCGCAGCTGCAGGGCTACGGCTTGCGCCGCCTCTCGGCCCGGGCTTTCGACCTCTCCGAGGACTCACAGAACCTGCTGACCAGCCTCGCGGAGAAGCTGCGGGCGAGTGAGGGCCTGCCCGAAGTGCCCCCGGACGGAACCGAGTGAAACCAATCCGATTCAGATCAATGTGACCTACGCTACGCACTGTTACGGTGTGGACATTTAATGCCGGGGCCGCGAGCCTCGCGAGATTGGCAGTGGAGGGTGTACGCATGAAGGTGGCGCACGCGCTGGAAGTTGTGAAAGCGCTGGGGGTTCTTCGTAAGAGGGGGGTCACCGATCCGCGCAAGCCGCTGGAATCGCTGAAGACCGTCAAGGATTCGCAGGTGTACGGCCCGCAAGCCACCGCGATCCGCCATTCCGCCCGCGTCGTGCCGGACAATCCCGCCTTGGTCGACGAGCGCGGCGAGCTGACCTACAAGCAGCTCGACGACCAATCCAATGCCATCGCAAGGGGTTTGCAGGCCGCCGGGATCACCGAGGGCATGGTGATCGGCGTGCTGGCGCGCGACCATCGCGGCCTGATCCTGTCCATGGCCGCGGCGGGCAAGCTCGGCGTGCGCATCGCGTTGATGAACACCGGTTTCGCCAAGCCGCAGTTCGCCGAGGTCTGCGCCCGCGAGCAAGTCAAGGCGGTGCTGCACGACAGCGAGTTCCTCGGGCTGCTCGACGCACTGCCCGCGGACATGCCGCGCTACCTCACCTGGGTCGACGAAGGCACCGAATTGCCCTCCGGCGCTGAGACTCTCGACGACCTGGTCGCCGCCAACTCCGCCGCCGAACTGCCCGCCCCGAAGAAGCCCGGCGGTTTCATCATCCTCACCAGCGGCACCACCGGGCTGCCCAAGGGCGCGCCGCGCAGCAAGATCACCCCGGTCGCGCCCGCGCAGCTGGCGGACCGGATCCCGTTCCCCAACAGGGGAACTCAGGTCATCGTCTCGCCCATCTTCCACAGCACCGGCCTGGCCACCTGGATGCTCGCCGGTTCCATCGGCAACAAGGTGGTGGTGCGCCGCCGCTTCGACGCCGAAGCCACGCTGAAGATGATCGCCGACCACAAGGCGGAAATGCTGGTCGCGGTGCCGACCATGCTGCACCGCATGGTCGAACTGCCCGCCGAGGTCCGCGCCAAGTACGACATCTCCGCGCTGAACTGCATCCTGCTGGCCGGTTCGGCGCTTTCGCCCGAGTTGTGCGTCAAGGCCACGCAGACCTTCGGCCCGGTGCTCTACAACCTGTACGGCTCCACCGAATGCGCGGTCGCGACGGTCGCCAACCCGGAGGAGCTGGCGCTGTCCCCCGGCACCGTCGGCCGCGCGCCCGTCACCTGCGAGGTGCGGCTCTACGACGACAACGACAAGCCGGTCACCGCGATCGGCACGACCGCGCGCATCTTCATCCGCTCCGGCGCTCCGTTCGAGGGTTACACCGACGGCCGGCACAAGCAGATCATCGACGGCTACATGTCCAGCGGCGATGTCGGTCATTTCAACGAGCACGGCCTGCTCATGGTGGACGGCCGCGACGACGACATGATCGTCTCCGGCGGCGAGAACGTCTTCCCGCAGGAAGTGGAGAACCTGCTGCTGGAGCGTCCGGACGTGTTCGATGCCGCGGTCATCGGCGTGGACGACGTGGAGTTCGGCAAGCGGTTGCGCGCCTTCATCGTGCCGGAGCCGGGCCAAAGCCCGCAGGCCGAGGAGATCAAGGCCTACGTCCGCGACAACCTGGCCCGCTACAAGGTGCCGCGCGACGTGGTCTTCCTCGACGACCTGCCGCGCAACCCGACCGGCAAGCTGCTCCGCCGGGTTCTCGTGGAATACGACGTCAAGGCCTAGAAACACCGCGAAGGGCCCCGCATCTCCTGCGGGGCCTTTGTGCTGCGTGAGATACATGACACAGCGCGTCACAGACGCTTGCTATTGTTAGCGCCAGCACTGGATCTCGATGTTGCGGTCTACACCACTGCTCGTGGTCTGCCCAGGGGTCGGCTCGATGAGTGGGATCGCGGAAGGTTGTTCTCGATGTCTCTGTCCGGCACCGCCCGCAAGGTGGGCGATCTAGCTTCCGGCGTCAACGTCATGCGTAAGCGCGGGCTGTTCAATCCGCTCCGCCTCGATCACGCCGCCAAGTCCGCGATCAATGTCCTGAAGTTCGGCCCGTTCGCCGGTGTGGTCATGCACGCCGCGCAGGGCACCCCCAAGGCCGCGGCCATTGTCGACGAGCGCGGTGAACTGACCTTCGGCCAGCTCGACGAGCAGTCCAGCGCGCTGGCCCGTGGCCTGGCCGCGCAGGGCCTGCAGCCCGGTGATGTGATCGCCCTGCTGGCTCGCGATCACCGCGGCATGGTGCTGAGCCTGCTCGCCGCCGGCAAGCTCGGCGTGCGCGCGGTGCTGATGAACACCGGGTTCGCCAAGCCGCAGTTCGCCGACGTCGCCGCCCGCGAAAAGGTCAAGGCGGTGCTGCACGACAGCGAATTCTTCGACCTGATGAGCGCCATCCCCGCCGACATTCCGCGGGTGCTCACCTGGGTGGACGCCAAGGACAACGCCGATCCCTCGATTCCGACCATCGAATCGGTGTCGGCGGGCCAGTCCACGGCCACCCATCCCGCGCCCGAAAAGCCGGGCGGCATGATCATCCTGACCTCCGGCACCACCGGCACGCCGAAGGGCGCGCCGCGCGACCGGGTCAGCCCGATCGCCTCGGCGCAGTTCCTGGACCGGGTGCCGCTGCCCCGGGGCGGCACCATGATCATGGCCGCGCCCATCTTCCACGGCACCGGCCTGTCCCAGTTCACCCTCGGGCTGGCGCTGGGCAACCGGGTGGTCTTCCAGCAGCGTCGCTTCGACCCCGAGCAGACCCTGGCGAACATCGTCAAGCACCAGGCGGATTCGCTGATCGTGGTGCCGACCATGCTGCAGCGCATCCTGGACCTGCCCGAAGACGTGCTGGCCAAATACGACCCGCGCACCATCAAGGTGATCTTCGCGGCCGGTTCGGCGATCGCGCCGGACGTGGTCACCCGTAGCCTCGACTACTTCGGCGACAGCCTCTACAACCTGTACGGGTCCACCGAATGCGCGGTCATGACCGTCGCCAACCCGGCGGAGCTGCGCAAGTCGCCGACCACCGCCGGTAAGCCGCCGGTCGGTATCCGGATCTCGCTGCTGGATGAGAAGCGTAAGCCGATCACTGCGCCGAACGTCACCGGAACCATCTTCGTGGACAACGGTTTCGCCTTCTCCGGCTACACCGACGGCCGCAACAAGGAGATGGTCGGCACCCTGATGTCCAGCGGTGACGTCGGGCATTTCGACGCCGACGGCCTGCTCTACATCGACGGCCGCGACGACGACATGATCGTCTCCGGCGGCGAGAACGTCTTCCCGCTGGAGGTGGAGAACCTGCTCGCGGGCCGCGAGGACATCTTCGAGGCGGCCGTGGTCGGCGTGGACGACCGCGAATACGGCAAGCGCCTGCGCGCGGTCGTGGTGCCCAGCCCGGAGTCCAAGCGGGACGCGCAGGAGCTCAAGGATTTCGTGCGGGCGAACCTGGCGCGGTACAAGGTGCCGCGTGAGGTGATCTTCCTCGACGAGCTGCCGCGCAACGCGACCGGCAAGCTGCTGCGCAAGCCGCTGATCGAGATGGAAGTCGACGCCTGATCGTCGAAACCCACAGCGCCCGTGCTCATTCCGAGTGCGGGCGCTGTTGTGTGACGGCGCTGAGTGCCGCCAGCAGCGCCCGGGTCGGCGGCGGGTCCGGCGGTTCGCCGTAGGTGGCGGCATAGATGTGGCGCGCGGAGCCCGGCACCTCGAAGGCCGCGACACCCGGATGCTGATAGGCCTCGAGCGCGAGCCGCGGGATCAGCGTCACCCCGACGCCGCTCGCGACCAGCGCCTGCTTGGTGGCGATATCGTCGGTGGTGCAGGCGATCTTCGGGGTGAAGCCCGCGTCGGCGCACACCCGGACCAGGTTGTCGCGTTGCCGCTCACATCCTGCGATCCAGCGCGTATCCCGGTGTGCGGCAACGGAATCACGATCGTCGCCGAGCCGGGTGAGCAGGCAGGTCGGGTCGTCGAACAGATAGCTCAGCCGGACGCCGGAGTCTTCGACAGCGTGTTCGTTGCGGTAGGCCAGCGCCACATCCACCTCGCCGACGCGCAGCATGTGCAGCGCCTCCGGCGGATGCGTGTCGGTCAATTCCAGCTCCAGACCCGGATGCTCGGCGGCGAGGCGTTCGGCGACGCGCGGCATCAGCATGAGCATCGCCGAGGCGAAAGTCGCCACCCGCACCTTGCCGGCGCGCAGCCCGACGTGCGCGGACAGTTCCATCGAGGCGATGTCGAGCCGTCCGAGGATCTCGGCGGCGCGTTCGGCGAGCAACCGGCCCGCCTCGGTGAGCCGGATCCCGCGCCCGGCCCGCTGGGTCAACTGCGCGCCCGTCTCGGCTTCCAGCCGGGCCAGGTGGTGGCTCACCGAGGGTTGCGAAAAGTGCAGTTCCCGCGCGGCGGCGGTGACCGAGCCGGTGCGGGCCACCGCGACGAGCACGCGCAGGCGTCCCACGTCCAACATCCATCAACGATATCTATGTTCTCCCAAGAAGATTGGCATTAGACCTATTGATTTCGAGCGCGCACGCTCGAAGACATGGAAATACTGACGCAGACCCGTCCCGGACTGTCCCGGCTCATCGACGGCATCCGGCCCGCCCTGCACGCAGGTGATCCGCACCGCATCGCGACCGCTGTCGCCGAGGTACTCCGGGCCCGCCACCCCCGCACCGACATCCTCACCGAAGACGAACGCCGCGGCTCCGAGGCCGGGATCGGACGGGTCTATCTGCATACCGAGGAGCAGTTCTCGATCCAGGCGGTTATCTGGCGGCCCGGGCAGGAGACCCGCATCCACGACCACATCGCGTGGTGCGCGTTCGCCGTGCTGCAGGGCGTGGAAGAGGAGACGCTCTATCGCGACGACGGCGACCATCTCACCCTGCTCGGGCAATCGGTGAACGGCACCGGCGCGGTCAGCGGCTTCGCACCGCCCGGCGACATCCACAAGGTGCGCAATCCTGGCAACGACACAGCGATCACGCTGCACGTGTACGGCACGGACCTCGGTGGCGGGCGCAGCAGCGTCCAGCGCACCTACGATCTGCCGGTTCGCACCAGGCCGGCTCGGACCTGAGCCGGTGCGAAATCTACGGACGGAAATTGCTGGCCAACCTTGATTTTCGCGGCTCTGTCCGGACGGGATTCCGCCGGTGAACGGTCGGTTATCATCAGCGGGTGAGTAGACAGTTCGGCCGGACCGCTGCGGAGTACCGCAGCGCCGTCGCGCGGGTGCGCGGCGGGGCGGCCGGATCGATCTCGGGGGCTATCTCGATCGCCGCGCACGGCTGGGCTTCCGGCGGGATGGCGCCGGGCGGCACCACCCTCGTGCTGCTGGCCGCGGCCTCGGCGGTGGTCGGGGCGCTCGTCGCGGGCATCTCGCCGTTGCGCGACACCGCGGGCGGATTGGTCGCCGCACTGGTCGCGGGTCAGTTGCTCGGTCACTTCACCATGGGCATCAGCTCCGGGCATATGCATCACGGCGATGCACAGCTGACTCCCGCCATGCTCACCGCGCACATCGTCGCCGCCTGCCTGGCCGCGTTCGTCATCCGCGGCGCGGAAGCCGCGTACCGGATCGGCACCGCCGTACTCGCGCGGGTACTGCCCGCGCGCTATCGCACGCCGGTCATTCCCGAGCCCGCCCCGTTGCGGACCACGCATCGGGACCACGTCATCCTGCGCATTCTCGCGGCCGAAACCCTGCGGACTCGGGGTCCGCCGCGCATCGCTCTCGTCTGAATTCCGCCACACCCGGTAACAGCCGACGTTGTCGTGCTGCGCCGCGCCTGAACGGCCTGCCCTCGGCCGGTACCGAAGCGCGCCCGGGTCTCCAACCCGACGAAGCGAAAAGACCGTGAGTACAACTGAAACTCTCCCCGCCGATACCTCGGCGTCCCCCTCCGACCCCGCCGGTCCGGGCAAACCCGCGACCCGCAACGGCCTGCAAGCCCTGGCGATGCGGCTGCACTTCTATGCGGGCGTGTTCATCGCGCCGTTCATCCTGATCGCCGCCGTCACCGGCGCGCTCTATGCGATCTCGCCGATCCTGGAGGACGTCACCTCGAAGGACCTGTTGCAGGTCGAGCCGCAGGGCACCCCGAAGCCGCTGGCCGACCAGGTCCGTGCGGCCGTCGCGACTCAGCCGAACCTGGCTCTGGTCGCGGTCTCCCCCGCACCCGGCACCGCGGATACCACCCGGGTCATCTTCAATGACCCGTCCCTCGGGGAGTCCGAGCGCCGCGCGGTGTTCGTCAACCCATACACCGCGCAGCCGGTCGGCGACTCCGTCGTCTACGGCAGCTCGGGCGCACTGCCGTTACGCACCTGGATCGACCAGCTGCACCGCAGCCTGCACCTCGGTGAAACCGGCCGACTGTACGCCGAACTCGCGGCATCCTGGCTGTGGATCATCGCGCTCGCCGGCCTGGTGCTCTGGTTCCGCCGGGTGCGCGGCCGCCGCAACCGGAACTCGGCGACGTGGCTGCTACGGCCGGACCGCTCCAAGGGTGGCCGCGCCAAGACCATGAACTGGCATGGCGCGATCGGCATCTGGACGGCGCCGGTGCTGCTGCTGATCGCGGCGACCGGCATGACCTGGTCCACCTACGCCGGCGCCAATGTCACCGAACTGCGCGAGCAGCTGAGCTGGGTCACGCCGTCGGTGAGCGCGAAGCTGCCCGGATCATCCACGCCCGCACCGGCTTCCGGCGGCGATCACCAGCACGCCGGCCATGAGATGCCGAAGCCGGAGAACCCGGAGCAGCGGATCGGCCAGCTCGATGTCGTGTACGCCGTGGCCCGCGCCGACGGCGTCACCCAGGGTTCGGAGATCGCCATTCCGGCCAAGCCCGGCCAGGCGTTCGTGGTGAAGGAACGGCGGCTGCCCGGCACCTACACCGTCGACGCGGTCGCCGTGGACGGCAGCACCGGGCAGGTCACCGACCGGCTCGCCTACGCCGATTGGCCCCTGATGGCCAAGCTCACCAACTGGGGCATCGCCTTCCACATGGGCCTGCTGTTCGGCCTGCCGAACCAGCTGCTGCTGCTGGTGGCGATGGTCGGGCTGATCTTCGTGATCTGCTACGGCTACCGAATGTGGTGGCAGCGCAGACCCACCCGGGGCGGTTCGGCGTTCGGCCGGGCGCCGCGCCGAGGCGTGCTGCGCAAGACCTCGCCGTGGATCACGGTGCCGCTCGTCGTGGCGGCCGCCGGTATCGGCTGGTTCATACCACTCGTCGGCCTCAGCCTAGTCGCCTTCCTGGTCGTCGACGTGCTCGTCGGTCTGACGCAACGCGCACGCCCCACCTCCGCGTAACTCCCCCCACCGCCCCAGTACCTCAGGGTGAACGCCGAGCGAAGCGAGGCAAGCCCGAAGCAGTGCGGCACCGGGGAAGCGAAGCGCCCCCGGTGCCCCTCCGGACTCAGTAGGCGGGACGAAAGCCGAGCGCCAGCGAGGCTTCGTCCCGACTACTACTCGTCGGATTCCACCGGCACCTGATCCGGGACCACCGGCCGGAGCGCGGCCCAGCCGATGAACAGCAGTCCGGCGGCGAGCATGCCCAGACCGGCCCACAGGTTGATGTTCCAGTCGCCGGTCTTGGCCTTCTCCGCGGCGGTATTGGCGACCAGCCCGGTGATGGTGAGGATGATGCCGTAGAGAGCCAGCAGCGCGCCGACGATGGTGCGGATGTCGAAAAGCATTGCGGGACTCCTTTATCCGGCGAGCACGTTGAGGACGATGACGAGTACCAGCGCGATCCCCGCGAGCAGGACGGGGCGCTGGTACCAGGGCAGCGAGGCCTGTTCCGGGTCGGTGCGCATCTCCTCGGGAGTTTCGGAGTACACCAGGCCGACCAGCTCGGCCGCGGGCTTGGGCTGCGTCACCATGGTGACGGCGACGCTGACCACGATGTCGACGGCGAAGGCGACACCGGCGGCCACGAAGCTGGCGCCCTGGCCGGACAGGGTGAACACGCCCGCCTCGTGCATCAGGAAAACGGTTACGGCGGACAGCGTTCCGCAGACCAAGCCCATCCAGCCCGCGGTCGGCGTCATCCGTTTCCAGAACATGCCGAGGATGAACGTCGCGAACAGCGGGGCGTTGAAGAAGCTGAACAGTGTCTGCAGGTAGTCCATGATGTTGCTGAAGTTGCCGGCGATCATCGCGGTGAAGATCGCCGCGAAGGTGGCGCCGACGGTCGCCATGCGCCCGACGGTCAGGTAGTAGTGATCGGGTTTTTCCTTGACCACGTACTGCTGCCACAGGTCGAAGCTGAACACGGTGTTGAAGGCGGAGATGTTGGCCGCCATACCCGCCATGAACGCCGCGAGCAGACCCGCCAGGCCGACGCCCAGCAGCCCGTTCGGCAGCACCTCTTTCATCAGGTACAGCAGCGCGTCGTTGTACTTGACGTCTCCGCTGTAGTCCGGATCCGCCGCCTTGGCCTGCTTGAACTCCGCCATCTGCGGCACCAGCACCGCGCTGATCATGCCGGGGATCACCACGATCAGCGGGATGAACATCTTCGGGTACGCGCCGAGGATGGGTGTGCGCCGCGCCGCCGAGATCGAGTGCGTCGCCAGGGCGCGCTGCACCTCGACGAAGTTGGTGGTCCAGTACCCGAACGACAGCACGAACCCGAGCCCGAACACGATGCCCAGCACCGACAGGAAGTTGTCGGTGAATCCGCTGAGCTCGTTGCCCGGCCACGAACTCAACTGTGCCGAGCCGCCCGGTGACCCGGAAACCTTGTCCTTCAAGCCGTCCCAGCCGCCGACCCGGTGCAGACCGACCAGCGTCAGCGGCAGCAGCGCCGCCACGATGACGAAGAACTGCAGCACCTCGTTGTAGATCGCGGCCGAGAGCCCGCCGAGGGTGATGTAGGACAGCACGACTACCGCCGCGACGATCACCGAGATCCACAGCGGCCAGCCGAGCAGCACGTTCACGATGGATCCGAGCAGATACAGGTTCACGCCCGCGATGAGCACCTGCGCGATCGCGAAACTCAGCGCGTTCACCAGATGTGCGCCGGTGCCGAACCGCCGGCGCATGAACTCCGGCACGCTGCGCACCTTGGAGCCGTAGTAGAACGGCATCATCACCACGCCGAGGAACAGCATGGCCGGCACCGCGCCGATCCAGAAGTAGTGGAAGGTCGGGAACCCGAACTGGGCGCCGTTGGCCGACATTCCCATGATCTCGACCGCGCCGAGGTTCGCGGAGATGAACGCCAGACCGGTCACCCACGCGGGCAGCGACCGCCCCGACAGGAAGAAGTCGATACTGCTGGACACCCTCGACCTGGCCAGCAGGCCGATCCCGAGGACGAACACGAAGTACAAGGCGACCAGCGCGTAGTCGACCGGCGCGGCGTCCAGCCGCAGTTGCCCGTCGGCCAAAAACTGTCCAGTCGAAGCGGTTACGTTCACGGGTGAGTCGGCAAGCGGCACAGCGTCGTCCCTCCTGGCGGTGAAACCTGGCGTCGAGCATGGTCCTGCGAGTGCGGTTCCCGCCGGACATTCTCGGCTGCCATCTACTGTGCGCGCCCGCGCCGCGCCGCAAGACCACATTCGGCGATAAAGCTGGTCAGTTGGTTAGTGACGCCCGGGACGGTCCCGCGCCGTTCGAACAACCGTCCTATGACGTGACCAATCCCACACGAAAACCCTACGGCGGCAACGGTATCGGAGCCGTCCCCAGCGACACGCCGGGTGAGCATTGGATTCTCCGAGACCCCGCGCGGGATCGCGGATCGTGACGCAGAGTCAATTTGACGCAAAATCGACCTGCAAAATGGGTCGGATGTTTCAGTGGGAGGGCACTATGATTCACACAACCCCACGCAGCGGCTTACTCGGGCTGCAGTGGATCGATCGACGACTACGCCCGCCCCTCGGCCGGATACGCGCCGCACATACCGGCGTGCCCTCCGACGACGGGGCGCCACTGACGATCGAGATCGGCGCCGCGACCGGGGTCGGGCCGACGATGATGTCGGCTTTCGATGCGGCGCTTCGTGAGCTGGGAGTGGGTGATGCCAACTTGATTCGGCTGTCCTCCGTGATCCCGCCACGCGCCGTGCTCGAACGCGGTGAACGCGTACGCAAGCCGATCGCATGGGGTGATCGGCTTTACTGTGTCTATGCCGTACAGCATGCGACCGAGGTCGGGGTGTCCGCGGCCGCTGGAATCGGCTGGGTCCTGCGTGATGATGGTTCCGGCGCAGGGCTTTTCGTGGAGCACGAAGCGGAGACACCCGAGGAGGTCGAGCATTTGATCCGAACCAGCCTACACGATATGACCGCTAATCGCCCCGAAAGCTTTGGGCCCGTTCAGCTTTCGATCACCGCGACGAGGTGCGCCGGGGACCCGGCCTGCGCGTTGGTGCTGGCGGCCTATCACACGACACCGTGGAGCTGAGATGGTCGAACCCGAGCCTCGAGTCACCATCGAGACCGAGATTCCCGAAGACCAGATCGAGCAGTTCGCCAAGCTCTACGAGGACGCTTTCGGCCCGATGCGTACCCGGGCGGTCGCGCGGCAAGTGTTGCATCCCGAGGAATTCCACGCCGAAATGGTCGACCCCCGCATACAAAAACATGTGGCGCGCAACACAACCGGCGAGCCGATCGGTCTCACTACGCTGACCCGGCATCTGGAAACAGTGCCGTGGATCAGCCCGGATTACTTCCGGGCGCGTTTTCCCGAACACGCCGCCCGAAACGCGATCTACTATGGGGGTTTCACTCTTGTGACCCCAAGTGCACGACAAGGGGCCACATTTCATGCCATGATCAAATCAGTTGTCCAGGTTTTGGTGGCCGAGCGCGCCGCGGTCGGTTGGGACATCTGCTCATACAACAACACTCACCGATCGATCATCGACCGCATGCGGGCGATGGGCGACCGGCTGGCGAACGTCGAAGTCGCGGTGGAGGATTCTCAGACCTATTACGCCGCGCTGTTCACCGAGGACGGAGCGACCAAGGGGGGCTGATGACAGTCAGCGAAGAGCAAGCGACGAACGAACCAATTTTCTTCGGAATGCCCTGGTGCGCGCTGCTTCTGGTAGGCGCATCCGCGATGATCGCCCTGCCGCTGGTCATCGATTCCCAGGCCCTGGCGTTGCTGACCGTGCTGGTCGTCGTCGGGTCCGCACAGGTCATGATCGCGATCGGGCTGCGGCGGCACCGGCCCGCCCAACCGCTGCCCTGGTACCTGCTGTTCGTATCGGCAGGACTGTCCGGCGTGGGGACCGCACTTCGCGAATTCACCTCGGATTCAGTGAGTCCGTTCGACGATTTATTCACCCTGGCAGGGTATTGCGGTATCGGGGTCGCCGCGACGCTCTGGCTCCGGCCGCGCCAAGTCCGCGGAAATTACGATCTGCTGCTCGATTCCGCGCTGATCGGACTCGGCGCACTCCTGGCGTCCTGGACATTCCTGATCTCACCAATCCTGCAAACGGGCGCGAACACGGCCGATACCGCCGCCGCGGCCATCTATCCGGTGCTGGACGCGTTGCTACTCACCCTGGTCGCGCATTCGGTGGCCACCTCGGCGCGGTCGGATACCTCCCTGCGGCTACTGCACGTCGCGCTGTTCGCCATGCTGGTCGGCGATCTCGGCTACAGCCTCGACACCGTCGGCACCGCCACCTTCGGGCACGAGGTGCTGGTAACGCCGCTGCTGATCGGGTACGCGATCGGCGGCGTCGCGGCACTGCACCCGACGATGACCTACATCGGCGGCCAGCGCCGGATCCACCCGCATCATTCCCGGCAGCGGGCCAGTTTCATCGCGGTCGCGCTGATCGTGGCATCCCTGGTGCCGGTGGTGGGTTCGGGCCTGGGCACGGTGGACCGGGTGGTGGTGTCGTCGTTGTTCGCGCTCTTGCTCATCGGGGTGCTGGTGCGCAGCGAGCGGGCGATCCAGCGCAGCCAGCGCAGTGAACGCCGCGCGCAATACCAGGCCGACCACGACATGCTCACCGGCCTGCTGAACCGAGCCGCACTGCTGCGCGCCCTCAACCGCAACAGCGAGCACTGGGCCGGGCAACCGCTGTGCCTGCTGTTCATCGACCTGGACGGCTTCAAGGGCGTCAACGACAGCTACGGGCACGCGGTCGGCGACGAGCTGATCGCCAACGCCGCCTCCAGGATTCGGCGGGTGGTGCGCCGCGACGACGTGGTCGCCCGCTACGGCGGCGACGAATTCGTGGTGCTGGCGCCGCTGGGACGGCAGGAGGCCGCGATGCTGGCCGAACGGCTGCTGGGCGCGTTCGTGCGGCCGTTCGAGTTGAGCGCCGGTGAGGTGCCGATCACCACCAGCGTCGGCATCGCCTGTACCGGCCCGCGCACGTCGGATGCGAGCATCTACGACTTGATCCGGGAAGCGGATTCGGCGATGTACCACGCCAAGGAGTACGGGCTGGGGTACGCCTTCCACGACGATATGCGCCACACCGCCACCCCGGCGAGCACCTGGAAGACCCAGCAGCCGGTCAGTCGCCGTGGCGTCGCGACACCGGCGCCGGCACCCGCGGAAGCCGGGCGCCGGAGTTGGCGCCCGGCTTCCCGGACAACGAGTACCGCGGTCTAACGCTCAGTGAGCCGACACTCAGTCGGCGAGTTCGTCCAGTAGCCGACGGGCCTGTTCGAGTTCGGCCTGTAAAGCGGCGACCTTCTGTTCCTGCACCTGCCGGGCCGCGTCCAGAATGCCCGAAACCACCTCGGCGACTTCGGGATGCAGGATCTTGGCGGCCTGGGCCACCGCGGAGCTCTGCACCGGCAACCCGCGCACCGTGCGCTTCTTGCCGTTGATCACCTCGACGGTCCATTCGCCGTCGGAGGTGCCGTTCAGCGTCACGGTGACCTCGGGGGCCTTCGCCTTGCGGACCGCGGTGGACTTGACCGGCTTGGCGGCGGCCGGTTTCGCGGCAGCCTTGGCATCGGTGCCCGATTCGCCCGATTCCGGCTGCGCGCCAATCGGTTTCATGATGTCTGCCACCGGGGCGGGGGCGGGCTGGTTCGCAGCGCTCGACATGGTCGACGGCTGGGTCACAGTGGATTCCTTCCTGGTTGACTTCGGCTGAGCAGTTCTCGAGCTGGCCGCCTTCTCGGGATTACGCGGCGGCTTGGTCAACGTCACTTCGGTGGGAGAGAAGGACAGTACATCTTTCGATCCGGTCGGGCGGACCTGGAGAAAATCTCCGTCGGCCGGGTCGCCGAGCGCTATCACTTTGCCGGACCGGCCCTCCGGCACGCCGACCGCGGCAGCGGTGAACCACACCATCGGTGGACGGCCGCCTGCGATGTCCGAGGCGATCTGTTGAATCTCCGTGTCCGACAATGGCTTGGGCTTGGTCCTGGGGGACGGCATGATGCACTCCGAGCGGTTTGGTGACTGACTGCGGTTCGTCGTGAAGGGCTGCGTGCACAGATGATGCCGCACCGCACCGACAGATTTGCACCGCGTTGCCGAATCGAGCATTCGCACAGCTGTCCGAAGAGTTGCGCACGCACATATCCCAAGCTTCAGCAAACTCTCAGTTACATTCAAGCCATCGTCCGACGTGAAGACAGCAGGAGGAGTTCCATGCGCAGAATCGCCGGCGTCACACCCCTGGTCATTGCCGCGGTCGTCTCGATCCCGGCGTGCGAACGGGACCAGGACGACGCCGTCGTGCCGGCCGATCTGGTGGGCCAGCACGACATCGCGACCGAGCACGGGGGAACCACGGTGGCGCCTACGCCCGCACCGGTTATCCCGGTCGCGATCGCGAACTGCCAGCGCCGGCGCGAGGTTCGGCCTGCCGCGATCGTCCTCACCTGCGCGGACAACAACATGATCATCGATCGGATCACCTGGGACAGCTGGACCGACACCGGCGCCTTCGGCCGCGGCATGGAGTCGCGCAGCGTGTGCCATCCGGATTGCGCCTCGGCGCCGCGGCAATCGTTCCCGGTCGCCATCGAGCTGACGATGCCGCTCGACGGCATCTTCACCACCCTGACCAAAACCCCCGATGGCGGCGCCCCGGAGGTCCTGCCACTTTCCGGCTAACGCGGTGCTTGTAAAGCGGGGAACCAAATATCGGTGAGCACCTCGGCCGCCTGCGCCGCGGTGACATCGATCGTGCCCTGCATGGCCCAGCGCGTGAAGAACCGTTCCAATTGGGCCACAAGCAGTTCCACGCGAAGCCGGGCCTCGTCTTTGCGGTCGGCGGGCCAGCGCGCCAGATACGAGGTCATGGCATTGGGCAGCGCGAGGATGCCCTGCTTGGCGATCTCCCGGAACTCCGGCTCCAGCGCGGTGGCCTCATCCCAGGCCGGCAGTAGGTCCTTGTATTCCTGGAACCATTCGATGGCGCGCGTCATCCAGGCGACGAACTCCGCGCGCGAACCGGTGTCGAGTACCCGGTCCAGATCCTCATAGAAGTGCAACGCGCTCGGCGCGGTGCTCTGTTCGGCTACCGCGCGCAGGATGTCGAGCTTGCCGGTGAAGTGCAGATAGAAGGTGGCACGGCTGCAACCGACGGCGGCGGCGATGTCGTCGACCCGGACAGACGCGTAACCCTGGCCGCTGAACAGGGCTTTCGCACCCTCGATCAACTTGGCTCTGGTCTGCAGTTTCTGTTCGTCGCGCAAGCTCGCCTTAGTCACACTGGACATCATGTCACTCACTAGACAGCGCGTCTAGCCAGTGTTACTTTGTTGCCTACGTCACTCCGGGACCAACGGCTCTCGGCGACGGCAGCTTTCAGATGAGGATCACCGACTTGACTCCACAGAATTTTCCCCGGGTCTGCGTCATCGGCGCCGGGCCGTCCGGGATCACCGCCGCGAAACGCCTGCACGAGTACGGCATTCCGTTCGACTGCTTCGAGGCCTCCGACGAGGTCGGCGGGAACTGGTATTTCAAGAATCCGAATGGCATGTCCGCCTGCTACCAGAGCCTGCACATCGATACCTCCAAGTTCCGCTTGGCTTTCGAGGACTATCCGGCCCCGGACGACTGGCCGGATTTCCCGCACCACTCGCAGCTGTTCGAGTACTTCAAGAATTACGTGGACCATTTCGGCCTGCGCGACAAGATCACCTTCAACACCAAGGTGACGGCGGCCGAACGCCAATCCGATGGCTCCTGGCTGGTCACCACCAGCGATGGCCGCGCCCGCGGCTACGACGCGCTGATCGTCTGCAACGGGCACCACTGGGATCCCCGGACACCGGACTATCCGGGCAAATTCGATGGCGTGCTGATGCACAGCCACGCCTACAACGACCCGTTCGACCCGGTGGATATGCGCGGGAAGAAGGTCGTGGTGGTCGGCATGGGCAACTCCGGGCTGGATATCGCCTCCGAGCTGTCCCGGCGCTATCTCGCCGAAAAGCTCATCGTCTCGGCCCGGCGCGGGGTGTGGGTGCTGCCGAAATACGTGAACGGCACGGTCGGCGACAAGCGGAGCATGCCCGCCTGGATGCCGCGCAAGCTCGGCCTGAAGCTCCGGCAGCGGTTCGTGCGAAAGTTCCGCGGGGACATGGAGTTCTACGGTCTGCCCAAGCCGGACCACGAGCCGTTCGAGGCGCACCCCTCCGCCAGCGAGGAGTTCCTCTACCGCGCCGGTTGTGGCGATATCGCCTTCAAACCGGCCATCATCGCGCTCGAGGGTTCGCGGGTGCGGTTCGCCGACGACAGCACCGAAGAGGTGGACGTGATCGTCTGCGCCACCGGGTATCACATCAGCTTCCCGTTCTTCTCCGACCCGGAACTGTTGCCCGACAGCGACAATCGACTACCGCTGTTCAAGCACATGATGAAACCCGGCGTGGACAACCTTTTCTATCTCGGCCTGGCCCAGCCACTTCCGACGTTGGTGAACTTCGCCGAACAGCAGAGCAAGCTGGTCGCGGCCTACCTCACCGGCAAGTACCTGCCGCCGTCGGAGCAGGAGATGCACACGACCATCGAGGCGGACGAACAAGCCAAACGCGAGCGTTACTACAACTCTCCGCGGCACACGATCCAGATCGAATTCGAACCGTATGTGCGCGACATGATCAAGGAAATGGCCCGGGGCGCCAAGCGTGCCGCGGCCACGGGGAACGCACTGCCGGTCCCCGTTCGCGTTCTCGAGCCGGCGGAGTAGACCGATGACATCGACCACGGGAACCACCGCGGGATCATGCACCGACCAATTCGCCGGTCTCCGAGCGGAATTGGCGAACCAGCTCGCCTCCGGCGCGGAGCTGGGCGCCTCGATCGCCGTCGTCGTCGACGGCGAGCCGGTCGTCGACATCTGGGGCGGTCACCTCGACCTGGAACGCACCCGGCCCTGGGAATCCGACACCATCGTCAACGTCTTCTCCATCAGCAAGACCATGACCGCGCTGTCCGCGCTGCTGCTCGTCGACCGTGGCGCGCTGGATGTGTACCAGAAGGTTGCGCACTACTGGCCAGAATTCAAGGCAAATGGCAAGGGCGACATCGAGGTTCGGCACATCCTCGGTCACACCTCCGGAGTGTCGGGGTGGCAGCCACCGATCGAGATCGCGGACATCTACGACGCCGAGGCCGCCGCCGCGCGGCTGGCCGCCCAGCCACCGTGGTGGGCGCCGGGTACCGCGTCGGGCTACCACTGCCTCAACTACGGGCACCTGGTCGGCGAAGCGGTACGTCGCATCACCGGACGCACGCTGGGCGCCTTCTTCGCCGACGAGCTGGCCGGGCCGCTGGGCGCGGATTTCCACATCGGCACCGGTCCCGAACATCGGGAGCGCATCGCGACGTTGATCCCGCCGCCCGCACTGGAATTCGATATGTCGCTGCTCGATCAGGAAAGCATCCTGGTCAAGACGCTCACCAGTCCCCTGCTCGACGTCGAGGCCATGACACCGACACCGGAGTGGCAGCAGGCCGAAATCGGCGCGATCAACGGGCACGGCAACGCCCGTTCGGTGGCCCGGTTGCAATCGCTGGTCTCCAACGGAGGCACCCTCGACGGACGAGAGTTCCTGTCCGGCAAGACCATCGATCTCATCTTCGAACAGCAATCCGACGGCCTCGACCATGCGCTGATGGTGCCGCTGCGGTTCGGCATCGGCTACGGGCTGCCGCAGCGGCAGACCGCGCCGGAGGTCCCGGAGGGCCGGGTGTGCTGGTGGTCCGGGTACGGCGGGTCCATCGTCGTCAACGACCTGGATCGCCGAATGACCTTCGCCTACACCATGAACAAGATGGAACCCGGGATCATCGGGTCGGCCCGGGCGGATGCGTATCTGCGGGCCACCTACGCGGCGGTGACCGCATGAGAGCGCTACAGCTGACCGGACCCGGCACCCTCGAGATGCGTGAGATTCCGGTTCCCGACATCGGCCCGACCGACTTGCTGCTGCGCGTCGGCGCCGCCGGCATCTGCCATTCCGACCTGCATGTCCTGCAGCTTCCGTTCAAACTCCGGGACGATCCACTCACCCTCGGGCACGAGATCGCCGGAACCATCGAGGCGGTCGGCGGCAATGTCGACGGCCGGACCGTCGGCGAACGCGGATTGGTCTACCTGTGCTGGTCCTGCGGGACCTGCCGGGAATGTGTGAGCGGCAACGAGAATGTGTGCCTCGCCGCCGGCCGGGTGGCGATGCCACCTTGCCCCGGGCTCGGTCCCGACGGTGGCATGGCCGAGTACATCCGCATTCCCGCAAGCTCTTTCGTGCCCATCGGCGATCTGGACTTCTTGCAGGCCGCGCCGCTCGCGGACGCCGCGCTCTCCAGCTACCACGCGATCGAAGGCGCCCGGGCACAGCTGCGGCCGGGCTCGACGGCGGTGGTCATCGGCATCGGCGGGCTGGGACATGTCGCGGTGCAGATCCTTACCGCCACGACCGCCACCCGCGTCATCGCTGTCGATATCGCCGCGGAGAAGCTGGAACTGGCGGCCCGCTGCGGCGCGGCCGAAGGCCTGCTGTGCGACACCGGCACCGCCCAGGCGATCCTGGATCGCACCGGCGGACGCGGCGCCGACGCGGTGTTCGATTTCGTCGGCATCGATTCGACCGCGAACCTCGCCGTCGAATCGGTAGCGCCCAACGGCGCCTACCGGATGATCGGCCTCGGCGGCGGCGCACCGGAGATCACCGCGGGACCGGCCGGCGGCCCGGGCTGGCCGTGGGGCGCTTCGGTACGAAAGTCCTACGGCGGCACCAAATCCGATTTGATCAGTTCGGTGGCGCTGGCCCAATCCGGCGCGGTGCGGGTCGAAGTCGAACGCTTCGATCTGGCCGACGGCCGCGAAGCTTTGGACCGCTTGGACAAAGGGCTCATCCAAGGCCGCGCCGTCCTGGTGCCCTGACCAGATTTCGCTGCACAGCATTGCTAGCCAAGAGGAAGTTTCATGACCAAACCTGTTGACCTCCAGGCGATGGCGGCCCAGATCGCCGGACGCTTGACCGGCCCGGGCGGGCCCTTCGAAATCGCCGTCGAAGATGTACTCGGCGCGAAGATCCCCGTACTCAAGGACCGCAAGAAGTCGCTGGCCGACGTGCTGGCGGCATCCGCGGCGCTGGGCGACCGCGAGTACCTGGTCACCGAAGACCGCCGGATGACCTACGCCGAGCACAAGACCGAGGCCGTCGCGCTGGCCTGGGCGCTGCAGGAACGCTACGGCGTCCGGCAGGGTGACCGGGTCGGGCTCCTCGCGGCGAACACCATCGAATGGGTGGTGTCCTTCTGGGCGACACAACTTCTCGGCGCCATCGCCGTCGGCTACAACGCCTGGTGGACACCCCGCGAGATCAGCTACGGCCTCGAGCACGCCACCCCCAAGGTGCTGATCGCCGACGCCAAACGGGCGGAGCGGCTGGCCGGGCTGACCACCGATATTCCAGTGCTGACCATGGCGGACAACCTCCCGGCGCTGATCGAGGAGTTCTCCGGCCACCACGACGCACTGCCCGAGGTACAGGTCGGCGAGGACGATCCAGCCGTCATCCTCTACACCAGCGGCACCAGCGGCCGACCCAAGGGCGCAGTACATTCACAGCGAAACCTGTTGTCCGTCATCGACTATCACCGATTCAACGATGCGATGGCCGCGGCGTTCACCGGCGGAACGGACGACGGTGCACCCAAAGGCCGGCGATTCCTGGTCACCTCACCGCTTTTCCATATCGCCAGCCTGCACAACTTGGTGATTCCGCGCCTGGTCACCGGCGACACCTGCGTGATCTACCAGGGCGGTTTCGACGCCGACCGGGTGCTGCGGCTCATCGAAGCCGAACGCATCACCAACTGGGGCGCCATGCCCACCATGGCGACCCGCATGCTCGAAGTCGATCTGTCGAAATACGACCTGTCCTCGCTGGCCGCGTTCTCACTGAACTCCGCGCCGTCCTCGGCGGCGTTGCAGAACAAGCTGCGCGAGCAGCTTCCGGTGGCCCGGACCGCGCTGGTGACCAGTTACGGCATGACCGAATGCTCCACCGCCGCAACCATTGCCGCACCGCAGGAGCTGGCCGCGTTCCCGGATACCGTGGGTCGCCCCGTGATCGGCGTGAGCCTCGAAATCCGGGATGCGGCAGGCGAACCCGTCGCCGAAGGCGTCGAGGGCGAGATCTGTGTCCGCAGCCAGTACGTGATGCTTGGCTACTGGAACGACGACAAAGCCACCGCCGCCGCGATCACCCCCGACCGCTGGCTGCGCACCGGCGATATCGGCATTCTCGAGCAGGGCCGGCTCCGGCTGTCCGGCCGCCGTTCGGATCTCATCCTGCGCGGCGGTGAGAACGTCTACCCGACCGAGGTCGAGCAGGCCCTCGACGAGCATCCGGCGGTCCGCGAGAGCGCCGTCGTCGGCGTGCCCGACGACGACCTCGGCCAGCAGGTCGCCGCGCTGGTCGTGGTCGACAACCCGGACGCCACCACCGAACAGGAACTGACCGCGTTCGCCGAGGAACGGCTCGCGTATTACAAGGTGCCCGCCCGCTGGCGGCTCACCACCACCCCGCTGCCCCGCAATGCCACCGGCAAGGTCATGCGGAGCGGTCTCGAAGTCTGAGAAGCCATGTACGACACCATCATCAAGGGCGGCCGCTGGTTCGACGGCACCGGTGCGCCCTCCGCGGTCCGCCACCTCGGGATCCGGGACGGGCGCATCGCGGCCGTCTCGCCCGAACCGCTCGCCGAGGCCGAGTGCCCGAACGTCATCGACGCCACCGGCAAATGGGTGCTCCCCGGAATGCTCGATATCCACACCCATTACGACGTCGAGGTGCTGACAGGCCCGGCGCTGGCCGAGTCCGTGCGACATGGCATCACCACGGTCTTCCTCGGCTCGTGTTCGCTCTCGACCGTGCACGTCGGCGCCACCGACGCCGGTGACCTGTTCGGCCGCGTGGAAGCGATTCCGCGCAAACACGTCATCGAAGCGGTCAGCGCAGCCAAGACCTGGTCCAGCGCAGCCGAATACGTCCGGGCGCTCGAAGCGCTACCGCTGGGTCCCAACCTGGCCGCGTTCATCGGGCACTCCGATATCCGCGCCGCGGAGATGGGCCTGGATCGGGCCACCCGGTCCGATGTCCGGCCCACCGCAGCCGAATTGACGGCGATGGTGGCCAAGCTCGCCGCAGCGCTGGACGCCGGATTCATCGGAATGTCTTCGCAGCAACTGATGTTCGACAAGGTCGACGGCGAGCTGTGCCGGTCCCGCACACTGCCCTCGACCTACGCGACCATCCGGGAACGCCGCAGGCTCAACGCGATTCTGCGCAAGCGCGGCCGTGCATTACAGGGCGGTCCGGATGTGGCGAAACCGCAGAGCCTGGTCGCGATGGCGGCCAGCAGCCTCGGCTTCTTCCGCAAACCGCTGAAGGTGAGCCTGCTGTCCGCGGCCGACATCAAGGCCATTCCCGCGGTGGCGCAGCTCTTCCCGCTGATCGCGAAGGTGATCAACGGCCTCGGCGGCGACTTCCGGTGGCAGCACCTGCCGGTGCCGTTCGAGGTGTACTCCGACGGCATCGACCTGCCCGTATTCGAGGAATTCGGTTCCGGTGCAGCGGCATTGCACCTGTCCAACCAGCTCGACGAACGCCGCGAGTTGCTGCGCGACGAGGCCTATCGACGCCGCTTCCGCAAGGACTACGACAAGAAGTACGGCCCCCGGGTCTGGCACCGCGACTTCTTCGACGCCGAAATCGTCGAGTGCCCGGACGCCTCGGTCGTCGGAAAGACCTTCGGCCAAGTGGGTCTGGACCGCGGGGGCCTGCATCCGGTCGACGCCTTCCTCGACCTGGTGGTGGAGCACGGCGGAAAGGTGCGGTGGCACACCACGATTTCCAACCACCGCCCGGAAGTCCTGGACCGTTTCGCCGCCGACCCCGGTGTGCAACTGGGCTTCTCCGACGCCGGCGCGCACCTGCGCAATATGGCCTTCTACAACTTCGGCCTGCGCCTGCTCCGCCGGGTCCACCTGGCCGAACAGGCGGGCAAGCCGTTCCTCTCGCTGGAACGCGCCGTGCACCGCCTCACCGGTGAACTCGCCGACTGGTACGGCCTGGACGCCGGGCACCTGCGCCCAGGAGATCGCGCCGACATCGTCGTCCTCGACCCCGCCCACCTCGACGACGCCGTGGAGGCCTACGCCGAGTCCCCCATCCCCGAGTTCGACAACCTGTCCCGCATGGTCAACCGCAACGATGACACCGTGACCGCCGTCCTGATCAATGGCGAGTACGTCTTCGGAAACGGCGCGGCGGCAGAGATACTCGGAAAACAGCGCACCGGCCAGTTCCTGCGCGCCGGCGCCTGACTTTTCCCGCCCTGCCGTCGCAATCGGATTACCGTGGTCGGTAGAGCGGGGGCGCAACGAGGCCTCCCGATCGCAAGGAGGCGATGTGGCCACTTTCGCGCACCACGGACGCACCGTGGTCTACGACCGCGCCGGTGACGGACCACCGATCGTGCTGCTGCACAACGCGGGCGCGTCGCGGCGGATCTGGGACGACCAGGTCGCCGAATTGCGGCGGGACCACGAGGTTTTCGTGCTCGACCTGCCCGGCTACGGCGAATCCCAGCGTCCCGCAACGGGATACCGGCTCCTCGACTATGTCCGCATGCTCGACGCGTTCCTGGACGCACACCATCTGACCGGTGTGGTTCTCGTCGGCAACTGCCTCGGCAGCGCCATCTCGCTCAGCTACACCATCACCCGCCCGGCGCAGGTGCGGGGGCTGGTGCTGATCAATCCGCTCACCTGGAACACCGTGTACAAGGGTCAGCAGGCGCCGTTGGCCTGGCTGTCGGCGAAACTGCCGCTGGCGCCCTTGGCTCGCCGCCTCGCCCTGCCCGGTCCGGTGGCCGGAATGATCGTCGCCAACCAGCTCGGCTCGCGTGGACGGGCCGGGAAGCTGCAGAAATCCGCCAAGCTGACGGGCCCGTGGGGCGATCCCGGCCGTTTGATCGCGCTGGATCGGCTGGTCCAGGATTTCCCGGCCTTCCGGGCGCTGGACACCTTCGTCCCCGGCCCGGACTTCCCGCCGATCTGCACCATCTGGGGCGCACAGAACCGCATCCTCTCCGCGACCGCCGGCGCCGCCCTCGACGCGACCACCCTGCACCCCCACACCAGCGTGGTACTGGCCGACTGCGGGCACCTGCCGATGATGGAGGATCCGGCCGCCGTGACCGCCACCATCACCGAATTTCTCACCGCATTGCCGGACCCCTCCGAATTCGCGCAGGTAGAAGCCGTGTCGCCGCCGGTTGATCTTGTTGTTTGGCGGGAGAATGCGCGGGAACCCGACCACTAAGCCACCGAGGAAAGGGTTGCCCGCCATGCTGCTACGCCGACTTGCCCGACCGATGCTTGCGACCACGTTCATTGTCGACGGGGTCGACACGCTGATCCATCCCGAGCCGCGGGCGAAGACGGCCGCCACGCTGGTCCAGCGCGGTGAACGCTCACTGCCCGACAAATACGCGGCGAAACTCCCCGCCGACCCGGGCACCGTGGTGCGGGTGAACGCGTTCGCCCAGGTCTCAGCCGGTGTGCTGCTGGCATTGGGCAAGGCGCCGCGCCTGGCTTCGCTCGTGCTCGCCGCGACCGTCGTACCGGCCACCGTGACCGAACAGAACTTCTGGGATGAGGAGGATCCGGACCGCAAGAGCGCCAAGCGGACCGCCTTCCTCAAGGATGTCAGCCTGCTCGGCGGCCTGATGATCGCCGCCGCCGACACCGAGGGCAAGCCGTCCCTGGGCTGGCGGGGCCGCAAGGCCGCGGCGGCCGCCGCCGCGGCGCTGCCGTTCACCGGGTCCTCGGACTCGCAGACCGGCGAGGTGCTGCGGGAACGGGCACACGGCGCGGCGGTGCGGGCACAGAAGTTCGGTGAGGTCGCCGCGGCCAAGGGCGCCGTGCTCGCCGAGACCGCCCAGCATCGCGGCTCCGAACTCGCCGAGGTCGCCAAGCACCGCGGGCCGGAAATCGCCTCCACGGCAAAGGAACACGGCTCCGAGTGGGCCGAGTACGCCAAGGAGCACGGCTCCGAGTGGGCCGAAATCGCCAAGAAGCGGGGCGCCGAATTCGCCGAAATCGCCCGCGAGCGTGCGGCGGAACTGGCCGAGGTCGCCCGGCAGCGGGGTCTCGAATTCGCCGAGGCCGCACAGAAGCACAGCGCGGACTTGGCCGAGACCGCCCGCGAACGTGGACCCGAGCTCGCGCACACCGCGCGGGAACGCAGCGCCAACCTTGCCGAAGCAGCGCGCGAACGGGCCGAGGCGGCCCGCGAGCGCGCCGAAGCGCGGCGGCATTGACCGGAAGGCCTGAACCGCGGCACGCTGTCGCGGTTTAGGCTTGTTTCATGGCTGCGCGCGAAGACCCCGTCGTCGGTGCCCGCGAACGTATCCTGTCCGCCGCCTACGAATTGTTCACGCGGCGCGGCATCCGTGCTGTGGGCATCGACGAGGTCATCGCGCGAGCGGGCATCGCGAAAGCCACGCTGTACCGGCATTTCCGGACCAAGGACGACCTGGTGCTCGCGGTCTTGGAACGCCGCGAGAAGCTATGGACCTTCGGGTTCATCGAGAAGCAGTCCCACCTGCGGGGCGAAACCCCGGAGCAGCGGCTGCTGGCCATCTTCGACGTATTCGACGAATGGTTCACCACCGAGGGTTTCGACACCTGCACCTTCGTCAATGTGTTGCTGGAAATGGGCGCGAACCATCCCACCGGGATCGCCAGCATCGGCCACCTCGCCACCATCCGGGACATGGTCCGCAGCCGCGCCGAGGAAGCGGGCCTGGACGATCCGGACGATTTCGCCCGCTCCTGGCACATCCTGATGAAGGGCTCGATCGTCTCCGCCGCCGAAGGGGACCGGCTGGCCGCGCGCCGCGCTCAGAAGATGGGCGCGGCGCTGATCGAGCGCTGCCGGGACGCGGCCTCCTAACCGGCCGCCACCCGCGCGCCGACACCGGTCGATACCGGAATGTGCTGGAAGCCACGCAAATTCAGCAGACCGCGCCGTTGCGGCGCGTCGGCTACCCGCAGATTCGGGAAGCGATCGTAGAGCGCCTGCAGCGCGACCGCCCCCTCCATCCGAGCCAGGCTGGCCCCCAGGCAGGCGTGCACACCGCTGCTGAACGACAGATGCTCACGGGCGTTCGCGCGGGTGACGTCGAAGACGTTCGGGTTGTCGAACATCTTCGGGTCACGGTTGGCGCAGCCGAGCAGCAGCGCCACCATCTCCCCCTTCGCGATCCGCACACCGGCGATCTCGATGTCGCGCAACGCCGTTCGTGCCGTCATCTGCACCGGACTGTCGTAACGCAGGATCTCCTCGACGGCGCCGGGCCAGCGGGCGGGTTCGGCGCGCAGTAGATCGAGCTGTTCGGGATGCTGGTGCAGCGCCATGATCCCGTTGCCGATCAGATTGACCGTGGTCTCGAAGCCAGCGCCCGCGATAAGCGCTGCGCTGTAGAGCAATTCGGTGTCGGTGAGCTCACCGCCGGTCGCCAGGTCGCTGAGGATGTTGTCGCCCGGGTTCGCACGCAACTCCGCGATGTGCTCGACGAGGTAGTCCTGGGCTTCGCGCAACGCGTCGTTGGCCGTCCGGAATGTCTTCCAGGAGATGCCGATATCGAGCAGCGGCGACCCGGCATGCCCGGCGTCGAGCAGGTCGTCACGTTTCTCGGCGGGGATGCCGAGGATCTCGGAGATGATCGCGATCGGCAGCAGCAGCGCGAATTGCTCGATCAGATCGGCATTTTCGTGCTGGGCGAGGTCGTCGAGCAGGTCGGTGGTGACCTCGCTGATTCGGTCCCGCAGCCGGGCAACGGCGCGCGGCGTGAAAGCCTGGGCGACCAGCTTGCGGTAGCGGGTGTGCACCGGCGGGTCCACCATGAGCATGGCCGGCGGTTCCACCGGGCTGGCGATCTTCAGATCGGTCGCCTTGATCAGCCGCTGGACCGGCTTGAATACGGTGAACGCCTCCGGCGGTGTGACGCCGAAATCCTTGTGCCGCAGCACTGTTCGGCAAAGCTCATAATCGGCTGTCACATAGGAGTACGGAATGGCGACCAAGCGGCCGCGGGCCCGGATGCGGTCACCGAACGGATAGGGGTCCTCCCGGGCCGCCGGATCGGTCAGGTACTGGGCCAGCGGGTTGCCCCGCCGCGCCTGCGCTCTGAGCACCACTCCGGGCAGGCCGTTGATGACCGCCCAGCGGATCCATGTCTTCATGCCGGCCCCCGCCTGTCGCCTTGTCGCACCGCCTATCGGCGCAGCTCAACGCTACGAGCTACTGCGGTGTCACACATCACACCGTGGGCGGAGATGCGTCTCATACCGTGGGCGCTGGTCAGCCGGTAATCCCATGTGTTGCCCCAAACTCCGCATGTCGGTGATCGAACAGGCGCATAATCCCCGTCACAGGCTGGTCGGCGGTGATGGAAGGTGGCGACCACCATGGCAGTGACTGGAACCGAGGTTCAGGCCATTCGGCCCTACCCGCGGCGGCTCGGGCCGAAGGGCTCGTACCTGTGGAAGATGATCACCACCACCGACCCCAAGGTGCTGGGGGTCATGTACCTGACCAGCGCGATGACGTTCTTCTTCATCGGTGGCCTGATGGCGTTGCTCATGCGCGCCGAATTAGCCCGTCCCGGTTTACATTTCCTGTCCACCGAGCAGTACAACCAGCTCTTCACCATGCACGGCACGATCATGCTGCTGTTCTACGCGACCCCGATCCTGTTCGGATTCGCGAACGCCGTGCTGCCGTTGCAGATCGGCGCGCCCGACGTCGCCTTCCCGCGCCTGAATGCCTTCAGCTACTGGCTGTATCTGTTCGGCGCCACCATTGCCACCGCCGGCTTCCTCACCCCCGGCGGCCCCGCCGACTTCGGCTGGACCGGATACACCCCGCTCAGCGACTTCCAGCACTCCCCCGGCGTCGGCGGGGACCTGTGGATCATGGGTTTGGCGCTGTCCGGCGTCGGCACCATCCTCGGCGGCGTCAACATGATCACCACGGTGGTCTGCCTGCGCGCACCGGGCATGACCATGTTCCGGCTGCCGATCTTCACCTGGAACATCCTGGTGACGAGCGTGCTTGTGCTGCTTGCCTTTCCGATTCTGACCGCGGCACTGATGGGGCTGTTCGCGGATCGGCATCTGGGCGCGCACATCTACGATCCGGCCACCGGCGGGATCCTGCTGTGGCAGCACCTGTTCTGGTTCTTCGGGCATCCGGAGGTCTATATCGTGGCACTGCCGTTCTTCGGCATCGTCACCGAGATCTTCCCGGTCTTCAGTCGCAAGCCGCTATTCGGTTACAGCACGCTGGTTTACGCGACGCTGTCCATCGGCGGCCTCTCGGTGGCGGTCTGGGCGCACCACATGTACGCCACGGGAGCCGTTCTGCTGCCGTTCTTTTCGATGATGACGTTCCTGATCGCCGTGCCCACCGGGGTGAAGTTCTTCAACTGGATCTGCACCATGTGGCGCGGACAGCTCACCTTCGAGTCGCCCATGCTGTTCTCGCTCGGCTTCCTGGTGACGTTCCTGTTCGGCGGCCTGTCCGGCGTCATCCTGGCTTCGCCGCCGCTGGACTTCCACGTCACCGACAGCTATTTCGTGGTCGCGCACTTCCACTACGTGCTCTTCGGCACCATCGTGTTCGCCACCTTCGCCGGCATCTACTTCTGGTTCCCGAAGATGACCGGCCGCATGCTCGACGAGCGGCTGGCCAAATTCCACTTCTGGACCACCTTCATCGGCTTCCACACCACGTTCCTGGTGCAGCACTGGCTGGGCAACGAGGGCATGCCGCGCCGCTACGCCGACTATCTGCCGAGCGACGGATTCACCACGCTCAATACGATTTCCACGATCGGCGCGTTCCTGCTCGGCGCTTCGATGCTGCCGTTCGTCTGGAACGTCTTCAGGAGTTACCGCTACGGTGAGGTCGCGACCGTGGACGACCCGTGGGGTTACGGGAATTCGCTGGAGTGGGCGACCACCTGCCCGCCGCCGCGGCACAACTTCTACGAACTGCCGCGCATCAGATCAGAACGTCCCGCGTTCGAATTGCACTATCCGCACATGATCGAACGTAACCGAGCCGAGTCCGCGGCCGGCTGGGGATCCAAGCGAGCTCACCGGGTCGCCGAACCCGCGCCTGAGCTCGACAAAGCCGGGGAGCCGGAGCAGCCCGAAACCAAGGAGCTGTGATCCGGCGTCGACCGGCTCCGGCTCGCGGCCCACGGGGCCGCGAGAGACAGTGTGTGTCGCTGTGGCTATGTCATGCCCGCGACCGAATCCCCCTAGCGGAGTAATTCCGTTAACTCACGCGCCTAGTACCTGAGCGTCTTCTTCACCTGAGTAATCAGATTGTGAGCACCCCTGTGGATCTCGACCATCGCGGCCACGACCGCGATCACGACCTCGTCCTCGTCCGGCAGTTGTCCAGTCCCGCGCTGCGCCGCCTCGTGCGCACCACCATCGGCCTCTCCGAAGATTCCATCGACCTGCTCACCCGAGTCAGCGAGCGCCTGCGCGCCGCCGAGGGAGCACTACCCGACCCCGCCATGAACTGACGTCGAACTCGGGCGCGAAATGCCGCCGCGGTATTCCGCGCGGCAGCGGCCTGATCGGCGATACTGAGGCCGAACCGAACTGGGAGCGCCTCATGTCGACGATCAACGGTTTGCCCGCGCACGTGCTGCTGGTGCACGTCATCGTGGTATTCGTGCCGCTGACGGCACTGTTGCTGGTGCTGTGCGCGGTGTGGCCCGCCGCGCGGCAGCGCCTGATCTGGCCGGCCGTGGCGCTCGCCGCGATCACGGCCGTGCTGACGCCGGTCACCATCCAGGCCGGGGAAACGTTCGCCGAGCGTTTCGGCCCGTCGGAAGCATTGCAGAAGCATATGGATCTGGGCGGCACCATGAACTACTTCGCGGTGCCGCTGCTGATCGCGGCGGCCGCGCTGCTGGTCGTGTTCCTGCGCGAGCAGCGCGGCAAACCGCTTGCGCGCCTGATTGTCTGGGTGATCGCCGTGCTCACGATCGTCGCGAGTGCTGCCGCCACAGTGCAGGTCTATCGCGTCGGCGACTCCGGTTCGCGCGCGGTCTGGGGTCAGATGACGTAGGGGATCAACGCTTTCCGCTCGGGCGGGTAGTCGGCGAACTTCTCCCGGTACCACTTGTGCGTGGCGAACGCGCGCGGCACCAGATTGCCCGCCGTGATCAGGAAGATCACCAGACCGGCCAAATTCCAAGTGAGCAGAGCGAATCCAGCCCAGGCGAGGAGTTCACCGAGATAGGCCGGGCTGGTGACGTAGCGGAAGCCGCCGCCGAAGGGAACCTTGTAATCGATCGCGCCCGGGTTGTTCTTGTCGCGCAGATTGCGCACGATCCACTCCGAGCGCACCAATAGCGCGAACCCGCCCAGGTAGATCGCCAATCCGCCGAGGAACCGCGGATCGGTCAACCATTCGGTGCCGTACTGGTTCAGGTAGTCGTGGCTGAAGAACGACCCGTTCAAATAGCCGTGCAGCGCGGTGACGAACATGCCCGCCGCCATCACCGAGACATTGAAACTGCTGCGCTTGCCGGGCACCTGCCGGATCGACAGCGGAAAGAACCAGCCGCGATTTCCGTAGTGCAGCAACCAGATCGCGGCCAGCACCAGCGGCACCGGCTCGAACCGATTCGGCCCGGTCAGATAGAACACCGCGAAGACCACCGTCGCGGGAATCTCCATCAACCACCAGCCGAGCTTCGGATTCAGATTGAAGCCCACCTTCGTGGAGGCGAACCGGCCGTACGGGCTCTGCGCGAACATGCCCCCGACCAGTACGAAGGCGGCGAAAGCGAACGCCACCGTGAGCACGGTGTCGTAGGTGGTGTTCCCGGTATACCAGTCCATCGAAATCCTTGAAAGGTGAGACATCTCGCACGTGAATTAGAACATGTTCTACCATGGGTCACAGTCCTGGACCACGACCGCGGAGGAACTCCCATGGCGCTGAACCCGACGGCCGAGGCACTGCTCGCGGCGGTACTGGCCTCACCGCGAGCCGTTGCCGCGCACGACAAATCCGCCTGGGTGAACCTGTTCACCGCGGACGCCGAAGTCAACGACCCGGTCGGATCGCGCCCGCACGTCGGACGCGCCGCCATCGAGCGTTTCTATGACACGTTCATCGCACCGAACGGCATCGCCTTCGACGTCGCCGCCGATCTCGTCGGCGGCCACTCGGTAGTGCGCGACCTGTACATCGAGACCACCATGTCCACGGGGGCGATGGTCCGGGTGCCGATGCACCTGCGCTACGACCTCGCCGCACTGGACGGCGACTGGAAAATCGTTCGGCTGGCGGCACATTGGGAGTTCCCGGCCATGGTCACCCAGCTCATGCTGCGCACCGGCGTCCGCGGCCTGACCGCCTCGGCGAAACTCGGCCCGCAACTGATCGCGAACCAGGGCCTCGGCGGCACGTTCGGCATGATGCGGGCGATCCGCAGTGTGGGAAAGGCCGGGAAAACCGCTGTGACACAGCTGTTCTCGGCCGCCGCGGCCACGGATATCGGCCGCGTGCGCACCCTGCTCGACGACAGCACCGTCCTCCAACTGCCTGCGGGCAGCACGGTATCGGTGGAGGAGTTCACCAACCGGACCCGGAACATGCGCTGGGACAAGCTGATCGCCGCAGGCCGGACCGTCTCGATCTCCGTGGAGCTGGACGGGGCGCCGGGAGTCGCGTTCGTCGACTTCGCCGCGAGCAGCCACCGGATCGACGCGATCACCGTCTTCCTCGACGAGAACGCCTGACCCCTGATCCGCCCCAGGGTCTTGCGGCCACCCAAAGAGTGAGTGTACAGTCACTCACATGAGCAAGAGCGGAGTCACCCTCTCCCGATCGGATGCGCGCCGCGACACCGTCGTCGACGCCGCGATCACCGAGTTCGCCCGGACCGGTTATCACGGCACACCGATCAGCACGGTGGCGGCGACGGCTCAGATCTCGCCGGCCTATGTCTTCAAACTGTTCCCCGGCAAGGTCGCGCTCTTCGTCGCCGCGCTGGAGCGCTGCTTCGAGCTGATCGAGCGCGCGCTGTCGTCCGGCGCCGCCCGCGCCGACGGAGCGAGCCCGGAGCAGATCCTGCACGAAATGGGCGGCGCCTACGCCGAACTCATCAGCGACAAGAGTCTGCTCATGTTGCAGGTGCACGCCCAGTCCGTCGCGGATGTCCCGGAAATCGGCGCGGCCCTGCGCGCCGGCCTGGGGCGGGTCACCGACCTCGCCAAACAGCGTTCGGGCGCCGCGGACGAGTTGGTGCAGCGCTTCATCGCCTTCGGGCAACTCTGTCACCTCATCACCACCCTCGGCCTGGACGGCGACAACAGCCCCTGGGCCACGATCCTCACCGCAGGCATCCGCCACCCCAACGCCCACTGACCTGATCCACTGCCCCCTCGCGGGGGCATTTTTCGACCCATCGAGTGATTGACCAGTCACACACTAGGAGAGAACATGTCCACCATCGCCACCGAGATCGTCCTGCCCGGCCGCGTCGAGCCCAGCGGCCTGCTGGTCGCCAAGCGAGAACTACCCGCGCCGGGACCAGGTCAGGCCCTAGTCCAGGTCGAGGCGAGCGGCGTCTCCTTCGCCGAGCAGCAGATGCGGCGCGGCAAGTACTACGACCAGCCCGCGTTCCCGTTCGTGCCCGGGTACGACTTGGTCGGGACCGTCACCGCGGTCGGGACCGATGCCGATCCGGCCCTGATCGGCAGACGCGTCGCCGCCTTGACCAAGATCGGTGGCTGGACCAGTCACGCTCTGCTCGATGCCCAGGATCTGGTGCGGGTACCCGCGGCCTTGGACGCGGCTGAAGCGGAAACCTTTGTGGTGAACGGGATCACAGCGTGGCAGATGCTCTATCGGACCGCGAAGGTGCAGCCCGGGCAGACCATTCTGGTGCACGGCGCGAACGGCGGCGTCGGCTCGACACTCGTTCAATTGGCCCGCGCCAAGGGGATTCGGGTCATCGGCACCGCCTCCGCCCGCAACGCGACGGCCGTCGAAGCGCTCGGCGCGACCTGGATCGACTACCGCGGCGATGTGCCGCAACAGGTTCGAGCGCTGGCACCCGAGGGCGTGGATGCCGTGTTCGATCACATCGGCGGCCCCGGCATTCGCGATTCCTTCCGGCTGCTCGCTCCACACGGGACGCTGGTCTCCTACGGCACCGCGGCGACCAAGGACGACGAAGGCGATTCCCGGCTGCCCGTGCTGAAGCTGTTCGCCCGCCTGCTGGCGTGGAATGCGCTGCCCAACAAGCGAAATGCGCATTTCTTCAATTTGTGGGCGGGCAAGCGCAATCTCACCCGTTTCCGCAACCGCATCACCGAGGACTTGGGCAAGGTGTTCGACCTCGCCGCCCAGGGCGCACTGCGCGCTCAGGTCGCGGCCCGCATCCCGCTGTCCGACGCCGCGCGGGCCATGGAACTCGCCGAGTCCAGCACCGTCGTCGGAAAAGTCGTCATCGTCGCCGACACCCTGTCCTGAATTATCCGAATCCGCATTCTGAATTATCCGATTTCACACTGGAGAACCGTTATGTCTCAGCACAATTCGAATACCGCGTCCACACTGCGCGTCATTCTGGACAACCGGCCGAGCTATCTGAGCTTCGGCGCGGCATGGCTGTTCGGCCACGGCGCGTACGCCCTGTCCCACGGTGACGATCCCGTCCTGCGGCTCCCGTCCGCGGTGCCGAGCGTCCTGCTGATCACCGGACTGGCAGTCGCACTGGTCGTCACCATCATGGTGAGCATGAAGGCCCAGCGTTCCGCCACCGGTCACGACGCGATGGTCGGCAATCTGCTGGCCGCCTCCTGGCTCATCGGCTTCGGCGCTCTGTTCTTCGTCATCACGGCACTGAGCTCGGCGCTCGGCCAGGACGATCTGAAGATGCTGCTCTGGCCGACGGGCTCCGGCCTGATCGTCGGATTGCTCTATCTCGCGGGCGGAGCCGCCTATCGCGACGTACTGCAGTATGCGCTCGGGGCCTGGCTCGCCCTCACCTCTTCGGCGGCGCTCTTCCTGGACGGCGCGAGCCCGTACTGGGTACTCGCCCTCGCCGGCGGCGGAGCCTACTTGGTCGCCGCGGGCCTCGAACCGCGCCGGCGAGCAGTAGTCAGCGATCATCGCTACGCCTGAGTGAGCAGGGAAATAGAAAAAGACCCAGGTCAGAAATTCTGACCTGGGTCTTGTAGTAGCGGGGACAGGATTTGAACCTGCGACCTCTGGGTTATGAGCCCAGCGAGCTACCGAGCTGCTCCACCCCGCGTCGGTAAACACAACATTACACAGGTCTACGCTCAGATGGCAAATCACTGGCCATCGGGCGGGTTTGCCCAGCTCAGCACGCCCGTCACCGGATGGTCGGCCGACTCGGAGCCGAGCCCGGTAGCGCGTCGCCGCCGCCCCGGGGATCCGGCTGCGTAATTCAGTCCGGATTCTCCGATTTGCACTCTTCTAAATCCGCGTGCGCGCGTATTCGATCTAGATAACACGTTTCAAACGTGCCCCGCATCACAATTTGCCTGTGACGCCCGACACATTACGGTGCTATAACCGACCGTCCGGAATCCGTTCCCATTGCATTACCGACCTGCATAAAGCCCAATATTCGCGTTATTCGCTTCATGCAATTCCCTTGTTATCAAGACGTGATCTGCCGAGATTTGTTCGTTACCGTCGTGCTCGGCCCGGAGGCAATCTGCGGATGGGCTAGAACTCGAACCGTCGCACGCCGGTAACCCTGTCCCGCGGTTCGAGGATCCCCGACTCCTGGGGGCAGGGCCACGACGGACATCGTCGCGGAGGTGGGCACAGGGAGGGAAAACATATGTCTGAGAACCGGAAGTTCAACGCCCGCGCCCTCGGCCTCGCGGCTGTCACCGGCGCCCTTGTTGCCGTCCCGTTCACACTCGCCGCCGGCACCGCAGAAGCCGCCACCCACAACTGGGACGGCGTCGCACAGTGCGAGAGCGGTGGCAACTGGGGCATCAACACCGGCAACGGCTACTACGGCGGCCTGCAGTTCAGCCACTCCACCTGGGTGGCCAACGGTGGCACCGGCTACGCCCACAACGCCAGCAAGGCCGAGCAGATCCGGGTCGCGGAGAACGTGCTCAACAGCCAGGGCGTCGGCGCCTGGCCCACCTGCGGTAGCCGCCTGACCGAAGGCGTCTCCTCGGGCCTCGAGCCCGAACCCGCCCCGGCGCCGGAGCCCGAACCGGCCCCGGCCATCCAGGCCGCGATCCCGTTCTCCCCCAAGGCCGCAGTCGACCAGGCCAAGAGCGTCGGCGCCGATGTCGCCGCGCAGGCCGGGGTGAAGGATCTGTACCTGCAGCTGCTGGATCAGCACGCCCCGATCATCGACTCGGTGGCCGGCAACTAAGAAGACTCGCTGGGCGGGCCGCCGAACCCGGCCTGCCCAGTGCATACAGGAACGGCCCCGCTGATCACTGGGGATCAGCGGGGCCGTTTCTGTTGTAGCAGCGACGCGCAGCGTCTCGATGAGGGGTGGTGGTCGGGCGGCGGGTGGGCCTACTTGGCTTCCTGGTAGGCCTTCACCGCGACCTCCAGTTCGTTCAGCGCCCGGCCGAGTTCGGAGAAGTCACCGGTCTTCATGGCGGTGCGTACCGACTCGATCTTCCGGTTCAGCTCCGCGGCGGCCGCGTCCTTGGCCGCCGACGACCCGGTCGGCGGCGTCACCGTGCCGGGCACCGGGGTGGTGCCGGGCTGCGGCTGCGTTGTGTCCGGCGCCGGGGGCAAGGTGCCCGGCTTCGGCCGGGTCGCCGGATCGCCACCGGGCGCGGTGGCCAGCGCGCCCGCACCGGGCAGCACCTCGTTCAGCGCTTCGGCGAAGGTCGGGGCATAGCCGACCCGCACGCTGCCCCCTTCATCGCGGTAGCTGACCAGCACGCGCAGCAACTGCGGGAAGGTCGAGGTGCCGGTATTGCGCTCGTTGTAGAACGGCTCCACATACAGGATGCCGCCGTCGGCGATCGGCAAGGTCAGCAGGTTGCCGTACTTGATCTTGTTCGAGTTCGACAACAGCGTCTTTTCCTGTGACACCTTGCCCGCCGCCAACATGCTGTTCTGCGTCTGCTGCGGACCCTGGGTCTGGGTGTCGGTGGGCAAACGCAGAATCGTGAACTTGCCATACCCGTCCGGATCCGAGCGCACCGAGATATAGGCCGTCAGATACTGCCGGTTGCCGAAGCCCACCATGGCACTGGTCAGGTTGAACACCGGCTTGTCCGACTTCGGGTCACCGAGCAGCACGTAGTACGGCGGCTGCTTGTAGGTGCCGCCCTGGCTCTCGATGGTCGGATCAGTGGGCACCGACCAGAAGGCGTTGTTGGTGAAGAACTCTCGCGGATTGTCCACGTGGTACTTGGTCAGCATTTCGCGCTGCACCTTGAACAGATCCTCCGGGTAGCGCAGATGCGCGCGCAGCTCCGGCGAGATCTCGCTCTCCGGCTTGACCGCGCCCGGGAACACTCCGCGCCAGGCCTTCAGCACCGGGTCGGTGGAGTCGGTTTCGTAAAGGGTCACCGTGCCGTCGTAGGCGTCGACGGTGGCCTTCACCGAGTTACGGATGTAGCTGACTTCCTTGCGCGGCAGCACGCGACCGGTCTTCTGGTCGATGCTGTCCTCCATCGCGCCCTCCAGCGAGGTGGTCTGCGCGTACGGGTACTTGTCCAGCGTGGTGTAGGCATCGACGATCCACTTGATGCGGCCTTCGATCACCGCCGGGTACGCGTTGCCGTCCGTGGTCAGCCACGGCGCGACCTTCTGCACCCGATCCTTCGGACTGCGGTTGAAGATGATCTTCGAGTCCTCGCCGATGGCCGAGGAGAACAACAGGTTGCGCTCGGCGTACTTGGCCGCGAAGGCCAGCCGGTTGAACCAGTTGCCGATCGGCACGCCGCCCGCACCCGTGTAGGTGTAAGACGCGGTGTCGGAATCGTATTCGCGCGGGGCCTGGCCCTCGGGGCCGCCGACGATGGCGTAGTCGGTGTTGGTCTGTGCGATCAGCTCACCGAAGTAGACGCGCGGCTGGTCGACCCTGATGTGCTGCTTGTCCGGCGCGGTGGCCAGATCGCTGACCATGAAGATCGGGTAACCGCTGTCGCTGGAACCGCTGGAGGTCTGGTTCGCATCCGCCTGCGGCTTGTTCACCCGGTTGGCCGGCGCGGCCACGAAGCCGTTGCCGTGGGTGTAGACGGTGTGCTCGTTGATCCAGTTGGTCTGGCCGCCGGTCAGCGCCGCCGGGTGCAGTTCGCGCGCGGCGACGATGTAGTCCTGCACGTCGCCGTTGATGTTGTAGCGGTCGATGTCCAGCGACTCCGGGAAGCCGTAGAAGTTCTTCCGCTGCTGCAGCTGTGTGAAGGTGGGCGAGAGGATGTTCGGATCGAGCAGCCGGGCATTGCCGATGGTGGCGGCGTCGACCGGGACCTCGAGCGGGCTCTTCTTGCTCTCGCCCTTGTAATCCTTGTATTCGATCTTGTCCTTGGTGATGCCGTAGGCCTGCCGCGTCGCCTCGATATTGCGCTCGATGTATTCGGCTTCCTTCTCCGCGGCGTTCGGGCGCACCGAGAACTGTTCCACGATCATCGGATACACCGCGCCGACCAGGATCGAGGAGAGCACCAGCAGCGCCGCCGCCATCGCGGGCAGCCGCAGATCGCGCAGGACGATGCCGGCGAAGAACGCGATCGCGCAGATCACCGCGATCGCCAGCAGGATCAGCTTGCCGGGCAGCACCGCGTTGATATCGGTGAACGAGCCACCCTCGAAGATCGGCGCCTTACGGGCGCTGGAGAGCAGCTCGTAGCGGTCGAACCAATAGGCAACGGCCTTGAGCAGCACGAAGAGTCCGGCGATGACCGCGAGCTGCACGCGCGCGGGCCGGGTCAGCACACCCTCGCGGCCGCTCAGCCGCAGGCCGCCGAAGATGTAGTGGGTGACCAGGCTGGCGAAGAACGCGATCACGATCGCGACGAACAGCCAGTTCAGGATCATCCGGTAGAACGGCAGATCGAAAGCGTAGAAACTGACGTCGAGATTGAACTGCGGATCGGTCTGGCCGAAGTCGCCGCCGTTGAGGAACAGCTGCAACGTCACCCAATTCGACTGCGCCACCAGGCCCGACAGCAGGCCGAACAGCACCGGGATGCCGACGCCGAACAGCCGCAGCCGGCTCATCACCGTGGTGCGGTAGCGCGCGATCGGATCGTTGGGCCCGGCGACCGGCACGAACACCGGCCGGGTCCGGTAGGCCAGCAGCAACGCCAGCCAGACGACGAGACCGACGAACAACCCGACCGCCACGAAAAGGATGACGCGGGACCGCAATACGGTCAGATAGACGTTCCGGTAACCGACTTCGCCGAACCACAGCCAATTGGTGTAGGTATCGGTCAGCCGCGGTCCGAGCAGCAGTAGCGCCGCCAGAACAATGGCCGCCACCAGCAGCACTCGGCTGCGGCGGGACAACGACAAGCCGGTTGGGGGCCGCATGCCCACGATGCCACGCTCCAAGATCCGGCGGCGCCCGCACCGTCACCGGTGGGCGCCGCAGTCCGAATGTTCCAGCGGTCCACACTTCTCGGACCGTCTCGCGCCTACTCTACGGAAACGGACACCGAAAGGTGCCCGCTGGTCTCATGCGGTGTCTGTGTCCGCGTCTCCGGGAGTGATGCGAGGATGTTTCGGTGACCGCAGACCTGCACGCCGAAGTCGTTCTGTCCCGCGCCGTACGCGAAGTGGCGGAGTTCGCCGACGCCGAGGGCTGGGGGCGGCCGCCGCAGATGTTCGCGCTGGTGCCCACCGCTGACCTGGTCGCCGCCGAACCCGGCCTGCTCGATCAGCTGGACCAGGGCAACGAGCTGACTCCGATTGCCCAGGAAGCGTTCCCGGACGACATCACCGGCGGTTCCATGGCGCTCGACGAGTTCCTGGCGACCACCACCTGGCCGCCCGCCGTGCGGGGTTGCGTGCTGGTGCAGGAGATCGTGGTGCTGCCGCCGGACGCGGAAAGCACCCTGGATGACGCGCTCACCCCGCTGCTGGCCGACCACGAGGCCGCCGACGCCGCCGCCCGCGCCGCCGCGCACGCCCATCCGGACCGGCGCGCCGCCCGCCTGTTCGCCGGTGTGCTGCGCGAAGGAATGCAGCTGGCGCTGTTGCAGATCAAGCCCGACGAGGACGACAGCTTCCCGACCCTCGACCTGCGCACCTACCCGAACCTGGCCCCGAACGTGCTGGAGGCGCTGCATCACACGTTCGAGGAAGGCTTCGAGGACTGATCAGCCGCAGCTCACCGGCTCGCGCCCGGCATTGATCTCGGCCAGGGATTGCACCGCGCCGTCGAGGTTTTCGACCTTCACCAGGCGCAGGCCGTCGGGCGTGCGGGCCCGGGCCTCGTTGCAGTTGGCGGCGGGGACCAGGAAGGTTTCCGCGCCGGCTTCGCGTGCGGCCATCATCTTGTACTGGATGCCGCCGATCGGGCCCACCTTGCCGTCCTGCTCGATGGTGCCGGTGCCCGCGACGAACCTGCCGCCGTCGAGCTCACCAGGGGAGAGCTTGTCGATGAGCGCGAGGCTGAACATCAGTCCGGCCGACGGGCCACCGATGTCGGCGAGGTTGAAGGTGACCTCCATGGGCGGGCGCGCGCCTTCGGCCGGGGTGACGCCGAGATAGCCCTTGGCCGGGTCGTCCGGGCGGGCGGCGAGGGTGATCTCGACCGTCTGCTCGGCGTTGTCGCGGCGCAGCACGATGGTGAGCTTGCTGCCCGGCGCCTGCGAGGACACCGCGGTCACCACATCTTTGGGCGCGGCGATCGGAGCGCCGTTGATGCTGACGATCTCGTCACCGGCGCTCAGGATGTCCTTGGCCGGACCTTCGTCGCCGACCTTGCGCACCAGCACCACGGTCGGGAGCTTCAGGTAGTGCAGCGCGGCGACCTCGGCATTGCCCTCGGAATCCTTGAAGTCCTGCTGATTGGACTTGTCGATCTCTTCGCGCGGCACCCCGGGCGGGTACACCTCGGCGCGCGGCACCAGGCCGTGCTCGCCGCTGGCCCAGAAGCCGAAGGCCTCGAACAGGTTGAGGCCGTCGCGCACCGACACGGTGGTCATATTGAGGTGTCCGGTCGTCGGATCGACCTCGGTGCCGCGCACGTCCACCACCTGCTTGCCGTCCACCTCACCGAGGGTGTTGAAGGTGGGGCCGGGGCCGAGTGCGACGTAGGGCACAGTGACGACAGTGCCCAGCACCCCGAGTACGAGCACCGGGACGAGGGCGGCCAGCAGGGTCCAGATCCGACGATTCACCAGGCCCACCATAGTGATAGACCCCGCGCCACGGCGGCAGAGGCAGCCATTTACAGCCTCCGCGCGTCGACCCGATTTCGCGACGCGCGAACATCAACCACCAGGGCCGAACGAGTAGCGTGAGAGACATGAGTGACATGCCGTTCGGCTTCTCGGACCGTGACGACGACGATGCGCGCAAACGCGACGAATCCCAAGGTCCCGGGGCCAACGACCCGTTCAACTTCGCCATGGGCGGCGCCGGTGGCGGCTTCGATCCGTCCCAGCTCGGCCAGATGCTGACCCAGCTCGGCCAGATGCTGAGCGGCATGGGGCAGCCGGGTAGCGCGCAGTCCGGCCCGGTGAACTACGACGTCGCCAAGCGCCTCGCGCGCCAGCAGCTGGGCGCCGATGTGCCGCCGGTGACCGAGGGCACCACCAAGGCCATCGCCGACGCCGCGCACCTGGCCGAGCTGTGGCTCGACGGCGCGACCACGCTGCCCGCGGGCGCGACCAAGACCGTCGCCTGGACCGCCAACGACTGGATCGAGGAGACGGTCCCGACCTGGAAGCGGCTCTGTGATCCGGTGGCCCAGCAGGTCAACGGCATGTGGACCGCGCAGCTGCCGGAGGAGGCCAAGGAAATGGCCGCCCCGATGATGGGCATGCTCAGCCAGATGGGCGGCCTGGCCTTCGGTTCGCAGCTCGGGCAGGCGCTCGGACAGCTCGCCAAGGAGGTGCTGACCTCCACCGATATCGGTCTGCCCCTCGGCCCGACCGGCACGGCGGCGCTGCTGCCCGCGGCGATCTCCGAGTTCAGCGCGGGCCTGGACCAGCCCGAAAGCGAGATCATGGTGTTCCTCGCCGCACGCGAGGCCGCCCATCAGCGCCTGTTCGGGCACGTGCCGTGGCTGCGCCAGCAGGTGCTCGGCGCAGTAGAGAGCTACGCGCGCGGCATCAAGATGGATTTCTCCTCCATCGAGGAGGCCGCGCAGGGCATCGACCCGATGGCCCTGAGCGATCCGGCCAAGCTGCAGGAGTTGTTGTCGCAGGGCGCGTTCGAGCCGCAGACCAGCCCGGAGCAGAAGCAGGCGCTGGAGCGCCTGGAGACGCTGCTCGCGCTGATCGAAGGCTGGGTGCAGGTCGTGGTCGCCGAGGCGGTCGGCGAACGGCTGCCCGGTGCGGGCGCGCTGGCCGAAACCTTGCGACGCCGCCGCGCCACCGGCGGCCCGGCCGAGCAGACCTTCGCGACCCTGGTCGGGCTGGAGCTGCGGCCGCGCAAGCTGCGCGAGGCGGCGGCGCTGTGGAAGCGGCTCACCGACGACGCGGGCATGGAAAAGCGCGACGGCGTGTGGGCGCACCCGGACCTGCTGCCCGACTCCAACGATCTGGATCACCCGGCCGGGTTCATCGACTCGGTGATCGGCGGCGGCACCGGCGCATTCGACGACCCGCTGGCGCAGCTGGCCGAAACCGAAGCGCGGGAACGGGATTCGGGCAACGCCGCGAAGTCCGAGGGCGAACCCGGCAAGAAGTCGCCGGGCGAGGATGACAAGCCCGAGGACTCCGGCACGTCCTAGACACTGTCCTGTGAAAATCGGAAACCCCTGTGTGCAACAGGGGTTTTCGTCAGCTTCGGGGTAGGCGCGGATGCCCATACTCGGCACATGACATCGACACATCTCGCCGTAGACGGCCCCTGCGGGCCGATGCTGCATCCCCGGGTGATGATCCTGGTGCGCCCCTCCGGCGCGGTGCAGCTGGGCTGGGACCCGGACACCGCCGTTGTGCTCGACCCCGACGACCTCGACACCGCCACCGTGCTCAGCTTCCTCCGGCTGCTGGACGGGATGCGCACCCGTCCCCAGATCCTCTGGCTCGCCGAGGAATCCGGCGTCCTGCCGGCGCAGGCGGTGGCGCTGCTGACCGCCATCGAAGAGGCGGGCCTGCTGATCCAGCCACAAGCGCCGGTGGGGCGGATCCGGTCGATCCGGGTGCACGGCTTCGGCCCGCTCTCCGATGCCCTCTGTATCGGCGTACGCCGCTTGGGGATTCGACCCGTCCGCTCCCGCGGCTCCACCCCCGACACTCCGGTCAGCGGCTGGCGCTGCGGGCTGGTGCTGCTCACCGACGAGGTTGTCACCGATCCACGGCTCACCAACGACCTTGTGCTACACCAGATCCCGCATCTCGCGGTACGCATCCGCGATGGCAAGGGCATCGTCGGGCCGCTGGTGTTGCCCGGTCAGACCAGCTGCCTGCGCTGCGCCGACCTGACCCGCACCGATCTCGACCCGGCCTGGCCGCATCTGGCGGCGCAATTGCTCGGCCGGGTCGGGCAGGCCTCGACGGCCGCGGTGGCGGCAACCGCCGCGCTAGCGCTGGGCGAGCTGGAGTCGATCTTGGCCTGCTCGGCCACACGGACATTGGGCACCCTCGACGCCACCCTCGAGCTGGATCTGGACTCCCATCGGATCGAGCGCCGGGATTGGGCACCCCATCCGGCCTGCGGATGCCACAGTGTTTGCGCAGGTGGACCAGATGAGTGACGCACGAGTCTCGAAATTGCCATGGCAAACCCGGGGGTCCGTCGGCCATGATGGGTACGTGTCTGAGATTGTGCGCCGTCGCTCATCCCGAAATGCCAAGTTAGCCAAGATTCCGCTGGGGATCGCCGGCCGGGCCGCCGTCGGGTTCGGCAAGAAGCTGGCCGGAGGCGACAAGTCCGAAATCAACTCCCAGCTCAACCAGAAGGCCGCCGAGCAGTTGTTCACCGTGCTCGGTGAACTCAAAGGCGGCGCAATGAAATTCGGGCAGGCGCTGAGCGTGATGGAGGCCGCTATCCCCGAGGAGTTCGGCGAGCACTACCGCGAGGCGCTCACCAAACTGCAGGCCGCGGCGCCGCCCATGCCCACCGCCACTGTGCACCGGGTGCTGGATGTGCAGCTGGGCACCCAGTGGCGGCAACGGTTTCAGTCCTTCGACGACACCCCGGCCGCCTCGGCCAGCATCGGGCAGGTGCACAAGGCGGTGTGGTCGGATGGTCGCGTCGTCGCCGTAAAGGTGCAGTACCCGGGCGCGGACGAGGCGCTGCGCGCCGACCTCAAGACGCTGTCGCGGATGACCGGCTTGATCGCCACGGTGATCCCGGGCGCGGATGTGAAGCCGATCCTCGCCGAGATCACCGAGCGCACCGAGGAAGAGCTGGACTACCGCAACGAGGCACGGAACCAGCGGGCCTTCGCCAAGGCCTTCGAAGGGCACCCGCACATCGTGGTTCCCAAGGTGGTGGCGGGTGCGCCGAAGGTGATCGTCACCGAATGGCTGGACGGCACGCCGGTTTCCAAGATCATCGCCGAGGGCGCGGCCGATCCGGAGGGCAGCTACGAGCTGCGCAACCGGGTGGCCGGCCTGATGGGCGAGTTCCACTTCTCCTCGCCCGAGATCGCCGGCCTGCTGCACGCCGACCCGCATCCGGGCAACTTCATGATGCTGCCCGACGGCCGGCTCGCGGTCATCGACTTCGGCGCCTGCGCGCCGCTGCCCGACGGTTTCCCGAAGATCCTCGGGCAGATCCTGGGGCTGGCCGTCGAAGAACGCTTCGACGAACTCACCCAGGTGCTCTACGACAACGGCTGGATCATTCCCGGCCGTACCGTCACCCACCGGGAGATCGCCGACTTCCTGCGGCCGTTCACCGACCCGATCCGGACCGAATCGTTCCACTTCACCCGCCGGTGGATGCAGCGGGTGGCGGGCAAGGCCACCGACATCACCAGTGCGGAGATGAAAACCTCACGGGCGATGCAGCTTCCGGCCGAGCACGTGATGATCTTCCGGGTGCTCGGCGGATCCGTGGGGATCCTGGCGCAGCTGGACGCGGAGCTGCCGTTCATGGGGCTGGCCAACCAGTGGCTGCCCGGATTGCGCGAAGAGCGCGGCGAGCTCACCAGCTGAGAGCCGCTGCCGCGCAATAGGACACATGCCCCTCGGTCCAGCCGACACCCCGACGGCTGGACCGAGTGACACGCAATCGACTTGCCTCACAACGCAAACGAGCCGCCCACCAGATCATGCGGTGAGCGGTTCGTATGCTTTCTCGTTCCTGGGCTCGCCAGCGGCCGGCTAGGGCCCGCTGGGCCGCGAGGACCGGAGGGAGGTATGCCGTCAGTCGCGGCATGAGTGGACTATCGCCACTCATGCCGGGACCGCGACCTTGCGCGGACGACCACGCGGACGCTTGCGGGCGATCACGACACCCTGGTCGAAGATCTCACCGCCCCAAACACCCCACGGCTCGCCTCGGTCGATGGCTGCGGTCAGGCAGCCCTTACGGATCGGGCAGGCCGCGCACAGGGCCTTGGCTTCCTCCAACTGCGCCGGGCTCTCGGCGAACCAGAGATCAGGATCTCCGGCACGGCAAGGAACGGTCGCAGTGGCCTCCCGAGTACGGGTGGACCGAGCCACAGTGCGGCATGTCACGTCAGTAGCGGCGTCCGGCCACTTTTCTGCGGTGAACACGTCGTTCTCCTTCAGTTTCGTTTGCAGCGGTTCGTTACTTTTTCCACGAAACCGCTTCCAAACGGCTGAAGGGCCACTTAAAAACTATGGCCACGGTTTCGCGGGTTGCGATCCGTGGCCAGGAGGTTGGGGGTGTCCCCTACCTAATTCGACATCTCTGTCGAATTCTGATCACGGTCGCTGGGTCTTCTGCGGAGCGGAGGCGGTTCGCCATATCGACCGGTCCGGCGGCGGCGGGGTTGTGACCCGCCGGCTCATAACCGGAATCGATGACGAAGGCGCCGACTGCTGCCTGAGCAGCCGTCAGATGCCATGCCCCGCTGGGCTTGTCTGCCTGTCGCTGGACGCAAATCGGGTGCGTAAACGAGACAGCTTTCGCCGTCACATCGACCTTGGTTCCGAATGCGCTGACGCCGGACAGACCGATCCCCTGCAAAGCGGAGATCCCCCGGGAGGCCGACATGGCGGCACCAGCCACAACGCTGAGAGCGCTGAAGCTTCTTGTGCTTGTGCTGCTGTTCATTGGTCTGCCTCCCTCCTTGTCTCGTTCGATCCGTCAACTGTGCGCGCTGGGATTACCTCCCGGTGCGTGTTCCCACCATATGCAATGTCGGAGAAACCGACAACCTATTTTCTACCTGCGGTTTTGTGGGTTTCTCCGAGCGATCTACGGCCTCAGCGGGTTTCGGACGCGCGTGGGCTCGATCACCCTCGGCAGGGCCTGGGCATCACTGGGTGCGAGTGCGCATCCGGGACGCGACGATCGCGAGCACATCCGCGCCGTAATCGGTGATTTTCTTGGCTCCGATGCCGGCGATCGCCCCGAGCGCCCGGTCGTCGGCGGGCAACTGCTCGGCGATCGCGGTGAGTGTGGTGTCGGTGAAGATGACGAACTCGCGCACCCGCAGCGCTTCGGCCTTCTCCGCGCGCCACTCCCGCAGCGCTTCGAGCAGGACGTTGTCCAGCTCCGCCGGGCAGCGGCGGCATCGGCCCAGCATGGTGGCATAGGTGCCGATCAGCGGTTTCGCGCACACCCGGCAGGCCGGGCGGATCCCGCCCCCCTTCTTCTCCTGCACCGGCGCGGCGATGCGGGAGGCGGGCGAGTCATCCGGGACCAGACCGTTGAGGAACCGGGACCGGCGCCGGGTGCGCCGGCTGCCCTGGTTACGCGCCAGCGCCCAGGACAATCGCAGGTGCTCGCGAGCCCGGGTGACGCCCACGTAGAAAAGCCTCCGCTCCTCCTCGAGGGCGGCGACATCGGCGACCGCGCCGTCGGCGGCGAGCACGTGCTGGATCGGCATGGTGCCGTCGACCAGGCCGACGAGGAACACCGCGTCCCATTCCAGGCCCTTGGCGGCATGCAGCGACGCCAGGGTGACGCCCTGGACGGTCGGTGGGTGCCGGGCCTCGGCCCGGGCGGCCAGTTCGCGCAGCAGCCCGCCGAGATCGAGTTCCTCGTCCACGGCCAGGAGTTCCTCGGTGAGCCGGACCAGCGCGACCAGCGATTCCCATTTCTCCCGGGCCTGGGCGCCGGCGGGTTCCTCGGTGGTGAGCCCGACCGGGGCGAGTACCGCCTTCACCAGGGTGACCAGTGGGCTTCCGCGGCGCGACTCCACCGGCAGATCCTCGCGGGACGCGGCCTGGCGCAGCACGCTCATGGCCTGCCTGACCTCGGCCCGATGGAAGAAGCCCTCACCACCGCGCACCTGATACGGGATGCCTTTTTCGGTGAGCGCCTGCTCGTAGGCCTCGGATTGCGCGTTGATCCGGTACAGCACCGCGATCTCCGCCGCGGGGACGCCGTCGGCGATCAGTTTCTTGATCTGCTTGGCCACCGCCGCGGCCTCGGCGGGGGCGTCGTCGTGCTCGGCGAACAACGGTTCCGGACCGTCGGGGCGCTGCCCGATCAGCTGCAACCTGGTCCCGGCGATACGGCCGCGGGCAGCGCCGATCACCCGGTTGGCCAGCGAGACCACCTGCGGAGTCGAGCGGTAGTCGCGTTCCAGCCGGACCACCGTCGCCTCGGGGAAGCGGCGCGAGAAGTCGAGCAGATAGGACGGCGTCGCGCCGGTGAAGGAGTAGATCGTCTGGTTCGCGTCGCCGACCACGGTCAGGTCGTCGCGATCGCCCAGCCAGGCGTCGAGCACTCGCTGCTGCAACGGCGTGACGTCCTGATACTCATCGACCACGAAACTGCGGTAGCGACTGCGGAATTCGTCCGCGACGGCGGGATAGTCCTCCAACGCGGCGGCGGTGTGCAGCAGCAGGTCATCGAAATCCAGCAGCAGCCCATCCGGCGTGGTCTTCAAACTCTCGTACGCCGAATACACCTCGGCGATTCGCGCCGGGTCGTTCGGCGTCTCCCGCCGATGCTTGGCCACCGCCGCCGGATAGTCCTCCGGCGCGATCAGCGTGCCCTTCGCCCACTCGATCTCACTGAGCAGATCCCGCACCGTCTCCGTGGACCCCGACAGCCCGGCGCGATGCGCGGCCTGCGCCACGATCTGGAACTTCCCATCGATCAGCCGCCACGGCACATCACCCACGATCTGCGGCCAGAAGTATTTGAGCTGGCGCAGTGCGGCGGCGTGAAATGTCCTGGCCTGCACCTGATTCGCATCACCGCCGAGCCCCAGATCGCGCAGCCGGCTGCGCATCTCCCCCGCCGCCCGCGCGGTGAACGTCACCGCCAGCACCTGGTCGGCTTTCACGTGCCCCGACGTCACCAAATGCGCGATCCGATGGGTAATCGTCCTGGTTTTGCCCGTCCCCGCCCCGGCTAGCACGCACACCGGCCCCCGCGGCGCCTTCACGGCGGCAGCCTGCTCGGGATCCAGGGCAGCGAGGTCGAGGGGCACGCGCACCATCATGACAGCCGGGTCCGACAAGCGGACGCGTCACCACAGCCCTGCCAGCGCCACACCGGAGTAGCGACACGCCAGGAATTTGCTGCTGTGCGCGAAAGTGCCTGTATTTCAACGCATTCTGTCGGTTGATCTGCATATGGTGGCCTCACCTCCACCCGAGGGGCGGTGGCCTGGAGTTGTCCACCAGCTGGTCGACGCCAGGCGTGGTCCACGCCGCGCCCAGGAGGGAGGTGGTGGGGAATGGCGAAACATCGCCGGGTGAAGAGTGATACCCCGGTCGATTACGGCGTGCTCTTCTGTGTCATCGGAAGTGCCGTAATCGCCGGGGCGCTCATTTACCACTTGGTCCGCCGAGGGCTGACTAGGTAAATCCCCAACCAGGTGGGGCGTCGTTCTCGCAAAACGGCGTCCCACCGCCCTCGGCATCACTCGCGTGACTCCATAACTGTACCTATCGGTGCAGGTGGAGTCGACCTTTTCACACAGGACGGATCGGTGTCCGGGGTGGACGGCGTGGCGGTGCCGGGAAGCCGACCGCCCAGGCTTTTACTGTCTCGGTGACCACCGAGACTCCGCAGGAATCGGAAGAAGCGCGAGACCGGCACGCCTCCTGGATGGAGCTGTTCTTCGATCTGGTCGCCGTCGCGGGCCTCCAACAGCTCACCCATCTGCTGCATCACGGCCCGACGCTCGCGGACTTCGGCCTGTATGTGGTGCTCTACCTTGCGTTTTGGATGGTGTGGGCGGTAATCATGCTGTACGGCAATATCGCCCGGGACCACACCCGGGTGATGCTGATGCTGTCGGCGATGCTCGGCCTGGGGGTGATGGCGGCCGCCGTTGCCGGGCTGCCGGAACGGCATGCGACCGCCTTCGCTGCCGTCTACGTGGTCGTGCGAATCGCGTCCGGACGGCTGTGGGGGCGCGGCAAGGTGGTGGTCGACTGGCCGGTCATCGAGATGGGTGCGGGGGTGTTGCCCTGGGTCGTATCGCTGTGGGTGCCCGAACCCTGGAAGTACTGGTGCTGGGCGGTTGGGCTGGCCATCGACCTGGTGGTCATGTTTTTCATCAGCGGGGACAAGCTACTGGCCGGAGTGCAGGATCAGTTCGACCGGCGCCTGAAACGGATGCGGCGCAGCAGGGATTTCGACGCCTCGCGGGTACCGAAACTCGAAGCGCTGCACGCCGATCCGGTGCATCTGGGCGAACGCCTGGGCCTCTACGTGATCATCGTGCTCGGCGAGGGTGTGATCGCGGTCATCGCCGCGGTGGGTGCGGTCGCGTGGACCGCCCGGGTGCTGGTGCTCGGCTTCGCGGCCTTCGTGATCCTGGCCGGGCTGTGGGCCCTGACGCTGTTGTACGGCGGTGTGGTGAGCCGGCTGCTGGGCGGCACCGAGACCGGGATGTCGCGCCGGCACGTGATGGTCATGCACTGCTTCCTCACCGGGGCGATCGCCACCATCGCCGGCGGGCTCGGCCTCACTATCGATCATGCCTCCGGGCATCTGACCGCAGGCATCGGCTGGGTGCTGTGCGGTGGCGTGGCGGCGTATTTCGCCATCAACGCCTTCGTCGGGGTGTGCACGCCCGCGGGCTGGAAATGGAGTCTCACCTGGCCGGTTCCGTGTGCCATGTGCGCTGTGGCGCTCGGCATCTTCGCACCGCACATCGGTGCGCTGGGCCTGGTCTGCGGACTGGCCGCGGTGATCCTGCCACCGCTGCTGTGGGAGTACCGGCGCTCTATCCAGGAACAGGATGAGGGCACAGAGCGTTGAAGGGTCCGTGACTGACGCAAAGGTTGATCTGACCATGTACTCGACCACCTGGTGCGGCTACTGCCGACGGCTGAAGAAGCAGCTGGACGAGTCCGGCATCAGCTATGTCGAGGTCGATATCGAGCAGGACCCGGCCTCGGCCGAATTCGTCGGCAGCGTCAACAACGGCAACCACGTGGTGCCGACGGTGAAGTTCGCCGACGGTTCCACGGCGACCAACCCGTCGCTGGCCGCCGTCAAACAGCATCTCGCGACGCTGTCCTAGGACTCGAGTTCGGCCCAGGATTCGACGATGGTGCGGGCGATGGAGATCGACCCGGGCAGCAGCAGGCGGGTGCCTTCTTTCTGCGCGGACCAGTCGCCCAGCGCCAGCGCCTCGCGGACCTCGGCGCGGGTGAACCAGTAGGCCTCGGCGATCTCACCGTCGGAGAAGACCAGCGGCTGTTCCGGGTCGGCGACGGCGGCGAAGCCGAGCATCAGCGACCGCGGGAACGGCCACGGCTGGCTGCCGAGGTAGTGGATGTCGCGCAGATCGACGCCGACCTCCTCCTTCACCTCGCGCTCCACGCAGCGTTCGAGCGATTCGCCCGCCTCCACGAAACCGGCCAGCAGGGAGAACAGCGTCTTCGGCCAGGTGTGCTGGCGGGCCAGCAGCACGCGGTCGCCGCCGTCGTGGATCAGGCAGATCACCGCGGGATCGATGCGCGGGAACTCCTCGTATCCGCCCTCGGTTACCCGCGACCAGCCGCCCTTCGCCGCGACCGTGACGCTGCCGTCGGCGGCGCTGAATCCGGCCTTGTCGTGCCAGTTCAGCAGGGCGATCGCGGTGGACAGCAAGCCCGCGGTGTAGTCGTCGACCTCGTTCGCGGCGACGCGCAGGTCCATCAGGGTGCCGGTGATCTCGTCGTCCCGGACCGCCCAGACATGGCAGCCCTCGCCGATACCGAGGAACACCCCGGCCGGGTTCGGCTCGGCGGACAGGTCGGTGGCCGCATCCAGAACCAGTGCGCCGTCCTCGAATCGGACCTGGCCGCGCTTGTTCACCCGCAGCAACCGGGCCTGGGCCCAGCCTTCCTTCAGCGCTTGCTCGTCGGTGCGGGTCTCCTCGGCCCGGTCGACGACGGAACGCGAGAGCAGGGGGACACCATTCAGCTGAAACGACACGCTTCGATGCTAGCCCCCTGGCGGATCACTTCTGCGTGCGGCGAATGTAGAGCAGTTTGTCGCCGGCCTCGATGGCGTCGACCGCGGGCTCGCCCACTCGGACCAGGGTTCCGTCACGCACCACGCCCAGCACGATGTCGCTGAGATGCCGTGGGGAACCACCGATTTCGGACGGCTCCACCTCGCGTTCGGCGACCGCGAAACCCTGCTCCGGGGTGAGCAGGTCCTCCATGATCTCCACGACGTTCGGCGTGGTGGTGGCGACGCCCAGCAGGCGGCCCGCCGTCTCCGAGGACACCACGACCGAGTCCGCGCCGGACTGCCGCAGCAGATGGGTGTTCTCGGCCTCGCGCACCGCGACCACGATCTTCGCGGCCTTGTTCAGCTCGCGGGCGGTGAGGGTGATCAGCACGGCGGTGTCGTCGCGGTTGGCGGCCACGACCACCGAGGACGCGTTCTGCACACCCGCCAGACGCAAGATATCCGACCGGGTGGCCGAACCGTGCACGGTCACCAGGCCCGCGTTGGCGGCGGCGTCCAATACCTCGAGATCGGTGTCGACCACCACGACGTCGGCCGGCTGCACGCCGTCGCCGAGCATGGCGTCGATCGCGGTCCGCCCCTTCGTGCCGTATCCGACAACCACGGTGTGATTACGCACGCTGCGCCTCCAACGCTGAATCTTGAATGCTTGCCGGGAACGTTCGGTGAGCACGCCGAGGGTGGTACCGACGAGCACGATGAGGAACAGCACGCGCAGCGGCGTGATGATGACGATGTTGGCCAGCCGCGCCGCCGGTGACACCGGGGAGATATCGCCGTAGCCGGTGGTCGACAGCGACACCGTCGCGTAGTAGAACGCGTCCAGGAACGACAGCTCGTCCTCGGACACGTCCCGATAGCCGTGCCGCCCGATGTACACAACCGTCGCCGCGGTGAACAGCAGCGCCACCGCGAACAGCACCCGGCGAAGCAGCTGTGTCCACGGACTCGTCTGAACTTCCGGGATCCGCAGCAGACCGACCAGCGCGAAATGCGGGCGGGACGAGACTCCCCGCTTGTTCGCGTTCTCCTCGAACTCACTCAACACCGGTCTCACCACCCCTGTCGCTGCTCCCGACGAACTCCGGCATGACATCTCGCTCCGGCACGACACGGGAGCCTACCGCGCGAACGGCGAGATGCCCGGCCGAGGCGCAATACCTGGTGCGGGGGTGTCAGCCCTTGTGGCAGACGACCTCGAGCATGAAGCCGTCGGGGCCGTGGAAGAAGGCCGCGTAATAGCCCGGGTGATACTGCGGGAATTCCTGTGGCGGCTCGATGATCTCGGCACCGCGGGCCCGGGCCCAGTCGTGGATCGCGTCCACTTCGGCGGGTGTCTTGACCATGAAGGCCAAGTGCTGCAAGCCAACCCGATGGCGGGAATAGTCGGTTGCCTCGAGGGCCTGGTAGAAGAACAGGACCGTGCCGATCTTCCCGCCCGCGGGGCGGTAGGAGAATTCGGCCGGGCCGGCGACGAACGGTTCGAAACCCAGCATGGGCAGGAGTTCGTCGTAGTAGGCGCGGGCCGTAGGCAGGTCGCTGACGTTCACGCCGAGGTGTCCGAGGGGCATGGATTCGAGGCTATGGGGTGTTGCACTTCGTCATGCCGAAACCGTTCGACTCGATCGTGCCGCGGCAACTACCCGGGCAGGCTCGCACCTATACCGGCTTCCGCTCCAGATCCCGTTGAGTCGCCGGGCACGGTGACGCGGAACATGAAGCAGCCGTAGGCGATGTTGCGACTGTGCACTGCCACCACCCCGGGCTCGGCGAGCACCGCCGCTAGCGCTGCCTCCGGGTAGGTGCCGTCGTGGACGCGCGTCGCCGGATGGATCCAGCCGCGAATGTCGTAGGCGCGCAGCACCTGTGGTCGGCCCAGCCATTCCGGCGGGTAGCTGGACAGCGAGTCCGGGCCGGGGCATTTGCCGGCGTGTGTGAACACCGCGCCCCTCTCCCGGTACGGGCTTTCCGGAAGTGGCGGCTCGTAGTTGAACAGCACGATCGCCTCGCCCTCGACCGCGTCTCGCAGGCAGCAGCGCAGCGGTTCACCACCCTGAGCGGCCATCGGGACAGTGCCGGCGCCGGGTTCGGTGATCGGATGGATCAGGTATTCGGTCATCACCACAGACTCACGCATTCGGCGTGCGGGATCCGGCGGGAAAACGACGCCGCGTTTCATCCAGTGGGTGGGGCCGAGGTGTGAATGAGATCGGCGAGTTCGGCCGGGCCCGGCAGCGAGCTGGGGGCGACGGTACGGCCCGTACGGACGTAATGGAAAGCGGCGCTGATCTTTTCGAGCATGGCGGCTTCGGTGGCGCCGGTGCGGGCGGCCATCAGGCGGGCCCAGGCCAGGCGGTAGATGGCCAGCTGCATGGCGACGGCCGGTTCGTCGCCGTGAGTGGGTACGGCGCCGGTCTTCCAGTCGACGACGACCCAGCCGCCGCCGGGTTCGGCGAAGACGGCGTCCATGCGGCCGCGGATGACCGTGCCCGCGATCGAGGTTTCGAACGGGATCTCCACCTCGACCGGGCTGCGGTTGGCCCACGGTGAGTTCAAGAACGCGTCCTGCATGCGGGTGAGCTCGGCATCGACGCCCTGGTCGGCGGTTTCGAGTTCGCCGACGCCGGGGAGTTGATCCAAGCCGACCAGACGGCTGTCGCTGAACCAGCGCTGTACCCAGGCATGGAAGGCGGTGCCGCGGCGCGCCAGCGGGTTCGGCGGGAACGGCAGCGGACGACGCAGGCGGCGCGCGAGTTTCGCCGGGTCGGCGCGCATTTCCACCAGCGCGGTGGCCGGAATCTGGCCCGGCAGTTCGACTTCTTGCGCGGCGGCCTGGTCGGCTTCGAATTCGGCCAGCAGGGCGTCGACGTCGGCGGCCCAGCCATCCGGATCATCCGGGTCGGAGGGTGGGGTGTAATCGTCCGGCGGGGGGATGAAATCGTCTGGGAGCGGAGCGAATTCGTCCAGCAGGGGCGGGACATCGTCGAATGCGGCGAATTCGACCAGCGGGTGTGCGAAATCGTCCGGCGGCGGGGCCGGTTCGTCCAGTGGCGGAGCTGACTCTTCCGGAGGGGGTGGAATGTCTTCCCACGGTGTGCCTTCGGGATCCTCTGGTGGAGGTGGAAGATCGTCTGTCGGCTGGACGAGTTGGCCTGAAACCGCGGGGCGATCGTCAGCAGGTGCGGCGGGGCGCACGAAATCCGGGGGCAACGGGACCGAGACGGTGGTCCTCTCGGCGCGCTCCCACGGTGTGGCCAGGCTGGGGCGTGGAGTCTTGTCGTCCCACGGGGCGGAGTGCGCAGCCGCAGCGGGCAATTCGTCGTGTGGGGCTGGCTGCGGATCGGCCGCGCCCGATATGTCGCGGGCGGAGTCGGAAGTCGCCGGGCGGGCGCGCAGTTCCGCCAAGGCGGCGCGGACCATGGCGGCGCCTTGTTCGATGGGGTCGCGGCGGTTGCCGAGGGGGTCGCGGGGCCATTCGGCGGTGGCGGGGTTGTCGGTGAAGGGGTTGACGGCATCGGGTTCGGGCGGGTCGTCCCAGCGCGGGACGTCGATGCCGCCGTCGGTGTCGGCGGCGTGCTTCAGTTCCAGGAGGAAGTCGGAAGGGCCCTTGGGGGACGAACCGGTTTCGGCCCAGTGGTGTGCCGAAACCAGGAGTACGCGTTCGGTTCTGGTGAGCGCGACATAGAACAGGCGGCGGTCCTCGTCGAGGCGGCGGCGGTCCAGGGCCTCCTTGTGCGACTTGATGGCGCGTTCCAGGTCGGCGCGGTCGTAGAGGTCGGACAGGTCGAGCACCGGGACGCCCTCGGCGGCGTCATCCTGGATGCGGTCGCCGCGCAGGGTCGTCGGGAGTTCGGCCAGTGCGCCGAGCCAGGTGCCGGATGCGGCGCCGGAGGGGAACACGCCGCGCACCACGTGCGGCACCGCGACGATCTCCCACTCCAGGCCCTTGGCGGCGTGCACCGTCAGCACCTGCACGCGGTCCTTGGCGACTTCCACTTCGCCTGGCTCCAAACCGTTTTCGACCGATTCGGCGGCGGCGAAGAAGGCGAGCAGACCGCTCAGCGAGGCACCGGTATCGGCGGCGTAACCCGCGACGACCTCGGCGAAGGCGTCCAAATGTTCACGGCCCGCGCCGGTTCCGGCCATCGCCCGACGGGCCTGGGTTTCCACTCCGACACCGATGGTGCGTTCGACATCGGCGACGAGTTCGGCCAAGGGCTGGCCGCTGCGTTCGCGCAATGCGCCGAGTTCGCGGCCGAGCGCTTCGATGCGGGCGATGCCGGAGTCCGAATAGTTCTCCGCGTCACCGGGATCGGCGATCGCATCGGCGAGCCCGGCTTGCTCGGCGGGTTCGGGAGCCACCTCGCGCAGCGCTGCCGCGAGGGTGGTGCTGTCGGTGATCTCCCCCGAGTCGCCACCCGAGAGCCTGCTGATCGACAGGTCGCGGGCTCGCCGGGCAAGCGCGGCGATATCCGCGACACCGATGCGCCAGCGGGCGCCGGTGAGGATGCGCATGGCGGCACTGCCCGCCGCGGGCTCGGCGATCAGGCGCAGGGTTGCGACGATATCGGCGACCTCCGGGGTGGCGAGCAGACCACCGAGCCCGACGATCTCTACCGGAAGGCCTTGCGCACGTAAGGCTTCCGCGAGCGGCGAGGCATCGGCATTGCGGCGCACGAGCACCGCGGAGGTGGGCGGCGGCTCGTCGGCCGCGCGGCGGACCGCCCACTCCGCCGCGATCTGCTCAGCGATCCATTGCCGTTCCCCGGCCACGGTTTCGGTGAGCGCGAGTTCGACGATGCCCTGGCCCGCATCGGGTTTGGCGCGCAGGGCGTCAACGGTGACGCCGCCCTTGTCGATGGCGCTGCGGCGCAGCGGATCTGCGACCAGATTGGCGATCGCGAGTGCCTCGGGCGGATTACGCCAGCTGGTGAGCAGCGGCAAGGTCGGCGCGGGAACGCCTGGTGCGGTGGGGAAGTCGGTGGCGAACCGCGGCAGGTTCGCGGCGGACGCACCGCGCCAGCCGTAGATGGACTGCATCGGGTCACCGACCGCGGTGACAGCCAGACGTTGTGCACCGGACTGTGGTGTGGAACCGCCGAAAAGCGAAGCGAGCAGGACACGCTGGGCATGACCCGTGTCCTGGTATTCGTCGAGGAGGACGAGGCGGAAACGCGCGCGTTCGGCGGCGGCGACCTCGTGATGTTCGGCGGCGAGCCGAGCCGCGAGCGACATCTGGGCGCCGAAATCCAGTGCGCCACGGCGACGTAACGCTTCGGACAGCTGCTGCACCAAGGGCAACAGGGCGACGCGTTCCTTCTGGACATCGAGGATGCTGCGCAGCGTCTGGCTGGGCCCGCCGCGCTGGCGTGGTCCCGCGGGCAGCGTGTAGACCAGTTTCTCCAGCTCGGTGTGCGCCTCGGCCAGCTGTTCGGCCTCCACCAGATGCTCGGCGAGCTGACCGGACAGCGCCAGCACCGCCTCGGTCACCGACACCGGGGTGCGATCGGTGTCCAGGTCGCCGTCCCAGTTGCGTACGACCTGGTGCGCGAGCTGCCACAGCTGGGTCTGGGTGAGCAGCGTCGCCGAGGGTTCCACCGGCAGCAACAGCCCGTGTTCGGTCAGCAGCCTGCCCGCGTACGAGTGATAGGTGCTGATCTCCGGCTCCGCACCGGCCAGCTGGGCACGCAGATCCCCGGTCGAGTCCAGCTCCCGCAGCAACGGCGCGCCCGCCAATCGAGCGAGCCTGGTCCGGATACGAGAGGTCAACTGCTGCGCGGCTTTTCGCGTGAATGTCAGCCCGAGCACCTGATCCGGCAATACCAGCCGATTGGCCACCATCCAGACGACCCGGGCGGCCATCGTCTCGGTTTTACCCGCGCCCGCACCGGCCACCACCAGCGTCGGACCCGCAGGTGCCGCGATGACAGCTGCCTGTTCGTCTGTCGGCGGCGGCAGTCCGAGCGCGTCGGCCAGCTGCTGCGGGGTCACTTGACTCATGTGCGCGCCCCGAAACGATCCGCACCGGTCAAGCCACGCCCGCGCGCAACCGCAAACCAGCGTCGGCGAGGAGTTGCTTTGCGACAGGCCGCGATTGGCCGTACGCGGCGGTCCACACGGGACCGGCAGGGTGCGCTCATTCGTCGGTCACCTGCCGTCCGGTGTCCTGGACGGGGCAGGAGCCCGCGACGGCGCAGTGGCGGCAGCCGTCGTTGCGCATGGCGAGGTAGCTGGGGCCCCGGGTGGAGGCGGCGGCGTCGTGGATGGTGGTGCGCCAATGGTCGAGGGCTTCCGCGTCCAGGGGTGGCTGCAGGCGCTGGGTGGCGCCTTCCTTGGCGCTGGGCTTGGCCACGTAGACGAGGCGGGCGCCGCCGGGCTCGCCGGTCGGTCCAGCTTCGGTTCCTTCGGCAGGAACGGCGGATTCAGCTGGCGCGTCGGCGGATTCGGTATCAGCCGTGGCGTCCATCGTGGCACTCTCGCCTTCGGCGAGGGCAGCGTCGAGGGCGCCCATGGCTGCCGCGACCTGGTAAGTGGCGAGCTGGGCGTGGTCTACGGCGGCCTGTTTGGTGATCGGGGATTTGCCGGTTTTCACGTCGACGATGACGAAGCGGCCCAGGGCGTCGCGTTCCAGGCGGTCGACGCGGCCGCGGATGCGCACGGCGCGTTCGGCTTCGGTTCGGGCGGGTAGTTCGCAGTCGACGGGGATTTCGACGCCGGCCTGGGTGAGTTCGCCGCGGGTGTTGTGGACCCAGGCCATGAAGGTTTCCAGCATGGCCTCGGTGCGGCGGAGTTCCTGACGGGAATGCCAGCCGGTCCCGGGATCGATGGCGCGCCAAGCCTTGTCGAGGGCGGCGCGGACCTGGGATTCGGGAACGCGGCCCGCCAGCGCCTGCACCAAGGTGTGCACCAGGTTGCCTTTGACGGCGTGCGGGTTGTCGCCATCGGTGCCGCCGTGACGTTCCAGCGCCCAGCGCAGCGGGCAGGTGCGCAGCAGCTCCACGGTGGACGGGGACAGGGCGACCGCACTGTCGTCATCGGCCCACAGGGTGTCATCGGAGCTGAGATCGCTTGTGCCGTACCAGTCTTCGGGGTGGGTGCCGGGCACTCCGGCCTGCGCGAGCCGGGCCAGCTGGTGGGCGGCGCGGCCGCGGCGTTCCGGGTCGGAGTCGGGATCGCAGACCACGCCACGTAATTCGGCGACCAGGGAGTGCATGACCAAGGCGCGTCCCGGATCGGCGATGGGGAGCACGCCGGGTTCGCTGTCGTCGTCGTGGCCGAGCAGTTCGGCCAGGAAGCGGGACGGCACGAGATCCCGCTCGCCCGACACGGATTCGACCGCGGTGACCAGCAGTGACCGCCGGGCCCGGCTGCAGGCGACCAGCAGCAGCCGGCGTTCCTCGGCCAGGATCGGCGCGGCGCGACTGACTTGCTCGCCGAGGTCGATACCCGCCGTGAGATCGACCAGATCCTCGGTGTGCAACAGTGTGCCGCGCGGGCGCGTGTTCGGCCAGATCCCTTCCTGCACAGCGGCGACGGCGACCACGTCCCACTCGCGGCCCGCCGCCGCATGCGCACTGAGCAACGCGACCGCTTCACCGGGCGCGGTCAACGGCGCGGTGTCCTGCGGAATCTCCTGCTGCACAAGATATTCGACGAAACCCTCGATACTCGCCCGGGGCAGCCGGTCCACGTACGCAGCGGCCGCGTCGAACAATCCGACGGCGGCGTCCAGATCGCGGTCGGCCTGCATACCCACCGCACCACCCCGTTCGGACTGCGACACCCAGCGCCGCTCCAACTGCGAGGTAATCCACAGCGCCCACATCACATCTTCGAGCCCCGGCCCGCCCTTCCGCGCCTTCGCCGCCCGATCGAGCGCATCGAGCACCCGCCGCAACGGCCGAGCCTCGACATCGGTGAGCTTGTCCATGATGCCGCGATCGATCTCACCGATCAGCAAGCCGCGCAACACTTCCGCCGAGGACAATTCGATCAGCGAAGCGAGATCCATGACCGACTCGGCGGCATCCTCCGAAACATCAGCAACCGCGCCGATCTCACGCCGCTCCGGCTCGGTAGGCACTACCGGCGGCCGCCCCCGCCTGCTGTCGTCAGCATGCTCGGCGACCTCCAGACCCCAGCCCGAATCATCTCCGTACCAATCAGATTCGCTGACCCACTGCTCCGGATCGTAGGAACCCCAGTCGGGGTCGTCCGCGTGCGCCTCGGTGTCCGCACCTGGGCCATGGCCGTCCGCCGACACAGCGCTATCCAGAGCCGACCCTGGTTCTGTGGGATCGTCGGACTCGACTCGCAGCCAATCGGACTCGCTGACAATTCGGTCATCCTCTGGGCGCGAGGAGACATCAGCATCGGGATCTTGACCGTCGGTTGGGTCGATGTCGGCAGGTGGCCAATCGGATTCGCCGAGGAGGCCGGCGTCGGGGTCGTCGCGGAGGTTGCCGACCTCGCCTGTTCGTTCCAGATCATCGTTGTCGGCCGCACCGGTGCGGGCTGGTTTCCGCTGTGACTCCAGCACACTGCGGCGGATACCGCGGCGCAGGCGGCGCAGGGTGATCTGGTCGGCGCCGCCGAGGGGGCCGCCGAGGAGATCGAGGGCATCGTCGGCGGTGAACATGTCCGCGGCGGCGCGCCGGGACCGTTCCGAGGCGAGCAGGGCGCGCAATGCGAGCAGCATCCAGGCCGCGCCGCGGCGCCGGGCCAGCGGTACGTCGAGGGCGGGCTGTTGCACCGGGACTCCGGCGGCGAGCAGGGCGCGGCGTAATGGGGCGAGGGAGAGTGGCACCGAGCGCACGATCACGGCCATGTTCGACCACGGCACCCCATGGGTGAGGTGGGCGCGCCGCAAATGGTCAGCGATCAGTGCGGCTTCCTTGGCCGGGGTGGCCAGGACGCGGACCCGGACGGTGGTGCCGTCGTCCTCTGGGGCGTCGGCGCGGTTGGGCAGGGTGAAGCGGTGCGGGGCGCTGGCCGGCAACCTGGCGGCGACCCGGGCCAGCGCCAAATGCACGGTGGCGCCGGATCTTTGGTTGCGTCGCAGGATGATTCGGCGGTCGGCGGGGACGTCCAAGTCGGCGACGAAGCTGGAGTCGGCGCCGCGGAAGGTGAAGATCGACTGGTCCGGATCGCCCGCGACGACGACGGTGTGCGCGGCGGTGCCGATCACCCGGACCAGCAGCGCGGCCTGTGGGTCCAGATGCTGTGCGTCGTCGACCAGCAGGTATCGGATGCGGTTACGTTCGGCGGCAAGCAGAGTCGCGTCGGCGGCCAGGGCGTCGAGGGCGGCGCCGATGAGTTCGGCGGCGTCCAGCGCCGGGGCGGTAGCTTCGGGCGCTTCCACGCCGACCGACCAGCGCAACAGCATCGCCTGCTCGTAGCGCACCGCGAACTTGCCCGCCGCGACCCATTCGGACTTGCCGTGTTCCCGGCCCAGCTTGATCAGATCCTCGGGCCCGATGCCGCGTTCGGTGGCCCGCAGCATGAGATCCCGCAACTGTTCGGCGAACCCGCCGAGGGCAAGCGCTGGCTGGAGTCGCTGCGGCCACAGCGCGTCGTTTCCGTCGGCGATGTCTGTCAAGTCCCCGCGCAGCATTTCGCGCAGCACGGCATCCTGCTCGGCACCGGTCAGCAAACGCGGTGGCGGGTTGTTGTGCACCAGCGCATGCCGGCGCAACACCGAGAACGCGTAGGAGTGCAGCGTCCGCACCAGCGGCTCGCGCGTGGCGCCGGGCACCCCGCCATCGAGGCCGTCGGGACCGGACAGCCGCGCGGTAATCGCATCGCGCACACCCCGCGCCGCCTGCTTGGAATGGGTCAGGAGCAGCACCGATTCCGGATCCGCGCCTCCCGCGATCCGTTCGGCGGCCAAGTCGATCAGCAACGCGGTCTTACCCGTGCCCGGCCCACCGAGCACCTGCCACGGACGCCACCCCGGACGCGCTGCCACCTCCGCAGCATGGGCCTCGAACAGCGCGCGCACCTCAGCGCCCCAGAGCCGCGCCCCGGGTGCCACTGCGTTCCGGCGAACAAGTCGCACCGCGCTATTCGACTGCACCACGCGGGCTATTGCAACAGACACGACCGACACACCGAGCGGCCACTCCGTACGGACGTAGTCAACATCACCGTCGCCGCCAGTTCACCTACCTGTTCCGGACCCCCTGGAAATCACTGACCCGCCTGGTGAACAACCTCCCCTAGCCTCACCACGGGCGCTAACAGTTCAAGTGGGACATCACCGTGGAGCCTCTCGGCGTTTTGCCTCGGCCATGTCCCAGAACACGATATTCGTCCTTGTCGAGAGAACCTCAGCGGTCTGGTTTTCCGTTCATACAGATGAGGGTTTGCTGGCCGGTGGCGATGAGGGTGCGTTGGTCACCCTGGATGGCGAAGACCTCCAAGTTGCAGATGGTCAGGGTGCGGCCAGGCTTCAGGACCGTGCCTACCGCTTCGAGGTAGTCGCCGGACGCGGGAGCCAGGAGGTTGATCTTGTATTCGACGGTGAGGACGGACGAGTTCTCCGGAAACAAGGTGAAGCCCGCGTACCCGCCGGCGCTGTCGGCGATGGCGCTGGTGGCTCCGGCATGGATGTAACCGTGCTGCTGGGTCACCTCGGGGCGGTTCGGCAGCACGATGTGCACCCGGCCCGGCGCGACGTGGGCGAGCCGCGCGCCGAGATGCCGCATCAGCCCCTGGCGGGCGAAACTCTCCTCGATCCGCGCCCGCACCTCGGCGGTGGCCTGTTCGTCATCCATGCACCCTCCTCGATCAGTGCTAGCGATAATGCCCTGTCCCTCAGACAGATTCCGCGCGGCTCCGGTTCGCCGGACCGGATAGGTTGGGCGGCATGCGCCAGAGACGAAGCCGTGTGCTGCGGGCCGCCGCCATCACCCTTGCGCTGGCGGGGCTGACCGCCGGCTGCGGATCCTCCGGCGGGCCCTCGCCGGAGCCGGCGAAAACCGCGCCACGTCCGGCCAAGATCGCGTTCGACGACTCGAAGTCGATCTTCGTCATGAATCCCGACGGCACCGGGGTCACCCGGATCGCCGCCGGCACCGATCCGAACTTCGCCGCCGATGGGTCGAAGCTGGTGATCGGTGGCGGTTGGATCTCGACGATGGCCCCCGACGGCAGCGGCCTCCGCAAACTCGCCGAAGGCGGATACGAGCCGGTCTTCTCCCCCGACGGCACCCGGATCGCCTTCGCCCGCGGCGGCGCGATCTTCGTGATGAACACCGACGGCGGCGAACTGGAACAACTCGGCGATCTGCCCGCCCCCACCGGACCCAACCAGGCGTCCTCGCAGAGTCCGGCGTTCGCACCCGACGGTTCGAAGATCGCGTTCACTCGAAACGGCGCGATCTGGACGATGGCCTCCGACGGCACCGGCGCCCGGCCCCTGCTGGCCGACCACTACAACAGCAACCCGGTCTTCAGTCCGGACGGCGCGACCATCGTGTTCGCCAGCAACCGCGGCGGAAAGAATCGCTCCGAGCTGTATGTGATGGACACCGAGGGCAACGACGTACGGCCCCTCACCGACGACTGGACCGTGCACCCGGCGTTCTCCCCTGACGGGGCGCAGATCCTGTACACCCGCGCCCGCTCCGCCCCCGAGAGCGGCGCCGAACTCTGGGTGATGAACCGCGACGGCAGCGACCCGCGCATGCTCTCCGCTCCGGAACAGACTGCGCAGCATGCCAGTTGGGGAGCCGGATCCGGTTCTTGACCCGGCTCCGGCCGGACTGGTCATGCGAGCGGACACCCGAGCCGACACAATGGGGCGGGTGTCGACTTTGAATGTTCATCGATTCGGGCCCGCCGCGGGGCCGGTGGTGCTCGCGCTGCACGGGTTGACCGGGCATGGGAAGCGGTGGGCGGCGCTGGCCGAGGAGCACCTGCCCGACGTCCGGATCATCGCGCCGGATCTGCGCGGGCACGGTCGCTCCACCGCGCTGCCGCCGTGGGATTTCGAGACGATCGTCACCGATCTGGCGGACCTGCTCGCCGCGGAGACCACAGCACCGGTGCTGGTGGTCGGCCATTCGTTCGGTGGCGCGGCAGGAATCCACCTGGCGCATCGGCATCCGGAGTTGGTGCGCGGTCTGGTCCTGCTCGATCCCGCGATCGCGATCGAACCCGGTCTGCTGCACGACATCGCGCTGCGCGGCATCACACACCCGGATTACGCCGACATCGAGCAGGCCCGGCAGGACAAGCTGGCCAGCGCTTGGCACGACGTCGAATCCCGGGTGCTGGACGCCGAACTCGCCGAGCACCTGGTGCCGACCGCCGACGGGCGGGTGGCCTGGCGGTTCAGCGTGCCCGCGATCACCTCCTACTGGGGCCAGCTGGCGCGCGAGTTCGTACTGCCGCCCGCCGAGCTGCCGACGGTGCTGGTGCAGGCGATGAAGGTGCAGCCGCCGTTCGTGACGCCGGCGTTCCGCGAAGCGCTCGCCGCGCACCTCGGCGCTCGGCTCACGGTGCACGAATTCGATTGCGATCACATGGTGCCCCAGGCCCGGCCCGCCGAGACGGCGGAGCTGATCCGAGCGGCGCTGTAGGAAGCCGATGCCCACCACCGACGCCCAGATCGAATTGGTACGCGCCCTCGTGGCCCAGATCCCTGTCGGCCGCGTCGCCACCTACGGTGACATCGCGGCCGCGGCCGGATTGTCCACACCGCGCACCGTCGGCTGGATCATGCGCACCGACTCCGCCGATCTGCCCTGGCACCGCGTGCTCGGCGCCGGTGGCCGGCCCGCGCCGCACCTCGCGCATCGCCAGCTGCAGCGACTCGCCGAGGAGGGTGTCCCGATCCGGGACGGACGAGTGGACTTGCGGGACGCCCGTTTCCGGTTTTCCGAACTTCCGGATTAGCCGGCCCCGTCGGGTTACCGTTGTCGGATGTCCACTCGACTGGCGTGTGTCGTGTTCGAGGCAGACCGGCCCCGGGCCGTCGCGGATTTCTGGGCCGAATTACTCGGTTGGATGGTAACGCTGGACCGCCCGCATGAAGTGGACGTGGCCGCTCCCGATCCCGCCGGGTTGGACATCGCCCTCACCTTCCTACCGGCCACCCGGCAGAAGACCGGGAAGAACCGCATCCATCTCGACCTCGCCAGCCGCTCCATGGATCACCAACGCGTCCAGGTCGATCGGGCCCTGTCCCTCGGCGCCCGCCGCATCGACGTCGGCCAGGGCAGCGTCCCGTGGGCCGTGCTCGCCGATCCCGAGGGCAACGAGTTCTGTGTCCTGGAACCGCGCGAACACTACGTCGACACCGGCGCGGTCGCCGCCATCGTCGTCGACACCCGCGACCCGGCCCGCCTGTCCGAGTTCTGGTCCACCGCCTCGGGCTGGCCGGTCAGCCACACGGGAACCGAAGTGGCGGGCCTACGTTCGGCAACCGGGCTGGGCTGCTGGCTCGAATTCGTCCGCACACCGGACGAGAAATCCGGCCGCAACCGACTACGCCTCAACCTGACCTCGCTGCCCGCCGGTAACCCCGCCGAAGACGTCCGCCGCCTGCGTGCCGCCGGCGCCACCCCACTCATCACCGCCGAACCCGACTTCTCCACCGACGCCTTCACGCTGGCCGACCCCGAAACCAACGAATTCAGCGTCCTGACAACCTATTCCGACTTCACGCCGGTGTAACCCCTTGCTGGACAGTCGATCACCAGGCAGCTGTGGCGGCATTTCCCGAGTAGCACCCGCCACAGCTGCCTGATGATCTTGTTCCAGCGGGGCGAGTCGCCTCGGCGGCCCGCTGGCGGTCATCGGGGATGTGTTCATGGACCCGGTCCCGCTGGTCGCCGAGCGCGGCGAGTGTCGACAGCCCGGTCCGGACGCTGGCTGCGAGTGTTCTCTCGTCAGATCGGATTGGGCCACCGGCGCTGATCCGATCGTCTGGAGACTTTATCGACCCGCCGAAAATTCGGCCGGTGACCTGCGGCGGCTTGCCGAGGCTCGGCTGGGTGTGCGGGGTGGGACGGCCCGACGAATTAGCATGTCGGCCATGTTGTCTCTAGCCTCGACTCGCCTACCGTGACCGCCGTCGACGCGATTGTGCTCGCCGGTGGGCGGGCCAGCCGGATGGGCGGGGTGGACAAACCGGCGATCGTGATCGGCGGGCGGTCCATGCTGGATGCGGCGCTCGCGGCGGTCGCCGGCTGTGCGCGGACCGTGGTGGTGGGGCCGCACCGGCCCGAGCTGGATCCGTCGATTCTGCAGGTGCGGGAGGTGCCGCCGGGGTCGGGGCCGGTGGCTGCGATCGAGGTGGGGCTGCACGCGCTGCATCCAGGGCCCGCCCCGCTGGTCGTCGTGCTGGCCGCGGACATGCCGTTCCTGACCGACACCGCGATCGGGGAATTGCTCAGGCACGAAAACGAAACCGGTGCGGACGCGGTGTTCGCGGCGGACACGTCGGGGCGGCCGCAGTATTTGATCGGGGTGTGGCGGCGGTCGGCGCTGGTTGCGGCGCTGGCGGAGCTGGATACGCTGGTGAATCAGCCGATGAAGGCGCTGATTCCGGATGAGACGGTGACCGTGCACCTGACGGGGGTCGCGGACTGCGATACCGCCGAGGAGGTGCGGCGCGCGCAGGCGACAGCCGACGGAGCCGCCACCCAGGCGGCAGCAACGGCCGACACCCCCGACGACGCCGTCCCATCGAGCCGGCCGCTGCCGCTCGACGAGGCTCGAAACCTGGTGCGCGCCAGACTTTCCAAGCTCACCGCATACGAGACCGAGCTGCGGGCCGTGCGCGGCGCCGCGCTCGCCGCACCGATCCTCGCCGCTGGGGCGCTGCCGCGGTTCGACGTGTCCGCCATGGACGGTTACGCGGTCGCCGGGGACGGCCCCTGGCAGTTGCGCCGCGATATCGGCTTCGCGGGTGGCCAGCGCCCGGTCGGCCTGCTGCCCGGCGAGGCGGTGCGCATCGCCACCGGCGCGCACGTCCCGGACGGCACCAGCGCCGTCCTGCGGGACGAATTCACCAGTCTCACAGCGGAAAACGTGCTGCACCGGCTACCTGATTCTCCGGTGCGCGACGACATCCGCCGCCGCGGCGACGACCACAGTCCCGGTGATCTCATTGCCGCCGAGGCCACCCCGGTTACCTCCGGGCTGATCTCGGCGGCGGCGAGCGTGGAGGTGACCGAGGCGATGGTGCGCGGCCCGGTGCGCGCCAGAATCGTGATGACCGGCGACGAGATCCGCAGTGACGGCCCGCTGCAGACCGGCCAGACCCGCGACTCGATCGGGCCGATCCTCCCGGATGTCTTGTCCTGGTACGGCATTCGCACGGTCGACCGGGTACATCTGCGCGACACCCCCAGCGGCTTCGACGATGTCCTCAGTACGGCAGGCGAATTCGATCTGCTGGTCATCGTCGGCGCGACCGGCGGCGGCGCCGCCGACCAGTTACGCGGCGCGATCACTCGCACCGATGCCGAACTTCTGGTGCCGCGCCTCGAACTCCGCCCCGGCGGTTCCACCGTGGTCGCCGAACTCTCCACCCACACAACGCTTCTCGGCCTGCCTGGCAATCCGTTCGCGGCGGTAGCCACGCTGATGGCCTTGGCACCCGCCATTGTCGAGGGCCGCACCGGCGCTCACCCGGCCCGCCCCTACATCGGCCCGCTGCACAACGCTTACTCCGTCGCTGGCCCGGTCGCTCGCGTGCTTCCGGCCCGCCGCGCCCCCTTCGGCGGTTTCCTCGCCGAACCGCATCGCTCCACCGCACACCTCGGCGGCCTGATCGACCGCGACGGCCTGGTCATCGTCCCCGCGCACGCCACCGACGGCACCCCGGTCGAATTCCTCCCGCTGCATACCTGACGCGGGAGCGTTACCTGCCAGGTAATTGTCGGGCGTAGCGACTGCACTTACCGTCGAGGTAGAGCCCTCGTCGAAGGAAACGCCAATGCCCGCCTATGGTTTCGCGCATCTGCACACCCGCCGCCCGCACGTCGACATCCTGGAATACCTGGAACGCGTCCAGGCCACCCTCGACCCGTTCGGCGGCCGCTTCCTCGTGCACGGCCCGCCGCTGGAGGTCTTGGAGGGCGACTGGCCGGGGACCATGGTGTTGTTGGAATTTCCCGACGTCGAACGCGCCCGCGCCTGGTACCACTCCCCCGCCTACCAGGAGATCCTGCGGCTGCGCGCCGACCACATCGACGGCAACCTGGTGCTGGTCGAGGGTGTGGGGCCGGACTACGACCCGCGCAAGCGCGCCGCCCAGTTGCGGGCGGAACTGCCGAGCTGACACTGTCATTCGGGCAGGAGCGCGGCGCGAAGCCGCTCCGGATCATCCGTACTCAGTAGCAGTGCACGTGCCGACACCCGGCGCAGGAGCTGGGTCCGGGCGGCGATCGCGGTGGTCAGGTCGACTCGCAACAATGGCGAGGACGGTGACCGGATCAGCGACAGCATCGCCGTGTCCTCGTCGAAGTCCAGGCCGAGCTGCGCCGGACGCCGCAGCGACGGCTGATACGGGGTGACCGAGGCGATGACGGCCAGCGGCACGTTCGCTGCCGCAAGCCAGCCGAAACGGGCCCGGAGCGCGTCTCTGGTCACCCGATGCACGCTCCACGACGGGGACGCCACGGCGATGACGAACAGCGCCGTCAGCGCACCGACCACGACGTCGACCAACAGGACAATCGGCTGCGGTGCAACAGCTTTCACGATCAGATGCAGCACCACGGCCTCGAGAAGGCCGAACGCGGCGATTCCGACCACCAGCGCGAGCCAGCCACCGCGCCGCCCCATGCCTATCCGCAGCTGCTTCCCGGTCATCGCCTCAGTTTAGGCTGGTCAACACCCCACCCGGCCGACATACCGAGAACCTGGGCCGCCTAACTGCCGCGCCGCGCCAGCTCCGGGTCCGGAAGCGGGACAGCATCGAGCAGCGCACGAGTGTATGCGTGCTCCGGGTCCCGGAAAACGTCCGCGACATCGCCGGTTTCGACGATCGCGCCGCCGCGTAGCACCACGACTCGATCCGCGACCTGGTGCACCACCGCGAGATCATGGCTGATGAACAGGCAGGCGAAACCGTATTCGGCGCGCAGATCAGCGAACAGGTCGAGCACCTGAGCCTGCACCGAGACGTCGAGCGCACTGGTCGGCTCGTCGGCGACCAGTAGTCGCGGAGACAAGGCCAGGGCGCGCGCGAGCGCCACGCGCTGGCGTTGGCCGCCGGACAATTCACCCGGCCGGCGAGTCGCGTAGTCGCGCGGCAGACGCACGGATTCCAGTAGCGCTCCGACTTTTTCGCGTAGCAGCGCGCCGGAGGCGGCCCGGTGCACGATCAAGGGCTCACCGATCGCCTCTTCGATGCTGCGTCGCGGGTCGAGGGAGGCGGTGACATCCTGGTGCACCAGCGCGACGTGTTTGCGCAGTGCACGCAGCTCCCGTTTGGCCAAGCCCCCGAGTGGAAGACCCGTCAGCTCGATCGTCCCCGTGTGCGCAGGCACAAGTCCGAGTGCGGCGCGACCGAGTGTGCTTTTCCCCGAGCCGGATTCGCCCACCAGCCCGACCACTTCACCTGGCCCGAGAGTGAGCGAAATGTCGCGCAAAGCCTGGAAATCCTTGTCGCCGCCGCGTCCGCGATAGACGACACTCAGATCGCTGATCTGCAGCACTGCTTCAGGCGCTGTACCGGCGGTATCCACAGCGGTCCCCGACCCCGCAGTGCGACTGCCGGTTTCGGGCGCACGACTCGGCGCGGTCTCGGCGGCCACGCCGAGCGCAGGTCCGGCCGCGACCTTCTGTGCAGGTTCGTCCGCACCAGGAAGACGCGGCACCGCGGCCAGTAGCTCTCGGGTGTAGTCCGCACGGGGATCCGCGAAAAGCTCGTGCACAGCCCGCTCTTCGACCACGCGCCCGGCGCGCAGCACCACGACGCGGTCGGCGATCTCGGCGACGACGCCCAGGTTGTGGGTGATGAAAAGTACTGCGGTGCCGTGGGATCGGCGCAACGCGCGCAGCAGCTCGAGAATTTCGGCTTGCACGGTGACGTCCAGGGCGGTGGTGGGTTCGTCGGCGACGAGCAGGTCGGGTTCGCCCGACAGCGCCAGGGCGATGACCACACGCTGCTTCTGCCCGCCGGACAGTTGGTGCGGATACCAGTCGACCCGGCGTTCCGGCTCCGGAATCTCCACCATCCGAAGCAGTTCCACGGCACGGGCGCGCGCCGCGGCCTTCGACAGTGCCCCCGACTCGGTGCGCGCATGATGGGCGCGCAATGCCTGGACGAGCTGCGTACCGATCTTCTGCACCGGGTTGAGCGCGGTCTGCGGCTCCTGGAACACCATCGCGGCGCGGATGCCCCGCAGGGCATGCAGTTCGACTTCGGAGGCGCCGACGACTTCGGTGCCCACGAGCCGAATAGACCCGCTCGCGGTGGCCCCGGCGGGCAGCAAGCCGAGGGCGGCCCGGGCGGTGAGCGACTTACCGGATCCCGATTCACCCACGAGTGCCACGACTTCCCCGGGCCGCACCTCGACGTCGACGCCATGCACAACAGTGCGGGATCCGAAGCGCACCTTCAGGTTCCGGATCGCCAGCACCGGCACAACCGGCTCCGGGTCGGCTTCGAGCCGAGCAGCCGCCGAATCCGATTCGAGCACTGCTGTTTTCATGCGATTCTCCTAGCCCGGCCCAGCGCCTGAGCGATGAACAGGAACCCGAGCGTCAGTCCGGAGACCACCAGTAGCGGCCCCACCGCGAATGCCGGGTTGGCGTCCAGATAGGCGATGGAATCGGCGATGGTCCCGCCGAGCGAGGGATCCGGCGGCCGCACCCCGATACCGATGAAGCTCATCGCGGCTTCCACGAAGACCGCGAGCGACATCGACAGGGCCAGCTGCACCCCGAGCGGTTCGAGCACATTGGGCAGCACGTGTTTCCGCAGGGTCCACCAGGAACCGGCGCCGATGACCTCGGCGGCCTCGACGAACGGCTGTTCCCGCACCGCGAGGATGGCCGTGCGAATCTGCCTGCCGAACAAGGGGATTTCGACCGCGACGATCACGATGATCACCGTGTGCACGCCCGGACCGGTGACCGCGGCCAGCGCGATGGCCAGGATCAGGGCCGGGAAGGCCAGCAGCAGATCGAACACGCGCTGGGTGATCACATCGGCGACGGAGTTCAGGCTGGACAGCAGCCCCGCCAGCGAACCGAGCACCGCCCCGAGGGGAACCGCGACGAATCCGACGAACAGGTTGACGCGGATACCGTGCAGCACCCGCGCGAACAGATCGCGGTTGAGGTTGTCGGTACCGAACCAGTGCTCGCCGCTGGGGCCGAGCAGGTTGGCCGACGGAATTTGCTGCAGCGGATCATATTTCGCGACGGCCCCGGCCAGCAGTCCGAGCAGCGCGATACCGCCGACCAGCAGCAGACCGGCCAAACCCTGCCCCCGGCGCAGGGCATGCCACTGTGGGCGTGCGGATTCAACGGTGTCCGGCGCTTCGACCGCCGATACCTGGGTCATGCCGTGCCTCCGATACGAATCCGTGGATCCAGATAGGCGTGCACGATGTCGGTAGTCAGCTGGATCGCGACGAACACCGCCACCGAGAACAGCAGCAGCGCCTGCACCACCGGATAGTCGCGCCGGTTGATGCCCTGCTCTATGAGCTGCCCGATTCCCGGCCAGGCGAAGGTGGCCTCCACCAGCACGGCACCGCCGAGCAGTGAGCCGGACTGGATGCCGAGCACGGTCAGCATGGTGGGCAGGGCGTTTCGCAATGCGCCGCGCGTCACGATCTCCCGGTGCGAGATGCCCAGCGACCGCGCAGTGAGGACATACGGCTTCCCCAATTCGGTGCGCAGTGCTTCGGTGAGGAAGCGGGTAAGCGCGGCACTCACCGGCAGCGCCAGGCAGACCGAGGGCAGCAGCAGATACTGCACGGTGATATCGGGGTGCGCCGCGAACCCGTCCGGCGGGATACCGCCCGCGGGCAGGATCGGAACAGCGATCGCGAAGAACAGCACCAGCAGCACACCGGTGACGAACGCGGGCACCGCGACGGCCACCGTATTGGCGGCCGCCACAATGGCATTGAGCCAGCGCCACTCCCACAGCACCGCCGAGACACTCACTGCGAGACTCACAGCCACCGCCAGTAGCAGCGAAGATCCGGCCAGCACAAGGGTATTGGTGAGGCCGCGGGCGATCAGGTCACCGATCTGGCCGCCGATGATGTAGGACCGCCCCAGATCACCGGTGAGTAGCCCGTGCAGCCAGCTCAGATATTGCGCCGGTACGGAGCGGTCCAGGCCGAGCTGATGGCGGATGGCGGCAATCGATTCCGGTGTCGCGTCCGGTCCGGCCAGCGTGCTCGCCGGATCACCGGGCACCGCCCGCAGCAGCAGGAAGATCAGCACCGAGGCGCCGAAAAGCACCGCCACCGCCGACGGAACCCGGCGCAGCAGGTAGGCGGTCATGCCAGGAACGCCTCCGTCAGCACGGATTCACGACGCTTGGTCCAGTTGAAGCCGTGCAGCTTCTTGGTCTGCGCACCCTGCGGGAAGCGGACGCCGATCTCGATGAGGAACAGACCCTCCAGCAGTTGGTCACTGAGCGCCTGGTAGGCCTGCGTCGCTTCGGATCCGGTGCCCTGCTTCAGTTTCCACGCGCCGTCGGCCGCGGCAACGTAGGCGGGCGATTCGTAGCGGGAGGCGTTCTTGCGCGCGTTGAACGGGTACGCGCTGACGGTGAGGGTGGAGGGCACGAACTGCGCCCACGAATGATCGGTGAGCCACAGGCCGGGGAATTGCGCGCCGATCAACTGCCGGATGAAGGTGGCGTTGTCGGTCGGCACGAGTTCGACCTCGATGCCGACTTCGGCCAGGTTGGCCTGCACGATCTGCGCGGACGCCTCGTAGGTGCTGACCGTGGAGCTGTAGGTCAGCGGGATCTTCGGCGGCTTGGGTAGCTGCGCGAGCAGCTGCTTCGCCTTGTTCACATCGCGGGCGTATCGACTGTTGCGGGCGGCGTCGAAAGCCGGAGAACCCTTGGGCCACGGGACATTCACGGCGTAACCGGCGCCACGGAATACCTCGCTCACGATCCGCTCCCGATCGATGGCGTAGGCGATCGCCTGCCGCAACCGCACATCCGAGAGCGCCGGATCCTGCACGTTCACGCCGACATACACCTGCAGCTCCGCGCCCTCGAACGGGAAAGTCCGGAAACCATCTGTCTTGCCCAGGTTTTCGACATCCCGGTAGGTAATGCCGTCGGCGTAGTGCAGCTGGCCGGACTTGAGCGCGTTGAGCTGGGCCTGGTTGTCCGGGATGACGGTGAGCTCGACTCGATCCAGGTACGGCCGCTCTGGCACCCAGTAGTGCGGATTTCGCTCGAAGATGATCTGCGAGTTCGGGATTCGCTGCACGAAGCGGAACGGCCCGGTGCCGACGAGCTTCTCACCGGTGCCGAGCTGATCGATGGATTCACGGTCCAGGATCGGCACGGTGTCGAGCAGATCGAAGATATTGGCCAGCGGGTGCGCGAAGGTCAGCACGATCTTGTGCGGGTCGGTGGTGTCGAATCCGGTGATGGCGGTCGCGGTGCTCTTCAACTGCGCCGACCACTTCGCGTCGGCGTAGGTGCGCAGTGAGAACTCGACGTCCTTGGAGGTGAAGGCCCGGCCGCTGTGGAACTTCACGTCCTCGCGCAGCTCCAGGGTGATCGAGGTGCCATCGGGGGCGAGGGTCCACTTCTCGGCCAGCAGCGGCTGCGGCTCCAGCTTGTCGTGCGGGTAGCGCACCAGCGACTCGAACACGAGACCGACGACGTAGGGCGTGGTGCCGGTGTTGGTGAGGATATTGGCGGGCACCAGGTCGAGGAGGACGCCGTACTTCAGCGTGCCGCCGCGCACGGGGGCCGCGTTGTCGCCGCCGCCGCGCTGCTGGTTCACCGCGGAGGTGCAGGCGGCCAGCGCACCGGTGCCGAGGATCGCGAAAGCGGCGATTCCGGTGTTGCGCAGGAAGCTACGGCGGCCGATGGGCGCGCCCGGGGTAGAGCTCATGGTACTGAGCTAACACCGCCAGCAAGCTCCTGGCACCGGTTGCGCGCACCGTGCGTCTAAACCTGGTGACCTGGGGGTTTTACGGTTTCTACTGATCCAATGCCTGTTCCACCCCACGCCCGTGGCTACGAGTCCTTCGGCGGCAGCGTCGGCCGCACCACCGCCGACTCCACCCCCGAATGGACCTATCCGCCTACCGCCCCGGCCGACGCGCCGAACATCATCGTGGTGCTGGTAGACGATATGGGTTACAGCGATATCGGCCCGTTCGGCTCCGAGATCGACACTCCCACGCTGAATCGGCTGGCCGCCAACGGCGTCCGGCTGTCGAACTATCACACCACGCCGCTGTGCTCGCCCTCGCGCGCGTCGCTGCTGACCGGAATCAACGCGCACCGTGCGGGTTTCGGCTTTGTCGCCAATGCCGATCCCGGCTATCCCGGACTGCGGCTGGAGCTGGCCGACGACGTGCTGACCCTGCCGGAGATCCTGCGCGGCAACGGTTACGCCACCTACGCCGTCGGTAAGTGGCATCTGGTGCGCGACGCCACGATGAACCCCGCGGCGCACCGGGATTCATGGCCGACGCAGCGCGGGTTCGACCGCTACTACGGCTCGCTGGAAGGCTTGAACTCCTTCTACTACCCGAATCAGCTGGTGTCGGATTCCTCCGTCGTGGACGTCGAGGAGTACCCGGAGGGCTATTACCTCACCGACGATCTGACCGACAAGGCGGTCTCCTACCTCAAGGATCTGCGCGCCCACGACGCGGCGAAACCGTTCTTTCTTTACTTCGCGCACGTCGCGATGCACGGACCGTTGCAGGCCAAACCGGCGGATCTGGACAAGTACCGCGGCCGCTACGCCGAGGGCTGGGACAAGTTGCGGCAGAGCCGGTTCGCCGCGCAACTGGCGGACGGCTTGTTCCCGCCCGGGACGCAGCAGAAGCCGCGCAATACCGAGCCCGGTTACGAAGCGGCGGAATGGGATTCGCTGACCGCGGACGAGCAGCGGCGGTTCGCGCGGTACATGGAGGTGTACGCGGCGATGGTCGACAGCATCGACCAGAGCCTGGGGCGCATCCTGGACGTGGTCGAGGAATTCGGCGAACTCGACAACACCATCGTGGTGTTCACCTCCGACAACGGCGGCACCGCGGAGGGCGGGCCGGAGGGCACCCGCACCTACTTCGCGGAGTTCGCGCACATCGACGATCCCGCCTGGGTCGGTGACGTGCCACACGACGAGGAGCTGATCGGCAGCGCCAAGCTCGGCGTGCACTATCCGCGCGGCTGGGGGCAGGCCTCCAACACACCGTTCCGCTTCTACAAGGGACAAACCTTCGCCGGCGGTGTCCGGGTGCCGTTGCTCGTGTCCTGGCCCAAGGGTTTACCGCGCACCGCGGACGACAACGGCATCCGGCAGGAATACGCCTATGTCACCGATCTCGCGCCGACGCTGCTGGACCTGGCCGGACTACAGCGGCCCACGGTCCGGAACGGCCTGCCCGCCAAGGACTTCGATGGCATCTCCGCCGCCGATCTGCTGCGCGATCCGCGGGCGGTCACCAAGCACACCGAGCAATACTCGGAGATGACCGGGCATCGCGGATTCTACCGAGACGGCTGGAAACTGCTGTCGCTGCACGAACCCGGCCGCGATGTGGACACCCCGGACTGGCAGTTGTTCGATGTCCGCGCCGATCCGACCGAGCTGCACGATGTTTCGGAGCAGTACCCGGACAAGGCCGCCGAGCTGGCCGCCGCCTGGGACGAATCCGCCTGGAACAACTCCGTTTTCCCGCTGCTGACCCGCCAGGACCTGGCTCGCCGCCGCCCGGAGGAAGCCCGGTTCGCCGCCCCCCTGCGACTGCTACCCGGCACACCGACCCTGGAGCGCTACCGTTCCCAGCGCCTGATCGCTTTCCGCGACTTCACCATCGACGTCCACCTGGGCGGTTACCAGCCCGGCGACGAGGGTGTCCTTGTCGCACACGGTGATCCGCTGGGCGGGTATCTGATCTACATCGAAGACGGCCGCGTTGTGCTGGGCGTCAACAGCTACGGCATCTACGGCACCGCCTCCGCCGAACTGACACCCGGCCTCGAGCGCATCACGGTGTCGGCGGCTGTGCGCCCGCACCTGCGCTGGGACTTCCGGATCGAAGCCGGTGCGCACCGCGCCGAGCTGCACGACCAGGTGCAACTCGTCGGCATGGCGCCGTGGACCGGCATCTCCGTCGGTATCGACGCGCGCGGCCCGGTGTCCTGGGACCTACGCGAACGCCGCGGCCCGTTCCGCTACACCGGCGACCTGCGTGCGGTCAGCTACACCCCGGGTCCGGTCCAGGTGCCGCAGGCCACGATCGAGGCGGTGGAACGGGAAGCGGAGTTCGTCGCCGAATGAGGGTGATTTCGGGCGCCCGCCCCTGGTCGGATACCGTTTACCAGGCAGAATGCGGCTCGACAGAATAAGGATGCACCCGATGGAAGACAGCTCCCTGGTCTGGGACGACGGTGTGCTGGTCACCATCGACCAGCGCGGGTTGCCGCACGAGGTGCGCGAACTGCGGCTGTCCACCGTCGATCAGGTCATCGACGCGATCAAGACGCTCGCGATCCGCGGCGCGCCCGCGATCGGCATCGCGGGCGCGTTCGGCGTGGTCCTCGCCACCCGCGTGCACACCGCCGGCGGTGTTGTCGATGTGGCCGGTGTCGAGGCCGAGGCAGTGCGGATCGCCGAAGCCCGCCCCACCGCCGTGAATCTGGCCTGGGCCGTGCGCCGAGTGGTCTCGAAGGTGCCCGCGGGCGCGGACGCGGTACTCGCCGAAACCCTGGACATGCTGGCCGAAGACGGCCGCGTCAACCGGGCCGCCGCCACGCACGCCGCCGACCTGGTGCAGCGCCTGATTTCGGGCCGCCCGCTGCGCATGCTCACCCACTGCAACACCGGACGACTGGCGACCAGCGCGTTCGGCACCGCGATCGGCGCGCTCCGGGTGCTGCACGAGCGCGGGCTGATCGAGGACGTGCTCGTCGACGAGACTCGCCCGCTGCTGCAGGGTGCGCGGCTGACCGCGTGGGAACTGGCCGAGGCCGGCATTCCGCACCGGCTCACCATCGATTCCGCTGCCGCGTGGGCGATGGCAACCGGTCAGGTCGACTGTGTGATCGTGGGTGCGGATCGGGTCACGGCCAACGGTGATGTCGCCAACAAGATCGGAACCTACGCGCTGGCCATTGCCGCACGCCACCACGGCATTCCGTTCATCGTGGTGGCCCCGGAATCCACGCGGGACTTGAACATGGCGACCGGTCGCGAGATCGTCGTCGAGCAACGGGCCGCCGCCGAGGTTGCCGGATTCGGTACTGTCGCAACGGCTCCCGAAGGCACCGCGGTGTTCAACCCCGCATTCGATGTCACGCCCGCAGAGTTGGTGACGGCGGTCGTCACGGAGAACGGCGTCGTATACGGCGGCGAATCGCCAGTGCGCGTGTCCATTCCGAAACCGACGGACGAGTTCGTCATCCCGCCGCCGATCGCGACGGCCATCGCACACATCGCACGCCAGCTGCATCAGCGCGGATGGATGCCCGGCACCGCGGGCAATATCTCGGTGCGCGCGGCACATTGGGCGGTCGTCACCGCCAGCGGCCGCCCCAAGGGCGAGCTGACCGACCACGACATGGTCGCGGTCACGGTCACCGATTCCGCGCCGCTCCCCGGACAGAACCGAAAGCCCTCGGCGGAGACCACGATCCACACCGCCATCTACCGCGCTACGGCGGCGGGGGCCGTGGTCCACATCCACCCCCCTTACGCCACAACCCTTTCGACCCGGGCCGGGTCCCGCGACGAGTTGACCCTGCTGCGAATCACCGACTTCGAGCTGATCAAGGGCCTCGGCCGCACCGATGCCATCGATATCCCGGTCTTCCCGAACTGGCCCGATGTCCCACGCATCGGCGCCGATATCGAGCGCTATCTCGACGAGAATCCGGACGCCCCGCCAGTATTGGGCATCGCGGGCCACGGCATCACCGCATGGGGGGACAATTTAGCCACGGCCCGCGATCGCGCCGAATGTCTCGAGGCGCTGTGCGAGCTGGTGATCCGAACCGGCGGGCAGCAGGCGTACGCCGCACCCTCCTCGAACTCAGAGATTGGATAAGACAATGACTTTGCTACAGGTGATGGCTGCCGACGACGCCGCCGAGGTCAAGGTCCGCACCAACGACGACGCCGTGATCACCGCCGAATTGGCCAAGCGCGGCATCAGTTTCGAGCACTGGCCGACACTGACCAACGCCGCCGACATCCCCTCGGACGAACTGCTCGCCGAATACGCCGAACGCATCGCGAACCTGAACGCCTCGGGCCGCTACCGCCACATCGACATCGCCCGCATCCACCCCGACGACGCCAACCCGGAGTGGCCGGCCATCGCCGAGGGCGCGCGGGCGAAGTTCCTCGACGAACACCGCCACGCCGAGGACGAGGTGCGCTTCTTCGCGGCCGGCCAGGGCTGCTTCTACCTGCACCTCGGCGACGAAGTGCTGGCCACCGTGTGTGAGGCGGGCGACCTGGTCTCGGTGCCCGCGGGCACGCTGCACTGGTTCGACATGGGCACCCGGCCCGACTTCGTCGCGGTCCGGTTCTTCGAGGAAGAAGACGGCTGGATCGGCGATTTCACCGGCGACAAGATCAGCTCGGGGTTCCCGACCCTCGACGAACTGCTGGCGGCTCGATGAAAGCCGTCGTCGTCGATATCGAGGGCACGACCAGTCCGACCAGCTCGGTGCGCGAGGACCTGTACGGGTACACGCGCGCCCGGCTGCCGGAGTGGCTGGCCGAGAATGCCTCCGGTGCAGCGGCTTCCGTGATCACAGGCACCCGCGAACAGGCTGGTCGCCCGGACGCGGATCCGGCGGAGATCGCCGAGATCCTGTGTAACTGGCTGAATTCCGACGTGAAGGCAGAACCGTTGAAGACCGCGCAGGGCGTCATCTGCGCGGAAGGGTTCCGGGCCGGGGCGCTGCACGGCGAGTTCTTCCCCGACGTGGCGCCCGCCCTCACCGCCTGGCACGCCGCCGGATTGCGGCTGTACGTCTATTCCTCGGGTTCGGTTCGCAATCAACAAGATTGGTTCGACTTCGCGCGCGGCGGTGCGCTGAGCCCGCTGATCAGCGGGTACTTCGACTTGTCGAGCGCCGGCCCGAAACGCGAGGCCGCCTCCTACGACAAGATCGCGAGCGTGATCGGCGTCGAACCCGCGGCGATCCTGTTCCTGTCGGATCACCCCGACGAGCTCGACGCGGCGGTCGAAGCGGGCTGGTCCGCCGTCGGCATCCACCGACCCGGCGAGCCCAATCCGCCCCGCCCGCCGCATCGGTGGGTCGATACCTTCGCCGAGATTCAGCCCTAGGTCGCCGGCGTCATGCCGGGCTGGCGGACGCCGAGGAAGAACTGCATCCGGCCGGGATGGTTGGTGGAGTCCACGCGGAACATCTGCACGGACAGGTTGTAGGTGTCGCCGGTGCGCGGGTCGCGCAGCAGCATGTCGGGGGTTTCGCGGCCGTAGGCGGTGCCGCCCGCGGCCCACATGCTGCGGAATTCGGGATAGCCGCCGAGTTCTTCGAGGAGCGAGGTGGCCCAGGCGGTGTCGCCGGTCTGGCCGATCAGGCCGCGCAGCCAGTTGACGGTGAGTCCGGCCTCACGCTCCCACTCGACCATGACCTTCTTCGACATCTCGTTGCCGAAGAACCAGCGCAGCACGTTCACGTCCTCGACCAGGCCGGGGAACATGTCGGCGTAGACATCGTTGCAGGACAACACATTCCAGCGGGTATCGATGTAACTGGCGGGGTTAGGGCGGTGCACCAGCAGCCCTTGGCGCATGTCCTCGTCGATCACCGAGCGCAGCTTCTCGACGCTGGGGAAGGCGTCTTCGACGAGACCGGCGAGATCGTAGAGATGCCTGCGCTCGACCGGCAGCAGCGGGCGGATGCCGTCGAGGTAGCCGATGAGCGCGTCCACCACGGCCCTGGTCGGATGCTCGCGGTCGCCGCCTTCGAGGTGGGTGATGTAGCTGGCGCTCACCCCCGCCGCGAAGGCCAGTTTCTCCCGGGACATATGGCGCTCGTCCCGGAGTCTGCGGAGCAGGCCGCCGAAACTCGGCGGCCGTAGTAGGTGATCGTCAGCGATGTCGGTTTTGCGTGGCACGGCACTAACTCCTTCAGCTAGACGCGGCGACAGCTTTCTCGATACGGCGAACCCGGGTGTCCGGGCGCTTGGCCTCGGTGATCGCGGCGACCAGCTGACGCCGGTCGGTGTAGGACAGTTGGTCGAAACCGGCACGGACCCCAGCGGCTTCCAGGGCGGCGGCCAGATCTTCGGGGACGACGACGATGCGTGCTGTGGTGTCGGGTGCGACGGTGACGACGACGGTGTCGCCGGGCTCCTTACCGATTTCGTCGCGGATCCCCTTGAGCATGCCCAGGCACGGGCCCGCCCCCATATTCGTGATGGAACCGCGGTAGGCGATGTTGTCGAAGGTCGCTTGCACCTTGATCCTTCCTCCTCCGCCCAGCGCGGCGATGACCTCGGCCGGCACCGGCACGTACGCGCCACCACCGCTGGCCGCCTCGATCACCGCCTCGAATCGCTGCATGAATGCAGAATAATCTGCTCGGGCCGAATAAATGGCAAACCTCGAGCGAATCGATAGAAGATCGATAAAGATGGTCCCCGGACGGTGCGATACCGGACCCTTCGGCACGCCGTAGCCGCGGCCTCGGCGACCCTGCGGTTGTGTAAACAAATATTAAGCAGCCGAGAACCCACGGTTTCCAAAGCTTCACCGCCAAGCCCCCGAAACACCTGCCAGAAGCCGCATTTCGCCCGGTCAGCCCGTATATAGGCTGGTCGCATCGATGGCGGGCGAGTTTCGTCGCAACCGCGCAGTGACCGGTGTGTTGCGCCGACCTCACAACGCACAGACGGCCTCGGCAAGCTGTGAGAGAATCATTTTGCCGCGCGTCCAACCCTCCTTAGAGTCGGTGCAACAGCCCGATTCACTCACCCGAAGGGGGCGTCGTGGTTAATTCTGCAAGCCTGCCATCCGCTGCCGCCGGTGATGCTTTGCTCCGGCTGGGGAAATACTTTCAGACCGGCGAGATCTCCGACGACCAGCGCAGCCTGCACAAAGTAGGCGGGCGCGGCGCCGACGAGTTCTATCGCGACCGCTGGGCGCACGACAAGGTGGTGCGCTCCACCCACGGCGTGAACTGCACCGGGTCCTGCTCCTGGAAGATCTACGTCAAGGACGGCGTGATCACCTGGGAATCGCAGCAGACCGACTACCCCTCGGTCGGCGCGGACAAGCCCGAGTACGAACCGCGCGGCTGCCCCCGCGGCGCGTCGTTCTCCTGGTACACCTATTCGCCCGCGCGCGTGCGGTATCCGTATGTCCGCGGCGTGCTGCTGGAGCTGTACCGGGCGGCCAAGGAGCGGCTCAAGGATCCGGTGCTGGCCTGGGAATCCATCGTCGAGGACCCGGAGCAGGCCAAGCGATACAAGACCGCGCGCGGCAAGGGCGGATTCGTGCGGGCCGAGTGGTGGGAGGCCGCCGAGATCGCCGCCGCCGCACACGTGCACACGATCAAGAAGTACGGACCGGACCGGGTGGCGGGGTTCTCCCCCATTCCGGCGATGTCGATGGTCAGCCATGCCGTCGGCGCGCGGTTCATCTCGCTGCTCGGCGGCTCCATGCTGTCGTTCTACGACTGGTACGCCGACCTGCCGGTGGCTTCGCCGCAGGTGTTCGGCGATCAGACCGACGTGCCGGAGTCGGCGGACTGGTTCGACGCCGGTTACCTGATCATGTGGGGCTCGAACGTCCCGGTGACCCGGACCCCGGACGCGCACTACATGACCGAGGCGCGCTACCGCGGGCAGAAGGTCGTGGTGGTCTCGCCCGACTACGCCGACAACACCAAGTTCGCCGACGAGTGGGTGGCGGCGCGGCCAGGCACCGACGCCGCGCTGGCCATGTCGATGGGCCACGTGATCCTGCGGGAGTTCTTCCTCGAGAAGCAGGTGCCCCGGTTCCTGGACTACATCAAGAAGTTCACCGACCTGCCGTACCTGGTGTGCATGGACGACCCGGCCGGCTGGGACGCCGAGGGCAACTACCACCACGATGGCGCGCTGGCAGGAAAGTTCCTCACCGCGGCGGATCTGGGCTCCAGCGATGAGACCGCGGCGCACAAGCCGGTGCTGCTCGACGATGCCGGTCAGCCCGTGGCGCCGAACGGGTCGTTGGGACACCGGTTCACGGCGGAGGACGCGGGCAAGTGGAACCTCGACCTGGAGGGCGTCGACCCGCTGCTGACGCTGTACGGCACCGAGGGCGCGGAGCCCGTCGCGGTGCGGATGCCGCGCTTCGACACCGACACCGCCGGTGTGGTGGTGCGCGGCGTCCCCACGCGCATGGTGGCGGGACGGCGCGTGACCACGGTGTTCGACCTGTTGCTCGCGCAGTACGGCGTGGCGCGCGACGGCCTGCCCGGCGACTGGGCGACCGGCTACGACGACGCCTCCCAGCCCTACACCCCGGCCTGGCAGGAAACCGTCACCGGCGTGCCGGCCCAGCAGGCGATCCGGATCGCCCGCGAATTCGCCGACAACGCCGACCGTTCCGGCGGCCGGTCCATGATTCTGATGGGCGCGGGCACCAACCACTGGTTCCACTCCGATCAGATCTACCGGGCGTTCTTCACCCTCACCCTGCTCACCGGATGTCAGGGCGTGAACGGCGGCGGCTGGGCGCATTACGTGGGCCAGGAGAAGTGTCGCCCCGTAACCGGCTGGTCCACTTTGGCTTTCGGCTTGGACTGGCAGCGCCCGCCGCGGCAGATGCAGGGCACCGTGTTCTGGTACCTGACCAACGACCAGTGGCGCTACGACCCGTTCACCTCGCAGTCGTTCGCCTCACCGCTGGGCAAGGGCACCTTCGCCGGGCGCACCGCGGCCGACAACATCGCGCTGGCCAGTCGCCTCGGCTGGATGCCGAGCTACCCCACGTTCAACCGCAATCCGCTCGACCTCGCCGATGAAGCCGAAGCCGCGGGCAAGTCGGCCGCCGACCATGTCGTCGACGGGTTGAAATCCGACGAATTGCGTTTCGCCTGCGAGGATCCCGACGCTCCGGAGAACTTCCCGCGCGTGCTCACCGTGTGGCGGGCCAACCTGCTCGGCTCCTCTGGCAAGGGCAACGAGTACTTCCACAAGCACCTGCTCGGCGCGGACTCCAACGTGCAGACCACCGACGCCACCGGAGTGCGGCCGCAGGAGCTGGTGTGGCGCGAGGAGGCGCCCACCGGGAAGCTGGATCTGCTGCTGTCCCTGGACTTCCGGATGACCAGCACCACGCTGTTCTCCGACATCGTGCTGCCCGCCGCCACCTGGTACGAGAAGCACGACCTGTCCTCCACCGACATGCACCCGTTCGTGCACGCGTTCTCCCCGGCGATCTCGCCGCCGTGGGAGGCCAAGACGGACTTCGACGCCTTCCATCGGATCGCCCGCGGGTTCTCCTGGATGGCCGAAAAGCACCTGGGCAAGCGCAATGACATCGTCGCGGTGCCGTTGCAGCACGACTCCCCCGATGCGCTGGCGCAGGCCGGTGGGCGCGTACTCGACTGGAAAGCCGGTGAGTGCGAACCGATTCCGGGCAAGACCATGCCGAAACTGGTTGTGGTGGAACGGGACTACCCGAACATCGCCGAGAAGATGGCGGCCCTCGGACCGCTGGTCGAGACGCTCGGACTCACCACCAAGGGCGTCACCACCCATCCCGAGAAGGAAGTCGCCTACCTCGCCGGGGTGAACGGCACCGTGGTTTCCGGTGTGGCGCAGGGCCGCCCGTCACTGGCCAAGGACACCCACGCCGCCGAGACGATCCTGGCGCTGTCCGGCACCACCAACGGCCGACTGGCTGTCGAGGGTTTCGAGGCGCTGGAACGGCGCACCGGCACCCAGCTCGCGGATCTGGCCGCCGAGCACGAGGGCAAGCAGATCACCTTCAAAGACACCCAGGCGCGCCCGGTTCCGGTGATCACCTCGCCGGAATGGTCCGGCAGCGAGACGGGTGGCCGCCGTTACTCTCCGTTCACCATCAATACCGAGCGGCTCAAGCCCTGGCACACCCTCACCGGCCGCCAGCACTTCTACCTCGACCACGACTGGATGATCGAACTCGGCGAACAGCTGCCGATCTTCCGGCCGCCGCTGGATATGACCGCGCTGTTCAGCGAACCCGGCGTCGGCGATGTCGGCGAGCACGGTGTCACCGTGCGATACCTGACGCCGCACTCGAAGTGGTCGATCCACTCCGCCTACCAGGACAACCTGCACATGCTCACGCTCTCCCGCGGCGGGCAGTCGATCTGGATGTCGGAGAAGGACGCCGCGAAAATCGGTGTCGCCGACAACGATTGGATCGAGGCGATCAACCGCAACGGCATCGTCGTGGCGCGCGCCATCGTCTCGCACCGTATGCCCGAGGGCACTGTGTTCATGTACCACGCCCAGGACCGGGCCGTGGACGTGCCGCGCATCGAGGGCACCTCGGAGAAGCAGGCGGGACGCGGCAAGCGCGGCGGTATCCACAACGCGCTGACCCGGATCATGATCAAGCCCTCACATCTCATCGGCGGGTACGCCCAGCAGTCCTTCGCGCTGAACTACCACGGCCCCACCGGAAATCAACGCGACGAGGTCACTACGATTCGTCGCCGCTCGCAGAAGGTGGAGTACTGAGTTATGCGCGTTATGGCACAAATGGCCATGGTGATGAACCTGGACAAATGCATCGGCTGCCACACCTGCTCGGTCACCTGTAAGCAGGCCTGGACCAATCGTGGAGGCACCGAGTACGTCTGGTTCAACAACGTGGAAACCCGTCCGGGACAGGGTTATCCACGGCAGTACCAGGATCAGGAGAAGTGGAAGGGCGGCTGGACGCTCACCAAGCGCGGCAAGCTGACCCTGAAGTCGGGGTCGCGCATGAAACGGCTGCTCAACATCTTCGCCAATCCCGATATGCCCACGGTGTCGGACTATTACGAGCCGTGGAGCTACGACTACGACAACCTGCTGTCCAGCCCGCCCACCGACACCGTTCCGGTGGCGCGGCCGAAATCGCTGATCACCGGCGAGGATACGCAGGTCACCTGGGGCGCCAACTGGGACGACGACCTCGGCTCCGGCCCGGAGCAGGTCGGCAAGGACCCGCTGCTGGGCCGCCTGTCGGAGAAGGTGAAACTGGAGTTCGAAGAGACCTTCATGTTCTACCTGCCGCGGATCTGCGAGCACTGCCTCAACCCGTCGTGCGCGGCCTCGTGCCCCTCCGGCGCGATCTACAAGCGCGCCGAAGACGGCATCGTGCTGGTGGACCAGGACAAGTGCCGTGGCTGGCGGCAGTGCGTCACCGCGTGCCCGTACAAGAAGATCTACTTCAACCACAAGACGGGCAAGGCGGAGAAATGCACCTTCTGCTACCCGCGCGTGGAAGTCGGCATCCCGACGGTGTGCTCGGAAACCTGTGTGGGGCGGCTGCGCTACATCGGCGTCATGCTCTACGACGCCGACAAGGTGCAGGAGGCGGCTTCGGTCACCAACACCAAGGACCTGTACCCCTCGCAGCTCGGGGTGTTCCTGAACCCGCACGATCCGCGCGTCGTCGCCGAAGCCGAGCGCGCCGGAATTTCGCCGGAATGGATTGAGGCGGCACAGAATTCGCCGTGCTACAAACTGATCGTCGACTACCAGATCGCGTTGCCGCTGCATCCGGAATACCGGACCATGCCGATGGTCTGGTACGTCCCGCCGCTGTCGCCGGTGGTCGACGTGCTGTCCGAGACCGGCCACGACGGCGAGGACGCGCGAAACCTGTTCGGCGCCATCGACGCGCTGCGCATTCCGGTGGAGTACCTGGCCGAACTGTTCACCGCCGGTGATGTGGGCCCGGTGCGGGCCGCGCTGCAACGGCTGGCTGGGATGCGCTCGTTCATGCGGTCGGTCAATCTCGGCGAGGAACCGGATCCCTCGATCGCGCCGAACGTGCGTTTGCAGCCCGAAGAGATCGAGGCGCTGTACCGGCTGCTCGCGATCGCGAAATACGAAGACCGGTACGTGATTCCGAACGGAGCCGGTTCCGAGGCGCATCAGCTGGACGCCCTCGCCACCGGCTGCAGCCTGGACACCGACGGCGGGCCCGGCATGACCGCGTTCGACCAGATGGTGGAGAAGTTCCACCTCACCGACACCAATGGCGCAGCGCCCGAGGAGAAGTCGGGTCGGATCAACCTGCTGAACTGGGATGGGAAGAGCACCAGTGGGCTGATACCGACCCAAGGGGGACGGCAGGAGGCGAAGCCGACGGGGTGGGTAGATACAGGGGGGTCGGGAGACAGCGCTGGAGCCAACGGGTCCGGGACCAACGGCGCCAACGGTTCCGGATCCCACGGCACAACAAGCAACGGCAGCAACGGCGCTGCCGCGAACGGCACGACGATTCCGGCGGGCAACGGCGCCGGTCCGGGATCGCCGTCCGTCACCGTCAACGGAGCAGCGCAATGAGCTTGTTGAAAGTGCGGCGTCGGCCCGAACCTGCGATCCGGATTTCCGAACACGAGCGGCGGCTCGTCTGGCGGATGGCAGCACTGCTGCTGGACTATCCGAACGAGTCGGCGCTGGCCATGCTGGACCAGTTATCCAGCGCGACAGCGGAATTGCCGGAACACATGCGGCCCTACTTCACCGGGCTGCTGGACCACCTGCGGGCCACCCCGCCGCTGGAGCTCGCGGCTTCCTACGTCGAAACCTTCGACCTGCGCCGCCGCGCCAGCATGCACCTGACCTTCTACGCCTACGGTGACACCCGCAAACGCGGGATGGCGTTGCTGCGGTTCAAGCACGCATACAAGCACGCGGGCGTGGAGTTGGGCGATCACGAACTGCCCGACCACCTTCCGGTGCTGCTGGAATTCGCCGCCACCGTCGACCCGATCGGCGGCGAACGGCTGCTCGGCGAGCATCTTCCGGTGATCGAGCTGCTGCGGCTGTCGCTGTCCGACACCGGATCTCCCTACGCCGGGATCCTCGGCGCCGTGATCGCGACGCTGCCGCCGCTGACCACCGCCGACCGCCGCAAGATCGCCGAACTCGCCGCGCAGGGTCCACCCGAGGAAGAGGTCGGCCTCGACCCCTTCGCGATGGACCCCGCCATGTTCGACACCGCCGGAGGCCGTCGATGAACTTTGTCCCGCAGCTGCCCACCGAACTGTGGCTGATCCTGCCCTACGTGGCGTTCACCTCGTTCGTGCTCGGGCACGTCTGGCGCTACCGCAACGACCAATTCGGCTGGACCACACGATCTTCCCAGATCTATGAGAGCCGGTTGCTGCGCCTGGGCAGCCCGCTGTTCCACTTCGGGATGCTCGGGGTGTTCGGCGGACACGTGCTCGGCGTGCTGATTCCGGAGTCCTGGACCGCCGCGGTCGGCATCTCCGAGCACACCTATCACATCATCGCCGTCGGAGCGGGATCCGTTGCGGGACTGATGGTCCTGGCAGGCGTCGGCATCCTGCTGTACCGGCGCTGGACGGTGACCGCGGTCCGCAAGGCCACCACCGGCAACGACAAGCTGATGTACGCCCTGCTGACCGCCGCCCTGGTCACCGGCCTGCTCAACACCTGGGGCAGCAACCTGCTGTGGGGCACCTACAACTACCGCGAAACCGTATCCCCCTGGTTCCGTAGCCTTTTCACGCTCAACCCGCAGCCGGAACTGATGGTCGGCACCCCCTGGACCTTCCAGGCCCACGGTCTGGTCGTCCTCGCCCTGCTCGGCATGTGGCCCTACACCCGCCTGGTCCACATGTTCAGCGCCCCCATCGGCTACCTCACGCGGCCCTACATCGTCTACCGCGCAAAGGAATCCAACGCGCCCGACACCAAGCGCTACGCCGGTGCCTGGGAAGCCCCCGTCACCCCGGAGCGCTGGGGCTCCTGACCGGAGCCGGTCAGCTCAGGGCGATGACGGAGATGGAGCCGGAACCGGCGTTGGCTACGTAGAGGTTGTCGGCGGAGATGGCCAGGCCTTGGGGCTCCTGTTCGGCTCTGATGGTGTCGACCACCGCCGCGGTCGCCGTATCGATGACCGCGATGGTCGCGGTGGACAGCAAGGAGACGTAGGCGCGGGAACCGTCGGCGGAGAGGGCGACACCGGCGGTTTGCGTGCCGAGATCGACGCTGCCGGTGACGGTTTCGGAGGCGGTGTCGATAAGGATGACGCGGTTGGCGTTGAAGGTGGCCACTGCGGCGCGGGTGCCGTCGGCGGAGAAGGCCAGGTCATGGGGGCTGGTGCCGATTCCGATTGTGGTGATCGCACCGGTGCCGGGTTGGTACACGGTGATGTCCTTCTCGGCCAGGTTCAGCGTGTCGTATTCGCTGATGAACCACTTGCTGCCATCCGGGAGCGGCCAGCTTCGACCAGGCGCGCGGCCGATCGGGATACGGTCTCCGACACGGGCTTTCGTTTCAGCGTCGAATACCGCGAGTCCGTCGCCGTCGGGTACGTAGATCAGCTTGCTGTCCCGGGACATCCCCGCGACCCTCGGCGCTTCGATCGGGCCCAGCTCACCGATCTCCGCCCCGGTTACCCCGTCCAGGATCCGCACGACCTTTCGCGCTTTGGACGGTGCATAGATGCGGCGGCCGTCGGGGGCGACCACCGCTTCGCCGGACATGTCCAGATCGAACTTGACGGTGCGGATGGGCGCATTCGTCTTCGTGTCGATGAATTGGACGCCGCCGACCCTACTGAGGAACTCGCCGCCGCCGGTGGTACCGACAACGAAGAGCTGGGAGCCGTCGGCGGAAATGGACAGTGTGCGAGGGCTCACCTCGGCCGGAATTCGGACCGGTTTGGCCGCAGCAGTCGTCGGTGCGGTCGAAGTCGTTGTGGCCGTGTCGTTTCCGGCATCACGTAGCGCTCTATAGGCGAGACCGCCCGCCACTACCAGGGCGATCACCGCGAGCAGTGCGATCAGCAGCTCGGGCCGGAACCGCCGCGTTGCGGGCACGAATTCGAAGTCGGCTTGCTGGGTGATATCGGCGATTGCACGCGAATACGCGCGGGTGCCTTCCGATACCACCGGCGGTAGCCAGTCCTGCGGTGCGGGCCGAGCGGGCCGGTTCAGCAGGGCGAGTAGATCGGCCGGACGCGGCCGGTCCGCTGGATTGCCCGAAAGACATTGCGCCACAATGTCGCCCAGGGTTCCCGGTGGCGCTCCGGAGAGATCCGGGGCGCCGTTGGCCACCCGCATGAGCAGTGCCATGGCATCACCGTCGCCGAACGGCCCCCGGCCCGAGGCCGCGAAAACCAGCACCGACCCCAGGGCGAACACATCACTCGCGGGTCCGGTGAAATCACCGCGCGCCTGCTCCGGCGACATGTAGGCGGGCGTGCCGATCACGCCGCCGGTGAGGGTGAACGTCTGGCCCTCACCCAGGGCCTGGGCGATGCCGAAGTCGATGACCCGCGGCCCGTCGGCGGCGATGAGCACATTCGACGGCTTCAGATCGCGGTGCACGACCTGCGCGGCATGGATGGCCTGCAACGCCTCGGCCATACCGCGCGCGAGCTCCCAGACCGATTCCACCGGCAGCGGCCCGAATCGGGCCACCACCTGGTCCAGGGCCGGCGCGGCGATGTACTCGGTCGCGCTCCACGGCATCACACCGGAGACATCGGCATCGACGACGGCCGGCGTGTGGAATCCGCCCACCGCCCGCGCGGCCTGCACCTCACGGGCGAAACGCTGCCGGAACTCCCGGTCCCGGGCCAGATGCGGATGCACCATCTTGACCGCCACGAGCCGCCGCCCGGGCGACACCGCGAGGAAAACCGCGCCCATACCGCCCGAACCGAGCCGTCCGAGCAGCCGATACCTTCCGATGGTGCCGGGATCGTCGTCGGCCAGTCGCTGCACCGGCTGCGGAATCTGCGGCGCGTTCATGCGTTGATCGCGTAGAGATTACGGTCGTCGCACACCGCGTACACAGTGCCGGATCCGAACGCGACACCGCCCAGCTTGCCCTCGGCGTCGAACGTCCAGCGCTGCTCGCCGGAACCACTGTCGAGCGTGAAAAGCCTTTTCTCACCGACGCAATACACCGAGTCCGTGCCCACCGCGAGCACGTTGGACAGCTTGTCCTCGGCGCGATACAGCCACTTCACGGTGCCGTCCGCGGCATCGAAGGCGTAGGCCCGGTCGTAGCCGGAGACGAAGACGGTATCGCCGCGCACCACGGCCACCGATCCGCCGAAGCGGTCGAATGACCACAACTGGGTACCGGTGCCGATATCCAAGGCGCGGACGGTGCTCGAGGTCGACATGAAGACGGCGCCACCGGAAACAATCGGGGTATTCAGTCCGTAGAAGCGCTCCTTCGTGTCGCGCACCCGCCAGCGCACCGCGCCGGACGCGGCATCGAGCAGGCAGAGTTCCCCGTCATCGGTCACCGTCACGACCGCGCCACCGCCGGCGAAGATCGGCACATTGCTGGTGCGCGCATCTGTGAGTGCGCTCCAGCGCTGCTCCCCGGTCGCGGCGTCGAAGGCGACGATCCCATTGCTGAGCGAGGACAGCGAACTGAAGACCAGGCCGCCGTCGGCGGCGATAGCACTGCTGATGCCGTCCTTCTCCCACAGTGGGCTTCCGGTCGCGGCATCGAAGGCGGTCAGTCCGCGACTGACGTTGGCGGCGAACACCTTCCCGCCGGAATGCACTGGACCGTGCGCAGGCTGCCGGTGCGTAGGAGCTTTCCAGCGAACCGAGCCGGAGCCGAGTTCGATCGCGTATATCGAGCCGTCGATACTCCCGGTGTATACGGCGTTCCCGGCGACCACAGGCGGCTCCGGCGCGTAGTCGAGGCCGACAAAGGTCCCGACATCGGCTTTCCACCGCAGCGTTCCCCCTGGACTCCGCTGGGCGGCAGGCGCTTTCACATGGAGCCGGTCCGCGGCGACCTTACTGGCGACGGCCACGCCCGCCACCACCGCCAGGCCCACCCCGGCCGCGGCCAGCACCATCCGGCGGCTCGTCCTGCGCTCCGGTCCCACCGGCTCGACCGACGGCGGCGCCGCCACCGCCTGCATCATCGGCGGCGGCAGCCACCGGTGCGGCGTTGTTTCCGTGCGCTGATCGCCCAGCGCTTCCAGGAGATCTGCGGTCGAGGGCCGGGCGTCGGCGTCTTTGTTCAAGCAGGCCACGATGATTCGGTACAGCCGCCCTTCGCGCAACCCGTCCAGGTTCGGCGCGGCGTGCGCTACCCGGTCCAGCACCCGCGCCGTGCTCTTGTCCTCGAACGGCCCGTGCCCGGTGGCGGCCAGGGTGAGCACCGAGCCGAGCGAGAACACATCACTGGCCGGGCCGACCGCACCGCCGAGCACATGCTCCGGCGACATGTAGCCCGGCGTGCCGATGAGGGCGCCGGTGGCCGTGACCGATTGCGTCTCCGTGATCAGCTTCGCGATGCCGAAATCGATGACGCGCGGGCCGGATTCGGTGAGCAGCACATTGCCCGGGGTGAGATCCCGGTGCGTCACGCCCGCCGAGTGAATCGCCGACAGCGCCTCGACGATGCCGGCCGCCAGCTCCGCCACGGACTCCTCCGGCAGCGGTCCGAAGTCGGTTACCAGCTGCTTCAACGACTGTCCCGCAATGTATTCCGTGGCCAGCCACGGCTGCGACGCCTCCCAGTCGGCATCCACCACCGCGGCCGTGTAGAAGCCGCCGACCGCGCGGGCCGCCTGCACTTCACGGGCGAACCGGGCGCGAAACTCGGTGTCGTGGGCCAGATGCCGATGCACCACCTTGATGGCGACCTGTCGTCCGCCGGGTGAGCGGCCGAGCAGTACATCGCCCATGCCGCCGGAGCCGATCCGGCCGATCACCGTGTACGGCCCGACGGTCTCGGTGGTCACCGCAGGCGGTCCATCATGGTGCGCGCCTGGAATTCCGCGGCCTGCCGGACAGCCTCGCGGTCGGCCTGGATATCGAAGCCGGACACCCGGAAGGTGATGCGCACGAACAGGTTCTCGTCCTTCGCCTCCACCTTCACTTCGATATCGGTGCGGCTGGCAACGCTACTGTCTTCCAGCGTGTAGTAGGCGGACGCGCCCAGATTGGAGAGGGCGGCCGCGGTGGTGCCGGCGGGCGGCGCCGCGATGGCACTGGCCTTGGACTGCTCGAAGAGCTCGTCGGCGGAATGCCAGTCGAAGTTCGCCTGCCCGGCGAGACTCGCGTTCTGGAAACCCGCCGAGCATTCGAGACTGCCGCCGGTCCCGGTATTGGTTTCCTCGTGGATGGGCTTGCCCTCCGCCGGGTAGCCGAGTCGCTCGATGGCTGCGAGATCTAATGCAGCACAGGCATTTTCGACTTTGCCGGGCTTATACTTACCGACCTTGTCGATGGACTGATCGCCGGGCTGGTACGTAGTGGTGCCGGACGCACCCGCGGGGCTCTTGTCATCGCTGCCGCCGGACAACATCACCACCGCGAATACCACGGTCGCCGCGAGGACGAGCACGCTCACGGCCGCCACCAACCACGGCGCCTTGCTCGGCCCCGTTGCTCCCTGCTGCGTCACTTCAGTCTCCCGAGCACGGTTCTGGCCTGGTGCTGGCAGTATTCCGCCAGCTTGTCGCGGGTACTGCCGTCGTCCTCGGACAGGTGCAGGTTCACGATGGCGATCACGTTCGACTGGAGGAACCCGAGCTGGCATCCGATCTGCTGGGTGTTGCCGCTATTAGGTTCGTGCACAACGAGATAGGCGTCTTCACCGATCCCGCTTACCGTCTTGGCGGTCACCCCGGACCCGGTTGTGCCGAGCCCAGTGGCCCGATGCAGGTCGTACAGCTGCCGCACAGTCGACATCTGATCCGAAAGCTCGATGTGCAGCATGATGAAACCGTGGTCGTTCATGGTGTTGCAGGAGAGCGTGTCCGCGATCGACGGTAGTTCGATCCTGTCGCCCAGCGGTGTCCCGCTCTGCTTGCCGATCACCTTCTCCGCGGCGGGCAGATCCAATAGGGCACACGCATCACCTAGGCTCGCGGCGGTGTATTTGGTTGCCGGATCGGCTTTTCCGCTCGGACTGGTACTGGTGTCACCGGCTGTCTGAGCTCCGTCGTCGCGCGTCGCGGCAACGACTCCGACGGTCGCCAGAATGATCACGACGAGCAGGCCGCAGACAGCGGCAATGATCCACGGCATTCGCGTGCGTGAATGCTGCTGTGCGGCACCGAATTGGGGCGGCACCGGAACGGTAGCCGCGTCCGGCAAGAATCGCTGCGTGGCCTGCGTATCGCCCGCGAACGAGGGCGAGAGCCGCGTCGTCTGCTCCGGTGCGTCCGCCAGCGCCCGCGCCAGCTCCCCTGCTCTGGGCCGGCGGCTGGGATCGTCGGACAGGCAGTCCCGCAACACTGTTCGCAGACCTGGCGGCAGCGCGTCCAGCCCGTTCTCCAGGAACGGAGTGCGCCCGGTCGCGGCGAACACCAGCACCCCGCCCAGCGCGTACACATCGTCGGCGGGCGACACTTCCCGGCCGGCGGGCAGGTGCGCGCGCCCGAGCCGGGCCCCGTCGGCATCCATCAGCACCGTTTCGCGCCGCAGATCCCCGAACACCTGTCGCAGCGCGTGCATGGCTGCCAGCGCCTCGGCGAGGCGCACACCCATGGCGCGCACCATCGGCTCCGGCATCGGACCATATTCCGCGACAACCCGATCCAGCGTCGGCGGACCTTGATCGCCCCCCGGCTGATCCGATTGTTGGGTCACGTCCCCCGGCCCATTGTTTCCTACCATGGTCGAGTCCTCCCTACCGACCGCGCTGTACAGCGCGGGGAAACTGTATCGCGTAAAACCGGCCTCAGCAGCCGCATTTCCGATTCGATTCGGCGCTGCGCAAAATCCGCCCGCACCCCAGGTGCGAGCGGATTCCATTTCGCCTGTCACGCTTGGTCGTAGGCGTCCTGCAGGGTCTTCGCGTCGATCTTCGACATGGTCTGCAACGCTGCGGCGACCGCGGCCGTCTTCGCCGGATCCTCGCCGATCATCAACTGCGGCAACACCGACGGCGCCACCTGCCAGCTCAGCCCGAACCGATCGGTCAGCCAGCCGCACGGCCCCGGCTGCCCACCCTCGACCAGCGCGTCCCACAGGCGATCGATCTCCTCCTGGGTGTCCACGATCAGTTGGATCGACGCCGCGTCCGTCAGCGGGTGACCCGGCCCGCCATTCAGCAGCGTGACCCGCTGCCCGTCCAGCTCGAGATCCACGGTGAACGCCGACCCATCTGCGAGCCGCGCGATATTCAGCACGCGCGAGTTGGGGACGATCTCGACATACCGCTGCGCGGCCGCTTCGGCGGCGGACTCGAACCAGAAGAAAGTGGTGACGGCCATGATGTGCTCCTCGTGTGTGTTTCCGACCTGCTGTCACCCATAGGTCGGAGCCACTCCCCCCACTTCGACACATCTTCAAAAACTTTCCGAAGATCTTTTTCGCTATTTCTTCTTGGAAGGCAACGAGCGTGCGTAGGTGACGCCACGGTCGACCCACTCACGCAGGATCGCGTCGTCGTCGACGGCTTCGGGCGTGACCCGGAGCCAGCCGTGCGCCTCGCGACCACCCATCACCATGATTTCGACGAAGTCGGCCTCGAGCAGGTCGTCTTCTTCTTTCGGGTCGACGCGGACCAGGAGGCCGCCCTTGCCGCTGGCGGCGACGGCCATATTGCCGCCCACCATGAAGGCCAGGCCACCGAACATCTTCTTCTCGACCAGATGCGGACCGGGTTCGATCAGTTCACGAATCCGCTCGGCCAGCTCTTCGTCGTATGCCATAGGTCACAGTGTGGACCAGGGGACCGACAAGTTCAGGACGCCAGACGCGCCTGCGCCAATTCCCGAGTTGCCGTGCGGTAGCGGTCGGCGATCAGCCGGACCACGGCCGGGTGCACGCCGATGGGTTCGGCGACGCCGTCGGCGCCCGCATCGTGCAGGCGTTGCTGGAACAGCCCCTGGGCGAGCAGGTAGGAGGCGATGAAGACCCGTTCGGCGCCGGAATCGCGCAGGTCGGCAACGACTTCGGGGACGCGGGGTGCGCCCGTGGCGACGTAGGCGATGCGGACCGGGACGCCGAGATGGTCGGTGAGCATCGCGGCGGCGCGGCGAACGTCGTGGCGGGCCCGGGCGTCCGAGGAGCCGGCGGCGGCGAAGACGACCGCGTCACCGGGTCGCCAGCCCGCCGCCCGCAGACGCAGGGCCATGATGCGGGCCAGGGCCGGGTCCGGGCCCATGGCGGGGGTGACGACTACCGCGGGGTGCGAGCTCTCGCCGACTTCGCGGGGGACGTCCTGGTAGACGTGGTAGCCCGAGGCGAGGAAGGCCGGGACCACCACGGCGGGAACGACTTCCGCATCGGAGTGCAGGTCGCGCAGGACCTCCGACGGAGACGGGCCGAGCACGTCGACGAATGCGGTGCGTACCGCCGGAGCGACCTCCGCGGAACCCCGTGCCGGAGCGCCTAACTCAGCGGCCACCGCTTCGGCGAGCGCGGCGATCATCTCGACGCCGCGCGTGCTTCTGGTGCCATGCGCCACCAGCACCAGGGCCGGCGTCGTCACCAGCTGCCCATCGTCTGGGCATACCGCGGTGCGCGTGCCGGGGTGGCGATGCCGTGCGGGCGGGCCGGCGGGGCGGCCGGACGGAGGTTGTCGTCGGCGCATTCGGCGGCGTCCAGTGCGAGCCGGTAGCCCCGTTTCACTACTGTCTGAATGGCTTTCGGCGTACCGAGACCAGCGCGGAGGCGGGCGATAGCGGTTTCCACGGCATGGGTGTCGTCACCGCCGCCGGGGAGCGCGCCCAGCAGGTCCTCGCGGGACACCACGCGGCCGGGCTGCCGGGCGAGCGAGCGCATCAACGCCATCGGCGCGGGCGCCAGCTGCCGCACCGTCCCGTCGACGACGACACACGCACCACGCACGCTGATGTGATGCCCGGCGGCCTGAATCCGGTTGGCGCGCCGCGGAAGTTCCTCGGCGACGTGCCGCGCCAGCGCACCCAGCCGGGCCCGGCCAGGCATGGAGGTGGGCACACCCAGTTCCTCCAGCGGCGCCGCGGTGATCGGGCCGACACATGCGGGCAGCACCCGTCCGCGCAGCGCGTGCAGCACACCTTCCAGGAGACCGGTTTCCTTGGCGCGCATCAGAAGTGACGCCACGGCGGGCGCACTGGTGAAGGTCACGCAGTCCAGGTTCGCGGTGACGATCGCCTCGATCAGCTGATCCATCGGACCCTGATCCTGCGGCGGAGTCCACCGGTACACGGGGACCGGCACGACATCCGCACCGGCACAACGCAATACCTCACAGAAGTCCGGGACCGGCTCCCATTCGGTGGTCGCGCCGTGCAGCTGGACGGCGATGCGCACGCCCTCCACACCTTCGGCGAGCAGATGGTCGAGCACCTCGGCCGAAGACTCCGAAGCCGGTGACCATTCCTCGCGCAGTTCGGCGGCGCGGATGGCGCCCTTGGCTTTCGGGCCGCGAGCCAGCATCCGGGTGGATGCCAGGGTGGCGCGCAGCTCTTCGGCCAGACCCCACCCTTCGGCGGCTTCCATCCAGCCGCGGAACCCGATTCCGGTGGTGGCGACGGTGATCTGCGGCGGTTCTTCGACGAGCTTGCGGGTGACCCGCTCCAGCTCGGTGTCGTCGGCCAGCGGAATGATCCGGATCGCCGGGGCGGACACGATATTCGCGCCGCGGCGGGTCAGCAGCGTGCCGAATTCCTCGGCGCGGCGAGCCGCGGTGATGCCGATGGTGAACCCGGCCAGGCAAGCACCCTGGTCGGCGGCGGTCATGGGGTCTCCGCCGGTTCGTTGGCTACCGACACGATGCCGTCGTCCACGCGCACGGCGTAGACCGGGAGCGCGGCGGTTTCGTCGTCCAGGCAGCGGCCGTCGAGCAGCGAGAAGGCCTGCTTCAGCAGCGGCGAGGCCACTACGGGCACACCGCCGCGGTCGCCGACGAGTCCGCGGGACATGACCGCGGCCCGCCCGAACGGATCAATATTGCCTACGGCGTACAGAATGCCGTCGGTATGTAGGAACAGCGCGGCCTGCTGGCCACCTCTCAGCAACACCGCCACGCCGCGGCCGGGGATCAGGTAGTCGAGACGGCAAGCCTGCGTCCACCCGATGGTGGTAGCTGGTGCAATGCCGGGGGTATCGATCACGGTCATCGGTGTCATCCTCCAAACGCCTTACCTATTGGTACCGGCGTCCTGTTTCTATGGGGTTAAGCCGTCATTTCCCGGGCGTAGCAGCCGGGATTTGTGGCGTACCCAACAGCACCGGCACCTTCCGCTCGCCGCTGTCGTCGAACGAAATCGTCGGATCGGCCTCCGCGGGGGCGTTGACGAAGGAAACGAAGCGCGAAAGCTTCTCCTCGTCGTCGAGCACGGCGGCCCATTCGTCGCGGTAGCCATCGACATGCTGAGCCATCGCGAGCTCCAGATCCGCGGCGATCCCGAGGCTGTCCTCACAGATGACCTGCTTGAGGTAATCCAGGCCGCCCTCGAGCGCTTCCTGCCACGGGGCGGTGCGCTGCAAACGATCGGCAGTCCGGATGTAGAACATCAGGTAGCGGTCGATGTAGCGGATCAGCGTCTCGTCATCCAGTTCACCGGCCAGCAGCACCGCGTGCTTCGGGGTCAGGCCGCCGTTGCCGCCGACGTAGAGGTTCCAGCCGTTCTCGGTGGCGATGACGCCGACGTCCTTGCCGCGCGCCTCCGCGCACTCGCGGGCGCAACCCGACACGGCCAGCTTCAGCTTGTGCGGGGAACGCAAACCGCGGTAACGCTTTTCGAGCAGCACGGCCATGCCGACCGAGTCCTGCTGACCGTAGCGGCACCAGGTGGACCCGACGCAGGACTTCACGGTGCGTAGCGACTTGCCGTAGGCGTGACCGGATTCCATGCCCGCCTCGACCAGGCGCTTCCAGATCAGCGGCAACTGCTCCACTCGCGCGCCGAACAGGTCGATGCGCTGACCACCGGTGACCTTCACGTACAGGCCGAACTCCTTGGCCACCTCACCGATGGTGATGAGCTGCTCGGCGGTGACTTCGCCGCCGGGCATGCGCGGCACCACCGAGTAGGTGCCGTTCTTCTGCAGGTTGGCCAGGAAGTGGTCGTTGGTGTCCTGCAGCGCGGCCTGCTCGCCGTCGAGGATGTGCTCGCTCGAGGTCGAGGCCAGGATGGAGGCGACGGTCGGCTTGCAGATATCGCAGCCGGATCCCTTGCCGTGCTTGGCGATCAGCTCGGAGAACTTGCGGATGCCGGTCGACTGGACGATGTGGAACAGCTCGGCCCGCGACTGCGCGAAGTGCTCACACAGCGACTTGGAAACCTCGACGCCCGACTGCTCCAGCAGCTTCTTGAGCATCGGAACGCAACCGCCACAGGAGGTTCCGGCGTTCGTGCAGCCCTTGATGGCTGGTACATCGCAGGCGCCCTCGGCGATGGCGCCGCAGATCGAACCCTTGGAAACGTTGTTGCAGGAACAGATCTGGGCGTCGTCGGGCAGCGCGTCGGCACTCAATTCGGCACCGGCCGGGGAGATGAGCGCGGCGGGATCGGCCGGCAGCGGCGAACCGACCAGCGGGCGCAGCGCCGCGTAGGCCGACGCGTCACCGACCAGGATGCCGCCCAGCAGAGTCTTCGCATCATCGGAGACAACGAGTTTCGCGTAGGTGCCCTTGGCCGCGTCGTGCAGCACGACCGACAGCGCACCCTCGGTGCTGCCGAAGGCGTCACCGAAGCTGGCCACGTCCACACCGAGCAGCTTCAGCTTGGTCGAGAGGTCCGCGCCCGGGAATTCCCCTGCGCCACCGAGCAATCGGTCCGCCACGATTTCGGCGGTGGTGTAGCCGGGAGCGACCAGGCCGTAGCAGACGCCCTCGATCGCGGCGACCTCGCCGACGGCGTAGATGTTCGGGTCGGAGGTCTGCAGACCCAGGTCGGTGATGACACCGCCGCGCGGTCCGACCTCGAGGCCGGCGGTCTTGGCGATCTCGTCACGCGGCCGGATACCGGCGGCGAAAACGACCACCGCGGCGCGCACCGCGGTCTCGTTGGACAGGGTGATCTCCAGCCGTTCGGCGACCGGGGCGTCCTCGACGACCGCGATGGCCGAGGTACCGACGCCGGTGTGCACGTGCAGGCCCAGGTCGGTGACCAGCTTCTGCAGGATGGCGCCACCACCCTCGTCGACCTGCACCGGCATCAGCCGCGGCGCGAACTCCACCACGTGCGGGGTCATGCCGAGCAGCCGCAGCGCGTTGGCGGCCTCCAGGCCGAGCAGGCCACCGCCGACCACCAGGCCGACCGCGCCCGGCCCGGCGGCCTCGGCCGCGGCCCGGATGCCGTCCAGGTCCGCCAGGGTGCGGTAGACGTAGCAGCCCTCGGAGTCGTGCCCCGGCACCGGCGGCACGAAGGCGTAGGAACCGGTCGCGAGCACCAGTGCGTCGTAGGCGATGACCTCACCGGCGGAGGTGGTCACCTTGCGGGTGGCGCGGTCGATGCCGTCGGCCCGCACGCCCAGGCGCAGGTCCACCAGCTCGTCACCGTCGTAGGTGTTGCCCTGCAGGGCAAGCTCTTTCGGGTCCCAGGCGCCGACGTAGGAGGACAGGCCGACGCGGTCGTAGGCGGGCTGGTCCTCTTCGCTGAGCACGATGACCTGCCATTGACCGGCCTCGTCGCGGGCACGCAGGGCTTCGACGAAGCGGTGCCCGACCATGCCATGGCCGACGACCACCGCGGTCTTGCGGGATTCGTTGTTCATGAGATGTCCTCCCTGGAGGGGGTCGGGTGTCAGGCGCGAGCCGACGAGCTGGAAGAGGTGCTTTCGGCCTCGAGGACGAGGGCTTCGGCCTCGGCGACGATGTCGGAGTCGGTGGCGGTCGGGCGGCGCAGGAAGACCAGGTAGACCACCGCGGCGCAAGCCACGTAGAAGAGCATGAAGACCCAGAACGCTGTGGTCGCGGAGTTGGTCGAGGCATAGGAGGAGCGCAGCACCAGGTTGATGCCGACGCCGCCGAGCGCGCCGATGGCGCCGACGAAACCGATGAGCGCACCCGAGCAGTTCTGCGACCAGGCGGCGCGGGCCGACTCGGGCAGGTCCAGGCTGCGCGACTTGGCGTCGAAGACCGACGGGATGATCTTGGTGACCGCGCCGTTTCCGATACCCGAGAGCACGAACAGTGCGATGAAACCCGTTACCAGCGCGGCCATTACGCCGCCGCTGGGCACGCCGCCGTTGCTGTCACCGACTGTGCTCGCCGCGACCACCAGCACCGCGGCGGCCATCATCGCGCCGAAGACGTAGAGGGTGACCTTGCTGCCGCCGACCCGGTCGGCCCACTTGCCGCCGTACGGGCGAGCGAGCGAGCCCAGCAGCGGGCCGATGAACGCGATCTGCGCGGCATGCAGCGCGGCCTGCGCGGCGATGTCGCCACCGGCCTTGAAGCTGATCTGCAGCACCTGCCCGAAGGCGAAGCTGTAGCCGATGAACGAACCGAAGGTGCCGATGTAGAGGAACGCGATCGCCCAGGACTGCGGCACCTTCAGCGCCGAGACCATGTAGGACAGGTCGGCCTTCTGGTTGGTCAGGTTGTCCATGTACAGCGCCGCGCCCAGACCGGCGACCGCCACGAAGACCAGGTAGATCGCGCAGATCAGCGAGGCGTAGCCATTCCCGAGGGTCGCGATCACCAGCAGGCCGATCAGCTGGATGACCGGCACGCCGATGTTGCCGCCGCCGGCGTTCAGGCCGAGCGCCCAGCCCTTGAGCCGCTGCGGGTAGAAGGCGTTGATGTTGGTCATCGAGGAGGCGAAGTTGCCGCCGCCGAAACCGGCGAACGCCGCCACGATCAGGAAGGTGGTGTACGAGGTGCCCGGCTGGTTGATGAAGTACAGCGTGAGCAGCGTCGGGATGAGCAGCAGCAGCGCGGAGAACACGGTCCAGTTGCGCCCGCCGAACTTGGCGGTGGCCACGGTGTACGGGATGCGCAGGACCGCGCCGGTCAGCGTCGGCACCGCCATCAGGAAGAACTTGCCGGCCGCGTCGATGCCGTACTTGTCGGTGGGCATGAACAGCACCATCACCGACCAGATGGACCAGACCGAGAATCCGACGTGCTCGGCGATCACGGACCAGATCAGGTTTCGCTTGGCAACGTCCTTGCCGCCGGCTTCCCAGGCGGCGACATCCTCGGCATCCCAGTGCTCGATGTTGCGGTTACGCGTCAGCGTGCTCAACGAGGGCCTCCCAAAATCGGTTAGCCCAAACGGTAGAGAGCGGGTATTGCCGGAATGCTGCCCTGAATTGCCGCTATATCAACGGTTGCTCACGATTCTCCGGTCAGCGAGGTGAGTTTCGCCGGAATGTTTCGGGCATGTGACACAAGGGTTTCCGTGGGTGAATAAGACCCGAAATCGAAAAGGAAACTCCGTGAGGTGTGACGCGCACCATCATGCGGCCACACCCGCCGGCCCGCAACTCGAATCAGTGCCAGGTGTCTTCGAGCATCTGCGGCTTGCACGCCTGCCAGGCACCGGCCAGCATCACCAGCACCGCGACGACGAGCAGCGCGAACGGAGCGGCCCAGCCGCCGGTGGCGGTGTGCAGCATGCCGAACACCAGCGGACCGGAGCAGGCCACGGCGTAACCGACGCCCTGGGCGAACCCGGACAGCGTCGCCGAACCCTGCGAGCTACGGGTGCGCATGTTGATCAGGGTCAAGCACATCGGGAAGGTGCTCGGCCCCAGGCCCAGCAGCAGAACCCACAGCAGCGGCACGCTCATCGGCGCGATCAGCAGACCCGCGAAGGAGACGAAGAAGCACGCGGCGAAGGCGAGGACGAACGGGAACGGGTTGCGCACCTTGGCCACCAGCGTCGGCGCGGTGAACGCCGCGGACAACCCGACCAGGGCGAACAGCCCGACCATGGTGCCGCCGAACGCGTCACTGGCGCCCGCGTCCTCCAGGATGCGCGGCAGCCAGGCGAACATGGCGTAGGTGATCAGCGAGGTCATACCGAACATGCCGGCCATGCCCCAGGCCAGCGGCGACCGCCAGACCCGGCCCTTGGGCTCGTCGCCCGAGGGCAGCCCGGTGGTGTCGGCCAGATCGCGCCCGCGCCGGGCGCGCAGCACCCAGACCCAGGGCAGCGCCGCGGCGAAGCCGATCGCGGCCCACAGGCCGAGCGAGATGCGCCAGCCGTGCGCGTTGGCCACCGGCACCGCGATCAGCGCCGGAATCACCGTGCCCAGCTGGACCATCGTGATGTACAGCGAGCTGACGATCGCGAGCCGATCGGAGAAGTAGCGCTTGACCAGTGGCGGGATCACGACATTGCCGATACCCATGCCGGCCAGAGCGAGCGCGGAGAAAGCCAAGAGTTCGCCGGTGTTCGGGACCACGGCCCGGATCAGCATGCCGCCGCCCGCCGTCAGCATGGCGAACATCGCGGTGCGTTCCAGTCCGAATCTGCTCACCATGATCGGCGTGATCAGGCCGGACAGCGCGAACATGGCGGCCGGGATCATGCCGAAGACACCGATGACGGCGGTCGAGTAACCGATATCCGCGCCGATCCGCTCGGCGAGCGGGCTGAACGCGGTCACGGCGACGCGCAGGGTGAGTGCGGACATCACGATCGCCAGCAGCACGAGCAACCGACCCTCGATCAGCCCACGCTTACGCTGCTCGACCCGGGCGATGCCGGGTCGAGGGGTTGCGGTTTCCGCGTGGACTGTGGTTTCCGAGAGGGTTGCTGTCACCCCGAAATCATAGGATGACCCGACGATAGGAGGCAACGATTTGTGACGGGCGGTACTCTGTTTCGGTGCAACCAGTCCGGCGCACCAGCCTCATTGCCCAGGTAACAGAGCAGCTGCGTGCCGAAATCCGTTCAGAGCGTTGGCCTATCGGCTCTCGAATCCCCACCGAACCGGAGCTCACCGAGCTCACCGGGACGGGCCGCAATACCGTGCGCGAGGCCGTCCAGGCGCTCGTGCACGCCGGCATGCTCGAAAGGCGGCAAGGCTCGGGCACCTATGTGGTCGCGGCCTCGGAGGTCGGCGGCACGCTCGGTAAGTACTTCGCCGACGCGGAAGAGCGCGACGTGCTCGAGCTGCGCCTGGCGCTCGACACCAACGCGGCCGCGCTGGCCGCGCGGCGGCGCGACGACAGCGACATCGCGACACTGCGCCGGCTACTCGACGTGCGCAACGAGAACAAATGGGACGAGGGCAACCACGCGGCCATCACCGCCGACGTGGAACTGCACCGCGCGATCGTGGTCGCCAGCCACAACGCGGTGTACCTCGAGTTCTACGACTCGCTGCTGCCGACCATCGAGCAGGTGATCCGGGCACGAACCTCGAAATCCGACGACTCCTACGACGCCGAGCACATCGAGCTGGTGCAGGCCGTCATCGATGGTGATCCCGAAGCCGCCGCGGCCGCCGCGCGCTGTTTCCTCGCGTCACTGATCGCGGAATATCCCGACCGCTAGTTACCGCCTTAATTGCGGCAGCAAACATAAGTCCAACTGGTCCCGTATTCAGAACGACAAGTAACCAACTGGTCACCGACCGCGTTTCCCCAATGTGAGTCGGATTTGCCGGGAACGTCACCGAAGGCCATTGGGACGCAACAAGCGGCTTCTACCTTTTGACTCGACCCACCAGCGAGGCAATCGAGAGGAAGCCGATGACTGCCACAGTTGCTGCCACCGGCCAGCAGTCGGAAACCCCCGGGTTCGAGCACCAGAAGCGAGGACGCTGGCTCGACCACTGGGAGCCCGACAACACGAAATTCTGGGAATCCGGCGGCAACAAGACCGCCCGCAAGAACCTGATCTTCTCGGTGTTCGCCGAGAACCTGGGCTTCTCCGTCTGGGTCATCTGGGGCACCGTGGTGACCAGCATGGGTCTGGCCGGCTTCGACTTCCTGGCCGGACTCGGCAAGGGCAACCCGGTCGCGGTGAGCAACGCGCTGCTGCTCACCTCCACCCCGACCCTGGTCGGCGCGGCCCTGCGCATCCCCTACACCTTTGCCATCCCCAAATTCGGCGGCCGCGCCTTCACCGCGTTCAGCGCGGCGATGCTGCTCATCCCCACCCTGGGCCTGGCCTACTTCGTGAACCAGCCCAGCACCCCCATGTGGGTGTTCATGGTGCTGGCGGCGCTCGCCGGTTTCGGTGGCGGCAACTTCTCGTCGTCGATGGCCAACATCTCGTTCTTCTTCCCGGAAGGGAAAAAGGGTGCGGCCCTCGGCATCAACGCCGCCGGCGGCAACCTCGGCGTGGCACAGACCCAGCTGGTCCTGCCGCTGGTGATCACCCTCGGTACGCACCTGCTGGCCAAGGATCCGGCGGGTTACCGCTTCGGCATCACGCTCTCCGTGCTGGTCTGGGTGCCGTTCATCCTGATCGCCACCTTCGGCGCACTGCGCTACATGGACTCCATCTCCACTGCCAAGTCCGACGGCAAGTCCTACAAGCTGGCGCTGACCAACCGGCACACCTGGGTGATGTCGTTCCTCTACATCGGCACCTTCGGTTCCTTCATCGGGTTCTCCTTCGCCTTCCCGACCCTGATCAAGGCCAACTTCCCGCACCTGGCGCAGATCGGCTGGATCACCACCCTCGGTAACCTCGCCTTCCTCGGGGCCTTCGTCGGCTCGTTCAGCCGTCCCTTCGGTGGCTGGGTCTCCGACAAGATCGGCGGCGCGAAGATCACCGTGTTCGTCTTCGGCGGTATGTCGGTGGCCGTCGCCCTGATCATGGCGGCGCTGGAAATGAAGAGCTTCCCGCTCTACCTCGCGGCGTTCCTGATGCTGTTCGTACTCACCGGAATCGGCAACGGGTCCACCTACCGGATGATCCCGTCCATCTTCTCCGCGGTAGCCAAGAAGCATGCCTCCGAACACGGCATGGAAATCACCGAAGCTCTCGGCTCCGCCAAACGTCAAGCGGGTGCCGCGATCGGCGTCATCGGCGCGATCGGCGCCTCCGGCGGCTACCTTCTCCAGCAAGCACTTCGCCTGTCCAACATCAACTTCGGCAGCATGAACGCGGCGTTCTGGGCCTACGCCGTGGCCTTCCTGGTGATGGCCAGCGTCACCTGGTTCTTCTACCTGCGGTCCTCGTTCGCCATCGGCCGGGTGCCCTCCCTGGCCTACGCCAACGTGTAACCGCCGCACCTGAAGGCCGAATGCCGCACCGAGAACTGTTGTCTCGGTGCGGCATTCGACTGTCCATACCGCGGAGTTCTAAAGCATCAGGCGGACCATGTCGGCAGTGCGGGCTAAGCCGGGGAACGCCTCTGGGGTGGAGCGGGGGTGGAGGGCGTGGACGGCGAGCCTGAACATGACTGCGCGCAAGAGCATTTGGGGCCATTCGGGGAGGGCGCGCCAGCGGTCCAGGAGGCCGTCGTCGGCGCCGCCCCAGGCGAGCGCGTCGATGACGATTACGCCGGCGGCCCAGGCCGGTGGGCGCCAGTAGGGGGTGATGTCGGAGAGGCCGGGGGTGAAGACGCCGGCGAAAAGGACTGTGCCGAAGAGGTCTCCGTGGACGAGTTGCGGAGCGGCCTGGACGGGTTTGCGGAGGGTCGCGAGCTGGCCGATCAGCTCGATGCTGCGCTGACCGTCCGGTGAGGTGGTCGGCAGGGTTCCGCCGGCGCGGAGGCTGCGGAGCGGGACCGGCTCCCAGGCGGCGCGGTCGGCGGCTACGAAGACGTCTACGTCGACCCAGGGGGCGACGGGGGGTTGCACGAGGAAGCGGGGGCGTTCGAGTTTGGCGGTGGCCTGGTGCAGGCGCAGGGATACCGAAACGACTTCGTCGTGGCGAGGTTCGGGGGTGCCCTCGAGGTAGGTGTCGGCGCGCCAGCCGGAGACGACGTAGCGGCCGTCGGTGGCGCGCACCGGGCGGGCTATGCGGAGGCCGTCCACTTTGAGGGCTTCGCGGATCTTGGCCGACCACGCCGCGCGGGCGTGGTCGGCGACGGGGCTGAGGACGACGTCACCGCAGCGCCAGCCACCGTCCCAGTCCCCCAACGCAACCGGCGTCACTTCGCGCAGACCGAACGTGGCGCGCACGTGCTCGGGAGGTTCCACAGAAGTCACGGCCGTACGGTACCGCCGAGTTTGGTAGGACGCGCCCAAGGCGCGCCCAAACCACTAGTAAACCGGCAGCGAGTTGTCGATCTGCTTGGCCCAGGCCACAATTCCGCCCTGCACGTGGGTGGCGTCGGAGAAGCCCGCCTGCTTGAGCGCGGCCAGTGCCTCCGCGGAACGGATACCGGTCTTGCAGTGCAGCACGATCGGGCGGTTCTGCGGCAGTTCGGAGAGCGCCTCACCGGAAAGGATGCGGTCCTTGGGGATCAGCTTCGCGCCCTCGATATGGACGATGTCCCACTCGACGGGTTCGCGGACATCGATCAGCTCGATCTCCTTGCCCGCGTCCAGCAGTTCCTTCAGCTCGCGCGCGGTGATGGTGGACTCGGCCGCGGCGGCCTGCCCCTCCTCCGACACCACACCGCAGAACGCGTCGTAGTCGATCAGTTCGGTGATCGGCTGACGTTCCGGGTCGCGGCGCAGCTTGATGGTGCGGTAGCTCATGTCCAGTGCGTCGTAGACCATCAGACGGCCGAGCAGCGGGTCACCCATGCCGGTCAGCAGCTTGATCGCCTCGGTCACCATGATCGAACCGATGGACGCGCACAGCACACCCAGCACGCCACCCTCGGCGCAGGACGGGACCATGCCCGGCGGCGGGGCCTCCGGGTAGAGGTCGCGGTAGTTGAGGCCGCGATCGTCGGGGGCGTCTTCCCAGAAGACCGACACCTGACCCTCGAAGCGGTAGATCGAACCCCACACGTACGGCTTGTGCGCCAGCACCGCGGCGTCGTTCACCAGGTAGCGGGTGGCGAAATTGTCGGTGCCGTCGACGATCAGGTCGTACTGCTCGAACAGCTCGATCGCGTTCTCCGGCTCCAGCCGGATCTTGTGCAGGTTGACGGTGATCCCGGAGTTGATCTCCAGGATCGAATCCCGCGCGCTGTCGGCCTTGGAGCGGCCGATATCGGACTCACCGTGGATGATCTGGCGCTGCAGGTTGGAGGCGTCCACCTCGTCGAACTCGACGATGCCCAGCGTGCCGACACCGGCAGCGGCCAGGTACAGCAGCGCGGGCGAACCCAGGCCACCGGCGCCGATCACCAGCACCTTGGCGTTCTTCAGTCGCTTCTGCCCGTCCATCCCGAGATCCGGGATGATCAGGTGGCGGCTGTAGCGGGCGACCTCGTCCCGGGTCAGCTCCGCGGCCGGCTCGACCAGCGGCGGCAGGGATTTTGCTGATGCTGTACTTCCCAAGGGCATGGTCCGGACTCTCCTCGAATCGGTTAGGCCTCGTAGCTCAGCGTATGCAACGCCGGAAGCCGGGCCGTTCTTCCCGATCCATCGTCCCGTACGACCGTGCCACTAAGTCACGGGGGTCAGTCAGCCCCGCGGATAGGGCCACGGATTGAACCGGCAGCGCTTCCCGTCCATCGGAACCATGCCGAACGGGTCGAGCGCGGCGATGTCGTTGTTCTTGGTGCCGAAGGTCTGCTGCATCATGATCGGCGCCAGGCCGCCGTCGGTCTCGCACGGCTGATGCTGGTGGTAGCCGATGGCGTGACCGATCTCGTGGTTGATCTGGTACTGCCGGTAGGACCCGATGTCGCCCTCGAACGCCAGCGCACCGCGCACCCAGCGCACCTCCGACAACAGCACCCGGCCGGTACCGGCGTTGTAGCAGGACGAGTCGATCGGAATGTCGAACCCGCAGGCCTTGCGGGTGGTCTGGCGGGAGGTGAGCGAGACTCGGAAATCGGGCTGGCCCTGATCGATTCGCCGGAAACCGAACTGCTTGTCGTGCGACCAGCTCTTCGGATTGGACAGGGTGGAGTCGACCATTTTCGCGACCGCGGCGTCACCGCCGATGCCGGAGGTGTCGATACCGTCCTCGATCTCCACGGAGTAGGTGAAGACGTTCGCGGCGTCGGTACCGACCTCGGCCGCGCCCGGTATGACCCGCCAGGTGCCCGCGCCCGCGTCGGTGAAGGGACCGCCCTGGGGCAGCGCCCCGGTGGGCAGATCGGCGGGGAATTGCCCGTCGCCGGGCGGTGCGCCGATGATGTCCGCCGAGGCTCCCCGCGGGCTCAGGGCACCGAAGCCGGGATTGCCGGAGCCTGCCACGTCCGGGCCGGCCCGCACCGCGTCGACGACCACCAGCACGGTGACCACGGCCAGTACCGGCAGCGCGTAGGCCCGCCAGCCGTAGGTGGAGACGAAGCGGCCCAACCGGCTCTGCTTCTTCACCACCCGGCCCGGGCGGTGGGCGCGATTCTTGCCCTCCTCGGGCGCGGTCGGATCCCAGCGCGCACGCAGCGGCTGATAGGAACGATCGGTCTGGTCGTCGTCCCCGGACGGGTACAGGCCGAGGGGGTCGTAGATCTCTACACCGTCGCGATCACGCCGCGGTGGAGGTTCCGATGTGACGGAACCGGACGCGACGGAGCCGGGGCGGTGCGTGTCACGCCCGCCTCCGGACGGAGTTTCCGTTCGGTCGGTCACGGCTAACAGACTCTCACAGTGGACAAGTGAGCATCACCGCGAGTACGAAAGACTCGCTACGCGAGGCATCAGACGTTCGCTGTGCGATATCTCATGGAGTGGGGGTTGTTGCGTAACCCGGCTCCGCGTGTGACCTACGACCGGGTATCGTTCAGGGGATACCCGGTGCACCACCCCTTCAGCCGGGGCTTCGACTGGGAGAGCCGAAATGACCGACCTCGTGGACCGGATGCCGTCCCGTAGATCATCGTCCGAGGCCATGGCACCTGCTAAACGCGGTACCAGGCTGCCCCGGGATGAACGGCGACAGCAGCTACTCCACGCGGCCAGCGAGATTTTCGTGCTGCGCGGCTACCACGCGGCGGGCATGGACGAGATCTCCCAGTGCGCCGGAGTCAGCAAGCCGGTGCTCTACCAGCACTTCACCAGCAAACTCGAGCTGTATCTTGCGGTGCTGCAGAACTACGTCGACATGCTGGTGTCGAGCGTGCGCCAGGCGCTGCGCTCCACCACCGACAACAAGCAGCGCGTGCGTGCCGCCGTCGCCGCCTACTTCGACTTCGTCGACAACGAGATGCAAGGCTTCCGACTGGTTTTCGAGTCCGACCTGACCTCCGAGCCGCAGGTGCAGCGCCGGGTCGAGCAGGCCACCGAGGCCTGCGTGGACGCGGTCTTCGATCTGGTCGCGCACGACTCCGGCCTGGATCCGTATCGGGCTCGCATCCTGGCCGTCGGCCTGGTCGGAGCGAGCCAGACCACCGCCCGCTACTGGCTGGAGGCCGACCGGCCGATCCCCAAGGACGATGCCATCGACACCACGGTCACGCTGGCCTGGGGCGGTCTGTCGCATGTGCCGCTGCACCCGATCGACGGTGTGCCGCGCAGCCTCGGCTCCTGAAAGCGCGCGGCTCCCAGCCGAATACGACTGAGCCCCTGTCCTCCTCGGAGGCAGGGGCTCAGTGCCGTTTGGGGTGCTCAGACCGTGGCGAAGCCGACGCGGCCGCTGGCCGGGGTGCCGATCTCCACGTAGGAAACCTTCGAGGCCTGGATCAGGAACTTGCGACCCTTGTCGTCGGTCAGCGACACGATGCCGCTTCCGCCGCTCAGTGCACCGGACACCAGCGCCTCGACCTCATCGGCGGTCTGCGAGCTGTTGATGATGAGCTCGCGCGGGCTATCCGAAATACCGATCTTGACCTCCACGGCCAACCTCCGAACCTAGAGTCCTGTGCTGTCGAATCAAGGCTAGTCCAGGGCCTGTGTGCCCGGGCAGCAGCCTGCCTGTGCTGACAGCGAACACGAACTACTTGGGCTGGACGAGCTGGATCTCGAGCTCGACCTTGACGGCATCGCTGAGCATGCCGGGCATCGGCCCGCCGACACCGAAATCGGTGCGCTTGATGGTGCCGGTGGCCGAGAACCCGGCGTGCGGGTCACCGGTGGCGGGATGCGGCTGCACGCCGCCCCACTCGACCTCGAGGGTGACCGGCTTGGTGATCTGGCCCAGCGTGGCCTCGCCTTCGACGGTGAAGGTCTCGGCGATCTCGACCGGCGCGAGCGCGCGGAAGGTCAGGGTGGGGCGATTGGCGACGTCGAGGAAGTCGGCGGTGCGCACGTGCCCGTCGCGGTCGGGGTTGCCGGTGTCGAAGGAGTCCAGGTAGATGGTGGCGCCCAGGGTGGCCGCGCCGGCTTCGTCGACGACGAACTCGGTCTCGAACTTGGTGAAGGTGCCGCGCACCTTCGCGATGCCGAGGTGACGCACGGTGAAGGCGACCGAGGAGTGCGCCGCATCCAGCGTCCAGGCGCCGGGCTTCAGGGTCTGGGTGGTGGTGGATTCCGAAGTTGTCATGGCACCACGATCGCGGCTGAGCGGGCCGGTAACCAGACCGCCGTTATCCTGGTACTCCCAGTGCGGGGATAAACCTCGCACCGTTGAACATTCGGTTCACTCACCCCTACCCCGCGGTACGCCGGAACTTTTCCGCCATGTCCGGATAGTCCGACATGACCGTGTTTCACATCGCTATAACAGGTTCCCGTCCATGACTCGATGAGGAGCCTCGGTTTGTCCATTCATACCTACGAAACGCCTGTTGGTAATCGGTCCGGCCGGGGGGTGAGCAGACGGGGGTTCCTGGCTGCAACAGGTGTCACTGTTGCCGCCGTGATCGCGGGCAGATCCATGGCGCGCGCCACCGCGGCACCGCTGGCCGACGGCGACAAGATCCCCGCGCTCGTCATCGGCAGCGGCTACGGCGGCTCGGTCGCCGCACTACGCCTGGCCCAGGCCGGAGTCGAGGTAACCGTCGTCGAGATGGGCATGTCCTGGACCACGCCCGGCTCCGACGGCAAGATCTTCTGCCCGGTCCTGAAACCGGACGGGCGCTCCTACTGGCTGCGCGAGCGCACCGATCAACCGGTCGGCTACTTCGCGGGCGGCTCGTACAACAAGGACATCGAAAAGTACACGGGCGTCCTGGATTCCGAGCAGTTCGGCGGCGTGCGCGTCTATCAGGGGCGTGGCGTCGGCGGTGGCTCGCTGGTCAACGGCGGCATGGCTGTGACACCCAAACGGGAGAACTTCGGGGCGATCCTGCCGTCGGTGAACGCCGACGAGATGTACAGCACCTTCTTCCCGCGCGCCAACAGCACGCTCGGCGTGAACAACCTCGATCGGACCTGGTTCGAGAGCGCCGAGTGCTACGGCTTCGCCCGGGTCGGACGCAAGCACGCGGAGCGCTCGGGCTTCGGCTGGACCTTCGTGCCGAACGTCTACGACTTCGAGTACATGAAGAAGGAGCAGGCCGGGCAGGTCACGCGGTCGGCGCTGGACGGTGAGGTCATCTACGGCAACAACCACGGTAAGCGCTCGCTGGACAAGACCTACCTGGCCGCGGCCACCGGCACCGGCAAGGTCCGGATCACGCCCATGCACGAGGTGACGGCGGTGTCGCCGACCGCGGGCGGGTACACCGTGGAGATGCGCCAGATCGATACCAAGGGCGGCACGGTCGCGACCAAATCAGTTGTGGCGCAGAAAGTCTTCTTCGCCGCGGGCAGCATCGGAACCGCCAAACTGCTGGTGGCGATGAAGGCCAAGGGCAAGCTGGGCGATCTGCCCGACGCGGTCGGCAAGAAGTGGGGCAACAACGGCAACGTCATGGTGGGCCGCGCCAATCACATGTGGGACGGCACCGGGAAACTGCAATCGAGCATTCCGTGCCTGGGCATCGACAACTGGGCCGATGCCGGCGGACCGGCTTTCGCGGAGGTGGCGCCGTTCCCGTCCGGTCTGGAGACCTACGTCAGCCTGTATCTGGCGATCACCAAGAACCCCAATCGCGGTCAGTTCCAGTTCAATTCGGGCACGGGCAAGGTGGATCTGAACTGGAGCGCCGCGCAGAACCAGCCGGCCATCGACGCCGCGAAACGCATCTTCGACAAGATCAACAAGAAGGAAGGCACCATCTACCGGACCGACCTGTTCGGCGTCTACAAGACCTGGGGCGACGACTTCACCTATCACCCGCTCGGCGGCTGCGTGCTCAACGAAGCCACCGACAACTACGGCCGGTTGCCCGGGTACGCGGGGCTGTATGTGATCGATGGCTCACTGATTCCCGGCAACACCAGCGTCAACCCGTTCGTCACCATTACCGCGCTGGCCGAGCGCAATATCGCCGACATCGTGGCGCACGACCTGTGAGCAACCTATCCAGGCACTGACAGGGCGAGGCTAGGGATCCGCGGACAAGGCACCATGGAACGGTGGCAGAGGAAAACTTGTTCGCGGATTTCCTGATCGCCAGGCGCAACGAACTGCGCCCGGCCGACGTCGGGATGCCCACCGGTGGGCGTCGGCGCACCCCTGGGCTGCGCCGTGAGGAAGTGGCGGTGCGCGCTGGTGTCAGCGTCGACTACCTGGCCCGGCTGGAACAGGGCCGGGATCGCAATCCCTCGGCGGCGGTGATCGGCGCCCTCGCCGACGCGCTGCTGCTCGATGACACCGATCGGCGGCACTTCAGCATGCTCGCCCTCGCCTCCGGTGCGGCCTCGACCTGCAAGGAGGATTCCGGCCTGTGCCCCGGCGCCAGTACGCCGCAGGAGCAGCTGCCGGAGTCCATCGAGATTATTCTGCGGGCCCTGAATCCCACCCCCGCTTTCGTCGTCGGCCGGCGCTTGAATGTGCTCGGCTGGAATTCGGCGTGGGCCGATTTCGTCACTCCGCTGGGCTTCCTGGACGGTGAGCACGGGCCGAATTTGGCGTGGTTCACCTTCATGAACCCGAACGCACGCAAGGTAATTCGGGATTGGTCGGCCGCCGCGGATCATTTCGTGGCCGCACTGCATCGTGCGAAATCCCGCTGGCCCGCCGACGACACCCTGCGCGCCACCATCGACGCGCTGCGCAAGGAACCCGAATTCGCGAAGCGGTGGAAAACCCATCGCATCGGTGAGGACGCCTCCGGCACATTGCATTTCGACCATCCCGAGCACGGGACTGTCGAGGTGCCGTTCGAAATGATGTCCGCGGACCGCGATCAGAGCGTCGTCGTGTGGCTGACCGACAAGGTCGAGACCAGCGCGCGCGGCTTGCGCCTGGTCTCCGGAGACTGATCGATAGGACCCGGTAACAACTGTTCGCTGTGCGACGACATTGGTGCAGGCGCTGAACAAGTCGCCTGCACGGCGCACGTGCGTTCTGGTTGCCCGACGTTGTCGGGGCAAGGGCGACCCCGCTTCCCGGCGCCGGAAGCAACGAAAGTGAGAGGGTCGTAAACCTGATGTCGGAGCGTTCCATTGCCATGTCTCGACTACGGCGGCTGGCAGCAGCCGGCGCCGTTCTAGCGCTCGCCACCGGAGTAACCGGACCCATCGCGGCAGCCGAGCCGACCTCGGAGACAGCTGCCCCATCTTCCAGCACCCCCGCACCGACCTCCAGTGCGCCGGCACCGACCTCCACAGCACCCGCACCGGGTTTGAACCTGCCCGTTCCGACGGCGCAGATCCCGGTACCGACGGCGCAACTGCCGAATGTGACTGTGCAGGTGCCGGTTCCGACCGCGCAATTACCTTCCGTCCAGGTACCGGTCCCCAACGTGGAGTTACCGTCCGTGGCGGTGCACGTTCCGGTCCCCGCCGTGACCGTGCCGACGATCGACGTGCCGTTCCCCACGCAGGCGGGGACACTCGGATTCGAGAACCAGACCGGAGTGCAGGTCAGCACCGCGCTGACCCAGGCCGATCTCGACGCGCGGGCGCAGGCCGCGCTCGCGGTCGACGCGGCCGCCGCGGCCACGGCGACCGCCGAGCAGGAGCATGCCGCCGCCGTCGCGGCCGCTGCCGCCCACGCCGGTGACGCCACCGCGCAGGCAGCTGTGACCTCGGCTCAGGCGAAGCTCGACGCCTCGCGGGCGGCCGCGGCCGCCGCGAAGGCCGACCAGGATCTCGTCATCGCTACGCAGGTCACCGTCAAGGCTCAGGCCGATGTCGCCGCCGCCCAGACCGCGGCTGCCGCGGCGAAGAAGGCCGCGGACGAAGCAGCGGCTGCCGCCCGTGCGGCCGCCGACAAGGCCGCCGCGCTGGAGGCACAGGCAGCGGCCGCCACCGGCGCCGAGGCCAGTCTGAAGCTCGAGGCCGCCGCGCAAGCCCGGCTCGAGGCGACCGCCGCCGCGGAGTTCGCGGCCAAGGCGCAGGTCGACGCGGATGCCGCGCTGGCGGCGATCTCGACGATCCAGAAGAACGCCGCGAAGGCGGCGGCACTGGCAGGCATCGCGGCGGAGGCCAAGGTGTCGGCGGCAGTCGCTGCCGCGCAAACCGGAGTGACCAGCGCGACCGCCAAGCTGAACGAACTGCAGCTCGCCGCCAAAGCGGCCTTCGATGCTTCGGCCGCGGTGCAGGCGGGAGCCGACCTGGCGCTGGCGTTGCAGTTGAAAGCCGATGCCGACGCGGCGGCCGCACTCGTCACCGAATGGCAGGTCAAGCTGGATGCCGCGCAGGTGGCGCTCACGGCGGCATTGCAGGCCCAGCTGGACCTGAAGGCACAGCTCGAGGCTGCGATCGCCGCCGGTGTCGCGCTCGCCGCGACGCTGATCCTGGGCGGTCAGCTCTTCACCGGCATCAACATCACCAAGCTGACCGAAACCGCCGTCATCGTGCTGGAAACCGGCATGAAGCTGGTCGGAATCTTCAACGGCAAGGGCGAATTCGAGGTCGTCGACTACTACCGGGCCGATGCCAACGGTGTCGAAACGCTGGCCGGCGAACTGCCGCCGGTGGACCTGGCGCTCGGCGACTCCTCCGACGGCGGCTCGAACCTGCCGATGCTGGTGGCCCTGGCCGTCGGCGCGGGCGCTGTCGGCGCGGCGGCGACCGCCACCACACTGGTGGTGCGCCGCAAGCGAACCCACAAGTCGGCGCATGCGTAACGCCCGCTACTGGGTGGCCTGCGTGGCCGTGCTGGGCGCGGTCGCCGGATGTGGCGAGGACAGTGTGTCGTTGCCACCGCCGGACCGCGCACCGGTGCCGTCGCATATCGCGGCGGCACCGGACGGTGCGGTGATCGCGCCCGCCGAGCCGACCGACATCGAACTCCGCTCCCCCACCGGTGAGACCTATCTCAGCAGTCCGCTACATCCCGAGAAGTTGATGCGCGGCGGTGCCAGTGGACAGCAGTTGAATCCGGTCGACGAATTGCCGGTGTGGTGGGGTGAAAGCGGTTTGCCCGGAACGGAAACCAAGCAGACAGTCCTGGTGGCCGGCCACAACTACTCGAAACGCGCCGCGCCCTTCCGGGCACTGCGGGTGGTCCAGCCGGGTGACCGGGTGGTGCTCCGCACGCCCAACGGCGTGCTGGAGTACACGGTGGAAAGCGTTGGCCCACTGGCGAAAGGGTCGCTGCTCAGCAACAACGACCTGCGCAAGCCGGTGCCGGGCCGGCTGATCCTCGCGAACTGCGATGTCGTCGATGGTGAACCCACCGACAACAATTATCTCGTGATCGCGCAATTGGCCGGGCCCGCAGGGTAATTCAGAGGCCCAGGACAGCCATGCGCTTGGCGTGGCTGTCCTGCATGCGCTCGAACAGCGCGGCGATGCCGTTGAGATCGCCGGCCGAGCCGAGCACCAGCTCGGTGAGCTCGTCGCGCTGGGCCATCACGTACTGCGCCTGGGTGATCGCCTCGCCCAGCAGGCGGCGGCCCCACAGCGTGAGCCGGTCGCGCTCGGAACGACTGGTCTCGACCGCGCTGCGCACCTCTTCCACCACGAACTCGGAGTGGCTGGTCTCGGCGAGCACGTCGCGCACCACGTTCGCCACGTCGTCGGGCAGCGAGTCCGCGATCTCGGTGTAGAAGTCGGCGGCGATGCCGTCACCGACATAGAACTTCACCATCGACTCCAGCCAGGTGGAGGGGTCGGTGGAGTCGTGGTAGGCGTCCAGGGCGCGCACGAACGGGGCCATCGCGTCGAAGACGTCGGCGCCGCGCGCGGACAGCGCCGACTCCAAGGTCTCGAAATGCCGCATCTCGGAGGCGGCCATCTTGGCGACCGCGACCTTGCCGCGCAGCGTGGGCGACAGCTTGGCCTCCTCGGCCAGCCGGTAGAACGCCGAGATCTCGCCGTAGGCGAGGACGGCGAACAGGTCGGTGACTCCGGGATGGTCCGAGTCGATCGGCGCGATCGCCTCATCGGTCAACGAAAATCCCAGTGCTCCCGAACTCTGTTCTCCCATAAGCGCCCAGCCTAGTCGCGTCCGGGCAAACCTGCGGACCGCGCTCCCCTCAGAGCTCGGACAGGAATTTGTCCAGGTATGTCCAGGTGCTGTCGCGGGCGGTCTCGCCGGTGAGGATGCCCAGGTGGCTGCCCGGCGCGGTCTCGTAGCGCAGCGTGGCCGCGCCGGTGAGCGTGCGGGTACCCGACTCGACGGCGGCGGCCGGGGTGATGACATCGGAGGGCCCGCCGACCAGCAGCACGTGCGCGGTGACGTCGGCCAGGGCGATGGTGCGATCGCCGAGCCGCAGCACGCCTTTGCCGATGTCGTTGTTGAGAATGAACCGCCCCCACAGCTGGCCGTAGAAGCGGCCCGGGTAGCCGGGCATCTCGGCCATGAAGCGGTCGATGGACTCCATCTTGGCCAGGGATTCGGTGCGGGCGATATTGCTCGCCACGAACCAGGGGCGTTTGAGTTCGCGTTCCCACGCGGTGACCCGGTAGGCCGCCTGGGTGAGCCCGGCGGGGATGCCGCCGATGGCGCGCACCGCGGTCGAAGTGCCGATGCCGCCGGTCAGTTTCGCGACCGCGCGCAGCTGCGGGATGCCGGTCATCTTGTCGTAGTTCAGGGGCGCGCCGACCGCGGTGATCGAGCGGATCGGCAGGTGCGCGTGCGCGGCGGCGGTGAGCAGCGCCAGGGTGCCGCCGATGGACCAGCCGATCAGGTCGACGGGTGCGCCGCCGCGGTCGGCGGAGGTGCGCAGGATGGCGTCGGGCAGGATTTCGTCGATCCAGTCCTCGAAGCCCAGCCGGCGGTCGGCGAAGGTGATCTCGCCGTAGTCCACGACATAGGGCGCGCGGCCGGTTTCCAGCAGGAACCGGGCCAGGCTCTGATCCGGGCGCAGGTCGAAGCAGGTGGCGGGCGCGGCCAGCGGCGGCACCAGCAGGACCGCGGAATCGTTTGCGGTGCGGTCGAATTCGTCGCTTTCGAAACGGCGTAGCGTGCGATGGGGCGCGTCGGAAAGCACCGTCGACGGAGTGGGATTCGGGGCTTCGACGCCCGGGCCGAAGGTCAGCGCCCAGGCATTGCGCGCGGCAGTTGAGACGGTGTCAGCGAAACTCACCAGAAGAATGTCTCACATCCCGGTACCAGCGGTAACACGCAAGCCCGGTTTGTCGCGATTTCCGCCCGCCCGCACGGCCGATTTCGCAATTGCGGAGGCGGCAATTCGGGGCGCGCACAATATCACGCTACAATCACCGTGGACAACGGAAAGTTTCGCGCTCGAAGCGGCGAATCCCGATGTCCGAGAAAATGTGCGCGCACCAGATCCGCATCACCCTAGCGCCGCGCCGATGTCCCAGGTAGCTGCCGTATCGACGGCACCCGTCACGAACATCGCGCCAGCGGCCCAGTCGGTGAACATCACAGGCGGATACGTGGTCACCGTGGGCCGACCGGCCCGCCCCACGTCTCGTGCGCGCGTGACGCGCTACGAGGAAGGCACGAACCCTGAGCAAGATCACTGTCGAACAAGAGCCCGGTCTGGCGGAGACTCTGTTGACCGCCGAACTGGATGAATCGCACCTGGGCCCGACATTCGCCGAATTGGGCGTCCGCGACGAAATCGTCCGCGCACTCGGCGAGATCGGCATCGACCGCACCTTCGCCATTCAAGAACTGACCCTGCCGCTGGCCCTGGCCGGCGAAGACCTCATCGGTCAGGCCCGCACCGGCATGGGCAAGACCTTCGGCTTCGGCGTGCCGCTGCTGCACCGCGTGGCCAGTGCCGATACCGGCACCACCCCGCTGGACGGAACCCCGCGCGCGCTGATCATCGTGCCGACCCGCGAGCTGTGCATTCAGGTCACCTCCGACCTGGTGAACGCCGGCAAGTACCTGAAGAACCATCAGGGCGCGCTGAAGGTCGCCTCGATCTACGGCGGACGCCCCTACGACACCCAGATCGCCGCGCTGCGCGACGGCGTCGACGTAGTCGTCGGTACCCCGGGCCGCCTGCTGGATCTCGCGAACCAGGGCCACCTGATCCTCGGCAAGGTCGGCGTGCTGGTCCTGGACGAGGCCGACGAGATGCTGGACCTCGGCTTCCTGCCCGACATCGAGCGCATCCTCACCATGGTTCCGGACAAGCGCCAGACCATGCTGTTCTCGGCCACCATGCCGGGCCCGATCATCACCCTGGCCCGCACCTTCCTGACCAAGCCGACGCACATCCGGGCCGAAGAAGCGCATGCCTCCTCGGTGCACGACCGCACCACGCAGTTCGTCTACCGCGCGCACGCGATGGACAAGAGCGAACTGGTGGCCAAGATCCTGCAGGCCGAGAGCCGCGGCGCGACCATGATCTTCACCCGCACCAAGCGCACCGCGCAGAAGGTGGCCGACGAACTGGCCGAGCGCGGTTTCGCGGTCGGCGCGGTGCACGGCGACCTCGGGCAGATCGCGCGTGAGAAGGCGCTGACCAAGTTCCGCACCGGCAAGATCGACGTGCTGGTCGCCACCGACGTGGCCGCCCGCGGTATCGACATCGACGATGTCACCCACGTCATCAACTACCAGTGCCCCGAGGACGAGAAGACCTACGTGCACCGGATCGGCCGTACCGGTCGCGCCGGGCGCACCGGTGTCGCGGTCACGCTGATCGACTGGGACGAGCTGAACCGCTGGGCGGGTATCGACAAGGCGCTCGGCCTGGGGATTCCGGAGCCGGTCGAGACGTATTCGCGGTCGCCGCACCTGTTCAGCGAACTGGGAATTCCGGCCGATGCGACGGGTCAGCTCCGCAAGGCCAAGCCCGCGCGCGACGAGGACGCCGTCGTCGTCGAGCGCGAGGCCCGGGCCCCGCGTAAGCGCAACCGCAAGCGGACGCTGCGCGGTCAGCCGCTGGACGAGGCCGCCGAGAACGGCACCGGCAGCAGCACGGAAAGCGTTGCCGCCGAGGCTGTTTCGGACGATTCCGAGGCGCCCGGACGGCGTCGCCGTCGTCGCCGCAAGTCGGGCGGTGATGTCGAGGTCGCGTCGAGCAATGGTGTGGCCGAAGCTGTGACCGAGACCGAGACCGCCGAGGCGGATTCGACCGCGGACAGCGCGGAGCAGCCCGCTCGCCGTCGCCGCCGCCGCAAGCCCGCGGACGAAGGCGTCGAGGCCGTCGAGGCCAACGGCACCGAGCCGGTTTCGGAAGAGGCCGCCGTACCGGAGGAGAAGCCCGCGCGCCGGCGCACCCGCAAGACCGCGGCCGCCGAGGCCCCGGCCGATGATGCCGGTAAGGCCGTGGACGCCGAGGTCACCAGCAATGGCGACGAGGCGGCCGCCGAGGCCCCTGTCAAGCGCCGGCGCACCCGCAAGCCCGCCGCGGAGGCCACGGCCGAGAACGGTAGCGCCAGCGCGGAAAACGGTGCGGCGGAAGCGGATTCGGCCGAAAAGCCGGCCCGCACCCGGCGTCGCCGCAAGCCCGCGGGGGACACCGCCGAGACCGCCGCGGTCGAAGCCCCGGGTGTGACCACTTCGGCATAATTCGGCGGATCCGCTAGTCTCGCAAGCGTGCTCGCACCCGAGCGGCGAACGCGCGCCGACATCATCTCCGCAGTCGCGATCGCCACGCTCGTGGTGGTCGCGGCGCTGGTGGTGTGGGCCCGTGGCGATGCCACCGGCACCGAATCGGTGACCGCGGCGACCCCGGCGTCGGCGCCACCCACCGCGGACAAACTGCCTGCGTCCCTGCACGAGCTCTGGCACGCGCCGGACGGTGCCGCGCCCCGGGCGATGATCGCCGGGGGCGCGGTGATCACCGGCGAGGCCGGCACTGTCACCGGACGTGATCCGCGTACCGGCGCGGAGTTGTGGCGGTACCGCCGGGATATGCCGCTGTGCGGAATCGAATCCCAATTCGGCACGGTTGTGGCGGTGTACAAGGATCAGCGCGGCTGCAGTCAGGCCACGCTGCTCGCCGGGGACAACGGCGACCGGCGCACCGCCCGCAGCAGCTATATGGATCCGGAAGTACGGCTGTCCGTCGACGGGACCTATGTGCTGGCCCAGGGCGACAAGCGGCTGGAAATCTGGCGCTCGGATCTGGTGCGCACCCTGGAGTACGGATACGTGGACGCGCCGGTGAACGTGAAAACCCAGCCGCGCAAAGACTGCACACTGCTCTCGGCGGGCTCCAGCCCGACCCGGCTGGCGGTGCTGGAACGCTGCCCCGAGGACGCCGGCGTCAACCGGCTGAGCGTGCTCAATCCGGCGCCCAAGGACAACACGGTGCCCGAGGAGCACGGTTCGCGCCTGCTCAGCGGGCCCGGCGCCGATTCCCCCGACGCCCGGGTGATCGCGGTGTCGGACAGCCGGATCGCGCTGTATCTGCCCGGCGTCACCCAACCCGGCGGCGAGACCACCCCACCGCGGCTTTCGATCTATGACTCGACCGGGAATCCGGTTGTGGTGCATCAGCTTTCGGCGCCACTGGCGGCGAATACCAGCACCGCGCGGATCGGCTCGGCCTATCTGGTGTTCACCGGAAACAGCCTGATCGCCTTGCACGCGAGCACCTTCGACCCGATGTGGACCGCGCCCGGCGCGCTCGGCACCCCCGCACTGATGGCGGGCAAGCTGCTGCTGCCCGTCACCGGCGGTATCGCGGCGCTCGATCCGGCCAATGGTGCTGAGGTGCAACGCATCCCGGTCGACCGCGCCGGGTACGACGGCTCCTCCCCGATCTCGCTCGCCGTGGCCGGCGGGATCGTGCTGGAGAAGCGCGGCGAGGACCTCTACGCCCTCGGCAGCTGACTTCGAGCATGATGGTTACATGTCCGAACGCGACGACGCCCGACTAGTCCTGCTCCGGCACGGCGAAACCGCCTGGTCCAGGCAACGCCAGCACACCGGCCGCACGGATCTGCCGCTGACCGAGCTCGGGGAGGAACAGGCCAGAGCCGCGGGGCCGCTCCTGGCCGAGCTGAAGTTGCGCGATCCGCTGGTGCTCGTCAGTCCGCTGCAGCGGGCTGTGCGCACCGCGGAGCTGGCGGGGTTCACCGATTTCACGCTCGAGGACAACCTGGTCGAATGGGATTACGGCGACTACGAGGGTTTGACCACCACGCAGATCCGCGAAACCGCCCCCGGCTGGACCATCTGGACCGGTGCGGTGCCCGGTGGCGAATCGGCAGCACAGGTCCAGGCCCGCGCCGATCGGGTGCTCGCCACCGCGGAACCGAAGTTGCGGGAACGGGACGTGGTGCTGGTCGGCCACGGGCACTTCTCCCGAGCCCTGATCACCCGCTGGGCCGAACTGGAACTGATCGAAGGCCGCCGCTTCGCCATGTCGACCGCCGCGACCACCCTGCTCGGCTACGACCATGACGACCGGACCATCCACGCGCACAACCTCGTTCCGCAGCTGAATGGAGCAAAACGATGACCCACCCCGGCCATGCCGTCGTCCGCCGTGCCACCCCCGCCGACGTGCCCGCCATGGTCGAGCTGGTCTACGACCTCGCCGAATACGAGCGTGCCCGCGAAGAGTGCACGCTCAGCGTGGACCAGCTGCACAGCTCGCTGTTCGGTTCGGCCCCAGCGCTTTTCGCGCACGTCGTCGAAGACGAGACCGGGATCGTCGGTACCGCCATCTGGTTCCTCAACTTCTCCACCTGGAAGGGCACCCACGGCATCTACCTGGAAGACCTCTATGTGAAGCCGGAGACCCGCGGCAAGGGCTACGGCAAGGCTTTGCTCGCCGCGCTCGCCAAGGAAGCGGCGGACAACGGCTACAGCCGGGTGGACTGGGCGGTGCTCACCTGGAACACCCCCTCGATCGACTTCTACCGGTCCCTGGGCGCGGTCGAGCAGAACGACTGGGTCGGCTATCGCCTCGCCGGTGGCGAACTCCTGCAGCTGGCGAAGCAAGCTCGCTGATCTCCAGGACGACAACGATGCGAGTGACGGTGCCGGAAACCTGGCCCACGACGGCAGAACAGGCCATGGCGCTGCAGGACGAACTACGTCCCCTCGTCGATCAGACCAACCCGCGGCCACCGGAATTCCACACCATCGCCGGACTCGACTCGGCCTACGACGAGTCCGGCGTGGTCGCCGCGGCGGCGGTCGTGCTGGACGCGACATCGCTGGCGCCGCTCGAAACCGCTATCGCCCACGGCACAACGGATTTCCCGTATGTACCGGGCCTGCTCGCCTTCCGCGAGCTGCCGACCTCGCTGGCTGTGCTCGAAAAGCTCGCCACCACACCCGATCTGCTGATCTGCGACAGCCAGGGCCTGGCCCACCCGCGCCGCTTCGGTTTCGCCTGCCACCTCGGCATCCTCACCGGTGTACCCACCATCGGCGTCGCGAAAACGGTGTGGGGCAACTACACCGAGCCGGATCCGGAACGCGGCAGCGCGACCGATCTACGCATCGACGGCGAGGTCGTCGGACGCGCGCTGCGCACCCGGACCGGCGTGAAACCGGTCTTCGTCTCGGTCGGGCACCGCATCGATCTGGACACCGCGTGCGCGCAGGTACTGGCCCTCACCCCGAAGTACCGCCAGCCCGAAACCACCCGGCAGGCAGACCAACTCTGCCGTCAGGCCTTGCGTTCCGCGCTGGGGTCGACGCCGTAGCCCTCGGTCATCCAGCGGTTGGACGCCGGCGCGAACAGCAACCCCAGCGAGGCGATCGCGACGACACCGAGCAGCGTCCCGTACACCGGCTGACGCGAATCGGTGAGCAGCGACCAGGCCACCGGCAGCAGCAGGATCTGCGCGATCACCGCGATGGCGCGGCCCCAGCGGTGCCCGGTGAGCAACCCGACACCCGCGGCCAGCACCGCGCCGCCGAGGATGCCGAACCACGCGGCGGTGCCGTAGCCGCTGACCGCCGACTGCTCGTGCCCGAGCAACCCGCGTACCACCAGCACTATGGCGGCGGTCACCGCGACGGAGCCCTCCAGCGCCACCAGCCCGCCCGCGCCGCGCACCGTCGCGGGCACGCCCGCGTTTGCCGCATTCCTGTCGCTGTCAACCACGCGCCAAGCCTACGAGCCGGACCCCCGGGACGGCATTTCGGACCGTTTACCGCCGCCAACTAGGCTTCCGACCGTGCGGACCCTGCTGATCGTGAATCCGAATGCCACTTCCACCACCCCGGAGACCAGGGATCTGCTGGCACACGCGCTGGAGAGCCGCACCCAGCTGACCGTTGCGCACACCCAGCATCGCGGCCACGCGGCCGAGCTGGCCCAGTGGGCTTCCACCAACGAGATGGACCTGATCGTCGTGCACGGCGGCGATGGGACGGTGAACGAGACGATCAACGGTTTCCTGCCGCTGCCGCAGGTCGAGGACGACCAGGTCTGGCGGCCCCGGCTGGGTGTCATTCCCGGCGGGTCCGCGAACGTCTTCGCCCGGGCACTGGGCATCTCCCCGGATCCGGTGACCGCGACCAATCAGCTGATCGACCTGCTCACGGTGAACCGGGACCGCAAGATCGGCCTCGGCCTGGCCGACGACCGCTGGTTCACCTTCAGCGCCGGTGTCGGCCTGGACGCCGACGTGTGCGAGGCGATCGATGCCAGCCGCGCCAACGGCCATCCCGCCACCCCGGCCCGCTACCTTCGCACAACCGTTCGGCAGTTCTTCAAGGCCAAGGGCAAGGAGCCGAGCGTCCGGGTGGCGATCCCCGGACACGCGCCCGTCGACGAGGTTCATTACGCGTTCGTAACGAACACCAGTCCGTGGACCTACCTGAACGACACCCCGGTGCACACCAACCCGGGCACCACCTTCGAGGCGGGCCTCGGTCTGTTTGCCGTGCGTTCGATGGATGTTCTCCCCACGTTGCTGCTCGCCCGGCAGTTGCTCGCCACCGACGGAAATCCCAAGTCCCGCAACCTGTTTCGCCAAGACGACGTGCCGTCGGTGCGGATCGAGTCACCGGCGCCGATCGGCCTGCAAATCGATGGCGACTTTATCGGGAAGCGCAACGTGGTGGATTTCACCTCGGTGCCGGGTGTGCTCGAAGTAGTGGCCCCACAGCCTCGTTGAACAAGAAACGCGATGTGAAACATCACGTTGCGCTGCGAAAACCGGGTAGAGCGAGTACAAAGGAGCCCGCAGGTTCCCACGCAGGGAACTTTGAGAGCGTGAGCTTCCCCACGGTGCACCAGATACCTATTGACATCTACGGTGTTCGTGAAAGCATTCACAAGCAACCGTGCGGAAACTTCTCCGTTGCACAAGTGAACGATCCACAAACCATCAAAGGCGCCTTTTGTGGCGCCCAGCAAAGGAGCAGAGGAATGGACTGGCGCCACAAGGCCATCTGTCGTGACGAGGACCCTGAACTGTTCTTCCCGGTGGGTAACAGTGGTCCTGCGCTCGCGCAGATTGCCGATGCCAAGCTGGTCTGCGCTCGCTGCCCCGTCACAGCCGATTGCCTGTCCTGGGCCCTGAAGTCCGGTCAGGATGCCGGCGTGTGGGGTGGAATGAGCGAAGACGAGCGCCGGGCGCTCAAGCGTCGTAACGCGCGCACCCGGACCCGCACCGTCGTCTGAGAATTAGGCGACACCGGCGTTTCCCGGGCCATACAGCCCCGGCCCGGAAACGCATTCGGCCCGGCACCAACAGGTGCCGGGCTTATTTGCGCTCCGAATATGTTTGCGGCTCAGCCGAATAGGGTAAAAAGCCGGTGCCGTTTCAGCGACCGGAGCGGCGCCCCAGCGGAACTCGCAGCACCGCGTCGGTGCCGACATCCGCTCCCGGATGCAGGCCGATCGAGCCGCCCAATTCCGCCGTCACCAGCGTGCGCACGATCTGCAGGCCGAGGCGGTCGGAGGATTCCAGGCTGAAGCCGGCGGGCAGACCCCGGCCGTCATCGCTGATGATCACATCCAGCCAGCGCGCCGAGCGCTCGGAACGGATTGTCACCGTGCCGTTTTCGCCCGAATCGAAGGCGTGCTCGATAGCGTTCTGCACCAGCTCGGTCAGCACCATCACCAGCGGAGTCGCGCGCTCGGCCGAGAAGACGCCCAGCGAGCCGGCGCGGCGCACCTTGATCCGCGTGGTGTGCACGGTGGCGACATCGGCCATGATCGGCAGCAGCCGGTCCACGACCTCGTCGAGATCGACCTCTTCGTCCACCGACATGGACAGCATTTCGTGTACGGAGGCAATGGAAGTCACGCGACGCACCGATTCGGTCAGCGCGACCTGCGCCTCCTCGTTCTCGGTGCGGCGGGCCTGCAGGCGCAGCAGCGCGGCCACCGTCTGCAGGTTGTTCTTCACCCGGTGATGAATCTCACGGATGGTCGCATCCTTGGACAACAGCGCGCGGTCGCGGCGCTTGACCTCGGTGACGTCGCGGACAAGCACTGCGGCACCGGCCAATTCGCCGTGCGGGCGCAGCACCAGGGTGCGCAGCAGCACGGTGGCGCCGCGCGCCTCGACCTCCATGCGGCGGCCGGTGCGCCCGGCCAGCGCGGCCTGGATGTCGCCGACCACTTCCTGGGCGTCGAACGGATCGGTGATCAGCGAGCGGGTGGTGACCGCGAGATCCTGTCCGGCCAGATCGCTCTGCAGACCCATCCGGTGATAGGCCGACAGCGCGTTCGGGCTGGCGTAGACCACGATGCCCGCGGTGTCGATCCGGATGAAACCGTCACCGGCGCGTGGACTGGAGTGCGTGGCCGCGCGGTCCTCGGTGGTCGGGAAGGTGCCCTCGGCGATCATCTGGCACAGGTCGTCGGCGCAGGCCACATAGGCCATCTCCAGCGTGCTGCGGACCCGGGAACGCTGCATGTCGGTGTCCCGGGACAGCACCGCGATCACGTCGTCGCCGCAGCGCACCGGAATGGCCTCGCGGATCGCGTGCACCGGATGCGGGTGATAGACGCCCGCCGCCTCGCCGTCGCTGTCCGCGCGCACGATCTTGCCGCTCAGCAGCGCGTCGAAGACCTGCGGATGATCGTTGGGGGTGGCGGTGGTGCCGACCTTGTCCTCGAGGTGCACGGTGGCCGCAGTGGTCGGGCGGCACTGCGCGACGCACACCACGTCGGCGCCGTCGGTGACCGGTCCGGCGCCGACCCAGAGCAGCAGGTCCGCGAAGGACAGATCGGCGAGCAACTGCCAATCGCCCACCACCCGTTGCAGATGGTCCACGGCGGTACCGGGGAGGTCGGTGTGTTCGGCGAGTAGCTCACTGAGGGTCGACACGTTGGATCTACGCTTCGATCAGGAGATCACGGCGATCAGATCGCCCGCCTGCAGGACCTGGCCCGGCTGCACCGCGACCTCGGTGACCTCACCCTCGACCTCGGTGAGCACGGGGATCTCCATCTTCATGGACTCGAGCAGGATGAGCGCCTGGTCGACGTGCACCTTGTCGCCGACCTTGACGTCGACGGTCAGGACAGTCGACACCATCTCCGCGCGCACTTCCTCGGCCATGGACACCCCATTCTTCGGTTCGGTCTGCAACTCGGAACAACCCTGCCGCTGAAGGTACAGCCAACCACACGTGAAAGAATGGCCTTCAATCAGAAGGGAGCCTACTCATGGGTAAGCGTGGACGTAAGAAGCGCAGCCGCAAGGGAAGCGCAGCCAACCACGGCAAGCGGCCCAACGCCTGAGGCGTAGCGCACGTGTGAAGAACACCGAGCGGCCCGCACTTCCAATGGAAGCGCGGGCCGCTCAATGCTTTGGTCTCAGGACTCTTTGGTCTCGATCTCGGTAATCGTGATCGACCGCCGGATCTCGATGGTCAGCCGGTCCCGCAGCGAATCGGGTGCCCGGTCGCCGCCGCATTTGCGGCTGAGCAGGCCCTTGACCTTCTCCTCGATGCCATAGGCCTCGATGCAGGGCGAGCAGTGATCCATGTGGTGCTGCAACCGAGCCCGGGTGGCGTCGTCACACTCACCGTCGAGCATCAGCCAGACATCGGCCAGCACGGCCCGGCAGTCGAGCTCCATGTCGTCACTCACTGCTTGACCTCCTGCCGTTCACCGCGGTTGAACCCGCGCTCGCGCGCCACGTCGGCGAGCAAACCCTTCAGTTGCTTGCGGCCGCGGTGCAGCCGGGACATCACGGTACCGATGGGGGTGCCCATGATGTCGGCGATCTCCTTGTACGGGAAACCTTCGACGTCGGCGTAGTACACCGCCATCCGGAACTCCTCGGGAAGCTCCTGCAGCGCCGCCTTGATGTCGTCGTCGGGCAGCGCGTCCAGCGCCTCCACCTCGGCCGAACGCAGGCCCGTCGAGGTGTGCTCGGCGGTGGCCGCGAGCTGCCAGTCGGAGATCTCGTCGGTCGGGTACTGCGCGGGCTGCCGCTGCTTCTTGCGGTAGGAGTTGATGTAGGTGTTGGTGAGGATCCGGTACAGCCACGCCCGCAGGTTGGTGCCCTCCCGGAAGCTCTTGAACCCTTGGAACGCCTTGACGAAGGTCTCCTGCACCAGGTCCTCGGCGTCGGCGGGGTTCCTGGTCATGCGCAGCGCGGCGCCATAGAGCTGGTCCAGCATCGGGAGCGCGTCGCGCTCGAACCGCTGTGCCAGTTCCGCCTCGTCGACTACAGCGGGGGCACTGTCGTCCACCACGTCATCGTCGCTCGTCACACCTGTCCCTTCGATAGCGGTACCTGCCAAATCTACCGGCACCGGCATATCGATCGGGAACTGCGTGTCCACGGGCGGGGCCCCGGTCCATACCGGACGTTCGTCGAGCAGTACGGGCACCGGATTCTCCTTACACGTCAACAACTGGCTGCTATGGCATGCAACAGGCACGGGCGTCCCGGTGTTCCCGGGCCACGAATTACAGTCACAGCCATGGCTGGAGCCTCGACACCGGCGATCCGCACCCTGACCAAGTCGGGGGTGGCGCATCGCGTGCACGCTTACACCCACGATCCGCGCTCGGATTCCTACGGCACCGAGGCGGTCGACGCGCTCGGCGCGGAACTCGGCGTGCAGCCGGGGCAGATCTTCAAGACCCTGGTGATCGAACTGTCCACCGGGACCCTCGCGGTGGCGGTGCTGCCGGTGCCGAATACGTTGTCGCTCAAGGCCGCCGCGGCCGCGCTCGGCGCGCCGAAGGCGACCATGGCGGACAAGACGAAGGCCGAGAAGACCACCGGCTACGTGCTCGGCGGAATCTCCCCGCTCGGCCAGCGCAAGCAGCTGCCGACCGTGGTGGACGAGTCGGCGCTGACGTGGGACCGGATGCTGTGCAGTGCGGGGCGGCGTGGGCTGGAGATCGAACTCGCGCCCGCTGACCTGGTTCGGTTGGCGGCGGCGGTGACCGCACCGATCACCGCCTGAGCGAAAACAGACCGTGTGGCATCCAACAGCTCGTCGCCGATCTGTGCGGTAATTAGGGCGATCGAGCTCCAGCTAGGTCCGATTCGTCCGACCCGAGGATGTGATGCTCATGAAGTCTCAGCACCGTCTCGTCTCCCGCTCGCTCGTCGCGGCACTGGGAGCTTTAGCTCTGACGCTCGGCCCGGTGTCCACCCTCCCGGCCGGCGCCGAACCTGTGGTCATCAACCCCGGCCAGCAGCCCGGCGCCCCCGGCAAGTCCGCTCCCGACGAGGGCGAGAAGAAGGCGGAGAAGGCCGAGAAGCTGGGCGGCGGACTGGTCACCAAGATGATCGATCTGGGCGCGGGCGTCATCAAGTGCGGTTTGAGTCTCGCCAGCGAATCGGTGCCCTGCAAACTCTGAACAAACACAGCACCGGCCGAGCGAATCAGAGCAATCTGATCTGCTCGGCCGTTTTCGTGCCACCCTCCAGGGGTTCGAGCAGCTCCGGGCCGTTGTTGCGCACGCTGTTCACCAGTTGCGAGACCGGCCGCGCCACGATCCCGGAGATCCGGTCGGGGGTGGGTGTCTCCAGCAGTTCGGCGGGGGCCGGATGGTCCGGATCCAGCCAGGCATCCCAGTGCTCACGCGGCATCGGCAGCGGCATCCGGTCGTGGATGCTGGTCAGATCGCCGATCGCGTCGGTGGTGAGGATGGTGCAGGACAGCAGCGGATCGCTGTCGGGCAGGGATTTATCCCGCCACACCGACCACAGACCGGCCATATAGAGCCGGGAACCGTCGGCGTTGGCCATGAAATAGGGCTGCTTGGCCACCTTGCCCTTCTTGCTGGCGTCCGGCTCGACGAGCCACTCGTACCAGCCGTCCATCGGGACCAGGCAGCGCCGGTATTTCACCGCGTCCCGGAACGAGGGCGTGGTGGCGGCCTTGTCGGCCCGGGCGTTGAACAGCGGTTTGCCCTTGGCGGGGACGCCGGGCTCGGCGACCTTGGTCCACAGCGGGATCAGGCCCCAGCGCATGCGGCGAATCCGCAGCTTCGGGTCGTCGTCGGGGTGGCCGTGGTCGTGGCGTTCCACCACGGTCAGCACCTGGGTGGTCGGCGCGACGTTGTAATTGGTGAAATTGTTTCCGCCCGAATCGTTTTCGCTTCCCGTCTCGTCCAGGGCGTCCAATTCCACGGCGAGCTTGCCGGGGTTCGTGGTGGTCGCATATCGTCCGCACATATCTCGATAGTCCCACCATCCCCTGACACTTTCCGGGGACAATTGAAGTTGACTGGTGACCTGGTGAGAGTTTTCGCATAACATCCTCTCATCGGATGGGGTGGATCACACCTCGTCCACTCCGGTGCGCGCACCGACCGGGCCGCCGCAGAGGTAAGAGGAGAGTTCCACCGTGACCACCACCGAGACCACCCCCGAAACGTTGCTGACGTCGGTCGATCCGGCCACCGGGGAGGTCATCGCCACTTACACCATCGACGACGAGGACGCGGTGCGCGCGGCCGTCGCCAAGGCCCGCACCGCCGCCACGACCTGGGGCGCTCTGACCTACGCCGAACGCCGGAAGTACCTGCAGCGCTGGGAATCCCAGCTCGTGACGGACTCCGAGGAGTTCTGCACCCTGATCCACCGGGAGAACGGCAAGCCGCTCGACGACGCCTTCCTGGAGTTGATGCTGGCGCTCGAGCACATCGCCTGGGCCGCCAAGAACGTCAAGAAGGTCCTCGGCCCGAAGAAGGTCTCCCCCGGCCCGCTGATGGCGAACTTCTCCGCCCGGATCGAGCACCGCCCGCTCGGTGTGGTCGGCGTGATCGGGCCGTGGAACTACCCGGTCTACACCCCCAACGGCTCCATCGGTTACGCGCTCGCCGCGGGCAACACCGTGGTGTTCAAGCCGAGCGAGTACTCCACCGGCATCGGCAACTTCCTCACCGCAGCGTTCAAGAAGGCCAATCCGGAACTGCCCGAAGGCATTTTCGAGACCGTCAACGGATACGGCGAGACCGGGGCCGCGCTGGTCCGCGCGGGCGTCGACAAGATCGCCTTCACCGGTTCCACCGCGACCGCCAAGAAGATCATGGCGGCTGCCGCCGACACCCTGACTCCGGTGCTGCTGGAAGCCGGCGGCAAGGACGCGGTGATCGTCGCGGGTGACGCCGATGTGAAGGCCGCCGCCGACGCGGTCGCCTGGGGCGCCACTTCTAATAGCGGCCAGACCTGCGCCGGTGTGGAGCGGGTGTACGTGGACCGTTCGGTGCGTGAGGAATTCGTCGCCGAGGTCAAGCGGATCCTGTCCGAGGTGAAGCCGGGCTCCGGCGCCAAGTCGCACTACGGCCCGATGACCATGCCGAGCCAGATCGATATCGTGCGCCGCCACATCGAGGACGCGCTGAAGAAGGGCGGCACCGCGGTGCTGGGCGGCCCGGAGTCGGTCAAGGGTCCTTTCATCGAGCCGGTCGTGCTGGTCGACGTGGACGAGGACTCCGAGGCAGTCGCCGAGGAAACCTTCGGCCCCACCGTCACCATCAAGACCGTCGACGGTGTCGACGAGGCGGTGGAGCTGGCCAACAAGTCCAAGTACGGGCTGTCCTCGGCGGTCTACTCCAAGAAGAACGGCCTGGAGATCGCGCGCCGCCTGCGCGTGGGCGCCACCTCGGTGAACTCGGTGCTGGCCTTCGCCGCCATCCCCGGCCTGCCCTTCGGCGGCGTCGGCGATTCCGGTATCGGCCGCATCCACGGCGAGCCCGGCCTGCGCGAATTCGCCCGCCCGCACTCGATCGCGGTGCAGCGCTTCGCGATTCCGGGCATGGCCCTTTTGTCCTATTCCCGCAGCGACTCCACCATGAACCTGCTCCGCAAGATGGTCCCGTTCCTGCACGGACGCCACAAGTAAGGGGGTCGGCAGGGCGGCACCTCGCTACGCTCGGCTTTCGCCCTGCCGACCGGAGTTCGGATGGGCACCGGGGGCGCTTCGCTTCCCCGGTGCCGCACTGCTTCGGGCTTGCCTCGCTGCGCTCGGCGTTCACCCTGAGGTGCTGGATCCCTGGACCGCCCGCGTGTCGGTGGGTTGTATGGGCGAAGATGGACCTGTGACTTATTGGCAAGCGCCCCATGTCGATGTTCCCGTCCACGCCACCGTTACCCTGCCCGGATCGAAATCGATCACCAATCGGGCATTGATTCTGGCGGCTTTGGCCGACGGTCCCTCGACGATCACCGGGGCGCTGCGCAGTCGCGACACCAATCTGATGATCGAGGCGCTGCGGGCCATGGGCACGCGCATCGAAGGCGAGGGCGACACCGTCACCGTGACCCCCGCCGCGCTCGGTACCGGGTCCGTCGACTGCGGGCTGGCCGGCACGGTCATGCGCTTCCTTCCCCCGGCCGCCACGCTGGCCGCCGGGGACGTGGCCTTCGACGGTGACGCGCAGGCCCGGGCCCGTCCGCTGCGCACCATCCTCGACGCGCTGCGCGGGCTCGGCGCCGAGATCGACGGCGACACCCTGCCCTTCACCGTGCACGGCAAGGGCGCGCTGCGCGGCGGCGCCGTCACCATCGACGCGTCCGGTTCCTCGCAGTTCGTCTCCGGGCTGCTGCTTTCCGGCGCGCGTTTCGACCAGGGTCTCACCGTGCATCACGACGGCAAGGCGCTGCCGTCCATGCCGCATATCGAGATGACGGTGGAGATGCTGCGGCGCGCCGACGTGTCGGTGGAGGCGCCGGCCGATAGCCGCAAGGCGCAGACTTGGACGGTGCACCCCGGCCCGATCCGCGCGGTCGACTGGGAAGTCGAACCGGACCTGTCGAACGCGACGCCCTTCCTGGCCGCCGCGGCGATCACCGGCGGCGCGGTAAGCATTCCGCACTGGCCACGGATCACCACCCAGCCGGGCGATGTCATCCGGGAGATCCTGGTGCGGATGGGTGCGGAGGCGGGCAACGTCGACGGCATCCTCACCGTGCACGGGCCGGACCGCCTCGCGGGCATCGATATCGATCTGCACGACGTCGGCGAGCTCACCCCCACCGTGGCCGCCCTCGCCGCGCTCGCCGAGTCCCCGTCCGTGCTGCGCGGCATCGCGCATCTGCGCGGGCACGAGACCGACCGGCTGGCGGCGCTGTCCACCGAGATCAACCGGCTCGGCGGCAAGGTCACCGAAACCGAGGACGGGCTCGAGATCGTCCCGGCCGAATTGCACGGCGGCCGTTGGCATTCCTACGCCGACCACCGGATGGCGACCGCGGGCGCGATCCTCGGCCTGAAGGTGCCCGGCATCGAGATCGAGGACATCGGCACCACCGCGAAGACGCTGCCCGGCTTCGTGGAGCTGTGGGAGCAGATGCTCGCGCCTAGCGGAGTGTCGAACTGAGCAGGGGGCGTAGCTCTTCGAGCTACGACGAAACCGATGTCCGGGTTCGTCCTGGTAAGAGCACCCGTCCGCGCACGAAAACCCGTCCGCAGCACAATGACGCGGAAGCCGCGATGGTGGTCTCGGTGGACCGCGGCCGCTGGGGTTGCGTGCTCGGCGGCGATCCGGAACGGCTGATCGTGGCGATGCGGGCCCGCGAGCTGGGCCGCACCCCGATCGTGGTGGGCGATCAGGTGGACGTGGTCGGTGACCTGTCCGGCAAGCCCGACAGCCTGGCGCGCATCGTGCGGGTCGCCGATCGCCGAACGGTGTTGCGCCGCACCGCCGATGACACCGATCCGTTCGAGCGCATCGTGGTCGGCAACGCCGAGCAGCTGTTCATCGTGGTCGCCCTCGCCGACCCGCCGCCGCGCACCGGTTTCGTGGAGCGCGCCATGGTCGCCGCGTATGCCGGTGGGCTGCGCCCGATTCTGTGCCTGACCAAGCACGATCTGGTCGCCGAATCCGATTTCGCCACCGCCTTCGATGATCTCGACCTCACCATCGTCTACGGCGGCGTCGACGATCCGCTGGAACCGGTCAACGCCCTGCTCGACAACAAGCTGACCGCCTTCATCGGCCACTCCGGCGTCGGCAAGTCCACCTTGGTGAATCGTCTTGTCCCCGACGCGGATCGGGCCGTCGGCATCGTCTCCGGTGTCGGCAAGGGCCGCCACACCTCCACCCAATCCGTCGCCCTGCCGCTACCGGCGGGCGGCTGGGTCATCGACACCCCCGGCGTCCGTTCCTTCGGCCTGGCCCACATCACCCCCGACGATGTCATCGCCGCCTTCACCGACCTCGCCGCAGCCATCCAGGACTGCCCCCGCGGCTGCACCCACCTCGGCCCACCTATCGACCCCGAATGCGCCCTGGACCTGTTGCCCGGCAAGGAACGCCGGGTCGCCGCCATCCGCATGCTGCTGACCGCCATCGATTCCAACGACCCGTGGTTCCGCACCCACACCTAGTCCTAATGCGAACCTGGGGCGAACGGCCATTCCTCGAACCAGGTGCACCGCCCGACGGAGTCGAAGCACAGAATCCAGATGTCGCGCCACCGCGCGGGATCATCTCGCTCGTACTCGACCTCCACCCGGATCACGGCCGTATCCCCCTCGACCGCAACAACTTCGGCTTCCATCCGGAACGCCTCGTCGGGCCCGTCGCGCCCCTGCTCCCAGAATTCGGCCAGCGCGTCGAGCCCATCGATCGGCTCCGCCCACGGAGACACCAGGTACCCGACCCCGGGCGCGAATAGCCCGTCGAGCGATTCCGTGCCTGGCGTACGCCAGGCACGCTCGTATTCTTCGACCCAAGCCTGCACGGCAGCGCGGTCCACGGGCACAAAGTACCGGATCCGGGGGCCTGACAAAGGGATTGCCGCGACGAAGAATGTGCGGTTCCATTGCGGACATCAGTCGCTAGGGAGAGCAGGGTCTGTGCGCGAAGAATTGACTCCGGAGCTGGCCGAGACCATCGCAGAGGCGTTCGCGAAAAGGGATCGGGAGCATATGCAGCCGACGATCGACTTCTTCGAGAAGTTGCTCGCGGAGCATCCGGGCAACCCGTATGTGCTGTACGAGGTCGGCGGCTCGTATGACACTGCGGGACAAGAGAAGAAGGCGATCGAGTACTACGAGCAGGCGCTGCCCGGGCTGAGCGGCGACACCAAGCGGCGCTGCCTGTTGCAGTACGGGAGCTCACTGCGCAATCTCGAGCGGTACGACGAGTCGATGCAGGTGCTGCAGCAGGCTTGCGCCGAGTTTCCGGATTCCGAATCGCTCCGGGTCTTCGTCGCGCTGACCTTGCATGCGTCCGGCCGCTCCGACCAAGCCATGGCCACGCTGCTGCGGCTGGTGGTCGATCGCCTCGACACCCCGGAGATCAAGCGCTATGAACCAGGGCTTCGTGGGTACGCGGACGACCTGGCCGGCGGAGCGTCCTGAGCGCCGAAGGTTTCTCGATGGATCGCCTCCGCTAGCGGGCGGCCGGTGCGCCAGCCGAAGCGTTCCAGGTCGGGGACTTCCTGGAATTCGTGGACCGGGCCGACGCAGAGCCAGGCGACGAGCTGGAGGTGCTCGGGCAGGTCGACGAGGTCGGTGAGGAACTCCGGGTCGTAGAAGGAGACCCAGCCGACGCCGATTCCTTCGGCGGTCGCCGCGAGCCAGAGGTTCTGGATGGCGAGAACCGCTGAGTAGACGCCGGTTTCGGGGACCGTGGCGCGGCCGAGGACCTGTGGGCCGCCGCGGTCGTGCCGGTAGGTGACGACGATGCCGGTGCCGGACTCGGTGATGCCCTCGATCTTGATGGGGTCGAAGGTGGCGGCGCGGTCCGGCGGGAGGGAGTCGTGGAACTCGACGCGCTTGCTCGCGACGTGGTCGGCGAACGTGCGCAGGGTCGCCGGGTCCCGCACCACGATGAAGTCCCACGGCTGCGAGTTCCCGACGCTGGGCGCGCGGTGGGCGGCATCGAGAATCCGCAGCAGGGTGGCCTCGTCCACCGGTTCGCCGGTGAACTCGGCGCGCACGTCGCGCCGCCGCCGGATGACCTCGTACAACTCCTGAGCACTCACCGGTCCAGTCAAGCAGTGGCAAGGCGGAAACCGGCGCCCGGGCCGCCCCGGCGATCGAGGTCGGCGAGGATGGCGGTCATCGCGGTGCCCGCACCGGTCACCCACTGGGTGGCGATCAGGGCATCACCCGCGACGACGGGCGAACCGGAGTCGCCCGCGCCTTCGGCGATGGTGTTCACGATGTAGGGGCCGCTGGTGCGGAGCATGACTCCGCAGGTGAGGCCGGTGGTGATGCCCTGTTTGCACACGTGCGCACCCGGCGGCGGGGGCGGGGCGATACGCCGGATCGGAACACCCGCGATCGTCGGCGCCGCGACGACCTTGTCTCGATCGAAGACGATGACCGCGTAGTCCAGCCCGATACCGTTGGGGCCCGGGATGATCGGATTGCCGCCGCTGATGTGTGCCACCCGCCCGATCGCCTCCCGCTGCCCGGCCGCGACCGCGACCGCCGAGTGCGCCAGCACCTCGTCACCGGGCCACTGGTGGCCGTCATCGTCATAAACGCAGTGGGCGTTGGTGATTCCGATGAGGTTGTCCATCGCGTCGTAGCCGACGGCGGTGAGTGTGCAGGCGTGGAACCGCCGCGCCTCGGCCATCGGCACCCCGTGCGGCAACGCGACACCCATACCCCCGCCGAGCGGTAGCGGGCGCGGCGTGGCAGTCGCGAGCTGTCCGGGCCCCGAGAACACGGCCACGCCACCCAGCGCCAGCACCAGGGCACATCTCCGGAAACCGGCCATAGCCAGGCACTTTAAGCATCAGGCCGGTGCTGCCGACGGAACACCACGGTCGGCGGGCGAGTCGCGGCGGCCGCTCGGGCCGACGAAACAAAAATCGGGAGCCCAGCTCAGCTGGGCTCCCGATTCGGAGTGTTTGGTGCTAGCCGACCGAAACCGGCTCGCGGCGGGTGATCCGTCTGCGGCCTTCCTTCAGCGCCGTGCGTAGGCCGACGCGCTTACCGGTGGCCGGGTCGATCAGCGCGGAGCCGCCGAAGGCCTTCTCCGACTTGGTCTCCGGGGCATCGTCGGTGCCGCGGCGCAGGTACTTGTTGGGCAGCGACAGCTTCATGATGGTGCGCCACGACTTGAAGTACTGCACCGGCAGCGAACCGGTGGTGTAGGGCAGGTCGTACTTCTCGCACATGGCCCGCACCCGCACCGCGATGCCGGCCAGATGGTTGGACGGCAGGTCGGGGAAGAGGTGGTGTTCGATCTGGTGGCTGAGGTTGCCGGTCATGAAGTGCAGGACCTTGCCGCCGGAGATGTTGGCGCTGCCCAGCATCTGGCGCAGGTACCACTCGCCCTGGGTCTCGGTCAGCACATCGCCCTTGGTGAACTTCTCCGCGCCGTCGGGGAAGTGGCCGCAGAAGATGACGGCGTTGGTCCAGACGTTGCGCATCACGTTGGCGGCCAGGTTCGCGGTCAGCGTGCCGAAGAACGCGGGACCGGTGAGCAGCGGGAAGATCAGGTAGTCCTTGGCGGCCTGCTTGCCGATCTTCTTCAGCACCAGCTTGCGGTCTTCCTCGAACTGGATCCGCTCCGGGCTGCCGGGCGCCCACTTCTTCTTGGCGACCTTGCCGAGCTCCAGATGCTGGATGGCGACGCCGTATTCGAAGAACATCTGCAGCAGCAGGTTGTACACCGGCTGGCCCAGGTAGAACGGGGACCAGCGCTGATCGCGGGTGACGCGCAGCAGGCCGTAGCCGATGTCGTCGTCCATGCCGAGCACGTTGGTGTACTTGTGGTGCAGGAAGTTGTGGGTGATCTTCCAGTGCTCGGACGGGCCCGCGTTGTCCCATTCCCAGTTGGTGGAGTGGATTTCCGGATCGTTCATCCAGTCCCACTGGCCGTGCATGACGTTGTGGCCGATCTCCATGTTCTCGATGATCTTGGCCGTGCCGAGCAGCGCGGCGCCCGCGACCCAGGCCGGCGGGAACAGACTGAAGAACAGGACACCGCGGCCGCTGATTTCCAGAGCACGCTGGAGCCGGATCACGTTGCGAATGTAGCGGGCATCGCTTTCACCACGTGCGGACTCGACCTCACGGCGGATGGCATCGAGTTCGGCCCCGATTGCTTCGACATCCTCCGGGGTGAGGTGTGCGTATTCCTTGACATCCGAGATCGCCATGCCGGTTACAGTACCGTAAGTTACGTGACCGTAGGTTGTGAGATTCGAGCTGAAAGTGTGGCAAATCCCGCATTGAAATCGTGACGGAACGATGCTAAGCCGTTACCCGAATCGGCGTGTCGCCTTAGCCCAGAACGGCTTGTGCCGCAACGTTTCCTGCTCGTGGCGGGCCCGCTCCTGCAGTGCCACACCGGCTTCGCGCAGCATCTGCTTCTCCTGGCGCGCTTTCTCCTTCAGCGCGCGCCGGGCCTCACGCAGAACTTCCTTCTCGTGCTTGGCTTTCGCCTTCAGCACGACCCTCGCCTCCTGCATCGCCGAGCGCAGGCCGTAGCGCTGCCCGGTCGCGGGATCGACGGGGATGATGTGGGTGTCGTGCCACGTCTCCTGCATCTGCGCCGCGGTAGGTAGCGAAGGCAGGGTGATGCCCGCGAACTTGCGCTCCGAGGACGTTTCCGGGGCATCGTCGGCGGTGCGCTTGAGGAACTTGTCCGGCAGCGCGAGCTTGTGGATGGTGCGGAACGCGAGCAGGTACTGCTTGCCCAGCGAGCCGGTGGTGTAGGGCAGGTCGTACTTGTCGCACAGTTCACGAACCTTGACCGCGACCTCGGCGTACCGGTTGCTCGGCAGATCCGGGAACAGGTGATGCTCGATCTGGTAGCACAGGTTGCCGCTCATGAACGCCATCGCGGGCCCGGCCTTGAAGTTGGCGCTGCCCAGCATCTGGCGCAGGTACCACTCGCCGCTGGTCTCACCATCGAGCTGCTCGACGGTGAACTTCTCGGCGCCGTCGGGGAAATGGCCGCAGAAGATCACCGCGTAGGCCCACAGGTTGCGGGCCAGGTTGGCGGTGGCGTTGGCCTTCAGCGTCGACTTCCACGCCGGCCCGGTGAGCGCCGGATAGAACACGAAGTCCTTGGCGACCTGGCGGGCCGCTTTGCGCGCGAACTCCTTGTTCGGCTCGGAGTTCCACTTCTTGGGGTGACCGGAGAGTTCCTTCTCGGCATCCCAGTCGTGCAGCGCGATGCCCCACTCGAAGGTGGCGGCCAGGATCAGGTTGGCGACAGGCTGCACCAGATGCACGCGGCGCCAAGGCTCGTCACGAGTCATCCGCAGGATGCCGAAGCCGAGGTCCTCGTCCTTGCCGAGCACGTTGGTGTAGGTGTGATGGGAGTAGTTGTGCGCGCGCCGCCACTGCGACGACGGACCCGTCTGATCCCACTCCCAGTTGGTGGAGTGGATCTCCGGATCGTTCATCCAGTCCCACTGCCCGTGGCTGATGTTGTGCCCGAGCTCCATGTTCTCGACGATCTTGGCGACCGACAGCAGCGCGGTACCGGTGAGCCAGGCCCACCGATTGCGACTGCCGAAAAGGATTGCGCGTCCGGCCACTTCCAGGCCGCGCTGCGCGGCGATGGTGCGGCGGATGTACTTCGCGTCACGTTCGCCGCGCGACAGCTCGACGGAACGTCGAATCGCATCGAGCTCTTGGCCCAGCATCTCGATATCGGCTTCGGTGAGGTGCGCGAATGCCTTGATGTCGGTGATTGCCACCCGGGTCCCTTCGTCGGCTCGAACTCAGCCCGAGCTTACCTGTGTCCACCCACCCCGCAGCTGCGCTGCTGCCCCATTTGTCAGTAGTTGTTTACCCCGGCCGTGTCGTTCCTACCAGGGATGTTCGCTCAGATTTCGAGCGTGCAGTCACCGGCGGCGGCGGAGATGCAGGTCTGCACCTTGTCGCCTTCGCGCTTCTCGTCACCGTTGCGCAAATCACGGGCATGGCCGGAACTCAATGTCAGCACACAGGTTTGGCAGATACCCATCCGGCAGCCGAACGGCATCTGAACCCCGGCCGACTCGCCCGCTTCGAGCAGACTGGTCGCCCCGTCCACCTCGACGCTGCGGTCGGACTTGGCGAAGGTGACGGTGCCACCCTCGCCGATCGCGGAGCGTTCCGCCTCGAACCGCTCCACGTGCAACTTGTCCGACAGGCCCGCCTCGCGCCAGTGCTTCTCGATCTCGTCGAGCATCGCCGCCGGACCACAGGCCCAGGTCTCGCGGTCGCGCCAATCCGGGAAACGCTCGTCCAGATCGGTCAGCTTGAACTTGCCGTTCTCGCCGGTGAGATGCAGATGCGTGCTGAAGCTCGGGTGCCGGTCGTGCAGCGCGCGCAGCTCGTTGCCGAACATCACGTCCTCGGCGGTGCGCGCGGAGTGCAGGTGCACCACATCGGTGACGCGCTCACGCCGGTCCATCCCGCGCAGCATCGCCATCACCGGGGTGATACCGCTGCCCGCGGTGAGGAACAGCACCTTGTCGGGCGGCGGGAACGACATCACGAACCGGCCCTGCGGCGCCTGCAAGCGGATGACAGCGCCGGGCTTGACGCCGTTGACCAGATGGCTGGACAGGAAGCCCTCCGGCATCGCCTTGACCGCGATGGAGATGACGCGCTTGCCGCCGTGGCCCGGCTCGGACCAGTTCGGCGGGCAGGTCAGCGAGTAGGAGCGCCAGTGCCAGCGGCCCTCGACCAGAATGCCGATGCCGATGTACTGGCCCGGCTGATATTTGAAATCGAAACCCCAGCCCGGCTTGATCACCAAAGTCGCCGAATCCGCGGTTTCCTTGCGCACCTCGACAACTCGGCCGCGCAACTCACGTGCCGACCACAGCGGGTTGGCCAGGTGCAGGTAGTCGTCGGGCAGCAGCGGTGTGGTCACCCGGGCGACAGCGCCGCGCAACACGTTCAGCCGGCCGCCACGCTCGGCGACACTCGCGGCCGGTGCTTCCAGCCACTCGCGCACATTCTTGAAGACCATCGGTGCCGTATATCTCCTGTGTCTGATTTGCAGCTCGCAAGACTCGCTCAGTGCGGGCTACTCCGACCGCAAGGTTACGGCATCGTAGGTTAGCGTGTCCTGCCCGGGCTCAGAGCAGGTCGAGCAAGAACGGCAGTTCCTGCGCCGCGTACCAGGCGAGCTGGTGATCCTCGGCGTCACCGAGCACGAACTCGGCGTCGGTATCGCCCAGGTCGGCGGCGTCGATGACGTCCACGGCCTTGGCCACCTGCGGTTCGGCGTCGGCCAGGTCGACGTGCACGGACGCGATCTGGTTGTAGGTCAACGGGCCTGCCAGCTTCACCACGGCGTCGTCCAGATCGGGACGGTGCTTGGCGCCGATCACGTCGGCGGCGATCACCGCGCGCCGGTAGATCGGGCGGCTCGGCTCGCTCTCCGCGGGGCTGCCCGAGTCATCCGCGTCGTCGCGTTCACCGGCCAGCAGCCGCAGCGAAGCGCGCGCGGCCTCCATCATCGCCACCTCGGCCAGTTCGTCGTCGTCCCCGGAGGCATAGGCCTCACGCAAGGTCGGGGTGACCGCGAACGCCGTCGCGCCGAGCGGGAAGATCTCGCGCTCGGCGACCAGCGTGCGCAGCATCGGCACCGTGGCCGGAATGTAGACGCGCATCTTCTCGTCAGACACAGGCACCGAGCATCTCCTCCATGGATTCGTGGACCGCGGCGGCCAGTACGCCGATGTCGGCCATCGCGTCGCGATCGGCGTTGAGCCCGTAGAACACATGTCCGTCGTAGGACGTGATCCCGATACTCGAGGCCTGATTGCGCAGCAGCGGCGACACCGGATACATCTCCAGCATCCGCGCGCCGCCGATGAACATCGGCGTTTGCGGACCCGGCGCGTTGGTGATCACCAAATTGAACGTGTGCTCTGCGAAAGTACTCGCCGCGCGCACACTCATGGCATGAAGGCTCGCCGGTGCGAATCCGGCCAGGTGCACCAGGGTGCGCGCCCGCACCCCGCGCCGATGCTTGCCGTTGGCCTCGGTGGCATGCGCGATGTGCGACAGCCGCATCACCGGATTGGGTTCGCCGACCGGCAGATCGATGAGAAACGAGGACACCTCGCTCGCCGGTTTCAGCTCGTCGGCCCCGTCGACGTACACCGACATCGGGACCACCGCGCGCACCGCCGAGGACTCGGTGAGCGATTCGCCGCGCGAAAGCAGCCAATTCCGTAAGGCCCCCGTGACGACCGCGAGGATGGCGTCGTTGATCGAGCAGTCGAAGCGTTTGCGGATGGTGCGGTAGTCCTCCAGATCGCTGCGCACCACATCGAAGCGGCGGTTGCGGGAGGTCTTGGTGTTGAGCGGGCTGTCGGGTGCGCCGGTGGTGGCCGCGCGCACCGCCGAGATCACCGAGTCCAGCGCCTTGCCCGCGGCGGCGACCGTGGCGAACGCGTCCGCGCTGGCATCGCGAGCGACCTCGAGCACATCGCGCGGCTGCGCGGCCAGGTGCGCCAGCGCGCCGAGCAGCAGTTCGCTGTCGCGGGGTTCGCGCGGCGCGACCCAGGCATCGTCGGCCAGACCGCGCGGCGCCTGGCTCACATCCAGGATGACGTGCCCGATCTCCAGCGCGCTGTCCCCGTCGACCAGGGCCGAATGGGTCTTGGTGAAGATCGCGGACCGGCCGCCGGACAAGCCCTCGATCAGATACATCTCCCACAGCGGGCGGGTCTGATCCAGCGGGCGCGAGGCCAGCCGCGCCACCAGGTCGTGCAGCTGTTCGTCGGTGCCCGGATGCGGCAGCGCCGACCTGCGAATGTGATAGGTGATGTCGAAGCCGCTGTCCTCCACCCACACCGGGCGGCCCAGGGCGAACGGGATCTCGCGCACCTTGCGGCGATAGCGCGGCACCAGCGCCAATCGGCTCTCGACCAGGTCGACCAGGCGGTCGTATCCGACCCCCGGGTGCTGATCGGTGTTGCGAACGATCGCGAGCGCGCCGATGTGGATCGGATTGCTACTGGACTCCAGCCGGAAGAAAGACGCGTCCTGCGGCGTCAACCTTGTGATCACGCTGCCCGCTACTCCTTGCGCTTACCTGGTCGAACGATTGCCGTCGCTGCCGATCATGCTGCCCCATAACGGCTTTCGCTCCCCTGGAGAGAGGTCTGCGAGCTGCGCTGCCCCTGCCGCCCTTCGACACGGCGGACGCATTCCATCGTAAGCGACGCGAGTCATCCTGCTCGGCTACGGTGAGAGAAGAAAGCCGCCGTATCCGCGACAACCCCGAGGCGACCCGTTCGCCGCTGGTCACCGGCGCCTACCATGGGCCCGGCAATTACCATGGAGCGTGCTGCGGACCCGCTAGGTGAATTGGCGGGGCGGGGGCCGACATATGACACACCGACCAGAGGACTGACGAGACTCGTGCCTGCGCTGACACTGACGAGGTTGCTACGGATTGGTGAGGGCCGCACGGTCAAGCGGCTGGCCCATCTCGCCGACGAGGTGATCGCGCTCGAGTCGGAATTCGAGGCGCTCACCGACGTTGAGCTGCGTGCCAAGACCGACGAGTTCAGGGAGCGCTACGCCGACGGGGAAACTCTCGACGAGCTGCTGCTCGAAGCGTTCGCGGTGGCCCGCGAGGCGTCCTGGCGCGTGCTGAACCAGAAGCACTACAAGGTGCAGCTGATGGGTGGCGCCGCACTGCATCTCGGCAACATCTCCGAGATGAAGACCGGTGAGGGCAAGACCCTGACCTGTGTGCTGCCGGCCTACCTGAACGCGCTCTCCGGCGACGGCGTGCACGTCGTCACGGTCAACGACTACCTGGCCAAGCGCGACGCCGAGTGGATGGGCCGCGTGCACCGTTTCCTCGGCCTCGAGGTCGACGTCATCCTCGGCGGCATGAACCCGGCCCAGCGCCGCGCCGCCTACGCCGCCGACATCACCTACGGCACGAACAACGAGTTCGGCTTCGACTACCTGCGCGACAACATGACGCACTCGCTCGACGACCTGGTGCAGCGCGGCCACAACTTCGCCGTGGTCGACGAGGTCGACTCCATCCTGATCGACGAGGCCCGTACCCCGCTGATCATCTCGGGCCCGGCCGACGCCTCCTCGAAGTGGTACGCCGAGTTCGCGCGCATCGCCCCGCTGTTGAAGAAGGACCTGCACTACGAGGTCGACATCAAGAAGCGCACCATCGGCGTGCACGAGGCCGGCGTCGAGTTCGTCGAGGATCAGCTCGGCATCGACAACCTCTACGAGGCCGCGAACTCCCCGCTGGTCAGCTATCTGAACAACTCCATCAAGGCCAAGGAGCTGTACCAGAAGGACAAGGACTACATCGTCCGCGACGGCGAGGTCATCATCGTCGACGAGTTCACCGGACGCATCCTGGTCGGCCGCCGCTACAACGAGGGCATGCACCAGGCGATCGAGGCCAAGGAGAAGGTCGAGATCCAGCCGGAGAACCAGACGCTGGCCACGATCACGCTGCAGAACTACTTCCGCCTCTACGACAAGCTGTCCGGCATGACCGGTACCGCCGAAACCGAAGCGGCCGAACTGCATTCGATCTACGGCCTGGGCGTGGTCCCGATTCCGACCAACAAGCCGATGATCCGCGCGGACCAGTCCGACCTGATCTACAAGACCGAAGAGGCCAAGTTCGCCGCCGTGGTCGACGACTGCATCGAACGGCACGAAAACGGCCAGCCGGTGCTGATCGGTACCACCAGCGTGGAGCGCTCGGAGTACCTGTCCAAGCAGTTCACCAAGCGCGGCATCCCGCACAACGTGCTGAACGCGAAGTTCCACGAGAAGGAAGCCGAGATCATCGCCGAGGCCGGTCGGCCCGGCGCGGTGACGGTCGCCACCAATATGGCGGGTCGTGGTACCGACGTCGTGCTCGGCGGCAACCCGGACATCATCGCCGACATCCTGCTGCGCAAGCAGGGCCTGGATCCGGTGGAAACCCCGGACGAGTACGAAGCCGCCTGGCATTCTGCGCTCGAGCAGGTCAAGCAGCAGACCGAGGAAGATGCCGCGGCGGTGCGCGAGGCCGGTGGCCTGTACGTGCTCGGCACCGAACGGCACGAATCCCGGCGTATCGACAACCAGCTGCGCGGTCGTTCCGGCCGGCAGGGCGACCCGGGTGAGTCCCGGTTCTACCTGTCGCTGGGCGACGAACTGATGCGGCGCTTCAACGGCGCGGCCCTCGAGGCGATCATGACCCGCCTCAACCTGCCCGACGATGTGCCGATCGAGGCGAAGATGGTCTCCAAGGCCATCAAGAGCGCGCAGACCCAGGTCGAGCAGCAGAACTTCGAGATCCGCAAGAACGTCCTCAAGTACGACGAGGTGATGAACCAGCAGCGCACCATCATCTACGGCGAGCGCAACCGGATCCTGCGCGGCGAGGACATGGAGGGCCAGGTCCAGGAGATGATCACCGACGTGATCACCGCCTACGTCGACGGCGCCACCGCCGAGGGCTACGTCGAGGACTGGGATCTGGAAAAGCTGTGGACAGCGCTCAAGACGCTGTACCCGGTGAGCGTGGACTACAAGAATCTGACCGGTGAGACCGGCGTCGGCGAAGCCGGCGACCTGACCCGCGAGGAACTCCTGGACGCCCTGCTCGAGGACGCGCACACCGCCTACGAGAAGCGCGAGCAGGAGATCGACGGCCTGGCCGGCGCGGGCTCCATGCGCAATCTCGAACGCCAGGTGCTGCTTTCGGTGCTGGACCGCAAATGGCGCGAGCACCTCTACGAGATGGATTACCTCAAGGAGGGCATCGGCCTGCGCGCCATGGCGCAGCGCGACCCGCTGGTCGAATACCAGCGCGAGGGCTTCGACATGTTCGCGGCGATGCTCGAGGGTCTGAAGGAGGAGTCGGTCGGCTTCCTGTTCAACCTGCAGGTCGAGGTGCAGCAGCCGCAACCCGAAGGCGTCTCGGTCGATCCGGGCCTGCGGTCCCCGCTCGGTGCGAACGCGCCGCGCCCGCTGCCCACCGACCAGGTCCCCCCGGCCGGCACCACGGCTCCGGCCGCGTTGCGCGCCAAGGGCATCGACGAGCGCACCGAGCGCGGCCTCAGCTACTACGGCCCCGCCGAGGACGGCAACGCCACCGTGCACAGCGACGCCGAGGAGTACGGCAGCGACGGCGACAGCAGCACCCGCCGGGAACGCCGGGAAGCGGCCCGCACCCAGAGCAAGGGCAAGCGCGCCCCGAAGGGTCGCCGCAAGCACTAGGCACTGAACGAGGAAGGCGCCCATGGAAATCCATGGGCGCCTTTCTCGTTTTCTACACGCGTTCGAGGATGGCCGAGGCGCCGATGCCGCCCGCGGCGCAGATGCCGAGCAGGGCGGTGTTCTTGCCGGTGCGGGCGAGTTCGTTGGCCATGGTGGTGACCATGCGCGCGCCGGTGGCGCCGAAGGGATGGCCCAGGGAGACCGAGCCGCCGTGCACGTTCAAGGTGTCGATGTCGATCTCACCGACGGCGGTGTCGCGGTCCAGGCGGGTCTTGGCCCAGTCGGCGCTGCCGAGGGCGCGCACCACGGAGAGCGTCTGGGCGGCGAAGGCCTCGTGGATGTCGACGAAATCGATGTCGGACAGCGACATTCCGGCCTTCTCGAGGGCGCGGGGCATCGAGATGGCCGGGCCGATAAGGACCTGATCGGCAGGGTCGACGCTGACGTAGCTCCAGGACCGGAAGGCGGCCAGCGGGTGGTAGCCGAGTTCGATGGCCTTCTCCTCACTCATCAGCAGGACCGCCGAGGCGCCGTCGGTGAGCGGGCTGGCGTTGCCGGCGGTGACGGTGCCGTCCTTGGCGAAGACCGGCTTCAGCTTCGCGAGTTTGGCCGCGCTCGTGTCGGACCGGACCAGGCCATCACGCTCGATGTCGGCACCCTCGGGGGTGCGCACGCGCAGGACCTCGTCGGCGAAGCGGCCGGAATCGATGGCGGCGGCGGCGCGCTGGTGTGAGCGGGCGGCGAACTCGTCCTGTTCGGCGCGGGTGACGCCGTGGATGCGGGCCATCTTCTCGGCCGACTCCCCCATCACCTCGCCGGTGGTGCGCTCGGCGATCTTGGGGCGGGTCGGGAGGATGTCGGTGAACGGGGCCAGTTGCGCGGCCGCGGACAGGTAGTCCTTGACCTTCGGCTTGCCCAAAGCCAGTGGCGCACCGGCGTGTACCAGCTTCTGCGGGAGTTTCACCTCGGCGTTGCTGGTGGAGTCGCTGCCGCCGGCGATCATGATGTCGTATTCGCCGCGTTCGATGGCGGCGGCCGCGGACGTCACGGCCTGCAGGCCGGAGGCGCAGGCGCGGGTGACGGTGTAGCCTTCGCAGCCCGCGTCCAGCTTCAGGTCCAGGGCGATCTCGCGCGCGATGTTCGGTGCGGCGCTGGGCAGGATGACCCCGCCCCAGACGATGGCCTGGACCTGCGCGCCCGGCAGCCCGGTGCGCTCCAGCAGTCCGCGGACGGCGGCGTCGGCGAGAGCGATGGAGTCCATGCGGGTGTAATCGGTGAAGGCGCGCAGGAACGGGGTGCGCGCACCGGAGACGATCACCGCACGGCGAGCAGCTTTGGTAGCCATGGGAATTCCCTTCGATAGACCAGTCGCACATAAACTTACTCTCAAGTAAGTTTCAGGTCTACGGGCAGCCCGAAGCGGGCCTCCCCACACCCCACCGGGCGGGGAGGCCTCCGCGCGAAACAAAGGGCTCAGCGATCCCCTCCAGAAGCCGCTGAGCCCTGAGTCTGCCTGCGCGCCGTTGCGAAGGCAGACCTTGGACGCCGATCCCGGCAACGCCCCTGCTCGCCCCGGAATCAACTCCTGGAAGAAACCGCTCAGGCCGACGTTGCTCGCTCGGCGCGAAAGAACAGTAGCAAGTTTTCCATTATCTTTTCAAACAGTTTCTGTAAACTTGTCTTGAAATGATGGGGGGGCCTACGATGAAGACCACTATGCAAAGCACTTCGGAGCTGTCGCGGCAGAAGCGCTTCGGCCGGATCATCAAGGAACGCCGAGACGAGCTCGGCCTGACCCAGATGCAGATCGGCGACCTGGGCGGCCCCTCCGCCCCAACCATCCGCAAGATCGAGGACGGCACCGCCGCGATCAGCACGCACACCCTGAACAAACTGGATGTGCCGCTGCGCTGGCTGCCGGGCAGCGCCGCCCGCACCTACGCCGGCGGCGCGCCCACCGCGCGCGAAACCGCCCCGGACGCGGGCGACGAATCGATCGTCTCGGGGCCCGATTCGATCCGCTTCGACATCGCCGACCTGACCGGTTTACTGGCCTCCGCGGGCCGGCTCAACGACTCGGTCGAGCACGCCGGCGTCACCGAACCCGCTGTACTGGCGGCTGTTTCCGAACTCAACGGCGTCGTCTCCCGGCTCTCGGCCCGCTACGCGACCGCCATGCTGGAACGCAACGGCGGACCGGGCCGGGACCTGCATCCGCTGGTCGCCATGGCGTTCTCGCACCTGCTGGAGATCCCCGCCGAGGTCAGCGACCCGGACGAGGTGCGCGAACGGCGCTACCGGCGCTGGCTGGCGGGCCGCTTCACAGATGTGGACTCCGCCACCGAAGCACGTTTCCACGCGAGATGGGTAGCGGCCAACGCCCGTGGGATGGAAAGGTAGTCAGGCGATGACCGAGGACGCCGCGCGACTACCGCTGAGCCGCAAGATCAATCGCCTGTTCGCGACCATGCACCCGCGTTCGGCGCCGGAACGCAGCACCGCATCGGTCGCCGAACAGGTCAGTAAGGCGCTGCTGCGCACGATTCCCGCCGAACATCTGGAGCGGATGCGCGACGGCATGTTCGACGAATACGACACCTCCGCCGTCGGCGCCGACGTGCTGGCCGCGCTCGCCCACTGCTTCGGCGTGAAACCTGACTATCTGACCGGCTCTAGCCCCCTCGCCTTCGCGATCGACCGGGAGCTCGAATTGCTCGCGACCATGCGCGACGCGAACGTCGCCAGCATCGCGCTGCGCGGATCGGATGTGGATCCTGGGCGGCTGACCGCCGTCATCCAGAGCACCGAGGCAGTGTCTGGGTCAAAAACTCGGTAGCATCTGTTCCTGCACGGGGCGGGATCGCAGAACTGCTGTAGGAGAACCGGACGCATGGCGGGTTTGGACGACCGGTTTCGGGAGGTCTCCCGGGACGTACCGATACCGCACCCTTGGAATTTGCATATCTATCTCGATGCCGTGGCGGAGTACCGCGGCCGCGAGATCACCCTGCATCCGGTGGACACCGCGGTGCTGGCCGGCAGCGGTTGCGGCACGGGTAGCGGGCTGTGGATCGCCAAGCGGGACAGCGATGTCATCGTCTACGGCGCGGACACCACGCAATGGCATGCCGAGCACATCATCGCCCACGAACTCGGGCACATGCTGCTCGGCCACGGGCCGGAAAGCGCCGAGCCCGAGGCGCCGCACTCGATCGCGGCGATCAGCGAACTGCTGCCCTCGATTTCGGCGGAATCCATCACCCATGTGCTGGGCCGCACCGATTACGGGACGGCACGCGAGCGTGATGCCGAATCGTTCGCGGATCTGGTGATGCTGGAGGCGCTGCGGCCGCCGCGGCGCGAATCACTGCTGCACCGCACGTTCTTCCGCGGTCGCTGACCAGGGGAAGCCCTAAATCCTGAAGCACCCGGCCGGTTCCGTCCGATGCGGACGATCCGGCCGGGTGAATGGCACTTCTATGCGAGCCGGATGAGGCCGTAGTCGAAAGCGTGCCGACGATAGACAACCGACGGTCGGTCGGTCTCCCGATCCTGGAACAGGAAGAAATCGTGGCCGACGAGTTCCATCTGATAGAGGGCGTCGTCGACGGTCATCGGAGTCGCGCTGTGCACCTTGGTGCGTACCACGTGGCCCGGCCCGGCGGGCTGGTAATCCGACCCATCCTGCGCGTCTTCGGAGCGCTTTTCGACCGGATGGTCGTGTGCCGCATGGCCGTTCGAGCGCGTGAACAGCGACTCGTCGATCAGGTCGGCGGTGGCCTCGGCGACCGAGACCGGGGTCTTCTCGCCGTAGTGCACCTTGCGCCGGTCCTTGGTGCGGCGCAGCCGGCTTTCCAGCTTGTCGGTCACCGACTCGAGCGCGGCGTAGAAGCTGTCCGCGCAGGCCTCGGCCCGGACGATGGGGCCCTTACCGCGCGCGGTGATCTCGACGCGCTGGCAGGCCTTGCGCTGCCGCCGGTTTCGTTCGTGGAACAGCTCGACGTCGAAGATGAAGATCGACGGATCGAAGCGTTCGAGTCGGGAGAGCTTTTCCGCGACATAGATTCGGTAATGATCTGGTACCTCGACGTTGCGGCCCTTGACCACGACTTCCGCGCTGGGAGCCTTTGGCCGCTCCGCATCGGGTTGTTCCGTGGTGTCCAGAGCGGCGCCACTTTGCACCGAAGGATCTGCATCTTTCACTGAAGGTCGTGAAGAAGTCGTCACGCGTACCTCCCGGATCTGGCCGCACCTGTTGACTCACGTGCGGCGGGTTTGAGCCGTGCCGAGCAGTGTCTGATTCCATGGTTCGCGGGGGGATCGCGCGGGAATCGCGCAGCACGAGGATTGTCCGAGGCGCCACCTCCAAACTCCCGGTTGGGTGTGTGTCCGCGACGCTAGTACGACATTTGCGAGTGCGCCACTATTCACGCAAATTTCCCGGAGTCAAGCAGTACATGTCACCAAAACCGCCCGGGTGCGGATACCCGCGGCAGTCAGCGCGCGCACCGATTCCCGGGCTGTCGCACCGGTGGTCAGCACGTCGTCGACCAGCACTACCTCGGCTTTCTCGGCAAAAGCGGCAAAGACGGCGGGCTGCGGCGGCACCGTGATCCGGCCGCGCAGATTGTGTTGTCGCTCATATGGTGTCAACCCCACCGAATCCCGGACACCCCGCCACACCCGCAGTACCGGCGCCACCTGGCAATCGGACAGCCACCGCGCGGCCGCGCGAGCGGTGCGAACCACAGGGTCGCCACCGCGTTGCCGGGCGGCCCTGGAACGGCTCGGAGCGGGCACGAGCACGAGGGTGCGACGGTCCGCGCGCAGCCGCGCCAAGCCGGTCGCGAGGGCCTGCCCGAGCGGCTCCGCCAGATCGTGCCGGCCGCGTTCCTTGGCCGCGAGTACCGCGCGTCTAGGTGGGCCCGCATAGGGGCTCAGCGCCCAGCACGGGACCCCGGGGTCGGCCCGCGGGCGCACCCGCACCGGCGGGCCCAGCGTGCCGTCACAGTCCGCGCACCACCCTGTCCCCGGGCAGTCACACCCCGCGCAGGAGTTGGGCAGGATCAGATCCAGCAGTGTCCCCATCGCCCGAGTCTGCGCCCGGGCACCGACAGGTCAGCCCGGCAGCACCGGTACCGCGCTCGTGCCCAGGCCCGGCACCTCACGCCAATACGGCTCGCCGCCATCGGGATTCCGCGTCAGCTCCAGCACCGCACGGGAATCCGCCACGTACTGGTGCTGCGGTGACGCGCTCACCAACTGGACCGGCGGCGTCAGGTTCTGGCTGATCTGCGAGGTCAGCTCGGACCCGTCGATCGAGACCGTGCTGACCGGGTCGATATTGCCCTCGCGGGCGATCATGATCGCGTCGGCGGTCAGCCAGCTCAGCGAGACCGCGCGGGTGCTGAGCCCGACCGCGATCGCCAAAGGCGAAGTCAGCGCGTAGGTTCCGTTCGGCCGGCGTTCGACCACCGCGACGTAGACCTTGCCGTCGGCGATCAGCGCGGCCCGCACACCGGTGCGGGAGATGCGCAGCTCGGTGATCGGCAGCCGCAGCATCGGATCCGCCTGCGCCGCCTTCAACGCCGAGATATCGACCTCCTGGGGCGAGACGGTCCCGGTGGCGCGGTCGTTGACCGCCCGGATGACCTTCTCGCCGTCGATCACCACCCAGGCCGCGCTCCCGTCGGAGTTCCAGGACGGCCGGCTGATACTGCCGCCCTCGGCGATCGGGAAGGCGGTGCCGCCATAGCTGCCGACCATCAGGGTGCGCTGTGGCTCGGGCGCGGGGCGGCCGGATTCGGCGACCGCCGCGACGAACTGGCCATCCGGCGAGATCGCCGCCGCCTGCAGGTTGTTCACGGTGCCGAAGTAGCCGGGCGCGTTGAGCACGCCGGTCTCGGTGACCTGGGCCAGCGCCCCACCGCGCAAGGCGTGCAGGCCGATTCGGTTCTGGCTCTGCACCGCGGGGCTGAGCTGCTGCACGTCGGCGACCGACCAGCCGGTGGCGGCGAAACGATCGTCGAGCGGTTTGCCGTCGGCCAGCAGCATGTACGGGCCGAGGACCTCGGCGCCCGCCAGCGTGAGCACCACCTGCCCGGCCAGCAGCTCGCGGTCACGCGGACTCAGGCTCGAAGCGCCCGCGAAATCTATTCGCACGCCGCCCAACCCGACGCCGACCTCGTCCGGATCGCCGTTGGCCTTGGTGATCTGGCCGCGTACCGACACCGGCGCGGTGAGTTCGTTGCGGACCACCGGCGCCAGCGCGGGCTGCGTGCCCGAGCTGATCAGCGTGAGCAGGCGCGCGGCCAGCTGATTCTTGGGCGCGGCGATCCAGCGCAGGTCCGGGATCAGCGTGGTACCGGTCGGATCGACGAAGTAGAGCACGTAGCGCCGGTAGGACTTGGCGAAGGCGGCCTCGTCCATCACCACCCCGTCGGGCAGTTCGTCGATGCGCCACTGCCCGTCGACCTTGCTCATCTCGATCTTGTTTTCCAGCGGCGGGCCCTCGACAGCGCGATAGGAGCCATCGGCCGCCAGCTCCGCGACCTTCCGGGCGCGGATCACATAGGTGGCCTTGTCGCTGCTGCGGGATTCGCGCAGGGTGTCCGGTCGTTCCACGATGGTGGTGCTGACCGAGTCGTCCCACGCGGTGGACGCGGCCGGGGTCATGAACTGGCGGGCGGCCAGGTGCCGGTTAGACGGGTCGGCGGTGGCCGCCAGGAAATCGCGCAGCAGCAGGTCGGGGTCGCGGTTCTCGATCGGCGGCGGCGGCCCGTCCGGGGTGGGTTCCCGATTGATGGTGCCCAGGGCCTGCGGCGAGGAATTCTCCGGCAGGCTGGCACAGCCCGTCAGTGCCGTCAGCGCCGCCAGGGCGCAGACCGCGAGCGCGGCCAGCCGGGTGGCGGAGCTGACGGGGTGGGTAGACACAGTCATGACTGTTTGTCTCCGGGTTCGGTGAGCACGCCGGGTCCGGGCGGCTCCGCGCCGTCCGGTGGTGAGGCCGTCCCCGCGGCCGTGGAGTTGCCGTTCTCGGAATGCTCCACCAGATGGAACGGCTGACTCGCCACATCGGCGTTGTCCTCGGCATCCAGCTCGACCGGCATGGACGGCTTGCGCAGCAGCGGTTCCAGCGGCAGCGGGCTCGGGCCCATCTTGCGCCCGCGCACCAGCGGCAGTGTGAGCCGGAAGCTCGCGCCGACACCGGCCTCGCCCCAGGCTTCCAGGCGGCCCTCGTGCAGGTTCGCGTCCTCCACACTGATCGACAGGCCCAGGCCGGTGCCGCCGGAACGCCGCATCCGCGACGGGTCCGAACGCCAGAACCGGTTGAAGACCAGCTTCTCCTCGCCGGGCCGCAGGCCGACACCCTGATCACGCACCACCACCGCGACGGCGTTGACGTCGACATCACCGCGCATCCGGATCAGCACCGGTTTGCCTTCGCTGTGGTCGAGGGCGTTGGCGAGCAGATTACGCAGCACGCGTTCCACGCGGCGCGGATCCACCTCGGCGACCAGGGGTTCCTCGGGCAGGTCGATGACGACCTCGACGCCGCTGTCCTTGGCCAGGTGCCGGACCGTGGAGATGGCGGCCCGCGCGCACATCCGCAGATCCAGCGACTCCACCTGCAGCTCGGCCACACCGGCGTCGTGCCGGCTGATCTCGAGCAGGTCGTTGAGCAGGCCCTCGAACCGGTCCAGTTCGGTGACCAGCAGTTCGGAGCTGCGCGCGAGGGCGGGATCGAGATCGTCGCTGCTGCCGTGGATCAGATCCGCGGCCATCCGCACGGTGGTCAGCGGGGTGCGCAGTTCGTGGCTGACATCGGAGGTGAACCGGCGTTGCAGATTGCCGAACTCCTCGAGCTGGGTGATCTGGTTGGACAGGCTCTCGGCCATCTCGTTGAACGCCTGGGCCAGCCGCGCCATGTCGTCCTCGCCGCGCACCAGCATGCGTTCCTTGAGGCGGCCGTCGGCGAAGCGGCTGGCGATGCGCGCGGCGGAGCGGATCGGCAGCACCACCTGGCGGGTGACCAGCGCGGTGATCGCGGCCAGCAACACCAGCAGCACCAGGCCGCCGATCATCATGGTGCCGCGCATCAGCGACAGGCTGCGTTCCTCGTTGGACAGCATGAAGATCAGATAGATCTCCAGCGTCGGCACCTCGGCGCTCGGACTGCCGATGATGAGGGCGCGTCCGTGATAACCGTTGAGGTCGGAGACAATCGCGAACTGGTAGCTGACCTGGTTGCGCTGGACGAACCGGCGCAGCTCCTCGGGGACCTCGTCGATCAGCCCAACGACGATCGGTTGTTGCGGCACGCCGCCGACCATTGCTAGCGCAGAATCGAAACTTCCTGCCGCGCCAGAGGAACCGGTGCCACCCGCCCGATCGGACAGGGCACTCCGGGCGTCGGCGAGGCGTTGTTCCTGGGAGGCTGCGTCATGGGCGCCCACCAGCTGGGTTTCGACAGTATTGCGGGCCCGGTCCATTTCCTCGACCGCCGCATTGATTTTCGCGTCCAGCAGGCGATCGGTGATCTGCGAAGTCAGCACCACGCCGAGGATGGTGATGACGATCAGCGACAGCGTCAGCGTGGAGACGATGACACGCAGCTGCAGCGACCGGCGCCAGACATGACCGAGGCCGGTGCCGACCTCCTTGAGCCAGGCCACCACCGGCGCGAGCGATTCTTCCAAGCGCACAGCAAGTCCCGGCGCCTCGGGCGACCGCTCTCCTCCCCCGGAAGTGTCGCCCGGGCGCTCCGGGTTTTCGCTCACGGAGGTCCGGCCTTGTACCCGACCCCGCGCACGGTAAGCACGATCTCCGGATTCTCGGGATCCTTTTCGACCTTCGCGCGCAAACGCTGCACGTGCACGTTCACCAGACGGGTGTCGGCGGCATGCCGGTAACCCCAGACCTGCTCCAGCAGGACTTCACGGGTGAACACCTGCCGCGGCTTGCGGGCCAGGGCGACGAGGAGATCGAATTCCAGTGGAGTCAGCGAGATCTGCGCACCACCGCGGGTCACCTTGTGCGCGGGCACGTCGATGACGATGTCGGCGATGGAGAGCAGTTCGGCCGGCTCGTCCTCGGTGCGCCGCAAACGCGCACGCACGCGGGCGACGAGCTCCTTCGGCTTGAACGGCTTGACGATGTAATCGTCGGCGCCGGACTCCAAACCGAGCACCACGTCGACCGTGTCGGTCTTGGCGGTGAGCATCACGATCGGAACGCCGGAATCGGCCCGCAGCACGCGGCATACATCGATGCCGTTCATGCCGGGCAGCATCAGGTCCAGCAACACCAGATCGGGGCGGATCTCCCGAACCGCCGCGAGGGCCTGTGTGCCGTCGCCGACCACATGCGGGTCGAACCCTTCCCCGCGCAAGACGATCGTGAGCATCTCAGCGAGCGCCATATCGTCGTCGACGACCAGAATCTTGGGCTTCATAATTACTATGGTGTCATCTCCCAGGCCAGGAACGGGCCGCCACGCCAACACTGGTGCGAACCCGCCGCACATCCAACCTTATCCGGCAACCAATTCGGCCAATCGCACGGCCAGCGATGCCGGATCGTCATCGGATCGTATTCTCCACCAAGGACTGTGCCAACTGCCTTCGGCCAGCTCACGATAGACCTCGAGGGTGCGCCGCTGTAATCCGCCGTCGCGTTCGTAGGCATCCAGTGCGCGTGTCGCGTCGAGTTCGCCGCGCTTGCGGGCGCGTTCGGCCGCGAGATCGGTATCGACGTCCAGCAACAATTGCAGATCCGGCGTCGGCAGGCCGAAGCGGACGAACTCCAATTCGGCCACCCAGCGGGCGATCTCACTGTCGGACGATTGCTCGAGGCGGGCCGCGTTGTAGGCCGCGTTGGAGGCGACGTAGCGGTCCAGGATGACGATGTCGTTGTCCAGCAACAGCTTCGTCAGCTCGGCGCCCGCATCGGCCCGGTCCAGCGCGAACAGCAACGCCATCGCATTCACCGATTGCGCCAGGTCGCCGTGCGCTCCGCGCAGTGCCTCCGCGGCCAGATCGGCGTGCACCGATTTGCCGTAGCGCGGGAAGGCCAGGGTGCTGACCCGCAGCCCGTTCGCGCGCAGCCGGGTGGTTGTCGCCTCGATCAGGGTGCGCTTGCCCGCACCGTCGAGACCCTCCACCGCCACCAGAAGACCCATGGTCGAGGAGGCTACCGGTCGGCCAGACCAAGGAATTGGGGGCCTCACCCCGGGTCCCAAATGTGAAGTTTCACTGATTCAATGCGTGGATGTCGAAAATCAAGATCGCCAAAGCCGGAATCGCCGCAATCGCTCTAGCCGCCGGCCTGACCCTCGCCGCACCCGCTGCCGGCGCGGCGCCGTCCGACGGCACGTCCAGCGGCAGCTCGTCCGGTTCCTCGAAGCTCGCGGAGAACCTCGCCTGCTATCTCAAGAACAACACGGGCAGCGTCTGCCCCGCCCCCTAGCTGACGACTTCGGCCGGCCACCCAAAGGTGACCGGCCGAAATGCTCTGTGCGTGAAACGAATCAGTACCGGTAGTGCTCGGGCTTGTACGGCCCTTCGACATCGACGCCGATGTACTCCGCCTGATCCTTGCTGAGCTTGGTCAGCGTGCCGCCGAGCGCCTCGACGTGGATCTTGGCGACCTTCTCATCGAGGGCCTTGGGCAGGCGGTAGACCTCGTTGTCGTACTCCTCCGGCTTGGTCCACAGTTCGATCTGCGCGATGACCTGGTTGGAGAAGCTGTTCGACATCACGAACGACGGGTGGCCGGTGGCGTTGCCCAGGTTCAGCAGGCGGCCCTCCGACAGCACGATGATCGCCTTGCCGGACTCCTTGAAGGTCCACTCGTCGACCTGCGGCTTGATGTTGATCCGGGTCGCGCCGGAGCGCTCCAGCCCGGCCATATCGATCTCGTTGTCGAAGTGACCGATATTGCCGAGGATCGAGTGATCCTTCATCGCCTTCATGTGATCGAGGGTGATGATGTCCTTGTTGCCGGTCGAGGTGATGACGATGTCGGCATCGCCGATCGCCTGCTCGACGGTGACCACGTCGTAGCCGTCCATCAGCGCCTGCAGCGCGTTGATCGGGTCGATCTCGGTGACCTGCACCCGGGCGCCCTGGCCCGCAAGCGATTCCGCGCAGCCCTTGCCGACGTCGCCGTAACCGCAGATGAGCACCTTCTTGCCGCCGATGAGGACGTCGGTGCCGCGGTTGATGCCGTCGATCAGCGAGTGCCGGGTGCCGTACTTGTTGTCGAACTTCGACTTGGTGACCGAGTCGTTGACGTTGATGGCCGGGAACACCAGCTCACCCGCGGCCGCGAACTGGTACAGCCGCAGCACGCCGGTGGTGGTCTCCTCGGTGACGCCCTTGACGCTCTCGGCGACCTTGGTCCACTTGGACTTGTCGGCTTCGAGGCTGGTGCGCAGCAGGTTCAGGAACACCTTGTACTCGGCCGAGTGACTCTCGTCGTCGGGCGGGACCACGCCGGCCTTCTCGAACTGCGCGCCGCGCAGCACCAGCATGGTGGCGTCGCCGCCGTCGTCGAGGATCATGTTGGCCGGTTCCTCCGGCCAGGTGAGCATCTGCTCGGCGGCCCACCAGTACTCCTCCAGGCTCTCGCCCTTCCAGGCGAAAACCGGGACGCCCTTGGGCTCCTCGACGGTGCCGTGCGGCCCGACGACGATGGCCGCGGCGGCATGGTCCTGGGTGGAGAAGATGTTGCACGAAGCCCAGCGAACCTGCGCGCCGAGCGCGACCAGGGTCTCGATGAGCACCGCGGTCTGCACCGTCATGTGCAGCGAGCCGGAGACACGCGCGCCCTTGAGCGGCTGCACGTCGTGGTACTCGCGGCGCAGCGCCATCAGGCCCGGCATCTCGTGTTCCGCGAGCCGGATCTCCTTGCGGCCGAACTCGGCCAGCGACAGATCGGCCACTTTGTAATCGATGCCGTTGCGCACATCGGCGGTAAGTTCTGAGGTCGTCATCAGCCTCTCCTGGTCGACAGTTCCGCGACCAAGGCTAGTCGGAGACGACGCGCACGGGTTACGCGGTCGCCTCCTTCGCCGCGAGCATGCGGCGGCGCTTGCGTGGCTGGATGTTGGCGCGGCTGATATCGCCGTCGTAGTGCGCGATAACGCGCTGGTCCATCACCGCCCGCCACAGCGGCGGGATGGCCGCGAACACGATCATCGAGGCGTATCCGGCGGGCAGTTGCGGAGCCTGCATAGAGCTGCGCAGGGTTTGGTAGCGGCGGCCCGGGTTGGCGTGGTGGTCGCTGTGCCGCTGCAGGTGGAACAGGAAGATGTTGGTGACGAGGCGGTCGCTGTTCCAGCTGTCGCGCGCGGAGCAGCGCGCGTAGTTCCCGTTGGGCCGCCGCTCGCGTAGTAGCCCGTAATGCTCGACGTAGTTCACGGTTTCCAGCAGCGCCGCCCCGATCACCGCCTGTAGCAACAGGTATGGCAGCGCGCCGATGCCGAAGACCGCGACCAGGCCGCCGAACAGCACGATCGACATCGACCAGGCCTGCAGGATGTGGTTGTGCGGGCTCCACCAGCGCTTGCCCTTGCGCGCCAGGCGCTCGCGTTCCAGCCCGATGGCCGAGCGGAAACCGCCGATCACGCTGCGCGGCAGGAACTCCCACAGGGATTCGCCTAGTCGTCCACTGGCCGGGTCCTCCGGTGTCGCGACCCGGACGTGGTGGCCGCGGTTGTGCTCCACGAAGAAGTGGCCGTAGCAGGACTGCGCGAGCGCGACTTTCGCCAGCCAGCGCTCCAGATGCTCCACCCGGTGCCCGAGCTCGTGCGCGGCGTTGATGCCGATGCCGCTGACGAAACCGAGAGTCGCCGCGAGGCCGAGCTTGTCGAGGACGCTGAGGTCATTGCCGGCCCACATGAAACAGGCGATGCCCAGACCGGCCAACTGGATCGGCAGGAAAAGGTAAGTGCACCAACGGTAGTAGCGGTCGTTGGACAACAGTTCGTAGTCCTCGTCACGCGGGTTGCTGCCGTCCTCGCCCACCAGCCAATCCAGGATCGGGATGACGATGAGCACGATGATCGGCCCGATCCACCAGAACACCGGTTGCCCGGTGTGAAGCACCAGCTGGGAGGGCAGGAGAGCGCAAGAGGGAGCGATCAGGCCGAGAACCCACAGATGGCGTTTGGGATCGGGAGACCCCGCAGGTTTGCCAGCCGATTGCACGTTTGCCCCGCTAAATAAGAACCCTAACTCCGACGCATGAGAATACTTACAGACTTTACGTCCGTTACAGCGACCCTGAGCGGGGAAACGTGGCAGCAGTTACAACCATGGCAGTCGGTATTTCCGTGAACTCACATGTGACGGGGGTCACCGCACACGTCGAGCAAACCAAGGGTGCCCTGACTTGAAAGTCCTTGCGGGAGAGGCCGGGACCAGCGCCGATCGAGCCGGCGGGCCGCCGCGACCCACGCATCGCAGGCCGCGGCCATTGGGGTCCGCAGGGGCGCCGAGCGCCTCTCGCCCGGTGGTTTACCGGGGTGCGCGGGGACCGATCGGCTCCTCGAATCCCGGAGCAACAGCCCGGCATCGGGGCCGATGCCGTCTGCAACGATTTGGTATCAACATGTTTCGGCCGGGGTTCCGGCGCACCGCGAGACAGCCGATCAGCGCAGCAGCACTTCGGCATTCGGCGGCAGCGCGTCGACCGGCCACCAGCGCAGATCCGTCGACTCGTGGCTGCGTACCGGCACCGCGCCCGCCGGAGCGGTGATCCGGAACAGCAGATCCAGGTGCCGCGTCGGCACACCCAGCGAGCAGGTGATCGGATGCGCCTGCACGCCATACAGTTCCGGATCCAGGACCAAGCCCTCGATCCCGGACTCCTCGGTCGCCTCACGCAGTGCGGCGTCGGCGACGGTCTCGTCGCTCTCCTCGCAGTGCCCGCCGAGCTGGATCCAGAGTCCGACTCGGGGGTGCAGCGTCAGCAGCACCTCGCGACCGTCGTGGGAGTAGACCACCGCGGACGCGGTGATGTGCCCGGCGGCATGCTCGCGCAGGCACCCCCGCGGCGCGGAGCCCAGGAAGGCGAGCACGGCCTCCCGCAGCGAGCGCTCGGGACCCGTTGCGGGGTTCCAGGTTTCGAGCAGCTTGGTGGCCGAGGCATGCAGCGACTCAGCGGTCATCGGAGTCCTGCACTCTCACAATTCGACAAGGCTCGAACCCGGGCCGGGCACCGGACGCGGCGCGAGATCCGCCGGCGGATGACCGATCGCGATGGCGCCCAACGGGTTCCAGTCGGCGTCCAGCCCGAGCACCGCACGGGTGACCTCCGGGGCGAAGATGGTCGACCCGATCCAGCAGCTGCCGATGCCCTCGGTGGCCAGGGCCACCAGCAGACCCTGCACCGCGGCGCCGACCGCGACGGTGAACATGGTCTTCTCGGCGGCGCGGCGGCGCTCGTCGGGATAGTCGTGCGCGCCGTCGGGGACGCAGAACGGGATGATCACCTCGGGGGCGTCGAAAAGGATGCGGCCCCGGGCGACTCGGCGCTCCACACTCTCGGGGGTGCGGCCGTCGCCACCGAGATCGGTGCGCCACTTGTCCGCCATCGCCTCGAGCAACGCGGCGCGGCGGGCCGGATCACGCAGCCAGACGAAGCGGACCGGACGGGTGTGATGCGGAGCGGGTGCGGTCAGCGCCACACCCACCGCGGCCCGGATGCGTTCCGGATCGACCGGAGTATCGGCGAATTGGCGCACCGAGCGGCGCAACAGGATCGCCTCGCGCCGGCCCTGCTCGATGGCCTCGGCGGTGCCGAGCCAGAACAGATCGTCGGTGCCGCCGCGCAGCAGGTCCCGCGCGCTCGACCCGTCGTCGGTGACCGGCAGCCCGCGCACCACCGCGACCGGCAACCCGCCGAGCTTGCCCTTGACCAGATCCGCGGCGGCGGCGAGCTCGTCGGCCAGCGCGATCTGGGTGACCTGCAGTTCGTTGCCCTGCGCGTCGACCGCCCCCGCGTAGTCGTGCAGCACCCGCAGACCGGCCGCGCCGATGGCGGCGTCGGTCTGGCCGTTGCGCCAGGCCCGGCCCATGGTGTCGGTGATGACGACGGCGACGGTCACGCCGAGCTTTTCGGCGAGCGCGGAGCGCAGCGCCTTGGCACTGGCGTCGGGGTCGGCGGGCAGCAGCACCAATTCGCCCTGCTCCACATTGGAGCCGTCGACGCCGGAGGCCGCCTGCACGATGCCCAGCTTGTTCTCGGTGATCAGGGTGCGGCCCTTGCGCGCGAGCACCCGTACCGCTTCCTGATCGACCAGCGCCCGGCGTGCGGTGTCGCGTTCCTCCGGATCCAGGGGCGCGGCGACGATCCGCCCCTCGGCCTTGGCCACGATCTTGCTGGTGACCACGAGGATGTCGCCGTCTGCCAGCCACGGCGCGCATTCGGCGATGTGTGCGGCCAGGTCGTCGCCGGGCCGGAATTCGGGCAAACCGGTGATCGGCAGAATCGTCAGCTCGGTCGCGGCATGATCAACGATCGGATTCACCACTTCACCTCCGCGAGATCCAATGCCTCCCGGACGATTTCAGCGGTCGTCGGCGGGTCGGTCATGAGCAGCGGTACGCTGCGCACCTCGACACCGGGCACGTCGGCGGTGTCGGTGGTGTGGATCAGCCAGCCGTCCAGGATGCCGGTGGCCGAGCGGGCGCCGTAGTGGCGGCCGATCGCCTCGGCGGTGGTTTCCACGCCGATCACCGACAGGCATTCGTCGGCCATGCCGCGCAACGGCTTGCCGTCGATCACTCCGGACACCCCGATCACCTTCGCCTCGGTGGTGCGCAGCGCGCCCCGGATTCCGGGCACGGCGAGGATGGAACCGATGCTGACAACGGGGTTCGACGGGGCCAAAATAACGGCATCGGCCCCCGCTATGATCTCCGTCACATTTGGTGCCGGTTTTGCTTCATCTGCCCCGATTGTGGCAAATCCGTGTGTTTCGAGGTTGGCTCGATAGCGCACCCACCACTCCTGGAAATGGATCGCGCGACGTTCGCCAGGGTTCTCCGGATCGCTCACAACGACATGCGTTTCACATCGATCGTCGGTTGCCGGGATGAGTTTGACGCCGGGCTGCCACCGGTTACACAGCGCTTCGGTAACCGCCGAAAGCGGGTATCCGGCACGCAACATTTCAGTTCGAATCAAGTGCGTGGCGATATCCCGATCGCCGAGGCCGAACCAATCCGGCTGCGCGTTGTATTTCGCCAGCTCTTCCTTGGCGTGCCAGGTTTCGCCCACCCGGCCCCAGCCACGCTCGGTATCGATGCCCGCACCCAGCGTGTACATGCAGGTATCGAGGTCGGGGCAGATTCGGAGGCCGTGCATCCAGACGTCGTCGCCGACGTTCACGATCGCCGAGACATCGGCGTCGGGCAGCAGTTCCCGGACACCTTGCAGGAAGCGCGCGCCACCTACCCCACCGACCAGGACGGCGATCTTCGGCGCGCGCACCGCGGCGCCGTCCGCTTGTTGTGCAGTCACATCCGCACAGCCTAGGCGTAACCGACGCGCCCGACCGCAACAACGCATTTGCTATCCATTTGCTATGGCAGACACCAAGATCAGGACGGAAAACGGCGGCGGATAGTAACGGAATAGCGTCGGCGGCTTGACCATCGACACGTCCGGCGTGTCTAATCACAGTCATGTCATTCCGGGTTCGCGCGAGACCTCAAGGCGCGGACAGCTTTTCGAACGCATGTTCGCACCGGAATGACGAGCTCGGGGATGTCCGCGGGACAACGTCGCGGGGTAGTGCCGTCGGTGTGCGTGTTGGTCCGACGGAAAGAATCATTCTGCGCTAACACACAGTGAGGAGGCGGAGCGATGGCCGACGATATGGTCACGCCAACCGATTCCACAGCAGGCGCAGCACGTGGCGTCTGCGCAGACATCGGCGGCAATCAATACCAGGTGGGTGATGAGCTCTCGCACCCCGAGGTCGTCCCAGCACCCCGGCTGAGCCTGATCGTCACGGGCTTCGACGAGATGTTCGAAACAATCGAAGAACAGTGGCAAGAGCGTGCCCTGTGCGCGCAGACCGATCCGGAGGCGTTCTTCCCCGAGAAGGGCGGCTCGACCCGCGAGGCGAAACGGATCTGCATGGGCTGCGAGGTTCGTGACGAGTGCCTGGAGTACGCACTCGCCCACGACGAACGCTTCGGTATCTGGGGCGGTCTCTCCGAGCGGGAGCGCCGCCGACTCAAACGCGGCATCGGATAGACCCGCAGTACCGATTTCTCTGACAGCGCAGACTCGCGCCGGCCTCACTACCGAGGTCGGCGCGAGTTTGCCTGAGTACCCCAGTAAGTTTCTCTCTATGGCACGCTCCCGCAACCGACGACCCCCGACCGCCCGGTCGGTGATCCGCCGCGGCCGTGGGGTGCGCGGGCCCATGCTTCCCCCGACCGTGCCGGCTTGGCGTACCCGCGGCCAGCAGTTCGACCGGCTCGTCCTGGAGGCGTTCGCCCCCCTGGACGGCCGCTGGCACGACCGCCTCACCAAACTCGACATCGCGGTCGACGATGTGCCGAAAATCCGTCCGCTGCACCCGGATTCGGTCACCTGGCCGGACGAGGTGGTGGCCGACGGGCCGGTGCCGCTGTCCCGGTTGATCCCCGCCGGGGTGGATCGGCACGGCGCCGCCACCCGGGCCCGGGTCGTGCTCTTCCGCAAACCCCTGGAACTGCGGGCGGGTGACCCGGACGATCTCGTCGACCTGCTGCGCGAGGTGCTGGTGCAGCAGATCGCCACCTACCTGGGCGTCGACCCCGAGATCATCGATCCCGAATAGCCCGAATCGGGTGATCTAGAGCGTGTCTGAGCCCGCGAAAGCGCCAGGGGGGTTACTCTTCTCGGCGTGATCCCCATGCGTCGTTGTTGCCGACCAGGCTGCAAGAATCCGGCCGTCGCGACGCTCACCTATGTGTACTCCGACTCCACGGCAGTCGTCGGCCCGCTGGCCACCGTCGCCGAACCGCACTCCTGGGATCTGTGTGAAACCCACGGATCCCGGATCACCGCCCCCAAGGGGTGGGAGCTGGTCCGGCACGAAGGCGGATTCTCTTCCAGCACACCGGATGACGACGATCTGACCGCGTTGGCCGAGGCAGTGCGCGAGGCCGGTCTACGCCGCCGTCCGCCCGAGCCGGCAGCCGATCGCGGCTACCGCGACTACGCCTCTCCCCCGCCGCCACGCACCGCCCGCACCGGCCGTCGCGGTCACCTACGTGTTCTCCCGGACCCGCCCAGCTGAAAACCCGCATCGCCGTGCCGCGGGGACCACGCGTTGCTGCGCCCAACTCCGCCCAGCTGAAAACCCGCATCGCCGTGCCGCGGGGACCACGCGTTGCTGCGCCCAACTCCGCCCAGCTGAGTTCCGGTGTGCCTGTGCACACTAGGGTGGTGCGCATGACAGTCGCCCGCTCTGCCGAGTCCGTGAACGCGGTCATCAAGGCCTACGACGTCCGCGGTGTTGTCGGAGAACAGATCGACGCGCAATTCGTCGGCGATGTCGGCGCCGCCTTCGCGCGCCTGATGCGCGACGAGGGCGCGACCCGCGTGACCATCGGCCACGACATGCGTGAATCCTCCCCCGGCCTGGCCGCCGCGTTCGCCGACGGGGTACTCGCTCAGGGCCTGGATGTGGTGCACATCGGCCTGGCTTCCACCGACCAGCTCTACTTCTCCTCCGGCAACCTCGGCTGCCCCGGGGCCATGTTCACCGCGAGCCACAATCCGGCCAAGTACAACGGCATCAAGCTGTGCCGCGCCAACGCGCTGCCGGTCGGCCAGGACACCGGTCTGGCGACGATCGCCGCCGAGGTGACCACCGGGGTGCCCACCTTCGACGGCGCCCGCGGCACCGCCACCGAAGTCGACCTGCTGACCGCCTACGCGACCTATCTGCGCAGCCTGGTCGAGCTGGACGACATCCGCCCTCTCACCATCGCGGTGGACGCGGGCAACGGCATGGGCGGGCACACCGTCCCCGAGGTGCTGGGCACGCTGTCACAGCTGAAGGTCGTGCCGCTCTACTTCGAGCTGGACGGCTCCTTCCCCAACCACGAGGCCAACCCGCTCGATCCCAAGAACCTGGTCGATCTGCAGGACCTGGTGCGCAAGTCCGGCGCCGATATCGGACTGGCGTTCGATGGCGACGCCGACCGCTGCTTCGTCGTCGACGAGAAGGGCGACCCGATTTCGCCCTCCGCGATCACGGCGCTGGTCGCGGAGCGTGAGCTCACCAAGGAGCCCGGTGCGGTGATCATCCACAACCTGATCACCTCGCACGCGGTGCCCGAGCTGGTGACCAGCCTGGGCGGCACGCCGGTGCGCACCCGCGTCGGGCACTCCTTCATCAAGCAGGAAATGGCCTCCACCGGTGCGGTTTTCGGTGGTGAGCACTCCGCGCACTACTACTTCCGCGACTTCTGGGGCGCCGACTCCGGCATGCTCGCGGCGCTGCACGTGCTGGCCGCGCTCGGCGAATCCGACCGGCCGATCTCCGAGCTCATGGCCTCCTATGAAACATATGCGGGCTCCGGGGAGATCAACTCGACAGTGGCGGACGCGAAGGAGCGGACGCTGGCTGTGCTGGAAGCGTTCGGTGATCGTGCGAAAGCGGTGGACCGGCTCGACGGCGTGACCGTCCAGCTCCCCGACGACGCCTGGTTCAACCTGCGCGCATCGAATACCGAACCGTTGCTCCGGCTCAACGTCGAAGCCCGATCGCCGGAAGAAGTAGACCAGCTTGTGACGGAGATTCTGAGCATCGTCCGCTCCTGACTGGAATAGTGGAATCACAGCAGCGCGATGAGGGGAGGTGGGACGCCCGATGATCGCTGGAACACCGGTGCTCGACCTCGACGATGCCGCTTCGCTCGAGGCCGCCGATACCGGCGGGGCCCTGCGCTCGGCCGCTTCCGGCGGCGCGCAGGTTCGTGCGACCGCGGCAGCCGTCGGTGAGGATGTGCTCGCTCGCCTCACCGGCTTACGACCTCGCAGCGTGGTGCTGGTCTGTGGTCCCGGCCGGGCCGCGCGCGCCGCGAACCTGCTGATCGCCGCCCTCGGCGACCGCGCCAGTCTGCCCATCGTCTCCGCGGCCACGCTGCCGCCCTGGGTGGGCCCGCTCGACGTGGTGCTGGTGGCCGGTGACGACGCGGGTGATCCGCGCCTGATCGATTCGGTGGACCGGGCCGTGCACCGCGGCGCCGAAGTCATCGTCGCCGCGCCGCTGGAGGGCCCGCTGCGGGCCGCCGCGGCCGGCCGCGCCGCAATTCTGGAGCCGCGGGTCCAGGTGCTCGCGCACAACCGCATGCTGCGCTTCCTGGCCGCCGGTATCGCCGTGCTGCGCCTGGTCGACCCGACCCGCACCGCCAACGCCGTGCCCGACCTCACCGCGCTCGCCGACGTGCTGGACGCCGAGGCGTTGCGCGACGGGCCGCACAGCGACGTCTTCCACAATCCGGCCAAGACCCTCGCCGCGCGTATGCAGCAGCGCGGGATCGTGCTGGCCGGTGATTCCCCCGCCGCGGCCCAATTGGCCGAGCACGGCGCCGAGGTGCTGTTGCAGTCCGCTGGGCGGGTGGCCGCCGGGGTGGATCTGGCCGAAGCCGTTGCCGCGCAACCGCACATCGCCGCCGCCGCGGGCAGCACCTCCCCCGATTTCGATCCGCTGTTCCACGACGAGGAACTCGACGGTCCCGTAGCGGTGGAGCGCGTCCGGGTATTCGTGCTCAGCGCCGACCCCGACCAGGCCGCCGCGCGGCGCCGGATCGCGGTCTTCGGCGGCGGATCGGGTCTGGTGGACGCCGACCTGGTCAGCGCCGATGTCGACCTGCTGCAGGCCACGCTGGCCGACCCGAGCGTGCCGGCCGCGGCCAAGATCGACGACCCGGCCGCGCGGCGGCCCGGCAGCTCGGGCCACGGCACCGAACTCGAACAACTCGCGATCCTCGCACTGCGCCTGGAGATGGCCGCGGCCTATCTGCGGCTGGTCGGCAGCAGTGCCCCGGCGAACACCGACGGCGAGCATTTCGACGGGGGACGCTACTAGTGCACGAACTCGTTGGTGCACTTCGTTCCTACGCTTGGGGTTCGCGCACCGCACTGGCGCAACTGTGCGGCCGACCGGTTCCGTCTGCGCATCCCGAAGCCGAACTGTGGTTCGGCGCGCACCCCGCCGATCCGGCACACGTGCGACTCGGGCACGGCACCCGCTCGCTGCTGGATTTCCTGGCCGCCGACCCGGGCCGGGAACTCGGTTCGGCCGCACCGGAATTCGGCGGCAAGCTGCCGTTCCTGCTGAAGATCTTGGCCGCGGAGGAACCGCTGTCGCTGCAGGCGCATCCGAGCATGGAGCAGGCCAAGGTCGGCTGGGAGCGGGAGAACCGCGCACGGGTGCCGCTGGATTCGCCGATGCGCAACTACCGCGACGACAACCACAAGCCCGAACTGGTGGTGGCGCTGGACCGATTCGAGGCCCTCGCCGGGTTCCGCGATCCGCGCCGCACCGTCGCGCTGCTCCGCGCCCTCGACGTGCCCGGCCTCATGCCGTTCGCGGATCTCCTTGCGGCGCAACCGGATTCCGCTGGGCTGCGCACGTTGTTCACGACCTGGATCACGCTGCCGCAGAACGCGCTCGAATCGCTGCTGCCCGCGGTACTCGACGGCTGCGTGCGCTACCTGCACGGCCGGGGCGAGCGGCTCTTCATTCCCGAGGTGCAGACCGCGCTGGAACTCGCCGAGGCCTACCCCGGTGACGCGGGGGTGCTGGCCGCACTGCTGCTGAACCGGCTCACCCTGGAGCCCGGGCAGGGCCTGTTCCTGGCGGCCGGCAACCTGCATGCCTACCTGCGCGGGGTCGGCGTGGAGATCATGGCCAACTCCGACAATGTGCTGCGCGGCGGCCTCACGCCGAAGCATGTCGATGTGCCGGAGCTGTTGCGGGTCTTGGACTTCGAGCCGATCGACCTGCCGGTGGTGCTGCCGGAGTACGCGCCCGACGGGTCGTTGCGCTACCGCACGCCCGCCCCGGAATTCGCGCTGCGCCGCGTCGACCTGCAACCCGGCGCCGAGGTACCGCTGACGGCGGCCGGGCCGGGCATCGTGCTGTGCACGGCCGGCACCGTTCTGCTGCGCCAGGACGGCGACGAACTGTTGCTTCAACGTGGATCCGCGGCCTGGATCTCCGCCTCCGACAAGGAAATTCACGCCTGCGCGATCGACGGCGAGGCCCAGGTGTTCTGCGCGTGTGTCGGCGGAGACTCGACGTCGTACTGACGCACCTCGGCCGCTTTTCCCGCAGACACGCTAAGTTATCCGGGATCGGGTGAGACGGAGAGGGGCATTCCAGACATGTCTGCTGGTGGTGGCAAGAAGGCGATTATCGCCGCGTTGACAGCCAACGCGGGTATCGCCGTGGCGAAGTTCATCGGTGCGGCGATCACCGGTTCGGCCTCGATGCTGGCCGAGGCGGTGCACTCGGTGGCCGACACCTCCAACCAGGGTCTGCTGCTGCTCGGACAGCGCAAAGCCGAGAAGGAAGCCGACGAGCTGCATCAGTTCGGTTATGGCCGCAGCCGATACTTCTACTCCTTCGTGGTCGCCCTGGTGCTGTTCACCATCGGCTCGATCTACGCGATCTACGAGGGCATCCACAAGATTCAGCATCCGGAGCCGCTGTCCACGGCGATCGTCGCGGTCGTGATCCTGGTGATCGCCATCGGCCTGGAGACCTACAGCTTCCGGACCGCGATCAAGGAATCCCGCCCGTTCAAGGGCAACGCGACCTGGTGGCGGTTCATCCGCACCTCGCGCAGCCCCGAGCTGCCGGTCGTCCTGCTGGAGGACCTGGGCGCGCTGGTCGGTCTGATGCTGGCGCTCGGCGGCGTCGGCCTGACCATGCTGACCGGCAATGCGATCTGGGACGGCATCGGCACCCTGGCGATCGGCCTGTTGCTGGGTGTCATCGCGATCATCCTGATCATCGAGATGCACAGCCTGCTGATCGGCGAGGGTGCCACGGCCGCCGAGGACAAGCTGATCAAGGAGAACCTGGTCGACGGCACCCAGATCACCAGTCTCATCCACGTCAAGACGCAGTACATCGGCCCGGAGGAGATCCTGGTCGCGGCGAAGGTCGCCATCGCCCCCGGCCTCGAGATCGCCGAGATCGCCACCGCCATCGACGAAGCCGAGGCGCGCGTGCGCGCCGCCGTTCCGGCCGCCCGGATGATCTACCTGGAGCCGGACCTGTACCGCGCGGATCACGTCTAGCAGCAGGTGTGTCGGCGGCCGGTTCGGACCGGCCGCCGGTAGTTTGGCGGCATGTCAGCCGGCAGCAGCAGGACAGCGATCTTCGCGGCGCTGGGCGCGAACGCCGGGATCACCGTGGCGAAGTTCGCGGGCGCCCTCATCACCGGATCCTCGTCGATGATGGCCGAGGCGATCCATTCGGTCGCCGACACCGGTAATCAGGGTCTGCTGCTGATCGGGCAGAAGCGCTCCGAGCACGAGGCCGACGCGAAGCACCCCTTCGGCTACGGGCGCAACCGCTACTTCTACGCGTTCGTGGTGGCGCTGGTGCTGTTCACCCTCGGCTCGCTCACCGCGATCCATGACGGGTTCAACAAGATTCGCGATCCGGAGCACCTGGAGAAGCCGATCGTGGCGATCGTCATCCTCGTGGTCGCACTGTGCCTGGAAACCTTCAGCCTGCGCACCGGCATGCGGGAATCCCGCAGCCTCAAGGGCCGTGGCAGCTGGTGGCAGTTCATCCGCGACTCCCGCAATCCCGAACTGCCCGTGGTGCTGCTGGAGGACAGCGGGGCCCTGATCGGCCTGACCTTCGCCTTCGCCGGCGTCGGCCTGACCATGCTGACCGGCAACCCGATCTGGGACGGCATCGGCACCCTGGCCATCGGCATCCTGCTCGGTGTCATCGCCGTCATCCTGATCGTGGAGATGAAGAGCCTGCTCATCGGCGAGGGCGCCACCCCGGCGGAGGACGCCGCGATCCGGGCGCACCTGGTCGACGGCAACCGCATCGATCAGGTGCTGCGCTTGCGGACCGAATACCTCGCGCCGGATCAGCTCATGGTGGCCGCGAAGATCCGGATGACGCCGTTCCTGGATGTCACCGAGGTCGCGGACGCGATCAACGACGCCGAGGACCGGGTGCGCATGGCTGTGCCGAACGTCGACGTGGTCTATCTGGAGCCGGAGATCTACCGCCCGAAGCCGCTCCCGAGCTAGCGCTCCAGCAGCTCCAACGGGCTTGTGCGGATACCGAATTCGCGCCGCAGCACATGCCGGGCGGCATGCATTCCGTTCATGCCGTGCACACCCGGTCCGGGCGGGGTCGACGCGGAGCACATGTAGACGCCGGGAATTGCTGTGGCATAGGGATTCCAGCGGGCGATCGGCCGGAAAGCCGTCTGGCGCAGGTTCATCGCCCCCGCCGAGATGTCGCCGCCGAAGTAGTTGGCATTGTGCGCCGGGAGCTCGGCGGCGGTCCACACGTGCTTGGCCAGGATGAGATCGGAGAAACCGGGGGCGAAGCGTTCCACCTGGGCGACAACCTGATCGCTGATGTCGCGGGTGGAGCCGTTCGGGACGTGCGCGTAGGTGTAGAAGGTGTGCCCGCCCGCCGGGGCGCGGGTGTCGTCGACAACCCCGGGCTGGATGGCCAGCACGTAGGGCCGTTCGGCGTGCCGGCCCGCGGCGACGGCGGCTTCGGCGGTCATAATTTCCTCGCGAGTGCCGGCCAGGTGCAGGGTGCCCGCGAGCTCACACCCGTTGGCGCGCCACGGAACCGGACCCGAGAGCGCGAAATCGACCTTGCATGCCGCGCCGCCGTAGCGGACCCGGCCGAGCTGATTCGCATACCGCTGCGGCAGCCGATCCCCGCCGATACGCAGGAGTTCCGCCGGGGAGGTGTCGAGGATTACCGCACGGGCGGTACCGAATTCGGCGAGCGAGTCGACCCGCTGACCGGTGTAGACCTTGCGGCCGAGACGTTCGAGTTCGGTGATGAGCGCGTTCGGGATGGCTTGACTGCCGCCCCGCGGCAGGACCCAGCCGCCCGCGTAGGCGAGCGTGCCGAGCAGCAGGCCCGCGCCCACGGCGGGGAGTGCGCGTGGCTGCGTAATCGCGTGCGCGGCAACGCCGCTCAGCAGCGCCGGCGCGACGTCATCCTGAAAACGCTTGTTCCACAGGGGAGATCCCTGTTCGAGCAGGCGCAGGCCGAAGCGCGCGGCGGTGGCCAGACCGGCGGGTGGACGGCGCAGATCCGACATCGCGACATCGACGACGCCCTGCCAGTCCCGCACCAGCGGTTCGAACAGGCCGCGCCACGCGGCGCCGTCGCGGCCGAGCCCGGCCACGGTTCGATCGAGATCGCGCCAGGCCAACCCGGCGCGGCCACCGTCGAGCGGATGCGCGAAAGACACCTCGGGCGTGAGCAGATCGACGCCGTGCGCCTTCAGGTCGAACGCGCGAAAGAACGGGGAGGCCAACGCCATCGGATGCGCACCGGCGCACACGTCGTGGTGATAGCCGGGCAGGGTGAGCTCGTCGGTGCGGCAACCGCCACCGGCGGTGGGCTGGGCCTCGAAGACCTCCACCGAGAGACCTGCCCGCGCCAGAATCACCGCCGCGGCTAGTCCGTTGGGTCCGGAACCGACCACTGCGACATCAGCCATAACCCCACGCTACCGCTGAACGGCCGCGAGCCACTCGTCCACGAGGATGGCCAGGCGTTGCTCGCGCAGGTCATCGACCAGGCGGCCGGAGCGGTCGAGGGTCGCGATGCCGTGCATAGAGCTCCAGGCGACCTCGGTTCGGGCCGCGAGGTCGGATTTGTCGGCGAAGGGGACGAACAATGCCTGGATTTCGGCGAATGCGTCGCGGAGGGGCTGGGGAGCGTCGGGACCGAAGGCGAGGTCGGTCTTCTGCACGAACATCGCGTCGTAGCGGGCCGAGTTGTCGGCGGCGAAGGTCAGGTAGGCGCGGGCCACCTTGCCGAGAGCGTCCTCCGGGGAGGCGGCGGACTCGCGCGCGGCGCGCAAAGCTGTTGTGAGATCGATGATTCCCTCGAGTGCGACGGCGGAGACGATGGCCGACTTGCCGGCGAAGTGGCTGTAGAGCACGGGCTGGCTGTACTCGATGCGTTCGGCGAGTTTGCGCACCGTCACCGCCTCCCAGCCCTCGGTTTCGGCGAGTTCACGGGCGGTGTCGATGATGCGCTGATGCCGTTCGGCGCGTTCGCGTTCCTTGCGGGTTTGCGGGCTCATGATCGAAATTCTAGCAGCGCTAGACAAACTACCGAAGCTCGTTTACAGTTGCTATCGAACCTAGCGCCGCTAGAAAAAAGAGCACCGGGGATACCGGTGCCGCACAACAGGAGTCACCATGAACGTCTCGCGCATCGCCACCGTCTTCTCCCTCATCGGGGGGCTCTTCATCATCTACGTCGGTGTGAGCTACCAGTTCCTCCCCGACGCCACCGCCAGCGGTTTCGGCCTCCCGGCCTGGCCGCAGGGTGATGCCGCCGGGTTCCTGAACGTCAAGGGCGTGCGCGATATCGGGACCGGCGTCATCATCCTGGCGCTGCTCGCCGCCAAACAGCGCTACGCGCTCGGCATCACCACCCTGGCGATGGCGCTGATCCCGTTCGGCGACATGCTCACCATCCTCCGCTGGGACGGGTCGACCGCGACCGCCCTCAGCGTGCACGGCCTGACCGCCGTCTTCGTCGCCCTCACCGGCGCGCTGCTGATCTGGGAGCGCCGGATCGCTCAGGTTCCCGTCGCGGCCTGAACGACCCACCGATGAATTTCCGGCGGCGCCCCCGTCAATAGGGGTAACGCGACTACGAGCAAGGAGAACACCATGGCCGCCACCCAGCCGCACGGACCCGCTTCCTACTTCCCGTCCATCGAGGCCAAGTACGGCCGCTCGATCGACGAGTGGAAGGCGGCCATGCAGGAAACCGGACTGACCTCATTCAAGGAGCTCGTCGGCTGGCTCAAGACCGAGCACGGCTTCGGGCACGGCCACGCCACCGCCATCACCCAGCACTACCTGAATCCCGAGAAGTGGGCTTCCTGAAAAACACACAACGAAGGGCCCGCGGATTCGCGGGCCCTTCGTGGTTTGGTGTGCCGATGGCCGGTAGAGCGACCGACCGCCGGCACTGCCCCGATGTCCCTGCTTATGGCCGGGACGTCAGGACCGAATCAAGCCGGTTGGAGGGATTTTTCGGGTTCTCCCGGCTCGAGGTCTGGGTTGTCTTCGGCGGGACCGTGGTCATCGACCATGGTCTGCTCGTCGAACGGAATCTCCTTGTTCAGCACCGCGCGCACGCGTTCCGGGTCGAGGGTCTTGGTCCAGGTGCCGATGAGCACGGTGGCGACCGCGTTGCCGGAGAAGTTGGTGACCGCGCGGGCCTCGGACATGAACCGGTCGATGCCGACGATCAGGCCGACGCCGTCGAGCAGTTCCGGCCGATGGCTCTGCAGGCCGCCCGCCAGCGTCGCCAGGCCCGCGCCGGTGACGCCCGCCGCGCCCTTCGACGCCACGATCATGAACACCAGCAGGCCGACCTGCTCGCCGATGCTCAGCGGCTTGCCCATCGCGTCGGCGATGAAGATCGAAGCCATGGTCAGGTAGATGGCGGTGCCGTCGAGGTTGAACGAATACCCGGTCGGCACAACGACACCCACCGTGGTCTTCTCGATGCCGAGGTGCTCCATCTTCGCGATCAGGCGCGGCAGCGCCGACTCCGAGGACGAGGTGCCCACGATCAGCATGTACTCGCGGGCCAGGTAGCGCACCAGCTTGAAGATCGAGACCCGCGAGACCACCCGGATCAGCACACCGAGCACACCGAAGACGAACACCAGGCAGGTCAGGTAGAAGGCGAGCATCAGCGTGGCCAGCTGCACCACCGCGGACCAGCCGGTCTTGCCGACCACGGTCGCGATCGCGCCGAACGCGCCGATCGGGGCCAGCCACAGGATCATCACCAGGACCCGGAACACCAGCTTCTGCATGGCCGCGATGCCGCGCAGGATCGGTTCGCCTGTCTTGCCCATGGCCTGCAGCGCGAACCCGACCAGCAGCGCGACGAACAGCGCTTGCAGCACACTGCCCGAGGTCAGCGCGGACACCAGCGTCGTCGGCACGATGTTCTGGATGAATTCCCAGGTGCCGCCCGCGGCGTGCGCCTGGTCGGCGTACTTGGCGCCCTGGCTGGCGGCGGCCTTGCTGACGTTCAGGCCCGAGCCGGGCTCGAGCAGGTTACCGACCACCAGGCCGATACCCAGGGCCGCGGTCGACATGACCAGGAAGTAGGCGAAGGCCAGGCCGCCGACCTTGCCGACGGTGGCCGCGGCGCGCACCGAGCCGATACCGAGCACGATGGTGCAGAAGATGACGGGCGCGATCATCATCTTGATCAGATTGACGAAGATCTTGCCCAGCGGTTCCAGCGAGACCGCGAACTCCGGGGCCACCTTGCCGACGATGACGCCGGCGACAACCGCCGCCAGAACGCCCAGATATAGCCAATGGGTGCGATCGCGCTTGGGCGCGCTCGTCCCCTGTGTAGTTGTGTCGCTCATGGCGAGGATTGCCTTCCGAAGGTACCGGCGTGAACGGGCCTGTGGACCCCTGTGCAAAATGATGACGACCCGGGTGACCTGGGTCACGGTTTATTGCATTACGTTCAGCTCGTGCGTTTGGAGGTCGGCAGGTGAGACGAGGTCGACTATCCCTCGCCGCACAGGCGTTCGTGCTGCAGCTGATCGTGATCGCGCTGGTGATCGGAATCGGGGCGGTGCTGGCGGTATTCGACGCGCGGCGCACCAGCGATCGGACCACCGAGCAGGAGACCATCGACGTCGCGGTGACCGTGGCGAAGGTCCCGTCCACCGCGGCCGCGGTCCGCTCCCCCGATCCGACCGCCCTGCTGCAACCGGTGACCGAGGGGATCCGGGTCCAGACCGGCATGGACTTCATCGTGGTGATGGGGCCGGACCGGACCCGATACACGCACACCAATCCGGCGCAGATCGGCCACCCGTTCAGCGGCAACATCGATCGCGCGCTGGCCGGGGAGACCTTCACCGAGACCTTCACCGGCACTCTCGGGCCCTCCATCCGCGCGGTCACCCCGGTGCGCGACGAGTCCGGGCGGATCATCGCCCTGGTGTCCGCGGGGGTGACCCGGGCGCGCATCAGCGAGGAGATCGGCAATCAGCTGCCGAAGATCCTGAGCGTGGCGCTGCTCGGTCTGCTGGTCGCGGCGGCCGGGTCCTTCCTGCTGAGCCGCCGACTACGCCGGCAGACCCACGGGCTCGCACCCGACGAACTACGCGTGATGTACGAACAGCACGACGCGGTCCTGCACTCCATCCACGAAGGTCTGGTCGTGTTCGGCACGAACGAAGCGGCCGAGGTGGTGAACGACGAGGCGCGCCGATTGCTGGACCTGCCGGACGGGCCGGTGCACCGCGCGGACCTGCCGGTGTCGATGCAGCGCATGAGCTGGGGCGTGGTGCGCGACGAAATGCATGTCACCGGGGACCGGATCCTGCTCGTCAACCAGGACATCGTGCAGTCCGGGCGGGCGCCGCTCGGCACCGTCATGACGATCCGCGATCACACCGAATTGCGCACCGTCATGGGCGAACTCGACTCGGTGCGCGGTTTCGCCGAGTCGCTGCGCGCGCAGGCCCACGAATCGGCGAACCGGCTGCACACCGTGGTCACCATGGTCGAACTCGGCAAGCACGAGGAAGCCGTGCAGTTCGCCACCGCCGAACTCGAGCTCTCGCAGAATCTCATCGACCGTTTGCTCGCCGCCGTCGGGGATCCGGCGCTGGCGGCGCTGCTGCTGGGCAAGGTGAACCAAGCCGCCGAACGCGGTGTCGAGCTCACCATTTCCGAGGACACCGCGCTGGATTCGACCGCGCCGCTGTCCGCCCACGAGGCAGTCACCCTGGTCGGCAACCTCATCGACAACGCGATCGACGCTGCTGCAGATCGAGCGGGAGGGTGGGTGGAAGTCACTGTCCGGCAACAGGATTCCGGGCCGGGGGGCGAGTCCGGACCGCCGGAGCCTTCCGCATTGCTGGTCCGGGTCGCCGACAGCGGTCCCGGTATGTCGCAGGAAGCCTTCGCCCGCGCCGCGGAGCGCGGCTACACCACCAAATCTGACCACCAAGGTCTCGGGCTGGCGCTGGTGCACCGGCTCGTCGGCCGCCACGGCGGTGTCATCGGCACCGAGCGAAACCCAGAAAGTGCGGTGACCGTGGCAATCCCACGCGACACCGCGAATAACGCAGTTAGACAGGAACAATCGTGATCCGAGTGCTCATCGTCGAAGACGAACCCTTGATCGCCGAGGCGCACCACGCCTACGTCGCCCGCATCGAGGGCTTCACCCCGGCCGGCATCGCCCACACCGGCCGCGACGCCATGCGCGCCGCCGCCGAAGCCGCCGCCGAGGGCACGCCGATCGACTTGGTACTCATGGACATCGGGCTGCCCGACACCAGCGGTCTGGATGTCGCCGCCGCGCTCTCCGGCCTCGCTCCCCGCCCCGACGTCATCGCGATCACCTCGGCTCGCGACCTCGCCCTGGTCCGCACTGCGGTCTCCCACGGCGTCGTCCTCTACCTGCTCAAGCCCTTCACCTTCGCCGCGTTCCGCGAAAAACTCGAGCGCTACCGCGAATTCCGAACCGCCTTGCCCGCAGGGGAATCCGCGATCACGCAGAACGACATCGATCGAGCGCTGTCCGCCCTGCGCACCACAGACCAACGCGCCAGCGCACCCAAAGGCGTTGCGCCCCAAACACTCGAGGAAATCTCGCGCGTCGTCCGCGACGCCGCCGAAGGCATGACCGCCGCCGACACCGCCACCTCCATCGGCGTCTCCCGCATCACGGCATGGCGGTACCTGGAGAAACTCGCCGACGACGGCCTGGTCCTGCGCCGCTCCGACTACGGCCGAGCCGGTCGCCCGAAGACGCGCTACCTCTGGAAGAGCTGACTCAGACGTCGGTCGAGAAGCGGATGCCGCCATCCGGGATCTCGACGCCCGGCCAGACTCTGGCACCGCGCAACAGCTCACAGCGAGCGCCGACGTTCGCGCCGTCGCCGATGACGCCGTCGCGGACGAGAGCGCGGGGGCCGATGCGAGCGCCGAAGCCGATGATGGAGCGCTCCACCGTCGCGCCTGCTTCGATGACCGCGCCGTCGAAGACGACCGCGCCGTCCAAGCGTGCGCCCGCACCGATTTCCGCGCCGCGGCCGACAACGGTGCCGCCGATGAGCAGCGCGCCGGGGGCTACGCCCGCGCCCGGGTGGACCAGGGATTCGCCGCGCTGGCCGGGCAGGGCCGGGGAGGGGGCGATGCCGCGGACGAGGTCGGCGGAGCCGCGGACGAAGTCTTCCGGAGTGCCCATGTCGCGCCAGTAGGAGGAGTCGACGTGGCCCTGCACCTTCGCGCCCTCGGCGAGCAACGCCGGGAAGACCTCGCGTTCCACCGAGACCGGGCGGCCGGGCGGGATCTTCTCGATGTATTCGCGGCGGAAGACGTAGCAGCCGGCGTTGATCTGGTCGGTCGGCGGATCCTGGGTCTTCTCCAGGAAGGCGGTGACGCGGCCGTTCTCGTCGGTGGGCACACAGCCGAACGCGCGCGGGTCGCTCACCCGCACCAGGTGCAGGGTGACGTCGGCGTTGGTGTTCTCGTGGGTGTCGAGGATCGCGCCGAGGTCGGTGCCGCCGAGCACGTCACCGTTGAAGACCATCACGTTGTCGGCGCGCAGCTTGGACAGCACGTTGCGGATGCCGCCGCCGGTGCCCAGCGGTTCGGTCTCGGTGACGTACTCGAGCTCCAGGCCGAGCTCGGCGCCGTCGCCGAAGTGTTCCTCGAACACCTCGGCCTTGAACGAGGTGCCGAGCACCACGTGGGTGATCCCGGCGTCGGCGATGCGCGCGAGCAGGTGCGTGAGGAAGGGCAGCCCGGCGGTCGGCAACATCGGCTTGGGCGCCGAAAGGGTGAGCGGACGCAGCCGGGTGCCCTTGCCCCCGACCAGGATCACCGCGTCGGTGTTGCCTGCGTTCTTTGCAGGGTCACTGCCCATCAACGTTCCCCGTTCACTTCTGGATCATTTCCGCCAGGGCACATGCCTGATCCAGGCTAGCTTGCTGTGCGGCTACTGAGCTGCTTCGCGCGCCTGCTGGCGCAGCGCCGATCGAACCGCAATCCGCTCGCGAATCGCAAGTCCGGCCCGCAGTGCCAGCCGCAGCGGTGCCTGCCACCAGTGCGGATGCCGATCGGCCTGGAAGCGGTAGGCACTGGCGTGGTGCGCGGGCAGCATCAGTTCCGGATGCTTGCCGGCGGCATGACCTTTGGCGTGGGTGACCTCGGCGGTCGGCACGAACACGTTGTGCCAGCCGGCCTTGCCCATCCGGTCGCCGAAGTCCACGTCCTCCATGTACATGAAGTAGCGGGAGTCGAAACCGTCGATGGAGTCGAAGGCCTGGCGGCGAACTAGCAGGCAGGAGCCCGACAGCCAGCCGACGGTGCGTTCGGCGAGCTGCTCGTTGTCGCGGCGGTAGCGCTGGGTCCACGGGTTGCCGGGCCAGACGGAGCCGAGGATGGCGTGGCCAGCACCGTCGAGCAGGCCGGGCACCGCGCGGGCGGACGGGTAGACGCTGCCGTCGGGTTCGCGCACCAGCGGGCCCAGGGCGCCCGCGCGCGGCCAGCGCTGGGCGGCGGTGAGCAGCTGATCGATGGAGTCGGTGCTCCAGCGGATGTCCGGGTTGGCGATGACGATGAACTCGATGCTCGGGTCGATCTCGGCGACCGCGCGGTTGATGGCGCCGCCGTAACCGATATTGCCGCCGGTGCGCAGCAGGCGCACGTGCGCGTTGGCCTCGGCGGCCAGTTCGGGCGTCCCGTCGGTGGATCCGTTGTCGGCCAGGATCACCTGCGGTTTCTCGCTGGTGGCGGTGGCCAGGGTGGAGATGAAGTGCTCGAGATGTTCGCCAGGTGAATAAGTCACCGTGACAACGGCCAGGCCACCAGGGGCCAACTGATCGGAAGCGCTCACGGCTCTGGAGCCTAGTCGCCGCGCCGCGCCCGCGCGTCCCCGAGTCCAGGGAGACTGACGGGCGCACTGCCGGAAGTTTGCGCGCGGCAAGCGGTCCCGGGCGGCAGGGTTGTGGAAATCAGTGCAGAGCGGCGTGGAGGGCTTCTCGCCAAGGGCGGAGCGGGGTCAGACCCGCCTCGATCCAGGCGCGGTTGGACAGGACCGAATACGCCGGGCGCGGTGCGGGTCTCGGGAATGCGGACGAGTCGCAGGGCCGCACTCGGGCGGGGTCCGCGCCGACCTCCTCGAAGACCGCGCGAGCCAGGTCGAACCAGGTGGCCTGGCCGGTGTTGGTGGCGTGCAGTAGGCGTGGCGCGTCCGGGCGTCCGGCCAGCTCCAGCAGGCCCACGGCCAGGTCGGCGGCGTAGGTGGGCGATCCGAGCTGGTCGTTCACCACGTCGATGGTGTCGCGTTCGCGTTCCAGCCGCCGCATGGTGCCGACGAAATCGCCTGTGCCGCCCGCGTATACCCATGCGGTGCGCACGATGTGGGCGTGCGCGCCCGAGTCCATGATCGCCTGCTCCCCCGCCAGTTTGGTGCGGCCGTAAACCGTTGCGGGCGCGGTCGTATCGCCCGTGTCATAAGGCCGATTGTGGGTACCACCGAAGACATAGTCGGTCGAGAGGTGAATGAGCCGGGCATCGGCCCGCGCGCAGGCAGCGGCGAGGACGGCGGGTCCGGTCGCATTGGCCGCGAAAGCGGCTTCCGGGTCGGTTTCGGCCTGATCCACCGCGGTGTAGGCCGCGCAGTTGAGCACCACGGTTCCCGGGGTACACACAGCGGCGACGGCGCCGGGGTCGGTGATGTCGAGGTCGCCGCGGCCGTAGGCGCGCGCACCGGGCGCCAGGCGCAGCAACTCGCGCCCCACTTGGCCGTGCGCGCCGGTCACGACGAGGTGAGCAAACGATTCGGGCGATCCGGTCACGGAGTGCAGTCTGGCACGCCGTGCAGCCTGCGGGTGCGCTCCGGTCTGGTAACCGCCGGTTAGCCTTGAGCCCCAAGAAGTCCGGGGTTCAGGCATTCGGGCGGTTGCGGGGCGGCGGAAGGCGGGCATCGGGTCAGTTGGAAGGACGCTGAGAGTGACTGGAGAGAGATCGGTGGGCCTCGGCCGCATCGTGGTCGCGGCCGGTGCGGTGCTGGTGTTCGTGCTCACCGGATTCGCCTGGCGCAGTATCGATTCGCTGGTCTCGGGCATCGAGCGGATCAGCGATCTGGGCCTGGGCGGCCAGCGCGACGGTGCCACCGACATCCTGCTGGTCGGTGTGGACAGCCGCACCGACGCGCACGGCAACCCGCTCAGCGCGGACGAACGGGCGATGCTGCACGCCGGCGACGAAGTCGGCATGAACACCGACACCATCATGCTGGTGCGCGTCCCGAACGACGGCCGGTCCGCGACCGCCATCTCCATCCCCCGCGACAGCTACGTCGAAGTGCCCGGCATCGGCCCCAGCAAAATCAACTCGGCCTACGGCGCCACCAAGCTGACCCTGAAGGAAAAACTGCTGGCCCAGGGCGTCTCGGAGTCCTCGGCGGAGACGCAGTCCATCCAGGCCGGGCGGCAGGCGCTGATCAAGTCCGTCGGCACGCTCACCGGCCTCACCGTCGACCACTACGCCGAAATCAGCTTTCTGGGCTTCGTACTGCTCACCGATGCGGTCGGCGGCGTGGAGGTGTGCCTGAACGAGCCGGTGGACGAGTGGATGTCGGGCGCGGACTTCCCCGCCGGACGCCAGCGCCTCAACGGCGCGCAGGCACTCAGCTTCGTGCGCCAGCGGCACAACCTGCCGCGCGGCGACATCGACCGGATCGTCCGTCAGCAGGTCTTCCTGGCGCAGCTGACCAATCAGATGCTCAGCGCGCGGACCCTCAGCAACCCGATGCGGCTGCAGGACCTCAGCTCCGCGGTCGGGCGCACGGTGGTGCTGGACGGCAGCTGGGATGTGATCTCGTTCCTCAAGCAGCTCAAGGACCTCTCCGGCGGGCATGTGAAATTCGAGACCATCCCGGTGGCCGACCTCAACGGCATGACCAACGACGGTGAATCCGTGGTCCGGGTGGAGCCGCGCATGGTGAAGGCGTTCGTCTCGGCGCTGGTGGACGGCAAGTCCGACGAGTCCGAGGAGCCCAGCTTCGATCCGACGACCGTGACGGTGAGCGTCCTCAATGCCAGCGGTGTCGGCGGGCTGGCCTCGAAGGTGTCACAGGCGCTGGCCGTCAAGGGTTTCCAGCCAGGCCAGGTCGGCAACTACAACGGCGGCAGCGTGATGAGCACGCGGGTCCTGGCGGCGAGCACCTCGAACGCCAAGGCCAAGGAGGTGGCGCGGGTCCTGGGCGGACTCACCGTCGTCGCGGATCCGATGATGTCGCCGGAAGCGGTCAGCGTCGTGCTGGCAAGCGACTATTCTGGTCCGGGCTCGGCCGCGAGTTCCATGTTCGACTTCACCGGTTCGTCGTCGACGTCGGCGACACCGGTGCCGCCCGCCCCACCGATCTCCGCTGGCCAGAACGGACCGAAATGCGTGAACTGAACAATGCGTGAGCACACGACCCTGACCGAGTCGGTGCTCGACCCGATCCTCGCGCGCGAACCCGCCGCACCCCGCGTGACCTATTACGACGACGCCACCGGCGCCCGCATCGAACTGTCCGGGCTGACGCTGGCGAACTGGGCGGCCAAGACCGCCAACCTGATTCGCGACGAATTCGGCCTGACACCGGGCGCCCGGGTGGCACTGCTGTTGCCCGCGCACTGGCAGACCGCCGCGGTGCTGCTCGGTTGCTGGTGGGCCGGCGCGGAAGTCGTGCTGCGGCCGGACCCGGATGCCGAACTCGCACTGGTGACCGCCGCCCGGATCGACGACGCCGATGGCATCGGCGAGGTCGCGGCGCTGTCGCTGGATCCACTCGGGGCGCCGGTGCGCGATCTGCCGCTGGGTGTCACCGATTTCGCGACCCATGTGCGGGTGCACGGCGATCAGTTCCTGCCGCGCGGCGCCGGTGTCGCGCTGGAGGGCATGCCGGTCGCCGAGGTGCTGGCCGAGGCCAAGCGGTCCGCGATGCGACAGGGTTTCGGCGAGGGCGACCGGGTGCTGTCCAGCACGCCGTGGGAGACGCCGGCGGAGCTGATCGACGGGTTCGTCGCGGTGCTGACGGCGGGTGCGTCGCTGGTGCAGGTGGTCAACCCGGATCCGGCCGCGCGGGAGCGGCGGATCGCCTCGGAACGGGTTACGGCGCAGCGGTAGATCGGCCATGATCGGGACGGCTCCTACCCAGGTATAGGTCGTTCGTCCAACCGGAGCACGTTCTCAGCTCCCACGGCGATCCGTACGGTGGAACTATCCGCGACGACGAGGTTGGTGAGAGATGAAACCCCAGTATTGGTTCCGGTGGTTTTCCGTCCAGGGTCTGCCCCGGCTGGTCCTGCGCACGCAAGCTCGGCGCGGCCAGCCTTTCGCCCAATTGATGGGCGGCCCACAGGGTTTCACCGATCCGTATCCGCTGATCGAGCAGTTGCGCGGGCAGGGGCGGCTGGTCCGGACGCCGATCGCCTGGGCCTCGGCCGATCACGAGCTGATCCGCGCGATCCTGCGCGACCCCCGGTTCGGGGTGCGCGCGAATCAGAGTTTCGATCTCCCGGCCCCGCTACAGCGGTTCGTCGAGCGATACCCGTTGCCGCCCAATCCCGTCGAGCCACCCTCGATGCTGGTGATCGATCCGCCCGACCACACGAAGATGCGCCGTCCGGTCGCGGCGGCGTTCACCCCGCGCGCGATCCGCAGGTTGCGCGAGCGCGTGGAAACGGTGACCGAGGAACTGCTCGAGGAGTTGCCTTCCGGCGGCTCCGCCGATCTCATCGCCGCCTTCGCCGCGCAGGTGCCGATCGCGATCATCTCCGAAATGCTCGGCTTCCCGCGCGAAGACAAAGGAATGTTCCTGGCCTGGGGCGATGCCGCGACCCCGCTGCTGGACATCGGCATCTCCCGCAAGGCGCACCGCACCGCGCTCGATGCCATGGAGGTGATGAACGACTACCTCGACGGGCACATCGAACGCCTGCGCCGCGAGCCGGGCGAGGACATTCTCTCCAGCCTGGTCACCGCCGGCGAACTCGACACCTACGGGCTCAAGGCCACCGCCAGCCTGCTCATGGGCGCCGGGTTCGAGACCACCGTCAATCTCATCGGAAACGGTGTCGTCCAACTGCTTTCGCATCCCGACCAGCTGGCCCGGCTGCGCGCCGAACCGGAACTGTGGCCCAATGCCGTGGAGGAGGTGCTGCGGATCGACGCTCCCGTGCAGACCACCGCCCGCTCGGCCCTCGAGGACGTCGAGATCGCGGGAATCCGCCTGCGCAAGGGCAATACCGTCGTGGTGTCGCTGGCCGGAGCGAACCGGGACCCCGGGGTCTTCGAGGACCCGACGCGATTCGACGTGGGCCGCGAAAATGCCAAGGACCACCTGACTTTCAGCAGCGGCGTGCACGTCTGCCTGGGCGCCAGCCTGGCGCGGATGGAGGCCACCTACGCACTGCGCGCGCTGTTCGACCGCTTCCCCGACCTGCAACTCGCGGGGCCGCCGCAGCGCCGCAAGCTGTTCACCCTGCACGGTTACGAACAGCTGCCGGTCCGGCTCGGCACCCGTGCCCACACCCCGGCCACCTCGGCGGTCTGATCTAGCGTTGACGCCATGGCACGCGTCGCGATCGAGTACTGCACCCAATGCCGCTGGCTGTTGCGCGCGAGCTGGATGGCGCAGGAGCTGCTGAGCACCTTCGGCACCGAACTCGGTGAGGTCGCGCTGATCCCCGGCGAGGGCGGGGTCTTCCGCATCACCGTCGACGGCGAGCAGGTGTGGGAACGCAAGGCCGACGGCGGGTTTCCCGAGATCGCGGTGCTCAAGCAGCGGGTGCGGGACCGGGTCGCTCCGGAGCGCGACCTCGGCCACGCCGACCACAAGGCCTAGGCCGGTACCGCGGCCAGTTCGTCGAAGGGCGGGTAGTTCTCGGCGCCCGTGCGCTCGGCCGCCGCGATGTAGTCGTTGAGCGCGGCGCGGGATCGCGCGAGCCGGTCCATCTGATCCTCCAGGCGCCGCAGCCGGGACCGCATCGCGGTCAGCAACTCGGGACACCCGACCAGCTCGGGGGTCGCGCCGACCGCACAGGGCAGCAGGTACGCGATGTCCTCGGAGGACAGCCCGGCCGCGAGCAGGTGCCGGATCTGCTGCACCCGCAGCACGGCGTCCTCGTCGTACTCGCGATAACCGTTGCCCGCACGCTCCGCTTCGAGCAAGCCCTGGGACTCGTAGTAGCGCAACTGATGTGCGTTGACGCCCGTCCGGCGACTCAGTTCCCCGATACGCATCGAAAACCTCACTTGACCTTCACACCGGTATCAACGTTGACGATGGTGCCATGACCAAGCAAACAGACAGCTCAGTGACCGTCGTCGGACTCGGATTGATGGGCGCGACACTCGCCGGGGCGTTCCTGAAAGCCGGGCATCCGACCACCGTATGGAACCGCACGGCCGCCAAGGCCGACGAGCTGGTCGGCCAGGGTGCGGTGCTCGCGCCGACGGTCGCCGACGCGGTGCGCGCCAGTTCCCTGACGATCATCTGCCTGACCGACTACCAGGCCGTGTACGAGCTGCTCGACGACGCCGACCTGACCGGCACGATGCTGCTCAACCTGACCTCGGGCTCCTCCGGCCAGGCCCGGGAGGCCGCCCGGTGGGCCGAGCAGCGCGGCGCCCGCTACCTGGACGGCGCCATCATGGCCGTCCCGCCGGCCATCGGAACCGCCGATGCCGTGATCCTGCACAGTGGCCCGCAGGCGGACTTCGAAGCCTTCGAGCCGGTCCTCGAGGCGCTCGGCACAGTCAGCTATCTCGGTGCCGACCACGGGCTCGCGTCCCTGTACGACGTAGCGGGCCTGACCATGATGTGGAGTGTCCTCAACGCCTGGCTGCAAGGCACGGCCATGCTCCGCACCGCCGGTGTGGACGCCGCGACCTTCGCGCCGTTCGCGCGCACCATCGCGGCCGGTGTGGCCGACTGGCTACCCGGATACGCCGAGCAGATCGACCGCGGCGCCTACCCGGCGGAGGTGTCGACCCTGGAGACCGACGTGCGCGCGATGGCGCACATGATCGAGGAGGCCGAGGCGCTGGGCGTCAACGCCGAACTGCCGAAGCTGATCAAGGCGATGGCGGATCGCTCGGTCGCCGCCGGCCATGGCGCGGAGCAGTATCCGGTGCTGATCGAGGAATTCGGCAAACCCCGCTAGCCGCAGCAGCCGCCGCCACAGCAGCCACCACCGGCGGGACGGGACGCCGCGGCCGGGGCCGGGCTGCCGCCGCCGCGGTTCACCGTCCCGAACGTGGTCAGCAGCTTGACGGTGTCGCCGTGGCCGCTCGGGCAATCCGCGGGATTCGAGGATTCGGCCATCGGCCGGGTGACTTCGAAGGTGTCACCGCAGGTCCGGCACCGGAAGTTGTAGCTCGGCATCGCCCCAGCGTATCGCCTGACCCACCCTCGGTGCGGTTCGCGGGCGCCCGCACCGTCTGGAAGTACTCTCGAATGAGGAGGTACGGACCATGACGACGCAGTTCGAGACCGAACCCGACGCCGAACTAGGCGACGCCGGCCCTGTCGTACCGACCACCTCGGGCCGGGTCCGCGGCCACTGGGACGGCCCGGTCGCGGTGTGGCGCTCCATCCCCTACGCGGCCCCGGTGCGCGGCGCGAAACGTTTCCGGCCGCCGGTGCCGCCGGAGCGCTGGGACGGAATCCGCGACTGCGCGCTGTTCGGCGAGATCGCCCCGCAGACCATGGGCAACATGGTGCCGGTCGATTCGGTGCTGACGATGGGCGAGGACTGCCTGTGGCTGAACGTGTGGGCGCCGCCGAACAGCGTGGGCGCGAAGGCATCCGGCGAGCCGCGCCCGGTCATGGTGTGGGTGCACGGCGGCGCCTACTGTCTCGGCACCGCCGCCCAGGCCATCTACGACGGGCGCAAACTCGCCGAAACCGGTGACGTGGTGGTGGTCGGGGTCAACTACCGGATCGGCGCGCTCGGTTTCCTCGATCTGTCCTCGCTGTTCCACGGCTTCACCCCGAATCTGGGCCTGCACGATCAGATCGCGGCCCTGGAATGGGTGCGCGACAATATCGCCGGCTTCGGCGGGGACCCCGGCAATGTGACGCTGTTCGGTGAATCCTCGGGGGCGGGCTGTGTCACCGCGCTGATGACCTCGCCGCGCACCAGCGGCCTGTTCCACAAGGCGATCGCGCAGAGCCCGCCCGCGACGACGGTGCTGAGCCAGGAGCGCGCGGCGGGCATCGCCCAGCGCTTCCTGGAACTGCTGGAGCTCTCCCCGGCGCAGACCATGGATCTGATCGATCTGCCCGTCGACCGGCTCGTCCAGGCCGCGGGCGTGCTCATGGACGAGGTGCCGATGAAGGAGCCGGGCCGGTTGGCGGCGGCGCCGGTGGTCGACGGTGGACTGTTGCCGGAGTACCCGATTCACCGCTTCCAGCTCGGTCGCTCGCACCGGATGCCGCTGATGATCGGCACCAACAAGGACGAGGCCTCGCTGTTCCGCCTGTTCCGGTCCCCGATCATGCCGGTCACCCCGGACGCGGTGAACCTCATGCTCAACGATGTCGCCGCCAATCACCCGGACATGTCGGCCGAGCGCATCGCCGAGATCACCTCCGCATACCCGGATCTGGCGAAAACCCGTGGGGCCTTGGCGATGTCGACCGACGCCGCGTTCCGCATGCCCGCGCACTGGGTGGCCGACGCGCACGCCCACCATTCACCCACCTGGACCTACCGCTTCGACCACGCCACCCCGATGCTGCGCGCGGCCCGCGTCGGCGCCGGGCACGCCACCGAATTGCCCTATGTCTTCGGCAATTTCGGCACACTCAACCATGACCCGACGTTCTGGCTCGGTGGGCGCAAAGTGGCAACCGAGGTCTCGGGCCGGATGATGCGGCGCTGGCTGGCTTTCGCCGCACACGGTGTGCCCGCGGCGCTGGACGGTTCCAAGCACTGGCCGCCGTACCAGCCGGCCACCCGCACGACGCTGCTCATCGACGCCATCGATCGCGTGGTCGACAACCCCGATCGAGACCTGCACGCCGCCTGGGGTGATCAGGCCGTCGGCTTCAGCTGACCGAGGTTTCGGCCGCCCGGCCCAGCCGGACCGGCAGGCGTTCGTAGCCGTGCAGCGTGTAGGTCTCGCGCCGCTTCGGTTCTCCTTCGAGCCGCAGCTCGGGGAAGCGCTCGAACAGCGCGCGGACGGCGTGGGTGGCTTCCATCCGGGCCAGGCTGGCGCCGAGACAGACATGGATGCCGCTGCTGAAAGACAGGTGGTCCTTGGCGTTTTCGCGGGCGACGTCGAAGCGGTGCGGATCTTCGAATACGGCGGGGTCGCGGTTCGCGCCCGCCAGAGACACCACCACGAGGCTGCCTTCGCGGAGGGCCACGTCGCCGAGTTCGAACGGTTCGAGGACGAGCCGGGCGGTGGTCTGTACCGGCGCGTCCAGCCGCAGGGATTCCTCGATCGCGTTGGGCCACAGGCCCGGTTCGGCCCGCAGGCGCTCCAGTTGGTCCGGGTTTTCCAGCAGCCGGACGACGCAATTGCCGATCAGGTTGACCGTGGTTTCGAAGCCCGCCGCCATCAGCAGTCCGGCGGTTGCCTTGAGTTCGCGGTCGTCGAGATCACCGGAGGTGACGAGGCTGGAGAGGATGTCCTCACCCGGCTCCCGGCGCAGGCGTTGCAGGTGCGTGTCGAGATAGACGTCCATCCGGTCCTGCGCGGCGAAAGCGCGGCGGAAGCTGCGCCAGTCCAGACCGATATCGAGCAGTGGCGCGATGTGGTCGCCCCACTCCAGGAACATGGCGCGGTCGGCCTGTGGGAAGCCGAGCATGTCGGTGATGATCGCGCTGGGGACCTGCGCGGCAAAGGATTCGACGAGGTCGGCGGAGCCGTTGGCGGGGAACGCGTCGAGCAGTTCGGTGGTGACGGCTTCGACGCGCTCGCGCAGCCGGGCGGTGGCCCGCGGGGTGAAGGCGGAGGTGACCGGGCGACGCATCCTGCTGTGCTCGGGCGGGTCGATCACCAGCATGGATGGCGCCTCGACCGGATTCGCGGGCAGCGGGATGCGCCGGGCCAGCACGGCCGTCAGCGCGGCCATCTTGCCGCCGGTGCCGGCCACCGGAACTTTGCCGAAGTGGTTGTCGCGCAGCACGATTCGAGTGAGTTCGTGGTCGGCGGTGAACTTCCCCACCGGAACCCGCGCCACTCTGCCCTGGCTGCGCAGCTGGTCGATGAGGGCGAAGGAATCAGCGGGCCGGCCCGCGCCGCCGAGCAACTGCGCGAGCGGGTCGCCGCCACGGGCTTGCTTACGCACCGCCATGCGCAGCATGCCCTGCATGGTCAACCAGCGAAACCAGTACTGTGGCTTCATTTTCCAACCCCCTCGGTGCGGTGACACTGTCACCCTACGCGGCAGCTCAGGGTTCGATCACGCCATCGAGATAGACCCACGCGCCGTCCTCGCGGACGAACCGGCTGACCTCGTGCAGCTGCCCCCGCTGCCCATCGGCGCGGTAGTGGGCGATGAATTCGACGAGGCCGGTGTCGTCGAAAGGGCCGCCCCGGTCGGTGCGGACGATCTCCAGGAACAGCCAGCGCTGCTCCGGATCGAGGTCGAGCTCCGCGGGCCGGTGACCGGAATGCCAGGACCGCTTCAGATAGCCGGTGTCGCCGACGGCGAAAGCGGTGTATCGCGAACGCATCAGCGCTTCGGCCGTGGGCGCGGGCCGGGCCCCGGCGAGTACGGGTCCGCAGCATTCGCCGAACGGTTCCCCGCGCCGGCACGGGCACATCTGCGACTCAGCCATGGCGGTGATTGTCGCAGCCGCTACCGGTCCATAGGCTCGAGCACACCGAATCACCGTTGCGGGTGTGTTTCGCTACGAACAAAGGAGCTGGTGATGGGGCCTTTCGGTCCATTGAGCACGCTGTCGGGGCTCGGTTCGAGCCTGCTGCGCTTGCTGGACACGCTGTCGTCGAGGTTGTGGCTGTTCTGAGCTATTCGACCCGGGCGAGCACCGCGGCGATGGCGGCGGTCTGATCCCGCCAGCGGCGCAGTTCGGTGACGCTCGGGGCGAGCTCGTAATCATGATGGTGGGCGGCGCGCGAGAGCGCCGCCCATACCGTCGCTACCTGCGCGGCCGTGTCCGGTCCGGCATAGACGCGCAGGGCCAGCAGTTGCGCGCGCATCGGGCAGCGCGCCAATTCCGGTGTGGTACGCAGCCACAACTGGTCCACCGCCTGTTCCAAGGCCAGGCGCAGAATCCAGGCCGTCGCGCGGGACCACACGCCGCCCGCGTCGGTCACCTCGCCGTCCAATAGTCGGTCGACGGCTTCGAAACGTTCGTCCACCGTCGGGCGGGGCGGCCGTCGCCTGGGGCGGCGCGACTTCGATCGCCGCCGTGGGGCGTTGGGCGCACCGTTGCGGTGCGGGCCGTTCATTTGGTCAGCCACGCGATGAGCCGTTCGGTGCTCGTGATCAACTCGCGCATGGTGCGATCGATCGGCACGTGCGCTGCGGCGGTGACGTCCCGCAGCGCGGGGACCAGCCATTTCGCCTCGGTGGCGAGGTGGGCGTTCAGGTCGTCGACGTTGTAGGTCACGCCCATCACCGCCAGCGCCACCATGGCCCGGGTGGTGTGCGCCGATTCCAGATGGCGTTCCACCTCCCGGTGATGCATGCCCTCGACGAGCAGGTTGCGCCGGGCTCGGGCCTGGCTGGCGGCCTCCACCGCGGACCGGCAGCAGGTGGCGACCAGTTCGTCGGCGATGGCGGGCGGGAGCTGTGGGGTGCGGACCAGCGAGCGCGCGTCGTCGAGATAGCGGCGCACCGGGTCGCTGGACACCCGCACCTCCACCACCGAACGCTCCCGCCGCTGCACTTCCAAAACCCTTGCCGCCAACTGCATTCGGCGGACCGCCTCGGCCAGGCGCTCGTCGTGGGTGAACACGATGACCTGCCGGGTGGCGGCGACCGCGGCCAGCACCCGGGCCAGGCCGTCCACCTTCGCCGGGTCCATGGCCTGCACCGGATCGTCGATCATGACGAAACGGAACGGACTGTGCTCGACGGTGGCCCGCGGCAGGAACAACGACAGGCCCAGCGCGTGCAGTTCGCCCTGGCTCATCACGCCCAGGGCGGCGCTCTCCACCTCGTCGACGGTGACGTCCAGCAGCACACGCCGGGCGGTTCCGGCGTTGCCCTGCAAGCGAATTCCGCCGAGTTCGACATTGCTCTGCTGGCGCAGGGTGCGCCACACCCAGCGGGCGGTGGTCTCCAGCGGGGACATGCGCTCGTCGCGCAGACCGGAGGTGGCCGACTTGAGCCAGTCCTCGGCGCGTTTGGCGGTGCGCAGTTCGCCGGCGCGCAAGGCGACTTGGCGCGCGTTGTCCAGCCAGCTCGCGATACGCGGGACCAGCGGGGCCCACACCTCGTCGAGCCGGTCGAGCTCCTTGCGGGTGCCCTGCTGTAGCAGCGCGAGTTCGTCGACGAGCCGGGAGTGCGCACTGCGCAAGCGATCCGGAAGATCCGGGGTGTAGTCGGTGGAAGCCAGGGCGGACCAGTCCGACCAGGCGCGGTGGACCGCGGTGGTGTCGACGGTCGGCGGGTTGCGCGGATCGAAATCCAGCTCCGGCGGGACCTGATCGGGCAGCGAACGCGCGGCGCGAGTGGCCTCCCGCAAGCGGGTCTTGGCGGTCGTCAGCGCGTCGACCCGGGCTGACAGCTGGGCGATCTCGGCGTCGGCGGCACGGGCCCAGTCCGTGTCGAGGGTGCCGCGGCCGCACACCGGGCAGGGGCAGTCGCCACTGGCGTCGGCGTGCACGCGCGCGCGGCGCAACAACTCCAGGACCCGCAGGTCCGCTTCGGCGTCGGCGGTCGCGTCGCGTTCCAGGGCCGCGCCGCAGGCGGCCAGCCGGTCGGCGATCTCGTCCACCTGTTCGCTGGTCGGCAGGGCGAGGCGGACGATGGCGCGCAAGCCGTCGGGGCCGCTCGCGTCGTCGGCGCGGCCGGACATGTGACGGCTCACCGCGGTCAAATCGGGCTGGGCGGGGCGCAGCAACTTGGCCATGCGGGTGGCGCGGTCGTCGGCGAGCGCGTCCAGCGCGTCGACCAGAGCCACCCGTTCCACTCGGGAATCGCGGGCCGCGCGCTCCAAGGACAAGCGGCGGGACCGGATTCGCTCCTGCGCCACCGTCAGTTCGTCCAGGCCGAGCAGCTGGTGCAGCGCGTCGAACAGGTCGCTCGGTTTGCCGTCGACCAGCGCGCCGAGTTCGCTGTAGGACAGGAACGGGCGGTAGAGCTCGAGGACCGGCGCCCAGCGGGTGGGGTCGAAGCGTGAATTCGCCTGCGTGGCCCGGTTTTCGGTCCAGTGCGCCTCCGCCAGCTGCGCTTGCGGCTGCCACTCCTTCACGATGGTGATCTCGGGATCGCTTCCGGCGGTGAGCAATTCCAGTTCGATGCGGGTCGAATCGCCGGTGTGCAGGTTGCGCCAGCCTTCGCGCCAAGCGGCCGATCGCCCGTCCCAGCGGCGATTACCACCCGTCAGCGCCAGCTCGGCGGCCTCGGCGAAACTCGACTTGCCGCTGCCGTTGCGGCCCACCACCAGCGTCAGGCCGGGGCCGGGCGGCAGCTCCAGGGTCGTCTCCTGGCCGATGCCGCGGAAGCCGCGCACCCGGATCGCCTTCAGGAAAATCCCGGTATCGTCGAAACCAATTGTCCGGTCCGTGGATTCGGCGCCACCCAGCGCGCGCAGCACAGCCTGCGCGACATCCGGGGTGACCGCGGGATCATCGGCAAGGCGGCGAGCCACCACCTCCGTGAGGCGCGGTACTGCCTCGGTGGCCGCATCGGCCATACGACAAACCCTCCACCCCGATCGGCAAATTCGAGCGAAACGCTACCCGACAGCGGGAATTTCGCCCACCGGCGGCGGGGACTACTCGGAGAGATCCGAATCTGCCCGCGAAGGATGGTATGGCCATCGAATGAGCCCCCCACACTCGATGTCCACCCCTCGCCAACCCACGCGGGCAGCTCGAAGTGTGGCACCCGGAATGGGTGGCTCGGACGGAGCCGAACAGAACAGGATGCCAGATATCGGACATTCAGCGCAAGGGTGTCTTTCCGGCCGAATCCGGCAGGTGCACAATTCGGTTGGCTCGGAGGACGGTCATCTGTCGGTGGGGTGCGGTAGGAATTCGGTCAACGGACGAGAATGGGGCGGCGATGAACCAGACCGGAGCGCAGGTCAGCACACCTGCCGCGCGACAGCGCGAGGTGCGGGTCGGCGCTGGGCTGGCGGAACTCGACATCTGGCTCGGGGACCAGGTGCGCACCGGGCTCGCCCAGACCGATCGATCGCGAAAGGTCTTCGCGGCGATGGCGGCCCGGATGGTCGACGCGCAAGCGCCCGGGGTGGCGGCGGTGCTGCGGCGACTGCCCGAAATCGTCGCGGGCCACGCGGATTGGCCCGAGCTTTTACTGCGTGAGTACGCGCGGTTGCACCTGCTCATCGCGGCGCACCGGCGGCTCGCGGAGCTCGCTCCTCCATTGCAGGCCAGCGTGCGGACGCATATCGGGTATCCCACGCGCACCGCGAGTGTGCGCGAGGAACCGGCGGTACGTGACCAGTGGATGGTGCTCGGCGTCCGGATGACCGAGGAAGAGCGGCTGCATACCCGGCGAACTTGGTTGTACGGCCGTCGGACTCAGCGGTGGGCGCTGCTGGTCGAGCACAGTTTCGGCACGGCGGATTTTCCGAAGGACGTGCCCGCTCTGGGCATGATGGCCGAGGCGGATGTGCACTACTACCCAGGTGCGGCACCGCTGCGCGCGTTGTGGGGCGAGCGTTACGACGGTGACGAGCCGTTCACCACGCTGCCGCGCGCATCCGAATCCGCCAACTTCGCGGGAACGGTTAGTCTCGCATTGGCCGCGCAAGCGCGGGCGCTGGCCGCTGATCCGTGGCTGTGGGCATGGCCGGTTCTACTCACCGACGTCGTTCCGGTCGTCGACGAAAATGGCTGGCAGATAACGGAATCCAGTGGCGCGGCGCTGCCGTTGACTGAGGGCGAGACTCCGTGGCAGCTGCTGGGGATCTCCGGCGGGCATCCGGTGACGGTGATCGGCGAGTGGACGGCGGCCGGACTGGTGCCGTTCTCGGTGTTCGCCACAGGCGAGGTGATCGATCTCGAGGCCGAGCGCGGGCCTGGAGTGCGCGGCTCCGCGGCGACCGCCGGAAGCGAACACCTGACCTCGGTCGCCTTGCTGGGCACCGCGCGACGAGCTGTGGACACCGCCCAATTGGGAGAGCAGGTCGGCGAGGTGGCCGGGCGACTGACCACTGACCCGGCAATGCTGCTACTCGAATCCGTGGCGCTGCAGGACGCTTTCGCACGCGGCGGCGCGCTTGCCACCAGTACGGACCTGCCGGAGCCCGCTCCCGACGACGCACGGCGGCAACTGCCCGCCGCCGCGGCTCAACGGCTGGCCAAGATGCTGCGCGAGCGTTCGGTGTTTCTGCCGGAATGGTTCGATGCCGCAGCGCCGCACGATTTCCGGGCACCCGATGCGCTGTGCGCCCTGCTGCTCGAGCAGGCCAGCGCTCATGCGGGATTGCGCCCGCTCCTGCTGCGCTTGGCCGGGGAACGCGGGCGATGGCTCGCGGCACAGCATCCGGACTGGCGAAAACTAGAGTGGCCTAGCGAGTCCGAGGGTGGCGCCGGCGATACCCCGGCGAGCTGGCTGTCCGCCAAACCCGCCGAACGGCTGGCGTGGTTCACACGCCTGCGCCACCGGGATCCGGACGCTGCCCGAGAGATGCTCACGCAAGCTTGGCCGAAGGAATCCGGGGCGGTCAAAGCTGAACTACTGGCCACGTTCTCAGAGGCGCTGTCGGTGAAGGACGAATCACTACTCGAAGCCGCACTGGATGATCGCCGCGCCGATGTACGGCGCACCGCCTCTGGTCTCCTGGCGCTGCTACCGGATTCGGCGTTCGGCCAGCGCATGACGGCGCGGGCACGGGCCTGGCTCCGCATCGAGCCATCCACAGCGCCCGGCGCGGCGCGATTCGTCATCGACTTGCCCAACCCGCTCGACACCGCCGCACGCCGCGACGGGATGTTCGACCGCCCAGTCGAATTCACCTACCGCTGGAATGGAACACCCGATCCCACCGCCGGGCGGCTCCGCCAATTGGTCGCCGCGACACCGCTTCACCACTGGCAGACATTGATCAGCGCGACCAACACGTCCTCAGGCGTTTCGAATGGTCCAGCCAATTCCGCTGCGGGAGATCACCCCTCGTCCCCGCCCATGCCCACAACGTCACCGCTAACCGAGGGCAACCCCGCCGTTCGCCGGAAGGGTGAAGGCGTTGTCTACTCGGGTTCGCCGGATCAGGAATTCTGCATCCCCGAGGAGGTGATCCGGGTCGGAGTGGACGAGCGGTTCCGGCAGCCGCTGTTCGACGGCTGGGTGGATGCCACGCTGGCACAACATGATTCCGCGTGGGCGAAAGCGCTGTTCGAAGCGGGAGTGCCTTCGGATGTGGCGTTGCTGCGCCGACGCGAGCTGTTCGCGCTGCTGCCCGAGGACGATCGGGTGCGGCATCTGCTGCGGTTGGATGGGGCCTGGATCTCCGAGATCGAGGCGCTGCTGCCGGCGATGGGGCATCCGTGGCCGGAAGCGCTGGCGCAGCATCTGATTCTGTTGTTGTTCGAACGTTCGCGGGTCGCGGCGCAGCGGGCCGGGGCGCACGGATCCGGGCCCGCGGCGCATCGGTCGTTGCTGGTGGCCGCGGCCGCGCATCTGCCGGTCAGTGCGGCGGGGATGGCCGCCGTGGTGGCCCGGCGTTGCGAAGACCCCGGCTGGCAGCAAGCATTCGATCGGCTCGCCCGCGATCTCACCCACCGCTCGATGATGCTCGAGGAGCTGCAGTGACCACTACCGATCTCGTGCCGGAGCTGCTGCGCCCGCACGCCGAACAGGCTTACGCCGCCGAACTGGCCGCGCTCGCCGCCACCGACGATCGTCCGCGCCCGCCGGGCTGGCGGATGTCGCCGTGGGCGGTGGTGACCTATCTGCTGGGCGGCGTGCTCGACGACGGCACCGTGATCAGTCCGAAGTATGTGGGCCCGCGGCGGCTGATGGAGGTCGCGGTCGCCACTCTCGCCACCGACCGTGCGCTACTGCTGCTCGGCGTGCCCGGCACGGCCAAAACCTGGGTGTCGGAACACCTTTCGGCTGCCATCAGCGGCGCCTCCACCCTCCTGGTCCAGGGCACCTCCGGCACGGCCGAGGAATCGATCCGTTACGGCTGGAACTACGCGCGGCTGCTCGCCGAGGGCCCGAGCGAAGGCGCGCTGGTCGCCTCCCCGGTCATGACCGCCATGCGCACCGGCGCGATCGCCCGCCTCGAGGAGCTCACCCGCATCCCCTCCGATGTACAGGACGCCCTGATCACCATCCTGTCGGAGAAGACCCTGCCGGTCCCCGAACTCGGCATCCAGGTCCAGGCCGCCAAGGGCTTCAACATCATCGCCACCGCCAACGACCGGGACCGCGGCGTCAACGAGCTCTCCTCGGCACTGCGCCGCCGCTTCAACACCGTCGTGCTCCCGCTCCCCGCCAGCGAGGACGACGAGGTCGCCATCGTCATCCGCCGCGTCGAACAGCTCGGGGCGGCTTTGGAATTGCCCGCTATCCCCGCCGCCGACGAGGTCCGCCGCGTCGTCCGCGTCTTCCGCGAACTCCGCTCCGGCAGCACCGCCGACGGCCGCACCGCCCTCAAATCCCCCTCCGGCACCCTCTCCACCGCCGAGGCCATCTCCGTCATCACCAACGGCATCGCCCTGTCCGCCCACTTCGGTGACGGCACCCTCCGCCCCGCCGATATCGCCGGCTCGGTCCTCGGCGCCATCATCAAGGACCCGGTCTCCGACACCGCCATCTGGACCGAATACCTGGAAGCCGTAGTCCGCGAACGCCCCGACTGGTCCGACTTCTACCGCGCCTGCCGCGAAATCAGCGAATGACCTCGGCGGCCACGGACCCGCAAACGCGAGTCTTCGGGATACGCCATCACGGGCCGGGCTCGGCCCGCTCACTCCTGCAGGCGCTCAACGACTTCCAGCCCGACACGATCCTGATCGAAGGCCCCGCCGACGCCGACCCTCTGGTCGGCTTCGTCGCCGCCGAAGGCATGGCCCCGCCCGTCGCCTTGCTCGCTTACGTCCCGGATCAACCTGCCCGCGCGGCATTCTGGCCCTTCGCCGTCTTCTCCCCGGAGTGGCAGGCCATGCGATACGCCGCGGATCACGGTGTGCCCGTCCACTTCTGCGACCTCCCCTCAACTATGGTCTTGGCCGCCTGCGAAGAACCCGGCGACGCCATCGACCCGGTAGCCGAACTCGCGGCCGCCGCCGGCCACGACGACACTGAACGCTGGTGGGACACCGTCCTCGAATCCGCCCCGCACCTGGACGCTTTCGACGCCATCACCGAAGCCATGGCGGCACTGCGCACCGAGGCTCGCGTGGATGCGCACACATTGCGGCGTGAGGCGTATATGCGGCAGGTGCTGCGGAAGGCGCTCAAGGGTGGGGTGGGGCGGGTGGCGGTGGTGTGTGGGGCGTGGCATGCGCCGGCGTTGGCCGGGCCGCTCGGGCCCGCGGCGCCGGATGCGCGGTTGCTCAAGGGGTTGCCGAAGGTGAAGGCGACGGTGACGTGGGTGCCGTGGACGCATTCGCGGTTGGCGACCGCGTCGGGGTATGGGGCGGGGATCGATTCGCCGGGTTGGTATCACCATTTGTTCAGTGCGACCGAGCAGCCGGTGGTGCGGTGGCTGACCAAGGTGGCGGGGGTGTTGCGAGCGCAGGATCTGCCGGTGTCGAGTGCGCATGTCATCGAATCGGTGCGGCTGGCAGAGACTTTGGCGGTGTTGCGGGGGCGGCCGTTGGCGGGGCTGTCGGAGGTGACCGAAGCCGTGCGGGCGGTGATGTGCGGTGGCGAGGAGACACTCGTACGGGTGGTCAACTCCGAGCTCGTCGTCGGCGAGGCGCTCGGGTCGGTGCCCGACGGTGCGCCCGCGGTTCCGCTGGACGCCGACCTGCGGGCCCGGATCCGGACGCTGCGGATGAAGCAAGAGCCGCAAGCGAAAGCCCTCGACCTGGATCTGCGTAAGGACCGCGAACGCCAGCGGTCGCATTTGCTGCACCGGCTGCGGCTGCTCGGAATCCCCTGGGGTACCGAGGTATCCAGCGATATCCGGGGCACCGGCACGTTCCGGGAGAGCTGGTCGCTGCGCTGGCGGCCGGAGTTCGCGGTCGCGGTCATCGAGGCCTCGCGCTGGGGCACCACCATCGCCGCCGCGGCCGCCGCCAAGGTGCTCGACACCGCCGCCCGCCCCGACATCGACCTCGCCGACCTCACCGCCGCCTTGGAATCCGCGCTCCTCGCCGACCTCGGTCCGGCCACCGCGGGTTTGGTCGCCCGCCTGGAAACCGTTGCGGCCCTGGACCACGACGTCACCCACCTGCTCGCCGCCCTCCCCAGCTTGATCGGCACCCTGCGCTACGGCGACGTCCGCGGCACCGACACCGCCGCCCTGGCCCACGTCGCCGACAGCCTGCTGGTCCGCATCTGCGCGGGCCTCCCGAGCGCGGTCACCGCCTTGGACACCACCGCCGCCGAGCACCTCCGCACCCAACTCGACGCCGCCCACACCGCCATCCACACCCGCGACAACCCCTGGGCCACCACCGAATGGCTAGCCGCCCTGCACCGCCTCGCCGACCGCGAAGACGTCCACGGTGCTCTGGTCGGCCGCGCCGTCCGCCTGCTCTCCGACGCCGGCCGCATCGACCGACCCGACTCCGCCCGAAGGCTCTCCGCGGCCCTGTCCATCGGCCCAACTCCCGCCGCCAAAGCCGCCTGGATCGACGGCTTCCTCGGCAGCCGCGGCCTCCTCCTCGTCCACGACCGCCAACTCCTGCACCTCATCGACACCTGGCTGCACACCCTCACCGAAGACCAATTCATCACCACCCTCCCCCTCCTCCGCCGCACCTTCAGCACCTTCGAACCCGCCGAACGCCGCGCCATCGCCAACACCCTCCGCACCCCGGAAACCCCCGAAACCCCACCCCCGATGCTCGACCCAGCCCGCGGAACTCCCGCGATGACCGCCGTCGCCCAAATCCTCGGAGCCACCCCATGACCCCCGAACACGCCACCGGCAACGACGACCGAGACGCGCACCGGCGGTGGCGGTTGGTGTTGGGGGCCGCGGCTGAGGTGGAGGGCGGGGGGCTCGGAGACGCGGATGATCTCGCGATGGATCAGGCGCTGGGGAGTTTGTACAACAGCGGGGATGAGGAGGCGGCCGGGAAACGGACGGGTGGGCTGGCGGGGTCCGCGCCGCGAGTGGCGCGGTGGCTCGGGGATATTCGGCGGTACTTTCCGTCTTCGGTGGTGGAGGTGTTGCAGCGAGATGCGGTGGAGCGGCTGGAGTTGACGCAGTTGCTGCTGGAGCCGGAGTTGCTGGAGGCGGTGCAGCCGGACGTGCATCTGGTGGGCACGTTGCTCGGGCTGAATTCGGTGCTGCCGGAAACCACCAGGGCGACAGCGCGTGTCGTCGTGCGGCAGGTGGTGCGGGAAATCGAGGAGCGGATCGCCGCGCATACCCGGGCGGCGGTGACGGGTGCGCTGAACCGGGCGGCCCGGACGACACGGCCGAAACCCCGGGATATCGACTGGGACAAGACGATTCGGAAGAACCTCGCGCACTACCTGCCCGAGCAGCGGACCGTGGTGCCGGAGCGGCTGGTCGGGTACGGGCGGACCGCGCAGGCGGTGCGGCGGGATGTGGTGCTGGCGATCGATCAGTCCGGATCGATGGCCGCCAGCGTGGTGTACGCGTCGGTGTTCGGCGCGGTGCTGGCGTCGATGCGGGCGCTGCGCACCTCGCTGGTCGTCTTCGACACCGAGGTCGCGGACCTGACCGACCAGCTCACCGACCCGGTCGACGTGCTGTTCGGGACCCAACTCGGCGGCGGCACCGATATCAATCAGGCCCTGGCCTACTGCCAGTCCCTGATCACCCGCCCCGCCGACACGCTGTTCGTGCTGATCTCGGATCTGTACGAGGGCGGTATCCGCGCGGAAATGCTGCGCCGGGTCAACGCCATGCGCGAATCCGGGGTGCAGGTGCTGGTGCTGCTCGCCCTCTCCGATGACGGCGCGCCCGCCTACGACCACGACAATGCCGCGGCGCTCGCCGCACTCGGCGTCCCCGCCTTCGCCTGCACGCCCGACGCCTTCCCGGATCTGCTCGCTGTCGCTATCGATCGTGGTGACGTGCACGCTTGGGCCGCGGCGCGGGATCGGGGGCGACGGTAGAGCCGACGACGAGGTCCCCCAAGGGCCGGACGCCCGGGGGACCTCGGTAAGCGCGGGCGCTCAGATGATGGCGCCCACCAGATCGATCACGGTCTGATAGGTGGTGAGCGCAGTGCTCGCCAGGGACAGGACGGACAAGGCGGAATCCATCAGGATCCGACCGACCCGAATCCGGACAGCTGGGTGGCCAGGTCGAGCGCGGAGGTGACGAGGGTAAGAACGGTCTCCAGAATTGCCATGATCAAAGCTCCTTATCGATGGGTGGCTAACTTTCAGCTAACTGATGGTAGGCGCGGGAACCGCTCCGACGCGGGATTGGCGGCCTAGGAGTTGGCTAGGCTGCTAACGATTGAGCTCGCTGGATGTGGGGGGCACGGATGTTGCGCCGTGGTGATGTATTCGCCGGCTTCGTGATCGAACGCGAGCTGGGGCGCGGCGGGATGGGCGCGGTGTACGCGGCCCGGCATCCCCGGCTGCCGAAGCTGCTGGCGTTGAAACTGCTGCACCGGGAGCTGTTCGGCGACAAGGAGACCCGCGGCCGGTTCGAACGCGAAGCCGACCTGGTCGCCCAGCTGGACCACCCCAACATCATCACCGTGCACGACCGCGGCATCGAGGACAACCATCTGTGGATCTCGATGCAGTACGTCGACGGCGTGGACACGGCGGCGATCCCGGTCAACGCGATGCCGGTCGCGCGCGCGATGCAGATCCTGCACCAGACGGCGGGCGCGCTCGATTACGCGCACACCCAGGGTGTGCTGCACCGGGACGTGAAGCCCGCCAATATCCTGCTGTCCCGCTCGGCGGGCGCGGGCCCCGGCTTCACCGAGCGGGTGCTGCTCACCGACTTCGGGATCGCGAAACTGCTCGCCGACTCCGGCCGCCTCACCCGCACGGGCACCCTGGTCGCGACCCTGGCCTACGCTTCCCCCGAGCAGCTGATCGCCGCACCCGTCGACTATCGCGCCGACCAATACTCGCTGGCCTGCACCCTGTTCCGGATGCTGACGGGCTACGGTCCCTACGACGCGCCGAATATCGCGGCGATCATGTGGGGGCACGTGCAGTCGCCACCGCCTTCGCTGCGCGCCGCCCGCCCGGATCTCCCCGCCGGACTGGATACGGTGCTCGCGAAGGCCATGGCCAAGGATCCGGACCACCGCTTCCGCACCTGCTGCGAGTTCGCCGAGGCAGCGCTGGAAGCCTGGCGCAAACCGGAGCAGCCCCGAACTATCCACAGGCCTCCCCAGCCGGATCGGCGACCTCCGAACCGTCCGACCGAGCAACCCCTCCGCTCGAGCTCCCTTCGCGCGGTAGCGGATCGGGTACACGGTTCCCTGCTGGGCGGCGCGGTCGGCGATGCACTGGGCGCCCCGATAGAGAACCTGCTGCTGGTCGATATCCGCCAGCGCTACGGCCCGAACGGCGTCACCGGCGATCGGTTCGAGGGCAAGATCTCCGAGGAAACCCAGCTGGCGCTGTTCACGATGGAAGCGCTGATCAAGGGCTCGGTGCGGGCCCGGGCGAAAGGCAGCGGCGGCGCCACCCTCGGCATGATGCAGCAGGGATTCCTGGTGTGGCTGCGCGGCCAGGGGGTCGAGATCCCCGAGCAGGAGACCGAGCTGCACAGCAGACTCGCGGTGCACCCGGCACTGGTCGCTCGCCGCGGCAACGGCCTGGCGGTGATCTCCGCTCTGCAGAAGGCAGGCGCGCGTGGAAAACCGTTCGCGCCGTTGGGTACCCGCACCGAGCCGGTCAACGATTCCAAAGGCTGCGCCGCCCTGGCCCGCTCCGCACCGTGCGGTTTCGGCTATCTGCTCGACCGCACCGGCTTGGCGGTCGAGATCGTCTTCGAATTGGGTTGTGATGCGGCGGCGCTCACGCATGGCAATCCGAGCGGCTGGCTGCCCGCGGGCACCCTGGCGATCATCGTCTACGAGCTGGTCCGCGGCACCGATCTGCGCGCCGCCATCGACCGGGCGCGTACCGAACTGCGCAAATACGAACGGCACGAGGAAACTTCGAAAGCCCTGGATGCCGCGGTCCGGCTGGCCGACCGGGTGGGCGCCCGGATCCCGCGCCCGGAGGACACCGAAGCGCTGGGCCCCGGCTGGATCGGCCCGGAAGCGCTGGCCATCGCCGTCTACGCGGCACTCGCCGCGCAGACCGTCGGCGGCACGCCGGAGCAGATGGTCCGCAACGGAATCCTGCTCGCGGTCAACCACTCCGGTGACAGCGACGCCACCGGCGCGATCTGCGGCAGCATCCTCGGCGCCTGTTTCGGAGCATCGGCTATTCCACCGGCCTGGCGCGCGGTCGACGTGCACACCGTCGTCGAGGAACTGGCCATCGACTACTGCACCGAATTCGGCCCCAACCCGCCGAGCGGCGAGTACGGCGGCCCGAGCCCGGACTGGTTCGCACGCCACATGAGCTGACCGGACGCCGGAACCACAGTGGTTCCGGCGTCCGCAATCAGGTTGAGCTGCTTACAGATCCGCGATGGCGGCCAGTGGCGGTGTCCGCGCCGCCCGGATACCCGGCCACAGCGCGGCGAGCACGCCGACCACCGCGGAGCTGATCAGCACCACGACGAGCTGGGTCCAGGGAATCGCGATCTGGTCGATGCCCAGATCGGCGAGGGTGCGCAGGAATCCGACGCCCAGCCCGAGGCCCATGATCACGCCCACGATGGCGCCGAAAACGGCGATCAGCATGGACTCCAGGTAGATGGTGCGGCGAACCTGGGCGCGCTGGGTGCCGACCGCCCGCAGCATACCGATTTCGCGCCGCCGCTCCACCACCGACAGCGCCAAGGTGTTGATGATGCCGAGGATGGCGATCACCACCGCCAAGGCGAGTAGGCCGTAGAGGATCGCGAGCATGGTGTTGATCTGCTGGCCCTGAGCGCCCTTGACCTGCTCCCGGTCCTGGACCTGAACCACCGCGAACTCCTCGGTGGCCTTTTCCAGCTGGGTGCGCATGGCCCCCAGATCGACGCCCGGTTTCGCGCTGACCAGAACGAAGAAGTTGTTCTGGAAGGACGGCGGCATGACCTTGTCGAATACCTGCGGTGCGAGCACCATGTCGCCGAGCAGCGGATTGTCCCGGTACACACCGGCGATGGTGGCGGGTATCTTCTGGTTCTTGTCCAGTGTGGTCAGTTCGATCCGCTGGCCGACCTGCCACCGATGCTCGGCGGTTTCACTCTCGGAGACCAGCACATTGCCTTCGCCGAGCGTGCGGGAGCCCTGCATGATTTCGGTGTTGAACACGTTGTCCATCGGTGCGTCCGGCGACACGCCGCGCATCTGATCGGTGTCGACCCGGAAGGCCGCACCACGGAAGCCGACCACGTCGGCCGCGTCCGGCACGCCCTTGCGGACCGCGTCGGGCACCCCGAGTGACAGCCCGATCATCGAGTTCTGCGGCCCCGCGAGGGTGTAATCGGCCGCGATGCCCTTGTCGACCAGCACGCTCACGCTGGCCTTGGCCGAGGCCCCGAGCATGCCGATGGCGGAGACCAGCATCAAACCCAGCGTCAGCGCGAAAGCCGTTGCCGCTGTACGGCGCGGATTGCGGACCGCGTTGTTGCGGGCCATGTGCCCGATCGGCCCGAAGGGCCGGATCAGCACACCGAGCCCGCCGACGACCGGACGAGACAGCGCCGGCAGCACCAGCAGCACCGCCAGGATCAACGCCAGCGCACCGCCGCCGACGATGCTCGCCGCGCGACCTCCGGTGCCCTGTGCACCGATCACGACCGCCGCGATACCGGCGACGCCGAGCACGGAACCGGCAGTCGTGCGCAGTCGCAGCGAATTCCCGGCCAGCACCCGTGCCAGACCCGGAACCTTGAGAGCCGAACCGATGACCTGGCCCAGCCGCAGCGGTTCATCGCCCGACTTGTACTCCTCACGCATCGCCTCGACCGGCGGAATCTTCGCCGCCCTGCGCGCGGGGGCGTAGGCGCTGATCACCGTGACCCCGACACCGACGATCAGACCGACGATGATGGTGCGGGGCAGCACCGCCATGGAACCCGTCGGCAAGCCCAGATCGAAGGCGTTCAGCGCGGCGGACAACCCATAGGCAAGGGCCACGCCCGCGGCCAAACCGATGACGCTGCCGATGATTCCGATGACGAGCGCCTCGGACACCACCGTCCGGCCCACCTGCTGCCGGCTCGCGCCGACCGCGCGCAGCAGCGCCAACTCCCGCAGCCGCTGCGCCACGATCATGGAGAAGGTGTTGTAGATGATGAAGGTGCCCACGATCAGCGCGATCGCGCCGAAGGCGAGCAGGAAGTAGTTGATGAACTTCAGCGCCTCCCCCAGCTGCGCTTTCATGTCCTCGCGCACCTGGTCGCCGTTCTGGACCTTGAAACCCTTGACCTCGGCGGCGATTCGGTCTCGCAGGTCGTTGACGGCGACACCGGGCTGGGCGGCGATATCGATATAGGCCACGTGCGAGCCGTCGGTGAACAGCCCGCGCGCCTGCTTGTCCTCGAACAGCAGACCGATGAAACCGCCCGTGTCCGAAGGGACGTCGTAGATGCCGGTGACCGTGACCTCGAGCGCCGGGCGTTCCTGGGTGCTGCGGGCCGGGATGATCACCTTGGCGCGATCGCCGACCTTCAACCCGGAGCGTTCGGCGCCCCCGGAGTTGATCGCGATCTCGCCCGCCTTGCCCGGCGGCGCGCCCTGCACGAACTTCGGCGGCTCCTCGACCGCCTGCTCCGGCGGCACATAGGACTGCCCCCAGCTCGGCGCGCCGCCGGTCTGCACCGGCTTGCCCGCCGAATTCAGCAGCACCAGCGGACCGTTCACGCCGGGCGCGACCGCGCGCACGCCCTCGATCTTCGTGACCTTGTCCACCGCACCCTGCGGGACACCGAAGGACTGCTGCGACTCCGGGCTCACCCGCACGTCGACGCCCTTGGCCTGACCTTCGAAGATCCCGTCGAAGGTGCGCTGCAAAGTGTCGGTGAAAACGAAGGATCCGGCGATGAACGCCGTGCCGAGGATGACCGACAACACGGTCAGAGCCAGTCTGACTTTATGGGCGGCGAGGTTGCGCAAGGCGACCTTGCGCATGGGATTCGCAGACATCAGAGTGTTTCCAGCGCCTTCATCTTGTCCAGCACGGACTCGGCTGTGGGATCGCGCAATTCGTCGACGATGCGCCCGTCGGCCAGGAACACCACCCGGTCGGCGAACCCGGCGGCATGCGGTTCGTGGGTGACGATCACGACCGTCTGCCCGAACTCGTCCACGGCGGCCCGCAGGATCGAGAGCACCTCGCCGGAGGAACGGGAATCGAGATTGCCGGTCGGCTCGTCGCCGAAGATGATCTCCGGCTTCCCCGCCAGCGCCCGCGCGCAAGCCACCCGCTGCTGCTGACCACCGGATAGCTCGCTGGGCCGGTGCGTCAGCCGGTCGGTCAACCCGAGCCGCTTCAGCACGGTATCGAGCCATTCCTGATCCGGCTTACGCCCCGCGATATCCAGCGGCAGCGTGATGTTCTCCAAGGCGGTGAGCGTCGGCACCAGATTGAAGGCCTGGAACACGAACCCGATCCGGTCCCGGCGCAGCGCCGTCATCTGCTTGTCCGAGAGGTTGGTGAGATCGGTGTCACCGATCTGGACTACGCCCGAGGACGCGCTGTCCAGACCTGCCAGGCAGTGCATCAGGGTCGACTTGCCGGATCCGGACGGACCCATGATCGCGGTGAACTCCCCCTTAGCGAACTCGGCCGACACCCCGTCCAGGGCCTTGACCTGTGTATCTCCCGAGCCGTAAACCTTGGACACATCTATTGCACGGGCCGCGACATCGGTCGTAGCCGCCTGTTCAGCGGTGTCGGTACCCAGAGCGTGCGAAGTCATGCCCTCCAGTCTGTCGGGCGATCTCCCCCCGCGCCATCCGGATTTCCCCTGACTCCCCTGGTAGTAGTACTTCGGGCCCGAGTCCTACCAGGGCAGGATCCAGTAGCGTGGGGCGAATGACGATTCGTGATACCGCGCTGCGCACCCTGGACGGCGCGCCGACCACGCTGGCCGAGCTGGCCGGCGACAAGGCCGTGCTGCTGGTCAATGTGGCCTCGAAATGTGGTCTGACGCCGCAGTATTCGGGCCTGGTGGAGCTGCAGCAGACCTACGGGCCGAAGGGCTTCACCGTGGTCGGTGTGCCGTGCAACCAGTTCATGGGGCAGGAGCCCGGCAGCGCGGAGGAGATCGCGCAGTTCTGTGCCACCACCTACGGCGTGGACTTCCCGTTGCTGGAGAAGACCGAGGTCAACGGGGAAAATCGGCATCCGCTGTACGCCGAGCTGGTGCAGACCGCCGACGCCGAGGGCGCCGCCGGTGACATCCAGTGGAACTTCGAGAAGTTCCTGATCGACCGCGAAGGCAAGGTGGCCGGGCGCTTCCGGCCGACCGTCACCCCCGCGGATGCCGCTCTGCGCGACGCGGTGGAATCGGTTCTCTAACCCTCAGAGCGGGGCCGAGCGCCACCAGCGCAGCACCTCCTCGTGGGTGTCGACGATGCCGTCGGTGTACATCAGGTACTGCCCGCGCGATCCGCTGAACACGGTCACCATCTTCGGGCCGCTATCGGTGAATTTGTAGTTGGTGTAGGACTTTCCGCCGTTGGTGTCGTTGGACTTGGTGGCATCCTTGGGCAGATTGTTCACCGCCGCCTGGGCGTCGGCGGCCGAGTTGTACATGTAGATCGTGTAGAACGGGTCCTCGTTGTCGCCGCCGCCGAAGCAGTCCCACGCGTAGCCCCACTTACCGAAATCCGGTGTGCCGTCGGTCGGATTCGGCGGCGCGCTGGTCGTGTGCGAACTGCAGGTGGCGCCGTTGTACCCGGAGTCGCCGGCTGTTTCGGCCGGGACCAGGCTCGGGAACTCGCGGCTGATCGCCGCCACGCTCGCGGTCGTCGCGGGCGCATTGCTGGCGGAGGTGGCCGTCGCGGTCGCCGAGGCGGTGGCGGTGCGGGTCGGCGTCGTCTCCGGGTCGTCGCCCACGACGACGCCGATGACGGCCAGCAACGCGACCACCAGCACCACCGCACCGACGACCACGCCGACGATCACGCCCGCGTTGGACTTGCGCGGCAGCCCGCCCGGCCGCGGACCCATCGGCGTGCGCGGCGGCGCGTTGTACCCGCCCTGCGGGCCGTAGGCGTGCTGCTGGGCGTAGGGCGCGCTCGAATTCGTTTGCTGCGCAGTCGATCCCACCGGCATGGTGTGCTGGGCCAGCCGCGGCGCGGGCGTGATCGCCGTCGGCGCACCGGACAGCGAATGCGGGCCGCTGGCCTGCCCCATCTGATAGGTCGGCACCTGCGGATTGGACGGATGCATCCCGCCCGCCGTCGGCAGCTGCGGAGTGGAGGTGTGCGCGGTCGGGAACTGCGGCCCGGTCACCGGATGCAGACCACCGACCAGCGGAATCGCCGGCTGACTGCGATCCGTCAGCGCCTGCTGCGCGGCCGCCGCGAATTCCGAGCACGAGTTGAACCGGTCGTCGGGCCGCTTGGCCATCGCCTTGGCCAGCACCCCGTCCAGCGCGTACGGCAGCCCCTGCCGCACACTGCTCAGCGCGGGCGCGGCGGTTTGCAGATGACCCTGGATCACCTGCGCCGGGTTCGTCGAGGCGAACGGGCCGGTGCCGGTGAACAGCCAGAACAGCGTGCACGCCAGCGAGTACTGATCCGAGCGATGATCCAGCGGCGAACCGGTCAGCTGCTCCGGTGAGGCATAGGCGAGGGTCGCGGTGAAGGTGCCGGTCTGGGTGAGATGGCCGGTGTCATCGCGCAATCGGGCGATACCGAAGTCGGTCAGGTAGACCCGCTCGCCGCGCCCGCTACCGGACCGGGCCAGCAGAATATTGGCCGGTTTCACATCCCGGTGCAGCACACCCATGCCGTGCGCGTAGTCGAGCGCCTCACCGGTTTCCTTGATGATCTGCACGGCCCGCGCCGGCGGCAGCGACTGCGGCTCCACCGAGGCGGCGTCGATCCCGTCGATGAATTGCATGGAGATCCACAGCTGCTCGTCCTCGAGCCCGCGGTCGTACACCGTGACGATATTGGGGTGGTCGAGCCGGGCGACCAGATCCGCCTCCCGTTCGAACCGCGCCCGCACCTCCTCGTCGTGAAACATCTCCCGGTTCAACAGCTTCAGCGCCGTCATCCGCGGCAGCCGCGGATGTTTCGCCAGGTAAACCGAGCCCATGCCACCGCGGCCTAATTGCCGTTCGATGACATAGCCGGCGAAAACATCACCGCTGGCCAGCATGTCTTGCTCCACTTCCCGCCCGCACCGGGACCCACCGGTGCCAGGCGTACAGCACGAGAACGCGATCAGGGCGTCGCCCGACCGCGGAATACGGAAACCCTAGCAGTTGTCACACACCCTCAATGCCCGACGAACGGGTATCGCGGATGGGAGCCAGGGCGTTCCAGGCGACGATCTATAGCGAATCCCTATGGCGGAGTGTTCTGTTCGCCGGTGGGCGGGCGACCACGGCGAATAGGGGCATCGGGTAGCGCGATAGTGATGGGTCGCACAGTCCGGCGGGTGCCCGACGGCGGGCGTTGCGGCGCAGCACTTTCCGAGCGAGCGGGCGGGTCGGTTCGCGGCCGGTCGGCGGGACGCGGCGGGTCCGTGGGACGCGGCGGGCTGGCAGGACGCGGCGGATCGGTTCCCCTGGGTGGCAAGGGGTTTCGCCCTGAACTCGGGGGCGAAGGCCGCGGACCCGATGTCGGCGGCCTGCCCGCGACGGGCGGCCCGCCCGAAATCGGGGGTACTCCAGGCGCAACCGCTCTTCCCGGCACCGGCGGCCGCTGCAAGTTCAGCGGCATACCGTTCGCCGGCGGAACGCCCCTTCCCGGCGGAACGCCCGGGACCGGCGGAACGCCCGGGACCGGCGGAACTCCAGGCACCGGGGGAACTCCCGAGGTGTAGCCCGCGGCCGCGGGCGGATATGCCGACGGCCCAGGCGGATTCGGGTACATCGGGGGTCGGCCCGGCGGACCGTACCCCGTGTACGGATTAGTCGGCTGCGGTGGATGTCCCTGGTATGACCGGGTCGGCTGCGGGCCGTACCCGGGGTAGACAGGCGGCGCATACCCGGGGTGCGGCCAGGCCCCGGGATAGCCGGCATGCGGAGCTTGTTGCGGCGGCCGCCCCTGGGCCGAATGCGGTTGCGGCCCAACGGAAGCCAGCGCCTGCCGAGCCGCCGCCGCGAAATCGGTGCAGCAGGCGAACCGATCGTCGGGCCGCTTGGCCAACGCTCGCGCCAGCACCCCGTCCAGCGCGGGCGGCAGTCCGGGCCGCCCCTGCCGCAGCGACGGCACCGGCCCGAAGAGATGACCGTTCATCACCACCGCCGGATTCCCGCCGGCGAACGGCGGCGTCCCGGTGAGCATCCAGAACAACGTGCACGCCAGCGAATACTGATCGGCCCGGTGGTCCATCGGCGTGCCGCTGAGCTGTTCCGGCGCGGCGTAGGCGAGGGTGGCGGTGATCTGCCCCACCGAGGACAGCGTGTTGTCGGAGTTCCGCATGGCCGCGATCCCGAAATCGGTGAGCAGCACCCGTTCCGGCTGCCCGATCGGCGCCTTGGCCAGCAGGATGTTCGCCGGTTTCACGTCCCGGTGCAGCACACCGTTAGCGTGCGCGAAGTCCAGGGCGGCGGCGGTGTCGGAGATGATGTGCACCGCCCGCGCCGGGGCCATCGCGTCGACGTCCGCGCTGGCGGCGTCCGAGCCGGCCACGAACTGCATCGAGATCCACAGCTGGTCGTCCTCGGCGCCGCGGTCGTAGACGGTGACGATGTTCGGGTGATCGAGCTGGGCGACCAGGTCGGCCTCGCGCTCGAATCGCTGGCGGATCTCGTCGTCGCGGTACAGCTCCCGGTCCAGCAGCTTCAGCGCCGTCAGCCGGGGCAGCCGCGGATGCTGCGCCAGGTAGACGGTGCCCATGCCGCCTTGGCCGAGCACGCGTTTGACGACATAACCGGCAAAGACCTCGCCAGCATGCAACACAGGTGGACACCCCCTCATCGGGCCGAGCACGCGGATCCTACCGGTGTATCTCGCCGGCCCACGCTCCCGCAACAACTCGATTATCGCCCGCTCGCGCTGGTTTGTCGGTGGCCCGGCCTAAGCTCGGTCGCATGAAACTCGGCGCTCACGTGAGGCAGGACAGCGACCCGATCGGCCTGGGTGAGAAACTCGGCGCCGAAGTCGTCCAGTTCTTCGTTGTGGATCCGCAGAGCTGGGACAAACCGACACCGCATCCGCTGGCCGAGCAGATCAAGGCCAGCGAGATCGACGTGGTGATCCACTCCTCGTATCAGATCAATGTGGCGAGCACGAACAACCGGCTGCGCATGCCCTCGCGCCAAGCCGTGGCCCTGCAGGCCGCGGCCGCCGCCGAGCTGGGCGCGTTCGGCTTGGTCGTGCACGGCGGCCACGTCCGGTCCGACGCCGAGATCGAGGCCGGCATCGTGAACTGGCGCAAGCTGTTCGAACGCCAGCAGGACAAGGGCGGCTTCGCGGTACCGATCCTGATCGAGAACACCGCGGGCGGCAATCACGCCATGGCCCGGCATTTCGATTCCATCGCCCGGCTGTGGGACGCGGTCGGTGATTTCGGCGCCGGTTTCTGCCTGGATACCTGCCACGCCTGGGCGGGCGGCGAGGAGCTGGTCGGCGTGGTCGAGCGGATCAAAGCCATTACCGGCCGGATCGACCTGGTGCACTTGAATTCCTCGCGCGACGAGTTCAATTCCGGCGCCGACCGGCACGCCAATCTGTCCGAAGGCACCATTGATCCGGAGTTGCTCGCCGAGGTGTGCCGCACCGCGGGCGCCCCGGTGGTGCTGGAAACCCCGGCGGACGGCGTCGCCGACGATATCGCCTACCTGCGCGAGCAAGTCGGGTAACGGCTTTCGATCCGGCTGAGGGTAAACCTGTTCGGCCGGCGGTCCCGCTGGTGTGCTCGAACACAGCAAAACGTTCAAGCGAAAGGCACACCAATGTCCGTCGATTCAGCAACAGTGGTCAAACTCGGCAGCCGGATCGGCGCGCGCATCGACGGCGTCCGGTTGGGTGGTGATCTGGACGCCGATACGGTCGCGCTGATCCAGGATGCGCTGCACGAGCACAAGGTGATCTTCTTCCGCGGTCAAGACCAGCTGACCGAGGACGGCCAATACGAGTTCGCGGAGCTGCTGGGCACCCCCACCACCCCGCACCCGACCGTCACCTCCAAGGGCGTCAAGTCGCTGCCCATCGATTCCGAGTACGGCCGCGCCAACAGCTGGCACACCGATGTCACCTTCGTGGACCGCATTCCGAAGGCGTCGATCCTGCGCGCGGTGCACCTGCCCGAGTACGGCGGCTCCACCACCTGGGCCTCCACCGTCGCCGCCTACGAGTCGCTGCCCGCGCCGCTGCAGGCGCTGGTGCACAACCTGCGCGCCCGCCACACCAACGCCTACGACTACGCGGCCGACCGCAGCGACCGGCACGCGGCCAACGAGCAGGGCAAGGCCTACCGCGCGGAATTCGAGTCGACCTACTACGAGACCGAGCATCCGGTGGTGCGCGTGCACCCGGTCACCGGTGAACGCGCGCTGCTGCTCGGGCATTTCGTGAAGAACTTCGTCGGCCTCACCGCCGCCGAGTCGCAGGCGCTGTTCCAGCTGCTGCAGAACCGGGTCATCAAGCTGGAGAACACCACCCGCTGGAACTGGCAGCTCGGCGATGTGGCGATCTGGGACAACCGCGCCACCCAGCACTACGCCGTCGACGACTACGACGGCCAGCCGCGCCGTCTGACCCGAATCACCCTGGCGGGCGACATCCCGGTCGGCGTGGACGGCGAGCAGAGCACCATCATCGAGGGCAACGCCGAGCACTACTCGGTCGTCGAGCAGATCGCGGCCAAGGCCGCTTGAGAACCGGTCGGGCGCGATCCATGGGGATCGCGCCCTATCGTGGGCGCTGTGACGATGGAGATTCGGCCGCTCGACGGTGTGCGCGTTCTGGAACTGGGCAACTACGTGGCCGCACCGACGGCCGGGCGCATCCTCGGTGACTTCGGCGCCGAGGTGATCAAGGTGGAACGCCCGAAAACCGGTGACGAGCTGCGCAATTGGCGGCTCTACGGCGGCGATACCTCGATGCTCTACCGCACTATCAACCGGAACAAGAAGTCCATCACCCTGGACTTGCGAACCGATGCGGGACGCCGGATCGTCCTCGACCTGCTCGAGCAGTGCGACGTGCTGCTGGAGAATTTCCGGCCCGGGATCCTGGAGAAGTGGGGTCTGGGCCCGGAGGCGTTGTCCGAGGCCAACCCGAATCTGGTGATCACCCGCATCTCCGCCTACGGCCAGACCGGCCCGCTCGCCCAGCGCCCCGGCTTCGCGGCGGTCGCCGAAGCCGTCGGGGGCCTGCGCGAATTGGTGGGCGACCCGGATCGTCCGCCGGTCCGCGTGGGCGTCTCCATCGGCGACTCCATCGCGGGCATCTACGCCGCGTTCGGCACCGTGATGGCCCTGTTCCAGCGCGAGCGCGTCGAGCGAGTGCCGCTGGAACAGCGCATCATCGACGTCGCCCTCAACGAATCCATTCTCTCGGTCATGGAATCGCTGGTCCCCGACTATCTGGCCTACGGCATCAAACGCGAACGGGTCGGCGGCCGGATGGAGGGCATCGCCCCGAGCAACGCCTACCCGTGCAGCGACGGGGTGAGCATCATCATCGGCGGCAACGGCGATGCCATCTTCCAGCGCTACATGCGGGTCATCGACCGTCCCGACCTGGCCGCCGATCCGGAACTCCAGGACAACTGGGGACGCTGGACCAATCGGGAACGGCTGGACGCCTCGATCGCCGAATGGACCATCCGGCATACCCGCGACGAGGCCCTGAAGATCCTCGAGGAGGCCGCCATTCCCTGCGGTCCGATCTACACCGCCGCCGATCTGGTTGCCGACGAACAGCTGAAGTCGCGCAATATGATTCAGTCCTTCCCGGTGGACGTCGGCGAGCCCGAACCCAAGGAAGTCGGCTTCACCGGCATCGTCCCGGTCATCGGCGGGCAGTCGCTGCCGATCCGCAATGTGGGCCCCGATCTCGGCGAGCACACCAGCGAGGTGCTCTCGGGATTGCTCGGTCTGACCGAGCAGGAAATAGCCGCGCTGAACACCGGCGACGCGTAATCGCGCCACCCGCGCCCCGGCAAGATCAGCACGCCGACGTGGGGGCCGGTGCTCGCGCAACGCGGCCAACGCCGATAGGGTGCCGGGCATGAGTAGGCGGCGTGGACGCAGACGCCCGGCAGGACGCAGCAGAGGTGAGCTCCGTTCTCCGGCGCCGAGCAGGCCGACAGTGCATCCGAATCCGGCCGGCACGAATCGGAGATCCTGGGCAGGCGTGATGTGCGTACCCGCGCAGTCGCGGGAAGAGAAGTGACAGCAGTCCTGCGGGATGTGACCCTGCGCGACGGCTTGCAGCTCACCGGCAAGGTGCTCCCCACCGACCGCAAGGTCGAGATCGTGCGCCGTCTCCTGGCGCTCGGGGTCCCCGAGCTGGAGATCGGCTCCATGGCGCGGCCCGATCTGGTGCCGCCGATGGCGAACACCATGGACCTCGTCGCCGCCCTCACCCCCGAAGAGCTACAGCGCTGCTGGCTCTGGGTCGCGACGCCGCGCCACGTCGAGAAGGCCGCGACAGCGGGCGTGCGCAACTTCCAGTACTGCCTGTCGGTCTCCGACGCGCACAACATGGCCAATATCGGCCGCACCGCCGAGGACAGCGTGGCCGCCATGCCCGACGCGGTGCGTATCGCCCGCGAGGTGGGCGGCGCCATCCAGCTCTGCCTGGCCACCAGCTTCACCTGCCCGTTCGACGGCCCGGTCGACCCGCAACGCGTCCTCGCGATCGCCAACGACCCGCGCACCGACGGCGCCACCGACATCGTGCTCGCCGACACCCTCGGCCAAGCGCATCCGGCTCAGGTGAGCGCGCTGATCGCCGCGGTCCGCGCGCAAACCCCGAAGCGCCGCATCGTCTTCCATGGCCACGACACCTGGGGCATGGGCGTCGCCAACACCCTCGCGGCCATCGCGGCAGGCGCGACCATGGTCGACGGCTCGCTCGGCGGCCTCGGCGGCTGCCCCTTCGCTCCCGGCGCCAGCGGCAACACCGCCTCCGAAGACATCCTCTTCGCCACTCGCCCCGACTGGTTCACCCCCGCGACGCTGGCCGCCATGGTCGGCGTGACCGAGGACCTGCTCACCGAACTCGGCGAGCCGAACCGTTCACGCACCGCGGCGGGCGCCCGCTCCAAGGCGGATGCCTTCGAATGGGTCGCGCGCTAGCGAATTCCGTCGACTACCCGAATTGGTAGTGCACGTATTCGCGCACCGGTTCGAACCCGATACCCCGGTAGATCTTGTTGGACGTGGGATTGTCCGTGTCGGCGAACAGGCAGATGTCGAGCCCCTGCGACCGCAGCAGCCGCGAGACGTGCGCGGACAGCGCGGCAGCGTAGCCGTGGCCGCGTTCCGCCGGTGGGGTGTAGACCGGCCCGATCCGGGACCAGCCGTAGGCCGGCACCTGATGCGCGGCCAGGCAGACCGGGCGGCCCTCTCGCTCCCACAACCACCACCAGCCCGCCGCGATCCGCCGGCGCAACGCCTCGATCGGCAGGCCCGGACCGGTCAGCCCGACCTCCGCCTGCATGGCGTCGGACCACGCCACGCACAGCGCGATATCGGATTCCGTTGCACGCCGGGGCGATCCGGGCACCTGGGGAATATGCAGCGCTCCGAGCCGGTAGAGCCGCACGGCGTAGTCCTGTTTGTAGCCGACCCGCCGCAGCGCACACCAGCGTTCGGCGAAGGGCCACACCACTTCCGAGGGGCCCTCGACGCCACCCGCTTGCGAAATCACTCCGGCGAACGCCTCCGCCACCGCACCGGCGCTGTCCACCGGGAGATCACCGAGATAGATGTCGTTGCGGCCCGAGCGCGCAGCGACACCGGCGACCTCCCCGGCGTCGTCGAGCACCGACACGAACCACGACTGCTCGCCCGGCGCGTGCTTCGCACCGAGCAGGTTGCCGACGGCAGTCGCGATCACCGTGTTGCGCAGCGCGTTCTGGCGCAGGAACGGCTCCGCGCGACCCAGAAATTCGGTGACATCACTGGTGATCGCCGTCTGCCTACGATCACGTCCAGCCATCAGCCAATCCTGCACGGCACTAGCGGCTTCGGCAACCAACTCCGGGTTCGATTGTGACTCAATCGGTTTCGGCACGAACTCCACGGTCGTGTCGCAACTTGAGTAGCACCAGTCCGGCGGTGCAGGCCAGTATCAACCCGGCCACCGCGATTTCGACATGCAGCCCGGCGATGCCGAGCGCGGCGCCGACGACGCCGCCGATGAAGAACAGCCAGGCGAAGGTCCGCGAGAGGATCGTGGACAGACGCTGCGGCGGTTTCGACCCCTGGGGCTGCGATGGTGCGGTAGCTGCCGGATCGGCGGCTTCGGACTCGGCTCGCAGCGGAGTTGTCGAGTAAGCTCCCATCATCCACTCCCTCTAACCCGACTTCGATCAGAGTTGTTGTCGCAATAGGGTTCTCGAGCCCTCGGCAAATCTCTCATCTGGGTACAGGCGTCGCACACGTAACTTTGCTCACACACGCTACGACCACACCGGTTGGTTCGAGGACGACACGTGCCAACGACACGCAATAGTCATCATTTCGATATCTGAATTACGAGTATTTTAAATCGAAGTGTGAGCTGGTGAAACACCCGTGCCGTGGTAGCCGCAGTGCCGGACCTCGATTAAGGTGAGCCCCACTCGATTACACAGCAGGAGTGTCCCGATGGTGAGCAACAGGGCCAAGATCACCGGTCCGGCGATCGCAGCGGGGGCGGTTTCCGTCGGGCTCGTTCTCATCGGCGCGTGCGGAGTCGGCAAGCACGACACCTACGTGCCGCCCCCACCGTTGAAATCCGGACCGTCCGCCGCGATGGCCGTACAGAACGGAACCACGGTGACGGCACAGAAAGTCGTCATCCCGCCGTCCCCCACCTGGCAGGTGGCGCCGGCCGGTCCGCCGCGCCGCCCCGCGGGATATACGCCGATGACCACGCCCCCGGACAGCGAGATCGACATCCCGGGCGAAACCGAGACCAGCACGCGCCCGCGCACCACCCGGCCGACGACACCGCGCACCACCGAGTCCGACGAGCCGACCACCACTCGGACCCGCCCTCGGACAACCGAACCCGAGGAGCCGACGACGACCCGGCGCCCGCCGGTGCCGACGACGACCGCGGCCGCCCCACCTCCGGTCGAGGAAACGCCCGCGCCCACCGAAGCCGCCCCGGTGGAAGTCGTCACCCCGATCGAAAGCCCGATGCCGGCCCCGGCGCCCATCGACGCGGCGGTCCCGGTGGAAACCACGGACCCCGTGGCAACTTCGACGCCGGTGCCGCCCACCGAGTAGACCGCACGAAAAAGGCCGCCTTGTCAGCGCAAGGCGGCCTTTCTCTTTCGGGGTCCTACAGCTCCGGCTGGTCGTACTCGCCAACCGCGGCACTGAGCACCTGCAAATGCTCCAGCGCGCCACCGAGCGTCCGCTCGATCGCGGTGAGCCGCGCGACGTAGTGGCTCACCGGGTACTCCGCGGTGACGCCGATACCGCCGTGCATCTGGATGGCTTCCTGCCCGACGTGCCGGGCGGAACGGCTGACCTGCAACCGAGCCCGCGAGGCGATCACCGGATCGGCCTTGCCGTCGGCCAGGGCCGCGTTGGCGTACAGGCTCATGCTGCGCGCCAGTTCCAGCGAGACATACATATTGGCGGCCCGCTGGGTCAGCGTCTGGAACTTCGAGAGCGTGACGCCGAACTGCTTGCGGGCCTTCAGGTAATCGGTGGTCAGCCGCAGCGCCTCTTCCATCGCGCCGATGGATTCGGCGCAGAGCAGGGCCTGAGCGTGCACGATCGCCGTCTGGACCGCTTCGGCTGCCGCGCCCAGCAGTTCGGCCGGGGCGGAGGCGAACTCGATCTGCGCGCCGCGCTGCCCGTCCACCGTGCGGTAGGACTTGCGGCTGACGCCGCTGGCGTCGGCGGCGACCAGGAACAGGCCGAGGCCGCCGTCCGGCAGCGTCGCGCTGACCACGAGCTCGTCGGCGCAGTCGCCGTGCCCGACCGGGTTCTTGATGCCGGTCACGGTGTACGAATCACCCTGCGCCACCGCCTTGGTGGACAGTTCGGCCGCGGGCCAGCGGGTGCCCGGCTCGCTGTGCGCGAAGGCGAGCAGCTTCTCGCCCGCCGCGACCTCGGGCAGGATCCGCTGCCGCTGTTCGGCCGAGCCGACCGCCGCCACCAGACCACCGGGCACCAGGACGGCGTCGAGGAGCGGTTCGGGCGCGAGCCGGCGGCCGATCTCCTCCAGCACCACCATGGTCTCCACCGGTCCGGCGTCCATGCCGCCGTCTTCCTCGCTGAAACTCAGGCCCAGCACGCCCAGTTCGGCGAGCTGCCGCCAGACATCGCGGCTCCAGCCGAGCTCGGTGTCGGTGACCTTCAGCCGGGACTCCGGGTCGTAGTTGCGCGCCAGCAGATCACGGACGGTGTCCCGGAGCATGACCTGCTCGTCGGTAAGTTCGAAATCCATGGTGTCGCCTCACAATCCCAGGATCGTGGAGGAAATGATGGAGCGCTGCACTTCGCTCGAACCTCCGTAGATGGTCGTCTTGCGGTAGTTCAGGTAGCCGGGGCCGCTGTGCTGGGCCCATTCCGGGGAGGCGATGTCCTCGGCGTCCACCGGGAGCGCGTCCGGGCCGGCGATGTCGAGCAGCAACTCGGTGGCCGCCTGCTGCAATTCGGAGCCGCGCAGTTTCAGCACCGAGGAGGCCGGATTCGGCTTGCCCTCCTCGGAATTGGAGACCACGCGCAGCTGGGTGAGCTCCAGGGCGAGCAGCTCGTTCTCCAGCTCGGCGACGCGGGCCGCGAACAGCGGGTCCTCCAGCAGTGTGGTGCCCGCACCCGAGCGGGTCTGGCGCGCGTACTCTTTCGCGACCCCGATCTTGACCTTGGTGCGGCCGACGCCGGTGATGCCGGTGCGCTCGTTGCCGAGCAGGAACTTCGCGTAGGTCCAGCCCATGTTCTCCTCGCCGACCAGCTGATCGGCGGGCACCCGGACGTTCTCGAAGAAGACCTCGTTGACCTCGTAGCCGCCGTCGATCAGCTTGATCGGGCGCATGGTGACGCCGGAGCTCTTGACGTCGAAGAGCAGGAACGAGATGCCGGCCTGCTTCTTCGGGGCGTTCGGGTCGGTGCGCACCAGGCAGAAGATCCAGTCGGCGTACTGGCCCAGGGTGGTCCAGATCTTCTGGCCGTTGACGATGTAGGAATCGCCGTCGCGCACCGCGGTGGTGCGCAGCGAGGCGAGGTCCGAACCGGCGTCCGGCTCGGAGAAGCCCTGGCACCACCAGATGTCCAGCGCCGCGGTGGGCGGCAGGAAGCGCTCCTTGATCTCCTGGGAGCCGAACTGCGCGATGACCGGGCCGACCATCTGGGCGTTGAACGTCAGCGGCTCGGGCACCGAGGCCAGCTGCATCTCGTCCTGCCAGATGTGGCGCTGCATCGGGGTCCAGTCCTTGCCACCCCACTCCACCGGCCAGTTCGGCACGGCGAGACCGTGGTCGTTCAGGATTTTGTTTGCCGTGACGATCTGCTCTTTGGACAACTCGCGGCCGTAGCGGACGCGTTCGCGGATCTCAGCGGGGATCTCGGTCCGATAGAACCTTCGCAATTCGTCGCGGAAGGCGATCTCGTCGGGGGACAGGGATATTTTCATACAGGACTCCGTCCATGTCTCGTACTTCCGAGCCGAACTTACCCTCTGGTAATCGTGCGCTGTCAGGGGGATCACATGGAGACAACACGCAGGGGCGCGAGCGAGACGGGGAACTGGTACGTTGCTGGCGACGGGGTATGGGGACCCCCTGGTTTATTTCGAGGAGAATTTGAGTGAACGGCAGAACCATCGCGCGGGCGACGGCGGCAGTGACATCTCTCGGCATCGGCGCGGTTCTGACCATGGCGGGTCCGGCCTCGGCCGAGCCGAACAGCCCCGATATCCAGGGCGCACTCGCCCAGCTCACCGAAAAAGCCGGCGCGGACGTGTCCGGCCAGGCCGGTGTCGCCGCGCTCTCGCAGTACACCCAGCTCGTCGACGTCTCCCAGCTGCGCGGGATCACCCCCGGCTGGACACCCTTCGCCTACGCCGCCCCCACCTTCGGCTGCGGTAGCAACGGCCCGATCACCACGATCATCGCCGCCGCCAATTCCCTGGGCCCGCAGCTCGCCGAAACCCCGAACCCGTCCCCGGGCTCGCTGCGCTTCAGCGCCTCCCCCGCGCACACCGGCATTCCGCTGAACTCCGGCCTGGTTGTCGCGTGGGTCAACGTCAACAACGGCGCGAGCGGCATCGACATTCTCGACGACCGCACCGAGGCGGGCCTGCCCTCGCTCACCAAGACGGTGAATTCCGGGCCGGGCACCGTGATCGCCTCGATGTGGGGTGTCATCAACTACCCGTTCGCGAACTGCGTGATGACGCCGACCGTCGGACTGTTCTCCGTGCCGGATCTGCCGCCGCCGCCCGCGCCGGATGCGCCCGCGGAACCCGGCCCGAACACCGGTTCCGGCGATGCCATCCCGGCCCCGCAGGCCCCCGCCTCCATCAACGAGGACCTGCGCAAGCCCACCAGCTAGCTCAACTTCGCGAAGAACGCGCGGATATCGGCGGCATGCATCTCCGGAACTTCCATCGCCACGAAGTGGTTTCCGGTGTTGCCCTCCGGCCAGTGCACGATGTCGTTGTCCTGCTCGGCAAGTCGGCGCATCAGCGCTGAACCGCCGCCGTAGGTCCCGGTCGGCACCAGCTTCTGTCCGCTGGGCCATTCGAATCCGCCCGCTTTGCCCAGGCCTTCGTACATCGGCCAGGACGATGACGCCACGGTATTCGTGAACCAGTACAGGCTGATGTTCGTCAGCAGGTGATCGCGATCCATCACGTCCTCGGCTTTGTCGGCCAGCGGCGTGAACTCGTCGAATTTCCGCATGAGCCAAGCCAAGAGGCCCACCGGCGAATCGGTCCACGCCTGCGCGAACGTCTGCGGCGCCGCCTTCAGCACCTCATGGTGATTGACGCCGCCGGACATCCACTGCTGCATCATGTCCCACTCCGCGCGCTCGTCGGCGGACATGGTCGGGACATCCGCCTCGGTGGGCATGCCGATGCCGCCGTCGAGATGCACGCCCACCACCCTCTCCGGCGCCGCGATCGCCATTTCCGGTGCGACATAAGCACCTAGATCCCCGCCCTGCGTCCCGTAGCGCTCGTATCCGAGGCGGGCCATCAACTCCACCCACATCCGGGCCACCCGCTTGATCGTCATCCCTTCCTCCCGTGGGCCTTCCGAGAAAGCGAAACCCGGCACCGACGGAATCACCACGTGGAAGGCCTGCGCCGAATCCAGTCCGTGCGCACGCGGGTCCGCCAGCAGCCCAACGGTTTTCGTGAATTCCACGAACGTGTTCGGCCACCCGTGGGTCAGGAGCAACGGCAGCGCGTCCGGCTCCGGCGACCGCACATGCACGAAATGCACGTCCAGCCCTTCGATCTCGGTCACGAACTGCGGCAACTCGTTCAACGCCGCTTCCTGTGCGCGCCAATCGAACTCGGTCCGCCAGTACTCGGCCAGCTCCTTCAGGTACTCGACCGGCACCCCACGATCGGAGGGGTTACCCGGCAGCTGCGCCGCCCACCGGGTCCGAGCAAGCCGGTCGTGCAGGTCATCGAGGTCGGCCTGCGGAATGTCGATGCGGAAAGTTCTGATCGAAGTCATGTCGACCAAGTTAGGAGCCATCTAGGACCATTCAGGTCCTAGTTCTCTAGAATCCTGAAAACCATGACCGACACCCCCGCTCGCCTGCTGCGCCTGCTCTCCCTGCTCCAAACGCCGCGCGAATGGCCGGGCAGCGAGCTGGCCCTGCGCCTCGGCGTCACCGACCGCACCGTCCGCCGCGACATCGACCGCCTCCGCGACCTCGGCTACCCAGTCGAAGCCACTCTCGGCGCGACCGGCGGCTACCGCCTCGTAGCGGGCAAAGCCATGCCACCACTGCTCCTCGACGACGAGGAAGCCGTCGCCATCGCCGTCGGCCTGCGCACCGCCGCGGCCTCCGCCATCACCGGCATCGATGAAGCCGCGGTCCGCGCCCTCACCAAACTCGACCAGGTACTGCCCGCGAAACTCCGCCGCCGCGTCAAAGTCCTCGGCACCGCGGTGGCTCTCCCCACCGACGACGGCCCCACCGTCGACCCGGAGGTGCTCACCACCCTGGCCGCAGCCGTAACCAACACCGAGCGCGTCCGTTTCACCTACACCGGCGGCACCGCTTCCCGCCGCCACATCGAACCCCTCGGCGTAGTCAGCTCCCGCCGCCGCTGGTACCTCGTCGGCCACGACCTGGACCGCGCCGACTGGCGCATCTTCCGCGTAGACCGCATCACCACCCCCCACCCCACCGGCGCCCGCTTCACCCCCCGCCCCCTACCCGCAGCGGACGCCGCCGCTTACGTAGCGGGCCAGCGAACCGACTGGGGCACACCAGAATTCCACGTCTCGGCCACCATCCAAGCCCCAGCCCACCAGATTTCCGGCCGCCTGGGCGACTCCCCCGGCGACCTCACCCCACTCACCGCCCACTCCTGCCGCCTCGAAGCCACCCGAGACGACTCCCCAGAGTGGTTGGCCCACCGCCTGATCGCCCTGGGCGTCGACTTCGAAGTCCACGAACCCGCAGAACTCATCACCCAACTGAACGCCATCGCCACCCGCCTCAACCACGCCACCAGCCGACGCTAAGGAGCCCTGAGCGGCACACCACGGGGTTCTACTCAGCGTTTGCCTCAACCATGTACCGCTCACACGGTCAGCCGAGGGCTGCGGCGCGAACGTCTGGATGTGGATCGAGGGCGAGGCGGGCGAGGAGCTCTCGGGCGTCCCGGCCGCGGAATTTTCGGAGCGCCTCAGCGAGGACTTCGCGAACTTCGGCATTCGGATGGTCGACGAGGTATGCGAGATCGGCTGCGTCGCCACGACTTCTGGCGCCAAGGCCCCACAGCGCGCTCATGACATCGGAGTCATCCGCAGCGTCTCGGAGTTGTTGCAACAAGGCGGGTTTGGTGGGTGCGGGCGGGTCACCGAAGCGAGCGCGAATGTCAGCCGCTTTGAAGGCGCCGACGGGCAAGCAGACCGGGCAGGCGCAGGGCGGCCGACCGTGCTGATCCGGCGCATAGCGCCAGCCACTTACTTGCCGCACGTGACGAACTCGATGGATGGCGGCCGCGGGAATCGCCCGCGGGACGAAGATTTCATACCCGCGGGGGTCGTCGGCCTCGGCGATCAACGCCGACGCCGCAGCCGCAGTGGCCTCCGCACCATGCTTCGCGAAATGCCCCACGAGCACGACTTCATCGTCCGGAATCCGGAAGTCGACGGCAACGAACAGCCGCTGACCACCCCGGCGCAACTCCCGAACCCATTGGTGCGCAATCACATACGACGGCAGCATCGGCATGCAGTACACGCCGGTTCGCACACCGTAACCACTCTCCGCACGAATACCCGCACGACGAATACGCCGGACATACTTCTCCGGACTCAAATGCACGAACAACGCCATCGCCTCACACTAGGCGGTCGGAAACTCGCCGAGCCATCCCAGCATTCGGCCTCAGTAGGCGCCGAAGACGTTGTCGATGGAGCCGTAGCGGGCGGCGGCGTAATTGCAGGCGGCGGCGATGTTGGCGATGGGGTCGTAGATGTCCCAGGAGGTGCCTTCGACGTGGTAGCGCTCGAAGGTGGGGTCGATTACCTGGAGGAGGCCCTTGGAGGGGATGCCGGCGGCGGCGTTGGAGTCCCAGAGGTTGATGGCGTGGGGGTTGCCGCCGGATTCGCGGAGGATGTTGCGGTGGATGCCCTCGTAGCTGCCGGGGATGCCGTGCTTGGACAGGACGTAGAGCGCGTTCTTGATCCAGCCGTCGAGGTCGTCGGCGAAGAGCGGTTCCGGGGGCGGGAGCAGGCCGGCGAGCGGGGCCGGGAGTTGCTGGACCAAGCCCTGGACCTGGTTCTGCTGGTCCTGCGGGAGGCCCTGCTGGGCCTGTTGCGCCTGCTGCTGCAATTGCTGAGCGGGCTGCCGCAGGGGCTCCGGAACGCCGGGGACCTCGGCGGAGGCGAAGACGGGCACGGCCGAGAGGGTGACGATGACCGCGAGGGGGAACAGTTTGCGCAATGTCATGGGGACGCGATTCCTGGCTGATTCGGGTTCAGATTCCGCGGCTATAACCGGGCGCGCGGTCTGGTTTGGAAGGTCACAGAGTGGTCGCGGTAGGTGAACATAAACTTAACGGCCGGTGAACAAATGGAGCAGCCGACGGAGCGCCCCGCTCAGCGGCAGATTCCCCAGGCGAATTGAGACTTGTGTCACATCCGCGCGGCCAGCGCGAACCGGACGAAATCGCACACGGCGACGACCGGATCGGCATCGGGCGGGTACAGGCCCTGGAGCTGCCCGAGGACAGTGGCCAGCGCGATCGAGGCCAGGAGCTCGGCGGCGGTCGGGATGTCCAGGTCGTCCCGGAAGTAGCCGTGCGCGATGCCGAGCCGGAGAAAGATATCGGCGTGCGCGACCGAGCGGCCGTAGTTGTCGGACAGCCGCTGTGCGACCTCGGCGTCGATGGCCGCCGCCTTGAACGCGAGGAACAGCACCAGCTCGGAATCGTTGCGGGCGAGTTCCAGCAGCCTGCGCACCACATGGGCGATCGCCTCGACGGCCGCGTCGAGCGTCGGAGCGGGACGATCGGCCAGACCCGCCAGCGCGTAGTCGCGGAACTCGCGGAACCAGTCGTCGAACACGGCGTCGAGGATTTCGCGGCGGCTGCCGAAATAGGTGTAGAAGGAGCCGTGGCTGAGCCCGGCGTGCTCGGCGATATCGGCGGCGGACACGCCGTGGTAGCCGCGCGCCAGGATGAGCGCGCGCGCCGAGGCGACCAGCGCTCCGCGACGCGCGGCCTGCACCGCCGCGGCCCGCTCTTCGGCGGAGGTGCGCTGGGTCATGGCCGGTCTACCGCGAGCGCGCTACGGGCCATCAGCGTGGCGACAGCCATGTACCTGGTCAGTTCCGCGGGAACAACCTGTCCTGCGCGCACCACCCGGATCAGGCCGGGAATGCTCAGTGACATCAAGGTGTGCGCGTAGACCTGAGGGTTCACCTCGGCCCGTACCCAGCCCGCCGCCTGCCCCTCGGCCAGGGCGCGCGCCAGCGTCGACATCATCAGATCGGCCAGCCCGCGCAATCGCAGCAGCAGTTCGTCGTCGGCCGCCCCGGCCTCCACCATGATCAGTTTCACCAATTCCGGTTCCCGCGCGAGCAATTCAGGCAGACCGGCGCACATCCGCTGTACCCGGGCGAGCAGATCCGCCAGCGACTCGGCCGGCTCGAATAGCGGCTCGAGCTCGATCGCGGACAGCAACCGCTCGATCGAATAGTCGAAAACACTGTGCAGGATCTCGGATTTGGACGCGAAGTACCGATAGACGGTGCCGTGCCCCAGCCCGGCCTGCCGCGCGATCTCCTCGATCGTGGTGTCCTCGTAGCCCTGTGCGGCGAAGACGACGTAGGCCGCTTCGGTGATCTGCGCGCGCCGGGCCTGCGCGATACCGGGCTGCGGCGGCCGGCCGCGACCAGGTGACATGGCTTAGGGGGCGACCTTCTGTGGACCGTAATCGGTGACCTGCCAGGCGCCACCGTTCTTGGCGACGGTGACCGTCAGCAGGTTCGGCACCGAGGCCGGGTCCTTCTGCTGGACGTTCTGGGTGCGCTGGATCGCGAAAACCGTGACCCGGTACTGGTCGCCGGTCACCGAGTCGACGGCCGCGGAGACGGCGTTGCCGCTGGCTACGACCTGGGATTCGGTCATGATCTTGCCGAGGGTTTCGCGGACCTGCTTATAGCGCTCCCGCAGGGTATCGCCGGTGCCGTCGGTGACTGCGCCGAAGAAGGCGTCGAGGTTGCGATAATCGTAGGTGAGCGACCGCTTTACGTAATCGCGGGCGATCTCGGTGGCCCGCTGTTCATCCGCTGCGGCGGCCCGGAGGTCGGCGGTTTCGTTTGCGGCGGAACGCCATTGCGCACCGCAGAAGACCGCGACCACCGCGAGGATCGCGGCTACGGCGACCAGGATCGAGGACCGCCGGCCCGAATCGACGCGGTCCGCGTCGAGCGCGAGCGCGCGCGACGGAGCGGCTTCCGGCTTGCTGTCCTCCGGTTCTACGGCGTTCACGGAGTCCGATTGCGCTTCTTCGGTTTTCATAGCTGGGTCCTCACTCTCGATAGTTCGTGTCATCGCGGCTGCGGCGCGATGCTCACCCGGGCCGCGCCGCCTTCGGGGAAGGCCGCCGACAGCAGGTCCACGATGGATCCGGCGTCCACCCGGATCGGGCGCACCTGCGAGGTAGCGGGTTTCAGGACCGTCGCCAGCAGCGCGAAGTCCGGGAGCAGTTCGGTGAAGTAGTGGTCGACGCGCTGCACCAGGGGCCGCAGCGGTTCGTCCCAGATGTCGTAGGCCTCGGGCGAAATGGCGGCGATGCTGTGCAGCAGGTGGACAACAGCGGGGTCGGCACTGCTCACGGCCGATTCCAGACCGCCGAGCTGGCCGCCGCGCCCCTCGAAGTTGTCGCCCAGGGTTTGGGTGTTGTCGTAGAGCCGTCCCAGGGCAGCTTGCTTGTCGCGCAGCGTGTTCGCCATCAGCTCCAGCGCCCGCCACATGTTGCGGACCTCGGCATCGCGGCCACTCCAGCCCGCTTCGAGGGTGTTCTGAATGGAGGCCAGTTTCACCGGATCCAACTGGGCCACAATCCCGTTCATCTTGCCCAGCGCCTCGCCGACGGATTCGCTGACCCAGACCTGACCTTCCGGAATCACACTGCCGTCGCGCAGGTACGGCCCGACGGTGTCGGCGGGCCGGAAGTCGAGGTACTGCTCCCCCGCCGCGGACAGGTTCGCGATGCGCACCTCGCTGTTCACCGGAATCTTGTAGCGCGCATCGAGTTCCACCCGAACCGCGAGACCGGTTGCGGTGGTATCGATTCCGCGCACCCGCCCGATCGGCATGCCGCGCAGATTCGCCTGCGAGGTCTTCATCAGCCCGCCGGAGGTCGCGATCTCTACCCGCACCACATAGGTCTCCCGGCGCGGATCCAGTTCCAGCACACCGAGAGTCAGGTAGGCGGCACCGACCAAGGTCAGCACCAGCAGCATGGCCAGGGATACAGAGGCGGGAATCTTCATGGCACCAGTCCGATCGATCGCAGCACGGTGACCAATTCGTCGGCCCGCGCTTCCGGGGAACCACCGTCTACCACCCGGATGTTCGGCGGCGCGCTGAAGAACGGAACGAGCTTGTCGCGCAACAGCTTGCGGAAGGCGTCCAGGTTCGCCGGGACACTGGTGTCGGCGTTGGCGATGGTGAGCAAGCTGGGCGTGATCACCGAGATGATGCCGCGCACGTCTTCCTCGACCGGGAACAGCAGCGTCCCCAGCTGCACCGCGAACGGTTTGATGGTCAGAATCAGCGCGACGACGCTGAACACCAGCTCACCGAGCCCGGCGATGCGGGCGGGTCCCTCGGTCAGCACCCGGTCGACATCGTTCTTACGCGACTCCAGCGTGATCGACACCTCGGCGGCCGCGGCGAGAATGCGGTCCAGGTCGGCGGTGTTGGCCGCCAGGTCATCCAGTGCCAGCCGCCCGGCCCGGGTAATGCGCTCGATCTCGGCCGGGTCCTCCGGGAAGGCCGCGTTCACCTTGTTCACCAGCTCGGCGACATCGGTGATGGTGCCGCCGGTGACGACCGTGGACAGCCCGCGCACCAGGGCCTCGACATTGGTCGCGGGCAAGGTCTGACCGACGGGGATGGTGTCGCCGCCGGCCAGATACGGGCCGCCGGATCCGCGTGGGGGCTGCAATGCGACGAAGATGTCGCCCAGGATCGTGCTCTGCCGCAGTTCTGCGGTAGTCGACTTCGGCAGCCGCACACCGGCTTTCAGGTCGACGGTCGCGATGGCGAGGTCGCCGTGCAGCGCCACGTCGGTGAGCACGCCGACGTCGATGCCGTCCGCGACCACCTTGGCTTTCGCGGGCAGATTCAGCACACTCGCGAATTCGATTCGGATGGAATACTTTTCGCCCTCGACGTAGGTGCCGCGGATCGGAATATCGGTGGGATCGAACCCGCAACCGGCCAGGACCAGCAGCACACCCAGCAGGATGATCCGTAGTCGTCTCATCGCGGGGCCTCCTGGCTGGGCAATTTCGCGGCCAGCGGCGGCAGTGCCGCGAGCAGGTCACCGATGCCGCCGGCCAGCGGCGGCAGGGTGTTGTGGCTGAACGGCACGAACTGCTCGTCCAGGAACCGGTAGGACTGCTCGTCGTACTTGGCGACGTTGCGCACCAGCACCGGCAGGAACTCCCGGGCCAGATCCACCGAATTCGCCAGGCCCTCCGCCATTCCGGCGAGGGCGAGCAGCCCGCCCCGCAGGTGGTCGAGCACCTTGGCCATATCCGGCCAGTTCGTGACGAACATGGTGGTCAGCGCGTCCAGGTTGTCGATCAGGTCGCGAACCTGGGCGTCCTTGCCGACCGGGTCGGCCAGCACCGTCGACATGCGTTCCAGCAGCTGGTTGAACTGCGGCCCGGTGCCCGCCATCGCCTGGTCCGCGTGCGCGACCAGATTCGCCAGCCCCTGGTCGCTCTCGCTGCCCGCGAGGATGTCGTTGGACAGCGCGCCGATGGCGTCGAAGGCGGCGCTCACACCCAGCGGAGTTCGGGTCCGGGACAGCGGAATGCATTCGGAGCCGGTGAATTTCGGCCCGCCCGAGTACGCCTTGCTGAGCTCCACGCGCCGATCGGTGACGATCGAACTGGACATGGTGGCGGCGCCCACATCGGCGGGCAGGGCGATGTCGGCGCGGACTTCCATCCGCACCAGCATTCGGTCGCCTCGCGGTTCGATGGCCTCGATCTCGCCGATGTCGACGCCGAGCAGGGTCACGTGATTGCCCGGATACAGCCCTGCGGTGTCGGTGAATTCGGCACACAGCGCGGTCATGCGGTGCGGCACAACACGTTCGGTCACGTCGGTGACGAGCGCGCAGCCGCTCACGGCAGCCGTCGCGATGATTGCCGTGCCGCTCATCAGCATTCGCCTGAGCATCAGCACCCCCGGATCGGTGTCGGCACGCACAGGCCGGGTTCCGCCACCACGGGCTGCGCATCGGCAATCCCGAGCATCGGTGTGACTGTGGTGATGAATCCGCGCAAGGTTTCGATCACCGTGCGCAGCTGGTTCGGGTCGGCCCACACCTTCTGGAAAGCCTGCTCCAGCTGGGTGACCGCGGGTTCCACGCCGTCGCCGTAGGCGACCAGGGGCCGGTGCAACACCGCGAGGGCACGGGTCAGCAGGTCGAATGCGGCTACCAGTTCGCCCTGGTTGCGGTCGAGCTTGTCGGCGATCAGCCCCAGCTGGCCCACGAACTCGGCGAGCACCGCCTTGTCCCGGGCGGTCGCACCGACATATTCGCCGGACACCTGCACCGCCTTGTCCAGCTGGCCGGACCGCTGCGCCAGCACGCCCGCGAGATCGTTGACAGCGCCGAGGATCTGACGCACCGCCTCCGGCTGCCCCGCCAAGCCACGGTCGATCTCGAGCATGGTGTCGCGCAGGGTTTTACCGTTGGCTTTCCGCAAGCCCGGAGTGACCGCCTCGAAGATGTCGGTCAGCTCGAACGGCGTGCGGGTACGTTCCGCCGGAATGTGTTTGTCGCCCAGGTCATTCGCGCCCTTGGACTCCAACGCCAGGTAGTGCCCGCCGATCGGCGTCAGCAGCTTCACCTCGGCGGTGCTCAGGTCGCCGAGCCGCACTGAGCGGTCGACGCCGAACACCACTTCGACGTGATCGCCGACCAGGTCGACGGTCTGCACCTTGCCGACCTTGATGCCCGCGATGCGTACCTCGTCACCGCTGCGCGCGCCACCGGTATGGCGGAATTCCGCGATATAGGTCTGCTCGCCGAAGGGGACGAGGTACGCCACCGCGGATCCCACCAGTGCGAGGACGGTCAATGCCGCCCCCGCGATACCGATCTTGGCGTCTCGGCTGATCGCGCTGAATAGTTTCGTCATCGGCAGATCACCAGCGCTTGGTTGCCGAGGACGACCGCGCCGATCCCCGGGAGCTCCGCCTGCCCTCGCGAACAGTCATAGGCGCGCTGCTGGCCGGGCAGATTGTTGTTGAGGCCGGTGAGCAGTCCGGGCATCAGCGCGAGGATGTCGGTCAGCTGGTCGGTGTGCGGAGTCAGCCTGCGCAGCATCGCGTCCAGCGGCAGGTAGCTGTCGTCATACGCCGCTTGCCCCTGTTCCAGTAGCGAGACCAGCGGGCGCAGGGTCTTGTTGGTGGTGATCGCGGTATCTACCAATTGGTCTGCCTTGCCACTGAATTGGGAGACCAGACCGGTGAGCTGCTTGACCAGCTCGCCCACCTGCCCGGATTTCCCGCCGATCTGATCGGAGATCTGGCCGAGGTTGTGGATCAGCAGGATGATCACCGATTCCCGATTGCGGGCGTAGCGAGTGAGGGTGTCGAGATCGGCGAGTACCGGCGCGATTCCCGCGCCGTCCCCGTTCAGCACCCGGAGCATGTTCTCGCCCAACCGGTTCAGCGCGTCCGCGTCCAATGTCTGGAACATCGGCTGGAACCCGTTGAACAGGTCCGAGACATCGAAGCTGGGAAGGGTGCGCTCCAGCGGAATCATCGAACCGGCGGGGAGTCGGATGCCTGCCGAATCCTGCTGCTCCAGTTCGACATACCGTTGTCCGAGCAGGTTCTGGTAGCGCACCGCGGCGGTGGTGTCGCCGAAGATCGGCCGGTCACCGAGCACCGTGAAGCGCACCTTGGCGGCACCGTTGTCCAGGTCCACCGACAGCACCGTGCCGACCGCGACACCGGCCATGCGCACGTCGTCTCCGGCGTAGAGCCCCGAGACATCGGTGAAAGTCGCCGCATAGGCGACTTTGTCGCCGGGTACCGTCGGCCGCAGCGCCGCGACGATGATCGAGGCGAACGCCGCGATGATCATCCCGAAGATGATCAGGCGCACGAGAGCGCCGCGCACACTGATCATTTCGTGCCACCGCCGCTCAATTCGACCTGCAGCTGCGGCTTTCCGTCGACGATCGGAAACGCGCTGCCGATATTCAGGATCAACTCGTCGATCCGGTTGTAGGCGGGCGCGATACTGCCGATCGAGGCGGCCAGCGGAATGAGCAGGTCGAGCACACCGTCGATCACGGTCGCCAGGTTCGGATTGTGTTTGCCCAGAATGTCGGTCACCCCTTCGATCACCACGTGCTGCAATCCCCCGATGGCAAGCCGGGTGTGTGCCCGATTCACCGGATCGGCGTAGTAGGTGCTGTTGTCGAAGATGTCGCCGAGCAGCGCGACCAGCGCGGGCGCGGATTGCCGCAGCCCGTCGGAGTTTTCGGCGCCGATGTGCAGGTAGCGGCTGATCGGGCTGCGCTGCCGGTCGGCGAGCATGCGCGCGAACTCCAGCAGTTGTGCCGTGACCGGCCCGATGGAGTCCGAGCTTTCGGCGAGGAAGTCCGAAATGCGTTCCAGCTGTTCCGAATCGACGAGGGCCAGCAGCTGTCCGGCCCGGCGCAGTACGCCGGTGACGGTCGCGTTGGCGCTGTCGGCCCCGATGGTCAGCGTCGTACCGGAGCGCAGCGGGTCACCCGCGCCCGCGGTGACCAGCTCGATCGCGGTGGAGCCGAACACATTCGACGACGCGAAACGGGCGGAGACATTGTCGGTGAGCACCCGCGCCTGCTCCGGATCCAGCCGCAGACCGATCCGCTGGCGACCCGGCGCCCCGATCTCCACCCCGGATACCGTGCCGATTTCCAGCCCGCGGAACTTCACCTGCGCACCCGGCGCGAGCCCCTCGCCGATGGTCGCGGCGTCGATCGTCAGCTCGAAGCTGTCCTCGAAACCGCCTTGCGCGTACTGCGTTATCGCCACGGTGGCCAGCACGCCGACGACGGCGACCACCGCGCCGCGTAGTCGCAGCCCGAGCCGGCCCACCGAACGCCCCGAATGATCTTTGAACACAGCCATCGTCGCGCTACCCCGAGATCCGTACGCCGGAGTCCAGGCCCCAGAACGCGATGGTCAGCACCATGTCGGCCACCACGACCGCGACCAGGCTGGCGCGGATCGCCCGCCCGCTGGCCCGGCCCACGCCCTCCGGCCCGCCGCTGGCGTAGAAGCCCTGGTAGCCGTGGATGAGCACGATCAGCACCACGAAGATGGTCGCTTTGAGCACCGAGGCGAGCATGTCAGCGGGCTGCACGAACATCCCGAAGTAGTGGTAGTAGGTGCCCGACGCCTGTCCGTGCAGCACGTTCACCACGACCGCGCAGGACAGATAGCTCAGGATCAGTGTCAGCAGATACAGCGGGATGACGGTGATGACACCCGCGATCACCCGGGTGGTCACCACGAACGGAATCGGCTCCACCGCAGTGGCTTCCAGCGCGTCGATCTCCTCCGAGATGCGCATGGCGCCGATCTCGGCCGTCATCCGGCACCCGGCCTGGGCGGCGAAGCCGATGGCCGCCACCATCGGCGCCATCTCCCGGGTGTTGGCGTAGGCGGAGACGAATCCGGTGAGCGGGCCCATCCCGACCATGTTCAGCGCCGAGAAGCCCTCGACTCCGATCGAGCCGCCGACCGCGATACCGAGGAACACCAGCACCATCACGGTGCCGCCGCCGACGATGAGTTTGCCGCTGCCCCAGGTGATGTCGGTGAGAATCAGCATGGTCTGGCGGCGATAGGTCCGCAGCGTATGCGGAATCGCCCGCAGCACCAGAAAACAGAAGGTGAGCTGGTGACCGGCGTGCTCGAGTCCGTCGAGCAGCATCCGGGCCGGCGCGTTCACCTGCCGCCAGGCCCGCACCAGCGGCGGACGATACTGCGTCGATATCGCCATCAGCCGATCCTCTGCGGTAGGAACATCGTGAGCAGCTGGGTGATCACCAGATTCAGGCAGAAGGTGGCGATGACGCCGATCACCACCGCCGAATTCACGGCATTGGCAACCCCTTTGGGGCCGAGCTCGGTTTCCAGGCCGCGCTGGCAGGCCACCACCAGCACGACGATCCCGAAGACCACCGATTTCAGCAGCGCCACCGCGAGATCGGCGAGCGAGGCGAACGCGCTCAGCGAGGACATGTAACTGCCCGCGGTACCGCTCTGGAAGCCGACATTGATGACGTAGCCGGTCCCGATGCCCATGAAGATGATCAGGATGCACAGCAGCGGCGCGACCAGCATCATCGCCGCCAGCCGGGGCACCACCAGCCGGCGCACCGGGTCGATGCCCATGGTGCGCAGTGCGTCGATCTCGTCCCGGATGGTGCGCGCTCCGAGGTCGGAGGCGATGGCCGCACCGGCCGCACCGCCGAGCAGCAGTGCCGAAACCATCGGCGCCCCTTGCCGAATCACGCCGAGCCCGCCCGCCGCGCCGGTGACCGAGGTGGCGCCGACCTCCTGGGTGAGCGTCCCGACCTGCACCGCGACGATGACGCCGAACGGAATCGCCACCAGCACAGCGGGAATCGCGGTCACGCTGACGATGAACCAGGACTGCAGGACGCTGTCGCGCCACGGATGACGCAGGGCGATGAGGTCGCGGAACAGCCAGCGAAAAGCCTCTTCCGCCAAGGTGAGTGCGCGACCGAAGGTGCGCAGCGCGCTACTCGTCGTATCGATCCCCCAGCGCGCCAAGCGGGCCGCCGGCTCCGGTAGTCGCTTCAGTGCGCGCTCTTGCAGTTCGATCATGAAGCCCCCGTGCCTGGTGTGTCTCACGCCACAGTCGATTTAAGCGACTGGCGCGCCAGTCTGTCAATAGATCGTCTGGGACAGAATTCATCAATGACCTTGATCGAGCGCGTAAATGGGGTCAGAACGCCGCAAAGGGCAGCTACGGGCTAGTGAATTAGCCGGAATACTGTGCTATTAAGGAGGATTGGTGCGCTCAGAACGTCTCAGTCAGTTGGCCGAGCAACAGAGACGGCGAGCGAGTCAGCGCGCCAGGCGAATTCGCAGCACTCCGCCGGCCTCGGTGCCCGCGAGCAATTCATCGGTCCGCCCCGGCACCGCGACCACCGCCGTCATCGGCTCCGTGCTGAGCACCGTGCACACGCCGCCGGACGCGGGGTCGATCCGCACCAGCTGACCCGACACGGTGGTGACGTAGAGCACGCCGTCGCCGTCGACGTGCAGGTCATCGGCGAAATCCGGAATACCCAGAGAAGTGGACAGATCCGCGAGCACGGTCCGGTGCTCCGGAGCGGCGATCGAGAAGCTCAGCACCCGGCCCAGCGGATTCCCGTTCGAGGTCAGGTAGATCATCTCGCCCCGCACCACGATGCCGTTGGCCCCGGTCCCCGCGGCCCGCGCGGTCCAGTCCTTGTCCAGCACGCCATCCCGGCCGATCCGGATGACACCGGACCCGGTGGCCGCCACATAGAGGTTGCCCGCGCTGTCGAAGGCCGCGCCGTTGGGCATGGTGAAGCCGGACGCGAACACCTCCGGACGCGGATCGGCGGCATCCGGATCGAAGCGGAGCACACCGCCCGGAATCACGGCACTGCTCGGCGCGTCGCCGTAGACCACGTAGAGCAACCCGTCCGGTCCGAGCCGGACCGCGCCGGGGAACGCCACCGGCACCGTGGCGGTCAGCTTGCCGGTGTTGTCATAGCGCTGCACCTCGTTGCGGTACAGCCGCGAGACCCACAGGTTCCCCCGGCGGTCGTAGCCCACGTTCTCCGCCCAGTCCAGTACCGGCGTACCGGCGGGCAGCGCGGTGGTCACTCGGGCGGGGGCGCAGGTCGAGATCGGATCGGCGGCCGCGGCGGGCAGCGCCAGACCGGCTCCCGCGCAGCTCAGAGCGACGATGGCGGCGAGCTGGCGCACAAACATTCCGATTCCTCCCGATACCGCGAACGCGCCGAAGTCTAATGGCCCCGTCGCCCCGGTGCCCTCCGGTCGAGCAGGCCGCAAATGACCGGCCGGTATTCCCCGATGAACTCCCCTGACACGCAGCGGGTTTGACAGTATCGATGCATGCCATTCTTCGACGGAGCACGTGGCCGGATGCACTATCGGCGCTGGCCCGCGGAGAACCACACCGCCGCGCTGCTGCTACTGCCCGGTATCGGCCAGCATTCCGGCCACTACCACCGTTTCGCCAAGACGGTGCGGGCCGCCGGAATCGAGATGTGGGCACTCGACACCGCCGGTCACGGGCTCAGCGAGGGCGATCCGGAAAACCCCGGCACGCTGGCGGAATTGGTCGCCGACGCGCTGCGCCTGATCGAACTGGTGCGCGCCGAGCTACCCGCGGCCCCGCTGCTGCTGATGGGGCATTCACTGGGCGCGGTCACCGTGCTCGGCCTGCTCGGGGCGGCGGTGCCGGACCCCGGCTCGGCCGCGGATCCGGGCGCGGTGGCGGCGAATCGCCCGCTGCTCCCGAGCGTCGAACCGACGGCGCTGGCGGGGTTGGTGCTCTGCGGCGTACCCAAGCGCGCGCTCGGCGGCGGCTCCCCCGGCGCGCTGGGTACGCCGCTGCCGCGCAGCCTTCCGATCCTCGCGGTGCACGGCGTGGAGGACCGCCGGGCGCCGATCGATGCGATACGGGACTGGACTGGCCGCCACAACTGGGTAAGTTTGGTCGAGTACGACGATGCCGGGCACGACCTGCTGCACGAACCGGTGCACGCGCGGGTCGCCGCCGACATCGCGGAGTGGATGCGGGAAGTCGTGGAGCCGGCGGGTGTGGCCGGCTCGCGCGGCGGCGAGGTGACAACGTAAGGGGGATGTGGTGCAGCCGAATACGACAACCTTGAACCAGGCCGTCCAGGAGGGTGAGCTCTGGATCGACGGTGTGCTGGTCGCCGACGGCGCGCACGAGAAGTGCGCGCAACGCTACGAACTGCTCGCCGAACAAGTCGAAGGCCAGATCGAGGTGCTGCGCGCGGCGACCACGCTGCCCGGCTTCGGCGGGTTCGACTCCGGCGCCGCGCTGCGTGGCGGCTTCGAGAGCAAGGCCGCCGAGGCGCTGACCAAGTTGCAGGATTACGCCACCGCCGCCCGGGAACTGGCGCAGACCTTCCGCGCCGCCGCCGCGGCCTACCAGCGCGGCGACGAGGAACTGGCGGTCGCCGTCGGCCGGTTGGAAGAAGCGGGAGTGCCCAATGCGTGAAATCCAGGTCACCACCGAGCGCTGGCCACACACCCGCACCGACCCCGACTATGTGCCCAGCGTGGAAATCTTCGACAACATCACGCACAAGGAGATCCACGACAAGGTCCAGCTGATGGATCCGACCGTGCTCAGCGCCGGGCAACAGGCCTGGCAGCAGACCGCGACCGGGCTGGCCGACGCGGTCACCGTGGCACACACCGAGATTCGCGCCACCATCGCCGACGGCTGGCGCGGCGCGGCGGCGCAGACCGCCGCCGACGCGGTGCGCGCCTTCGAACAGCAGGGCAGCCAACTGGCCGACGTGATGTCGACGGTGGCCCAGCGGCTCGGCCAGGCCGGGGATGCCGCCGAGAGCTTGCGTTCGGCGGTCGGCATTCCGTCGGACGAGCAACCGGATCTGTCCGCGGCGCTGCTGGATCCGAATCAGGCCACCGGTAATACCGCCCTGCAGAAGGCCTCCGAGCACGATCGCCAGGATGTGGTGGCGGCAATGGAGAGCATCTACACCAACGCCTTCATTCAGAGCGGAGCCGCAGTACCCGCGTTCCCCGACACGACGGCGGTCGGCGCGCCGGTGGCGACCACTAACCCGAGTTCGTCCGCCCCGGCCCTGCAAACTCCGGCGCTCGACACGGGAAGCCCTGCGGTGCAGCCGGTTTCGACCATTCCGGCGACCACACAGCCCGCGGCGGCGACACCGGCGGAGCCGACGACACCCGAGCCGGAACCAGCCGAGACCACGCCCGCATCGGTGCTGCCGGTCGCGAGCCTGCCGAGCGCGGTGGTCCCGGGCGACACCGCGCCCGCTTCCACGTCCACCATTCCGTCCACCACCGCCACCGCACCGACCACTCCGGTCGCGGCGGCCACGCCGGAACGCCTCGCTCCCACCCCGGCCGCCGCGCCGGTCGCCCCCGCCGCGGCGGCGCCGACCCTGCCCAGCGGCTTCGCCACCTCCGCTGCCAGCGCCGACGAGGAACGCAAACGCGAGGAACGCAAACGCGACACCAGCACCGACGCGGTCACGGGTGCGGGTGTCGGCGCCATGGGCGGCCTGATGGGCGGCGCCATGGCCGCGGGCGGTGACACGCCTCGGCAGGGTGGCAGCGTCGGATCCCGCCCGGCCCCCGCTTCGTCGCAGGACGACGAGGACGAGGACGACGAATTGCATTGGGCCGACGACGAACTCACCTTCCTCGAACCCGCCGATGAACCCCGGGAACTGATCGGCTCGATGGATCCGACCACGCCCCCGGTGGTCGGCGAATGGACCGAACTGGAGTGAACGCCCCTGTGTCACCCGCGAGTTCGGCCATGAACTGGACTTTGACTCCCGACCAGTTCGCTCTGGCCTGGTCCCGTACCGACGGCGACCGCATTCCCTATCCGCTCGCGGTCCGGCTCTCGGCCCGCGACACCGCCGAGCGCGCGGCTCAGCTGCCCGCGCTCGACGAATGGTGTGACCAGGTGCTCGACGCCGAATTGGCGGCGGCGCTGCGGGCGCTGGCCGATCCCGCTGTGCGCGTGGAGATTTTCGGCGAGCGCCAGGCCGGTGATCCGGCTGTCCAGTCCCGGCAGGTGCGTCAGGAGGCGCTACCCGGCACGGTCGGCCCCCCGGTTCCCGTTGCCGAGCCGGACGACTTCGACGACGAATCCGCCCGCCCTGTCCGGATTCTCGGCGCCGTCTCCGGCAATATCGCCGTGGTCGCCGCGCAGCGCCCCGGTGCCACACCCGACCGCGGCGGCGACCTCCGCCTCTTCGTCACCACTCCGAAAAGCCTTGCCTCCCGCATGGTTTCGATGCTGCCCAAGAACTCCCCCGGCACCCTGTCCCGGTTGACGGCTCCGCTGTCGAAGGTCACCGAGGACAGCCGCGACATGGTCACCATGCAGGTCGCGGGTCCCGCCACCCCGGCGCGTATCCGCAAGCTCCTCAACCATCCGCGCGACGGGATCGGCCAGATCGTCGTCTCCATCCGCCGTCCCGACGGCGACCTGCGCCCCTTCGGGGTGCTGTGCTGGATCGATGTCCGCGCCGACGGCCGCTACACCGTCCGCACCGGCACCGACGTCGACATCACGCCGGTCGACGCGGAAGGTTTCCGGGATGCGCTGCGGCCCATGCTCACCGCGGCGGAGAAGAAGACCACCGCCTACGCGCAGGCCTGGTGACGCCCCGCGAAGTGACCTGACTCACGTGCTGTCACAACGATCTCGGCTGCGGTGTCTTGATGTCGAACCTGGAAACAGAGGAGAACATCATGAACATCGCACTGTGGATCACCGCCGGACTGCTCGCTGCGGCAGCTCTGGCCAGCGGCGGCGCCAAAGTGTTGCTGCCCAAGGAAAAGCTGAGCGGCAAGCCCGGCGGAGAGTGGGCCGCGGACTCCAGCGACAGCTTCATCAAGACCCTTGGCGTCCTGGAAGTCCTGGCCGCGGTGGGCCTGATCCTGCCTGCTGTGCTCGATATCGCGCCCGTCCTGGTGCCGGTGACCGCTGTCGCCTGGATCCTGCTGATGATCGGCGCGATGATCACCCATCTCCGGTACGAGGGTGGCTACAAGTTCGCGGTGGCGAACGCGGTCTATCTCCTGCTCGCGGCCTTCATCGCCTGGGGCCGATTCGTCCTGGAGCCCTTCGCCTGATCGGCGACTGAGATCATTGAGGCCGCCGGCAAGCAGTGCCGGGCAGCGACGGAGAAGGATCGACAGATGAGCGACCACGCCAGCAACCCGGCGACCGACAGTTTCGTCGCGCACCGCAACCTGCTCTTCACCGTCGCCTACGAGATGCTCGGGTCGGCCGCCGACGCCGAAGACGTGCTGCAGGAAACCTGGCTGCGCTGGGCCGAGGTCGACCTGAGCACGGTCCTCGACGAGCGCGCCTACCTGGTCCGCATCACCTCCCGCCAAGCGCTCAACCGGTTACGCAGCCTGAAGCGCCGCAAGGAGTCCTACGTGGGCCCGTGGCTACCCGAGCCGCTGCTCACCGCGCCGGACGTGGCCGAGGATGTCGAGCTCGCCGAGAGCCTCTCGACCGCGCTGATGCTCGTGCTGGAAACCCTCTCCCCCACCGAGCGGGCGGTCTTCGTGCTGCGCGAGGTCTTCGACGTGAGTTACGACGAGATCGCGGCCTCGGTCGACAAAACCCCCGCCGCGGTCCGCCAGATCGCGCACCGCGCCCGCCAGCACGTCGACGCCCGCCGCCCCCGCTCCACGGTCACCCGGAGCCAGACCAAGGCGGCCCTGGAATCCTTCCAGCGCGCCCTCGAAACCGGCGACCCGCAAAACCTGCTCGACATCCTCGCCCCCGACGTCGTCCTGCTGGCCGACGGCGGCGGCATCAAGCGCGCGGCCGCACGGCCGATCCTCGGCGCCGACAAGGTGGCCCGCTACCTCATCGGCGGCGCGGGCAAGGTCAAGGGCCGATACGTCTTCGTCAGCACCGTGGTCAACGGCCAACCGGCACTCGCGATACATCTGGACGGCGAGTTCGACGGCATCATGACCATGCGCGTCGAGGACGGCAACATCACCGGCCTCTACTTCGTCCGCAACCCGGAGAAGCTGACCCACGTCGAAGCCGAAACCCAGTTCACCCTGCGCTAGCCTCCATCGTAAGACGCTCCGTCTTACGATGGAGGCATGGCGGACACAATCACCATTCGGACGGATGCGGAGACGGAACACGCCCTGGAAGTGCTGACGGCCGATGGGCAAACGCGGTCGGCTGCTATTCGCGCGGCTGTCTTGGGCGAAGCTCGTCGGCGGGAACGGCTCGCCGATATGCAGTGGGAAGTACTGAACATCCCCCTGGGCGAGCTGGACGGAATCAACCTCGGTGACGAGATCGCACGTGAGCGAAGCGGCGAACTGTGATCTACCTCGATTCCGCGGCAGGGGTGAAATGGACGCGCGCGTACGCAGCCTCGCGCGCGCGGTCCTGCCGGCCACCGTGCGATCGCTGGACGCCCTTCACTTGGGCACTGCGTTGACGATTGCCAACGAGCTAACTGCGTTCGTCACCTACGACAAGCGGTTGGCGGAGGCGGCTACCGCCGCAGGACTGACAACCTCGGCTCCCGCCTGATCCGAGCGGCCTCCGCGGGTAGCGCCAGGTCCAGCACCGGATGCATGTTCTGCAGGGTGCCCGCGCGGCCGAGGATGAGCATCGACCGGATGTCGCCGAAATGCTTCCACGTCAACGAGTTCGGGCCCAGTGGCGCGGACACATCACCTGATCGAGAATACCGGCCGTACTCAGGTGAGTTCGGTGACGATCACGGCGAGCGCGAGCAGGGTGTCCAGGACCGCGCAGAATTCCGCGAGCGATTGGGACACAACGCGATTGGCACGGAGGTGATAGATGTCCCAGGCAGTGTGGCCCAGCAGTCCGGCCGCGACGAGGTAGGCGCCGAGCTGCTCGTTCACGACCAGGGCGGTGAGCGCGACCGCGCCGAAAGCGAGCATGGCCAGGCCCTGCACCGTGATGTCGCGATGCTTGATCACGGCGTAAACCGCGACCGGGACAGCCAGCACGAGAAGCACTGCGGTGCTGTCCAATCCGGCGATCTTCGCGACGGTGATGATGATGAAGGTGCCGAAGAACAGCGGCCAGGCGACGGACTGCCGGCCGAGGGCGGCGGCCCCCAGGTAGATCATCGCCGAGGCCGCGATGATCTGGGCGAGGTCGACGCCGGTGGCCAGGTCGTGGGCGGTGAGGGCGGCGAAGGCGATGGCGGCCAGGGTGGGCCAGCGGCGGGCCGGGGCCCACTGGCGGGTGAGAGTTGTCATGGGTCCACGGTCCGGCCGCGGCCGACCCGGCTCCAGGGCGGCGGCCAGAGATGTCGGTAACCCTGGGATTCGTGTCCGCGCGACTAGGATCGGGAGGGTGAACGAATCGCTCGTCGTGGTGGTCGGCTACCACGGCGTCGAACTGCTCGACATCGCGTGCGTGACCTCGAGCCTGGACATGGCCAACCGGATGGGCGCCGCGCCGCGCTATCGGATGCTGGTCGCGACGCCGGGCGGTGCGGCGGTGGAATGCAATTCCGGGCTCAGCCTGCCGGGTCAGGAAGCGCTGGAGCAGTTCAACGAATCCATCGACACCCTCATCGTTTCCGGCGGCCTCGGTCACTGTGACGCGGCGGCCGACGCGAAGATCGTCGGCCACGTCCGCAGGCTCGCCCGCCAGTCCCGCCGCGTCGCCTCGATCTGCACGGGCGCCACGGTGCTCGCCGCCACCGGGCTGCTGGACGGGAAAAGCGTGACCACGCACTGGTTCTACGCCGATCAGCTGGCCAAGAGCTACCCGAAAGCGCAGGTCGACCCGAATCCGATCTTCGTGCGGGACGGGAACGTGGCCACCTCCGGCGGCGTCACCAGCGCTCTCGATCTGACCCTGGCGTTCATCGAGGAGGACCACGGCGCGGAGGTCGCGCGGCGGGTGGCGATGGGCCTGGTCACCTATCTGCGCCGCCCCGGAAGCCAGTCCCAGGTCAGCACTTTCGTGGCGAGCCCGCCGCCGGAACACCCGCTGGTCCGCCGGGTCGTCGAACACATCGGCGCGCACCTCGACGGCGATCTCGACAGCCCGTCACTGAGCGTCGTCGCCGGCACCAGCGAACGCCACCTGACCCGGCTGTTCGTCCAGGAGCTCGGCGAAACCCCCGGCAAATACGTGCGCCGTACACGTGCCGACACCGCCGCCCGCCTGCTCACCTCCACCGGCCTGCGCCTCGACGAGATCGCCCAGCGCTGCGGTTACCGCTCCGCCGAGACGCTCCGCCAAGCTTTCACCACCCAGTTCGGCCAGTCGCCCTCCACCTACCGCGCGGCGCGCCGCCCCCTGCCGACCTGAGCGCGGAGCTCAGCTCAGGCGGAGGAACCCGGCCAGGTCGGGGAGGTCGTCCGGGGTGGTGGGTAGGTATTCGGTCAGCAGCGGCGAGCGGATGATGACCGCCTTCCACATGGCGCGGCACAACGCCGAGTGCATGAGGCCGCGCGACAACAGGAACGGCATCCCGAAGGGCGCGTCGGCGGGCGTGGAGGTGGTCATGGACAGCAGGACCACGGCCGCTTCCCGGCCCCGGAATCGATCCGGCGTGCCGACCAGCACATCCTCGATCTTGGCGCGCGCCAACAGCGTTCGGATCCGCCCGACCTGCGCACTGTAGGGCGCGACGACGAAGATGTCGTGCGGATGCAACCGCCGCGTCACCGCTCCGACCGTCCATGACGTGCCGAGCAGCGCCCGGATCCGGCGCACCACTTCCTTTGCCTCGGCGACCGATTCGGTGGTGTTGCCGTAGTGCTCGACCAGCACGGTTTCCACGCCCGGCGGCACACCATCGAGTTGTCTTGCCAGCGTGACGGTTTCGTTGGACCGCAGTCGATTGTCGTAGCAGACCCGCGAAATCGGCTCGCACACCCGCGGATGCAACCGCCAGGTCCGGTCCAGGAAGTAACCGCGCTCAGCGGGCAGCACGGCGCGGCCTTCGGCGAGCCAGCCGAGCACCGATTCCCCGACCGGTTCCGGATGCGCGCCATGGGCCGGGGTGGGCACGGGATCGCCGAGTAGCAACAGGTTTCGCGCACTCAGCCCGACCGCGACGGTCTCGGCGAGCGCGAAACTCCCGGCGTCGGCGATCACCAGCAGGTCGAGCCCGTCGTGCGGGATCAGGGTCTCATCGGCGAAATCGGCTGGCGTGCCGCCGATTACACAACCGTTGACGGCGTTGTCGAGGAACCGGCGGTACTTGCCCGCGTCGATCACGGCCCACTCCGGTTTCACCGCCTCGACGTCTTTCTTGCCGACCAGTTCGGGCAGCACGCCGATCTCCACGACCGCGTCGAGCATGTTCTCCACCGTCGAATGCGCGTGCGCGACCACGCCGATGCGCCATTTCTGCCGGGTCACCAGGCGTTCGATGACGCGGGCGGCGGTGGAGGTCTTGCCGGTGCCGGACGGTCCCTGCACCGCGATGTAGGAATGGTCCAGATAGCGCATGGCGGTGGTGATCGCGGCCGCGTGGTCGCCGTGCACCTCCGGCAATCCACCGCCACCGCGCAGCCGCGGCGCCCGCCGCGCCAGGATGTCGAACACCGCCTCGCACGGGATCTCGGGCAGCGTCACCAGCAGTTGCTGGGCGGCGAGTTCGACTGTGCCCTCGACGTTCGCGTCCCAGGCGGGCAGCCCGGGTGCGATCGCGGTGGGCAGGTCGTCGTAGGGTTCGCAGCCCTCGGGCAGCAGTTCCTCCAGCCGGACCGTGTCGTCGAAGTTCGCGTCCACCGAACAGCCGAGCACGGTGGCCGTCGCGGTGGCGCGCTTGCCGACTGCGGTGCCGGCGCCCGTGGCCATCGGCTGGTCGTAGAGGGTGTAGACGGTGGTGCCCGGAGTCAGCGCGACCCCGTGCGCCCAGCCGGTGCCGATCCGCCCGGTGAGGGTGAGGTAGCGGCGCATGGTCGGACGGTTCAGGCTGTGATGCCATTTGGTGTCGACAGTGCCCCAGTCGGCGACGAGAACCCCCGGCGCTTCGGCCCATTCGTCCACCGGATGGTCGAGCCGGTCGGCATGCGCCAGGCGCAGCGGCTGGCGTTCGCGCCGGTGGTAGCCCAGCACCGCCGCCATCAGGGCGGCCGGATGCGGTGTCGCCCCAGCGTCTTTGCGTTCGCCGCGGACGGTCGGCCGCAAATCACGGTGCGTCGCCGCGAATTCCGTGAGCGCCGCCTCCAGCGAGGACGGTCGTGCACCCGCCGCCTTGTCATCGTGACGCGGCACCGGACTCACCGGGCCCACCGGCAGTGCGGCAGCCTCCGGCGGCGTCTCGGCGGCGCGTTCGAGCAGCCAATCCCGCAGGCGCAGCACGGTCACGCAGTCCGGCTCGCCGGCACTCGCCGCGCCCAGCAGGTGCCGTAGGGAGTCGAGCCGATAGGACTGCGTCCCGACGACCACGGCGCCGCGCACGATCGGATACAGGTCGACCAGCACGCCCGCGTTCAGCAGCTCCTCGACGAGTTCCTCACCGGCGCCCAGGCTTCCGGCGCAGCGCAGCAGCGCGTCGCGCACCGCGCGGCCATGGTGATAGACCCGCATCGCCGGATACTGCTGCCGTTGCCGCGCGAGATATTCGACCACCTCCGCCAGCACTCGCCGCTGCTCGGCCACCGCGTCCGGCCCGGCCGGTACCCGGAACGACAGCCGCACCGCGTCCGCCCCGCCCACCTCGACAATGCACGCCGGCCCGGGCACGTCCGCGACGGTCAGCGCCAGATCACCGGGTGACACCGGCGGCAAGGCGCCGAGTGCGAGCGCGTCGAGCAGCGTGTGCGCGGGCCGTCCGGAATCCCCGGGCTGCAACTGGATTCGGGCTTGCCTGCGCAGCGTCGCGAAAGTACGCGGCGGCACCCCGGTGACGGTCGCGTCCAGGCCCGCCAGCCGGTCGATGGTGGCGACACCGGCCTCGCGCAGCCGGGCCCGGGCCGGGCTCGGCATGCCCGCCACCAGCATCAGATCCCGGGCGGCGGTGAGCGCGGTCGTGCAGGTTTCGCAGTGCCCGCAGGCGAGATAGCGCGGATCGCCCCACTGCACGGGCAGCAGCTCGCTCAGTTTTTCGTCCAGAATCCGGGCTAGTCTGCGCCGCCGCGCCTGATACACCGGTACCAGGTCGGTCAGCGGGAAATCCGTTGCCGCTGTATCCAGATACAGCCGGATGGTGGGCGCGGTCAGCGCCCCGCTGCTGTCCAGCGCGTCCGCGCAGGCCGCGAGTTCGAGTGCGGCGCCGACCAATTCGGCCTGGCCCGGCGCCGTCCCCTGCACCGTGTAGCGCACCCGATGACCCGCCCGCACCAGGAAATCGCAGGAGCAGGCGAACGAACCGTCGAAGAAGGTGGCGCCGGCGATGACGTGCACGCCCGACCGCAGCGCCGCAACGGTTTCCGTGTGCGCGGCCCGCAGCGCGGCGACCCGGACCGCGGGATCGGCGGAATCGGTGCGCGCCGAGGGCGCCTCGACCATGGTGGCGCCGAACCGATCTCGGAAATCCGCGAGCCGCAGCAGCGCGGCCTCGTCGAAATCGGCGGCGACGCCCCCCAGCACCTGCGGCTCGGAATCCGGTGCCGCCGAACCACTCAGGTAACCGAGTTGGGCGTCGAGCCGCCGCAGCAGCTCGAACTCACAGCGCGCCGCGCGTACGAGATCCACGGCGTTGCAGACGACACGATCACCGAACACGAACAAACGCGGCCTCCTGTGTCTTCGCCGGACACGGACCGCAACACTTTAGCCAGCCCCAGTGACCTCGCGGAACTCCGCCCCTGATCAGAAGCGCGGTTTGCGCCGTTCGGTGCGCTTGGCCGGAGCCCGATCCGGGCGCGGGCCGCGGCTGTACGAACGCTGCGGACCACCGTCGTCCAGCGTCAGCTGGATCAGCTGACCGCTGATCCGGGTGCGGCGCAACGCCTCCAAGGTCTCCGCGGGCATATTGGCGGGCAGCTCCACCAGGCTGTGATCCGGGCGGATGCTGATGTGCCCGAAGTCACTGCGGCGCAGTCCACCCTCGTTGGCGATGGCGCCGACGATGGCGCCGGGCACCACGCGATGCCGCTTGCCGACACTGATCCGGTAGGTCGCCAGCTCGGCGCCGGAGGTACGGGAGAAGCTGGAGCCGGCGCGCTCGTCCTCGAAGCTGCGCGGCGGACGATCAGCGCGCGGCTCCCGATCGCGGCGCGGCCGCTCGACCGGCTCCGGCTCGGGCTCCATCAGGAAGTTCTTGCCGTCGTAGGCGCCGACCGCGAGCGCCGCGGCAATATCGACCAGCGGGGTGTTGTGCTCGCGCTCGTAATCCTCGATGAGGCGGCGGAACAGCGCGACATTGTCCGAGGACAGGTTCTCGGTGATGGCGTCGCCGAACTTGGCCACGCGCTGCGCGTTCACGTCGTCGACGCTGGGCAGCTGCATCTCCGCCAGCGGATGCCGGGTGGCGCGCTCGATCGCCTTGAGCAGATGCCGTTCCCGCGGCGCGACGAACAGCAGCGCCTCACCGCTGCGGCCCGCGCGGCCGGTGCGGCCGATGCGGTGCACGTAGGACTCGGTGTCGTGCGGGATGTCGTAGTTGACCACGTGCGAGATGCGGTCCACGTCCAGGCCGCGCGCGGCCACGTCGGTGGCGACCAGGATGTCGAGCGCGCCGGACTTCAGGTGCCCGATGGTGCGCTCACGCTGGTTCTGCGCGATGTCACCGTTGATGGCGGCGGCGGAGAACCCGCGGGCGCGCAGCCGCTCGGCCAGCTCCTCGGTGCCCTGCTTGGTGCGCACGAAGATGATCATCGCCTCGAACGTCTCGACCTCGAGGATCCGGGTCAGGGCGTCCAGCTTGCGCTGATGCGAGACCTGCACCCAGCGCTGGTTGATATTGACGTTGGTCGTGGTCTTGGTCTTGACCGTGATCTCGACCGGATCGTTCAGGTACTGCTTGGAGATCTTGCGGATCGCCGAGGGCATGGTCGCCGAGAACAGCGCCACCTGCTTGGTGCGCGGGGTGTCGGCGAGGATGCGCTCCACGTCTTCCTGGAAGCCCATCTTGAGCATCTCGTCGGCCTCGTCGAGCACCAGGTACTGCAGCTCGGAGAGGTCGAGCGTGCCCTTCTCCAAGTGGTCGATGACGCGGCCCGGCGTGCCGACCACGACGTGCGCGCCGCGGCGCAGGCCGGCCAGCTGCACGCCGTAGGCCTGGCCACCGTAGATGGGCAGCACGTTCAAGCCGGGGATGTGCGTGGCGTAGCGCCCGAACGCCTCGGCGACCTGGATCGCGAGCTCGCGGGTGGGCGCGAGGACCAGCGCCTTCGGGGACTTGCCGGCGATCTGCAGACCCATCAGGATCGGGATCGCGAAAGCGGCGGTCTTACCGGTGCCGGTCTGCGCGAGACCGACTACATCGGCGCCGGCGAGCAGCGGCGGGATCGTCGCGGCCTGGATGGGCGAGGGCGTCTCATAGCCGACGTCGGCGATGGCCGCCAGCAGGCGGTCATCGATTCCGAGATCGGCGAAGGTCGGGCCGTCACTGATGTTCCTGTCGTTGTCGCCAGGAACATCTTCCAGAACGCTGTCGACCTCATTGGTGCTCATTGACCAGGAGTTTACTAGCTTCGGGTAGATGTCCCGGCCACCGGCCCAATACGGTGTGACCTATGGCTCCGAATGCTTCGCCCGCACATCAGGACCCGGCCATAGCCGACACCCCCGTCGCGGTCGCGGTGATCCAGTTCGCGCCGGGCACCGATCCGGCCGCCAACCTGGCGGCACTGCGTGACCATGTCGAGTCCGCTGCCGGGCGTGGCGCACGGGTGGTCGTGGCGCCCGAGTACTCGATGTTTGCCGTCTCCCGGCTGGACGAGCGGGTGGTCGCGGTCGCCGAGCCGTTGACCGGGAAGTTCGTCACCGGGCTTGGTGCGATCGCCCGCGAATTCGGCGTGCATCTGGTGGCCGGGATGGTCGAGCAGGACGCGGATCCCGGGCGGATCCGGAACACGCTGGTGGTACTGGATCCGGCCGGGGAGCTCGTCACGCGTTATCGGAAGGTGCACCTCTACGACGCGTTCGGGCACCTGGAATCGGATGTGGTGCACGCGGGCGCGATCAAGGAGCCCGCGATCTTCACCGTCGACGGGGTGAGCTTCGGTCTGCAGACCTGTTTCGATCTGCGCTTCCCCGAGGGGTTCCGCCGCCTCGCCGCCGCGGGCGCGCAGGTGCTGGTGCTCCCCGCCCAGTGGATCCCCGGCCCCGGCAAGGTCGACCAGTGGACGACGCTGCTGCGGGCGCGCGCCATCGAGAACACGGTCTACGTGCTGGGCGCCGACCAGTGCGGATCTCGCGGTGCGGGGTCTTCGATGATCATCGATCCGACCGGCAAGGTGCTCGCCGAGCTCGGCGACGAATCGGGCGTCATCACCGCTGAGGTGAACCTGGCTCAGCTGGCGGCGGTGCGCAAAACCAATCCGAGCTTGGCTTTGCGCCGATTCGCGATCACAGATAAAGACGCGGAGTAGCGTTTTTGCCACGATGATCTACACCGATCGGGCAGCTGCCGGTCGCGCACTGGGTGCCGAACTGGAACACCTGCGCGCGTCGGACCCCCTGATGCTCGGACTGCCGCGCGGCGGCGTGCCGGTGGCGGCCGGCGTCCGGGAGATCATCGGCGGGGATCTCGACATTCTGCTGGTCCGCAAGCTCGGTGTGCCGTGGCAGCCGGAGCTGGCGATGGGCGCGATCGGTGAGGACGGCGCGCGCGTACTGAACCGGGATGTCCTGGGGCACATCTCGGTAGCGCCCGCCGAGTTCGCCGACATCGAGCATGCCGAGCGGGTGGAGCTGGAGCGGCGGCGCGCGGTCTGGCGCGGCGACCGCGCCCCGATCCCGCTCGCGGGCCGCACGGTGGTGATCGTCGACGACGGAATGGCAACTGGCGCAACGGTTGTCGTCGCCTGCCGGGTAGCGCGGATGCGCGATCCGGAACGGATCGTCGTCGCCGTCCCGGTGTCCTCCAGCGAAGCCATGGACCGGGTCGCCGCCGAATGCGACGAACTGATCTGTCCCTCGGTCCCCGCAGCGCTCGGCGGCGTCGGCACCGCCTACCAGGACTTTCACCAGCTCGCCGACGACGAGGTCACCGCGCTGCTCGGGTAAGGGGCGGACACTTCCGGACCTCCGCGTGCCGGGGATTGTCCAGCCCCCTGCCCGCGCGCAAAGATTGGTGCGGTCACAGCGCGGAGGGGGTCCGCATTCGGTCGAGAAGGGAGGTCTTGATGTCCCAGCGCCCGCGGTCAACTCAGGACAACAGTGCACATGTGGTGCAGCGGCCACAGTTCGTCCCGCTGTCCGACGGCTCCGTGCACGCGTACTACCCCGGTGAGGATTGGTCGGTCTGCGGCAAGGATCACGCGGAGGCGGTCAGCTTGCTGATCAAAGGGTCCGACCGGCGGATGCACGATCCCGCCTATCTGGCGGCGCACCGGGAGCGGGCGCGGCGGCACCAGAACGGTGAGATCACACCGGGTTTCGAGGTGTGGACCGGCAGCGCGGCCGACCGCCGCCTCGACGAGCTCGCCGAACGACGTCGCCGCCGCGTGGATTGAGCCGGTCATCCGAGGTCGCGACGGGTGAAGGCGAAAACTCCCGATCCCGTTGCGGCGAGACCCGCCAGGCACAGCACGGTCAGCGGAATCGGGTTCACCGCAACGCCCGGCAAATGCGGAACATGGTGGAACACCGACAAATTCATGATCGGCGTGGGCAGCCGCATGGACGGCCCGAGGATCGAGACGATCGCGGATTCGGCGAGCACGACCCACACCAACCAGGTCAGCGCCGGGCGCACCCCGAGCAGCAGGACGGCGCAACCGACCAGGAACAGGATCGCCGGCAGCTGCGCCAGCGCGGCGACGGCGACCCGCCCGGCCTGGGTGAGATCCCCGGTCCGCACGCCGTGCACCAGCCCGATCGCGCAGCCGGTAATCCCCAGCAGCACAACGGAAGCCGCGATCGCGGTGGCGATATGGGTGGCGGCCAGTCGCCACCGCGGCAGCCGCCCGGCGAGCAGCAGGTCGGCGCGGCCGGCGAGTTCCTCCTGCCGGATCCGCAGCACCGTCGAGACCGCCGCGCCCGCCGCCGCCATCGCGCACAGCAGCGTCACCATGGCCAGAAAGCCGTCGACCACATCGACGTTGAAGCCGGTCAGCAGTTTCAGCATGCCCTGCACCCCGTCGGAGATCTCGGCCACGTCGGCGCCGGCGGCCCCGAAACCCGCACCGAGCACCAGCAATGCCGCCAGCCAGCCGGTGAGCGCACCGCGATGGATCCGAAAGGCAAGTCCCAGCGGTCTTTTCATCAGCGCACCGGCTGCGGGCGCACCCGGTCGTGGTGCGGCCAGACCCGCGCCGAGATCCCGTACCGACTCGAGTCGCAGCGCGATCAGGACAAGCAGCGCCGCGCCCACCGCGCAGAGCGGAACCGGCCACCAGCGGGTCTCCCCGAACGGGTGCATATGCTGCGCCCATCCCAGCGGCGAGGCGAGCCGCAAGGCGGGAACTTCCGACGCATCGCCCAAGGCGCGCGACAGGTATGACAGACCGAGAACGGTGCAGGCGATGCCGTAGGCGCCCCGCGCTTGGGCCGTGATCTGCGCTGCGAGAACGGCAACGGCGGCAAACACGATGCCGGTGCTGCCCATCGCGATTCCGAACGCGACCGCACCGCGCACCGCGGCACCGGCGAGCACCATCGCGGCCGCTACCCCGCCCGCGATCAGCGTGTTCGTGGCGACCGCCAGCACCAGCACCGCGACCGAATTCGAATGCACGCCGAACCGGCCCGCCCGCAACAGTTCCAGGCGGCCGAACGCTTCCTGCGCACGCGTATTCCGTACGACCACCACGATATTGATCAGCGCGACGGCGATCACCAGAAACCAGCCCAGCTCGAAGACCGCGATCCCACCGAGCGTGGTCAGCGCGTCCGCCGGGCCCTGGAGCGCGATTTGCGCGGTCAACTGCCCGGCGATCGAGGCATAGGCGGTCCGCTCCACACCCGCGGGATACAACCCGTCGACACCGAGCGTCCCCAGATACATGCACCCGACGACCGCGAGTACGGCCGCCGCCAGTCCGCGCCAGTTGGTGCCCAGCGAAAGGCGCAGCGCTACACGCAGATTCGTCAGTCGTCCGCTCCCTCTTCGGGACGCGCCGACAGCCGCCGACGGCGGCGGCACCACCCGCGGCGCTAACCGTGACGTCATGACGCCGCATCCTCGGACGCGTAGTGGCTGAGGAACAGCTCCTCCAGCTCGATCGCCTGCGCCCCGGCCGGTGCCCGTAGTTCATCCATTCCCAGGGTCCGCACGGACTTGCCCTGCCGCACGATAGTCGCCCGGTCGCACAGTTTTTCGACCTCGCCCAGAATGTGGCTGGACAGCAGCACAGTGCGCCCCTGCTGTTTGACCTCTTCGACACACAGTTTGAACTGGCGGTCCATCAGCGGGTCGAGACCACTGGTCGGTTCGTCGAAAATGAACAGCTCGACGTCGGCGGCGAAGGCCGCGATCAACGCCACCTTTTGCCGGTTGCCTTTGGAGTAGGTGCCGCATTTGCGCGCCGGATCCAATTCGAACCGTTCGATCAATTCCGCGCGCCGCCGTGGCTCGGCGCCGCCGCGCAGCGCGGTGAGAATGTCGATCACTTCGCCCCCGGTCAGCGACGGCCACAGGTTGACATCACCGGGCACATAGGACAGCCGCCCATGGATGTCCATCGCATCGCGATAGGGATCTCTGCCGAACACGGTGACCCGCCCGCTGCGTATCCGCAGCAAGCCGAGCAGGATCCGGATCGTGGTGGTCTTACCCGCGCCGTTGGGCCCGAGAAAGCCGTGCACCTCGCCTGCCCGCACGTCGAGATCCAATCCCCGTAGGGCATGAACCTTCCCGTAACTCTTGACCAGGGCTTCGACCTCGATGACCGACTTCATGGCAACCCTCCCTTCCGGTACGGCTGTGCGCACCTGAAAGGAGTATCAACACGGCCCGAGGACGACGGCTTGTATGGATCGGTCGTGTTCGGCAGACCCGTCGCGAAAGCAGCTAGCCTTGGTACATGCACGGCTGGTTGCTGGTCCACGACTGGAACATCCGGGCGGACCGGCTGGTTTTCGATGTGGAGTTCGGTGACGTCCTCGCCCAACCGCACCGCCACCCGATCCTGCAGATCACCGTGGCCACGACCGGTGAATTCGAGATCGGCGACGGCAGCGGACGCTGGGTCCGCTGCCGGGGTGCGGTGGTCCCCAGCGGCGCGCAGCACACGGCGCGCGCGGTCCCCGGCACGCGGGCGATATCCATCCACCTGTTTCCCGGCAGCCGGATGGCCAGGGCTGTGGAAACGCGTTACCGGCTCGGCGCTGATCCGGCCGAATGGGCCACGGCCGCAACCGATCTCCCGGCCCTCGTCGCCGACGACGCGCAACCACTGAGCGCACGCGCCGACGCCGTCCTCGACTACCTGAGCGACTCGAGCGGTTACGTTCCCGCGGCGACCCATCCGCAATTGCGCGATGCCATGAGCCTGCTGGTCGGGCGGCTGCCCGGACGCGTCCGCCTGCCCGATCTCGCTGCGGCGGTGTTCCTTTCGCCGGGGCGGCTCGGCAAACTGTTTCGCGCGCAGGCCGGGGGCACGTTCCCGGCCGTAGTGCGCTGGACTCGCCTGGTGCACTGGGCGGCCGCGGTTTTCGAGGGCCGCTCGCTCACCGACGGCGCGCACGCGGCCGGCTTCACCGACCTGGCACACGCCAATCGGGTGTGCCGGGAGATGACCGGCATCGGTCCGAGCGAACTGCTCGATGCCGCGTCCACCATGCTCTGGGTGCGCGCCGGGCCGGAATCCCGGTCAGCCGAAGCACTTTCCTTCGCCACGATAGGTCGCAACCGTGGTGCGGGTCTGGCCGTCGACGAGGTGGAGCTGGTCGAAACGCTCGCACAATTCGCCCGCTTTGGCATGCCGGAACCAGACGCGGTCACCGATCCGCAAGCCCGAAGCAGCGGTGAGCGGGGTTTGCACCTCGCCCGCGCCCTCGGTGCCGATAAGGCCTAACCCACTGGGCCACACCGGCTTCGGCACACGCGTCGGACCGGTGGGCCCGGACGCGATGTAGCCGCCGGCGAAGACCGTCGCGATCGACGGCGTGGGCTTGCGCAGCACCGGCGTAGCGAAGTACAGCGCCGGGCGCGGGGTGAAGGCGCGGTAGTTGTCGAACAGGGTCGGCACGTAGAGCCCGGAACCCGCGGTGACCTCGGTGACATCCGGGTCGGCGATGCTGACCTCGATCGAGCCGGTGCCGCCGCTGTTGACGATCTCCAGCTTGCCGGTCACCGAGCGCACCGCGTCCAGAACCTGCTTGCGGCGCTTGGTGATTTCGGCCGCCGACGCCCGTTTCACCAGGCGCACAGCGATATTCGAGTCGGGCAGACCCGCGATCTGGGCTTCGTAGGTCATCACGCCGACCACCCGGAAACCGCGCTCGAGCGCCTGACGGGCAAGTGCCGCAGCCTGTTCCGGCGTGCGGATCGGGGAACGACGCACGCCCAGGTGGATCGGGCCGATGCGCAGGGAAGCGTCGACATCCAGGCACACCCGCGGGTGCACCTTGTCGCTACCGACGGCGGCGCGAATCAGGTCGAGCTGGGCGACGTCGTCGACCATGAGGGTGATCGACTCGAGCAGCGTCTCGTCGGCGGCAAGTTCGGCGAGCGCGGCGCGGTCCACCGTCGGATAGCCGAGCAGGATGTCGCGTGCGCCCAAGCGGGCCAGCCACAGGGCTTCTCGCAGCGAGTAGCCCATGATGCCCGCGAAACCACCGTCGGCGGTGAGGCCGGAGCCGAGAACTTCTTCGAGGATCGCGCGGCAGCGCACGGATTTGCTGGCCACGCGGACCGGAACGCCGTTGGCCCGGCGCACCAGGTCGGCGGCATTGGCCCGCAGCACGGCCAGGTCGAGGGCGGCCAGCGGCGGGTCGAGCTCGGCGGTCGCGGCGTGCAGGCCGGCTACAGGCGAAGTCACAACAACCATGCAACCACCAAACTGGTCACTCGTCCAGCCCGGCGTTCGCCGGGCTGACGGAGCGGGGGGCTCAGGCGTCGACGGCCCGGGTGGTCAGGCCGCTGACCAGGTCATCCAGGACTACGAGGGTGGTCTCGTCGTTGCAGTCGGCCAGCCAGCGCAGCACCGTGCCGTGCAAAACCGACACCACATAGCAGGCGATGGACTCGACCGGCTCCAGCCACTGCGTGCCCGACCGCTGCGCGCACAACTCCAGGAAGACGACCACCTCGGAGTCCATCTCCTGGAATCGGGCGGAGGTGGTCGGGTCCGGCACACAATCGGTCTGCACATCCCAGCGCTGACGCAGGGTCTGCACGGTCGACTCGTAGGCCCGAATCTGCTTGCCCGGCGCGGCCTTGACCAGCGGCCAGTAGGCGCTCACCCCCGCGTGCAGCAGCACCCGCAGGGCGCGCACCCCCGTGAAATCGAGCGAAGCGGCCGCCTTCTCCACGGCCTCGCAGATGGTCGGGCGAACCCGGCTCTCCGCTATTTCTCCACGTACGCTCAACGACGGCTCCTCGGCGAAAGATCTCGCGCACCCTCGTCGGCGCGACTCGCTGAACTTGGCGGGCCATCCGCGCTGGGATCTCCACACTGCGATCCCCGGGCTGCCCGGTCCAACATGGATCAATGGTAAAGGGTTTTCCGGTTTTAAGAATGGGTTCAATGGGTAATTACGGACCGGAAGAATGTTTTGTTACCTAAATGGGACGGGGTTGCGACCAGTTGGTATGTATTTAGCCGCTGCTTGTCGCCGTTATCCAGGGTCCTAAACGCACCATCTGACACTTTAGAATCCACTCGGAACACCCGCCGATCTGTGTGACTGATGCCACAACGCTGTCCCGCGCGGGTCCCGGCAGCCCGCTAGCCTGAGTCGGTGACATCCCCGCCCACTGATCAGTTCCTCATACCCGGCACCTTCAACTTCCGTGACGTCGCCGGCCTGCGCACCGTCGACGGCGCCAAGGTCCGCCCCGGCATCCTGCTGCGCTCGGCCCAGCTCAGCCGCCTCGACGCCGAGGGCCACGCCGGCCTGCGCCAACTCGGCGTCGGTGCCGTGCACGACCTGCGCGGACTCCGCGAAATCGAGCACATGGGCCACGACAATCTGCCCGACGGGGTGCGGCTGCACGTCACCCCGTTCGACTCCCGGATGGGTGAGGCGCCGCCGCACGACGCCCAGACCAGCTCGGCCTTCGAGCACATGCTCGAGGTGTACCGGGAGTTCCCCTCGCTCCCCGAAGCGGGTACCGCGATCCACGCCCTCGCCGAGTCCATCCTGCGCGACGAAGGCGCGGCGCTGGTGCACTGCGCGGCGGGCAAGGACCGCACCGGCTGGGCGGTCGCGGCGCTGCTGCGCGCGGCACAGGTGACCGAGGCCGACATCCTGGCCGACTACCTGCAGAGCAACGGGGCCGTCCCCATGCTGCGGGCCATGCTGGCCCCGAAACTGGCTGCGGGCGAGGAACTTTCCGACGATCTGCTGGGCGTGCGGGCGGAGTACCTGGCCGCGGCGATCGAATCGGTCGAGACGCGCTACGGCGGCTTCGACAACTACCTCACCCAGATCGGCATCACCCCCGCCCTGCGCGCTCGCCTGCGCCGGCGCATGCTCGAATGACTAGTCCCGGCGCACCAGGCCGTCCGGATCGATGGTCACCTGGTCCCCGGTGTGGAACCAGGTGCCGGTGAACCGGGCGGCCGTCGCGTTCGGATCCCGCCAGTAGCGGCGCGTGACATTGGGGCCGCGGCAGAGCAATTCCCCGTGGCCGCTGCCCGCCCGTGGGCCATACAGCGCCAATTCGGTTCCGCCGAACGGGAATCCGAGCACACTGCGCGGATCGGCCGCGGTCTCGGAGTCGACGGCCAGGCCGATGCCGCTGGTTTCGGTGGCGCCCCATACCGACCACTGCCGGGCCGCGGGAAACATCTCGCGCAGGGCGTCGGCCAGATCGGTGGGTGCGGCGGCGGCGCGTTCGGCGCGGTGGCTGGCGTTGCAGACCCGGGAAACCCCGCCGGTCTGCAAATCTCCGGACCGTCGCGCCAGGTCCGGCAGCAGCCGCGCGAACAGGCGCGGGGTGGCCGAGACCATGTCGATCCGTTCGGCCGCAAACGATTCCGGCGCGAGCCGGGCGGTATCGGGGACCAGCACCACGGTGCCGCCGACGGCGAAGGTCGGCAGCAACTGGTCGACGCACCCGCTGGCGTGCGCGAGCGGCAGCAGCACCAGATTGCGCAGGCCGTCGGTGGGCAGATCCAGCGCACCGACCACCGAACGTATTGCCGACAGCAGGTTTTCGTTGGTCAGCTCGACGCCCCTGGGATGGGCGGTGCCGGAGGGGTAGCACAGCAGCGCCAGATCACTCAGCGCCGCACCGTCATCGATGAACGCGGCGCCGTCGGGCAGGTCACCGCGGAGCACGAAATCCGCACAGCTGTCATCGATCACGCGCTGCGCCGCGGCCGGCGGCAGGCCGTCGGGGACCAGCACCGGGACCGCGCCGCTGAGCAGCGCGCCCAGGAACGCCTGCACCCAGCGGGCGCCCGCGGGCAGGTGGATCGCGACGCGATCGCCGTAACCGATGCCGTGTTCCTGCAGGCCGCCCGCCACCCGGGACGCGGAATGCCACAGTTCCCGGTAGCTGAGGCGGGGCCCGCCGATCTCGACCACCGCCTCCCGGTTGGAGAAGGCGTGGACCTGCAGGTCCAGCAGCTCGGTGAGGGCGGGCGTGAGGTTCCCGTAGCGCAGGACGCCGTCGGCGCCGCGCGCTAGCGGGTTGTCACTGGCAGCAGGCGGTTTCAGTGGGTACTCGATCAACAACTGCTGCGACATTTCGTCCTCCGCGGTGCCTCGGTTCAGCAGGCATGCCCTACCCGCCCCGCCGGCTGCCGCCGGCTGCCAGCCCCGAAGGCGACTATATGACTTCGATCACAGCCGCGGGCGGATTTGACGTCAGCGACCCGTGTAAGTCGCCTTACCCGGCCCGACTTCGAGGAAGCTGCGCACCGCGCCCTTCAGATCTTCGGTGGCGAACAAGGCGCCCGAGACCTCGGGCGTCACCGAATCCGCATGTGCCACACCGCCGGAACGCCAAGCGCCGATGATCTCCTTGGTCGCCACGTGCGCCTTGGTCGGCCCCTGGGCCAGCCGGTGTACCAGTTGCCTTGCGGCGGTTTCGACGTCGTCGTGCACGGCGTTGACCACACCCCAATCCGCCATGGTCGCAGCGTCATAGAGGTCGCCGGTCATGACGAATTCCCGGGCCCGGCCGGAGCCGGCGCGCTCGGCCAGCCGCTGCGGGCCGCCCATCGACGGGGTCAGGCCGACCACCGTCTCCACCAGACCGAACTTCGCCTTCGGCGCGGCCAGGATGATGTCGCACGCCACCGCCATCTCGAAGGCCGCGGTCAGGGTGAGCCCGTGCGCGGCGAACACCACCGGGCACGGCAGCGCCTCCAGCGGATGAATGATCCGAGCGAACAGGCTGCGCCACAGCTCGGCGCCCTGCTCGACGCTCAACCCGTCGAAAACGTGCACGTCCACTCCGCCGGAGACGAGCTTGCCCTCCGCACGGATCAGCACCGCGCGCGGCGGGTTGGCGGTCAGCTCGGCCAGATCGGCGATCAGCGCGTCCAGCATCGCCTGGTCGAAGAGGTTCAGCGGCGGATTGGCCAAGGTGAGCACGGCGATCTCCGCCCCGCTGCCGGTGGTCTCGCGCTCTAGCCGGGTGGCCTTCAAATCACTCATTCGGCCAGACTAGAGCCTCCGTCTGGAAGACTGGCCAAGTGACCGAGACAGCTTCCGAAAGCGGTTCCTACGTAGAACCCGGCGAGTTCAAACGGGATACGAACTACATCACCACCCGCATCACCCGGGACGGCCACGACGGCTATCCGGTGACACCGGGCCGCTATCGCCTGGTCGCCGCCCGGGCCTGCCCGTGGGCCAATCGCACGCTCATCGTGCGCCGCCTGCTCGGCCTGGAAAAGGTGCTCTCCCTTGGCCTTTGCGGCCCCACCCACGACAAGCTGAGCTGGACCTTCGATCTCGACCCGGGCGGTGTCGACCCGGTGCTCGGCATCCCCCGGCTGCGCGATGCCTACCTGGCCCGGTTCCCGGACTATCCGCGCGGCATCACCGTGCCCGCGATCGTGGACGTGCCGACCGGACAGGTCGTCACCAACGACTACGCGCAGATGACCCTGGATTTCTCCACCGAATGGACCGCCTACCACCGCGCGGGCGCGCCGCAGCTGTATCCGGAGGACCTGCGCGCCGAGATCGACGAGGTCAATCTCGCGGTGTTCAAAGACGTCAACAACGGCGTGTACCGCTGCGGTTTCGCCGGTGACCAGGACGCCTACGAGGCCGCCTACGACCGGCTCTTCGCCCGCCTGGACTGGCTCTCGCAACGCCTCGAGAAGCAGCGCTTCCTGGTCGGCGACACCATCACCGAGGCCGACGTGCGCCTGTTCACCACGCTGGTCCGCTTCGATCCGGTCTATCACGGCCATTTCAAGACCAATCGGAGCAAGCTCAGCGAGATGCCGGTGCTGTGGGCCTACGCACGAGATCTGTTCCAGACTCCCGGATTCGGCGACACCATCGATTTCGAGCAGATCAAGACCCACTACTACGTCGTGCACACCGACATCAATCCGACCCGGATCGTGCCGAAAGGCCCGGACCTGTCGAACTGGCTGTCCCCGCACGGCCGGGAAGCGCTGGGTGGCACACCGTTCGGCGACGGCGCGCCACCCCCGCCGCCACCGAAGCTGGAACGGGTGCCCGAGATCGACAAGCGATAAGCCGCGTCGAGACGGGTATACCGACCGGGCACGGGGAACCGTAGGAACGTTGCGGTTCGTTGCTGTGTTGGGCCGGCGCGGCGCCGGTGCCATAGAGTTCTGCCAGCGGATTGCTGCGACTGGCCGATGACTGAAGGGGTGTTGCCATGAGGCATGGCGCGTTCGAGAAGACCGTGGTGTCCCTACTCGAAAACGGGTCCAAGCTGCAGGCGCCCGCGGTGGCCAAATACGTCGACCGGGTCCGCCGTTCGCATCCCGCCGAGACGCCCGCGCAGATCATCGCGCGGCTGGAGAAGCAGTATCTGCTCGCGGTGACCGGCAGCGGCACCGCGGCCGGTGCGACCGCGGCCGTGCCCGGCGTCGGCACCATCGCCTCGCTGGCGACCATCACCGCGGAGACCGCGTTCTTCCTGGAGGCCTCCGCGCTCTACGCGCTGGCCGTCGCCGCGGTGCACGGTGTCGCCCCCGAAGCCAAGGAGCAGCGCCGCGCGCTGGTACTGGCCGTGGTGCTCGGCGGCGAGGGCATGGACATCGTGGAGCGGACGGTCGGGCATTCGGCCAAGAACTGGGGCACGCTGCTGGCCAACAAGGTTCCGGGCCTGTCCGCCATGAACGACTCGCTGATGAAGCGCTTCATCATCCGCTTCCTGACCAAGCGGATGGCGCTGATGGCGGGCAAGATCCTGCCGATGGGCATCGGCGCGGCCATCGGCGGCTTCGGCAACCGGACCCTCGGCAAGACCACGATCAAGAACGCGCACCAGGCGTTCGGGGCGGCGCCGGTCACCTGGCCACCGGATCGGCACATGATCGTCGACGCCGATCCGCTGACCGCGCTGGACGCGCGCAAGACCACCGCGAAGCCGGAATGACAACAACCACAACCGCTTTCGCTGTACGGGGGCTGAGCAAACATTTCGAGCCGGGCGCGGTGGGCGAGCGGGCCGCGGTCGAGCACGTCAGCTTCACCGTCGCCGCCGGGACCGCCGCGGCACTGGTCGGCCCCGCGGGCGCGGGCAAGTCGACCATCCTGCGCATCCTGCTCGGCCTGGTGCCCCCGACCTCCGGCACCGTGTCGGTGGGCGGCCCGGTCGGCGGCGTGCTCGTCCCGCGCGGCCTGCACCCGGCCCGCACGGCCCGCGACCACCTACGGGTGTACGCGGCGGCCGCCGGTGTCTCCGACGAGCGCGCCGACGAGGTGCTCGAGCTGGTCGGCCTCGCCGATTTCGCGAACACCCAGGCGGGCCTGACGAGCCCCGGCCAGCAGACCAGGCTGGCGCTGGCGACGGCACTGCTCGGCGATCCGCCGCTGCTGATCCTGGACGACCCGGTGGCAGGACTCGACCCGGCCGAACGCGGCTGGCTGCAGGACTTCCTGAAGCGGCACACCAAACGCGGCGGCACCGCCCTGCTCTCCAGCCGCAGCCTGGCCGCGGTGGTATCGATGGCCGACACCGTGATCGTGCTGAACGAGGGCGCGCTCGTCTATCAGGGCACACCCGCGAAACTGCGCCGCAGCCATCCCGATCGGCTGGTGGTGGCCGCCTCGACTCCGGTCGCGCTCGCGACCGTGCTGGCCGCGCGCGGATACACCGACGCCGTGATGCGCCCCGACGGCAAACTCGCGGTGGCCGAGGCGACCGAAGGACAGATCCGGGACGCGGCGCAGGCCGCGAAGGTGCGCATCGACGGCATCACCGCCGACCTGATCCACCCCGACCGGGTGCTCGCCTCGCTGACCAGACCGGTCCGCCCCGCCTCCTCGACCATGTACGTGCCCCCGCCGAACCGCGTGCAGCCGCCGTTGCCCGGCGGCATGCAGGCGCCCCAACAGCATCCCGGGATTCCACGATGATCACCGTCCCCGCCGAACTCGTCCCGCCGCTGAACTCCGAGGTCCGCAAGGCCACTACGCTGCGCCCCAACCTCGTGCTGGCGACGGCGCTGCCCGCCGTCGCGCTGGTGGCGAGCACGGTCACCGCGCTCGTGGCCGGGCCCGCGAACCCCAAGGCGAACCCGGTCACCGGCGGCGCGTCGGTCGGGCTGTACCTCGGCATCATCGCCGCGCTCGTCGGCGCCGCCTACTTCGGCGCGACGGCCACCGGATCCGAATACCGCTATCAGACCATGCCGGTGACGGCGTCGTTCACCATGGACCGAGACCGCCTGGTCGCCGCGAAATTCCTGGTCATCGGGGCTTTCGCGCTGGCGGCGGCGGTCGTGGTGGAACTGGTCGCGACCGCCGCGCTGTTCGGGTTCGGCCGGGGCAAGACCGAATTCGGGTTGCGCCTGGTGACCGTGCTCGGCGGCGGCCTGCTGGCCGTCGTGTGCTGGTCGCTGATCGCCGCTGGGCTGGGGCTGATCCTGCGCAAGTCGACCGTGGCGATCGCAGTCGTCCTGGGCTGGCTGGTGCTGGCCGAACCGTTCGTCTGGCTGGTCGCCGGCGCACTGGGGTTGAAGGGCTTCGTCACCCTGCTTCCGGGCTCGGCCACCATCGCCGCGGTCGCCGCCGGATCCTTCCCGGACAGCGATTTCCTGGCTCCGACACCCGCCGCGATGATCGTGCTCCTGCTGTGGACGGTCGGCGTCGCGGGCGCCGGTTGGTGGGCAGTGCGGACCCGCGATCTGTAGATCCGCGAGCTCACCTCCGCGGTTCCGGGCCCGTCAGCTTTATCAAGATGTGGCAAATATCCGGCATCCCACCGCAGGTCGCGATGTTCACCGGCGCGTAAACCGGGCGCTGGGCGACACTGGGATAACAGAGAGGCATAAAGTCGGTATCAGACGAGTTCGACACTCGAGTTTGGGTCTGTCCCGGTGGTGGGTAACACCACCCCTTTGCGGCTGGGCATATCCTCAATTGGGGCGCATCGGAGCACCAACCCCGATCCCCGTGCCGGGCACGTCACAAACGTCGCAGCGCGAAGAACGAAATGAGGCGAACACCTGCTGTGAGCAGCTCAACTTCCCAGTTCGGCCAGAACCAGTGGCTAGTCGACGAGATGTATCAGAAGTACAAACAGGATCCATCCTCGGTCGATGAGAGTTGGCACGAGTTCCTCGCCGACTACAACCCTGAGGCCACCGCCGACGGCCAGCCCGCCGAGCAGGAGTCCACCCCGGCCCCTGCCCCGAAGCAAGCTCCGGCCGCCCCGAAGCAAACTGCCGCGCCGAAGCCCGAACCGGCCAAGCCCGCCGCAGCCGCGAAGCCCGCCGAGACGAAGCCGGCCGCGCAGCCCAAGGCGCCCGCGCCCGCTCCGGCGTCGGCCGCGCGCAAGCCGCAGACCACTCCGGCGCCGGCCTCCAACGCGGCGCCCACCTCCGGCGCCCCGGTCGCCGAGGCCAAGGAAGAGTCGAAGGTGCTGCGTGGCGCCGCCGCCGCGGTCGCCAAGAACATGAACGCCTCGCTGAGCATCCCCACCGCCACCAGCGTGCGCGCCATCCCGGCCAAGCTGATGATCGACAATCGCCTCGTCATCAACAATCACCTGGCCCGGACCCGCGGTGGCAAGATCTCCTTCACCCACCTGCTCGGCTACGCCATCGTGCAGGCGGTCAAGAAGTTCCCGAACCTGAACCGGCACTTCGCCGAGATCGACGGCAAGCCGCACTCGGTCACCCCCGCGCACACCAACCTGGGTCTGGCTATCGACCTGGCGGGCAAGGACGGCAGCCGTTCGCTCGTCGTCGCCGCCATCAAGGGTTGTGAGGCGTTCACCTTCGGGCAGTTCCACAGCGCCTACGAGGACATCGTGCGCCGGGCCCGCGAGGGCAAGCTCACCGCCGACGACTTCAGCGGCGTCACCATCTCGCTCACCAACCCCGGCACCATCGGCACCGTGCACTCGGTGCCCCGCCTCATGCCGGGCCAGGGCGCGATCATCGGCGCGGGCGCCATGGAGTACCCGGCCGAGTTCCAGGGCATGAGCGACGAGCGCATCAACGACATCGGTGTCGGCAAGTTGATGACGCTCACCTCCACCTACGATCACCGCATCATCCAGGGCGCGGAGTCCGGTGATTTCCTGCGCACCATCCACACCCTGCTGATCTCCGACGAGTTCTACGACGAGATCTTCCACGGCCTGGGTGTGCCGTACGAGCCGGTGCGCTGGCGCAAGGACATCCGCGAACGCGGCGTCGACAAGAGCTCGCGCGTCATGGAGCTGATCCAGGCCTACCGCGACCGCGGTCACCTGATGGCCGACACCGATCCGCTGCGGCTGGTCAAGGACAAGTTCCGCAGCCACCCGGACCTCGATGTCACCCAGCACGGCCTGACCCTGTGGGACCTGGACCGCGAATTCAATGTCGCGGGCTTCCACGGCCAGGAGCGCATGAAGCTGCGCGACGTGCTGTCCATCCTGCGTGATGCCTACTGCCGCCACATCGGTGTCGAGTACACCCACATCCTCGACGCCGAGCAGCGGCAGTGGATCCAGGAGCGGGTCGAGCAGAAGCACGTCAAAGCGACTGTCGCGCAGCAGAAGTACATCCTGAACCGGCTGAACGCGGCGGAGGCCTTCGAGACCTTCCTGCAGACCAAGTACGTCGGCCAGAAGCGCTTCTCGCTGGAAGGCGCCGAGACCGTCATCCCGATGATGGACGCGGTCATCGACCAGTGCGCCGAGTACAGCCTCGACGAGGTCATCATCGGCATGCCGCACCGCGGCCGGCTGAACGTGCTGGCCAACATCGTCGGTAAGCCGTACTCGCGGATCTTCACCGAGTTCGAGGGCAACATGAACCCGGCGGCCACGCACGGCTCCGGCGACGTGAAGTACCACCTCGGCGCGCGCGGCACCTACCTGCAGATGTTCGGCGACAACGAGATCGAGGTCTCGCTGACCGCCAACCCCTCGCACCTGGAGGCGGTCGACCCGGTGCTCGAGGGTCTGGCGCGCGCCAAGCAGGACCTGCTGGACAAGGGCGACGGCCCGGAGGGCTTCTCCGTCGTGCCGCTGATGCTGCACGGTGACGCCGCCTTCGCGGGTCAGGGTGTGGTCGCGGAGACGCTGAACCTGTCCGAGCTGCGCGGTTACCGGGTCGGCGGCACCATCCACATCGTGGTGAACAACCAGATCGGCTTCACCACCGCGCCGGAGAACAGCCGCTCCACCGAATACTCCACCGACATCGCGAAGTTCATCGGCTCGCCGATCTTCCATGTCAACGGTGACGACCCGGAAGCCTGCGACTGGGTGGCCCGGATCGCGGTCGACTTCCGGCAGAAGTTCCGCAAGGACGTCGTCATCGACATGATCTGCTACCGCCGTCGCGGCCACAACGAGGGCGACGACCCGTCGATGACCCAGCCGTACATGTACGACGTCATCGACACCAAGCGTTCGGTCCGCAAGGCTTACACCGAATCGCTGATCGGCCGTGGTGACATCTCCATGAAGGAGGCCGAGGACGCGCTGCGCGACTACCAGGGCCAGCTGGAGCGCGTGTTCAACGAGGTCCGCGAACTGGAGAAGTACCCGCCGGAGCCCTCGGAGTCGGTCGAGGACGAGCAGAAGGTGCCCTCCACCGTGCAGACGGCGGTGGACAAGTCGGTGCTGCAGCGCATCGGCGACGCCTTCCTGAACGTTCCGGACGGCTTCAGCGTGCATCCGCGCGTCAAGCCGGTGCTGGAGAAGCGCCGCGAGATGGCCTACGAGGGCAAGGTCGACTGGGCCTTCGCCGAGCTGCTGGCCTTCGGCACGCTGATCGATGAGGGCGTCGCGGTGCGCCTGACCGGTCAGGACTCGCGCCGCGGCACCTTCACCCAGCGGCACTCGGTGATCATCGATCGCAAGACCGGCGCCGAGTACACCCCGCTGCACAACATCGGCAGCGACAGCCCCGGCTGGTTCGCGGTGCACGATTCGATGCTGTCGGAGTACGCCGCGGTCGGTTTCGAATACGGGTACTCGCTGGGCAACCCGGACGCACTGGTGTTGTGGGAAGCGCAGTTCGGTGACTTCGTCAACGGCGCGCAGACCATCATCGACGAGTTCATCTCCTCCGGTGAGGCCAAGTGGGGCCAGCTCTCCGATGTCGTGCTGCTGCTGCCGCACGGTCACGAGGGCCAGGGCCCGGACCACACCTCCGGCCGCATCGAGCGCTTCCTGCAGCTGTGCGCCGAGGGCTCGATGACGGTGTCCGTGCCGTCCACCCCGGCGAACTACTTCCACCTGCTGCGCCGGCACAACCTGGACGGCATCCGCCGCCCGTTGATCGTCTTCACCCCGAAGTCGATGCTGCGCAACAAGGCCGTGGTCTCGGATCTGAAGGACTTCACCGAGTCGAAGTTCCACTCGGTGTTCGACGAGCCGACCTACGAGACGGGCGTCGGCGACCGCAGCAAGGTCAAGCGGGTGCTGATGACCTCCGGCAAGCTCTACTACGAGCTGGCCGCGGAGAAGGCAAAGCAGAAGCGCGAAGACGTCGCCATCGTGCGGATCGAGCAGCTCTACCCGCTGCCGAAGTTCCGGCTCAACGAGGCGCTCGACGGGTACCCGAACGCGACCGATATCGCCTGGGTGCAGGAGGAGCCGGCCAACCAGGGTGCGTGGCCGTTCTTCGGCCTGAACCTGCCGGAGATCCTGCCCGATCGTCTGGGCAAGCTGCGCCGCATCTCGCGTCGCGCCATGTCGGCCCCGTCCTCGGGTTCGTCGAAGGTGCACGCGGTGGAGCAGGCGGAGATCATCGCCGAGGCCTTCGAGCCGACCAGCTAGCCGATAGCTGAAACCCGGGCGCCGGGTGCGAATTCGCTCTTGAACAGGAGCGGAGCTCGCACCCGGCGTTCGTGTTTCCGCAGGTGCCCAAGGCCGTTTCGAGGTACGGAAACTGGTTAGCACCTAGGGTGAAAGAGACGGCGCGAGCTCGGTTGCGCCGTTCCGGTCGGAAAGAGGTGCCCCAAGTGTCCACAGCGGAAACCAGCCAAGGACTCAGCTTCGTCACCATGGCGCTGGGTTGGGATCCGGCGCACGGGCGCTGGCTGGAAGGGGGACGGCCCGACATCGATTTGAACGCGGCGGCGATGATGTTCTCCGGGGACGCGATCGCCGATGTGGTCTATCACGAGCAGTTGATGTCGCAGGACGGGTCGGTACGGCTGCTGGGCGACAACACCACCGGCGAAGGCGAGGGCGACCTCGAGGTCATCACCGTCGACCTGACCCGGCTGCCCGAACATCTGACGACGATCTTCTTCATCGTCACCTCCTACTCGGGCCAGCCCTTCGGGCAGATCGACAATGCGTTCTGCCGCCTGGTGGACGGCATGGCCGACCTCGAATTCGCCCGCTACAACCTCGACGGCGGGCGCGGCGCAACGGGTTTCGTGATGGGCAAGCTGGTCCGCACCGTGCAGGGCTGGGTGTATCAGGAAATCGGCGTGAACCTGCCCGCCAAGCACCCCGTCGAAGCGGTACCGCAGCTCGCCCAGTTCCTGGTCTGAGAACCTTTTGGGGGCACACGAATTGGGGGCATTCGCGCACGCTTGTCGCGCGGTAATTTCCAATAGATGAGCGACGCGGGTACACAACGGCCGGAGTTGGTGCAGCAGCTGCTGCGGGACTTCAGTGTGATCACGGGAGCCGAATTCGGGCCCGATGACGACTATTTCGCGATGGGCCTGGTGAATTCGCTGCGGGCGCTGGAGATCGTCGCCTACCTGGAGCGCACCTTCGAATTCGAGGTGGAGATCGACGATCTCGACCTGGACAACTTCCGGACCGTGCACCGCGCCGCCGCCTTCGTCACCCGCAAGTGCGCGGCCGCGGTGGGGACGGGTGCCGCCGGGTGAGCGACCTGGAATCGGTGCTCGCCGACGCCACGGTGGCGGCGGCCGGGTGGGATCGGGCCGGGCTGCCGCGGACCGCCGCGCTGACCCTGGCGCGCGCCGCGCTGCTGGGGATCGACCGGCCCAAGCGCTACGGCGGGCAAGGGGCCGACGCGCACGAGATCGGACTCGTAGCAAATGAATTGGGCGCGGTATGCACGTCGCTGCGCTCGCTGTTCACGGTGCAGGGGATGGTGGCCGCCACCGTCGACCGGTGGGGTACCGACGACCAGCGCGCACAGTGGTTGCCCGCCTTGACTTCCGGTGCGTTGATCGCCGGGCTGGCGGTGACCGAGGCCGATGCCGGAAGCGATTTGTCGGGAATGCGGGCGCGGTTCACCGGGTCGGCGGAGTTGTCGTTGACCGGGCGCAAAATGTGGGTGACGTTCGGTGCGCTGGCGGACGTGCTGCTGGTGGCAGGACAGTCCGAGGGCGGTCCGGTGGCCGCGCTGGTTTCGACCGATCAGCCCGGAGTGCTCGCCGAACCGGTCACCGATCAGCTCGGGATGCGCGGGGCGCGGATCGCGCACGTGAGTTTCGACGCGGCGCGGGTGCCCGCCGAGAATGTGCTGGCGCGACCAGGATTCGGTGTTTCGCATGTCGTCGGGACCGCGCTGGACCACGGGCGCTACACGATCGCGTGGGGATGCGCAGGGATGGCGCGGGCCTGCCTGGCCGATGCCGCGGCGCACGCACGAGACCGGGTGCAGGGCGGTGCGCGGCTGGGCGATCACCAAGCGGTGCGGGCCATGCTCGGACGGAGCTGGGTGGAGATCGAAAGCGCGCGGGCTCTGTGCGCGCGAGCGGCCGACCAGCGGATCGACCGGGATCCCGGTGCACTGCTGGGGACTATCGCCGCGAAGTACGCCGCCGCGGCAGCCGCCGGGTCGGTGAGTGAGCGCGCGGTGCAGATCCTCGGCGCCGCCGGGTGTGCGCCGGACAGCCGGGCCGGGCGCTTCTTCCGCGACGCGAAGATCATGCAGATCATCGAAGGCGCGCGCGAAGTGGCCGAGCAGGACATCGGTGAATTCGTGCTCCGGACCGCGCTGGTGGGGCAGTGATCACGCTCGGACCCGTGTCGGCGGTCTTCCCCGAAACCTCCCTCGCGGTAACCGAACTCGCCGAACTGGCCGAATTGCCGGCCGGCCGACGGGCGCATGCGCTGGCGTTGGGCATCGACACCGTGCGGTGCGCTGAGGACGGTGCCGATGATCTCGCCGCCGCCGCTGCCGAGCAGGCGCTGGCCCGGGCGGGACTCGCCGCGGACCAGCTCGACGCACTGCTGGTGGTGGGCGGGCGGGCGCCGCGGTATCTGATGGCCTCCGAGGCCACCCGGCTGCAGCATCGGCTCGGTGCGGAGCGGGCGTTCGTCGCCGGGGTGGGCGAGCTCGGCTGCGCGTCGATCTCCGCCGCGTTCACCCTGGCCGCCGGGCTGCTGCGCGGCGACCCGCACTGCGGCACCGTGCTGATCGTGGCGGCGGCCACCGCGCCGACCCGGTTCCGGTATCGCGCGCCGATGACGCTGCTGGGCGATGGCGCCGGGGCGGTGCTGCTGAGCACCGCGAAAACCGGCCGCTACCAGCTGGTCGACCACATGGTGCGCAGCGACGGCAAGTACGCGGACCTGTTCCGGATCGACTATCGCGATCTGCCGCAGCGGGATTGGCGGGAGGTGTGCGCCGACGAGGCCACCTACAGCTTCCGTTTGGCCGTGGAGAGCCGCAAACGCCTCGCCGCCATGAATGAGGAAGTGCTGGGCCGCAACGGTTTACGACTCCAGGATCTAGGTCCGGTGCTGATGCAGAACCTGTCCACCGGCGCGTTCTCGTTCTGGGAGGAAGCGCTGGACACCCGCATCGACAAGGCCTGCCACCACAACCTCGCCGCATACGGGCACCTCGGATCGCTGGATGTACTGGTCAACCTGGAGGCGGCGGCCCCGGCCCGCGCACCGGGTGACTACACCCTGCTGCTCAACAGCAGCCCCGTCGCGGCCTGGAGTTCCACCCTGCTGCGGCGACTACCCGATCGGGAATACGGAGGAATCGAGCTGTGAACGCCGTCGTGAAATGCCTGGTCTGGGATCTCGACGACACCCTGTGGGACGGGGTCGTGCTGGAAAGCGACGCGGCCGCACCGCACCCGGAAGCCTGGCGGGTACTGCGGCTGCTCGACGAACGCGGCATCGTGCACGCGGTCGCCAGTCGTAGCGAACCAGCGCTCGCCACAGCGCATCTCGATGCGCACGGGCTCTCGGAGATGTTCTGCTCGTTGCAGATCGGCTGGGGAGCGAAGTCCGCGGCGGTACGCCAGATCGCCGAACACCTGAACATCGGGCTGGACGCCATCGCGTTCGTGGACAACGATCCGGTGGAACGCGCCGAGGTCGCAGCCGCGCTCCCCCAGGTCCGCTGCTATGCCGCCGAGGATCTGGCGCGGCTGCCCGAGCTGTCCGAATTCAACCCCGCCGTGATCACCCCGGATGCCCGCGACCGCAGGAAACGCTATCGGGCCGAACAGATCCGGCGCGACAGTGCCGCGTCGTTCGAAGGATCGGACACCGAATTCCTCGCCGGGCTCGGCCTGGTGATGACCGTGCGCCGAGCCGGCGAAGCGGATCTCGGCCGGGCACACGAACTCACGGTGCGCACCAATCAGCTCAACACCACCGGGCGCACCTTCGACATCGACGAGCTGCGGGAGCTGAGTGCGTCACCTGATCACGAGGTGCTGATCGCCGAGCTGCGCGACCGGTTCGGCGAGTACGGCGCAATCGGGTTGGCGGTCACCGAGTTTCGCGGCGGCGATGCGGCGATCCTGCTGTTGCTCATGTCGTGCCGCGTGATGTCGCGCGGGGTCGGCGGTGCACTGCTGGCGCATCTGATCGACCGGGCCGCCGCGCGCGGACAGCGTGCTGTCGCGGAATTCGTTCCGACACCGGTGAATCGAGTGATGTTGGTGACGCTGCGCTTCGCCGGGTTCGCGGTGCTGGAACAGGACGAGGAGCGGGTGCTGCTTGGGCACGACGGCTCGGGCGCCGTGCCCAACACCGGCCACGTACTCCTGCGCGCACCCGACGCTCCAGTGCCGCCGGGCGACCTGGTGACCGGGCTGATGCGTCAAGTCGCGCGCGTCCCCGACCGCATCGCACTGATCTCCGGTGACCACCGCCTGAGCTATCGCGAACTGGACTCCCGCACAGCTGAACTCGCTGGTCGACTGGTCGGCGCGGGCGTCCGCCCGGGCGATGTGGTGCTGTGTCACCTGCGCCAAGGCCCCGATGCCGTGATCGCCATGCTCGCGGCCTTGCGTGCCGGCGCGGCCTGGTGCCTGCTGGAGCCCGACCGGCCCGCCGCCCAGATCGCGACACTGCTGTCCCAGATCTATTGCACTGCCGTCATATTCGACCCGGCTGACTACTCGGACCGCGGCGTCCGCCGACAGGACGAGGTGGCCGACCGCGAAGCGGAGGTGGCAGCACTGTTCGCCTCGTCGCCGCGACCCCTCGCATTACTGCCGGTCGGGGAACCGTCGATGCTGGGCCCGCTCCCCGCACCCCCCTCGGCGAGCACGCCCGCGTACGTGATCACCACCTCAGGATCCACCGGCATTCCCAAGGCGGTGCTTGTCAGCCGCGCCAATCTTGCCGCGATGATCGCGGGCCGCGCCTACCCGTACACCGACGGGGAATTGGTGACCCTGTCCACCTGTCCGCTCACCGCCGACGCGTCACTGTTGTTCGCGCCGTGGGCATTCACCGTCGGCGGCACGGTCGTGGTTCCTACGCACCGCGAACTGCCCGACGGCGCGGCCGTGGCCGCTCTCGCTCGCCGCGTGGGCGTCAGCCACCTGATCGCGACTCCGTCCTACTACCGGCTCCTGCTCGACGCACTGGCCGAGACCCCACCGCAGGTTGTCGCACTGGCAGGTGAGCAAGTCCCCTCCGCACTCGCCGTCCGGCACCATCAGCTGCTGCCGAATACGTTGTTACTCAACGAGTATGGACCCACCGAAGCCACGGTGACCTGCGTGTGGCACACCGTCGCCGCCGACCCGACGCCGGCGATCATCCCGATCGGGACCGCGATGCCGGGCAACTCGGCGACTGTGCTCGGACCGGATCTCCGATCCGTGCCCACCGGCGAAACCGGCGAGTTGTATCTCGGCGGCGACCAAATCGCCCTCGGTTATGCCGGTCGCGCCGGACTCACCGCGACCAGGTTCGTCGCCGATCTCGCCGACCCCGGTGCCCGCATGTACCGCACCGGAGATCTGGCCCGCCGCAACGACTCCGGCGCGATCGAGTTCCTCGGCCGTCGAGACGGACAGGTGCAGGTCCGAGGTGCACGCGTGGAACGGCATGCCGTCGAGGCGGTGCTGGAGAACCATCCCGGCGTCGCGCATGCGGTCACACTCGTGCTCGAAAACCGGGACGCGGTAGCCGAATTGGTGGCCTTCATCGTTCCCGCCGACCTCGCCACTCCGCCGGAGCGCCGCGCCCTCGCCCGCCACTGCCTGGAGCAGCTCCAGCCGATGGAGGTGCCCAGCCGTTTCGTCCGGATCGACACCATCCCGATCGCAGCCGCCGGAAAACTCGACGAGGCTGTCCTGCGCGCGGCCGCCGACGGCCCGGCACTCCCGGGACCGGCGCGCCACGGCTGGACCGATCGGGAGCTCGAAATCGCCGAATTGTGGTCCGTCGCCCTCGAACACGACGACTTCGATCTGGCGGACTCCTTCTTCGAGGTGGGCGGCAACTCCCACCGCGTCGTCTTCCTGCACCTGCAAATGGAACAACGCTGGCCAGGCGCGATCCGGGTGGGCCAGCTGTTCGATCTACGCACCATCGGCGCCCATGCCGAAGCGCTGGAGACCGCCCTGACCGCAGCCACAACCCCCGGCACAGACGAGAGCGCGAAACCCGCCGCGGCCCCGACCATGGCCTTCGAACTGTGAATACGCAGGAGCAAGCCTTGACTGACAGTGACACCGCCCGTCCGACCGATATCGCGATCGTCGGTATCGGGGCGCGCTTTCCGCATGCGGCCGATCTGGCCGAGTTCCGGAGAAACCTGGCCGCTGGGCGAGATTCGGTAGGGCCGATGCCGCCGGGGCGGATTGCGGCGACCGGGTTGAATCCCTCGGTGACGTATCTGCCGATGGGGCATTTGAGCGATATCGAGCAGTTCGATTACCGGTTCTTCGGGTTGTCGCGCCGGGAGGCGGCGGTGATGGATCCGCAGCAGCGGCTGGCGCTGCTGCTGGCGCATCGGGCGATCGAAGATGCGGGGTATGCGACGGCGTCGTTGGCGCGGTCTGTCACAGCTGTGGCGCTGAGCGCGGGGCAGTCCAGTTATCACTCTCTGGCGGTGGATCCGGGTCCGTTGAGTCTGCTCGGGAATGCGGCGTTCGCGGGGCCGGCGCGGATCGCGCATCGGTTCGGGCTGACCGGGGCCTGCTTCGGGGTGGACAGTGGTTGCAACAGCGCGCTGGTTGCCGTGCATCAAGTGTGTCGTGAGCTGGCTTGCGGGGATGCGGATTACGCGTTGGCCGGTGGTGTCGCGGTGCGGGTGCATGGGACACCCTCCTGGGGCGGTGGGGGTTTCAGCGAAATCATGTCGCCCAGCGGGGTGTGCCGGGCGTTCGATGCCGAGGCCGATGGGACGGTGAACGGCGAGGGTGGCGCGGTGTTGCTGCTGACCACCGTGGCGCGCGCGCAAGCGGATCGGGTGCCGATCTACGCGGTGATACGCGGGAGTTCGACGCGGCACAACGGGGCGGCGGCCGCGACGATCAGTACGCCGAGTGCGACAGGTCAGGCCACGGTGATCGAAAAAGCTTGGGCTGATGCGGGACTCGATCCGCTGACGGCCGGCTATTTGGAGACGCACGGCTCAGGTACCCGGCTGGGCGACGCGGTGGAGTTGGAAGGCATCAGTGCGGTGTTCGGGGGCTCCGGGCGGGTGCTGCCGATCGGTTCGGTGAAGACGAATATCGGGCATCTCGATCATGCTTCGGCGATCGCCGGGCTGGTCAAGGCGGTGCTGAGCGTTTCCGAGGGTGAGTTGTATCCGTCGCTGCACTTCACCCGGGCCACCGGCGGGTTCGACCTGGAGGGCGCGGGTATCGAGGTGCTCACCGCGGCCCGGCCATGGGCGGATGACAAACCCCGGGTCGCCGGTGTCAGCTCGTTCAGCCTGGGTGGGAGTGTCGCGCATTGCGTGGTGGCGCAAGCACCTTCGGTTTCGGTCCCGCCGTCCTCGGGACGGATGCGCCTGATCGGCGTCTCCGCGCGCAGCCCGCAGGCCCTCACCGAACTGTGCATCCAGCTGGGGGGCGCACTGCGCCAGTCCTCCGCTGACCTCGACGAGGTCGCCGCGACACTCGCACTCGGACGGGCACACTACGATTTCCGGGTCGCTGTAACCGCCTCGAGCACAGCAGAACTCGCCGATGTGCTGGACGAGGCGGCGGTCATCACGCACCCGGAGCCGAGCAAGCCGCGGGTGGTCTTGCTGCTGTCTCCGGATGCCGTCCCGACGGGTGCCATGCCGGATAGTTCACTGCCGGAACACCTTCCGGCGACCGGCGACACCGCGCGTGTCCTGGCCGGGCAGATCGCGGTGCACGCACGACTACAAGAGTGCGGAATCGAATTCGCCGCTCTGCTCAGTGCCGGTTCCTCGCGCTATCTCTCGCGCTATCTGCTCGGCTCCCGCGGCCCGGTCGACGCGCGAGAACTCGCCGATGCCGCACCCACGGTCGACACCGATCGGCTGCTGGCCGCCGTGCACGCGCTGCGCGCCGACGGACCGGTGGTATTCGTCGAGCCGAGCCCCGGAGGTCGCCTGGGCGCGCTGATCGCCGAGTCGGATCCGGACGCCGAGATCGTCACCGCTGCCGCGGATTCCACCGATCTCGATGAATTGATCGGCCGACTGTACGAGTACGGCGTCGACGTGGACTGGAATGCACTGGCGCCCGCGGATGCGCACCGGGTGCGCCTGCCCGGTCACCCGATGCAGGAAGAACGGTGCTGGGTCGACCTACCGCACGCTCAGAACGTCCTGTCCTCCCGCGTGGCCACCCGGGGTCACGCGGTCGCCGATCCCCAGCTGTGGTTGCGGGAGACCTTGGCCGAGTTGCTCGGCACCCACGAGGACATGGACGAGGACGCGAACTACTTCGCCCTCGGCGGCAATTCGCTGATCGCCATCCAACTGGTGGACCGGATCGAGGAGACCTTCGGATTCCGCCCGAAACTGCTCGACATCTACGAGCGCCCGCGCCTGGCCGACTTCGCGAGACTCCTCACTGTCGCGGAAGCGAAAACTCCTCAGCGCGCGCCGATTCCGGCGCTGGTGGCGCACGACGAGCCGGTCATGTCGTCCGGGCAGGAGCGGATGTGGTTCCACCACCAGTTCGATCCCGACACCACGCTGTACAACTACCCGGTCGTGCAGTTGCTCCGGGGACCAATCGATACCGTTGCCCTGCAGGGGACATTCGATGACCTGATCGAGCGCCACGAGACACTGCGCTACAACTTCGCCGAGGTCGACGGCCTGCCGGTGCTGCGGATCCGGGACCGGCTCGAAGGCTACTTCCGCGTGGTCGACGTCTCGGCCGAAGCCGACCCCACGGCCGCCGCGCGTGCGCTGGTACACACCGCCGCGCAGACGCCCTTCGATCTCGGTGCGGAGCCACTGCTGCGGGTGCTGGTCGTCACGCTGGAGCCGGAAGCCCATGTCCTGCAATTGGTCTGCCATCACGCGGTGACCGACGGCGCGACGCCGGTGATCCTGGCCCGGGAACTGCCGGAACTGTATGCCGCTCGCGCGGAGGGGCGTCCGCACGGACTGCCGCCGCTGCCCATCCGGTATCGCGACTACGCCGCCTGGCATCGCAGGCTGCTCCAGAGTTCGGCTCTCGACCACGAACTCGAGTACTGGCGCACCGAGCTGACCGGTGCGCCGATCCTGGCGCTGCCCACCGATTTTCCCCGCCCGCCTCGCAAAACATATGTCGGCGACCTGCACCCGTTCACCCTCCCCGCGGATCTGATCACCGAATTGCGCACGCTGGCGCAACGCGAATCGGTTTCCCTGTTCGTGGTGCTGCTCAGCGCGTTCTACCTCACGCTGGCCCGGCGCAGCGGGCAGCGCGACATCGTCATCGGCACCCCGACCACCGGACGTGGCCGGCGCGAATTCCAGGATCTGATCGGCTATTTCAACAGCACGGTCGCCCTGCGCACCGACTTCGGCACGGACCGGGCCCTGTCCGAACTGCTGACCCGGGTCCGGTCGAACGTCCTGGGCGCACTCGAACACCAGGAGATCCCCTTCGACCGGGTCGTGAACGCCCTTGTCGAACAACGCGATCTGTCCCGCACGCCGCTCTTCGACGTGCTCTACATCCACCAGGTCACCCCGCGCATGGAACGCGGCGACGAGGCAGGCGCGGAACTGTTCGACCTCGAACACTCGGCGGGCAACGAATTCGGTGGACTACCCACCGGCACAGCCAAATTCGACCTGACCCTCGTCACCTTCGAATACACCGACACCATCCCTCGCGACATCAGCGCCTGCCTGGAATTCAGCACCGAATTGTTCACCCGCCAGACAGTCGCCGCCATCGCCGCCGAATTCCTGGAAATCCTCACCGCCATCATCGCCCCCGCACCCCCGACCATCGACACACTCATCGCAGGCCCCGCCCCCACCGCATCCCCGCTCCTGATCCCCACCGACCGCCCCCGCACCGGCGAGCGCACATTCGACCACGAACTCGCCTCACACCCCCTCGAATTCCACGCACTGGACACGCCGGCAACATTCGACGCCGCCCTGTTCGACGCATACTCCGTCCTGCTGGCCTGGTACTCCGGCCAGAGCCGAGTACCGATCCGGCTACCGGATTCGCCTGCGGGACAACCTCGCTACGCCACCGCCGAGCTGCCCCAGGACGCAACGTGGCGCACCTTGCGCGACCGCGGCCCCGTTGTCGGCGATACCAGTGACTCCCCCGTGCGCTACCACGGCTTGATCACCGACACCGACTCGCTGCCCACCCCCACCGCGGAGCTCGAACTCTTCTGGACCCCGCAACCCCCTGCGCTGCAACTGAATTACGCAACCGAGCTCTTCGATCGCGCCTCGGCCGAAGACCTGCTCGCCGATCTGTCCCGGCTCCTGGAAGCCGCCCTCACCCGACCGGACGAGTGCGTCTACGACACCGCGAGCGCGGACTTCGAGTACGAAACGGAGGTACACCCATGACCGTCGAACACCGAGTCGGCGTCATCGGCGCGGGCGTGATGGGCGCGGGGATCGCCCAATGTGTCGCCCAGGCCGGGATTCCGGTGACCGTCGTCGAAACCGATGCCGCGGCAATCGAACGCGCCCGTCGGGAGCTGAAGTCCGCATTGCGTTTGAGCGTGCTGCTGGGCCGCGGGCCCAAAGCGGCCGACATCCCGGATATCACCACGCGCATCACCTGGACCGACCGCGTGGAACACCTCCGCGACACCACCTTCGTCATCGAGTCCGTCACCGAGCGCATCGATCTCAAGCGGGCCCTCTTCGCCGAACTGGACCGGCATTGCCCGCCGTCGGCGGTCTTCGCCTCGGGCACCTCCGCGATACCCATCGCCGGCCTGGCCGCCGCCACCGGGCGTCCGGAACGCGTCCTCGGCCTGCACTTCATGAACCCGGCGCCGCTCACCGAGACGGTGGAGGTCATCACCACCGACCGGACCTCCCCCGATGCGCTGAACCGGGCCCTCGCCCTGCTCGACGCCCTGGGCAAGAAGGGCATCGTGGTCGGCGACGGCCCCGGCTTCGTGATCAACCGCGTCCTGATGCTGGGTATCGCCGAGGCCGCCGCGATCACCGAGACCGGCACTGACGCCGCCACCATCGACGACCTGTTCGAGGGCTGCCTCGGCCACCGTATGGGCCCGTTGCGCACCGCCGACCTGATCGGCCTCGACAACGTGGCCGACACCCTCGTGGTGCTGCGGGAGACCACCGGTGACGGGCGCTACCGGGTACCGGAGGCATTGGCGGAGTTGGTGGCGGCCGGTCATCTGGGTCGCAAGACGGGCAAGGGTTTTCATGAATATCCGTGAGGCGAGCATGGTGCTCGAACACACCGCCGGGCTGGGCCGGTTGGCCCGGCGCAGTGGCGGCGGAGCGGCGGCGGTGGTGCTGGCCGGGTTGGCGGTTTATGTCCATCGGCGGTCCGGTTCTACGGAAGTCGTTGTGGGACAAAGGGCCGGTGCGTCCGTGACAACGATTCAAGTCGATGTGACGCCGTACCAGGATTTCCGAGCTGTCACCGCACAGGTCGGCGCGCGACTACGGCAAGCGCGCCCCGGCGCTGCCCAGGCCGGACTTCCGACGGCGGCTCAGCATGCCGACGGATGGCAGATCGAACTTCCCGGCACTGAACTACTAACCTTCACAACCTTTTTCAGCGATCTGGTCGCATTACCGACCGCGCCGATCGGCCGCTTCGATCTGGCCTCGGACATCGAGCTCGAGCAACTCCCGCAACGTGTCGGCACCGTGCGCGACCGGGACCCCGCCGAGACCGCGCTGACCGGTTTCACGCGCGCCGTGCGCCGCACACCAGATGCCCCAGCGTTGGTGTACGACACCGAAACAGTCACCTATCGCGAGCTCGACGCACGCGTGAACAGCCTGGCGGACTGGTTGATCGGCCGCGGAGTGCGCCCGGATACCGTGGTGGCGGTCGCGCTCCCGCGTTCGATCGACGCCACTGTCGCGGTGTACGCGGTACTGCGAGCCGGTGGCGCCTTCCTGCCGCTGGATCCCGGGCATCCGGCCGAGCGACTCGACCGCATCCTCCGAATCGCCCAGCCCCTACTCGTTTTGAGCACCCGCAGTGCCGGATTCGCTGGTGCGGCAGTACCCGTCTGCCACGTCGAGGATATTGATCCCGCTCAACCCCACACCGCGACAGCACATCCTGTGAATCCGCGCCCGGAACATCTGGCGTACCTGATGTTCACCTCCGGCTCGACCGGAATGCCCAAGGGCGTCGCGGTCTCTCATGCCGCCGTGGTGAATCATCTGCACTGGATGACCGCTCACCTCGGCCTCGACCACACCGACACGGTGTTGCAGAAGACGCCGGTGACCTTCGATGTCGCTATCTGGGAATTGCTGTGGCCGTTGCAGATCGGTGCCCGGCTGGCCATCGCGCCACCCGCCGCCGACAGCGACCCCGCCGCGCTGTCCCGCTTGCTCGCACAGCACTCCGTCACCACCGTCCAATTCGTCCCCTCGACGCTGACCAGCCAACTCAACGTGGCCCCGGACTTCCCCGCCTGTGTGCGACGCGTCCTGCTGATCGGGGAAACCCTCAGCCCGGCACTGGCCCGCCGGTTCGCCGCCGCCACCCCGGCGCGTCTGCACAATCTCTACGGACCCACCGAGGCGACCGGCGCGGTCACCGGATACCCGGTCAGCACCAGGGATTCGGAGCGAATTCCGATCGGCGCACCCGGCTGGAACATCGGCGCCTACGTGCTGGATTCCTGCCTCCGGCCCGTCCCCGACGACACCCCCGGCGAGCTCTACCTCTCCGGAATCCAGCTGGCGCGCTGCTACTTCGGTGACCCGGCACGCACCGCCGAACGATTCGTCGCCAACCCCTTCGAACTCGGGGGCAGACTGTACCGCACCGGCGACATCGTCCGCTGGAACAGCGGCACCGGCCTGCTCGACTACCAGGGCCGCGCCGACCTTCAGGTCAAACGGCACGGCGTCCGCATCGAACTCGGCGAGATCGAAGCCGCGTTGTCGGCCTGCGCACCGGTCGCCCAAGCCGCCGCCGTCCTGCGTCCCGAGGGCAGGCTGATCGGCTATGCGATTCCGGTGAACGGCGCGATCTGCACCGAAGACGCACTGCGAAAAGAACTTTCGCGCACCCTGCCGTCCGCGCTGGTCCCCGACGAGATCCTCGTGCTCGACGCCTTCCCGCACAACGCGGCGGGCAAGCTCGACCGCGCGGCACTGCCCGCTCCCGCCGCACCGCAGGCCCCCTTCCGCGCGCCCCGCACCGAGGTCGAACACACCCTGGCCGAGGTCTTCGCCCAGGTCCTCGGCCGCGATCGGGTCAGCGTGGACGACTCCTTCTTCGCCCTCGGCGGCGACAGCGTGATGTCGATCCTGCTGGTCTCCCGCGCCAAGTCACGCGGCATCCGCTTCACCGCCCAGCAGGTGTTCGAAGAGCGCACCGTCGCGGGTCTGGCCGCGATCGCCGGCACCGGCAACCAGACACCGGACGTCCTCGCCGAACTCCCCGGCGGCGGCGTCGGCGAATTGCCGCCCACCCCCGCGGTTCTCGCGCTCCTCGAGCTCGCCGAAGGCGGCGGCGCACAGTTCGACCGCTACGCCCAGCACATGATCCTCGAGCTCCCGCCCGGTATCACCGAACTCCCGCTGCGCACCGTCCTCGGCGCCGTCCTCGCCCGCCACGACATGCTCCGCGCTCGCCTCTATCGCGACGCCAGCGGCGGCTGGCGCATGTTCGCCGATCCCGCCGACTCCGTCGACCTCGACACCGTCCTCACCCGGCTCGAATGCACCGACGACCCCGCCGCCCTCGGAGCGGCGGTCGGGGCTGCCATCGGGCGTCTCGATCCGGCGAACGGCACTGTCGTGCAGTGTGTCTGGCTCGAACGCGGCGACCGCGCCGGCCGACTGATCGTGGTGGTCCACCACATCGCCATCGATGGCGTCTCGTGGCGCATTCTGATCCCCGACCTCCTGGCCGCGTGGGCGCAGGTGAGCGCGGGCCGGCGGCCGGAGCTTCCCGGTGGCGGCACCTCGATGCGCCGTTGGGCGCACAGCCTGCGGGCGGAAGCGCACCGCCCGGAGCGGGTCGCCGAAGTGGGCCGGTGGCAGCAATTCGCGGGGCCGGATCCACTGTTCACCGACCGCCCGCTCGACCCGCGTATCGATACCGCGGCCACGGTGCGGCGGATCCCGGTGGGACTCGACGAAGCGGCCACCACCGCGGTGCTGACCACGCTGCCGTCGCTCTACCGCACCGACGCGAACACCGTGCTGCTCACCGCCGTCGCCTTGGCCGTGGCCGCGTGGCACCGCCGTCGCGGCCTGGACCATGCCGCCACCTCGATCCGGCTCGAAGGGCACGGCAGGGAGCCGGACCTGGCGCCCGGCGCCGATCTGTCGCACACCGTCGGCTGGTTCACGGCAGCGTTCCCATGCCGTCTCGACCTCGCTGATCTCGATGCCGACGCCGTGGGTACCGACCTCGCCGCAGCGGTGAAAACGGTGAAAGAGCAATTGCTTTCGGTGCCCGGATCCGGAATCGGCTACGGGTTGCTGCGCTACCTCAACGCCGACACCGCACCGCAGCTGCCCGCCGAAACCACCCAACTGGCATTCACGTATCTGGGTGCGTTCTCCGGCGCGCCTGCCGCAGGCGGCCCGTGGCTGCCCGCCGCCGACTTCGCGTCCGCCGAAACCCCGCAGCCGCTCCATGATTCGGGTCTGCCCGCCGGCGCGGCCATCTCCATCGACGCACTGGTGGCCGACGGCAGACTCACCGCTGGTTTCGCGTACCCGCAGACGCTGCTGGAGCGCGACCAGGTGCGGGAACTGGCGGACCTCTGGCTGGACGCGCTCGCGGCTCTGGCCCGCCATGCCGAGGATCCGGCCGCGGGCGGTCGCACGCCGTCGGATTTCGCTGTGCCACTGCGGCAATCCGATGTGGACGTCTGGGAAAAGACCTACCCCGGGCTGCACGACATCTGGTCGCTCACACCGATCCAGGAGAAGTTCGCCGCCTTGGCGCCCGCCGACCCGGAGGCGCTCGAGGCGCACACCATGCAGGTGATCCTGACCTGCACGGGCACGCCGGACCGAACACGGCTGCACGCCGCCGTCCAGTACCTCGTCGACCGGCATGCCGCACTCCGCGCCGCCTTCCTCCGCGACGCCTCGGGCAGTCACTGGTGTCAGCTCATCACGGCGGGTGGGCCGATACCCTTCCGGGAAATCGATCTGCGGCCGGACCCGTCCGGACTCGAGGACCTGCTCGTCGCGGAACAACTACGGCCCTTCGACCTCACCGCGCCGCCACTCATCCGGTTCCTGCTGGTCCGGACCGCCGACGATCGGTGGATGCTGGCGCTGACCAACCACCGCCTGCTGCTCGACGGCTGGTCCGCCCCCATCCTGCTGCGCGAACTACTGGCGGTCTACGCCCTCGGCATCCCGGAGCAAACCGAAATCGACGATGGCTTCGGCACTTTCTTGCGCTGGCGCGCCGCGCAGGATCGCAGCTCCGCCCTGGCCGCCTGGCACGCGGCCTTGCACGATTTGGACGGACCCACCCTGGTCGCCGCGCCCGGAGCTGTGCCTAGCGACCCCGCGCGGTCGGCCGCCGAGCGACGGCTGACGCTGTCGGCGGCGCAGACCAGCGGCTTGTCGCAGCTGGCCGCCGCGGCCGGTGTCACCCTCAACACCGTCTTCCAATACGCCTGGGCCCACGTCCTCGGCGCGGTGACCGGCCGGGGCGACATCCTGTTCGGCACAGTCGTTTCCGGTCGGCCGCCCGCGCTGCCCGGCATCGCGTCGATGGTCGGATCGTTCATCAACACGGTCCCGGTCCGGGTGCGCCTGGCCCTCGACGGCGATATCGATGTCCGCCTGCGCGCGGTCCAGGCCGCCCAGTCGGCGGTGGTGGATCACCACTACCTCGGACTCGACGAGGTCGCGGCGGCGGCGCAACTGCCGGTGCGCGAGTTCTTCGATACTGCCCTAGTTTTCGAGTCCTACCCGGTGGACGGCGCGACGATCCCGGTCACCCTCGGCGAGCTCACCCTCACCGAGCTCGAATCACGGGAGATGACTCTCTTCCCACTTGTCGTCACGGTGTGGCCACGCGACGAAACGCAGATCGCGTTGAACTGGCACCGAGACCTGCTCGACGACAACCACATGCGACAGATCATCGCGCGGCTCACCGAACTCCTCGACGCCCTCTCGACCCGGAACGGACTGTGATGGATAACCGCAGCTGGCCGCTCACCGTTGCCCAGCAGGAGATTTGGGCCTACACGACGCTGTTCGACGCAGACCGCCGATATCTCATCAGCGGCTACGTTCAGCTGCGCGGCCGCATCGATCCGGAGCTGTTCGAGCGGGCATTGCGCAGCGTGACCGCGAGCAGCGAAACCCTGCGGGTGCGGCTGGATCACACCGGGCCCGAACCGCGACAGGTACTTACCGACTGCGCCGAGTTCCCGCTGCACAAAAACGATTTCAGCACCGAACCCGACCCGCTGGCCGCAGCCCTGACCTACCTGGATCCCGAATTCGCCCGACCCTACGACCTGACCACGGCACCACTGTTCGATCACTATCTGATCGACCTCGGCGCCGCCGGGTACCTGTGGGGCATCAAAGCGCACCATCTGATCTTCGACGGCGGCACCTCGCTGGCGCTGATTCGCCAGGTGGCCCGCGTCTACACCGACCTGCTCGCCGGGCGACCCGCACCGACCGAAATCACCGACACCGTCGGGGGTTTCCTCGAAGCCGACCAGCGGTACCGCGCCTCGCGCCGGTTCACCGACGACCGTGCGTTCTGGGCCGAACGCCTGGCCGGCCTGCCCGACGCCCCGATGTTCGCGCACCCACCGGTACCGCAAGGCGCAGCGGGCCCGATCCGCCATTCCGGGCGGCCCGAACCGGAGAGCTGGGCGGAATTCCAGTTCACCGCACAGTCTTTCGATGTCGACTGGCCTGCCCTGCTGGCCGCGACGATCGCACTGATGCTGCACGCCGACACCGGCGCACGCACCGTGGTGCTCGGAGTTTCGGTACCCGCCAAACGCTCCTGGCGCGCCCTGGGCATGACCTCGAACGTCGTCGGCCTGCGCCTGACCGTCGACCCCGCGGCCCCGATCGGTGCGCTGGCCCGGCAAGCCCAGTCCGAGTTCCGGAAGCTGTTGCGCCACCAGCATTACCGCCGATTCGACCTGCTCGCCGACGGCACTTCCCCCGGTGGCGAACACCGCGTCACCGGACCGATGCTCAATATCTTGCCGATTCCTCCTGAGCTCGGATTCGGTGACGTACCCGCCACCCTGACACCGGTATCGACTGGAGGCACAGAGGCTTTCGGGATCGGCGTCTACGCCGATGGCGGCCCACCGCGGATCGACTTCGACACCTCCGCCGAGCGGTGTGATCCCGAATCGCTGGCCCGGCTGCACGATCGGTTCCTGGCCGCGATGAACGAAGTAGCCGCGGCCTCGGACGCGACTCCGATCGCCAAGCTCTCCGAGATCACCCCGCCGGTCGACCGTGCGCCCCACGAAGACCCGAACGGTGTCACCAACCGCAGTGTCGCAGCAGCTTTCGCCGACATCGCTCGTGACTTCCCCGACCGCGCCGCCCTCTGGTACGAGGGCGAACACCTCACCTACCGCGAACTCGACAGCCGGGCATCCGGATACGCGCGCCACCTTGCCGACCACCACAACGTCCACCTGGGCACGCCGGTCGCCGTGCGCCTGCCCCGCTCGCCGGAGCTGGTCATCGCGCTGCTCGCGCTCATGCAGCTCGGCGCGATCTGCGTCCCGCTGCACGAACAGGATCCGGACGAACGCGTCGAATGGATGCTCCGGCTAACCGGAACCGAGCTGGTCCTCGACGACATCGAGGCGGTTCGGACGGCGGATTCCACCCGGCCGACTGCTGGAGCGCCCGTCCCCGCCGATGCCGTCGCTTGGCTGATGTTCACCTCCGGCTCCACCGGCGATCCGAAAGGCGTGCAGGTCACTCACCGCGCGATCGTCACCCGCGCCGTCGACCGGATCGCCGCCGGCCCGGAATACGCACGGATGCTGATGCATTCGCCGTACGCCTGGGACATGGTCGTCTGGGAGCTGTGGATGCCGCTGCTGCAAGGTCATACGGCAGTGATCGCGACACCGGCCCGCCTCAGCGCCGCGGACTTCCGCCAGGTGCTGCACGCCGGCGAGGTCACCGCGATGCTGTGCCCGGCCGGCCTGTTCCAGGTACTCGTCGAAGACATTCCGGAGTGTCTCGCCGCGCTGCGCACCATCTCCAGCGCAGGTGACATCCTGGCCCCGGACACCGTCCGCGCACTGCGCACGCTGGCCCCCGAGTCCGAGGTCGTCAACATCTACGGCCCGGTCGAGGCCACCGCCTACGCCACCTCCTACACCATCCCACCCGGCCCGATCGGCCCCGATCCCTTCCCGGTCGGCCGCGCCGTCGACCACACCGACGTGCTCGTCCTCGACGCGCTGCTGCGCCCCGTCCCACCCGGCGCGGTCGGCGGAATCTATTTGACCGGTGCGGGTTTGGCCCAGGGCTACCTCGGCATGCCGGGCCGCACCGCGAGCTGGTTCACCGCGAACCCGTTCGGTGCGCCCGGATCCCGGATGTATCGCACCGGGGACTACGGCAGCTGGGGCGCCGACGGCGAACTGCGTTTCCTCGGCCGCGGCGACCGGCAGGTCAAGGTGAACGGAATCCGGGTGGAGCCCGGCGAGATCGAGCATGTGCTGCGCGCCCGGCCCGGCATCACCGCCGCCGTCGTCACCGCGCACCGGATGGCGGCGGGCAAGACGCTGATCGCGCACATCGTGGCCGACCGCGAAATCGACACCGCGGCACTGCGTGACCAGCTGACCACCCACCTGCCCAGCTATCTGCTGCCCGCTGTGCTCGTGCAGATCCCCGAACTGCCGCTCACCGTCAACGGCAAGATCGACCGCAAAGCGCTGTCGCTGCCCGAGGCGGCGGCGGTCCGCCCGCCGCGCACACCACGCCAGCAGATCCTGGCCGGATTGTTCGCCGACGTGGTCGGCGCACCCCGGGTCGGCCTGGACGACGACTTCTTCCAACTCGGCGGAAACTCCCTAGCCGCAATACGTTTGGCTGCCGCCACGAGCCGCGCCCTCGGCGTCACCGTGACCCTGCGCGACCTGCTCGACGCACCCACCGTAGCCACGCTGGAGCGCCTCCTGACCGAGCGCACCGGCGATCACAGCACCCGCCCCGCACCCCGAGCGCTACGTCGTCCCAGCTCGATCCCGCTCAGCCCGGTGCAGCACCGGCTCTGGACGGTCAACTATCTGAGCGAGGGCACCGCCGACTACCTCATGCCCGCCGCGCTCGAACTGCACGGCCCGCTCGACACCACCGCCATCCGCGCGGCCGTCGACGACGTCGTGCGCAGGCACGAAATCCTGCGCACCATAATGCCTTTCGCCGCCACCGGCCCGGTCCAGCAGATCTTGGAATTCCGTTCCGAGGACGTCGACTACCGCGAAATCCCCTCAGACCTAGCCGATCTGGACCAGCTACTGGCCGCCGAGACCGCACGTGGCATCCGGCTCATGAGCGAACCACCATGGCGCGTGCGACTTTTCCGCATGAGCCCGAACCACCACGTGCTGCTAGTGGTGGTCCATCACTGCGCCGCGGACGCCGAGTCACTGGGCACCCTGCTGAGCGAACTCCAATTCGCCTACCTCTCCCGTGCGGCGAACCAGGAACCGCAGTGGCCCACGGCCGCCTTCCAATACGCCGACTACACGCTCCAGCCCCGTGGAACCCTGGGCGCGAACACCGATCCCGGCGCTCGCTTCGCCCAGCAGTCCCACTACTGGCGCACCACCCTGGCCGACCTGCCACCGGAACCCCCGCTGCCGGTGGACAATCCGCGAACGGGCGCGAACCCGGCCGCGATCGTGGCCTTCGACATCGATGCCGACACCCACGCCCGCGTGCTCGCCACCGCCCGCCGCTGCGGCGCCACCACCTACACCGTGCTGCACACGGCCCTGGTCTGCGCGCTCGCCCGGCACGGCGCCGGCCCCGACCTGGTCCTCGGCACCGCGATGAGCAGCCGGGACCGCGCCGAACTCGACACCATGCTCGGCTGCGCCGTCGATATCGTCCTGATCCGCACCGACCGCGCGGCCGCGCCCACCTACCGCGACCTGATCCGCCAGGTCCGCGACCGCATTCTCGACGCCTACGAGCACCGCGAGTACCCCTACGAACGCCTGCTTCCGGCGGGCGCCACGGCGCTCCCCCAGATCGTCACCACCTTCTTCCGTGACGTCGCCACGGCGGGCGCCGTCGGCGATCTGGAGTTCGGTCTGCGGGAGTTGCCGACTCAGCGCGCCGAATTCGAAATCCTGATGCAGGCCCGCGAACGCATCGGCTCTGCCGGGCGACCCGGCGGGATCAGCGCCGAATTCCGTTACGCGGCAACACTGTGGGAGCCCGAGACCATCGCCGCCCTGGCCGCGAACCTGGCCGCCGCCCTCGCCGCGATCTGCGACGACCTGGACGCCGCGCCCGCCGGCCTACTGGCCTCAGCCGCGCAGGGCAGCGGCGAGCGCGGGATTGAGGGCTAGCGACAGCGACAGCAGCGATTCCACCAGCAGATCCACCAGCTGATCGCGGGTAATGGTCTCGGACCGCAACCAGCTGAGCGTGATCTCCTCGACGAACGCGATCCAGCCGCGCACCGCCAGGACCAGGCGCGGCCGGTCCTGCTCGTCCACGACGATCGGCGTCTCGGTCAGGATCATCTCGACGATCGATAGTCGCGTCTGGTCGACCAGCGACATCAGATCGGGGCTGGCGCTGGCGGGACCGCGCAGCAGCGCCAGATAGGACTGGCGGTTCTCGCTGACATAGTCGATGTAGCGCTCGATCGAATCCCGCAGCTTCTCGAAGAGGTCGAGCGAGCTGTCGGGCCGGACGCGTTGCAGAAGTTCGGTATTTGCGTGCGCGACGACGGCGAGCTGGAAGTCCTGCATGGTCGGGAAGTAGTGGAACAGCAGGCCACGGGAAATGCCCGCCTGTTCGGCGATGTCGCTGACGGAGATCTCTTCCAGCGGCCGCTCGCCTAGCATCTTGACCCCAAGGGTGATCAGCTGCAGACGGCGCTCGTCCGGACTCAGCCGGGTTCGCTTGGTTTCTCCGTTCGCTTTACTACCCACGAACACCACCTTACTGAACGCTAGTCAATACTGTTGACTCGTGCTCAATAAGACCGTACTCTCGGGTACATGAGTCGCAAGGTTACAGACAAAGCTGTCGGCAACCGCCCTGCCCGCCACGCCAAGACGATCATCATCGGCAGTGGATTCGCGGGCCTCGGGCTGGCAATCCGGCTGAGCCAACAGGGCCGCAATGACTATCTCGTCCTGGAGCGCGGCAGCGATGTCGGCGGCACCTGGCGGGATAACACGTACCCGGGCGCGGCCTGCGATGTGCCGTCGCACCTGTACTCGTATTCCTTCGCACTCAATCCGAACTGGACGCGCTCGTTCTCCAAGCAGGGCGAGATCCAGCAGTACATCCGCAGCGTCGCGGAGCGGTACGACGTGCTGGACAAGCATCTGTTCAACTGCGATGTCACCAGCGCCCGCTGGAACACCGAGACCGCGCTGTGGGAGATCGAATCCAGCCAGGGCAGCTTCACCGCCGACACCGTGGTCTCCGCGGTCGGCGCGCTCTGCGAACCGGCACTCCCGGATATCAAGGGCATCAACGACTTCGAGGGCGAGGTCTTCCACTCGGCCCGCTGGAACCACGACGCCGACCTGACCGGCAAGCGCGTCGCCATCATCGGCACCGGCGCCTCCGCCATCCAGATCGTGCCCGCCATCGCGGCCCAGGTCGGTCACCTCGACGTCTACCAGCGCACCGCGCCGTGGCTGCTGCCCCGCATGGACCGCCCCTACCTGGCTGCCGAACGCTTCGCGTTCAAGCACATTCCCGGCGTGCAGCGCCTCTCCCGCGCCGCCATCTACGCCGCCCGCGAGACCCAGGTCGTGGGCCTGACCAAGCTCCCGGCGATCATGCAGGGCTTCGAACTGCTGGCGAAGGCCAAGCTGCAGTTCGAGATTCGCGATCCGGAGCTGCGCAAGAAGGTCACCCCGAACTTCCGCATCGGCTGCAAGCGCATGCTGATCTCCAACGAGTACTACCCCGCGCTGAGCCGCGACAATGTCGACGTGGTCACCGACGGCATCAAGGAGATCCGCGCCAACTCGATCGTCACCGCCGACGGCACCGAGCGCGAGATCGACGCCCTGATCGTGGCGACCGGCTTCCACGTCACCGACTCCCCGACCTACAACACCATCGCGGGCAAGGACGGTCGTACGCTCTCGGAGGTCTTCGACGAGATCGGCCAGCAGGGCTACAAGGGCTCGGCCATCGCCAACTTCCCGAACATGTTCTTCCTGCTCGGCCCGAACGTCGGCCTGGGCCACACCTCGATGGTGTTCATGATCGAATCGCAGATCAACTACATCGCCGACGCGCTGGCCACCGTGGACCGGCTCGGCCTGAGCACGGTCGAGGTGCGCCGCGACGCGCAGGACACTTACAACAAGGACCTGCAGCAGAAGCTGGCCAAGAGCGTGTGGAACACCGGCGGCTGCGCCAGCTGGTACCTCGACAAGCACGGTAACAATACGACGCTGTGGCCGGACTTCACCTTCGAATTCCGTAGGCTGACCAAGAAGTTCGACGTATCGGCATACGAGACGACGTCGTCTGCGGGCGACCGGAAAGTGGTGGCATAAACAGTGGGCAACGACGCTTACTTCAAGGACAAAGTCTGTGTGATCACCGGAGCCGGTTCCGGCATCGGTCGCGCCCTGGCGGAAAATCTGGCCAAGCGCGGCGCGAAGCTGGCGCTCTCCGATATCGACACCGAGGGCCTGGCCGAGACCGTGCGCCGCTGCGAAGCCCTTGGCGCGCAGGTGAAATCGGATCGGCTCAATGTCGCCGAGCGGGAAGCGGTGCTGCTCTACGCCGACGCCGTGAAGGCGCACTTCGGTGTGGTGCACCAGATCTACAACAACGCGGGTATCGCCTACCACGGTGACGTGATCAAGTCCGAGTTCAAGGACATCGAGCGGATCATGGACGTGGACTTCTGGGGTGTCGTCAACGGCACCAAGGCGTTCCTGCCGATGCTGATGGAATCCGGTGCGGGCCACGTCATCAACATCTCCAGCCTGTTCGGCCTGATCGCGGTGCCCAGCCAGAGCGCTTACAACTCGGCGAAATTCGCGGTCCGCGGATTCACCGAGTCGCTGCGCCAAGAGATGATTCTCGGCAAGCACCCGGTCGAGGTCACCTGCGTACACCCCGGCGGCATCAAGACCGCGGTCGCGCGCAACTCCACCTTCGCCGAGGGCATCGACGGCAAGAAGGCTGCCGCCATGTTCGACGCGAAGCTGGCCATCCACACCCCGGAAATGGCCGCGCAGGTCATCACCGAGGGCGTGCGCAAGCGCCACGGCCGCGTACTGATCGGCTGGGAAGCCAAACTGCTCGACGCGTTCGTCCGAATCACGGCATCCGGCTACCAGCGGATTTCCGCCGTGGTGAACCGGGCCGTCCAGCCCTGAGGTAATCCGTTGCGCGACATCAACCTTCCGCTGCCCATCACCAAAGCTGTGCTGGGACGGATGTTTCCGGCCATGCTCAACGCCCGGCTGTCGTACCCGCTCCAGCGCAAGCTGATGGATCTGGGTTCGGCGCTGCAATGGCTGCCCGACAACACCGTCGTGCATCGGCTCCGGCTGGCCGGGCGCCCCGCCGAAAAGCTCACCGCCCGTGGGAAATCCGCCGAGGGTGCGGTGCTGTACCTGCACGGCGGCGGGTACGCGGTCGGCTCGCTGGCCACCCACCGTTCGCTGGCCGCGCGGCTGGCGCACGAGACCGGGTGCGCGGTGTACCTGCTCGACTACCGGCTGGCGCCGGAACACCCGTTCCCGGCCGGGCTCGAGGACGCCACCGCGGCGTTCCTGGAGCTGGTCGAGAACGCGGGCTACCAGGCCGACCAGATCGCCATCGCCGGTGACTCCGCCGGCGGCGGGCTGAGCCTGGCCACCGCACAGCGGCTGATCGCGCGGCACGGGCTGACACCGGCCGCGCTCGGTTTGATCGCGCCCTGGACCGACCCGAACGTCATTCCGGAAAAGGACCGCGACCTCGTCATCAACCGGGCCTGGTCGCGGGCCTGCGCCGCCGCCTACCTGGGCGCGGGCGACGGTCAGGACACCGGCTACGCGCCGCTGCGCGGCGAGCTGACCGGGCTACCGCCCACCTACGTGCAGGTCGATGTGAGTGAACTGCTGCACAGTCAGTGCGTAGAGTTGGTCACCGCACTGCGTGCCGCGGGTGTGCATGTCCGGTTCACCGAAAGCCAGGGACTGTGGCATGTCGCGCAAGCGCAGGCGGCCTTCGTCGGGCCCGCCGCGGCGGCCGTCACGGAGCTGGCCGATTTCTTGAAAGAAGGGGTCCAACCGGTGTCGATGCGCGATCTAGGATGACACCGATCCCCACCCCCACCGGGCTTCGACCGCGGGTCGAACGCGTTTCCGGTGGTCGATATGACGACCGCCTCATAGGTGTCGTAGATTACTGGCGAGTAAACCACCTGGAAGGGCACTGATGCGCGAGTTCGAAGTTCCGGCTTCTTACACAATCCCGGCTGACGCGAACAATTCCGACAACGTCTTCCGGCACGCGGAACAGTCGCCTGACGCGGTCCTGTTCAACGTGCCGAACGGCAACGGCGACTTCACCGATGTGACCGCCGCGGAATTCGCGAAGGCCGTCACCGGCGTCGCGAAGGGCATTATCGCCTCGGGCATCGAAGTGGGCGACCGCGTCGCCATCATGGCCGCGACCCGCTACGAGTGGGCGCTCATCGACTTCGCCATCTGGGCCGCCGGTGGCTGCACCGTCGCGATCTATGACAGCTCGGCCGCCGAGCAGGCCAAGTGGATCCTGCAGGACTCGGCCACCAAGCTGCTGATCCTGGAGAACGCCAAGCACCAGGACACCATCGCGGAGATCGAAGACGGCGCGCTGCCCGGCCTGGCCGAGACCCTGCAGATCGACCAGGGCGCTGTCGACCAGCTCATCGCGCGGGGCGCGGACCTCGACGACAGCGTGGTGCACGAGCGCCGCAAGCAGGTCGGCGCGCAGTCGCCCGCCACCCTGATCTACACCTCCGGCACCACCGGCCGGCCCAAGGGCGTCGCGCTGACCCACGCGAACCTCTACGGCCAGTCCCGGTCCGACCGCATCGCGGCGGACAAGTTCATGGGCCCCGGCAAGAAGACCCTGATGTTCCTGCCCATGGCCCACGTGTTCGCGCGTGCGCTGACCCTGGCCTCCTTCGACGCCCGGGTGACCATCCGGTTCACCGCCGACTGGACCACCCTGGTCGACCAGTTCGGCGCCTACCGCCCGCACTACATCCTCGCCGTGCCGCGCGTGTTCGAGAAGGTGTTCAACAGCGCCAAGCAGAAGGCGCACGACGGCGGCAAGGGCAAGATCTTCGACGCGGCCGCCGCCACCGCCATCGCCTACAGCGAGGCCGTCGACAACGGCGGCGCGGGCCTGGTGCTCAAGCTCAAGCACACGCTGTTCGACAAGCTCGTCTACAGCAAGCTGCGCACCGCGCTCGGCGGCCAGTGCGAGGCCTCGGTCTCCGGCGGCGGCCCGCTCGGCGCGCGCCTGGGCCACTTCTTCCGGGGCGTCGGCGTCACCATCTACGAGGGCTACGGCCTCACCGAAACCACCGCCGCGGTCACCGTGAACACCCCCGAGAACATCCGGGTCGGGTCGGTCGGCAAGCCCACCGAAGGCCACGCGGTCAAGATCGCCGAGGACGGCGAGCTGCTGCTCAAGGGCTTCTCGGTGTTCGGCGGGTACTGGCAGAACGACGAAGCCACCGCGGAGTCGTTCGCCGACGGCTGGTTCAAGACCGGCGACCTCGGCGCCATCGACGGCGACGGCTACGTCACCATCACCGGCCGCAAGAAGGAAATCATCGTCACCGCGGGCGGCAAGAACGTCTCCCCCGCCGTGCTCGAGGATTCGCTGCGCGCGCACCCGCTGATCAGCCAGGTCATGGTGGTCGGCGACGGCCAGCCCTTCATCGGCGCCCTGATCACCCTCGATCCGGAAGCCCTGCCCGGCTGGAAGGAACGCAACGGCGTTTCCGCCGAGACCCCGATCGAGCAGTTGATCGAGAACGCGGCCCTGGTCGCCGAGGTCGATGCCGCCGTCGCGGAGACCAACCACAAGGTCTCCAAGGCCGAGGCCATCAAGAAGATCCGCATCCTCCCGGTCGACTGGACCCAGGAGACCGGCGAACTCACCCCGAAGATGTCGCTCAAGCGCAACGTGGTGATGAAGCAGTACGCCGCGGACGTGGACTCGATCTACAACTGAGATAGCTCCCGCGAGAAGGCGCTGCCGGTGACACGTTCACCGGCAGCGCCTTTCGCGTATCGGCGGCAGCAGTAGGCTCGGGCCATGGCCGAACTGCGATTTCGGGTGGTTGCGGGGATCCTTGCCGCGGGGCTGACGCTCGGCGTGGCCGAGTTGGTCGCCGCGTTCATCGGGGCGGACAGTGCCCCGCACGTCGTGCTCGGCTCGACCGTCATCGACCACACGCCGGATGGGTTGCGGGAGTGGGCGATCCAGACGTTCGGCACCAATGACAAAGCGGTGCTGTATCTGTGCATGGCGGTTGTCGCGGCGGTCTTCGCCGGAATCGCTGGGGCGATCGAACGTACCGAGCGGGCGGCCGGGTCGATCCTCCTGGGCCTGTTCGGGGTGCTGGTCGCCGTGATCGCGGTGGGACGTACCGGGCTGTCGGGCGCGCTGCCGACGGTGCTCGGGGTGGGGGCCGGGATCTACGCGCTGCGGGTGCTGACCGCGATGGTGGACGACGTCGAGAATGCCGCCGCAGCAGCACAATCCGAGGCCGGTGAATACGGTGCGGCCGACAGCGCTCCCACCCCAGCACAATCCGATGCCTCTGCCACACACCCGCGCGAGACTGGCGTCGTCCCAGCACAATCGAACAACACAGACTCGCACGCGAACGCGGTCCCCTCAGCACGACCCGAGGGCCGCCTAGCGCGGGTACCGGTCGCACCCCAGGTCGCGCTGCCGGAACGGCGGACATTGTTACGCGGCATCCTGATCACCGGTGGGCTGGCGGTGGCGGCCGGGGTCGGTGGGCGCCTGCTCGGATTGCAGCGCGCCGACGTGTCGGCGGAGCGTGCGGCCGTGCAACTCCCGCAACCCAGTGGGCCGCCGATTTCCCTTGCGCCGGAAGCGGATCTGAAGATCCCCGGCCTGACCCCCTACCTGACCCCGAACTCGACCTTCTACCGGATCGACACCGCGCTCACCGTGCCGCAGGTGTCGATCGAGGACTGGTCCCTGCGGATCCACGGCATGGTCGATCGCGAAATCCGCATCAGCTGGGCAGATCTCGCCAATCGCACCGCGATCGAGCGGCTGGTCACCCTGGCCTGCGTCTCGAACCCGGTCGGCGGCGACCTCATCGGCAACGCCCTCTGGCGCGGCTACCGCCTCGACGAACTCCTCGCCGAAGCGGGCCCGCACCCCGACGCCGACATGGTGCTGTCCACCTCCAAGGACGGCTGGACCTGCGGCACACCCCTGACCGCCCTCACCGACGGCCGCGACTCCCTGCTCGCCGTCGGCATGAACGGCGAACCCCTCCCGGTCTCGCACGGCTACCCCGCCCGCCTGGTCGTCCCCGGCCTCTACGGCTACGTCTCGGCCACCAAATGGGTCACCGACCTCGAGGTCACCCGCTTCGATCGCGCCACCGCCTACTGGACCCGCCGCGGCTGGTCCGCGCAGGGCCCCATCAAAACCGCCTCCCGCATCGACACACCACGCAACCGCGCCCGCCTCTCGGCCGGTCGCATCCCCATCGCGGGCGTCGCCTGGGCCCAGCACCGCGGCATCACCGCCGTCGAAGTCCAAATCGACAGCGGACCATGGCAACCCGCCCGCCTCTCGGCCGACCAATCCATCGACACCTGGCGCCAATGGGTCTACGACTGGGACGCCACCCCCGGCCCCCACACCCTGCGCGCCCGCGCCATCGACAGCACCGGCCAACCCCAGACCGCCGAGTTCCAGGACGTCATCCCGGACGGCGCCACCGGGTATCCGTCGGTCAACGTCCAGGTCAGCTGAGCTGGATCTTCAGTCACCGATCATGCGCGGCCGTTGTCGAGTGGCACCGAACCGATCGGCTGCCAAGCACCGCCGATGTGCTCTCGCCACAGGCCCAGGGCATCGAACCGGAACACCGGCGGCGGCGCGACGGCGAGCGCTGCCTCGGCTTCGGCGAGCACGCCCGCGCTGTGCTGTCCCGGCATGGCGATCGTCAGGTGCGGATGGGGCTCGGTGAATTCCCCTCCGTAAGGCGGGCATTCGGGAAAAGCGGCGAATACCGAGCGCAATAGTTCGCGCACCCGGTCGAATGGTTCGGGACGCAGCCAGACCGTCCCGTTCGGGAACCGACCGGCAGCGGGAAAGATGATCTCGAAGGGGTCGACATCGGCGATCGCATCCCGCAGCCGCTGGACATCCCGCGCACTCGGCTCCGCCAGCCAAGGCACCAGCACACTGATGTGCGGCGGAACGATCTCGGTCAACGGAACACCGGGGCACTCCGACCAGTAGGACACCGAACGCCAACGATCCGTGAAATCCGCGAGTTCGGGAACGGCGATCAGGATGGCGGTCCGGCGGATCAACTCGCTCACATGGTCATCGTCCCACCGCTACTCGTCCGCTGCGGCCGAAGGCGGGTCAGTCGCCGAGCATTCCGGGCTTGGCCGGGGCGTCGGTGTGGCCGTCCGGAGCGGAGCGGCCATGGCTGACGAACAGGGCGGACGCGAGCACGCCGACCAGAAGGATCGCGGCGGGCAGGAGCATCGATTGGCTGAGGGCGGCGCTGAACGCTTCCTTGACGGGTTCGGGGATGGGCCCTTGGCCCGCACCGCCTTCGGCGATCTTGCCGCTGCCGAGGCCGTGGGCGGCGACGCGGGCGGAGATGAGGGCGCTGATGGCGGCGCTGCCGAGGACCGAACCGACCTGGCGGGTGGTGTTGTAGACACCCGCGCCGGCGCCGGCCTGGTAAACCGGCAGGTTGTGGGTGGCGGTGGTGGCCAGCGGGGCCCAGATGCAGGCGTTGGCCAAGCCCGCGAAACCTGCTGCGATGAGATACCAGACCAGTGCGGTGTGCGGTTTCATCAAGGCGGAGAAGCTGAGGATCGACAGCGCGAACAGGGTGAAGCCGAAGGTCGGGATGAGGCGCGGGGGCAGTTTGTCGGAGAGTTTGCCGATCAGGGGCGCGCAGATGCCGGTAATGATCGCCATCGGCGCGAAGACCAGGGCGGAGCGGGTGGGTGAAAGTTCGCGTACCGCTTGCAGATAGAAGTAGGACGGCACCATCATGGCGGTGACCGCCGCGCCCATGGCGGCGATGGCCAGGTTGGACAGGCCGAAATTGCGGTCCCGGAACAGGGTCATCGGCAGCAGCGGTTCGCCGGTGTTGCGTTTCTGGTTCCAGACGAACGCCGCGAGCAGTATCAGGCCGGCCCCGATCATCAGCCGGATGCGGCCGTCCCAGTCGTAGTTGTTGCCTTCCTGAATGCCGAAGACCAGCAGGAACATTCCCGCACCGCTGAGCAGGATGCCGGGGACGTCGTACTTGTGCAGATGCGTCGGCAGGGCGGGCACCAGCCACAGCGCCAAGCCGAAGGCGATGATGCCGACCGGCACGTTGACGAAGAAGATCCACTCCCAGCCGCGCCAATCCACCAGGACGCCACCGAGAATCGGGCCGACCAGGGTGGCGAGGCCCGCCACGCCGCCCCACAGACCCATCGCCGCCCCACGCTTGTCCGGCGGAAAGGTCCGGGTGATCACCGCCATCGTCTGCGGCGTCATCAATGCCGCGCCGATGCCCTGCACCGCACGCCACAGGATCAACTGACCGATGGTCCCGGAAAGCCCGCAACCCAGTGACGCGGCGGTGAAGACCAGCAGCCCGACCAGGTAGACGTTCTTGGGACCGAAGCGATCTCCGAGCCGGCCGGTCACCAACAGCGGCACCGCGTAGGTGAGCAAGTACGCGCTGGTCACCCAGATCACCTGGGAGATATCGGCGTGGAACGCCTCCAGGATGGCCGGGTTGGCGACCGCCACGATCGTCATGTCCAGCAGGATCATGAAGAACCCGACCACCAGCGCGAACAGCGCGAGCCACGGATTGCGGTCGGTATCGGCAGCCACGGACATGGGTCGTTCCTTTCGACCGAGCAACGGTTAACCAGAACGTTGCTCAGCCTAGGTCAGCCGACCCGGAAAACCGCTCAGCCCGCTACCGGCTCCGGCTTCACCACCTTGTCCACCGGCGCCTTCGCCCCGCGGCTGTGGCTGACGAACAGCGCCGTCGCGATCAGACCCAGGATCAGGATGCCAGCCGGTAGGAACATGGATTCACCGAGCGCGGAACTGAATTCGTCGCGGATCTGCGCGGGGAGCGCGGCCTGGCCCGCTGCGCCCTCGCCGACCGGCGCACCGCCGCCGAGCCCGTTCGCCGACAGCCGCGCCGCGATGAGCGCGCTGATAGCCGCACTACCCAGCACCGAACCCACCTGCCGGGTGGTGTTGTAGATGCCCGCGCCCGCACCGGCCTGATGCACCGGCAGGTTGTGCGTGGCGGTGGAGGCCAGCGGCCCCCAGATGAACGCGTTCGCCACACCGGCGAGAGCGGCCGCGACCAGGAACCAGACCAGCGAGGAGTCCGGCGCCATCAGCACCGCCCACCAGAACACCGCGACCGAGAACATGCCGAACCCGATGGTCGGAATGATCCGCGGCGCAACGTGATCGGAGAACTTGCCGACGAACGGCGACAGGATGCCGGTCACGATCGCCATCGGCGCGAAAATCAGCGCCGACTTGGTCGGCGACAGATCGCGCACCGCCTGCAGATAGAAGTAGGCGGGCACCATCAGCGCGGTGATCGCCGCGCCCATGGTCGCGATGGCCAGCGAAGACAGCGCGAAATTGCGATCCCGGAACAGCGTCAGCGGCATCAGCGGTTCGTCGGTATTGCGCGCCTGGTTCACCACGAACAGCGCCAGGAAGACCAGACCGCCGCCGATCAACAACCAGATGCGCGGCGACCAGTCATAGGTATTGCCCTCCTGCAACCCGAAGACCAGCAGGAACAGACCCACACCGCTCAGCACGATGCCCGGCAGGTCGTATTTGTGCTCGCGCGTCTCCAACGCCGGCACCAGCCACATGACCAGACCGAAGGCGATGATCCCGACCGGCACGTTGACGAAGAAGATCCACTCCCAGCCGAGCGAATCGATCAGTACGCCACCGAGAATCGGGCCGACCAGGGTCGCGAGCCCGGCCACGCCGCCCCACAGACCCATGGCCGCGCCGCGCTTGTCCGGCGCGAAGGTGCGGGTGATCACGGCCATGGTCTGCGGCGTCATCAGCGCGGCGCCGAGACCCTGCACGGCCCGCCACAGGATCAACTGGGCGATGGTCCCCGACAGACCACACCCCAGCGACGCGGCGGTGAAGACGACCAGGCCGATGAGGTAGATGTTCTTGGGGCCGAAGCGATCTCCGAGCCGGCCGGTGACCAGCAGCGGCACCGCGTAGGTGAGCAGGTAGGCGCTCGTCACCCAGATCACCTGGGAGACATCGGCGTGCAGCGCGTTCATGATCGCCGGATTGGCGACCGCGACGATCGTCATGTCCAGCAGGATCATGAAGAAGCCGACCACGAGCGCGCCGAGCGCCAGCCACGGATTACGTTGAGTTGGCATCGATTTCGCTCCAATCAAGGGTGCGGTCAGGGCAGCTGCGGCAGCTTGGCCGCGCGAGCGGATCGGCGGGGCGCCGGCGGCAGCTCGTCGAGCGCGAGATCACTGCCGGGCCAGGGATGTTCGGGTTCGGTGCGCCGGACACCGGTGACGGGATCGAATTCCTCCCACTCGAGTGCGCCGCTCTCCAGCTCCTCGATGAGGTTGGTGATCCACTCGACCTCGGCGCCGAGGTTGGCCTGCAAGTACTGCAGCACAAGCCAATACCGGCGCGGCACGGCGTGCGCCGTGGCCCACTCGCGCATCATCTTCAGGTCGGCGAGGTCGCTCCCGAGATGCTCGAGGCGCTCGCGCAACAACGCGACCACGCAGTGGCTCGGCAGGTTGTGCGCCTCCGCGATGGCCACCGGAAAGATCGGATACTCCGTCCCGGGCGACCGGAGAATCTCGGAGATCCTGGCGCGCATGGCTTTCCGGCCCGCGTCGGTGATCCGGTAGGTGGTGCGCTCGGGCCGATTACCCGCCCGCTCCACCCCCTCGGCCTGCACCAGTTTCTGCTCGGCCAGCCGCGCGACCGTGTGATACAGCGAGCCCGGCCGGACCTTCACCAGCAGTTCCTCACCCCGCGCGAGGAGCAGTTGATACATCTCGTAGGGATGCATGGGCCGCTCCTCCAGCAACGCGAGCACGGCGATCGCCAATGCCGTCACCGCGGGGCGCGCCTTGCCCTCCATCCGGTCTACCTCCAGCCCGATATGGTCCACTTCGAATACTCCACGTGGAATATACGGCGTGGAACACCAAGACCACAAGGGGCCGGGAACGCGGCAGCGCCCCGAATCTGCCTGTGGACTGCGGGTTTACAACTAGAGTGCGTGCGCGTCCAGCCAGGTCCGGGCCGCGTCACCCGGAGTTGTCCGGCCGTCACGGATTTCGCGGAGCATGGCGACGAGCTCTTCGGTGGTGAGCTCGCCCGCGACATAGTTCAGCTTCGTCAGCCGCGACTCGTCGAGGCTGCCCTTGCGTAAAACCGGCAGCACGTTCTGCGCGCGCAGCGCGTAATCGTCATCGGTGAGTACGGTCAACCCGGCCAGCGCGTCTGGCACCAGTGCGGCCGGGCCGGTCAGCAAACCGGCCTGAATCCGCCCGTCCAGCAAGGCTGCTCGCAGATCCTCGGCGTCGCGGAGGGTGATCGGCTGCGAAAAATCGCACCCGGTCACCTGGATCCGGTCGTCCGGCGCGCGCAGCACCGCGGGGACCGGGGCCGCCCCCGCCGCCGTTCCCGCGCAGCGTGGTTCGAGCCCTGCGATCGAGCGCACCTGGTCCCGCTCGGCCACCGTGACCGGAATCAGCACGCGCGGACGCATATCCGTGCCATCGGCGGCGTCGGCGACCACCAGCCCCTGCGGCAGCGAACTGTTCAGTGCCTGCGTCACTTCGGCCGGAGTGCGCGCCTTGGACCCGCTGTCGAGGAATGCGAGCAATTCACCGTTGTGCTCGCCGACCAGTGACACCGCGCCCGCATCGAGGGCCGCGAGATAGCCGGCACGGTCACCGAGCTGATTCTTGACCGACACCGGCAGACCGGTCCGCGCCAGTGCGCCCGCGTAAATTTCGGCGAGCAATCCCGATTCCGCCGAATCCCCGGCTCCGACCACGAAATCCGGCGCCGGCGCGGGCTCATCTCCGCAGGCCACAGCCATTGCGGCGACCGCGACGATCAGCACCCGGGTAAGCATCCGTCTCGGCACGGCCAGCACCATCCGGCGACCTCAACTCTCCGTAGTGAACAGGAACATCATGCAACGGGCAGTATGGACATCCAGAATGTACCGGTGGCCCCGTTCTTCGCCGCGGGCCACACGCTCGAGCACGCCTTGCCCGGAAGGACTCCCGTGAAAACCACGACCAATCCCGCCCCTCGGCGCTCGGCGCCGAGCCTGGCGCTACGCGCTGCCAGACTTGTCGCCGCCGCAATGGCGCTCGCTGTCGCCATGGTCCTGTCCGCCTGCGGCAATTCGGATCCACTGGGCAGCAAAGGAAGCTGCGAAGGCGACGGACTCGTCGTCGGCTCGGCGGATTTCCAGGAATCCGAGACCGTGGCCCACATCTACGCCGAAGTATTGCGGATCAACGGTTTCCAGGTGGATACGAGATTCCGCATCGGCAGCCGGGAAGCCTACATTCCGGCGTTGCGCAGCTGCGCGATCTCGGTGGTCCCCGAATACACCGGCAATCTCCTGCAATATCTGGACAAGAACGCCACCGCCGCTACCTCCGCGGATGTCGACAAGGCCCTGACCGGCGTGCTCGGCGACGAGCTCGCCATCGCGAAGCCGGCCCCGGCGCAGGATTCCGACGCGGTGGTCGTGACCAAGGCCACCGCCGAGAAGTGGAATCTGACTTCCATCGGTGACCTGGCCCCGCATTCGGCCGAGGTGAAGTTCGGCGCCCCCGCGGAATTCGCCGAACGCGCCGGCGGCCTGCCCGGCCTGAAGAAGAACTACGGCCTGGATGTCTCGCGCGCCAATTTCGAGGCGATCGCCGACGGCGGCGGCCCCGCCACGGTGCGCGCGCTGGTCGAGGGCCAGGTCACCGCCGCCAATATCTTCACCACCTCCCAGGCCATTCTGGAGAACAACCTGGTGGTGCTCGCGGATCCGAAGAACAACTTCCCCGCGCAGAATGTGGTGCCGCTGTTCAACGCCAAGAAGAAGACCGACAAGGCGGCCAAGGTGCTCGACGCCGTGTCGGCCAAGCTCACCACCGAGGGACTGCTGAAACTCAACGAGGCCGTTTCGGGTAAGACCAAGACCGAACCCAAGGCGGCCGCGCTGGAGTGGATTCGCACCCAGGGGCTCGACAAGCCCGTCAGTTAGGAGTTTCCCGGTGTCCGATATCGAATTCCGTGGGATCGGCAAGATCTACCCGGACGGTACGCAGGCCGTCACCGACCTGGATCTGCTGATCCCCTCCGGGTCGTTCACCGTGTTCGTCGGGCCGTCCGGGTGTGGCAAGACCACCTCGATGCGGATGATCAACCGGATGATCCAGCCCTCCAGCGGCTCGATCACCGTTGACGGACAAGATATTTCGCGGATCGACCCGGTGAAACTGCGGCTCGGTATCGGCTACGTCATCCAGAGCGGCGGCCTGCTGCCGCACCGCACGGTGCTCGACAACGTCGCGACCGTGCCGGTGCTGCGCGGTGATTCGCGCAAGGCCGCCCGGGCCGCCGCGCTGGAGGTACTCGACCGCGTCGGGCTGGATCGCGAACTGGCGAAACGGTATCCGGCGCAGCTCTCCGGCGGCCAGCAGCAGCGGGTCGGTGTGGCCCGGGCGCTGGCCGCCGATCCGCCGATCCTGCTGATGGACGAACCGTTCAGCGCGGTCGACCCGGTGGTGCGCGCCGAGTTGCAAGCCGAAATGCAAAGGCTGCAAGCGGAATTGCGCAAGACCATCGTGTTCGTCACGCACGATATCGACGAGGCGATCACGCTCGGTGACAAGGTCGCGGTGTTCGCGCGCGGCGGCGTGCTGCAGCAGTACGACACACCGCGGGAGGTATTGGCCCAGCCCGCAACGGATTTCGTCGCCGATTTCGTCGGTCACGATCGCGGTTACCGCGGGCTGTCGTTCCGGACCGCGCAGGGCGTGCCGCTGCACGAGATCCGGACCGCGACCGCGGATCAGGTCAAGGAACTCCGGCTCGAACTCGGCGACTGGGTGCTGGTGGTCGAGGAGGCCGGCAAGCCGGTCGGCTGGGTCGACGTGACCGGCGTGGAGACGATGCGCGCCGGCAGCGAACTGGCGCAGTGCATGTCCGCGGGCGGCTCGCTGTTCACACCCAGCGGCGATCTGCGTCAGGCCATGGACGCTGCGATTTCCTCACCGTCGGGAATCGGTGTGGCAGTAGATGATTCGGGCGCGGTGCGGGGCGGCGTACTGGCTACGGAGGTGCTCCAGCTGCTCGCCGATCAGCGCGCCGCCGAGGACGCCGAACGCAATCGCCAAGCCTACGAGCACGGCATGACCAAGGATCCGGCGTGAAGTACCTGATCGACAACTTCGCCGACATCATGGCTTTGACGAGAACCCATGTGAAATTGGCGCTGCTGCCGCTGCTGATCGGTTTGGTGATCGCCATTCCGGCGGGCGCTGTGATCCGCCGGGCGCCGCTGCTGCGCAAAATCACCACGGCGGTATCCAGCCTGGCGTACACCATTCCGTCGCTGGCACTGTTCGTCATCATTCCACCGCTGGTGGGCATTTCGACGATCGATCCGCTCAATGTCATCATCGCGCTCGCCCTGTATTCGACGGCGCTGCTGTTGATCGCGGTGCCCGCGGCCCTGGATTCGGTGCCCGCCACCGTGCTCGACGCGGCCGATGCCGTCGGCTTCAGCCCGCTGCGCCGCACGCTGACCGTCGATATGCCGCTGGCCATTCCGGTGTTCCTGTCCAGTCTGCGGGTCATCGCGGTCACCAATATCGCCATGGTTTCGGTGGGCGCGCTGATCGGCAGCGGCGGCCTCGGCGTGCTGTTCACCCAGGGTTATCAGCGCGACTACACCGACGAGATCGTCGCGGGCATCATCGTCACGCTGGCGCTCGCCCTGATCGTCGACCGTGTGCTCTATGCCCTCGGGCGCTGGGGCACACCGTGGGTCCGCACCGCGAAAGGCGCCGGGGTATGAATCTTTTCCTCGAGGCTTGGCAATACCTCACCGACGGCGCCAACTGGTCCGGGCCGACCGGGATCACCCAGCGCATCCTGGAACACCTCTGGTACAGCTTCCTCGCCGTCGCCGCCTCGGCCCTCGTCGCGATCCCGCTGGGTCTGGTCATCGGCCACACCCGCCGCGGCTCGGCCCTGCTGGTCGGCTTCGCCAACGCCATGCGCGCCCTGCCCACCCTCGGCCTGCTCACCTTCCTGGTGCTGCTGCTCGGCCTCGGCCTGATCCCACCCCTGCTCGCCCTCGTTACCGTCGGCATCCCGCCACTGCTCGCGGGCGCCTACGCGGGCATCGCCAACGTCCCCGCCGACGTGGTCGACGCTTCCCGCGCCATGGGCATGACCGAACGCCAGATCCTGTTCCGCGTCGAAGTCCCCAACGCCCTGCCGATCATCCTGACCGGCCTGCGCGGCGCCACCCTCCAGGTCGTCGCCACCGCCACCATCGCCGCCTACGTCAACCTCGGCGGCCTGGGCCGCTACATCTTCGACGGCATCGGCCTCTACCGCTACGACCGCGTCCTCGTCGGCGCCCTCTTGGTCGCCATCCTGGCAATGGCCCTTGACGGCCTCCTCGCCCTCGCGGTCTGGGCCGCCGCCCCCGGCACCGGCCGCCTACGCCGCACCCGCCCCCTCCCGATCACCTCGGCCGGAATCCTCCAGCCCACGAACTGAACCGACGACAAAGGGCCCCGTTCCATTCGGAACAGGGCCCTTTGTTCAGCGAACGCGGCTGTTACGCAACACCCTCGGCACGCGCGGCGGCGGCGACGGCCTCGGCGACGGCCGGGGCGACGCGGGGGTCCAGCGGGCTGGGGACGATCTTCTCCGGGCCCAGCTCGTCGGCGACGACGCTCAGGATGGCGTCGGCGGCGGCGATCTTCATGCCCTCGGTGATGCGGCGGGCGCCGGCGTCCAGGGCGCCCTTGAAGACGCCCGGGAAAGCGAGCACGTTGTTGATCTGGTTCGGGAAATCGCTGCGGCCGGTGGCCACGATCGAGGCGTACTTGCGGGCCACCTCGGGGTGGATCTCCGGATCCGGGTTGGACATCGCGAACACGATCGACTCCGGGGCCATCGAGGCGATGAGCTCCTCGGCGATCAGACCGGCCGACAGGCCCAGGAACACATCGGCGCCGGCCAGCGCCTCGGCCGCGCCACCGCTCAGGCCGCGCGGGTTGGTGCGCTGCGCCAGTTCGGCTTTCACGCCGTTGAGGTCGGAGCGCTCCCTGGCGACGATGCCCTTGGAGTCGAGCACGGTGACATCCTTGACGCCCGCGGCGAGCAGGATGTTGGTGCAGGCCACACCCGCCGCGCCGGCGCCGGACACCACGACCTTGAGGCCGTCGATGGCGCGACCCTGCACCTTGGCCGCACCGTTGAGCGCGGCCAGCACCACGATGGCGGTGCCGTGCTGGTCGTCGTGCATGACCGGGCAGTCCAGCGCCTCGATGAGACGCTGCTCGACCTCGAAGCAGCGGGGAGCGGAGATGTCTTCCAGGTTGACCGCGCCGAAGCTCGGGCGCAGCCGGATGATCGTCTCCACGATCTCGTCGACATCCTTGGTGTCGAGCACGATCGGGATCGAGTTCAGGTCGGCGAACTTCTTGAACAGCGCCGCCTTGCCCTCCATCACGGGCAGCGAGGCGCGCGGGCCGATATCGCCGAGACCGAGCACCGCGGTGCCGTCGCTGACCACGACCACCAGGCGGTCGGTCCAGGTGTACTGCTTGGCCATCGTCACGTCCTGCGCGATGGCGCGGCTCACCTGGGCGACGCCGGGGGTGTAGGCGATGGAAAGGTCGCGCTGGGTTTCCAGCGGCGCCGCGAGTTCGACCGAGAGTTTGCCGCCGAGATGGCCTGCGAAAATCTCTTCCTGGGTGATTTCGGAAAGGGCCGCAGTGGCATTCGGTGCGTCAGTCACAGGTGACACGATTTCACTCCTGCTCGGGTGGGGCAATCCAGGGGGACGGTTACCGCCGGGTAATTGGTATTAGGTGGTGCAGCACACCGAGTGCGCGCACCGGTATGTTTCGATTCCTCAGGGATTCTTGCTTATTACCCGGCGGTATCGAAATGTGTTGTGGCGCTGCTGACTCTCGGCGGTGTCCGCGGCGGCTCGCGTGGTTACGCAGGCTGCCGCCTCCCGTGACTCTCGGGGTGCGACGGTGCGTCGCGCGGCGGAGATCACCGTTGTTCCCGAACCCGGCGGTGGCGGAGCGGGGAATCCGCAACATTCTGCCAGCCGGCCCGATGACATGCCAAACCGGTGTGATGAAACTCCGGTGCTGCGCCATCATCCGAGGGTAGGACCCGGGAATTACCCCTACGTAAGGGGAAACTCGCAGCCCGGACCGGTTCGGATGTGAGAGACCCGACGAACGGCAGGGACCGGTCTGTGCGGACCGACCTCAGCTGGCCACCGCACCGGAGGGAACGCCGGCCGGTTCCGTGCCCGCTGTCCGCGCGACGGCAAGCACCGATTTCTGACCTGAAGTCCGGCGCACGCCGGGATCGAGTTCGACGTCCGCGCCGCCCGCCCACCCGTCCGGCCTGCGGCCCAGCGGCACCGGCACCTCGGCGGCGGGCACGACCGCCACCGGCGCGGCCGGACGTGCGACATCGGTGCGCACCCAGATGCGGTCGAGTCCGCCCGAGGTCAGCCGCACCCGCCAATCCGCGCCGGCCTCCGGATGATCGGTGCGCTGGTGCATGCCGCGGCTCTCGGTCCGCGCCAGCGCGCTGTACTTCGTCCACCGGGCGACCGCCAGCAGCGCCGCGGCCTGCCGGGCCGATAGTCGGTCCGCGCCGGCGCCGCCGAGGTCGAATTCCGCGCCCGGCCACATCGCGTCGAGTTCGGCGATGCTGTCGCGCAGGCTGCCCGCACTGCGCCAGTAGCTGCGGCGCAGCGGCAGCGTGTGCTCCTGGACCAGGCCGATGACGGCGCGCGGGTCGATCCGCGCCCGGGTGCTCAACCCCGCACCCGGCACCGGCCGAACCGGTCCCGGTGTGCCGCGTTCCTGGGCGAATCGGGCCGCACCCGCACCCGCCCACACGCCGGAGGCGATGGCCCAGGACCCGCCCTGCCCGCCGAAACCGCTGGCCGCGCCGGTAATCGGCTCCCGGGTGGCGGCGTCGCCCGCGGCATAGAGCCCGGGGACGGTGGTGGCGCACTCCGGTGCGGTCAGCAGCAGCCCGCCGGTCCCGCCGACGGTGCCGCCCAGCACCGGGCGCAGCAGCACCCGGGCGGCTGTCGCGTCTACGCCCTGCTGCGACAGCCAATTGCGCGTATGCGCGGGCAGGTCGTCGAGCGCGGCGTAGACGCGACGGCCCTGTCCGATCGCGGCGAAGGCCGCCGGGTGGTCGCTGAGCACGGCGCCGGTCTCGTCGTAGAGCTTCTCGAACCGCATCGCGTGCGCCGGTGCGCCAGAGACCGGCGCCAGCCCGTAGGCGCTGGAAAATTCCATGCCCGACAGCTGCGCACCCGCTTCGGCGGCCAGCAGAAGCCCGTCGCCGGTGTTCCCCTCGGTCCCTGCGCCACCGGAGCGGAACGCACAGCCACCGGTCGCCACCACCACCGCGCCCGCATGCACGGTCCAGCCGCGATATCGGTGCTGCAGTCCGGTCGCCCCGCCCACGACCCCGTCCCGATCGACGAGCAGCTGCAGCGCCGGATGGTGGTCCAGAACCAGTACCCCGGCTTCCCGCAGCCGGCGGCGCAGCCTGCGCAGATAGCTCGCCCCGCCGAGGCGGACCCGCGTGCCGCAGAGTTCCGCGGGAAAGCGATGACCCCAGCGCGTCAGCTGATCGACGCGCCGATGGGTCTCTTCCAGCATCCGGTGCATCCAGTCCGGATCCCCCAGATCGCCGCCCTGCTCCACGGCCTGCCGCACCGCCTCGTCCCGAGCGGGACCGGGCGGAATGTTCCACAGCGTGCTCACCCCGGAGGCGGTCGGGCCACTGGCCCCACAGCGCCCCTTGTCGACCAGCACCACGCGGGCGCCGGCCGCGGCGGCCGAGAGGGCGGCCCAGGCTCCGGCGGGACCTCCGCCGAGAACCAGTACGTCCGTCTCGATCGCACTCACAGAAGAAATATTCGGCCACAATTCATCCGGCCGCAACCGGAGCTGATAACTATTGCGCTTTTATCAGCTCCACCACTGAGTCCACAGCAATAAACCAGAGGCCACAAAAACAACCATCGATCCAGAAAATGCGAGCAAACCCCGACGCCGGTCGGCAAAAACTTGCGCCGAAATAACAACGACCGAAGTCCCCACATGCCAGGCGATGGATTCCCCGCCCGGACCGGGAAAGCCACGCCGGTCCCCGATGACCGCGGTGGCGACCACCACCAGCATCAGCACGAAGGTCCCCGCGGCGACCAAACCACTGAACCCGCGCAGCGCCCTCATCGAGAGACCACCGCCACCCCGCTTGCTTTGCCGACGAGAGCCTCGAATTGCGCCGGGTCGGTGGTGAACTCGCCGAGCCGGATGGTCTTGTTGGCGCCGTGGTAGTCCGACGAGCCGGTGCTGAGCAAGCCCAGTTCGGCGGCCAGATCACTGAGGACGGCCCGGTCGGCGGCACTGTGATCGGGGTGATCGATCTCCAGCCCGCCCAAGCCCCGGGTGGTCAGATCGCGAATATCGTCGAGGGCGAGCATGCGACCGCGCTTGCGGGCCCGCGCGTGCGCGAGGACGCTCACACCGCCCGCGGCCGCGATCATCTCCACCGCGCGGCGCAGCGGGGTGTCGGCCTTCTCCGCGTAGTAGCGGCCATGCGGGGCGAGCAGATCGGTGAACGCGGCATCGACCGTCGGCACCACGCCCGCATTGACGAGGGCGCGCGCCAGGTGCGGCCGACCCGCAGAGGCGCCGGCCGAGGCCAGCACGGCATCGGGATCGATGGGCAGGCCGTCGGCGGCCATCCGCTCGGCCATGGCCCGCAACCGGTCCACCCGTTCGGCACGCAGGCGTTCGCGCTCCTCGGCGAAACTGCTGTCGGCCGGGTCGAAGAGATAGGCCAGCAGGTGCACCGGCACCGGCCAGCCGTCCTCACCGAGACCGACGCACGACATCTCCATGCCCCGCACCAGCGTCAGGCCCGCCGGCAGCGCATCGACCGCCTCGGCCCACCCGGAGGTGGTGTCGTGGTCGGTGATCGCCACGACGTCGAGACCGGCCGCGGCGGCATTGCGCACGAGTTCGGCCGGGGTGTCGGTGCCGTCGGAGGCGTTCGAGTGGGTGTGGAGATCGATGCGCACGTCATCAGTCATACCGTGCGGGGAAGGTTTCGGTGATCACCGGTATGCGGCTGTTACAGACGTAGCATCGGATTCGTGCCGTCTATCCCACCGCTACCGTCATTCCGGACCCAGCCGCGCACGGGTGCGCCGCTGCCACGCATTCCGGTGCCGACCGCACGCGCGGTGGTCGACTGCGGCGTCTACGTCGACGGCAAACGTTTGCCGGGCCACTACGGCCACAAACAGGCCATCGCCGAAGTACGTTCCCGGGGCACAGGGTTCGTCTGGATCGGCCTGCACCGGCCGGACGCGGCTCAGATGGCCGATATCGCGGAGACCTTCGACCTGCATCCGCTGGCCGTCGAGGATGCGGTGCACGCCCGGCAGCGGCCCAAGCTCGAACGCTACGACGACACCCTGTTCCTGGTGATGCGCACCGTGCTCTATGTCCCGCACGAGATGAACTCGGTCAGCGAGATCGTGGAGACGGGCGAGATCATGGTGTTCACCGGGGCCGACTTCGTGGTCACCGTGCGCCACGGCGATCACGGCGAATTGACCGGCGTGCGTAGCACTTTGGAGAAACAACCGGAGCTGCTCGCCCTCGGCCCCGGCTCGGTGCTGCACGCCGTCGCCGACCACATCGTCGATTCCTACATCGACGTCTCCGAAGCCGTCGAGAACGATATCGACGAGATGGAAGAGTACGTCTTCACCCCGAACAACCTGGTCACCATCGAGGCGATCTATCAGCTCAAGCGCGAGGTGGTGGAGCTGCGACGCGCGGTGTCGCCCTTGCAGATTCCGCTGCAGATGCTCAGCCAGAACCCGGATACGCCGCTGCCCAAGGAGATTCGCCGCTACATGCGCGATGTGGCCGATCACCACACCGCGGTCAATGATCGGATCGCCGACTACGACGAGTCTTTGAGCGAACTGGTTTCCGCGGCCCTGGCCAAGATCGGCGTGCAGCAGAACACCGACATGCGCAAGATCTCCGCATGGGTGGCCATGGCAGCGTGGCCCACCATGGTCGCGGGCATCTACGGCATGAACTTCGACTTCATGCCGGAATTGCATCAGCCGTGGGGCTATCCGCTGATCTGGGGAATCATCCTCACCGGGTGCACCGTGCTGTATATCAATTTCCGCCGGAACAAGTGGATGTGAAACCTACAGCGACGCAGCGCCTCTGGCCGGATCGTGCACATCGATCCCGGCCTCGGCCCAGGCCTCGCGCAGGGCTTGTGCACCCCGCACCCGCACCCAGGCCGCCTCGGTCGCGGTGACCGGGGTGACCGTGAGATAGCGCACCGGCTCGGCCGGATCGGGCAGCACGACTTCGGGAATCGCGCTGTCGCCCAGCAGCACCGCGGTGAACGGGGAATTCACCCACAGCGACTCCCCCAGATCCAGCAGCGCATCCGCTTGCAGCACAACACCTTCCACCGCGGGCGTGGCGGCCAGCACCCCGAGCGAGCGGGCCAGCCCGGACGCCGCGCCGGTTCCCGACCGCAGGGTGAGCACCAGCTCGGCGCGCGGGCCGCGCACCGGGTCGGCCAGCACGTCGCCCGGATCGCCCATCGGCGTACGGGATCCGCCGAGCGTCGCGTAATGAACCAGATCACCGTCCACGATCCGCAGGATCTCGATCGGCTCCAGCCCGAGGAACGTCACCGAGGCCGAATCGACTCCCTTGGCATCCACACCGAAGTGTTCGAGCACCCCGGTGCGGACCTTCTGCACCACATCCATGCTCAGATGGCCAGTCGCGCCAGCATGTCGCGGGCCTGCTCGGCCGACTTCGGGTCGCACAGCACGTCGTAGCGGCCTGCCACCAACTGCATGGTGGAGGCGAAATCGCGCTGCCCCTTGGTCGCGGCGTACGGGATGGCCGTGGTGATCAGGCCGAAGATGATGCCGCCGATCAGACCGACCGCCAGCGGCGCCAGCGAGCTCTTGTCCTCCGGCGTGAACAGGCTCAGCAGCAGGCCGATGAACAGACCCAGCCAGGCTCCGCTGGCGATACCGCCGCCGATGACCTTGCCCCAGGTCAGCCGGTACAGCACCCGCTCGACCTGCATCAGGTCGACGCCGACGATCGTCACGTCCTGCACCGAGAAGTTGTTGTCGGCCAGGTAGTCCACGGACTTCTGCGCCTCGGCATAGGTCGGGTAGGAGCCGACCGGCCAGCCCGACGGCGGCGTCGGCAGACCTTGACCACGGCGGTTCGCGTTCCCCAAGGGATTCGTCATATCTCTATTCTGCTGGTCCGACCGGTTGTCCGGTGATGTGAAACGCGGCTCTTCTCACAGAGAGCGTGTCATACCGGCCGCGCGGCCCTTCTCGGCGATCACCTGCGCCATCTTGGCGCTCGCCTCATCGATCATCTCGTCACCGAGCATGACCGCGCCGCGCGCCCCACCCTCGGCGGAGGTGTGGAAGGCGTAGGCCGCCAGGATTTCCTCGGCCCGGTCGTAATCGGCCTGGCGCGGGCTGAATATCTCGTTGCAGGCGTCGACCTGGCCGGGGTGCAGCACCCACTTGCCGTCGAACCCGAGCGCGGCGGTGCGCGCGGCGGCCCGCTTGAAGCCGTCGACATCGCGGACCTGCAGGTACGGGCCGTCGATGGCCTGCAGACCGTGCGCGCGGGCGGTGAGCAGGATCGTCATCAGGATGTGGTGATAGGCGTCCCCGGTGTCGTAGCCCTCGGGCTGTTCACCGACCACCAGGGTGCGCATGTTGATGCTGGCCATGAAATCCGCCGGGCCGAAGACCAGCGCCTGCACCCGCGGGCTCGCGGTGGCGATCTCATCGATATTGCGCAGCCCCATGGCGTTTTCCAGCTGCGGCTCGATGCCGATCCGGCCCACCTCGAGCTCCTGAGCCATCTCCAGCTGGGTGAGCAGCAGATCCAGCGCACGCACCTGACCCGCGTCGGTGACCTTCGGCAGCAGGATCGCATCGATCTCCGCGCCCGCGCCTTCGATGACAGTGATCACATCGGCATAGGTCCACTGCGTGGTCCAGTCGTTGACCCGGACCACCTTGAGCTGGGAACCCCAGCCCGAATCCTTGAGCGCCGCCACGATATTGGCCCTGGCCTGCGCCTTGGCGACCGGCGCGACCGCGTCCTCCAGGTCGAGGAACACCTCGTCGACCGGCAGCCCCTTGGCCTTCTCGATCATCTTCGGGTTGCTGCCCGGAACGGCGAGCACGGAACGGCGGGGCTTCATGGAGAGCTCTTTCCCTTAGCCTGGCTACCATGGCAGCAACCAGGGTGTACGTCGCCAGGCTGGCCGGCCTGGTGGTGCTGGGACCGGACGGTGAGTCTATCGGCCGGATCCGTGACGTCGTCGTGGCCATCCGGTACGACCGGCAACAGCCCAGGGTGCACGGCCTGGTCGTCGAATTGCCCACCCGCCGCCGGATTTTCGTGCCGATGCTGCGGGTCACGGGCATCGAACCCGGCGCGGTGACACTCAATACCGGCACCGTCAGCCTGCGGCGATTCGCGCAGCGCGCCGGGGAACTGCTGGCCATGGCACAGATCGTGGACTCCGCGGTACGCGTCGACGACCCCGATCTGCCGGACCTCGCCGGAGTCGACGTGTTCGTCGTGGACCTCGCCATCGAACAGTCCAGAACCAGGGACTGGCTGGTAGCGCGAGTCGCGGTGCGCGGGCACCGGCGCCTCGGCCGCCGGCGCAGCGTGCACGTGGTCGACTGGTCGCGCGTCAGCGGACTCACCCCGTACGAGGTCGGCCGCCCCGGCCAGGATGTCACCCAGCTGCTGGCCCAGTTCGAAGGCATGCGCGCCCCCGATGTGGCGCACCTGCTGCGCGAGCTACCCGAGAAGCGCCGCATCGAAGTCGCCGAAGCGCTCGACGACGAACGCCTCGCCGATGTGGTGCAGGAACTCCCCGACGACGATCAGGTCGACCTGCTCGGCCATCTCGAAGTGGGCCGCGCCGCGGACGTGCTGGAGGCGATGGATCCCGACGATGCCGCCGACCTGCTAGGCGAACTCTCCACTGGCGAACGCGAATCGCTGCTCGCGCTGATGGATCCGGAGGAAGCCGAACCGGTGCGCCGGCTGCTCGTGCACTCCCCCGATACCGCCGGTGGTCTGATGACGCCGAAGCCGGTGATCCTGACCCCCGCCACCACCGTCGCCGAAGCGCTTGCCCGCGTGCGCAACCCGGACCTGACACCCGCGTTGGCGTCCATGGTCTTCGTGGTGCGCCCCCCGACCGCCACCCCGACCGGCCGCTATCTGGGCTGCGTGCATATCCAGCAGCTGCTGCGCGAACCTCCAGCGCATCTGGTCGGCGGCATTCTCGACTCCGATCTGTCCCCGCTGCGCCCCGAAGTGCCGCTGGCCGCGGTGACCCGCTACTTCGCCACCTACAACCTGGTCTGCGGTCCGGTGGTGGACGCGGAGAACCATCTGCTCGGCGCGGTCAGCGTCGACGACGTGCTCGACCACCTGCTGCCCGAGGACTGGCGCGAACAGGAACAGGCGATCGGGGAGGTCCGCATCCATGAGTGAGAAGCGGGTGAGCGAGAAGAGTTCGGCCAGACAGCGTCTGGAAACCCCGATGGAATCGCGTTTCCGATTCGATTGGGACGCGGAGGCTTTGGCACGCAGCAGCGAGCGTGTAGCCCGATTCCTCGGCACCGGAAGGTATCTGGCGATCCAGACCCTGCTGGTGATCGTCTGGATCCTGCTCAATGTGTTCGCGGTATCGCTGCGCTGGGATCCGTACCCGTTCATCCTGCTGAATCTGGCGTTCTCCACCCAGGCCGCCTACGCCGCGCCGCTGATCCTGCTGGCCCAGAACCGCCAGGACAACCGCGACCGAGTCTCGTTGGAGGAGGACCGGACTCGCGCAGCCCAGACCAAGGCCGACACCGAGTTCCTGGCCCGCGAACTCGCCGCCCTGCGGATCGCGGTCGGCGATGTCGCCACCCGCGACTACCTGCGCCGCGAACTCGAGGAGGTGCGCGAGGTGCTGGATCGGATCGAGGCCGCCGCCGGCACGGCCCAGCTCGACAAACCGAAGACACGCCGCAAGAAAACATCCGGGCGAAAGCAGGCACAAGGACCGATTTCGCCTTCAGTTGCTGACGATTGACCGGAAATGTGCACTGAATCACCTGACCGATGGGTAACCTAGACACCGTTGTCCCGAGGGGCGGGCGGGCAGGGGATGGCCCGGCCTCGCTCCCACCGACGTAGAGATTGGTGTGGCCGAATGCGCAGATCTGCCCCAATAACCGTGTCGGCCCTGGTCGTCGCGGGTCTCGTCGCTACCGGCTCGACCACTCAGTCCAGTACCGATACCGCCCCGCCCACCGCTCCGGAGGCGTTGCTCGCCACCTCGAAAGGCTTGGGCAACACCGCAGCCAACGACGCCGAGGCGCAACTGTCCCGGACAGTCGGTCTGCTTCCGGTCGCCCCGGAAACTCCCCGCAAACTGACAGCAATGACGCCGCCCTCCGATGGCGTGGCGCCGTTCGCGGGCTTGGTCCCGCTGCGCGATATCGCGCTGCCCGCCACCGGTGGCGCCCTCGGCATTCCGGAGATCGTGCTCGCCGCCTACCGCAATGCCGAACTGGCACTGGAATCCTCGGCGCCCGGCTGTGGTGTGTCCTGGAACCTGCTGGCCGGCATCGGCCGCATCGAATCCGGGCACGCCAGCAGCGGCCGCACCGACGCCGCGGGCACCACCGTCAACCCGATCTTCGGCCCCGCTCTGGACGGGACACTGCCCGGCAACGAGATCATCAAGGCCGCCGACGGCGGTTACGTGCGCGCGCTCGGGCCGATGCAGTTCCTGCCGGGCACCTGGAGCCTCTACGCCGCCGACGGCAACGGCGACGGCGTGTCCGATCCGCACAATGTCTTCGACGCGGCGCTGGCCGCCGGCAAGTACCTGTGCTCGGGCGGGATGAATCTGCGCGACCCGCAACAGGAATTGCGCGCGGTGCTGCGCTACAACAACTCGATGTCCTACGCCGCCAACGTGCTGAGCTGGTCGACGGCCTACCGCACCGGCGGCACCCCGAGCCAGGTCCCCATCACTCCCGGCCTGATCCCGCCCGGCACGGCTCCGATCCAGGCCGGCCCGGATATGGTGGCCGCCAACACCAAGCCACCCACCAGCACCGAGCAGCAGCCGCAGCAGCAGGCCCCGGCCGTGACACCGGCGGCGCCGACCGAGGTGATGATCTACCTCCCCGGCCTGCCGCCGATCCCGTGCGGCATCTTCTGCCCGGCCCCGGTCCCGCCGCCGGCCGATCAGTGTGTGGCCGAGTCGGTTCCGGCGCCGATGGCGCGTCCGGTCGAGCAGGCGGTGAACCCGAACGCACCGCAGACCTACGGCGCGGCCGAACCCGGCAACGCCGAACCGAAGCAGCCGGTGTGCACGCCCGCGCAGCCCGCCGAACAGGCCGCACCCGCCGCGCCCCCGCCACCACCCGCGCCCGCGCCTCCGCAAGCGGCGCAGGCCCCCGAGCCCGAGCTAGCCGAGCCGCCCGCGCCCGCTCCCGCGGAGCCCGCGCCGGTGGCCCCGCCCGCGATAACACTTCCATTCAATATCGTTATCCCGTTGCCCCCGGCCTGATTCCAAACATAAACACAGGTCACGAAGCAGTAACAAAAAGGTCTCGAATGCGGTAACCTCGTGTGGTCCACAACAGCTCGTCGCTGCAGGAGGATCACCGCAAGTGGGGCGTCACAGTAAGAAATCGCCTGCGACCGTCAGGCGCAGCTCCGTTCTCGCACTAACCGGCTTGGTTCCGGCCGGCTTCATGGCCGTGGGGGCAGCTTCCGAGTTGGACACCGGGGAAATCGCATCCATCCAGCAGTTCTCGGAGGGCGAGCTGGATCCACTGGCCGCCAGACCCGTGGCCGACCCGGCCGATCAAATGCACGCCGTGGCCAAGCAGGGGCACCGCACTCCGCCGGTCGTGAAAACCGTTGCACTGCCCAATGATCGGGAAAAGTCCACGCTGCCGCCGCAGGCCGGCATCCCCGGCGTGGCCGTCGCGGCCTACCAGAACGCCGAGCAGGTCCTGCACGCGGAGAATCCGACCTGCAATATGTCCTGGTCCATGCTGGCCGGCATCGGGCGCGTCGAATCCACGCACGCGTTCGGCGGCAAGGCCGACGCCGCGGGCAATCCGCTCAGCCCCGTCTACGGACCGGTGCTCGACGGCAGCCTCTACGGCAACAATGTCATCCGCGACAGCGACGGCGGCGAACTCGACGCGCTCGGCGGCTACGACCGCGCCATCGGCCCGATGCAGTTCCTGCCCGAAACCTGGAAGCGCTTCGCCGCCGACGGCAACAACGACGGCATCGCCGACCCGCAGAACCTCTACGACGCCGCGCTGACCGCGGGCAAGTACCTGTGCCACGGCGGCTTGAACATGCGTGATCTGGGCCAGCAGACCCGCGCCATCCTGCGCTACAACAACTCCATGGCCTATGTGGCCAACGTCATGGCGTGGGCCAACTCGTACAACACCGGGGTCGCCCCGAAGCCTGCCGAGCTGCCGAAAATCTGAGCCGCCTAAAATTCACTGTTATGCCAGTGTTTACGGAAGCGGATGTGCGGGGCGCCCTCGCAAAGGTCGAGGATCCGGAGATCCGCAAGCCGATCACCGAACTGGGCATGGTGAAAAGCATCGCGATCGATACCGACGGCAATGTCCATGTCGAGGTCTACCTGACCACCGCGGGCTGCCCCCTGCGGACCGAGATCATCCAGCGGGTCAGCAAGGCCGTAGCGGACGTGCCCGGCGTCGGTGCGGTCACCGTGGAACTCGACGTCATGGACGACGAGCAGCGGACCAACCTGCGCAAGCAGTTGCGCGGCGATTCCGCCGACCCGGTCATCCCGTTCGCCCAGCCCGGCTCGCTGACCCGTGTCTACGCGGTCGCCTCCGGTAAGGGCGGCGTCGGAAAATCCAGCGTCACGGTCAACCTCGCCGCCGCCATGGCCGCGCGTGGTCTCTCCGTCGGCGTCCTCGACGCCGACATCTACGGCCACTCGGTGCCGCGCATGCTCGGCACCGACGCCCGGCCCACCCAGGTCGAGCGCATGATCATGCCGCCGGTCGCGCATGACGTGAAGGTCATCTCGATCGCCATGTTCACCCAGGGCAACACCCCGGTGGTGTGGCGCGGCCCGATGCTGCACCGTGCCCTGCAGCAGTTCCTCGCCGACGTCTTCTGGGGCGACCTGGACATCCTGCTGCTCGACCTGCCGCCGGGCACCGGCGACGTCGCCATCTCGCTCGCCCAGCTCATCCCGAACGCGGAGATCCTGGTCGTCACCACGCCGCAGCCCGCGGCCGCCGAGGTCGCCGAGCGGGCGGGCTCCATCGCCCTGCAGACCCGCCAGCGCATCGCGGGTGTCGTGGAGAACATGTCCTGGATGGATCTGCCCGACGGCTCCCGCATGGACCTCTACGGTTCCGGCGGCGGCCAGATCGTCGCCGACAACCTCACCCGCGCGGTGGGCGCCTCGGTCCCCCTGCTCGGCCAGATCCCGATCGAGCAGGAGCTGCGCGAAGCGAGCGACGAAGGCACCCCCATCGTGCTGCGCAACCCGGAAAGCCCGGCCGCCAAGGCCCTGCTCGAAATCGCCGACAAACTCGCCGTCCGCCGCCGCGGCCTCGCGGGCATGTCGCTCGGCATCGACACCACCCGGCACCTGTAAGCGCGAGCGCGAGGACCGATTTCCGCCGGGGTGAGCTGTACCGGTTGTCGGCCCATGCCAATAAGCTCGAACGCATGCTCACGCTGCTTCTGTACGTGCTGATCGTCGGCCTGGTGGCCGCCGTGCTGTTCCTGCTGGCAAGTGCGGTGTTCGGGCGCGGGGAGGAACTCGGGCCGCTACCCGAGGGCACGACCGCGACGCTGCTACCCGCCGAGGGGATCAGCGGGGCCGATGTGCGGGCGCTGCGATTTCAGCAAGTGGTGCGCGGATACAAAGCCGGTGAGGTGGATTGGGCGCTGGCCCGGCTCGCCGCGCGGATCGACGAGCTACAGGTGGAGCTGGCGCGCGCCCGGGGATACGCCGCGCCGCAGCACACCACCCACAACAGCCACCCGGTCCAGGCAACAGTCCCGGTGTTCCATGGCCCGCCGCAGCCGCAGCCCCGCGACCAGCAGTGAGCACCGAGCTCACCCCCGACGGCCGGATCCGCTGCCCGTGGTCGGAGGGCTCCCAGCTCTACCGCGAGTATCACGATCACGAGTGGGGTAAGCCGGTACACGGCGACGACGCCTTGTTCGAGCGGATGTGCCTGGAGGCGTTCCAGTCGGGCCTTTCCTGGATCACGATTCTGCGGAAACGGCCCGCGTTCCGGACGGCGTTTGCCGGCTTCGAGATCGCGCGGGTGGCCCGATTCGGCGACGCCGACTTCGCCCGGCTGATGGCCGATGCGGGCATCGTCCGGAACCGGCTCAAGATCGAGGCGGTGATCGCCAACGCCCGGGTTGCCGGCGATCTCGATATCGGCCTGGACGAGCTGCTCTGGTCCTTCGCGCCGAGCCCGCGACCACGCCCGCGAAACACCGCCGATGTGCCCGCCACCACAGCCGAATCCATCGCTCTGGCAAAAGAATTGAAGCGCCGCGGATTCCGTTTCGTGGGGCCCACCACGGCCTACGCGCTGATGCAGGCGACCGGAATGGTAGACGATCATCTGCACGATTGCTGGGTGAAACGTGACGTGCCCGACAGTGGTCCCGGGGTCACATTTCGAACTCAGGTATCCGTCCACAACGGCGATAGGGAAGAATAGGTGCGGTGTAGCTCGCCAAATGCCGGCGAGCTCGCTAGTTGGTGACAACTGGAGTTCCAAGAAAGTGCGCAGGAATAACGCGCAGATCTGGAGGGAGCAGAGGATGGCGGCCATGAAGCCCCGCACCGGGGACGGTCCCCTCGAGGCAACCAAAGAAGGACGTGGAATCGTGATGCGGGTTCCACTCGAGGGTGGCGGACGTCTGGTCGTCGAACTCACGCCCGATGAGGCGGCAGCGCTCGGTGACGAATTGAAGAGTGTCACCAGCTAGGCACGTACTCGCTGAGCTGGCCGGCCTGCTGGCCTGCCCGGAATGCGGTCTCGGACTCGAGCCGTGTGACCGGGCACTTCGCTGCGCGCAGGGCCACAGCTTCGACCTCGCCAAACAGGGCTACGTCAGCCTGTTGACCGGCGCCTCGACCAAGATGACCGGCGACACCCCAGCGATGCTGGACGCCCGCGCCGCCTTCCAGGGCGGCGGACACTTCGCGCCCATCGCCGACGCGGTGGCCGCCGCCGCACCGGCCGACGAGCCGGCCGCCGTCGTCCTGGAAATCGGCGCGGGCACCGGTTATTACCTGGCCCGGGTGCTCGACACCGCACCTGCGGCCCGCGGCCTCGCACTGGATGTGGCCAAGGCCGCTGCCCGGCGTTCGGCGCGCGCGCACCCCCGTGCCGCGGCGGTCCTGGCCGACGCCTGGCGCGGGTTACCGCTGCGCGCGAAAACGGTGCACCGGGTCGTTTCGATCTTCGCCCCGCGCAACCCGGCCGAGGTCGCGCGAGTGCTGCGCGCCGACGGCCGCTTCGTGGTGGCCACCCCCACCGTGCGGCATCTGGCCGAACTGGTCGGGCCGCTGGGCATGGTCACGGTGGATCCGGACAAGGACCGCAGGCTCAGCGAGTCGATGGCCGGACATTTCGAAATCCTGGACCGCACGACGGTCGACTATCCGATGAAACTCGACCGCGCCGATATCGCGAATGTCGTCGGAATGGGCCCCTCCGCATTCCACGACGACGGGCGCGACCTCGCGGCGCTCCCGGAATCACTCGAGGTGACCGCCTCGGTGACGGTCTCGGTCTACGGCGGCGCCTAGATCTTGCGCACCAGGTCGTAGACCGCGATGGTGTGCTCCGCGATCCGGGCCCAGTCGAATTCGGCGATAGCCCGCGCCCGCCCGGCCGCCCCGAACCGGGCGGCCAGCTCCGGATCACCGGCGACCTCGTTGACCGCTGCGGCCAAGCCCTGCTCGTAGGCTTCGGGCTCCTGCGGGTCGTAGTGCACGAGCCGCCCGGTGCCGCCGTCGGCGACGACCTCCGGAATGCCCCCGACGTCGGAGGCGACGACCGCGGTCGCGCACGCCATCGCCTCCAGGTTCACGATGCCCAGCGGCTCGTAAACCGACGGGCACACGAAAACGGTTGCCGCCGAGAGAATTTGCCGGATCTGCTCGGTGGGCAGCATTTCCCGCACCCAGAACACATTGCCCCGCACCCGCTGCAGTTCGTCCACCGCCGCCGCGGTTTCCACTTCGAGTTCGCGGGTGTCGGGCGCGCCCGCGCACAGCACCAGTTGAATATCCGGATCGAAATCGCGGGCGGCGGCGAGCAGGTGGCCGACGCCTTTCTGGCGCGTGATCCGCCCGACGAAGGCCACGATCGGCCGGTCGGTGCGCACCCCCAGTTCGTCCAGGATCGGCCGGGCGCCGGGCGCGGTAGGCCCGGGATGCCACAGCGTCGCGTCGATGCCGTTGCGCACCACGTGGACGCGATCCGGATCGACCGCCGGATAGGCGTCGAGAACGTCGCCGCGCATGCCGTCGCTGACCGCGATGATCGCGTCGGCGTGCTCCACCGCATTGCGTTCGGACCAGGACGAGAGCCGGTAGCCACCGCCCAATTGTTCGGCTTTCCACGGTCGGCGGGGCTCGAGCGAATGCGCGGTCAGCACATGCGGGATGCCGTAGAGGCTGGCGGCCAGATGCCCGGCCAGACCGGTGTACCAGGTGTGCGAGTGGACCACGTCCACGTGCCCGGCGGCGTCGGCCATACGCAACTGCGCGGACATCATCTGCAGCGCGGGATTGGATTGCTGGAGTAACGGATCGGGTTGATGCACAACGGCATCCGTGCGCGAGACGCCCATGCAGTGCACGGTGACATCGCACAGCTCGCGTAGTCGGGCGGTCAGCTCGGTGACGTGCACACCGGCGCCGCCGTAGATCTCCGGTGGGTATTCACGAGTCAGCATCGCGACCCGGAGCCCATCCGGGCCCGCCGCGAGAACTCCCCCATCCGTGCCGAAACTCACCCAGTTCAAACTAGACGCTCGGTCCAGCTCGGGCCACTTGCACCGCTACTTCACGGTAGTTTGGCATTGTGAGGAGCCAGCCGCACGTACTCGGGATCGTGCTCGCCGGTGGCGAGGGCAAGCGACTGTTCCCCCTCACCGCGGATCGCGCCAAGCCGGCCGTCCCGTTCGGCGGCGCCTACCGCCTCATCGACTTCGTGCTCAGCAATCTGGTCAACGCCGGTTATCTGCGGCTGTGCGTGCTCACCCAGTACAAATCGCACTCCCTGGACCGGCACATCTCCCAGACCTGGCGGCTGTCCGGTTTCGGCGGCGAATACATCACCCCGGTGCCCGCGCAGCAGCGCCTGGGCCCGCGCTGGTACACCGGCAGCGCCGACGCGATCATGCAGTCCCTGAATCTGATCCACGACGAGGACCCGGACTACATCGTGGTCTTCGGCGCCGACCACGTGTACCGGATGGATCCGGAGCAGATGGTCTCGCACCACATCAAGTCCGGCGCGGGCGTGACGGTCGCGGGTATCCGGGTGCCGCGCAGCGAGGCGAGCGCGTTCGGCTGCATCGACTCCGACGAGACCGGCCGGATCACCCAGTTCCTGGAGAAGCCCGCCCATCCGCCGGGCACCCCGGACGATCCGAACGTCACCTTCGCCTCGATGGGCAACTACGTGTTCACCACCAAGGTGCTCGTCGACTCCATCCGCGCCGATGCCGAGGACAACGATTCCGACCACGATATGGGCGGCGACATCATCCCGGCGCTGGTCGCGGCCGGTGAGGCCGCGGTCTACGACTTCGCCGACAACGAGGTGCCCGGCGCCACCGACCGCGACCGCGGTTACTGGCGTGATGTCGGCACCATCGACGCCTTCTACGAGGCGCATATGGACCTGGTGTCGGTGCATCCGGTGTTCAACCTCTACAACCGGCACTGGCCGATCCGCGGGGCCGCCGAGAATCTGCCGCCCGCGAAGTTCGCGCAGGGCGGGCTGGCCCAGGAGTCCATCGTCGGCGCGGGCAGCATCCTGTCCGCGGCCACCGTGCGCAATTCGGTGCTCAGCGCGAACGTCATGATCGACGACGGGGCGACCGTCGAGGGCAGCGTGCTGATGCCGGGCGTGCGGATCGGGCGCGGCGCGGTGGTGCGCCGGGCGATCCTGGACAAGAACGTGGTCGTGGGCGAGGGCGAGATCATCGGCGTGGACCTGGAACGCGACCGGGAGCGTTTCGCCATCAGCAACGGCGGCATCGTCACCGTCGGCAAGGGCGTCTGGGTCTAAGGCTGCCCGGTGCAGAACGGGGCGCAGGGCCCGGGTGTGCGCGGCACCGTGGTCTTGGAGCTGTCCCCGAAATCGGCCGTGACGACCAGCACCAGCAGCACGATCGCGGCGAGTAGCAGCAGCAAGAACACGATCGTGGCGCCCGCCCAGTCCGTTTGGCGGCCGCCGCCGCGGTCGCTGTCGTCGTAACCGGGGTCGCTGTAACCCGGGTCGGGTTTCGACTGCTGCTCGTAGTAGCGGCGTCGGCGTGCCTGCTGCTCTTCTTCCCAGCCCTCCCACATATGACTGGCCCTTCCCGTGTGGCCGGGGCCGGGGCAGCGCTCAGTTCGCCTGGATCACCCGGGTGCGGGCGCGGCGGGTTCGGTGCAGAACGGTGCGCAGGTTCCCGGCGGCGGTGGCGCTTTCGTCGGTCCGGTGTCGAAATCGGCGTTGCTGACCAACACAAGCACAATCACCGCCATTACGACCATGAAACCGACTACAGCCAAAACCATCATCAGCCAATAGGGCACCGTTTTCTCGGTGGCGATGTGCCCTACGTGCACACCTTCGACGAATTCGGACCCGCGCTGCCACGTCATGCTCAACCTCTGCAACCCTCGATGTGGTTGCTGGATACCCCGTGTGGGGCAAGGGAATCAGCCGCGCGAGGCGCAGAGCAAACCGTCGCCGACCGGAATCAGCACACTGGTCAATTCCGGGTCCTCGGCGATGGCGCGGGTGGCCGCCCGCACCGCCTGCGTCGCCGGATCCCGTTGTGCCACATCGGGAACCCGGCCGCCGAGCAGCGCGTTGTGCAGGATGATCGCGCCGCCCTGGCGCAGCAGCCGCACCGCCTGCTCGACGTATTGCGGATGCTCCAGCGGCGCGGCGTCGATGAAGACCAGGTCGTAGGCCCCGTCGGCCAGGCGCGGCAGCACGTCCAGGGCGCGGCCGTTGATCAGCCGGGTCCGGGCGGGCGGGATATCCGCGGTACGGAAAGCCTCCTTGGCAGCGCGCTGATGCTCCGGCTCGGAATCGATCGTGGTGAGCGTGCCGTCCTCGCGCATACCGTCGAGCAGCCACAACCCGCTGATCCCCGCCCCGGTACCCACCTCGACCACCGCGCGGGCACCGAGCAGCTGGGAGTACATGCTCAGCAAAGCCCCCACCGACGGCGGCACCGGCGCCGCGCCCAGCTCGGTGGCCCGTTCCCGTGCGCTGACGAGTACCTCGTCCTCCACCACGGATTCCTCCACGTAGGCGAGATTTTGCTCCAGATTCGATGCCACGCCTAAGAGGCTAGTGCGGAGACCGCGTTATCGGCGTTGTGACAACACGCTTTTCACCCCGCTCAGTTTCTCAGCTGACCCTCAGGATCTCCATACCCGCGGCATACAAGGGCAGTAAAGAGTAGGGGCAACGCAAGACCAGTCGACCGATTGACTCGGGAATGCGGGAACAACGGCATATAGGTAGTCGGTTGTATTCCCTGACCGTCCCGAGTGTTTACGGTCCTGAGTAGGAGGTAGCCCCATCCACATGGTCAAAGGCTCGTTTGCGGCGCTGTCGGGGCACTCCACCAACGTTCCCGAACAGTCCACCCTGCCTGAGCAGGTAATTTCCCTTGATTCCGACGCGGTCGAGGTCCCGGAGGAAGAGCTGAGCGGCACTGCCGCTTTCGACGCCACCGGCGATCGCTCGGTCATGCCGTCCTGGGACGAACTGGTCCGGGAACACGCCGACCGCGTCTATCGCCTGGCCTACCGCCTCTCCGGCGACGCCCAGGACGCCGAGGATCTGACCCAGGAAACCTTCATCCGCGTCTTCCGCTCCCTGTCGAACTACCAGCCGGGCACCTTCGAGGGCTGGCTGCACCGCATCACCACCAACCTGTTCCTGGACATGGTCCGCCGGCGCAACCGCATCCGCATGGAAGCGCTGCCCGAGGACTACGACCGGGTGCCCGCCGAGGGCCCGACCCCCGAGGATGCCTACCACGACGCCCGCCTGGATCCCGAGCTGCAGTCCGCCCTGGACGCGCTGGCTCCGGAATTCCGCGCCGCCGTCGTGCTCTGTGACATCGAGGGCCTGTCCTACGAGGAGATCGGCGCGACCCTGGGGGTCAAGCTGGGCACCGTGCGCAGCCGAATCCACCGCGGCCGTCAGGCACTGCGCGACCACCTTGCGCATAATGGAGCTGGGCAGCGGGTTGCCGCCGCCACGAGCCTTGGGTGAACCGGGCACCGAACCGACAGTCGGCTTCGGGGGCCGGCAGCACCGCCAGTACATGGACGTTGTCGGTCGGAAGGGTGAGCACCGAATGAGTGGCGAATCTAAGCCGCGTTTCCGTCCCACCGAGCATCTGGCGAGCGAGGCGATCGCCGCCTACGTCGATGGCGAGCTGCGGATGAACGCCTATCTGCGGGCGGCTCAGCATTTGGCCCAGTGCCCCGAATGCGCGGCCGAGGTCGACGCCCAGCAGCAAGCGCGCGTCGCGTTGCGCCAGTCCGGTCCGATCCAGATTCCCAACCGCCTGCACGACAGCCTGAGCCGCATCCCGCTCGGCGAATTGCCCGGCGCCGGAGCGACCTCCGAGCGGCCGGCCCATCCCGCTCCGGAAAACTCGCGTACCGAGGCAGTTTTCGGTTTTCTTCCCGATTCGTTCACCGCGACCCGGTGGGCACAGTGGTGGCGCAAGTAGAGTTTCACGCGTGACCACCGAATCGCAGAACACCGGATCGGCCGACACCAACGATTCGGCGGCCAACAGGGGGACCCTGAGGCCGTCAGATGCGCCCGTATTGGGCCCCAGACCGGTTTATCGCCCCCCTGTCGATTCGCATACCGCGTCGACATTCCGCAGGCCCGCCGGCCAGGTCGGTTCCTTCGCCGCGTATTCACCGCAGGCCGCCGGGAATTCCGCACCGCAACTCGGCCCGGAATTGCAGAACCGTCCGCCGGATTCGGTACTGGCCGAAGCCTTCGGGCGGCCCGAGGGTTCCAGCGAACTGCTGCAGCGCGATCCCGACGCGGACGACACGAATATCGCTGTCGCCGGTCCCGCGGATCCGTGGCGCGATCCGAACGCCCCCGCCCGGCTCGGCGCGCCCGCGGTCGAGACGCCGCAGCCGGAAGCGCTGCCGGAGTCCACCAAGCTCAGCGCGCGCGAGGTCCTCTTCGGCTCCCGCGTCGCGCCCAAGGCCTTGGCGCTGCTCGCCGCCGTCGCGCTGCTCGTCGGTCTGGTCGGCGGCCTGGTGGGCCGGTTGACCGCGGAGACCGGCCAGACGCTGACCTCCCGCAAGGTGACCTTGGAGCAGGGCGACTCGCAAGAGCAGCCGCACGGCCAGATCTCCCAGGTCGCCAATGCCGTGCTGCCGTCGGTCGTTTCGATCCGCGTCACGGTCGGCGACAACGGCGCCACCGGTTCCGGCGTGGTGATCGACGGCGGCGGCTACGTGGTCACCAACAACCACGTGATCTCGATGGCCGCGCAGGACAAGAGCAATCGCGCCGTCATCCAGGTGACCTTCTCCGACGGCACCCGGGTGCCCGCGCAGCTGGTCGGCCGGGATCAGAAGACCGACCTGGCGGTGCTGAAGGTCGATGTGAAGAACCTCACAGTGGCCGAGATCGGCAAGTCGGCCGACGTGCAGGTCGGTGACGACGTGCTGGCCGTCGGTTCGCCGCTGGGCCTGAGCAAGACCGTCACCTCCGGGATCGTCAGCGCGCTGCACCGGCCGGTGAAGCTGGCCGGTGAGGGCAGCGACACCAACGCCGTCATCGACGCCGTACAGACCGATGCCGCGATCAACCCGGGTAACTCCGGTGGCGCGCTGGTCGACATGCAGGGCCGGCTCATCGGGATCAACACCGCGATCCGCAGCGAGTCCGGCGGTTCGGTCGGCCTCGGCTTCGCCATCCCCGCCGACGTGGTGACCACGGTCGCGCAGACGCTGATCCGCGACGGGCAGATGCACCACGCGAAGATCGGCCTGTCCGCACGCACCAAGACGGTGGCCAACGAGGTGATGAGCGGCGCCGCGGTGGCCGACGTGGAGCCGGGCGGCCCGGCGGCAAAGGCCGGGATCGTCGAGGGCGACGTGATCGTCAAGGTCGGGGACCGGGAAGTGACCGGGCCCGAGGAACTGACAGTCGCGGTGCAGCAGCACAAGATCGGCGAGCGGGTGAACGTGCAGTTGATCCGCGATGGCAGGCAGGTGGACGTGCCCGTCACCCTCGAGTCCGACTGAGGAAGGCCCTGACCTCCGGGTACTGTTGGATCCGTGTTCAGCAATATCGGCTGGAGCGAGATGGTCATCTTGCTCGTCGCCGCCCTCGTGATCCTCGGCCCGGAGCGTCTGCCCGGCGCGGTTCGCTGGACCACGCGCAGCCTGCGTCAGGTGCGTGATTACGCCAGCGGTGCGACCACCCAGCTCAAGCAGGAGCTGGGGCCCGAGTTCGACGACCTGCGCAAGCCGCTGGCCGACCTGAACGAGTTGCGTGGCATGACGCCCCGCGCGGTGGTCACCAAACACTTGCTGGGCGGCGATGATTCGGTATTCAAGGACATCGACGGCGCCGTCGGAGATCTCCGGGACAGCACGAAGATGACCGATTACCCGATGCCGAAGCTGCAGAAACCGCTGGAGCGCAACGAAACTCCGCCGATCGACAACGACGCGACATAGGCCCGGCAAGGTCACGGGCGTCAAGCGTTCTAGACACCTGACGCTGTCCAGCTGTCTAGACTTCGCACATGTCGGCCGATGACGTGGCACGGGTCTTCGCTATCGAGGACAAGGTCGAGCGGCTCAAAGCGGCAACCGACGGAGTAGCGGCGGCCCAGCAGACCATCAACGAACTGACCCGCATTCGCAGAGCTGTGATCAGGGAACTTCATGCCGAGGGCTGGACCTTCGCCAGAATCGGTGCGGCCGCGGGTCTTTCCCGCGCCCGCATCCATCAGGTGAGCACCCAGGGTCCCGCCCCGGAAGGGTTGTTCTTCGGGCACGGCCCGATCACGGTGATCGCGCCCGAAGTGCGCGCGGGGCGGGTGCTCGGCGCGCCCGACGCCACCGCGGCCGGGCGCCTGGCCGAACTGCTGCACGAACTCGGATTCAGCGCCACTGTCGAACATTTCCTGCCCGGCCGCCCGATCGACCTGAACCGCGACGGGCTGATCATCGTCGGCGGTCCCGAGCTCTCCCCCAGCCTGCGCCAGCTCATCGCCGCCGACCCGCGCCTGCGCCGCGCCGTCGCCCGCGCCGGTGATGCCCGCCGCGGCATCGAGGATCGCGCGGCCCGACGGGTCTACCGCCCCGGCGGACCCGAACCGCACGACATCGCCTATCTGGCCCGCCTGCCCCGCCCGGACGGCCGCGGCACCTGCCTGATCATCGACGGCCTGCACCCACCCGGATCCCTGGGCGCCATCCGGCTGCTGGCCACCCGCCTGGCCACCCTGCACGAACGAGCCGCCAACCATCTGTTCTCGGTGCTGATCGCGGTGCGTTACGACCGCGGCACCGGCGAGCCCGTCGACGCCGATCTTCTGACGCCGGTCTACCGGCACGATCCTTCCGACTCCCGTGTGATGGCGCCACGCACTCGTCGCTGAAGAATTGCCCGCTGGGCCGAATCATGATGTGGTGCAGTTCACCACGTCTCGATGCCATGCGAAGGGCAGTCGCCCACTAGATTGCTCTGATGTAACTAGACGGGTGCGCCGAGCGTCGCGCATCCGGGGGAGGCAGCAATGACCCTCATTGTGATCATCACCGTGGCCGCGATCCTGGCCGTCGGCGCGCTCGTGGCCCTGCTGCTGCGCGTCCCGGGCTCGGACGCGGACCAGCTCACCGTCGCCGCCATCCAGGCCCGCCTGAACGAAGAGACCGAGACCGAGGCCACCGCCGACCGCTGAGCACCCAGCGCGCCACCTGGCAGATCCGCTCAGGCGGCGACGCGGGTGGGGCGCAAGGTGTTCATCGGGGGGCGGTCGGTGAGCGAGACCTCGGTGCTCTGCGCGGTGAAAGCGTCGCCGACAATGGGGAATTGGGTGAGTGCGGCGCCGGAGTCCTGAATGCCACTGCGGCCCAGGACCGTGCCGAGGATTTGGCGGGACATGACGCCGAGGTCGGCGAGGGGGCGGTTGCGGTGGGTGCGGACGCCCAGGTTGACCTGGCCGATGGCTTCCAGGCCGAGGCGATCGTAGGTGTCGAGGAGCAGGCCGATTTCGACCCCGTAGCCGGGTGCGAACGGTACCGACGTGAGAAGTTCTCTGCTGCCCGCGTATTCGCCGCCCAGGGGTTGCAGGACCTGGGATAGTTCCGGGCGCAGGGCGGCCAGCAGGGGGCGCGCGACGAGTTCGGTGACCCGGCCGCCGCCGTGGGCGTCGATCTCGCCGCCCTGCCGGAGCGGACGACGGTAGTAGGCCTTGACCAACTGCATGTCGTCGACAGTCAGCAGGGGGCCCAGCAGTTTCGGGACGAAAGCCGGGTCGGGGTCGATGAGATCGGAGTCGACGAAGGCGATGAGGTCGCCGCTCGCGACGGCCAGTGACCGCCACAGGACTTCACCCTTGCCGGGCGCCGGTTCCAGTTCGGGAACGGCCTCTTCGCGGGTGAATACTTCGGCGCCGGCGGCGCGGGCGCGTTCGGCGGTGGCGTCGGTGGAGCCGGAGTCGAGCACGATCAGTTCGTCGACCAGGGTGCCCAGCAGCGGGCGGATGCTGGCGACCACGTCGGCGACGGTGGCTTCCTCGTTCAAGGCGGGCAGCACGACCGAGACCGTGCGGCCGTCCTTGGCGTCGACCAGTGCTTCGACCGCCCAATCGGGGTTGTCCCAGGTATTGATCGTCATGCCAGACCTCGCGAGGTGCGTGCGGGGGGCCGAATGCCCTGGATAGCGGCGATCATGTCGACCACGCGGCGGGTCGCGGCTACTTCGTGGACGCGGAAGACCCGGGCGCCCGCGGCGGCGGACCATGCGGTTGCTGCCAATGTGCCCTCCAATCGTTCGGATAGACCGACACCTAGAGTCTCCCCGATAAAATCCTTGTTGCTCAGCGCCATCAGCACTGGCCATCCGGTATTTACGAGAACGTCTACTGCCCGCAACAACTCGAGCCCGTGATAGGTGTTCTTCCCGAAATCGTGGGTCGGATCGATCAGGATCGCATCCCGCCGCACGCCCGCCGCGAGCGCCTGTTCGGCGGCATCCACCACGGTCCGCGTCACTTCCGCGACCACATCGTCGTACCGGACCCGGTGCGGGCGGGTCCGCGGCACCGCGCCGCCGGTGTGACTGCACACGATTCCCGTCCCCGTTTCCGCTGCTACCCGCACCAGATCGGGGTCCGCGCCGGCCCAGGTGTCGTTGATCAGGTCCGCGCCCGCGTCGACCGCCGCACGCGCCACCTCGGCCCGCCAGGTATCGATGCTGATCAATAGCTGCGGGTATTTGCCTCGGATCGCCGCGACGAACGGCACGACGCGGCGGGCTTCTTCGGCCGCGTCCACCCGGTTGCCCGGGCCCGCCTTCACCCCGCCGATATCGACCAGATCGGCGCCTTCGTCCACCGCGCGCGCGACCGCGTCCATCGCGGCCGCGTCACTGAAGGTGGCGCCTCGGTCGTAGAAGGAATCGGGGGTGCGATTCACGATCGCCATCACCAGCGCCCGATCCGCCGGTACCGGTCTGCCGCAGAGCGTAGGAAGCGGCATTGCGGCGGGGCTGAACATGACCTTGACTGTACCCAGCGGGCGGCGCATCAAGATCTACGGTACGAACGAGCCCCGGGCGCGCAGGGCGCGTCCGGGGCTGGGGTCGATGGACCTGAGATCACACGGTCCTAGTCGTCTTTGCTGTCATCGCTGTCGTCTTCGTCGTCTTCATCGTCACCAGCGACGCCCTGGCCGGCTCCCTTCGACTTGTCACCGCCCTTGCCACCCTTGCCGCCCTTTTCGCCGCCCTTGCCGGCGTCACCCTTACCGCCACCGTCGGTGCCGTCCTCCCCCTTGCCACCCTCGGCGCCTGGCTCTTCGCCGCCATTGCCACCCTCGTCTTGGGGACCCATGGCAGTACTACTGCCGGTGGGGATGTCGAGGCCGGGTGCGGCTTGGGCTACGCCGCCGCCGAGCGCGACCAGCGCGGCGGCGAACAACGCGAGGATGCTCGCGAGAATCACGGAGGAACGCATGACGGTGTGTTTGCTCTGCGCTTCTGTCATGCCGACTGACGCTACCGGGCAATAGCGGAAAGCTATGTGCCCCAACGGGTGGCACTACTTGGGAGCGCGACGTGCCGCAACATCCTCCGGGTAGTCGTCGTAGAACGGCACATAGCCCTCGGAGCGGCCCGACAAGACATACAGCTCGGTATCGGAGTCCGATTCGTAACCCAGCTTGCGCAGGTCGACCTTGCGGCTCTTGAAGGTGGAGGTCTGCTCCAGCTCGGAAACGACGCGCAGGAACAGCGGCACCGCGTAGCCGGGCAGCTGGTCGTAGGCGAGCTCGGCGAGGGCCTTGCCGTCGAATGTCGCGTCCTCGCGCAGGGTGATCGCGGCCATGCCCGCCTTGCCGTCCGCGCCGGGAACGTCGACGCCGAACACCACCGCTTCGTCGATGCCGTCGTACTTGTTCAACGCGCCCTCCACCTGCGTGGTGGCCACGTTCTCGCCCTTCCAGCGGAAGGTGTCGCCGAGCCGGTCGACGAAGGCGATGTGCCACCAGCCCTGATTGCGGACCAGGTCGCCGGTGTCGAACCAGGCGTCGCCGTCTTTGAACGCGTCGCGCACCAGCTTGGATTCGGTCGCGTCCTGGTCGGTGTAGCCGTCAAAGGGCTGGCGGTTGGTGACCTTGGCCAGCAGCAGCCCGATCCCGCCTGCTCCGACCCGGCGCAGCCGGCCGTCCGAGTCGCGCTTGGCCGCGCCGTTCTCCTCGTCGTATTCCACGATCGTGAACGGCAGCACCGTGAATCCGGCGGTGCGATCGACGCCGAAGGCGTTGATGAACGCGACCGGCGCCTCGCTCGCACCGTAGAACTCGACGATGCGGTTGATGCCGAACCGGCTCTTGAACTCGTCCCACAGTTCCGGGCGCAGCCCGTTGCCGACAGCGAGCCGGACCTTGTGCTGCCGGTCGGCGGGTTTGGCGGGCTGGTTCAGCAGATACCGGCACAGCTCGCCGATATAGATGAACGCGGTCGCCTCCTCGCCGATGATCTCGTCCCAGAAGCCGGAGGCGGAGAATTTCTGGCCGAGGACGTAGGTGGCGCTGCCCGCGAGCACCGACGACAGCGCCACCGTGAGCGCGTTGTTGTGGTACAGCGGCAGGCAGCAGTAGAGGGCGTCACCGCCGTTCAGGCGCACGCCCAGACCGCCGAGACCGGACATGGACTGGGTCCAGCGCCGGTGCGTCATCACACTGGCCTTGGGCAGGCCGGTGGTGCCGGAGGTGAAGATCAGGAAGGCGCGCTCGCGGGCGGTGACCTGCGCGCACACCGCCGGATCGGAATCGTCGGCGCCGCGGGCGGCTTCGCGAAGATCGTTGCTGAACAAGACATTCGACGGCGCCTCGGCGAGCGAGTCGAAGGCCTCCTGGCATTCCTCGCCGATCACATCGAGCACGCTCTCCAGCAGGCCGAAGCTGTGCGAGAGCACTTCGTCGCGCTGGTTGTAGTTGAGCAGGCCTACGGTGGCGCCGAGCTTGACCACGGCCAGCGCCACGAACAGGGTCTCGGGCCGGTTCGTCATCAGCACACCGACCACGTCACCGCGGTTGACACCGCGGTCGGCGAGCACGTGCGCGTACCGGTTCACCTCGGCGTTAGCCTCACGGTAGGTGAACTTCTGCCCTTGGAACCGCAGGAAAAGCCGGTCCGGGTGCCGGTGCGCGTTGCGCTGGAAGTACAGGCCGACCGAGGCCTTGCTGCCGCCGCTGACCAGCATGCCCTTCGCGCCGCGCAGCATCGACGGCGCGTCGAAAGCCATGCGGGGCAAGGACTTCGCCAGGTCGAACAGGCTGACCGTCGTACGCGTCTCACTCACAGCACATCTCCTCAGGGTCGCAAAGCCGCGAAGGCCTCTTCCAAGGTGTTAGCCACTGTGATCCGATCCAAAGCCGGTTGCGGCACGAACTTTCGGTTGTACAACTCGTCGATCCAGTCGAACAGGCCGCGGTAGAAGCCATTCGGGTCCAGCAGCACCACCGGCTTGTCGTGCTGCCCGAGGTATCCGCCGGTCCAGGTTTCGAAGAATTCCTCCAGCGTGCCGATACCGCCGGGCAAAGTGAGGAAGGCGTCGGCGCGGTCCTCCATGATCTGCTTGCGCTGTCGCATCGTGTCGGTGACGACCAGTTCGTCGGCGTCGGTGTCGGCGACTTCCTTGTGCACCAGGTGTTTCGGGATGACGCCGACGGTGTTCGCGCCACCGGCCCGGGCGGCGGTGGCGACCGCGCCCATCATCGACACGTGCCCGCCGCCCGACACCAATTGCCAACCACGGCCAGCGATCTCGGTACCGACCTGGGCAGCGAGGGTCAGGTAATCGGTGTCGGCCGTGCTCGCCGAGCAATACACGCACACCGAATAAGGCTGCACCACAGGTTCACTCACCACGAATCCTCCGTACCGATCGCATCGGCGGCGCCACCCGCCGCGGCATTGCTGGTAATGAACGCCACCACTTCTTCGACGCTGTCGGTGACATGCAGCAGGTCCAGGTCGCCAAGGGCGATCTTGCCCGAGGCGGCCAGCGAATCCCGCAGCCAATCCATCAGGCCGGACCAGTATTTGGTGCCGAACAGGATGATCGGGAACCGGGTGATCTTGCGTGTCTGCACCAGGGTGAGCGCCTCGAACAATTCGTCGAGAGTGCCGAAACCGCCGGGGAGACAGACGAAGGCCTGCGAGTACTTCACGAACATGGTCTTGCGCGCGAAGAAGTAGCGGAAGTTGATGCCGAGGTCGACCCACTCGTTGAGGCTCTGCTCGAACGGCAACTCGATACCGAGGCCGATCGAATACCCGCCGGCCTCGGAGGCGCCGCGGTTCACCGCCTCCATCGCGCCCGGTCCGCCACCGGTGATCACCGCGAACCCGGCTCTGGCCAGCGCGGCGCCGATCGCCATGCCCGCCTGATATTCGGGAGTGTCGACGGGTGTGCGGGCGGAACCGAAGACCGAGACCGCCGGCGGCACCTCGGCCAGCGCGCCGAAGCCCTCCACGAACTCGGACTGGATCCGCAGCACCCGCCACGGATCGGTGTGCACCCAGTCGCTGGGACCGTGATCGTCGAGTAGGTTCTGGTCCGCGGTCCGCAGCCCCGGTTTCCGATCCCGCCGGAACATGATCGGTCCTCGCATCTTCGGTGTGGATTTGGGCAGGCCCGGTACCGGGCCGCTGGCGACCGGCGCGCTGTCGACCGGGGTGCCGAGCATCGGCTGAGCGGGTGGATCGGTAGCCGGGGTACCGGCTGTGGGCGGACTGGCAACCTCGGGTTCGGCAGCGTCGCTGGACATGCGCTCCACGCTACCGCTGGGCGTGGCCGCGGCTAGGAGCCGGTCAGGTAGGTCCGCAGCATGGCGGTGACGGCGGTGATCTGCGCGGTCGGGCAGTGCTCGTCGCGCTTGTGGGCGAGGTTGGGGTCGCCCGGACCGAAGTTGACGGCGGGGATGCCGCGGGCGGCGAAGCGGGACACGTCGGTCCAGCCGTACTTGGCGCGCACACCGCCGCCGCCATGGCTGTTGACCGAGTCGATCAGGCCCTTGGCGGCGGGGGCGGTGAGGCCGGGCAGCGCGCCCGGGGCGGAGTCGGTGACCTCGAAGCTCAGCTCGAGGCCGTCGAAGACCTCGCGCACATGCTCGACGGCCTGTTCGACCGAACGGTCCGGGGCGAAGCGGAAATTCACGTCCACCTCGGCGGCGTCCGGGATGACATTGCCCGCTACCCCACCGGCGACGCGCACCGCGGACAAACCCTCTCGATAGACACAGCCATCGATGTCGACCTCCCGCGCCTGATATTCAGCGAGGCGCTGCAGGATCGGGGCGAGCCGGTGAATCGCGTTGTCGCCCTTCCACGCTCGCGCCGAATGCGCCCGGACGCCCGCAGTACTCAACCGAGCCCGCATCGTGCCCTGGCAACCCGCCTCGATCCAGCCGCCGGACGGTTCGCCGAGGATCGCCAGATCACCTTCCAGCCATTCCGGCAGCTCCCGTTCGATGTGCCCGAGGCCGTTGTGCTTGGCCGCGATCTCCTCGCCGTCGTAGAAGATCAGCGTCAGATCGTGCACCGGGTCGGCGATGGTCGCGGCCAGGTGCAGGAACACCGCGTCCCCCGACTTCATATCGACGGTGCCGCACCCGTACAGCACCTGCTCCCCCGCCGCGTCCTGCTCGAACCGGCTCGGCACATTGTCGGCGATCGGGACGGTATCCAGATGCCCCGCCAGAATCACCCGCGCCGGCAGCCCCCGATTCGTCCGCGCCAGCACTACATTCCCGTGCCGCAGCACCTCGAACCCGCTCGTCTGCTCCCGCAATGCCTGCTCGACCGCATCGGCGATGACCTTCTCATCCAGCGAAACACTGGGGATATCGACAAGGGCCGCGGTGAGCGCGATGGGATCGGCAGACAGGTCGAGGTTCACCCGCCCAGCCTACGACCCTGCTGCCGCGCTCAGTCACGAGTGGCGGCGGAGAACAACCCCTACCGTGAACGACTTAGCGCCGAAGTAGCTGGCCAAAAGGGGTATGACTAAGTTGCTTCCCACTTTGAGCGACGATCTCGGCCCTCGGCAGGCATTGTCGCTCAGAGTGGGAGAGCTAGTACACCTTGACCCAAGAGACTGGCTAACGCGCGGACACCTTCCCGGCGGGCGATCCAGCGGCCCTCGGCGGACTAGTCGTCGGCCATCTTGAACGCGCCGCCCTCAAGCCTGCCGATCAGGCGCATGGTCCAGGCGGCGCGGCTGTCGGCGGTGTCGAGCCACAGGCCGAGGACTTCGCCGACTGGGCCCCAGGTGTCGAGATCGGTGTCCGGGGGCAGATGGGTGGTGATGCTGGCGCGCCATTCACCCAACTCGCGGGCCCGATCCCGCAGCAGCGCAACAGCATCGGCGCGGGGCAGGTCGTCGATGAAGCCGACGGCCGCCGCGAGCAGGTCGAGGCGGGGGTCGCGGCGGGCCAGCGCGGAACGCAGCAGCTGGAGGTAGGCCTGCTCGCCCGCGGTGGTCACCTCGTATTCCATGCGCGGCGGTCCGCCTGCTTCGCTCGGGCTGGTGTCGTGCGCACGCAGTAGTTCGTCCTTGGTCAGGGACTTCAGCGCGTGGTACACCGAACCCGAAGTGGCCCTTGCCCATTCGTGCGCGCCCCAGGATTCCAGGTCGGCGCGCACCTGGTAGCCGTGGGTGCGGCCACGACGCCGGACCGCGCCGAGCACGAGCAGTCGAACCGCCGTCACGTGGTACCTCCAGGTCGAATGGTCAGGCCGGTGCGGTGACCCACCACAGTGTGCCGAACGGGTCGACGAAGCCGCCCATCCGGCTGCCGTCCGCCTGGACGGTGACCGGCGCGGCCGGGCGCGCACCGGCGGTGATCGCCCGCTCGTAGGCGCCTTCGGGATCGGGTACCTGACTCCACAGCTGGACATGCACCGGCTCGGTGGGTGAGCTCAGGCAGCGACCACCGTCCGGGCCGGAATCGGCGAAGAACAGCGAGCTGTCGCCGATGTGGGCTTGCGCGTGGATCATTCGCTTCGGGTCCGTGGGTAGCGGCACCACGTCGGTCACCTCGGCCTCGAAGACCTGCTCGAGGAACGCACGGAAGACAGTGGCGTCGTCGACCATCACGTACGGGGTTACAGAGGACATCCGAACTCCTATCTAGCCAAATTTGGTTACCGGAATCAGCGTAGCTCGAGTAGACAAATTTGGCTAGAAGGGTGGCAGGTAGCTGACCACTGCTCAGGAACAGTGGGTAACCTCTTCTGACGTGAGCATTCAGGGAGCAGCAGCAATCGGTATCGCCAACGTGACCGCGGACGGAACCGTCCTGGACACCTGGTACCCGAGTCCGGAACTGGGCGAGTTCGCCGAGACCGACACCAAGCGCCTGGAGGAGGCGCCTGCGGAGTTCGCGGCGCTGCTCGGTTTCGACGACGCCCGCGGTGTCGATGTGATCGCGGTGCGCACCACCATCGCGGACCTGTCCGCCGCGCCGGTCGACGCGCACGACGTCTACCTGCGCCTGCACCTGCTCTCACATCGCCTGGTCAAGCCGCACGAGATCAGCCTGGACGGCCAGTTCGGCCTGCTCAGCAATGTGGTGTGGACCAACCACGGCCCGGCCGCCGTCGAAGGTTTCGAGACTGTGCGCGCCAAGCTGCGCGCCCGCGGCCCGGTCACCGTCTACAGCATCGACAAGTTCCCGCGCATGGTCGATTACGTGGTCCCCTCCGGCATCCGCATCGGTGACGCCGACCGCGTCCGCCTCGGCGCCCACCTGGCCTCGGGCACCACCGTCATGCACGAGGGTTTCGTGAACTTCAACGCCGGCACCCTCGGCAACTCCATGGTCGAAGGCCGCATCTCGGCCGGCGTCGTGGTCGGCGAAGGCTCCGACATCGGCGGCGGCGCCTCCACCATGGGCACCCTCTCCGGCGGCGGCACCACGATCATCTCCATCGGCGAGCGCTCGCTGCTCGGCGCCAACTCCGGCCTCGGCATCCCGCTCGGCGACGACTGCGTTCTCGAAGCCGGCCTCTACCTCACCGCGGGCACCAAGGTCAGCACCCCCGACGGCACCATCGTCAAGGCAGCCACCCTGAGCGGCCAGAACAACCTCCTCTTCCGCCGCAACTCCCAAACCGGCGCCGTCGAGGTCGTCCCCCGCAAGGGCACCGGCATCGAACTCAACGCCGCACTGCACGCCAACGACTGAGCGCCACCCGCAGTGTGAAACGCCCACCGGCATCAAGCCGGTGGGCGTTCTGCTGAGCCAGCCGCACGAGCCGCTGTCAGCTCGAGGTCAATCCCCGAGCAGCTTCTTCTGCACCTTGCCCATGGCGTTGCGGGGCAGTGAATCCACGACGCGGATTTCGCGGGGGCGCTTGTGTACCGAAAGCTGTTCGGCCACATAGGTGATCAGCTGTTGGTCGATGGAATCGGAGGCGGGATCGCGCAGGACGACGAAGGCGATGATGCGCTGGCCGAGGTCGGGGTCGGGGACGCCGACGACTGCGGCTTCGGCGACTGCGGGGTGGCCGAGGAGGGCGGTTTCGATTTCGCCCGCGCCGATGCGGTAGCCGCCGGACTTGATGAGGTCTACCGATTCGCGGCCGACGATGCGATGGAAACCCGCGGGGTCGATGGCGGCGACGTCGCCGGTTTTGAACCAGCCGTCGGGGGTCCAGCTTTCAGCGGTGGCGTCGGGGCGGTTGAGGTAGCCGTCGAAGAGCATGGGGCCCGAAACCTGGAGGCCGCCAATGCTTTCGCCGTCGTGCGGGAAGTCGTTGCCCGCCTCGTCACGGAGCCGGGTCTGGACGCCCGCGACGGGGGTGCCGACCCAGCCGGGGCGGCGTTCGCCGTCGGCACGGGTGGACAGGGTGATCATGGTTTCGCTCATGCCGTAGCGCTCGACCGGGGCGTGGCCGATGAGCTCGCGCAGCTTCTCGAAGACCGGGACCGGCAGGGGCGCGCTGCCCGAAACGAGCAGGCGGGCGTGGGCCAATTGCTTTGCGGCATCGACGTCTTCGGCGATGCGCGACCACACCGTAGGCACTCCGAAGTACAGCGTGCCGCGGGCGGCGGCATACGCCTGCGGAGTGGGTTTGCCGGTGTGGATCAGCGGACTGCCCACCCGCAGCGGGCCGAGCAGCCCGAGGATCAGGCCGTGCACGTGGAACAGCGGAAGCCCGTGCACAAGAACATCATTCGGCGTCCAGGCCCACGCATCGGCGAGCGCGTCCAACCCGGCGGCGATGGCCCCGCGGCTGAGCACGACGCCCTTCGGCGGGCCGGTCGTCCCGGAGGTGTAGAGCACGAAAGCCGTTGTGGCCGGGTCAGGTTCGGGATAGGTATGCCAGGATCGGGCGTGCACCCGCACCGGCACCACCGGCAGGCCCGTGCCCTCCGGGACCGCCCCCAGCCACGCTTGGGCACCCGAATCCGTCAGGATGTGCGCGAGCTCGGCGCTCCCGGAATCCGGCGGAACCGGCACCACGGTCACGCCCGCGATCAGGCAGCCCACCACCGCGAGCACCGTCGTCGCGGTCGGTTCGGCCAGCACCGCAACCCGTTCCGCGCGCGAGATCCGCTCGGCCACCGAGGTCGCCGCGCCGAGTAGGTCACTGCGCGACAACGTCACCCCCGCGATGGTGACCGCGTCAGGGATATCCGCCCCCGCGGCGACAGCGAGCGGATTCAGTGAACGAAGCAACAATGGCGGACCGTAAGACACTCGCCCACGCTACTGCGGCCCCGGCCGGCCCGGCTTCCGAGGCCACGAATCGGGTGTGACCGTTGACACTCTCGCGAGGCAGTGAGACAGTTGGCGCATAACCTTCTCAACGACGAGAACGAGGTCGATCATGACCAGTCCGCTTCGCGCAGCGCACAATTCGGCGCCGCCCAGCGATTCCCCCGGCGCGGATTTCGATATCGCGCGGTATCTCGATGGCGCCACCGCCTTCTTCGGGGCCGCGGCGAATGTAATCATGCAGCTCGCGGAGCCACCGGTCGGGTACGGCGTAGTCGAGAGCACCGTGGACAGCGGAAAAGTCACGTTGCATCCGATCAAGCGGTTGCGGACCACGGTGACCTACCTGTCGGTGGCCATGCTCGGCGACGACGAGGAGCGCGCGGCCTATCGCGACGCGGTGAATCGCTCACATCGGGCGGTCCGCTCGACCGCGGCAAGTCCGGTGAAATACAACGCCTTCGACCCGAAGCTCCAGCTCTGGGTGGCCGCCTGCCTGTATTGGGGCGCCCGCGATATGTACGAGCGGCTGCACGGCCCGATGGACGAGCAGGCCGCTGACGCCTACTACTATTTCGCCGCCCGCCTCGGCACCACCTTACAGATGCGTCCCGAAATGTGGCCCGCCGACCGCGCCGCGTTCGACGCGTATTGGGCCGAGAATCTGGCGCGCACCCGGATCGATCCGCCGGTCCGCGCCTATTTCGACGACCTGATCGATCTGAAGATGCTGCCCCTGCCCGCCCGGCTCCCGTTCGCGAAGTTCCATCGCTGGGTGGTCGCCGGAATGTTGCCGCCGCACCTGCGCGAGCAGATGGACATGCGCTGGAGCGCCTTCGACGACCAGCTGCTCGCCGCTCTGCTGCAGACCCTCGGCGCCGTGTCGGGCCGAATGCCGAAGGCGGTCAGAATGTTTCCGGTCAACGCCTATATGGCCGACTTCCGATTGCGCCGGCGCCTGGGGTTGCGGCTCGTCTAGCTCGGCACCCGGAACGACACCACCACATGGTCGCGGGCGAACTGCCGGATCGCGGCGTCGTCACCGAGCGGGATCACCGTCTGCGGCGTGAGCGCCAGCGAAATCGCCGTGCGCGCGATCATTTCGGCCAGCGGCGCCGGATCGTATTCCGGCAGTTTGCCTTCCGCCTGCAGCCGGGTGACGAACTCGGCGAGATAGTCGCGACCCAGCTCGATGATCGGCGCACCCTGCGTGGTGAGGAAGGGCAGCACGAATTCCGGTTCGGTGGCGAGCAATCGGTGCACCAGCTTGTTCTCGCGCAGGCCGGTGAGGAAGGCGGCGAACAGTTCGACGATCTGGTCCTCGGCGCTGGCGTCGCGGTCGACCTGGCGCTGCAGGACGGCGTCCACCTCGTCGATGAAGTCGCGGGTCTGCCGCAGTGCGACCGCCTGGATCAGATCGGATTTGCTGGCGAAGCGCCGGTACAGCGTCGCGAGGGACAGCCCACAGCGCCGGGCCACCTCGACCATGCTGGTGCGTTTGATTCCGAAGTCGAGGAACGCCATCAGCGCCGCGTCGAGCACGCGCGCTTGATTGCGATCCTCGGGGCCGGTGCTGCGCACCAGCGACAGCAACTTGGTCAGCCTCGCCATGGTGTCCACCCTATCTACCCGCGGTATGCCGTGAGGCGATGACGTCCTTCGATCATCATTGACACAGTGCCGAGAGGATGAGAAGGTTCGATGTAAATCGTCTCACAGCTCAATGGGGAGCCATGACAGCCGCATCTCGTGCCCACGACTCCGAACCGGTCGCCTACACCCCGTTCACGCCGGACACCGTGCAAGAGCACATGGACGGTGTCGCCGCCTTCCTGGGCGGCGCGGCCAACGTCATCATGCAGCTCAGCCTGCGTCCCGTCGGGCGCGGCGTGCTGGAGAGCACGGTCGACAGCGGCAAGGTCACCCTGCATCCGGTCAAGCGGCTGCGCACCACGCTCACCTATCTCGCGGTCGCGCTGATGGGCACCGACGAGGAGCGCGTCGCCTACCGCGAGGCCGTCAACGAGTCGCACCGCCCGGTGCGGTCCACCGCGACCAGCCCGGTCAAGTACAACGCCTTCGACCCGAATCTGCAGCTGTGGGTCGCGGCCTGCCTGTACTGGGGCATCGACGATCTGCACACCCGCATCCACGGCCCGATGGCGCCGGCGATGGCCGAGGCTTTCTACCAGTACTGCGCGCGGCTGGGCACCACCTTGCAGATGCGCCCGGAGATGTGGCCGGCCGACCGCGCCGCCTTCCAGCGGTACTGGGACGAGAACCTGGCCACCAAGTCCATCGAGCCCGAGTTGCGCCGCTACTTCAACGACATGATCGACCTGACGATGATGCCTCGCCCGATCCGGCTGACCTTCGCCCGATTGCAGCGCTTCATCGTGACCGGGCTGCTGCCCCAGCACTTGCGCGACGAAATGCGCCTGGCGTGGACCGCCCGCGACGAGGCCCGCTTCGAGCGCACGCTGCGCACGATCGCGGCGGTACACACGCGACTTCCCAAGCAGGCGCGGATGTTTCCGATGAACGCCTACCTGCTGGACATGCGCGTCCGCCGTCGTCTCGGCAAACCGCTGGTCTGATCAGCTCTTGCTGACCAGCGCCCGCAGGAAGAAGGTCAGGTTGGCCGGGCGTTCGGCCAGTCGGCGGGTGAGGTACCCGTACCACTGGCTGCCGTAGGGCACGTAGACACGCATCGCGTTCCCCGCGCCCGCCAGCCGCGACTGCTCGGAGTCGCGGATGCCGTACAGCATCTGATGCTCGAAATTGCCGATGTCGCGGCCGGTTTCGGCGGCGAGCTGCTCGGCGGCGAGGATCAGCACCGGGTCGTGGGTGGCGACCATCGGGTAGCCGTCGCCGCGCATCAGGGTCTCCAGGCAGCGCAGGTAGGAGTCGGTGACCTCGCTCGCGCGCTGGAACGCCACCTCGCGCGGTTCTCGATAGGCCCCCTTGCACAACCGGATTCGCGAACCGTGCCCGGCCAGTTCCGCGCAGTCGGATTCGGTGCGATGCAGATACGCCTGCAAAACCGCTCCCAGCCAAGGGAATTCGGCTCGCAACTCACGCACGGCCGCCAGGGTGGCGTCGGTGGTGGTGTGGTCCTCGGCATCCACAGTCACCCACACCCCGGCCTCGTCGGCCTTGGCGCACAGGATGCGCAGGTTCTCGGTCGCGATGGCGGGCCCGTCGACGGGCAGCGCCTGACCGAGCGCCGAGAGCTTCACCGACACCTCGACCGGAGCCGCCCCGATCCCCGGCAGGGCGGGCCGCGGCGCCGCCGCCAGATCGTTGATCAGCGAAAGGTATTCCGCCACCATGGCATCGGCTTGCGCGCGGTCGGTGGTGTTCTCGCCGAGGAAATCCACACTGATCAACCGGCGACTCGCCAGCAGATCGGCGACCACGGGCAGCAACTCGCTCCGATCCTCGCCCGCCACAAACCGTCGCACGATGTCCGCGGTGATCTTCGTGCCGGTGATGGCGCGCTTCATCCGCGGCGAGTCGGCCGCCGCGAGAATTACCGGGCGCAGCGGATTCATCCCCATGCCGCACTCCGGGAAACGGGAAGGGTCATCCCTCCGCCTGCATATGCGGATACCGGTACTCGGCCGGCGGGTCGAAGGTTTCCTTGATGGTGCGCGGTGCGATCCAGCGCAGCAGGTTCAGCGGCGAGCCGGCCTTGTCGTCGGTGCCGGAGGCGCGGGCGCCACCGAAGGGCTGCTGCCCGACCACCGCGCCGGTCGGCTTGTCGTTGATGTAGAAGTTGCCCGCCGCGAAACGCAGTGCGGCTCCGGCCTGTTCGACCGCCTGGCGGTCCTGGGCGAAGACCGCGCCGGTGAGCGCGTAGGGCGCGGCGGAGTCGACCTCGTCGAGGATCGACGCGTAGGCGCCTGGTTCGGCGTCGTCGTAGACGTACACCGACAGGATCGGCCCGAAGTACTCGGTGGCGAAGGACTCGTCGCGCGGGTCGTCGGCCAGCAGCACCGTCGGGCGGATGAGCCAGCCTTCGGCGTCGTCGTAGGTACCGCCGACCGGGATGGTGAGCCCCGCCCCGCGGGCGCGCTCGATGGCGGCGACGTTCTTGTCATAGGACCGCCGATCGATCACCGCCCCACCGAAATTCGACAGATCCGTGACATCGCCGTAGGTCAGCTCCTCGACTTCGGCCAGGAAGTCGTCGCCCATCCGCCGCCACAGCGAGCGCGGAATATATGCGCGAGAAGCGGCCGAGCACTTCTGTCCCTGATACTCGTACGCGCCGCGAATCAGCGCGGTACGCAACGAGTCCGGCTCGGCGGAGGGGTGCGCGACGATGAAATCCTTGCCGCCGGTCTCCCCCACCAGACGCGGATAGCCGTGGTAGCGGCCGATATTCGCGCCGACTTCCTGCCACAGGTACTGAAAGGTCTTGGTGGACCCGGTGAAGTGGATACCGGCTAGGCGCGGATCGGCCAGCGCGATCTCCGAGAGCGCCACCCCGTCGCCGGTCACCATATTGATCACGCCGGGCGGCAGCCCCGCCGCCTCCAGCAACCGCATCGTGTAGAACGCCGAAAGCGTCTGCGTGGGTGATGGTTTCCACACCACGGTATTGCCCATCAGCGCGGGCGCGGTCGGCAGATTGCCCGCGATCGCCGTGAAGTTGAACGGCGTGATCGCGTAGACGAATCCTTCCAGCGGCCGATAGTCCATCCGGTTCCACACCCCGGGGCTGGACTGCGGCTGCTGCGCCAGGATGTCCCGCGCGAACGCCACATTGAACCGCCAGAAGTCGACCAGCTCGCAGGGCGCGTCGATCTCGGCTTGCTGCGCCGTCTTCGACTGCCCCAGCATGGTTGCGGCGGCGATGGTTTCGCGCCACGGCCCGGCCAGCAGGTCGGCGGCCCGCAACAGCACGGCGGCGCGCTCGTCGAACGGCAGCGCCCGCCAGGCGGGCGCGGCCGCGACCGCCGCATCGATGGCCGCGCGCGCTTCGGAATGAGTGGTATCGGTGTAGGTCCCCAAGACGTGGCGATGCCGGTGCGGCGCGACGATATCGTGGCCCTGCCCGGTCCCCGGCCGATGCTTGCCACCGATCACCAGCGGCACATCGACGGATTCGGCAGAGATCTCGGCGAGCTTCGCGACCAGTAGCGCACGCTCCCGGCTCCCCGGTGCGTAGGAGTGCACCGGTTCGTTCGCGGGAGTAGGGACAACCGTGACAGCGTCCATAACTCAGGTTAGCCCTGCGAGTACGCCACGGGCGGCGGATGCGGCCCCCTATCGGGGCGTGTCGGCGCGATCAGAACGGGGCGGACTGCCACCACTGGTCGCGCACGTCCTCGAAGGTGTGCCCCGGCCAGGACACCTCCACGAGAATACGGTTGGTGAACGAACTCACCCAGCCATAGGTGGCCAGCGAGAACGGGGCCGCCGGGTCGATCGGCCGGTACAGCCGCAACCCGCCCGGCCTGGAGAACTCCCGTTCGCCGACATGGGTCGTGTGGGCCCGGAGGTAGGTGTCCACATCCGCTTGCTGCTCGTACTCGGTGAACCAGATCGTCAGCCCCTCGGGGTCCTTACAGGTGATCTGCTTGGCCGGGAGCGGATCGCCCGGCTGCGCGACCACCGTGCCGACGCCCCAGCACTGCACGCCCCGCCACCCGATGCCACCGGGGGCCTGTGGGATCAACTGCGGGAACGCGATCGCGATGGACTGCTGGAAGCCCCACGGTGTCTTGGACACGGGCCGCAGAAACTTCCAATACACGCCGGCCGCACCGACTCCGCCGACCAGCGCCAGCACGGCCAGCACGGCGACGGTTCGCCAGCCGGCCGAAACTCCCCGGCTCCGGGTGCGAGCCACGACGGTGGGGTGCGGGGCGACGCGAGCCGGCTGCGGGACCGGCTGCCACCCGCCCGCAGGCACCGGGTTGTGCGCCGGCCCGGCGAGCGCCCGCAGTACCGTCTGCGCGAATTCGACACAGCTGGCGAATCTCTCCGCCGGATCCTTGGCCATGGCGCGGGCGATCGCGGCATCTACCGCGGGCGGTAGGTGCGGTACGACCCGGCGGGCCTGCGGAGCGGGCTGGGTCAGATGGGCCGCGACCACCGCGCCCGGGTTACCGGCCTGGAACGGCGGCGCGCCGGTCAGCAGGGCGAACAGTGTGCAGCCCAGCGCGTACTGATCGGCGCGGTGGTCGATCGGCAGACCCGAAAGCTGTTCCGGCGCAGCATAGGCCAGCGTCGCCAGGAACTCCCCGGTCTTGGTTGCCTGGTGCTGATCATCGCGCAGTCGCGCGATGCCGAAGTCGGTCAGCAACACGCGGTCACCGTCGCGGGCGGCGGCGAGCAGAATGTTCGCCGGCTTCACATCACGGTGCAGCACTCCACGTTCGTGGGCGTGGTCCAAGGCCTCCGCGGTCTGTCCGATGATGCGCGCGGCCCGCATCGGATCCAGCGGTGCACCGCCGAACGCCGCCGCGTCGCTGCCCTCGACATACTGCATCGAGATCCACAGCACCCCGTCCTCGGCTCCCCGATCCAGCACCGAGACGATATTCGGATGATCCAGCCGCGCAGCGACATCGGCTTCCCGCTCGAACCGCAGGCGCGCGGTTTCGTCCGCGTACAAGTCCCGGTTGAGTAGCTTCAGGGCGATTTGCCGCGGCAACCGGGGATGGCGTGCCGCGTACACGGTCCCCATCCCGCCGCGGCCGAGCGGCCGCTCGATCTGATACCCCGCGAACACCGTCCCGAAGGTGAGCCCCGCCCCTTGCATCGCACCAAACCCCTTCACCTGCTGACAATCGGCTCCACACTACGGAGCGCGATGCGCCGGCGCGACCTGGCGTCCACCGGCGCCACCCCTCGAGCCGTGCGCGGAATTCGAGCTGAATTCGGTTCGCGCCGAGGCTGTTCAGCGGCTGCCAGGTGTTCGGGAGTGGCGTCGACGATCATGTGCGACCTAGGCTCATCCCATGACTTCCCCGCGCATTCTTGCCACCGTCCTCGCTGCCGGCTCGCTGATGCTGGCTACGCCCGCGCTCGCCCAAGCCGACGACCATTGGGGTTCCGCTCAGGTTGTCCCGGGGCGGGAGCGGGTCAAGGTGACCGTCACCGGGACCCAGTACCCGGCGGATCGATGCAATATCGATCCGAGCATGGGCACCCCCGATACGCAGAGCATCAGCATGCATCCGTCCGGCACCATGGTCATCAACAATCTGAAGCCCGGCCGGCACGAGGTCGCGGTCTGGTGCCCGCAGGGCGGGGTGATCAGCCGGACCTTCGTCGAGGTACAGCCCGGCAACCTGCTGCTCGATCTGCAGGACCGGGTTTACGCCGCGGCCGGGAGCAGCGACAAGGTCACCGACCCGGCGCTGCGCTGAGCGCGGCTAGGGTGGTGCCATGGGCATCATGGGTGAGCTATTCCCTGGCCAGAAGCTGGCCGATGAGGGCAGCGGAGACAGCAACGGGGAGACCGATCGCCCCCGAGTCGAACTGGATCTGGACGCGGGAGTGATCCGGGTGTCGCCCAGCCGGTCCGGTGCCGGACCGGAAGAAACCTCGGCTGCTCCCGAGTAACCCACCTGGGTCCCGGCGCACAACGCGCCGGGATGCCGGGATCAGTTCGCCGAAAGGCGTTGGGCGGCAGCGGTAATGCGCTCGTCGCTAGCCGTCAGCGCGATGCGTACATGCTCGTGACTGTTCGGCCCGTAGAAGTCTCCGGGCGCCGCCAAGATGCCGCGCTCGGCCAGCCAGTCCAGGGTCGCGCGGCAGTTCTCGCCCCGGGTGGACCACAGGTACAGGCCCGCCTCGGAGTGATCGATGCGGAAACCGGCCGCCTGCAACGCATTCCGGAGAATCTCGCGGCGGGCGCGGTAACGTTCGCGCTGCTGCGCCTCGTGCGCGTCGTCACCCAGCGCGGCCGTCATAGCGGCCTGAATCGGCAGCGGCAGCATCATCCCGGAGTGCTTGCGCACCTCGAGCAGCTCGGCGACCAGGTCCGGGTCGCCCGCCACGAAACCGGCGCGGTAGCTGGCCAGGTTCGAAGTCTTCGAAAGCGAGTGGATGGCAAGCAGATTCGTGTGGTCGCCGTCGCACACCTCGGGGTCGAGGATGGAGGCGGCGCGACCCTCCCATGTCAGGCCCAGGTAGCACTCGTCGGAAGCCACGATCGCACCGCGTTCGCGGGCGAAGGCCACCACCTTGCGCAGGTGGTCGACGGGGAGCACGCGGCCGGTCGGATTCGACGGCGAGTTCACGTAGATGAGCGCCGGTGTCTGCGGGCCGGACTTGGTCAGTCCGTCGGCGCGCAGCACCTGCGTACCCGCGAGCAGTGCGCCCACCTCGTAGGTCGGGTAGGCGACCTCGGGGATGACCATCAGGTCGCCCGTGCCGAGCCCGAGCAGCCGGGGCAGGCCCGCGATCAGCTCCTTGGTACCGATCACCGGCAGCACCGCGGCCTGATCGACGCCGGTGATGCCGAAGCGGCGCTTCATGGCCTCCACGGCAGCGGCCCGCAACTCCGGGGTGCCGTGCGTGGTCGGGTAGCCGGGCACCTCCGCCACCGAGTTCAGGGCGGTACGGATCAGCGGCGCGACAGGGTCGACCGGCGTGCCGACCGACAGATCGACCAGCCCATCGGGGTGCGCCGCCGCTCTCGCCTTGACCGCTGCGATCGTGTCCCAGGGAAAATCGGGTAGCAGACTGCTGACCCGTAGTCGTGGGCTCATTCCGCCATCGGAGGTAGTTCTTTGATGAACGGCGGGTCGTAATCGACCGCGCCGACCTTCGTCGCGCCGCCCGGGGAACCCAGCTCGTGGAAGAAGTCGACGTTCGCGTTCACGTAGCCGCTCCACTGATCCGGGGTGTCGTCTTCGTAGAAGATCGCCTCCACCGGGCACACCGGTTCACATGCACCACAGTCCACGCACTCGTCGGGTTGGATGTACAGCATGCGACCACCCTCGTAGATGCAGTCCACGGGGCATTCCTCGATGCATGCCTTGTCCTTCACGTCAACGCACGGTTCAGCGATGATGTACGGCACTGCCGTTCTCCTAGTCTGTCCTCACCTGCGGCGATGGTCCCGCCTGCGAAACCCTATCGGGATACCCCACGTTACTACCGGTCAGTCTGCCCTAAGCGCCCCGTCCGCACCGACGTCCCAGCACCTAGATCCTAGTGCCGCCGGAGTGGATCCGTCGCCTGCCGTCCAGCATGTGGGGATTCGGCTATCCCACCGTAAGCGGCAGCGGGGTGTTCGTCCGGTCGACCCGGCCGTAAACGGTGGTGCGTTCCCGGACCGGACGGCCGATGCCGGTGGCGATCTCGGTGAGCTCGGCGACGGTCTTGGCGGAGCCGTGCTGGGAGCCGGCCATGCGGGAGATGGTCTCCTCCATCAAGGTGCCGCCCAGGTCGTTGGCGCCGCCGTTGAGCATCATGCGGGTGCCCGCCGTGCCGAGTTTCACCCAGCTGGTCTGGATGTTGTCGATGCGGCCGTGCAGCATGATGCGGGACAGGGCGTGCGCGGCGCGGTTGTCCCGGATCGTCGGACCCGGCCGGGACGCGCCGGCCAGGTACAACGGCGAACTCTGATGCACGAACGGCAGCAGCACGAATTCGGTGAAACCGCCGGTCTGGTCCTGGATTCCGCTCAGCACCCGCAGATGCCCGACCCAGTGCTTGGGGTTGTCGACGTGGCCGTACATCATGGTCGAACTGGAGCGCAGACCGATCTGGTGCGCGGTGCTGATCACCTCGATCCAGGCCGAGCTGGGCAGCTTGCCCTTGGTCAGCACCCAGCGCACCTCGTCGTCCAGGATTTCCGCGGCCGTGCCCGGAATCGTGTCCAGCCCGGCCTCTTTCAGCGCGACCAGCCAGTCGCGGATGCTCTGGCCGCCGCGCGAGGCGCCGTTCACGATCTCCATCGGACTGAAGGCGTGCACGTGCATGGACGGCACCCGCTTCTTCACCGCGCGCACCAGATCGGCGTACCCGGTGACCGGCAGCTCCGGGTCGATACCGCCCTGCATGCAGACCTCGGTGGCCCCGTCCACGTGGGCTTCCCAGGCGCGGTCGGCGACTTCATCGGTGCTCAGGGTGAAGGCGTCGGCGTCACCCTTGCGCTGGGCGAAGGCGCAGAAACGGCAGCCGGTGTAGCAGATGTTGGTGAAGTTGATGTTCCGGTTCACCACGTAGGTGACATCGTCGCCGACGACATCGCGGCGCAGCTGATCGGCAAGTGCCGCAACGGCTTCCAGGTTCGCGCCATCGGCGGTGGCCAGCGCGAGGTAGCCGTCGTCGGTGAGCCCGGCGGGGTCCTTTTCGGCGGCGCGCAGGGCGGCGAGAACATCGGAGTCGAGGCGTTCCGGCGCGGTGACCGCCAAGTCGCGGGCCTGCTCGCGGATCGTCTCCCAGTCGCCGAACGCGCCGACGATCTCCTCGCCGAGCCCGGAATCACTGCGGGACTCGGTATTCCGGCCCGTGGTGTCGATCGAGGTGTTGAGATCCACGCGACCGGCGGACTCCCAGGACTCGTCCGGCTCCTGCCACGGCAGGCCCTTCGGCATGGCGGCCGGGTTCGCCAGACCGGTCTGCGGATCGGTCAGCGCGGCCACGTGCGCGCCGATGCGCGGATCGATCCACGGATTGCCCGCACGCACGTATTTCGGGTGCGCGGAAGTCCTTTCGACCAGCTGGTAGCCGGCCGCCTCGGTGATCTCCCGCAGCGTGTCCAGATTCGGCCAGGGCCGTTCCGGGTTCACGTGATCCGGGGTCACCGGGGAGACGCCGCCCCAGTCGTCGATACCCGCGTCGATCAGCGCGCGACATTCCTCGTGCGACACCAGGTTCGGCGGCGCCTGCACCGGAACATCGGGACCCAGCAGCAGTCTGGTGACCGCGATGGTGGCGCGGAACTCGTCCATCCCCGCGTCGGGGACATCGCGCATGGCGGTGTCGTCCTTGGCCCGGAAGTTCTGGATGATGACTTCTTGGATGTGCCCGAAAGCCTTGTGCTGCTTACGGATCGCCATGATCGACTCGGCGCGCTCGGTCAGCGTCTCGCCGATGCCGACCAAAATACCGGTGGTGTAGGGCACCGAGAGCCGGCCCGCGTCGGTGATGGCGCGCAGCCGGACCGCGGGATCCTTGTCGGGGCTGCCGTAGTGGCAGTTGCCCTTCTCGGTGAACAGCCGGGCCGCGGTGGTCTCCAGCATCATGCCCATCGACTGGGCCACCGGCTTGAGCCGCGAGATCTCCTCCCAGCTCATCACGCCCGGATTCAGGTGCGGCAGCAGGCCGGTCTCCTCCAGCACCATGATCGACACGGCGCGCAGATAGTCCAGGGTGGAGTCGTAGCCGCGTTCGTCGAGCCACTGCGCGGCCTCGGGCCAGCGGTCCTCGGGGCGGTCACCGAGGGTGAAAAGCGCCTCCTTGCAACCCAGTTCGGCGCCGCGGCGCGCGATCTCGAGCACCTCGTCGGGCTCCAGGAACATGCCCTTGCCCTCGGCGCGCAGTTTGCCCGGCACCGTCACGAACGTGCAGTAGTGACACTTGTCCCGGCACAACCGGGTCAGCGGGATGAACACATTGCGCGAATAACTGATCGTCTTGGGCCGGCCCGCCGACTCCAGCCCCGCATCCCGCACTCGCGCGGCGCTCAGGCACAGATCGGCCAGATCCTCGCCGCGCGCGTGCAGCAGCACGGCCGCCTCGTCCACGTTCAGCGTCACGCCGTCACGCGCGCGCCGCAACGCCCGCCGCATAGCCGACGGCGTGGGCGGTGCAGGGGGAACACTCGGCGTCGCTAGCTCCGCTGTGCCCTTGGTTCGTTCGCTGCGCTCACTCACGCCCTCGATCATGCGCTACACATCCCGGACTGTCTCCCTCGACTGCTCGTGCGTCATCCAACCCGGGCACGCACCCCGGTCATGAGCGGGACAACCGCGCCACCGCGCTTCGTTATTCCCCCGCGGCGGCTTCCGCTCGGCACGCTCGACGCCCTGTTCGTTTGCCTGCTCTCGAAGTTCGGGCAAGATGGCAAGATGACGCTGCCGCGCCCGATCATGGCCGATCCCGCCTGGCGTCCCAGTCCCAAGGCACGATTGCTGTGGGCATTGCAGGTGGCGGCGGGCTGGCTGATTCCGGTGATCGCGCTGCTGGTCTGGGCGGCGGTCGATGCCGATCGCCGCGGCTCGGCGTTGTTGTCGCTGGGCCTGGTGCTGGTGCTGGTCGCGATCACCACCGTGCTGGTGCCGCTGTGGCGGTACGCGGTGCATCGGTGGGAGGTGACCGAGGAAGCCGTGTACACCCGGGTCGGCTGGCTGACGCAGGAGAGCCGGGTCGCGCCGATCTCCCGGGTCCAGACCGTGGACACCCAGCGTGGACCGCTGGAGCGGATGCTGGGGCTGGCCACGGTGACCGTCACGACCGCCTCGTCCGCGGGCGCGGTGCACATCTCCGCCTTGGATCTGCCGGTCGCCGAGCAGACCGTGCAGCGACTCACCGAAATCGCCGCGCAGCATCGCGGGGACGCGACGTGACCGAGGTCGCCGATCCACCGCTATCGGTGCAACCGTGGCTGCGCCTGGACAAGCGCATGCTGCTGGTGCATCCGGTTACCGAGCTGGTGAAGTTCATCCCGGTGCTGATCGGCACCGTGCTGCTCGGCACCAGTAGCGGCAATCATCTGTGGAGTCTGGTGCCGCTGGCGCTGATCGTGTTGTTCGCGCTCACCCGGTGGTTCACCACGAGCTATCGCGTCGGCCCGACGCACGTGGAGCTGCGCACCGGTTTGATCCAGCGTAAGAAGCTGTCGGTGCCGCGCTCGCGGATCCGATCGGTCGACATCGAAGCCGATCTGCTGCGGCGGGCGCTGGGGCTGGCGGTGATGGTCATCGGTACCGGTAAGACCGCGGACCGAGAGGACAAGTTCAAACTCGACGCGCTCGATGCCCGGGTGGTGCCGGGACTGCGTGCGGAGCTGCTCGCCCACACCGGGCAAAACACGGCGGTGCAACAGGTTTCGGAGGAAACGTCAGCCGAGCCTGCCCGCCCGCAGCGGGAAATCGGTCACTGGCAACCGATTTGGGCTCGCTACGCACCGTTGTCGCTGACCGGGTTCGCCGTAGTCGCGCCGCCGGTGGGTTTGGCGTTCCAGTACGGATTGGGCCGGTTGCTGTTCAAATCCCGTGCGGCACAGAACATCGAGGACGGCGGCGTCACCACCCTCGTCCTCGCGGCCTTCGCATTGCTCGCCGCGATCGTGCTGGTCGTCAGTCTCGCCGCCTGCGCCCGGTACCTGACCACCTATCATGATCTGCAGGTGCTCGACGACGGGCGCACACTGCACCTGCGCCACGGCCTGTTCACCACGCGCCAGATCACCATGGATCTGGCGCGCTTGCGCGGGGCCACCGTGAAGGAACCGCTCCTGCTGCGGCTTGCCGGAGCCGCGGAGCTCGAAGCGATCATGGTCGGCGAGAAACCCAAGCTGACGTTGCTGCCCCAGGCTCCGCGCGCCGCCGTCGAACGCACGCTCGCCGAGTTGCTGGCGCCGCGCCCGGGGCGGAACTCTGGCGACCAGAGCGCTGTCGCCGCAGTGCGAACCACTGTGCAAGCGACCGCTCCGCTGGTCGCCCATGGACCGGTGGCTCGGCGGCGCAGACACAGCCGGGCACTCACCCCCGCAGTGCTGCTCGCGCTGCTGCTGGTCCTCTTACGCATTGGCGGAGTTCAGCTTTCGCTCTGGTGGCTGCTGCTGCCCGGTGTGCTCGTGGTGCTCGGCGCGGCCTTGGCCGAAGATCGGTATCGCGGGCTGGGGCACACCGTGATTCCCGCGACCGGCGACTCCCCGGCCTGGCTGATCACCCGCTCCGGCTCGCTGGACCGCGCCCGGGACTGCCTGGAGGCGCCCGGGATCATCGGCTGGACTGTGCGGCAGTCGTTTTGGCAGCGGCGCTCCGGAGTCGCCACCGTCATCGCGGCCACCGCGGCCGGCAAGAAGCGCTACCTCGTCATCGACATTCCCCTCGACCAGGCCTGGCCGCTGATCGAATCGGTGACACCCGGCCGGCTCGGGGAACGTATGCAAGCCGTGCAATTCGAGACCGGAGCTGACCGAATTCAGCCGTAATCGCGGGAAACTGCACGATTTGCATACACCGGCCACCTCGTGTCGCTGCCCGATAGCTGATGCCTCGCCGCGTTGAATGGATGCCGTGGTCGACGTAGCGGAGCCGCGGACGAACGAGTTGCCGATTGCCGACCCGCGGATGCGGCGAATCCAGAAGGGCGACAAGTATCGGCTGACCGCCGTGGGCGGACTGGCGGCGTTGTCGCTGGATGCGCTGTCGAGTGTGGCCTACGGTCCCGAGGCGATCGTGCTGGTGCTGGTCGTGGCCGGGTCGGCGGCGGTGTCGTGGACGCTGCCGGTGGCGGGTGCGATCGCCGCGCTGTTGCTCGTGCTCGTGCTGTCGTATCGGCAAGTGATCGCGGTACATCCGGACGGCGGGGGTTCCTACGCGGTCGCGAAGAAACATCTGGGGCGGTTCGCGGCGTTGCTGGCCGCGGCCAGCCTGGTAGTGGACTACGTGCTCACCGTCGCCGTCAGTCTCGCCGCGGGCGCGGCCAGCCTCGCGAGTGCGTTCCCGGCGCTGGGTGATCATCTGCTGCCGCTCACGCTGGCCGGGCTCGCGGTCCTGACGGTGCTGAACCTGATCGGCGTCGCGGAATCGGCGAAAGTGCTTATGGCACCCGCGTTCCTGTTCATCGTGCTGATGGTCGCGGTGATCGTGATCGGGCTGTTCCAGTCGGCTCCGGTCGCCGTCATCGGCACCGGCGAGGCGCCGTTCCCGGTGCTCGAAGCGGTCGGAATCCTGTTGCTGCTCAAGGCATTCGCGGCCGGGTGTTCGGCGCTCACCGGTGTCGAGGCGATCGCCAACGCGGTGCCCGCCTTTCGCAGTCCGGCCGCGCGGCGCGCCCAGCACACCGAAGTCGCGCTCGGTGTCCTGCTCGGCGTGATGTTGCTCGGATTGTCTTGGCTGATCCGGCATCACGAGGTGGTGCCCCGTGGTGGCGTGACCGTCCTGGCTCAGTTGTCGGCGGCCGCGTTCGGTACCGGCTGGCTGTTCTACCTCACCAACCTCACCGTCACCGTGGTGCTGGTGCTCGCCGCCAACACCAGCTTCGGCGGGCTGCCCGTCCTGCTGTCGCTGCTGGCCAAGGACCGCCGCCTGCCGTCCCTGTTCGCAATGCGTTCGGAGCGACCGGTTTTCCGTTATGGCGTGCTCGCCCTCGCCCTGACCGCCGGCCTCATCCTCGTCGTCGTAGACGCCGACACCCACCGCCTGCTCCCGCTGTACGCGATCGGCGTCTTCATCGGATTCACCATCAGCCAAACGGGTTTGGTGCGCCACTGGTTCGCCGAACGCGGACGCGGCTGGCGGTCCCGGATCCTGCTCAACGGCTTCGGTGCCATCCTCACCTGCCTCGCGGGCATCGTGCTGCTGGCCGAGAAATTCCATGAGGGCGCCTGGCTACTGCTGATCATCGTCCCCGCCTTGATAATCCTGTTCGCCCGCACCGAAAACTATTACCGCTCAATAGCCCAAACGATGCACCTCGGCCTGATCCCACCCCCACTGACCCACACGCCGGACTACGACCCCCTGGTCATCGTCCCGGTAGTCACGATCAGCGACGTCACCGTCCGCGCCCTCGAAGCCGCCCTCCGCATGCGCGGCGAAATCATCGCCGTAGCAGCCGAAATCGACCCGGCGAAAACAAAGGCCCTGAGCGCCCTCTGGAAAGAATGGAACCCAGGCATTCCCCTGGTCGTGCTCCCCTGCCCGCACCGCAACCTGGTAGCCACCCTCACCGGCTACGTCCGCAAACAGACCGCCACCCCGCGCCACGTAACCGTCCTCCTGGCCCAAATAGAGCCGAAACGCTGGCGCCACCGCATCTTCCACAACCCCCGCGGCCCCGTCCTGGCCACCGCCCTCCGCGCCCGCACCGACGCCGTAGTGGCCACCATGGCCGTCCGCATCGAGTGATCGGATTCGCGGCTTCGGTTCAGCGCGCGGACGTGGGCACCGGATTCCAGCGGAAGACCGCGTAGAGCAGGGGCGGGATCACACCGCACAGCAGCAAGATCAGGGTGCTCCAGTCGCTCAGGAGCATGAAGTCGCCGCCAGGGCCGGGGATGGAGCACAGGAAGAAGCCGAAGGCCCAGGCGAGCAGCGGCAGGAGCATGATGCGCAGGCTGGTGGTGAGCGTGCCCATGGCGGCTACCAGGAGGACGTTCAGTACCGCTGCGAGCAAGGCGGTGACCGGGAACGGGGTGGCGCCGCCGGTGCCCGCGACGGCGAAGTCCGCGGCGACGACAGCGGGTTCCGCCGCGGGGATACCGGAGCGGCCGAGATAGAAGGGGAGGTACAGAACCTCGACCGCCAAGGTGAACAGCCCACTCAGCACGAGCACCGTCATCAGGACCCCGCGGGGCGCCCGCTCATCGGGGTCGGCCGCGGGCTCGGCGCGCTTGTCGGCGGTGGCGGTCACTGGACCGGGGGGAAGCCGAGAAGGGTCAGCAGGTGGCTCTGCATGTCCACGAAGGTGTACAGCGCGTGCATGTACAGCTCGTGTTGCGCCGGCCCATAGGGCCGCATGCTGTCCACAAAGGCCGCGATGGCGTTCTGCAGGTCCCAGTTGTACACATCAGCGAGTCTACGGCTAACAGACTGCCTAGCGCGGGTCGCCGTCCATCGGGAGATTGGCGACGACCGGGAACTGGCCGGTGTGGCCTTCGCGCTCTGCGGCGATGGCGAAGACGCGTTTACGGGCTGCGTACCAGCCGATGACCAAGGCCGGGATGATGACCACCAGCGCCGCCACCGTCCACATGCCGATCGGCCGGTCGAAGGCCATCAGCACGACCACGAAGAACAGGAAGACCAGCGTCACGAAGCCGGTGTAGGGGGCGCCCATCATCCGGAACGACGGGCGCTCCACCTTGCCCTGCTTCCACCACCGGTACAGCTGTAGCTGGCACAGCACGATGGTGGCCCAGGAGGAGACGATGCCGAGCGAGGCGAGGTTCAGGACGATGTTGAAGGCTTGGTCAGGGACGATGCCGTTCAACGCGATGCCGAACAGCGCGATCAGACTGGTGAGCAGGATGCCGCCGTAGGGCACACCGTTCTTACCCATCACGCCGGTGAACTTCGGAGCGCTGCCGTTCATCGACATCGAGCGCAGGATGCGGCCGGTCGAGTAAAGCCCGGCGTTGAGGCTGGAGAACGCGGCGGTGAGCACTACCAGGTTCATCACACTGCCGATGCCGGGGACGCCGAGCGCGGCGAAGAAGGTGACGAACGGGCTCTCGCTGGACTTGTAGGCGGTGTAGGGCAGCAGCAGGCCGAGCAGCACCACCGAGCCGACGTAGAAGATCGCGATGCGGAAGATGACGGAGTTGATGGCGCGCGGCATGATCTTCTCGGGATTCTCGGTCTCCCCCGCCGCGGTGCCGACGAGTTCGACTGCCGCATAGGCGAACACGACGCCGGAGGTGACCACGACCAGCGGCAGCAGCCCGGTCGGGAACAGCCCGCCGCTGTCGGTGACCACCGACATGCCGGTCGGATGCCCCTGCACGGTGAACCGGCCGAGCAGGAAGATCGTGCCGATGATGATGAACGCGCTCAGCGCGAACACCTTCACCAGCGCGGCCCAGAACTCCATCTCGCCGAACCATTTCACCGACATCAGGTTGATGCCGAGCACGATGACAAGTGCGATCAGCGCCAGCACCCACTGCGGGATGCTGGAGAAGCCGGCCCAGTAGTGGAAGTACTGCGCGATCGCGGTGGTGTCGGCGATACCGGTCATGGACCAGTTCAGGAAGTACATCCAGCCGGCCACGAATGCGGCCTTCTCGCCGAAGAACTCACGCGCGTAGGAGACGAACGATCCGGAGGACGGCCGGTGCAGCACCAGTTCGCCGAGGGCCCGCAGAATCAGGAAGGCGAACACACCGCACACCGCGTAGACCAGGAAGAGGCCGGGGCCCGCGCTGGCGAGGCGGCCGCCCGCGCCCAGGAACAGGCCGGTGCCGATGGCGCCGCCGATGGCGATCATCTGCAGCTGTCGCGGCTTGAGGCTCTTGTGATACCCGTGATCCTCGACGCTGAGATGGTTCGTCTCGTTGTCGCTGACTGCCGTCATGAAACGTGCATTCCTCCGCGTCGAACGTCTGTGAACGAACGAACCTTACCCCGCGCTGAGAGTAACTCAGCAGACACCCAGCTACCGGTATCTAGCGGCTGCTAGCCACAATTCGGGCAATCCCGGCAAACAGGTCGTGCTCGCGTCCGTCGGTGCCGGTCGGACCCCGCTCGCCGCGCACCAGGACGTAGTGCTCCTCGGGCAGCACGGGCTGGGCGACGTTGTTCGAGAGCGCGAATTCGCGTCCGGAGGGCGCCACGGTCACCTGAGTCGCGTGCGCGCGCAAGGCGGCCCGTTTCGCGGCCAGGGCATCGGAGACGTCGATGGTCGCGGTGACGGTCCGGCTCGGCACGCTGGCGAGCTCGTGCACGGTGGGCAGTCGCCATCCGGCGGGCAGCGCGCCGGGCAGGCCTTCGACGGTGCGGCGGGCCAGGGCGGTGGTGTGCAGGCGCAGGATGTCGGCGTCGGTCACGGTCCAGTAGAACTTCGGTGTGTCCCAGCCCTTTTCGGCCGCCGCATGTACGGCAGCGGTCGTAACCTCGTGTGCGCGAATGTGATCCGGGTGCCCATAGCCACCCTTCGGGTCGTAGCCGACGACCACGTCGGGGCGCAGCTCCAGCACGATCTCGGTGAGCGCGTCCACGGCGGCCTGGCCGGAATTGACGAAGGCCCTGGGGTTTTCGGCCGACGGTGTACCCGCCATCCCGGAATCCCGCCAGCGCCCGGCGCCACCGAGGAAGCGCGGCGTTCCAGCATCCAAAGCGGCCAGTGCCCTTGACAATTCCAGGACCCGATAGCCACCGAGTTGATCGGCGTGGTCGACGGTGAGCTGCGCCCACTCGTCCCCGATCACCTCACCCTCCTCACCGAGGGTGCAGGTCACCACGGTCACCGGCACGCCGAGGCGGCGGTAGTGCGCGATAGTGCCTCCGGTGGTGATGGATTCGTCGTCCGGGTGCGCGTGCACCAGCAACAAACCACCCATTACAGAATCCGCCGCCACATCGCCGCGTCGCCGAAGATGCCGACCTGAATGGCGCCGCTCAGCGACGCCCCGTCGACCCGCGGGCCCGCGGCGGCGACCACGTTGTCCTGCACGATCGGCAGCACGGTGGACAAATTCCACAGTGCGGGTTCGGCTTCGGCGAGCACCTGGGGCACATCGATCCCGCGCAACGCGGCATCGATGGACGGCTGCAACGCCTGGTCGCACACTCCGGACAGGTTGCTCGGCGCCCGGCGCAGCGACTCGAACGTCGTGACGGTGGTGCTGTCGGCGCCGGCGGCCGGCACCGGCAGGCAGCCGTAGCGGGAAGCGAGCACGGTCGCCGGATCGGATCCGGCGACTGCCCAGCCGACGATCGCGTCGACGCCGCCCTCGACCAGTTCCTTGCCGTAGAGCGCGTCCGCGGCGAGGCTGCGCACGGTGGCATCGATTCCGGCGCTGCGCAATTGGTCGGCTGCGGTGTTGGCGACCGCGAGTGAAGTCGCGTCAGCGGTCACCGCACCGATCCGAACGGCAAGGGGCTTACCGTTTTTGGTCAACTGCCGAGGCTGTGGTGCGGGCGCGGTGGGCGAAGTCGCGGGGGTTTCCGGCGCCCGGTTGTAACCGGCCTCGGCGAGCAGTGCGAAGGACTCGTCCGCGGACATCCGCGGCGGCGCGGTCGGCGCGTAGCCGGGATCGGAGGGGCTCAGGATCTGTGCGCGCACCGGGTCCACCGAGCCACCGGTCTGCGCTCCGACGGTGGCCAGCAGCGCGGGATCGAGCAACGCGAGAACCCCGCGGCGAACCCGGGTATCGCTCAGATCTCCGGTGCCGCGTCCGTTCAGGACGAGCTGTAGTTGGCGCGACTGCGCCATGATCGCGGTCCGCACCGACGGAATCGCCGCCAGCTGCGCCTGAGTCGCGACGCCGCCGTGCACCAGGGCCATCTGGGTGTCGCCGGTACGCAGCGAATCGGCCAATTGCGCGGATGTTCCGCCGCGCCGCAACAGGATCTGGTCCGGGGCAGCCGGTGTGCCCCAGTAGCGATCGTTGCGCTCGAGCAAGATTTCGTCGCGGCCGCGGTCTACGGACTTGATGCGGAAGTTGCCGCCCGACACCTGGATTCGCTCGACCAGACCGTTGGTGAACCCGCCCGGGGAGTCCTTGAGCAGATGCGAGGGCAGCAAGTTCACGAAGAGTTCACGCCAGGCCGGGTAAACCTGGCTCATCGTCACCGTGACCGTCTTGCCGCCATCGGAGGAACCCACATCCGAGATCAACCGGTAGCCCGCGGCATCGACCACGCCGGGCTGAGTGATCATCTGCTGCCACAGGAACCGGAAGTCCTCCGCGGCGATCGGTGCGCCGTCGGACCAGTTCGCCTGATTGCGCAGCGAATAGGTGATGGTGAACGGTTCCTGCGAGGTGACCTCGGCCGAGGTCATCAGCGCGGTATCCGCCACCCAGTCGGTGGCGCCCGGCGTCACGGTGCTCGGCACCGGCCGGAAGGGGCTGGGCAGCACCATCGAACTCACCGCCGCGGTGGCCGGCGACTGATCGGAACGCAGATGCGGGTTGAACCCGATCCCGATGTCGTCGAGCGCCACCACGACGGTGTTCTTGCCCGGCTTGGCAGGCGTCGTCTTGGGGCTGTCGGTGCTCTCGATGGGCGGTGGCGGATTCGCGGTGCATCCGGCGAGCACCGTCACCGAGGCCGCCACCAGCACTGACATCGCGCGCATCATGGCGCGCCGTTTTGCCCCCGGGCTCACACGCCGCACACTACTAGACGGCGTGTGAAAACCCGTTGCCTCGCCGGGCACTCGCACTACAGAGCAGCCCGGTCCCGAGCCTTACGCCGCGACAGCTCGCGGCCACGTTCGGTAGCACCCAGGATCAACTTGCGCACGCGCACGATTTCCGGCGTCACCTCGACACACTCGTCAGCGGCGCAGAACTCCATCGCGCCTTCCAGTTCGAGCTGCAGCGGCTTGGCCATGGTCTCGAACGTGTCCGCGGTCGCGCTGCGCATATTGGTCAGCTTCTTCTCGCGGGTGACGTTGATGTCCAGGTCCTCCGAGCGCGGGTTGATGCCCACGACGTGGCCCTCGTAGGTGTCCGCGCCCGGCTCCACGAAGAACTGGCCGCGGTCGGCCAGCTGGATCATGGCGAACGGGGTCACGGTGCCCGCGCGGTCGGAGACCAGCGAACCGGTGTGGCGGGCGCGGATCTCGCCGGCCCACGGCGCGTACCCGTGCGAGACGGCGTTGGCGATACCGGTGCCGCGGGTCTCGGTGAGGAAGTCGGTGCGGAAACCGATCAGGCCACGCGAGGGGACGATGAACTCCATGCGCACCCAGCCGGCGGCATGGTTGCTCATCTGCACCATCTTGCCCTTACGGGCGGCCAGCAGCTGAGTGACCGCGCCCAGGTACTCGTCGGGGCAGTCGATGGTCAGCTCTTCGAACGGCTCGTGCACCTTGCCGTCGACGTTCTTGGTGACCACCTGCGGCTTGCCGACGGTCAGCTCGAAGCCTTCGCGGCGCATCTGCTCGACCAGGATGGCCAGCGCCAGCTCACCGCGGCCCTGCACCTCCCAGGCGTCCGGCCGGCCGATGTCGAGCACGCGCAGCGACACGTTGCCGACCAGTTCCTTGTCGAGGCGATCCTTGACCATGCGCGCGGTCAGCTTGTGGCCCTTCACCCGGCCCACCATCGGCGAGGTGTTGGTGCCGATGGTGACCGAGATGGCGGGCTCGTCGACGGCGATGCGCGGCAGCGCGACCGGATTCTCCGGATCGGCGAGGGTGTCACCGATCATGATGTCCGGGACACCCGCGATGGCGACGATGTCGCCGGCCACGGCCAGCTCGCCCGGCTGACGCTCGACACCGATGGTCTGCAGCAGCTCGGTGATCTTGATGGTCTTGACGCCGTCGGCGTGCATCCAGGCCACGTTCTGGCCCTTGCGCAGCTCACCGCTGTAGATCCGGACCAGCGCGAGGCGGCCCAGGAAGTTGGAGGCGTCGAGGTTGGTGACGTGGGCCTGCAGCGGCCCGGTCGGATCACCCTTGGGCGCCGGGATGTTCTCCATCAGCACCTCGAAGAGGGCATCCAGGTTTTCGGCGTCCGGGGCGGAGCCGTTCTCCGGCTGCTCCTTGGAGGCCTTGCCCGCGCGGCCCGAGGCGTAGAGGACCGGCAGGTCCAGCGCCAGCTCGGCGGCTTCGGCGGCCTCGTCGTCGAGATCCGAGGCGAGATCGAGGAGCAGGTCGTGGCTCTCCTCGACGACCTCCGCGATCCGGGCGTCGGGGCGGTCGGTCTTGTTGACGACCAGGATGACCGGCAGCTTCGAGGCCAGCGCCTTGCGCAGCACGAAACGGGTCTGGGGCAGCGGGCCCTCGGACGCGTCGACGAGCAGCACGACACCGTCGACCATGGACAGGCCGCGTTCGACCTCACCACCGAAGTCGGCGTGGCCGGGGGTATCGATCACATTGATGACGGTGACGGAGCCGTCGGGGTGGTGCCGGTGCACCGCGGTGTTCTTGGCGAGAATGGTGATGCCCTTCTCGCGTTCCAGGTCGCCCGAGTCCATGACCCGGTCGACCAGCTCGGCCCGTTCGGCAAAAGCGCCGGACTGCCGCAGCATGGCGTCGACCAGCGTCGTCTTGCCGTGGTCGACGTGGGCCACGATGGCGACGTTGCGAAAATCGCGCGCAGACGACACGCTGAATCCTCCTGCTGTTGGTGTAAGTACTGGCCTAGCCTCTAAACAGGTGGATCAAAACTCACCGGGCATGCGGCCAAGGTGATAGCTTACCGGCACTTGCGTGTCCCCCTGACGTCCGGCACCTGGACTTAGGGTACGCTAACCAATGTGGGCAAGGTGAAAGCCAAGAAGGTTTCCAAGCTGAAACCGAAGAAGAAATGCTGCCGTAAGAAGACGCGCTGCATCAAATGCCCTGTTGTCATCATGCGGATGAAGAAGGCCGAAGCCGCGGGCTGCTGTGGCAAAGACCTCAAGAAAGCCTTGAAACTGGCGCGCGCCGCGTAGCGAATTGGGTAGAACGGGGTGATGAGCACCCCACTGCTTACCGACGCCGAACTCTCCGACGCGCTCGCCGGCTTGACCGGCTGGACCCGCTCCGGCGACACCATCACCCGCACCGTCCAAGCCGGCTCGTTCCTGGACGGCATCGAACTCGTTCGTCAGGTCGCGGAGATCGCCGAGACGATGAACCATCACCCCGATATCGACATCCGCTGGCGCAAGCTCACCTTCGCGCTGTCCACCCACGACTCGGGTGGTCTCACCGGCCTGGATATTTCGCTGGCTCGGGAGATCGATCGGCTGGCCGCGCAGTCCGATTCGACCGGCTGACCCAGATCATCCAGCCGAACAGCACCAGCACACCGAACAGGTCCACCGCACCGAGCCAGGCCAGCCAGCCGGGCCGGGACACATCCCAGATCGAGGGTTGCGCGAACGACAGCACCCACGGCACGCCGACCAGCATGGTCAGCAACCAGAACCCGGCCAGGATCCGCGCGCCCGGCGCCCGCCGCAGCGGGCCGTGCACCAGCCACAGCACCGTCGGCAGCAGCCACACGAAGTGATGCGACCAGGAGATCGGCGAGATCATCAGCCCGAACAGCTGCACGATGATCAGCGTGCCCAGCCGGTCGTCGGGGCCCAGGGTGCGCCAGGCGGCGAAGCCGAGCGCCGCGATGGCGAGGACACCGGCGAGGTACCAGGCGCCGGTCTGCACGTCGTAGCCGATGATCCGGCTCAGCGCACCTCGCATCGACTGATTCCACACCGACCCGACCGGACCGATCCGGTCGGCGTCGCCGAGCAGCGTGCCGAAATAGCGCTTCGCCTCGTGCTGGTTGATCAGGAAGCTGATCCCGACGGTCAGCCCGAACACGACCGCCGACCACACCGCCGCACCCCAGCGCCGCCGCGCCACCAGATACAGGCCGGTGATCGCCGGGGTCAGTTTGATGCCCGCGATGATGCCGACCAGCCCGCCCGACACCCACCAGCGCGAGCTGCGCGCGGCGAGCATGGCGCCCAGCACCAGGAAGACATTCACCTGCCCGTAGTCGATCGTGGTGCGCACCGGCTCCAGCCAGACGCCCACCGCGGTCCAGCCGACAGCCGCTGCCTGCCAGCCGGTTTCGCGCATCCGCTCCTTGCCGAGCAGCAGTTCCAGGCTGATCCGCACGATGCCGTAGAGCGCGGCCACGGTGGCCAGCAGCCAGCCGATCGCGATCACCTTGAACGGCAGGAAGTGCAGCGGATAGAACACCAGCGCCGCGAACGGCGGATAGGTGAACGGCAGCGGGAAGTCGGGGGTCTTCTCGGAGTAGGTGTAGTCGTAGAGCTTGTCGGTGAGCAGCGCGGCCGAGCCGTCGACATAGACGTGCAAGTCGACGAGATTCATCCCGTTCTCCGACAGCAGCATCCACAGCAACCGCGCCAAGACGGACAGGCCGAGTGCCAGCACCGCCCAACGCAGGCGGGCGGTGGCGGCCGGACGCTCGCTCTCTGGGATCACTTCGCAGGCTTTCGATTCGGTGCGGGGCATGGTGATTCCCGCGAGATGTTCGGGGCGTTCGGCGGCAGGGTCTGAAAACTCCGACTACATTAACCGCAGCGCGGAGGCCCACAAGGCGGACGCCCCGGTAGGACCACTCATCAGGGCCCTATAGTGATGCCCGGCGTTGACCCTGTCGTCGGCGTAATTGCTGATAACATCTGCATCACACATCACTCGAGTAACACCAGATCGCGCTAGGTTCTGATCACACTGTTCGTCCAACGCGCACCACTCGGACACCGCAGCTGTACAACTCGGTGGCCTTGTCCCTAGAGTGACCCCGAAACGATGGGTTTTCACCCCATCGCTCCAGATGTACCCGAAGGTAAGGACGGCTAGACCAGTGCTTCGCAACCGAGGATCGCGGATCGCATTGACCGCTCTCGCCCTGGCCGCGAGTGCTTCACTCGCTGCGCCCACCGCCATTGCGGCCCCGGCGCCCGCGTCCACCGCGGTTTCGAACGACATCCCCATGGTGCCCGAGGGAATTCCGGTGGATGCGCTCGCCGCGCTGGCTCCGGCCATCGTCGGTTCGATCACCGGCCCAGCCAAAGACATTGCCGATGGTGGCCCGCAGGCCGCCATCCTGGCCCAGGCCCGCGCCCTGCTGGCCACGCTGAATCTGCCCCCGCAGATCAAGGCCACCCTGGAACGGATCATCACTTTCCTGGACGGTAGCGGCGGCGGTGGCCCGACCCTCCCGCAGGACGGCCCCGTAATCGCGCAGTTCCTGTACCCGAGCATCGGCAAGGGCTGCATCAGCGCCTCCGCCGACTCGATCGGTACCGCCCTCGCGGTGCCCGGCCCGGCCCAGCTGCCCCCGCCCGGACCGAAGGCCGGCCAGACCGGTTTCGTGTTCACCGCGCTCGGCACCAAGTCGCCGACCGCCGTGCAGAACCCGCCGATGACCGTGCAGTGGATGAACCTGAACACCGGCAAGTCCGGCGTGCAGGCCCTCACCGACGAGGCCAAGATCAACCCGGAGGGCCCGGCTACCCTGTCGGCCATCGCCGACACCGGTTCCGGCCGCATCGTCGCCGTGGTGGGCGGTTCGCTGACCACCCAGGCCGCCGACGCCGAGCCGCGCACCTGCTCCTTCCTGCCGATGCTGGGCTTCTTCAACGTAGCTTGATATTTGCCGAAACCCGGTGGTCTCGCGACCGCCGGGTTTCGTCGTCTCCGGACCCTGTCGATACCGCGAAGATCCCGCCGCACTGTGGTAGACCGGGCTCATGGCGACTGTCGACAAACTGCTGCGCCCCGGCCACTCCATCCGGAGCAGGCGATCGCACCGGTCGATCCTGTCCATCCGATCCGAGGGCTCCATCCTCTCCATCGGTTCCGCCTACTCGGTCCTGTCCATCGGCTCGGTCGGCTCCGTGCTGTCCATCGGCTCGGTGGGCTCGTTCGGCTCGGCGATCTCCTCGTTCTCCTTCAGCAGCCTCGGCTCGGCCTTCTCCGGCCTGTCCCGGTGGTCGCTGTTCTCCTGGCGCGGTGATCATCAGGCCCCGGACACCAGGCCGAACCTGCGCGTCGTTCCGGACGACGAACCCGACCTGCGCGTCGCGCCGCTGAGCCACAGCCAGACCTAGCGGTTGCGCTGCGGTGAGCGGGATGCCATTCTCGTGTTCGTGATCAACACTGATGGAAAGGGCGTCCTGCGCCCGGGCCGTTGAGCCCCTCGGCCACGTTCGTGGCCCATGCCTTGTCTCTCGCTGCCCTGCACGGTCCCGGCCCCTGGCCGCGTGACGGGTATCCGCTTCCGGATGAAACTCCTGGCCGAAAACTGCTTTCCAGTGTGGTTTTCGATGGCGTGAGCTCGCACCACTTCCAGGTCGAATCCCAGTCTGCCGCCGAGTTGGCCGACCAGGTGCTCATCAACCTGGACGATCCTGCCCAGTTGCTCGAGGTATTCGCGGGTCTTACAGCGGTCCGCGTCGCCGACGATCTGGTGCTGGAGTTGCGATCCCGGCCGGTGCCGCGCGAAAAGCTCCGCGTCGCAGCCAGATTCGTCGCCGAGCACGCCACCCGCCGGGAAGTCGCCAAGCTCGGCATCGTGCTGCTCGGCATCAGCGGCGACCAGCGCGACAGCGAACTCCTCCAATTGCTGGGCAGTCTGGAAGAATTCGCGCTCTTCGCAGTCGTCGCGCTGATGAACACGCAACCCGACCGGCAGCGCGCGGTGTTCGAGCTGGCCAAACGCCTCGATGGGTGGGGCCGGATCCATGCCGTCGAACGATTGCGGGGGTGCTCGGACCCGGAGATCAAAGCCTGGTTGCTGCGCGAGGGTTACAGCAACGGAGTGCTGGACGAGTACCTCGCCTACATCGCCGCTACGACCGGTGGGCTGTACGAGGCATTGCTCGACGACGATATCGACGACGCGTTGCTGGACGGAGCGGGGGGTATCCTGCGGGCCCTCGCCAATCTGCGCGGGCCGACGGCGAACATGCGAAGCTACGACGACGCCGTACCCGTCATGCACCGCTTCGCCGAACACCTCGACCGGGCCGCGCCTACGCTCGGACGGCTCCGCACCGCACAGTCTCTCCAAGAACTGTGCCGCCAAGACGATTTCGAGTGGCCCGAGGAAGAGCCCGCACGGCTACAGGCCCGATATCAGGACCTGCTGAGCCAACCGCGGTGGCGTGAACTGGTGCTCGGCGAACTCGCCGACGAAGCGCCAGAACATCGTGGCAGGTTCCACGTCGCCCTCACGTGTGCGGGGAAGCTTGGTATGGATGTCTTCGCACATGCCCTCGACCGCCTGCGAAACGGCAGCGATGACGCCTTCATCTGGCAGTGGGCGATGGACGAGGCCGACGAGACGACGGTCGAGCAGGTTGTCGCACTCGCGGAAGAGATACTCCCGCTGGATAACCTGGCATCGGGACCAACCGAATCCCTCGGTCTCGGCCGAGATTTCGAAGCCGACATGGCCCTCGAATTCGTAGTACGGCCCCTCAGCGAGTACCCCGGCCAGGGCAGCAGATTGCTCCCGGTCGCATTGTCCAACCGTGTCATCCGCTGCCGCCGCGCAGCCCTGGGGGCCCTGCGAGCCTGGCCGCCGGAGCAACGCCCACCCGAGGCCCACGCCTGGATCACCGAGGCCGCCGAGCGCGAACCCGACCCCGACCTCCGCCGCGAACTCCTCGCGTTCCTAACGGATTGACCGAGCGGCACACCCATTGCGCCCCAACCGCACTGGGTGTGCCTACCGTCCCGAGTGGCCGTCGCGGAATTTCTCGGACGCTACGGGTTCACCACTGTCCGTAGGACTCGGCCAGGATGTGATTGAGATCGACGCCGATACCGTCGACCACCCGCTTGTCGATTTCGAACTGATGCAGCTGCGCGGCGGGGTGCACATAACCCTGCGGTGTGCCCCAATTGTGCTGCCAGAAGTAGGAACCGAGCCCGGCGGCGATGGCCCAGTCGATGGTGGGGGCGTTGGCGTAGACGCCGGTGTTCTGGTGACCGGCCACCGACTCCCAGCCTTCGAGGTACGGCCGGACCATGGCGTCGAAGTCCTCGATGCTGGGGTTGTCGTCGATCGAGGTATAGATCGGGCGATCGGCGGGACCGCCCGCTTCGAGATGTAGCTGCAATCCGCGCTCAGCGTGCCGCTGACCCGCTTCGAAACCGCCGCGCCAGTCCGCGGTCGGGCCTTTGCCGAATTGGTAGCAGGAGACGACCTGCAGGCCCGCAGCCCGCAGCGCCTCGGCTTCACCGGCGAGCAGGGGTTTGCCCAGCATCCATTCCGCGCCGGGACGGCGATCGGACACGTAGCGGATGGCGCCGAGATGCCCGGCCTGCATGATCGCATCGACCGAAGGCACGCCGCCCGCGTAATCGAGCAGGGTGCCGAGCGGTTCGGCGGAAACTCGCGGTGCGGTCAAGCCCACAGCGGCCACCGCGGCGGCACAGGTGAAAAGGGAACGCCGGGATAGATCCATTACGCAGACTCCTTCGCACCAACCGCGGGAAGAAATTACGCACCTTTATGGGCAGCGTGCCCGGCGCACCTTCCCCAAGGTGGCTACATTCCTGCAGCCGCGCGCCGGGAGCCTCGAACGTGTACTCATTTCACCACATTCACAGGGGAACCGCCAGGCTCATCGGGCACATTCGCCACATGAGTCCCACTGGTCACTAGCGCGTAGCAGTGCCGCCGACACGGGCCGCGACGTCGATGGTCCGGCCCGAAGCGTCGGCCAATTCCTTGCGAATGACGCTTGCGACCTGCGCGACAACTTGTTTCTTGATGCCCGCCAGCGCACCGAGCGTGGCGGCGCGCATGCCCTCCGCCTTGTATTCCAGCTGAATGTCCTCGGTGGCGAGCGGGTCGACATCGATGACGATCGCCAGCGGGTCGGCGGCGCGCGCGGTCAAAACCAGCGGGACGCGCACATCGGCGCGGTAGCGGTTGGATTTCAAGACATCGACGGTGATGTCCAGGCTTACCGGCAGCAACAGGTCGAAGGAGACCTCCTCGGCCTTGCGGTCGGTCAGCTCCGGTTCCAGGATCGAGCCCTGCACGTGCACCGTGGCCTTCTTGCCGGGGCCGGTGCGCAGCGGCCCGACCTCGATCGGACGACCGGCCATCCGCCGCACGACGTCGAAGACCCGGTCCCGGGTGACGATGCGTTCGAAGAAGCGGTGACCGAACTCGCCGTAGTCGATCCAGTCGAAATCGACTTTGTCGCGATGCGGGGACTTCGTGCCGCCCACGATGGCCTCGACATCGAAGACCCGCCCGCGCCGCGCCTGCGGTTCGGACAAGATCGCGTTCACCCGCTTGGCCACCTCGTTCTGCACCACCCCGGCCAGCGGCCCGAGCAGCCATTCCCAGGAAGCGGCGATCGCCTGGGCGCGCAGCACAAAACTGACGTCACGCGCGGTGATCGGCGGAATGTCGATGACGATGAGCACCGGGTCGGCGGCGCGCGCGTGCAGCGCCAGATCGATTTCGACCACGGCCGCCAGCCGCAGCTTCTGCCCGCCGAGCAAGACCTTCACCGACAGCGAGAGCGGCACGGTGACCTGGAAGATGACGTGCGGGTCCTGCCGGAGCACGACCGGCGCACCGACCTTGCCCTCGGCGACGAATCCGGCCAGGCCGGCGGGGCCCAGCGAGTACGGGCCGATGGACACACCGCGACCGGCCATACCGGCCACCGCGGCCACGATTCGCTCCTGCGTCACCGCCTGGGCGACGAAGCGTTCGCCGAATTCGGCGTAGTCGATCCAGGTCGAATCACTACTCAAAGCGTCGATCGGCTGCAATGTTCCGGAACCCTTACCTGAAGACGGACACCGGACACGCTACGCGAACTAGGTGTCGGGAGGCCTGCGCCGCCCTGAACAAGGCGGGATCCCTGTCCTGCTGATGAGGGGGTAGCAGGACAGGGCCCCTAGTCGACAGCGCTGCCGGGCGCTGCCTACTCCATGGTAAGGCGCGGGCGAAGACTCGCCGATTGTTAGCGCGCCGAGTATTCGAGCTGAACAGCAACGATTTTCACCGTTGCCGACGGCTCAACTGTGCAATCTGCCAAGACCGACCACACCGGGTACGTCCGCGAGAACAAATCGGCTGATTCGCACATCGTCGAATTCGTTGCCGCCGATCGTGGTGACGACGCCGTTGTCGTAGGCCAGCACGATGTTGGTGTGCTGAGTGAACGGGCTGCGGTCGCTGTAGAGCAGCACGTCACCGGTGCGCGGCGGATAGCGGGACAGCCCGGTGAATCTGCCGGTGCGCTCGTAGTACTCCTGCAGCGTGTAGACGCCCGGAATACGCCAGGATCCGGAGTTCGGGTTGGCCAGCGGCAGACCGGCCTCGCGCATGGCCCAGCTGACGAAGTCGGCGCACCACGGTTCCTCGCGGCCCTCGGCGTATTTCGTCCCGGCGCCGGGATCCTTGAACTCCCGCTGCAGGACACCGATCAGCCGGGACTGATCGGCGCTCAGGCTCGTCTTGTCGATGGCCGGGAACTCGGTGAGGTTCTCCCCCACCACCGCGTATTCGCCCGAATGCTGTTGCCACAGGCGCACTCCCAGCACGGCGGCGACGGCGAGCGCGACGACCACCACGATCGACGCGACCCATCGGCCGACCTTCTGTGTCTTCATGCTCCCCCGGCCTTCGGTCGTCTCCCTGCCAAAGTAGACGAATAAGGGAGCCGAACGGTTCCCGGTGCGATCAGGATTCGGTCTTTTTTCCCATCGGGATGCACGCGGTCAACGCGATCGCCACGACAGCAGCGGCCATCGCGATGAAGAAGGTGGTGTGGAAACCCTCCCGCGAAGGCAGCACATGCGCCCCCAGCTGGATGGTCATGTGCGCCAGCACCACGCTCATCACGGCCGAGGAGGTCGAGGTGCCGATCGAGCGCATCAGCGAGTTGAGGCCGTTGGCGGCGGCGGTTTCGGTGATCGGCACCGCGCCCATGATCAGCGCGGGCATCGCCGCGTAGGCCAGGCCGACACCGCCGGCGCAGATGATCGAGGCCAGCATGATCTGCCAGACGCTGTCCATCAGCAGCACGGCCAGCAGGTAACCGGCAGCGATGACGGCCGAGCCGAGCATCAGCGTCACCTTCGGGCCACGCGCCGCCGACAGCCGCGCCGAGACCGGCGACAGCAGCATCATCACGAGCCCGGTGGGGGCCATGACGAGTCCGGCGTTCACCATCGACAGCCCGAATCCGTAGCCGGTCTGCTCCGGCGCCATCAGCAGCTGCGGGAAGGTCAGCGACATGCCGTAGAGCGCGAAGCCGACCGCGATCGAGGCGACATTGGTGAACAGCACCCGGGGCCGCGCCGACACCCGGATGTCGACCAGCGGGGCGGCCTGGCGCAGTTCGTAGTAGCCCCAGCCGAGGAACACCACCAGCGCGACCGCGAACAGCGTCAGGATCGACCCGCTCGCCCAGCCCCAGTCCGCGCCCTTGGTGATCGCGACCAGCAACGCCAGCAGGGCGATCGAAAGACCAACGGCGCCACCGAAATCGAAGCGCGCGGGGGTGCGCACCGGTGATTCCGGGACGAAGAAGAACACCAGCGCCGCACACAGCACACCCATGCCGGCCGCGGTCCAGAACAGCATGTGCCAGTCGGCGTTCTGCGCGATGGCGGCGGCGACCGGCAGGCCGACCGCACCGCCCACGCCGAGGGTGGCGCTCATGATCGCCATCGCCGAACCCACCTTCTCGGCGGGCAGTTCGTCGCGCATGATGCTGATGCCGAGCGGGATGGCGCCGACCGCCGCGCCTTGCAGCGAGCGTCCGATGATTTCGGGCAGCAGCGAGGAGAAGCTCGCGCACACCACCGAACCGGCGATCAGGAACAGCAGGTTCACGAACAGCACCCGGCGCTTGCCGAACATGTCGCCGAGCCGGCCGCTGATCGGGGTGAACACCGCGCCCGCGAGCAGCGTCGCGGTGATCACCCAGGACGCGTTGGACGGCGAGGTGCTCAGCATCGTGGGCAGCGACGGAATGATCGGGATGACCAGCGTCTGCATCAGCGAGACGACTACGCCGACCATGCCGAGGGTCGCGATGAGCACGGCGGGCGCGGGGCGACGAGTCCCTGGACTCGAGTCGGTGTCTTCCACGCTGGATTCGGCAATGGTCATGCATGTGTACGGTACACATCCTATGTATTGTGCACAATTTGCTATCGGCGTGAGACGGCCGACATAGTGGTGCCATGTCCGACGAGCTTGCGGCGCTGCCGCGCCTGGTCTACGAGATGACCCTGCTCTCCCGGCACTTCCCCACCTCGGTGCTACGCCGGCCCGGCTTCCGGCTCGACCGCTCCGCGTATCTACTGCTGACCCGGCTCGAACTGGACACCCCCCTGAGCCTGCGCGAACTGTCCGAGGCCTTCCGGCTCGACGTCTCCACCATCAACCGTCAAGTGGGCTCGATGCTGAAACAGGGTCTGGTGGAACGGGTTCCGGACCCCGACGGCGGTGTCGCGCGCAAGATCCGGGCCAGCGCCAAAGGTTTGGAATCGCTCGCCCACGATCGCGCGCAGAGCCGCGAGGGCATCGGCACCGTGGTAGCGGACTGGGACCAGGCCGATGTCGAACAGCTGAGCAAACTCGTCGCGCGGTTCAACGCGTCCATCGAAGCGAAGGAAGACAACCCCTGGCCCCGGCCCTAGGGCGGACATCGATGCGGACAATCGGCGCGAACCCGTTGTGTCCGTAGCCGATCCCACTAGGTTGGGGACCGTGGGACAGCACCGCAGCACAGAACCCTCTACCTGGCTTTCCTGGGACAATTACCTCATCGGTGTCCTAGGCCTGGTGATCGCGGCGGGCCTGGGCACCTCGGCGGCGATCCTCGCCGATTCCGGGCATGCCACCGCCGCCGTCGTGCTTGCGATCGTGGCCGCGGCGTGCGCGCTCCCCGCCGCCCTGCAAGCTCTCGGCGAACTACTCGCGGGGTTGATCCTGGTCGGCATGTTGCTGGCCGGTGTCCTGCTGTTGCCCGCACTGCTCGTCAGCCGGCGAGCCCGGCGCTGGGCCAAGCGGCGGTGGACCAGCACGTGGCGCTGAGTCACCCAGTGCCCCAGCTGGATTGACTTCCGTACCTGTGGCCCCACCAGTACCTATTCAGGGTTTCGACGTGTGCTTTCGGAGCTAGTCGGGTTCACTGAAGACCATGGGCCCATTACGAATTCCGGTCTCCACCGCTTCCCTGAGAGGGGTCGACTGGCTCGTCGACGCGAGCAAGCAGCAGCGCGTCATCCTGACCAGCGAAGGCCGCCCGGTCGCCGTCGTCGACGCGTGTGACCGTGCGCCACAGGCATTTCCGGCCGTCGACCTGGCGCGCGCCTGCGCGCGGCTGGGCGTCGACGAGGCGCGGGTGCGGGAACGCATCCGGCGGCTCGCCAGCCGGTAACTGACCGACAACTGAGGGCCTCGTCCGCGACGGGGCCCTATTTTGCTGTGTCCCACCGGGTCAAATGACGTTTGAGCTGCCGATTGCGAGGCACTACCGGAACAACAGACGCTCGTCGAAGGAGAATGCGGTGTCGTCCGGAATGTTGGCAGTAGTGGTTATCGCGGTGGTAGTAGTCCTCGCGCTGTTAGGCCTGTTGCTCTGGCCGATGCTGCGCCGGCGGCGGCTGCGGGAAAAATTCGGGCCCGAGTACGACCGGACCTTGCAGGAAGCCGAGGATCGTAAAGCCGCCGAACGTGAACTGGCGCAACGTGAACGCCGGCACTCCGAACTCGAGCTGCGAGAACTCCCGCAGGAACGCAAAGAGCAGTACCTGATGGAGTGGGCCGGAGTCCAGGAGAAGTTCGTCGACCATCCGGCCGAGGCCATGGTCGCCGCCGACCGGCTCGTCACCACCATCATGGCCGAGCGCGGCTATCCCACCGAGAGCTACGACCAGCAGGTCGCGGACCTGTCGGTGCAGCACGCCGCCACCCTCGGCCATTACCGGACCGCGCACGAGATCGCGACCCGTCGCGACGAGAACGGCGCCTCCACCGAGGAAATGCGGACCGCGATCGTGCACTATCGCGAACTCTTCCAGGACCTGATGAACGGTCACTCTCAGCACAGTAAGGACATCAAGTAATGAGCACCAAGCACGTCCATGGCGTCCAGCCCTCGGATTCCGAGACCCCGGTAGATGATTCGACCTACACCAAGCCCCACGACGCCGAAGAGGATCAGCCGATGCCCGGTGACGACCCGGACAACTGGTCCGGCACGCACCACACCGACGAGGCCGCCGAATCGAGATCAACGGAGGCATCGCAGACCGGCACATACGAGCCGGCCACCGAATCGGAATTGAACGAGGAGTCGGATCGGGCGCAGTACCGCCACGAGGCCGACACCGAGCAGTCACCTGCTGTCGAGAAGGATCCCGGCTACGGGACTTCCGCGGAAACCGAGACGCGCGAGCCGATCGCCGCCGAAACCGAAACATACCAGCCGGTTGCCGCCGAAACGCACGAGCCGGTCGCTGCCGAAAACCAGCAGCCGACGTCCGGCGCGACCGACGGCGATGCTGGCGGACCGCTGTTCGCCGATAACGAGGTCGAGCGCCTACGCACCGAATGGCGCGAGCTACAGGGCAATTTCGTCGACAACCCGCACGACGCCGTCAGCCGGGCGCAGGAACTCGTCTCGGAAACGATCGACCATCTCACGGCTACTTTCGCCGAGCGCAAAGAAACCCTGGGGCACCGCTGGACCGATAACGCCGATACCGAAGACCTCCGCCACGCCCTTCGCGGCTACCGCGCGTTCTTCAACCAATTGCTGACCACCGGCCCGACGTCGTAGCGCGATCGGCCGACTCGCACGCCCCCTGTGGATCGCACAGGGGGCGTGCGTTCGTCTAATGGCTCCGCGCCACCGGGTGTTCGGCAGCATCCAGCACCGCGAGGTAGGCGAAGACCAGCGCGGGGCCGATGGTCGCGCCGGGACCGGCGTAGGTGTGACCCATCACCGGAGCGCTGGCATTGCCCGCGGCATACAGGCCTTGGATGCTGCTGCCGTCGGCGCGCAGTACTCGGCCCACCGAGTCGGTGACCAGCCCGCCTTTGGTCCCGAGGTCGCCGGGCACCAGCTTGGCGGCGTAGAACGGGCCGCTGTCCAGGGCACCGAGATTCGGGTTCGGGCGCTGACGCGGATCGCCGTAGTAGCGGTCGTAAGCGCTTTCACCACGGCCGAAATCCTCGTCCTTGCCGTGCTTCGCGAATTCGTTGAAGCGCGTGACCGAGGCTTCGAGCTGGTCGGCGGGGACGCCGATCGCCGTTGCCAGTTCCGCGAGGGAATCCGCGCGCGTCACCGCGCCGGACTTCAGCCAGCGGCGTGGGATCGCCTGGCGCGGCGTCAAACCCGCGAACGAATACCGGTTGCGGTAGCGCTGATCGAAAATCAGCCAGGCGGGGAGGTTTTCACCAGGACCTTCGCCCTGGCCGTTGTGGCCGCCGTACATCCGGTGCGTCGCTTCGACGTAGGGCAGTGATTCGTTCATGAACCGCTCGCCACGGTCGTTGACGACGATGCTGCCCGGCAGATTGCGCTCGGCGAGGCAGAACCAGGGCACCCGGGGTAGCGGGATCGACGGCCCCCACCAGGCATCCGCCATGAATTCGACCGCTGCGCCGAGCGATTGGCCCGCGCGGATGCCGTCACCGGTGTTCGCTTTCGCGCCGACGGTCCAGTCGGTGCCGATGGGTTCGCGCTGATACTGCCGGCGCATCTCCGCGTTGTGCTCGAAGCCGCCCGCCGCGATCACCACTCCGCAGCGGGCTTCGATGAGTTGCTCGACACCGTCCCGCCGGACCATGACGCCGGTGACGCGGCCGTCGTGCTCGCGCAAGGCGACGAGCGGGGTGTCCAGCCACAGCGGGACATTCGCTTCCAGGAGCCCGGCGCGCAGCATCGCCATCAGCGCCTGGCCGCGGGTGAGCAGATGCTGGCGCAGCAACTGACCTTTCGCCCAGCGCGCGCCGATACCGATCGACCGGAACAGGAAGCGTGGATTGCGCAGGCCCAGGTGCAGTTGCCGGAAGTCGGCTTGGGTGAGCACGAAATTCTTGGGTCCCGGTGCGTAGTCCGGCTCCAGCGTGGCCAGTTCGGGGCCGAGCCGCCGGGCGTCGAACGGTTTCGGTTCCACCGATCGGCCGTGCGCACGTCCGCCGGGCGCTTCCGGGTAGTAGTCCGAATAGCCGGGCACCCAGCGCATTTCCAACGGCGAATGCTTCGCCAGAAAGTCGAAGACCTCCGGACCGCGATCGATGTAGGTGTTGATCCGCGCCGGGTCCGCGTGTTCACCCACGATGCTTGTCAGATAGGCCCGGGCGTCTTCGAGGTCGTCCGCTGGGGCCTGTCGGCGCAGCGCGGAATTCCCGGGGATCCACACTCCACCCCCGGAGCGGGCCGAGGACCCGCCCCAGTGCTGCGCCTTTTCGACGATGAGCGCGCTCAGGCCGTGGTGTGCGGCGGTGAGGGCCGCGGCCATCCCCGCGGCTCCCGATCCGACCACGACGACGTCGACATTATTGGTGTCCTGCATCTTCGGTCCTCGTATCTGTTCTGTTGTAGATCACGCCGTGAACAGCGCTTTCAGCTTTTGCTCCACCGTTTGCCGAGCACTGCGGCGAGCGCCCCTTCGATGCACACCGGCAGCGAGGCCGCGGCGTTGTCCGCACTGCGCAGCCATTGCAGATACCCGAACTCGGCGGCCGCGAGCATCAAATGCACCAGCAGCCCCGGCTTGCTGTCCGTCTGCGGATCGCAGGACATTCGCTGTGCGACAAGCTCGATCAACCTGGCCCGATGTTCCGGCGGCACCAGCGCGACCCGATCGAGCAGATGCGGCGCACTGCGGAACGCGGCCCGCCACTGCTCCAGCTCGGCGGCCGCCAGCGCGGTGGACCGGGTCAAGATCGCCTGCGCCAGCGCGACATCCGCGGTTTCGGTGCCCGGCCGCTCCTCCAGCAGCGCGGCGATGCCCGCGCCACCCTCCCGCACCGGGTCCAGCAGCAGATCTTCCTTACTGCGCACATGCCGGAAATAGGTACTCGGCGAGATTTCCGCGGCAGCCGCGATCTGCTCGGTCGTCACCGCGTCGAATCCCTTGCGCGCGAACAACTCGAACGCCGCGCGCTGAATGTCCGCGCGCACCTGCCGCCGCTGCCGCTCCCGCAGCGAAATCGATCCACTTGCCATAGTTGGAAGTATCTCCACATATGACAGTCTCTGTCAACCAGATACAGACTGTCAGTTTGAGCTGAATAGCTGCACGCCAGCGCGAAACGGTCGCGAGCAGGGCAGCCGGTCTCGCGCGGGGGCGGGGCAGCGGGTCTCGCGCGGGGGCGGTGGACCCCATAGGCTGACGCCGTGATTTCCGGGAGGACAGTGGTCGACGGGCGTTTCGAGTTGATCGAACCGCTCGGCAGTGGGGGCATGGGGACGGTGTGGCGCGCACTGGATGTGATGCTGCATCGGGAGGTGGCGCTCAAGGAGGTGCGGCCGGATGTGTCGCCTGGGGCCAGTTCGCCGGCGGTGCAGCGGGAGCGGGTGTTGCGGGAGGCGCGGGCGCTGGCACGCATCGGGCATCCGAATGTGGTTGCGCTGCATCACATTGTGAATTCCGAAGCCGAGGCACACCCGTGGATCGTGATGGAGCTGGTGCGCGGCCAGAGCCTGGCCGACCGGCTGGCCGCGGGGCCGCTGCCGGTGGGGATAGCGGCGCGACTAGGGCGGGGCATACTCGCCGGGCTGCGCGCCGCGCACGGCGTGGGGGTGCTGCACAGGGACATAAAGCCCGCGAATGTGATGCTGCGCGAGGATGATTCGCCCGTGCTCACCGATTTCGGGATCGCCGCGATCGACGGATTGAACGGGCTGACATCCACCGGCCATCTGGTCGGATCGCTGGAATATGTTGCGCCGGAACGACTCGGCGGCAAAGAAGGCCATCCGGCGTCGGATCTGTGGTCGCTGGGGTTGGTGCTCTACGTCGCGGTGGAGGGATTCCATCCAATGCGGCGTGAGACCACCGTCGCGGTGCTGGGGGCGGTCCTGTCCGGTGAGATTCCGCCACCACGGCGCGCCGGTCCGCTGGCACCGGCGCTGGAAGCGCTGCTGGTACGCGATCCAGAGCATCGCCCGTCGGTCGAACAGCTGGATCAGCTACTCGCACAGGCGATTGCCGCGACCTCGGTGCCGTCGATGCCACTCGCCGCGATGCCGCAGCAGTTCGCCGGGCAGGAATCGACAACGCGCACCTCGGTCACTCCGCATTCCACGCCCGGCGGCCAGTACCTGGCGAGTCCACCGGCGAGAGCCGTTGCGGAGCGTCGTCGGCGCGGCCTCATCCTCGGAGGAATCGCGGCCTTGCTGATCGTCTCGGCCACCGTGCCGATAGCCCTGTGGACGACGACGCCGGACACCTCGGCGGCGCAACCGACAGAACCCGGGACTGTGCCCAGCCTCGCCCCCACCCCGGACACCCCAACGGACACTCCCACGCCCGCGCCTGCCGACAGCCCGAGCCTGCTCACCCCCGATGGCATCCGGCAGGCGATCGCAGCGCTCGAAAAGATCTCCGGCAGTGCGGAATTCACTGACACGACGATCTACCCCGACTTCATCAACACCGGTGCACCGCTACAGAATCGCCCCACGGTCTACGACACGTACAGCTTCCACCGCGAAACCTGGCTCGCGACCCGCACCGGCCCTGGCGGCACCCGGACCGACCCCGCGATCCGGCTCGGCTCGATCAACTGGGACCTGCTCCCCGAGCTGTTCCGTAGCGCGGAGGAGAAGATCGGTCTCGCGAACCCCACCAACCGCTACATCATCATCGACAACTGGTCGTTCAACGACGACAAGCCGACGCTGCGGTTCTATCTCAGCGATGAATACGGCGACGGCGGCTACCTCGCCACCACCCTCGACGGCACCTTCGTCCACGTGGTCACCGCCGAAGGCTGACCGGTCCGGACATGACAGTGCGGGTGGTGGTCGCGATCGCGACCACCACCCGCACTACGTCCCGTCAGCGGTTCTGGTAACCAGCCTGGCGGGCCTCGTCGATGTCGGCTTCCGCACGCGCCTTTTCGGCGGCGGCTTCCTTCTTGGCGGCCTCACGCTGGGATTCGGCCTTGTCCTGCTGGGCGCGGCCCTCTTCCTTGAGGCCCTCGTTACCGGTGACGATGCCGGTGGCCTCCTTGGCCTTACCCTTCACGTCCTCGACGACGCCTTCGATTCCTTCACGAGGACCACTTGTATGTTCGGGCACAACTACCTCCAATATCAGGCAACGGCTGACAATCTCGGCATACCCGTCCCACGGAAGCGAAACGTGTCCGCGTAAAACAACCCGCGTTGTGCCTGGTCAGCTCGACTGTGGCGGAACCCACAAGATATTCGGAGCGGTCAGACAGGAATGCCCGCCGGGCGGATGGGTACGCTGACGGGCACTCGCTGTGGAAACGATCGGTCAGGGAGCGATGCCCATGCCGTCGGCCAGCAGCGGCCACGACTTGTGCAGGGCCTCTTCCCAGTACGGCCAGTAGTGCGTGCCGACCGGGTTGAACTGGTAGGTCGCGGGGATGGCCAGCGAATCGAGCCGGTTCTTCAGGTTCATCGTGCAGGCGTTGGTGGCGCCCTCGATGATCATGCCGAGGCTGAGGTTGACCGCGCCCATCGGGCCGGGCGACTGGTTCAGGTAGTACAGGACGTCGGCCGCGACCGGGATGCCGCTGCCGCTGGCCAGGTAGAGCTTTGTGCCACGCAGCTTCTCAGCGTTGATGACCGGATCGTTCTCCACCCACAGCGGGCTGTCGTCCGGCCCGTACATGTTCTCGGTGTCGCCACCGGCCCAGGTCTCGACCGAGAACTTCACGGCCTGCTTGCCGATGGGGTCGGCGATCTGCGCGCACCCGCTGTAGGCGGCGACCGACTTCCACAGGCCCGGCTTGGCCTCGGCCAGCTGCAGCACCGAGGTGCCGGAGGTCGACAGACCGGCCAGCGAGTTCAGGCCGGTGGAATTCAGGGCCTTGTCCAGCAGCGGCGGCAGCTCTTCGGTGAAGAAGGTCTTCCACTTGTTCATGCCGAGCTCGGGGTCGGCCTGCTGCCAGTCGGTGTAGTAGCTGCCACGGCCGCCAATCGGCAGAATCACGTTCACCGGCTTGCTGGACAGGAACTGCAGCGCGTCGGTGCGGGCCTGCCAGCTCGCGCTGCCTTCGCCACCGTCGAGCCCGCTCAGCAGCCACATGTTCGGCGCGGGCGTGGACTCGTCGATCGGACGCTGCACGTCGACCGGGATCTCGGTGTTCATCGCGGCCGAGTAGACCTTCAGATGCCAGTTACGTCCCTCTTTGACAATGGAGGTAACGGCCGAGGGCTTTTCCGGGGCCGCCGAAGCGGTGCCACCGAGCAGCGTCGTCGTCAGAGCGGCGGCAAGTGCGACCGCGGCGGTGTTGCGTAGGGCAGAAAGCTTCACCGAATCTAAGTCTGTCGCCGAAGCCGAACTGTTACGCAACAGTGCTGTTCATCACCTGCGCGACCGGTCAGGAATCGAGAAGCTCTAGAAGGTGCCTCGCACCTAACGTTGATAGCAACAGCAAAAACGCCAAAAGAGCTGGGAATTCGGCTCTATTGTGACGGAGGAAGACAATGACCGATAAGCAGCGCAAAGCCGGCACCCCCTCAGCGTTCTCGATCTGGATGCAGAAGAAGATGAACGCCCGGATGAACCGCAAGGTCCGCAAGGGCAAGGGCGGCTTCGCGGGCATGGAGGTCTTGGTCCTGAACACCGTCGGATCGCGCAGCGGCGAGCCCCGCGAAACCCCGGTGGCCTGGTTCGACGACGGCACCGGCGGCCGGCTGCTGATCGCCTCCGGCGGCGGCAGCCAGAATCCCGCCTGGTACACCAACCTGATGGCGCACCCGGACCAGGCGACCATCGAACTGCCCGACAGCAACGGACCGGTCGCGGTGCTCCCGCAGCGCCTCGAGGGCGCCGAGCGCGAGCAGGCGTTCAAGATCATCACCGCCGCGCAGCCCCGCATCGGGAAATATCAGAGCAAGTCCGACCGCGAATACCCGATCGTCCGCCTCTCCCCGCGGTAATAACCCGCGGCCGCGTTTATCGGATCAGGACAGTTTCTGCAGGTGGAAATCGCCGTCATCCGGGGCGGCGAGCATTGTTTCCATGGTGGCGCGATCGAAAGGCAGCAGGTCGATGCTGCCGCCTTCGGTGAAGTACCAGGAATTGCAGCCGGTGTTCCAGACGGTCGGGCCGAGCGCCTCGGTGACTTCGGCGTCGAAGCGGTCGGTGGCGGCGTCGGTGACCTCGACGGTGTCGAATTCACCCGCACGCCAGCGCTTTATCCAGGCGGTGATGTAGCGGGCGGTGACTTCCGCGGCGTGGTGCAGCGGGATCGAACCGGTGGGCGAGTTGGGGCCGAGCACCGTGAACAGGTTGGGGAAACCGGGCAGGGCGGTCATCCGGTAGGCCCGCGGGCCCTTCTGCCAGGCGTCGTCGATCGAAATCCCGTCGCGGCCGCGGAGATTCATCGGCCGCATGTAGTTGTGCGCCTGGAAGCCGGTCGCGAACACGATCAGGTCGACGGCGTGCTCGCGGCCGTCGGTGGTGCGGATGCCGGTCGAGGTCACCTTGTCGATGCCCGCGGAGACCAGCTCGGTGTTGCGGGCACGCAGCGCGCGATAGTAGCTGCCGGACAACACTTGTCGCTTGCACAGCGGCTCGTAGTCGGGGGTGAGCTGGGCCCGCAGCTCCGGGTCGCGCACCTGAGCCCGCAGACTCAGCCGGGCGTACTCCTGGACCGCGCGCCGCCGCCAGCTGGGCCGGGTGACGATATCGGTGAACAGCTTCGCCCCGGCCATCCCCGCCTGGTACAGCTTCTTGTTGATCTCGGGCAACCGATCCAGCACCGCGCCGACGACCCCAGGCTGCGGCAGCCACATCGGCGCCCAGATGACCCACTGCGGGCTGCGCACGAAATGCGTGAGCCGCGCCGCTTCCGGTTGCAACGCCGAAACTACCTGCACGCCAGTGGAACCGGTGCCGATGACGGCGATCCGGCGGCCCGCGGTCGGCACCGCGTCGTCCCAGCGGGCGGTGTGCAGCACATCGCCGGTGAACTCGTCCAAGCCAGGGATCTCCGGCATGGCCGGATGGTGCAGCACGCCCGTGGCCGCGATGACGAAATCGGCCTCGTGCACGGCCCCGGCCGCGGTCTCCACCCGCCACCCGGCACCGGTGAACTGGGCCGCGACTACCTCCGAGTCCAACCGCACGTGCTCGCGCAGCCCGAACTGATCGACCACATCGCCGAGATACCGCTGAATCTCCGGACCCGGCGCGAACACCTGCGACCACTTCGGGTTCGGCGCGAAACCGAACTGGTACAGCTGCGAGGGCACATCACAGGTCAGGCCCGGATAGCGGTTCCAATGCCACACCCCACCCACGTCGGATCCCTTCTCCAGGATCACGAAATCATGGAACCCATTGCGCTGCAACGTAATAGCACTGGCAATACCGGACACACCGGCACCGATGATCACGATGCGCGGCTCCCGACACCTCTTCATGCCCAACCTCCTCGTTGGATACCGCCAGTATTCGAATACTGACGGTATTTCGAGTGGCGCGGTATGTCAATCGCGGGACCGGCCGGGGCCAGTTTGCTGACTGTTGCGCCGGGTAGCACCTCGATAGTTCGTCGCAATGCGAAACCGAGTCCAGGAGGTAGCGATGCAGATCGGGTACAAGCTGGCCGCGGAGGGTTTCGGCCCGAAGGAACTGATCCGGCAGGCGGTGCTGGCCGAGCAGGCCGGTTTCGACTTCGTCGAGATCAGCGACCACTTTCATCCCTGGCTCGACAATCAGGGGCACTCGCCGTTCGCCTGGACCGTGCTCGGCGCCATCGCCGCCGAGACCGACCGGATCGGGCTCGCCACCGGCGTCACCTGCCCGACGCTGCGGTATCACCCGGCCATCGTCGCCCAGGCCGCCGCAACGCTGGCGCTGGTGTCGGACGGGCGGTTCACCCTCGGCGTCGGTTCGGGTGAGCGGCTCAACGAGCACATCGTGGGCTTGGAGTTTCCCGACGCGGTGCGGGTGCGCCAGGCCATGCTGCGGGAGGCGCTGGAGATCATACGGTTGCTGTGGACCGGCGGCTACCAGTCGTATCAGGGTCAGTACCTGCAACTTTCGGATGCGCGGATCTTCGATCTGCCGGACCAGCCGCCGGTTATCGCGGTGGCGGCCGGTGGTGCGTCGGCGGCGAAGCTGGCGGCCGAACTCGGCGACGGGTTGTTCACCACCGAGCCCAAGGCCGAACTGGTCGAGCAGTATCACCGTGCCGGTGGCGACGGTCCGCGCTACGCGGAGGTGCCGGTGGCGTGGGCGCAAGACGAGCACACCGGGGCGAAGGCCGCGTGGGAGACCTCGCGCTGGGCGCTCACCGGCTGGCCGGTGATGAGTGAATTGCCCAACCCCAAGAACTTCGCCGCCGCGAGCGCGACGGTCCGCGAAGAGGACATCCTCGAGCAGTTCACCTGCGGCACCGATCCCGATCGCTTCGTCGCCGCCGTCAAGAAATACACCGACGCCGGTTACGACCACCCCGTCCTGCAGAACGCGGGTCCCGACCCGGACGGTTTCATCGAGTTCTACCGCACCGAACTCGCCGACAAGCTGCGCGAACTGCAGCCGGTCCAGCCCGAGGCACTCGCCCGCGGCTGAGCCCCGCGGCTATCGTGGACGGATTCGCCGGGCGATAGCCGAGGAAGTCTCATGACCGAGTTCGACCACACTGGCACCATCGATTCCGACGCGCGGCGGGCCGAACTGGAGCGGCTCCGGGACCGCGCCGCGGCGCTGGTCGGCGCGTTCAGCGCGGACACTCAGCCCTACAGCACGCTCCCGAGCTCGCTCATGGACGCGGATTTCGTGCCCAGCGCGACCCTGAACGTCTCCCTGTTCTTTCGCTTCCTGATCGATGACACCGCGCCCACGGAGGAAGACACCGCGCCGCTGGTGCTGCGCGCGGTGAACCTGGTGCACGACGGTATGCCGCTGGTGGTGGTGCTGCACAACTACCGCGTCGGCATCGAATTCCTGTTCTCACAACTGATTCCGATGGTCGAGGACACCGGCGTCGTGTCGGATATCGCGCTACGGGTGACCGACTATCTGGGGCTGATCATGTCCCGCATCACGGTGGCGCTGGTGGATGAGGCGCGCCAGCCGCGCTGGGATCTGCTGGAGCGCCAGCGCGAGGTCGTCGACGCGCTGCTGACGGGCCGCGAGCCGGCCGGGTGGGCACAGGATCCGGAAACCCCGGTGGGCGAAGCGTTCCTGGTGGCGGTGGTGCGCCTGGGCGAGCCCACGCCCGGAACGCTGACCGGGTTGCGCGGTCGCATCAACACCGTGCCCGGCACCCTGCTGCACCGCGACAGCGGGGGCTGGACAGCGCTGGTGCCGATGCGTCCCGGCGATGCCGACACCCCGGCGGCGAGCCTGCTGTCGCGTCTGGGTTTCCCTGCGGCACAACCACATCCGGAACTCTGGATCGGTGCCGCCGCGGCCCCGGCCCGGGCCGATATACCCGCCGCGTACGCCGAGGCGCAGATCGTGGCCGAGGTGGCCCGCTCGCTGCGCCGGTCCGAGATCGTGTGCGAGCGGGCGTTCATGGTGTTCGAGTACGCCATCGCCACCTCGGGTCCGGCCCGGCCGGGGCTGGCGGCGGTGCTCGATCCGCTGGACGGTCAGCCCGCGCTGGCGCTCACCCTCGACACGTTCATCGAGCAGCAGTTCAACCACAACGCGGTGGCGCGGACCATGTTCATCCACCGCAACACCGTGAACTACCGGCTGACCCGGATCACCGACCTGACCGGCCACGATCCCCAGCAGCCCGAGGGCATCGCCACCCTGATGGCCGCGCGGGTGGCCCGGCGCCTGGAAGCCAAGGCGCGATCCTGATCGTGCACATGCACAAGTGCCGCCGCCGAGCGTCGGCCGTCTGCCGATAGCGCGCGGCTCTAACATCCTGTGTGCTGAACCATAAGCGCTGGACAATTGTGTCCGGCCACACAGGAACAACGAGGTTACTGCGAAATGGCCAGGAAAAATCTCCGACGACTCGCGTTGGCACTGACGTCGGCGTGCGTGGTGGCGAGTGCGGTGGGCGTGGCGTCCGCGCAACCGGGGCCCCCGGCCTTTCCGCCGGACCAGAATCAGTTGCCGCAATTGCCGGCGGAGCCGCAGCTCTACGATCTGCTCCCGATTCCGACCCCCGCCGAGGATCCCTGGTACAACGATCCGGCAGATCTGGAATCGTTCGCGCCCGGCCAAATCGTGCGTTCCCGAGAAGTCCAGACCCGGCTGCTGGGAATTCCGTTCCCGGTCTACACCAAGCAATTGCTGTTCCGCTCCAACGACGTTCACGACAATCCGATCGTGACCGCCACGACGGTGATCGTGCCCGGTATTCCGTGGTCGGGCAGCGCGCGCCCGGTGGTGTCGTTCCAGGAGGCCATCGACTCCACCAATTCGACCTGCAACCCCTCCTACACGCTGCAGACCGGCACCATGAAAGAAGCCGCGCTGGCGGTGTATTGGCTGATGCAGGGCTTCGCCATCAACGTCCCGGACTTCGACGGCAAATTCAACACCTTCAACACCTATGCCGAAGGCAAGATGGTGCTGGACAGCCTGCGCGCCATGAAAAACGAAGCGAGCCTGGGCCTCACCGATTCCGGTATCGCCCTCTACGGCTATTCCGGCGGCGGTTCCGGTTCCATTCGCGCCGCCGAATTGCGCCAGTCCTACGCACCGGATGTGCGCCTGCTCGGCACCACCATCGGCGGTACCCCCGGCAACCTGATCGAGCAGGCGAAATTCGCCACCGAACAACAGCCCGGCCTCACCGGGATCAGCAACTTCACGATGTGGCTCGGTTTCGCCTCGCTGTCGCGGGAATACCCCGAGGCATTCAACGCGCAGGAACTGCTGACGCCCGAAGGCCAGCAGATCCTCGCCGACTTCCAAAACCGCTGCTACGCAACAATTGCCGCCACCGGCATGTACCGCCCGATCAGCGAATACTTCCAGCCCGGTAAATCCCTGGAAGGCTCCCCTGCGGTAGTCCAGGTCCTCCAGGACAACAGCCTCGGCAAATACATCCCCGACACCCCGATCCTCTGGTGGCACGGCATCTGGGACGAACTCATCCCACCCGCCAAGGTCGTACTCCCCACCGTCCAAAGCTATTGGGACCGCGGCGCCGACCTCCGCTTCTACACGGTCCCCGTCCCGGAGCACGTGGTCAACGCGGTCACCGGCTGGCCCCCGGCGGTCGCCTGGACCAGCGCCCTACTCCGCGGCCTCCCTCCGGGCCCGAGGTTCATGGCAGCCTTCGCTCCCCTGCCGCCGGGCTTCCCGGGTAGCTGATCTCGAACACCGAGTCCCCATCCGGTTTACCGGGTGGGGACTCAGTGCTGCCGCGGGTCGTCAGGTGCTGATCGAATCCTGTGCCGCCGTAGGCGGATAGAGGCGGTGAATGGTGATGGCGGCGGCCAGTAGCCGGGAGTTGTTCGGTTCGGCCGGGTCGATGCCGGTCAGCTCACCGACGCGGCGGAGGCGGTAGCTCAGGGTGTTGGGGGTGCACGTGGAGTTGCCTCGCTCGCTATCCCCCGATCCGCGGCCCGCTCCGGCCGGAAGACGATGACTTTTACTGCCCGCCAGCCGATTTCGCACACGGCATCCCCGACGTTGCCGTAACCACGGTCCCGCTGCCCGACGGAGCCGAAGCCGTTACGCGGCCGTTGATCTCGTTCCAATGCGCGATCGACGGCGTCAGCTCGAACTGCTTTCCCTCCTATGCGCTGCGCCGCGGCGCGCGGGCACTATGAGTGATGGCCGGCTCAGTTCAGATTGCCGCACAATCGTTGACGGCCGGTGCCTGGTTGAACCTTTCGTCGACAAATGTGGCTACGGCCGCCATGAAGGCCAGACCGGTCATTTTGTGGTCGATGGTCGTTTCACGGAACTGGACGGGTACACCCTTCGCGCAGTAGCCGCGCATGAGTTCACGTTCGTCGCCGGTCACCATGACCCCGTCGCCATAACCGTCGGAGTTGCCGATCATGACGAACATCGGCGCCTTCGGGTTTTCACCTGCGCGCATCCGGGTGTCGGACAACATATGAGCGAGTTCGGGAACTGTCATGTAGTCCTGGTACTCCGGGCGCAGCAGGTCTTGAATGCTCAGGGTGTAATCGACGGTTTCCAAACAGCGGGTCTGCACGTCGTCCATCACCTGTTTGCCGTAATCGGACAGGTACGGGTCCAGATCGATGCCGTAGCCGCGCGCAACTCCGGCAAGAATCAGGGGGATCACCCGCGACCAGGCTTGAGTCCCGTTCATGTAGTCGATCGCATGCTGGTAATCGACCGGCAACCCGCCCTCGGCGACACCGACGATGTTCAGTTCCGGCGCATACCCGTTCGCAGCACCCTCGGCGGCGAATTCGGTGGCGATAGAGCCGCCGGAATAGCCGAGCATGACCACCGGTGTCTGTCCCGGATCCGCGCCGAGCCGGTGTTCGGCTGCTCGAATGCTGTCGAGAGTGACCTGACCGGCCTGCCGACCCGCGCCGAAGGCGAGGTTCACGCCTTCATAATCGGGAACGACCACGGTGTACCCGGAGGCCAGGTAGCGGGCGATGACACCGAGATCAACGTAGCGGCCATATTCGCTGAGCCTGCCGCCACCACGCAACGAGTACGACGGGTTGCACTGCGAGCCGAGCGCATCGTAAAAGTTCTGGAACGAAACGATTTTCAGCTCGCCGACCGGGTTGAGCGGCCGGATGACGGTCGCGACACCGAGCAGTGGGCCCCCTGTTTGCCCGGTCGTCCGATACAGCAACTGGATCCCCTCGACCGGCACCGGAAGCGCGGGCGTCGCCGCTGCCAGCTGTACGGGCCGGTCGCGCAACACCGTCCCAGGCTCTACCCCGTCCAGACTGCCGTCAAAGCTGTAGAACAAATCCTCATTCGGCGGCAGCAATTCCTCCGCCCGCGCCGGCGCCACAACAGACAACGCCACCGCGCAGCCCACCACGAATATCCGGGCACCACGAAAAATATTGGCACCGACCGTTTTCGGTACCCGGACAGAAAGGCCCGAACGGAGGCGCTGTGTCATGGTCGGCAAACCTACAGCAGCATTTGCGTTGAATTCGGTAATCCGCCCGGCGAGTCCAGCGCGCCGATGAATCTACGTCAGCGGCGTCGTCTGAACTGCTGGACGGCCGAGAACTCCCCCCTCGACCGTTGCCGACGCACCCGTACTGGAGGTATCCCGTGTCGAATATCGTTGCTCGCGAAGCACTTTGGGCGATGGTCCACGCCGAACGCGCGGCCCTGGCCGCGGATCTCGCCGACTTGGACGACCAGCAATGGGGACAGCAATCTCTCTGCGGTTCCTGGGTGGTCGAAGAAGTCGTAGCTCACCTCACCGCGGCCGCGAGCATCGGCAGGCGACGCTGGCTCTTCAGCGTCCTGGGCGCCCGCTTCGACTTCGACAAGCACAACAATCGCCGACTCGCCGAACACCGCGGAGCGACCCCCGCCGAAACCCTCCAACGATTCCGCGCGATCCGCACCAGCACCACCGCGGCCTCCGGCCACACCGCAGCCTGGCTCGGCGAGGTAATCGTCCACGCCCAAGACATCCGCCGCCCCCTCAACCTCCCCGCCACCCCAACAACCGAAGCCACCACCGAGGTCGCACGCTTCTACTCCGAACGAAACTTCACCGTCCCCAGCCGAACCGCCATCGAGGGCCTGCGATTAGAAGCAACCGACGGACCGTTCACCACGGGCACCGGCCTCCTGGTCACCGGCCCAACGCTCGCTTTGACCATGGCAATGGCAGGCCGCCACACCTACTGCGACGACCTGTCCGGACCCGGTGTACCGACGCTCCGCGACCGCACCGCCCCAGGCGAAAGCGGTACCAAGGGCTAGACGTCGAAGCGGGACTCGACTGCGTTCCGGTACAGACCAACGTCTTGCTGCTGATCGCCCTCGCCTACTCGACCGCCGCGCCCCCGATCAAGGCTGCGTATGCGGCGGCAAGGATCTCCTCCGAGAGCGGGGAGCCCTTGGTGGCCCGGGACAGGACCAGCGCACCGAACAGGGTGCAGAGGCGGACGATGCCGTCCTGGTCGTCACCGCCGAGGAAGTCGGCGAAGTCGGCCACCCCCTCGGTGTAGACCCGACGGGCCTCACGACCCCCGCCATCGCGTGCGATGTCCGTGGCGAGCGCGGCGACCGGGCAGCCGTCCGCCGGGTCGTCGCGGTGTTCGACGGAGAGGTAGGTGTCGATCAGAGCCTGCTGGGCGGCGGCGCGCTGCCCCTCGTGCCGCTCCAGCCCGGCGCTGTGGCGCTGGGTGAGCTCGTCGAAGGCGTGGGCGGTGGCCTCGTCGACGAGCGCCTCCTTGGAAGCGAACTGCTTGTAGAAGGCGCCGTGGGTCAGGCCGGCCGCCTTCATCAGGTCGGCGACGCTCACCTGAGTTCCCTGCTCCCGGAACAGCCGCGAGGCGGTGTCCACCACCCGCCTGCGGTTCTCCTCCGCCTGCGCCTGCGATACGCGGCTCATGCATCACTCTCCCATTTGGATGTCGATTGACATCTATCATAGACCAGTGTTTAGATTGGTTGCATAATCTAAACCGTGTGGGTGACCTGACGGCACCCGCCATAGACAAGGAGCGGGCATGGAACTGAAGAACGCGGTCGCGGTCGTCACCGGGGCCAACCGAGGCCTCGGGCGGCACCTCGCCGCCCAGCTCGTGGAGCGCGGCGCGAAGGTGTACGCGGCCGCCCGCCGCCCCGAGACCGTCGATGTGCCGGGTGTCATCCCGCTGCGCCTCGACGTGACGGACGAGGCATCGATACGGGAGGCCGCCCGCATCGCGTCGGATGCGACCCTGCTGATCAACAACGCGGGCATCTCGACCGGCGCGACGCTGATCGGAGGCGACCTGGCTGAGGTGCGCCGGGAGATGGAGACCAACTTCTACGGCCCGCTCGCCGCGACCCGCGCCTTCGCCCCCGTCATCGAGGGCAACGGCGGCGGCGCCGTACTCAACGTCCTATCCGCCCTGTCCTGGTTCCACCCAGCCGCCGTCGGCTCCTACGCCGCCTCCAAGGCCGCCGCCTGGGCACTGAGCGACGCGACCCGCGAAGAGCTGGCACCCCGGGGCATTGCCGTCTCGGCGCTGCACGTCGGCTACATGGACACCGACATGGCCGCCGGCGTCCCTGCCGACCAGAAGGTCGCCGCCGCCGACGTCGCGGCCCAGGCCCTGTCCGGCATCGAGACCGGCCTGACCGAGATCCTCGCCGACGAGACCAGCCGGTACGTCAAGCAGAGCCTGTCCGCGGCACCCCAGCCGAACGCAGGCTGACGCTCACCCCTATCGGAACGGAGATGACGATGAAGGCTTTCATGGTCGAGAAGTACGGTGACGCGACCGGGATGCGCGCCGCCGAGGTGCCCGACCCCCAGGTGGGCGCCGACGACGTCCTGGTCAAGATCCACGCAGCGAGCGTCAATCCGCTGGACATGAAGATCCGCAACGGTGAGCTCAAGGCGATCCTGCCCTACCGCCTCCCGCTCGTCCTGGGCAACGACCTCGCCGGGACCGTCGTCCGGGTCGGATCGTCCGTCGATCGCTTCGCCGTGGGCGACGAGGTCTACGCGAGGCCTGACAAGGACCGCATCGGCACCTTCGCCGAACTCCTCGCCGTCCACCAGGACGACCTCGCCCCCAAGCCCGCCACGCTCACCATGACCGAGGCCGCCTCCCTCCCCCTAGTCGCGCTGACCGCCTGGCAGGCCCTGGTCGAGCGGGCCCGCGTACAGCCGGGCCAGAAGGTCCTCATCCACGCGGGCGCCGGCGGCCTGGGATCCATCGCCATCCAACTGGCCAAGGCACTGGGCGCGCATGTGGCCACCACCGTGAGCACCGCCAAGGTCGGCCTCGTCAAGGAACTCGGCGCGGACGAAGTCATCGACTACCGCACGCAGGACTTCTCCGAAGTCCTCACCGGCTACGACGTCGTCCTGGACTCCCTCGGCGGCGAGAACCTCGCCAAGTCCCTGCGCATCCTCGAGCCCGGCGGCCTGGCCATCTCCGTCGCGGGCCCGCCCGACCCGGCCACCGCCCGCGAACTCGGCTCGAACCCGGTCCTGCGTCTGGCCATCACCGCCCTCAGCGCCAAGACCCGGCGCCAGGCGAAGCGTCTCGGTGTGACGTATTCCTTCCTGTTCATGAAGGCCAGCGGTGACCAACTGCGCGAACTCACCGCCCTCATCGACGCCGGGAAGATCCGCCCGATCGTCGACGGGGTCTTCCCGTTCGACGAGACCCTCCAGGCCATGGAGTACGTCGAGAAGGGCCGCGCGAAAGCCGGCAAGGTCGTCGTCTCCATGACGTAGGCCGGGCGCGCTGGCATCGACCGGCCACGGGAAAGACCAAGGGCCCGACTCCGAAGAGTCGGGCCCTCTCTGACCTGCATGTTTGCCAAATCAGCGACGTGATATGTCAGCGGCTAGACGTTGAACCTGAACTCGACGACGTCGCCGTCGACCATGACATAGTCCTTGCCTTCGATGCGAACCTTGCCGGCGGCCTTGGCTGCGGCCATCGAGCCCGCGTCGACCAGGTCCTTGAAGGCGACGATTTCGGCCTTGATGAAGCCGCGTTCGAAGTCGGTGTGGATGACGCCGGCGGCCTTGGGGGCGGTGTCGCCCTGGTGGATGGTCCAGGCGCGGGCTTCTTTGGGGCCGGCGGTGAGGTAGGTCTGCAGGCCGAGGGTGTGGAAGCCGGCGCGGGCCAGGCCGTGCAGGCCCGGCTCGGTCTGACCGATGGATTCGAGGAGTTCGAGCGCGGATTCGTCGTCGAGTTCGAGGAGTTCGGCTTCGACCTTGGCGTCGAGGAAGACGGCGTCGGCGGGGGCGACGGCGGCCTTCAGCTCGGCGACCTTCGCCTCGTCGGTGAGCACCGACTCGTCGGCGTTGAAGACGTAGAGGAAAGGCTTGGTGGTGAGCAGCGACAGCTCTTTGAGCAGTTCGGTGTCGACCTTGTTGCCGGCCGCGAACAGGGTGGTGCCCTCGTTCAGGATCTCCTGAGCCAGCTTGGCGGCGTCGGCGAGCGGCTTGCGGTCCTTCTTGATCCGGGCTTCCTTTTCGAAGCGCGGGACCGCCTTCTCCAAGGTCTGCAGATCGGCGAGGATCAGCTCGGTCTCGATCACCTCGATGTCGGCCATCGGGTCCACCTTGCCGTCGACGTGGATCACGTCGTCATCGGCGAACACGCGCACCACCTGGCAGATGGCGTCCGCCTCACGGATGTTGGCGAGGAACTTGTTGCCGAGACCGGCGCCCTCGGACGCGCCCTTCACGATGCCCGCGATGTCGACGAAGGACACCACAGCCGGGACGATGCGCTCGGAGCTGAAGATCTCGGCGAGCGTCCCCAGGCGCGGATCGGGCAGCGGCACCACCCCGACGTTCGGCTCGATGGTCGCGAACGGATAGTTCGCGGCCAGCACGTCGTTCTTGGTCAACGCGTTGAACAGCGTCGACTTTCCGACGTTGGGCAGACCGACAATTCCGAGGGTGAGACTCACGAGTAGGAGAGTCTACGCGGACCCCGGCCCGCCTCCGCCGCCGCCCGGCCGAGCGTCAGAGGCGGCCGACCAGGGTTCGGGCGAGGCGTGCTGCGAGCTCCGGCGGAACCGGAGTCGCGTCCGGACCCTCGTCGTAGAACCGCAGGAATGCCTGATGAAAACAGGCGCCATCGAGCAGAGCGGCCGCTGTGTCCACATCCGCGTCCGCCTCCACGCGGCCCAGCCCCTGTTCGGCCCGCAGATACGCGGCGATACCCGCGATGGCCTGCCCGGGTCCCGCACCGTGCTTGCTCATCGAATCCCGGTGCGTCGCCATGCGTTTCGGCTGGGCAAGCAGACCGCCGAGCAGCGGTAACGACTGCTGGTAGAAGGACAGCGCACCGCGGGCGATGGCCGCCAGATTGGCCTCGACCGTCGACTCCCCCGGCTCGGGCCGCGCGCCCTCGGGCCCCGGCATGCGATGCCGCATGATCTCCGCGGCGGCGTCGAGGATCCGGTCGCGAGTAGCCATCCAGGGCTCGGACGCGGTCCTGAGCACCATCGGTTCGCGCGACTCCGGACCGACGACGGTGAGCGCCGACGCCGCTCTATCGATCACCAAAGCCATGGAGGCAACCGATGTCCGGCGCTTCCTGCTGGTGAGCAACAGCGCGAGAATCGCTGGGCCGGGCGACGATTGGTTCACCCGGTTCGTGGTGAAGCCACTGATCCTGCGCCCGCTACTGCGGCACAGCCTCGCGGACATGGCCGCGGCCGAGCAGATCGCGCGCGACAGCGTGCTGGACTGGACGATCGTCCGCGCGCCGCAACTCACCGACAAGACGGCGAAGGGCGCCTACCGCACGGCGATCGAACGCAACGTCACCTTCGGTATTCAGATCACCCGTGACGACCTGGCGGCCTGCATGCTCGAGCTGATGTCCGATCCCAGCACTATCCGCCAGCACGTCAACGTGGCCAACTGAGGCGCTCAGGGAATGAGGACGACCTTGCCGAGGTTGGCGCGGGACTCGACGAGGGCGTGCGCCTGCGCCGCGTCCTCGAGCGGGAACTCGGTGTGGACAGGGCGCAGCTGGCCGGAGGCGAAGTACTGCCAAAGTTCCTGGCGCCAATGGTCGTAGACGTCCGGCTTGCCTTCGGCGATGCGGCGGATCTGGAACCCGATCACTGTCTTGGCTTCGACCAGCAGGTCGTAGGCCTCGATGGTGCCGCCGCCGGAGCTGTAGGCGACGAGGCGGCCGCCGGGAGTCAGCGCGCCGAGGGCAGGCTTCAGGAGTTCACCGCCGACGGCGTCGAGCGCGTAGTCGGCGGGTTTGCCCCAGGAGGATTGGTCGTAGGTGACGACCTCGTCCGCGCCGAGGCCGCGCACGAAGTCGGACTTGGCCGCGTCGGAGACGGCGCCGACGACCCAGGACGCACCGCGGACCCGCGCCAGCTGCACGGCCAGGTGGCCGACCCCGCTGGCCGCGGCGGTGATCAGCGCGGTCTCGCCGGATTCTGGTCGGGCGGAGTCGATCGCGCCGAGAGCAACCAGGCCGCTACGCACCAGGGCCACCGCATCGACTGCGGAGGCGCCGTCGGGAATCGGAGAAGCCATGCGCGCGGCCAGGATCGCGTAGTCGGCGTAACCGTGCCCGAAGCACAGGCCGGTGACGCGGTACCCCGGGGTGTAGCCGGTGACCCCGTCGCCGATCGCGACGACCTCACCTGCGATTTCCCCGCCCAGTGGGATCGGATCGGCGGATTCGCGCACCTTCCGGACCACGGGCAGCGTCACGCCGATCGCCTGCACCTTGACCAGAAGTTCGCCGGGACCCGGCGTCGGAACCTCGGCCGAGGACAGCTCGAGCACCTCAGGACCACCACTGCGCTCGTACCCGACCCGCCGCATCACACCTCCAGAAAACCGTTAGAACGCGTAACGGTAACCGGGCAGCAACCCGATCTCGCAGACAGCGACCCGGACATGTGCGAATTCTCACCGCCGGTCCGGCCGCCGTGTGCGCACACCGAAGAGCCTCGGCCGACCGTTCCCGTCGAACGAACCGGGTTGCGCGAAAAATGCGGCGGCGTAGCGTGACGCGTATGGAGCCGACCACGGAGGTGGTGGCAGCACGGCCCGCGCCCGAACTGGCGGGGTTCATCGACCACTACCTGGGTTACCGGATGACCGGGTACGAACCCGGGCTGCATCGGGGCCTGCCGTCACGGCATCTGACCTTCATCGTCGCCATCGGGCACACCGTCGACGTTGTCGCCCAGACGGATCCGGGCCAGCGACCGGCGAACTATCGCTGTGTACTGAGCGGATTGCAGGCGAGCCCGGCGGCCATCTCGCACTCCGGCCACCAGGAAGGCGTGGCGATCGCGCTGACCCCGCTCGGGTCGCGCACGCTGTTCGGCGTGCCCGCGAGCGAACTCTGGAACACCTCGCTGGAATTCGCGGATGTGGCCGGCCCGGTCGGTGACGAACTGTGGGAACGCCTGCAAGGCCCGGCGTCGTGGCCGCAACGCTTCGCCGCCTGCGATCGGCTGCTGACCCGGCTGGCCTGCCCCGACCGGCTCGTGACCCCCGAATTGTCCTGGGCCTGGCGGACTTTGGTGAAATCCGGCGGCACCACCAATATCGGAGCGCTGGCCACCGGCATCGGCTGGTCCCGCCAGCATCTCGCCCGCCGATTCGGCACTGAATTCGGGCTGAGCCCGAAGCTCGCGGCCCGCATCACCCGTTTCGAGCGGGCCCGGCGGATGATCGAGCGCACCCCGTCGTTCGTCACGATCGCCCAGGTCGCGGCCACCTGCGGCTACTACGACCAGGCCCACCTCAATCGCGACTTCGCCGAACTGGCCGGATGCAGCCCGACCACCTGGCTGGCCGAGGAGATTCCATCCGTCCAAGACGACCCCGGGCTCCGAGGATGAAGCTGGATTCATGACGAACTCAACAGAAACCAAAGCCGCCTTCATCTGGCCCGCCCTGGCCCTGGACGACGCCCGCGGCACCACAGCCTTCCTGGTCAAAGCCTTCGGCTTCGAAGAGACCGCCGTCTACGCCCGCGAGGACAACCCGTCGATCGTCGAGCACGGCGAGCTGCGCTGGCCACTCGGCGGCGGCATCATGTTCGGCTCCACCGGCCGCGACGATTCCCCGTTCGGCACCCGCCCGGCCGGCGCCGCCAGCCTCTACGTCGTCTGCGACAACCCCGACGAGCTGTTCGAACGCGCCACCGCCGCCGACGCCGAGGTGGTGCGCGGCCTGCGCGACGAAGGCTACGGCTCGCGCGGGTTCAGTGTCCGCGACCCCGAGGGCAACCTGTGGAGCTTCGGCACCTATCGCGGCGAATAATCAGCGGCCGCCCAAGCCGGACATCGCGATACCGCGGACGAAAGCGCGCTGGGCGAACGCGTAGACCACGAGCAGCGGCAACAGGATGACGATCGCGGTGGCCATGAGGATCGGCCACTGCGTGTGGTACTGACCTTGCAGACGCACCAATCCCAGTGTGGCGGTGGCGATCTCGTTGCGCTGGATCATGATCAGCGGCCAGAGGAAGTCGTTCCAGACGGTGATCCAGGTGAGGACCGCCAGCACCATCAGAGCGGGGCGGGTGTGCGGCAACAGGACTCGCCAGTACACCTGCCAGGTGCTGCAACCGTCGATGATGGCGGCTTCCTCCAATTCCGCTGGGAGAGTTCGGAAGAACTGGCGCATCAGGTAGGTACCGAACGCGCTGCCGAACAAGCCCGGGACGATCATCGCCCACGGGGTGTCGACCCAGCCCAGAGCGCGCATCAGCAGGAATTGCGGGATCACCGTGACGGTCAGCGGGACCATCAGGGTCGCGAGGTAGGCGATGAACAGCACGTCGCGACCGCGGAATCGCAAGCGCGCAAACGCATATCCGGCCAGTGAACAGAAGAACACCTGCCCGGCGGTGACGCAGACGGCATACACCATGGTGTTCAACAACATCCGGCCCAGCGGCAGCAGCTCGAAGACCTTGCCGTAGTTGGACCACTGCGGCTGTTCGGGAAGCATCGCAGTCTCGGTGATTTCACCGTCTCGCTTGAGCGAGCCCGACAGCGCCCACAGGATCGGCAGCAGGGCGCACCACGCGATCGCCGCCAGCGCGAGGTAGGCGGCCACGCCGCCCAGTACCCGCCGGACGACCCTGCGCTGGACAGGCTGGATCCGCGCCGGGCGGTTCACAGTTCCACCTCCGCCCGCCGCGCGAACCGCAACTGCAACAGCGTCAACAGCAGCAGAATCGCGAAGATCACCCAAGCCAGCGCAGCGGCGTAACCGACCTCGTAGAACCCGAATGCGTGCTGGAACAACATGATTCCGAGCAGATAGGTGCCGGTCTCCGGCCCCCCGCCGCTCCCGGTCAGGGCGTACGCCTGGTCGAAAGCCTGCACCGAGTTGATCACCGTGATGACGAAGACGAACGACAGCGGCCCCCGGATCAGCGGCACCGTCACCGACCAGAACCGGCGAATCGCACCGGCACCGTCGATCTTCGCCGCCTCGTACAGCGGTTCCGGCACACCCTGCAGGGCCGCGAGCAGGATCACCGTCGCGAAAGGCACGCTTTTCCAGACGGTCACGATGCTCAGCGACACCAGCGCCCAGTTCGGGTCGGTCAGCCACGGCACCGGATCGATGCCGGCCCAGCCGAGCATCAGGTTCAGCAGCCCGTCGTCAGTGGTGAAGATGAACCGCCACACCACCGCCATGGCCACCGTGGAGGCGACCAGCGGCAGGAACGCGATCGTCCGGAAGATGCCGATACCGCGCAGTTTCCGGTGCAGCGCGGACGCCACCGCGAGCCCGATCGCCACCGTCGGCACCAGTGTGAGCACCGTGAACACCGCCGTGTTCCGCAATGCGATCAGGAACAGCGGATCCGAACCGAACAGCCGCCGATAGTTCGCGATGCCCACGAACCGCGGCGCGCTGAACAGATCCCAGGAGTGGAAACTCAGGTACAGCGAGAAGGCCAGCGGGAACACCAGAAAGACCAGCACCGCGGCCAGATTCGGCGCGATGAACATCCAGCCCGCCCGCTCGCGCCGCCGGGCCAGTTGGCTCCGCACGGTTCCCGGACCACGTTCCCGGTCCGAGCTGCCGCCGCTGGTGTCAGGCGTTCCGCTGGACGGCAGGGTAACGGTGCGTGCGATGGCGCTCGCCTCGTCATCCCCACGCAACCCGGCAGGCGCTGGCGGCATGGCTTCGCGTTCAAGCATGGGCAACCAGCAGCGCGTCGATATCGGATGTCAAGGAGCCACTGAGGGATTCGGCCGTCGCCGCACCTCGCAACACCCGGTTGCCGCCACGTTCGAGCAAGGCCGACACCTTGCCCCAGGCAGGCGTCACGGGCAGCGGGCGCGACGCGGCAGGTCCACCGGTCATCACCTCGAGGTTGCGGGTCTCGCGATGCGCGGCGGCGAAGCCCGGCGCGGCCATCGCGGATTTCAACACCGGCACGAACAACCCGGACGACGCCACGATCGCCTGCCCCACCGGCCCGGTCGCGAATTTCACGAATTCCCAAGCCTGTTCGATGCGCGGACTGTCCGCGGCGATGGACAGCCCGGTGCAGCCGACGTCGGTAACCGCGTCGGGACCGCCGTGCGGACCACGCGGCAGCACGGTGAGATCGACCTCGAGATCGTCGTGTCCGGCGAACTCCGAGTAGAGCCAGTGTCCGCCCATCGCCATCGCCGCCCGTCCCCGCCGGAACAGGTCCGGAGCCGAAACCGACTGCTGATCAGCGACTTTCGGCGCCACCCGATGCCGCACCGCCAGATCCGCGTAGAACTGGAACCCGGCCACGAACCGCGGATCACCGATATTCGTCCGGGTCGGATTCACCGACGGCGTGAACCATTCGGCCCCGTTGTTCATCCCGAAGCAAGCAGCCGAGAAGTACGGCACCCAGGCGTCGGCGAAACCCCACTGCTTGGTGCGACTACCCGCACGCCGCGTGAGCTCCTTTGTCGCGTTCAGGAATTCGTCGAAGCTCCAAGCCTCGCTCCAGCGCGCGGGCGCCCTCAGCCCGGCATCGGCGAACAGTTGCCGGTTGTAATAGAGGAACACCCCGGACCACTGCTCGGGCAGCGCGTACTGCCCGCCGCCATAGGTGAAGGTGTCATACAACGTCGGATAACTGTCCCGCCGCAGCTCCTCGGCATACGCGGGATCCCGATCCAGCAGCGTCCGCAGATCCAGCAGCACTCCGCGCTCGGCCAGCCCGGCGTACAGCAACTCCCAGGCCATCATCACGTCCGGGCATTTGCCGCCCGCGCAATAGGTGAGCATCTGCTGCAGCGGGTCCGGCCCGGACATGATGGTGCGCACCTTGATATCCGGATGCCGCTTCCGGAACTCCTCGATGATCTTCAGCCGGACCCGGGCCTCCTCCGGCCGGGCCTGGAAGAAGAAGGTCAGCGCGTCGTCGTCGGCGCCACATGCGCCCAGCGCCAGCGGTGCGGCCAGGGCGGCACCGAGCAGGGTCCGGCGGCGGACCGCGATCACGAGCCGAGGGGTGTCGTCATGATGCGCAGCAGCATACTTACGGCAAAATGTTTCTCGACCGCCGGTCGCGGCGCACCGACCGTTCGTCGCGCGCTACCGACCGTTCACCCGATCCGAATGTTCGGACTTGCCTAAGGCTCTCCGAAGCATGTGGCGCAACGTGAGGCGGCGTGGCAGCATACGCACGGCTATAACGCAGGTGACGGCGGACACACCAAACCCGCTCGGCGAGGAACCTCGATCGGTTACGTTTTTTCTGGTTTCTGCTGGATCCTGCGCTTTTTCAGGAGATGAGGGCTCGATGGCGACAATCGAATATCTGCGGACAGACCCAGATCTACCCCCGGTAGGTGTGGTCGACAAGTCCCCGATCACGGCGAAGAAGAAGGCGATCTTCGCGGCGATCGCGGTCGTCGGCGCCATCGCCTGGGCGGTCGTCGCCTTCGCGCGGGGCGAGTCGGTCAACTCGGTGTGGATCGTGATCGCGGCGGTGTGTACCTACATCACCGCCTACCGGTTCTACGCCAAGTTCATCGAGTGGAAAATCACCAAGCCCCGCGACGACCTGGCTACCCCTGCCGAGATCCTGGAAAACGGCAAGGACTACATGCCGATGGACCGGCGGGTCCTCTACGGCCACCACTTCGCCGCCATCGCCGGCGCCGGACCGCTGGTCGGTCCCGTGCTCGCCGCGCAGATGGGCTACCTGCCGGGCACGATCTGGATCGTGGTCGGCGTCGTCTTCGCCGGCGCGGTGCAGGACTACCTGGTGCTGTGGGCCTCCACCAAGCGGCGGGGCCGCAGCCTCGGGCAGATGGCCCGGGACGAGCTCGGCGCGATCGGTGGCGTGGCAGCCATCGTCGGCATCCTCGTGATCATGATGATCCTGCTGGCGGTGCTCGCGCTGGTCGTGGTCAACGCGCTCGCCGAGAGCCCGTGGGGTGTCTTCTCCATCGGCTTGACCATTCCGATCGCCCTGTTCATGGGTGTGTACCTGCGGTTCCTGCGGCCCGGCGCGGTCGGCGAGGTCTCCGTGATCGGCATCGTGCTGCTGCTGCTCGCCATCGTCTCCGGTGGCTGGGTCTCCGAAACCGCCTGGGGCGAGGACTGGTTCACCCTGTCCAAGGTCACCATCGCCTGGCTGCTGATCGCCTACGGCTTCTTCGCCTCGGTGCTGCCGGTGTGGCTGCTGCTGGCCCCGCGCGACTACCTGTCGACCTTCATGAAGATCGGCACCATCGGCCTGCTCGCCATCGGCATCCTCATCACCATGCCGGTGCTGAAGGCCCCCGCGGTCTCGCAGTTCGCCTTCGACAAGCCCGGACCGGCGTTCGCGGGCAGCCTGTTCCCGTTCCTGTTCATCACCATCGCCTGTGGCGCGCTGTCCGGTTTCCACGCACTGGTGTCCTCGGGCACCACACCGAAGCTGCTGGCCAAGGAATCGCATGCGCGGATGATCGGCTACGGCGGCATGCTGATGGAGTCGTTCGTCGCGGTCATGGCCATCATCACCGCCTCGATCATCGACCAGCACCTGTACTTCGGCATGAACGCGCCGCTCGGCGTCACCGGCGGCACGCCGGAAAAGGCTGCCGCGTACACCAATTCGCTCGGGCTGTCGGGTCCGCCCGCCACCCCGGCCGACTTCAGTCAGGCCGCTTCGGATCTCGGTGAGAAGTCGATCATCTCGCGCACCGGTGGCGCGCCGACCCTGGCCGTCGGCATCGCCGAGGTGTTCAGCAAGTTCCTCGGCGGCGCCGGCATGAAGTCGTTCTGGTACCACTTCGCGATCATGTTCGAGGCGCTGTTCATCCTCACCACCATCGACGCGGGCACCCGTGTCGCGCGCTTCATGGTCTCGGACGCGCTGGGCAACTTCGGTGGCGCGGCCCGCAAGTTCAAGGATCCGTCCTGGCGGGTCGGCGCCTGGCTGTGCTCGCTGATCGTGGTCGCCGCGTGGGGTTCCATCCTGCTGATGGGCGTCAACGACCCGCTGGGCGGCATCAACGCGCTGTTCCCGCTGTTCGGCATCGCCAACCAGCTGCTCGCCGCGATCGCGCTGACCGTGGTCCTGACCATCATCGTGAAGAAGGGCTACACGAAGTGGGCCTGGATTCCCGGTATTCCGCTGGTCTGGGACCTGCTCGTCACGATGACCGCGTCCTGGCAGAAGATCTTCTCCGACGACCCGAAGGTGGGCTACTGGACGCAGAACAGCATCTGCGAACAGGCGCAGGCCGCCGGAAAGCTGTGCCTGACGGCGAAGACACCCGAAGATGTCGACATCGTCATCCGCAACACCTTCATCCAGGGCTCGCTGTCGATCGTGTTCGCCGCCATGGTGCTGATCGTCGCGATCGTCGGTGCGATCGTCTGCTTCAAGGCCTGGCGCAAGGGCGGTTCGGAGACCACCGAGACGGAAGAGGTGCCGTCGAAGCTCTTCGAGCCGACCGGATTCTTCCCGACACCGGAGGAGAAGGAAGTGCAGAAGCAGTGGGATGAGCTGGTCGCCGCCGGGAAGATTCCCCCGCGGGGCTCCGCGCACGGCGCCGAAAGCCCAGACGTCAGTCTGAGCAAGTGACGAAACCCGTTGTGCCGCAGCGCGGCCGGTCCACCCGACCGGCCGCGCTGCGGCGTCTCATCGACGGCGCCCGGAGCCTGCTGAGCTGGTACAACGCCATCATCGGCGGGCAGGACTACCAGCGCTATGTGGCACACCTGCATCGCGAGCATCCCGGCTGCGAGATACCGAGCGAGCGGCAGTACTGGCGCGATCGCTATGACGAAGCCGAACGCAAACCGCAAAACCGCTGCTGTTGAACGTGAAACGGCCGCCGCACCACATCGGTGCGGCGGCCGTTTTTTGGTGGAACTTATTTCGCCTTCGAGCCGCTGCCGAGAGCAGAGGACCCTGTCGTCAGCAACTCCCCGAGCTGGTGGAACCAACTACACTTATTGGGCGCGGATGGCGGGATCGTGGCGCACCCCGAGACCGGGGTCGCCTGCTCGGCAGCGGCGGGAGCCGGGGCGGCGGGCTGTGCGTTCGCGGTGGCCATCGGGGCCAGCATCAGCGCACCGGCCAAGGTCGCCGCGGCGAGTGATCGTTTCATCGAAAATTCCTTCTGCTCTATCTTTTTCGAACTGCCCAACTGCCCCTGAAGCAGTGATGATCACGCTATTCGGGCATCGGCCCAGCCCACAGACCCCGGTTCCCTGGCCCCTGCCTCCAGGGGCACGGCCCGGGTTTTGTGCCCGGTGACAAGGCCTGGCCGTGATGTCTTTTTTCCGCTAGCGCGCCCGCTGAAGAGCTGACATTGTGGAATGCGTGACGATCATGGCGTTGGATTTCGAACGGTGTTATCGGGCGGTCTCGACGCGGGACTCCCGGTTCGACGGGCAGTTCTTCACGGCGGTGCGCACCACCGGCATCTACTGCCGCCCCTCTTGTCCGGCGATCACGCCGAAGCCGACCAATGTCAGCTTCCTGCCGACCGCCGCGGCAGCCCAGCAGGCCGGATATCGCGCCTGCCGCCGCTGCCTGCCCGACGCCGCGCCCGGGTCACCGCTGTGGAATACGCGCGCCGACCTGGCCGCGCGGGCCATGCGGTTGATCGGCGACGGGGTGATCGAGCGGGGCGGGGTGCCCGCGCTGGCGGCCACCCTCGGATATTCGCAGCGGCAGCTGACCCGGGTGCTGACCACCGAGCTCGGCGCCGGCCCGCTGGCGCTGGCCCGGGCGCATCGCGCGCACACAGCGCGGCTGCTGATCCAGACCACCGATATGCCGATGTCGGATATCGCGTTCGCGGCCGGGTTCGCCAGTATCCGGCAGTTCAACGACACGGTGCGGGAGGTGTTCGCGGTCAGCCCGACCGTGATGCGGACCGAGGCCCAGCACCGGGCCCGGCGCGATGCCGTGCCGGCCGCGAACGGCGCACTGACGCTTCGGCTTCCGTTCCGGGAGCCGCTGGATCGGGCGTGGCTGGAATGGTTCCTGTCGGCACATGTGACGCCGGGCATGGAGCTGTGGGAGGACCGGGCCTACACCCGGGCGCTGCGCACCCCGAACGGGCACGCCACCGCGCGGCTCAGCTTCCAGCGTGATCATGTGCGGGCCGAGCTGGCGCTGCACGATATGCGTGATCTCGCGCCCACCGTGGCGCGGTTGCGGCATCTGCTGGATCTGGATGCCGATCCGGTCGGTATCGATGAGGTGCTGGGGGTGCGGCCCCTGGAGACCTCCGCGGCCGAGCTGGCTGCCGACGGGTTACCCGACGCCGGAGCCGCGCCCGCCGACGAATCGGAGCCGCCGCCGATCGCACCCGTGCGGCCGCTGTTCACCCCGGGCATCCGGGTGCCCGGCTGCCTGGACGGCCCAGAGCTGTTGCTGCGCACCATGATCGGGCAGCAGATCTCGGTGCCTGCGGCCGCCACGCATACCGCCCGGCTGGTGCAGGCGCTCGGCGAACCGATCGACGGGCCGCAGAGCTTCCCGCACCCGCCTGCCCTGCGGGCCCATCCCCCGTCACGACTGTTTCCCACCCCTGAGGTGATCGCCGAACGCGGCGCGGAAGTACTGACCGGCCCGGCCAAACGCATCCGTTCCATCATCGGCGCGGCCGCCGCGCTCGCCAGCGGTGACCTGCACCTACACCAGGGCCGCACCGCCGCCGAGCTACGCCGCGACCTGCTGGCCCTCGACGGCGTCGGCCCCTGGACCGCCGACTATGTGACCATGCGCCTGCTGGCCGACCCCGACATCATGCTCGGCACCGACCTGGTGGTCCGGCAGGGCGCGACGCTGCTCGGCCTCGACCTCACCGACACCGCCGGCTACGCCCCCTGGCGCTCCTACCTCTCCATGCACCTGTGGAAAGCGGCCCTGGCCGAGCGTGCCGCCCCGCGAAAAGCCCTCTCTCCCAAGAAGAACGGACGACTCTCATGACCACCGCCGACTTCACCATCGTCGACACCCCCATCGGCCCCTTCACCGCCATCGCGGCCCCCGACGGCGCCGTCCTGGCCTCCGGCTGGACTTCCGACGCCGAAAACCTCCGCCTCCTGATCCACCTGAGCTTGCGTCCCACCGAACTGCGGCGACGAGATTCGCTCGGCGCGGTCAGCCAGGCCGTAATCGACTACCACGCAGGCGATCTCACCGCGATCGACACCATCCCTGTCCGACAACATTCCGGCGAATTCCTCTTGCAGGCCTGGGATGTCCTCCGCAAAATCCCCGCCGGCGAACCGGTCACCTACACCGAATACGCCGCCCTCTCCGGCCGCCCGGCCGCCACCCGCGCCGCCGCCAACGCCTGCGCCCGCAACGCCGCCGCCCTCTTCGTCCCCTGCCACCGCGTCTTCCGCATCGGCGGCGCCCTCGGCGGCTTCCGCTGGGGCCTGGAAGCCAAGCGCTGGCTCCTCGACCACGAGAGCCCGGTCAGCTAACCGATCCGGTTTCCCGGTCGCAGTCTGCTCAGGCGACGATGGTTTGCAGGTGGGAGCCGGTGGGGGTGCGGCGGACGTGGAGGCGGCTGGGGATGCGCTGGCGCATTTCGTCGACGTGGCTGACTACGCCTACAACACGGCCGTTGGAGCGGAGTTCGTCGAGGACTCCCATGACGGAGTCGAGGGTGTCGGCGTCCAGGCCGCCGAAGCCCTCGTCGATGAAGAGGGTGTCCAGGACGATGCCGCCGGATTCGGCGGCCACGGTGTCGGCGAGACCGAGGGCCAGAGACAGTGCGGCCATGAAGGTTTCGCCGCCGGAGAGGGTTTTGGCCGGGCGGATGGCGCCGGTGTAGTCGTCGCGGATGTCGAGGCCGAGGCCGCCGCGGCGGCCGCGCGGGCCCGCCTTGTCGGTGTGCACGAACTCGTAGCGGCCCATGGACATTCGGCGGAGGCGGACCGAGCCCGCGAGGGCGACCTCCTCCAGGCGGGCGGCAAGGACATACGAGCGCAAGGACATTCGACGGTTGTTCTCGCCGCGACCCGCGACGACTTCGGCGAGGCCGGCGAGTTCCTCGTGGGATTGCTGGAGCGGGGCGATGCGGTCGACCTCGGTCCAGAGCTGAGCGCCGAGTTCCTCGAGCAGTTTGACGCGGCGGGTGGCGTCGGCGTGCGCGGCCACGGCGGCGTTCAGCTGCGAGCGGGCTTGGGCGACCGCGCTCTCCAGCTCGGACAGATCACCGGGTTCCGCGGCTGCCGCGGCCTGCACCTCGGGCTCGGCCAGCACCGCTTCCGCGTGGGCGCGGGCGCGGTCGGCGGCCACCAATTCGGCTTCGATTTCGTTCTGGCGCTGCATGGTTCGCGAGGCAGCGGTGACGACTTTCGCGTAAGCGGTGAGCAGCGCGATGTCGTCGCGCGGTGGGCTGCCGACCCGAGCCGGTGCCGGGAATTCGTTCGCCGACGTTGGCGCACCGATCGACCGGGCTGTGCTCGCATCGAGGGTGAAACCTGCTGCGAGGGCGAGGCTTTCGACACGAGTGGCGATCGTGGTGACGGCCTCGCGGGCGGTGGCGGCCTGCGCACGAGCGTCGCGGAAGGCGGTGGCGAGTTTGATCAGGGTGTTCAGGCGGGCGCGGCGGCGGTCGATGGTCGCGTCGGCACCGGCGGCGGCTCGTAGGCGTTCGGTGAGTTCGAGGACGCGGGTGGCGATGGTCGCGATCTGGGTGGTGGTGGCGCCGCGGCGGGTTTCGGCTTCCCGCAGTTCGTCGTGCAGGCGGGATTCGTCGGCGCGCATTTGGGTCAGCTCGGCCGTCAGACCTGCTGCCAGCGTGGCGGATTGGGACGCGTCCTCGTAGCGGTCGGTCGCCGTCCGCAGGGCGGCGGCGAGTTCTACGCGGTCGGTGTCGCCGCCGCGGGCGATCAGGCCTTCGATTTCGCGTTCCAGTTCGGTGATGCGGGCCAGGACCCGGTCGCGGTTTTCCTCGGCGGTGTGCGCCGCGGCTACCGCTGCGTCCTCGGCCTCCTTGGAGACCGCGTCCGAGGTCGGCCGGGCGGGCGCCGGGTGCTCGGCCGAACCGCACACCGTGCACGGCCGGCCGTCGCTCAGCTGCCCGGCCAGCTCGGCGGCCATTCCGGCGAGGCGGCGCTCACGCAAGTCGAGTACGCGCTCCTTGGCGTCGTTGTGGGTGGCGCGGGAGGTTTCGAATTCGATCCGGGTGCGGTCCAAAGTCTGCCGATGCCTGGCCAATTCGACGGCGGCCGTGGCGGCGGTCTGGAGCCGTTCGCAGTCCGCGGTGAGCGCGGGCAGGAGTGCGACGGCATCGGTGGCTTCGCGCAGCCGGGCTTCGATGGTGGCGATCGAGGCGGGGAGCTGCTCGCGCAGCCGGATCAGCTTTCCGACGCGGCCGGTCAGGGCGGTGTCTTCTTCACGCAGCCTGGTCAATTCGGTGCCGAGTTCGGTGGCGGTGGACGCGTCGGCGCTGATTTCCTCGAGTGCGCCGATCTGGGTGCTCCAGTGCCGAATCGCAACGTCGATATCGGCGTCGGGGTGGATCCGGACCGCGCCAGCGCCCACTGCGGTGCCGCCCGATTCGTCGAATGGCGCGGCCTCCGCCTCGGCGATCAAGTCACCACCACCGACCTCGGCAGCGGCGGGTTCGAGCAGAGCTGCGACGAGTTTCGCTGCGGCATCGTGTTTTTCGCCGTCACGCCGTCGGCTCGTCATCACGGCGGCGCGAGCCTCGTCGATCGCGTCGGCGACCGGCTGTGCGCGGCGCGCCGCTTCGAGTTCGGCCTGCAATGTCGTGCGATGGTCGACTTTGGCGGCGTAGTCGTCGAGTTGCGATCGCGCCGCCGTCATCCGGCGGCGCAGTTCGTGCAACCTGCGCTGTTCCTCGGCAAGCTTGCCGACGCGCGTCGATTCCTGCTGGCAGCGTTCGGTTTCCGCGGTCGCGGCGGACAGATCGGTGCGTGCGGTGGCGAGCAGATCCTGCGACCAGCCGACGGATTCCAAGGGTCCGACGGATTCGGTGACACTCAAGCCCGCAGCGCCGCGGATCTGCGCGATCAACCGCTCGATACCCTGGCGGCGCTTCTCCAAGTCGGCGGCGGAAGCGCGCCGCTTGTCCGCGAGCCACTGTTCAGCGGTACCGAAACGCTCTGTGTCGAAGAGCTTTTCGAGCAGCTTCTCGCGATCCTCGTTGTCGGCGCGCAAGAAGCGGGCGAAGTCGCCCTGCGGCAGCAGCACAACCTGAAAGAACTGGTCGGCGCTCATGCCGAGCAGCCGGACTATCTCCTCGCCGATGTCGGGGATGCGCGCCAGGTTCGCGCCGCGCCCGTCCAGCCAGGCCAGCGTTGCTTTGGCCTGTTCGGTGCGCATCCCGGTGCCGCGCAGCTTGGGGCGCTCGAACTCCGGGGTCCGGGTGAGCCGCAACCGCCTGCCACCGAGCGTCGCTTCCAGGACCACCTGCGGCGGAGTCTGTTCCGGCGCGTGATCGGAATGCAGGCGCTTGCTCTCGCCACGCGCACCCGGCACCCGCCCATACAGCGCGAACGCGATCGCGTCGAGCACCGTGGTCTTACCCGCGCCGGTTTGCCCGTGCAGCAGAAACAGCCCGTCTGCCCCGAGCGCGTCGAAGTCGACGACCGTGGTCTCGGCGAAGGGCCCGAACGCTGTCATCTCCAGTCGATGCAGCCTCACACCCGCCCCCTTGTGCCCAAAAGCCGCCAAATACTCGTACAGCCCACAACATCTGTCATGCCGAAAGTTCCCCGAGCAGGGTCTGGTCGGCAGTGGCCGTCACCCGCTCCGGCTCGGCGACCGCTGCGGCGAGAGCCCGCTCCAGCCAGGTCATTTCACCGGCACTGGGCGCACCCCGGACGTCGGTGAGGAAGCTGTGCGCTACTTCGGTGTCGCGGCGGCCGTGCACCCGCTCACGGTAGCGCAGTTCCGGATTGCCCTCCGGGCGTGACCATTCCACGTGCACCGCGTGCGGGAAGCGTTCCCGCAGCTTGCGCAGCCCGTCGACGGGACGGGCGTGGTCGGTCAGAGTCGCCGACACATAGTGTTCGACCGCTTCGGAATAGGCTGCGTCGGAAAGCAATTCGTCGAGGGTGCCGCTGAGCCTGCTGAGCCCGCGGACCAGCGGGAGGTCGTGACGCTCGACCACGTGCAGGCCTTCGGCATCGAGATCGACGATCCAGACCGCTTTCCGATGGGAGTTCTCCGCGAACGAGTACGGCAGCGGCGAGCCGGAATACCGCACGGACTCCGACAACGTCTGGGGCGAGTGCAGGTGGCCGAGCGCCACATAGTCGATCCCGTCGAACGCGGACATCGGCACCGTCTCCACACCGCCGACGGAAATGGATCGCTCCGAGCCGGTCGCCTCTCCCCCGACGACGAAGGCATGCGCGAGCACCACCGTGCGCGTAGCACCCCGCGCGGCGATGTCGGCCCGGATCCGGCCCATCGCGGCATCCAGAATCTCGGCATGCGAACGCGCCTGCGGCACGCCGAGTTCGGCGCGCGTGATCTCCGGCTCCAGATAGGGGATGCCATAGAAGGCGATCTCCCCGTGCCGATCGGAGAGCACCACCGGCCGGTCGGCATCGGCGACGGTGGTGCGCAGATGCAGTCCGCCCGCCGCCGCGAAACTGGCACCGGCACCGAGCCGGGCAGGCGAATCATGATTGCCGGAGGTCGCGACGATCTGCGCACCAGCGGCCCGGATCGCCTCGAAGCCACGAATACAGACCGCGATCGCATCGGCGCTCGGGATCGATCGGTCGTACACATCGCCGGGCAACACCACGACGTCCACCGACTCCGCGGCCACCAGCTCCGCGATAGCAGTCAGCGAACGCTCTTGATCGGCAAGCAGATCGACACCGTGGAAGGTACGCCCGATGTGCCAATCCGAGGTGTGCAGCATCCGCATGCCGAAAAACGTAGGCGCATCCACCGACACAATTCAATTGCCGCGACCGGGGTGTCGGATTTGCCGGGTTCCCTTACGGCGTGTTTCCGGGTCTGCGCGCGTGTCCGGGTGCCGGAACTCACGACTGCCGCGGATGCGCTACGACACCCCGGCTGATCTCGAACAACGCGATCACATCGATAGTCCCTGCGCCGCCACCGGATTTCGGGATGCGTGGGCGCGCGGCCCAGCCGAAGGCCTGTTTGCTGTCACCGACCGATTCATCCACAGTCATTGACAAACCTGCGGCTCAGTCGGTTTGCCGACACAGGCGCTGTGAAGTTGCCAGGCGGTCGAACTTGTCGGTGGGTTGGGGCACTATCTCGGTCTATGACCGCATCGATGCTTTTCGCACTGTTGCTGGTATTCGCCGCCGGAGTGGGGCTGGGCTGGCTGGGGCACACCGCCCACGCCGGGCAACGGGCCGCCACCGCCGAGGCCAGGCTGGCCGCGGCCACCGACAATGAACAGCTGCTGCGCCAATCGCTGACCGTCGCGAACGAGGATGCGGCGCGCAGGCATTCGCATGCCATCGGCGCCATGGTGGAGCCGCTGCGGGAGGCGGTGGGCGCCTTGAATCAGCACATCCAGCAGGTCGAGCACAGCCGCATCAACGCGTATTCGGGTCTGCGCGAGCAGGTCGCGGGCATGCAGCGCACCTCGCATCAGCTCTCCAGCCAGACCAGTCAGCTGGTGGCGGCGCTGCGGGCGCCGCAGATCCGGGGCCGCTGGGGCGAGATCCAGTTGGAGCGGGTGGTGGAGCTGGCCGGCATGACCAGGCACTGCGATTTCGACACCCAGGTGAGCCGGGCAGCGCGCGGCGACGGCACGGCCGACCGCACCGGCACCGTCCGGCCGGACATGGTGGTCCGGCTGGCCGGCGGCAGGCACATCGTGGTCGACGCCAAAGTGCCGTTCAACGCCTATCTGGATGCCAGCACGGTCGACGATCCGGACGAGCGGGCCGACCTGTTGCTCCGGCACGCCAAGCATCTGCGCGCACACGTCGATCAGCTGGCCGACAAGGCCTACTGGGCCGCCTTCGATCCGTCACCGGAGTTCGTGGTGCTGTTCGTTCCGGGTGATCCGTTCCTCGACGCCGCGCTCACCACCGATTCGGGTCTGCTGGAATATGCGTTCGGACGCAACGTGATCCTGGCTACCCCGACGACACTGATCGCCCTGCTGCGCACGGTGGCCTTCAGCTGGCGGCAGGAGGCCCTGTCTCGCGATATGGCGAAGATTCAGCAATTGGGCCGGGAGCTCTACTCCCGCCTCGGCATGACCGGCCGCCACCTGGATCGGCTCGGCTCGCAGCTGTCGAAAGCCGTGGATGCCTTCAACTACACGGTCGCCTCGGTGGAATCGCGGGTGATGGTGACAGCCCGCAAATTGCACGATATGGAGATAGCCGAGCAGGAGGTCCCGGCCATCGCACGGGTGGATTCCTGGCCCCGGGCGGTCGGGTTCGCCGACGCCGATGGTTAGCCGGAGCAGGTAGTCACGTCGTGCCATAACGCCGTACGGCGCGTCGGCGGTTAGGGTTCATAATGTGGCTGCTTCCCAACGTGTGCGTTCCCGGGTGCCCGCGCCGCAACGTTCGATCCTGCCGTCGGTGCCGGGTATCCCGGCCGGCGCAGCCGTCCTGATTGCGGTCGCCTGCACGTTCCTCGGGTTCCTTATCGATGCCAACGGCGACATGAGCGAGCTGACGGGCACCTTCGCCACGCTCTACGTCGTGGGCTGCGTGGCGGCGGTGCTCGCCGTTCGCCACCGCGGACTGTTCAGCACGATGGTGCTGCCGCCGCTGCTGCTGTCCATCTCGGTGCCGCTGGCCTACTACCAGCTCTCGGAGAGCTCCAGCTTGGGCATCAAGGACATCCTGCTGAACCTCGCGGTCCCGCTGGTGAACCGCTTTCCCACGATGCTGCTGGCCACGGCGCTGGTGCTGATCATCGGCGGGTTGCGGATCTACCTGCTCCGGCGCGAGCAGACCGCCGAGGACGCCGCGGAGACGCGGCGCGGTTCCAGCTGGGGACGCAGCACAGCGACCGGCCGATCGCGGACCGCGCGCGGTGGATCCCTCGCGGATTCCTCGAAGCGCCGGCCCCGGCGTAGCCGGCCGGACCTGGACGACGATCTGGATCTGGATCTGGCCGATCAGAAGACCGACAAGTATCTGCCGCCGCGCCCGGGCAAGCGGGCTTCCGGGGAAATCGCCGACGCACCACCCCGGGTGGGCAAGTCGGGCCGCCCCCGGGACGGCCGCTCGGGCCGCACCGGACGCTCGGCCACCCCGCGCAGCGACAACCCGCCGTTGCCGCGGCCCAATGTGCGCTACCGGGAGCGGGATTCCAGCCGCACCGAGCGGCGCAAGCCGGAAAACCTGTAAGGGTTAATTCCGCGCGGCGCGCAGTTCGCGGGGCAGCGAGAAGACCAGAGTCTCGTTGGCCGTGGTCACCGGCTGCACCTCGCCGAAGCCGTGCTCGGCCAGCATTTCCAGCACACCCTGCACCAGGATCTCCGGCACCGACGCACCGGAGGTGATGCCGATGGTGCGCACGCCCGCGAGCCAGGCCGGATCGACTTCCTTGGCGTAGTCCACCAGGTAGGAGGCCTTCGCGCCGGCGCCGAGCGCGACCTCGACCAGGCGCACCGAGTTCGAGGAGTTGCGGGAGCCGACCACGATCACCAGATCGCACTCCGGCGCCATCGCCTTCACCGCGACCTGACGGTTCTGGGTGGCGTAGCAGATGTCGTCGCTCGGCGGATCCTGCAATCCGGGGAACCGCTCGCGCAGCCGCTTCACCGTTTCCATGGTCTCGTCGACCGACAGCGTGGTCTGCGACAGCCAGATCACCTTGGACTCGTCGCGCACGGTGACCTTGTCCACCGAATCCGGACCGTCCACCAGCTGCACGTGATCCGGCGCCTCACCGGCGGTGCCTTCTACTTCTTCGTGGCCTTCGTGGCCGATCAGCAGAATGTCGAAATCGTCGCGGGCGAAGCGCTTGGCTTCCTGGTGCACCTTCGTCACCAGCGGGCAGGTGGCATCGATCGTGTGCAGATTCCGCTCGGCGGCCGTCTCGTGCACCATCGGCGAGACACCGTGCGCGGAGAACACCACGACCTGCCCCTCGGGCACCTCGTCGGTTTCGTCGACAAAGACCACGCCGCGATCGCGCAGCGTCTCCACCACGTGCCGGTTGTGCACGATCTCCTTGCGCACATAGATGGGGGCGCCGTGTTTTTCGAGCGCCTTCTCCACCGTCTCCACGGCACGGTCCACGCCCGCGCAGTAGCCGCGCGGCTCCGCGAGTAGGACGCGCTTTCCCCCATTGGCATCGGCTGATCCGGCGCCCGCCGAGCGGGCGATTCCGACGTTCAAAGGTATGGCCGAAGACATGCCCCACAGCTTACTGGCGTACACCGACTACCACCCGGCCGGATGAAGGGGCATGACCACCGTCACGATGTGTCTGTGACAGTAAGTCTTTGCATAACCAATCGGATCGGGCAGGCTAGGACCATGTTTCGACCTCCGTTCCTGGCCCGGGTCGCCGCCGGTGCCGCCGTATACGCCCTCGAAGAAACCCGCCGGTTACCCACGGCGGCAATGAATTTCCCGATCACCGCGATCAGCCAGCTGCTGCAGACCACGATGCACGTGCAGCAGTTCGTGACCAGCCTCGCACTCAAGGGCGACGCTGTTTTCGACCGGCTCGGCAGTGGCCCGGAAGGACAGCCGGACTGGGCCACCTTCGATGAAGATCTGCCCTCGGAGCAAACTTCTGGCTCGGCACCGGCGACAGCCGGCCGTACCAGTCGCTTCGACCTCTACACCGAGGGTGAGCCCGCCGAACCCGCCCGCGCGACCAATGGTCATGTCACGGCAGTGACGACGATCACGGTGCCGGAAATCACCCGGCCGGAGCCGGAATCCGAGCCGGAATCCGAGCCCGTCGCCGAAGCCGAGCCGGAGCCCGCGGAGATCGCCGAGCCGGAAATCGCCACCCGCTACGACTACGCCAACATGACCCTGGCCCAGCTGCGCGCCCGCCTGCGCATGCTAACCCTCGAGGATCTCGCCACCCTGCTGGACTACGAGCAGCAGACGCGCGCCCGGGCGGCCTTCGTCACCATGCTGACCAACCGCATCGCGACCGTTCAGGCGCAGTAACTTTTGCGGCGCCTGCGCTTCGGCCACTCTGACGCGAGACGGCCGCGAACGGTCGGTCGTAAGACTCCCTCCGTTCGGGGCCGGTTCAGGTGCAGAAGACCTGACAACATTGGTTGCCCGGCCAATTGCGGCCGACCGCTGCGCAAGAGCGTCGGTGGCACCGCGTATATCTAGCTGTATGACCTCCGCGGCCAACCCATCGGCGAACAGCCCCGCGAACTCCGCTGACGCGCCGTGGCCGGTGCGCACGGTGTCGATGAAGGTCACCCAGTGGATCGACCGGCTCGGCAGTATCTGGGTCGAAGGTCAGATCACGCAGATCAATCTGCGGCCGGGCACCCGCACCGCCTTTCTCGTCCTGCGTGATCCGTCTGTCGACATGTCGCTGTCGGTCACCTGCGATCCGGAGCTGATCCGCAAATCCCCGATTCCGCTGCAAGAGGGCACCCGCGTCGTCGTCTACGGCAAGCTCTCCTTCTTCGCCGGTCGCGGCACGATCTCGTTGCGCGTCCTCGAGATTCGCCCGGTCGGCGTCGGCGAACTGCTGGCCCGCATCGAGCGCCTGAAGGCGCTGCTGGCCGCCGAGAGCCTGTTCGATCCGCGGCTCAAGCGCCCGTTGCCTTTCTTGCCGAAGACCGTCGGCCTGATCACCGGCCGGGCCAGCGCCGCCGAACGCGATGTGCTCACGGTGGCGCAGAATCGCTGGCCCGCAGTACATTTCGAGGTCCGCAACGCCGCCACCCAGGGCCCGATGGCGGTGCCGCAAATTCTGGAGGCGCTGGCCGAGCTCGATCGCGATCCGGCGGTCGAGGTGATCGTGCTGGCCCGCGGCGGCGGCAGCGTGGAGGACCTGCTGGCCTTCTCCGACGAAGCGCTGTGCCGCGCTATCGTGGCGGCGACCACCCCGATCATCAGCGCCATCGGACACGAACCCGACAACCCCCTCAGCGATTTCGTCGCCGACGTGCGCGCGGCCACCCCGACCGACGCGGCGAAGCGCGTAGTTCCCGACGCCGCAGCCGAATTGGCGGGAGTCCGCGATATGCGTGCCCGCTCCGCGGCCGCGCTGCGCGGCTGGGTGGATCGCGAAACCCGCGCCCTGGTTCAGCTGCGCTCCCGTCCGGTCATGGCCGACCCGCTGCGCGAAATCGTCCGGCGCACAGAGGAAATCGAGCGGCTGCGCACCTCCGCCCGGCGCTGCGCCGAACAGCTGATCCGGACCGAGTCCACCGCCGCCCGGCATCTGCGCGAGAAACTGACCGCGGTAGGCCCCGCCGCGACGCTGTCGCGTGGCTACGCTGTCGTCCAGCGGGTGACCGGACCCGAACGTCACGTCGTGCGCAGCATCGAGGACGCCCCCGCGGGCAGCCAGCTGCGCATCCGAGTCGCCGACGGCGCGATCACCGCGGCCGCCCTGGGCACCCAGGCCCTGGGCGCCCGCAAGACAACCGAAACCGAGAGGAACTAACCGTGGCCGAACCCGGCACCGACGCTGGATCCGCACAGGACGCCGCCGAGATCGCGACCTTCGGCTACGAACGCGCCCGCGACGAACTGGTCAATGTCGTGAAGATGCTGGAACAGGGCGGCCTGGACCTCGACGATTCCCTGGCCCTGTGGGAGCGCGGCGAAGCGCTGGCCAACCGCTGCGAGGAACACCTCGCCGGCGCCCGCCAGCGCGTCGAGGACGCCATCTCCCGCTCCGAGGCCGCCGAAGAAGCCTGAGGCGCTACGGCGCGGTTCGATCGAATTCGAAGTACCCGGCGCGGTGCAGCGCGTCGGTGGTGATCGTGCCGGTGATCCGGCCCGGTCCCGGCGCGAAACTGATCTGGTAGCCGCCGGATCCGTAGAGCCACTGCCGAACCGTGCCGCTGGCTCCGGTATCGAGGTTGCGCCAGTTGACGAAGGCCTCGACCGAGCAGGGCCCGATGCCGTGCATTGCGGTGAGCAACGCGAAGTAGGGGGTGTTGGGCCCGTAGATCGGTTCGAAGGCGATGTGCCCGATACAGGCGCCGCTGCTGGTGGTCGTGACCGCGGACCAGAGCGGGTCACCGGCAGATGCCATCGGCGCGAAGGCGACCAATGGTGCTGCAATCAGCGCGGCGGTGGTTACGGAACGGGTGGTCTTCCTGCCGAATCGCATGGTGTCCAGCCCATCAGTCGGTGGGAACGCGGAGCCGAACGGCACGTCCGGTTACTTACAGGCACCGTATGCGACGTTCGGCGTCAGCGGGTCAGAAAGTACAGGCGGGCCCGCCGCCGGAGCTGTCGACGGAGCCGATCCTGATCATCTTCAGCACCAGGCACAGCGCCTGGGCGGCGCCCGAACCGGACGACGAGCCGGAATCTGCGACGAGCGTGACCTCGGGAGCCTGAGAGGAGGGCGCAGCACCTGCGACGGCGGCAGGCGCGAACAGTGCCGCGGAGATGGCGGCGACAACAACGATCTTCTTCATCAAGGACCTATCCTCTTCATCGAAAACCCCCAGCCCGGAAGAGTATTCGGCGATTTGCCCGCGACCACACGACCCGAATCCCCGGGGCGCAGGTTTCTGGGTGCGGGGTCTCAGTGCGGCAGCGGCTGGGCCGCGGCGACAGCCTCGGCCAGGGTCTTGAAAGCGCCCTCGTTGCCCGCGCCCTTGATCAGCACGCGGGAGCCGCCGAGGTCGGCGATCCAGGCGGTTTCCTCGGTGGGCTCGGCGTAGACGGTCCACTTCTGGTTGCCCAGCGTCTGGGTGCCGCTGGCATAGCGGGAGCCGAGCACGAAGCGGGCCAGCGCTTCCTCGGTGGCATCGGTCTGGGTCAGCTGCATGTAGGTGCCCTGGTGGGTGATGTAGCCCACAGTGCTGACGGCGCCGCCGCCCGGGCCGGCGATGCTCGCGCGGCTGCCGGAGTTGGGGGTCCAGTCGGCGGGGACGCTCGGGTTCCGGATCGGGAACGACAGGGTCCGCGCGTCGGAGGTGAGGGCCGACTCGAGGTCGAAATGCGGGATCGCGCCCTGGGTCGGGCCTTTGGCGGCGAAGCTGCATTGGCTGGCCGCTCCGGCGAAGACCACGACGATCAGCACCAACGGAATCAGCGACAAGAACAGATCCTTGTAGTTCAGCAGAATCCGCGGTTTCTGATACGACACGTCCCCAGTATCCACTTTCGCGCGCACCCCTCGGACCAGGGGTGGCACGAGGCCTGCCCACGTAATGAGACAATCGTCCGGTACGCACAACCCGAGGGAGGCACCCCGCCATGACGGCATCTTCGCCCACTAGCCGCCGCGAGGCACCGGACCGCAACCTTGCGCTCGAACTGGTCCGGGTAACCGAGGCCGGGGCGATGGCCGCGGGCCGCTGGGTCGGCCGCGGTGACAAGGAGGGTGGCGACGGCGCCGCCGTCGACGCCATGCGTGAGCTGGTCAACTCGGTTTCCATGCGTGGTGTCGTGGTCATCGGCGAGGGCGAGAAGGACGAAGCCCCGATGCTCTACAACGGCGAGCTGGTGGGTGACGGCACCGGTCCCGAGGTCGACTTCGCGGTCGACCCGGTTGACGGAACCACCCTGATGTCGAAGGGCTCCCCCGGCGCCATCGCGGTGCTCGCGGTCGCCGAGCGCGGCGCCATGTTCGACCCGTCCGCGGTGTTCTACATGCGCAAGATCGCCGTCGGCCCCGAGGCCGCCGACGTGATCGATATCTCCGCGCCGATCGGCGAGAACATCCGCCGGGTCGCGAAGGCGAAGCACCTATCGAAGTCCGATCTGACCGTCTGCATCCTGGACCGCCCGCGCCACGCGGAGCTGATCCAGGAAGTCCGCGACGCGGGCTCGCGCATCCGCCTCATCTCCGACGGTGACGTGGCCGGCGCCATCGCCGCCGCGCGCCCCGATTCGGGCACCGACATCCTGGTCGGCATCGGCGGCACCCCCGAGGGCATCATCGCCGCGGCCGCCATGCGCTGTATGGGCGGCGCGCTGCAGGGCATGCTCGCCCCGACCGACGACGAAGAGCGCCAGAAGGCCATCGACGCCGGCCACGACCTGGACCGCATCCTGTCCACCGAGGACCTGGTCTCCGGCGAGAACATCTTCTTCTGCGCCACCGGTGTCACCGACGGTGACCTGCTGCGCGGCGTGCGCTACTACGGCGGCGGCGCGTCGACCCAGTCCATCGTGATGCGCTCGAAGTCCGGCACGGTCCGCATGATCGACGCCTACCACCGCCTGACCAAGCTGCGCGAGTACAGCTCGGTCGACTTCATCGGCGACGAGGACGCGACCCCGCCGCTGCCCTGATGTAGGCCGAAACGACAGACGTGCAGGCACTTTCGCCTGCGCGTCTTTTCGTTGCTTGCGGTGCGGCCCACTTTCTCCTCACACTGACCCGCCTGAATTGGTCGGCTGGGCACGAGGTTTCAACCGAGATGTGCTGGGCGGGTTGGGAGCCCTACCGAACTTTCCATCGTTTCAGGTGCGGATGCTGGGTGTGTCGGCCACGCTTTGGGTGGTTCGCCTGTTGTGTGTCCGGCCACGGCACTGCGGGATACTCGGGCAGGTGGGACGGATGGTGTGGGGGTCCAGCGAATCTGGGCTTGTCGATGAGCTGGCGGCGGCGGCTCGGGTGGCAGGCGGTGCGGGGGCGCCGCGGGTTCTGGCGGCACGAGCGGACGCGACGGTGGTTCGGGTGGGGGCCTGGGTGGCCAAGGCGCATCCGCGTGAGACCGACGAGGCAGCCTTGCGGGTCCGGCTGCGGCTCGCGTCCCACCCGTGGCTGCGCGAGATCGTCGCGGTCCCGAATACCACGGCTGTCGCACGGCGGTACGACGATCGCTTGATCACGGTGTGGCCGTTCGGCGAAACGGTGGACCCGGATGATCCGGACGCGGCTCCGTGGGAGGAGGCGGCGGCCTTGCTGGCGCGGCTGCATGCGCTGCCGATTCCGCCGGAGCATCGCGTCAACTGCGCCACCCACCCGTTGGATCCGCTGCCTGCCGCGGGCGGTCCGGCACGAGTGCGGCGGGCGATGAATCGCCTCGAAGCCGCAAAGGATGCTGTGGATGCGGCCGCTGGCGCAGTGGTCCGCCGCGCGTTCGCCGGGCTGCCCAAATCCACCGCCGGGTTACCCGAATTCGCCTCCGGGTTACCCGAATTCGCCTCCGGGCTATCTGAATCCGCCGTCGGGCCATCCGAGATCACCGCCGGGCTTCCCGCTGCGCCCCGGCGACGACTACTCGTGCACGGCGATTTTCATCTCGGTCAGCTCATCCGACTACCGGACGTCGCCGAAAACCCTTGGCGGCTGGTCGATATCGACGATATCGGGCGCGGTGATCCAGCCTGGGACCTGGCGCGCCCGGCCGCCTTCTATGCGGCAGGAATCCTGGAACCCGTTGCGTGGGAACGGTTTCTGGGCGCATACCGCCGTGCCGGCGGACCGGCCGTACCGGCGGACGGCGACCCCTGGCCCGCGTTGGAGCTACCCGCCCGCGCGGTCGTAATCCAAGCTGCCGCACTGGCTGTCGCCGCCGCCGGACTGGCCGGGCGCGCACTCGACGACATCGATACCGCCCTGGTCGACGCCTGCCGCCGGATTTCCGCGCAGACCATCACATCGTGATCGGCGCATGGATGTCCGGAAACGGGTACCGTCGCCGATATGCAGTGTCCGAAATGTCATGGTCTGATGCAGACCTACAACCGCAGCGGTGTGCACATCGAGCAGTGCGGTAACTGCCGGGGGATCTTCCTGGACTACGGCGAGCTGGAGAACCTGACTCGCCTCGAATCCGGTTATGCCGCGCCGCCACCGCCTGCCGGTGCGCCGGGGCCCGCCTGGGGCGCTCCCGCGCCGCACTACGGCCACGGCGGGCACGGCCACGGTCATCACGGGCGGAACAAGGGCTTCGGGAAGATGCTCTTCTCGTCCTGAGCGTCGCCGTATTCCGGGAACCGGATGTGCGAATGACCTCAGGCGTGGCAGCCCACAGGGCCGCGCAACCGGCATAGGGTCGTTTCCATGACCGAGGAATCGCAGCAATTTCGCATCGAGCACGACACGATGGGGGAAGTCCGGGTCCCGGTGCACGCCCTGTGGCGCGCGCAGACGCAGCGGGCCGTGGACAACTTCCCGATCAGCGGACGCGGGCTGGAGCGGGCGCAGATTCGTGCGCTCGGATTGCTGAAAGCCGCGTGCGCCACGGTGAATCGGGATCTGGGGCTGCTGGACAAGGACAAGGCCGACGCCATCGTCGCCGCCGCGCAGCAGATCGCCGCGGGCAGCCACGACGACCAGTTCCCGATCGATGTGTTCCAGACCGGGTCGGGCACCAGCTCGAACATGAACGCCAACGAGGTGATCGCCTCGCTCGCCAAGGCGGCCGGCGTGGAGGTCCATCCGAACGACGACGTGAACATGTCGCAGTCGTCCAACGACACCTTCCCCACCGCGACGCATCTGGCGGCGACCGAGGCGGTCATCACCGATCTCGTTCCGGCGCTGGAGCATCTGCGCCTGGCGCTGCTGGACAAGTCCAGCGAGTGGCGCACGGTCGTGAAGTCCGGCCGTACGCATCTGATGGACGCGGTGCCGGTGACTCTCGGTCAGGAGTTCGGCGGCTACACCCGGCAGGTCGCGGCGGGCATGGAGCGGCTCATGGCGACGCTGCCCCGCCTCGGCGAGCTCGCCATCGGCGGCACCGCGGTCGGTACCGGCTTGAACGCCCCGGCCGGGTTCGGCGCGAAAGTCGTTGCGGAGCTGGTGAAGTCGACCGGTATCGACGCCCTCTCCGAGGCAAAGGACCACTTCGAGGCGCAGGCCGCGCGCGATGGCCTGGTGGAACTCTCGGGTGCGTTGCGCACCGTCGCGGTCAGCCTCACCAAGATCGCCAACGACATCCGCTGGATGGGTTCGGGCCCGCTGACCGGCCTGGGCGAATTGCAGCTGCCGGATCTGCAGCCGGGTAGCTCGATCATGCCGGGCAAGGTGAACCCCGTCCTGCCCGAGGCGGTGACGCAGGTGGCCGCGCAGGTCATCGGCAACGACGCGACGGTGGCGTTCTCCGGCGCGAGCGGCGCCTTCGAGCTGAACGTCTACATCCCGGTGATGGCGCGCAACGTGCTGGAGTCCATCCGTCTGCTGGCCAATGTGTCGCGGCTGTTCGCCGATAAGTGCGTAGTCGGGCTGGTCGCGAACGAGGAGCACCTGCGCACCCTGGCCGAGTCCTCGCCGTCCATCGTGACCCCGCTCAACTCGGCGATCGGCTACGAGGAGGCGGCCGCGGTGGCCAAGGAGGCGCTGAAGGAGCGCAAGACGATCCGACAGACGGTCATCGACCGCGGGCTGATCGGCGAGAAGCTCACCGAGGAAGAGCTGGATCGCCGGCTGGACGTGCTGTCCATGGCGAAGGTCGACGGAAACTCCTGAGCACATCCGAATTCCCCCGTGGCACGGGACGCCGGCGGGGGAATTCGATCTCGGGGGAGTACTTCCTAGCCCAGGAAGAACTTCCAGAATACCTTGGCCCAGAATTCAAAGAAGTCGACAACCATTTCCTTCACCTTCCTTGCGTCGCTGCGGGATTACAGCGTCCACTCAGCTAATCGGCGGCAATGTGTGGCGCGTTTCACTAAATCCGCAAGAAAGGTGAAAAAAGGGGTTTCAGGCGGGCGCTGCGGCCCGCAAATACGCCAGCTCGTCCCGCGCCCGCTCGCCCTCGGCGCCCAGGTCGGTGCGTTCGAAGACGTTCCACTTCCGCAGCAGCGGTCCGAACACCAGTTCGCCCTCTTTCGCCGGGTCGTAGATACCGGCCTCGGCCAGGAGCTCATCGCTGGTCCGGCCGTCCGGCAGCGCCACCGTCGGCACCGTGAACCCGGCCACCCGATCGGCGATCGCCCGCATCGTCTGATCCGGCGCGTGCGCGAAAGCGGCGTCGACCAGATGGGCAAAGAACGCCGCCTGCATTTCATCGTCGATCGCGATTCGTTCCGCCATCGCGGTCACCATCGAATTCTCCTGCAGCGCCGCGATATTGCGATGCCGAATGGCGGAGGCCAATTCTTCGAAAGCGCAATTTGCCAGCACATCCAGCAAATGCATTGCGGGACGACGGAATCCGGTGGTCATATGCGCCATCCGCGACCGCTCCAATTCGACCGGGTCGACCGCGCGCGTCACCATCAGGTAGTTGCGCAACATGATCTCGTGCCGGTTCTCCTCGGCGGTCCACCGGCCCACCCAGCGCCACCACGGGCCGGTGCGCAGGTACTTGCCGAGCTCGCGGTGGTACGAGGGCAGGTTGTCGGCGATCAGCACGCTCACCGTCAGTGCCAGCTTGGCAACCTCGCTGAGCTCGGATTGCTCCGGCTCCCAATCGTTTCCGCCCAGGAAACCGAAGTTGCGGCCGTCGTCGAAGGGCACGTAGTCGTGGGGCTGCCAGCCGTCGGCCAGCTCGATGTGCCGATGGAGTTCGAGTTCCACCTCGCCGGAGAGGGCATCGAGCAACTCGCGGTCGGTCAAGTGATTCTGCACCAGCACAACCTAGTCGCTGACCCCAGCTAGTGGGGAGCCACACACGAGAAAAGAGCACCCGAGACCGAACGGCCTCGGGTGCTCCGCCCGGCCTACTTCGGCGTGACGGTCGTCTGACCGTCCTTCCAGGTGATGGTGCCGCCGGTGAAGGTGGATTCCTTGCCACCGGGGATGTCCATCTCGTCGCTGGTCGGGTAGCCGAGCTTGCCGTTGGCGCCGCCGTTGGCCTCCCAGGCCTTGCGGATCTCGCCCCAGACGATGTGGGCGTCGCCGTCCTTGGCCGAGTAGATGGTGCCGCCGGCGAAGTCCTGATATTTGCCGTCGCCGGGGCCATTCTCCTGCGCCTCGAGCGGCGCGCCCAGCGCGCCCGCGGCGCCGCCGGCCTCGACGTACTTCTCGTAGATGTCACCGGAGATGGTGACCTCCTGGCCACCCTGGGTGGGGATCTTGGTCTCCTCCACCTCGGCGCCGGGGGACGTCGTGGCGGTCTCGGTGGCGGTAGCGGAACCGGATGCCGTGGCCTCGCCACTGGCCGTGGCCGACGGAGTCGACAGCACCGAGGTCACCGCACCCTTGGCCTTGTCGACGTTCTCTTTCGCTTCGTCCTCGCTGCATCCGGCAGTAAGCAGCAGAGCACCGACGCCGAGCGCCGCGGTGAATGTAGCCGTTCGTCGAGCGAAGTGGTTCATGTGTCCATCCTCTTCTCGAAATAGGCAAACCTCTGAAGTTCGGCAACGATCCGGCGAACCCGCATGGGATTCGCCGGATCGCGCTGAACAGGTAACGCCGCGGGATATTACCCGCTCGATGTGAGATGAAACACACGCTCCCTGATTGCCGTATCAGGGCTTTCCCGGACTACGCGTTCGGGCCGTACTCCTCCAGCATCTCGGTGACCAGAGCGGCGATCGGCGACCGCTCGCTGCGGGTGAGCGTGACATGCGCGAAAAGCGGGTGCCCCTTGAGCTTTTCGATCACCGCCGCGACACCGTCGTGCCGGCCGACCCGCAGGTTGTCGCGCTGCGCCACATCGTGGGTGAGCACCACCCGCGACCCGGTACCCAGCCGGCTGAGCACGGTGAGCAGCACGTTGCGCTCCAGGGACTGCGCCTCGTCCACGATCACGAACGAATCGTGCAGCGAACGACCGCGAATGTGGGTGAGCGGCAAGACCTCCAGCATGTCGCGGGAGAGCACCTCCTCCAGCACCTCACGGCTGGCCAGTCCGTCGAGCGTGTCGAAAACGGCCTGCGCCCAGGGCCCCATCTTCTCGCTCTCGGAACCGGGTAGGTAGCCCAGATCCTGACCGCCGACCGCGTAGAGCGGACGGAACACCACCACCTTGCGCTGCGTGCGGCGCTCCAGCACCGCTTCCAGGCCCGCGGTCAGCGCGAGCGCCGACTTACCGGTGCCCGCCCGGCCACCGAGCGAGACGATGCCGATGCTCTCGTCCAGCAAGAGATCCAGCGCGATGCGCTGTTCGGCGGAGCGGCCGTGCAGCCCGAATGCCTCCCGTTCCCGCACCAGCTGCACCCGTTTGTCCGGGGTGACCCGGCCGAGTGCGCTGGAGCTCGTCCCGAGCAGCCGGATGCCGGTGTGGCAGGGCAACTCCCGGGCCTCGTCCAGATCGATGACGTTCTCCGAGTAGAGCTGATCGACCCGCTCTTTGGCGACATCGATTTCGACCATGCCGGACCAGCCGGAGGTCACCACGTCCTGGGCGTGATATTCGTCGGCGTGTAAGCCCACCGCGCTGGCTTTGACGCGCAACGGAATGTCCTTGGACACCAGCACCACCTCGCGGCCCTCGGCCGCCAGGTTGAGCGCACAGGCCAGGATGCGGGAATCGTTGGTGTCGGTGCGGAATCCGACGGGCAGGACCGCGGGGTCGGTGTGGTTGAGTTCCACCTGCAGCGTTCCGCCCTCGGTGCCGATCGGCACCTGCTCATCCAGCCTGCCGTACTGCAGGCGTAGATCGTCGAGGTTGCGCAGGGCTTCCCGCGCGAACCAGCCCAGTTCGTGATGATGACGTTTGCCTTCGAGTTCGCTGATGACGACCAGCGGAAGTACCACGTCGTTGTCGCCGAACCTGGTGAATGCCCAGGGATCCGACAACAGGACCGAGGTGTCGATGACAAAGGTTTTCTGGGAGAGCGAAGGGCGAGCCCCCTTGGTGTCTGTAGGGACAGCGGCGGATTTCCCGGAACGGGATTTCGCCGAGGGAGCGGAAACGGAGCGTGCAGCAGTCACGGTGGGCTCCTTTGTGTCCGTGCGGCACCCGCGCGCGGACGATCTCGCTGGACCGGCCGGTCCTGATGGCGTGTGACTTTCGTCAACTACCACGAGGGCCGGGCGCCGGCCCTCTCGCACTGAATTTCTCAGTCACGGTCAGGACCTCCCGTACGAACCACACCGACGCGGCCCGCACCAACGACGCTACCGCCGACCACCCGGTCTGCGCTCGGGGAAGCGAAGGCGTGTCCGTGAATCTTTCGTTAACCGAGACGAGACTGCGAGCTAGAGTCGGTTTATGTCCGGCAACGAGGAACTCGAGAACCTGTCGTCGAAGGAACTGCACGACGAGGCGGTGAAGCGCGCGGTGCGCCACGGGGATGTGAAGTTCCTGTGGCAGCTGCTCACCCGGATTCCGGCCGCCCAAGCCGCGGCCGGGGATCTCGGCGAGAGTGAAGCCGACATCAAATACGTGGTCCCGTTGATCGACGATTACATCCACGCCGGCGACGGCGCGGTCGCCGAGCAACTGCGGCCGTTCTATCTGGAGTACCTGACCGAGCATTCCTGAGTCACTCCGGCTACTCGACGGTGATCGCGCCAGAGGGGCAGATCGGCGCGGTCAGCGGCGGGTGAGCAGCTTGGACGAGGCCGCGCGCCAGAGTCCGGCGGCGGTGCCGCGCAGGAAGTTCTCCCAGCTGAAGTGGTCGTGCCACAGCACGATTCGGCCGTCGCGCAGTTCCAAGGTGCCGGTGACCCAGAAACCGATCGTCAGCGGGCCGGCGCGCAGGTAGTCGGTGCGGTCGGTGAGCACGATCGCGCCGTTGGCGGCGATGTGGTGCATGTCGACCGCGAAACCGAAGGCGTCACGATCCAGGCCGCGCAGCACACCGCCGACCCGGCGGATGCCGCGGATGTCCGGCAGCGAGGTGTTCTTCCAGACGATATCGGGGTCGAGCAACTCCAGCGCCTCGTCCACCGCGCCAATTTCGAGCGCGGCGAAGAACTCCCGCACCGTCGTGATCGAATCCTGCATGAGCTCGAGTTCCTCGGACATGAATCGAGCGTAGGCCGCCCGGAGCGGTTCGACCATCCCGCGCGGCAAGGCAGTTGGCTAACCGGCCCGCTCGGCGATGAGGGCGGCGAGACCGTCGAGGATCCGGCTGATGCCGAAATGCAAGGCGTCGCCCGCGTCGTCCGCCAACGGTGCGCTGCCCGGCGCGGCAGCGGCCTCCTCGGCGAAGGCGGCTCGTACCGCCGGATAGCTGTCCCCCGCCGCGGCCATCATCTCGCCGAATTGCTGGGCGACCTGCTCGGCCAGCTGGCCGCCGGTGACGCCCCGAGCCTGCTGGGCCAGGCTGCGGATATGCCCGTTGAGCAACACGACGGTGTCGAGTCGTTCCGGGCCGGTCAGCCCGGTCCCTTCCAGCGCGGCCAGTGCGACCTCCAGCCAGCCCATCTCGTTGGGTCCCATGGGGCGGATCCCGACCGCGAGTTCCAGCGACCACGGATGCGCGCAGTAGCGCTCGAAGAGGGTCGTCGCCCAGTGCCGCAGGCTTTCTCGCCACGGTTCGGCCGACTCCCCCGCCGGCGCGACGGTTTTCGAGGGCGCACCGACGGCGGCGTCGAACATGAGCGCGGTCAGCTGCTCCTTGCCCGGCACGTACCGGTACAGCGACATCTTGGTGAAGCCGAGGCGTTCGGCCAGGCGCTGCATGGAGAGGTTGGCCAAGCCTTCGGCGTCGGCGAGCGCGATGGCCTCGGCGACGATCCCCGCCAGCGTGAGCGCGGGTTTGGGGCCGCGCTTGGGCCGCTGCTGAGTCCCCCACAGCAGCTCGACGGTGGTCGGTGACGGCATTCGCTGATCCTTCCGGAAACCCGCTTGACGCGTAACTGTGTCTACCATACGCTGATCTGTGTCCGACGGAAACAGATTCCATCGGACGCAGTTTCAGACCTCAGGAGAAACCATGCGTAACCAGTCCGTTCTCATATCCGGTGCCTCTGTCGCAGGTCCGGCACTGGCCTTTTGGCTCAACCACTACGGCTTCGATGTGACCGTCGTCGAGCGGGCACCCGCGCTGCGCCCCGGCGGTCAGGCCATCGACTTCAAAGGCGCCACGCACCGGACCGTCCTGGAGCGAATGGGCATCTGGGAGGAGATCCGCCAGCACCGCACCGGCACCACCGACACCGTCTTCGTCGACGAGAACGGCACGCAGGTCGGGTTCATGTCGGGTGATTTCACCGGCGGCGACGTCGAGATCCTGCGCGGTGATCTGGCCGAGATCATGTACAAGCGGACTCTCGGCGACTGCGAATACGTCTTCGGGGATTCGATCAGCGCGCTCACCGAGACCGCCGACGGGGTGCATATCGAATTCGAGAAGGGCGCCCCACGCACCTTCGACCTGGTCTTCGGGGCCGACGGAATCCATTCGCGGGTACGGCGTCTGGCGTTCGGGCCGGAGGCGGAGTTCGTCAAGCACCTGGGTCACTACTACTGCGTGGCGGGTGCCAGCCCGTGGAGCGCTGAGCACACCGGCCCGCGCGAACGCGGCACCGCCCACGGGTTCAACGCTCCGGGCCGGCTCGCCATCAGCGGTGGTTCGAAGGCCCAGCAGCTGTACATGTTCGCCGCACCCGAGCTCGACTACGACCGCAATGACGTTGCGGCGCAACGCCGGATCGTCGAGCAGCAGTACGCCGGGCTGGGCTGGGAGGTGCCGCGGATGCTGGCCGAGATGGCGGAGTTCGACGACTTCTACCTGGATTCGCTGAGCCAGGTGCAGATGCGCAGCTACACCGAGGGCCGAATCGCGCTGGTCGGCGACTCCGCGTACGGAAATACCCTGGGCGGATTCGGAACCGGGCTCGCCGTGGTCGGCGCGTACGTGATCGCCGGGGAACTGGCGCTCGCCGGCGGCGACCATGCCGCGGCCTTCGCGAACTACAACGAGATCATGCGCCGCTACGCCAAGATCGCGGGCAATGCCAACGCGGGCAAGTTCCTCGCCCCGCGCACCGAGCGCGGTATCAAGATCCGCAACTGGTTCCTGGGCAGCCGAATGTTCGCGCTGATGGCCAAGTTCGGTGACAATGCCGCCAACGACATCGATCTGAAGGATTACCCGGCGCTGACCGCCAGGTGAACGCCCGCTCACCTGGCCCATAGAGATCGGCTGTGTTTCGATGGAACCGGAACGGGGTGGAGTGCGTCTATATGGACGAACGGCTCACATCCGCCACCGGGCACCTGAACACCAGGGGAGCGATCCATGAGACCTACCGACGGCAGGGCGATCACCAATCCCGAGAACGCGCAGAACTTTTCGCACGCCGAGATCAAACAGGCCGCCGATCAGATGAATCCGGCCGGACTGGACGCCGCGTTCGCGGCCTGGTCGGCGATCGCCGCGGCGGTGACGAAGGCGGGCGACGAGTTCGAGACGGCGATCCAGAAAGCCATCGATCAGCGCTGGGAGGGCGCGGCGGCCGCGGCGGCGGTGCGCGGAATCCGCGAATATGCCACCCGGGTAGGGGAACTCGGGGAATCGCTGGCCCAGCAGTCCGATCCGCTGTCCTCGGCGGCGAGCGCGGCCACCGGTTTCAAGGCCGCGATACCCCCGGTGGCCGAGAGTTCCGCCAACTCCACCGAGCCGGCGGCGCGTAACTCGCAGGAGGAACAGGCCCGCGACGACATGTACACCTATTACATCCAGCCGTACGGCGCGACGGCACCGGAAATCCCGACGCTCCCGGAGCCGGTGAATCCCGTCAGCGTGCCCGGCACCGGTGTCACGCCGATTCCGAGTTCGCCTGCGCCACAACCCGGTAGCGAGAACGGCACACCGAGCGCGACCAAACCGGTCGATCCCACCGGAAACGGCACGCCCGCCGAAGCAGGCACGCCCGCCGAGGAAGGCAAGCCGAGCGAAGCAGGCACACCCAGCGAAGAGGGGAAGCCGAGCGAGGAAGCCACCCCCGCCGCGGATACCCCTGCCGACACCACCGAAGCACCGGGAAATACTGCCCCGCAATCGGTCTCGCAGAATCCCGGCAACACTTTCCCGGCCGCCGCCTACGCGCCGTCGACGACCGGTACGGCACCGCAGTCCGCCACCATGCCGGCCGCCGCGGTCGCTCCGGGTTCACCCGCCGCGATACCCCAGTCCGCCGTCGTGCCGAACAGCTCGGCCGCGAGCAATCCGAGTACGGCGCCGAACGCGGCGAATCCGCTGCGGCCCGGCACCTCGGTGCCCGCGCATCCGGCGGCGCAGAACGCTCCGGTCGCACCGGCCGCGGCCGGCGGTCGTGTCGCCACGCCCGGCGCTCCCGGCTACGCGGGCATGATGCCGCCCCGCGGCCACGCCCGCGGCGAGGACGACGGCGAGCACAAATCGGCGAAATATCTTCGCACCAAGGAACATACGAAGGAACTGCTCGGCGAGACCGAGAAAACCGTTCCGCCCGCGCTCGGAGCCGATTGATGCCACAGCCCCCGCTCCCCCAGTGGACGCTGACCGCCGAGCAGTTCGCGGCGGCCTGGTACGGCACCGGCCTGGACCGGTTGCCGTTCCCGTTCCGGTTCACCAGCCGCTTCCCCGGACTGCACGACTATCAGGATTATCAGCGGCGCTTCCGGCGCGAACTGGACGCCGACGAGCACCTGCACCTCAAGCGCGCACTGCGGGTGCTCGGCCAACCCGATTGGCGCATAGAACTATTCGGCCTCGACAACCGGCGCGGCGGGACCACGGAAATGCGCGCCATCGGCTGTGCGAGCCGCAGCGGCACCGCGGTCATCGCCATCCAGAAACCGGCCGCCGACGGCGGCAAGGTGCGACTACGCCGCTGCCGCAGCGACCATCTCGCCACCGAACTCATCCGCTTGCTGCCCGATCCGCCGGCCGGCACCGCGCCCGAAAAGAGTTACCTGCTCGGCGATCTCGACGACAACCCGCCCGACCCGTTCGGCAATCCCTCGGTGGCCCGGGACAGCTACCGCCGCTTCTGGCGGCAGCCCTGCACCACCCGCGGCACCGTGGTCGTGCTGCTCGGCCCGCGCAACGCGGAACCGTTGCGCACCGGCAAGCTGCGCTGGATCGACACTGTCGAGGGCCGTTACGCCGAGACCCCGGCCAACGGCGCGCTGATGATCCGGCCGGCCACCAGCGCCGGAATCACCCGCTACCTGGATGAAGCCATCATTCGCGCCCGCGCGCGGCTGGACTCGTAGCACGGTTGCCCGCATTTCGCCCGGCACGGCGGGCGCGTGTCACATCCCTGCCTGCCGAATCAGGCGCGGACCGCGGGCTTCTTCCCTACCGTGGACGCTATGACCAACCGAGACGAAATCAAGGTCTTCTTCGACGAGTATCAGAAAGCGCTGACCGCCTACGACGCCGAACGTGCTGCCGCACACTGGGGTACGCCGGGCACCATCATCGCCGACGGCTTCATCGGCTCCGCGGAAAGCACCGCCGAAATGGCCGAGGGTCTGGCCACCGGCTACCCCTTCTACCGTCGCCTAGGCCTGGCGAGTGTCGGCTACACCCTGCTGGAGACGGTCGACCTAACGCGTCAGATCGTGCGGGTGCGCGTGCGCTGGCACTTCTACGACGCCCAGGGCGCCCTGCTCACCGACAGCGACTACGAGTACCTGCTGCGCCGCGACGGCGGCGGCCTGCATGCCTACGTCGCGGTCGCCATCGATGAGACCGAGAAGCTGAGCCAGCTGGCCGCCGCGAAGGGCGTCGAAGTACCGGCCAGGTGACAGCGAAAGCGGCTCAGCCGAGCAGGTGCCAGTCCTCCAGGCCCTGGTAGAGCGGGACGCTCTGGGCCAGCTTGGTGACGCGGCCGCGCAGGGTCTCGAGATCCGAGCCGCCGGCCAGCGCGGTGGCGATGATGTCGGCGACCTCGGTGAACTCGGCGTCGCCGAAGCCGCGGGTGGCCAGGGCGGCGGTGCCGATGCGCAGGCCGGAGGTGACCATCGGCGGGCGCGGGTCGAACGGAACGGCGTTGCGGTTCACCGTGATTCCGACCTCGTGCAGCAGATCCTCGCCCTGCTGGCCGTCGAGCTGAGAGTTGCGCAGGTCGACCAGGACCAGGTGCACGTCGGTGCCGCCGGTGAGCACGGTGATGCCCTTGTCCTTGACGTCGGCGCCGGTGAGGCGCTCGGCCAGGATCTTGGCGCCCGACAGCGTGCGCTGCTGGCGGTCCTTGAACTCCGCGCCCGCGGCGATCTTGAAGGCCACAGCCTTGGCGGCGATGGCATGCATGAGCGGGCCGCCCTGCTGGCCCGGGAACACCGCGCTGTTCAGCTTCTTGGCGAATTCCTGCTTGGCCAGGATCAGGCCGGAACGGGGGCCGCCGAGGGTCTTGTGCACGGTGGAGGAGACGACGTCGGCGTGCGGCACCGGGGAGGGGTGCAGGCCCGCGGCGACCAGACCGGCGAAGTGCGCCATGTCGACCCACAGGTAGGCGCCGACCTCGTCGGCGATCTCCCGGAACGCGGCGAAATCCTGGTGCCGCGGGTAGGCGGACCAGCCGGCGACGATCACCTTCGGGCGGGATTCGCGAGCGATCTTGCGCACCTCGTCCATGTCGACGCGGTGGTCTTCCTTGCTCACCCCGTAGGAGTGCACCTCGTAGAGCTTGCCGGAGAAGTTCAGGCGCATGCCGTGGGTCAGGTGGCCGCCGTGCGCGAGATCTAGGCCGAGCAGCCGTTCGCCGGGGCTCATCAGCGCCATCAGCACCGCGGCGTTGGCCTGGGCGCCGGAATGCGGCTGGACATTGGCGAAGTCGGCGCCGAACAGTTCCTTGGCGCGGTCGCGGGCGAGGGTCTCGACGACGTCGACGTGCTCGCAGCCGCCGTAGTAGCGGCGGCCCGGGTAACCCTCGGCGTACTTGTTGGTGAGCACGCTGCCCTGAGCCTGCAGCACCGCGCGCGGCACGAAGTTCTCCGAGGCGATCATCTCGAGGGTGTCGCGTTCGCGGGCGAGTTCGCCGGCCATTGCGGCGGCGAGCTCCGGATCGAGCTCACCGAGAGACTGGGTATTGACAGAGGCGGTCACGCCGCCGAGTGTATTGGCCTGATCCTGCGTGGTGGGCACGGGGTTCTGTTGCATCGCAACCTCCATCGTTGCCCGGCACCCAGGCGCGCGGTGCGGGACGTGAGGCTTCCCGGTGGTTGCTTCCACCTCGAGTGCGCCAGTCGCGGTCCGCTCAGCTTATCGGGCGTGGCCGCTGGTCACTCGAAAGGGTCAGCAGTGGGCCGAGGGTTTCCTGGACGTCGTCGAGCGGCCGCACGGATTTCATGGCGCGAGCCTGGACGATCGCGCCTTCCATGGCGCTGAGCACGAGGCTCGCCAGGGCCCGTGCACGGTCGGCGGGGACGCCTTCGGCCGCAAGTGCGGTCGCCAGCCGGTCGTTCCAGTCGTCGAAGACCACACCCGCGGCCGCCTGCACGCCTGGTTCGGCTTCGGCGAGCGCCGCGCTCACCACCGGGCAGCCCGCGGCATAGTCGCTGTTGCGCAAGGCCTTCTTCCACCAGCCGACCAGCCCGGCCAGCCACTGGTCGGGTGTGCCGGTCGCGGTGACCCGGTCGAAGACGGCGGACATGCGTTCGCCCGCGACCTTGGTCGCTTCGGCCACTAGTTCGGCCTTGCCCGACGGGAAGTGCTGATACAGCGAGTTGCGGGAGGCGTTGCTGCGTTCGAGTAGCGCGGCCAAGCCCGCGCCGGGCACGCCCTGCTCGCGAACCAGCTCGATGGCGCTCTCGAGCAGTCGTTCTCGCGGACCTGCTGGCACGCGTCCTCCTACGCCACTTGTGTGAACCGATCGGTCCATGTTCCAATACTAGCGGATGTGAACCGATCGGTTCACCGATTGGGCTCAGTGAATTCCTCCGAAAGGGGCGGCCGAATGACCACAGCCGAGATCGATTACTCGAAGCTTTCCGGCCTCGAACTGCTGCGCACCGCCATGACCATGGAGAACCGGCCGCGTTTCATCGGCGACCTGCTCGGCATGGAAGTCGAAGAAATCGAGCACGGCCGCGTGGTGTTCGCCGTGCAGACCCGCCAGGACTTCGCCAACCCGCTCGGCAGCACGCACGGCGGCATCTGCGCCACCCTGCTCGATTCGGTGATGGGCTGCGCGGTGCACACCACCCTGGAACCGGGCGTGGGCTACTCCACCCTGGAATTGAAGGTGAACTACATCCGTTCGGTGCCCACCGACGGCCGCCGCCTCACCGCCACCGGCACCATCATCCACGTCGGCCGGACCACCGCGACCGCCGAAGGACGCGTCGTCGACGAGCAGGGCCGCCTGGTCGCGCACGCCACGACGACCTGCGTCATCTTCCGCTGAATCGGCGCTCCTGCCCCTCCTTTTGGGGGCGCGGCAGTAGGTAACGGAATGGGGTGTGACCACCGGTTCACAGGGTGAAAGTTATCTCCATTCGATTACGAAGGAAGCCCTCATGCTGAACCTGGTCGCCGTACCCACCAACCCGCTCGATGGCCTGCTGCGCGCACTGTCGCAGCTGATGTGCACCATCTCCTCGGGTGGGAACTGCGCAGTCATCCAGTAGCGCGAGACAATTCGCGAAGGCCCGGCACCGATGGTGCCGGGCCTTTCGTTCACATGCGGCGGATCGCGCCGGGCGTCAGGGGCTCGTCGAGCAGGCGACGGAATCGGTCCGCGCGACCCTCGGCGTCGGGGGCCTGGTCCAGCCAGCCGGCGAGCAGTTTGTAACCCTCCACGTAGGTGCTGATGTACGCCCGCCACAGCGGCGAGGACAGGAATCGCAGCGATTGCCGGGCCCGTTCCGGTGTCGCCAATGACCACTGCTGCAGGAACTCCGCCACTTCGGTTTCGTCGCGATGGCGGTCGTGCAGCAGCAGGGCCGCGTCCTGCCGCACGCTCAGCAGTTTGGCCGAAGCGGTGGCCAGGCGTTCGGCGCGGTCGCCGTCGAAGCGCAGACCCAGATCGGCGTAGATCTCCTGCGCCCACTTGCCCCAACCGGGTCCGACGATCGAGCGCAGCGCCAGGTCCGCCAAACCCTCCGCCATCAGGCACTGCGGGGTGTTGACCAGGAACAGCGTCTGCTCGGCCTGGCCGGCCCCCACCAGTCCCGCTTCCTTACGGCAGTGCTCGGTGTGATGACCCGGGTAGGACTCGTGCGCGATCAGGCTCGGCAGGTGCGCCATGTGCTGTTTGAGGTCGGAGTTGATCGCCACGCGGGAGTGGTAATTGCCCAGGTAGTAATTGAATCCGGACCACGGCTTGTCGCCGACCACCTCGTAGGTGACGTGTTCGTGGTCGGGCAGCGGGTAGCGCTCACGGACCAGTTCCCGCAGCGCGGAGGAGAACGCTTCGACGCAGACCTGCAACCGTTCCGGCGGAATCTCGTCGCCGCGGCGATGTGCGGCGATCCGCTCGGCCAGCGGGCCGTCGCCGGGGAGCACCTCGCCCATCAGCCGGTGCGCCTCGCGGTAGTCCTCGGTGTCGCCGGGTGCGATGTCGACGTCGAAGTAGTCGCGCACCTCCTCGACGAAACCGATGTCGTCACCGGCGAACTTGCGGCCGGAAGTTTCCAGTGCCCGCAGGTGCACGTCCAGGAACTCGGTGCGCTCGGGCGCCAGGCCCGCGTCGGGCAGTTCGGCGCGCAGCACGGCCGCGCGGCGCGCCAGGTCGCGCGGTTCCGGTGCGGGGGTGTTCTGAACGGCGCGGCGCAACTCCGGATCACCGGTGTAGGCGTCGACGAAACCTTCCTCGAGCCGATCGAAAGCCAGGCCGAGCCGCAGATATTCGGTCACAAGGGGATGCGCTTCCATGCCCGTCAACCCTAGTGCGTGTCAGCCGGAGCCACCTGCGGTTACCAGCCGGTAGCGGTACCCCCCGTTTCACACACTTGTGCGGCAGAGGACAATTCGTCCATGCGGCGACAGCTAGACCGAAACTCACAAAGCCCGCGCGGCAATGGTGAGTGTTCTTCGAGTGCCGGCGGGGTGGGTTAATACAGTGGCGAAGATGAGCGAGCCGAGCCCGTATGTGGAATTCGATCGGAAGCAGTGGCGAACACTGCGCAAATCGACTCCCCTGGTGCTCACCGAGGAAGAACTGATCGGCCTGCGGGGCCTGGGCGAGCAGATCGACCTCGAAGAGGTCGCGGAGGTCTACCTCCCGCTCGCTCGTCTCATCCACCTCCAGGTGGCCGCGCGTCAGCGGTTGTTCGCGGCGACCGCCACCTTCCTCGGGGAAAAGCACCCGGATCAGCAGGTGCCGTTCGTGATCGGCGTCGCGGGCAGTGTCGCCGTCGGTAAGTCGACCACCGCGCGTGTGCTGCAGGCGCTACTCGCCCGCTGGGACCACCATCCCCGCGTGGATCTCATCACCACCGACGGATTCCTGTATCCCACAGCGGAATTGACCCGGCGCGGCATCATGCACCGCAAGGGTTTCCCGGAGAGCTACGACCGCCGCAAGCTGCTGCGCTTCGTCACCGAGGTGAAATCCGGGGCCGCCGAGGTGTGCGCGCCGATGTACTCGCACATCTCCTATGACATCGTGCCTGGCAAGCAGCACTGTGTGCACCAGCCCGACATCCTCATCGTCGAGGGGCTCAACGTGCTGCAGACCGGTCCGCGCCTGATGGTGTCGGACCTGTTCGATTTCTCCATCTATGTCGACGCCCGCATCGAGGACATCGAGAACTGGTACATCCAGCGGTTTCTCGCGCTCCGCGAAACCGGATTCGCCGACCCCAAGGCGCACTTCCACCACTACTCGAACTTCACCGACGAGCAGGCGACCGCCGCGGCGAAGGAGATCTGGAACTCCACCAACCGGCCCAACCTGGTGGAGAACATCCTGCCGACCCGCCCCCGCGCCACCCTCGTGCTCCGCAAGGACGCCGATCACACGATCAACCGGATCCGGCTGCGCAAGCTCTGAGCCAACGCAAAAGCCCCGCACCCAGAGGGTGCGGGGCTTTGCTTACCAAGCTGAGTTTGAAATCAGATGGCGCGGACATCCTGGGCCTGCGGGCCCTTCTGTCCTTGGCCGACCTCGAACTCCACGCGCTGACCCTCTTCAAGGGACTTGAATCCCGAGCCGGACACCGCCGAGTAATGAACGAAGACGTCAGGACCGCCACCGTCTTGCGCGATGAAGCCGAAGCCCTTTTCGCTGTTGAACCACTTCACACTGCCTTGAGCCATTTTGGTATTCATTCTTTTCTGTAGAGAGCCGGGCAAATCACTTCGATGAGCCCGTACTCACCCACTAACCATGTCACGGATCGGCCCGGAAAGCTAACGATGTGAGCCAACGCTCCTTTTCATCCTACGATTCTCAGACAACTCACAGCTTCCACGCCGCATCCAGCCGCGCCGCTACATCGATGTCGCGAGCCGCGGCGATGTGCGGTTTGCGGATCTCCTTGGCGATGTATTTGGCCACGAAGCGGCGGATCTCGTGGTCGACGCTGGCCAGGATGCGCAGCAGTTGGGCGCGCAGGGTGTCGGCTTCGACGTTGATGCGGACGTCGCTGGGGCGGGGTTCGGCGATGTCGATGATGATGCGCAGCGGATCGGCGGTGCGGGCCGTCAGGTGCAGGTGCAGGGTGCCGGCCACGTCGAAGGTGTGCCGGTCGACGGTGAGGTCGATGAGCATGTCGAGGGCGAGGGGGATCACCAGTTCGAAGGTGATCAGCTCGTCGAGGTAGCGGGTGAGGCGGGGTTCGCCGAGTTGGACGTTGGCCGTGACCTTGGCCAGGCGGGCGGGGCCGACCCCGATGGGGCCGAAATCGATGGCGGCGCCGGTCAATTGACTGAAGGCGGCCAGGATGCGCTGCTCCGAGACCGCGTATTCGAGGAAGCGGCGGCCGAAGTCCTCGTAACTGATGTAGGGCGCCGACTCGTCCATAGATCGGAAGTTACGCGACACCGGGAGCCCGGCACGGGAAAACGGGGGAAAACCCAGGACTCGGGGTACCGGCTAAACGCCGAAGCGGCGGTGCCGGGCCGCGAAGTCCCGCAGCGCGCGCAGGAAGTCGACGCGGCGGAACTCCGGCCAGTACGCCTCGGTGAACCAGATCTCGGAGTACGCGCTCTGCCAGAGCAGGAAGCCGGACAGGCGCTGCTCGCCGGAGGTGCGGATGACCAGATCCGGATCGGGCTGACCGGAGGTGTAGAGGTGCTGGCCGATGGCGTTGACGGTGATCGACTGGACCAGATCCTCGCCGTGCTCGCCCGCCGCGATCTCCTGGCGCACCAGTTTCCGTACCGCGTCGGTGATTTCCTGGCGGCCGCCGTAGCCCACGGCCACATTGACGTGCACGCCGTCGCGCCCGTCGGTGCGTTCGGCGGCGGTGCGCAGGCGCTTGGCGATCAGCTCCGGGAACCCGTCGAGGCTGCCGACGATCCGCACGCTCCAATTCTGTTCCGGCGCCGACAATTCCTCGACGACGTCGGTGATGACCTCGAAGAGGGTTTCCAGTTCTTCGGGATCGCGCTGCAGATTCTCGGTGGAGAGCAGGTAGACGGTGACCATCTCGACGCCGGCCTCGGCGCACCAGCCGACCAGCTCGGCGATCTTGAGCGCGCCGACCCGGTGGCCGTGACTCACGTCGGTGAAACCGTTCTCCCGAGCCCAGCGACGATTACCGTCGCACATGACGGCGACGTGTCTGGGATGTTGTTTGCCGGCCAGCTGCTTGGACAGCCTGGCCTCGTAGATGCGGTAGGGCAGGCCACGCACCCGACTCGGAAACTCCACGGCGTCCAACCCTACGCCCCACCGGCCGGATCTCGGCAACGACGGCGTGCACTGGCACCACAGGCAAACCTACGGTACCGTAGGTTACTCACCAGTCAACTAGGAGATTGCTCGTGTCCGAATCAGGCAATGCCACCGAACTTGCGCAGTCCGGAGAAACCCTGGTCGACGCACTGGTCAAACCGCGCATGCGGGGCTGGATCCACACCTGGGCCGTCGGCGTCGCCGCCGTGGCATGCATCGTGCTGATCGCCAAGGCCGCGACCGTCTCGGCGACTGCGGGCTGGTCCACGCTGGTCTACGGGCTCACCGTCTGTCTGCTGTTCGGTGTCAGCGCCGTCTATCACCGGGTGACCTGGCCGACCGTGCAGAAGCGCATCCAAATGAAGCGCGCGGATCATTCGATGATCTTCCTGTTCATCGCGGGCAGCTACACGCCGTTCGCGCTGCTCGGGCTGCCGGGCCGGACCGGCAAGATCCTGCTCGCGGTGGTGTGGGCGGGCGCCTTGGCCGGCGTCGCGTTGAAACTGCTGTGGCCGACCGCGCCGCGCTGGGTCGGGGTGCCGCTGTATCTGCTGCTCGGGTGGGCCATCGTGCCGGTCGCCGGGCAACTACACACCCAGATCGGTATCGCGCCGCTGATCCTGCTGCTGATCGGCGGAGTGATCTACAGCGGCGGTGCGATCCTCTACGCCACCAAGTGGCCGAACCCGTGGCCGGCCGTGTTCGGGCATCACGAGTTCTTCCACGCCGCCACGGTGCTGGCGGCCCTGACCCACTACATCGCGATCTGGATGGTCGTTCTGCGCTGAAAGTTCGGTGTCCGCGCACCCGCTACCGGCCCGGCGCAATAAAGTCGGCTGCGGAACTCCGACGACCGGACGGCGCAGGCAATGGCAGAGCAGGACACGGACAACGCGACCACCGGTACAGGTGATCGCGAGGATGCCGTGCACCTCGCTCCCCCGATGAACCGCGTGCGCCGCGTGATCGCCTGGCTGGTCCTGTGGGCGCTGCGGGCGCGCTGGGGTTTGGCCGCGGTGGTGATCACCGCCAATCTCAGCGGTTTCGCGGTCATCGTCACCGAACTCTGGCTGAGCAACTTCTTCGACAAGCTCGGCGAGAACTGGATGCGGATCCTGGGTTTGGTGGCGATCTACCCGACGATCGGCTTCCTGGTCGGCGTCGCGCTGGCCATCCGGGATCGCAGCGTCTACTTCGGCTGGTTCGACCAGGCGCGCAAACCGACGCCCGAGGAAGCGCGGCGGCTGCTGCGGCTGCCGTACGCCATCACACTGCGGGCGCTGGCGATCTGGATCCCCGGCGTGATCGTTGCCTCCGTGGTGTTCACCCATGTCACCGCGCACGACGACCGGGGCGTCACCGCGGCGCTGTTCACGATCGGCGCGCTGGAATCCGCGGGCATCACCTTCCTCATCGTGGATCGCTTGATCCGGCCCACCATTCCGGTGCTCGCGCGCGTCCTCGGTGCGACCATGCACTGGAGTTCTTCGGTGCTGGTCCGCTTGGTGCTCAGCTGGGCGGTGGCGGGGGCGCTGCCGATGATGATGCTCATCGTGGTGCTCGCCGACCCGGCCTCCGCGGCGCAGGATCGGATTCGCACCGCGATCTATTTGTCCGCCGTCGGACTCGCGGTCGGCGCGCTCGCGACGGCGCTGCTCGCGCTGGCGGTCGCCTCCCCCATCCGCATGCTCCGGCAGGCGCTGGATCGGATCACCCAGGGCGAGTTGAACGTCCGGGTGCCGATCGGCAGCACCAGTGAGATCGGGCGGCTGGAGCATTCGGTCAACGAGCTGGCCGCGAATCTGCGGGAACGCCAGCGGATGCGGGACCTGTTCGGGCGGCACGTCGGCACCGAGGTGGCCGAGCGGGCGCTGGCCGAGCAGGACGTGGACCTCAAGGGCGACGTGCGGGAGGTGTCGGCCCTGTTCGTCGATGTGACCGGTTCGGTCGCGCTGTCCACCGGGCTGTCGCCGCACGAGTTCGTCGCGAAGCTGAACCGCCTGCTCACCATCGTCGTCACTGCGACCGAGCAGAACAACGGACTGGTCAACAAGTTCGAGGGTGATGCGGCGCTGTGCATCTTCGGTGCGCCGATCACGCTGGACGACAACGCGACGCCGGCGCTGCGGGCAGCCCGGCGGATCCGGGACGAGGTGCTCGCCAGCGGTGAACTCGATATCGGGATCGGGGTCGCGCGCGGGCAGGTGTTCGCCGGTGACGTCGGCTCCGACACGCGGCTGGAGTACACGGTGATCGGCGACGCGGTGAACGAGGCGGCCAGGTTGACCACCGAGGCCAAAGAGGTGCCGCGGCGGATCTTGGTGAGCAGCGCGGTAATCGATGCCGCCGCACCCAATGAACAAGCGAAATGGCATCTCTACCAGAGGATTCAGCTGCGCGGGATGCGGGAGCCGACCTCCTGCTGGAGCGATGTCGACTACTCGGGGCACATCATCGAAGACGGCGAGCCCGACTCGGTCCCGTTGACGCCGCCCGGCACCACCGACCCGGCCACCGCGCGCGGGCCGGTCACCGAGATCCGCGCGCTCGTCACCGAAACCGACTCGGCCCCGGCCGGAGATCGCCCGTAGACCGAGTGGCGCGCCGACTTCGCGCTCGTTGCTGCGCTGAGCCCTAGCGATCGAGCACGCGGCGGAGGTCGTCCGGGGTGGTGACCGGAAGCTCGCACACCGTGCCGCGGCAGACGTACGCCGCGGCCTGCCCGCCGCTGGTGGGGCGGTCGGCCAGCAAGGGGACCGCGTCGGGGGCGGCGGCGATGATGACCGTGCCGCCGGGGGACGACCGGTGCGCGGTTTCGAGCAATTCCCTTGCCGCGTCCGGGTTCTCGGCGGATCTGGCGATGGCGACCTGGAGCGGTCCGCGCAGGGCGGCTTCGGCGACGGTCAGCCATTGCCCTGCCGAGCGTGGGGCGCGCGCCAGCACGACCGCGGCGCGTTCGAGGGTGCGGTCGGCCAGTTCCCGGTACTGGACGGCCTTGTCGGGTGCGCTGAGGGCGGCAGCGGTGAGCAGTGCTTCGGCGAGAGCGGACGCGCCCGCCGGGGTGGCGCCGTCGATCGGGTCACGTGGACGCGTGACGAGGACTTCCGCGTCATCGGCGGTGTCGAACCAGCTGCCCGCCGTGTCCGGATCAGCGAAGTGCGCAATTGCCTTGTCCAGCAATGCTTGTCCGTGATCGAGCCATTCGAGCTCCGCGGTGGCCTGATGCAGCGCCAGGAGGCCGGTGACGAGCCAGGCGTAGTCCTCCAGCACACCGGGCGAAGCACCCACGACGCCACCCAGCGACGCGCGTCGCACCCGGCCGTCGACCACGTGCTCGGCCAGCAGGAACCGCGCGCACCGCACCGCCGCCGCGATCCAATCCTGTTGCTGGAGCACCGAACCCGCCTCTACCAGCGCGGTGATCGTCATACCGTTCCAGGCGGTGACCACCTTGTCGTCCCGAGCCGGCTGCGGACGCCGGTCACGGGCTTTCACCAAGGCGGCCCGGATGCCGTCGAAACGCGCTTGATCGTCAGGATCGGTATAGCGAGTCAGCACCGACGTGCCCTGCTCGAAGTTGCCCGCTGTAGTCACCCCGAGAAGCTCTGCGACCCAGGCGCCGTCGATAGCCCCGAGCTCACCGGCCAGCTCCGCTGGCGTCCACACATAGGTCGCGCCCTCCACTCCTGGACCACCGGGTTCGAGATGGGTGTCGGCATCCAGCGCGGAGGCAAACCCGCCCTGCTCGGTACCGAGGTCGTCGAGCAGGAACTGCACGATCTCGCGAGTGATCCGCTCCGCCAAGGCATTCGGCTCGGTCCGCGAGGCGCAGCGAGCCACATGCGTATAGGCGCGCAGCAATTGCGCGTTGTCGTAAAGCATCTTCTCGAAATGCGGCACCAACCAGGCAGCGTCGACAGAATACCGCGCGAACCCACCCCGCAACTGGTCGTAGATGCCGCCCCGCGCCATCGCCTCGGCAGCCCGCGTCACCGCTCCCCACACCTCCGGATTCGCGGTGCGCTCCCAACTTCGCAGCAACCCGATCAGCAGCGCCGACGGCGGAAACTTCGGCGCCCCACCGAAACCGCCGTGCTCAGGGTCCTCATCGCGCAGGACCGCGGCGGCAGCATGATCGAGCAACTCGGCGGTCAGCGCGAGATCCGCATCCGGCAGCCCCGCGGCTTGCGCCCGCAACGCCTCGGTCACCTGCCCGGAAGCCTTGTCCACCTCATCCCGCCGGTTCTGCCAGGTATCGGCCACCGCGGTCAGCAACTGCGTGAACGACGGCATCCCACCCCGCGCCACCTTCGGGTAATAGGTCCCGCAATAGAACGGCTCCCCCGCAGGCGTCAGAAAACACGTCATCGGCCACCCACCCTGCCCGGTCATCGCGACGGTGGCATTCATGTACACCGCATCCAGATCGGGCCGCTCCTCCCGATCCACCTTGATGCACACGAAGTTCTCGTTCATCACCGCGGCCGTCGCCGCGTCCTCGAACGACTCGTGCGCCATCACATGACACCAGTGGCAAGACGCGTATCCGATGGACAGCAGTATCGGCACGTCCCGTTCCGCCGCTTCCGCCAGAGCTACAGCATCCCACTCCCGCCAATCGACGGGGTTGTCAGCGTGTTGACGCAGGTAAGGCGATGTCGCGCTGGCCAATTGGTTCATGAAGTCAGCCTTCCACACCTGGCACGCACCTGAAACGCTCCCCACCACCCGGAGCGCCGATGTCCGTTCGAGCCATTCGTCGAGTCTCGCAGTTCGCAGACCTTTGACGCCGTCACGGACATCGGCGGGTCGTTCCGTACCGCCTCCCGCCGTTTCTAGAAGCCGAAGCTGCCGGTGCCGGGCTTGCCGGTGGTGGGGACGAGGACCGCGACGAAACCGCTGAACTGCACCTCCGCCTTGTCCACACAACCTCCCCGCACATTGATTGTCGATCCCGGCTCGAGGCCTTCCAGCTTCACCGTGACCATCTGGCCGACGCCGGCCAGCGTGTCATTCCGCGCAGGCTCTTCATATCCGTCCAGCGGTTTGCTGTCGCCGAAGAAGACTCGTTGACCCCCGATGGACGCCTCCGCCCAGCAGGTTCCGCGATCGTTGGAATTACGCAGTGTGGCGCTCACTGTGCCCACACCGGTGCCGTTGAAGCTCACTTCGGGGCCGTTGAACGGTGTGTCCGCACTCGCGGGTGCGGCGGCGAAGGGGGCAAGCGCTATGGCCGCCGCCGAGGTGAGAAACCCGATTCGAGAAATTCGTCTGTTGATCACATCAACCGACGATTCCACGGAATACTCTCCAGCGCAAAGTATGTCAGCCCAGGCGCTGGGCACACAAAGGGCGTGGCACGAGCGGCCGTCGCCTCGCCGACCGGATCAGTTGTGACAACGAGCTTTAGCTGCAGCAGCCGTTTGCATGATGTGAGGTATGCACCACGGCTTGCGTCCACGGGCTTTCATCCTCTGGACGGTGCCCGATTCCTCCGCGATCAGCACCAGGTCGATCAGCGAGCGGTCTTCGTGGTCGCGAATCACACATTCGCACTGCTCGAGGCAGAGGAACGCGGCCTGCACGAGCAACTGGCCTTGGAATTCCCTGCACACGACGACGACCGGCGACCGGATCGGAGGAATCGTGGGCCGGCACGGACCTGATTCCGTTGTCGGGCGGTTCATCCGGCGCGCAGAGCCGGAAATCCTCGCCGCAACCAACCGGATCGAAGCCGCTCTGTCGACTCAGCTCGGAGACTGTGGTACCTAGCAACTCGCGTGGCACCAGTGGCAGCTCGCGTATCCGATGGACAGCAGAATCGGCACATCCCTGGCTGCCGCCTCGGCTTCCCACTCCCGCCAATCAACGGGGTTATCCGCGTGTTGACGCAGATAGGGCGACGTCGCACTGGCCAATTGGTTCACGACCTCGGCCTATCGTCGCGACAACCCCCACCTGCGGCGCCCGTGGGGAACCGCATCTGTCACGCCCTGCCGCTGGGACAGCAGGTTCACCCGCTAGCGCTGGAAGATCAAGGGCCGTCAGGAGCGCCGCGTTCAGATAGACAACAGCAATGCACACGCATTGGTGGAGACAGCGCCGATCCGCAGCAGTCAACAGCGGCAGTGGGATCAGCGGAGATTCTGGATCGCAGTCGCAGTCGGCAGCCCTAACATGAATCGGGTATCTACACAGCGACTTTCGTACTCTCGCTATCCCTCGCGCGGTTGACAAACCTACCGGCGCCAGAGAGGGTGATGGCGTCCGCCTTTCACGGTGGTCTACTACTGGGGGGTTGATGATTTCTGAGTTCAGTCCGTCCGCATCCGCGGTCGGTGGTTGCGAGGTGCCCTGATGGCTGGCGGGTTTTATAACCACTACGACGATCCCGACGAAGATTGGGACGAGGAGCCGCTCCGGCCCGTACTCAAACCATCGCGAGAGACACCGGCTCCTCACCCATCGTCTGCGTTTCCGCCGCCGAAGTACAGTCCGCCGCCTGCGGTGCCGTCCCCGAGTCCTGCCCCCACGCCGCATGTTCATTCCCCGGGTGCTCCCGCCGCCCGGCCCGCCGTGCCTCCGATGTCGATCCCGTCCGAACGTCAGCCCGGCCTGGGTTCAGCATTTTCGGAACCGGAAATGCACAACGTCGTAGCCGGCTTGAACGAGATCCAGCATCGAGCCGAATCGACGGCTGCAGAATACGAGTGGATAGATCGCGTTGCGCGGTCACTGGACCGCAGCGGGCGAGATACCAACGGTGCGGTGCAAACCACCCTGGACGACCGCAACATTCCGCACAGATTCTCCATCGCGCGTGACTGGAAAGTACGTCTCTCCGGTCGAAACCTTGATACGGCGATCTCGGAGGCCGTCATGTTCGCGTACGCAGACGGATGGCGGAGGGCGGCAATCGAAGTCGCGGCGGCTCGTGCACGCGGAGAACTCCCACCTCAACCGGCCCGAGCTGCCATCCCTGAAATCGCCTCGGATCAGCCCTTGGAGGATCTGATCGAAGAGGTCCTGGCACTCGCGTCCAAGCCGACCGCGGAGTTGATCCGAACGAGTCCGCCCGGGCTTTCGGGGCATAACTCGAAAGTTCATTTCGATTTCTCTGAAAACGGAATGACTTCTTGTCGAATCGATCAATCCTGGGCGAACACGGTTGCTACTACGCAACTCAAAACCGAGTTGAATACCCAGCTGGCATTACAACTCAGCGCGTATTTCGCCGACCGGACTGAAAGGCCGCCCGTCGGCGCGCTTACGAACGCGACCGAGCGCCTGATAAGCAAGTTGCAGCAGACCGACACGCAAGGATGACGACAATGGCTCCTACGGCACAGCAAATATCCGTGGCAATTACCGCGGTCCGAACTCAAGCGACCGGGTGGGCCGAGAGGTCTACCACCTCGGCTCAGTGGGCAACCGACGCGGCCACCTATCGCTTGACCAAGCTGCAAGGCGGAATCTTTTTCCTCATGGTGGAGGAATACAACGCCGTTATTTCCAAGCTCGAAGAGCGGTTCAAAGAAGCGGAACTATCAATGAAAGACATTGCCAGGACGCTGAATACGGCAGCCAGCGTGTACGAGCAAGAAGACCAAGCTCGCGAACACGAACTGCGCAATTTGTACTAGCGGAATAGAGAAGCGAAATGTCGGTATCTGTCGCTCAGGCCGAGCAGGCTGTTGAAGACCTTGTCAACAAAGTTGCAGAACTAGGGGAATTGCCCGGCACGATTCGGACGAAATTTTCAAGCGTAGCCAGTATGACAGTCGTGCGCCTGGCCGGCCTCGAAGATGAGGTCAGAGAAGCGGGTGAAAAGTTCGCTGATCTCGTGTCTGGACTGTGGGAAAAGCTGAAGGAATTATTCGAAGGCCTCAGCGCTCCAGGCGATTTCATTTCCGCCTCCTTCGACTGGGAGGATTTTCAAACCGAAGTCAATACCATGGCTTCGGCCCTCGAAGCGACAGCCGTGAAAGTGGATGGCTATTGGCAGGGCAGTGCGGCCACCGCGTACGGCACTGCCGTCGGGGCCCAGCAGAAGGCCGTGGCCCGCGTCGGAACGATTATCAACGCGATCCGAACGGCCTGCATGACCGTTGGCGGCGTCGGTGTTGCATTCCTGACGGCACTTCTTGGGATTGCGATCGCTGTCATTGTTGAAGCAACTCTCGAAGTTGCTGCTGCCAGCTCGGGTATCGGCGCTCTACCGGCAGCTATTGCCGGCTGCTTCACGGCCGCAAAGGCTGCGGCCCTTGTCACCGCGCTTGTCGCAGGAACCAGCGCCACCCTCGTTGCGGTAGCGACCCAGATTCAGGCGCTGAACGTGGAGTTAGGCAACAATCAAGCCTTCCCGGACGGACACTGGCCCGCCTCGGACTCGTCCAAGTACAACGATGCGACCGTCAAGGACGGCGATGCGGATTGGTCGGTGAAAACGGCATGATGCCAACGCCTCCGAGTGGCCCCGCCGTTTCGGCGGGACGTGCATCACGAATCCGAGCTGTATCGGCAGCTATTTCATCCGCGTTGATGTTCGCTGTTTCGGCTGGGATTTCCCTTCTTTTCCATTACTCCGATCCACATGCAAGCGGATTCAGTACCACTGATTCACTATCAGTGATAATTCCCCTTGTATCGGCAGTAATATTTCTTGCCATCGGGATACTGCTGTTCCGCAGCCGCATGGAAGCAGCCGGCATCCGGATAGCTGAAGCGGTATTTTGGCTCGATTTGATTCTTCTGGCCGCATCCGCCATAGCGCTGTTTGCGATGGGGGTGCTGTGGTCCTTTCTCTGGTGGATCGGAATCGTCATGGGCTTCGAACTAGCGAAGCAGCTACGGCAGGGCCGGCGCCGCTGAGCATGCTGCGTGCCTGTCACGCGGCCCAGATGAAACCCGGCCTATGGGCATGACCCGGCGGTCATGCGGTGGACGACGGCCTCAGCGCAGCCCGGCGAACAGGTCGGTCTCCTGGTCGGGCGCACCGTCGACTCGGTTGTGTTGGCGGACAAAGTATTCGGTGCCGAGGATGAGGTCCTGCATCGGGTCGGGCAGGCCGAGGAAGAAGGCGCTGTCGCCTTGGCTGCCGTGTGCCTCGAGGGCTTTCACTTTGCGCCGGGTGTAGCCGGTGACGTCGACTACGGTGGTGATCTCGGCTATCGGGGTGCCGAAGTCTTCCGGCAGTTCGAAATCGCCCATGTCCAGGCCGTTGGCTTTGGCCGCGGCGAACATTTCCCGGGTACCCTCACGCGGCTCGACGGCGTAGTACAGCTTGGCCGGGATGCCGGTGGACTCCGTGGCCGCGACCGTGATGCGGTGCGCCTGAATGTGGTCCGGGTGGCCGTAACCACCCTTCTCGTCATATGTGACGATCACCTGCGGACGGTACTTCTCGATGAGGGCGGCGAGTTCGGCGGCGGCAGTCGATACCGGCACGTTGGCGAAGGCTCGCGGATCGGAGTTGGCGTCCCAGCCGTCCATCCCCGAGTCCTGGTAGCCCAGCAGTTCGAGGTGTTCGATCTCGAGCAGTGCGGCCGACGCCCGGAGTTCACCCAGCCGCTGCTCGGCCACTGCGGCCGGATCATGGCCTGGTGCACCGGGTTTCACGCCGCCGGGGCCGTCGCCCTGCTCGCCGTTGGTACAGGTCACCAGGACCGTGCGGATCCCCTCCTCGCCGTAGCGCGCGAAAACGCCGCCGGTGGTGAGAACTTCATCGTCAGGATGGGCGTGGACAGCCATGATCGTCAGTCGCTCCGACATATCACCTGCGAACAACGCCGGGGCCCTCCGCATTCCCCACCCACCCAGTCCAGTGCGAATTACCCTGCGGCGGGGCCGCTCTGCCGTTAGGCTCACCATGCCGACCTGAGGGAGGGCAGGCTCCTGGACACGCTGTGGACCTACATCGCTGACCACCGCCAGCAGTTGATGACGGACTCCTACCTGCATGTCTCGGCGGTGGTCCAAGCTGTGCTGATCGCCGCGATCGTATCGATCGCGATCGGCGTGCTGGTCTACCGCAGTCCCGCCGGCTCGGCGGTCTCCACCGCCGCCGCGAGCATCATCCTGACCATTCCGTCGTTCGCACTGCTCGGGATCTTGATTCCCGTTCTCGGACTGGGTGTTCCGCCCACCATCACCGCGCTGGTGCTCTACGCGCTGCTGCCGATTCTGCGCAACACGATCGTGGGATTGTCCTCGGTCGATCCCGCCGTCACCGATGCCGCGCGCGGTGTCGGCATGAACCGGCTGCGGGTGCTCGCCGTCATCGAACTGCCGCTGGCCTGGCCCGCCATCCTCGCCGGCATGCGGATCAGCACGCAGCTGATCATGGGCATTCTGGCCATTGCCGCCTATGCGAAAGGCCCAGGCCTGGGCAATCTCATCTTCTCCGGGCTGTCGCGACTCGGCACGCCGACCGCGGTGCCGCAGGCGCTGACCGGCACGGTGCTGATCATCCTGCTGGCACTGCTGCTCGACGTCCTGCTCGTCCTCGCCGGACGACTGACCACCCCCGGGGGTATTCGTGAGTGAAACCGTCGAACCGGCCGTGTCCGGGGTCGAGATCGTGCTCGACTCGGTCACCAAAAGCTATTCCGGGCAACGGGATCCGGCGGTAGAGCAGGTCTCGTTGACCATCCCGGCCGGGGAAACGGTGGTGCTCGTCGGGCCGTCGGGGTGCGGTAAGACGACGACCCTGCGGATGATCAACCGGCTGATCGAACCCAGCTCGGGGACGATCACGATCGGCGGGCAGGACGCGTCGGCGGTGAATCCGGATCAGCTGCGGCGCGGGATCGGGTACTCCATTCAGCAGGCCGGGCTGTTTCCGCACCTCACGGTCGCGAAGAACATCGCCACCGTGCCGGGGCTGATCGGCTGGGACCGCAAGCGGATCAGCGACCGGGTAACGGAGATGCTGGATCTGGTCGGGCTGGATCCGGGCACTTTCCGGGATCGCTATCCACGTCAGCTCTCCGGCGGTCAGCAGCAGCGGGTCGGCGTCGCGCGGGCCCTCGCCGCCGATCCTCCGGTGCTGCTGATGGATGAGCCATTCGGTGCGGTCGATCCGATCACGCGCGGGCTGCTGCAAGACGAATTGCTGCGACTGCAAGCGGAATTGCGCAAGACGATCGTGTTCGTCACGCACGATTTCAACGAGGCGGTCAAGCTCGGCGATCGAATCGCGGTACTGGGCAATCAGTCTCGCGTCCTGCAGTACGACACCCCGGGCGCGATCCTGGCCGAGCCCGCCGATGCGACGGTAGCCGGATTCGTGGGAGCCGACGCGGCGCTCAAACAGCTCACGCTCACCCGTGTCGAGGACGTCGAACTCGGCGATTGCCCCACCGCTCTGGTCACCGATTCGGTGGCGTCGCTGCGCACCAGAATCACCGACGGCGGCAACGACTTCGGCCTCGTTCTCGATGAGCAGAGCCGCCCGCTGCGGTGGGTCACGCTGCCCCAACTCGCGATCGCGAAATCCCTTCGTGACGCGGGAACCGGAGTGGGCGAGGGTGTTTCGCTGCGGTCCACCCTCCAGCAGGCGCTGGAAGCCCTGCTAGCCGACAGCACCGCGAACGCCGTCGTCACCGGCCGGCGTGGTGCGTACGCGGGGCTGATCACCATCGACACACTGGTCACGCACCTGTCGGCCCTCCGCGCAACACACTCCGGAACCGGCTCCGTATGACCGCGCAGACCGAACGCCGCGCCGAACACATCCGGCTCTTCGCGCAGCCGGTGCTCGCCCTGCTCCTCAGTGCGGGCGTGCTGGTGTGGGCGTTCGCGCGCGATCTCACCGCCACCCAGCAGGCCAGCCTGAGCGCGGGCAATATCGCCACCGTCACCTGGGAGCATCTGCTCATCACCGCGACCGTGGTCGTCATCGTCATCATCCTCGCGGTGCCCCTCGGCACCGCCCTCACACGGCCCCGATTCCGCCTCCTCGCACCGCTTTTCGTCGGCATCGCCAACATCGGGGCGGCCGCGCCTGCCATCGGCCTGATCGTGCTGTTCTACCTGATCACCCGCACCACCGGCTTCTGGATCGGCGTCGCGCCGATCGTGCTGCTGGCCCTGCTGCCGGTGCTGCGCAACACCATCCTCGGCTTTCAGCAGGTGGATCCCACGCTCGTCGATGCCGGTCGCGGACAGGGCATGTCGGCAGCCACCGTGCTGCGCCGCGTCGAGTTCCCGCTTGCGGTGCCTTACATCCTTGCGGGACTGCGGATTTCGCTGGTGCTGGCGGTAGGCAGCGCGACGCTGTCCTTCCTGGTGAGCGCGGGCGGCCTGGGCATCCTCATCGATACCGGCTACAAGCTGCGCGATAACGTCACCCTCTGGGTCGGTGCGGTACTGGCGGTGGCGCTGGCGCTGCTCATCGACTGGGTGGGCGCGCTCGCGGAACGCTACCTCGGACCGAAGGGGCTGCGATGAGAGCCCGAATCCGGCGTGGCTGTACGGCATTCGCGCTGACGCTCACGGTACTGCTGGCCGCCTCCTGCGGGCTGGAAGCCGGTCGTTCGGTGCCCCTGGACGTGGGTCCCGGCAGCATCCAGCCGATACCCGAACTGGAGGGTGTGCGAATCACCGTGGGCTCCAAGGATTTCACCGAACAGGAAATCCTGGGCTTGATCATCGCGTTCGCGCTCGACGCGGCCGGGGCCGAGGTACGGGATCTGACCGACATCGTCGGTTCGAACAGTCTGCGCGACGCCCAGGTACGCGGGCAGGTCGACATCGCCTATGACTACACCGGCACCGGCTGGATGAACTACCTGGGCAACGAATCCCCCGTCGCGGGTTCGCAGGCCCAGTTCGAGGCGGTCCGCGATGCCGACCGCGCCGCGCACGGAATGATCTGGGCCGCAATGGCTCCCGTGAACAACACCTACGCGATCGCGACCAGCGCGCGCACCGCCGCGGAAACCGGCGTAAAGACGCTGTCCCAGTACGCGAACCTGGTCAACACCGACCCCGCCGCCGCAGCCACCTGCGTCGGCACCGAATTCAGTGTGCGCCAGGACGGATTCCCGGGCGTGGTACGCAAATACGGCATCGACGGCGGCAAAGTCCTGAAGCAGGTCGTCGACGACGCCATCGTCTACCAGTCCACCGCCGACGCCCGCCAATGCCGCTTCGGCTCCGTCGCTGCCACCGACGGCCGCATCCCCGGCCTCGACCTCCGCCTCCTCGAAGACGACCTCGGCTTCTTCCCGCAATACAACGCCGCCCTCGTCATGCGCGAGGACTTCACCAAGGCTCACCCCCAGGTGATCGAAGTCCTCACCCCGATCTCCCGCCTGCTGACCAACGAATCCGTCACCGAACTCAACCGCAAGGTCGATGTCGAAGGCCGCGAACCCGCCACCGTCGCCCGTGAATGGATGGCGGCACAGGGCTTTATCACCATCCCCTGACGCGGTACGGTGAGTCCAGCAGCAGCGCCTTCTGACAGGCCTGCGCTGCGGTGGTGACGTCGCCCGCCACGGGTCGAATAGTGACCCTCTTCCCGGTCGTTCCCTGACGCCGGACGTTTCATCCCTCACACCAAAGAATGGTGAACTCCCATGCGTACCAACCCGATTACCGACGGCAGCGAACGAGCGATCATCGAAGACCTGCTCGACCGCAGCCGCGAGGCACTCATCGAGACCGTCCGCGGTCTGTCCGATGCCGACGCCCGCCGGCGACTCGTCGCGTCGCTGACGACACCGATCTCATTGCTCAAGCATGCCGCCGCCGCGGAACGGATCTGGTTCCAGCGGTTCTGGGCGGGACTCGACGAATCCGAATGCGATGGATACTCGCGGCGCGACGAGGGCACGTTCACCGTCGCCGACGACGAGTCGCTGGCAGCGGTGATCGCCGAGTTCGAACGCGCGAGCCGACGCTCACGGGAGATCGCGTCCCGCTTCGACCTCGACGACACCAAGACCAATCCTCGCGAGGGAACAGTCAGCATGCGATGGACGCTGCTGGCCATGATCCAAGAGTTCGCCAGGCACGCGGGTCACGGTGACATCCTGCGCGAGCAGATCGACAACCCCGCACCGTGACAACAGAACCGGCGTTCCTAGAGCCTGCTTCGCACCGCGCCGCCCGCGCAGGCGATGACGACGAGTCCGCCGAGGAAGGTGAGCCAGTCGAGGTGTTCGCCGAGGAGCAGGGCTGCCCAGCAGATGCTCATGAGGGGCTGGACGAGTTGTACCTGGCTGACTCGGGACATCGGGCCGATGGCGAGGCCGCGATACCAGGCGAAGAAGCCGAGGTACATGCTGATCGCCGAAAGGTATGCGAAGCAGGCCCATTCGACGGCGGTCGCCGACGGCGGCTGCTGCTCGATCGCGATGACCGTCAGGGTGAGCATCAGCGGCGAAGCGAGGATCAGCGCCCACGACACGGTCTGCCAGGATCCGATTTCGCGCGCGAGCAGGGCGCCCTCGGAATATCCGATCGCGGCTGCCAGCACCGCACCGAAGAGGAGCAGGTCGGCCCAGTGCAACCGGCCGATACCACCGCCCTGCAAGAGAGCGAAACCGACGGCGGCGATCGCGCCCGCGAGGGAGAACAGCCAGAACGCACGGCTGGGCCGCTCGCCGGTGCGTAGTACGGCCGATACCGCGGTGGCGGCGGGCAGCAGGCCGATGACGATGGCGCCGTGGCTTGCCGGTGTCACGGTGAGGGCGTAGGAGGTGAGGAGCGGGAAGCCGACGACAACCCCTGCGGCGACGACAGCGAGCCGCAGCCATTGCCTGGCCGCGGGCGCTGTTTGCCGGGTGGCCGCCAGGGCGATCCCGGCCAGCACCGCCGCGACGACGGCTCGCCCGGACCCGATGAACAGGGGTGAGAGTCCACCGACCGCGACGCGGGTGAGCGGAACCGTGAACGAAAAGGCCGCGACGCCTACGAACCCCCAGGCCAACCCCGCCGATCCGACCGGTAGCGGTGTTCGCGGCTTTGCAGTAGCGCTACTCTGTACTGACATGTATAACGATAGCAGCAGTCGCTTGGCGGACGGTATCCGAGCCTGGATCGGGACGGCCGCCCCGGGTGCGCGGCTGCCGTCCACCCGCCAGTTGGTGAGCGAGCACGCGGCCAGCCCGGTCACAGTCCAGAAGGCCATTCGGGCACTCGCCGCGGAAGGCCTCATCGAGTGCCGCCCCGGGGTCGGCAATTTCGTCCGGGCTCCGCGTTCGGCCCGTCCGCAGGACTACGGTTGGCAGACAGCCGCATTGGGCTCGTCGCGCGGTGTCACACTGGCTTCGACCGGCGCGCTGCGCACCGCACCGCCCGGCGCCCAGGAACTCCATTCCGGCTACCCCGAAGCCGAGTTGCTGCCCGGACGACTGGTCCGCGCGGCGCTGGTGCGCGCCGCCCGAGGCGCGTCGGCGACGTCCCGCTCGACCTCCGCGGGGCTGCATGATCTCCGGACTTGGTTCGCGACCGAGCTGGCCGATCTGACGCCCGCCGGCTTGGCCGGGCCCACGGCCAATGACGTCGTCATCGTCCCGGGCAGCCAGAGCGGGCTCACCTCGATATTCCGCGCTCTGGTCGCCCCGGGCCAACCGCTACTGATCGAATCGCCGACGTACTGGGGTGCGATCCTCGCCGCGCATCAGGCTGGTGCGCACCTGGTCCCCGTGCCGAGCGACGCCGAGGGACCCGATCCGGCCGCCCTGGACCGAGCCTTCCGCGAGACCCGGGCGCGAGCGCTCTACGTCCAGCCGAACTACGCAAATCCCACTGGGGCCCAGTGGTCTCCGGACCGGGCCGAGGCCGTTCTGGACCTGGTCCGCGCGCACGGCGCGTTCCTCGTGGAAGACGACTGGGCTCACGACTTCGGAATCGACTCGGATTCACGGCCCGTCGCGGCCCGGGACACCGCCGGCCATGTCGTCTATCTCCGCTCGCTGACGAAGAGCATGTCGCCCGCTATCCGGATCGGCGCGCTCATCGCGCGCGGGCCCGTTCGCGAGCGACTCTTCGCCGACCGCTCGGCGGAGTCGCTGTACGTGAGTGGGCTCCTACAGGAAGCGGCGCTCGGGGTGGTCACCGATCCCGGCTGGCACACGCACCTGCGCCGGCTTCGCGGCCAGCTGCGGGAGCGGCGGGACCTGCTGGTGGAGAGTCTGCGCGAGCACGCCCCCGCTCTGCATGTCGACCATGTTCCGCGGGGCGGACTCCATCTCTGGGCCCGGCTCCCCGACGGCACCGACACCGACCGGCTCGTCCGGGATTGCGAAACCGGAGGCGTGTACGTCGCTTCCGGTCACGAGTGGTTCCCGGCCGAACCTTCGGGGCCTTTCCTGCGCCTGAACTTCACCGGCCCCAACCCCCTTGGCTTCCCGACGGCCGCCCGGACGATCGCGGCGGCGCTGGCCGCCCAGTAGCCGGTCCATCGGAAGCCTCTCAGCACTAATGGAACAATTTTCCCATTAGCTCGGTTACATGGGGCATGACAACGACATTGGTGGCGCCAGGGCCGCCGGCCACCACACGACGAGCACCCCTGGCCCTGCTCGCGCTGGCGCTCGGCGCGTTCGGCATCGGCCTGACCGAGTTCGTGATCGTGGGCTTGCTCGGCGTGATCGGCACAGATCTGAATGTCTCGATCCCGACGGCGGGCCTGCTGGTGTCCGGCTACGCGGCCGGTGTCGCGATCGGCGCGCCGCTGATGACCGCGGCGGGCACCCGGATCTCGCGCAAGACAATGCTTTTGGCGCTGATGGGGATTTTCGTCGCGGGCAACCTGCTCTCGGCGCTCGCACCCGGCTACGAGCTGCTGATGACCGGGCGCATCATCGCCGCCCTCACGCACGGCGCGTTCTTCGGCATCGGCTCGATCGTGGCGGCCGGTATGGTCGCGCCCGATCGCAAGGCCAGCGCCATCGCCCTGATGTTCACCGGCTTGACCCTGGCGAATGTCGCCGGCGTGCCGCTGGGCACCTGGCTCGGTCAGCTTTTCGGTTGGCGCGCCACCTTCTGGGCCGTGACCGCTGTCGGCGTGGCCGCTCTCGCCGCCCTGGCCCTGCTGGTGCCGTACCAGCCGCGTGCCGAATCCGCTAGTTTGCGTACGCAATTGGCAGTGTTCGCACGGGTTCAGGTGTGGCTGGCGTTGCTGATCACCGCGCTGGGATTCGGTGCCGTGTTCGCCGCTTTCACCTTCTTCCAGCCGATCCTTACCCAGGTCACCGGCTTGTCCGAGGCGGCCGTGCCGTGGCTGCTCGTAGTGTTCGGGCTCGGACTGTTCGCCGGGAACATCATCGGAGGCCGCCTAGCCGATCGAGCGCTGATGCGAACTCTGACAGGCGCTTTGGGGGCACTGGCCCTGGTCCTGCTGGTCTTCGGATTCACCGCACACAACGCGGCCGGCGCCGCGTTCACCATCTTCGCGCTCGGCGCCACCGGGTTCGCCATGGTGCCCGCCGTGCAGATGCGGGTCCTCGAAACCGCGGGCCGCGAATCGCCGCTGGCCTCGGCGGCGAACATCTCCGCATTCAACATCGGCATCGCCGTCGCCTCCTGGCTGGGCGGAACCGCCATCGAGCACGGGCTCGGCCTGGCCGCGCCGCTCTGGATCGGGGCGGGCCTCGCAGCCGCCGCCCTGGCCGTCGCACTCCTGTCCGGCGCGCTCGAGCGCCGCGCGTAATCCCCTGTTCAGCAATACAACTCAGAGAATCGAAGAAGCAATGTGCACTTGGAAACTGCTCACTATGGCGACCGCCACTGTCGCTGTCGCCGCGACGGCAGCCGTCTACACGAACACCACCGCAGACCCCGGCCCGGCGAATACCTGGAACACCGCATGGGCGGTACCCATGCAACAGCCCAGCATCGGCTTCGAACCGAACTGGTCTCTGGACGGTTTCGCCGATCAGACTGTGCGACAGGTCATTCGGGTTACCGGTGGCGGCACCGCGGCGCGGATCACGCTGTCCAACCAATTCGGTCCGGGTGACCTCCGTATCGCCGACGCCACCATCGGCCGCACCGAGGACGGAGCACGAGTTCAGCCGGATACCCTGCGGCCGTTGCGTTTCGGTGGCACCAGTTCTGCGACCATCGCCCCCGGGCAGCAGGTCACCAGCGACTCGGCCGAACTGCGTTTGGCACCGTTCGAATCGGCAACGGTCACACTGTATTTGGCCGACAAGACCGGGCCCGCCACCTTCCACGCCCAGGGCTACGCCAGCACCTACCGTGCCACCGGCGACCGGGTCGCGGACACCGGCGGTGCGGCGTTCACCGAGACAACCCATTCCTGGTACTACCTCAGCGATCTGGAGATGACCGGAGGCACCGGGGGAACGATCGTCGCCTTCGGCGATTCCATCACCGACGGCTTCGGATCCGACAACGATGCCAACAACCGCTACCCCGACGCACTCGCCGGACGGCTCGCCGCGGCCGGCACCCCGCGCACGGTGCTCAACGCCGGCATCGGCGGCAACATGATCCGCAGTGACTCCCCCTGGTTCGGGGAGAGCGGCCTGCACCGTTTCGATCGCGATGTGCTCGCCAAACGCGGTGTGCGCACGGTCGTCGTCTTCGGTGGACTCAACGACATCGGCTTCTCCGAGGTAGACCTGCCGACCTACAAGCCCAACCCTCAGGTCACCGTGGAGCAACTCATCGAAGGTCATCGCGACCTGATCGCACGCGCGCACCGGGCCGGGCTCACCGTGGTCGGCGCGACCCTGCTGCCGATGAAGGGCGCCGAGTACTACAACGACACCTCCGCGGCGAAGATCCGGGCCCTCAACGCATGGATCCGCACCAGTGGCGAATACGACGCCGTCGCCGACTTCCACGCCGCCGTCGTCGACCCGGCCGACCCCGAAAAGCTGAATCCCGCTTTCGATTCCGGCGATCACAAGCACCCCAACGCCGCGGGCTACGCCGCCATGGCCGCCGCCTTCGACCTGAAGACCCTCTGACTCGACCGGCAACGGCCCTCCCCGGCAAGGGAGGGCCGTTGCCGTGTGCCGTCAGTTCAACGCTGCCTCGGCGCTTCCGTCAGGTGCCCGGATGGCGTCGAGGATGTGCGTCGCGACGTGCGCGATCGTTCCGCGCTGCAGGAAGATCGCTACGGGGACAGTGGTTTCCAGATCCTCGGCGATCCGGTTGCGGAGCTGCACCGCCATCAGGGAATCGATGCCGAGACGGTTCAAACGCTGATTTCCCTGGACGCGCTCCGGTGGGGTCTTGACCACCGTGGCGATCTGTCCACACAGATAGGACGTGATGACGGCGTGCGCCGTGGTGTCGTCCTGCTGGTACAGATCGGTGCGGTTGACACCGGAAACCGCTGCCCCGGAGTCGGTGTCGAGGTCGCGCAGCAGTGATCCGGTCCGCAGCGCCGGGAAGTCCCTGGCCCACACGATCGGATCGAAGGACATGACCGCGGTCTGCACATGTGCCCCGCCCAGCAGCCGGCCGAGGATGGCCAGGCCGTCGGCCGGGTCGAAACCTTTGAAGCCGCGGTCGGCCAGCCGCAAGTCGGTTTCGGCCTTGGCGACCCGGCCGGTGTTGGTCCACTGCCCCCAGTTCACGCTGAGTGCGGGCAGGCCGCGCGCGTTGCGGTAGTGCGCGAGGCCGTCGATGTAGGCATTGGCGACCGCGTAATTGCCCTGGCCCGGTGAGCCGATCAGGGAGGCCGCCGAGGAGTACAGGACGAAGAAGTCCAGCTCCAGATTCTCGGTGAGCCGGTGCAGATTCCAGGCGCCGTGCACCTTCGGCGGCATCACCGCGAGGTACTGCTCGGTGGAGAGCTGCGCGAGAATCCCGTCCGCGAGCGCGACCGCGGAATGCACCACACCGCGCAACGGCGGCATGGTCGCCTCGATGTAGGCGAAGACCTCGGACATCCGATCCTGGTCGGCCACGTCGGCCTGGACGATCCGGATCTCCGCACCGTCCAGGGCCAGGCCTTGCAGGTGCTGCCGGGTCGTTTCGTCGGGTGCGGTGCGCCCTACGAGGACGACATGCCGGGCGCCATGGTCGACAAGCCAACGGGCAGTGAGCAATCCGACGCCGCCGAAGCCGCCGACGATCAGGTACGTGGCACCCGCCCGCACCGGAGTCTCGCGCTCCTCGGGCAGGTGCCCTGGCGTCAGGCGCGCGGCATAGCGGGCACCGGCACGCAGCACGATCTCGTCTTCCGGTCCGTCCGCGCAGATTTCGGCGCACAACGCAGACCATTCGGCCGCCGACAGCAGCGCGGGCAGGTCCAGCATCGAGCACCGTAGATCCGGAATCTCGTAGCGCACAACACGACCGAGTCCCCAGAGCGCGGTGTGCAGCGGATCGACCGGGGCACCGGCGGTCACCGCGTGGGCGCTGCGGGTGATGAACCACAGCCGCGGCGGGATCGGCAGGGTGGCGAGCTCCTGCACCAGTTCCAAAGCTGCGACGGTGTTTTCGATGTCGGACCCGGTGTGCAGATAGAGGACGGTCCGGATGCTGCCGTCGGCCAGTGCCGACCGATCACCGGGCGACGCGCAGACCACGTCGACGCCGTGCCGGGCGAATTCGGCCTGCAGAGCGGAACCGTCACCGATGACGAGCACCGTGCCCGCGGCGGCACTGCCCGGCGCCAATGGCTCGACCGGCGTCCAGGTCAGGTCGTAGCGCAGGCTGCCGGCTCGCTGCCGGAACAGCTCGGGCAGATCGCCGCCGAGTCGCTTCAGCCGGAAATCTTCGATGGTGAGCAGGTGGCGACCCTGGCTGTCGCCGATCACGATGTCACCGCACACGAGATCGACCTCGTCGGCGGGTGAGGTCCGGGTGACGGTGCACCACAGTGCCGCCCCCGGCGTGGGTTGTCCCTGGCCGAAACATCGGGCCGTGCCGACGGGTAGATAGGTGTCGTGCGCGACCTCGGGCCCGTGCAGCAGCGACATCAGCGGTTGCAGCGCACAATCCAGCAGCGCCGGATGCATGACGTACCTGCCGATGTCCGCCGCGATCGATGCGTCGACGGTGAACTCCGCCAGGACCCGCCCTGGCGAGCGGCGCAGCGAAGTCAGCGCGCGGAAGGGCCCGGTCTGCACGATCCCGCGGTCCGTCGATGCCGCGTAATGCGCTGCGATGTCGAGACATTCGGGGAAGTCCGACGGGTCCGGCCGCGTCAGGAACTCGGCCCCGACCAGGTCGGGCTCGCTGTGCAGGGCCGCGGTGGCCACCAGTAGCCAGCCGCCGTCGTAGGTGTAGCAGTCCCAGCGGTACACGCCGAGATCTTCTACGGTGCAACGGATCTGGATTCGGGATGGCGCATCCGCGGCGAGGAACAGCGCGCGTTCCAAACGCAGACCCTGGATCGAGAACGCGGTCGGGCCGTGGATCTGCCGGCCGGCCGCGAGCGCTAGCTCGTGATAGGCGGCGCCGGGCAGGATCGGGATGTCGTGCACGAGATGCTCGGCCAGGTAGCGGAGCCGGCCCAGATCCAGCTCGACGTCCCAGAGATAGCAGTCACCGGGCGCCAAGCGGAGATAGGAGCCGATGATCGGATGGGCCGGGACCGCCGTGCTGGTCGCGAGCGCACTCCATTGCGCCACACCGGGCAACCCCAGTTCGTCCCGCCAGTAGCGCTCGCGCTGCCAGGGATAGGTGGGCAGCGGCACGTACCTGGCGGTCGAATCAGCCAGGGCCGCAAAGGGAACCGGTCGTCCCGCGACATACAGATCCGCGAGGGCTTGCGGCAGCGCGGCCGGCCCGTGACTGTCCCGGGACATGGCCGCGACGGTGACGCCGGCCCGCCCACGGAACTCCAGATTCCGCTGCACGGCCGAGACCAGCAGCGGATGCGGACCGAACTCCACGAACGTGTCGACACCCGCGTCCGCGAGCTGCTGGATGACCGCACCGAACAGCACCGGCTCGCGCAGGTTGTCCATCCAGTACTCGGGTCCGAGCTGCGTCCCATCGACGACCCGGCCGTGCACCGTCGAGTGCAGCGGAATGCCGCCGGCCCGCGGGCGCAGCGGCGACAGCAGCTCGAGCAGTTCGGCGCGCAGCGGATTCATCTGCGGACTGTGCGAGGCGACATCGACTTTGACGCGGCGGCCGGGCACACCACGCGCCTCGAGTTCGGCGAGAATCCGCGTGATCGCGGCCTCGTCGCCGGACAGCACGCAGGAGTCGGGGCCGTTGCAGACCGCGACCGATACCCCGCAGTGCCCGGCCACGAGGGCTTGCGCCGACGTCGGCGACAGGTCGACCGCGGCCATCACGCCCTGGCCGCTGGTGGTACGCAGCAAGGCGCTCCGCCGGCAGATGAGCAGCGCGGCGTCGTCCAGATGGAGAATCCCGGCAATGTGCGCGGCCGCGACCTCACCCATCGAATGCCCCACCACGACATCGGGTTTCAATCCCCGGTCCAGCCAGAGGGCGGCCAGCGCGACCTGCACCGCGAAGATCACCGGCTGGGCCACGTCGATCCGCGCCAGCAGCGATTCCGCCGGGGTGGCGGTGAGTTGCGCGGTCAGCGACCATTCGACGTGCGGGGCCATCGCCAGTTCACAGGCGGCGATCTTCGCGGCGAAGACCGGCTCGGTGGCGAGCAGTTCGCGTCCCATGCCGAGCCACTGCCCGCCCTGCCCGGGAAAGATCCACGCCGTCGCGTGCTGGGCATCGATGTCGTCCTCGGCGTCGCCGCAGGCCAGACCTTCGGTGTAGGAGCCGCGGGCGTAGGCATCGAGCAGCTCGGCCGCTTCCGCGTGCGTGGTCGCGACGATCGCGAGCCGCTGGGCGTGGTGGGTCCGGCGCACGGCGGCCGAAAGCGCCACGTCCGATAGCGGAATCTCGGTGTCCGCCAGCATGTCTCGATAGGCCCTCGCCAGCTGGACCAGAGCCGCCTCGCTGCGCGCGGAGATCGGCAGCAGGACCGGTCGCGCCGGACGCGGGTTGCCTGCCGGGACGGCCGGCGGCTGCTCCAGCACCACGTGGACGTTGGTCCCGGTGATGCCGAAGCTGCTCACACCGGCCCGGCGCGGCCCGTCCTCCTCCTGCCACGGGCGGGCGTGCGCGGCGACCTCGACGTTGATGTCGGCCCACGGAATCGCGGGATTCGGTGTCTGGAAGTTGAGGCTGCGCGGAATGAATCCGTCGCGCACGCACAGTGCCGCCTTGATCAGGCCCACGGCGCCGGCAGCGCCCTCGGTATGCCCGATGTTCGTCTTGACCGACCCGACCAGCAGTGGCTTTCCCGCCGGTCTGGCCTGACCCAGAACCTCGTGCAACGCACCGATTTCCACCGGGTCGCCGACGCTGGTGCCGGTGCCGTGCGCCTCGACGTAGCCGACGCTGCCCGGATCTATCCCGGCGTCCCGGTACGCCGATCGCAGGCCCGCGCTCTGACCCGCGACCTGCGGCGCCATGAACGTCTCGCCGTGCCCGTCGTTGCTCGCCGCGCTCCCCCTGATCACCGCGTGCACGCGATCGCCGTCCGCGATCGCCCGCGACAGCAGTTTGAGGGCGACCACGGCCGCGCCTTCGCTGCGGACGTACCCGTCCGCGCGGGCGTCGAAGGCCTTGCACTGACCGTCCGGCGCCATCATCCGGCCCTGCGAGAATCCGATCGCGTGGTCCGGGTTGAGGATCAGGTTGACGCCGCCGGCGAAGGCGACATCGCAGTCACCCGCGCGCAGCGATCGCACCGCCAGATGCACGCCGACCAGGGACGACGAGCAGGCCGCGTCGACCGCGACGCTCAGGCCGCGCAGGTTGAGCGCGAAGGAGATTCGCCCGGCGTTCCCACCGCGCGTGCTGCCGCCGACGGTGTGCACGTCGAGGTCCTGGAGCCGGTGCGACTGCCGGTCCCAATAGTCGCTCGTGATCACTCCCATGAGCACCGCGGCGTTGAGTGTGGCGGTGCCGTCCAGCGTCAGGCCGGCGTCCTCGAACGCCTCCCAGGCCACCTCCATCAGCAACCGTTGCTGCGGGTCCATGCATTCGGCTTCGCGCGGGGAGATCCCGAAGAACTCCGCGTCGAATTCCTCGATGCCGTCGAGGAAACCGCCGTAGCGGCTCATCATGCGCCCCGGTGTCGCCGGTGCGGCGTCGTAGTAGTCGTCTACCGCGAATCGCTCCGCCGGTACCTCGGCAATCGCGTTTCTCTCGTTGCGCAACAGATCCCATAGCGCTTCGACGCTCGCGGCGCCCGGCAACCGAGCCGCCATCCCGATTATCGCGATCGGTTCTTGCCCGGCGCCGACAGTACCCTCCACACCTGTACTCACAACGCCACCCATCTCTCGAGAGTTAGCAACTGTTGACGCTGGGTAGCGGGTGCCACCCAGCCACTGGCGGCGTGAGCGTACATGAATGTTGCTAGAAATTAGCTGTAGTTCGTCGGCGACACGAATAGCGTCTATTTACAGTAACTTTGGTCGGCAAATAGAGTTAGCTGGAGGTTTGGGGGTTTACGGCCCGGTCAGACCTGGTCACGAGCCTGGTCACCCGGCTCGGGGGAACTGCGCACATCAGAGGTGTTGTGGCGCTGTCGAAGTCGGCCTTGTACGCGCCCGCTCGAATCAGAGCGATCCTAACTATGTTTGGCGGCCGCTAGCCCCCGTAGACCTATAGACGGATCCGAAATCCGGACGAGTGCCGCCGCCATCGCCTTCACCAGTGCGGCGCACCGCTGTGGAGCGTAGGGGTGTGAATGAGTGTGCGGCAGCAGACCGGCGGGACGTCGGCGTCTACGACACCGCACCGGGCCATCGTCGCAACCGCGTGTGGCGCAGTCGTTGTCGCACAGATGGCGACCACCATCTACCTGCCGAGCATGCCCGCACTGGGCGCCGACATCGGCGCCGGTGCGGGCACGCTGCAACTGTCGGTGGCCGTGTTCGTGGTGTTCGCGGCGCTTCCGGTGGTGGCCTGGGGCCGGGCGGCGGAGCGGTTCGGCCGAGTACCCGCCTTCGTCGCGGCCGGGGTGTGCTTCATCCTCGCCAGCGCCGGACTGGCGCTGATCACCGACGCGCCGCAGTTGCTCGCCCTGCGCGTTGTTCAAGCGATCGGCGCGGGCGGCATCGCGGTCGTCGGGCGGATGATGGTCAAAGACCTGTTCAGCGGCGCCGAGCTGGCGCGGCAACTCGCGCTGCTGTCGATGGCGTTCGTGGTCGCGCTCGGCGGCGGGCAGGTGATCGGCGGCATCGTCACCTCCACACTCGGGTGGCGCTACGGGTTCGCCCTGCTGGCCGCACTCGCTGTCGTGCCCGTCGCCTTCGCGTTGCGCGTCGCACTGCCGCCGCCGGAACCGAAATCCACCACCGGGGGAACGGCTCGACGGCTCCTCCGCGACCGGACCTTCGTCGTCGCTGCCGCCGCGGGCGGTATCGGGTTCGCCGTCATCGTGATGATCCAGCAGAAATCCGCGTTCATCTTCTCGGACGGATTCGCGCTGCCGCCGTGGGTATTCGGCCTGTTCGGCGTGCTCTACGGTGCGGCGTACCTGGCCGGTGCGACCTATGTAAGGCGCAGTGTGAGCCGGTTGGGCGCGCGCGCCATGATGCGGCAGGGCGCCTGGCTCATGCTCGCCGGGTGCGTGCTCATCACCGTCGTCTGGGTGTTCGAGCCGCCCAAGGTGATCGCGTTGCCGATCTTTCTCGCCGGATACCTCACGGCGACCTTCGGCCAGGCCACCCTGTTCCCCAACAGCGCCGCGCACGCCGTCAGCCATCTGGTCGCCGGGGGTGCGATGGCTGTCACCTGGTGCGCGCTGATCCAGCAGGGCCTCGCGGGCGTCGCCTCGCTGGCGGGTCCCGCACTCACCGGGCTGATCGCCTGGTCCCTCGCTATCACCCTGCTCGCCGCCGTGAACGTACTCGTCGTCACGGTGTCCTCGCCGACAAAGGAATAACCGAATGGGCACACACCAATTCGCCAATATCCGCAGGCAACTCCAACTGAGCAACACGTTCTGGGACGACAGCACGACGCATGGTCTGGTCGACATCGTCGCGGCGGATATGCGCGACGGGAAGGTACACGACCGCGACGGGCGGACGCTCGTCAACTTCTCCTCGTACTCCTATCTCGGCCTGGACAGCGATCCGCGGATCATCGCGGGCGCCCATCGCGGACTCGACGAGACGGCGACCATCAATTCGTCGATCTCCCGGATGCGGATCCGGCTCTCGCTCCTCGAAGAAGCCGAGCAGCGACTCTCGCGGACCTTCGGCGCGCAGGCCGTCACGGTCTCCTCGTGTGCGGCGGCGGCCTGGGCGACCTTGCCGCTGCTCGCCTCCGGGGAACTGACCGGCGGGCACCCGCCGCTGGTGGTCTTCGACAAGAACGCGCACTTCTGCCTGAACGCGATGAAGCCGCTGGTCGCGGACGAGACCGAGCTGGTCACGATCGAACACAACGACGTCGCGGCCCTGGAAGAGTTGTGCCGCAAGCACTCCCACGTCGCCTATGTTGCCGACGGCGTCTACAGCACCGGCGGCGGCGCTCCCCTGGCCGAGCTGCACCGGCTCCAGGACCAGTACGGGCTGTTCCTGTATTTCGATGAGGCACACGGCATCTCGACGCTCGGTCCGGGTGGCCGCGGTTACGTCCTCGGGGCCTACGACGGATGGCGGGACCGGACTCTCATAATCGCCTCGCTCAACAAGGGATTCGGAGCCAGCGGCGGGGTGATCTTCTTCGGCCCGCCCGGCGACGATTCCCGTAAACCCACGCTGCTCCGCACGAGTGGACCGCTGATGTGGTCGCAGCGGATCAATACCGCGGGCCTCGGCGCGATCATCGCGTCCTGCGACTTGCACGACGACGGCACGGTCGATCGACTGCAAGCCGAACTCCGCGAACGGGTTCGGCTGTTCGATTCCCTGGTGACCACCGATCTGGCCGGTGACGGGCTGCCGATCCGATTTGTCAGTATCGGCCGCGAGGACACCACGGTCGCCGTGGCGCGCGACATGCTGGACGCGGGCTTCTACACCTCGCCTGTGTTCTTCCCGATCATCCGCCGCGGCAGTGCGGGCTTGCGCCTGATGCTGCGCGGCGACCTGGAACCCGGCACCATCCGCCGGTTCGCCGACACGCTGACCGCGAGCCTCGCCGCGCACCAGGAGCGGGAGGAACAGTTCGCATGACGCTGACCATCGAACACAACACCGGATTCGAAGCGCAGCGGCGCTTGCTGCGTGACCACATCGCCGAAATCGTCACCCCGCGTCGCCGCCCGGGCGACGCCAAACTTCCAGTGCGCGAACGGGTCAACCGGATACTCGACCCCGGGACTCCGTTCCTGGAGATCGGCCGGCTGGCCGCGCACGAGGTCTACGACACCGATCTGCCCGCGGCCGCGCTCATCGTCGGGATCGGCACCATCCACGGCCGGCCCTGCATGGTGTTCGCGAACGACCCGCACGTCAAAGGCGGAACCTTCTACCCGCTCACCATCAAGAAGCACCTACGCGGGCAGAAGCTGGCCCGCGAATACCGGCTCCCCTGTGTGTATTTGGCGGATTCGGGCGGCATTTATCTGCCGTTGCAGGAGGAGATCTTCCCGGATGAGGAGCACCTCGGAAAGATGTTCCGCAATATCGCGGAAATGTCCGCGCTGGGACTGCCGCAGATCTCCGCGGTGCTCGGAATCTGCACCGCGGGTGGCGCTTACATCCCCGCGATGAGCGACGAAACGGTGATGGTGAAAGACCTCAGCACGGTCTTTCTCGGCGGACCGCAATTGGTCGAGGCCGCCACCGGCATCAAGGTCGACGCCCAAACCCTCGGCGGCGCCGACCTGCATGTCCGGGAAACCGCTGTGGCGGATCATCTTGCCGCGAACGAGGCGGAAGCACTGGCGATGGTCCGTGACATCGTCGCGCGCACGCCCGGCGACAAGGTGCATCCACCCGCCTTCGAAGCCCTCGAACCGGCCGACGATCCGGCGCGCCTACCTGCCCTGATCCCGGCAACCACCAAGAAGGAGATGAACGTTCGCGCGATTCTGCGCTGCGTCGTCGATGCCACATCGTGGGTGGAGTACCGCAAGGATTACGGCCTCACCATCGTGTGCGCGACCGCGCGCATCGCCGGCTACGAAGTCGGCATCATCGCGAATCAGGGCGTTATCTTCCCGGACAGCGCGCTCAAGGCGACGAACTTCATCCAGATCTGCAACCAGCGCCGGATCCCCTTGCTGTTCGTGCACAACGTGAGTGGGTTCATGGTCGGCGAGCAATACGAGCGCGAGGGCATCGCCAAGCACGGCGCGAAAATGGTCAACGCGGTGTCCTGCGCCACCGTCCCCAAGATCTCCCTGGTGATCGGCGGCAGCTTCGGCGCGGCCAATTTCGCGATGTCGGGGCGGTCGATGGGCGGCCAGTTCATGGCGATGTGGCCGAACGCCCGCTCCACCGGCGTCGGCGGCGAGCAGGCCGCCGCCGTGATGGCAATTCTCAAGCGCGACAGGCTGCGTCGCGAGGGCAAGGAACTCGGCGCGGACGAGGAAGCGAAGATCAAGCAGCCGATCATCGACAGTTTCGAACGCCAATCACACCCGGCCTATATCGCCGCGCGGATGTGGATCGATGCCGTCGTAGAGCCCGAGGACACCCGGACCTGGCTGGCGCAGACGCTGTCGCTGGCGCACGAACGCTGGGATAGGTCACCGGCCGCCACCGGCACCTTCGGGGTGTTCCGGCTGTGATCTCGACGCTGCTCATCGCGAATCGGGGTGAGGTCGCCGCCCGTATCGCCCGCACCTGCGACCGGCTCGGCATCGGCTACATCACGGTGAGCGTCGATGAGGATCGCGACCTGGCCTATCACGACGGTGCGCTGGCGACCGTGCGACTACCCGGGGCGGGCGGTCACCTCGACGCCGCCGCGCTGGTCCGCGCCGCCACCGAAACTGGCTGCGACGCAGTGCATCCCGGCTACGGGTTCCTCTCCGAGAATGCCGGTTTCGCACGTGCCGTCCGGTCCGCCGGACTCGTCTTCGTAGGTCCCAGCTCCGGGGTGATCGAGACCATGGCCGACAAGGCCTCCGCGCTCCTGATCATGGCTGACGCGGGCGTCCCGGTGCTACCCGGAACGCGGCAGGCGACCGACGACCTCGACGTCCTGGCCCGCGCGGCCGAGGACATCGGGTATCCGCTCATCGTCAAACCAGCCGGCGGCGGTGGCGGTAAAGGGATGTCGGTCGTGCGCTCGCGGGACGAGCTGCGCGAATCGCTGGCGTCCGCGACCCGCACCGCGACAGCGGCTTTCGCGGACGGACGACTGCACCTGGAACGCTACGTCGAGCACGCGCGGCATATCGAGGTCCAGGTCTTCGGCGACGAATTCGGCAGTGCCGTGCACCTTTTCGATCGCGACTGCTCGTTGCAGCGGCGGCACCAGAAGGTGATCGAGGAGGCGCCCGCGCCGCGTATCCCCGCCGGCACCCGGCAGGCGATATTCGAAGCCGCGGTGCGCGGTGCGCAGGCGCTGAATTACGTGGGCGCGGGCACTTTCGAGTTCCTGCTGGTCGGCGACGAGTTCTTCTTCATCGAGATGAACACGCGGCTGCAGGTCGAGCACACCGTCACCGAGGAGATCACCGGCATCGATCTGGTCGAGTGGCAGTTGCGGGTCGCCGCAGGTGAGCCGCTGCCCGCCACCCAGGAGCAGATCGCCTACACGGGTGCGTCGGTGCAGGTCCGGATGTATGCCGAGGACCCGTTCCGGTCGTTTCTGCCGGGCCCGGGCGACCTCGAGGTGACGCATTGGCCGGACATCCGAATCGAGCGGGCTTTCGACCGCCGCCTGACTGTCACCGGCGGATTCGACCCGATGATCGCCAAACTCGTCGCCACCGGACGCACCCGGGAGGCGGCCCTGGCCGCGGCCCGCGATGCCTGCGCGCAGCTGCGCTGGACGGGCATCTCCACGAACCTCGGATTCGCCGGTCACGTGCTCGCTTCCCCGATCCTCGCGGCGGCCGAGCACGACACCGCCTACCTGGATCGGATCGACCCGATCGCGGAGTTCGCGGATCCAGATCTGTTGAGCGCCTTGGCAGTTGCCGCCGGGCTGAGCGCGCCCGACCGGGCGACGCCGTGGTCGGTGGGCGCCCCGGTCGGTGATCGGGCCTGGCTCGATCCCACCGACCACGATCTCGGCAGCGTCGACCTGTCGGTCGACGGACGACCGTTCACCGTCCGGGTCAACGGCTACGAAGGGGACGCGGTGCGCGTGCGCGCCGACACCGCCGACCCGGGCGTGGTCTGCGTCCGGACCAGCGGCGACACGATCTCGGTGGGCTCGACACCCACTGTCGTCCGCCGCGCGGGCGAGGCCTGGACAGTTCAGGTCGCCGGGGTCACCAGGGAAGTGCGATACGCGGAATACCGATCGTTCGGCTCGGCAGCGGCGGACCCCGAGATCCGATCGCCCATGCCCGGCACCGTCGTTCGGCTTCATGTCGAAACGGGGACACCCGTCGAGAAAGGCCAGCTCCTGGGCGTGGTCGAGGCCATGAAGATGGAGCACGAGCTGACCGCGACCCATGCCGGAATCGTGACCGTCTCCGCAACCGAGGGCGCGGTCATCACTACCGATCAAACACTATTTCTCATCGAGGACAGGAGTACCGCGCGGTGAAGCGGAATTGGCGGCTGGCAACGGCTCTCATGGCGACAGCCTTGCTGGTGACCGCGTGCGGCGGGTCGGACACCGGGTCGGGCGGATCGGGGCAACCCCGCAGCGGCGGGTCGCTGACCTGGGGTGTGGAGACGGAGCCGACCACGCTCAATCCGCACCTCAACGGTCAGAGCAACACCAAGCTGATGCTGCGCAACACCTACGAGACGCTGCTGGCGCGCACCCAGGACGGCGGTTTCCTCCCCTGGCTGGCCACCGGTCATGAGGTATCGCCGGACGGGCTGACCTACACCTTCACCCTGCGCGAGGACGTGAAGTTCACCGACGGCAATCCGCTGACCGCGGCCGCGGTGGCCCGCAACTTCACCACGATGCAGGACGTGGCCTACTCCGGCGGGTTCTCCTCCGGACCGTTGTCGAACCTGGCCGGAGTCAGCGCGCGGGACGAACGCACGGTGGTCTTCACGCTGAAGAATCCCTACGCGCCATTCCTCGACTTCGCCTCCGGTTTCGACATCATCTCCCCCGCCGCGTGGGACAAGCCTCAGCTCAAAGCTGGTGGGCCCGAGATCGCGGGCACCGGTCCGTTCATTCTCGATCGCTACGTCAAGGGTCAGGAACTGCACTTCCGGAAGAACCCGGACTACAACTGGGCGCCGCGCAACGCCGCCCATCAGGGCCCGGCCTACCTCGACGAGGTGACCTACCGATTCCTGCCCGAATCCTCGGTGCGCACCGGTGCGCTCACCTCCGGTCAGGTCGATCTCATCGAGGGCGTCTCCGGCAACGACGCCTCGCTGTTCCAAGACAATCCGGAGTTCACCTATCAGCGCTCGCTGAACAACGGCAGCCCGTACACGCTGTACTGGAACGCGACCTTCGGTCCGGCCGCCGACGAGAAGGTCCGCAAGGCGCTGAACAACTCCGTCGACGTCGATGCGATCCTGCAGTCGATCTATCGCGGTCAGCGCACCCGCGGGTGGGGTATCGCCTCCAGCGTCGACGCGCTGTTCTACGACAAGAGCATCGAGCGCACCTACGGCGCCGACAAGAACGCCGCCAACCGCCTGCTCGACGAAGCAGGCTGGTCGGCAAGGGATTCCGATGGATTCCGGACCAAGAACGGTCAGCGCCTGACCGTCGAGCTGGTGCAGGCCCAGTCCACCGTCCGGGATCAGCGTGAGGTGCTGCTGCAGGCGGTCCAAGCGCAGGCCCGGCAGAACGCGGGCATCGACCTGAAGATCTCCTACGTCGATCTGGGCACCTACGCCGAGTTCCGTAAAAGCAACACCTTCGGCTCGATCGCCAACTCCGACACCCTGACCGGCGGCATCGATATCGAAAACCATTGGTACCCGCCGACTTCGAAGGGGACGCTGAACTACAGCCGGGCCGGCGATCCCGAACTGTCGGGCTGGCTGCAGGCCGCCGCAGCGACCATCGACACCGCCGCGCGGGCCGAGCAGTACGGGAAGTTGCAGCGGTTCGCGCTCCTGGACAAGGCATATGGGCTGCCGCTCTACATTCCCGAGAACCAGATCGCGGCCGGGACGCACGTGCACGGCGCGGGATTCCGGCCGTACAAGCAACTTCCGGAGAACGCGTACGACATCTGGGTCGACCGTGGCTGAGGCGGCACACAATCAGCCGGGGCGGTGTCCATGACGCTCGAAATCACCGCACCGCAAGCAGTGGGGTCCGCAGTCGACACCGCACCCGGCGCTCGCACCGGCACCACGAAACAGATTGTGCTGCGGGTGATCTCGGGCATCGGAGTGCTGTGGGGCGCGGCAACCCTGTCCTTCATCGGGGTACGGCTCGCGCCGGGCGACACGGTCGACGTGCTGCTCGGCGAACAGCCGCGCACCCCGGAGGTCGAGGCGGCCATCCGGGCCGAGTGGGGCTTGGACAGCCCGGCCGTCGTGCAATACGCCCGATACCTGTGGAACGTGGCACACGGCGACTTCGGGCGCTCCTACGTGTTGCAGCGGCCGGTCTCGGAGGTTATCGGCGCGCAGGTCGGGCCGACCCTCGCGCTCACGGGGGCTGCGCTATTGGTGGCGCTGGCGTTCGCGGTCACCGTTGCAACCACCACGGCGGGTCGGCGACGCACGCGGGCGGTCGCGAATGCCGTTGAGCTGGCGCTGGTTTCGACGCCCGCGTTCTGGCTGGGCATCGTGCTGCTGTCGGTATTCAGCTTCCAGTTCAAGATCTTCCCGGTGGCCGCCAACAAGGGTTTGCCCGCGCTGGTGCTGCCCGCGCTGGCGCTCGGGCTGTCGCTCGGCGCGGTCATCTCCCAGGTGCTGCGCGACGGCCTCGAGCGGGCGCTCGACGAACCGTTCGCGGTGACAGTGCGCTCGTGGTCGGTGCGGGAAAGCCAACTGCGCGTGCGGCACGGACTGCGCCATGCCGCGCTGCCCGCGGTGACGTTGACCGGCTGGCTGGTCGGCGGATTACTGGGCGGGGCGGTGATTATCGAGGAGGTCTTCGGCAGGCCCGGCCTCGGTCGCGTGACGGTCGAAGCTGTGCTGGCACAGGATCTTCCGGTTGTGCTCGCCGTCGCGATCCTGTCGGCTTTCGTCTACGTGGTGATCAGCACGCTTGTCGATCTGCTGTATCTGTGGCTCGACCCGCGCTTGCGCCGCGACTCACGGAACGGCGGCGCACGATGACAGCTGTCGTTCATCCGCGCACGACTGTTGGCCGGATCGCTTCGCGTGCAAGGAATTTCGGCGTGACGCCAGGCCTCTCCGTGGCGGCGCTGACGGTGGGGCTGGTCGCGATCGCCGTGATCGCACCCGCCGTAATGGCCGGTGCCGATCCGCTGGCCGCCGATCCCCTTGCCGCCCAGCTCTCGCCGAGCGCCCAGCACTGGTTCGGCACCGATCATCTCGGACGCGATGTCTTCACGCGCGTGGTCCACGGCGCGCGCTACTCACTGCTCATCGGGGTCACCGCCGTGGCGATCGCGGTCGTGGCGGGCACGGCGCTCGGACTGCTGTCCGGGTTGGCCCGGGGGTGGCTCGACGAGCTGGTCACCCGTTTCCTCGACGTGGTGTCGGCTTTCCCGGATCTGCTGCTCGCGCTGGTCCTGATCTCGTTCACCGGGCCGGGAACCACGAACCTGATCTTCGCACTCGGTATCGCCTCGATCCCCCGATTCGCCCGGGTGGTGCGGGCACAAACCCTGGTCGTGCAGGAATCCGGGTACGTCGAACAGGCGCGCACCTTCGGCCTCACCCGGGCCACGCTGGTGCGGCGGCACGTCCTGCCGCACGCGGTGGCCCAGGTCCCGATCCTGGCCACCATCGGCCTGGGCACCGCCATTCTCGGTGCGGCCGGCCTGAGCTTCCTCGGCATGGGTCCGCAACCGCCCGAACCGGAATGGGGCGCCATGCTCGCCGAGGGCCGCAATTATCTGCGCGTTGCCTGGTGGATCGCGGTACTTCCCGGTGTGGCCGTCACCGCCACCGTCATTGCCGTGAGTTCCCTGGGCCGGCACTGGCAACGAAACTACGACGGAAGGTCCGCGACGTGAGCGGTCAGAGTTTGGTCGCTGTCACGGATCTGCGCATCGGCTTTCCGGCGCGGGCCGGAATCCGCGATGTGGTCAAGGGCATCGATCTGCGGATCGATCCGGGCGAGACCGTGGCCCTGGTGGGCGAATCGGGATCGGGCAAGTCGGTGACAGCCCGTGCGCTGGTCGGGCTGACCGGATCCGGCGCGGTCGTGCGCGCCGGGCAATTGCAGCTGTTCGGACAGGACGCGCGTAACCATCGGGAACGCCAGTGGCGCCGAATCCGGGGCAGCGACATCGGATTCGTGCTCCAGGACGCACTCGTCTCCCTCGATCCGCTCTGCACGGTCGGCGCGCAACTGGCCGAGGCGCAACGCGCGCTGACCGACCTGCGTCGGCCGGCGATCATCGAACGCAGCGTCCAGTTGCTGACCGATGTCGGCGTCCCCGAGCCCGAGCGGCGTTTGTCGCAGTATCCCTATGAGCTTTCCGGCGGACTGCGCCAGCGGGTGCTGATCGCGACGGCGATCGCGGGCGAGCCCCGGTTGATCATCGCCGACGAGCCGACCACCGCGCTCGATGTCACTGTGCAGCAACAGATTCTGGAGCTGCTCCGGCAACGCAAGGAGGCGGGCAACGCACTGCTGCTGATCAGCCATGATCTGGCGGTAGTCGCGGAATTGGCCGACCGAGTGCTGGTCATGCGGAATGGCGAGGTCGTCGAGGAGGGAAACACCCATGATGTCCTGACTCGGCCTGCACATCCCTACACGAAGAAGCTGCTCGCGGCGGTGCCGTCGGCCGCTTCGCGCGGGACGAAGTTGTCGGTCTCCGACGACCCGGCCACCGACCGCCTGCCACTGCCACCGCGCACCGTGGACGACAGCCGAATCGTGTTGTCGGTCCAGCACCTTCGCAAGATCTACGGCTCCGGATCGGCCGCCCGTGCCGTGGTCGACGACGTCGACTTCGACCTGTTCGCCGGTGAAACGCTCGGGATCGTCGGCGAGTCCGGATCCGGCAAGACCACGACAGCACGGCTCGCATTGCGCCTCATCACACCCACCTCCGGCCGCGTCGTCGTGGACGGCGAACCGTGGAGCGAATACACCGACAGCGAGTTGCGCCGCCACCGCGGCACCGCACAGCTGATCGCACAGGACCCGCTGAGCTCCTTCGACCCGCGCTACACCGTCGAGCGCGTCATCGGCGAAAGTCTCGACACAATCGGTGTCCGAAAGCGCTTCCGCGCCAACCGAGTCCGCGAAATCCTCGACGCCGTAGGCCTCAGCCGCGACCTGCTCGACCGGCACCCCCGAACCCTGTCCGGCGGGCAACGCCAGCGCGTCGCCATCGCCCGCGCCCTGGCCCCCAACCCCGCGCTCATCGTCGCCGACGAGCCGGTCTCCGCCCTCGACGTCTCGGTCCAGGCCCAGATCCTCGACCTACTCGCCGAACTCCAAGCGGAATTCGGCACCGCCCTGCTGCTCATCTCGCACGACCTGGGCGTGGTCCACCACATCGCCGACCGCGTCGTCGTCATGAAGGACGGCCGCGTCGTCGAGTCCGGCGACGTCGACTCGGTTCTGCATGCGCCACAACACGATTACACCCGCCGACTGGTCGCCTCGGTCCCCCGGCTGCCTGTGCTCACCCACCCGGCCGGGGACACCTAGCGGATCTTCGGGTCCCAGGCGCAACCGATGAGTTTGCTGTAGATTTGCTGATCGATGATCCGGCACGATCCGTACGACCCCGAAGGGGCTGTCACCGATGTTGGCCTGGTTGGAAATCGCCTTTACCGGCATAGCGTCCGCGGTGTGCGCCGCCGCGGCCTTCGTGGTTCTGCGACAGTGGTTCCCCCGTCTGCGAAACCTGGACATGCTGGCAGGCCCGGTGGTCTTCGGTCTACCGGCGGTCGTGGCCTGGGACAGCCCGATCATCTGGGCGGCGCTGGTCACCGCTGCAGTCGTTACGGGGGCCCTGCGTCGAGCCCGGCCCTACCTGCATGTGCCGGGGGCTGCGTTGATCGTGCTGATGGCGTTCGCCGCGATCGATACCGGCCTGTGGTTGCCCGCCTTCGCAATGCATCCGCGCACCGATTCCGTCACCGCCGCCGTAGTGTTGATCTTCGCGGCGGGGTTCGCCTTCATCACTCCGGCAATGCTCACCGCTCAGTTCCTTGCCCTGGAGCCGCTGCTTCGGGACAGCTGGTCGAGATCGCGACCGCACGCCGAATCCGAGCCGGCGCGGCGCGGACCCATGGTTTCGGTTCATGTGCCCTGCTACGCCGAACCGCCCGAGATCGTGATCGCCACCCTGGATTCGCTGGCGAACCTGGATTACGACAATTTCGAAGTGCTGGTAATCGACAACAACACCGAGGACCCGGCGTTGTGGGAGCCGGTGCGCCGCCACTGCCGGACGCTGGGTGACCGGTTCCGCTTCTTCCATGTGACCGGTATGACGGGGGCGAAGGCCGGGGCGCTCAACTACGCGTTGACCAAGACCGATCCGGCGGCCGAACTGATCGCCCTGGTCGATGCCGACTGGCAGGTGCGACCGGATTTCCTGTCCCGCCTGGCGCCCTATTTCACGGACCCGCGCATGGCCGCGGTGCAGACGCGCTACGACTACCGGGACTGGCGGGAGCGGCGGTTCCTGACCGGTTGTTTCTGGCATTACCGGGTCGGGTTTCCGACGCTGTTCCGCAGTCTCGACGAACGCCGGGCGGCGTTCACGGTTGGAACCATGTGCGTGCTGCGCCGACGGGCCGTCGAGCAGGTAGGCGGCTGGGCCACCTGGTGTCTGACCGAGGACTCCGAGATCGTGGTCCGGCTCCAGGCGGTGGGGTACGAATCACGGCTGGTGCTCGGCGATTTCGGGCACGGACTCATCCCGGAACGGTTCGCCGATTACACCAAACAACGCTATCGCTGGACCTTCGGCCCGGTACAGGAATTCCGGCGGCACTGGCGGCTGATCCTGGCCAGGTCCTCGAAATTCTCTCCGGCCCAGCGATTTCTGCATCTACATCACGGGTTCGGTCTGATCGCCGGTGCGATCGCGATGGTGCTGTCGTTGCCGGTGACCGCGGTCGCGGTGATCTCCCTGGCCTGGCACGAGCATGAGCTGCCGCTGGGCTCGGCGGTGCTGCTGGTAGCCGTGCTCGGCATCGTCGTGGGGCCGATGTTGAGACTGACCTGCTACCGGGTCGCCGACGGTCTCTCGGCCCGCCAGGGCGTGGCCGTCCAGCTGATGACCATGTCGCTGCAATTCACCTGTGCGCGAGCGGCATTGACGGCAGCCCGCACCGGCGCTGCCGAGTGGGCCCGGACCAGCAAGTTCACCGTCCGCCCGGTCGGTGTCCGCGCGATCTGGACCGCTCGGGGCGAACTGCTGATCGCGGCGGCCGGTATCACCGTCGCGGTGGCGTGCGCCGCGGCGCATCACACCGGCGCGATGCTGTTACTCGAGCTCGCGCTCGCCGTGCGTGCCGCCTGCCTGCTCGCCGCGCCGGTCGCGGTACTCCTGGCCGACCGCGAACTCCGGCCCGCCGACTCCCCGGGGTTCGCGCCGATCGTAGACAGCCATCCCACGGACGTGATGTCACGCGCTCGCTGACGGCCCGGCCAGTGCGGGCCAGAGGGTGGCGCTGAGCTTTTCGGCCAGGCCGCTTCGGGTTTCGGCGTCGTCACCGCGCAGGAAAGCGCCGAAATAGGCGCCGAAGACCATGGTGGCGATCGTGCGGGTGTCGATGCCGGAGCGTACGGCCCCGCGGTCGATCAGTTGCCGCAAGACGTTTTCGACCTGGGAGACACGGGGTTCGACGGCGCGTTCGACGACATGGGCGAGTAATTCCGGCACCCGGTCGGCTTCGCTGATGAAGCCGCCCTGCAAGACGATGGCGTCGGGGTTGTAGTAACACGGGTCGACGCGGCGGATGGCTTCGGTGAACGCCTCGCGCGGTGCCAGGTCCTCGAACGCGAAGGGCGGGGTGGCCGCCGTCTGGACGCGGAAACCGTAGTCGAGGGCGTCGATGACGAGTTCGAGTTTGTTCGGCCAGCGCCGGTAGAGGGTGGGGCGGGTGACCCCGGCGTCGGAGGCGATGTCGCCCAGCGCCATCCGCGTGTAGCCGTGGGTGACCAGGCGGCGGCGGGTGGCGAGGATGATCGCCTCGTCCACGCCGGGATCGCGCGGGCGTCCGCCGCGGGAACCGGACTTGCCGGCCGGTGGCTGTTCGGTGGATTCGGTGCGCTGTCGCGTCATGGCCTCCCCGTTTCACTGTTGCGTTACGCGTCCAGACTGTAACGCGGCGGGGAGGCCATCCCTCCCGATCACCGGTGGGGGCTGCGGGTCAGCGGGTGCCCTCGTAGGCCTGCTCGATCAGGTCGGTAACCGCGCCGGGCTGGCTGATCATGACCGCGTGCGAGGAATCGACTTCGCGGATCTGGGCCCCGGCCCGCTCGGCCATGAACCGTTCCAGGCTCGGCGCGATGGCGTGATCCTTGGTCGCGATCAGCGCCCACGACGCAATGGTCTGCCATCCGGCCGCGGTGGCCGGTTCGCCGAAGGCTTCGGCGGCGACCGGGCGCTGCGAGATCGCCAGGAATGCGGCGGTCGAGGCGTCGACGTCGGCGGCGAAGGCGGTCGAGAACTGGGCCTGATCCAGCCACACCTCGGTGCCGGTCGAGCCGTCGGGGCGGGCGTACTGGAAGACCTGCTGAGGCAGCGCCGGCACGGACGGATCGGCGTGCGCCTCGAGCAGGCCACCGAGCGCCTCACCCACGTCGGGGATGAACGCGGCGGCGAACACGAGCGCCCGTACGTCGGCGATTCCGGGCGCGGCATTGCTGATGACCGCACCGGCGTAGGAGTGCCCGACCAGGATCTTCGGTCCGTCGATGCCCGCGAGCAGACCCTGCAGGTAGGCGGTGTCGTAGGCCAGGCCGCGCAGTGGGTTCGGCACCGCGACGACCGGGAAACCGCGCTGGTGCAGCTGTGCCGAAACCGCTTGCCAGCCCGAGGCATCGGCAAACGCACCGTGCACCAGGACCACCGTGGGCTTACGTCCGGTGTGATTGCTCATGATTTCCTTCTCCTTCGGTTTAGTTACAGTGAGTGACTGTAACGTAATTAGTGGTTTGTGCCAATCTCGGCGAATTGGGCCAGGTTGGCGACGATCGCGGCGCGGAGTTCGGCAATCTGAGCGGGCCGGTGGAAGCGCGGGGAGAACGCCGGCTCGATGCTGAGCCGCCGAGCGAAGGTCGAGACGAAGTAGCCGATCCAGGTGACCGGCTCGGAGGTCGCGAAGCCGCGGAAGTCGACGATCTCGACTCCCGCCGGTGCGGCGAGCTCTGGGACCACTCCCCAGTTGGTGATGAAGTTCCCGACGGAATCGCGTACGCGGCCTTGCGCGGCCACGGACGCTGCGGCCAGCATGACCGCGAGCGCAGCCCCGCTGTCGATACCGGCCGTGATCTGAGCCTTCACGTCTTTGGCAAGCACGATCAGGTCGGAACCGGAACCGCAGGTGGTTACGGTAGGTGCGAAAGCCAGAGCGTTGGTGATCTCAGCGGGGTCCGCGGCGGGATGCAGATGTGGGCGCAGGTCGGCCAAGTGGAACATGATCATCGGCAGTTCTGCTGCGGCACCGGGTAATTCGGTGATCGTTGCGCGTTCGGCGCGAACGATCGCGGCGGCGAGCAGGGCGTGCAGTGTGGTTCCGGATGCGCGCGCATGGCTCAGGAGTGCGCTGGTGTCGTTCTCGGACAAGGTGATCCGATGTGCCGGTACCGGGCGGAATCCCGTCTCGTCGGCGGTCTCGACGGGCGCGATGCTGAATACCCCGCCCGTCCCGGGAACTGCCGGTGCCGGAAAGTCCATCGCGCGTGCGCGGTAGGCCTGTTCCAAGCTGCCGGGGTACTTCGGGCTCGGATCGGGAAACACAGCAGCGCCGGTGAGTGCGGCGGTGATCTCCCAAAAGTGTTCGAGGAGTGCGAATCCCAGCGTGGCGTCGTTGATCGCGTGGCACACCCGAAGGGCGACCGCGGTTCGCTCTCCCTCGGGGACGATGGTGAGTTCGGCCAGGGTGTGCGCGGGGTCGAGAGGCGTATTGCCGTGGGCGAGCCAGTCCGTGATCGGGCCCGGCGCGGTGCGACTGATGGCGGCACTCGAGCCGTCGTCGGGAATATCCAGCCAGCAGTCGCCGCCGGTGCGTTCGATCGTGCCGCGCAGCATCGGATACTTCCGGCACAGCAGCTCGAATGCCTTGTGCAGCAGCGCGATATCGATCTCGCCGGTGCAGATCGCCACGTAGCTGACAGTGAGTTTGCGGGGCACGAAGCCGTGATCTATCAGCCCCAGTCGGTATTTCATGACGCGCCCTCAGGCCAGGCCGAGCAGCGCGGGGTCAGCGGCGCGGGCCCGCAGCTCCTGCGCCGGATCGGCGACCAGTCGTCGAGTCCGCATGTCGAGTAGTCCGCTGACACTGGTCACCTCGGCCACCAGCGTCCCGTCCGGCTTGCGCAGGACGTGTTCGACGCGGTGGGTCTTGCCCGGCCCCCAGACGAACGCGCACGACACGTCGACCGCGTCGTCGGCGCGCAGTTCCGCATGGTGCCGCAGCGTGGTTTCGAGGTTGATCGGGCCGAAGCCGTCGGCGAGCAGCCGCTCGGGTGACAGCCCGGCCGCCTGTCCGCAGGCGAAGCGGGAATGCTCGGCGTACTGCAGATACACCGTGCCGGCGAGGTGGTGGTTGGTGTCGAGTTCGTAGCTGCGGACGGTGAACCGCAGGGTGAAAGGCGTGGCGTTCATGGGAGTCAGCCTGTTGCCGTCGCAACACCGTCACCAAGACAGTGGTGACACTGGTACCGGCACCACCTGGCAACGCACCGCCGCGGTAGCCGATCATGGACGGGTGACCACCACCCTCTCCGCCCGCCGCACCGAGCTCGCCTCGTTCCTGCGCAGCCGCCGCGATCGCATCACGCCGGCCGCGGTCGGCATGCCGCCCGGATTGCGGCGTCGCACACCGGGTTTGCGACGCGAGGAGGTCGCCCAGCTGGCCGGGGTCAGCATCACCTGGTACACCTGGCTGGAGCAGGGGCGGCCGATCAACGTCAGCGGTCAGGTCCTCGACGCCATCGCCCGCACCCTCCAGCTCGACGCCGCCGAGCGTGACCACCTGTACCGGCTGGCCGAGGTGCCGATCCCCGAGGCGCCGACCACCGCCGACCGGATCACCCCCGCCGTGCAGGCAATTCTCGACAGCATCACGGGCTTTCCCGCCGCCGCCCTGAACAGCCGCTGGGATCTGCTGGGCTGGAACGCATCCTGCGCCGCGGTATGGCCGCGGCTCACCGCGCCGACCAGCTCCCGCAACGTCCTCTGGGAAATGTTCACCACCCGGGAATGCTGCCGCTGCTTCGTGAACCGGGACATCGGCCTACCCCACATGGTCGCCTCGTTCCGCGCGGCCTTCGCCCAGCACCTCGACGACCCGGCCTGGACCGGCCTGATCCGCGGACTCTCTACCGCGAGCCCGGAATTCACGCGGATCTGGGCCAACCACGACGTCGCCGCGCCACCCAGCCAGACCATGACCTACCAGCACGCCGCGGTCGGCGAACTCTCCTTCACCATGACCCGGATGGACCTCACCGCGACCCCCGAAACCTTCGTCACCGTGTGGACACCCGTCGACGACGAAAGCCGCCGTCGCACGGACTGGCTACTCGCCCACCCGGACGCACCCTCGCTCGATCACACTCACTGAGCCGGGATCAGCTGTCCCGCGGTTCCTCCGTTGCGGGACTGGGTGATTCGGCGGCCTGGCCGCGCCGGGATCGGCGCGAAACTCGGTGGCCGACGCGATCGATTCGCGGATCGTCGGCCACCTCATAGCGTTTGACGTAGAGGCTCAGGAAAGCTTGCAAGGTGGCCACCGCGGGGATGGCGAGCAAAGCCCCGACCGCGCCGTGCAGAGCGCCACCGGCCATCACGGCGAGTAGGGCGATCGCCGGGTTCACATCGACCGTGTGGGCGGTGATGCGCGGTTGCAGGACGTAGTCCTGGAAAACCTGGTAGAGCACCACGAACAGCAGGATCCATACCGCGTCGATCGGGTGGATGGTGAGCGCCACCAGGATCGGCAGCAGGCCGGCGAGGTAGGTGCCGACGATCGGTACGAACGAGGCGATCACGCCGAAGCAGATGCCGAGTTCGATCGCGTTGGGGAGGCCGAGCACCATCAGGAACAGGGCGTGCGCGACAGCGGAGATCACCGCGAGCAATGCCCTGCTGTACAGGTAGCCGCCGGTCTTCTCGATCGCGAGATCCCAGGCCCGCAGGATCATGTCCTGGCGCCGGGTCGGCAGCCAGGAACACACCGCGCGCCGCATCCGCGGTCCGTACACCGTGAAATAGATGCTGAACAAGGCGACGGTCAGGAAGCGGCCGAGTTCCCCGAGCACGGTGTAGGACAGGCCCCAGGCGTGGTTGGCCGCCCGCTGCGCGTAGCCGCTGATGACATCGGACTCGCTCGTCAGGCGCGCACGCAGCTTCGCCACCGTGAAGTCCTGGTGGAAGATTCGATTGACCCAGCCGACCGCCTCGTTGAGCAAGCGCGGCAGTTCGTCGACCACGCTGCTGACGGTATGCACCAGCAGGACCCCGAGCGCGGCGGTGAACCCGGCCACCCCGGCGTACAGCAGGACGAACACCACCCCGGTGGCGAGTCCGCGCGGCATCCCGCGCCCCGCCAGGCTGTCGACCGCGGGTTCCATCGCCAGCGAGACGAAGAACGCGACCAGCACCAGAACGAACAGCCCGAGCAGCCGGTGCACCGCCCAGTTACCGAGCTCGAAGAGCCCGAGCAGAATGAACGCCAGCACCATCGCCCGCGGCAGCCACCGCGGCATCCGGCGCGTCGAATACCAGTCCGCCGCAGCTTGGTCCGGTGGAGGGATGGCCACGAACTCAGTCTGACCCACCGATCAGCTAATCCGCGGTTACACCGGCCGGTGATTCGACAATCGGCTTGACTCTCCAGTCGCGGGAGGGTGCAGGCTCGAAGCCGACCCGAGAGGAGCATCGCTGTGAAGATCGATCTCGCCAAGAGCGACAAGCACTACTACACGGCCTCGACCGAGGTCGAGCTGCGGACCTTCGAAGCCTACGACTACCTGACGGTCACCGGGGTCGGTGCGCCGGCCGGGCCGGAGTACACCGAGGCGCTCACCGCGCTGTACCGGACGGCTTACGGGATCAAGAAACTGGCCAAGGCGGCCGGACAGGATTTCGTGGTGCCGAAGCTGGAGGGGCTGTGGTGGGTCGAATCCGATCAGCCCGCGCTCACGGTGCCCCGCGAGGAATGGCACTGGCAGTTGATCATTCGCATGCCCGACGTCGTGACCGAACAGCTGGCGGCCGATCTCGTCGAGAAGCCTGTCACTTTCGAGCGGCTACACGAAGGCCTGACCGTTCAGGCGTTGCATCTGGGCCCGTATTCGACCGAGCCCGAAACCCTGGCCCGGATGGACGCTTTCATGTCGGCCGAAGGTTTGACGATGAACGGCAGGCACCACGAGATCTACCTGTCGGATCCGCGCAGGACACTCGGCCCCAACACGAAAACGATTCTGCGCCACCCGGCGCGGCGGATCTAGTTCCAGTCGCGGCCGACGTAGGCGAGCAACCTGCGGTGTGCGGGCGCGTCGGCGGAGATCTCGACCTCGGCGTCGAACATGCCCGGCTTCCGGAAGGCGTCGATACCGCCCTGGTCCGCCATGATGGCGAGCAGTTCCGCGCACAACTGGTCGTCGGCGAGATCGGGGCGCTCGATGGCCACCGCGATATCGACACCGTGCACCACCAGCTCGGTGAGATGCACGGCGGCCGCGTACTGACCGGGCAGCGCACCCAGCGCGATGTCGACCGTGCCGTCCAGCGCATCCGGGCGATGCCAGGCGGCGCGGTCGATTTCGGCGGCCGCGGCGAAAGCGCCCTGCGCATCCGAGCCCAGCCAGTCGTCCTCGTGACCGGCGCCCGCGTCCATCCCACTCAGCGCCGCGGCGAACAGATGCATGCCGCTCACGGTGTGATTGAGGACCGCGCGCACATCCCATTCCCGGCACGGTGTGGCCGCCGCGAGCTGTGCGTCGCCGACCGCCTCGACGATCTGGCCGGTGGCATCCAGCGCACGATCGATCTGGCCGATCACTCCGGCAGGACGGGTAGGCGCAGTTTCCATGGGCTTCCTTCGCTCGAGCGGATGCAGCATTGATAGCACGACCGGCTGACAAGTGGCGGCAACCGCAGGATCCGGTTACCCAGCACGAGCAGCGCTGAAAACAGCTGTGTTACTTCCCATATCGCCCACTAGTCAATGTGCGCCAGATCACGCTGAGTGCTGTTGGCGGCACGTCGCGGCCAAACCTGTTGCGGCACCGCGCTTTACTCCAGCGCAGCCGCGCTGACTCGGATCACACCGGGGGAATCGACTGCGACGGAGGCGTTTTCATGTCAAGGACACTAGCCACCGCGAGCTCAGCTCGGCTGGGCGTGCCCCTCGGTATCGGACTCGTCCTTGGACAGCCGCGTGATTCCCGGCTCGGTTCCCTCGTCGGCTTCCTGGTCCGGTTCCGGATGCTCCGGCTCGAAAGTCTCGGGCAGATTCTTCAGATGCCGGTTCATCGAGCGGACCAGCAGCACGGTGCCCGCGAGCAGGAGCAGCACGATCACCAAGCCGAGCGGCGAGGCCTTGCCGAATTCGGGACCGGTCGGGGTGCCGGGGGTCTGGGCGAGCACTGCCAGCAACATCAGCGCTGAACTCCAGACTGATCTTCGATGCCCGCGAACAGGTCGTTTTCCGGGATGGCGGTGCGCACCCGGGTCTTGGCCAGCTCGAATTCCTCGGTGGACCACAGCCGCTGCTGCATCTCCAGCGGGATCGCGAAGAAGGCGCCGTTCGGGTCGATCTGCGTGGCGTGCGCGCGCAGGGCATCATCCCGCTGCGGGAAGTACTTGCCGCATTCGATCTGGGTGGTGACGCGCGACATCACGTCGCCGCGTTCCACCGCGTACTGCCGGATCCGGTCCAGCCACTCCTGCAGCGGGAACGGCTCGCCCATGCGCTCGAACTCCGCCGCGAAGATCTCCAGGCGCTTCATGGAGAACCCGTGGTCGTAGTACAGCTTGAGCGGCGTCCAGGGCGCGCCCGCGTCGGGGAATTTGTCCGGATCGCCGGCGGCGTCGAACGCGGCCATCGAAACCAGATGGCACTGGATGTGATCGGGATGCGGGTAGCCGCCGGTCTCGTCATAGGTGGTGATCACGTGCGGCTTGAACTCGCGGATGACCCGCACCAGCGCCTCGGTCGACTCCTCCAGCGGCACCAGCGCGAAGCAGCCCTCGGGCAGCGGCGGCAGCGGATCGCCCTCCGGCAGCCCGGAGTCGACGAACCCGAGCCAGGTCTGGCGGACGCCGAGCGCGCGGGCGGCGGCGGCCATTTCCTCGCGGCGGATCTCGTCGATGCGATCCAGCACGCCGGGGGTGTCCATGGCGGGGTTCAGGATGCTGCCACGTTCGCCGCCGGTCAGCGTGACGATGAGGACGTCGTGTCCTTCGTCGGCGTAACGTGCGGTCGTCGCGGCGCCCTTACTGGACTCGTCGTCCGGATGGGCGTGCACCGCCATGAGGCGAAGGCCACTCACGATTTCGTTCACCATCGCTCTCGGTCGCGGATGTCGGATGGTCGTTCCCTATAGTTCCATCCGACCCACTTTTGTTCCGACCTACCCCCCGGAGAGATCAGCAATGAGCGACGCGGAGCGCCGGCAATCGGAGATAGCGTCAGCTCGACACGCCGACCGCTACGGAAAAATTCAGCGCGCCGGACGTCCGTGGATCCCCTGGGCGCTCAGCATCGCGGTGGTGCTGGCCGGAGTCGGAGTCGCTTTCCTCGGCTATCAGAAGTACGGGCCGAAGGACATCGAGGCCGAGGGGCTGGGCTACCAGCAGGTGGACGAGTCCACCATGACGGTCCGGTTCAAGGTCACCCGCAAGGATCCGCAGCAGCCCGTGGTGTGTTTCGTGCGCGTCATGAGCAGCAAGAGCGAGGAAATCGGCCGCCGCGAGGTACTGATCCCAGGGCAGGACAGCGGTACGGTCGAGCTGACCACCACCGTGAAGTCCTCGTCCCGGCCATCTGCGGGCAACGTCTATGGCTGCACCGATCAGGTGCCCTCGTACTTGAAATAGGCTCAGACACCTGCGAGCTGGGGTGATCAACCGGACCTATCCGGCGAACCAACGGCACCCCTCGGACACAAAACAAGTTCCGACCTGCATGTTTGTGATTCATGCTAAAATGGCGTGATACACGGTTCCGGACCTCGGAGCCGTGTTTGCTGCATTGGCGGCCAGCGCAGTGTTCGCGGGTGTTTTCAGGTTTTACAGGCGGGTTGCCCGTGATCGCCATTGGTCGTCGGCTGGTGCGTGCCCGCTCCCGGGTGGGTACTGCGGCAGTTACGAAGGAATCCCGGCTCGCCGGGAACAACTACTAGGGAGTGATCGAGATGACTGAGACGCAAGTGACCTGGCTGACCCCGGAGTCGCACGACAGGCTCAAGGGCGAACTCGACGCGCTCATCGCCAACCGTCCCGTCATCGCTGCCGAGATCAATGAACGCCGTGAAGAGGGTGACCTCAAGGAGAACGGCGGCTACCACGCCGCGCGTGAAGAGCAGGGTCAGCAGGAGGCGCGCATTCGCCAGCTGCAGGAACTGCTGAACAACGCGAAGGTCGGTGTCGCGCCCACCAAGTCCGGTGTGGCGCTGCCCGGTTCGGTCGTCAAGGTCTACTACGACGGCGACGAATCCGACACCGAGACCTTCCTGATCGCTACCCGCGAAGAAGGCCTCAGCGATTCCAAGCTGGAGACCTACTCCCCCGCGTCGCCGCTCGGCGGGGCGCTCATCGACGCCAAGGTCGGCGAGACCCGCGAATACCAGTTGCCCAACGGCAACATCATGAAAGTCACTCTGGTCAGCGCGGAGCCCTACCACAGCTGAGCCGAACCCGGCATAGACGCAAGCGGCCGCACCCGATCTCGAGTGCGGCCGCTTCGTCATGTCTGAGGTCCCTATCCCGCCAGGGCCTGCTCGATATCGGCGAGCAGATCCGCGCCGTCCTCGATGCCGACCGACAGGCGCACCAGATCGGCGGGCACTTCCAGCTCCGAGCCCTCGGTGGACGCGTGCGTCATGGCGCCCGGGTGCTCGATCAGCGATTCCACACCGCCCAGCGATTCGGCCAGGGTGAAAATCTTGGTGCGCGAGCAGAACTCGTGCGCCGCTTCCTTGCCGCCGTGCAGCCGGACCGAGATCATGCCGCCGAAGCGGCGCATCTGCTTGTCGGCGACAGCGTGGCCGGGATGCTCGGTCAGGCCCGGGTAGATGACCTGGGAAATGGCCGGATGCTTGACCAGGAACTCGGCGAGCAGTTCGGCGTTGTCGCAGTGCCGCTCCATGCGTAGCGCCAGGGTCTTGGCGCCGCGCATGGTCAGGTAGGCGTCGAACGGGCCGGGCACCGCGCCCGCGCCGTTCTGCAGGAACGCGAACGCCGCGTCCAGCTCCGGATCGTTGGTGACCAGCACGCCGCCCACCACATCGGAGTGGCCGCCCAGATACTTGGTGGTCGAGTGGGTGACGATGTCGGCGCCGAGCAGCAGCGGCTGCTGCAGGTACGGGGTGGCGAAGGTGTTGTCCACCACCAGCTTCGCGCCGGCGGCGTGCGCGATCTCGGCCAGTGCCGGGATGTCGCCGATGTTCAGCAGCGGGTTGGTGGGGGTCTCGATCCAGACCAGCTTGGTGTTCGGGCGGATCGCGGCGCGCACGGCGTCGACATCGGAGACCGCCGCCGGGGAGTGCGTGATGCCCCACTGGGTGAAGACCTTGTCGATGAGCCGGAAGGTGCCGCCGTAGGCGTCGTCGGGGATGACGACGTGGTCACCGGGGCGCAGGGTGGCCCGCAGCCCGCAGTCGGTGGCGGCCATGCCGGAGGCGAAGGCGCGGCCGAACCGGCCGGACTCCAGGGCGGCCAGGTTCGCTTCCAGCGCCTGGCGGGTGGGGTTGCCGGTGCGGGCGTACTCGAAGCCGCCGCGCAGGCCGCCCACGCCGTCCTGGGCGAAGGTGGAGCTCGCGTAGATGGGCACGTTCACCGCGCCGGTTTGCGGATCCGGATCGAATCCGGCGTGCACGGCCCGTGTGGAGAAACCCAGCCCTTCACTCATGAACGACAGCCTAAATGGGCTGGATATTCGGCCGGGGATCGGGGCTGTGCGTGAACTACCACCGCCCACACCCCCCGGCGGTAGCGTGAGGCCCATGCTCAGCGTTGATGAACTTTTCGCCACCGACTCCCTGCTCAGTGCCGACGAGCGCGAAATCCGCGACACCGTGCGCGACTTCGCGGCGCAGAAGCTCCGACCGCATATCGCGGACTGGTTCGAGGCGGGCACCTTCCCCGCCCGCGAGATGGCGCCGGAGCTCGGCAAACTCGGGTTGCTGGGCATGCACCTGGACGGTTACGGCTGCGCGGGCATGTCGGCGACCACCTACGGCCTGGCCTGCCAGGAGCTCGAAGCCGTGGATTCCGGTGTGCGCAGCATGGTTTCGGTGCAGGGCTCGCTCGCCATGACCGCGATCCACAAGTTCGGCTCCGAGGAACAGAAGCAGCAGTGGCTGCCCGGGATGGCCGAGGGGCGCATCATCGGCTGCTTCGGCCTCACCGAACCCGACTTCGGTTCCAATCCCGGGGGCATGCGCACCCGCGCGGTGCGCGACGGCGCGGACTGGGTGCTCAACGGGTCGAAGATGTGGATCACCAACGGGTCGGTCGCCGATGTCGCGATCGTGTGGGCGCAGACCGAGGACAAGATCCGCGGCTTCATCGTGCCGACGGAAACCCCCGGGTTCATCGCGCGCGAGATGCACCGCAAGCTGTCGCTGCGCGCCTCGGTCACCGCGGAGCTGGACTTCGACGACGTGCGCCTGCCCGCCGACGCGGTGCTGCCGGAATCGCGCGGGCTCGCCGCGCCGCTGGCCTGTCTGAGCGAGGCCCGGTTCGGCATCATCTTCGGCGCCCTCGGCGCCGCACGGGACTGCCTGGCGGCCACGATCGACTACGCCCGTACGCGCGAGGTGTTCGACAAGCCCTTGGCCGCCTACCAGCTGACCCAGGCCAAGCTGGCCGACATGGCCCTCGAGTACGGCAAGGGGCAGCTGCTGGCGCTGCATCTGGGGCGGCTCAAGGACCGGCACGAGCTGCTGTCGGACCAGGTCAGCGCGGGCAAACTGAACAGCACCCGGGAAGCCATCAAGATCGCCCGGGAATGCCGCACCATCCTCGGTGCCAACGGCATCACGCTGGACTATCCGGTGCTGCGGCACGCGAACAATCTGGAGTCCGTGCTGACCTACGAGGGCACCGCCGAAGTCCACCAGTTGGTACTCGGCAAGGCCCTCACGGACGCGAATGCGTTTCGCTGACAAACACTTTCGGCACGGGCGATAAATGCGCGGAAGATCACATTTTGATAAACGCTGCATGATTGCTACAGTCGGCCAATGTTCATGCTCGGCCCCGCGTTGCTCGAAGTGTCGGCGCGCAGAATTATGAACCGCCTGCACGACTCGCACGGGGAACCGGCGCTCACGGCAGCCGCGGAGAATCCGGCATTGTCGGCGGTGCTCGACCAGCATGGTGCGGCTATTCGCGACATTCTCGACCACGGCGTCGAGGATTCCGCGGACGTCCCGCCGCTGCTGCTCCTCGCCGGATATGTGCGCGGCCTGCTCGACCAGGCCCGCGAGCATCAACCGGCCACCGCCCAGGACCTCGCCGAAATGATCGCGACGCCGATGACCGGCCTGCCGCCCGCGGACTGGACCGAAGCGGACTGGATGCAATTGCGGCTCGCCGCGGTCTGCGTCCAAGCGCAATACATCAGCTGAAAACAAATGTCCGCCGCGAGCCGAAGCTCACGGCGGACATTTGTCTATTCAGCGAATTGTGGCCCGATTCAGCCGTTCTGGCGGGTGGGCTCACCGGTAGTGCTGGTGTAGCGGGTGGTGGTCGTCGCCGACTGGTCCTGCCAGGCCTGCTGCCGCGAGACATCCTCGCGACCACGCTTGTAGGCCTCGGCATGGCCACGCAGCGCCGGCATCTCACCCTCGACCTTGTCCAGCCAGCCGTCCCAGCGCGCCTGCATCGGACGGACCAGGCCGCCACCCACACCGACGATCAGGACACCGGCGACGGTCAGCAGCACGGCCCACAGCACCGGTTCGGTGACCGCGGTGGCGACGCCGACCTGGTTCAGGGCGGCGATGATGCCCAGCGCCCAGATGAACACCGAGGCCACCCGGGCGAGGAGCGCACCGTAGGACAGGCTGCCCAGCGCGGCCGACACCATCTCGTGCACGACCTTCGCGATCGCCGCGGCGACGATCACGATGACGATCGCCACGGCCAGCTTGGGCAGCCAGCTGACGATGCCGTTGAGCATGTCGCTCACCGGGTTCGGGCCCCAGACGCCGAAGCCCAGCTGCAACGTGATCAGCAGTACCGCGTAGTAGGCCAGCTTCGCCAGCATCTGTGACGCGGTCCAATTGCTGCGCGCCAACATGTTCTTGATGCCGCCACGATCTACGAGGCGCTCGAACCCCACCCGGTCGAGGACGCGGCGCACGATGGCGGCGATGGCCTTGGCGACAATCCAGCCGATGAACAGGATCGCCAGGAAGCCGATGAACTTGGGCACGAACGTCGCGATCGCACTCCACGCATCGTTCCACCCTTGCCGGAAGTCGATATCGATAGCCAAAATGGAGGTTTGCACGGGCGCTTCCCTTCGCTGCTATTCGACGACGCCTGACGGTTTGCCGAGGCGACCTTCGCAGCTGTTGTACCCCGCCACGAAGTGCTAAACCAGCAGTTTGCCAGGAAATTGCCGAATGCGAAGAAATGGTTATTCGGTCGCGATGATTCGGCGACCGAATCGCCGCGTGCGTTTATTTGGTCAGTGCCCTATGCTGCCCGTGCTCAAGAATCCGAGCAGATCATGGCGGGTAATGACGCCGACCGGCTTGCCATCCTCCACCACCATCAGCGCGTCGGTATCCGACAGCGCCTTGGTAGCCGCCGAGAGCGGTTCGCCGGAACCGATCAGCGGGAACGACGGACTCATGTGCTGGGCCACCGAATCGGTCAGGTGCGCACGGCCTTCGAAGACCGCCGAGAGCAGATCGCGTTCGGTGACGCTGCCCGCGACCTCACCCGCCATCACCGGCGGCTCGGCGCCGACGACCGGCATCTGCGAGACGCCGTATTCGCGCAGGATCTCGATGGCGTCGCGCAGCGTCTCCGACGGATGGGTGTGAACCAGATCCGGCAGCGCACCGGACTTGCCGCGCAGCACGTCACCGACCAGCGGCTCGGCGACGCTGCCGTCGAGCCGGGTGCGCAGGAAGCCGTAGGAGCTCATCCACTGGTCGTTGAAGATCTTCGACAGGTAGCCGCGGCCGCCGTCCGGCAGCAGCACGACCACCACATTGTTCGGATCCCGGCGGGCCACCTCGATGGCCGCCACGACCGCCATGCCGCAGGAGCCGCCGACCAGCAGGCCCTCCTCGCGGGCCAGACGACGGGTCATGTCGAAGGAGTCCGCGTCGGAGACGGCGATGATCTCGTCCGGGATGGCCGGGTCGTAGGCCGAGGGCCAGAAGTCCTCGCCGACGCCCTCGACCAGGTACGGGCGGCCGGTGCCGCCGGAGTACACCGAACCCTCCGGATCCGCGCCGACGATCTTCACCTTGCCGCCGGAGACCTCCTTGAGGTAGCGGCCGGTGCCGGTGATGGTGCCGCCGGTGCCGACGCCCGCGACGAAGTGGGTGACCTTGCCTTCGGTATCGCGCCAGATCTCTGGGCCGGTGGTCTCGTAGTGGCTGTCCGGGCCGCCCGGGTTGGAGTACTGGTCCGGCTTCCAGGCGCCGTCGATCTCGCGCACCAGGCGGTCGGAGACGTTGTAGTAGCTGGCCGGGTCCTCCGGGGCGACCGCGGTCGGGCACACCACGACCTCGGCGCCGTAGGCGCGCAGCACATTGCGCTTGTCCTCGGAGACCTTGTCCGGGCAGACGAACACGCACTTGTAGCCGCGCTGCTGGGCGACCAGGGCCAGGCCGACGCCGGTGTTGCCGGAGGTCGGCTCGACGATGGTGCCGCCCGGCTTCAGCAGCCCGGCTTCCTCGGCGGCGTCGATCATCTTCACCGCGATGCGGTCCTTGGAACTACCGCCCGGGTTCAGGTATTCGATCTTGGCGGCCAGCAGGCCGGCTTCTGGTTCCACCACAGAGTTCAACCGAACCAGGGGCGTATTGCCGATGAGGTCGACGACATGGTTCGCGATGCGCATGCCCCCATCGTTGCAGAGGCTGGATTCTCGAGGATTTCAGGCTGATTATTCGCAAACGCGCGGATGCGCGAGTGCAGCGGGCCGGGCGGCATTTTCACGCATAGGATTCGCGAACATGAGGCAGCCCAACATCGCTCGTGCCGCCCTGCTTGCCACGGCGGCCATCGCACTGGTCCCGGCCGCGGCGGCGAACGCCGCCACCACGTCGTTTCCGGCGGTGCCCACGCTCGCGCACGGCGGCCTGTGCTGGACCAGCGTCCGCACCTGGGCCGACACCAGCCAGCAATGGCCGGGCCGGGCCATCATCAATATGCGCGCGGATCCGGTCGCGGGCCTCGGACCCGGCAAATATCCCCTCGCGCCCCTGTGTGAAGTGCAGACCACGGTCGCCTGGCGCAACCTGACCACCGGTGCGGCGGGCGCTTACAGCAACCCCGTCGTGGTGGGTATCTACGGCAGCATTCTCTACTCGCTGTTCCAGGACACCGGGCCCGGCCGCATCGAAGTCGTCGTCACCACCGACAGCGCGAGCGTCCCCGCGCACGCGAGTTTCGACGTACCTGCCTGACCCTGGGATCCAGGAGTTCGGTACACATAGATGCGCCAGTACAAAACTGAGCTCGCCACGCCGCAGTACCGAAGGAGCCCTCATGCCTGAGGCAGTTATCGTTTCGACCGCCCGCTCGCCCATCGGCCGCGCCGCCAAGGGCTCGCTGGTCGACATGCGTCCCGACGACCTCACCGTGCAGATCGTGCGCGCAGCGCTGGAGAAGGTTCCGGCTCTCGACCCCACCCAGATCGACGACCTGATCCTCGGCTGCGGCTCGCCCGCCGGCGAGATGGGCTTCAACATCGCGCGCAACGTCGCGGTCATGCTCGGCTACGACACCGTTCCGGGCACCACCGTGCACCGCTACTGTGCGTCGTCGCTGCAGTCCACCCGGATGGCGTTCCACGCGATCAAGGCCGGCGAGGGCGACGCGTTCATCTCCGCGGGTGTGGAGACCGTGTCGCGGTACAAGAACGGTTCCGCCGACAGCTGGCCGAACACCAAGAACCCGCTGTTCGCCGATGCCGAGGCGCGCACCGCGAAATCCGCTGAGGGCGGCGTGGTCTGGCACGACCCGCGCGCGGACGGCCTGCTGCCCGACGCCTACATCGCGATGGGCCAGACCGCCGAGAACGTGGCCACCCTCACCGGCATCACCCGCGAAGACCAGGACCGCTGGGGCGTGCGCTCGCAGAACCGCGCGGAGGAGGCCATCAAGAGCGGCTTCTTCGAGCGCGAGATCACCCCGGTCACGCTGCCCGACGGCACCGTGGTGTCCAAGGACGACGGCCCGCGCGCCGGCGTCACCTACGAGGGCGTCAGCGGCCTGAAGCCGGTGTTCCGTCCCGACGGCACCGTCACCGCCGGTAACTGCTGCGCGCTCAACGACGGCGCGGCCGCGCTGGTCATCATGAGCGACACCAGGGCCAAGGAGCTGGGCCTGACCCCGCTGGCACGCATCGTGTCCACCGGCGTCTCGGGTCTGTCCCCCGAGATCATGGGCCTGGGCCCGATCGAGGCTGTCACACGCGCGCTGGCGCTGGCCGGCAAGAGCGTCGGCGACATCGACCTGTTCGAGATCAACGAGGCCTTCGCGGTGCAGGTGCTCGGCTCGGCGCGTGAGCTGAAGATCGACGAGGACAAGCTGAACGTGTCCGGCGGCGCGATCGCCCTGGGCCACCCGTTCGGTATGACCGGCGCGCGCATCACCGCCACGCTGATCAACAACCTGCAGACCTACGACAAGCAGTTCGGCGTGGAGACCATGTGCGTCGGCGGCGGCCAGGGCATGGCGATGGTCATCGAGCGTTTGAGCTAGTTTTTCGGGCTGACAAGAAAAAGGGCGGCTACCGGTTCTCCGGTAGCCGCCCTTTTTCTGGCCAAAAATCAGTCGTTGTTGAAGTAGCTCAGCAGACGCAGGATCTCCAGGTACAGCCAGACCAGGGTGATGGTGAGGCCGAACGCCACGCTCCAGGCCGCCTTCTCCGGCGCCTGCGCGCGGATCAGGTCATCGGCGGCGTCGAAGTCCAGCAGGAAGCTGAACGCGGCGATCGCGATGCAGATCAGGCTGAAGATGATCGCGACCGGGCCGCCGTCGCGCAGGCCGAAGCCGCCGTCGGTGAAGAAGCTCGCGACCAGGTTGCCCAGCATCAGCACCACGACGCCGATCATCGCGCCGATGATCATGCGGGTGAAGCGCGGGGTGACGCGGATGGCGCCGGTCTTGTAGACGACCAGCATGCCCGCGAAGACACCGAAGGTGCCGAGCACGGCCTGGGCGATCATGCCCGTGCCGCCGACGCTGACGATGTTGGCGAACACGAACGAGATCGCGCCGAGGAACAGGCCCTCGAATGCAGCGTAGGACAGCACGATCGCGGGGTTGTCGGTCTTGTTGCCGAAGATCGCGACCAGCGACAGCACCAGGCCGCCGATCAGGCCGACCAGCATCAGCGGCAAGGCCAGCGAGTTGTTGGTGCTGGTGGCGGACAGGATGTAGGAGACCAGCGCTGTCACCGAAAGCACGCCGAGGACCATCGCCGTCTTGGTGACGATGTCATCGATGGTGATCGAGCGGGTGGTCTGCGCCGGCGGGGCGTAAGGCTGGTACTGACCGGGCTGGCCAGGCTGGTTCGGCGGGTACTGATTGCCGTACGGCTGGCCCATCGGGGCGCCGGGCATACCCTGGCCGAAGTTGGCGTAGCCACCGCCGCCCTGCTGCTTGGGCAGGTTCTTGAAAACCGGATTGCTCGTGGTGCGCACTGCGTCCCTTCTTTCAGTCGTTGCTGCTGTCGCCGCCCGAGCCGTGCGCTCGATCGCCAACTGCCTTGTTCAACGTGTATGCCCCTAGGCAAGTTCCCAGGTGGGGTTTGCCCGAGTTGGACATATCGGACTGGACTCTACCGCTGCTGGGCGTCGTGCAGGCCACGGACCGACCGAGTCACCGTGAACTTCCGGTTGCGCCCGACGACCTCGGTGCGGCCCACCATCTTCTCCACCACGCCGCGATAATTCAGGTGTGAGTTGTACACCGTCCACAGCTCTCCGCCCGGTCGCAGCACCCGGCCGGTTTCGACGAACATCTTGATCGCCGAGCCGGTGTGCACCGCGGCCCCCACGTGGAACGGCGGATTACACAGCACCAGGTCGGCGCTGTTGTCCGCGGCGGAGGACATGGCGTCGTCGCGCACCACGGTGACGCGGTCGTCGACGTGGTTGGCGGCCACCGTCGCCCGCGCCGAGGCCACCGCGGCCGCGGACTGATCGGTGCCGACCACCCGGATCGACGGACGCGCCTTGGCCAGTGCGACGGCGAGAATGCCGGTGCCGCAACCGAGGTCGATGGCGTCGCGGGCGTCCGGCTTCATCAGTTTCAGGTGCTGCAACAGGAATCTGGTCCCGATATCCAGGCGCGCGCCGGAGAACGCGGCGCCGTGGGCGACCACGTCGAGGGCGAGGTCCTCGACGCGCTCGCACATCGGGAACTGCGGCGCGCCCACGGGTTTCGGGCCCGACACCAGCAGGGTGCGCGACTTCTGCCGGCCGCGACTGGCCCGCACGTCGGAAAAGTATTCGGCCAGTACGTCGTTCATGGATTTGGTCAGGTATTTGTCGCGGCCGCCGGCGATCACCGTCACCTCGGGGTCGGCGTAGCGCGCGATGGCGTCGGCGACCTCCGCGAGCCCGGACAGCATCCGCGGCAAGCGCAGCAGGACCACCCGCGCGTCGGCGAGCAGCTTCTCGTTGAGTCCGTGCGCGAGATAGCGATCCGCGAGGCCCAGGGTTCGAGAGTTGTTGGCCAGCGCGAGTTCGCCGGTGTACAGATCCTGATGCACGCGAACGTCGCGCAGATCGTGCGCGGCGATCGCGCCGAGGGTGAGCGCGCCGTAACTGTCACCGATTACAGCAACCTTTCCGCTACCAGCGGTGGCCAGGTGCTCCTCGGCGACATCCAGAATCAGTCGATCAGCGGCATCGACGGCATAGAGGTTCAGCGCCTCCACATCCGGGTAGCGCCGCAGCCGGCTTAGGACATCCTCGACATCTCCCACACGTCAAGTGTGCTAGATCGTTGCCCGAATGTCTCATTCACCCCGGCGAATCGGCCGGAATAGATTTTCGGGCAAATCTGCGAGGTTCGTAACCGCAAGTCTCACAATGCAATTCGACACAACAGCGGGTTGCCGGAAGTGGGTGCGCGACACGAGGATTGCTGGTCCCGGTGAAAGCCGTTTCGCTAAGTAGCATCTGCCCCATGCGTAACACGATGGTGCTGCTGGCGGCGGTCTCCACGGTCCTGTTCACGGGCTGCGACGACCGCGGTTCGGAGGCCGCGGGTGAGCGGGCTGGGATCACGGATACGACCAGCACGTTCATCGACGCGCCCACGCAGGTCCCGCGGGACGCGCTGCCCAAGGAGCAGGCGCCCTCGGCCGAAGCGGGGGTCACGGTGACCGGCGTCCGGATCGGGCGGCAGCCGGGATACGACCGCGTCGTCTACGACCTCGGCGGCCTCGGAACACCGGGCTGGACCGTGCGATACGCCGATCGGGCCGTACAGGACGGCAGCGGCAAGGTCATCGACGTCGCGGGGCAGTCGATCCTGGAGGTGCAGATCACCGGGTCCGCGTATCCGTTCGACAGCGGGGTCGAACCCTATTCGGGGCCCGATCCGGCGACCGACCCGGTCGCACCGGGCATCGCCGGGGTGTACCGGACGGCTGTCTATGAGGGGACCACGCAGTCGTTCATCGGAGTGAACGCCGATCGGCCACCGTTCACGGTCAGCACGCTGAGCAACCCGACACGATTGGTGATAGATATCGCGACGTAGTTAGTGCGCTTTCCTGCTCCTGACAACGCACTTTCTGTCATCCCGAGCGGAGCGAACGGTCGTTACCAGTACTACCTAGGGGTATTTGCGACTGGTCGGCGCGGGTCGCTACACTCGGCGCCGTGGTCGACCAGCATCCGCTGCTTCGAGCGTCCGGGGCCACCCGGATGCTGGCAGTGCTGGCGCTACTCGCGGGGATCGTCGCCATGCACGCGGGCGTCTTCGCGGTGTCCGCCAGCGGCAGTCATCACGCCGCGACCAGCGCGGTGCACAGCGCAGACCACGCCCCGTCGTCCCAGCATGCGCTTGGCTCGGACCACACCGTGGACGGCGGCACCTCGACGCACTTCCCGAAAACAGCTACCGGAACCGGTTGCGGCGGCGCGGATTGCGACTCCGGGCACGCCGGCCCGCACGGCTGCGTATTCATCCTGACAGCGCTCGGGCTGGCGCTGATGCTCGTGCTGCTCTACTACGTCGCCGCCGGTCATCCGAGCGGCCCGCTGACATTGCCGCGGCAGTGGCGAGCCGAGCGGGTACGCCCGCCGCCGTGGACTGTCCTATCCCTGGCCGAATTGTCGATTCTGCGGATCTGATGGGCGCTTCGCCCTTCCCGAATCACCCCCCCAATTCCCCAGGAGTACAAGCATGTTCATCAGTCGTACCCGAATCACCCTGGCCGTCGCGGCAGTCGGCCTGATCGTCGCCGGATGTAGCGACGATTCCGACTCCATGCCCGGCATGGACCACAGCACGTCGTCCAGCGCGGTGGCCACGTCCGCGCCGGGAGCGCGCACCGATTTCAACGACGCGGATGTCGCCTTCCTGCAAGGGATGTACCCGCATCACGCCCAGGCCGTGGAGATGGCGAAGCTGGTGCCGGGCCGCAGCCAGAACCCGCAGTTGCTCGCCTTGGCAACGGCGGTGGAGCAGGCGCAGTCGCCGGAGATGCAGCAGATCAGCACCCTCCTGCAAAGTTTCGGCAAACCGGTGCCGAATGCGGCGGGTGACCATGGCGGGCACGGCGCGACCATGCCCGGCATGATGTCCACCGCACAAATGGACGCGCTGCGCGCCGCCACCGGCACGGCGTTCGACCGGCAGTGGCTGGAGCTGATGATCCAGCACCACAAGGGCGCGATCGCCATGGCCGACACCGAGATCGCGGGCGGCGTCAATCCCGAGTCGGTGGCACTGGCGCGGGCCGTCAACTCCGCGCAGCAGGCCGAAATCGACACGATGAACGGCATGCTCGCCGGACTGCCGAGCTGACGCAGGTCTGACCGGGCCCGTGACCCCCAGGTCACGGGCCCCTTCGGGGTACAGCTGGGTATCGGTTGCCGACCCAGCTCACGGGAACGCCGCCAACCCAGTACCGTCGAAACGTCCGATTCCGACCGCGCAGCGTCATCGGGCCCGAGGGATATCAGAGAGGCGTACACGATGCGACGACTAGAGCGCGCCGGCCTGGCCGCCGCGGCAGCCGCGACCGCTACCGGCATCATCTTCCTCGGCGCATGTTCCAGACAGGTCGAAGGCGCCGCCGAGGCCAACCAGACGGAGCTGGCCTCCTACACCTCCGAGGTGACCGCTTCCTCGATCTCGTCCTCGATCGCGGCGTCGTCGTCCAAGGCGGCCGCGTTGGCCTCGGCCATCGAAACGGCCTGCGACACCTTCGCCGAGGTGACCTCCAAGTCGGTCACCTCGTTCAACGCCTACATCGCCGCGGGTGAAGCCGGCGCTTCCGACGTGGACGCCAAGGCCGCCGACGCGGTGAACACCCTGCGCGCCGGCGCCACCGAGCTGACCGCGACGCTGACCAGTGATTTGCCCCCGCGCATCGCCGATCCGCTGCGCGGCTACCGCGACGAAAGCAATACCGTCGCCGACAATGTGGACCGCAAGGTGGATGTCGACACACTCAACGCCTCAGTCGACAGGTTCAACGCGAGCAAGAACACCGCGCGCGACGCCTGCATGGCCGGATAACCGCTCGCCTCAGGCGATTTCGCGTTCCGCGGCGACTTCGGGCGCATACGGCAGCGGCAGCACCAGCCAGGAGTCCGAGGCCTCGTAGCCGATCGGGTGCGAGGCGTCCGGATCGGCGCCGAGACCTTCCACCCGGGTATCGCCGAGGTGGTCGGTGTAGCGGTAGTGCAGATGCCCGTGCAGCAGCAGCCGGGGCCGCAGGGTGTCGGTCACGCGTTGGATGCGGTCCTGGTTCGGCAGGCATTCGGGGAGGTTCTTGCGGTTCCAATCCGGGTCGGCAGCCCGCGGCTTGTCGTGGGTGAGCAGCACATCCACCGGGTCGGTGTCGGCGAGCAGCGCGTCGCATTCGTCGTCGGTCATCTGCTCTTCTGGGAACCACAGCGTGCCCTCGGTCGCCGGGTGTCGGGCGGAGCCGAACTGTCTGCGCCGCTCGGCTTTTCGTGCCCGCTGCGCTTCGGCGGCCAGTCGCCAGCCCTTGTCCACCGAGTAGGCCCCGCCGAAGGCGGCGAACCGGGTGCCGTCCCAGGTCCATCGCTGTCCGCGCGGTGCGTAGCGAATGTTCTTGCGGCACACCAGGAAGCCCTCGTCGTCCAGCTCGGAGCCATAGCGTTCGTGCAGCAGCGAGGATTTGTCGTGATTGCCGTCCAGGAAATACACCCGGACCTTCTTCTTGCGGGCGACCCGGTCCACCACATCGAAGTAGCGCCGCCCGGCGGCGGTGTGCTCCCAGGCGCCGAAATCGCCGAGCACGAACATTCTTTCGCACTCTTCGCGCACGGCGACCTGCAGCAGGTCGAGGGCATGGCTGGTGTTGCCGTGCAGATCCCCGGTCATCAGAACGCTCCCCATCCGGCAATGATGGCAGGCTCGGAGGCGGGCGGCAGCTGGATTTATCGACGGCCGGGGCGGCGGGATCAGACGCTGGCGTGTGGTTGCACGGATAGCACTGGGCAACTGGGGATTTCAGCGCACATCAGGAGGTCGTCGCAACCTGCCGACAGTGCTGCTTTCAGGGTGTCGCGGACAGTGGTGAGCTCGGCGAGTTTCGCGTCGACTGCTGCGAGCTTTGCCGCGGCGCTGTGTTTCACGCTGGTTCGGCGGCGGGAGGCCAGGAGATCTGCGACCTCCGCCAAGGTGAAGCCGAGGCGCTGGGCTGCTTTGATGGCCCGCAGTGTGGTGAGGGTTTCGCGCGGATACACCCGATGTCCGCCCAGCGAGCGCTGCGGCTTCGGGAGTAGGCCGCGCCGTTCGTAGTACCGCAAGGTCTGGACATTCACACCCGCGGCCGCTGCCACCTGGCCCGTGCGTAATCCGAAGTCGTTCATGATGTTTCCTGTTCTCCGAGCATCGTCGCCACCCTCCGCCGCAGCGCATCGAGCACCTCGATGCGACCGATTGGTACTGCGATGCTCATGATCAGATCCGCGCCGGCTGTACCGAACTCGAAGCTGAAGAACGAACAGCACGCGGTTTCCAGTGCTGCGAGGTCGCGCGCCCGGGACTCACACGCCGGATCGACCACCAATTCCAGCCGGGTGCGCTCCGGCTGCCGCATCCCACGGACCGCCTCGGCGAAGAACCGATCGAACTCCGCGACCCGCATCGGCTGCTCCGCCGTCGGCAGTGTGCAGGCTTCCGAAACCCAGGCGTGCTGTTCCATAACCCCACGGTAAGCCTGTACCTGGGTACCGATTGCAAGGTCGGGTTTCGGGAGCCCGCACCACTCACGCGGCTAGACGGCCGGTGGTCGTGTAAATCCGCAGCGACCACAGGCGAAGGTCTGGCCGGGTGAAGGCCTCGCCCAGAGTGTCGAGATCGCCCGGAGCCAGACCGGCCGCGGTCAGTGGGCCGGGCAGTAGCAGGGTGTGCAGCCGGAACAGGGCACAGCCGGGGCTGCCGCCGGGCCAGATCTCCCCGATGCCCGTGGACCACACGTCGGACAGGCCTGCGGCGTGGAAGACGGCGGGCGTACGCCTGGCCCAGGAGAAGTCGATGCCCGCGAGACCGGCCACGGCATGCATGGCGTCGCCGAATCTGCTGACGGCCGCGGCGGCTTCCACGGTCGGTGCGGTGATGACGAAATCCTCCTGCGGGCCGTCCCAATCCGAGACCACCAGCACGCCGCCCGGCGCCAATGCCGAGGTGAGCTGGCGCAATACGGCTTCGCGCTCGGGCAGGTGCATCAGGACCAGCCGCACGTGGATCAGGTCGAAGGTGCCGGGCGGCGCGTCGACGCGGATATCGTGGCGGCGGATCTCGATGCAGTCGTGCGGTGGGATGTGGTGCGGCTCCAGGTCGGTCGCGAGCACCGACCCGGTCGGGCCGACCGTGGTGGCCAGCCAGTGCGCGATGTTGCCGTTGCCCGCGCCGATATCCCAGCAGCGCCACCCGCTGGTCACACCGGTTTCCCGGAGGACGCCGACGGTGTGGGCGTTGAGGATGTCGCACAGCAGTCGAAACTGCTCCGCGGCCTTTTCATTTGCGTTGTCGAAGACGTACTCACCATGGACCGGAGCGGCGCGCATCAGAACACCCCCGAACGTCGGCGTTTGGTTTCCTAACAATGGGAAACCCCACGGCGCACGAAAACAAGGCCCAAAAGACCCTTCCCAAACGGGATGCGGGGGCGCACGAGCGGCGCGGCATCGGCACCGTGTCACCGTCCATGCCGGTCTGATCAGGGCAGTTGTCCCCAGTCACGGCGGTAGGCGGCCCAATCCTGGGGTGTGGCAGCGAAATCGACGTACAGCGCGACGCCGAAGGTTTGCCGGTGTCGATCGTCGCGGCCCAGGGCCAGGCGGATGCCGCGGATCGCGGCGGGAACGGTTTCCGCGGCGCCGTGGTGGGCGATGTCGTCGGCCCAGAAAGCGGGAGCGCCCATGAGCAAGTCGACTTCGGCGGGGGTGACGGCCAGCGCGAGCGAGGTCTGCTGGGCGACGTAACCGCCGTAGAGGGATTGGGTCGGCATCGCGGTGTCGTAGGACATCACCGCGACCTGGTCGACGCGGCGCGCGACCTCCGCGAAATAGGCTTGGGACCACCACTTTCCGTGGTCGCGCAGGGCGATACCAACCGAGTGCAAGCCCGGTAGCGGGTCGATCTGCGGCGCCGAAACCGACAGCGGCACGTTGCGGCTCTTGGTGACCGCCCGCACCTGTCCAAGGATCGAGAGGAAGTCGCTCGAGCCCGAACGGACCGGCTCCAGATCCAGGTGCACGCCGTCGAATCCGAGGTCGAGCACCTTTCGCGCGGCAGCGGTGATGTTGGCGCGCGTCGCTGGATCGGCCATGTCGAGGTCGTCGAATTCGGGCTCGACGAGCTGGCCGAGCCAGGACTGCACCCGGATTCCGGGCAGGCTGCGGTGCACCGCGTCGGTGAACCAGCGGGCCTGCGGATGGAGGTCGTCCGGCACGCTGCCGTCGCGCGCGAACGGTCCGGTGTGGACGAACAGGTCCTTGATGCCGGTGCCGGACAGCAGTGTCGCCAGGGCGGCGATATCGGCGTCGGTCTTGCGGCCGTCGACCCAGGCATGGCCCAGCCACACCGCGTCGCGGCCTCGGGTTCGCGCGTCCGCCGGTGGGTCGCCCGCGTATTCAAGCCGCAGCGCGACCGCCAGCCCGGCCACCGTGGTGAGCAGCAAGGCGAACACCAGCCCGGCGATCACCCCCGCTCGCCGCCACCGTGACCAACGCCGCCACCGCGCACCGACTGCCCCGAAGAATGCTCGCACCGCACCCGCCCCGAATCTCTCGCCCCGAGTTCGGCGAATCCTCCACCCCGGCAGCTCTCTTGCAGCCTACCGATCGGAGGACCACACAAGATCGATCCACAGCCGTCCACACCCACGATGAGCAGGGACAACGAGACATCCCACGATTGAAGTGGTCGCGTGTACTATTCGGCCGAACCATCTCACTGCGGGAGCTCGGGCACGGCCGGGCTGAGAGGGCGGACCGATCCGTAGCGACTGCTCGCAGATCGCTCGCAAGGGTCAGTTCCGCCGACCGCGCGAACCTGTCCGGGTAATGCCGACGTAGGGAAAGTGCTCGAAGTTATGTCTGTTCCAAACGAAGCGCACGAGGCGCCGCTCACCCTCGACCAGCCCGCACCCCGGGTGCTGTCATTCTGGGATCAGAGCGCGTTCTGGGCGAATCTCGGCGTCAGCCTGTTCGCGTTCTCCGGCGCCTACACGGTGCTCGCCCCGAATACCGAGGGCGCGCTGCAACTGTCCATCGCGGCGGGCATCGTCGCGATGATCATCGGCACCGTGGTCGGCGGGCTGATGCTCGGCCTGGCCGCGGTCCCGGGCTCGCAGACCGGTCAACCGGCCATGGTGCTGCTGCGCGGCCTGTTCGGCGCGAAACTCAGCTACCTGCCGACGATCCTGAACATCGCCCAGCTGATCGGCTGGGGCACCTTCGAGCTGATCGTCATCGGCAGCGCCGCGGAGGAACTGTTCGGCGGCGGGCCGCGCTGGCTGTATGTGGTCGGGGCGGGCGTGATCACCGTGGCCCTGACGATCTGGCCGCTCGGCTCGGTACGGATGCTGCGCCGATTCGTCACCATCGGTGTGGTGATCGCGCTGGCCTGGTTCTACATCCAGTTCTTCCGGGCGGGTATCCCCGATCTGACCGCCAACCCGGGCCCGAAGGGCAGCGGCCCGTTCGGCGTCGACTGGAGTCTGTTCTGGATCGCCACCGACGCGGCGCTGGCCGTCTCGATCTCCTGGATGCCGGTGGCCGCCGACTACACCCGCCATTCCAAGAGCAGCCGGGCGGCGTTCGGCGCGGCCAGCGGGTCCTACGCGCTGACCCAGATCGTCGCCTACATCCTCGGCCTGCTCGCCTTGGCCTTGGCCACCAGCGACAGCGGCACCTACGGTCCGTTCCTGCATGTCACGCTGGGCGCTTTGTTCTTCTTCATTCTGGTGCTCCGCGAAGCCGATCAGTCCTTCGCCAACGTCTACTCCACGGCCATCTCGATCCAGAACCTGTGGCCGCGCATCGACCGGCGGATCCTGACGATCGGGCTCGGTGCGCTGATCACGTTGCTCGCGCTGTGGCTGCAGATGGACGACTACTTCGGATTCCTCGGCCTGATCGGTTCGGTGTTCGTGCCGCTGCTGGGTGTGCTGGTCGCCGATTTCTTCTTGCGCGCCAAGGGTTCCTGGAACACCGCCGAGGACGCGCCGTCGCGCTGGGGCATGGTCTTCGCGTGGCTGGTGGGCCTGTCGGTGTACCAGCTGATCAACCCGGGCGACGCGGGCGCGTGGACCCGGTTCTGGGTGAATGTTCAGGAGGCGCTGGGCTTCACCAAGCAGGCTTGGATGAGCGCGTCGCTGCTGTCGTTCCTGGCGGCGGGCCTGGTGGCCTGGCTGGTCGGCCGCGTTTCGGCGACCCGTTCGCCGCGGTAACTGCCACCATGGTCGGATGGGCGAGATCCGGATCGGCACCTCGGGCTGGCTGTACCCGCCGTGGCGGGGCGTGTTCTATCCCGAGGGCCTGGTGCAACGCCGTGAACTCGCCTATCTGGCAGAGCAGTTCGAAACCGTAGAGATCAACGGTTCGTTCTACGCGCTGCAGAAGCCTGCCAGCTACCAGAAGTGGGCCGAACAGACGCCGGACGACTTCGTATTCGCCGTCAAGGGCAGCCGTTTCATCACCCACATGAAGCGGCTGCGCGACGGCGACACGCTGCTGTCGAACTTCCTCGCCTCCGGGGTTCTCGCGCTAGGCCCGAAACTGGGACCATTCCTGTGGCAGTTGCCGCCGAACTTCGCCTTCGACCCCGCCTTGCTCGCGGATTTCTTTACCCGCCTCCCCCGGAGCACTACCGAGGCAGCGAAGATCGCAAGCCACCACGACCATCGCGTCGACCCGGCCTGGCTCACCACCGATGCCGACCGTCCGATCCGCCACGCCCTCGAAATCCGCCACCCCAGCTTCGTCACACCCGAATTCCCGGCCCTGCTCCGCGAATTCGGCATCGCGCTGGTCGTCGCCGACACTGCGGGCAAATATCCCGCCCTCGAGGAAATCACCACCGATTTCACCTACATCCGCCTGCATGGCCATGAAGAGCTGTATGTCAGCGGCTACACCGACGAAGGGCTCGACATGTGGGCCGGCAAGATTCGCGATTGGGCTCTGCATGGCGATGTCTATGTCTACTTCGACAACGATGCGAAGGTGATGGCGCCGCGAGATGCCCTTGCTTTGAAATCGCGGCTTGCCTACTGAGCGAACACTTTTCGGGTTTGTCGAAGCTCTGAACGCGCCCATAGCGGGGTACTTGTGACGACATCGAGCGTTCGGACATGGCTGCGGCAGGTAAGCACGGTAGGGCTCCCGACACGCCGCATCGCTTCAGTGCGTCCGCGAGGTCGTCACCCTTCGGTACCCGGCTGAGGGTCAGTTTTTCGATGCGTCCGCAGGGTGGCGGCGGCGTTGGGATCGAACAACCCTTCCGGACAGGGCGTTCTGGTGGGGGCTGTGGTCCAGAGATTGGCTCAACCATGGATGGCCGCGTTCGGCGCGCCTGGCATGGTGGTGACCGTTCGGGTGCCCGGCAGAGGGCTGGTTTCGGTGCGTCCGCAGGGTGGCGGCGGTTGGGGATCGGACAAACCTCCCGGCCAGGGTCGTCCAGTAGTGGTGCTGTGGTCCAGAGATCTTGCCCAATCATGCGGGGCGCGTTGGCAGCCCTACCGGACTTACCCCTCACCTTTCGTGCGGGCGCTCGGTTCGGTCCTCGGTCACCCGGCTGTGGTCCGGTCCAGAACATTCCAGAAAGACAGAAAAGAGAATCGGTGCGGATGAACAGCTTCAGAGGCACTGTGGAGACAAACCGAAACAGTCGCATCCCGTAACGCATTGTGTACCAGTGGATTTCGATCGCGTGTCCAGTGTGAAGAGATCGAATTCAGACCCGATTTTCGATAGCTATCCGCTTTGAACGGCGATAGAATTCACACATGCGTTCGACCAGCCCAGCGGTATCAGCACAGCGGGTCACCGACCCGCTACTGACCGCCGCCACCGACCTCACCGCCACCACGGTGACGCTGTTCTCGGATGAGGCTGTGCTCGAAGCGATGCGCGAGTTGGAGAAAGCGCGGCGGGTGCTGGATTCCTTCGCCCACAAACTGATCGTGCGCGCCACCGAAGGCGGACTCCCCGCCCGCACCGGCGCCGGGACCACGAAGAAACTACTGATCCAAACTCTTCGGATTTCTCATGCCGATGCCGCCGCCCGCGTCGCGGCCGCGACGGCTTTGGGTGTGTGGCATGACATCCCGGGCGAGGATGTCGAGCCCCACCACCCCGCGACCGCAGCCGCCCAAGCCGAAGGCCAGATCTCCACCGACCACGCACGCGAGATCGCGAAAGTGTTGAAACGTGTCCCCGGCTCGACCGCGAACACCGATTTCGAAGCCGCCGAACAGATCCTGGCCACCGCCGCCCGTGCCGTGATGCCCGAAGATATCACCAACATCGGCCGAGACATCCTGGCACGCCTCGACCCCGATGGCAGCCTCACCAACGACAGCGACCGCCAACGCCAACGCAGCCTGCGTATTGGTCGGCAACGCGCTGACGGCATGTCGGCGATCAGCGGAGACATCACCCCCACCCTGCGCGCCCTGCTCGACCCTGTCCTCGCCAAACTCGGACGCCCGGGCATGAACAACCCCGACGACCCCGACAGCCCCTCCGGCAGCACCGAGCACATCGATCGGGAGGTGTTGGATGCCGCCGCCAAGCGCGATACCCGCAGTGCCGCCCAACGCACCCACGACGCGTTGGTCGCCCTGTTGTCGCCGGGCACCGACCCCGCAAACCTGGGAACCCATCGCGGGCTGCCGGTTTCAGCGATCCTGTCGATCAGCATCGAGGACATCGAGAACGCCGCCGGGGTCGCGACCACCGCGACCGGGGGCACGGTCCCGATCGGGGAAGCGTTGAAGCTGGCCGAACGGGCTCTGCCGTGGCTGATGGTGTTCGACCATGCCGGTGTCCCATTGCATTTGGGGCGCACCAAACGCCTCGCCAGCCCCGGTCAACGATTGGCGTTGATCGCTGCTCTGCGGGGCTGCACCCGTCCGGGTTGTGACGCCCCGGCGAGTATATGCGCGGTCCATCATGTCACCGACTGGAACAAACACGGCAACACTGACATCGGCAACGAAACCTTGGCCTGCGACCGCTGCCACGCCCTGATTCATGACGGGCCCGGCGGCTGGAAAACTGTTGTCCTCGGCAAGGGTTCGGATCATCCGGGCCGGACCGGGTGGATCGCACCACCCCACATCGACCCCACCCGCACACCCCGAATCAACCACCGCCACCACGCCAGCGAACTACTCGCCGAAACACTCGCACGCATCCACGAAGACAGAGAACACGACCGCGCACAGCGCCGACGCTGGCTCACCGAACTAGCGCCACGCAAGCCCGCCGCTGAGCCCGCGGTGCCGCCCCGCGCGGCGCCGCGAGATATCCGCGTCCGCAGCCGAACGGGCCCTGCCCCAGCCGTAGCGCGCAAGCCATAAACCGTTGTCCTGGACCATAATTCGATAACCCGGAAAGGTCCTGGATGGATCGCCTCTCCTGACATCGACCGCTGCTGGCCTCTGACAGAGTCTCCTCCACCAATCCAGCGAGTTAACTGGCTCGCCGACACTATCGCGCGCCCACGACCGTCTCGGAACCGCGGCTCTCGACAGCATCGAAACGAGTCACCGCGGCCGACCGCTTACACATCCTCCCTGCGGCACGGCACCAATGTGTCCGGCACCTAGCGCTATTCGTCGGGCGATGAGGCCGGTGCGGAGAGCGAGGCTAGGGCCCTCGGCTCGGAGTAACGCCGCCGGTCTGACGAATTCCTGAGTCGCGAGCGGCTGGTACAGGTCAGAGGTGGGGTTCGATTTCGGTGATCAGGTGCTTTTTGCCGGCGAAGCCGACTACGCGGTGGATTTCGTTGCCGTCCTTGAACATCAAGATGGCGGGGATGCCGCGGAAGTTGAAGCGCTCCCAGATGCCTTCGTATTGGTCGACATCGATCTTGCGGACGAGTACTCGGCCGGCCCATTGTTCGGAAAGTTCGGCTAGGACTGGGGTGACCTGGCGGCAGGGGCCGCACCATTCGGCCCAGAAGTCGACCAGTAGTGGGATGCCGGTGGAGCTTTCGGCGGGGATGTCTTCCGGGGTGATGGCGGTTAGTTTGTCGCGCGCTGTCAGGTAGAGCTGTTTGTCTTTTGCTTCTTGGGCGAGGACTTCGGTGGGGACCGGGTCGCCGTTGGTTCGGACCCAGGTCGTGAGGTCGGTGAGGCGTGGGCCGGGGGCGTCGGGTTCGCCGCAGGCTTCGCTGAGGGCGCGTGACAATTCTTGGAGCGCTTCGCCGGGGTGGTGGCCGGTGCCGGTCAGGTTGAAGGCTTGGGCCGTGACTGTGTCGCCGTCGCGTTGCAATTCGAGGTCTTGCCAGAGGCGGACGGTGTACTGCTCGTCGTCGGTGACTCGCCAGCGGACGGTGATGTCGCGGAGTTCCGCTACTTCGCGGGCGGTGGCTTCCGCTTCGGAAAGGTGGGTGCCGTGTTCGCGGACGTAAGCGGCGAAGGGTTCGAACTCCGGCGAGCCGGGGCCGGCGGCGATCTGCTGTTGCAGGCCGCCCAGCAGTTCTTCGTAGACCTTCGCCGCGCTGTCGCTCTTCGCGTCGAGGTGGAAGGCGGGCCAGTGGCCGATCGTGTGGCCGTCGGATTCCTCGATTTGGACTGTTTCGAGCAGCTTGATGATGTAGGTGCCCGCACCGGGCAGCGTGACGGTGAACTCGTGATCGCGCTCCATGGGACCCCTCCGGCGCTCGCAAACGACTGGAAACAATGCTAGATCCAGCGCCCGGCGCCCACTGCGGGTTGGCGAAACTTCGCCGCCAGGAAAGTGGAACCGATCTTGCCCACGCTGCGTCGAAGAAAGTGAACGCACTACGCAGGGAGAGATGTGGCCAAGGAGGCGCAGTTCGGGGTACAGCCCGCACAGTTGACGAGCATTTCCGCTACGTGGCGGCGGGAGGCGGGGGACCTCACGGGGCTGGTGTGGTCGGCGTTGTCCGAGGTCGGCGGCGAGGGCAGTGCGGTGCTGGCGGCGGTGCGGGACAGCGCGGATCCGGCGCGGCAGGCGGCGGTTTCGATCGCGAGCAGGTTCACGACGATGGCGGAGCTGGTGGACAAGTTCGCGGGCAGTATCGCCGAGCGGGATGCCGAGATCGCGGCGGAATTCGGGAAGCTGGAGGCGCGCTGATGCGGCCGACGATCTCGCAGCTGGCGGCGTGGAACCTCGCTGGGCTGCTGCAGGCGGCGAAGGTGGCGAACGAGAACGCGGTGACGCTGTACGACTCGCTCACGGATTCGTCGCGGGCGATGGACGCCGCGCAGGAGTGGCGGGGCCAGACCAGGGACGCGGCCTGGCGGCGCACGAACGAGGAGATCGAGCACGCGCACGAGGTGCGCGGGCTGCTGGTGCAGTTCGCCGACGAAGCCGCGGACGCGCACCGGGAATTCGAGACCGCCCGCACGTATGTGCTGGCGCAGCAGTCGACGGCACGGACCGCGGGCTGCACGGTCGGCGACACCGGCATGGTCACCCACCCGGACAGCGGCAACACCGAAGCCGGTGTCTTCCAACTGAATATCCTCGCTGGTCTGGACGAGATCGAGCGGATCGACAACAGCTATGGGGAACAGCTGCGCGCCATCCAAGCCGATCTCGCCGCGATCCGGGAAGGCCAGCAGGACATCATGTTCCAGGGCGTCCCCCGCGACCCGGACGACGTAATCACCCAACTGGCGGCGATGACCGCTGATCAGCGCGCGGCCGCGCTGTCGCAGCTGAGCCCATCGGATATCCGGGCCCTGGTAATCGCGAATCCGGATGTGATGGGCAATTTGAACGGTGTCCCGTTCCCGATCCGCATCGCGGCCAACGAGATCAATATCCGCAACGCCGTTCAGCAGGAGAAGCACAAGCCCAATCCCGATCAGGAGCGGATCAACCGTCTGGAGGGCCTGCTCGCGCCGATCGACGACCCGACCAAGACCGACAAGGTGCTCGGGAAGTCCGAGTCGGACAAGAAGCCGGAACTCGAGCTGGTGCGGACCGCCGGCCTCAGTGCCGCCGACGACGCGAAGCTGGACCGCAAATTCATCATGTTCCGGGCCGACGAGGGCACCGGGCACATGATCGAGATGGTCGGCGAATTCACCTCGGACACAAAGGGAGTCGGCGTCTACGTGCCCGGCACCTCGACCGATCTGGACGGTTCCGCGTCCAATCAGGCCGCCGCCTGGAACCTGGCCGACCAGACCAAGGGCCCGGTATTCCTCTACATGGAGGGCGATTTCCCACAGGATCTCGGCCCGTCCGGCGCGATGAACCCGCAGTACGCCGAGGACATGGCCCCCAAGTTGGTCGAGTTCGGCAAGGAGGTCGACCGCGAGGTCGGTCAACGGGCCCCGGGGACCCCGGTCACCTACGTCGGCCATTCCTATGGCGGTTCGATCGTCGGCACCGCCGAACAACAGGGCCTGCGCGCCGACCGCATCCTGCACGCCTCCTCGGCGGGCACCGGCGTGGAAGACAAGGCGTGGAACAACCCGAACCCGAATGTGCAGCGCTACTCCATGACCGCTCCCGGTGACCTGATCGGCGCCGCACAATCCGCGCCCCGGGACACCGGTCTCCCGTCCTGGCTCGACCTGCCCGGCATCCCGGAGAGCAACCCGCACGGCGGCCACCCACAGGGCACCGACCCGGACAAGATGCCGGGCGTCACCCGCCTCGACACCGGCTACTACGGCGATTACAACGGCGACGGCGAACAGGCGGTCGTCTTCGGCCCGGACGGCCACGGAAAGTACTGGGACGACCCGAATTCCACCGCCTTCCGCAATATCGCGGGCGTCATCGCGGGCGGCGAGGTACATGCCTACCGTGAGCGCGGCATCGAAACCGATTGGGTGGACATCGATCTCGGTGACGACGGCGATCTGAAAGACGAGGTCGCCGATCTGGTCGCCGCACAGGCCGCACAGCAGCTGGGCAAGAAGCCCTACGCCGACCCGCGCGTCACCGACAACGCCGAACTGGGACCGAGGATCCTGGCGTCATGAGATTCCTGCACGGTGTGCCAGTCCTGGTCGCGGCCGCGCTGCTGTCGACAGCGGCAACGTGCGACCCGTACAGCGGCGGGCCCACCGAGCAGGAGATCCTCGAAAAGTCCGGCCTCACCGTGGACAAGGCCGAGTTCGCGATGTTCGGCAATCTACTGGCCGTCTCCCCGGACCCGGGCCGGTCCTACAGCGTCGAATCCAGCCGCACCGGATGCCGCACCAACGCCTCGGCGATGACCGAAGGGCCGCCGTGGAAGTTGCGCGCCCAGGACGAATTCCCCAATCCCACACCGGAATTGGTTCGCGCCGCCCAGGACAAGCTGGCTGCGCTCGTCAAGCGCGACGGCTACCGCATGAAGGACGATCAAGCGCGCACCAAGTCCTTCACCAGCACCGCGGGTTACGAAGGCGGCGTACGCCTTTCGAACACGAATGTGCTCACCGTGTGGGCGACCACGCCTTGCGCCGCGGACATCCCATCCGCCGATGGGTCACTCGCGGCCACCTTGGCGCACATCCCCGCCCTCACCCGAAAAGCCGTGCAGGCCTTCAATAACGGCAACCCGCTGGATCTCTACACCATCACCTGCGGGCCCCTGAACCGGAAACTGACCGTCGGGCCGCAAACTCCGGAAAGGCAAGCCTTCGAACAGCAGATGAAGGCGAACGCCTCCGCCCGCGGCTTGGGGCAGGTCACCGAGATCGCGAACTACCGCTGGGCGGACAGCAGCGAGAGCGAGATCGCCGCGGACGTCACCGTCCGCTACGCCAAACACGCACCGGGCCTGGACCACACCAACAGCAAGCGCTACCGCGCGGTCTATCAGCAGATCTCCGGCGAGGCCGATCTGTGCTCCTTCGAGCCGGCCTGACTGGAGGCTGATGGGGATGTTGCAACCGCAAGTCCCCATCAGCCAGTCCATCTACTTCTCGATCCCCTCGAAGTCGAACAGCCCGTTCCAGGTGAGTTCGGCTTTCTTCACCTTGTCCGAGCGACCCGCGTTCGCCACGTAATCGAAGATCGGGATGTCGACCATGTCCCGGAACAGCAGCGTCTGGAACTCGCCGATGATCTTGTACGACTCCGGTAGCGACCCCGCGGCCAACGCGGCGTCCAGCAGCCTGTCCGCCTCCGGGTTTTTGTAGTCGATACTGTTGGAGCCGGAGTAGCTGTAGTAGTGCGGGGTCAGGAACTGCAGCATTGTCGGATAGTCACCCTGCCAGCCGTACCGGAACGCCTTGCCGATGGTGCGTCCGGTGATCTGCGTGCGAATGTCGCGGAACGTCGGGAACGGTACGCCGACCGCATCGATGCCCAGCACATTCTTCACGCTGTTGGCGACGGCTTCGATCCATTCCTGGTGTCCACCGTCGGCGTTGTAGGCGATCTCGTATTTGCCCGACCATGGCGAAAGGGCATTGGCCTGGGCCCACAGTTTCTTGGCCTCGTCCGGGTTGTATTTCAGCACCTCCGAGCCGGGCAGGTTGCCGTCGAAACCGGGCAGCACGCTGGAGGTGCGGTCGCGGGCCGGCAGGCGGGTGCCCTGGAAGATCTTCTCCGCCATCTGTTCCCGGTGGATCGCCATCGAAATCGCTTTGCGGCGCAGCACGCCTTCCTCGCCGGCGAAGTGCGGCACGGTGGGCTGGATGCCGATCTTCTGGTTCTGCGCGGTGGGCTTGGTGATCGCGAGGTCACCGAGATCCTTTTTGTAGGTGGCGAGCGCGCTGGGCGGGATGGTGTCGAGGGCGTCCAGGTTGCCTGCCTGCAGGTCGGCGTAGGCGGTGTCGAAGGACTGGTAGTGCACGAACCGCAGGCCGTCGTTCTTGGCCGGGCGGCCGCCCTTGTAGTCCGGGTTCTTGTCCAGGTCGATCTTGACGTTGTGTTCCCAGGTCTTGAACTTGTACGGGCCGTTGCCGACCGGCGCCTCACCGAAGGCCTTCATGTCCTTGAACGCGACATCGGGCAGCGGATAGAACGGCGCGTAACCCAGGGCGGTCTCGAAATCAATGGACGGCTTTTGCAATTCGACCGTGAAGGTGCTGTCATCGAGGACCTGGAGGCCCTTCATGGTCTGGGCCTTCGGTGGTTTGGCCTGCACCTCGTCGAACCCGAGAATCGGGGTGAAAACGTAGTTCTGCAGCTGGGCGTTGGTGGCGAGGGCGCCGTGGTTCCAGGCGTCGACGAAGTTCTTCGCCTTCACTGTGGTGCCGTCGGTGAATTTCCAGTTCGGCTTGATGGTGATCTTGTAGTTCTTGCGGTCGGTGGTCTCGATCTTCTCGGCCATCTCGTTGTGCGCGACACCGTTGGCGTCGTAATACTTCAAACCCGCGAACAACCGGTCGATGACCCGACCACCCATGTTTTCGTTGGTGTTGGTGGGCACCAACGGGTTCTGCGGTTCCCCGCCGTTGACGAGGACGATCCGGCCATCGGCGCTGTCGTCGTCGTTCCCGCATCCGGACAGTCCCAGGCTGGTGGCCAGTAGCACCGCCCCGGCCAACGCACCAGCTCTTGTGAATCTCACTGCGTTCTCCCAGATCTCGCTGAAACTATTTCTCGATGCCCTCGAAGTCGAACAGCCCGTTCCAGGCGAGCTCGGCCTTCTTCACCTTGTCCGACCGTCCGGCGTTGGCGACATAGTCGAGAATCGGGATATCCACCATGTCCCGGAGCATCAGCGCCTGCGCCTCGCCGATGATCTTGTAGGACTCTTCCAGCGAGGACGCCGCCAGCGCGGCATCGAGCAGCTTGTCGAATTCCGGGCTCTTGTAGTCGACATTGTTGGTGCCCGAGTGGCTGTAGTAGTTCGCGGTGAGGAACTGCAGCATCGTCGGGTAGTCACCCTGCCAGCCGTAGCGGAACGCCTTGCCGATGGTGCGTCCGGTGATCAGCCCGCGAATGTCCTTGAACGTCGGATACGGCGTCCCGACCGCTTCGATGCCGAGCACGTTCTTCACGCTGTTGGCGACGGCTTCGATCCATTCCTGGTGTCCGCCGTCGGAGTTGTAGGCGATCTCGTAGCGTCCCGACCACGGCGAAATGGCGTCGGCCTGGGCCCACAGCTTCTTGGCCTCGTCCGGGTTGTACTTCAGCGCCTCCGCGCCGGGCAGATTGCCGTTGAATCCAGGCAGCGTGCTGGCGGTGAAATCCTTCGCCGGATTACGGGTGCCGTGGAAGATCTTGTCGCAGATCTGTTCCCGGTTGATCGCCATCGACAGCGCCTTGCGTCGCAGCACTCCCTCTTCACCGGAGAAATGCGCCACGTTCGACTGGACGCCGATGTGCTGGTTCTGCGCGGTCGGCTTGGTGATCGCGCGGTCCCCGAGGTCGTTCTTGTAGGTAGCGATCGCACTCGACGGAATGGTGTCGAGGGTGTCGAGGTTGCCGGCCTGCAGATCGGCGTAGGCCGTCTCGAAGTTCTGGTAGTGCACGAACCGCAGGCCCTTGTTCTTGGCCGGGCGGCCGCCCTTGTAGTCCGGGTTCGGCTCCAGGTCGATCTTGACGTTGTGCTCCCACGTCTTGAACTTGTACGGGCCGTTGCCGATCGGGGCCGCACCGAAGGCCTTCATGTCCTTGAACGCCGCATCGGGCAGCGGATAGAACGGCGAGTAGCCCAGGCCGATCTCGAAATCGATGGAGGGGGACTGCAATTCGACGGTGAAGGTGCGGTCGTCGACGACCTTCAAGCCCCTCATCGTTTGCGCGGTGGGCTTTTCGGCGGAAACCTCGTCGAATCCGAGAATGGCGGTGAACACGTAACTCTGCAGCTGGGCGTTGGTGCCGAGGGCGGTGTAGTTCCAGGCGTCGACGAAGTTCTTCGCCTTGACCGTGGTCCCGTCGGTGAACTTCCAATCCGGCTTGATGGTGATCTTGTAATTCTTCCGATCGGCGGTCTCGATCTTCTCGGCCATCTCGTTGTGCGGCTGGCCGTCGGCGTCGTAGTACTTCAAGCCCGCGAACAACCGGTCGACCACGCGACCGCCCATGTTCTCGTTGGTATTTCCGGGAACCAGGGGGTTCTGTGGTTCACCACCGTTGGTGGTGACGATCCCCTCGTCGGCACTGTCGTCCGTACCGCATGCGGACAGGCCCAGGCTTGTGGCCAGTAACACCGCCCCTATCAACGCACCAGCTCTTGTGAATCTCACTGCGTTCTCCTGACATCGAGCAGAACCGGGGCGACCCTCATCCGACTGCCCCGGAATATATTCGGACAGTAGCGATTCCAGGTCTGCCTGTCCTGCGATCGACCAGGCTCAGCTGCGACACCACCGCGCGCCGACGAAGCGCGACTCACGAGTAGCTATGACTCGGCAAATCAACCGATACGGCCCGGCGGCCGCCCGCGGCGACACCGCCGGGGCACTCGAGCGGCAACCCGCGATTCGGGGATTTCGAAGCGAATTGGGTACCCAGTGGATCCGAATTTCAATCAACTTGTTCTAAAGAACACATTAGCCAGACGCTATCACTGTGCAACATGCCCTATGAAAAGCATTGCGGACCAGCACTTTCAGCAGGTCGACCCGGGGAGCGCCGCCGCAGTCAGGTCAAATGACCAAGGTGCATAACGGCTTGGTTACGGTTAACTTCCCTTCGTGCCGAACCGGACAACCGGGACGCCACCACCCGTGTCGCAGATATCCGCCTGATGGAGTAAACCTTGCGCATCCTGCTGGTCGCCAGCGCGTTCAACAGCCTCACGCAGCGCGTCCACACCGAATTACGGGACCGTGGACACCATGTCGGGGTCGAGCTGGCGTTAGGTGACGAACCACTCCGCGCAGGGGTCGCACGCTTCGGACCCGACCTGATCCTCGCGCCGATGCTGACCAGGGCGATCCCGGAAGACATCTGGACCGCGCACACCGTGCTCATCGTGCACCCGGGCCCCAAGGGCGACCGGGGACCATCGTCGCTGGACTGGGCGATTTCCGAAGCCGCCCCGAGCTGGGGCGTGACCGTCTTGCAAGCCGTCGCGGAGATGGATGCCGGTCCGATCTGGGCGTCGGTGCCGTTCGCGGTGACGCCGGTCGGCAAGAGCGCGCTGTACCGCAACGAGGTCGCCGATGCCGCCCTGACCGCGGTGCTGCTGGCAGTGGAACGCTTCGAAGCCGGCCAATTCGAGCCGGAGCCATTGGACTACAGCCGCCGCGACGTGAAGGGCAAGCTGCGCCCCTACCACGTGCAGCAACACCGGCGCATCGACTGGGACATCGACGACACCGCCACCGTGCTGCGCAAACTGCGGGCCGCCGACTCCCAGCCCGGCGTGCTCGACGAACTGTTCGGCCGCGAGTTCTTCCTGCACGGCGGGCACAACGAGGATCAGCTGCGCGGCGAGCCCGGCACCGTCATCGCTACCCGCGACGGCGCCATCTGCCGGGCCACCGTCGACGGCGCGGTCTGGCTGCCCCAACTGCGGGCCCGGCGGGCGCCGGATGGACCCCCGACCTTCAAACAGCCCGCGACCGATGTCCTCGGTGAGCTCCTACCCAGCGTCCCGGAAGTCCCGGTCTCCCCCGCCGCGGCCGCCACCCGCGACACCTGGTCGGAAATCCGCTACCGCGAAGTCGCCGGGGCGGCCGGAAAATACGGCTCGGTCGGCTATCTGGAGTTCGCCTTCGCCGGCGGCGCGATGAGCACCGGCCAGTGCCGCCGCCTGCTCTACGCCTACGAGCAGGCCCGCACCCGCCCGATCAATGTGCTGGTGCTGGGTCCGGAACGGGACTTCTTCTCGAATGGCATCCACCTCAACGTGATCGAGGCCGCCGCCGATCCGGGCGCGGAGTCCTGGCGCAATATCAACGCGATGGACGACCTGGTCGAGGCCATCCTCACCACCACCGACAAACTGGTGATCTCGGCGTTGCCGGGCAATGCCGCGGCCGGTGGCATTATGCTGGCGCTGGCCGCCGACGAGGTGTGGTGCCGCGAATCCGCCGTCCTGAACCCGCATTACCAGCTGATGGGCCTCTACGGGTCGGAGTACTGGACCTACACGCTGCCGCGCCGGGTCGGCGCGCAGACCGCGGAACGTCTTACCCAGCAAACACTTCCGGTGGGCGCGCGCGCCGCCCGCGCCCTCGGCCTGGTCGATCAGGTAATCCCGGGCAGCCCGGCGGCTTTCTGGGCGTGGGTCCGCACCGAGGCTGCGGCGCTTGCCGATTCGCCGGAACTGGCGGAGCGGCTGGTGGAGAAGAAGCGCCGCCTCGCCGCGGACGAGGCCGTCAAGCCGCTCGCCGCCTACCGCGCCGAGGAGCTCGCACGGATGAGCGCGAACTTCGCTCCCGGTTCGCCGTACCACCAGCTACGGCAGAACTTCGTCCACAAGGTCTGCGCGACCGCGACCCCGTCGCATCTGCTCGGCTGAAAACAACGGAGCACCAATGGAATTCGATCACTTCAGCTACGGCTGGATCACGCCGGTCGTGGCCTTCTTCATCTCGGTCCTCGGCTCGCTGCTCGGCCTGCGCTGTACCTCGCACGCCCGGCTCGCCGAATGGCCGGTCGGCTGGCTCATCGCGGCCGCCATCTCCCTTGGCGGCGCAGGCATCTGGGTCATGCACTTCACCGCCATGCTGGGCTTCTCCATCCCCGGCGCCACCATCCGTTACGACGTCCCGGTGACGCTGCTCAGCGCGGCCATCGCGATCGTGTTCGTGTGGATCGGACTGTCCATCGTGGTGCGCGGCCGGCGCGAGATCGTGGCGCTGCCGATCGGCGGCGCGATCACCGGCCTCGGCGTGGCCGCCATGCACTACCTGGGCATGTTCGCCATGAAGACCGGCATGGACATGGAGTACACGCTCGGCACGGTGGCGCTGTCGATCCTCATCGCGGTGGTCGCCGCGACCGCCGCGCTGTGGTTCATGTTGCACGTGCGCGGCCTGCTCGCCACCGTCGGCGCGGCCACCATCATGGGCTTGGCGGTGTGCGGAATGCATTACACCGGAATGTATTCCATGCACGCGGCACACAGCGCCCACCACGCCGCCGTGGCACCGGACAGCGGCGTCGCGCCCACCCAGCTCCTCACCCCGCTCATCGTCACCGTCACCCTGGTGCTGATGATGCTGGTCATCATGGTCGGCTTCGCCGAGATCGACGAGCGCAGCACCCGCGACGAACGCCTGGACCGCGAGCCGCGTGAGCCGTCGACGCACTGGCCGACTACCGACGAGGTGCGCGACCGCCAGGCTGCCGACTGGGGTTTGCGGCAACCGGCGCACCGCCGGGAGCTCAGCCGACGGTAGCCCGGTTCACCCGAATATCGGCCCCGCGGAACCGATTTCGACTGGCAGCTGCGGCTGCTGACGGTAGAAGCAGCGGCTGGCCCCGATCAGTCGTGCCGAGCCCGCGGCTCGCTCCAGATATCAGGTGCGACTACTGAAACAGCACAGCCTTGCGGATCGAGTACACAGCCGAGCAGTTTGTCGTGCCGCAGGGTCACGACGCGTTCGCCGATGGTGAGTTCAGGATGCTCTGCGGTGAGGTGGGTTTCGAACCGCAGCACATCGGCGACCGAGTGCAGACTGGCCTGCAGGAGCAGGTTGTGCGCGCCGGTGATCGCGGCACAGTTGCGGACCTCCGGGAGCTCGACGAGAGCGTGGCCGATGTTCCGCAGTGGTCAGCGGGCGCGGTAGCCCAAAATGTCACAGCCACGGGCCAGCCGCCGAGCGGCCGGGCGAAGTCGCAGCGGAAACGAAACAGCCCGAGCCGGGTCAGTTCCTCGAGGCGGCGTTTGACGACGGCGGTGCCGGTGCCGAGTTGGGCCGCGAGCGCGGAGTAGGAGGCGCGGCCGTCGTGCGCCAGCGCGTCGAGCAGGGCGCGGTCCTGGTCGGTTAGGCGGCTGCGGTCCCGCTTCGACGGTGGTTGCGCGGCGGGGGCAGCCAGGCGGGTGCGCTGCTCCGGGTCGAGGGCGTCGATGCGCCAGTCCCCGCCCTCGGTGAACATGTGGGTGATCAGGTCCGCGCGGACCGCGGTGACATGCGGGAGCGCGGGCAGCACATCGAGGGTGTAGCGGGACATGGCCGCCAGATCGGCCGCGCCGGCGGTCGCCAGGATGTGGTGCGGTCCGGCGGCGCGTTCCAAGGTCACCAGGTGCGGATGCTTGGCCAGCTCTTCGACTACCGACCCGACTTGCCCTGCCACGCAATCGATTCGGAGGTAGGCCAGGCAGACCTGGTCGAACAGGCGCGGACCGGGCGAGACACCCACCCAGGCAGCGCCGCGGCCCGCCAGGCGCTGCCAGCGGCGCGCAACGGTCACCGGGTCGACGCCGAGCGCGTGCCCGAGCTCGGCCCAGGAAGCGCGCGGCCGCAGCTGCAAGGCGTGAATGAGCGCGAGTTCATCCTCGGTCAGCAGATCGTAGCTTTCCTGCACAATAAGCAATCCCTTGTTACATATCCTGCGTGTTGGGCCTAGTCGGCATTAGATATTGCACTCTAGCTTGGTATCAATCAGTGCATCTGTCCTGTTGAATAGACCCAGCCCAGAGAGGCCGTAGCGATGGCGTTCGGCGACTATCAGAACGAGATCTATTTCCGTGGGCTGGGCGGGGTGGTGCCCACGTTGCCCATGAAATACGCCGAACTGCGCGAGCGGGCGCAAGCCGCGCTGCCGCCGTCGATCTGGTCCTATGTGGCCGGCGGCGCGGGCGACGAGCGCACCCAGGACGCCAACGTCACCGCGTTCGACCGCTGGGGGCTGGTGCCGCGCATGTTCGTCGGCGCGAAGGAACGCGACCTGTCCGTCGATCTGTTCGGAATGTCCTTGCCCACACCGGTTTTCCTGGCTCCGGTCGGTGTCATCGGCCTGTGCACGCCGGACGGGCACGGTGATCTGGCGACCGCCCGGGCCGCCGCTCGCACCGGCGTTCCGATGGTCGCCTCGACCCTGACGGTGGATCCGCTGGAGCAGGTGGCCGCCGAATTCGGTGATACTCCAGGCTTTTTCCAGCTCTACACGCCAACCGACCGTGACCTCGCAGCCAGCCTCGTACAGCGCGCCGAACAGGCCGGATACCAGGCCATCGTGGTCACCCTCGACACCTGGATCACCGGGTGGCGCCCCCGGGATCTGTCCACCAGCAACTTCCCGCAGCTACGCGGCCACTGCCTGGCAAACTACTTCACCGATCCGGTCTTCCTGGCTGGGCTTGCGCAAACCCCGGAGCAGGATCCGCAGGCCGCGATCCTGCGCTGGATCCAGCTCTTCGGCAATCCACTCACCTGGGCGGACCTGCCGTGGCTGCGGTCGCTCACCGATCTGCCGTTGCTCGTCAAAGGCATCTGCCATCCCGATGACGCGCGGCGCGCGATCGACGGCGGGGTCGACGGCATCTACTGCTCGAATCATGGTGGGCGCCAAGCGAACGGCGGCCTGCCCGCCCTCGATGTGCTGCCCGAGATCGTGGCCGCGGCGGACGGTGTGCCGGTCCTGTTCGACTCGGGGATCCGCAGTGGCGCCGACATCGTCAAGGCGCTCGCGCTGGGTGCGACGGCGGTGGGAATCGGCCGGCCATACGTGTACGGCGCCGCGCTCGGCGGGGTCGACGGCATCGTGCATGTGCTGCGGTCGCTACTGGCCGAGGCCGACCTGATCATGGCGGTGGACGGGTATCCCACGCTGAAAGATCTGACGCCCGAAGCACTTCGCGCCGTACACGCGTAACCCCGTACTCATTTCGGCAGGAACACCGCAGCACCGGCGATGAGCGGACCCAGGACAGGCAGGGCGGCCTGCAAGTCCGCGAACAACGTGCGGTCTACGCCTACCAATTGTTCGAGCTTGGAGCGCTTTTCGAGCCGATCCACGACCTCGTCCGCGTCGCCGGGCGTACCGGTGGCGAAGATCGCCTGCACGAGCCGGCCGCCCTGCGCCCGAATCGCCCAGCTGCCGGGGGCGTAGAACAGCGCGACCAGTGCCGACCCGGCCGCGCCGAACACCACCACCAGTTCCCGCGGCTGGCTCTTGCCCATCAGCACTCCGGCTCCGAGCGCCAAGGTGGACAGTGCGACCAGCGACCCGAGGGCCGACAGCAACCCTTGCAACCGCCGCCGCAACGCCATCAACTCCACCACGGCGTCCTCCAGCGCACTCACACCGGCATCCGGAACCGGCCGGTTCAGCACCACGCTCCTGACGCCCAGCATCGCGGCTCCTGCCCAACCCCCACCCGCGAAAGCCAGCCCCACCAATACATCACCGCGCCAACCACTCCCGGGCCGCGGCGCGAGCAGTTCTCCGGCCGCCAGCACCACGACCACGCCGACCCCGATCAGCAGCGTCGGGATCACCGTGTCACGCCACCGGAGGCGCTGCCCCCGCGACAGCTCTCGCCACACAGCCCAGCCGTACACAGCAACCAAACCCGCTGCCGCACAGAGACTCACAGCAAGCGCTGCCCACACCTGCCACAGCGGGCTCGCTCGATGCGCCGAGGTCAGCGTGACACCGAAGCCCGCCAGCGCCAGCACCAGGCTGAAAACGCCGCCACGCCAATGAGATATCCCCATGCCGTACCTGAGCTCTCGACAGTCGAGCACTACCGGATGTAGTCGGCCTCATCATCGCTCGCGTTCACGACACCCGCACAAGAATCAACGGTCCGAACCCATGCGGCGTCTGCCGCGCCGCGTCGAGTGATTGCACTGAACAGTGCCTGACCTGCGGATTCAGACTCGCCGCGCGGACCGGACAGCGATATCCGGCCCGCCCCGCGGCTTAGCGTCAGCTCGACCGAACGGCACCGAAGACGATCGAAGGGATGTCTCATGGATACCCGTTTCCGTCTGGCCTGCGTCGCAGTGCTTGTCAGCGCGACCATGGGCGGCGCGGCCCTCGCCGCGTCCACCTCCGCGGCCGCACCGGCCGACGCCGACGCGCTGCTCACCTGCAAGGAAACCGGCACTGTCACCTGGGCGGAGCCCGGGCTGGCCGACCAGCCCGCCACCGTGGAGTGGACCGCCGAGATCGATTTCAGCGAGTGCACCGGTGCCGCCACGCCGACGCCGGTGAAACTGTCGGCGAAGGGAACCGAGAACGCGGGCTGCGAGGGCGAGGTCACCGAGCACAAGGGCACCGGAACGATCACCTGGTCCGACGGCAGCACCAGCGAGTTCCGCCAGGGCGAAACCGATCAGTCCAAGGACGAGGGCTCGGGCCCTGGCATTTTCCCGATCTATATCGTGAGCGGGACCTTCGCGGACCACTTCGCGGAGGACAACAACACCGTGAAGTTCGCGGACGACACCTGCCCCGGCGAGAACAAGGCCGACCTCGCCGGCACCTTCACGCTGCGTTGAGCCGTCCGGCGGTGACCCGGCTACCGGAGAGCCGCCACCCGGCCGGGGAGATCATGGCGCTGGCCCACCCGCGGAACCTGCCCGATGACCTCGCCGGGCTTCGCGCCGGGTCCGGCTCGGGCAACCGAAGGCTGCCGACCATGTCGCCTGGCGAGACCGAACACGATGCGTTCTTCGGCATCCGGCGCGAGCCCGCAGATGCCGGGCTGTTGTGGCGCGCCGCGGCGGACCGCGTGTACCGCTCCGTCGTATCTCAGTTGGCCACAACAGCATCCGATCGCGTGGCGGCGGATGCTTTGGACGGCCTGGCTGCGGAATTTCCCGAGCTGCGCCGCACGGCAACAGAGCAACCCGCACCGGCGTGGACCGGGCTGGAGTGGTGGATCAACGGCCACCGCCTGTTCGCGGTACTTACCCAGGCCGCGACAGTTGGTCTGCGCCATACGATCCGGCAGGTCCAGATCGGCGACCTCGCGGCCGCGGCCGTCAACGTGAACACCACTGCGACGCTGTTCCGTTGCAGTGCAACAGCTTTGCGTATCACGGGTAACTTCAGCCGCACCGAATATCAGGAGTCCGTCCGCCCGCGAATGGCTCCCCCGCACCTCTCAGCAGGTTTCAGCGGCCTGCTGTCGGTCGACCATCGGATGCTCGTCGCCGCGCTTCATGACTGGCGGCCCTACGCGGGCGAGCCCGCGTTGCGCGGGCTCTCCGACCAGCTGCGCGACGGGCTCGCCGCCGCCTACTCCGCGCATGAAGGCGTGTGCGACCGCTTCGTCGGCGGCGAAGGCCCCAGCTTGCGCACCGCCATCGTCCGTCATCAACCCGCCGCTGCCGCCGTGCTGCACGACCTCGCGCAGCAGCGGCTACGGCTACTCGGTCCGGGCGAGTAGGTCGGTGGCGGTGCGATCGATCAACTCCCATGCGGCACGCACGTGCTCGACCCGCGTCGCGGTACCGCCGATGGCCATTCGCAGCGTGTATGCACCCCGAACCTTGGTGTGCGACAGATAGATTTGCCCGGAATTGTTGAGCTTCTCCAGCAGCTTCCGGTTGATCTCATCAGTCCCGCGCAGCCGCAAGCACACCAGCGACAGTGGCCGTGGCGCCATCAGTTCGAAGCGGTCGTCCGCGGCTACCTTCCCGGCGAACTCCGCGGCGAGCGCGACACTGTGCCGGATGTGCGCACGCAACCCTTCCGCGCCGTACCACCGGATCACCGCCCACAACTTCAGCGCGCGGAACCGCCGTCCCAGCGGCACCTGCCAATCTCGGTAGTCCACCACCGTTCCGGAGGCGCTCGCATCGTTGCGCAGATACTCCGGTAGCACCGAAAGCGCACCGATCAGATGCTGCCGATCGGTGACATAGCAAGCGTCACAATCGAATGCGGTGAGCAGCCACTTGTGCGGGTTGGTCGAATACGAGTCGGCGTAGTCGGCGACTCCGGCGTGGATCCAGCGCAGTTCGGGGCACACCGCGGCCACTCCGGCGTAGGCGGCGTCGACGTGCAGCCAGGCCCCGAACTCGCGGCAGATCGGCCCGATTCGATCTACTGGGTCCACGGCACTGGTCGAGGTGGTTCCGACGGTGGCCATCACCATTACCGGGGTCCGGCCCGCGGCGACATCATTTGCCATCGCTTCGCGCAACGCGACGGGATCCATCGCCATCGCGCCATCGGTCTGGATGAGCCGCACCGCCGATGTGCCGAGTCCGGTTATGCGAGCGGCTTTCTCGAAGGCGGAGTTCGCATCTGCGGAGGCGTAGACCACGTAGCGATCGTGCTCGATGCCCGCGCGTCCGACCTGCCCCGCCGACACCCGGTGCAACGCCGCGAGCAGCGCGACCAGGATCGCGCTCGACGCGGTGTCCTGGATGACTCCACCACCGTTGCCCGCGAAAGTGAACTTGCCCGGCAGCCCGAGCAATTCGGCGAGCCAATCCAGGACATGCTGTTCGACCTCGGTGCAGGCGGGGCTGGTCTGCCACAGCATGCCCTGCACGCCGAGTCCGGCGGCCAGCAATTCCCCGAGCACAGCCGGACCCGACGTGTTCGCGGGGTAGTAGGCGAAGAATCCCGGGTGTTGCCAATGCGTCAGTCCCGGAACGACAATGGCATCCAGGTCGTCGAGAAGCGCCGCGAACGGCTCACCGGTTTCCGGCGCGTGCGGCGGCAGTTGCGCCCGCACCTCTCCCGGAGTCGCCCGCGACAGCACCGGCAGCGACTCCACTCGATCCCAGTAATCGGCGATCCAATCCACCACCGCCCGGCCATGATTGCGAAACTCTTCGCTGGTCATGTGCGGTGGTACGGATCCATCCGGAGCGTCCGGGCTACGACCGTCCATGCTCCGGCACCCTACCGCCGCGGGCGGCGTAAAACCGGGAGCCGGGCGCTGCGGCAGAGCCCATCAGCTTCGCTTCAGAACTTGCCCGCTTGCAGCGTATAGCTGAGCGGCAGGCGTTCCGGATGCTCCGAGAGCCGCCACTCGCCGCTGGGTTCGCGAAACATCTGCCCTGGCAGTGCATTCCACGGGACGCTGGTGTGCTCGGTGAGTCCTGTCAGGGTCAGGCCCGCGTCGAGCACCGCTGTCACGATCTCGCCGAGACCGTGGTTCCACTCGTGGGTGGTGGTGGCAGTGAACTCGGCATCGGTTTCGACGTAGGTGCCCTCGTCCGCGAACACCATCGGCTCGGGCAGTTCGAAGTATGGATAGCCGAGAACCAGACGGTCCGTGTGCTTTTCGTCGGTCGCCCACAGCATCGGATGACCTTCGCGGAGGAACAGCCGTCCACCCGGGCGCAGCAGCCCCGCGACGGTCTCGGCCCAGCGCCGTATGCTCGGCAGCCAGCACAGCGCGCCGATTCCGGTGAACACCAGATCGAACTGTCCGGCGCCGAGCACGGATTCGGCATCGTAGACATCGGCCTCCACGAATTCGATTGCCGCGCCGGTGCGCTCGGCTAGCTGCCGGGCCTGCACCAGCGATGCGGAGGAGAAGTCCAGCCCGGTCACGTTCGCGCCGAGCCGGGCCAGCGAGAGCGTGTCCGTGCCGATGTGACATTGCAGATGCACTACGCGTAGCCCACGCACGTCCCCGAGCAACGGTTGGTCGAAGCGCACCACCTCGCCGATGAAGTCCGGTTCGGTGAGGTAGCGGTGGAGGTCGTAGTCGGGGGATGCGGCATGCGCCGGTGCTCGCTCATCCCAATTGGCTTTGTTCAGAACGCGATAGTCGTCGGTCACCTTTGCCACTCTGGCACGAGGCCTGCTGGCCGGCGCGCGAATTGTCGGCAGCAGGCCCGGCGTGCGGTTAGGGCTGGCCGCCCCAGTACGCGTAGCCCGAGTCGATCAGATCCTGTCCACCGCAATAGATTTCACCGACGACCGCGCCGATGATCGCACCGGGGAGGACGCCGACGATGAGGAAGATGAGTCCGATACCGGCGCCGATCGCGGCGCCGATGCCGGCGCAGGGCAGCGCGCGGTTGAATTCGTAATTCCACCAGTCGATCGAGGAGATGAAGTTCTCCCGGCGCAGGACCGGGGTGGTGGCGGCCAGAGTGAGCCGGCGCCCGTCGTCGGCGATGGCGGCAGTGAGGGAGAACCGCTGGCCGTCAGCCGTAACCGACAGCGGGATGGTGACAATCGGTTCTCCGGCATCGCTGCGCAGCACGACAGCCGACCGGTCGATGTCGAGGCTGAAGGCCCCACCGGAAACGGTGGTGACCAGCGAGGCCGCGTCAGGTGAGGCCTGCACGCTGTAGGCGACCCCCTGATCGACACCATGCAGCGCGTCGGCCACCACCGACCGGCCGTCCACCACCGGCTCGGCCTGCGCCGGCGCGGCCGACAACAGACCTGCGGCGACCCCGATGGCAGTGAGAGCAGCGACCGCGAACCTCGTATTCATGAACCACTCCTTTAATATTGGTGAGCGATACATACCTCGTCGATCCGACATTCACGCCGGGGCGATATCACCGGTGCACTGAGAATCTAGCGGTAGCAAGCAGCGAATTGTCGGATTCGATGGGCGAACGTTTCAGGTGGCGCAGCTCATGCTGGGCCACAAAGACTCTCCGGACCCCCGAAACCGAGGTTTCCAGCCATGTCCGCGAATTAAACACCACCACAATCGCATTCAAATATCAGCCATACTGGCCAGGAGTAGCGCCAACCAATTCAACCGACGCAGTCTGAGAAATAGCTGAATGGTTGCCCTGATAGTCTCGTTGGAGACATAGACAGATCAAAACTCGAAGGGTGTAGGCCGGTGGCTGCCGATATTCTCGCGGTCCGCCGTGCTCGCGCGGCGCGCGTTGGTCCATCGCGGCTTCGCACTTTGCCGCAGCTGCTGGAGACGGCGGCCGGCCTCGACCCGGAGGCGTGTGCGGTCCGGTTTGCCGGGCGGGAACTGACCTATCGAGAGCTCGGTGCGCAGTCGGCACGGCTGGCGCGGGTGCTGATCGAGCGCGGGGTGGGGCCCGGCGACCGGGTGGTGCTGGCGTTGCCGCGATCGATCGAGTCGGTGGTCGCGATGTGGGCCGTGGCACAGACGGGTGCGGCATTCGTGCCGGTGGATCCGCAGTACCCGGCGGAGCGAGTCGCGCACATGATCGGCGACTGCGGTGCCACGTCCGGGTTGACGGTCTCGACGGTTCGAACGGATGCGGGTGCGGACCTGGACTGGCTCGAGATCGACTCGGCCGAGTGCGCCGCCGCGCTGGCGCGGGCCTCGGCCGAACCGGTGCATTTCGGTGAACGGGTTCGACGGCTGTATGGCGAGGATGTCGCCTATGTGATCTATACCTCCGGGTCGACCGGGCTGCCGAAGGGCGTGGCCGTGACGCACGCCGGTCTGTCCGGATTGTGCGCCGAGCAGGCCCGGCGGTTCGGGGTGACCGCGGCGGCGCGGACCTTGCATTTCGCCTCGCCGAGCTTCGATGCGTCGATCTTGGAGCTGTTGCTCGCGATCGGCGCCGGCGCGACGATGGTCGTCGTCCCGCCCGATATCTATGGTGGAGCCGAGCTCACAGAACTGCTGCGGGACGAGCGTGTGACGCACGCCTTCATCACCCCGGCGGCGCTGGCGGGACTCGAGGAGACGAACCTGCCCGAGCTGCGCACGGTGGTCGCGGGGGGTGAGGCGTGTCCGGCGGAACTGGTGGCGCGCTGGGCGCCCGGGCGGTCGTTCTTCAATTTGTATGGGCCGACCGAGACCACCGTAGCGGCCACGATCAGCGGGGAACTGCATCCGGACGATATCGTCACGATCGGCCGACCTGTCGCGGGTATGGCGGCGGCCGTGCTCGACGCCCGGTTGTCGCCGGTTCCGGATCGGGTGGCGGGTGAATTGTATTTGGCAGGGCCTGGATTGGCTCGCGGCTATCACGATCGTGCCGGGCTGACAGCGGCGCGATTCATCGCCCATCCCGACGGTAGTGGTGAAAGACTTTATCGCACCGGGGATTTGGTCCGATGGATCACCGGGAGCGATGGCACACCGCAATTGCAATTCCTTGGGCGCACCGACTCACAAGTCAAGATTCGCGGCTTCCGGGTGGAGCTCGGCGAGATCGATGCGGTGCTGGCAGAAGCGAATTCGGTCGCGTTCGCCGCCACGGTGGTGCGGCGGATGCCCAGCGGCGCGGATGCGCTCGTGTCGTATGTGGTGCCCGCACCGGGCTCGGAGTTCGATGCCGAGCCCTTGATGGCGCGTGCCCGCCGGCTGCTGCCGCGGCATGCGGTGCCCACGGCGGTCGTGGCGATCGACACTATTCCGCTGACCCCGGTGGGCAAGCTGGATTATGCGGCGCTGCCGGCGCCGGTTCCGGCCGCGCGACCGTATCGGGAACCGGTGACGGCGACCGAGCGGACCGTGACCGAGATCTTCACGGATCTCCTCGGCGCCACCCGGGTGAGCGCCGATGACGACTTCTTCGAACTGGGCGGCAATTCGCTGCTGGCGACGCGGGTGGCGGGACGCTTACGTACCGCACTGCAGATCCAGGTAGCGGCGCGGACCGTCTTCGATCATCCCACCGTCACGGAGTTGGCGGCGGCCGTGGACGAACTCACGACCACCACCTCGCGGCAGCTGCCGTTGACGGCCCGGGCGCGTGGCGAGCATGTGCCGCTGTCGCTGGCGCAGCAGCGGATGTGGTTCCTGGCGCGCTTGGATCCGGCGTCGGCCGCACACAATATCCCGATCGCACTACGCCTTTCCGGCAGTCTGCGCGTCGACGCCCTCACCGCCGCGATGCGCGATGTGCTGGAACGGCACGAAGCGCTGCGCACGATCTACCCCGAACACGACGGAAGCGGCTATCAGCACATCCTGCCCGCCGAGCAGGTGCGGGTGGATCTGGCTCCAGCCGATATCGCGGACACGGCGCTGCACCGGGAAGTGTCCGAGTTCATGAGCGCGGGATTCGACGTGACCGCGGAGGTGCCATTGCGCGCCAGGCTGTTCCGGCTCGATGCCGACGAGTTCGTGCTGGCACTGGTAATCCATCACCTCGCGGCGGATGGGTCTTCCCTGGCTCCCCTGACTCGCGATCTGATGCTCGCCTATCAGGCTCGCACGCAGAACCAGGCTCCGGAGTGGACACCACTTCCGGTGCAGTACGCCGATTTCGCGATCTGGCAACGCGAAACACTCGGTGCGGCAACCGATCCGGAGTCGCTGCTGGCCGAACAGCTGCGGTACTGGGGCCAGACGCTGTCGGGGCTGCCGGCCGCCCTCGAACTTCCGGCCGATCGGCCGCGGCCCCCGGTGGCAAGCAATCGCGGTGCGGTCCACAGCTTCCACCTCGATGCCGACCTGCGTTGCGCCCTCGAACAATTCGCGAAGGACCGCGACGCCACACTGTTCATGGTGGTGCATGCGGCGCTGGCGGTGCTGCTGGCCCGACTCTCGGGCACCACGGACATCGCGATCGGGACACCTGTGGCCGGTCGCGGCGAGCCGGAGCTGGACGCGCTGGTCGGCATGTTCGTCAACACCCTGGTCTTGCGCACCCACACGGCTGGTTCGGAGAGTTTCGCCGAGCTGGTCGATCGGGTGCGGGAGACCGACCTGGGCGCATTCGCACATGCCGATATTCCGTTCGAGCGGCTGGTCGCCGAACTCGACCCGCCCCGCAGCCAGGCGCATCATCCGCTGTTCCAGGTGGTGCTGGCGTTCCAGAACTTCCAGAGCGAGGCCCTACGCCTGCCGGAGTTGACCATCACGCCGATCGAGCTCGGGGCCGCGGTCAGCCCCGTCGATCTGCAATTGACCGTTGTGCCACACCAGGATTCCGCGGCGGGCCTGTCCTGTTCCTGGCGGTATGCGACGGATCTGTTCGACCCGGCCACGGTCGATGCCCTGGGCCGGCGACTGATCGACTTGCTGAGCACGGCCGTAGCGCAACCGCAGTTGCCCATCGGGGATCTGCCCATCCTCGACCAGCAGGAGCAGGCCGCCCAGCTGAGCTCGGCGGCTGGACCACAGCGTCCGCTGCCCCACCGGTTGCTGCTCGACGGTTTCGCCGCGCAGGCCCAGCGCTCCCCCGCTGCGGTCGCCGTGAGCTGTGCGGACGGCTCGGTCACCTACGGGGAGCTGGCCGCGCGGGTCAACCGCCTGGCCCGCAAGCTGATCAGCATGGGCGTGGGTCCTGGCGCGACCGTGGGCCTCGCCATGCCTCCGACCCTGGAGTCGGTGGTCGGTATGTACGCGATCGTGCAGGCCGGTGCCGCGTACGTACCTATCGATCCCGGCCAGCCCGCCGCGCGCATCGCCGACATCCTCGCCACCGCGGATCCGATCTGCGTCCTGACGGCCGGGGCCAAGATCCATACCCGGCCCGTTCTCCGGATCGACAACCTGGCGAATTCCACTGCCCTGTCCACATTTTCGGATGCTCCACTCACCCACGCGGATCGATTGCGCCCTCTGCGCGAGCAGGACCTTGCCTATGTGATCTTCACATCCGGGTCGACCGGGCGCCCCAAGGGCGTGGGCGTACCGCACGGGGCGATCGTGAATCAGGCCGCCTTCTTCACCGCGGAATACCAACTGGCCGAGACCGATACCTACCTGCAGTCAGTCCCGTTCACCTTCGATGCGTCGCTGATCGGCTATGCCGCGCCGCTGAGTGTCGGCGCGCATCTGGTGCTCGCCTCCGCCGAGGAGCGCACGGATCCTGAGCAGCTGGCTCAACTGATTGCCCGGCATCGAGTGACGACGATGGCGTCCGTGCCATCGCTTCTGCAGGTGCTGCTGGATTCCGCTCCGCCGCAGTCTCTTTCCTCGCTGCGTGCGGTGTGGGTGGGCGGAGAGCCGCTGCCTGCCGCGACGATCGCGCGGTTCAGTGCTGCGTGCCCAGCCCGCTTGCACAACCTGTACGGGCCAACGGAGGCCACGGTGTCCATCACCGGTGCGGACGTGACCGACATCGGCGCAGGCGCGGTGCCGATCGGCCATCCGCACTGGAACTGCCGGGCCTACGTGCTCGACGCACGGCTGCATCCGGTCCCGCCGGGTACGCCGGGCGAACTGTATCTGTCGGGAGCACAGTTGACTCGGGGGTATCTGAACGAAACCGCCCGCACCGCAGAGCGTTTCGTCGCCGACCCTTACGGCCCCACCGGTGCCCGGATGTATCGCACCGGTGATCTGGTGCGCCGCAACCGAACCGGCGACCTGGAATACCTCGGTCGCACCGACGTGCAGCTCAAGTTGCGCGGGCAACGGATCGAACCGGGTGAGATCGAAGCCGCCCTGCGCGCGGATTCGGCCGTCACAGGTGCGGCCGTCACCGTGCGCGGTGCGCAGTTGATCGGGTACGTGAGCATCGCCGATGCCGCGATCGACACCGCCGAGGTACTGGCTTCGTTGCGAAAGCGGCTGCCGGTCTACATGATTCCGGCACACCTGGTCGTCGTGGCCGAGTTCCCACTCGGTCCGACAGGCAAGCTCGACCGGGCCGCCTTGCCCGATCCGCAGCCGCCCGCCCGCGAGTACCGCGCGCCGAGCACCACCGACGAACAGATCGTGGCCGAAGTCTTCGCCAGTGTGCTGGGTATCGACAGGGTCGGCCGCGACGACGACTTCTTCAGCCTCGGCGGCAATTCACTGTCGGCGGTGCGGGTGCGGGCGGCGTTGGCCGAGCGCCTCGGTATCGGAGTTCCGTTGCGACTGTTGTTCACCTACCCACAGGTCGATCAGCTCGCCACCGCGCTTCGCAGCAGCAAGGCCGAGACGACCGGCAGTGACCCCCTGGCCGATACCGTGCTGGACGAGTCGATCACCGCGCCCGCCTGCCCGCCCCCTGGAGCGCCCAGCGCAATCCTGCTCACCGGCGCGACCGGATTCCTCGGTGCGTTCCTGCTGCGTGAGCTGCTCGACCGGACGTCAGCAACGATCTACTGCCTGGTCCGGGCCGACAACGAAACCGCGGCTCATGCGCGCATTCTCGCCGCCGGTGCGCGGTACCGGATCGACTTCTCCGGGCAGGAAGCCCGAATCGTCGCCATCCCAGGCGATCTCGCGCAACCACGCCTCGGCCTCACCGCGCAGCGCTTCCTCGAGCTTGCCGAACGAACCGACGAGATCTACCACAACGGCGCGCTCGTCAACCATCTCGAGCCGTACGACCGCATGCGCGCCGCGAACGTCGCCGGCACCACCGAGGTACTCCGCCTGGCCGCCACGGCCCGGGTCAAACCGGTCCACTACGTGTCGACCAGTTCCGCCCCGCCCACCGCTGACCTGCCCTCCGGCCTGCCCGGTTACGTCCTGACCAAATGGGTCGCCGAGCAACTCGTCCGTGCCGGCGCGCAGCGCGGCATACCCGCCACGATCTACCGTCCCGGACTCATCACCGGCGATTCTCGTACCGGCGCGGCCGGAACCGACGACGCCTGGTGGACGATGCTGCGTTCCATGCTCGTCACCGGCATGGCACCCGACCTCCCCGACGCCGAAATCGCCATGCTGCCGGTCGATCACGTCGCCGCGACGATCGTGCGTTGCGCCCGGCAACCGCACGCGCGCGAGACAGCGCTGGATGTGTCCTCGGAGACCGCGCTTCCGCTGCGGGCGATCGTGGACGAGGTCCGCCGGCGCGGTTATCGCTTGGATCTGGTGGAACCCGAGCGCTTCCCCGAAGCACTCACCACCGCCGCCGAGGAACGAGTCGGCTCCGGCGACGAATCCCTGTCCCGCGCAGCGGCTCTGAGCACCAACTATGCCGCGGCCGAGGACACCGAGGCCCCCGCACCAGCGCAGGTCCCCGCCGTCCCCGTGGTGAACGTCCCCGGTGTCGACGCCGCGGTGCTCACCCGCTACTTCGACTTCTTCATCGAGACCGGCTTCTTTCCGCCGCCGCCGAGGAAGTAGCCGCCGCGTCCACCGCGTTCGGGCCGGAGTTCCCCTCCGCTATCAGGGTCGGGTCGCAAGATAGACGGTGTTGGCAGACCGGCTCCGTGTGAGTGGATTGTCGAAGAACACCTGTTCGGCCTCGACATCGATGAAGACGGTGCCGAGGACGGCGAGGAATTCGTCGTCGGGTGCGTCATCGGACCACAGGGCGAAGGTGCCGCCCGCGGTGATGTGCTCGGCGAATACCCGTAGCCCGTCAGCGGTGTAGAAGGCCGTGTGCGGGTGGTGCAGGACGTGGCGTGGCGAATGGTCGATGTCGAGCAGGACCGCGTCGTAGGTTCGGCCCGGGCGTTCCGGATCGAACCCCGTCGTCCCCGCGGCGGCGGCGAAGAAGTCCGCACAGACGAGAGCGACCCGGCTGTCGGCGGCGAGGCCGACGGTATCGGGGAGCAGGTCACGCCGATGCCAGTCGATGACCGCGTCGGTGTATTCGATGACGGTCAGCGTCCGAACTCTGGTGTCGAGCAGAGCTTCTCGTGCGGTGTAGCCCAGGCCGAGACCGCCGACGACGATATCCAGGTCCGTGCCGGGCGTGCGCGCCAGTCCCAATCGCGCCAGCTCACACTCCGCGGCGGTGAACAGGCTCGACATGAGGTACTCATCGCCGAGCTTGACCTCGTAGATATCGGTTCGCGCCGTCGGCTCGAATCGGCGGCGCAGACTGATCTCGCCCATGGGAGTCTGCTGCCAGCCGAGTTCCTCGAAGCGTGCGCTCATCGCAGTGACACTAGGGGGACACAGCCGAACCTCGCACAGCTGGGCCGCAGATCGGAGCCGCAATCGGTGCCCCAGAGCGGCTCCAGCCAGAAACACATCGTCCATGACCTGTCAGCACCTGCCCAACCCCTCGTGATCGAAACTCGAGTCGCACTAGCGACAGCCAGAACGCGGCGGTCCGGACGGTCAGCTGAGTAAGGCCCAACAAGACCGCTCCGTTCAACCCCTTTCCCGTTCGATGCCCGCGCGCTACACGTGTGAAGGCAGTCCCGCGGCGAGCCGAGAACGCGCGATATGCGGCATGAGCGTGCGTTCCGAACTCGCCTCGCCACGAGGATGATCTTGACCGCTCGACATGCGAAACAGGCTGCACATCCGGCTCTACATGTCCGCGCGGGCGAGGGCCTCGGCTTCCATCGCGGCGATAAAGTCGGTGACGTCGGATCCGTAGATGCCCCAGCTGTTCACACCGCCGAGCTCGACGAGGCGAAGCACGCCGTCGGGGCCGACGCCGACATCGACGGTGACCATGGTGCAGCCGT